>NZ_JACHYE010000004.1 GCF_014192645.1 Herbaspirillum sp. Sphag64 | reverse complement strand
CAAGACCAAATTAAAAGGGCTGAGTCCTGTGCAATACAGAACTCAGCCTTTGGCTGCCTAGCAATTAAACCGTCCAACTTTATGGGGTCAGTTCACGATCAAGGTGGGTTTTGTTTTTTAAAAGCCGATCGACTTACCAGCACCGAGCAAAGCAGCCACCCCCAGCAATGCAAAGATCAACGCGGCAATCGCATGCACCAGCCGTACCGGCATCCGGTGTGCAATCCGGTCACCCAGCAATACTGCCGGCACATTGGCAATCATGATGCCCAGCGTGGTACCGGCAACTACCGGCAGCACGGCGTGATATTGCGCAGCAAGGGCAATGGTGGCGAACTGGGTCTTGTCGCCCATCTCGGCCAGAAAAAAGGCAACCACGGTCGTACCAAACACACCGAAGCGTGCAAATCTGGCTTCACTTTCATCAAATTTGTCAGGGATCAACGTCCAGATCGCCATGCCAATAAATGACAAACCGAGTACCCAGCGCAGAATCTCGGGCGACAGCAATGAAGTGATCCAGGCGCCTAGCGCACCGGCGAAGCCATGATTGATGATGGTCGATACAAAAACGCCAGCAATAATGGGCAGAGGCTTGCGGAATTTTGCTGCGAGGATGAAGGCCAGCAGTTGCGTCTTGTCGCCGATTTCAGCCAGGGCGACAACGCCGGTAGATACGAGGAATGCGTCCAATGAGGTTCTCCATGGCCGGAACAAAAACAATGACCATGCGCTCTCCGGCCATTCCAGAGGCAACATGGTCAAAGGTCTTGTCAGCTTAGAACTTTTTACGATCTGTAGCGAGCGAGCCTCAGTGGCCGTCAAGCAGAGCGGAAACACCGGAATGTACTTGAGTACATGAGGATGTTGAGCACTGGTTGGCGGGCAATCAGGGCCGCGCAGTAAGATCATCAATACGTTCTTAGAAGTGCTTACGCCATGATCTATGGATCAAGTATGTTGACGTAAGCCCCCGCGGGCTTGTGCACGTTGCAACACGTGCAATACAGGGCGACTACTCCCCAATGACCGGCGCATTCTACGCAATTTGACGGTCTCAGTCCACAGGCATGGCATTGGTGATTTTTTTCCTGCATGATGCTGCTTTGATGTTTTTCGCCTTCTGCCTACTTTTCGTTATTTTCTTGCCCATGATCAATCGTCGTACTTTCCTCGGCAGCGCCGCTGCCAGCGCGGCTCTGGCCGCACTTGGCGTGCCTGCTTCGGCCCTGGCGGCCAATCGCCTCAAGCTCGGCAATGCCACTGCGTTCTCCTTCGAGACTTTGATTGCGCAGGCGCGGCAACTGGCGCAGGCTCCTTATCAGCCACAAGCCAAAGCGCCCGCCGAGATCCTCGACAAGATCGATTATGAACAACACGGCAAGATTCACTTCAAAACCGATGTTGCCCTGTTTGCCGACGGCCCGGGACAATTCCCGGTAACCTTTTTCCATCTGGGACGCTTTTTCCAGGCACCGGTCCATATGCATGTGCTGGAAGGCAGCGGCGAGCAGCAACAGGCGCGTGAAATCCTGTACGACGAGAGTTATTTCGACATGCCGACCGACAGCCCGGCCCGCAAACTGCCGCGCGGCAGTGGCTTTGCCGGCTTCCGTTTTCAGGAAAGTCGCCTGGGAGACCAGCAACAGCTCGACTGGAAAAAGAATGACTGGGTTGCCTTTCTTGGTGCCTCCTATTTCAGAGCTATCGGCGACCTGTATCAATATGGATTGTCCGCACGCGGCATCGCCATTGATGTCGCCCAAGCGGGCAAGGCCGAGGAGTTCCCGAATTTCACCCACTTCTATTTTGTGCCACCAACCGACAACAGTGACACCGTGGTGGTGTATGCCGTACTGGATGGCCCCAGCGTCACCGGCGCTTATAAGTTCATCATGCAGCGCGCTTCGCAGCCAGACTCCACACAGCAGGCTGACCAAAAGCCGGGCGTCATCATGGAAGTCGACTGCGCCTTATTCCTGCGCCGCGATATCGATCGTCTCGGCATCGCACCGGCAACGTCAATGTACTGGTTCTCGGAAACCGTTAAAGGTACCGGCACCGACTGGCGCCCGGAAGTGCATGACTCTGATGGACTGGCCATCTGGAATGGCGCGGGCGAACATATCTGGCGCCCGCTCAATAATCCGTCACACATCAGCGCTTCGGCCTTCAGCGACGACAATCCACATGGCTTCGGCTTGCTGCAACGCGACCGCAATTTTGATCACTATCAGGATGGCGTGCGCTATGAGCGCCGGCCCAGCCTGTGGGTGGAGCCGCTCGGCAGTTGGGGACCAGGCTCAGTGCAATTGATTGAAATCCCGACTGACGATGAAATTCACGACAATATTGTCGCCATGTGGGTACCACAGGCCAAAGCGACCGCCGGCAGTAGTTACCGATTCCGCTACCGCTTGCACTGGTTGCATGATGAACCGACGCCAAGCCCATTGGCACGTGTGGTCGCGACGCGTTTGGGCAATGGCGGTCAGCCGGGGCAGCCGCGCCCACGCAATGTGCGTAAGTTCATGGTGGAGTTTCTAGGCGGTCCGCTGGAAACACTGGCCTTCGGTGAATTGCCGGAAGCGGTGCTATCCAGCTCTCGCGGCAGCTTTTCCTATGTCTTTACGGAAGCAGTACCCGATGGCATCAGCGGTCATTGGCGCGCCCAGTTTGACCTCACCGTCGAGGGTGATGAGCCGGTCGATCTGCGCCTGTTCCTGCGCCACAAGAAACAGACGCTTTCGGAAACCTGGCTGTTCCAGTATCAGCCGTTCCAGACGCGCAACGTGTATTGATGTATTGATGCCAATCAGGAGGTAGCTGGCGGCGTCGTAAACTGGCGGCGCAACCAGCGCACGGGGGCGCCAATCAACGGCAACTTTTGCAGCAATTCTTCGGCTGCATCCCAGTAATCGCGATGCAGTACCACCAGCCCCTGCGTATCAAAGCGTAAGTGCGAGCCTCCCACGACTTCGTAAGGCTTGCCCTTGAGCCGGAAGGTAAACGTCCAGGTCACAAAGGCCTGATCACCATCGAGCAGACGTTCCCCAATCACAAATCGCGGATCGTCGGTCGCAGTGAACATGTGGGCAAAAATATGCGTAATACTTGCCACACCAATGACCTCATTGAACGGGTCCTTGAAGCGCGCCTCGCTAGCATAAAAACGCCCGATCTCCGGCAGGCTCTGGGGCGTGAGCGTGCCGTACCAATCCATCAACGCATCGAGTTGATTCTTGCTGGTCATTTGACATCCAGAAAACGTTCAAACAAGGCGAAGCGCAGGCGATACGGCAACATCTGCAGCAACTTCAGGAAACGCGTAAAGCGTTGCGGGAAGTGTATCTCGAAGCGACCTTCAGCAATACCATGCCAGATTGCTGTGGCTGCTGCTTCCGGCGTCTGAATCGCCGGCATGGTGAAATCGTTCTTCTGGGTCAGTTCGGTTTTGACGAAACCGGGATTGATCAGGTAAACATTCAAGCCTCTGCCATGCAAATCGCTGTATAAAATCTCCGCCAGATTGATCAGTGCCGCCTTACTGGGACCATATACACTGGCATTGGGCAAACCGATGTAGCCAGCCACGCTGGCGACCAACGCAATACCACCGCTGCGCCGCGCCAACATATCCGGCAAGACAGTTGCCAGTGCCGAATAGACACTGGCAAGATTGGTCCGCAGGGTCTGCAATGCACCATCGCTCGTAACTTCCCAGCTACGCTCAGGATGATAGTCGGCAGCGCAAAACAACACGAGATCGATCCCACCGAACTCCTTGCAAATGCGGTCATGGCTGCGGCGCCATGCATCATGATCGAGCACATCCAGCGGCACAATCAAAGCATTGGGAGCGCTACCAGCTACCCGCTGTAATGCCTCTTCCCTGCGCGCCGACAACGCTACCCGCGCTCCTTGCGCCAGCGCCTGACGCGCCAGTGCAGCACCGATACCACTGGAAGCACCAACCAGCCAGATGCGCTGGCCCGACCAGTCGCGCACTGGGGAATTCATGGGACTGAATATCATGATCTCTGCCGATCTTTAGTGAGTTTTGCGAAAAAACAAGGTCGCCTGACCCAGTTCTACGCCGAACTTGCTCATCGTGGTGCGATTGAGCAAGGTGTCTGCATCTGACTGAAAAATCCAGTCATCCATCTGCACTTCATAGGTCTTGCCGTCGACTGGCAAGAGCAAGGTATAACGCAGATTGAAGGCGTTTCCTGCGGCACGGCCAATGCCTTGCCCGATGACATCACCGGCGGTACCGATCCAGCTGCCATCAGGTTGACGTACCAGCGTCCAGGTCCGATCCTGCTTGCTGCCGTCGTCATTGGTGAAATGCTCCTCCAGAACCAGTTGATTGCCCTTGACGGTTCCGGTCATCTCAACATGCATGCGCTTGATGACTTCACCACTGCGCTTCTGGAACATGCCCCAAGCCTCAGTCTTGCCAGCAAAATATTGGGCAGGATCAAACACCGGTGTGTTGGCGGCGTAATGCGTCACATCTGGCCCGGCACAGGCTCCCAGGCTCGATAACGCGGCAATTGTGGCAAGCCGGGAAAGTAATTTTTTCATGAGTCAAGCTCCTGCTGAATGTGGAACAGTTGTGGGACAACGATTAAGGCAACGATTGAGGCTGCGAATCTGCCAGCGGCGCAGACTGGGTTTCACGCAAGCTTGCCGAGAGCAGCAATGCGAGCAACTTGAAGCCACAAGGTAAAACCGCATACACCCATGCCAGCGCACTATTGCCCGTCATGCCCGGTTGATAACCGAGTAGTGCCAGCAGCGGCAATGCCAGTCCGGAGACCGCCAACGCCAGCTTGGCCAGCAAGGTCCAGACGCCGTAATAGGCGGCCGTGCGGGTATCCCCTTCAATGATTCCGGCCAGCAGCACCGGCGGCAACGCCAGATCAGCGCCCAGTGCCAGACCTGCAGCGACACAGATCACGCCATATAGCAACACATCCCCTGCCTGTAAAAAGATGGTGCCGCTAAAAGCCAGAATTGCCAGCAGCATCCCTAGTCGCCAAGCCCGCAATACCCCCAATCGTCGCGCTGCGATAACCCAGCAAGGCAAACCAATTGCGGTTGACAGGAAATACACCGCCAGCAAAACACCCGATTGCGCAGCAGCCTGCAAATGGTCGTTGATGAAAAACAGCGCCAGCGTGGCTGGTATCGCGACCGAGATCGCATTCAAAAAATAGGGTAATAGCAGGCGACGGAACGCATGGTTAGCAGAGAGCGCAGCCATACTCTCTGCCCACCCTGCCTGCTGTGCGAGTTCAGAAGTTTGCAATGGATCAGCGACTGCCCTGTTCCACGGCGGTGCAAAGCCAAGCAAAGCTACCACCGCCAATCCCAGCACAATCGCGAAACCGCCTGCATAAACTGTGAGTTGCCACTCCACCGTTGCGGCGCCCGCCATGATCACCGACGGTGTCACACTGGCCACGATGGCACCGACCAAACCGGCCGCCTCGCGCGACGCCGAAGCCCCCAGCAAACCCTGAGTCTGCCCCGACAGGCGTGCCCCCCAGGACAGGTAGGCAATATTGAGCATGCTGTGCGCCAGATACACCAACAGCAACATCAAACCCAGCCAGCCCAGCAAGCCGGTACTATTGCCCCGCCACCACACCGGCGGCAGCCACAATCCACAAAACGACAAGCCCAACAACAACGCACCCGCGATCATCCAGAGCTGCAAACGGACGCCGGACAACCGGTCAATACAACGACCCAGCCAAGGGTCCTGCACGGTATCAACCAGTCGCGTCAGGAACAATACCCAGCCGGTGCTACCAATAGCCAAGCCCAGATGCGTCGTGTAATAGGTCGGCACCTGCAGGTACACCGGCAAGGCCGCCATTGCCAACGGCATGCCCAGCAACCCGTAGGCGACATATCGCCAACGCTGCGCCGCGGCAGATGCCATTAATTTTCCCCTAAAAGATGCTTGCGCAACTGCGCGTCACGACTTTGCGGATCTAGCCAGATATTGAAAAAAGCCTGTGCAAACTCCGGGTCAGAAATTTGTGCCAGCAATTGCGTGCGGTTGTAAAAACGCGCTCCCACACCCGGCAAATACACACCCACGAGCTGATCGCCTTCAAGCACATCGCGAAACGTGTTCTCTAGCAAGGTCTGCCATTGGCTATATTGCGCTTCGGTGTAGCGGCTGCCGGAGAGCCGACGAATTTCCTCGATACTGGCCTTGACCAGCCGCTCCCGGCTGATCGCACGCGCATAGGTCAACTCCAGCGCAAAGGCATGATGTGGATCAAAGGGAACACTCTCACTCCACAAGGACGCGCTGTAAATGCGAAAACCAAACCAGCGCAATTCACCATTACCATTGAGTTGCGCCTGCGGCAAATCATCATGCCAACCTGCGGCACGACCAGACGGCGTCACGCACCACAAACTCAGCAGCGACACCAGCAAAGACGCCATCATCAGAAAGCGGCGACGTGTTGCTTCAGGCCTTGTGCAACTGGAACTGGATGACATCGATTCGCTCCTCGTCGAAACCCACTTCGCAATAGACGTAATAGAGCTCCCACAGGCGCAGGAAACGTTCATCAAAACCTTGTGCAGCTATCGCCTCACGCTGCAGCAGGAAGCCATCACGCCAGCGCCGCAGCGTCTCGGCATAATCATGACCGAAGCGATACTGATCGAGCGTACGCAAGCCAGCACTGCGTGCCAGCGTACAAAAGCGCTCGGGGCTCGGCAGCATGCCGCCCGGGAAGATGTACTCGCGAATGAAGTCTGAGCTCGCGCGATAGCGCTCGAAATAACCTTCAGCAATCGTGATGGACTGGATCAGGGCCTGACCACCGGGACGCAGACGTGCCGACACCGTATCAAAATACTGCGGCCAGAATTGCTCACCGACGGCCTCAAACATTTCAATCGAGACCACTGCGTCGTACTGACCATTGAGGTCACGGTAATCGCACAGCTCCAGTACTGCCAACGACTCCAGTCCACGTTCGGCAATACGCTGCTGTGCCACCTTCAGCTGCGACGGAGAAATTGTTACGCCATGTACACGAATGCCGCGCGACGCCGCATGTTCGGCAAAGCCACCCCAGCCACAACCGATTTCGAGCACACTGTCGCCCGCCTTGAGCCCCAGCTGATCGATGATGCGCTGGTATTTACAACCCTGTGCAGCCTCCAGACTGAGCGCATGATTACCCTCAAAAATCGCGCTGGAATAGGTCCAGCTGCGATCCAGCCAGAGTGCATAGAAGTCATTGCCGATGTCGTAATGGGCATGAATATTCTTGCGGCTTCCCTGCTTCGTGTTGGAGCGCATCCAGTGGCGCAGGCGATACCACATTTCGGCTAGCTTGCCGCCGAAGATCATGCGCTGCAGCTCGGCCTGATTGCGCAGACACAGGCGCAATAATGCAGCGAGGTCTGGCGTATCGATCCAGCCCGCAGCATAGCTCTCCGCAAAGCCGATATCACCAGCTCGCAACATGCTACCGCAGGCGCGCCAATCCTTGATATGCAAGGTTGCACTAGGCGGCTCATGGACGTCACCAAACATCATCATATTGCCGTGCGGCGTCAGCAATTGCAGATGACCGTGTGCCAGATGATTAAGCAGGCGCAGGAAAATTCTGGTAGACAAAGGGACTGAGCCCGCTGCATTGGCAGCGTTGGCGGTCACGGTCAGTTCCGGCATCGTATGCTGATGCAGTTCATTGCGGTTCATATCGACATTCACAATGAAGTCTCCTTATTCAAAGTCACAAGCGAATCCGCCCCTGCGGCGCGCTCCGGCTTACTAAAAAAGGGAACACGCTTGCGCCATAACTTCCATGCCTGCCAATGGATCTTGAGGAGGATGCCGGCACTCATGAACGGTTGTGCCAGCAACGCCTTACGTGCACCGCTGCGGTCCAGCGCCTGCACCTTGCCACCGACCGCCGTGTGCATCAGCACGCCCTGACCGTCGTCATAGTCGATTCCCACCATCGCGGTGGTGGCGGTATCGCGAAAACGAAAATGGTAAGTCCCACGCACTTCGCAAAACGGTGAGACGTGCATCAGCTTGGCACACTGCAAGTGCGTGTCAGCGCTGATGACACCTTGATCCGGCGCAACCAGCAAATAACGCTGGGTTTCACCAAAAGTATTGTTGACCTCGGCCAGTACCGCGCGCAAAGCGCCGCTACGGTCATGGCAGTACCAGAAGCTGACCGGATTGAAAACAACACCAAACAAGCGCGGAAACGTCTGCAGCCAGATTTCACCATCGGCAGGCAAACCCGCGTTGCGCAAATGATCACGCATCCAGGCATCGAGACTGCTACCGTCGCGCGGACCATAGTCACGCGTACGCAGCGACATCAGACGCCGCCGATCAATACCAAACCAACGATTTCCCGCATCTTCCAGTCGGGCCACATTGATACGGAGGTAAAACACCGGATAAACAAAGCGATGTACAACAGGACGCAGACGCTCGTGCATCACCTGACCACGGATCAGGTAAGCGGGCGCGTGCCTGCCATCCTGTAGGACATTCATGGGGTCACCTTTGCCCACGTCGGCGCAACGCCAAAATCGGCTGCCACGCGCAAGGCAGATTTCAAGCCATCTTCATGGAAACCATAACCGGTCCAGGCGCCGGCAAACCAGACCCCGCGACGCCCCTGTATCGATGCCAGACTTTGCTGTGCAGCCACAGCTACCTCATCAAAAACCGGATGCTCATATTCAAAACGGGCCAGCACATGCGCCGGGTCCGGTGCACTGAACGGATTCAGTGTCACCATCACATCTGTCTTGCACGGCAGCGCCTGCAACTGATTGAGCCAATAACTCACGCAGACCGGACGGCTGCCGTCTTCTGCAACATCACTGCCACCGATGTAATTCCAGGCCGACCAGACCTTGCGCCGACGTGGCATCAGGGATGGATCCGTGTGCAAATAAGCGACATTCGGCTGATAACGGGCAGCGCAAAGCAAGATGCGTTCAGCCGGTGTTGCGTCGGTGAGTATGTTCAGCGTCTGTGGCGCATGGGTAGCAAAAACCACCGCATCAAAGAACTGCTCGTCGGCGTCGGTACGCACAATAAAGCGACCGCTCTCCTGCCGCACTTCACGCACGGGTGTTTTCAATCGGACTTGCGACAACTGCGCGGCAATCTTGCGTACGTAACTACGCGCGCCGCCCAATACAGTGCGCCATTGCGGACGACCATTCACCTGCAGCAAACCGTGGTTGAGGCAGAAACGCAAAAATGTACTGGCCGGGAATTCCAGAATGTCCGCTGGCGAACTCGACCAGATCGCCGCTGCCATTGGTAATAGATAGGCATCGCGAAACAGGTTGCCGTAATTACCGCTGGTGATCAGCTTCTTCAACGTGACAGGCCGCGCCCGCGCCGCCGCCAGATTCGCTTCCGCACTCCGGTTGAAGCGTAGTATGTCTCGCAACATCCCCAGAAACGCCGGCGAAAAGGCGCGCTTACGCTGGGCAAACACGGTATCCAGGCTGGTACCAGCCCACTCAAATTTGCCCGCATCGAGCGACACCCCAAACGACATATCCGTGGCATAACTGGCAACTTCAAGCTCATCTAGCAAGGCAATCAGATTGGGATAGGTCTTTTCATTAAAGACCAGAAAACCTGTATCGACCGCGAAACTCTTGCCCTCCAGCGTGAGATCGACTGTATTGGTGTGGCCGCCCAGGTAATGCCCGGCCTCAAAGAGCACCACTTCGTGCCGACGCTCCAAAAAATAGGCGCTCGCCAGCCCGGAAATACCCGCGCCGATTACTGCAATCTTTTGTCGCCGCTCGTCCATAGAATTGTCGTTATTGAAGGTTTGCACTAGTGGGTCCAGTGCTTCAGTGCTAAGATTACTACCAAACAGAAATAAAATCTACTGATTAGTAGCGAAAGAAACTCGTGAGTATTTTTAGCAAATTAAGCTTCAAGGACCAAGCCTTCCGCCTGCGGGAGAACGCCATTCTGGACGCCGCCACCAGCGTGCTCGGCAGCAAGGGCTTCGATCTGATGACGATGGACGATGTGGCTGGTGCGGTCGGCATTTCCAAACCCAGCCTCTATAAACACTTCAAGTCCAAGGAAGATCTGGTCGGGGAGGCGCTGATCCGGCTCATTGACGGCGCCATCGCGTATCTCGACCAGATGGATCCGACACTAGGTCCGCGCGACAAGCTCTCGGCATTGCTGGAATGGTGTCTGCGCGTAAGGCTGGAGGGGGGCTTGCCGTTTCTACCTTCGACCAGTGCGCATGTGCGCGACATGCTCATGCGCAATCTCAAGTATGTGACCCGGGTATTGAAGCTCAATGGCCAACTGGAGAAGCTGGTGCAGGCCGCGCAAAAGGCTGGCCAGCTCAATCCGGATCTGCCGACAGACGTCATCCTGTTCAGTTATTACGCCCGCACTTGTGATCCGGCAGTGGAATATTTACAACGCTTCAGTAAGATGAACGACGACGCCGTCGTGACCCACATGCTCAAAGTCGCATTTGACGGCATCTCAAAGGCGGCACCGCAAGCATAGCAATTGGCACAGGACGATTTGCCACCAATAACAGCCGGGGAGTCAGGCATGTTCACGAGATTTCAGCGCCATCTGGTACAGGTCAACGGCATCGGCATCAACTATCTGCGTGGCGGCGCTGGTCCGGCGCTACTGCTGCTGCACGGCCATCCGCAAACCCACGTGATCTGGCACAAGATCGCTGAACAACTGGCGCAACGTTACACCGTGATTGCTGCCGATCTGCGTGGCTACGGTGACAGTAGCAAGCCGGTCGGATTGCCTGACCACAGTAATTACGCCAAACGCGTGATGGCGCAGGACCAGGTCGAACTGATGGCATCACTCGGCTTTTCCAGTTTTCTGGTGATGGGTCACGATCGCGGTGGCCGCGTCGCTTATCGAATGGCGCTCGATCATCCAGAGGTTGTGCGCAAGCTGGTGGTCCTCGACATTGCGCCGACGCTGGCCATGTATGAACAGACCAGCCGAGCCTTTGCTACCGCTTACTACCACTGGTTCTTCCTGATCCGCCCGGCACCATTCCCGGAAACCCTGCTCAATGCCAATCCTGACGAATATCTACGTCATACCATTGGTGGACGCAGTGCCGGTCTGACCCCGTTCACGCCTGCAGCCTACGATGAATACCTCCGCTGTCTGCGTAATCCAGCGACCATCCACGGCATCTGTGAAGACTATCGTGCCAGTGCCAGCATTGACCTGGAGCATGAGCGCGCCGATCTGGCGGCAGGCAACAAGATCAACTGTGACATGCGCGTCTATTGGGGCAAGCAAGGCGTGATCGAACAGTGTTTTGATCCACTGGTGGAATGGCAGCGCCTGGCCAGAAAAGTCACCGGCCATGCGCTCGACTGCGGCCACTACGTTCCTGAAGAAGCGCCGGAAGCCTTGCTGGCAGAAGTGCTGCCATTTTTTGCTGACTGAATGGCTGCCTGAGCGCGACGTGCGCTGCGCTTACGCGCCCAGATCAATACGCCCGTCACACTCAGCACAGCCACTGTAAGGCCCATCAAGGAAATAAGAATACGTCCTGGCAGCCCCAGAATGCGTCCCGAATGCAAGGGAAACTGGGCCTGCAAAAACAGGTCGCCAGCACTCCCTGTTCCCGGAATTTTACTGCCCACGAGTTGCCCGTTGCGCGCATCAAAATACAGCCACGCATTGCCCAGACCGGCATCACCGTGATCGTTGCCGAGCTCGAAAAATCCAACACCATACAAGCCCGCTGCGGAGGAATAAAAAATCCCGCCAACGGGCAAACGCCAGCCACGTCGCTGCCGCTCGCGCTCTGCCAGTTCAACAATCTGCTCGCGACTTAATGACGCCACCTCGGCAGATGCGCCCGGAGGATGCGCAAATGGATCCGGAGATAAGGTAGAAAAGACCTGCAACAGAGGGCGAACTACTGGCCGCTCGAGATTCATCGACACCGATGTCACAGCAAGGATCAGTAGCAAGATCCAACACCAGACACCGCCGGAACGATGCAGATCAAAATTGAGCTTGTGTCCCCCTGCCTGCCAGCGAAACGCCAATGATTTGCGCCAGCTACGCCAGTTGGGAAACGAGAGCCACAAGGCCACCAGACAATCGACTGCCCACAACAAGCCGATGATTCCCATCAGCCAGATACCAATTTCAATGCCACCAGCCTGCGGCAAAAACATCGTGTAATGCAGCTTGTAGAGAAATGGCAGCAGGTTTTCCCGGCGCAGAGACAATTCACCCCAGGTACGTTGCCCCTGTATTTCCCCCGTGACCGGATCAACCGCAATCTGGTTGAAACCCAGTACAGCAGGCAAGCCTGTCTGCGGATCAGTGCGCCCCTCCACCATCATGCTGCTGGTATGACCTGGCTCTGTCTGGGTCAGCACATAGGTCACCCGCATCTGCGGATGGGCGGCCTCAAGCTGATTCGCCAAGGTCAGTCCAGGCAAGACTGGCCCCGGCAACTGCTGCCCGGCACTCCGTGCCTGAAACAACTGCGGATTGAGCAAGGCATCAAGCTCGTGATCCCAGGAGATGATGGCGCCGGTCAGTCCAGCGATGAACAAAAATAACGCCGCACTCAAGCCAAACCAGCGGTGCATGATCACCAGCAATGGACGCAGCATCTTCATCACCGACCCGCCTAGTACTTCCAGTTGATGGAAACGCTGCCGTTGATCGGCGCACCGTAATAAGCCTGTGACCAATACAGGCTGGAGAGGTATTTCTTGTTGGTGACGTTGTTCAGATTGGCACTGACGCTGACACTTTTACTGATGTCATAGTGCACCATCAGATTGAGCAAGGCGTAAGCCGGCTGCACGGTCGTGACGGTCGTACTTTGCGTGTACCGGGTCTCACCCTGCCAGTTCAGGCTGGCACCGACCTTCATCTTTTCCATCCACGGTAATTGATAGGTGGTTGCCATCCGCACTAGCTGATGCGGCACATAGGTACGGGCATCCTGTCCCTGATCGTTCTTGATGGTCATCGTGGTATAGCCAATGCTGCCCTGCCAGCCCTTGCCCAGTTCACCTGAGAGCTCCATTTCAAGCCCTTCGGAATGGGCATTGATGCCGGTGTAATAGGCAGTGGCACCAACGTAACCGGCTTGTTCGGCGGCATTGTTCTGCTCGACCCGGAACACGGCAATGGACGCATTCAACTTGCGATCAAAGAGCTCACTCTTGAGGCCGGTTTCGTAACTCTTGCCGGTCACAGGTGCCAGCGTCGCGCCGCTTGCATTCCTCTGATATTGCGGGCTGAAGATACCCGCATAGCTGGCATAGGCCGACAGATTTTTGGTCAGGTCGTAGACCAGCCCTGCATAGGGCGTGGTATCGCTGGCACTGGTCTGGTGGCTGACACCGTAGGCAATGCCGCTGCTATTCGCATTGGTGTAATTAAAGCCCAGCAAGAGCTTGAGGTTATCGGCCAGATTCAAACGGGTTGCGGCATAGACGGTCTGGCGACGGTCGGTATAGCTGCTGCCATCGATAGAAGCGTCGAAGCTTGGTTCCGCATAGCTGCCATCGAAGGCACCAGTCGCACTCAAGGCAATACCGGATTGCCCATAGTGCGAGATGTCATCCAGCGTCGAGCGCGACCAGCCGACACCCAGACTCAGATCGTGCTCACGGCCTGCCAATGTGTATTTACCAGTGACATTGCTATCAATGACGGTTTGCCGGTTTTCACTGTTATACAACGAGGGATAGCTATACAAGCCCAGTCCGGTACTCTGATTGGGTGTGCCATACACGTAGAACAGCGCACTATCGGAAGTCAGCTGGTTGCAGCCGAGCGTCGTCTTCCAGCTCCAGTCATTGGCCAGCTTATGCTTTACCTCGACGAAGCTGCGTTGCTCCTCCGTGTTGAAATAAGACCAATCCGCCGAGGTACTCGTACCCACACCATAATTGGTCGGATTGCCATTGGTGTAATACAGCGGCAACGCCCCCCACATGGCACCGGTCGATTTGTTTTTCTGATAGCTGTAGCCAAGCGTGAGCAGCGTATCGTCACTCAGATTAGCCTCTACCACACCATAGAATCCGGTCTTGCTGGGACGATAACGGTCGAGATAGGAATTGCCATCCTGCTGCATCACCACCAACCGTCCTGCAACTGTCCCAGCACTATTAAGTGGACCTGAAATATCAGCATCCAGCCGCCGCGTGTTCCACGAGCCATAGGTCAAGCCCACCGAGGATTCAACGTCATACGTCGGACGCTTTCGGACAAAATTCACGGTCGCAGAGGGATTCCCGGTGGACGACATCAACCCATTGGCACCACGCACGACTTCGATCCGGTCGTACATCGCCGTGTCGATATCGCCATACTGGTTGCCAAAAGTGAGCGGCACACCAACACCATCGAACTGGAAATTGGTGATATCGAAACCACGCGCCGTGTAATAGGTGCGATCGGTTTCCACCTTCTCCACGGTCACGCCAGTGGTATTGGTCAACACCTCATTAATGTTGCTCTGGTGAAAGTCGTCCATCTTGGCCCGCGTGACCACGGTCACCGACTGCGGTGTCTCACGCAACGACATCTCCATCCGGGTGGCGGCGGTACTGTCATTGACTGTATAGGCACGGGTTTTCTCGGTAGGTTGTTGTTGCTCACTGGTCCCTTGCACAGAAATTTCTGGCAAGGCGGTATCCGCTGCTGCCTGCTGAGCCAATGCTGGCGTGACAGTCGCCGCAACAGTCGCTGACAACACCATCAGCAAAGCCAGACGTAAAGGCTTCAAAGGAAACGAAGAACAGGCGAGGTGTAGTGGTGTCGATTCAACGTAATGACGGCGCAATGGCAGCGCAGGAAGACTAGGCATTTCTGGATCCGTAAGCAGTCGTAAAAGGGTGAAAATGTTTCGTTACAACACTAAAGGCTACGGATAATAATGCGAATGATTATTAATTGCAAATGATAATGATTCTATTTAAATGAAGAAAAATAGACTCTTGTTCCTGATGCCATCGCAACAATACCGAGCCAATAGAGACCGGGCGTCACATATGGATATGCAATTTCCTTCGTTCCAGAACATCCCGTGGATGCCTATAGTGTTTGACTCTCACGGCATACCGCCCGAACCCGTTGCTGAAGATTTCGTATGCGCCCTTCCCGATTATTGGACAGCCTTTTTTCTCCTGTTATACCGCTGCTCACGGCAATCCTGCTGATCATGGTCAGTAACCAGGCCCGCGCCGATGCCACCCTCGACAAAATCCATCAACGCGGCAAAATCATTGTCGGCGTGCTGCTCGACGGCACCTATGGATCGATTGACCCGGCCACCCGCAAACCTCAGGGATACAGCGTCGAACTTGCCGAAAGCCTTGCTAAACATCTGGGCGTAACTCTGGAAACGGTTGCCGTCGTACCGCCCAACCGGGTGCAGTTTCTGCAGCAAGGCAAAGTCGACGCGCTTATCGCCAGCATGCAATACACCAAGGAACGCGCCGAGATCCTCAGCTACGTGCCGACACCATTTGAAGAAATCGGTGGCTCCGCCATGGTACGCAAAGACAGTGGCATCAAGAACTGGAGCGATCTGCGCGGCAAACCCGTCTGCGTCTCGCAAGGCAGTAACTACAGCAAACCACTGATCGAACAATACGGTGCCGAGGTCAAGGGTTTCAAAGGCATGCCCGAAGCGCTGCTCGGCCTGCGCGGTGGTAACTGCGTCGCCTCGGTGCATGTCACGCCCGGCATTCAGTCGCGCCTGCGTAACGATGCCGCCGAATGGAAGGACTACGAGTCGCCCATGCCGGTGCAACTGATTCCCTCACCGTCTGTGATCTGGGTGCGCAAAGGCGAAACCGATACCGTTGCCGCCTTTGACAACATTGTGCAGGACTGGCACCGCAGCGGCTTTCTGATCAACGAAGGCAACCAGCACAACATGCCACCCTCAGCCTTTTTGCTGAGCCAGCACGACAAATTCAAGAACCTCGTCCAATCCAAGCAATGACGCAACAAACACCACGCCAGATGCATCTGGGCCTCTTCCTGCAAGGCGCAGGGCATCACGTCGCAGGCTGGCGCCATCCCGATGCCGACTCCGGGAGCGAAAATCTGGCCCTGCTGCAACGCGCAGCACAGACTGCCGAACGCGCCAAATTTGATATGGTCTTTCTGGCCGATGGTTTAACCAGCGGTGCCGACGCCCATCCGTCGTTTGCGGTGCGCATCGAGCCACTCTGTCTGCTCTCGGCGCTGGCGATGGGCACTACCCACATCGGTCTCGCGGCAACTGCCTCCACGACCTACAGCGAGCCGTTTCACATTGCCCGTGCATTTGCCTCGCTTGATCATTTGAGCAATGGCCGCGCAGCGTGGAATGTGGTTACCACCTCCTACGACAAATCAGCCGCCAACTTCACACGCGGCAATCACCCTGCACATGAACAACGCTATGCCATGGCAGGCGAGTTTGTCGATGTCGTCAGAGGATTGTGGGATAGCTGGCAAGACGGCGCAGTACTGCGCGATAAAAGCAGTGGCGTCTATTTCGATGCCAGCAAGGTTCATGCACTCAATCATCAAGGTCCTTTCTTCTCGATTCGTGGCCCGCTCAATGTTTCACGCGCACCGCAAGGACATCCGGTCCTGATTCAGGCAGGTTCTTCCAGCGATGGTCAGGAACTGGCGGCACGCACGGCCGAGATTGTCTTCACGGCGCAGCAGACGCTGGAATCAGCGCAGGCTTTTTATCGTGATCTCAAATCGCGCTTGAGAAAATATGGCCGGCAACCGGAGCACTTGCATGTGATGCCGGGCATTTTCCCGGTCATCGGCAGTAGCGAACAGGAAGCACAAGATAAATATGCGCAGTTGCAAAGCTGGGTCGATACCACGGGTGAATTATCGCCGGGCGCGCTGGCATTGCTGTCAGACCGTCTTGGTCATGACATCTCTGGTTATCCACTGGATGGTCCCTTGCCAGACTTGCCTGAATCAAATCAAAACAAGAGTCGCGCCAAGCTACTCACTGATCTGGCGCGGCGCGACAATCTGACACTGCGTCAGCTCTATCACGTGGTCGCTGGCGCACGTGGTCATCGTATCGTCTGCGGCACGCCAGTGCAGGTGGCGGATGCATTGGAAGAGTGGTTTCTGAAGGACGCTGCCGATGGCTTCAACATCATGCCGCCCTACTTTCCGACTGGGCTGGATGAGTTTGTGGAATTGGTCGTACCGGAGTTGCAGCGCCGTGGCTTGTTCCGTACCGAGTATCAAGGACGCACGTTGCGTGCGCATCTGGGACTGACAGTGCCAGCGAATCGCTACGATTGATCAGACTTTCCGTCGAGCTTCAGAAACAGGTCACGATCCGGCGAAAAATTGGCATACAGTGGCAGCAAGGCACCACCGATGGCACGCGCATCCGAGCCAATGGTGCCGGCCAGCAAACGGGGGCGGTTGACACCTTCCCAGTTGTAATAACCGAGCGCGGTTTCCACCTCAACCAGCAATCTGTCGAGCAGACTACGGTCACAAGAGCCATCAATGATGATCTCACCGAGATCGAGCAAGCATGCCGTGCTATTGATGGCCAGTGCAATCGCGCGCGCAGCATCGTCAAGCCAGGCTAAAGTGTGCGTCAGCCAAGGCACTTGCAAGGCACGCGCATCGCCGCAGGCTGTTTCATCCAGACCAGTGGCACTGAACAATTGCTCCAGCTTGAACAGGGAAGCATCACTAAGCAACTGCTCTGGTGCAGTGTCACGACCATTTTTCGCCAGCCCCAGCGGAATCGAGGCCAACGCGCCGGCATTGCCATGCAGGCCGCCACGCAGATGGCTATCAATCACCAATCCACCGCCGATGAAGGTATCAATGAAGATGTACAGATAGGTTCGGATGCTGCGACCTCGGCCTGCCACCAACTCGGCAACACAGGCAGCAGCGGTATCCTTGGCAAACTCCACCGGCAAATCCGTCATGGCTTGTACCTGCCGGCGAATATCCAGGTGATTCCATTTGTCGGCCTGCTCAGGAACAATGCCAAGCTGCTTTTGCCAGCCACCTAGGCGCAACGGTGCTGCAATTCCAATGCCACTCAAACGCTGCACGCGCGCAGGTCCAAGTCGAAGATACATGCTGTCAAGCTGCCGCTCGATTTCTGCAAACAGGGTATCGGGATCAGGAAATGGATACGACACCGATGCCCGTTCACGCGGCTGACCAACGAAGTCCAGAAGCAATATATCCATGCTTCTGCGACCAATTTTGATACCAATCGAGAATGCTCCCTCCGGGTTGAGCGCAATCGGCACTGACGGCTGCCCCACCTTACCGCGTAATGGCGGCAACTTGACGACTAGTTGTTCCTCCAGCAAACGATTGATGATCAGCGATACCGTCTGCGTACTCAGATTTGTCAGTCGCGCCAGATCCGCCTTGGGCATGCTGCCGTGAAAGCGTATCGCCTGCAACACCACGCGCTCATTGAACTGGCCCATACCGAGCTGGTTCGAGCCGCGCGGTCTGAGCCAGTTGCTGTTCGCTTCGGTGGCAACGCTATCCATCGGTTCCATATTGACTGTACTGCCGGTTAAGCAGCAGCCTCCTCTGCGAGGATGACGCCTTTTTTAAAGATGAAGTTGGCATAGGGTTGCATTTCGCCGGTTTGCACGATCACGTAAGCCTGCTTGACACGCTCATAAAAACTGAACCGCTCCATCGCCTCGCACTGCTCCGGCTGCGCGACGTCATTGTCTTTTAGCAAATTCACAATCGAGGTTTGTAAACCGGTCAGATAACCTGACGCCGTATTGCACACCTTCATATACGCCACCGGTTGTGCCACGGCAGCATCCAGCGGAAAGACGCTCAGCACAGCCTGACAGGCACGATGCAAATCATTCCCCGGCAAGCGGATAATCGGCTTGCCGCGCCCCAGTGAAGCTGCCGTAAAATTGGCATCCACCACCGCGACTTCATCGCCATGCCCCATCTCGCACAATACCTTGAGCAAGTCGGGCGACAACAGCGGATCGATTCCTTTAAGCATGCGCGTTCTCCGGTAAGTCCTGCGGATTCTTGGCCCCGGTCATGACTGCCACGGTATCCGACATACTGATCGTTTTAGGATTCACTACCGCCACGCGCTTGCCGAGACGTTGGATGTGAATACGATCAGCGATTTCAAACACATGTGGCATGTTATGGCTGATCAGGATGACCGACAAGCCGCGATCGCGTACCCGGCGAATCAGCTCCAGCACCATATTGCCCTCCTTCACGCCGAGTGCAGCAGTTGGCTCATCCAGAATCACCACATGCTTGGCAAAAGCCGTGCTACGCGCTACCGCGACACCCTGACGCTGGCCACCAGATAAGGTTTCGACAGCCTGACTCATGGAGCGAATGCCGATTTTAAGATCCTGCATGTGACGAATCGCCTCGGACAACATCTTCTTTTTATCAGTCAGCCGGAATAGCTTACCGAGCAAACCCGGCTTTAATATTTCGCGTCCCAAAAACAGGTTTTCCGCAATTGTCATTGCCGGTGCCACTGCCAAGTCCTGATAGACCGTCTCGATTCCATGCGCACGCGCATCGATCGGTGAGCTGAAATGGACCGCTTTGCCAGCTAGCAGCAATTGCCCCGCATCGGGAATCACGGCACCTGACAACGCCTTGATCAGCGATGATTTACCGGCACCGTTATCGCCAATTACCGCCAGAATTTCGCCAGCGCGCAACTCAAAGTCAGCACCATCCAGTGCCGTGACCTGACCATAACGTTTGACCAGACCGCGCGCCTGAAAAATGATCTCAGTAGTGGTTGTCATCTCTCAGCCCTTTTTATGTGTCAGTTGATCGGTAGCGACAGCAAGAATCACCAGTACGCCCGTGACCAGGACCTGAAATACCGACGGTACGCCCATCAAGGTCAGGCCATTGCGAAACACACCCACAATCAAGACACCAATCAAGGTACCAGTAACGGAACCGCGTCCACCGAACAGGCTTGTGCCACCCAGCACAACGGCGGTAATACTATCGAGATTTTCGGTCTGTCCAGATTGCGGATCACCCACCCCCATGCGCGCCACCGACAGCAGTGACGCCACGCCATACAGCAAGCCCGCCAACATATAGACCTTGACCAGCACACGATCCGTTGCGATCCCGGTCAGACGCGCCGCCTCGCGGTTATTACCTACCGCATAGATATGCCGTCCGGGCGCGGTATTGCGCAGATAAAACCAGACCAGCGCATACAACGCCAGCATCAGCAAGGTACCAAAGGTGATACTGGTTTGACCAAACTGAAAGGTATTACCCAGAAACTGCAAAGTCTCCGGCAGATCAGTCACCGTTTGCGCACCCGAATACAGTTGCGTAATGGCAAAGACGATATTCATCGTGCCCAATGTCACAATGAACGACGGTAGCTTGATCTTGGTCACCAGCACGCCATTGACCAGTCCGATCAAAGTGCAGGCCAGCAAGCCGCAAGCGACTGCCAGATAAGGATGCAAGCCCAGCTCGGTAGCAAATTTACTGATGATGATGGAGCCCAGCGCCATCGCCATCCCACAGGACAGATCAATCCCGGCAGTCAGAATGATCAACGTTTGTCCGATGGCAATCACACCGACCACCATGACTTGTTGCAGGATCAGCGAAAAATTCTGGCCGCTGAAAAAATGTGACGACTGGGTAGCAAAGAAGAAGCATGCCGCCAGCAATGCCACTAATGGCCCCAGCGACGACATCGGGGGCAGACGATCAGAGGGGAATTTCATGAAGAGGTCTCGCGGTAGATTCAGCAAAGGGAGTGGCCGCCTGCCAAGGCAGCAACACTCCGGTTTCAATCTTATTTTTTACCCCAGCAGGCATCGAGGCCGAACTGAGTGTCTTTGCTGGTAACGTCTTTTTGTGGATGGTCCGTAATCAGGGTCACGCCGGTATCCACATAACCACTGATCTTTGTCCCGTTTTTGGCGTAGTTGACGCCGGCGTCCACACCGAGCGCAGCCATCTTCAACGGATATTGTTGCGAGGTTGCCGCAATCATGCCCGCCTTCACGTTACGCACACCTTCGCAGCCACCGTCAACGGACACGATCATCACGCTCTTTTCTTTGCCGGCTGCCTTAAGCGCCTTGTATGCACCAGCGGCGGCAGGCTCGTTGATGGCATAGACCAGATTGATATCGGGATTCTTTTGCAGACAGTTTTCCATCGCGGTCTGGCCTTTCGCCTGATCGCCATAGCTATCCTGCATGCAGACCAGCGCCGGGTCGCCCTTCTTCACACCGACCCCCTGCAGGAAGCCATCATGGCGCGCGATACCGACCGGATGTCCTGGAAACAGATCTAGTGTCGCAATCTTCAGTGGCTTGTTGCCCAGGCTGGCCTTGGCATACTGACCGATCAAGATGCCAGCCTTCAGATTGTCGGTAGCAAACAAGGCATCGGCAGCTTCTTGCGGATCAGTCGGGCTGTCCAGCGTAATCACCATCACACCTTGAGCGCGCGCCTTCTTGAGCGACGGCACGATGGCTTTGGAATCGCTAGGGGTAATCAAAATGGTTTTGGCACCGGCGGCGATCATGTTTTCAATGGCGGTGACCTGACCGGCATTGTCGCCATCGGATTTACCTGCAGCAGTCAGCAGTTTGGCACCTTTGAGTCTTGCGGCTTCTTGTGCGCCTTCCTTCATCTTGACGAAAAAGGGATTGGTATCGGTTTTGGTGATCAGGCCGATGATGGGCTGGTCGGCTGCTGCAGCAACTGAAGCAGCGGATGCAACCGCTGCCAGCATTGCCAGCGCAATGCAGTTTTTCAATGTCATGGATGTCTCCTCCGGTTAACAGGCGTGAGATCAAGCCATAAATTACCTGCAAGCAACGCCGTGATTGATTTTTTTCGTGCTCTGGCACCGGGCGCTGCTGACTTGATCTCGGATCAAAATATATGCCGCGCCAATTAATAAATCAAGTTGTTTTATTAATTAAGGTATAAACGGTGCCCAATACAAACAGCGCCCGGCAAGAGGCGCTGCTACAAATCGGGCTTGGGCGTGCGGTTATGCCGGTTCACTCTTCACTTCAATCTCTTCTACCTGCCGCCGCGCTTCATCGCGCAACAAACCTGCACAGGTAACAGCGAGTCGCATCAGTTGATCAGCATGGACGATGCCGACGGCGGGTGGTGCGGTCTCGCCTTTGAGATCCTCTGCATGCTGGCAGACGTCGCCATACTCGCAATAGTAAAGCGTAGAAAAGCATCACACCTGATAGGCACTGCGCCGTTACTGATGCTCAGTAATCGCATAAGGATTGTTGAAATTGATCGTTGTTCAAATGTCAGCCAATTCGCATACTTTGCACAGGTACGTAACTCTGCGCACCGCTGAACCGAGATAGGAACTGACGATGAAAATTACAAAAAAATTATTCAGTGCGGCCGTGGGCGCACTTTTGCTGGCTGGCACAGTCAGCGCCATCGCTGCCGACAAGACCGTTGTGGTCGGTTATCAAACCGATGCCTTGCCTTCCTCGCTGGCCATTGCCAACGGTGACTTTGAAAAGGCAACCGGCACCAAGATTGACTTCCGTAAATTCAACTCCGGTGCAGACGTGATCGCCGCTATCGCTGGCGGTGACGTGCAAGTCGGCTACGTCGGTTCGAGCCCGTTTGCCGCTGCCGCATCGCGCGGTCTGGATGTCAAGGCGTTCTATCTGGCTTCCATCTCCGGTACCGACGAAGCATTGGTCGTACGTAACGGCTCCGGCATCAATGGTCTGGGTGACCTCAAGGGCAAGAAGCTCGCTGCAGCACCGGTTTCGACCGACCATTATCAATTGCTGGCATTGATCAAGAACCAGGGCCTGACTGAAAAAGATGTCCACATCTTTGCCATTCCCCAACCAGAAATCGTCGCAGCCTATAACCGTGGCGATATCGACGGTGGCTTCGTCTGGGACCCGGCACTGACTGAACTGAAAAAAGGCGGCAAGGTATTGGTAACCTCGAAAGATGTCGCCGAAAAAGGTGCACCAACCTTTTCCGCATGGATCGCTACCGGCACCTTTGCCAAGGAACATCCTGAATTTCTGAAGGCTTTTAGCAGCGTCGTGGATAAAGAAACCAAGTCCTTCATCAACGACAAGGCGGCATGGAGCAAAGATAGCGAGAACGCCAAGCAATTGGCAAAGCTGCTCGGTGGTACCCCTGCTGATCAAGCTGCGGGCCTTCAGAACCTGAACCTGGTGCCAGTCACAGCACAAGCATCCGATATCTGGTTGGGTGGCGGTGAAAACTCCGGTATTGCAAAGATCCTCAAGGAAACCTCGGCTTTTCTGAAGGAGCAAAAGAAGATTTCTGACGTCCTGCCCAGCTATGCGTCATTCGTGACACCAACAGCGGTATCGTCACTGAAATAAGTAGCACAGTCACCCCAACCGACCGCCGTGCCGATAGGAACCTATCGCACGGCGCTTGCATTTTCTGGAGCAAAGAGACAAAGCGATGTTGAAAGTAGATAACGCCAGCGTATTTTTTTCCGCGCGCGACGGCCAGGTCGTCCATGCCCTGGACCGGGTGTCGCTGGATATTCCTAACGGTAGTTTTGTGGTCGCATTGGGCACATCCGGCTGCGGCAAATCCACCTTGCTCAATGCCATGGCAGGCTTTTTACCACTCTCCGAAGGAAGTATCACGCTCGATGGCGTACCGGTCACACAACCTGGTGCCGAACGCGGTGTGGTGTTTCAGAAGGACAGTTTGCTGCCCTGGAAATCCGTACTGGAAAATGTCGCACTAGGGCTGAAATTTGCCGGCCTCTCCAAAAGCGAACGCAACGAGCGGGCGCAAGAGCTGCTGCGCTTGGTTGGCCTGCAAGACTTTGCCCACTCGGCTCCCTATGAACTCTCCGGCGGTATGCGCCAACGTGTTGGTCTGGCACGGGCATTGGCCCCGGACCCGACAATTTTATTGATGGATGAGCCCTTTGGCGCACTCGACAGCATGACCCGCGAACAGATGCAGGAGCTGCTGGTATCGGTGTGGGCACGCACCGGAAAGCAGGTATTTTTTATCACCCACTCCATCGAAGAGGCACTCTTCCTTGGCACGCAAGTGATCGTCATGTCGCCACGCCCGGGCCGTATTGTGGCGCGCTTTGAACCAGACTTTGTGCGCCGCTTTGCCGCCGAACGCGATGCCCGTGCCATCAAAACCTTGCCCGCCTTTGCCGAATTGCGCGAAGAGATTCGCGCCATTGTTCACCAAACCGAAGACCTTGTGACACTATGACCGAACAAGCCCAATCCCTACCCCTGCTGCATCAGGCCGAGTCCAGCGCCGGCTCGCAGCAAACGTTATCGACGTCGCCCAAGCTGGTCAACATGCGCAGCTTTGGCATTGGCGAAGGTTCCACCGCGGCGATCAGTGCGGTCGCAGGCATCGCTATTCTGACGCTGTGGTGGCTGCTCTCGCAAACCGGCTGGGTATCCCATCTATTTCTGCCGACACCAGCCGAGGTGCTCACGATTGCGCAGAGTATCTGGGAAGATGGTTATGCCAATGCGACCCTGTGGGAGCACGTCTCAGCGAGCCTGCTCAGAATTCTGTCGGCTGCCGGGATTGCTGTTGTGCTCGGCATCCCCGTGGGCTTGCTGATGGGATTGAACCGCTGGGTCAAGGGTGTACTCGATACCCCAATCGAGTTTTACTGGCCATTGCCACCGCTGGCTTATTTACCCTTGATGATTATCTGGCTAGGTATCGGCGAAGCCTCCAAGATTACCCTGCTGACCTTGGCCATGTTTGCCCCGATCGTGCTCTCGGCGCAGGCAGGTGTGCGCTCGTTACCGCAAGAGCGGGTCAACGCAGCGCTGTCGCTGGGTGCAACGCGCTGGCAATTGCTAACGGAAGTCGTCTTGCCCTCGGCCTTGCCAGAAATTCTCACTGGCATCCGTATTGCACTGGGTGTCGGCTGGAGCACACTGGTGGCAGCTGAACTGATCGCCGCCAATCAGGGCATCGGCTTCATGATCATGTCGGCCTCACATTTTCTGGCCACCGATGCGGTGTTCGTCGGCATCGCCGTGATCGCCGCGTGCGCGTTTGCGTTCAGCTACGGGATGCGCTTGCTGGAGCGAGCGCTGGTTCCCTGGAAAGGGAAAAGCTAGGGCTGGCGCGTAGTCAATCGTGAAGGCAAAAAACCTCGCTATTACAAGGCGAGGTTTTTTTGTTATCTGATGCCGGGAGCAAACTTAACGCTCACCACCCACCAAACCGCTCCCACACCTGTAACTCATTCCCCACCGCTGGCAGCACGACATACCGTTGATGCTGCGCCCCGGTGGCACAAGCGTGATTGGGCACAATCCGCAACTGTGACCCAATCGGGAATTTCTGCGCGATATTGGTCTGCGCTTGACCATCCCATTGCAGTACGCCGTGCTCCTGATTGGCCTGCGTGAACGCCAACTCCGGAATCACCTTGCCAGCAACATCGCACACCATGCCGTAACCGAAATCGTGCTCCTGCTTCTGTGTGCCACGGTCACGGCTCATCGCCATCCAGCCACCGTCCGTAATAATCCAGCCGTTCGCTGGACGATGACCGATCACTGTGCACAGTACACTGAGAGCGATGTCTTCCTTGCTGCAGATACCCACACCCGCCATCACCAGATCAAAGAAAACATAAACACCGGCACGCACCTCGGTCACGCCGGGCAGAGACGTCGCGCTCAATGCCGTCGGCGTCGAGCCGATACTGACGACTTCACACGGGTAGCCAGCCGCACGCAGGTTTTCTGCCGCCAGCACACAAAGTGAACGTTCTTGCTCCGCCATGGCGACCAGTGCTTCGGGAGTACGTAGGTCATAGGAGCTACCGGCATGAGTCAGTACGCCTTTAAACCGCGCGCCCTGCTTGCCATCGTTTTGCAATGTAGAGGCTACCTGCAGCAGCAAGGGATCAGCGGGTTCAATACCGGAGCGATGGCCGTCAGTATCGACCTCGATGAGCACCTCATAGCAAACACCATTGGCACGACCATGCTGGCTCAGCATCTCGGCAGCGGCAACCGATTCCACCAATAAGGTCAGATGCAACCCGGCACGCAATAGTTGTAAGGCATGCTCAAGCTTGTTTGGCACCATCGCCACGGCGTAAAGAATGTCGTTGAAGCCTTGGCCGAAAAATTCTTCCGCTTCCTTCAGCGTCGATACAGTAATACCTGTCGCACCAGCGGCAAGCTGCCGCCGCGCGACTTCGGGACATTTACTGGTTTTGACATGCGGGCGGAAAGCCACACCCAAACTGTTCATGCGTGTTTGCATGCGCACGATATTGCGCTGCATTGTTTGCTCGTCGAGCAGTAGCAGCGGCGTTTCCAGTGTTGGCAGGGATTGCCATGTTAAAGCAGCATACATGATGGTCTCAATCGATCAAAAAATTACCAGGGCCATGCAACGTCGATACCAACGCCGCTAGCAAGGGCACGTTGGTAGATAAGACGGGCGACCGTTAAGTCTTGCAGCGCCAGCCCGGTCATGTCGAACAGGGTAATGTCGTCCGGCTGGCGCTGCAGTTGAACTGCACCACGTAACAAATCACCAATCTCGTGGCAAGGTGTTTCGGGCGCCCATTGCGTCTCGCCAATCTGTCGCGCCTGAATGGCGTCATCGACTACCAGCCGCACCCGAGGCAAGACGCCCTCTGGTAACTCGCGCTTGCCTTTGGTGTCGGTACCGACGCAATTCAGGTGGGTTCCCGGCTGAATCGCAGCAACGTGAAATAGCGCTCCCAAACCAGGTGTTGTGGTAACCACAATCTGGCTGGAGGCCACGGCGGCATCGGCATCAGTGGCGTGCTGCAGGCTGACTTGGTCGCGGAACAAGGCTTCAAAGCTAGCGCTGGGTTGGTGATCGGCACTGAGGTAAAGCACCTTACGAATATCAGGCCGGACCTGCAACGCATAACGCAGCTGCGCACGCGCCTGCACACCTGTGCCAAACACGCACAGCTGACTGACATGCTCTGGTGCCATCTGTTGCAGACCGATAGCCCCCGCTGCGCCGGTACGCGCCGTGGTAATGGCATTACCATCGATGATGCATTGCGGACGACCCGTCGCTGGATTGACCAGCATGATCGTGGCTTGATGTGGCTCGCTGCCGAGGGTGCGATTGTCTGGCCAGAAACCAGCGGCCTTGAAGCCGAGCAGACTATCGATCTGCACATCACCGGCCTTGATACCGAAGATACCGCCAGTGGCAAGCTTCTCGCGGATGACAGGGAATACCCGGCCCTTGCCTTCGCTGTGCAACAGAAAGGCATCGCGTACGGCTTGCAAGACATCGTTCGGTTGCAGGAAGGACGCCACGACATCGGCGTTGAGCAATAGCAAGCGAGCGTTATTTGACATAGGTATAGACCGAGGCGCGTGACACGCCGAGATGTTCGGCGATGATTTCCATCGACCGGCGTACTTCCAGCAAACCGGACTCTTTGAGTTCTTGCAGCAGTTGCTTGCGTTCGCGCGTTTTGAGGGTGCGCGGCGAACTGGCCAGTCTGGCGGCAAACTGATCAATGCGGGCGCGAATCGCATCGGCACCTGCCGGATCGAGTGACTCGCCGGGTTTCTTGGCAGAGTCGATTGCCAGGAACTGGTTCATGGCATTCTGAAAACCATGGAATAAGGTCAGATCAACATTCATGCACAAGGCGGCAATGTAATTGCCGCTCGTATCCTTGATACCAATCGAGGTACTTTTGACCTGCCGGCCATCGGCAAACTTGTTGGGATAATTGGCAATGATCTGATCAAAATCAGGATCGATGATGCGTGCCAGACCAAGCTCGGTCGCTGGCTGGCCGATATCACGCTGCGACAGGTTATTGTGAATGGCCAATACCGCATGCTTTGGGTCCAGCAGATCATGCACCACCACTTCGCAAAACGGCGCAAAGGTCTGACCGAGGCCATCGGCAATCTGCTTCACCTGTTCCAGCAACTGGAGTTGTTCGGTGCTCTTTTTCATCGTGTTCGTAACATTCAAGCCAGTAATTGCGACAAAACCGGCAAATCCACATTACCACCACTGACAATCACGCCAACGCGCTTGCCTGCAATCGGATAGGCCTGTTGCAGCGCGGCTGCCGCCCCCAGACAACCGGTTGGCTCAACCACGATTTTCATGCGCTCGGCAAAGAACTTCATGGTGCTAATTAACTGTGCATCATCAACGGTGACGATGTCTTTGACATGCTGCTGAAAGATCGGGAAATTATGTTCGCCCACGTGGGTGACCTTGGCACCGTCAGCGATCGTGTCCGGCACCGGAATATGAATGATCTTGCCGGCACGGAAGGATTGCTGGCCATCATTGCCCAGCGCAGGCTCGACACCAATCACTTCACATTGCGGCGACGCCCCCGAGGCGGCCAGTGCCGAACCTGCCAGCAAACCGCCACCGCCAAGACAGACCAGCAACACATCAAGCTGCCCCACTTCTTCAAACAGTTCCAGCGCTGCGGTGCCTTGGCCACAGATGACATCTGGATGATCGTAGGACGGAATCAGCGTCATGCCGCGACGCTCAGCCAGATCGCGCCCGATCGCTTCGCGATCTTCGGTGTAGCGGTTATAGGTTTGCACTTCCGCACCATATTCGCGGGTGGCCGTGATCTTGGTCTGCGGCGCATCGTGCGGCATCAGCACCAGCGCCGGGATGTTCAGCAGGCGCGAGGCCAAACCGATGGCTTGGGCATGATTGCCAGATGAAAAAGACACCACGCCAGCCTTGCGCTGCGCTTCGGTGAATTGCGACAGCGCATTGTAGGCACCACGAAACTTGAAGGCACCGACGCGCTGAAAGTTTTCACATTTGAAAAACAGTTCCGCACCGGCAAGGGCATTGGCGGTCTTGGAGGTCAGTACTGGAGTGCGATGGGCAACACCGGCGATACGCTTGGCGGCGTCTTGAATATGGCGGAACTGGAGAGGTGAGGCGACGGTCATGATGTGCTCCGGAATGACTGATCGAGAAATCAGAGGGTGAGATGGCTTTGATATGGATAATTTATCCATTTCTGGATAAAAAATCAAATTAAATTCCATATTCAGACAAATCGTCCAGAACGATCTGATCATACAGCAATAAAAAACTCTGCAAATCAATGACTTGCAGAGTTTCTGCCGCAACGGTCACAGCAGTGGCAATGGCTCAGTCAGAGACAGGAGGCTTCGCGTCTGCTTTGGCATTGGATACCCGTGTTTGGCTTGGCGCCAGCACCAACCATACTGCCAGCGCAATCAGACCGCCGCCTTCCAGATGCGCCAGTGTGACCTGCTCCCCGAGAAACAGAAATCCCCAAAGCACGCCAAAGGGAGGAATCAGAAAAGTTACCGTCAGTGACTTCACTGGGCCGATATCCGCGATCAAACGGAAGTAGAGAATATAGGCAAACGCTGTACAAAAAACCCCGACCCCAAGCACCGCCAGCCAGACATGCATATCGCCCCACGACGCCATCGGTGCGATCAATGCCGCGCCACCAAAGATCGGTGCCAGAAAAACGGTAGCACCAATCTGGCTACCAAAAGCTACCAATTTGGCGTCTAGCCCACCCTTTTCCGAAATCCAGCGCTTGGTCAAAAATCCAGCCGTGCCGTAGCAAGCCGTTGCTACCAGACAGGCCAATGCCCCCAGAACCACGGTGCTGCTAATGGTGACCGGACCGGTTGCGGTCAACAGGCTGACACCGGCAAGACCGGCAATGACCCCGCCGATTTTCTTGCCGCTGAGGGTTTCCTGAAAGAAGAGGTAACCGATCACCACCCCCATCAACGGGGTCGTCGCATTGAAGATGGCCGAATAACCGGCAGGCAGCAGCTTGGCTGCCAGGCAATACATCAAAAAGGGAATGCCGGAATTGATCACGCCCAACAGCATCGTCGACTTGAACTTGCCCTTGAAGACCCACGTTGTGCGCATCAATGCCAACAATACGGCCAGCCCGATGGCACCAAACAAGACCCGGAAGAATGCCGTCGGCAACGCCCCCAGCACCGGTGCTGCAATCCGCATGAGCAAGAAGCTTGCTCCCCAGATCGCCGCTAGTAGAACCAGTCTTGCATAGTCTGCCACCCGCATCCTTTTCTCCTTAAGTTGTTTATCGATTCACCATGCTGATGATCGGTAGCATGGATTAAACGCTGCTTCTCAGGAATTCTCAATCCATTTATTGCTTTCAAATCAAGCCTGTCTTGCAAAACTGCAAAGGAATCCACACTCCTTCCACACTAGGCGGATCAAGGCCCACCTTCACTGGTAAGATCGAGAATCTAGCGTCACGCAACGGCACAATTACCATTCGCTCTACGCGCGTTGACTCGCACTATTCTCAAGCAATAACAACAGACAGCGACTACATCGCCCGCTGCTTCTAAAGGACAAACATGGCCGTCAGCGTTTTCGATATCTTCAAAATTGGCATTGGCCCCTCCAGCTCGCATACCGTTGGCCCCATGCGCGCAGCCTTGATGTTTGCAAACCATCTGCAAGACGAAAACAAACTCGCTGACGTCCACACCATCCGCATTGCCCTCTATGGCTCACTGGGCGCCACCGGCAAAGGGCATGGTACCGATAAAGGCGTCATCCTTGGCCTGATGGGCCATGCGCCGGATAGCATCGATCCTGATCTCGCCAATGGCTACCTTGTGGACATGCGCCAGAGCAGCACCTTACGCATTCTTGATCAGCATCCGGTGCGTTTTACGGAGAAAGAACACATTCTCTTCTACCGCCGCGAAGCCATGGCAGAACACCCAAATGGCATGAAATTCGAAGCCCTTGATGCGCAACAGCAGGTAGTAGCTGCGAAAGCCTACCTGTCTGTCGGCGGTGGTTTCGTCGTCACTGCCGGCGCACCCAACACACAGGTGATGGCAGCTGCACAGCAATTACCCTATGGCTTCAAGACTGGCGACGAGTTATTGGCCATCTGCGCCAGTCACAACATGACGGTCGCGCAGATCATGCTGGAAAATGAGAAGACCTGGCGCAGCGCCGACGACATTCGCAGCCAGCTTTTGCATATTTGGAGCGTCATGCAAGCCTGTGTGGACCGCGGCTGCCACTCCAGCGATCCGATGCCCGGCCCGCTCAAGGTCCGTCGTCGTGCGCCCGATCTGCTTCAGCAACTGAGCAAACGCGGTGAGCGCGGCCTTGCTGATCCCTTATCCGTACTGGACTGGCTGAACCTGTACGCCATGGCCGTCAATGAAGAGAACGCCTGTGGTGGCCGTGTCGTGACAGCACCAACCAATGGTGCCGCCGGCATTATCCCGGCGGTGCTGCATTACTACGACCGTTTCTGTCCGGGTGCCAATGAAGATGGCATTGTGGAGTTTTTACTGACTGCCGGTGCGATTGGCATTCTCTACAAACTCAACGCTTCCATCTCCGGTGCCGAGGTTGGCTGCCAGGGTGAAGTCGGCGTTGCCTGTTCGATGGCTGCAGGGGCATTGTGCGCCGTCACAGGTGGTTCGGTAGCGCAGGTCGAGAACGCTGCCGAGATCGGCATGGAACATAATCTCGGTCTCACCTGCGATCCCGTCGGCGGCTTGGTGCAGATTCCCTGCATAGAACGCAACGCCATGGGTGCCACCAAAGCCGTCACCGCTGCCCGTATGGCATTGCGTGGTAATGGGCAACATTTTGTCTCACTCGATTCGGTCATCAAGACCATGAAGGAAACCGGCGCCGACATGAAGACCAAGTACAAGGAAACCTCACGCGGCGGGCTGGCGGTGAATATCGTTGAGTGTTGATGACATTGGTGCCATTGGTACCGACAAGAGATACAGCAATGAACATCCTCGTCATTTCCGGCAGCCGGTATAAAGCAGTGAAACTGCAACAAGCAGTAAAGACCTGCTAATGCCTATTGGCTTACGTCGTATTACCATGCTGGCGCTGTGTTAATCAGCCACATAATATGACTATAGATAATCCCTTATGTGCCTTAAAGAACTATCTATAGCACTAAAAAATCATGCCAAAGAAACTCATCTCCACATCTGACAAGTATCCAACTCTAGTACTGGAACGCTGTAGGCTCTGGGGTGAGGTCATCAAATCGCAACGCCTGACACAACGCATCACGGGAGCCGAACTTTGTCAGCGTGCGCAAATTTCCAAAAACACACTGGGGCGCATCGAACGCGGCGATCCTGCTGCTGCCATTGGTGCCTATCTATCGGTATTGAATGTGCTCGGAATGCTATCGGTACTAGTGCCAACACCACCAGCAACAGCTTTGCCTGAACTGATCACGGATGCACGTGGCCGTGCTCGGCGGGTAAGACATCCAACACTGGAACGGTCCATAACGATGACTATTTCTAAGACATTCGACTAGTGTGTCTACGTCTATAGGCTATAGACGGCATTGAACGCTATACATTGCTCAGAAAGTTAAGTGACAGTCCAATTTTTTGCAATTTGGGCTGCCGCTTTCTTTATATGATCAGCTAAGAAAACTATTGGTATTACGTTACCGGATAAGCCTCATGCGTGAAGTTTCCGCTCTCCCTGCTTGAACCAGGCATTCACGATTTTATTTCTCTCGACCTCGTAAATGCAGATCACCTCGATCTCCCCTGGTCCCTCAGGGAAGGTTCGCGTCACGGTTTCGTAATCAACCATCATGTTGCCGACTACGATACGGTTGTGAAGACTTCCATAGAGATTCGACTCCTTGAAGCGCTCAATATGTCGCTCACAAATCGCAGCAATACCATCGGCAACAAGCGTGGAGGGGAAGACATAATATTTACAGTCATCCGCCCACCACGTCATAAAGCTGTCGATATCACGCGCGTTTAGGCTTCAAGCTGCTTCTGCAAGATCCTCCACCTGCCGCCTTGCCTCATCACGCAACAACCCTGCTGATGCAATCGCCATCCGCATCAATTGATCGGCTTGCACTACGCCGACTACCGGGGTGGCTGGTGTATCTGCATCGGCATCCTCATTGGCCGCACGCTCAAGTGCACTGGCGTACACAATTTGCAGACAGGCGTGAATGCCTGCTGAAACATCGAGTGTGGTTTCCAGAAGATTGCCGTAGAGGCTACCCTGCAACTCGCCGTCGACCCAATGAAAATCCTGATGGATCGTGGAGTCTGCTGCGCGTGTGGATGTGTCTGCGGATGTATCTGATGAAGTGTCGTTGGTGCTGGCGGAACTGCTGTCGTTGTCGATCATGGAGCCTCCGTTAAGGTACACAAGTGAAGTACCGGCCAGCTCCTCAACATGACGAGGGTGGCGGGCACAAGACAGGGTTGACAGACCGGGAACCATACCAGAACCGGCACACCCGAAGGTGTCCCTGCCAAGGCCCGCCATAGAGACGTGCGAAAGCAGGGCGAAAAAAACGCGTCACAAAGACGCGGCCTTTCGCCGGTACGATTCACAGGCTGTCAAACCTGATCCCATTCTTTTTTAGGGATGCGTTCAGAATACCGTTCGATAAAACGATGGTCAACGTTTATTGCCCAATTACATGTCTTCGCTGATTCTTGCTGTTCCTCGGACGACCTAGCCGGGGGTGGCCCGGCAGCCACTCACTTTTCTTGCTTCGCCAAGAAAAGTAAGCAAAAGAAGGCGACCGCAATTTACGTCGCCCCTTCGGGGTTCCCGGCACCGTGCCGCATCAATCGGGACCGATGCAAACTCGCTTCGCTCAGACAAGCATCGATCTTCTTCCGATTGCTGCAACACAGTACCGGCGACTCCACATGCGGGATTCCCAAACCGCTCGCTTCGCATCGCGCTGACGAATGCACGCAAATTCAGACTTGGCATTCACGCTAAAAAACACAGCGAAAAATCTCACAATAAATACTGTCGCATACCGCCCTACCAAGGCAATGCGTAGCGAGCCGGCAAAAAGAATTCCGCATGTGGAGTCGCCGCTGATGCGCTGCGGCAATTGGAAAAAGAGAAGCGCTTGTCTGAGCGTAGCGAGTTGTGCGCTTCTCCCGATTGACGTGGTGCAGCGGCGGGCCCCCCGCAGGGGCGACGTAAGTTGCGGTCGCCTTCTTTTGCTTACTTTTCTTGGCGAAGCAAGAAAAGTGAGTGGCTGCCGGGCCACCCCCGGCTAGGTCGTCCGAAGAACAGCAAGAATCAGCGAAGAAAGAGCAATCCAACGCTAACAAGCTCACCATGAGCTAAAAAGGGACATCTCTACTGAGCGCAACCACGAATATTGCCAAATAACCATTTTTGAGTACCGCACCTGATTTACCAAAACTTGATACGATCTGCCCTGCTCAAGTGCGGCCGAATATCCATCATCCGCATCCACCGTATGCACGAACCCAAGGGAGAACACATGAAGACCAAAGCAGCCGTCGCATGGAAAGCAGGCGCACCACTGACCATTGAAGAAGTTGATCTCGCCGGCCCGCGTACCGGTGAAGTGCTGGTCGAAATCAAGGCCACCGGCATCTGCCATACCGACTACTACACCCTCTCCGGCGCCGATCCGGAAGGCTTGTTCCCAGCCATTCTCGGCCACGAAGGTGCGGGTGTGGTTCTCGAAGTTGGACCTGGCGTGAAGAGCCTGAAGAAAGATGACCACGTCATCCCGCTCTACACACCCGAATGCCGCGAATGCAAATTCTGCCTCTCGCAAAAGACCAATCTGTGTCAGGCCATCCGCTCGACCCAAGGCCGTGGCTTGATGCCAGACGCCACCAGCCGCTTCTCGCTGGATGGCAAGCCGCTGTTCCATTACATGGGAACCTCAACGTTTTCCAACTACATCGTGGTGCCTGAAATCGCCCTCGCAAAAATTCGCGAAGACGCCCCCTTCGATAAGGTTTGCTACATCGGCTGTGGCGTGACCACAGGCGTCGGCGCGGTGCTGTTCACCGCCAAGGTGGAAGCTGGTGCCAACGTGGTCGTGTTTGGTCTGGGCGGGATCGGCTTGAACGTGATTCAGGCAGCGCGTATGGTCGGTGCCAACAAGATCATCGGCGTTGACCTGAATCCGGGCCGTGAAGCAATGGCACGCAAATTTGGCATGACCCATTTCATCAATCCCAAGGATGTTCCGAATGTCGTCGATGCCATCATTGGCCTGACCGACGGCGGTGCCGACTACAGCTTCGAATGTATCGGCAACACCACCACCATGCGTCAATCGCTGGAATGCTGTCACAAGGGCTGGGGCCAGTCGATCATCATCGGCGTCGCTGCTGCCGGGCAGGAAATCAGCACCCGCCCGTTCCAGCTGGTAACCGGCCGGGTCTGGAAGGGTTCTGCCTTCGGCGGTGCACGTGGTCGGACCGATGTCCCAAAGATTGTCGACTGGTACATGGAAGGCAAGCTCAACATCGACGACCTGATCACCCACAAGCTGCCGCTGGAGCGGATCAATGAAGGTTTTGATCTGATGAAGAGTGGCGAGTCCATCCGTTCTGTCGTCGAGTTCTGATATGGCCATCGAACTGCTCAGTGAACACGCCTGCTTTGGTGGCGTGCAACAGTTTTACCAGCATCACTCCACTGAAATCGGCCTGCCGATGCGCTTCTCGGTCTTTGTGCCACCGCAGGCGGCACAGGGCAAGGTACCGGTGCTGTTCTATCTGGCCGGGTTGACCTGTACTGAAGAAACCTTTGTCATCAAGGCTGGCGCGCAACGCGTAGCTGCAGAACTGGGGATCATGCTGGTGTCGCCCGACACCAGCCCGCGCGGGGCGAATATCGTCGGCGAAAGTGACTCCTGGGACTTCGGCGTGGCCGCGGGATTCTATGTCGATGCAACCCAAGCACCATGGAGTAGCCACTACCGGATGGAGTCGTATGTTACAGGTGAACTGCGACAACTGGTATTGCAGCAGTTTGCAGCGAATCAGGAGCGTATCGGGATCTTTGGCCATTCGATGGGTGGGCATGGCGCATTGACACTGGCATTGCGCCATCGCGATCTGTACCACTCCGTCTCGGCATTTGCACCGATTGCGGCACCGTCGCAATGCCCCTGGGGTGAAAAGGCTTTCAGTCATTATCTCGGCAACGACAAGGCAGTATGGCAGCAGCATGATGCCAGCGCGCTGATGCGCAACCTGCAGCGGCCGTTCCCCAAGGGGATTTTGATTGATCAGGGCCTGAGTGATAAATTCCTCGCGGAGCAACTGCTCCCGGAGGAATTTGAATCAGCCTGTGTGGCGGCTGCCCAGCCACTGCGCCTGCGACGGCATGCAGGTTACGATCATGGGTATTACTTCATCTCCAGCTTCATGGAGGATCACCTGCGGTTTCATGCAGAGGTGTTGGGTTAGGTTAAAGGGAGATTACTGTCTGCAGCATGACCAATGTGGTCTCGCATGGCAGGTTAGTAATCCCTCAAAATACGCTGCAACTCGGTCGTACTGCATTCGCGATTCAGACTGAGTGCCACCATCATCAGGATGCGGGCCTTATGCGCAATCTGGTCTCCGACCACCAACCAATCGTAGGCGTCATCGGGTTGCGCACCATTGCGCACGACCACGCCACTACCTGTGCGTGAAGCGCGCACAATATGGATACCGCGGTTGCGCGCCTGCCGCAGGCTATCCACCAGCGATTGGGCAACATTACCGTTGCCAGTACCAGCGTAGATGATCGCGCTGACGCCACCATCGATCATGGCCTTGATCAAGCCTGGGCGCACGCCACCGTGGGCATACACCACACCAACTTCGGGTAGCGTGGCGATCTGTTCTATCGACCAGTCTGTGTGGACTGTATGCGGTCGCACAGGCGCGCGGTAGAACAATGCCTCACCCTCCACCACTACACCCAACGGACCGTACGGCGAGCTGAAGGCTTCCAGTTTGAAGGTATTTTGCTTGGAGACGTCGCGTGCGGTATGAATCTCGTCGTTGCAGACCAGTAGCGTCCCTTTGCCACGTGCCTTGGGGCTGGAGGCAACTACGATGGCGTTATACAGATTCAATGGACCGTCACCACTGAGTGCCGAGGGCGGCCGCATGGCGCCGACGAATACCACGGGCTTGTCGCTGTCGAGCGTGAGATGCAAAAAGTAAGCGGTCTCTTCCATGGTGTCGGTGCCATGCGTGATGACGATGCCGTCAACGTCATCACGCTTGAGCAAGGCAGAGACACGCTTTGCCAGCGTTAGCAATTGCTGGCTGCCAAAGTTTTCAGAACCCATCTGAAACAGTTGCTCAGCACCAATATGCGCAATCTCTGAGGCGGCTTCGACACTGGCAAGAATCTCTTCAATCGGTAACACCGAGCAATCGTAGGCCGATGCATTTACGGTGCTTTCACCGCGTCCAGCAATAGTGCCGCCGGTGCCGATGAGTACGATATGCGGTTTATGGTGGGTGATCGTCATGGGAGAGCAATGATCCGATTCATGGGAGGTCTCGACATTGTTTAATTACCGACGCGGCGCAGATCACGACGCAGACGCTTTTCCAGCAGCCGTGCCAGCATCGACAACGGCCACGCCACGGCGAAATAAAACAGACCAGCCAGGATGAAAATCTGTAGTGGCAGAAATGATTCCGAAGCAATCGCCTTTGCCGCTAGCATCAACTCATCAGTGGCAATGAGCGCACATAAGGAGGTATCCTTGAGGAGCGAAACGAAGGTGATCATCAGCGGTGGCAACATGCTGCGTGCCGCTTGCGGTAGCAGAATGTGCAGCATTGCCGCACGCGGTGTCATCCCGGTTGCAAGCGCTGCCTCACGCTGCCCGTGATGCAGGGCAGTAAGGCTGCCACGTACGATTTCAGCAATGTAGGCGCTTCCGATCAGCCCCAATCCCAGTACGCCAGCATCGAAGCCACGCAAGGTAATCCCCAGCGGTGGCAAGCCGAAATAAAGTGATAACAACAGCGCCAGTAAAGGAATTGCCCGCATCACCTGGACCAATGCCATGGCAGGAGACCGAACCCAGCGACGTCGGTTCATCAGCGCCGCAGCAAGTAAGCTTCCGAGTAGTAAGGCAAGCAAGAAACCCAGTATCGATAGCGCTGCGGTTGTCCTGACACCTGCCATGAGACGTGGCATCCAATCGGCCAGGTAGTCTTGATAGTGCAACATAAATTCAAGCATCACACCCTCCTCCAACGACGTTCATGCCGTAATACACCTGCACCGATAGGCAAGATCATCACGATATAAATCAGGATTACCGCGAGGTAGATCAGTGAGGTATCGAAGGTCGATGTCACCAGATTGCGCGCAAAGAACATGATTTCCGGTGCGGCAATAGCCGAGGCTATCGAAGTGTCCTTTACCAGTTGTGCCGCGTAGTTGCTGAGCGGCCCGAGCGTGTTGCGCAACACTTGCGGCAGCATGATGTAGCGCCAGTTCTGGAACGGCGTCATGCCGATTGCCAGCGCTGCCTCGCTCTGTCCAACGTGTAGTGAACGAAACCCTGCCTGAAACACGTCTGCCAAGACGGCTGTCCCGATCATACCAAGACCGATGATGGCGGCGCTCATGGCGCCCAGCCGGATGCCCACGGCCGGTAAGCCGAAGTACAGAATAAACACGTGTGCCAGTGCGGGGACATTGCGCAACCATTCACCATAGGCAGAGATCAACCACTTGAGCCAGCGTGATCGGGCGAAGGTGGCGGCAGTACCTACGAGCAGGCCGCCGATACCAGCAACCACAAACGCCCCCACGGCTATCTGCAAGGCGGTCCATGCGCCGGAGATGAGTAGCGGCAGAATGTGTAGCAGCCGTATGCTGACAAGCTCATTCATACCGTAGCTCCCTGCAGATCGTAGCCGCTCTCGAGTTGTCCGAGAAAGCAGCGAGTGCGCTCATGTTGGGGATGGTCAATCACCTGCTGTGGCGTACCCTGCTCGATGATCTTGCCACCATCCATGAAAATCACGCGATCGGCAACTTCGCGGGCAAAGCGGATTTCATGCGTGACCAGAATCATGGAGCGATCTTCCTGCGCCAGCGTTTTGATCACATTGAGAACCTCGCCAACAAGTTCAGGATCAAGTGCGGAAGTGGGCTCATCGAACAGGATCACCTTGGGCTGCTGCGCGAGTGCCCGGGCGATGGCCACGCGTTGCTGCTGTCCACCGGAGAGGCGATCGGGATAGGCATCTGCCTTGTGACGCATTTGTACTTTGTCGAGCATGGCATCAGCCAGTTCGTATGCTTGTTCACGTGACAGGCCACGTACCTTCATCGGGCCGATGGCGACATTGTCACGTACCGTGAGATGAGGCCAGAGATAAAAAAGCTGAAACACCATGGCAATTTCCTGACGTTGTGGTGCCAGTTCGGTGTCATTCATACGACGCAGGCTACCGTCACGCAGCTTCTTTTCACCGATGATTTCTTGCTCAAGATAAATGTGACCGATGCTCGGCAGTTCCAGATAATTGATGCAGCGCAGGCAGGTCGATTTACCGGAGCCGCTAGGACCGATGATGGCAACTGTCTCCCGTCGCATCAGGTCGAAGGAAATACCTTTGAGGATTTCCACATTTCCGTATTGCTTGTGCAGGTTATCGACCCGCAACAGTGGCATGTTCATGATAGTGAACTCATGGAGATCTTGCCGGTATCCGCCCACACAGGGCGCGCGGACACCTGACTTTTATTGTGATTGTGATCGCGATGACGGATGTCAGGCGGCGCTTATTGGCAGGTTGGCAAGGACCAGTTGGCAGGTCGGTCAACGCCGGCACGGAAATTCTTGCCGTCCGGCTTGTACCAGACATCCTGCGTGAGGCCGTAGCGTGCGCCGATTTTCTTCAACTCGCAGCTCTTCCATAACTTGGCGATTTCGCCGTTGACGGCTTGCAGCAACGAGGGGTTATCCTTGTTGATGCCGAACACCACCTGCCCCAGACCGGTCAGCAAGGGATAGTCAGGATTGTTGTCACTGAAGGCATTGAAATGCAGCTTCCATTGCGGATTGCGCGAGATCGCGTATTGCATGACTGGCGGATCGCCGATGACCGCATCAATACGGCCAGCAATCAGGTCGCGCACAGCGGCGTCTGAAGTATCGTAAAGGGACAGTTGCAGACCGGAGATCTTGCGTAGTTCAGGAATAAAGGAAAAGCCGGTGATGGTGCCCACCTTTTTGTTTTCCAGATCGGATAGCCGTGTCCAGTTAGTGCCGGCAGTTTGCGTGATGCCATTCTTGAAATACATGATAGGATCGGTCAGCAGCATGATCCGGGAGCGCTGCTCAGTCCAGCCCATGGTGCCCCCCATGATGTCGACCCGTTTCGATTGCACCGAGGCGATGGTGGCAGACCACTCCATCAAAGCCGGGCGGATCTTCAACTTCAGGGCATCGGCACTTTGCTGCAGCACTTCGCCATCGAATCCAACCATCTTCCCGTCCTGGTAACCGGTGCCAGGCATATCGCCGGTGAAGGCAATGCCCAGCGTGCCGGCGTCGATAGTGTTGGCCGTCTGTGCTGAAGCCACCGCCATGGCTGCACAACTGAGCATACAGACCATCAGTCTACTTGTGAACTTGATCTTCATTGAACCCTCCCTGGATGAATTTGACCGCATGGAATCTTCCATGACGGGATCAACTTTATGTCAGGGGAACGCTCTGGGAATTGCACCTTATCGCAAAAAAATAGAACGTTTAGGACATCCAAACTTCTCATGAGAGTTGCTTGCATAAAAATGAAAAACGGACCGCTACGTCAGGCGTGGTGGTCTCTGGCAGCGAACAGTGAGGGGATTATTCGGAAGTGTGGTCGCTGACGGCGCTGCGCAGCTTGGCTGGTGGAACGCCATAAACTTGTTTGAAGCCACGGATGAAATGCGAAGCATCGGCAAAGCCGCATTCATAGGCAATGGCAGTGATTGCCTTATCCGTTGTGAGCAGTAGCCAGCGTGCATAGCGCAAACGCATCAGACGATAAAACTCCTGCGGTGCAATATCCAGCTCATCCTGAAATTTGCGCCCCAGCTGGCGCACACTGACGCCAACCAGTTCGGCCAACGTGGCGATGGTGAGCGGGGCTTCCAGATTTTCTTCCATTAGCATGACGCAATGGCGAATGCTGACATCGTTGAGTGTGAAATATCCTAGCGCCTTGCGACGTTCCACAAAAGGTCGCCCACCATGACGCGTCACTGTCATCTGATAAATGACCTTGGAGGCGCGATCAGGGCCGCAATGCAGATGAATCAATTGCGCGGCCAGTTCGATCACGGAGACACCACCGGCGCAGGTTATACGGTCGCCATCGATCAGGTAGTCCGCATTGGTAATCACTCGCAAGGCAGGGAACATTCGACGGTAGTCATCAAAATGGAAGGCGTGCACACAGGCGACGCGGTCGTCAAGCAAACCTGCCTGCGCCAGAATGAAACTGCCGGTGCACATACCGATGATCGGAATACCTGCCTCAGCGACTTGATGCAGGTATTGCCAGTAACGTTTATCGACCTGCTCCATATGCGATAACAAGCCGCCGATGACAACCAGATAGTCAAACTGTTCAGGCGCGGACAAGGATTCCTGGACGGAAACCGGGATGCCGCAGCTGGCGATAACCTGCTCATGCTCGACACCAACGATCTTCCAGGAGCATCGCAATGGACGGCTTTGATCGCCGACATCGGCAGCATGACGCAAGGCGTCGCAAAAGCCAGCTAGCGAGAACAGTGGGAAGCGCGGCCACAGCAGAAAACCAATACTGAGCTCAGCATTGTTGTCCGTGCTATTGCGCTTGCGTGATTTGACCGCGGGACTGCGATCAAGGCGGTCGATGATCTCATTGCCTGACGATATCTCAGACTCAACTGGCTCAACAGCATCATGAAACTGGCTGTCGGGATTGACGGATGCGCGCATGGTCGGATAGGGCTGGGACTAGAGCTTATTCAGATTTAGGACGGCATTGAAAGGTACTAGATCATGAGTATAAGCGCACCCAGTGCAATACGATGATACTGCCTCGCAGCAGCTTGTCACGGTAACTGCTCATGCTCCAGCCGGAACAAGGCAACCATGTCGTTCAATCTGGCTGCCTCACTTTTGAGTGTCACCGAGGCGGCTGCGGCCTGCTCAACCAATGCCGCATTTTGCTGGGTGGAATGATCCATCTCCGCGACGGCCAGGTTGATCTGACTAATACCCTGACTTTGTTCACGCATGGATACATTGATCTCATCGATGATCTTGGAGACCTGATGAACCACGTCAACAATCTCTGCCATGCTGCGCCCCGCTTCCTTTACCCGCTCACTACCAGAGGCGACGCTTGACTCCGAGACGGTGATCAATTCTTTGATTTCCTTGGCGGCAACGGCACTACGCTGAGCGAGATTGCGCACTTCATTGGCGACGACTGCGAAGCCACGACCGTTTTCCCCAGCCCGGGCCGCTTCAACCGAGGCGTTCAGTGCAAGGATATTGGTCTGGAATGCAATCCCGTCAATCACACTGATGATATTGACGATATTGTCGGAGGACTTGCCAATCTCATTCATAGTTGCAACAACACCCAGCATGACCTGCTGACCTGAAAGTGCCCGTTCGCTGGCAATTTTGGCAAGCCTGGCAACTTGCGTGGAAGCGTCGGCTGAGTTACCGACCGCGCCTGTGAGTTGCTCCAGCGAGGCGGAAGTTTCCTGCAAATTGCCTGCTGCGATTTCTGTACGCATAGACAGATCACGGTTTCCCGATTCAATGTCATTCGTTGCCATCGATACCTGGGCGCTACCTTCACGAATCTGCTTCATCACGCCGGCAATTTTCTCGACGAAGGTGTTGAACGATAACGCTATCTGCGTGACCTCGTCGCGTCCTGTCACCGGGAGTCGGCGCGTCAAATCGCCAGTTCCTGAGCTGATTTCTTCCATTGCATTGCGTGCCTCGGAAAGCCGACGGAATGAACGTGCAGTTAACAACATACTGAGCAAACTTGCTGCCGTTGCCAATACCAGCACAGCGATGATGGATGCTCTCAGCACACTGCGCATACCTGCACTCGCTTCGTAACGATCAAGCGACACAATCAATAGCCAGTCTGTTCCCGGAATTGAACGTATCCGTATTAGTTTGCCTTTGCCCTCCAGGTCGGCTTCCAGCAACTGACTGGTTGCCGCCATGGATGCTAATGTCGATGGCGTCAGCGCCGGCACCAGCGCGCTAACAGACTTGAGAAGCTGTTTTTCATCAGGATGGGCAATGATGAGCCCGTCACGATCAACGACGAAACCAATACTGGATGGCGTCGGATGTATCGAAGCGACGACTTTACTGACCTTGTCCAGCGATACGCCACCACCGAGAGCCCCATCAGCTCTGCCTTCACGCATTATCGGAGAGGTAAATGAGACCAGAATGACGCCAGTTGCAGATCGATAAGGTTTGGTGATCTGGGATACCTGATTGCGCAGGCTCTCTTGGTACCAAAGACGTGTGGTGGGATCAAAGTCCTTGGGCAAACCGGGTGTGGTGGACGTATACGACTTGTCTTTCCAGCCGGCGGCGACAACGGAAAATCCCCCTGATTTCATCAAACTCTTGACCAGCATTCGCGGGTCCCCTGGTTCAAGCTCTTCCGCAATCGCAGCCACGGCAGTTGCCTTGGCTGCGCTCCACTCACCGACAGCAAGCGCGTTTGCTGTCGTTATCGACTCCAGATTCTGATGAATCGCTTTTTGACTATCCAAACGCACCAAGATATAAATCGCGCTGCTTGTTAAGGCCAGTGAAAAGATCACCGTGCTCGTCATGATGAGCAGGATTTTAGAACGGATCGAGAACGACATATCAACCTCCAACCGCCTATCGCGGGGAATCAGAACCAGAAAACTGCCATCAGCATGCGCAAGGTGTTAGAACTTGTACATCATGCCCAGCGTCACCCCGACACCACGTGAATCATTGGTCGACTTCCCCGTCACTCCAGCGGCATTTCCCTTCCACTTGGTATAGTCAGCTTCGAGATAAACGGATGTTTGTTTGGAGAGTGAATATTCCAGGAATTCAAAGGCACGATCAAAGCCGTCTTGAATATATCCAGTACTGTTTCGCGTTACCTGATAATAGGCAGTGGTCAGCAATAGCGCGGAATTAATGGCATAAGTGACCCCAGCCGAGGTAATACGCGCCTTGGTTTGGGTGTTGTTGCCGGTATTGGCGACGTTGTAGCCATAATTAGCTTTAAGGGTAAAGGAACCCATGTTGTAGGCCGCGCCGATGGTGTAGGCATCCAGCCCCAGATTGGCATTATTGCGAAAGTTCATGAAGGCGCCAGAAATTGCCAATGGCCCATTCTCGTAAGACAATCCTCCACCGATCGTCGACAGTGCCTCGGTGCTGCCGGCCACCTCGCCAGCCGAATACGTCAGCCGTGTGGTGAGCGGCCCGTTTGTCGTGCTGTATTTGAGCATATTGTCCAGCCGGTAGTAGCTATCGTTGTAGCCGCTGGTGCCATATTGTGTGCCCAGTGAATGGGTACCAAAAGCAGTATTGCTCAAGGCGGTCATTGTGATGTTCGGATTGAAGCTGGCGTCACGCATACCCAGCGGATCAACTGTGGACAGGGCATCAGCCAGGATCGTGGCTTGGCGACCGATGGTCAGCGTCCCGAGGCCGGATTGCATGCCGACATAAGAGAGACGGTCAAATAATTTATCGGATTTTGCTGTCGCGCCAGTGTCGGCAAGAAAGCCGCCTTCTAACTGAAACAAGACTGCCAACCCGGACCCGAGATCTTCGAGCCCTTTTACGCCCCAACGGCTGGTGTAATCAATGCCACTGCCGATCGACAAAACGGATTGTGCTGGAATGGCGGCATTACTCGCATTGATACCATTGCTGTAGCGGATACCGAGGTCAGTAATACCGTACAAGGTAAGAGAGCTATCAGCATGCGCTGCGCCTGCAAGCAGGCAAAGTGTGGGAAGAACTATTTTATGTTTCATTTCATCTCCTGGTTATAGATACACCTGTGCCTCGCACACGTAGCGAAAATAGATCGGTGATTGGATTGCCCTGGCGTTAACCAAGGTGGGATTGATTCAAATCTGGACGGCACCGCATAAAACACTCACAAGTAGAACCGCGAGCGCGACCAGCCATGTTCTAAGAAATGCATGTCGGATATGATGTCCGAAGTCGACCTCTGCCAATCCCGCCGCCAGGTAAGCACTTGCGATCATTGGACTGATCGCGAAGCCAACGTTTTCGCCGATCATCATTGCGCGTGCCACTGTCTCAGGGCTAATACCGAATGGCGCCATGACCTTTACCAGGAGAGGAAGAATGCCGAAGTAATAGGAGTCAGACCCTACACCCATACCTATTGGTGTCGCCAATACGCCGAGATATAAGTGCAGATAACGTGCTGCCGAAGCAGGCAAGACAGCAACCAGTTGAAGTGAGAGTTGATCCAGCATGCCACTTTTGGTGATAACGCCGAGAAAGACTCCTGCACACAACAATACGGTGGCCAGCAATAATGCTTCAGCAGAATGACGCTTCACCATCACCATCTGCGCGCCAGCAGAGCGATAGTTGACTAGCAGAGACAAGGCCAGCCCAACCATAAATACCAAGACACTCGGGATGTAGGGAAAGAACAGTAATGTGAGAATGACTGCCAATGTCAGGCTGAAGTTAAAGAAATAGCGCCAGCCAATCATTTTTTTGGCTGATGCAGTTTTGCCTGTTTTGTTTGCTTCGTCCACTTCAGCTGCCACCGCGGTGATCGTTACAGGAGTGGTGGCCTCAATAGGGTGCAGCGTCTCCCGTTTGCCGATCCACCAAGCAATACAGACGACGATCAATATCCCGACAGCCTGAGGTATCGCCAGCGGACGCCACAACGCAACTGGATCCATCTTGATCACACTCGCAGCACGTAGGGTCGCAGCAGTCCAGGGAAGCATATTCATGATCCCTGCACTCATCCCGGTGAGCATTGGGAGATGAAGTGTATTGATACCAATGCGTCGATAGATCGGCAGAAACGCGGTGATGGTAATGACATAGGTTGTTGCACCCGCACCATCAAGATGACAGATCGCGGCGACAACGACGGTAGCAATCATGACCAACGAAGGACTACTACCGGCAAAGCGAACTACCCAGTTCACCAGGGGATCAAAGAGGCCCTGTTCATTCATGGTGCTGAAAAACAGGATCGCAAAGATGAACAGTGCAACAATCGGCGCAACGATTGACATCCCGTGGGACACAAATCCAAGTATCTGATCAATGGAAAATCCAGCGATCACTGCGGCGCTCAGTGGTACCGCAATGAACGTAAACAGTGGCGAAGCACGCCCGCTCATCAGCAGCAACAATGTGATTAATACCGTCAATACAGCAAGCCACGACATATCCATGTCCCCAAATATTTTTGTAATTACGGTGAAGCCGTCCCACCGCACAGCTAGCAATACCGATGCAGCAAACGAACCTGGTTAATACACACCGCTCAGCCAGGAAATCGTGCGTCGTGCCAAAAACTCTGCGTTACTGTCCATCATCAGAAAATGGGTATTGCCTCGAATACCCTCGTCTGGAAGGTCTATCACATCAACGTGCACTTGACATCCACGCAGTGAAGCAACATAAGCGTCTACCGTATTTTTGTAGCGAGACCAGATCGGATGCTCCGTAATGTGATCACCCCACATGATCAGGTGCGCATGCGGATTAATCGTCAATGCGGCTGTTTCTGGCGCCCCAGATGGTTCCAGGGCAACGGTTGCCCGCACCAGATGCGGAAGTTCTGCCGCAGCCTTCAATGCAAACCCACCTCCCTGACTATGGCCGATGATGATCGCCGGACCTGTTTTCTCAAGGAGAGATCGATAGGCATTCATGGTCAATACCTCGTGATCAGCCCAGCGGGGCACCCACTGGCAGGCAAACTGATCGAAGTAGTCGAGCGGAAACAACATCTCCTGATAACTGACGCGCTGCGCGGGATCGGTGTGATAGCCCTCTCTCGTGCCGAGACGAAACATATCCCACGCTTCATTCTTGGTGCGGAACAACGGTGTGTCTGTATAAATATCGGGGAAGGCATTCCATCCTGCCCGACCACGTTCAACGGCGTCACAGACATACACATCGAAGCCCCCCTCCAGAAAGTAGTGGAGCCAGCCGGGCCTGCCATCCGGCGTTGTCTCCCAATTGACACCAGTCATTCCACCACCGTGCCACAAGATCACTGGATACGGATGCACAGGGTGTGCCTGCAGATATCCCTGAACATACATTTGCCCGGACTGGTAGTCGCCGTTGGGATCAATCGCTCTAGGCGTTCCACCTTGGGCTAGCCTACGCATCTCAGTTGGTCTCCCATGGAGAGAAACATTGCGGCTGCCAATATGGAAACTGAGAATATTTTTTAAGTGAAAAGCCATTTAATTCCTCGCGAAAAGCTGTTCGCTTTTTTGAGGAAAGCAACGAATACGTGGATGAGAGAGCCCCAGCAGAGACACTACGGCCTCCTCCATTTGCTCCATATAGCGGCTCATGACCGACGCATCACGTTTGGCTGATTCACGATAACGCAATTCGAGATAGATATCGCGACCATGAGATGAGGTCATTGTCGATAGCAACTGAATCTGTATCTTGTCGGCATCTGCGTTCAATGTGGTTTGGCATATCTGCGCTGCGCGCGCAACAAACTCTGCCATGGCGGCTTTTGAGGGTAGTTTTTCGGATGAAATAATCACGTTCAGGATAGGCATGACAGTCTGGTGAAGGGGTCGCTTGCGTGGATTTAAGTGGATTGATTTGAACGGATTGTATAGTCGGCAATTGGTGCGTACAATCGCAACTTTCTCATTAATTATTGCGTTATGAGCATCAATTACGATCTAGCGGAGTTACGCGCTTTTCTTGAAGTAGCCCACCGAGGAAGCTTTCACGATGCAGCCAAGAAGTTGAATCTTTCGAGCTCGGCGGTAAGTCGTCGAATTGCGGCGTTGGAAGAAGGACTCGACACACGACTGTTGAATCGGAGCACGCGCTCCGTTGTGTTGACTGATGCAGGAAGGAATTTATATGCATTAGCCATTCCGCTCATCGCGGCGCTTGATTATTCAGTGCGCGACAGCGTGCAGCAGGGATTAGGCTTAGGTGGGACGCTGACAGTTTCTGCAATCAGTACTGCCGCATTTTCGATTGTGCCGCAAACACTGCCTCGCTTTCGCGAACAGTTTCCCAATGTCCGATTGCATCTGTACGACGACACAGGCAAGCGTGTTCTCGATAATGTGCTTTCACGCAGTGTGACCTTTGGTGTCAATACCATCACGGAGCTTCATGCCGACATATTGTCCGAAGAGGTCATTGAAGATCCTTATGTGCTGGTCTTGCCCAGAGCGCTTCTTCCTGCGCGCCGTAGGGCATTGAATTGGAATGATCTGAGCAAGCTCGGCGACACCCGCATCCGTTTGGCCGGACTAGGAATATCTAGCGCGAACAGACAGCAAATCGACCAGACGCTGAAAAAACATGATGTAAACGTCCCTTGGTTTGACGAGGTCGAGAACCTGACAGCGATGCTCGGTCTTCTTCGCGCCGGCAACACGGTGGCCGTGATGCCGCGTCTGGCACTGGTTGCCTGTGAAGAATGGGGATTGACAACAATGGCACTGGATAAGCCCGGTATTGCCAGAAAAATTGGATTGATCCGTCGCCATGACACACCACTTTCCAAACCTGCGGAAGTCATGTGGAATTTACTGCGAGAGGCATTATTCCAGTATGCAACGACGGCTTGAATCTTGATCTGATTTGAAGACAAGGAACTATGTCGATAGTCGCCCAGAAGATACTCTAGAAAGTATTACCGGTCAGCACCTGCATCAGCCTTACCACTTGCCGCTCGGCTTCTGCAAGTGAATCAACGTTGGTAAAGCCCACCATCAAGGCGTGATGACGCGCATCACCTTTGGTCCATACGGACAATGCCTGAATACCAAAACCGGCTGCCTGGGCAGCTTGCGCCATGAGCCGATCATCTTGTCCGGCAGGGATATCCAGCAACAGGTGCATGCCACCATCATGCAGGCGTACCTTGAAGCCGTGCGCCTCGTAAGGCGTTAATGCTTCCACCAAAAATTCGCGGCGGCTTGCGTACAACGCTCTCATACGCTTGATGTGACGAGAGAAATAGCCATCCACGATAAATTCTGTGACGGCAGCTTGCTGCAGCTCTGGGCAACCGCCATAGACGGCATGATTGGCAGCGATGGTAAACGCCTCGACCAAGCTTGGTGGCACCACCACATAAGCCAGTCGCAACCCGGGAAACATGACCTTACTTAACGTGCCACAATAAATTACACGCTCGGCATCATCCAGACTTTTGAGTGCGGGCAAGGGATGCCCGCGGTATCGATACTCACTGTCGTAGTCGTCTTCTACAATCCAGCCCCTCTGCTGTGCAGCCCACTCCAGAAGCGACCGACGGCGCGACAAGCTGAGCGCGACACCGGTCGGACTTTGATGCGATGGCGTCACGATGGCGAGCTTTGCTTCCTGGTAGTGCTGCTGCGCATAAGCGACATCCAATCCTTGATCGTCAACCGGTATGCAACACGGCTGCACACCCAGTTGTTGCAGTACTCTTGCTGTCGGTGGATAGCCGGGATTTTCTATCCATGCCTGGCTACCGCTGAGACCGGCTTCACCGGCGTTGAGCGCCAGCGCATTGATGGTCAGCGCCAGCCCGGCCCTATACGAAGGGATAATGAATAATTGTGCAGGCGTCGCCTCAATGCCACGGGACGCGCCAAGGTAACTGATCAATGCGCTACGCAGCGGCGCATACCCCATCGGTGATGGATTGGTCAACGCGTGCGAATGCGCAATCTGACGTGCCATCAGCCTTTGCCACAACTTGCGAGGGAATGCATCCAAGGCAGGCAAACCGAGCTGCAGTGCCGCCGGTACTGCACCACCAAAGTCAATTTTCACTTCCCGCGCAGCAAGAACATCCACGCCGCTCGCGGGTCGGGGGTCTGTGGCATGGAGTGCATGGTGTTGTCGGGCCTGTTGCGCAAGCTGCGCGGCAGCGACAAAGGTACCTGCCGGGCCGCGCGCAACCAAATAGCCCTCGCCAATCAGACGATCGTAGGCGACCTGAACCGTACCGCGGGCAACCCCCAGCTCAACGGCCATCGTCCGCAACGACGACACGCGCTGTCCGGCCTTTAACTGCCCTTGTTCAATCATGTTGCGGAGGCGGCTGTAGATTTGCGCATGCAGATTCCCGCTGGTGGTCGATTGATCTTTGCTTATCTTGCTCATGGACTAGTCGAAATGACAAAACATGTGCCTGTTGTCTTCATCAGGGATCTCCGATACTCGCGTCTTGTCCTGCATATAACGCAATGGACCAGATCGTATGTTAATTCGAAATTTCATCGACCTTCTTCTACTCCATGGTAAATAATTTAACACTTAGACACGCGGAAACAGAAGCTGACATCACAGCCTGTTTTACCGTCATGCAACAGTTGCGCCCAAAGTTAAAGAGCGCCGACGAACTCAGCCAACATCTATCAATTCAGCAGCGTCAAGGCTACCGCTTGCTTGGGCTGTGGCGTCAAGAGCGGCCGGTCGCACTGGCCGGTTATCGTCAGCTCGACAACCTGATTCATGGACGTTTCATTTACGTTGACGACCTGGTTACCGCTAGTGATGAGCGTGGACACGGACACGGTGAGCGGCTTATCGAAGCATTATGCGACATCGGCCGCGATCAGCAATGTGACCGACTCGTACTCGATACTGCGCTATCCAATTCGCTGGCGCAACGCTTCTATTTCCGCGCAGGCTTGTTGGCGCTTGGACTTCACTTCACTATGAACTTGTCATGAAAACACTTCGCACTCTGGTCATCGATTGCAGCCCGCGCGGCGGCAATGCGACCAGCCGCCATCTGACCAAACTCTTGTTACCCAAACTGGCTGACTATTTTGGACAGCCCGTGACAACCACCTATCGACGCCTCGGCGTTACACCGCCAGAGCCAATTTCTGCCGATTACGCTGATTCCCTGCTGATTCCCGTCACGCAGGCCAAGGAGCAATATGGCGCGGTATTGACAGGCTCCGATACGCTCATTGAAGAGCTCAAGAACGCCGACGTACTCTGGATTTCCACCCCGGTACATAATTTTACTGTGCCAGCAGTGTTAAAGAACTGGATTGACCTGGTGGTTCGTAAGGATGTGACATTCGTGACCACCGAGACCGGCAAACATGGCTTACTGCCTGACCGCCCTGTCTTCGTTGCCGTCACTTCCGGCGGTAGCATGTTTGCAGAACATTGCGGCCAACCAGATTTCTTTCGGCCTTACCTGCGAGCGATTCTTGGTGTCATTGGACTGACCGATATCACCTTCATTCCGGTGACCGGACTGGCACGAGAAGCGTCACCTCTAGAGGTAGTAGCGACGCGTGCTGCGGAATTCTTGAAACCGACAGCATCTCAGTGTGGTTGAGATTACGACACCCAGAATAAAAGCCAGCACTCTGCAGAGGGCTGGCTTTTATTGGGCACCAGGGTCTCATGAGCGCAACAGCAAACGAGAATGGGAATAACGAGGGCAAACAACGATACCGGACCAGGTAAGTGATCTTGGCCCCATATCAGCAATGTCCAGGTTGAACGGTAGGGGGCAAATTATTCCGGCGTCTTGCCCACCATCTTTGCCGCGCGCAGGAAATCAAAATCCACCCCCTGATCAGCCTGCGTCACTGTATCCAAAAACAGCTTCGCATACCCACGTTCAGCAGTAGGAATCACCACCGGTTTTTCTTGCGTACGTCGCGCCAATTCCTCGTCGGATACCAGCAAGGTAACCTCTCGCTGCTTTACACTCAAACGGATCAGATCGCCGCTGCGCACGTATGCCAACGGACCGCCAATCGCGGACTCAGGTGTGACATGCAACACGATTGTGCCGAACGCAGTACCGCTCATGCGGCCATCTGAAATGCGCACAATGTCTTTGACACCAGCGCGTGCAAGTTTGCGCGGAATGGGAATGTAACCAGCCTCCGGCATACCTGGCGCCCCCTTGGGACCGATGTTTTTGAGTACCAGGATATCGCGCTCCGTGACGTCCAGTTCGTCACTGTCGATCCGGTTAGCCATGTCTTCGATATTCTCAAAGACTACCGCACGTCCTTCATGCTCCATCAGTTGCGCGTTGGCGGCAGACTGTTTAATGATCGCACCACCGGGTGCCAGATTCCCACGTAACACCGCGATACCACCTTGTGGAAAAATCGGGTTGCTGGCGGGCCGAATGACGTCTTGTGGAAAGGGCTTTCCGGCAAGTTCGATTTCCTCACCCAAGGTGCGTCCGGTGACTGTTAAGGCGTCAAGGCGTAGCAACGGCTTGAGCTCATGCAGCAAGGTCGCCATACCACCTGCGTGGTGAAAATCTTCCATGTAGTGTTGACCTGAAGGCTTCAAGTCCAGCAATACTGGCGTCTCACGCCCCATGCGATCAAGTGCTTCAAGATCGATTTCCAGCCCCATACGGCCAGCGATCGCAGTGAGATGCACAATGCCATTGGTCGAGCCACCGATGGCCAGCAAGACCCGCATGGCGTTTTCGAACGCCGCAGGCGTCAGGATTTTATCGATCGTCAACCCGTCACGCGCCATCTGTACCGCCTGCGCACCGGTTTCTTCCGCGATGCGGATACGATCTGCGGTCACGGCCGGTGGGGAAGCACCGCCAGGTACCGTCATGCCCAGGGCTTCGGCAATGCAAGCCATGGTGCTGGCAGTGCCCATGACGGAACAAGTACCGACACTGGCAACCAGTTGATTGTTGACCTCTGAAATTTCTTCAGCATCAATTTCTTCAGCACGGTATTTACCCCAATAGCGCCGGCAATCAGTGCATGCGCCTACGCGTTCGCTGCGGTGACTCCCGGTCAGCATGGAACCGGTAATGAGCTGAATCGAAGGGATACCTGCTGAGGCCGCGCCCATGAGTTGCGCCGGCACAGTCTTGTCGCATCCACCAATGAGTACCACTGCATCCATCGGTTGTGCACGGACCATTTCCTCGGTGTCCATGGACATCAGATTGCGCAGGTACATGCTGGTCGGTGCGGAGAAACTTTCGTGGATCGAGATAGTGGGAAAGTCCATCGGCAAACCGCCGGCCAGCATCACGCCTCGCTTGACCGCTTCGATCAGCTGGGGTGCATTGCCATGGCAGGGATTGTAGCTGCTACCAGTATTGACAATGCCGACCACCGGACGCTCCAGCGCCTTGTCGGTGTAGCCAGCGCCCTTGATGAAAGCTTTCCGGAGAAACAGCGAAAAGCCTTGATCTCCGTAGTTGGTCAGTCCCTTTTTTAAACCTTTTTGTTGGGGTTTCATCTATCTTTCTCCTCGCTGCATGGTCACCATAGCCGGCAGGTATCGGCTGATCACTGGATGCCATTATTGTTAAAACCCGCGATGAACGTTCTGTTCCTCGTCAGGGTACGGATGTTGATTCTGAGCACTTTCATTACGAAAAACAATTTGGCATTGCTTGCTTAAAAAGAAAATATTTTTTACTATCGAAAAATGGACATCCGATATATACAAAGCTTCGTCACCACCGTGGAATGCGGCTCCATCGCTGAGGCTGCACGACGTCTGGACCTGACTTCTGCCGCGCTCGCCGCCAGAGTGAGAGCGCTCGAAGAAGAATTAGGCACGCCACTGCTGAAGCGCTCCGGGCGGTCGGTAAAGCCAACTGCGGTTGGGCTCAACATTCTCGATAGCGCGCGCAGCATGTTGCGCGAAGAGCGCGACCTGCGTGCGATGGCGATCAAGGGCTTGCCAGTCGGGGAATTACGCTTGGGCACCTTTGTCTCGGCACTGACCACCGTACTACCGCCTGTATTGCGCACACTCTATGCCCAACACCCCGATCTTTCGGTGTCAGTCGTATCCAACGCATCGATCGAACTGTGCCGCATGGTAGCCTCCGGCGAACTCGATGCAGCAGTGGTCGTCGAACCCCAATTTGCCATTCCAAAAACCTGCGAGTGGTCTCCACTGATGGACGAGCCACTCGTGGTTGTCGCCCCTCTTGATCTGGCCGATCGCGATCCGCATGATTTGTTACGTACCCAACCATTCATTCGCTATGACCGCTCCGTCTGGGGCGGCCAGCTCGCTGATCGCTACTTGCGGGATCACGGTATTCGCCCACATCAGCGCCTTGAAATTAACGGACTGATGTCAATTGCGGTCATGGTCGACCATGGACTTGGCGTGTCGCTGCTACCCGACTGGTCGGCACTATGGTCGGGAGGACTGTCGATTGCTCGCGTATCCTTGCCCCGGCAGGCACCCGTCCGACGAATTGGATTTATCTGGGGCGTACAAAGCCCTCACTCTCATCTCGCTGAACTGTTTCTGGAACACGCTGAAGAGGTCTTTCGCACGAAGAGCAACAAACGTAAGCCGCGTAAGTAGTGCCAGCGACATAAGTCGCCGGCAGCGACTAAGTACTAACGATTCACGAGGCGACTTGGAATGCAGGCCCAGATCAATAGAGCCGCCAAGGTCAAACTCACGGCCACCAGATACAAGCCTGAAGATAGCGTACCGGTGAGCGCCTTGAGTGCACCAATAGCAGTGGGACTGATGAAGCCAGCGAGGTTGGCCGTTGCATTAATCAGCGCGATGCCGGCGGCGGCACCGGCCCCGCCAAGAAACGAGGTCGGTAACGCCCAGAACATCGGCAATGCACTGACTACGCCCATCGCGACCATCGTCAATCCAGTCATCGATAGCATCGAGCTGTGTACGCTGTTGGCACATACAACGAATCCGCAAGCTGCAAAAAGTGCCGGGACGATGACATGCCAACGACGCTCGCGATGCCTGTCAGCGCTGCGCCCCATCAAGATCATCGTCACCAGTGCTGCGGTATAGGGGATGATCGTCAATAAGCCAATCAGCTTCGGATCCGTAATACCGGTCCCCTTGATGATTGTCGGCTGCCAGAAACTCAGTGCATACGAACCCATGATGATGCAGAACAAAATCAATGCCAGTAACCAGACGCGACCAGATCTAAATACATCGGTGACCGATCCATGGGTCTTGACCTTATTGTCGAGATCAATATCACGTTGAACCATCGCCCGTTCTTCCGCGCTCAACCATGCGGCATCAGCGACGCGATCATTCAGATGGCGCAACACCATGAACCCGAGTAAAACACCGGGAATGGCTTCGAGAATAAACAGCCACTGCCAGCCATGCATGCCCATGACGCCCGCCATGGAACTCATCAAAAATCCGGATAACGGCCCACCCAACATACCCGACACGGGATTACCCGCAGTCAGCAAGGCGACCATGCGCCCACGGCGATGTGCAGGAAACCAATAGGTCAGAAAGAGCAGCATTCCTGGGTAAAAACCCGCCTCCGCAATCCCCAGCAAAAAGCGTATGACATAGAACTGCAAAGGGCTGGATACCCAGGCTGTGCACATGGACAGCAGGGACCATGTGATCATGATACGAGCGATCCAACGACGTGCACCGAGCTTATGCAGCAAAAGATTGCTGGGCACTTCAAAGAGAAAATAGCCAATGAAAAATACGCCTGCACCCAGTCCGTAGATTGCTTCGCTGAATTGCAGATCATTGAGCATCTGCAGCTTGGCAAAGCCGACGTTGACGCGATCAAGGTAGGCCATGACATAGCAGGCGAACAGCAACGGGATGAAACGTATTGCAATGCGCTTGTAGACGGCACCAGCAGTATCAGCAGTAACTTCCGGATCGATATGGACGGCAACGTCCCTGACATCGTCGCCGACTTTGTCGACGAGCACCCTTTCCTGATTGATGGAATTCACATCTGTCTCCGCGTGTTATGTATTGGAATAATTAGAAACCGGTATCTGAGCGCAGTAGTGTCACTGATACACGGTTTTCAATACAGCAGCTAGTATCAGGTTCAGACCAAAAAATGTTTTTGGTTTGTAGATGCAGGAGGGATGTCTGGTAACGAAGATAAGCGTTCACACTGCCTTCTCTACGCTGACGGACTCTAAAGCTTAGTAATAAGCTAGCATAGGGAGAAATGCTAGCTGCTAGCAAAACAGCAACAGCTGCAAAGTAACATCTAGACGAAGCAAGACTAATTCAACCCGGCCAGCTTCGCCGCACTCACCTCACGGTCATAAGTGGCTGCATCGAGCAAACCCAGCGACAAGGTCGCCGCGCGGGGCGTGATGCCCTCTGCCAGTGCCTTCGCGGTAATCTGTGCGACCTTGTCGTAACCGAGAATCGGATTCAGCGCGGTCACTTGCAGTAGCGCATTGTCGATATTCGCTACCAGCCGCACCGCATCTACTTCCAGTCCCTGCACCAGTCGCCGTGCAAACACGCGTGCGGCATCCGCTATCACACGAATCGACTGCAACAGATTGTTAATTAATACCGGTTTGGCAACGTTCAATTCAAAATTGCCGGAGGCGTTGGCGATGGTGATCGTCGCGTGGTTGCCCATCACTTGCATGCAGGCCTGTGCCAATACTTCTGCAATGGTCGGATTACGTTTGCCGGGCATGATCGAGCTGGTAAGGCCGTCGTCAGGAATTTTTAATTCACCGAGACCACAACGTGGCCCGGAACCGAGCCAGCGAATGTCGTTGGCAATCTTGATCAATGACGTCGCCAGCACATTGAGTGCACCGGATACTTCGACCAGTGCGTCATGCGATGCCATTCCCTCGAACTTGGATGGATTGGGAGAAAAACAGTGATCGGTCAGGGCACTGATTTCTTCACAAAAAAGGTGATCAAAATTGGGGGGAGCATTCAACCCAGTCCCAGCTGCCGTACCACCTTGCGGCAAAGACAACAGGCGTGACATGGTCGCATCCAAACGATCAATCGCATGACCGATCTGATGAGAAAATGCGTCGAAACTCTGTCCCATCGTCATGGGAACGGCATCCATGAGATGCGTGCGTGCGATCTTCAACACATCGGCGAAAGCAGTCGCACGCTCTTGCAGGCTATCGCGCAACAATGCCAGCGCAGGCTTGAGCCGCTCCTCCAACTCCAGTAAGGTAACCAGATGCATCACTGTCGGAAAGCTGTCATTGGAAGATTGCGAGGCATTGACATGATCATTGGGGTGAACTGGCGATTTCGTGCCCAAGGGCTGTCCCAACAACACATTAGCCCGATTAGCGATCACTTCGTTGGCATTCATATTGGTTTGCGTGCCCGAACCGGTCTGCCATATCGTGAGCGGAAAGTGCTCATCGTAGCGCCCCTCCCGTAACTCACTTGCGGCGCTGATGATGGCATTCGCGATCGTGGCCTCAAGCACACCGCAGCGCTGGTTGGCACGTGCTGCGGCCATTTTTTGCAATCCGAATGCATGCAACAGACAGGCGGGAAAACGTTCTTCACCAACCTCAAATACGGCCAACGCGCGCTGTGTCTGCGCGCCCCAATATTTATCGGCCGGAACGTCGACAGGGCCAAAAGCGTCATATTCGATACGTGACTTGATCATGTTCAATCCAGTGCAATTCAATACAATGACGATGCATCCACTCAACAGGACGACAGTGCAATGATTTAGCGAGAGAAAACAGACAAGCCGTCAGCGCTGTTGTATTGAAACTTCGCAACCGCCCCTTGCAACGTCCGCGCCTGCTCTTGTAGCGACATTGCTGCTGCCGCCGCCTCCTCCACCAGTGCGGCATTCTGCTGGGTGACTCCATCCATTTGCGCTACCGCCTTATTGATCTGATCGATGCCGTCTTTTTGTTCATCGGAGGCGAGTGAAATTTCGCGAATGATGGCGCTTACTTTGCGCACGGCATCGGTGACTTCCTGCATGGTGACACCAGCCTGCTCCACCAGCAAAGTACCGCTGTCGACTTTATCAACCGATGCGTCAATGAGCTGCTTGATCTCTTTGGCCGCGATGGCAGAACGTTGCGCCAGGCCTCGCACTTCGCTGGCGACCACTGCGAAGCCCCGTCCTTGCTCGCCGGCGCGTGCAGCTTCGACGGCAGCGTTGAGCGCAAGAATATTGGTCTGAAATGCAATGCCGTCAATCACGCTGATGATGGCCGACATCTGGTTTGAACTGCTTTGTATGTCGCGCATGGTATGCACTACCTTATCGGTCACTTCTCCACCGCGCATAGCAATCGATTCGGCCTCGCTGGCGATGGTGTTTGCCTGACGCGCGCTCTCCGAATTCTGTCGCACAGTACCGGTCAATTCTTCCATGCTGGCAGCGGTCTGCTCCAGCGAGGCGGCCTGCGCTTCCGTGCGCTGAGAGAGATCAGCATTGCCTGATGCAATCTGACTTGTCGCCGTTGCCATCGAATCGGTCGACTGGCGCACGGTAGTGACAGTGGCACGCAATCCATCTCGCATGTCTTTCAGACCGCTCATCAATTTTCCCATTTCATCTTGGGACTGGATGGAAATATGCCGGCTCAGATCTCCTGCTGCGATCGCTGAAAAATGCAACAATGCCTGATTCAGAGGACGCGCAATGGCGCGCTGCAAACCCCATCCACAAAGCACTCCGACGACAATGCCGAGGACGATCATGCCGATGGAGATGAAACCCACGGTGCGAAACTCGCTACTGAAACCATCATAATTTTCCTGACCATGCCTGAGAAGATACTGATCAAGTTGGGTTCCCCCTTTGGTGAACGCCAACGCCAGAGGCGGAGCAATCTGCATGGTGATCTTGTCAGCCGATACCGTGTCCTTGCTCAACAATGCGGCCAACGTGGGCTCTATCGCCTGTTGAATGAAGGTGTTGCGTTTGCTTGTCACATCGTCAGCGATAACGCTCTCTTCTGCGGACTTGGGCAACTCCAGATAACGACGCCAGGCCTTGTCGGACACCTTCAGGTAATCTCTGGTCTTGTCGACCAGTGCCTTGATGTCACCTGATTCGGGATGCAGCAAGGCTCGATCAATGGCGATGCGGGCAACGGTAAGGTTGTACTTGGATTCACCGATCGCCAGTGCCGAAGCCAGTTGAACGGAATAGGTTTCATGCAAGGCCACTTCACCTGCCCGATTGGATATCTGACCGATCACACCGACGACGATCAGCAGTAATACCAGCGTAGAAATGGCGCCGGTGATGCGTGCTTTGATCGATATTCTTGACAACATTTTCTGCCTCACTGAGGCGCTCACGATGAAAAGAAGCGCCATATCCGAAAGAGTTAGGGATAAAAACCGATCAATCCTTCGGTGGTTAAACGATAGGACAGACCGGTTCGCTTTATCGCGCGTTGATCAACCAGCACTACATGTTGACGTCTTGCGGTTGACTGATTCTGCTCACGCTCATCGCGTCATTGAGGCTATTAAAACCTTCATCCACCTCCGCCATCTGCGGATAGCGTTCCGGATGGAGATGCTGATCCGCCGCAGCGGCATCGAACGTCCCCGACCATTTCGCCACGACAACGGTTGCGACGCTGTTACCGATCGTGTTGCAGGTGGCAATTGCCATCGACAAGAAACGATAGACGCCAAAAATAACCGCCAGACCTTCCAGCGGAAGAACGCCGGTCGACGTGACGGTCGCGGCAAACACCACGAAAGAACCTCCCGATACCGTCGCGGCGCCTTTGGAGGTCAACAACATCAGCAGCAAAATGCCAATCTGTTGATCCAGGCCGAGAGGAATACCATACGCGTGCGAGATGAACATCACTCCCATTGCCATGAAAATCGAAGTGCCGTCGAGATTGAAGGCGTAACCGGTAGGCAGCACCAGGCCGACCGTCTGTTTAGCGCACCCCAGACGTTCGAGCTTGATGAGCAGACGCGGCAAGGCACTTTCAGAAGATGCCGTACCGAGTACGATGAAGATCTCTTCCTTGATGTAACGCAAGAAGCGCCACAGGCTGAAACCCGCAAGCCTGGCGATAGAACCGAGCACCACCGCCAGAAATAGAATGATCACACCATAGAAACCCAGCACCAATTGTGCTAACGCCACCAACACGGCCGTACCATTGCTACCCACGGAATAGGCAACTGCACCGAATGTGCCAATGGGTGCCAGTTTCATCACCAGATTGATGAAAGAAAACAGCACTTCCGAAATGTAATCCAGCCCCACATTGACTTTTTCTCGACGTGCATCGGGAATAGCCAGAATCCCGATGCCGACCATCACGGCCAGCACCACGACTTGCAACAGTTCGCCCTTGGCAAAGGCCCCGATGAAATTGTCCGGCACAATGTGCATCATGAACGACAGGAAGCTTTGCGTTTGCGCCTTCCCCACGGCCGGTGGCACTGCGCCTGCGGTCAGGTGGCTCATGTTGCTGCCAAGTTCAAGCAAATTCCCCGCTAGCATCCCGATCACCAGCGCAATCGTTGAGACGACTTCGAAGTAGACGATGGAGCGCCAGCCAACGCGGCCTGCGCTCTTGACGTCACCTGCAGAGGCGATCCCGTGGACAATGGTCAAGAAAACCAGCGGTGCCACACCAGCTTTGATGAGAGATAGAAACATATCTCCCAGTAGTTTTAGCTGTATCGAGAATGTCGGGAACAAAAAGCCGACCGCGATGCCGAGTACCAGCGACACCAACACTTGCATACCGAGCTTGCGATACCAAGGTATTTTTTTAGACGTTGTATTCATTATGTCTCCTCCGCCCCGATCAGGCCTTGACCTCACGGGATAACTTAAGGGCCTGATCCACCATGTGTGGAGCGAGACCCAGATAGTTTTCAGGGTTCGTCAAACGATCAATCGTGGCCCGATCAAAATGCTGCGTCACCTGAGGCATCGCGGCCAGCGCATCGGCCAGCGAACCACCGTTTTCGTTGGCACTGCGACAGGCGTCGTAGACGATATCGTGCGCCTGCTGGCGACCGATCAACGGTGCCATGCCCATCATCACCGCTTCGGCAACAATGAGGCCCTTGCTGATGCCCAGATTGGCCTTCATCCGCGCGGCATCGACGATCAAGCCACCCAGTGCGAATTTGGCTTGATGGAGGGCACCAGCGGTCAGGATAAAACTCTCGGGGATGGCGATCCATTCAGCATGCCATGGTCCTGTGGCGCGCTCGAAGTCCTGCACCATGGCGTCGACCATCAGGCCTGCATGCTGGCGTACGGCCTTGGACGCGGCCAGCATCAGTTCGCTGGAAATTGGATTGCGTTTTTGCGGCATGGTGCTGCTAGCGCCGCGACCTTTGACAAAAGGCTCATAGACTTCGCCGAATTCAGTCGATGCCATGATCATGATGTCGAGGGCAATCTTGCCTAGTGAACCGGTGACCAATGCCAGTAAATTGATAGCCTCTGCAAACCCGTCACGAGCGACATGCCACGTCGTCGCCGGTACGCCGAGATCGAGCTCTTCGGCCAACGCACGCTGCACTTCAAATCCTTTGTCACCCAGCGACGCCAGCGTTCCTGCCGCACCGGCAAATTCAACCACCGCAACGCGTGGATACAACTCGGCCAGACGCTGCTGATGACGGTCGAACATGGCCAGCCAGATCGCCACCTTATAGCCGAATGTGACCGGCAAAGCTTGCTGCAGGTGGGTGCGCCCCGCCATCGGCGTGTCACGATGCCTGGCCGCCAGATCGGCCAATATCTTGCGCAGTTCGCGCACTTCGTCGGCCACGATCAGCAGCGCATCGCGCACTTGCAGTGCGACCGCCGTGTCCATGATGTCTTGTGTGGTCGCGCCCCAGTGTACATAGCGCCCGGCCTCACCACACATGGCCACCAATTGGTGTACCAGCGGCAGAATGGGATAACCGACGATGTCAGTCTCATGACGCATATGTTCAAAGTCGATACGTTCGATGGTCGATTCTTTGGCGATGACCAGCGCTGCGTCTGCCGGGATCACACCAACGCGGGCTTCCGCTTTCGCCAGGGCGACCTCCACATCAATGTAGCGTTGAATCAAGGCGTGGTCAGAGAACAGCTTGCGCATCGCCGCCGTCCCAAACGCATCACGAAACAAAATGGAGTCGACAACCGTGCTAGCTGTCGGAAAAGCTGAAATCGACATAAAAGGCCTATGTATATGTTGAAGCATGTAAGAACAACGCAAGGAATTGGTCTCGTCCGTGAATTTTTATTATGTTCGGACATAATAAATATAATATGTTCGAACATATAACGCAACACGTATTTAGACTTCCGCGGCATAATTGCCTTATGAACTCTTTGCCAACAAAATCCAATTTCGTCGATATTGCGCAGCACCTGACTGAAAGCATCAGCTCCGGACGCTTCCCCGTCGGCAGCCTTCTCCCTACTGAAATGGAGCTGTGTCATCACTACGCGACCAGCCGCCATACCGTACGCGCCGCGTTGCACGAATTACAACAACTAGGTCTGGTGTCTCGTAAAAAAAATGTCGGAACGCGCGTGGAATCGGCCCGGCCGACCAATGAGTTCAGGCCATCGCTCGCATCGCTGGACGACCTCATTCAGTTCGGCAATACCCACGTGCGCAAGCTGCAAGGCGTAGCGAGTAAAAAAATCGAAGGGGATCTGGCGAAAGACCTGCGGTGTGAGGCGGGAAGTTCATGGATATGCATCTCCAGCCTGCGCATGAATAGCGCCAATGATCGCTTACCGGTTGGCTGGACAGACGTCTACATTGCGCCGGCTTACGCAGAAATTGCCGAGATCGTCCGCCATTCGCCGGGTGTGCTGATCAGCACATTGATAGAAACACGCTACGGCAGGCGAATAGAACAGATAGAACAGGAAATCCGTGCCGTGACGATAGACGAACCGATGGCGCATTCGTTGCAGGTGGCTGTCGGCACGACAGCACTAAAGATCATCCGCTGGTATTCGGATGCGACGGGAAGTGTATTCGAAGTCTCGATATCAATTCATCCAGCGGAACGATTCTCCGTATCCATGCTGTTGAAACGGTCGTGACGTCGAGGCTCCTTAAAATTCAGATGAAATTTCATCAATGCACCAGTCGGCTATCGACAGGTGCATATATCTGTTTGATGCTATTGCTTCACGTCGGTACCGGCTCCCGATGACAAAGGAGCGGGATTGGCTCCGATACTATTGAGAAATGGTCCGACGTCTTTCATCCATTCTGGCGCGTTTTTAATCGCATCGAAGAAGGCATGTCCATCGGAGCCGTACCAAGGCAATTGGACAAAACGAACATCCACATGCTGATCGAGATAAGCATTGAGCAAGCGCTTGGCCAGTGCTGGACCAAAGAACCTGTCATTTTTGGCGTACAGCCAGAGCATAGGTACATGCGTGGTGCTGGCATAGCGAGAAAATGATTCAACCAGACGGTCTTCATTGCAAACAAAACTGGCAGTTTGAGAACCCCGACCACCGGCAAAGTTGATCACACCAATCACGCCAGGCTTGTTAAGGCTGGCCGTTGCCAGCACGGCCACACCACCGGTTGATTTACCTAATAACACGATGCGGTTGGGGTCGACATAGGGCTGGGTCTTGACGTAGTCGATGACAGCACTGATATCACGGGCGCTACCCAGACCTGCCTCAAAGTAATATGGATCATCACAAGTATGATAGCCGTCATTGCCTGGACCATCTGACTTACCGTAGCCACGTCGAATCGGATTGATGACAACAAAACCCATGGCCGCAAACAGATGAGCCTGTTCCTGATAAACGTCCGTCGTGGAAATGCGGTCATTACCGTTGCGCGGTGTGCCATGATTGATCAGCAGCACGGGAAAGGGACCATTACCCTCGGGGCGGTATAAAGTGCCGACCAGATTCAGGATGGTGGGCGAGCCCTCTTTCAACTGGACAGGGATATTGATCTGTTGTTCGGTAATTTCCGCGACGGCGGCATTGCTGAAAAATAATCCAGCGGATAAAACACATAAGGCATAGAGCAAGAAGCTATTTTTTTTCATGAGTGGATTCGATCTAGTTATTGCTACCTTGTGGGTAAGTTGTTCACGGCAAAAATAAGTTTTACCTATGCGGTGATGCATTTTCTGATGTATTACTCTGATTAGGTTTGCCGTACTGTATCCGTAAAACTTCTTCAGGCTTATAAAGATTGTTTTTCACCAATATATTGACATGAGCTTTCAAAAGCATGACTGAATACTGAAAACATCCTGAATTTACAATGTTTTTCGATATGAAATAATTAAAAATACTACTCAGCATCTCTTAGTTAGACTTCTATCGGATTATTTTTTCAGCATTGAATCAATTCGAATATTTCTTTAATTAAGATGATGAGAGAAATTGCGAAACATTAAATGACAAAAACACACATATATTCAATTACTTGTATTGACCGGACATCGGGTTTCAAATCAAAAAGGTAATACGCTAATAGAAAATTATCACTTCGAAGTATTTTGGATATGTAAACGGAAAACGGCTCAGATACTGTATATCTGAGCCGTTTTTTACAGAATGAGAGCAGGTATCGATTAGAACGGAATATCGTCATCCATATCAGAGAAGTTCGGTGCCGGGCGATTAGCCGCTGGTGCACGTGCCGGAGCACCGCCACCACCACCCGCATTTTGACGCGCTGGAGCTGGCGCACCGCCACCATAGCCGCCATCATCAGATGCGCCACCACCCATGCCTTGACGACCACCCAGCATTTGCATGGTGTCGGCAATAATTTCAGTGGTGTACTTTTCCACGCCATCCTTGTCGGTCCATTTGCGTGTTTGCAGACGGCCTTCAACGTAGACTTGTGAACCCTTCTTCAGATACTGACCAGCAATTTCTGCCAGCTTACGATAGAAGGTAATACGGTGCCACTCGGTGAGTTCTTTCTTTTCGCCGGAGTTCTTGTCTTTCCAGCTTTCGGTCGTCGCCACGGCGACGTTGGTGACGGCGTCGCCATTCGGCATGTAACGCGTTTCCGGATCACGTCCGAGGTTACCGACGATGATGACTTTATTGACCGATGCCATTGTTTCTCCTGAATTTCAAATTAAGCAGTCGCACTCGCCGCCGGCAGGCCGCGACGAGGCAGGTTTTTCATGTTAGATGCGATTATAAGCCAGGTCAGGGTCGCTACCCCACACATCAGGAACACCGACGATGCGCCACAGTATTGCTTGAGCACACCACCCAGAGCACCGCCGCAGAACATGCCGAGCGACTGCAAGGTGTTGTAGACGCCCAGCGCCGTCCCTTTGGCAGCCGGTGGCGCGACCCGCGAGACCAGCGATGGCTGACAGGCTTCGAGGATGTTGAAGGCAATAAAGAAAGCCAACAGCAAGGCGACCAGAATCCACCAGTTCACGACCGTTTGTGACAAGGTTGCCCACATGCCGAGTTGCACCAATAACAACAGAGAGATAGCGCCGACGAAGATTTGTTTCATCATGCCGCGCTTTTCGCCGATGAAAACCGGCGGCAACATGAAAATGAAGGAGATCAAAACCACCGGCAGATAAATCTTCCAGTGTTCGGCCACCGGGATGCCAGCATATTGCACCAGTGCAGCAGGCAGCACGACAAACATGGCCATCTGCGTCATGTGCAATGCAAAGACACCAAGATTCAACCGCATCAGCTCTGCGTGGCGCAGAACTTCTCCAAACGGCACGCGCGTCGCCTTGACCATTGGCGCATTCGGCACCACGAATAGCACCACCGCAATCGCAGCCAGCGCCAGCACGCCGGTGATGGCGAAAATACCGGACATGCCGATCACCTTGTAGAGCAACGGCGATATAACCAGCGAGACCGCAAAGGTCAGTCCAATCGAGGCGCCAACCATGGCCATGGCCTTGGTGCGATGTTCTTCGCGGGTGGAATCGGCGATCAGCGCGGTCACAGCGGCTGAAATCGCACCTGCGCCCTGAATCGCACGACCGATGATGATCCAGTGGATATCGGTCGCGCCAGCGGCAATGAAAGAGCCCAGCGCAAACAGCAACAGACCAGCCACAATCACCGGTTTACGGCCATATTTATCGGATGCAATGCCGAACGGAATCTGACCAAACGATTGCGCCAGACCGTACATCCCCATCGCAAGACCGACCATCATGGCGCTCTGTCCGCCGGGCAGCGTATGCGCATAGACCGCAAATACCGGCAGGATCAGGAACAGGCCCAGCATGCGCAAGGCAAAGATCGATGCCAGTGAAGCGCTGGCGCGGACTTCGGCGCCGGACATGTCGGCGTGCAGATCAGACTCGGACTGGGGTGATGTCATGGATGTGGTGATACAAAGACTTTTGCTGGCTATGACGGTTTTTAATACTTATTTCAACATTTTTACCAGCTTTTACTGAATTCACTGGCTCACACTGACTATTGCTCGTCTGCACTATCGAGGTATTAAACGGTAGCGCAGGCAATCAAGTCCGCCATGTTATCAGCAAACTTTGCCGCTCTTGCATCTTTCACATGCAGCAGGGGTAATCGCAGTGGCAAGGAGCCTGCCCTGTTTGGTGAGTCCTGATATAGTACTAGGTTGATCCTCCCGCGCTGCTCTGTCGACCTCAGAAATTGCATCGGGATACTTACGCTGAAGGCATCCATGGAAGAAATTCGCATTCGCGGCGCACGCACGCACAATCTGAAGAACATCAGCCTTGACCTGCCCCGCAACAAACTGATCGTCATTACCGGGTTGTCCGGTTCGGGCAAGTCGTCATTGGCATTTGATACGCTGTATGCCGAGGGCCAGCGTCGCTATGTGGAATCACTGTCGTCGTATGCGCGGCAATTTTTGCAACTGATGGAAAAGCCGGACGTGGACATGATCGAAGGTCTGTCGCCGGCCATTTCGATTGAGCAAAAGGCAACTTCGCACAACCCGCGCTCAACTGTGGGCACGGTGACCGAAATCCATGACTATCTGCGTCTCTTGTATGCACGCGTTGGCACGCCGTATTGCCCTGACCATCCTGAGAACCCGCTGGCAGCGCAATCGGTATCGCAGATGGTCGATGCGGTGCTGGCGATGCCGGAAGATACCAAGCTGATGATTCTGGCGCCGGTCGTGGCTAATCGCAAGGGCGAGCACGTAGACCTGTTTGAGCAGATGCAGGCACAAGGCTTTATCCGCTTCCGTGTGCAAAGTGGCACGGGCGCTGCCAAGGTGGTTGAGATCGATGACTTGCCCAAGCTCAAGAAGACCGAGAAACACACGATTGATGTCGTGATTGACCGCATCAAGGTCAAGGCGGACATCAAGCAGCGCCTGGCCGAGAGTTTTGAAACCGCACTGCGTCTGGCGGAAGGTCGCGCCATTGCGGTGGAGATGGATACCGAGAAGGAACATCTGTTCTCCAACAAGTTTGCCTGTCCAACCTGTGGCTATTCGCTGCAGGAGCTTGAGCCGCGTCTGTTCTCGTTCAATAATCCAATGGGAGCCTGCCCGGAGTGTGATGGTCTGGGCCATATCGAGTTCTTCGATCCGAAACGGATTGTGGCCTTCCCGAATCTGTCGCTGGCCAGTGGCGCGATCAAAGGCTGGGACCGCCGCAATCAGTTCTACTTTCAGATGCTGTCGAACCTGGCGGCTTTCTATGAATTCGACATCGATCAACCGTTTGAGCAATTGCCGGAGAAGGCGCAGCAAGTCATTCTGTATGGCTCCGGTCGGCAGACAGTGCCCTTCACCTATGTCAATGAGCGTGGTCGCACGGTAGTGCGCGAGCACACCTTTGAGGGTGTCGTGGTCAATCTGCAGCGTCGCTACCGCGAGACAGATTCGATGGCGGTCAAGGAGGAGCTGGCCAAGTTCATCAATGAGAAAGAATGCCCCTCCTGCCATGGTGCTCGCCTGCGAGTGGAAGCCCGCTTTGTGAAGATCGGTACTGGTCGTCAGCAACGTGCGATCTATGAAGTGGCGGCAACCCCATTGCGCGAGACGCTGCACTTTTTCGAGCATCTGAAACTGACCGGTGCCAAGAAAGAAATCGCTGACCGTATCATCAAAGAAATTGTGTCGCGCCTGAAGTTTTTGAACAACGTCGGGCTCGATTATCTATCGCTGGAACGTAGTGCAGATACGCTCTCGGGCGGTGAAGCGCAGCGTATTCGTCTGGCCTCACAAATTGGCTCTGGCCTGACCGGCGTGATGTATGTGCTGGATGAACCATCGATTGGTTTGCATCAACGCGATAACGACCGCCTGATTGCTACGCTCAAGCATTTGCGCGACATCGGCAACAGCGTGCTGGTGGTCGAACATGATGAAGATGCCATTCGTACTGCCGACTACGTGGTCGATATGGGCCTGGGCGCGGGGGTCCATGGCGGCGATATCATCGCGCAGGGTACCCTGGACGACATCCTCAAGAACAAGAAGTCACTGACTGCCAAGTATCTCAATGGCACACTGGAAATCGCTGTCCCCAAGAAGCGCACTGCACCGGACCCGGAGCGTCAGCTGACCATCACCGGTGCCACCGGTAACAACCTGAAGAACGTCAGTTTTGATTTACCAGTTGGCTTGCTGACCTGTGTGACGGGCGTATCAGGCTCGGGCAAATCAACACTGGTCAACGACACCCTGTATCTGGCTGCGTCACGCCATCTGTATGGTTCGCAAACTGAACCAGCTGAGCATGAAAGCATCAGCGGTCTGGAACATTTCGACAAGGTGATTTCGGTCGACCAAGCGCCGATTGGCCGTACACCACGCTCCAATCCGGCGACTTATACCGGCCTGTTTACGCCGATCCGCGATTTGTTTGCAACGGTACCGGCGGCCAAGGAACGCGGCTACAGCGCGGGACGTTTTTCGTTCAACGTCAAGGGCGGTCGCTGTGAAGCGTGCCAGGGCGACGGCGTGATCAAGGTGGAAATGCACTTCCTGCCGGATGTGTACGTGCCTTGCGATGTCTGCCACGGCAAACGCTATAACCGTGAAACACTGGAAGTACAGTACAAAGGCAAGAACATTACCGAGATTCTGGAAATGACGGTCGAAGATGCGCATACCTTCTTCCTGCCGGTGCCGTTGATTGCCCGTAAACTGCAGACTTTGCTGGATGTCGGTCTGGGTTATATCAAGCTGGGGCAAAGTGCAACCACGCTCTCGGGTGGTGAAGCGCAGCGCGTCAAACTGTCGCTGGAACTGTCCAAGCGCGATACGGGACGGACCTTGTATATCCTTGATGAGCCGACCACGGGCCTGCATTTCCACGATATTGATCTGCTGCTGAAGGTGATCCATCGTCTACGCGACCAGGGCAATACCGTGACCATCATTGAACATAATCTGGATGTGATCAAAACGGCTGACTGGATCATTGATCTGGGCCCCGAGGGGGGCGCAGGTGGAGGCAAGATCATCGCAACAGGTACACCAGAAGATGTCGCGAGTAACCCGGACAGTATCACCGGTCAGTATCTCGGACCTTTGTTGAAAAAGAAAAAGTAAGGCAGGAATTGGTCATGAATACTTTGCTCTCCGCAGCCCAGATCGACAGTTTCCGTCATGATGGTTTTCTGCTGCTCAAAGCGTTCGTCCCGGAGCCAACCTGCGATGAACTGCTTCACGTCACGCAGGAGCACATCCGGCAGGCAATAGCACCGCTGGAATACGAAGCGGAAGTTGGCTATGACGGTGCACCGGCCTCACTGGATGCACCTGGTGGGCGCACCGCACGGCGGCTGCGCGCAGCATGGCAACGCGATGAACATTTTCAGCGCTGGGGTTCCGATCCAGCGCTGGTGGCGGTTCTGCATCAATTGTTTGAAGAGCCGGTATGCGTCACACTCGCCCATCACAACTGTGTGATGACCAAACATCCAACCTTCGGCACGGCGACGGGCTGGCATCGGGATATCCGTTACTGGTCATTCCCGCGTAATGAGTTGATTTCGGTATGGCTGGCACTGGGTCCGGAAAATGCGGATAACGGTGGGCTGCATTTCATCCCCGGCTCGCACAAGCTGCAGTTGCAGCCAGAGCAGATGGATGAGCTCGATTTCCTGCGACCCGATGTGGCGGCTAATCAGGCGTTGTTTGCGCAAGGTATTTCACTGCCGCTGGAGCAGGGTGATGTGGTGTTGTTCCACAGCGGACTGTTTCATGCCGCTGGCAAAAACAACAGTGATCAGGTCAAGGCATCGGTGGTCTTTGCTTATCATGGTCAAAGTAATCAGCCTCTGCCGGATACCCGTTCATCGGCATCGCCGGATATCCTGCTGGATTGATTGCTGCCCCTTGGCTTCATCAAAGCATCGACAAAAGAAAACCGGGGTATTGAGGACTTGAGGTACGCGGCCATCTCCGCATTCATATGCATTGCGCACGTAAGAGCAAAGCAATGGGCTTACGGCGAGAACGCATGCCGCGGTACCAGATAACCACCACCTTCGCGTAGCGTCATGGTTTGCGTGGTGATGAGGCTACTGCGCAATTCCCTGGCGTCGCTGTCTTTAAGTAGTGGGAAGATCGGCTGACCGTGGGCATCCTGGGTCAGCAGGTTGGCTTCTTCGTCGGTGAAGGTCATATCGCGCTGTATTTCTTCCATCTCACCGATACGGCCTTGCAAGCGTGATTTCTGCGCCTGTCGTAATAATTGCGCTTTGCTGTCCAAGATGGCTTGCAGCGCTGGATTGGCAGCCTTGGCTCTCTGAAAATTCTGCCACGCCTGATACCGGTAGCGCTCATTGGGCGATGGTGGTGCGCTTTGCCATTCCCGCAGCTGCTCGGCTTTCTCTTGGGCGGTTTGGTAACCAGCCAGATAAAAGCCTGCCAGCGAATCGTGTACCTGTTCCTCCAGCAAAGCGATTTCATCCAATCTTAGTCGCCCCTTTTGATGTTCAAATTCATGCAGCACCATCATTTCCCAATCATCCGGCGTGGCGCGTAGATCTGCACGCAGCAACTGTAATTGATTGGCGAGATGTTCATTGCCTACCGCATGCAGGGCGATGATCTGATTACCATCATCACGCTGCCACGGGCGGCCACCGTTGGCGCGCTGCGCCAGTAGCTGCATATCGCCTTTGAACAACTGGTCGTAACTGATCATGTCCTGCTGTTCCTGACGGGTGGCGCGCTGGCAGGCAGGCAGTTGCGCCATGCGACCGATCCAGCGGGCACGGAAGCGGTAGTACAGCCGCATATGCTCGCGTCTCTGGTCTTCATAGGTGCCGGTAAAATCACCTGCCGCCATATAGGCATTCCAGTTAGTCGCCAATTCGGGGCTGAGCGCGTAATCGGCTTGCAGATCGGATGACATCTGGCGATAAGTCACCAAAGGCACTCCCGCCAGACGTGCCGCCTTATGCATATGCAACAGCGGCACCTGACAGATCATCTGGTCCATACGCATGCCACGCCCCTGCGTGCCGGGGCAATAACGACCACCGACATCAGAATGGACACCAGGGTAGGGTACTTCCACCACATTCTGACCTTTTACCCGTGTGATCGGGAAGTTCATGCGTTGCTCATGCGCGGCAATGTAATGCACGGTTTGCTTGACCAGTGACGGCAATGGTTTGAGCGTTTCGGCTGCCCAGCTGAAGTGACCATCCGCGAAGAATAGAGGCGTGGTTTTTGCTGCAGAGTGGGCGAGACCGACTGAAGCGACGGAGTCAAACAAACCAAGGAAATTGATTTCAATCGGCATGCCAGCCAGGGTGTTCTTGCCACCTAATGCGGCATCCAGCCAATAGCAGAAACTGCGTGCCTGAATCGCCCCGCGAGAAAAGCCGAAGACGGCGACACGAATGAGGGGGATGTGCGGCTGCCGGATCAGGTCGCGGGCTGTTTGTAGTCTGTCGTTGAGTTCATCGCGTAGTTGTGTGAACCACTGTTGGCGGCGGACTTGTTCGGGGTACTCCTTGTCGTAGTTGTGTTCGACGTCGCGGGTGTAGCTTTTTAGTTTGGCGGTGATTTGATCCGGTTCGTAAAGTGGACGATTGTCATTAAACGCACGATGTACAGCGTTATAGACCTGCAAGATGCCGAATAGAATTCGAGCCTGTCCACTTTTACCCATGGCTTTACCATCCTGCGATTCGCTCCATTCCTGATTTTCCGGAAAACGGGTTCCAACGCCGGGAACATAAAAGCAATAAGAATCAATGTCCTTTAGCTTGTTCAAACGTCGGGCATCTTTGTGCGTCTTAAATAATTTAACAATATTGGTATGTCCATTGAGGGGTTCGTCTCTGTCTCGATTGTTATTGGTACCATCAAAGAAAAGGCCAATCTTCACCATCGATTGACACGAAGGCATTCTTTGGCCATTAGGTTTATATATAGGAGGCTCTCTCAGTAAGTCAGCCAATCGTCGCTCTTCCTCTTTCGTTGTTAACATTTCCTGTGAGGCGTTATCAGAAATTGCCAGCGGTGCAGAATAAATTTGTAAGCTCATGATTATTCTTCCTCCGGAGGGGGAACAGTAACATTTTCTAGAATTGGATGATTTTTACTTTCTGGATAAGGCAATGCCGAAACAACTCTGACTTGATCATCTTTGAAAAAATGGACGTATAGATCCCCTATCGCGTCGTATCGCATAATGTTGGTCGTCTTTTCTACATAATCCCGCCCATTGGGCTTCCAGCGCACCTTGACTTTCATTCCTGGATGCCAAGTCTTGGGTAAGGCATAGCCTGCCGCGATCAGTCCCCCACAACTTGATCCATGCACCATTCTTCCGCCTAATGGCCCGCTTGCAATTGGTTCTTCAATAGAAAAATCATAAATATAGGAAACGCCTTCATGTTCAATACAAGACATCGATACATATGATCGAGGTATGTGTACATACGGCTTTTCTACATTGCTCTCGGTCGTTATTGGCCTGGTTGTATTGCAGCCAGCTAATCCAACCAGACTCACGATCAACACCATCTTCTTGATCGTGACATTTATTCCCGCATTAAAAATTGGCACACGCATGATGACGATTCCTCCAGTGACGGCCTTCGTGATGACTTCATTGAAAGTTCGTGATGCTAGAGGTCTTTTCTTGCACTGTGCGTGGCGAACTCTCGAAAAGCGTTCACATTCGAAATAGTCCGAGACAAGGCATTCGTTTTTTGATGCTGCGCGCTCTCTTTATTTTTTTTTAGTTCTGCGCTTATGTTGATCTCCATCACAACATTGCCTCATCAATCGCAACAAGCTCACGTCCACAACTCATCCAATTCCGTCTCTCCAAACCTTGCACGACTTTGAGGCGGCGGGTGCGGCATGCCGGCTATCTTCGGACGGCAGAAGAACTGGCACTGGCGTCTAGTGCGATTAGTCAGCGTATCGTTCGACTCGAGAAATATTTGGGCGGCATCAAGCTGCTTGTTCGCAAAAGGCAGTAAATGCTACCAATTGATGCTATGCAGACGTCGGTCGTAGAGCTGCATGCGGTGTTGTTACAACTCGCGGCTGGTCTTGACTGGCCGGAGTCGTTGTAGGGATCGGTATATGAAGATGACCGCACCTTGTTGTAAGCCGCCGCAGCCGAGCAGGGTATTGTCTTGGCGCGGGCAGCGCTAGCGTTCAATGATCTGGTTGCCGGGCGGCTGATGCAAGTCAGTCAGGTTTCCATTGAGGACGATCTCAGCTGACACCTGGCCTGACTTGGCAATACCCCGGCTGCATTAATTCATACGTACTTCTTGATCCAGTGCGCGATACATTGCAGCTTAAAACTGCTCCCAATCATCCGATTGGTCGAGCTTCGGTGCCGCGGCCAATACGGGAGTGGGAGCCTTGGCCGGCAACGCTGGTTTGCTCGGCGTGATCGATTTGGCGGGCTTGTTGGTGGCCTTATTGCCAGATGTGGCACGCTTGACTGCTGGCGCTGATGCGCTGGGTGCGGCGGCCGGGAGAGGACTGGAAGAGAATTGCGTACTGTCGATCTTGAAGACACTGACCGCCTGCGTCAGACGCACGGCCTGATCCTGCATCGATTGAGCCGCCGCAGCAGCTTGCTCAACGAGCGCAGCATTCTGTTGGGTTGCCTGATCCATCATGCTGATGGCGCGATTGACTTCTTCAATACCAGAGCTTTGTTCCTGGCTGGCGGCAGTGATTTCACCCATCACGTCGGTCACGCGCTTGACGCTGGAGACGACCTCGTCCATGGTGACACCAGCCTGCGCTACCAGCTCACTACCCTGACCGACCTTGCTCACAGAGTCGTCGATGAGTGCCTTGATTTCCTTGGCGGCAGCGGCTGAGCGCTGTGCCAGACTGCGCACTTCGGATGCCACCACGGCAAAGCCACGGCCTTGCTCGCCGGCACGGGCTGCTTCGACCGCGGCATTGAGGGCGAGAATATTGGTCTGGAAGGCGATGCCATCAATTACGCTGATGATGTCTACGATTTTCTTGGAAGAGTCGTTGATGTTGTTCATCGTCGAGACCACCTGGCTGACTACCTGCCCCCCCTGCACCGCCACCTCGGCTGCGGAAGCCGCGAGTTGATTTGCCTGACGGGCATTGTCGGCATTCTGTTTGACGGTCGAAGTCAGCTCTTCCATGGCTGAAACCGTTTCTTCCAGCGAGCCGGCCTGTTGTTCGGTACGCGATGACAGATCCAGATTGCCGCTGGCAATTTCGCTGGATGCCGTGGCGATGGTATCGGTACCCATACGTACTTCACCGACAATCTGCTGCAGACGTTTATTCATGGTTTGCAGTGCTTCCATCAACTTACCGGCTTCATCTTTTGAATGCACCCGGATTGATTGTGTCAGATCGCCATCGGCAACTGCCTGCGCTACCTTGACCGCTTCATCAAGCGGACCGGTGATCGCCCGTATGAGCCAGATACCGACAATCAGCGCAACAGACAAACCCACCACGATGGCGATGATGGTCAGACTGATGAAGGTGTGATAACGCGACTGTGAATCGGCGAAGAGCAGCTTCCCATTGTCTTGCTGTTGCTGCATCAAGGCAGTCATGGTCGTGTTGATTTGCTTGAACACAGTCAGCAGGGGACCATTGAACAGTTCACCAGCGCTCTGGAAGTCACGATTGTTCAGCGCTTCGATGGCCGGTTTGACACCTTCAGTGATGAATTTTTTCTGCTGCTCGGTGAATTGATCGGCAAGCTTGCGCTCTTCCGGCGTCAGATTGGTGGTGAGAAACTGCTTCCAGATCTCGTCACCCTGTTTCATGGTTTTGTTCAGGTCGGCAACCGTCTTGTCGATATCACCGGAGTCACCAACCATGGCACTGGAAACGGCATAGCGTCCAGTATTGATACCGGCAATCACCTGTTGTAATTGTGCCAGTGCAACAAGACGATCTTCATACATCGATTGAAGGTCGGCATTCGCCCTTTTTTGGCTGAGTAGACCTACGGCACCAAAGATAGCGAGCAGTAATGACAAGAAACCAACAACAAAAATCAGTCGCGCCTTGATGGACAGATTGTTAAGCATGGCAAACATCCTTACAAAAAAACCGGACTACGAAAAAAAACAGTGCAGGATCGCCACACCATTCATTGACTATAACAAAAGCATTTCTCATACCAACTCAGGCGCCATAAGGCGGCCAACCCAAGTCGGTTAATGCATCGCGGCTGGCAAGCCCAGCCATAAACCCAGGGGTACAAAAAACAGGGCTGCCAGGTTACCCATCAATACGATCGATGCGACCTTGTCGGGCTCCTGGCGATATTGTTCTGCCACCATGAAACAGAGCACTGCTGGCGGCAACGCAGAGAATAAATACATTTGCCCTCTTTGTGCCACCGTCAAAGGTAAAAACTGATCAAGCAGGCAAGCCATGATCAGGCCGACTACAGGACATGCTATGGCGCCAACAAGCCCAATGCCCCAGCTTTTAAAACGGATATCAATCAGGCGTATTCCGAGCACAAACAGCATGACGGGGATGCTGGCGTCGCCCAAGAGTTTCATGGCCGCATATAGCGGCCGTGGCAACGGCAGGTGTAACAATGCAAACAAAACGCCGAGGATCATGGCAACCATGATCGGACTTTTGAACAGCGCAAACAATGTGGCACCGCGATGTTGCTGATGTCCGTGCTGCAGCAGTCGTACACCAAAAGAAAAATAGACAAACGTGGCCGCCGTGAACAGCGCCACCGCTGCCGACAAACTCTCAGGACCGAAGGCCAGCACTGTCAGGGGCAAGCCCATGTTGCCACTGTTGTTGTACATCATCGGCGGCACAAAGGTGCGCTTGTCGTAACCCAGAAAACTGGCCAGGGGCCAGGCCAGCACAGCTGAACCGAGTGAAATAAGCACGCTGGCAAGAATCAGCCAGCGATTGTGGGCCAGATCAAAATCCTTGGATGCTAGTGCAGAAAATACCAGCAATGGCGCCAGCACTTCCATACAGACGCGGTTGACCGCTGCCATATCTGCACGCACTGTCTCGCCGCGCCAGTGTGCGTAGCCAAAGCCGATGAGGATGACGGAAAACACCGGAAGGATGATGCTGATAATCCGCGCAAAAATATCCATGCACTATTTTTTCAAGAGACGCTGTTCGGCCCGGAGAATATTCTCTGCGGTACCTCGAAGAACCACAATATCACCCTGCTGTAGCACGGTATCGGGCTGCACATCAACACGCAGCTTGCCGCGTCGCAGCATCGTCACTTCGGTATCGAACTGCACCAGTGCCATTTGCCACAAGGTCTTGCCGATGGCATGCGCGCCTTCGATCAAGGCCACTGACTGCAGGCGGACACTGAGATTGTCATTGTCGTCCGGCACATCGGAGGCACCGTGGAAATAACCACGAAGGGAGGTGTAACGCTCGTCACGGGCAGTCTGCACCCGATGCACCACACGTCGTAGCGGCACGCCAAGCATCACCAGTGCGTGCGAGGCCAGCATCAGACTGCCTTCCAGTGCTTCTGGCACGACCTCGGTGGCACCGGCTGCGAGTAGCTTGTCCAGATCGGTATCGTCGTGACTACGAACAATGACGGGCAGGCTCGGCACCAGCTCGTTGGCGTGGTACAGCACTTTCAGCGCCGATGGGGTGCTGGCATAAGTGACCACTAATGCCGATGCACGATGGATACCGGCGGCGACCAGGCTCTCGCGTCGTGCTGCATCGCCATAAGAGACGTTGGCACCGGCATTGCGGGTTTCCTGTACCAGCTCAGGGTCCATTTCCAGCGCGTGGTAGGGAATGCCCTCCTCATCCAGCAACTTGGCCAGACTCTGACCACTGCGACCAAAGCCAGCAATGATCACGTGTTTCTGGCTGGACATGGTGCGCGTAGCCAACTGCGTCAGCGCCAGCGATTGCAACATCCACTCGTTGGCTGAAAGCTTCATGACAATGGCATCGGCATTGGCGATTAAAAACGGCGCTGCCAGCATGGACAGCACCATGGCAGCGAGAATGACCTGAATCAGCAGCGGGTCCATCAATTGCAAGCCCCCCGCCTGATTGAGTAGTACGAACCCGAATTCACCTGCCTGTGCCAGTGCCAGCCCGGTGCGCAAGGCCACCCCGGTGGAAGACCCGAACAATTTGACCAGCCCGGTGATGAGCCCGAACTTGAGCAACACCGGTCCCAGCAATAACAGCAGTACCAGCCACCAATGTTGCAACACCAGATGGATGTTGAGCAGCATGCCGACGGTAATAAAGAACAAGCCCAGCAAGACGTCGCGGAAAGATTTGATGTCTTCTTCCACCTGATGCTTGAATTCGGTTTCGGAGATCAGCATGCCAGCGATAAAGGCACCCAGCGCCATCGACAGCCCCGCCTTCTCGGTCACCCAGGCAGCACCCAGCGTGATGAGCAGCAGGTTCAGCATGAACAGCTCCTGGGAGCGTCGCTTGACCACGATATTGAACCAGCTGCGCATGAGCTTGTGACCGGCAACTAGCAGTAGCGTCAACACCACCAGCGCCTTGATACTGGCCCAGGCCAGCGTAACCAGCAGGTTGCCGGAGCTCTTGACCAGCGCCGGCACAATGATCAGCAGTGGCACCAGTGCCAGATCCTGAAATAGCAGAATGCCAAGAATGCGACGACCATGTTCGCTCTCCAGCTCCATGCGCTCGGTCAGCATTTTGGACACGATCGCCGTCGATGACATAGCCAGCGCCCCGCCGATGGCAAATGCAGCGGGCCAACTGATGTCATGCAATTGTGGCAACACAAAGGCCACGCCCCAGCCAAAGACCATGGCTACGACAATCGTCCCGAGCACCTGGGCCACGCCCAGGCCAAACACCAGGTGGCGCATCGCAGAAAGCTTGGGCAGAGAGAATTCGAGACCGATGGAGAACATCAGGAACACCACCCCGAACTCGGCCAGCGCCCGTGTGGTTTCGCTATCGTCGGCAAAGCCCAAGCCGTGTGGGCCGATCAAAATGCCCGCCACCAAATAACCGAGCATAGGCGGCAACTGAAACATGCGGAACACAACGACACCCAGCACAGCCGCGCCGAGCAAGAATAAGGTGAGCTCTAAACCGGAAAACATGTAATAGGAAATCCCAGCATTTTTATGATTGAAAGCCTGACGGCGACCTATACCCAGTGATACTAACCCGTATCTGTCGCAACCTTGCCGGTACCATGTATCAATCGTGTTGGCTGGTTACATCTGGCAAGTTTTTTGCTTTAGGAATTCGTTTATACTTCGGTTATGAGTGTAACCGAACATAAAATCCCGCCAAAAGCTTTTTCTGCCGAGAGCGCCCTGCGCGCGGTGGAACTTGCCCGTGAAACCCTGCAAATCGAGGCTGATGCGATTCTGGCCTTGAAAAATCGCCTGCAGAACAGCGTTGACGATCCGCTGGCTCGTGCTGTCGCAGCGTTGCTACAGTGCAATGGACGCGTCGTCGTTTCTGGCATCGGCAAATCCGGCCATATTGGCCGCAAGATTGCCGCCACCTTTGCCTCCACTGGTACGCCGGCATTGTTCATGCATCCAGCAGAAGCCGCCCACGGCGATTTAGGCATGGTCACCGCCAACGACGTCTTCATCGCCATTTCCAACTCCGGTGAAACCGCCGAGCTGATGGCGATCGCCCCGATCATCAAGCGTATGGGTGCCTATCTGATTGCCATGACCGGCAATGATGATTCCAGCCTGGCGCGCCTGGCATCGATTCATCTCAATGTCGGCGTTGCTCAGGAAGCCTGTACCCTCAACCTGGCACCGACGGCAAGCACTACCGCGACGCTGGCCATGGGCGATGCGCTGGCAGTATCGCTGCTGGATGCGCGCGGCTTCAAGGAAGAAGACTTTGCGCGCTCTCATCCGGGCGGCGCGCTGGGACGACGACTGCTGACCCACGTCCGTGACGTGATGCGCAGTGGCGATGCCGTTCCTGCGGTCAAACCAGATGTTTCGCTATCGGTGGCCCTGATGGAAATCACGCGTAAAGGTATGGCCATGACCGCGGTGGTCAATGACGCCAATGAGCCTATCGGCGTGTTCACTGATGGTGATCTGCGCCGCCTGCTGGAGCAAGGCAAGGACTTTACCCAGTTCTCGATCGCCCAGGTGATGCATTATGGGCCACGCACCATCCATCCAGACCAGTTGGCTGTCGATGCGGTACAGGTCATGGAAGAATTCCGTATCAATCAGTTGCTGGTGGCTGATTCCCAAGGGAAGCTGGTCGGTGCCTTGCATATCCACGATCTGACCCGTGCCAAGGTGATTTGATGACTGCCCCCGTACCAGCCCGCTTTGCGGATGTCGCTTCTGACGCGCTGAGCAAGGCTGCTCAGATAAAGATCATGATTTTTGATGTTGATGGTGTTCTCACCGATGGCGGTCTTTACTATGGCGCCGATGGGGAGCCAATCAAACGTTTTAATGCGCTCGATGGGCACGGCATGAAGATGCTGGTGCAGCATGGCATTGCGACGGCCATCATTACTGCTCGTCAGTCACCAATCGTGTTGCGTCGCGCCAAAGATCTTGGTGTGAGCCATGTATTTCAGGGGGTGCACGACAAACGTACAGCCTTTGCCCAACTGCTGGAACAGACTAGCCTGAGTGCTGCTGACTGTGGTTATATCGGCGACGACGTCATTGACCTGCCGATTATGAGCCGTGCCGGATTTACCGCCAGCGTTGCCAATGGGCACGCTGCCGTCAAGGAACGGGTGGACTATGTCGCAACGGCAAGTGGCGGCAATGGCGCAGCACGTGAAGTCTGCGATTTGATCCTGCATGCGCAGGGATACTATGAGACGGCACTGGCCGCCTACCTGGCATGAGTGACAACGCCCGCACTGCGCACAATATCCGGCTCGGCATTATCGTTGCCGTGCTGGTGGCGCTGGGCCTGGGTAGTTTCTGGGTATTGGAAGTAGTGCGGCGCGACGGCACCAATGCCCAGTCGGAACGGGTTCCCAACAAGCCAGACTATTACGTCGAGAAATTCAATTACGTCAAAATGGCTGAATCGGGTCAGCCACGCTTCAGTATTACCGGCGACAAGATGGTGCATTTCCCGCAGGATGACTCGTTTGAAATCACCATGCCTGTGATTACCGGACTGGATCCTGCCAAGCCAACCATGGTCTTGCGCTCCAAGCGTGCACGTATTGAAGATGACAACAGCAAGGTGCACATGTACGACGATGTGAATGGCAATCGTGCTGCCACCAGTACCAGCGAAAATATGCACCTTAAGACTGAATACCTGCTGGTGCTGCCCGATGATGATATCGCCAAGACTGACAAATATGCCGAAGTCACAATGGGTAGTTCATTCATGACTGGTACCGGCATGATCATCAACGACGCCATCAAGCAGCTCGAGTTCTTGCATGATTTCCATGGCTATTACGAGCCACGTCCGAAAGATACGGGCACTGCGGCACAACCCGTTAAGAAATAAACAGCTAATTGCGCAGGATGATATGAAACCAAATTTTTATAAGCTGTCCCTCCCTCTGCTAACTGCGTTGCTCATGAGTGCTAGTAGCCTGGTGCACGCTGAGAAAGCCGATACTGACAAGCCGACGCGTATCGAAGCCGATCAGATGGTCTATGACGATGTGAGACAGGTGAAGACCTTCACCGGCAACGTTGTGCTGACCCGTGGCACGCTGCTGATCAAGGCTGGCAAGGTCGTGTTGACTACCGATCCGGCAGGCTATGAATTCGCGGTGCTGTATGCAACGCCAGGTGGGCTGGCCAGCTTCCGTCAGAAGCGTGACGGCGGACCGGATCTATGGATCGAGGGTCGCGCGGAGCGTATCGAATATAGCGAAAAGACAGAAATCTCGAAATTGTTTACGCGCGCCCACATGCAACGAATGGATGGTCAGCGGATCACCGATGAAGTCAACGGTGAGTTCATTTCCTACGACAGCCGTGCCGAGTTCTATTCCGTCAATAACACCAACACCGGTGAAAGCAAACCGGGTGGCGGTCGTATCACTGCCATCATCCAGCCGCGTACTGATTCCTCGAATGCACCGTAACATGACAGTCAGCTCCCTGGCCGTGCGCGGCCTGAAGAAAAGCTATGGTGCCCGTCAGGTGGTACGCGATGTCTCCCTGCAAGTGGCCAGTGGTGAAGTGGTCGGTCTGCTGGGCCCCAACGGAGCAGGTAAAACGACCTCGTTCTACATGATCGTCGGTCTGGTCCCTTCGGATGGTGGCGAGATCGATCTCGACAATACCGATATCTCACGCTTGCCGATTCATGAGCGTGCCACCATGGGCTTGTCCTATCTGCCGCAGGAAGCATCGGTGTTTCGCAAGCTCACCGTGGAAGACAATATCCGTGCGGTGCTGGAGTTGCGCAAGGAAAACGGCAAGCCACTGAGTCGCGATGAAATCGAAGGCCGACTCAATAGTTTGCTACACGAGCTGCAAATTGAAAAGCTGCGGGAAAGTCAGGCCTTGTCACTGTCCGGCGGTGAACGTCGGCGCGTGGAAATTGCGCGTGCACTGGCGACCGATCCTCGCTTTGTCCTGCTCGATGAACCGTTTGCCGGTATCGATCCGATTGCCGTGATTGAAATTCAGCGTATCGTGCGCTTCCTCAAGGAGCGCGGTATTGGTGTGCTGATCACCGACCACAACGTACGTGAAACGCTGGGCATCTGCGATCGCGCCTACATCATCAATCAGGGTACTGTGCTCGCCAGTGGCAGCCCGGATGACATTATTGCCAATGAATCCGTGCGCCGTGTCTATCTAGGTGAACATTTCCGCATGTAGCGGCAAGGTACAGATAACTCAATGAAACAATCGCTTCAGTTACGCACGTCGCAGCATCTGGCATTGACGCCGCAATTGCAGCAGTCGATACGCTTGCTGCAATTGTCGACACTGGAGCTGCATCAGGAACTGGAACAGATTCTCTCTGACAATCCGTTGCTGGAACGGCTTGATGACGCGCTCGACAATTCGGTGCGGCTGCTGGCTGATGGTGCCATCAGCGGCACGCCTGCCACGCAGGCAGAAGCGGCCGATACGGTTGTCAGCAGCAGCCCGGGTGAAGCCGAAAGCCCAGATGGCAGCGAAGCCCTGGGTGGCGATGAGCAAGGCAGCGGTGATGCGGAATGGAGCTTTGACGACGTTGCCCGCAGCGGCAAATCCAGCGACGATGAAGATGCACGGCCACAGCTGGAAGCCCATAACGTCACCTTGCGCGAGCACCTGCTGGAACAGGCGCGTCTAACGATTCGTAGCTTGCGCGACCGGGCACTGGTTGAGCTCTTGATTGATGCGCTCGATGAACAAGGCTATCTGGAAGAGTCACTCGAAGAGATTCATGGCCGACTGCCGCACGAGCTGGAAATTGACATCGATGAACTCTCGATTGCATTGAAACTGCTGCAGAGCTTTGAGCCAGCAGGCGTCGGTGCGCGTAGCGCCTCGGAGAGTCTGGCGCTGCAGGTCAAACGACTCGACAAAGTGCCGTTTGTCACGCGGCGACTGGCTCTGACCATCGTTGAAGATTACCTGTCCTTGTTTGCACAACGGGATTTCAACAAGATCAGGAAGGCAATCGGCTGTGATGATGAAGACCTGCGCGAGGCGCAGGCAGTCATCCGTCGCTGTGACCCTCATCCCGGCTCGGCATTCTCGTCGGGTGCGGCTGACTATGTGGTGCCGGATGTGATTGTCAAAGCAACAAAGGATGGCTGGCAGGTACTCCTTAATCACGACGTCATGCCGCGACTGCGCGTAAACGCCATGTACGCCAATGCCTTGAAGCAATCCAAGGGAGACGGCTCGCTTGGCTCACAGTTGCAGGAAGCCAAGTGGTTGATCAAGAATATGCGCCAACGCTTCGATACGATCCTGCGTGTTGCACAGGCGATAGTAGAGAGACAACGTAACTTTTTCTCGCATGGTGCAGTCGCCATGAGACCCCTTGTGCTGCGCGAAATTGCTGATACACTGGGTCTACACGAGAGCACAATCTCTCGCGTGACAACTCAGAAATACATGCTGACGCCGCATGGCATGTTTGAGTTGAAGTACTTCTTCGGCAGCCACGTCGCAACGGAAGCAGGCGGTGAAGCATCTTCCACAGCAATACGGGCTCTCATCAAACAACTGATAGGAGCAGAAGATCCCAAGAGTCCCCTTTCTGATAGCAAGATTGCAGATATGTTGGCAGAACAAGGCATGGTGGTTGCACGCAGGACAGTCGCAAAGTATCGCGAAGTGCTGAAAATTCCCCCAGTCAATCTCCGCAAATCTCTTTAAGTTTTTCTGTAGTAACTGCACCTGTTGCTGTGTTCTTGTGTCAAGTTCCAGAACCAACCGAAGCTTGCGCTGGAACCGCCAGCAATCTTACGATAGGAGTGCTGTATGAATCTGACCATTAGTGGCCATCACCTCGATTTGACCCCCGCCATCCGCGAATACGTGCAAAACAAACTGGAACGCATCAAGCGTCACTTTGATCATGTCATCGATATCAGCGTGATTTTGAGCGTGGACAAATTGACAGAAAAAGAAAAACGTCAAAAAGCGGAAATCAATGTTCATATAAAGGGTAAGGATCTACATGTCGAAAGCATCGCGCACGATCTCTATGCGGCAATTGATGCCTTGATCGACAAGCTGGACCGCCAGGTCATCAAGCATAAGGATCAGGTACAAAATCATCACTCGATGGCAAAGCGTTTGCCGGAAGAATTTACCTCCGCATCGGCCACGTGATCATCCTTAACCGGCGGCAGTGACCGCCACAGAAAAAAGGGCGCATGAGCGCCCTTTCTTGTTTACCGTTCTGCCATCAATCACGACTGCAAGACAGCTTTGTTGCGACTGGCAGGACGATGAAATACCAGAACATTGCCCGCAAGCACCAGTACCAGCCCCGCCAGCGCAGCCGGTGTCCAGCGATATCCTTCAAACAGGACGGAAATATTGAGCGCGACAACCGGGAATAATACTGTGCAATACGCCGCACGCTCCGGCCCCCAGCGTCCGACCAGCATCAGATAGGCGGTAAAGCCAATGACCGAGCCAAACACGGCCAGATACCACAAGGCTCCCTGATAGCGCAGCGAAAAATCCATCGTCATGGGTGCCCCTTGTGCCAAACTGATGATCAGCAAAATGACGGCGCCACACAACATCGCCCAGGCATTGGTTTCCAGTGGTTTCAGCCCGAGCGACTGAAGCCGGCTGGAGAGCAGATTGCCGGTTGAAAAACACAAGGTACCTAGCAAGGATAGACCGAGACCGATCAGCGTTCCGCCGTCGGCATCATGATGTGCGATTTCCGGCCAGAACATGGTCAGGATACCAACCAATCCCAAGCCACCTCCGGCCAGCACCTGCGGCGCAATGCTGCGTTTGAAAAAAATACGGGCAAACAGCGCATTCCAAAGTGCCGCCATGGAAAACACCACTGCAATCAAACCGCTAGGCAGCGTACGGCTGGCGAAGTAGAAGCACAGAAAATTACAGCAAAACAGACACAGTCCTTGCGCCAATATCAATTTACGAGCTTCTCCGCGCGGCACGCGCACCTGCTTCTTCCAAAGCAGGATGGCAAACAGGATCGCCGCAGCGAGCAAGAAACGGTAAGCAATCGACTGGGAAATCGGTACCGGGCCCTGCTGCCATTTGATGGCAATCCAGGTACTTCCCCAGATCAATACGGTGGTGAGATATAGCAGAATATTCATGGTTGCTCCGGCGCAGAAAATCGAACGGACAGTGTCGTTGCAATACCGTCATCGTGATTGCAGATTTCTGCGCTTTTTATGATTGCGGTCAGCCAAAACCTGCGCCGCAGTAGTAAGCTTTCTGCTGTTCAATAAGGATCATTGTCATGCTCGGCTCTGCGCCACGTCCCATTTTTGACACACTTACGCACACGCGTGCCACCCAGATGAGCTCGACCATGTTCAATGATGAACTGAAAGCAACATTGTGGCATCGGCAACATCTGGAAAATACTCACTATCTGCGTCCTGGGCACCATACCCTGTCGTTTTACCTGGCTGGTGGCTTCGATATCTGCCGCCGCAATCAACCTAGCTTACGCGGTGCGCCTGGTAAATTCTGCATCTTGCCGGCGCAGCACGAGTCCGATTGGTTGATCGGTGGTGAAATCCGCTTTCTGCATTTGTATTTTTCCGAAGCCTTGTTTGCCGACTTTACGGTGCAATTGCTCGATTGCGAGCCCCGTGAGCGCCAATTGCTGGAGCGTACCTATATCGATGACCCGGTGCTGGCGCAGTTATGCCAGCAGTTCATCGCGCTTGACTGGAGCTTGCAGGACGGCAAACTCAGCGGCCATGCGTTGGCGCATGAAGTGCTGGCGCACCTGATCATGACCCAGACCGCTCGTCCGCAGCAGATCATCGCCAAAGGTGGTCTTGCACCACGACAACGACGCGGCGCACTGGAAATGATCGAAGCCCACCTTGACTCGCCGCTCACGGTCGCAGCACTGGCGCAGGAGCTGGGCTTGTCGGAATATCATTTCGCGCGCATGTTCAAGTCGTCACTCGGCTTTGCGCCACATGCCTGGATCTGTCGGCGCCGTCTGGAACGGGCGCGCCAGACATTGAGCGATACCCGGTTGCCGCTGGCCGATGTGGCCGCCGCCTGCGGCTTCTCCAACGCCAGTCATCTGGTCAATCGTTTCCGTGCAGCCTATGGTGTTACCCCGAGTCAATACCGGCACTGGGCAAGTAATTAAGGACGCGAATCGTCGCTGAAGCTTGGACTGCGATCCAACGCAAGAACGCGCTTTTCCCTATAATGTCGAGATTGAGAACTTTTTGAAGGTAGTGTCATGAGCGATGTGCAATCCTGGATCAAGGAAACCGTTACCCAAAACCCTGTCGTGCTGTTCATGAAAGGGACCGCGCAGTTTCCACAATGTGGCTTTTCGGGCAAGGCTATCCAGTTGCTCAAGGCCAGCGGCGCTGAGAATATCGTGACCGTCAACGTGCTGGAAAGTGCTGACGTACGTCAAGGCATCAAGGAATACTCCAACTGGCCAACCATCCCGCAACTGTATGTCAAAGGCGAATTCATCGGCGGCTCTGACATCATGAGCGAGATGTACGAATCGGGTGAACTGCAAACCCTGTTCAAGGCAGAATAAGTCGCGCATGTCGAGCGTACCGACAGCATCTCCTACTCGTCTGATCATCGCCATCACCGGTGCAACCGGTGTGGCGTATGGCGTGCGCCTGCTGCAGGTGTTGCGTGAGACCCCAGTCGAAACCCATCTGCTGATCTCCGAAGCGGGCGTGCTGAATCTGCATCAGGAACTCGACATGAAACGCAAGGATGTCGAAGCGCTGGCGGATGTCGTACATCCGGTACGTGATGTTGGCGCCTCGATTGCCAGCGGCTCATTTGCCTCCAGCGGCATGATCGTTGCGCCCTGCTCCATGAAGACACTGGCAGCGGTAGCCAACGGCTTGTCCGACAATCTGATCACACGTGCCGCCGATGTGGTGCTCAAGGAGCGCCGTCGGCTGGTACTGATGGTGCGCGAAACACCGTTCAATCTGGCGCATCTGCGCAACATGACCGCCGTCACCGAAATGGGCGGCATCATCTTCCCGCCACTGCCCGGCTTTTACCAGCGGCCGCAATCCATTCAGGAAATGATCGACCACACCGTGGGTCGTGTGCTGGATCTGTTTGCCATTGAGCATGCATTGACGCCACGCTGGAATGGCATGAAGCATCCCGCCAATTAGGCCAGCGAAGCCAGTCAGGTGATTGCTGCCCGACTGACGCCTGTTACTGCACCGAGCCTTACCTGCTTAGCCGCGACCGATAAACGGCATCTTGGTCGCCATCACCGTCATGAATTGCACGTTGGCATCCAGCGGCAGGCTATCCATATACAGCACTGCCTTGGCGACATGCGCCACATCCATGGTTGGCTCAACCTGGGTCGAGCCATCGGCCTGCAGGATTCCTTTCTTCATCAACTCGGTCATATCGGTCGACGCATTGCCGATATCAATCTGACCACAAGCAATATCGTAGCGCCGTCCATCCAGCGAAGTCGATTTGGTAAGCCCGGTAATGGCATGCTTGGTCGCCGTATAGGCTGCCGAGAATGGCCGCGGCACATGCGCGGAAATCGAACCGTTGTTGATGATGCGACCACCATGCGGCGATTGCTGCTTCATGATACGGAAGGCCGCCTGCGTGCATAGAAAAGCGCCCGTCAGGTTAATGTCGACCGCTGCCTTCCAATGTTCGAGACTGAGCTCCTCAATTGAGGTCGGCGGCGCAAATACACCGGCATTATTGAACAACAGATCAAGTCGTCCGAAATGCGAAGCGGTCTCCTCAAACAAGCTGCTTACTGAAGCAGGATCACTGACATCGGCGGTAACAACCAGCGCATTCGCGCCGAACTCAGCGGCCGCCTGTACAGTATCGTCAAGCGCAGCACGACGCCGGCCGGCGAGTGCAACGCCATAGCCATCGCGCAATAGCGCCAGTGCAATATGGCGACCAATGCCAGAGCCGGCGCCGGTGACCAATGCAATGCGTTTCGGTGCTGCCATCTACTCTTCTCCTTGAGCTGGTTTCCGTGAGCCAGATTCAGTGAACTTGACGTCCCGCAGAAGGTTTTACTATACCAGCAGCACCTGTGATACTCGATACTAAACAGTGCTTGGCAAGGGTTTATCCAGATCAATACCAAGCGTAACAGCCGCCTGCTGCCAGTGCGCAGCATCACCCGGCCAGACTTCGGTCACGGCCGTGTAGGCAATCCAGCGCGCGTCCACTTCAAAGAAATCGCGCAGATTGGCACGCGTATCACTACGACCAAAACCATCGGTCCCGAGCGTGACAAACGTTGCCGGCACGTAGGCGCGAATACTCTCTGGCAGACTGCGTACATAGTCACTCACCGCAATGACCGGTGCCGTACTCTGCTCCAGTTGGCTACGCACGTATGCTGGTGCGTGGCTGCCTGGCATCAGACGATTGGCGCGATCTGCCGCAATGCCATCGCGTGCCAGCTCGGTGAAGCTGGTGACACTCCAGACTTCAGCGCAGATACCAAAATTCGACTGCAACAGTTGTGCTGCCGCCAGTGCTTCCTTGAGCAAGGGGCCCGCTGCCAGCAGACGTACCTGCGCAGCTGCTTGTGTTTGCAGGCAGTACATGCCGCGCAGAACACCTTCGCGCAACTGTGGATCACCCGGCAGATTGGGCTGGATTTCGTTTTCGTTGGTAACGGTCAGGTAATAGAAGACATCTTCATTACGTTCCAGCATGCGGCGCATGCCCTCATCGACGATGATCGCCAGTTCATAGGCATAGGCAGGATCATAGGCAACGCAATTGGGGATGCCGGCGGCCATGATGTGACTGCTGCCATCCTGATGCTGCAAGCCTTCACCACCAAGCGTGGTGCGCCCTGAGGTGGCACCGATCAGGAAACCCCGGGCACGTTGATCCGCAGCGGCCCAGATCAGGTCACCGATGCGCTGGAAGCCAAACATCGAGTAATAAATGTAGAACGGCAGCATCGGCAAACCATGCACGGCATAACTGGTCGCTGCTGCGGTCCAGGAAGAGATTGCACCGGCTTCAGTGATTCCCTCCTCCAGAATCTGTCCGTCTTTGGCTTCGCGATAATAGAGGATGGAACCGATATCCTCCGGTTCGTACAACTGCCCTTGCGAAGAGTAAATACCAACCTGCCGGAACAGATTGGCCATGCCAAAGGTACGCGCTTCATCAGCGACGATAGGCACGACATGGCTACCCAGCGCCGGATCCTTGAGCAGGCTGCCAAGTATCCGTACCAGTGCCATGGTGCTGGACATTTCACGCCCCTGAGCCTCCAGTGCGAAGCGCGCATGGGTCTCCAGCGGCGGCACCGTCAGCGGCTGATGAGTGGTCGTGCGACGTGGCATATAACCGCCCAGCGCCGCACGTCGCGCCAGCAGGTGGCGCATCTCGGCGCTGTCAGCGGCAGGCTTGTAGAAAGCCAGATTGGTACATTGCTCATCGCTCAGCGGTAATTTGAAACGATTACGGAATGCAATCAAGGCGTCTTCATCGAGCTTCTTTTGCTGGTGCGTAGTCATCTTTCCTTCCCCTGCAGCGCCCATACCGTAACCCTTTTTGGTCTGCGCCAGAATCACGGTCGGCTGACCTTGATGACCGGCAGCGGCATGATAAGCGGCATGAATTTTCTTCATGTCGTGACCACCGCGCCGCAGCCGGTTAATCTCTTCGTCGGTCAGGGTAGCGGCAATCTTGCGCGTAGCCGCATTCTGTCCAAAGAAATGCTCGCGGTTGAAGGCCCCATCATTGGCAGCAAAAGTCTGCAACTGGCCATCTACCGTGCGATTGAGAGCATCCATCAAAGCGCCATCGGCGTCGCGTGCAAACAGGCTGTCCCAGTCGGAGCCCCAGAGCAGCTTGATGACATTCCAGCCAGCACCTGCAAACAGGGTTTCCAGCTCATCGACAATATGACCGTTGCCACGCACCGGACCATCGAGTCGCTGCAGGTTGCAGTTGACCACGAAGATCAGATTGTCGAGTTTTTCACGTGCAGCCAGGCTGAGTGCCGCCAATGACTCAGGTTCATCCATTTCACCATCACCAAACACGCCCCACACCTTGCGTCCCTGGTCCGGCAACAAACCCCGATGCTCCAGATAGCGCAGGAAGCGTGCCTGATAAATCGCATTGATCGGACCAATGCCCATGGACCCGGTAGGAAACTGCCAGAAATTGGGCATCAGCCAGGGATGCGGATAGGAAGACAACCCTTGTTGCCCGCGTTTTTTTGCTTCAATCTCGCGTCGATAAAAATCCAGATCCTGTTCGCTCAGGGCACCTTCGAGGAAAGCCCGTGCATAAATACCCGGTGCAGAATGCGGCTGAAAGTAGACCAGATCGCCCGCAAAGCCACCCTCGGTTTGCTGATCGCGCGCACGGAAAAAATGATTGAAACCAACCTCAAACAGATCCGCTGCCGACGCATAGCTGGCGATGTGACCGCCCAGTTCGCCATAGGCGCGGTTGGCGCGCACTACCATCGCCAGCGCATTCCAGCGCATGATTGACGCCAGATGCTCTTCCATGACCTGAGCGTCAGAACCGCCAGGGAATGGTGGCTCCTGCTCAACGCGTACCGTGTTGATATAGGGCGTATTACGTGCATCACGCCAGTTGACACCCCATTGCTGGGCCGCCGCGCTCAGACGTGACAGCAGGAAACGCGCCCGTTCAGGGCCGACTTCCTGCAACACGCTTTGCAGCGCTTGCAGCCATTCTTGGGTCTCTTGTGCATCGAGATCAATCTCTTGTCCAATGCCTGCGCTGGATGACATAGCCACGTTCTCCTTCTATTTTTTTGATCGACATACTTTACGCCCGATCCTCAGGAATGGGTCACTGAAAGCAGGTCAGCAAACACGTTTGTGGAGAAGGAAATACGTCAAAATAGAGCTCTGGAAGAACAAAATCCTGCGGCGTTGGATGGCATGTCGTCAAACGAGATAATAGGAGTACAAAAAAAAGCGGTCTGCAATAAATTGCAAACCGCTTAAAGTGCGCCGATGCTCGTCACATCGGCTGTAAGGCCTTGCTTGCGCACACTGCACCTCACTCGCTCACCCCACTACACAAACTTGCCGTACTGCATTACCGGTAATTCACTTGAAACTGTTGATGAGTGAATTGTCTGCCACAGCTCGGCTTGTCGATATAGGAGTTTTCCTGATATGTGAACATGCAACTACAGCGCTTCATTTCCATAGGGAAATTTTGAGAGGATACGCCTCACAACGCCAGGTAGGCTTGTTGTACGGCAGGTTCGTTCAACAATTGCTGCATCGATCCCTGATAGCGCAAATGGCCACTTTCAATCACACAGGCACGATCACTGACCAGCGCCGCAAAATGCAGGTTCTGCTCCGACAGCAATACAGCCATACCAGCGCGTTTCAATTGCAAGATCATTTCAGCCATCTGCTCGACGATGACCGGCGCAACCCCTTCGGAGGGTTCATCCAGCAGGATCAGATAGGGGTTGCCCATCAGGCTGCGGGCTACCGTCAGCATCTGCTGCTCGCCACCACTCATCTGCCCGCCTGGACGACGCGGCATGTCGCCCAGAGTGGGGAACAGGGCAAACAGCTTTTCTGGCGTCCAGTGCACGGCATCAACACGCACTGGCTGACGCCCGAGGTCGAGATTTTGTACGACACTGAGTTCGGTAAAGATCCGACGGTCCTCAGGAACATAAGCCATTCCGAGACGGGCAATCTGGTGCGCCTTGAGCCGTCCGATGTCCTGATCACGGAAGATGATCTGCCCTTGTGACCCTGCCAGCAAACCCATGATGGCTTTCATGGTGGTCGATTTTCCCGCACCGTTACGCCCGAGCAAGGCCACCACTTCGCCACGCTGCACCTCGAGATTCAGATCAAAGAGTACCTGTGCCCGGCCATAAAACGCATGCAGGGCTCGAACCTGCAACAATGGGGCTGCAAGATGCTTATTCATAGGTCGCCTGCTGCGGCAAATGTTTTACCACTGCCAAAATATACCTGCTGCACCAGCGGATCCCGGCGGATGGTCTCTCCGTCACCACTGGCAATCTGCTTGCCACGCGCCAGCACCACCATGTGATCGGCGAAGGCAAACACGACATCCATGCTGTGCTCGGTAAACAGCACCGCCAGTTCGCGCTCGTCGACCAGTCGACGGGTCAATGCCATCAAGGCATGACGCTCGGCAGTGGCCATGCCGGCGGTCGGTTCGTCCATCAACAGCAGACGCGGCCGATGCGCCAATGCCATCGCTAGTTCAAGTCGTTTGACATCGCCATAGGCCAATGCACTGCTAGCTCTGCCGGCCTGTTCAGCCATACCAACCTCGCCCAGCAGCAACATGGCCTCGTCGCGTGCTGCGGCATAGACCGCAGCAGTGGCAGCAGGTCGCCACAGATGCCAACTCTTGCGCTGATGCGACAACAGCGCGGTCAATACATTCTCCAGCACGGTCATGCTGCCGAATGTCGTGGCGACCTGAAAGGTGCGACCAACGCCCAGCCCCCAGATCTGCCTCGGCGAAAGCCCAGCAATGTTCCGGCCCGCCAGCAAGACCTCGCCGGCATCAGCACGGGTCTGACCATTGATGATATTGAAACAGGTCGACTTGCCAGCGCCATTGGGCCCAAGCAAGGCCAGTAACTGACCGGCAGGCAGGTCGAAAGAAACATCGTCGAGCGCCTGAACACCTCCATAAGATTTTTTGAGATGGCGCAATTGCAGCAGGCTAGGCTGAGGTTGCTGAAGTTGCGGAGTTTCTTGATTCATGACGTCTCCCGCCTGATAGCGCGCTGAAATAGTCTGGTGAAACCACCCGCCAGCCCGTCCGGAAACAGCATGACCAGCGCCAGTATCGTCAGCCCTAGCAATGCACGCCAATAATCGGTCTCGCGCGCAATCAGATCCTGCAACCAGGTAAATAATGCGGCACCGACAACTGGCCCCAGCAGACTTTGTACGCCGCCCAGCATGACCATCACAAGACCATCGACTGAACGCCCGATGCTCACTGCATCAGGGGAAATGCTGCCCTTTGAGAAAGCAAACAAGGCCCCTGCCAGACCACACACCGCACCAGCCAGAATGAATGCCAGCCATTGCGTGCGCCGCCCGTCAATGCCAATTGTCTCGGCCCGCATCGCGGCGTCACGCGTTGCACGCAGTGCTAAGCCGAACGGTGCAAACACGACGCGTCGCAGTAGCAGCACACCCGCTACGCTCATGCCCAGCGCCAGATAGTAGAACACCACTGGTGAGGCGGCCCAATCATCCGGCCAGATACCGATCAAGCCATTGCTGCCACCGGTCACGTCATCCCACTGAAAAACGACAGCCCAGGTGATCTGGGCAAACGCGAGCGTCAACATCGCCAGATACACACCTGACAAGCGCACGCAGAACCAGCCAAATAATAGGGCTGCCAGTGCGCCAAACAGCGGCCCCATTGCCAACGCGACCAGCATTGGCTGATGTAGCCGGATCAACAGCAGCGCAGCAGCGTAAGCGCCCGCGCCAAAATACGCCGCGTGACCAAACGAATGCATGCCACCGGGCCCCATGATGAAGTGCAGGCTGACCGCGAACAGAATGGCAATCAGGATTTCTACCAGTAATACCGTCAGATAAGGAAACTGCGGCGACAACAAGGGTGCGGCGATCAACAGTAGCAGCAACAGCACGCCACCATGGCACTGCCAGCGGCTTGCTGCATGCAAGGGTGGATCAAGATCAACCCGGCTGCGTTGCGTTGACTGCGGCTTGCCACATAATCCCCAGGGGCGCCAGACTAGAACAATGGCCATCACCAGAAACTCCACCACCAGAGTCAGCTTGGAAAATACGATCGTGGTGTCTCCCAGTGTCACTGTCCCAAGAGCAACGCACAGTGCCTTGACTCCAGCAATCAGCAGCGCCGCCAGAAACGCACCATTGAGCGAACCCATACCACCCACCACCACGACCACGAAAGCATTGCCGATCGTATCCAGATCCAGCGACAGCGTGGCCGGTACACGCGGCGACTGCAACGCGCCACCAAGCCCAGCCAGCAAGCATCCGAGCGCAAACACACTGGTAAACAGCCAGGCCTGATTGACACCCAATGCCGCCAGCATTTCCCGGTCCTGGGTTGCCGCCCGGATCAGCGTTCCCCAGCGCGTGCGATTGAGCAGGAGCGACATCAGGGCCAGAATCAATGGTCCGATGACAATCAAGAGCAGATCATATTGCCCCAGCCGCTGTCCGGCGATCATTACCGCCCCGGCCAAGCCCGGCGCACGTGGCCCAAACAGATCTTCGGCCCCCCATAACCACAGGCTCGCATCTTTGATCACCAGCACGAGCGCAAAGGTCGCCAGTAACTGCAGTAACTCCGGTGCACCATACAAGCGTCGCAATATCAATACCTCTACCACTGCCCCTAACACAGCCACGGTGAGCGCTGCCAACCCAATCGCGCCCCAGAAACCCCACGGGCCGCCACCAAGGTGCGCGACCAGGGTATAGGCCAGATAAATGCCCAGCATGTGAAACGAGCCATGGGCAAAATTGACGATCCGCGTCACACCAAAAATCAGCGACAGACCTGCCGCCACGAGAAATAGCGTAGAGGCCTCGGCGAGACCATTCATCAGTTGAGCGAGGAGACTCGATAGTGTCATGGGAACAATGCTGGCCATCACGGCCGTGAGCGCGTCTGCGCGAACAGAGCGAAGTATACCGGGGGTACTGTCATTACGTGTTAGGCAATGCACGCATTCAGTCAGGGTAGTAGTTTGTATACCCGTATCGTTACCTGCCTTGTTAGTGGTTGCACGGCTGTCTATGATCGGCAGCAGACATTACTTCAGGAAATCTGCTCATGAACATTGCCATCTTGCCGGGCGACGGCATCGGTCCGGAAATTGTGCGTCAGGCGGTACGCGTACTCGACGTTTTCAAACAGGAAGGATTACCGATCACATTGGAAGAAGCATCCATCGGTGGCGCTGCCTACGACCAGCATGGCAGCCCTTATCCGCCGCAGACACGCCAGTTGTGCCAACAGGCCGATGCGATTTTGCTGGGTGCAGTAGGCGGGCCACAATACGACCAGTTGCCACGTCCAATGCGCCCCGAAAGTGGCTTGCTGGCGATCCGGCAGGACCTCGCGCTGTTTGCCAACCTGAGGCCGGCGGTATTGTTTCCGGAGCTCATTGATGCTTCGCCGCTGAAAGCCGAGATCGTCAGGGATCTCGACATCATGCTCATCCGTGAGCAGGTCGGCGATGTTTATTTCGGCCAGCCGCGCGCGATCGGTCGGCATGACGATGGCCAACGGCATGCCTTCAATACCATGTGCTACAGCGAATCGGAGATCAGCCGGATTGCCCATTTTGCCTTCCGCTTTGCTGCTAGCCGGCCACGCAAGTCACTGTGTTCGGTCGACAAGGCCAATGTGCTGGAAACCAGTGAGCTGTGGCGCACCATATTTACCGAGGTTGGTCTGCACTATCCGGATGTGACGCTTACGCATCTCTACGTTGATAACGTGGCCATGCAACTGGTACGTGACCCGCGTCAGTTTGATGTCATCGTGACCGCCAATCTGTTCGGCGACATCCTTTCAGACGAGGCAGCCATGCTGACTGGCTCCATCGGCATGCTGGCGACGGCATCACTCAACGAGCGTGGACAAGGCCTGTATGAGCCGGGGCATGGATCGGCACCAACGATTGCTGGCAAGGACATGGCCAATCCGCTGGCAACGATCATGTCGGTTGCCATGATGCTGCGGCACAGTCTTGGTCAGAAAAACGCGGCGCAGCGAATCGAATCCGCCGTCCGACAGGTACTGAAAAACGGCTGGCGTACGGCGGATATTGCCAGCAAGGGTGACAACATCATCTCCTGTTCGCGGATGGGCGATCTGGTGCTGGAGGTATTACACTAACGATTTTTCAGCCATCAGCATCAGTCATGGATATTCGCCAGTTAGCCCCTTCCGAATTGCCGGCCCTGCTGGCCTTGTATGCGCAACTGCATCCCGCCGATGCGCCTTTGCCGCCGATGGCAGAACTGCAAGCAATCTGGCAGGAGTTACTGAACAATCCCCGTCATCGCACATGGGGAGTCTATGTCGATGACGCGCTGGTCGCTACCTGCAATATCACCATTATCCCCAACCTGACGCGCGGTGGTAGTCCATTTGGCTTGATTGAGAACGTCGTCACCGATCATGACCATCGTGGTCACGGCTATGGCAAGGCCGTGCTACAGGCAGCGGTGGCTTTTGGTTTGTCACAGGGCTGCTACAAGGTCATGCTGGCAACCAGCCGCAAGGACCCTGGCACGACCGCGTTCTATGTCGCGGCAGGATTTGATTGTCACGACAAGAACGCTTTCGTCATCCGCGCGCCTGCCGCGGTATGAATCAAGTCGCCAACCACCCTCCTGCTAGCGCACTGAGCAGTACGACCAGCCATGGTGGGCATTTCCACCAGACCAGCAACAGCAAGGCAAGTAAGCCTAGACAAAAATCAGTGGGCGTATGGATGGCACTGGTCCAGACCGGTTGATAGAAAGCACTCACCAGGATGCCGAGCACAGCGGCGTTGACACCCAGCATGGCACGTCGCATCCTGAGTGCATGCCGCAGTGAGTGCCACCATGGCATGGCCGCAGCCACCAGCAAAAAACCCGGTAGAAAAATGGCCAGCGTCGCCATTAGCGCACCCAGCCAGCTATTGGGATTCTGCGTCGACATCGCGCCGAGATAGGCGGCAAACGTAAACAACGGCCCCGGAACAGCTTGCACGGCACCATAACCAGCCAGGAAGTTATCGTTGGAAACCCAGCCGGGCGGCACAACCAGTGCCTGCAACAACGGCAAGACCACATGTCCGCCGCCAAACACCAGGGCACCACTTCGATAGAAGCCGCTCATCAGATGCAGCAAATAGCTACCTGACTTCTCCGCCACTACCGGCAATAACGCCAGTAACACCAGAAACAACAACAGGTAGAGCAGGCCAACAAATCGCCCATGCATTCGGTCGGATGGCACCACCGCCCGCTCCTCGGAGGATGGCGATCGTATCGATGTATCAAGCAGGAGGATGCCTGCTCCTGCGGCCAACATGATCACCACAATCTGTGCCGATGGTGACGGCATGACGGTGACCATCACCGCGGCGGCAACTGCAATGCTGGCACGCCGGGCATCGGGCGCCATGCTCTTGCCCATGCCCCACAATGCCTGTGCCACCACCGCGACTGCGACAATCTTAAGGCCATGCAGCCAGCCACTTCCCCAGTGTGCGGCGACGTCGTGCAGTCCCAGTGCAAAAAGCACCAGTAGCAATGCCGATGGCAGGGTGAATCCAGCAAAGCTGACCATCGCCCCGGCTATTCCGGCACGCTGCATACCGATGGCCATGCCGACCTGGCTACTGGCAGGACCAGGCAGAAACTGGCATAGCGCGACCATGTCGCTATAGGCCTGTTCATCGAACCAGCGGCGCGTGACCACGAATTCCTGACGGAAGTAGCCAAGATGCGCGACTGGTCCGCCAAACGACGTGCAACCCAGCTTGAGAAAGATGAAGAAGAGCCGAGCCAGCTCGTCAATTTGACTGCAGCGTGTCATACGCGAAATACCTCTCTGCGGTGGCCGAACCGGCCTTTTGTTTTGGGAGTAATATCATCGCCGAGACCTGATGACAGGTTCGCCGACACGCTGGTTTGACGATCGGCTAATAACAATACACCAATAAAAAAAAGGGAGACAACACATGAAAGCAAAACATGTCCTCAGCGCGCTGGCCTGGTTGGCACTGATCGCCTGTGGCAATGCAGTGCGCGCACAAGACAGAATGCCGTTACCGCCGATAGATCAGCTTACCGATGCACAACGGCAGGCAGCACAAGAGATCATCAACGGCCCGCGAAAAGCCTTGTATGGTCCCTTCATCCCCTTGATACGCAGTCCGGAATTAATGGATCGCTCCTCGAAGATGGGAGAATATCTGCGTTACAAGAGCGCCATTGGCAACCAACTCTCGGAGCTGGTGATTCTGATCGTGGCACGTCACTGGACGCAGCAGGTCGAGTGGTATCTGCATGAGCCGATCGCGCTGAAAGTCGGTATCAACCCCGAGGTCATTGCTGCTATTGCAGATGGACGTACGCCAGATGGTCTGAGTGAAGACCAAAAAATCGTGTATGACTTTTCGATGGAAATCAACACTAACAAAAGTGTCTCCGATGAGACCTACGCGCGTGCCCTAAAGCGTTTCGGTGACAAGGGCATCATCGACATGCTGGGAATCAATGGTTACTACAATTTCCTGGCAATCATCATGAATGGTACGCGCACAGAAAATCCCGATCAGGCGGTAGAACCACTCAAACCATTCGTCCGATAAGTTCTCTGACATCATGACCAGCACGTCTACTTCTACTTCCGCCACTCTGACTACGGCCACCAGTCCCGATCCCCGTGCCGGGCGCCGTCGTGCCTTGCTGGCAGCTTGTAGCGCACATGCCATTCACGATGGGATGACCGATCTGATTTACGTGCTTTTGCCAATCTGGCAGTCACAGTTTGGTATCAGCTACGCCTTGGTTGGCCTGTTACGCGGCTCCTATTCGGGCACGATGGCAGGCTTTCAGTTGCTCGCCAGCAGAATGGCCCGACGCTGGGGCCGCGAGCGTCTGCTGGTCGGCGGCACTGCATTGGTCGGGCTAGCTTACCTGAGCGTCGCCCATGCTTCCGGACTGTCGTGGCTACTGGTAGCGCTGGTACTGGGTGGTCTCGGTGCGAGTACACAACATCCGCTGGCATCGTCGCTGGTCACCGACAGCCACGAGGCAGGTGGTGGTGTCAAAGAGGCGCTGGCGCAGTACAACTTTGCCGGCGATATCGGCAAGACCTTGATCCCCGGACTGGTGGGTCTGTTGCTGGTGGTTGTCAGCTGGCAAGCCAGCGTCACGCTAATCGGCTTGATGGGTCTGGTTGCCGCCGCGCTGCTGTGGTGGCTGATTCCTGCGCAGTTACGCGGTGACGCGCATTTAGGGGAGCAAAAACGCAAGACTAGCGCGGGTAGTGGTTCCGTCTCCGGTCTACGTGCGTTGCTCTTCACCGGCACGCTCGACAGCGCCGCCCGTATGGGATTTTTAACCTTCCTGCCTTTTTTGCTTAAGGACAAAGGTGCAGGCACTGCAGGTATCGGCATTGCCTTGTCGCTGCTCTTTGTCGGTGGCGCATTCGGCAAGCTGTCTTGCGGCTATCTGGGAGCGCGCATCGGCATGATGAAAACGGTGTGGGTGACCGAATCAGCGACGTCATTGCTGATCGTATTGTCATTGTGGCTGCCCCTGTGGGGCTTGATGGCAATGCTACCCTTGCTCGGGCTGGCACTCAATGGGACCTCTTCAGTGCTCTACGGCGTGGTTCCTGAGCTGGCGGAAAGCGGAAAGCGAGAACAGGCGTTCGCGCTTTTCTATACAGGGACCATCGGTGGCGGCGCATTGTCACCGGTCCTGTTCGGTCGCCTGGGTGACCTTGCAGGCATCCCCTCGGCCCTGATCTGCCTGGCTGTACTGCTGTTACTGACCCTGCCGTCATCATGGAAAGTTCAGCAAAGCCTAGACAGTTAGGCCACCAGATCTCGCCCTGTTTCTTCGCACCTCAGACAGCAAGCCGCTTGCGGTTACTGTGCCCTGGGAGAACCGGTGCCGCCCGCGGTACGCTGGCTACATCGCCAATCAGTTTGAAGATACTGACCGCCTGCGACAGCCTGCTGCTTTGCTCCGCCAGACTTGCCGCTGCCGCCGCAGCTTCTTCTACCAAGGCAGCATTTTGCTGGGTCACCTGATCCATTTGGGTGACTGCATCATTGACTTGATTGATCCCGGTACTTTGCTCACTCGATGCGGCAGAAATTTCGCTGATGATGTTGCTCACCAGCTTCACCGAAGAGACTACCTCGCTCATGGTGGAGCCGGCTTGCGTCACCAGTTTCACACCATTGTCGACTTTGGTCACTGAGACATCAATGAGCTCCTTGATCTCTTTTGCCGCTGTTGCAGAACGCTGTGCAAGGCTACGCACCTCCGTAGCTACAACCGCAAATCCACGTCCCTGCTCACCCGCACGGGCCGCTTCCACCGCGGCGTTAAGCGCCAGAATATTGGTCTGGAAGGCTATCCCGTCAATGATGCCAATGATGTCCACAATACGCCTGGCTGAATCACTGATTTCACCCATGGTGGTCGTTACCCGACTGACGACTTCACCACCAGTGACTGCGATCCCTGACGCCGAACTGGCTGAGTGTCGTGCCTGCGATGCATTGTCGGCATTCTGCTTCACGGTTGAGGCCAGTTGTTCCATGCTGGCTGCGGTTTGCTGCAGGCTGGAGGCCTGCGCCTCGGTTCGGCCTGACAGATCCATGTTGCCACGTGCGATCTCTTTGGTGGAGACCTGAATCGAATCCACGTTGTTACGCACATCACCGATGATGGCAACCAGGTTCACCGTCATTTGCTGCAATGCGCGCAAGAGCTGACCGGTATCGTCATTGCGTGTGGTTTCAAACTTGCTGGTCAGATCGCCACCGGCGATCGAGCGCGCGACATCTGTAGCTACCCTGAGTGGCTCAATAATCGACGACTGTAGCGAATACCAGGCCCATGCTGCCAGGAACATCCCCAACAATGCAGCCCCACTAGCCCATACCTTGAGGCTCGCATCGCTCGCCAATGCAGACAGGCAAAACCCTGCCAGGCTGGTGAACAACAATATCAGTGCCCCCATGATCAAGCTGATACGTCGCGACAGTGACATCTCACCAAGCTTGCGCAAGCGCGTGACCACCCCGGTGCTGACAACCGCGCCCTGTTCAATGGCCAATCCCTGCGCCTTACCTTCCCGGAACAGGCGATATACCTTGCTGGCTTGCTCAACTTGTTGACGGGACGGTTTGGTACGCACCGACATGTAGCCCACTGCTTTGCCGTTTTCGCGTATCGGCGTCACATTGGCCTGTACCCAATAGTTGTCGCCGTTCTTGCAGCGATTCTTGACCAGCCCGGTCCAGGGAATGCCAGCTTTCAGCGTGCGCCACATGTCAGCAAACGCCTCGACCGGCATATCCGGGTGACGGACAATATTTTGCGGTTGCCCCAGCACTTCCTCCTCAGAAAAACCGCTGATCTCGAGAAAGTAAGGATTGATGTACAAGATGTTGCCTTGCAGATCCGTCTTTGAAACAATCGACTGCCCATCCTTGAATTGCTGTTCGACATTCGTGACAGGTAAATTTGTACGCATGACAAGCCTCGCTCTCGCTGAATACCATCAGGTTTTCGTGCCAGGAACGGAACTGTCGATATGAGCTCCGTCATGCTTTGTATCATAGAAACAAAAAACCCTAAGAATAATAGGGTTTTTCCTGAGTGCTCAAAAAACGACAGGCACGAGAATCCTGCGGGGCATGTCAGGCCTGACAACAAAGGGTCAAGGCAAGCTTGCGACGAACTCACGAATCAAGCGTGTCACTTCCTCTGGTGACTCCAGCATCGACAAGTGACCGGTACCCGGCACAACATGCAAACGCGCATGAGTAACCCGTGACAGTAGCTCCCGTTGCAGTAAATCAACGCTATCAACCCGGTCCGCTTCCCCGGCAATCACGATCGTCGGCACCTTGATTGCCGCAACCTGCGAGGTGATATCTTCCAGACTGGTCGATTGCGGCCAGGCGACTTTCGCTTGTGTAGCGCCGCGCAGGCTGTCCTGTATGACCTGCTCACGATCCGCCGGCGACAATGGCTTGGCTGTCAACACGTGGTTAATGGACATCTCGACGTTGATGCGCGTTGTGTAAGCATCGGTCATCATTGCGCGCGCTTCGGGCGGCATGGACAAGGGTTGTGGTGGCGATGGCGCGACCAGCACCAGACCAGCAAGACCAGCAGGTTGTTGTGCTGCCAGTAATTGGGCGACCTTGCCGCCCATGGAGTGCCCAACCAATACATAACGGCGCAGATTCAGCGCATCGATCACACCTTGTGCGTCGGCAGCAAGATCGGCGAGTCCATACCCCTCTTCAGGTGCATCAGATTGCCCCCAGCCACGATGATCCATACAAATGGTCCGGTATGCGTCCGACAATGCATGCGTCACATGATGCCAGGTACGGGTCGAGCCACCCCAGTAATGCAGGAACACCAGTGGCAAATCGCCTTGCCCCTGTTCTTCTACAAAAATACGAATACCGTTTGATGCGATTTTCATGTCGTTTCTCCTTGAGTGAATGCGCACCGGCATGACAACAATTGGTCTTGCCAGGGCAGGAGAGAACAATAAACCTTGTACTCAAAATTGATAATCCACCATGTATTATCATCAGTTGATAACCATTAGATCGAATAGGAGCTCAACATGGATCGTCTGACCAGTATGGCCGTCTTTGTTGCTGCCGCTGAAGAGGGAAGCCTCAGTAGCGCGGCCCGGCGCTTTGGTCTGTCAGCATCGATGGCCGGGAAACATGTTTCAGCAATCGAAACCGAGCTGAAAGTACGCTTGATGCAACGAAGCACACGTCAACTCCGCCTGACCGATGCCGGGCAAACGTATCTGGCACGTTGCAAACGCATCCTTGAAGAACTTGACGATGCCAATCGTGAGGCCAGCGCAACGCAGCAGGCAGTGCGTGGCGTATTACGCGTGGCGGCACCACTGACCTTTGGCGCGTTGCATCTGGGCAACGTCACGGCCAGCTACCTTGCCAGCTATCCGGAGGTGAATGTAGAGATGTTGCTCAGCGACCGTTACGTCGACTTACTGGCGGAGGGAATTGACGTCGCCATACGTATTGGTCGGCTACAGGATTCGGATCTGGTCGCCCGGCGTCTGGCACCCTGCCGTATGGTGTTTTGCGCAGCGCCCCGGTTTTGTGAGCAGCATGGCACACCACGCGACATGGACGCGCTGCGCCACGCACCACGCCTGGTATTCAGTGATGTGGTATCGGACGGCGACTGGACTCTGGTGGCTCCCGACGGCAGAACCGGGCGCATTGATGGTCCGGTGCGCATGTCGTCCAATAACATGCAAATGCTGCTGGCTACGGCATTGGCGGGCGGCGGTATCGCTTACGGCCCGAGTTTCGTGTTTGGTGAGCACATTGCCCGTGGCGAACTGATCCAGCTGCTTCCCGATCACCGCAATGCAGATTTGGCCATTCATGCGGTCTACCCTTCAAAACGCCATGTCTCGCTCAAACTGCGTAGCTTCATTACTCATCTGGCCGAGGGTTTTGGCGACACGCCCTCCTGGGATCTGGCGTTGCCATCGCAACTGCCAGTCCGGTAATTGACGTGCCACCGCGGATAAAGCCCGTCTACGGTTGTGCCAACAGATTCTTGATGGTCATTTCGGTCTGCGAGTACTGACCTTCGCCAAAATGGGTGTAGACCACTTGTCCCTTTTTATCGATCAGATACAACGCTGGCCAGTACTGATTGTTGTAGGCACTCCAGGTGGCATAGCGATTGTCCTGAGCAACCGGGTAAGTCAAGTCAAAGCGTTTGATGGCAGCCTTGACGTTATCGGTATTGCGTTCAAAAGGAAATTCAGGCGTATGCACACCGATCACCACCAGCCCCTGATCCTTGTACTTTTGATGCCAGGCTTTGACGTAGGGCAAGGTATTGATGCAATTGATACACGTATAGGTCCAGAAATCGACCAGCACTACCTTGCCACGCAATTGCGCCATACTTAACGGTTCACTGTTGAGCCATTTGTCGATACCAACGAATTCCGGCGCCGCAACGCTCTTGTTAAATATCCCTGCAAAAGCCGGGGTGGCCCCAGTAGTGGTCGTAGCCGCAAGCAGAACGCTCACTACAGTCAGCATCTTTAATCGAGAGAACATGATGTATTCCTTTACAGAGAATGGGAAGAAAACAGGGAGGACAACCAGACCGTGACCAGCACATCGTATTGCAAATAAATGGCACATGCGGTCACGATCACCAGCACACCAAACAGTTGTTGCAGACGCTCGCTATAGCGCGCGATGACACGTACCTGGCTGCTCATGTATTGGCCGCCGTACAGAATGGCAAGCATGGCAAGCGCCGCACCAATCGCATACATCAGCAAGAGCAGGCTCGACCAGCCAAGGTCTTGCGCCTTGACCACCAGCACCAGAATGGAAGCCAGAACCGGGCCGGCACAGGGAGTCCATACGGCACCCAGCGACATGCCAAGGATGAATCCCCCGGTGCTGCCCGGACGTGGTTCCGGAGACACCGATCCCAGTCGCTGCAGCGGTATCCGCAATTGGGCTACCAGCCATTCATAAGGGCGCGGCCACAGACGCAACAGCCCAGTGAGCGCCAACAAGGCAATGGCGATGTTACGCAAGAACTCCTGTGCTATATGGATACTGCTGGAAACAGCACCAAGCAACATGGCAAAAGCAGAGAAACTCAAAATGAAGCCAGCAATAATAAATAATGGCCGTGTACGACTGGGCGCCTCTCCAGAAGGGCTGATCGCCGTGCCCAGTAATATTGGCAGCACGGGCAGCACACAGGGTGAGGCAATGGTCAACAGCCCGGCCAGCAAAGCTAAGGGTGTTTCGATAAGGTTATGCATAACGTCATTCCATCAAGAGTTGGTTTGACGGTATTGGAATCCACAAAGGTATCTGGCTTGTGTCAACAATGTGATTGCAATGCACTATTTCTGGTGCGGGTATGCCGGATACAGTTGGACATAAATTCCAGCGCGATTTGTCTTATAAAGCCTTCATTACCATCGTCCCGATAGGGAGAAAACACAATGAAGAATGAATTGCTCAAGGGATCCGCCCAATGTGACTCGACCACTCTGCGCGCCGCAGGCGGCAAGAGACTCCTGAACCGCCTGCTGGCGATCCTTGCCTTTGTGGCAGGTGGCCTTGTCACAGAGTTGAGCAGGCCGGTGTATTGCACGCTGCTCAACGTAACCAATGCTGCGCCAGCGCGCAAACATGGGCACAACCGTAGGCGCAACAGCAAAGATGCCTGATTGGGCATGCTGTCGTCGTGCGCTCGCCTGACTGCCATCACCCAAGACAAACTGACAAGGTCTATCAATATTTGGCATAAAATTGGCATTTACTGCCAACCAGAGCCATCATGGACGATAAAGACAGACAAATCATCGCAGCGCTACAAGCCGATGGCCGCTTAAGTAATCAGGAATTGTCGGAACGGGTCAACCTGTCGCCCTCCCCCTGTCTGCGCCGCCTGCGCATGCTGGAAGAGTCGCAGGTCATCCGTGGCTACACCGCCATCATTGACGAAGAAGCCTATGGATTGCCAATCACAGCGTTTGTGCGCGTACGTCTGCAGCGTCATAGCGCCGAAGGCGTGAAGGATTTCGAAGCGGCGATTCAGACAATTGACGCCATTCTCGATTGCTACGTCATGACCGGCAGCGACGACTATCTGCTGCGCGTGGTGGTAGAGAGCCTCAAGGACTATGAACAATTCGTGCGCTCCCGACTGCATCGCATTGCTGGCATCGCCTCCATCGACACCAGCTTTGCCTATGGCGTAGTGAAACGCGCGGCCGTTTTCCCTAAAATCCGGAGCAAGTAGCCAGCGTGCCGGCGTCCGGATGTGCGCTATTCAATTTTTTAGCAGTATCTGCCAAAAATCGCCTTAATCTAGGGTGAAATTGGCATAATCTTCCCCTGCCATTGGCCCAAAATCTGTACTTACCCTTTGATTTTGGAGCACGCATGACACTCTCCAGCAGCACCTCGGTCGCCCGCGCTGAGACCTCACCCCGACTCAGTCGCAGCCAGATTGGCTGGATTGCGATGGGTATCACCGTTCTGATCTGGGCAGGTTTTTCCGTATCACTGCGCGCCATCAGTCACTCGACGCTGAGCTCGGCCGATGTCGCCTTGATTCGTTTCCTGGTCCCTGCAATTGCCTTGCTGCCCTTCATTCGTGCGCGCTTCGCTGCGCTCAAGGCAATGCGACCACTGCATGCACTGATGATTGCCACCGGTGCCGGCCTGCCGTTTTTCCTGATTGCGGCAGCGGGTGGACGCCTCACTTCCGCGGCCCATGTGAGCGTTCTGGTCGCCGGCACGGTACCGCTCTCGGTGGCATTGTTAGCCCTGGTGTGCTGGCGCGAGCCGATCCAGTCCGCTCGGCGGCTCGGTTTGCTGGTCATTATCGCGGGTGTGCTGTTGATGGTGGCAGGCCTTGGCGCCATGCAATTGCCGATGCTGCAAGGCGTCGCACTGCTACTGATCGCCAGCCTGCTGTGGGGAATGTACACACTGGCACTGCGCAAAACGACTATCGACCCGGTCGGCACCCTGATGCTGATTACTTACCCTGCGGTGTGTAGCATCGCGATTTTGATGGCAACTGGCGCCATGGAAAGTCACCTCGCACAGGCCAGCTTCAACGACATTGGCTGGTTCGTGCTGGTGCAGGGCATTTGCGTCGGAATACTCTCGCCGCTGGCCTATGCGGCAGCAATCCGCTGTCTCGGCAGCGTACGCAGCTCCACGGTTGGTGCACTGGCACCGGTGATTGCAGCCCTGATCGCCATTCCGGTGTTGCATGAAATACCGACCCTACTCTCTGTCGCGGGAATCCTTGCCGTTACGACCGGCGTCGTTTTGACAAATCGCAATGCCAAACGAGGCACATGATGTTTCTTGATTTCACCAACCCACCACGCGATCCCTTATGGACGCTGACCAGTGCATTTCGTGCTGACCATCGCCCCGAGAAGCTTGATCTCGTACTTGGCGTTTATCGCGATGAAACGGGTATTACCCCTGTCATGGCCGCAGTGCAAGAAGCGGAGATCCACCTTGCCAAAGCTGCCGCCTCAAAGACATACCGCGCGCTGTCGGGCAATGCCGACTTCAACCTTGGCATGACACGTCTGTTGCTGGGACAGGACAACGAGGCCACTGAGCGTGTCGTCACCATGCAAACGGTTGGCGGTACCGGTGCGCTGCGGCTGCTGGGAGAGCTGATTGCCGCCGCGCACCCCGGCGCGACCATCTGGCTCTCCAACCCTGGCTACATCAACCATCGCCCCATCATGCGCGCCGCAGGTCTGGCCGTTGCCGAGTATCCGTGGCAGGAACGTCATGGCAGGCTGGATCTGGCCGCTGTCCTCTCTGCACTGGCGGATGCCCGAACCAATGACGTCCTGTTGCTGCAGGGGTGCTGTCACAACCCGACCGGAATCGACCTGTCGCCAATCGACTGGGAAATCATTGCCGATGTCTGCCGCGCCCGTAACATCATCGTACTGGTCGACATGGCATACCAGGGGTTAGGCGACGGGCTAGAAGAGGATGCCGCCGGCTTGCGCCTGCTGGTCTCCCGACTTGATACCGTACTCGTTGCCTCCAGCTGCTCCAAAAACATGGGCTTGTACTGTGAACGGACCGGTGCTGCTACCGTCATCGTGCAGAAGGCCAGCGCATTGCCGTCCATCAGAACCGTCATGGAAGGTATTGCGCGCTGTAATTACTCGATGCCGCCAGAGCACGGCGCCGCCATCGCTGCCACGCTCATGGCCGAACCAGCACAATGGCACGCAGAACTGCAACAAATCCGTACCCGTATTGCCGGTATCCGCAGCGCGCTGGCAAGTGCCTTGCGGGAGGCCGGTGCACCACAGTCCATGCAGGCGGTGTTACGTCAGCGCGGCATGTTCTCGATACTGCCACTGGATTCGCACGCCATGCATCGCCTACGCGAGCAGTTCGCGATATATGGGACAGCCGAAGGACGCATCAATGTTGCCGGTCTGACTGAAGACAAGATTGGGCATCTGGCACAGGCGCTTGCCGCAGTGTCATTACCAGACGCTGCTGCTGAACTAGCTGCCTGAAGCCCATGCACAATCGTGCACGCGTAAGCCGGTATTCTCACAGTACCGCTTCGCGCACCTGGCGAATCCGACAGACGCTCACGGCAGTTGCTGTCATCGTTGCGGCAACGGCAACCCACAATGCCAATCGAATCGCGTCGATATCTTGCACAGCATTAGTGGATAGTTCACCGTGAACGACTGCACCTGCGGCATAGACAGAGAGAATGATCCCCAGCAACGACGCACCGAGGCATTGGCCAAATGTCCGCATGATGGCCAGCACACCGGAGGCGTTGCCACTGCGTTCGCGTGAGGCATTGGACAGCATTTCACGGTTATTCGGGCTTTGAAAAAAACCAAACCCGATTCCGCACACCAACGCCCGCCAGCTGATATCCCAGGCCGCAGGCTGCGCAGGCAAGAGCGCCAGCAATCCCAGACCGACTGTGAACACTGCCAACCCGAGCGTCGACAGCAATGCCGGCGAATGACGATCGGCAAGCCGTCCGGCGTGCGGAGCAACGAGCACGATGCCGATCGGCCACGGTGTAAAGAGCAGCGCCGACTGAAAGATGCTGTAGCCATACACGCTCTGGAACAGGAACGGCAAAGCGACAAATGCAATACCTTGCCCAACGAACGAGGCCAGCGATGTCAGTGCGGCTAGCGAGAACCGTGCAGAGGAAAACATATCGAGTGGCAGCAAAGGCTCGCGAGCGCGGCGTTGATCATAGACAAATGCCACGCTTGCACCCAATGCGACAACAGCATATGCGGCAGCAGTCAATAACGCCTTATGATGCTGCGCCCCCTGTGAGAGCTCGGCACAGGCGTCCGCCGCCATGATCAATGCGCCCATCGCAATTGCGGAGAGCACTGCCCCAGCGATGTCAAATGGTGCACGCGTACCGCTACGATTGTCTGGAATGGCACGCCAGGACAACCATATCGAAGCCATCCCCAATGGCACATTCATGGCGAAAATCCACCGCCAACTCAGCATGGCCAACAGCGTGCCGCCCAGAACCGGGCCGATTGCCGTACTGGTCGCGATGAGCACCGCATTCAATCCGAGAATGCGCCCGAGCAGACGATTGGGAAATATCGTGCGATGAATCGCCGGCGCAATGCTGAGCATGGCGGCACCACCAAATCCTTGCAACAGCCGCATGAAAATCAGCATGGCAATGGTCGATGACAGCGCGCACCCCAGAGAAGCCAGCGTAAAAACAATCAAGCCCGCGGTGAAGAGCCTGCGAAACCCTATTCTGCTGGCCAGCGATGCAAACGTCGCCAATGTCATTGCCACCGCAAGAAGGTAGCCGTTGGCAACCCATATTGAGGTGCCGGCAGACGCGTTCAAAGCCAGACTGATTTGGGGCAGCGCGACATTGACGATGGTCCCGTCAAACACCGCCATCGTTGTCGCGACCATCACGGCAATCATTGCCTGACGTCGCGGTACGCCGGGGAGCCCCTCGTCGTCGGGCATGTCTGAAAATAATTCCATTTTTAATCCATCCTGGGAGTGCATTTGTGAGTGCAATATAACGAGTTAGCAGACATGACGGAAGACGCATCGCTTGCATTGAATACCTGCACCAAACGCCTGATCTGATAGCAGCATGCTAGGATAGTTATATGTCAGAACCCGATCTGAACCTGTTAATTGCACTAGACGCATTGATCACCGAGGCGAGTGTCGCCGCAGCCGCACGCCGTTTGGGCCTGAGTGCGTCGGCAATGAGCCGCACCCTGTCCCGGCTACGTACGGTGACGGGAGATCCTTTGCTCGTAAGAGCTGGTCGGAGGATGGTGCTGACACCGGGTGCTGAGGCATTACGCGAACGCACCAGAAATATTATCCACGAGGCAAGATCAGTCCTTCGCCCCTCGATGTCTACACCAGATATCTCGACCCTCAGACGCACCTTCACGATCCGCGCAAATGATGGCTTTGTAGAAGCGTTCGGCGCAGTCCTGATCGGAGCGATCGGCAAGGATGCACCATTTGTACGTCTATGTTTCGCGCCAAAGGCAGAGAAGAGCTCGCAGCACCTGAGGGAAGGTAGCGCCGATCTGGAGATTGGCGTGGTCAGTGACATGGGACCAGAAGTACGCCTGCAAACTTTATTTCGTGATCACTTCGTCGGTGCAGTGCGTCCCGGGCACCCGCTCGAAACCATCGGCGATGTCACGCTTGCGCACTACGTGGCCTGCGGCCACGTCATTGCATCTCGTCGTGGGCGCAGCAGCGGCCCCGTGGACCAGGCATTAGCTGCCATCGGCCTGAAACGCAACATCGTTGCCATTGTGCCGAGCTTTCCGGCAGCGCTGGCGATCGCACGGACATCAGACCTGGTGGCATTGGTGCCGGCATCCTTCCTGCCAGCTGCACAACGAGCCTCGAAGGTTGGCTCTGCCGAAGCGTTCTATCGTTTCGAGCTACCGGTGGCAACCGAACCAATCACCATTTCACAGATGTGGCACCCGCGTCTGGAGCGCGATCCAGTCCATCGCTGGCTGCGCGAACGGATACTTGAGGTCTGCAGAGCCGTTGCGCCCCTGCAGAGACCAAAGTCATATTGAGGTATTGCGCCTATTGACCTCTGCAACGGACACCAGCCTGCGCGCAGGCAAATCCCACAAAATATTTCTCAATGCAGCGGGAATCTCAAACAATCCCACGCGCGTTACGCCTGCAAACAAGTGCTGAAACTCATCGTGGCAGGCCGCGAGCCGATAGTTGGGAACGCTGGCGCATAAATGATGCACATGGTGATAAGCGACGTCTGCGGTGAACCAGTTTAGCCAGCGTGGCAAAACCAGAAAGCTCGTACCATGCAAGTTTGCCTCGTCCCGGTCCCAGTCCTTATCCTCGCTGGCGTAGGCATGATCAAAGTTGTGCTGGACAGAAAAGAGGACGATACCAAACGCCCCCCCCAGTGATCCGCTCACCAAATAACAAATAAAAAAAAGCCACGAACCAAGTCCCCAGACCATCAGACCACAGGCCGCAAACAGCAGTAGATTGTTGCTCAGCATATAGCGGTAGTGCACCATGGATGTTCCCTCCTTCAAGGAGGCACCGACATTCACGTTATTTTCACCACGTCGTGCAAAAAGACGGAATGCCAGCTGATAGCTGGCGCGCAGCCACGTGATGCGGGGATTGACCAGGAAGTAGAGACAGCCCGCAATTGGTGACAGCAGAATATGGCGGTTATAGCGGTAACTGCGCTTTTGACTTGCGTTCATGGCAAGGTAATCCGAGACACAGACAACATTCAACGGCCCTCGATACTTCTCCCAGTTGCCGTTGGTAGCGTGATGATATCGATGATTCTCCGCCCAAACCTGTTGCGGTATCCCAGCGAGTACCCCCAACAAAAAACCACCGATGCGGTTCAGCGATTTGCTACGAAACAGACTGTTATGCCCGCAGTCATGCATCAGCACGAAACCGCGCAGCAGAAACAAGCTGAGACAAACGGTCGCCGCTACAACGAGCAAGATCGACACCTGCGAGGCCAGATAGATTGTGTACCAGAGCCCGGCGATTGGCACGATGACTGAAAGTAATTGCAGTGCCCCGCGACGATTGGTGGATACGGTGTAGCGATCTACGATCGCGCGCTTGGAGACTTGCCATTCGACTTGGGTGAACATGATCGACCTTGATGATGTGCATGATCACCGTTCCTGATTGGAATTCAGGCCAGATTAATCACCGAATACGATGAAGAGTAGATTCGCCGGCAAGCCCTCTTTACATGCGGGTTTGAGGAGAAGTCCTCCCGATCATTCAATTACTCCAATACAATCAACAAAAAATTATTTGAAGAACTCTATCACAACAACATTCTTATTATTAAATTTATTTAATTTGATTTTTATTGGTGATTTTGATTTTTTAGCCTTTTTCAACCCACCTAAACCAAGAGCATATTGCAGGCATGATAATTTTGCGACCTTGACATGTGCCATTGCGCAAGCCTATCCATCACGCGTCAGTAGTGCGACATCGTCAGCGAGAGCAGCTTGATCTGTAAAGAACAAAAAACGCGCACCACAGAGCAACGTGAATGCGTCCGACTCTTTAGCATGGCAGCTTCTGTCACCAAGGAGTCACCATGACTTTCAAACTTTCACGCCGCGATGAGTGCCATGCTTGGCCACACTATTTTCTGGTGAACGGACAGCCGAAGCGATTCTTTGATGAAAGTGCGGTACGTGAACTCTGATGGCTCTTTGGCAGCACGCCATACCGCTTCTGCCACATCCCTCGTCTCAGTAACTGGAGAAGGTTTACCCCATTCTGCGAAGGTATTCTGCGCCAAATCAGCATACGACTCAGGAATCGTACTTTGCATACGGGATCGTGCGTTTTCGCCAAAACGTGTTGTCGGCGCCCGTCCCGGCAGTACAAGATTCACGCGCACATTGAATTGTTCGAGTTCCAGCGCAAGCGACTTGGTGAACGAGTTAACCGCCGCCTTGCTCGCGGTGCACACCGACAGCAAGGGAAGAAACTTCACAGTGACGGACGATGTGACATTGAAAATGACGCTCTCCCGACGTTGTCTGAACTGTGGGAGCACTGCTTGTATCAACGCCATCGTGCCATAAGTGTTTGTCTCAAAAATCTCACGCACAGCAGTCATCGAGATACCTTCCAGAGCGCCTGGCATGCCGATTCCTGCATTATTCACCAAGACTTCGATTTCTCCTGCTGCCTCAACGGCCTGATGGATACTGCTCGGATCGGTGACATCCAGAGCAAGTACACGTAACCGATCACAACGCGGCAGAAGATCTGCACGCGGCGTACGCATTGTTGCGATGACATGCTTGGCCGTATATGCATCAAAAATGTCGCCATTTATTCAGCCGGAGTTGAAATGAAACGAATGACTTTTTTGAATTTATGTTAAAAAATTCTCGATGTGCGAAATGTGTTTGAGGTCGTCTTAACGATTCGCATATTTTGTATGTACACCTGATTTTTAAGGAGATATTTATGGCTGCTAGCGCGACAGAGAGAATCGTCGTACAAACGAGTGCCCAAGAAAAGTGTGCAATTCTATCGAAGGCCAACAGGCTTGGCCTATCTATCTCAGAGTTGATGCGAAGAGGTGCATCAACATACGAGACTGACGATACTGATCAAGCGCTTAACAACTTGGCTGACCGTGTTATCGCAATTTCAAATCGCCTAGACAACTCACTGCATGAGGTCCTGATATTTGTAGATGAAAGCAATAAACGCATCGAACAAATGGAGGCTGCCGCAAAGGCAAGAAAGGCACAATGGGAAAAAGAGGCATCGTCATGTTAGCCACCGAACGATTGTGGTCCGCCTTGACCTCAATGATCAAGTTACAGGACAAAGTGATTCGTCACAATGACGTGATCAGAGATCAGCAAGCCAAGATAGAGAATTTGACAGAGAGATTGATCAAGGTCGAAACAATCCTTGAATTGCTCATGCGGGCGGGTGACGTAAGGACCTTGAAATGAGCGGAGAGATATGTTGGCTGCCACGTCGATGGCAGCACTCTTCATAAGGGAGATCGTAAGACCGAAACAGCAAGTACTAAAGTAAGTCGCGGACTACATGAGTTGGCGCTCAAGTGATCCCCTACCTCCCCATTTATCCGCCATGGCCGCATTCTCATTAGCGACTGGTTCAAGGCGTTCCAACGTCACTGGTCTAACGTGGTCGAAGATCAATTTCAAACGGAAACTGGCGCGATTCGAAGCTGATGTGATGAAGGCGGGCAATCCGCAAATCGTTCCATTAAATCAGGATGCTATGCGCATCTTACTTACCCGCAAAAACATACATCCTGGCAACCTCACCAAACACCCCCTCAATTACGATGTGAAAATATGAAATATTCTAGATTTGTACAGACAAATGCCGAGTTATCGAATCGGAATTTTGAACGTAAAAAAGGCCCACCAAGCGGTGGGCCTTTTGTATTCTGGTGCTGGCTGCAGGACTTGAACCCGCCACCCCCTGATTACAAGTCAAGTACTCTATACAGGTCCCAATCCCGCTTGGGGAGCGAGTTATAGGCCCATTCGTTGCCATCCTCCACCGTTACGTTTTTCAATATTTCTTCTTAGCCCCCACCTTCCCCACCGAGTTTTTCAACGGAATTTATCGCTCAGTCATGGTTCGGTTTTGGCGTAGCCATCACACGAATAAAGTTGGATTGATTTGACTCTGACCACAGCGCTTACTAAACACACCTGCAATATTTTGACTATTGACAAATAGCAATTGATAAATATTTCCCAATGGAAATAAAAAATCAAGTTAACTAACATGCAGCCCAGCAATTACACAAAGTTTCCAAATTGACAATTAAAAATTGTCTATAGCTACTCCCACATGTCTGTTGTGGGCATCAAAAATTGTCAGCTGTCGCATGCAAAAAAATGCTGCTGCAAACATGAATTTCTAGCGACAACGCCCTATTTCTTCCGCTCATCCTGAGCAGTTGTGCGGCCCCAGTAAGGCCAATTGTTTTCCCCCTCTAAAGGAAACCGCATGGACCAGAAGCACCACATCACTATCGCCGGTATCAAAGTCATCGAATACAAAAGCAAGCGTACCGGCTTGCCCGAGCAGATGAAATTCGCGCAATGCGTCGTCACTTCAAGCGACGAAGTAAAGGGGGAGCAAGTCTTGGTCGGTGAGTTGATTCTTCCCAAACATCTGCATGACGCACCCAAGGGGGAATACTTGGCAGAGTTCGAACTCTCGGTGGGTCAGGATCTTCGTATCGGTGCGCGGCTGGTGCATCTGCATCCAGTCAATATGTCTGCTCGTCCATCACCCACTGCATCTAAACCAGCTGCGGCTCCACGGAGCTAACAATGCTGCCTTCAGACGATGAAACGACAATCCAAATCGCAGTGACGCCGCCGCCACTGACCGAGCAAGAAATACGCGTCATCGCAAGGCAAGAAATTCAGGCAACAGGTGCCACTTCAGGTCTTCAGCCACTGCTTGAAATGACGCCAGATCAAGCCATTGCCATCAGTACTGCAATTGCACTCCTATGGGCAACGGCTTGGTGCTTTAAACAAGTGGTTAATTTTTTAAAGGAAAAAGATCATGAAGATTCTTGATAAAACCAAACGGCTTGTCATTGCGATTCCCCTCTTGGCTGCCAGCGCTGCACATGCTGTGGCCGTCGATGTCACTCCTGTGACCGCTGCCATCGCAGACGCCGGAAAAGCCATTGGTGTCGTTGGCGCAGCCGTCCTGGTGATGGTCGTCGGCATGAAGGTATGGAAGTGGATTCAGCGTGCGTTGTAAGCCGATTCACTAAAAAGGCATGGTTAGCGCTGACCATGACTTTTTTCTCTTGATGGGGATCAAATTGGGATTGATCGTACTTGTCGCAGTCGTCGGCGCATTTTGGATTCTCTTTCAAGGGTAAGTCACTATGCGTACACTTTATTTTCTTCTTTTATTTACCTATTCAACAGCCACTTACGCAGCGAATGTTTATATGTTGGAGTATTACGAACCATTCTTTAAAACACCTGACGATGCCTGTGTTTACTATAGAGACGTTGTACTACGAACAGGATTGAGCGGCTATAAAATAGTTAGAACATCACAAGATTTATGGTGCTATGTAGAATATTCAAGACCGGGGTCTTTCACTGGCACAATTCTCGTCACGAGGACTGAGAATGACCCATGGCTCGCAACATACCGCAAAAGAAAAAAACTATGCGTCGCCAATTCCACCGAGAAAATCACGTTATATGTTGGTTTAACTAATGAGCAGCGGAAGCTGGAAGAGGAGTATTCCTATCCGACCAGCTTTAATGGTTGCGACATCGAAGTTACGAAAATTACAGATTGCTGGTCTTTTAAAAATGAAATAAAAAATGAGCCCAATAGACCTACGTATTGTGAATTCGTCGTTCAATACCTTGGTACGAATACGCCGAACAATAATGCCGATGGCCAAAGCTCAAATTCTGGAAACACGGGGGCATACGGTCGCTACGAAAGAACAGAAACGAGAGAAGATGGTTCAATCGAAACCATTCTTGTTGAAGAAAATATTATAAAAAATCCAGATGGAAGTTTGCGAAAAATAACCGTCGAAACGCGTACATTGCGTCGACCAGATGGCTCCACAGTAGTTAGTCCTAGTACGCTCACATCGAAAACTATTGGGGACGAAAAGAACCATATTGACGGTGGTTTCGACTTTTCCGGCGGTAATACAAATGACCAAAATGGCACGCAGAGCGGTGATGGAGCCAATAACAACGGCGCTAGTGGTGGTCAGAGCGGTGGTGAAACAAATAGCAATAGCTCAAGTGGCGGTCAGAACGGTGGGGGAACAAATAGCAACGGCTCAAGTAGCGGTCAGAGCGGTGGGGGAACAAATAGCAATAACTCAAGCAGCGGTCAGAGCGGTGGCGGAACAAATAACAACAGCTCAAGTGGCGATCAGGACGGCGGCGGAACAAACAACCATGCAACCGATGATCAGAGTGACAAAGACACGAATAATAAAAACCCAGACCTAGAAAATCTGTGCAAGTCGAATCCACATCTAACACTCTGCAAAGAATCCAAAATCACTGCGAACTGCATCAGCTTTTCCTGCGAAGGCGATGCGATTCTATGTGCAATGACCCGCCTTCAATATGAAAATGCATGTCGTACACAGGAAGATCGAACGTCTCTAGAGAAAGCGCCTTACACATCGCTAGGCGATCAACTACTGGCCGGACGTGATCCCCTGCAGGATCGACTACCAACCCCACAAAATGGAAAAACTATCTCGCTAGGTAAGCTCGACAATTCCGGCTTTCTCGGTAGCGCGCAATGCCTGCAAGACAAAAATCTTGTCGTTGCCGGACAAACCATTGTCATCCCCCTCTCAGGCAGTTGCCAATACTTTCTCATCCTGCGTCTTGTGATCATGGCCACGGCCTCCCTGGTAGCAATGCGCATCATCACCGGTGCCGTCAGAAGATAACCATGCCTCTATTCATTTCTGCTCTATTAGGAGGGCTCGCTACCGTCCTCACTTCCTTGGTGGGCCGCGTTCTATTCGCCCTCGGCATCAGCTATATCAGTTTCACCGGCATCACCACCATGAGTGACTACGCCATGTCGCTAGTCAAGGAGAGCATCAGCGGCCTCCCCGTCGAAATACTCAATCTTGTCGCCTACATGTGGATCGATAAAGCGATCACCTTAGTGTTCTCAGCCGTGGTCGCCTCGTTCGCGCTCAGGCTAGGTGGATCGGACACGCTCACATCGATGATCATCAAAAAATAGGATGCCCCCATGCTACAGCTCATCACCGGTTTGCCCGGCAATGGCAAAACGCTCTATGCGCTCGCCTATATCAAGCAATGGGCGGAAAAAGATCACCGTACCGTCTTCTATTCCGGCATCGCAGAACTCACACTAGACTGGACCGAGATCGAGGCAGAAAAATGGTATGACTGCCCACCCAATAGCATTGTCGTCATCGATGAATGTCAGCGCGTTTTCCGGCCACGTTCACTAGGATCACAAGTACCCGAACACGTCGCACGACTCGAAACCCATCGACATCAAGGACTCGATATTGTCTTGATCACCCAGCACCCCATGCTGGCTGACACAGCAATTCGCCGCCTCGTCGGCAAACACATGCACATCGTGCGCAAGTTCGGCACGCAAAACGCCACGATCCATGAATGGGGAAGCGTCAAAGACAATTGTGATAAGCCAGCCGCAAAGAAAGACTCCATCAAGCACCACTGGCGCTACGACAAAAAATTATTTAGCGTCTACAAGAGTGCAGATGTTCATACGGTCAAGCGCAGCATTCCCATGAAAATCTACTTCTTTGCAGCCATCCCGTTTCTTCTGGCCGCAGCAGTCTGGTACCTGTATCAGTTCGCCCAAAGCAAGATACAAGCGCCATCCCTCAATACCTCACGTCTACACACAAAACAAGAACCGCCCCTATCAGCCTTTGCCCACGAATCGCCGAATTCGCAATCACTCAACAGCCAAGAACATCGCCGTCTTTATCAAAACGCCGTAGAGGATGCCAAACAATATATTTATGAGCGCACCCCACGCCTTGAGGGGCTGGCATTCACGGCACCGCATTACGACAAACTCACCCAGCCAGTCCGTGTACCTCGACCGTCAGGCTGTCTGTCAAGCATCGATCAATGCGCGTGTCATACCGAAGACGGAACGCCCCTAAACATGCCTGAAAACGTCTGTAGAAACATCGTCAACAAGGGCCTCTTCATCGACTTTTAGGTGGCAAGAGCGCATGCATATTGAAGGCCCTATAGAACGCATGAGAACGCCTCCGCTCGCGGTCATGTGCCGTGCTGTGGGTGTTGTTCTTCTGCCAGACAGCGCAGCCGACAACGATCCTCGGCTGCTCATTTCCAAAACATGTCGCGTGCGGCCGCAGGCCGATGGTTGCCGTAGCTGCCGGGTCGGTAGACCTTCGCGAAGCGAACAGCGTAGCCGGCAACCAAGCATGTTTTGGCGCACAGGTGGTCGCGCATCGCCATCGGCTGTCGCGCGCCGCTCGTCGGCCGCTTGCGGCGACGGCGGCATGGCACGAGCGAAGCGAGTGCCTAAACTTGTATTAGGGACACTTAACGGAAACCACACCAAAACCGTGAGTGAATTGAAATAGAAAAAGGGCGCGAATCCTGCCAGATTCCGCCCTCGTGATCAACGCCAATGTAGAAAGACACCGTCGATGGACCTCACTGTATTCGATGATCTAGAAACAATCAATGATTTGCTGCCCGAGGGATGCCGGGCCGCGACCAATGAAGAGACCGCACGCTGGCTACTCGATGATGGTCCCGTACTCAAAACCACCTGGACAATCTACGACCGCAAGTTTGCAGATGGTCAGCGCGAACTCTGTGCCACCCGAACCACCAGAATCAAACAGAGCGGCCCACTCCCCTATCCCAATCACGCGCAACGCGGCGAATCCGAGAATCGCGATGAGAACGACGATGACAGCGCCAAGCGTGCCAAACAAACCGTCAGATTACGTTGTAAGGCCATTTCTGCCGATAGGATGATCACACTCACCTATCGCGAGAACATGCAGGACATCGTGCGATTAAAGAAGGATTGGGACAGTTTTAGGCGGCGCATGGGCAAGTGCAAACAATTTCACTATGTCGCCACCATCGAGCGCCAAGAACGCGGGGCCTTTCACATCCATGTCGCAGTCAGAGGACGGCAAGTTTATCAACTAATCCGCTCGATCTGGCAACGCATCGTCGGCACCACCCAAGACGGCAAATCAAATGGACAAATTAATGTCCGCGATCCGCATCGATTTGGATTCGGTCAAACCGGTTCGCACAAGCTCGCCGCCTACATCGCCAAATACATCACGCTGGATGCGACGGGCCACACCCTCAATGCAAAACGCTACTGGACCAGTCGCGGCATTGTCGTGCCAGAAAAGAATTTTTATCAATTGCCCTACGGGGCAACGGCATCAACCGCGTTCGCGCACGTCATGACCCTAGCGGCTGATCACAATAGCCACGGCATGACGTTTTTTAGTAATCAGGCTCTCGGGGTATGTTGGGTGGCGACTGAGCCAATTGATCGGAGGTAATGCAATTGTTGTTGGAGACGACCAAGACCTGGGACGAAGCCGTCAAACGCTGGCTTCTCGAAAAAGCAAAAAAGAAATCACTACAGTCCGACGAATTTAACATTCGTTGGCTCAATAAATATCTTGCCTGTGTACCGTTAGAAAAGATCGATCGCAGTGTGGTCGCCACCTTAAAAACGGAAAAGATGGCAAGCGGCGTCTCGAACGCCACGGTCAATCGCATGCTAGCGCTGTTGCGTAGCATTTTAAGAGTCGCCGTATCTGAGTGGGACTGGATTTCCTCCGCTCCTCCGATCAAATTGCTTCGGGAGCCATCGCGACGGATTCGCTACCTGTCTTCCGCACAGGCGATTCGACTTTTGTCAGAGCTAGAGAACTTGACAGAGAGATTGATCAAGGTCGAAACAATCCTTGAGTTACTCATGCGTGCAGGTGATGTACGGACATTGAGATGAGCGGAGAGATATGTTGGCTGCCACGTTGATGGCAGCACTCGTCATAAAGGAGATCGTAAGACCAAAACAGCAAGTACTGAAGTAAGTCGCGGACCACATGAGTTGTAGCTCAAGTGATCCGCTAACCACAACCAACTAGCAGGAGTTGATAATGGCTAAGCAAAATCATACGCGAAAAATATCCGCGTCTCAAAACAGTAAACAAGTGCGTTTTTTAACAGTGCAGCTTTCGAACTCAAAAGCACCATGGCTTCGTTTGCACGGTTTATGGCTGCAACAAGCTGGATTTTTACCAAGATCTCGCGTTCAGGTCCGCGTTATGGATGACTGCTTGGTGATCACACGAGAGCAAGCCCCACCAAATTTGGATGATGCCTGCACGAACACGCTTACTGAGATGCTCCGGAAAATTAAGCTTCGCAAAGCGGGTTAGATTCTTGGGTCGCTCACTCGGCCCAGTTGCACTGAACTGACGAAAGCGAATGGGAGTAGGCAGGACAAACAAAGGAAATAGGAGCTCATAAATACAAATGGCCCACCGAAGCGGGCCATTCTAACTCTCTTGTTTCTGGGGGGAGGCTTACGCCAACAAGTCCCAAAACACACAGGGCGGATTATATACCCTTTCGAAAGCACATACAACCGAACAGAAGCGCACCGACCATGGCACTTTCACAGCAACAAATCGCAGCCATCACAAGCGCGATGTCCCCAGCACGGATGGATACTTACCTAAACGCTAGGGGTTTTGGCGTTGGAGCGACTGCACTTGACATATACGTCTGGAACGCATTGATCTCCGGTGCCTTCTTTTCGTCTTTACACATTCTGGAAGTTGTTATCCGCAATGCGATTGCGCATGCACTTGAGTTGAAATACGGTACCAACTGGCCTTGGAATAGTGGCTTCGAGCGAACACTATCAGATTGGTCGAAAGAAGAACTGCAATCCGCAAGACGCGGCATAAGTATCGGCTTCACAGGCAAAGTCATTGCAGAATTGAAATTTTCATTCTGGTGCAATTTATTCACTGCAAGGCAAGATCAGCATCTTTGGAATGCATACATGCGCACCGTGTTTCCCAATCTACCGCTTCCCCTCTCTGTGCCAGCTGCCAGAAAGATGCTTTATAACGACATGGCGACACTACGCGTTTTTCGTAATCGTATCGCTCACCATGAGCCGATCATTGCATACCCGCTGGTAGAACATCGAGATCGCATACAACGCTTACTCAAGTTACGCTGCAAAGACACCGAAGCATGGATGTATCAATGGCAAATCGTGAACGCCACTTTGTCAACGCGTCCGTAGCGCAATTCCATGCAAACAAGATTTTTATCCTGATTTTTTTTAAGGACTAGTCTAATATTTTAGATAATGGCAGAATTTTCGAATAGTCGCAGGTCCTTGGACAGTGACTTATTAAATGAGAATATATTATGAATTTCGAAAAACTAACTTTGAAGGGTTGGCAACAATTCGCTGAGATTGATATTTCTTTCCATCCGCGAGCAACTATCATCACGGGTGCAAACGGTAGCGGAAAAACTACAATCCTCTCTTTTTTGGCGAGGCATCGAGGTTGGCAACAATTTTCTCTCGCGACGCCTAAGACCGACATAATCACCAATGTGCTCAGATATTTTTCTTTGATCACGCGCCCCGAAAAAAACGAGAGTTCAGACCGTTCGATTGGTACATTGACATACACGAATAACGTAATTGCGACATTTTTGGTACCAGAGGCAGGGGGCGCTCAATACCAAGTACAAATTCAGAATCAACAGCCTGCTAGATTTTTCTATATTCCTTCGCATCGCCAAACCTTCTCATATAGACGTGTCGGGCACGTAAATACTAGCCGCAAAGAAAGGCAGGCTGCCTTCGAGGAAATTCAGGCTAATCATATTAATCGGCATACAGGTCAAAGTGGTGAGCCGAGTAGCCTTCTAATGAAAAATACGCTGTTGAGCTGGGTGATCAACGGTTACGGGGTGCATAGTGAGAGCAGAACTATCATGCCTTCAGACCCGCAACAAGTGAGAAATTTTGAGGGCTTCCGTGACGTACTTAGAATCATATTGCCCGTATCGCTAGGTTTCGAGGATCTCGAAGTTAGAGATTATGAGATCGTTTTTTGTTGCAATGGCGGTGCAAATGAATTTCTTTTGGAAACGGCTTCCGGGGGTATTTCTGCGCTGATTGACATTGCATGGCAAATTTATATGTTCGACTCTGATGCTAAAGAGCCCTTTACCGTTGTGATTGATGAGGTTGAAAATCACTTGCATCCAAGTATGCAGCGAGCGCTTTTACCAAATTTATTATCCGCATTTCCTCATGCAAAATTTATTGTCTCGACTCACAGCCCGTTAATTGTCACCTCAGTCGAGGACGCGAATGTATATGCACTTCGATATGATCATCGTCAAAAGGTACACTCGCATTTGTTAGACTTCAAAAGTGAAGTTAAGAATGCAATCGATGTGTTGGATGAGGTCCTCGGCGTGTCAACAACCATACCTGCATGGGCTGTGGACAAACTTTCAAACATTCTGGCGAAACATACTGCAAGTGATCCCACTTCAGAGTCGCTATTAGCTTTACGAGTAGAACTCAGGGATGCGGGGCTTGGGAGGTTATTTCCAGACGCTGTAGCAACGGTTGCGGAGGCTCGTAAATGAGACGACTCCATCGCCCACCGTGTCCGAACCCAGATGCTCTGAGGACCAATTACAAACATCCCGAGAATAAAAATGCCTTATTGAAAGCGTCATATGGGAAATGTATGTATTGCGAAAGCCACGTAGCGCATATCTACTTTGGCGATGTCGAGCACATTCGCCCCAAGGCTGAGGGGAAATACCCTCATCTAGAATTTGAGTGGACAAATCTTGGTTATTGCTGTGCGCGGTGTAACAATGCAAAAAAAGACCAATACGACGAGATGTGCTCACTAATCGATCCATACACAGAAGATCCCTCAACCCATCTTCTCGCGTTCGGTACAACGGTCAGGCACAGAGCCGGAAGCGAACGCGGAGCTATAACAATAGCTACTATCGAATTAAATCGACCTGAACTTATCGAGCGACGGGCAGTCCGCTTGAATCAGCTTCAACATGCTTTAGACGCTTGTTACCGAACAAAGAGTATTGCGATTCGAGAAGTATTGCTTACGGCTCTAGAAGAAGAAGGCAATATAGATAAAGAATTTTCGATGTTCGCAGCAGCCTTAATTGAGGCTAATCAGAGAAAATGAGTACTATTTATTAAATTATATCGAGGAAGTTCGTTCAATATGTAGGCATACGCTCCCGTATGCAAAAATCCTGATAATCTAAAAAATCAACAATTCAAAGGAAAAGCATGAAACTGCCGACCACTATCCTTGAGAAATTTGGTAGGTATTCTCAAAACACTCGAATGTAGAATGACGATCTGATCGCATTCCGTAGGAAAAACGACGTTGGTATGCCGTCGGAAAAATTAATCTCAATTGACTGTGGTGGAGTTTGTCAGGGTTTCATCGGTGAAATTGGAGCAAGCGTTTGGGAACAAACATTCGCAGGTTAAGTTCAGGTGATTTAACTAAAACGCTTCACCTAGCTTGGGTTGATTCGAACACAAAACTATCAGCTTAGAACAAGAAATAATAAGACTGCCATCAGCTGCGGACTAGGGGTCATCGATAAAACTTTGTCCAGTTGTTTTCCTAATGAACAGATCCGGCGGACGCCTGATAGTGCGATTGATACTCAATGCACATTGAACCACTTGCTCATCCCCTAAAATGAATCAAACCACTAGTCAAACAGGCTGATATGTCGAAATTCGTAAATATAAAATCACTATTGCAAGCAAAAGATTCATTGTCGGATGAAAGTTTCAAAGGATTCTTAAAACACTATGGCATAGAAATCAGAGGCGCAGAAATTGAAGATCTAAGAGCTTTAGTCAAGGCCGTGAACGACATTGGTTGCCGCATAGGGGCACTAGACCGGTTTTATGTAAGTTACAAAATTCCTCAGATTGGGAAAGAATTTGACCTGTTGCGATTTGGTGAGAAAAGTATCCTAAACATAGAGCTCAAGCGCAAAAGTACAGATGAAAAAATTAAGACTCAATTAATACGCAATAAATATTACTTGAGCTTCATTGGTAGAAAAATTTATGCCTTCACCTACGTGTCGGAATCGCAAGATTTGTACTTCCTTCGGGATGATGATCAACTTGAAAAGACAAAAATTGAACATCTGCTGGAATTACTCTCCAACCAGGAAGTAGGCAACCCTGAGGCACCTGATGCATTGTTCAACCCGTCTGATTATCTAGTATCGCCTTTCAATTCCACAGAAAGATTCTTAACGGGGAAGTATTTTTTAACGAAGCAACAAGAAGAGATAAAGAATAAAATCGTCAATTCCTGGACGTCGTCCGAGAGAGCGATATTTATTTCAATCACAGGAAGTGCTGGTACGGGAAAGACTTTGCTGACATATGACATCGCGATGAATATGATGGGCTACAAGAAGAAACCGCTCATAATTCACTGTGGAATGTTAAATCCTGGTCACGCTGCGTTGGTGGAAAATGGCTGGGTGATTACCCCGATAAAAACTTACGGGAACCACGATTTTGCAAACCATAATTTGATTATTATCGACGAAGCTCAACGAATTTATCCCAGCCAACTTGATGCCATCATCGAAAAAGTAAAGCTAGAAAAATGCTGCTGCATCTTTTCTCACGACAAACTTCAAACGCTGGCACGCTTTGAGGAAGAAAGAGATATAAGTACGAAGATTGCTTTAATTGAATCAATCGCTGAATATAAATTGTCGGAGAAGATAAGAACAAACAAAGAAATAGCTGCATTCATAAAAATGCTCTTTAATAAAAATAAATCCGTGCCAATAATCAGTGACGGAAACATTGAAATAAATTATTTTAATGCTAACGATGATGCAAAAAAATATCTCGATGCACTGGATGAAAGTAAATGGGAAATATTGCGCTTCACTCCATCGCAGTACAACAAAGAACATCACGAACAATACTCGGAAAAAACCAATAGAACATCACACCAAGTAATCGGACAAGAATTTGATGGCGTAGTAGTAACGATTGATAGTTTTTTTTCCTATGCCGACAACGGCGATCTGATTTACAAAGGTAATGTCTACTACGCTCCAACTAAGATGCTTCTTCAAAATATCACGCGATCCAGAAAAAAACTGAATATTGTAATTATAGGAAATGAAGAGTTGCTAAATAGATGTATCACTATTCTGCAATAGCCTAGCCGCAGATACTTCTGCAAGATACCTTCCGCAGGTACGGCGAAGATTAAAGCGCGAGGAAAAAACATATGCAGCATTCACGCCGTAATGAATTGCATGCTTAATCCAGTCGTAAAATACGCCTGTTTGGGCCTGCTCAATGCTAACTAATCAGAAGACCACAGGCGAAATTTGAATGCCTCTGGGTCATCCTTTGGGCGGATACCAAGATCAGCTCTTATGGCTAAAATTAGTTGGTTTAAGCATCTGTCATGCTCACTTGGAGAAGTGTTTGTATTACTTTTTGATGTCGCCTCTTGAAACTGCCATAGGGCGGCTAAGACTGTTTGAGACGCTACTAACCCAACGGTATTGCATGCCTTTGCCCAGCGGAGATGATTTTCTGGGGGTAAGTTTTTTTTTCGAATAACCACCCCGTTCAATGCTTCTAAAAATTCGCGGTAATGTTCCAGTTTCTGCTTTTTCCAATCAGCTTCACGTTCTTTTCTTTTTGTCAGGAAAAAAGTTAGCCCCGCGACCGCAATTGATGCAGAAGCCGAGATTATCGAAACTAAAATTGCCGCATCCATTTTTCCCCTTATTGCTCTTTTTTCACGCTGTGACCCACTTTTTTACTGATAGTACCCGATCCTGCAAAGTTGTTAATAAACACTTTATAGGTTCGTTAAAATCAATACCGTCCGACCTGGCTCCTATGCCACGTCGGGCTTACTTTTGGCAGTGATGCAAATTTGAGTCAAAAAAAAGCTATTTAGCCTCCAGGCGCGGGTTGGGGGCAACTCCGCGCAAAGACCTAAGAGAGACTGATATACTGTTTTTATATACAGCATTATGAGTATCTTTATGGAAATTTTTCTTTCTTCAGCGCTTGCGCAGCTTGGCTGTGAGCAGTTCCCGATACCGGCTGCTCTCTTCTCCAATGCTGACACCCTGCCCCTGCACATCATCCATAAGATATCGGCAGGATTTCCCAGCCCAGCTGCTGATTACACAGCCGAACCGCTCGACCTGAACAAATACTTGATAGAACGTGCAGCAGCGACATTTCTGTTTACGGTAACCGGCGACAGCATGAACGGTGCCGGGATTTTTGATGGAGATAAGGTGGCGGTTGATCGCTCTCTTCCGCCGCGCCATGGCGATATCGTCATCGCCGTCGTGAATAACGAATTTACGATCAAATGGCTGTACACAGTCCGTGACGTGATCGAATTACGACCAGATAATCCAGCCTTTTCAACGATCACATTCAAGGATGGTGAAGAAATGCAAGTCTGGGGTGTCGTCGTCGGCGTCGTTCGCAAGGTGCTTCATGGGCGTTAACTCTGAGCCATTGTTTGCACTGGTTGACGTCAATAACTTCTACGTATCCTGCGAGCGTGCGTTTAATCCCCATCTCGAAGGAAAGCCTGTTGTCGTACTGTCCAATAACGATGGCTGTGCCGTCTCACGTTCCAATGAAGTCAAAGCCCTCGGTGTCAAAATGGCGGCCCCCTGGTTCATGCTGCAAGACCTCGCACAACAGCACGGCATCATCGCACTGTCTTCCAATTACACGCTCTACGCTGACATGAGCAATCGCGTGATGACGATCCTGCGAACCTACAGTCCACACGTCGAGGTTTATTCCATCGATGAAAGCTTTCTGGATCTGAGCGGCATGGCAAGCCAATGGCCAAACATGACACAAATGGGTCGGGCCATCAAAACGCAAATACAAAATTGGACGGCATTGCCCGTCTGCGTTGGTATTGCCAGCACAAAAACACTAGCCAAAATGGCCAATCACATCGCAAAAAAACAACCAGAGTTTGAAGGTATCTGTGACCTGTCGAGCATGAACCCAGCACGGATTGATAACATCCTCTCAGAGATTGATGTAGGCGAAATCTGGGGAATAGGAAGACGTATCAGCGAACGTCTGCATGCAATGGGTATTGCATCTGTCCAAGACCTGAGAGAAACCCCCTCAAAAGCCATGCGTGAACAATTCGGCGTAGTCGTCGAAAGAACCTGCAACGAATTACGCGGCATCTCCTGCATTGCGCTAGAAACGATGACTCCCCCACATCAGCAGATCATCTCATCCCGCTCATTCGGGCAACGTGTCAACACACTGCGCGAGTTAGAAGAAGCGGTCACCCTCTATGTCGCACGCGCGACAGAAAAGCTGAGAACACAACACGCCCAATGCGGTGCCTTGCATGTCTTTGTTCAGACGGATCGATTCAAAACAGACGAACCACAATACAACAACGGCCGCACCATCCAGCTACCAAGCCCCAGCGCCGATCTTCGTGTACTGAACAAAGCCGCCCTATGGGGCTTAAAAAAAATATTCACACCAGAATTACGCTACAAAAAAGCAGGTGTCATCCTGATGAACCTCGAGCCGCGCAAGGCAATGCAAGGGATTTTGTTTGAAAACGGTGTATCAAAACAAGACTCCCCTGCCTTAATGAACGCCATGGATGCGATAAACAAGCGCTACGGACGCGACACCTTACGCTTAGGGTCTAGTGTCGGTTTTGGACGATGGAAAGCCCGTTTCGACAATAAAACATTCCACTACACGACGGATTGGTCTGAGCTACCAAAAGCGTTTTAGTAAAAACAGTTGATACAGCTATTTTTAGCCGTGAACTTCACCGAAGCATGCTGCTGATATTTGTTTGATTGGCAATGGCGTGCAAATTTCGAACATCAAAACTTTACTAAAGGTCTGGTAGGAAGCATAACCGGAAAAGAGATAGTAAATATCTTCGTCGGCAACTCATCAAAATCCCCTCCAAATCACGAGACTTCCATACTGAATTATTCAGAATTTATCTCGGCATGCGCAGGAAAACCGCATCGAAAATTTTTCGAATTTTTAGACGTAAAAAAAGGCCCTCACAAACGGAGGGCCTTTTTTTAGTAATACTGGTGCTGGCTGCAGGACTTGAACCCGCCACCCCCTGATTACAAGTCAGGTGCTCTACCAGATGAGCTAAGCCAGCGAACTAACCAAGACCGCTACTATACACTATTTAATTCGAGTTAGTACAGGTCTTCCACCTTTTTTTGGCGGTTCCGGATCTTCTTCCGGCGAGGCATCTGATTCGGCATTTGTTTTTTCGCCCGTTGGCACTGATGTCAACCCGCCGGCAACACTGATTGGCGCGTCGGTCGGCTCTTGATTTTCTTCTGCGGAACCGGTGACAACAGGAACTTCAAAGGCCATGCCCTGACCGTTCTCGCGCGCATAAATCGCCACGACGTTATCGACCGGCACGGAAATGTCACGCGATACGCCGCCAAAACGGGCACTGAAATTAATGAAATCATTATCCATCTTGAGACCACTGGTGGCTTCAAAACTGATGTTGAGGACAATTTCGCCATTCTTGACGAATTGCATCGGCACACGCGTGCGCCCATCCACCAATACCGTGATGTACGGTGTGTAGCCGTTGTCTGTGCACCATTCATAGATGGCACGCAAAAGATAGGGTTTGGTAGACACTTCTTGCATGACTTGAACCAATCTGGAAAACCATTGCTAGCAGCAATTTGCCTCGACCAAGCGTCAGGCAAATCAGCAATGCAGCAATCTAAAAGGCATTCGCCGATTGTCCTCTCTCAGGAGCACAACCGGCGAACAGGATGACGCAAAAACGCAGTCAAGAACTGCAGGTGTTGCGTGAATTAACGACGCATGACCTTTTCGGATGGGGTCAGTGCTTCGATATATGCTGGACGCGAGAAGATACGTTCAGCGTACTTCATCAACGGCGCGGCTGTCTTGGACAGTTCGATACCATAGTGATCCAGACGCCACAGCAATGGCGCCAACGCCACGTCTAGCATCGAGAACTCGTCGCCGAGCATGTACTTGTTCTTGAGGAACAGCGGTGCCAGTGTGGTCAGACGATCGCGGATTTCATTGCGCGCCTTTTCATGAGACTTCTCCGCGGCCTTGCTCTTCTCGTTTTCCAGCGTATGCACGTGGATAAACAATTCCTTCTCGAAATTGAACAGCATCAGACGCGCACGGGCACGCATGAGAGGATCAGCCGGCATCAGCTGCGGGTGCGGGAAACGCTCATCAATATATTCGTTGATGATATTGGATTCGTACAGAACCAGGTCACGCTCGACCAGAATCGGTACTTGTCCATAAGGATTCATGACCGAAATATCTTCTGGTTTGTTGAATAGGTCAACGTCACGAATTTCAAAATCCATGCCCTTTTCAAACAGGACCAGACGGCAGCGTTGCGAAAATGGGCAGGTTGTGCCCGAGTAGAGAACCATCATTGTTGTAGTGCCTTAGAAACAAAGGGGGCGAGACGACAGCCGTCTCACCCCGATACGACCGTCCGCTAACTGCGCGGACACGAAACCTACTTTATCAAAAACCAAGTTGAAAACCCGGTTGGCGCCCTACCTCACCTCTTTCCAGAAGGAAGCATTCAAGCGCCACGCCAGTACCAGGAAGCCGCCAAGGAACAGCAACACCCAAACTCCCAGGCGTTTACGCGTATTTTGCGCGGGTTCACCCATCCATTGCAAGTAGCCAACCAAGTCTGCCACTGCATTATCGTACTCAACTTCGCTCATTTTGCCCGGTTTCAGCTGTTCAAAACCAGTAAATTTGTGTATCAGCTTGCCTTCTTCGTGTGGATCTTTCTCATCAGCAAATTTTGCAGCGCGAATACCTTGCAGTTCCCACAACACATGCGGCATGCCAACATTCGGGAAAACCAGGTTGTTCCAGCCGGTCGGGCGGCTGTCATCCTTATAATAACTGCGCAGATAGGTATAGAGCCAGTCCGGACCAGAACCGGCTTCGGATGCCTTGGCCCGGGCAATCACGGACAAATCTGGCGGCACCGCACCAAACCAGGCCTTGGCATCCTGCGGCAGCATGCTGGTTTTCATGAGATCACCAACTTTTTCGCCGGTGAACAACAGATTATCCTTGATTTGCTGTTCCGTTAAACCAATATCACGCAGCCGGTTATAGCGCATGGATGATGCCGAATGGCAATTCAGACAATAGTTGACGAATAGCTTGGCACCGTTTTGCAGTGCAGAAATATCGGTCGTGCGATCCGGTGCCTTGTCCAGAACTAGTCCCCCCTCACTGGCCAATGCGACCGCCGGAAGCAGCACAAGTGTTGCAATGAATCTTTTGAGCAATGTCATTTTTATCCTCTTGGCTGGCTCTTAGTGCGGATGATAAGTAACACGATCAGGCACGGGCTTGAATTTTCCTGCCCCACTCCACCACGGCATCAACAAGAAGAATCCGAGATAGATGAACGCACAGATCTGACTCACGGTCTGAGCGATGTCGGTGAGCAGAATCTGTTCTCCTACACGTAGGCTACCCCATACACCAGGAGGCTTGACGCCCAGATAACCAAGCACCAGGAAGGAAATGCCAAAAAGGATGTAGATATACTTGTGCCAGCTCGGACGATAGCGGATTGACTTCACCTGGGAATGATCCAGCCATGGCAGGCCACCCAGAATCACAACCGATAATCCCATCAATACCACGCCCCAAAACTTGGCATCGAACTTCAGCATACCCACGATAATAGCCAGACCAATAATCACCGCAGCGATCTTGAAGACGCCACTACGACGCGACTTCACCAGTAGCAAGGCAACATAGGCGGCAACTGCGGCAATCAGGTAACTCATGAAGGCCGACGTCGTGGCGCGCAAAATCGAGTAGAACGGCGTGAAATACCAGACTGGGGCAATGTGCGGCGGCGTCTTCAGCGAATCGGCAGGAATGAAGTTGTTGTACTCCAGGAAGTAACCACCCATCTCCGGAGCGAAAAACACCACTGCACTGAATACCAGCAGGAATACCGACACCGCCATGATGTCGTGCACCGTGTAGTAAGGATGGAAGGGGATGCCATCGAGCGGAATACCGTTGGCGTCGGTCTTTTCCTTGATCTCGATGCCGTCGGGATTGTTGGAGCCAACTTCGTGCAGCGCAACGATGTGTGCCACCACCAGACCGATCAGGATCAAAGGAATCGCGATCACGTGGAAGGAAAAGAAACGGTTCAACGTGGCGTCTGAGACCACATAGTCACCGCGAATCCACAACGACAGATCTGGCCCGATGAAGGGAATTGCGCCAAACAGGTTGACGATGACTTGTGCGCCCCAGTAAGACATCTGCCCCCATGGCAGCAGATAGCCCATGAACGCCTCGCCCATCAGGCACAGGAAAATGGCGACACCGAACAGCCACACCAGCTCACGCGGCTTGCGGTAAGAGCCATACAGCAGCCCACGCACCATATGCAGATAGACCACGATGAAGAAGGCCGAGGCGCCGGTTGAGTGCATGTAACGCACCAGCCATCCCCAGGGGACATCACGCATGATGTATTCGACCGAAGCGAAAGCCAGCGTGGCATCGGGCTTGTAGTGCATCACCAGGAAGATCCCGGTGACAATCTGGATCACCAGCACCAGCAATGCCAACGAACCAAATGCATACCAGAAGTTGAAATTCTTGGGCGCGTAATACTCGGTGATATGCGCCTTCAACGTCGAGGTCAGCGGGAAACGCGCATCAATCCAATTGAGTGCCTTGGCAGAAGCTGGTGCATCCGCGGGCAATTCCTTTTCGTGAAATGCAGCCATGCTTATGCCTCCCCTTTCTCATCTTTGCCGATCACCAGTTTGGTGTCGCCCTCAAACATGTAGCGCGGCACCTGCAAGTTATCAGGGGATGGCTTGTTTTTGTAGACCCGTCCGGCCAGATCGAAGGTCGATCCGTGACACGGACAGAGGAAACCGCCCTGCCAGTCATCCGGTAAGGACGGTTGCGCACCGGGCTGAAATTTGGAACTGGGAGAACAGCCGAGATGCGGGCAGATCCCCACAACCACGAGCAAATCCGGTTTAATGGAGCGCCATTCATTGAGCGCATATTCCGGCGTGGTCGAAAATTCGGTACGTTCGGACTTCGGATCGGCAACCTGGGCATCGACTTTCTTCAGCGAAGCCACCATCTCTGGCGTACGCTTGAGAATCCAGACGGGCTTGCCGCGCCATTCCACTGTCCGCATTTCCCCTGGTGTGAGGGTAGAAATATCGACTTCAACCGGTGCCCCTGCAGCTTTCGCCCGTTCCGACGGTTGAAACGTGGAAACAAACGCCCCCGCTGTAGCAAGTCCGGCAACACCACCTGCCGCGCAAGTCGCGACAAGCAAGCCACGTCGATTGGAATCGACCTGTTTTTCGTTACTCATACCAACCCCAAATTAGTGAAAAGACGAAAACTGCGAGACTTTTACAGCGGCCGCTGATTATAGCGAGGCGTAAAGGTCAATTAAAGCGACTTACAGTAACTTCATTCGTGAATAAAACTACCGACGGCATGCTTACCCACCCTGCTGCACTGCAGAAAATCTGGTTTTGTCTCAATTAATTCTTTGAATCCTGCAATCTGGAAAAAAATTGCAGCTAATTTACTTTTTTATCGGAGCACGATATAACCGTGCGCAAGGTTTTGCAACAATTTCGAGGAGAAAAATATGGGCATGATGCAAGAATTCCGCGCTTTCGCACTCAAGGGCAATGTAGTCGACCTCGCTGTCGGTGTCATTATTGGCGGTGCATTTGGAAAAATTGTCGAATCTTTGGTACAAGATATCATTATGCCGCTGGTCGGCAGGATTGTCGGCGGACTGGATTTTGCCAACTACTATCTACCACTGAACGGACAGGATTCACATCTGACGCTGGTCGAAGCGAAGAAGGCCGGCGCTGTTTTTGCCTATGGTAATTTCCTGACCATCCTGATCAACTTCCTGATTCTGGCCTTTATCATCTTCCAGATGGTGCGCGCTATCAACAAGGCGCGTGATCTGGCGCTGCGCGCCAAGACCGAAGAAACACCCGCAGCACCGACGGTAACACCGGAAGACGTCTTATTGCTGCGCGAAATCCGTGATGCCCTGAAAAAGTAAGGCTGTTATAGGCTTATACCGGATTATCAATATCGATGAAGTGGTGTTCGATCCCGAAACGCTCGACCAATTGTGCCGCCAGCGCCTGCACGCCGTAACGTTCGGTCGCGTGATGCCCGGCAGCGATGTAGGCGACCCCTGCCTCGCGGGCCAGATGCACGGTAGGCTCTGAAATCTCGCCGCTGATGTAGACTGATGCACCTGCGGCAATGGCGTCTCCTAGCATACCCTGGGCAGCACCAGTACACCACGCCACTTGCCTTAGCGGGACATTGCCGTCACCAATGAGCAATGGCGTGCGTCCGAGACGCTGCGCGATCGCCTGTGCCAGATCTGCTACCGTCTGCATACCAGTTGATGTCGAGACATGACCAAGCCAGCCCAACTGCTCATCGCCGAAACGGCTGCTACCTTCGAGTCCGATAATACGGGCCAGTTGCGCGTTGTTACCCAGCGTCAGATGTGCATCCAGAGGCAAATGGTAGGCAAACAGGTTGATATCGTTCGCCAGCAGGGTCTTGAGACGTTTGTGTTTCATGCCGATGACGCGAGCATCCTCACCGCGCCAGAAGTAACCGTGATGTACCAGCACTGCATCAGCCTTCAAATCGACTGCTGCATCGAGCAATGCCTGGCTGGCGGTGACGCCACTGACAATCAAGCCAATCTCGCTGCGCCCTTCCACCTGTAGCCCATTTGGGCAATAATCGCGGTATTGTGCGACATTAAGTGTTTGTGCCAGATAAGCGGCCAGTTCATCCCTTGTAGTCGTGCGCAGGGTCATCTTTTATCCTCATCTTTCATTCAATATGCGACGTTTTTGGCTGTTATTTGCACAAACCGTAACGGTCGGCTTGGCGATCTGGTTCATTGTAGCGACCTTGAAGCCCGATTGGGTCACTGGCATCTTCGGTGCGCGTGTACGCCCTGCGGTCTCTTCCGTGCAAATGCAGGAGGTTACGCCGGGTGTGCCTGCACCTAACTCCTACCGCGATGCGGCACGTCAGGCGATGCCCTCGGTAGTCAACATCTTCACCACGACCGAGGCGCGACCGCAAAAAAGCCCTTTCATGGACGATCCGTTTTTCAAGAAATTCTTCGGTGATCAGCAAGACGACCAGCAACAGGACGATAAACAGTCCAGCCTGGGCTCAGGTGTCATCGTCAGCCCACAGGGTTACATCCTGACTAACAATCACGTGGTTGAGGCTGCTGATGAAATTGAAGTTGCGCTTACGGACGGCCGCAAGGCATCGGCCAAGGTCGTCGGTGCAGACCCGGAAACCGACCTCGCAGTGATCAAAATCGATCTGCCCAATCTGCCTGCCATTACCCTGGCGCATGCTGAGCAGGCAACCGTCGGCGACGTGGTACTGGCCATCGGCAATCCGTTTGGAGTCGGTCAGACCGTGACCATGGGTATCATTTCTGCGCTTGGCCGAAATCACCTTGGCATCAATACGTTTGAAAACTTCATTCAGACCGATGCGGCAATCAACCCTGGTAACTCGGGTGGCGCGCTAGTGGACACCAATGGCAATCTTCTGGGCATCAATACAGCAATCTATTCACGCACGGGTGGCAATCTGGGCATTGGCTTTGCGATTCCGGTATCCACCGCAAAGACCGTGATGGAGGAAATCATCGGTCATGGTCAAGTGGTCCGGGGCTGGATTGGCGTCGAACCTCAGGACATTACGCCCGAACTGGCGGAAAGCTTTGGGCTCACAAAAAAAACCGGAGCCATCATTGCAGGCGTACTAAAAGGAGGTCCAGCAGACCGCGCGGGGATGAAACCTGGTGACATTTTAATCAGCGTGGAAGGCAAACCGGTCGCGGATACAACCGAGATGCTCAATCTGATTGCCCAACTGACTCCGGGACAAAAGGCAAAAATGAATGTCCTGCGCAAAGCTCAGGAGACCTCGCTGGAAATCGTCGTTGGCAAACGTCCGCCGCCAAAACCCGAGGAAAATCAGTAAAGAGCTGCGTTATTGCTACCATGCCAGACTGAGATATCGATCAAAATCTACACACATTATGCATATTCGTGACCTGACCCAATTCCTTGCGGAGCTTTCCGAAAATAACAATCGCGCGTGGTTTGTGATGAACAAACCACGCTATGACATCCTGCGCGCCGAATTTCTGGAACTGGTGATCACATTGATCGCTGACATCAGCAAATTTGATCCAGCCATTGCGGATTGTAATCCAAAGAAGGCGCTATTTCGGATCAACCGCGACATGCGCTTCTCGCATGACAAAAGTCCCTACAAGACGCACTTTTCGGCGGCCATTACCTCTAGCGGTCTGAAAAAGCCAAGCCAGGGCGGTGGCCCTTCCTACTATTTCCATATCGATGCAGCAGGTCAGTTATTGGTAGCTGGGGGCGAGTATCTGCCACCTTCTGATCGCTTGAAGGCGATCCGCCAACAGGTGATCGCGGATGCGGCTGGCTTCAGCAAGGTCATCAAGAGCAAGTCCATCAAGGATGGTTTTGGTGGCTTGCAGGAAGAAGGCAAGCTCACACGTCCGCCCAAGGGGTTCGATGCCGACAGTGCGCATATCGAATATATCAAGCTCAAGAGCTTCATCGTGTGGCAAGAAACCAGCATCAAGAAAAAGATCCCCACTGACCTCGGCAAAGAACTGGTGAGTAGCTTTAAGGATGCCTTTCCTTTGGTGAAGTGGCTACGTGAAGTGCCATTGGTCATTTCTGAATAGCCACGTTGCAGGCTGATCTGACGACAAAGTCTGACAATAAATAAAAAGGCCACGTGGCGATGCTCACGTGGCCTTTTTACTAGGATTGATTGCGCATCGACACACCCTGATGCACACTCACGACTCAGGATTCGCTAGTCGCCTCATCTTGTGGCGCACGTGTCGCACGCTCAAAGATTGGCGCCACAAAGAGACCGATTTCATACAGCAGGCAAAGCGGCACTGCCAGCATCAACTGGCTCATCAGATCAGGCGGTGTAACAACGGCGGCGATCACAAAGGCGCCAACGACCGCATAGGGCCGAATCTGCTTGAGCTTGGCCAGCGGCACCAATCCCATGCGCACTAGCACGATCACGACAATGGGTACCTCGAAGGTCAGGCCGAAGGCGAGAAACATGGTCAATACAAAATCGACGTAGCTATCAATATCTGGCGCGACGGAGACTGACTTTGGCGCAAAGTGATTGATGAAGGGGAAGACCGCGCCAAACACAAAGAAATAGCAGAACGCGACGCCAATGATAAATAACAGTGACGAAGAAATGACCAGCGGCGCGATCAGCCGCTTTTCATGTGCATAGAGACCCGGTGCCACGAAAGCCCACATTTGGTACAACACCCACGGCAAGGCAATAATCAGCGCCAGTAGCAGCGTGACCTTGATGGGAATCATGAACGGCGTTATGACGCCGGTCGCGATCATTTTGCTGCCAGCTGGCAGCGCATGAATCATGGGGTAGGCCAGAATATCAAAAATATTGGCGGCCCAGGGCAACAGACACACGAAGACAATCAGTATCGCTGCGGATGCCTTGATGATACGACTGCGCAGTTCGATCAGGTGCGAGATGAAGGTTTCTTCAGCACCTGCAGTATTTTGTTCTTCGGCCATGGAATGACTACGGGAGAGAAATGACAAGCGCTGCCATCTGGATTAGAAAAAACCGCCGGGTTTACCTGTGCCGCCAGAACGGAATTTTGCCACGCGAGCAGCAGCGGAAATAACCCGACTACGTGCTCCGTGCTGATTTTTGTACCAGGCAGGTAATGCAGAGTTGCGCGCCAATTTCTTTTGACGAAAGCGCCTGGCCTTCAACGCCACCGCTTCAGGGCTTGGTGTACTGCGCCAGTTGTGATCGCTATCGCTACCCTGCCACGTACCATTGATGCCCTCCTGGGTGTCAGAGAGGCCTCCGGCGATACTGTTTTCTACCTCGTGAGCGGCGTCCTGCATATCAGTCTGCATCTTGCGCAACTCGTCCAGCTCAATCTCACGCGTGACTTCAGTCTTGACATCATTGATGTAGCGTTGTGCACGACCAAACAACGTCCCCGCCATACGCGCCACCTTCGGCAAGCGCTCTGGCCCGATCACGACCAGCGCGACCACACCGATTAACGCCAATTTCGAAAGGCCAATATCTATCATTGAACAGGAGACTCTTGCGGTGGAGAAACAGACAACATCATAGGCTGCGACGCTTGCTTGCACGCGTCGCACATAAGAGAACTGACAATACCTGGCATTGGATCAGTTGCCAGACTTTTCCTTGTCCTTGGCTGGCGCATCAATCGTGGTCTGTTCCTTGGCAGCAGGCTTTTCTTCCTCGCCCTTCATTCCATCTTTAAATCCCTTGATGGCTTTGCCCAGATCAGAGCCGACGTTACCGAGCTTCTTGGTGCCAAACACCAGCATGACAACGACCAAGACAACTATCCAGTGAATCGGACCCCATGCACCCATCATCTTCTCCTAGCGAAACTTGAATCTTGAACGGCCACACCACTTGTGTAGCATAGGCCATGAATATATCACTGCTGCACAAACTTCACACGCCACGGGTGGGGGCCACCAATGACATGCATATGCAGGTGATAGACCTCTTGACCACCATCTGGTCCGGTATTGAATAGGGTTTTGAACCCCCCGCGCTTTTCACCGTCGGCATCAGCCTGGTAGCCACAGCCTAGTTGCTCGGCCAGACGCGGCGCCAGCAACGCCATCTTGCCCAGCAACGCGGCATGTTGATCGCCACAGTCTGCCAGCGTAGCAACATGCTGCTTGGGCACAATCAGAAAATGGACCGGTGCAGCGGGATTGATGTCGTGAAAAGCAATCACGTCATCATCTTCATAGATGGTCTTGGACGGGATCTGCTTGGCGGCAATTTTGCAAAAAATACAATTGTCCATACGATTTTCCTGATGAATGGCAATAAGTACTGACGGCGTTTCAGAGATGCGCTGCGGCGGCTATCTGCTCAGGAGTCCTTGCGACTGGCTTTTTCTTCCAGTCCAGAAAGACCTTCACGGCGCGCAAGTTCGTTGAGCACATCTTGTGGCTGGAGATCAAACTGGGCCAGCAGTACCATCGAGTGGAACCACAGATCGGCGCATTCGTAGAGCACCTTGGAGGCATCACCGCTGACGCGCGCATCTTTGGCCGCCATGATGGTTTCAGCAGCTTCTTCGCCGATTTTCTTGAGAATGGCGTCATCGCCCTTGGAAAACAGGCGGGCAACATACGACTTCTCCGGATCACCACCATTGACCAACTTACGGGAGTCGATCACCTCGGCGAGGCGACGCAATGTTTCGCTCATAGTGGCGCCTTGGGAGTGACTTTACGGGTACGTTTGGGCTTTTCCTTCTCGGGCGCGGCGTCCAGATCCTTCAATACCGGTTCGACAGTCTGCCATTCACCTGTTTCGGCATTACCTTCGAATTTTTGGAAGAAACAGGAATGTCGGCCAGTATGACAGGCTATACCCGCGACCTGCTCAACCTTGAGCAAGACTACATCCTCGTCGCAGTCCAGACGCACTTCGTGGACTTTCTGGAAGTGACCAGACTCCTCGCCCTTGTGCCATAGCTTCTTGCGCGAACGACTCCAGTAGACTGCTTCGCCGCTTTCAACCGTTTTGGCCAGCGCCTCGCGATTCATCCAGGCAAACATCAGTACGTCATTGGTCCCGACCTCTTGGGCAATCACAGGCACCAGACCGACTTCGTCCCACTTTACCTTGTTCAACCATTTCGCACTGATGCTCATGCCAACCTCATTGGAATATCTTGCGCAGCCATGAACCGCTTGGCTTCCTGGACCGTATGTTGTCCATAGTGGAAGATGCTCGCAGCCAGTACGGCGTCAGCTTTACCCTGCTTGATGCCATCGGCCAGATCCTTCAGGCCGCCTACACCGCCGGAAGCGATTACAGGGATCGACACGGCCTCGGAGACAGCCCGGGTCAGTGCCAAATCAAAACCACTGCGTGTGCCGTCGCGATCCATACTGGTCAGCAGGATTTCTCCTGCGCCCAGTTGCGCCATCTTGCGCGCCCACTCAATCGCGTCCAGTCCGGTCGCATTGCGACCACCGTGGGTGAAGACTTCCCACTTACCTTCGCCGGTACGTTTGGCATCAATGGCAACTACAATACATTGCGAGCCGTATTTGCTGGCGGCATCGGCCACCAGTTGCGGATTGGTTACAGCGGAGGTATTGATACCAACCTTGTCAGCGCCGGCATTGAGCAGTCGACGCACATCCTCCACCGCACGTACGCCACCACCGACGGTCAGCGGAATGAACACCTGCGAGGCGACTGCTTCGATGATGTCGAGGATCAGACCTCGGCCATCGGAGGACGCTGTAATGTCCAGAAAAGTGATTTCATCCGCGCCCTGCTCATCATAACGGCGGGCGATCTCAACGGGATCCCCGGCGTCACGCAGTTCGACGAAATTGACGCCTTTGACGACGCGTCCAGCCGTCACGTCGAGACAGGGAATAATGCGTTTTGCGAGTGTCATGATCAGGTGCCGTCTGTCCCTTCGGAAGGCAGCGACAAGTTGGTTTCAGTCAGTTCGTCAGCGCGCAGCTGAGCCGAATTCAGGTCCAGTGTGCCTTCGTAGATGGAACGGCCACAGATAACGGCTTCAATACCCTCATCCTGCACATCGCACAAGGCTTCCACATCCTTGATGCTATGTACGCCGCCGGAGGCAATGATCGGAATCGATACCGCTTGCGCCAGGCGCACGGTGGCTTCGATGTTGACGCCACCCATCATGCCGTCACGACCGATATCCGTGTAGACGATGGCTTCACAGCCGTACCCTTCGAATTTCTGGGCGAGGTCGACCACTTCGTGACCGGACAATTTGCTCCAGCCATCGGTGGCGACCTTGCCGTCCTTGGCATCGAGACCGACGATGATCTGACCGGGGAAGGCACTGCAGGCATCATGGAGAAAACCGGGATTCTTGACTGCTGCGGTGCCGATGATAATGTAGGACAATCCACCGTCGAGATAACGCTCAATGGTGTCCAGATCGCGAATGCCGCCACCCAGTTGGACCGGGATTTCATCAACATCATTTTCAGCGGCAAAGTCGCGCACTGCCTTGATGATGGATTTGACTGCGGCTTCGTTCTTGGGCTTGCCGGCAAAGGCGCCGTTGAGGTCAACCAGATGCAGACGACGTGCACCCTGCGCCAGCCAATGACGCGCCATCTCGGCGGGGTCCTGGGAAAATACGGTGGCTTGGTCCATATCGCCTTGCTTCAGGCGAACGCAGTGACCGTCTTTCAGGTCGATGGCAGGTATCAGCAGCATGGCTACAGTTATGACAATGTAAAAAGAAATAAAAAATCAGAAAAAGTCACGCGAGAAGATCGCGACTTGCCGGGTAGACAAATATTCAGGGTTTCCAGTGTACGAAATTCCGATACAGCTGCAAACCCGCAGATGCACTTTTTTCCGGATGGAATTGTGTTGCAAAAATATTATCGCGCGCCACGGCACAGGCAAATGCTTGCCCGTAGACCGTTTCGCCTATCGTATGCGCGGTATTTTGTGGTTGTGCGTAGTAGCTATGCACGAAATAGAAGTAGGCTTGATCATCGATGCCATCCCAGAGCGCATGCGGAACATTCTGACGGACACGATTCCAACCCATTTGCGGCACCTTGAAGCGTGAGCCGTCTTCTTGTGTCAGACCATCAAGCTGGAAGCGCACCACCTTGCCGGGCAGCAATCCCAGACCTGGCGTATCGCCTTCTTCGCTCCAGTCAAACAGCATCTGCTCGCCAACGCAGACACCAAACAATGGCTTGTTGCGGGCGGCAGTCAAGACCGCTTCCTGCAGACCTGATTCGCGCAGGCAGCGCATGCAGTCTGGCATGGCGCCCTGCCCTGGCAGGACGATACGATCCGCCGCATTAATATCGGCAATCTTACCGGAAATCCGGACATCTGCTTCCGGCGCAACATGGCGCAGAGCTTGTGCGACCGAGCGCAGGTTGCCCATTCCATAATCCACTACAACAATTTTATTCATATAGAGAAATGCAAAAGCACGGGAAGTGCAAATGGCGCAGTCAGTGACTACGCCCGCCGATCACAGACTGCCCTTGGTGGAAGGAATTGTTCCTGCCGCACGTTGGTCGAGTTCGATGGCCATGCGCAGCGCACGACCAAAAGCCTTGAATACGGTTTCGCATTGATGGTGCGCATTGATGCCGCGCAAATTGTCGATATGCAGCGTGACCTGCGCATGATTGACAAAGCCATGAAAGAATTCGCTGGTCAGATCGACGTCAAAACCGCCAATCATCGAGCGGGTAAACGGGATGTGATATTCCAGACCGGGACGACCAGAAAAATCAATCACCACACGTGACAACGCTTCATCAAGCGGTACATAGGCGTGGCCGTAGCGGCGGATGCCTTTCTTGTCGCCGATCGCCTTGGCGAAAGCTTGTCCCAGCGTGATGCCGACATCTTCCACCGTATGATGCGCGTCGATATGCAAATCACCCTTGGCCTCGATATCGAGGTCAATCAAACCGTGTCGTGCGATCTGATCGAGCATGTGATCGAGAAACGGCACGCCGGTATCGAGCTTCTGGAGGCCAGTACCGTCGAGGTTGATGGCGACGCGAATTTGCGTCTCATTGGTGTTGCGTACGACTTCTGCAGTTCGTGGAGTTGACATGATCAGGGTAAAACAGACATTTCTAAAATGATTGCTGGCAGCGTATTGATCTTGCTCACTTGGCAGTGCGCAGAATCGCCTCTTTCAACGCTGCCAGGAATGCGGCATTTTCTTCAGCGGTACTGACATTGACGCGCAAGCAATTGTGCAGCAATGGATGCATTTTACCGGCATTTTTGACTAATACCTTACGTTGCAGCAGTTCGGAGAATACTTTATCCGTATTTGCCAGCCGAATCAGCAGAAAATTGGCGGCCGAGGGAAATACTTCCACGCCATGCAGCGCTGCCAAGGCGTCGCTGAGCGCGGTGCGCGCAGCGCGCAGTTGCGCTGCCTGAAGCTCCAGCACATGACTGTGATCGAGCAAAAACTCGGCAGCGGCCTGGGTCAGCACATTGATGTTGTAGGGGGGGCGCACTTTGTCGAATTCCTGCAACAAAGCAGCGTTGGCCGCCATATAACCAAGACGGATGCCTGCCAGCCCAAGCTTGGAGACTGTACGCATAACCACCAGATTGTTGAACTCTGGCAAGCGCGGCATGAAGCTATGCTGCGCGAACGGCTGATACGCCTCATCTACCACCACGATACCTGTGTCGCCGACGGCACGCAGAACGGCCTCAATGTCGGATTCCCGATACAGCGTGCCGGTCGGATTATTGGGATAAGCGAGATAGGTAATCGCCGGTTTGTGCAGCGCAATCGCATCCAGTAAAGCATCAATATCGAGCGTAAAGTCTGGATGTAACGGTACACCGACATACTCCAGCCCGGCCAGCCTTGCCGATATCTGGTACATCACGAAACCAGGTTCCGGCGCCAATACCTTGGCCCCAGGTTGCGCACAAGCCACTGACAAAATCGAGATCAACTCATCCGAGCCGTTACCCAGCATGACATCAAAGCCGGATGGCACACCCAGATGGCAGCAGATCTGCTGCTTGAGATGCTGGTACGACGGAATCGGATAACGATTGAGAGCAACCTCCGACAGCCGCTGCGCCAGTTGCTGACGCAGATCCTGCGGCAGTTCGTAGGGATTTTCCATCGCGTCGAGCTTGAGCAGGCCAGTCGCATCCGGGACTGCATAGGCGGTTTGAGCGCGCACGTCGGCGCGAATGATGCGTTCAACCAGAGACTTGCTCATGGGAGTTCCGATTCGAGGGTTGTTGGTGTTGTGCCGGCGACGTCTGCTGACGTTGTCGGCACCGCATTCAGATCTCCCACGCGCTGTTCGATCAATGCGCAATAGGCCGGATTCAATTCAAAGCCAACGAAGTGGCGACCACAGCGGCGTGCGGCAACGGCTGTCGTACCACTGCCCATGAACGGATCAAGGACTACCCCACCCTCGGGGCAGGATGCTTTGATCATGCGTTCGATGATTTCCAGCGGTTTCTGGGTCGGATGATCAGCGCGTTCCTTGTGCTCACGATGCAGTCGCGACACGCTCCAGACATCTTTGGGGTTGTAACCCAACTCCAGCCATTTGGCGCCGACGAAGATCGAGCGTGAGCGTGCCTTTTTGGTCTGAGCGTCGTAGGGAATCCGAATCGCATCGAGATCGAAGTAATAATCCTTGGCGGCCACAAAGAATCCGACAGTGTCATGTACCGAGGAATACTTGCGCGTGGTCCCGCCCATGGAAGGCACACGGCGATCCCAGATAATCTCATTGATCATGGTCATGCGCTGTTTGAGCATGACAAATATTTCCGGTGAATAACGCCAGGTCAGAAAAATGTAGAGGCTGCCGTTGGGCTTGAGTTTAGGCAGTGCCGCGGTAATCCATTGCTCGGTCCAGCGCAAATAGGCTTCGGTATCGAGCTTGTCGGAGTCATTCCCGTAATCCTTACCTAGACCATAAGGCGGATCGGCAATGAGCAAATCCACCTGCCCATCAGGAATACGCGCCAGCCCTTGCAGCGCATCTTCACAGAAAATGCGGTCTCGCCAACTCATGGCCGGACGGGCTTGCGCACAGCCGTCATCATTTCAGGCGCAGTTCAGCCGAGCGGGCATGCGCCTGCAAGCCTTCACCATAGGCCAGTTCGGCGGCAATCTTGCCAAGCGTTTGCGCACCTGCCTGACTGACATTGATCACACTGGAACGCTTCTGGAAATCATACACACCCAACGGCGAAGAGAATCGCGCAGTGCGTGAAGTCGGCAATACGTGGTTCGGACCGGCACAGTAATCACCGAGGGACTCGGATGAAAAGCGCCCAAGGAACATGGCTCCTGCGTGGCGAATCTGATCCGCCCACTGCTGTGGCTGCTCGGCGGAAATTTCCAGATGCTCGGCAGCAATCATGTTGGCGATGGCACAGGCTTGCGACATATCACGCACCTTGACCAGCGCCCCACGATTGGTCAACGAGGTACGAATCACCTCCTTGCGTGGCATCGTATCAAGCAACTGGTTGATACTGGCTTCGACCTTGGCGAGGTAATCAGCATCAGGACACAGCAGGATCGACTGCGCCAGCTCATCGTGCTCAGCTTGCGAGAACAGATCCATGGCGATCCAGTCAGGGTCGGTACTGCCGTCGCAAATGACCAGAATTTCGGATGGCCCGGCAATCATGTCGATGCCAACCACACCGAACACCCGGCGCTTGGCAGCAGCGACATAGGCGTTGCCGGGACCAACAATCTTGTCGACCGCAGGAATCGTCGCCGTTCCGTAAGCCAGCGCACCGACCGCTTGTGCACCACCGATGGTGAAGACGCGGTCAACGCCGGCGATTGCGGCTGCCGCCAACACCAATTCGTTCTTCACACCGTCCGGAGTGGGGACGACCATAATGACTTCCTGCACCCCTGCCACCTTGGCAGGAATCGCATTCATCAGCACCGAGGAGGGATAGGCAGCCTTGCCACCAGGAACATAAATGCCAACCCGGTCGAGCGGCGTGACTTTTTGCCCCAGCACCGTACCGTCAGCTTCGGTATAGAGAAAGCCATCGGAACCACATTCCTGCTTTTGCCGCTCATGATAGGCACGCACGCGATCCGCGGCAGTCTGCAAGGCAGCACGCCGGGTCGCAGGCAAATCATCCAGTGCCCGCTCCAACTCGGCCTTGCCAATTTCCAGAGCGGCAACATTGGTGACATGGAGTCGATCAAACCGCGTGGTGTACTCTAGTACCGCGACATCACCACGCACCTTGACGTCGGCCAGAATACTGGCCGCGGCGCGGTCAATCGCTTCGTCTTCGCTGGCTTCAAATGCCAGCACAGCAGAGAGCTTTTGCTCAAAGCCAGCTTCAGCAGAATCGAGTTTGCGGATATTGATGCTCATGATAATGTGGCCTTGATTCGAATGTGTGTCCAAACTTCTGGTTGCCATTGCAACGATCAGGCAGCGGCCTGGGAGGCCTTTTCAAATGCGGCCAGAATCGGTTGCAGGCGCTCGCGCTTGAGTTTCAGTGCTGCCTGATTAACAACGAGGCGCGAGGAAATATCAATGATGTGCTCGACCTCGACCAACTTGTTGGCGCGCAAGGTGCCACCAGTACTGACCAGGTCAACAATGGCGTCAGCTAGACCAACCAGCGGGCCCAACTCCATCGATCCATACAATTTGATCAGATCAACGTGGACGCCCTTGGAAGCAAAATGCTCGCGCGCGGTCTTCACGTATTTTGTCACCACCCGCAAACGCGCACCCTGGCGAACGGCGTTGGCGTAGTCAAAACCATCCTGTACCGCGACCGACAGCCGGCACTTGGCAATATTCAGGTCAATCGGCTGGTACAGCCCTTCGCCGCCATGCTCCAGCAGCACGTCCTTACCAGCGACACCAAAATCTGCCGCGCCGTATTGCACGTAGGTCGGCACATCCGAGGCGCGCACAATAATGACGCGCACAGCGGGATCATTAGTCGGCAGGATGAGTTTGCGCGACGTTTCAGGATCTTCGGTAACGATAATGCCTGCGGCCTGCAACAGCGGCAGCGTTTCTTCGAAGATGCGTCCCTTGGACAGTGCCAGCGTTAGTTGCTGGGGAGCTTGTTCAGTCATTTTCAACACCAGTTATTTAACGCGCTCAATCTGGGCGCCAACCGACGACAGCTTGGCTTCCATGCGGTCGTAACCGCGATCCAGATGGTAAATGCGCTCGATCAGCGTTTCGCCTTGTGCTGCCAGACCAGCGATCACCAGCGAGGCCGATGCCCGCAAGTCAGTTGCCATCACCGGCGCACCGACAAATTTTTCGACGCCTTTGACAATCGCGGTATTGCCTTCGATATCGATAGCAGCACCGAGACGGTTGAGTTCCTGCACATGCATGAAGCGATTTTCAAAGATGGTCTCGGTCACATGGCTGGTACCCTCAGCGATGCAGTTGAGCGCCATGAACTGCGCCTGCATATCGGTCGGGAAGCCCGGATATTCCGTTGTACGGAAGCTCACCGCCTTGGGACGACGCGCCATCTGGACGCGGATCCAATCCTCGCCTGAAGTCAGAATCGCACCCGCTTCACGTAGCTTGTCCAACGCAGCGTCGAGGAAATTACTACGCGTGTTCTTGAGCGTGACATCACCACCCACGGCTGCCACCGCGCACAGGAAAGTCCCGGTTTCGATACGATCAGCGATGACATGATGGGTGGCGCCATGCAGCTTGGCCACGCCCTGAATCACCAGACGGTCAGTGCCTATTCCTTCAATCTTTGCGCCCATGGCGACCAGCAGATGTGCCAGATCACTGACCTCTGGTTCACGCGCAGCATTTTCCAACACGGTTTCACCATCTGCCAGCACGGCGGCCATCAGCAGATTTTCGGTACCGGTGACAGTAATCATGTCAGTCACGATACGCGCACCCTTGAGGCGCTTGGCCTTGGCATAGATATAACCGGCATCGATCGTGATTTCAGCGCCCATGGCCTGCAATCCCTTGATGTGCTGATCGACCGGACGCGAACCGATGGCGCAACCGCCAGGCAAGGACACCTTGGCTTCACCGAAACGTGCCAGCAACGGCCCCAGTACCAGAATCGAGGCGCGCATGGTCTTGACCAGCTCATACGGTGCTTCAAGCTTGGTGATGTCGTTACCATTGAGCGTGACCTGATGACCATCCTGCTCGACACGCAGCCCCATCTGACGCATCAGTTTGAGAATGGTGGTGACATCCTGCAGATTCGGAATGTTCGACAGATGCAGATTATCGGCGGTCAGCAGACCGGCGCACAGAATCGGCAGGGCTGCGTTCTTCGCACCCGAGATGGTAACGTCACCAGAGAGGCGATTTCCGCCGCGAATTAAAAGCTTATCCATAGAAAATAGTGGCCTTATTTCTGAAATTCATCAGGGGTGAGGGTTTTCATTGAAAGTGCGTGGATTTCCTCACGCATACGATCACCGAGCGCAGCATAGACCAACTGATGGCGCTGGATCAGTCGCTTGCCGGCAAAGGCCTCCGACACAATCACGGCAGTGAAATGCTGGCCGTCACCTTCAACATCAAGGTGCGAACAGGTGAGGCCGGCGGCAATGTAATTTTTAACAAGTTCAGGTGTGGGTAGCATGGTGCAGCTCTTCACAAGGGTTCAATGGGAGCCGGCGCGCAGCTTGTAGCCGCGTTTAAGCATGGTCACCGCGAGCGAGGCCAGCGCGATGAAAAAGACGGCGACGATGGCAAGGCTGACGAAAGGATCAATATCCGATTGTCCGAAAAAGCCGTAGCGGAAGCCGTCGATCATATAAAAAAACGGGTTGAAATGCGAGACTGCCTGCCAAAAAGGTGGCAGCGAGTGGATCGAGTAAAACACACCAGCGAGGAAGGTCAACGGGACAATCAGGAAGTTCTGGAACGCGGCAAGCTGATCAAATTTTTCAGCCCAAATACCGGCCACCAATCCCAACGTACCGAGAATTGCCGCTCCCATGATGGCAAAGATTGCAATCCACCATGGCGCTACAAAACTAAGATGCCCAAACCAGGCCGTGACCACAAACACCCCTGCACCAACAATCAATCCGCGCGCGATGGCAGCGAGAACATAGGCGCTGAAAATTTCCCAATGGGAGAGTGGAGTCAGGAGAACGAACACCAGATTGCCGGTAATTTTGGATTGAATCAATGAGGACGAGCTGTTGGCGAATGCATTTTGCAAGACACTCATCATCACCAGACCAGGAATCAAGAAGCCCGTGTACTGTACGCCCGGATAAACCTGCACACGATCTTGCAGAACATGGCCAAATATCAGCAGATACAGCATCGCCGTCATGATCGGCGCAGTCACGGTCTGCGTAGCGACTTTCCAGAAACGCAATACCTCTTTGTAGAACAGAGTTTGAAATCCAGTCATTTGCTGCCTTCCATGATCTGTATGAACACATCTTCCAGATCGGCTTGTTGCAACTGCATGTCGTCGATCACAGCACCACTGGTGCGTAATGCCGCCAGAATTGGTTCAACCTGGCTGTAATCGGTCACACGCAACTGATACTGACCATTGACCGCAGGCCCGTCTGATGGAATGAGTAAATTCTGTAATTGCTCTGGCAAACCACCGTGCTTGAGCCGCACTACCAACTGTGAACCAGAAATCCGTTTGATCAATGCCTCAGTTGAATCGAGTGCCACCACCTTGCCGAATTTCAGCATCGCAATCCGATTGCACAAGGCCTGCGCCTCTTCCAGATAATGCGTGGTCAGAACAATGGTATGCCCTTCCCGGTTGAGTCTGCCGATAAACTTCCACAAGGTCTGACGCAGTTCGACATCGACACCAGCGGTGGGCTCATCCAGCACGATCACGGGCGGCCGGTGAACCAATGCCTGAGCCACTAGCACACGACGCTTCATTCCTCCGGACAAGGCCCGCATATTGGTATCTGCCTTGTTGGTCAGATCCAGGCTCTCCATCACTTCGTCGATCCACTTGTCATTGTTCTTCAGCCCGAAATAGCCAGACTGCATACGCAAAGTCTCACGCACCGTAAAAAACGGATCGAACACCAACTCCTGCGGCACAACACCGAGATTGCGACGTGCTGCACGATAATCGGTGACAACATCATGTCCGTGAATCGCAACCGAACCCGCATCGGCACGATTAAGCCCCGCGACAATCGAAATCAGCGTGGTCTTGCCCGCCCCATTGGGACCGAGCAAACCAAAAAACTCACCTTCCTCAATCGAGAGCGAGACACCACCTAGCGCTTGCAGCGACTGGTAGCGTTTTTGGACATTAGTAATTTGAAGAGCAGCCATTTTGCCTGGGTTACTTAGGTTGAGTTGAGTTTGACTCGATCGACCTGCAATACCACTGTAAAACCCACTCCGTCGCGATTTGCAAATCGGCAACGAATTGAGTAGCGAAACATTCGATTATAGGGGATTTCCGGCACGGCAGCCGGATTGGTCAGACAGACTGCGTGCCGCCTAGCTCAACTGCACATTGGCAGCATTGACTCAGACTAGTCTATCGGCGAGCTGTTAGTGCGAGGAGGTGGGATGTCGATCAGAAGCGGAAGTAGGTGCATCCAGTAGTGCCGATGCACCATACAGGTCTGCGAGGCTTTGCAGGTTTGCTGGCAGCACACCCAACTCCAGGGTGCGCCCTTGATGCCGGGCAGCACGCTGCCAAGCAAGGACTGTCGCTACCGCAGAGGAATCCACATTGATCAGCGCACTCAGGTCAATGCTGGACTGACCTGCTGCAATTGCTTGCAAGCCTGCGGCCAGCACATCGCTGGCGTTATCAACGGTTAAGCTGGCAGCAGGCTTAAACATGAGATTTCCTTGGTTTACCGGATAAAGAGAGGAGATTACTTCTTGGCTGCAGAACGGGCTGCAAGCTGCGCATTCTTGTCTGTCAGGGTCTTTATCAAACCATCGATCCCGCCCTTGGAGATTTCGTTGCTGAAAGTACCTTTGTAAGCGTCGACCAGCCAGGCCCCCATGACATTGATGTCATACATTTTCCAACCCGATGATACCTTTTCCATACGATAGCTCAGCTGGATCGGATCACCGCGGGATTGCACCAACTGGGTCCGCACTTCCACCTCAGTGTCGTTTGGATCAGCACGCAGGGGCTTATATTCGATCTTCTGATCACGCACTTGGGACAGTGCACCCGCATAGGTATAGATCAGCAACGTACGAAACTGGGTTGCCAGTTGTTGTTGTTGCTCAGGTGTCGCCTGGCGCCAGAAACGTCCAGCTGCCAGAGCAGTCATGCGATCAGAGTCAACGTAGGGAACGATTTTTTCCTGCACTAGTGCCACGATGCGATTGACATTCCCGGACTGAATATCCTTATCGGCCTTGGCAATAGTGAGCACTTCATCACTAATGCGCTTGACCAATGCATCGGGGGCCTCCTGTGCGAAAGCGGCGGAGGAAAAAATCAGTGCAGAGACTGACGCGACGACAGCGAGAAATCTTGTGAATATATTCATTGTTTATTGATCCATTGTTAGGAGTAAGCACTATGCCCCGCAACACAGGTGCCAGGGCCAGGAGCAGATCATCTGCATTGACCGCCGGATGTGCAACACTTCAATTGCAAAAGTTGCAAACAGTTGTATCCAGGGCCGACGATGCAGATAGATGGGGACATCAACGTTAAGTTCAAGAATGACCAAAAGTCAACACTTCCTCTTGTATCCCCGATCAAATCACATCATCGCCTGACAACCACACTTTACGGCTTGCTCTCATCCGACTTGCCGCTGGAAGCAGCGTCAACCTTGACAGCTTTGTCCGCCTGATCGTCGGGGTGCGGCTTCGCCGCATCAATTTGAGACTGGCGACGTTGCAAATAAGCATCTCGGATGAAATCATAGCGATCCAGCGCGACATCCTCGAGCAGATTGGAAGCATCCAGCAATTGTGCACGACGATCAATCAAATTGATCGCTGTGCCAACGTTACGCCAGTCAACTGGCCGCTTGTGAGACCAGGGATCGAAGGTAACATCAACCGGCAGTGCCGCTGTATCTCGCAACGTCGATGGTCCGAGTAACGGTATGACAACATACGGACCGGAACCTACACCCCAGCGCCCGAGAGTCTGACCAAAGTCAGATTTTTGCCGCGACAGACGCATCTCGGTACTGACATCAAGCAGCCCCCCGATACCAAAAGTCGTATTGATTGCCACACGCATGAAAGAGGTGACACCAGCCTCCACCCGCCCTTGCAACAACTGGTTTACAGCCGACCACAAGTCGCCGAGGTTACCGAAGAAATTACCTACGCCAGTTTGGACGAAGTTAGGGGTCACATATTTGTACGCCTCGGCAACTGGCTTGACGATGGCCTTGTCGGCAGTGTCATTGAAGCTGAAGACAGCACGATTGAAACCTTCAATTGGGTCATTGGGATTATTGGATGTAGCGCAGCCAGTGAGCGTAACCGCCAATACCAACGCAGCGATGCGATTCACGTTAATCATTTCGCGTCATCCTTTCCATCAGCCGCTTTGCTGTACAAGAACTGACTGATGAGGTTTTCCAGCACGATAGCTGATTGTGTCATTTTAATGTTATCTCCGGCAGCCAGGTTTTTTTCATCGCCACCTGGTTCCAGCCCGATATATTGATCTCCCAGCAAACCCGAAGTCAGAATTTTGGCTGAGCTATCTTTCGGGAACTGGAACTTCTGGTCGAGATTCATGGTGACCAGCGCCTGAAAAGTCTTGTCATCAAAGGTGATCGAATCTACCCGCCCAACAACGACGCCAGCGCTTTTAACAGCGGCACGTGCCTTGAGACCACCGATATTGTCAAATTTGGCTGTTACAGCATAGGTCTTCTGGCTCAGCGAAAGCGAACTCATGTTGCCAGCCTTGAGCGCCAAAAACACGAGTGCTGCTGCACCAAGCAACACAAACAATCCAACCCACACGTCCAATATTTTTCGTTGCATACCTGCCATCCTAAATTCAATTGCGTTCCACGTCTGCATTGACGTGAACAATGTTTGTCACTTGCCGAGCAACAATCAGCTGAACATCAACGCTGTCAGCAAGAAGTCGAGTCCCAACACCAACAGCGATGCAATCACTACTGTACGAGTGGTCGCACGGGCTACCCCCTCTGGAGTAGGCTTCGCTTCATAACCCTGATACAGAGCCACGAAGGTAACCGCGATACCAAAGACAACACTCTTGATTACGCCATTGGCGATATCGTTCCATACATCGACACCGGCCTGCATCTGTGACCAGAAGCCACCCTCATCAATACCAATCAGCAACACGCCTACCACGTAGCCACCAATCACGCCGACCGCACTGAATATTGCTGCCAGCACCGGCATCGCCACCACACCTGCCCAGAATCGCGGCGCAATGACGCGTTGCAGTGGGTCAACGGCCATCATTTCCATCGCAGCCAACTGCTCGCCCGCCTTCATCAGGCCAATCTCTGCGGTGAGCGAGGTCCCCGCCCGCCCGGCGAACAGCAAGGCGGTAACTACCGGCCCCAATTCGCGCGTCAATGATAAGGCAACCAACAACCCCAATGCCTGCTCGGAACCGTATTTGTTGAGCGTGTAATACCCTTGCAGACCAAGCACAAAGCCGACAAACAAGCCGGAGACCGCAATGATGACCAGTGAATAATTGCCAATAAAGTGAATCTGATCACTGACCAACCGTGGTCGCCGCAACAATCCACCTGAAGAGCGTATCACTGTCCAGAACATCCGGGTGGCAAAGCCAAGTCCTTGCAGAAACTCGCGTGTACCGCGACCAAGGGCACCAAATGCATCAAGAATCATGCTTGCCCTCCACGGCTGCTGTCGCGCGGCAGACCGAGGTCATCGGCCAGCGTTGTTCCCGGATAATGGAAAGGCACCGGGCCATCGGCTTCGGCATGCACGAATTGTTTGACATAGGGGTCTTGTGAGGCACGCATGTCTTCGGGTGTACCTTGCGCCACAATCTTTCCCTGCGACAGAAAGTAAACATAATCAGCAATCGCAAAGGACTCATTGACGTCATGCGACACCAGAATCGAGGTCGACCCCAGCGCATCGTTGAGCTTGCGAATCAGATTTGCCGTGACGCCCATGGAAATCGGATCAAGCCCTGCAAATGGCTCGTCATACATGATCAACGCAGGGTCCAGAGCGATCGCACGCGCCAGCGCAACACGCCGCGCCATCCCCCCGGAAATTTCAGAAGGCTTCAACTGTGCTGCATTGCGCAAACCAACGGCGTTGAGCTTGAGCAAAACGAGATCACGAATCAGCTCTTCCGACAGATTAGTGTGTTCACGCAGCGGAAAGGCAACGTTATCGAACACGCTCATGTCGGTAAACAAGGCACCATTCTGGAACAGCATCCCCATCTTGCGACGCAATTGATAGAGCCCGCTGGTGTCAAGAGAAGGGACGTTTTTCCCGTCGACTTCAAGCGCGCCGGACTGGGCGCGCAACTGGCCGCCGATAAGGCGCAGGATCGTGGTCTTGCCTGAGCCTGAACCGCCCATGACGGCAATCACTTTACCGCGCGGGAAGTCCATGTGCAGCCCTGTCAGAATAGGGCGATCACCATATCCGAAATGCAAGTCGCGGATTTCAACAATGTTAGACAAAGGAATACCCGGAATTCTGTAAAGCCGCCATTGTAAAACAAAAACAACAGTTGCCCTCCGTAACGTCATAGCAAGATGCGATAAATGATGGCCACACAACAGACACAAAGCACATGCGCAGCATCTTGATTTCAAAGCCAATTTTCGCACCAAGTTTCCAAGCAGCAATGCGAGACGTGCCAAGCCTGCGCAGAATGATGGTGGCGAGTCTGTCCTTGTTACAATACGGGTTTTGATCAAGAAAGAAAGTTGTCATGAGCCTCAAATGTGGCATCGTGGGTCTGCCCAACGTCGGTAAGTCAACCCTGTTCAATGCGCTGACCAAGGCGGGCATTCCTGCTGAGAACTACCCATTCTGTACCATCGACCCCAATGTGGGCATGGTGGAAGTACCCGATCCTCGTTTGCAGGCGCTGGCAGAAATCGTCAAACCGGAGCGCATATTGCCGGCCACAGTTGAGTTCGTCGACATCGCCGGACTGGTAGCTGGCGCCTCCCAAGGCGAAGGCCTCGGCAATCAGTTCCTGTCGCATATCCGTGAAACTGACGCTATCATCAACGTGGTGCGCTGCTTTGAGGATCCGAACGTAATCCACGTGGCAGGTCGCGTGAGTCCGCTCGATGACATCGCCGTGATCGAGACCGAACTGGCGCTGGCCGATATGGGTACGGTAGAAAAAGCGATCCATCGTGAAAACAAGAAAGCACGTTCCGGCGACAAGGATGCAGTCAAACTGGTCGCACTGCTGGAACGCATCATGCCAGCACTCGATAAAGCCAAACCGGTGCGTGCGCTGGGTCTGGATGCTGAAGAAATGGCCTTGATCAAGCCACTGTGCCTGATCACTGCCAAACCGGCCATGTACGTTGCCAATGTTTCTGACTCCGGGTTCACCAACAATCCTTTACTGGATCAACTGACTGCTTACGCAAACGAACAAAAGGCACCGATCGTTGCGATCTGCGCAGCCATTGAAGCAGAAATCGCCGATCTCGACGATGCCGATAAAGGTGCATTCCTGGCTGACATGGGAATGGAAGAGCCTGGCCTGGATCGCCTCATTCGCGCCGGGTTCAAGCTGCTCGGCCTGCAGACCTATTTCACAGCCGGCGTCAAGGAAGTGCGCGCCTGGACAGTCCCTGTAGGCGCTACCGGACCTCAGGCTGCTGGCGTAATCCATACCGACTTCGAGCGCGGCTTCATTCGTGCCCAAACGATCGCCTACGAAGACTTCATTGCCTTCAAGGGAGAAGCTGGTGCCAAGGAAGCCGGCAAGATGCGGGCTGAAGGCAAGGAATACGTGGTCAAGGATGGCGACGTGATGAACTTCCTGTTCAACGTCTGATCGTTGCGCAACACGGCATGAACAACAAGAAAAAAATCGCATCGACCAAGGCAGGCACCAGTGCTCCCAAGACTGGCGCCGATCAGCTGGAGTTGCGTCCCGGGCAATCGGTTGAACTGCTCAAGGAACTGCATATCCTGACACGTGATGGCAAGCTCAATCAGGACAGCCGGCGCAAGCTCAAGCAGGTCTACCACCTATACCAGTTTATCGAGCCGCTGCTACAGGAGTTGCGCCTGTCGCATCCCGACCTGAGTCTGGTAGACCATGGCGCAGGCAAGTCCTACCTGGGTTTCATCCTGTACGACTTGTTCTTCAAGACACTGGAAGGCAATGCGCACATCTATGGCATTGAAACCCGCGAAGATCTGGTACAGAAGTCTGCAGAACTTGCCAAACGCCTGGAATTTCCGGGCATGTCCTTCCTCAACCTCTCAGTAGCAGAGTCGACTGATTCTGCGGCCTTGCCACCTACTGTTGACGTCGTTACCGCGCTACATGCATGTAATACAGCTACCGACGACGCAATCGACTTTGCACTGAAAAAGCAAGCCAAAGCCATTGTACTGGTGCCCTGCTGCCAGGCCGAGGTGGCCTCGGTACTGAATCGCAATAAGGGAAAATCGCTCGGCCGTACCTCCCTGACAGAACTGTGGCGTCATCCATTGCATACACGCGAGTTTGGTAGTCAAGTCACCAATGTGCTGCGCTGCCTGCAATTGGAGGCGCATGGCTATCAGGTCAGCGTCACAGAACTAGTGGGCTGGGAACATTCCATGAAGAATGAGCTGATCATTGCCCGCTACAAGGACTTGCCACGCAAACGACCTGCCGAACGGCTACAGGAAGTCCTGCAATCGCTCGGTCTGGAGGAGTTGCAGACTCGCTTTTTTGTACCAGCCTGAACGGTGTAAAAACCGATGCAACAGGCTTACCAGCGCGCTGGCAGTGGTGGTAAGCTTGGATCCTGGTCCGAAGCAGGCAAGAATGTGTACAGTAACAGGGGGCGTCGCGGTGAGTATGCGGCGCTGAGGATAGGCGGCTGTATAAGCGGAACAACATGAATAGCGCTGTCGATACGAACGCACTGATCGAAGAAAATCAGCAATTGCATGCCGAGCTGCAAGACCTGCTGGAGCAGGCACGGATCAATCAGCAGATCATGCAACGGCATCAAGCATTCGATCTGCGACTGATCAGTGCCAGTGAATTCCGCGATCTGATCGAGACCGTTTCGCGCCTCATGCCACAGACCTTCAGCCTAGAGGTCGTCACGCTCACACTGATCGATTACGATTTTGATATCCGGCGCATTCTCCACGAACTGCAGATTGGTTTGGACGAATACCAGAATCTGCTGTTCCTGACCGATCCGACAGCCATCGCACCGATGGACAAACCAATACTGGGGCCGTATCGCGCCGTACATCACCGTACATTATTCCCGCATTATCAGCCCGCCAGTATCGCAATACTGCCACTGACCCGACATCAAAAATCAATCGGTTACCTAGCATTGGGCAGCGCGCACGAAGAGCGTTTTACCGGCAACCTGGCAACAGATTTCATTGAGCGACTAGCTTCCGTCGTCACTATCTGCCTGGAAAACGTGATTAACAACGAACGCCTCAAGCACATCGGACTCACCGACCAGCTGACCGGCGTCAATAATCGTCGTTACATCGAACAGCGTCTCTTCGAGGAAATCGCCCGCGCCCAGCGCGAACGCTCTGCACTGGCTTGCCTGTATATCGATATTGATCACTTCAAACGCGTCAATGATCAATATGGCCACCAAAGTGGCGATGAAGTGCTGCGCGAAGTCGCCACCCGTATCAAAAAGGAATTACGTCTGAGCGATGCCCTGGGACGTTTTGGTGGCGAAGAATTTGTAGTGCTATTAGTACAAGCAACCCTGCTCGATGCCGCACGTATCGCTGAGCGCATCAGGGCTAGTGTTGCCTTGAAACCGATCAGGATCGCCGGCAGTAACGAGAGTGGTGAGGAAAATAGCGGCGCAACCGAGCTACAAATCACTGTGTCGATCGGAGGATCTGCACAAACGCCCCCAGATAGCTCAATTCCGACAGATACCGCGCGCGCGCGACTGCTGGCACAGGCAGATCAAGCACTCTATCGCGCCAAGGAAAGCGGACGCAACCGGGTTGTTGTCGGCAAAAAGTAATCCTGTAGGCGCTCCACCGGGCGCCTCTATGGCTAAATGACTCTGAAGCCGTGCGTCCCATCCCGACCTAACTGCTCCACCAAACCGAATTCCCAATCCAGATAGGCTTGCATTGCCGAGGCCGGATTGTCAGTACCTTCATAGGGACGGCGATAACGATCTATCCTCGGCGATGCCAGTCTGGTTTCGCCACTTTCAAGTGGCAAGCCTGCTGCTTTCCAGGCGGCATTTCCACCATTGAGCAGAAACACCGGTAAATCCGTGATTCGCGCCAAATCAGCGGTGGCATACGCAGCCAATGAACCACTACCGCACGTCAGCACATAACGCTGTACACGCTGCCATGGCAATTGCTTCAAGGCTTGCTGCAATTGCGAACGCAATACAAACCACGCACCGGGAATATGCTGCTTCACATAGTTGGCACTCGCGGAAACATCCAGAACAACGGTCGCATCAGACTCTTGCAACCAGCGCGATAACGTTTCCGGCGTAACGATTTCACTGACAGGCACGGGTGGCAGTAGCGGTCTGGCCCGGCCAGTTTCATTGAAATGAATCTGATCGACACCATCCAGGACGGCCACTTCCCACCCCATTTGCGCGAGCCAGGATCCAGTCATATTGGCACGCACACCATCATCGTCAACCAGCACGATACGCGCACCGCGCACGGTCGCATTGGCTTCTGTTTCCTGCACCAGCTGCCCTCCGGGCGCACTTAAAAAACCACTGATGTGACCGGCTTCATACTCCCCCGGTGTGCGCACATCAAACTGATAAGTGGTGCGTGTCAATTCCTGACGCCACACCTGCAAGTGTTCCCAGCTCAGCTGCAGAACGCCGGCACGATCAGCGACGGCGCGTGCATCATCGACAGCCTGGCGAGCGGTCTCTGGATTAGTCCCCTCAGGAAAGCACCGATCACTGCCATGCTCCAGTTTCTGCCCGGCCAATGTCCAGCCAATGGTTCCATTGCGCAGTGCATGTACCTGATTAGGAATACCCAGATTCACCAAGGATTGGGTCCCGATGATGCTGCGCGTGCGACCGGCACAATTGACGATGACACGCGTCTTTGGGTTCGGCGCCAAAGTACGCACGCGAAGTGCCAGCTCGGCGCCGGGCACGCTGACCGAGCCAGGTATATTCATGTTCTGATATTCGTCGAAACGACGGGCATCAAGTACGACCAGGTCTTCGTTAGCATCGAGCAAGGCTTTCACCTCCTGCGCCGACAACGAAGGGGTATGACTGCGACTCTCAACCAGTTCACCGAAGGCCTTGCTGGGCGCATTGACGTCCTGAAACAACTCGCCACCAGCTGCCAGCCAGCCACGCACACCACCTTCGAGAATACTGATGTCACTGTAACCAAGCATGTGCAAGCGCTGCGCAGCGATCTCTGCCAGCCCCTCACCATCATCCAGCACGACGACGGTAGTATCGCGTCGCGGCACTCGTGAATAGATCAGCAACTCAAACTGTGATAATGGCAGATTCGCAGCGAATAGCGGATGTGCCACCGCATGTGGTGCTTCTTCTCGGACATCCAGCAATGCAATTTCATGACGCGCAAGCAACGCTGAGCGGACTTGCTGATAGCTGATGTGAGCAAAATCGATAGAGGTGGAAGGGAAAGTAGCGCTCATTGTACTTTTTGCTCCCGCGAGACATCCCAGATATTGGGCAAAGTCGTGTTGGAATAGCCGGAGATAAACTCCTTCCGGGTGCCATCTTCGAGATAAACCGAACGTCGTACCGCACCGATATTGGCGCCATAGACATGAATACTGATCGAGACGCGATCATCATAGAGATTGCGCACTCGATGGATATCGTGCAAGCCCGCGATCTGAGGCGCCACTGCCTCGACGTCACCAGGCGACAAGCGCACTGGTTCACCATGCGGCACCAGCTGATCGTTTTCCCAGCGATAGGATTGCGAATCTTCTGCACCCCGCAACATGCCAATCAAGCCCCAGACGGTATGATCATGTATCGGGGTCTGCTGACCAGGCCCCCAGACAAAGCTGACGATACTGAACCGCTCAGCCGAGTCGGCATGTAGCAAATATTGGGAATAGCGTTCAGGATGCGGTTGCGCATAGGCCTCTGGCAACCAGTCGTCCACAGCCACCAACTGAGCCAGCAAGTCACCGCCAGTGCGAATGAGCTGCTCCTGCTCAAGACCGCGATCGAGCAAGGCTGAAAACGCGATAACAAAATGGCGCAGGCGTTGTTGCGCAAGAATCGGGGAAGATGGAATTGGGCTCGTCATGGCAATTGCGGTGGCATCAATACCACTGATCATACCGCGCCTGCCTGTGACTGTTGAAATACCAATTTTCTATATGCAAAAACGATCTGCAATAGCATCAGGACGACAATTGTCACTGCGTCGATAGCAACAAATAACCAGAAGAATTCTGGCGACCTGCGCAGGGTATATCAGTTTTTTGCAGCGGCCTGAAGCTGCTCATATTTGAGCATCAGTTGCTCATTCGACTCGCGCCATGCAGGATTGAACGGAATACAACTGACCGGACAGACCTGCTGACATTGCGGCTCATCAAAGTGACCGACACATTCTGTACATTTGTGGGGATCGATTTCGTAGATTTGCGGCCCCATGGTGATCGCCTCGTTCGGGCACTCGGGCTCGCAGACGTCGCAGTTAATGCAATCATCGGTGATCATCAGTGCCATTTCAAACTCCGCTTTCTATCCATGCTGCGATATTGCCTGTCCGCTCCCATTGAAGAAGCATGCCGACGGGCAATATTTTTATTGTAAATCCAACTTGGCCATCTTTTCCTTGAGCCATTTTTCGACTGAAGGAAACACAAATTTCGAGACATCGCCGCCAAGCAAGGCAATCTCTCGTACGATGGTGCCCGAAATGAATTGATATTGATCCGAGGGCGTCAGAAACAAGGTTTCGACGTCCGGCAACAGATACCGGTTCATACCCGCCATCTGAAATTCATATTCAAAGTCCGACACCGCACGCAATCCGCGCACAATCACGCGAGCATTGTTTTGCCGCACGAAGTCCTTGAGCAGGCCGGAAAAACTTTCCACCTGAACATTGGGGTAGTGCCCCAGCACTTCATTGGCAATCGACAAACGCTCTTCGAGGGAAAAAAACGGCTTCTTGTTTTTGCTGTCCGCTACCCCCACCACCAACTTGTCAAACAATCCAGAAGCGCGGCGGACCAGATCTTCATGGCCGCGCGTCAGCGGATCGAATGTTCCCGGATAAACTGCTGTTACCATCAGGGTCTCTCCTCCCAGCTAAGCAATCAGAACGCGCATTATGCCTGAATTAGCCGATGTTTTTGCGCCGCAATAAGTGATAAAACACCATCCCTGCCTTATCAGCCCTGACAATCTCCCATGCCGCCATCCACTCAGGTGCATCGTCCCCATCCAGAGCAAACTCGGATTCTACGTACATCAATCCCTGTGGCGCCAACAATTGTTGGCACAAAGGCATGATCTTTGACAACCAGTTCAGATGATACGGCGGATCGGCAAAGATCAGGTCATAGCGCTGACCGCTGCTGCGTCCGAGCATGCCTTGCAGCAATGCCAGTGCGTCACCTCGCAAAATCTCGACCTGATTCGCCTGCAGCTTATCCTTGTTCATCTGTAACTGCCGTACTGCCGGCGTATGCTGTTCGACCATTTCCACGCTAGCGGCACCTCGGCTGGCGGTTTCGAAGCCGAGCGCTCCAGTGCCTGCAAACAGATCCAGACAGCGAAGCGTCCCCCAGTCACCATCAATCAAATGGGTGATCCAGTTGAACACCGTTTCACGGACCCGGTCCGGGGTGGGACGCAAACCTTCTGCATCGACCACTGGCAAAGGCGTTCTCTTCCACTGACCGCCGATGATGCGCACCTGATGGAGCACACGCGCTGGCGCAGGAGTTGGCGCGGCATATTTTCTGACTGTTCTGCTCATGAATGATCTGACGTTGATTTCATTTCGATTGTGCTTCTGCACCGCTTTGCCCGACCACGATCGTATTCAGATTGCCGAATGCAAGCTTACGCTGGAAAGCCGCCTTGATCTGCGCAATGCTGACCTTGCTGATATTACGGGTCCAGGTATCCAGATAATTCAGCGGCATCTGGTAAAAGCCAATCACGGCAAGGGTATCAAGCAGCTTGCGATTATTGTCGATGCGCAGTGCAAAGCCACCAGTCAGATTATCCTTGGCAGCCTTCAGCTCGGCATCAGTGGGACCATTTTTCAGATAGCTAGCCACGGTCTTTCGAACCACGGCGAGCGCTTCATCAGTTTGCTCCCGCTTGGTTTGCAAACCAATCTGGAAAGGTCCAGGTTGAGCCAACGGCGAAAAATAACTGTAGACACTGTAGGTCAGCCCGCGCTTCTCCCTTACCTCACTAGTCAGACGGGAAACAAAGCCGCCACCACCGAGGATGTAATTACCGACCGTCAGCGCAAAAAAATCCGGATCGCCACGCACCAATGCAGGCATGCCAATGAGAATATGTGATTGCGAGGCAGGATGAGCAATGCGCAACTCAGAGCCCGCTGCCACGGCAACTATAGGCAAGGCGGGCAATGCCGCCCCCTGTGAAAGCTGCGCGGTCAGACGCTGAGCAATCTGATCCGCATCAGAGCGCGTAATATCGCCGATCATGGTGATCACTGCACGGTTGGCAACGTAGTGCTGGCGATGAAAAGCGACCAGATCTTCGCGCTCAATGGTGGCGACGGATTCAGCTGTTTGCTGGTGCGCGTAGGGATGATCTCCGTAGAGTGCTGACCAGAATGCGCGGGACGCGATTTCCTCAGGCTTGGTCTGGGCTTCTCGGATCCGTGCAATAGTGCGCGCCTTGTCACGGTCGAGTGCCGCTACCGGAAAAGTTGGCTGCGCCAGCAAGCGTGCAAGCAAGTCCAACGCTATTTGCCGCTCTGCGAGGCTGGACAATGTCCGCAAGGTGATGCCGGCGCGATCTTGACTGACACTGTCACCACGCTGCGCTGCAACGTCGGCTAAACCGTCGAGGATCTGCGATTCATTGAGCGCAGGCTGCTCACCGCTGGCGGCAACACCGCGAGTGAGCATGAGATTGGTGAGCGCAGCAGTGCCCGCTTTGGTCGCAGGATCACGCCGCGTACCGGCATCAAATTCGATACTCACATCGAGCATTGCGATCGCATGATTTTCGACAAACAGGACGCGCGCACCATTACTCAAGGTCCATGACTGGATCTGTAAGGCCGCGCAAGCCGCCAGAGGCAGCGCACTCAACAGCAATGCAAGCGCAAACGAACCAAAGTGGTATGACGGTTTTTTCATTTAACGATTTCTAAAAAATCTCGCAACGCGCTCGACACATTTCAGCCGCTGACTTCAGCCGCATGCGTGGCAGTTTTCGTCGTCACGTGCGCGGCAGCAACCGACGCCCCGTTGACCCAGGAAATGATCGGCTGCCATTGCTCGATATCACGCTGTACCCGCGATGCAGCAACATCCCAAAGAGTCAGACCATGTGCTGCCAGTTGCACATAATTCTGGGTATTGCGTAAATGGCTCAGTAACGGCAACTGCAAGCCATCAATGAAGCGCTGCAATTGCTCTGCCGATCGCGTCCGAGCATCGACCCGCATACCGACGATACCAACATCGATCTGCCCTTCTCTGACAGCCCGCTCATCGGCCAGTCGGCGCAAAAAATCCTGGGTCGCCAGAATATCGAACAGGGACGGCTGTAATGGCACAACAACCTTGTCAGCGATCTTGAGTACATCATTCAAGCGCCAGCCATGCAAGCCTGCCGGTGTATCAAGCACCACATGACTGGTACCTTTGGGTGGTCGGGCAATGAAATCTTCACTAATTTCCCAGGTGCTGATCGGCGCAGCCTGTAGCGGGCGCAAATCGAGCCAGGCACGAGCCGAATGCTGGCGATCGATATCTCCCAGCAGCACCGCATGCCCCCGGCTGGCAAAATAACCGGCCAGATTGGTAGACAACGTACTTTTCCCGACACCGCCTTTAGGGTTGGCAACGACAATCACCGGCATGTCTATCCTCCATCAAAGTAGCGCATCACACCCATCACACGTACCAACGGCATCAACGCAACATCCCAGGTAATGGAGCAAACCTCTTGGGAGCCGTCGATAAGGGTAAAGGTAACAAGGTTGCAACCGTCAACGCATCGTCCCCGAAGTATTTCCGGGCAACCGCCTGTATCTGATCCGAAGTCACTGACTTGAGCTTTTCAACAATACGATCGGCGTTCTTGTAGGAAATACCTGCCATTTCCATCACCCCGATTTCCATTGCCTGTCCAAAGATAGAGTCACGTTTGTACACCTGGCTGGCAATCAACTGCGTTTTGACACGTTGTAGCTCTTGCTGCGAAACCCCGTCACTGGCAATGCGCGCCACTTCGGCCCGTAACGCTGCCTCCAGCTGCGCAACAGTGACGCCGCTGACTGGACTGCCCTCCAGCGCAAACAAGGTCGGGCCACGTGTGAAATCATCATATCCAGCACTTACACTGGAGGCGATTTTGCCAGTGCGCACCAGACTTTCGTTGAGTCGCGCATTGTCATAACCATCCAGTACCGCCGCAAGTACATCTAGAGCATAGACGTCGTTGTCCTTTTCCACATCACGCAAGGTTGGGACCTTGAAAGCCAGCACCACATAAGGGTTTTCGGCAGGCGTCTTGACGATCACACGACGCGTGCCATGTTGATCGGGCTCATTCTGTGGCTTGCCACGAATGATCGGGCGAGCAAGGATAGAACCGAAATATTTCTGCGCCAGTACCAATACCTTTGCCGCACTGACGTCACCAGTAACAACCATGGTGGCGTTGTTGGGGGCATACCAGCGCTGATACCACGAGGCAACATCAGCTAAGGTCATCTGCTGCAGATCATCCATCCAGCCGATCACCGGATGGTGATAGGGATGCGCGACAAAGGCACTCGCGGCCAATGCCTCATTGAGCAGACCTTGCGGCTGATCATCGGTGCGCCAGCGGCGCTCTTCCATGACTACCCGGATTTCCTTGGCAAACTCACTCTTGTCAAATTGCAAATTGCGCATACGATCTGCTTCCAGCGCCATCACCGCTTCCAGGTTGCTTTGCTCCACTTGCTGAAAATAGGCGGTGTAATCTCGATTGGTGAAGGCATTTTCACGCCCTCCCAACTTGGCAACCAAACGACTGAAATCGCCCACTTTGTGCACCTTGGTACCCTTGAACATCATATGTTCCAAGGCATGTGCAACACCTGTGGTGCCATTGCTTTCATCGATCGAGCCAACCTTATACCAGATCATGTGAACGGCCGTCGGCGCACGATGGTCTTCCTTGACGATGATTTTCATGCCATTTCCCAGGACAAATTCAGTCCCTTGCACAGCGCCCTGCGCAGCCGATTGGGCTTGACCCATCGCGGCTTGCGTGACCAAATAAGTCAGCAACAGGAAACGCGGCAAGATTGTTCTGATCTTCAATGTCATTGGCGATGCTCTGTTAGAATGCTGGGACTCGGCGGGTACGGCGAAAATGCGGTGAGAATGCCCTGCACAGGGCGCTAATGCGCACTGATAGGGGCTTATACAACCAGATAACCGGCCAATTGTACCTTGATCACGCTCCTTGCCAGCCAAGAACAGCAAGGCTGGGAAAGCCGACCTGCGATCCCGGACTGCATAATCAGTCTGGCCCGATGAACAGCGCTGTACAACAGCCATTACAAAGCCATCCAAGCAACCGATGTTTAGTTTTTTCAAGAAAAAACCTCAGCCAGAACCTACCGTCGCCAAGCAAACAGTGCCGGCACCGGTACCGCCCGCAGGATCCAATACCGACGTTGAGAACACGGCATCAGAGGCCGTTTCAAGCGTTGTCTCAACCGCAGTAGCCGCGAGCGAAGTTATTCCCGCCGCCCCGGCTTCGGCTGAAGCCAAGCGCTCCTGGCTAGCTCGCCTCAAGAGCGGCCTGTCCAAGACATCCACCAATCTCACCACCCTGTTCGTTGGTGCCAGAATCGGTGACGAGCTCTATGAAGAGCTGGAGTCTGCGCTGCTGGTGTCTGATGCAGGTGTTGAAGCGACGCATTTCCTGCTGGATGCACTCAAGAAAAAAGTCCGTGATGACAAGCTCACCGAAGCGGATCAGGTCCGTCAGGCACTCCGGCAACTGCTGATTGATTTGTTGCGCCCTCTACAAAAACCCTTGGTATTGGGTCGCCATCAACCGTTGGTAATGATGATCGCAGGCGTCAACGGAGCGGGTAAAACAACAACCATCGGTAAACTGGCAAAGCATATGCAGGCGCATGATCAATCGGTGCTACTGGCAGCCGGCGATACCTTCCGTGCGGCCGCGCGTGAACAACTGGCGATCTGGGGTGAGCGCAACAATATCACCGTGATTGCCCAGGAATCAGGCGATCCTGCCGCCGTAGCGTTTGATGCCGTGCATTCGGCGCAAGCGCGCAGCACCAACGTCGTCATGGTCGACACCGCCGGACGCTTGCCCACCCAGCTGCACTTGATGGACGAACTCAAGAAAATCAAACGTGTCATCGGCAAGGCCATGGACTCTGCTCCGCATGAAGTTCTGCTGGTGATTGATGGCAATACCGGCCAAAATGCATTGGCGCAGGTCAAAGCCTTTGACGACGCGCTTGGACTGACTGGACTGGTTGTGACCAAGCTCGATGGCACCGCCAAAGGCGGCATCCTGGCGGCAATTGCCAAAACCCGTCCGATACCGTTGTATTTCATCGGCGTCGGTGAAACAATTGATGACTTGCAAGCTTTCAACGCCGAAGAATTCGTTGACGCCTTGCTGAGCTGATGCGATTTGTACTGCATTCCAAGGTGTTCCTCCGGCCCCAAGCGTACTGACAAGAAAAAAGGCAGACAACCAACGATGATTGAATTTGCCAAGGTCTCAAAACAATATTCGCGCAATGTCTTTGCACTGCGTGACATTACCTTGTCCATCCCAAAAGGAGAGCTACTGTTTCTGGCAGGCCCTTCTGGCGCTGGCAAATCAACTGTCCTGAAGATGATCGCAGCGATCGAGCGACCAAGCGGAGGCACCCTCACCGTCAGTGGTCACAGTATCAACACGATACGCCCGTCGGCCATGCCTTATTTACGGCGTAATCTTGGATTGATTTTCCAACACCAGCGCCTGCTTCAGGATCGCACCATCGTGGCCAACGTCATGCTGCCGCTTGTGGTAACCGGCGCCTCCCGCTCCGATGCTGAAAAGCGTGCACGCGCTGCACTGGATAAGGTCGATCTGCTCGACAAGGCCAACGCCGAGCCGCAGGAGCTCTCCGGGGGTGAACAACAACGGGTCGCCATTGCACGTGCCATCGTCAATCGGCCGCAAATCATTCTGGCTGACGAACCGACAGCCAACCTTGATCGGGAAAACGCCAACAAGGTACTGGCGGCACTCAAGTCGTTTCATGGCGTCGGTGTGACCTGCCTGATTTCTACCCACGATGATCAATACCTGAGTGGAGCGGATCGGATCGTCTATCTCGACCGAGGCCGCATCGTTGACGGCTGGCGCGGCGCTGAGCGCTACCCGGATGAGGAGCAGGCATGAACTGGCTACGCCAACATTTCTTTGCGCTGGGCGATGCTTTTACCCACCTGATGCGCTCTCCCGGCAACTTTATCCTCAATGTACTGGTCGTCTCGATCGCACTGGCGCTGCCTTTTGCGGGGCTGACCGTATTGCAGAACGTGCGCCCGGTATCCGAGCAGCTGGCGGTTGAACCAGAAATCAGTGTTTTTCTCAAAATGGACCTGAGCCGGGAGAAAGCACGCGCATTCGAAGATTCCATCCGCTCCACCCTCAAAGACAACAGCAGCGCAGCACGCCTCGAATTCATGCCCAGAGAAAGAGCCTTCGACACGCTCCGCAGCAAGACCGGGCTGAGCGACGTATTGGCTACGCTGGGTGAAAATCCGCTCCCTGACAGCTATGTATTGAAGATGTCAGGGTTCGAAAACGCCATGGACGCAGGCCGCATTGACAATATTGCGCAGGAACTGAAGACCATGCCGGAAGTGGATTCAGTACAAATTGACTCGGCCTGGGTCAAACGTCTGGCTGCGTTACTGCGCATCCTGAGGCTGGTCTTGCTGTTTCTCGGCATTACGCTGGGCGCGGTAGTGGTCGCCGTCGTGTTCAATACGATCCGGCTACAAGTCATGACGCAATACGAGGAAATCGAGGTATCCAGGTTGCTGGGTGCCACCAATGCCTTCATTCACCGGCCGTTTTATTACACTGGCGCCCTACTCGGTTTATGTGCAGGCGCGCTGGCGCTTGCGCTGGTAGCACTGGCACTGCAACCGCTGAACATCGCGATTGCTGACTTCGCGCGCCTGTATGCCTCTGAATTCAGACTGGCACCACCCAATCTGGCAGCCACAGGATTTTTGCTCGGCGTTAGCGCACTACTAGGCCTGATCGGCGCGATGCTGTCGGTTAAGCGCCATCTATCAAGGCTAGCCTGAGGCTTATCCCAGGCAACTATTAGCGGGTAATGGCGCCTCTTCAGGAAGCGCCATCGCAGATTTAAATTTCCCTGCAGTAATTGTTACAGCTTCTTTCTTGAAGCAGGCAACTTTGCGCCCAAACTAGGCTCTAAATGCCTTACTTAATGCAATTGCAAGAGTAACAACCATAGGTATCCGCTATCAGATCGTTCAAATTTGGTTATTAGCACTCTCCATGAAGGAGTGCTAGAATACCCGATAGAAATACTCCGACATTAAGGAATGGGCTTCATTTGTGAAGCTTCTTTCCGAACTCAGGAACAAGGAGAATCAATGAAATCAGCGTCTACACAAACCGCACTTATGCCTGTTGAAACCAATGCGCTCGCGCTTGGGTTCTCTGGTAGCCTGGGCAATCTTGACGCTTATATTTCGGCTGTCAACCGCTTGCCCATGCTGACCCACGACGAAGAAATGTCGCTGGCGCGCAGATTGCGCGATCACAATGACCTTGCTGCAGCACAAAAAATGGTCTTGTCGCATCTGCGTCTGGTGGTGTCGATTGCACGTGGTTACCTGGGCTACGGCTTGCCACATGCCGATCTGATTCAAGAAGGCAATATCGGCCTGATGAAGGCAGTCAAGCGCTTCAACCCGGATCAGAATGTGCGCCTGGTGTCCTATGCAATGCACTGGATCAAGGCTGAAATGCACGAATACATATTGAAGAACTGGCGCCTTGTCAAAGTAGCAACCACCAAGGCGCAACGCAAACTGTTCTTTAATCTGCGCAGCCACAAGGAAGGTCTCGATGCCATGACACCGGCACAGGTCGATGCATTGGCCAAGACACTCGATGTCAAGCGCGAAGAAGTCATCGAAATGGAAACCCGTCTTTCCGGTCGCGATATCGCACTGGAAGCACCAACCGATGATGAAGACGACAAGTTCGCACCGATCGCCTACCTGTCTTCGGACAACAACGAGCCGACCCGGGTAATCGAAGCACGTCAGTATGATCGCCTGCAGTCAGAAGGACTGGAAGCCGCGCTGAGCAAACTGGATGATCGCTCACGTCGGATCGTAGAAGCCCGTTGGTTGGCCAATGACGATGGTAGTGGCGCTACGCTGCACGAGTTGGCAGATGAGTTTGGCGTGTCGGCTGAACGTATTCGTCAGATCGAAGTCGTTGCACTGAAGAAGATGAAGGGTTCTCTGCAGGCATTTTCATAATGCATTACTGAACCTCTTCTCAAGTAAAAAAGGCGCTCCAACGAGCGCCTTTTTGTTTGTATCGTCAACAACTGAGTAGCGGTAGTGCCTCTGTATACCGTCTCAGGACAGCAATATCTTCAGATCGTGTACCAATGGCTCCGGACCTTGTCCATGCTTGACGAAAAGCCGGATGTGCCCTTGCGGATCGAAGACGTAGCTACCCGCAGTGTGGTCCATCGTGTAGGTGCCGGGGGTCTTGCCCGGCACCTTCTGATAAAAGACCTTGAATTCCTTGGCAACCTTCGCAATTGCCGCATCGTCGCCATACAATCCGAGGAAGCGTTTGTCGAATGCTGGTACATACTGCGACAAAATCTGCGGTGTATCCCGCGCCGGATCGACCGTAACGAACAAGACCTGTACCCGATCCGCCTGTGGCCCCAGTGCCTGCATCACGTTGGCCATCTCCGCCATGGTCGTTGGGCAAACATCCGGGCATTGGGTATAGCCGAAGAACATGATGACAACCTTGCCCTTGAAATCTGCGAGGGTACGTGGCTTGCCATTGTGATCGGTCAGCGCAAAGTCCTTGGCGTAATCGAGGCCGGTGACATCCGTGTTAATGAATTTTTCATTGCTGCCGGATGAGCAGGAAACCAGGGAGAACATCAGCAACGCTGCAAGTGCCAGAGCAAAAAAGGAATACCAGCGTTTCATCAAAAGCTCCTGAACAGCAAATAGTGATCCAGCAGCAATGCTGCAAACAGGATCGATAAATAGATAATTGAATAGGCGAATGCCTTGCGGGCGATCAGATCGGTGTAATGGCGATAAATCTTCCACGAAAAATGCAGGAAGATCGCTCCCAGCACAATCGCAAATCCCAGATAGATCAAGCCACTCATTCCGACCGCGAAAGGCAGCATGGTCGTTGCAAACAGGGCAATTGAATACAGCAGAATCTGTAGTTGCGTGAATTTCATACCATGCGTGATGGGCAGCATCGGCAAACCCGACTTGGCGTAGTCATCTCGACGGTATAGCGCCAGCGCCCAGAAATGTGGAGGTGTCCAGATGAAGATGATGAGCACCAGAATCCATGCCTGCATAGGTACATCATTGGCAATAGCAGCCCATCCCAGTGCAGGCGGCATGGCGCCTGCAAGGCCACCGATCACAATGTTCTGTGGCGTGGCAGGCTTGAGAATGATGGTGTAGATGATGGCATAGCCAAGAAAGGTGGCGAACGTCAGCCACATGGTGAGCGGATTGACCAGGCTGTACAAGACCCACATTCCCAACCCACCGATCACACTCGAGAAAACCAAAGTCTGCCCGACCGTAATCTCGCCGCGTGCCATTGGACGGCGCGCCGTACGCGCCATGCGCGAATCAATCTCACGCTCGACCAGACAGTTGATCGCAAACGCAGCGCCTGCAAGAAGCCAGATTCCCAGCGTAGCAAACACGACGCGGCGCCAGTCCGGCAAATCCGGGGTGGACAGGAACATGCCGATAACAGCACAAAAAACCGCGAGTTGGGTTACCCGCGGCTTGGTCAGGGCCCAGTACTGGGCCAGTCGATTGGTGTGGACAGTCAATGTGGTCATATCAGGAGATTGGCACGCGATACAAGCCACCAGCAGGCAGGGGGAATGCCGATGCCAGCGGCGCATGCCACAGCTTGTAGTTTAACATGACCAGCAATAACAGCATGAGGGCTGCACCGCCATTGTGCACGACCGCGATCGCCAACGGCCAGTTGAAATAGATGGTCGACAGGCCGGTTGCCAATTGCAGGCAAATCACAATCAGTATCCAGCCGGCCGTTTGCCGCAGTCCATTGTCACGTCGGGCCAACGCCGCAAGAACAAGGAGGTAAGTGGCTACGATGAATGCAAATGAACGATGCACCCAGTGAATTGCCGTCAATGCAGGAAAAGGCAAGTAATTACCATCCGCCGTTTTCCCAAGATGTCGCCACAGGCTGAAACCGTTTTCAAAATCCATGTTGGGTACCAGGGTTCCGTGACACAACGGAAAATCGGTACAAGCCAGTGCCGCATAGTTGGTACTGACCCAACCGCCCAAGGCTATTTGCACTACCAACAGCGATAGTCCCAGCAGCGCAGGAACCTTCAACATTCTGACACTCAATGCTACTGGGGTATGGTCAGTCTGGCGCGCTGCCACCCAGGCAAGCATCGCCAGGAGACTCAAACCCAGTAGCAAATGCGTGGTGACAATTACCGGCTGCAGCTTGAGCGTGACAGTCCAGGCACCGAATGCGCCCTGCAGGCAGACCAGCAATAAAAGTGCCGTCGGCCACCATGGCTGAAATTTACGCTCGAGTCGCTGCGACTTGATCCAACGCCACCAGGCAATCACGACTTGCGCAATGATCAAGACGCCAACAGCCATGGCCAGATAACGATGAATCATTTCAATCCAGGCTTTACCTTGCGTGACTGGTCCGGTCGGCATCGCTTCCTGCGCGGCGCTAATGGAAGCATGTGCCAGCAAAGGATTGGCGTGACCATAACAGCCGGGCCAGTCAGGACATCCCAGCCCAGAATCGGTCAGGCGCGTGAATGCACCAAACATGACCAGATCAAAGGTAAGAAACAAGGTGATCCAGATCAACTTACGATACTTGTTGGAATCGTTGGAGACCCAGACCAGCGTCAGCGGTATCAGCGCAACCAGCAGTCCGGTCAGGGCGAGTTGAGGCAACATGTTGGCTATCCTATGCTGGAAGCACGCAGTAAGCGGGCGATATCTTTTTTCATTTTGTCGGGATCGCCATCTTTCGGGAAGCGCATCATCAGGTTGCCGCGAGGATCAATGATGTAGATGTGATCCGAGGCCATCGTCCCCGGCTCGGTTGGCAACCATATCCTGAGTACGCTGGCATCCACGCGCAACATTTCGGTGCCGTCATATTCGCGCAGGATCAAGGTTTCCAATGGCTGATCGTCAGTAATCAACCAGACTCTTTCAATCCGATCCATCTCCTTGCCCTGCATCAGGCGCAGTTGTCGCATCGTAAAAAGACGAGACTGACATGCTGTATCGCAATCACTGCCAGCCACCTGCAGCATGATCCATTTTCCCTTGTAATCCTCAAGACTGGCCGGCTTGCCATCAAGCCCCTTGCCATGCAGTTGCGGCAAGGGATACTGCTGCGGGTCAATCAAGGCACCGTAATTGGTACGACTTTGTGGCTTGATCACGTAATAAGTTAGATAGGACGCAATCATCGGTGCGGCGCAAATGGCAATCACCAGGAACAATTTCCAGCGCCCCCGGGAACGCTGACTTGCGGGCGTCTGCGCCAAAGGCAAGGTAGATGATGCTGCTACGCGCGGTTGCTTATTTTTTTCCACTGCGAAATCCTGTCACAACAAAGAAAATAATGGCCATCAGGGCCAGTGCATACCATTGGACGGCATAGCCACGATGACGTTCGATGCCCAGCGATGCTGGCGGCCAGTCGCGGACCAAACCATCGCTGGAATTGTGTACATCCGGGCGCTGCTCAATCACGAATGCCAACAGAGATATGCCACTGACGTTGGCAAAAGCGGCGATATCCAGATTTTGCAGCATCGCCCCTGCACGGATCGGTTCCGGGCTACCCAGTTGCAGCAAATGACCCACACCAAGACGCAGCACGCCCTCAATTTCCAACTCACCCTGTGGGGTAGGCAACACCGGCAATTTGCTGCGGTCGTTCAAATCGCGTGAAATCCAGCCACGTTCAATGATCACTGCACTATTGGTGCCCGCTATTTTAAACGGTGTCAGGACATAAAGCCCGGGCCGCCCCTGATAGGGACGATTGTCGAGATACACAGTCCAGTCGGGTAGAAACTGCCCGCGCAGCCGGACACGTCGATATTCGCCTTGCGCGGGATCCAGGTGATCCACTGCGCCATCCAAGATCATTGCCGGTGCACTCGAGCGCTCGCTCATCCTTGCCTGGATTGCCTGCTTCTCGTCGCCACGACGTGTTTGCCATTGCCCCAGTAAGACACCACTGATTGCAACAACCAAGGTCGCCGCCAATGCGATCCAGCGCCCCTGAAAACTGAACCCTGCGCCGAATTTTCCACCGAATTTCAAACTGAATCTCCTTCCGATTGGCATTACAATGAACTAGCACTTGCCGCAGCGTCGTTCAGACGCTATACCTTAGGTAATCGTCGGCTCCTGCTACGAACAAAAAATCAATAACAAACCATCACGAGACAACGCCTTCCTGAGGGCTCTATTTTCCATGAAAATCATCGTCGCCATCGCTTTCCTGCTCATCATTGGCAGCCTCGCTTTCGCTTTACTGTTCATGATGCGGGATAAAGGCAGGAGCAACCGAACTGTCAATGCACTGACCTTCCGGGTTGGATTTTCGGTCTTACTGTTCCTATTGGTATTGATTGCGTATCACTTTGGATTGATTCAACCAACAGGGATTCATTGAGGCGCTTTTCAAACCTAAAAAAAAGCCGCACCTAAGTGCGGCCTGATGGCAGGTTTGTTGAATCCCTGCGAATGCTGTTTTGGTGTTGGTCACAACCAGTAAACCACCACATACAAACCTAGCCAGACGACATCCACGAAGTGCCAATACCAGGCAGCGCCTTCAAATGCAAAATGACGTTCTGGTGTGAAGTCGCCGCGCAACACACGATACAGCACAACCGACAGCATGATCGCTCCCATCGTCACGTGAAAACCATGGAAACCGGTCAACATGAAAAAGGTCGACCCATAAATACCGGACGTCAGTTTGAGATTGAGCTCATGGTAAGCGTGGGTATATTCGAACGCCTGAAAGCCGATGAATATCGCTCCCAGCAATACCGTCGCAAACAGCCATAACGCAGTCTTGTTGCGGTGACCGGCACGTAATGCATGATGTGCAATCGTCAGAGTCACACCGGAGGTCAACAGTAACGCGGTATTGATCGTGGGAATCGGGAATGGCCCCATCGTCTCAAACGGCTCAACGGTGCCGGCCGGACCACCACTACCCCAGTGCCCGGCAAAATCTGGCCACAGAACCTTGTGATCAAGATCCGCCAACCAAGGCATGGTGATGCTGCGTGCATAGAACAAGGCACCAAAAAATGCGGCAAAAAACATCACTTCCGAAAATATGAACCAGCCCATGCTCCAGCGAAATGACGCATCGATACGGTCGTTATATTGCCCCGATTCGGACTCTCGAATGGCCTGACCAAACCATTTATATAGCACCGCCAGCAGCGAGACGATACCCAGAATATTAAAGAATGCCCCCCATACATGGCCATTCACCCAGGCCGAGGCGCCAATCATCGTGCATAACAAGGACATGCCTGCAAGCACCGGCCATTGTGATGGGCCAGGTACAAAGTAATACGGTGCCTTAGCGTGTTGAAAACTCATCTTCATCTCCCAGTACGGAATTCGAATTTTTATGATTTTTGATTTCTGTTATTTCAAGCTATCGCAATCCTGTCATCAGACTGCGCCCCCCTACGCATTGAACATGGAGTCAATGCGCCACGACCATTTTCACAATCAACAACAACACCAGCACGAAGATCGCGGCACCAATGACACCGGCAATCAAGACATGCACGGGGTTAAGATTGGAGGCGTCACTTTCATAATCACTGCGCTTGCGTACCCCGAAGAACGACCAGAACACGGCCTTCATCGTCGCAATAAAAGAACCCTTGCGCTGGCTTGCCTGTTTCAAATCATTCATAGGTCGTTCATCCTCAACTTTCCGCTGCATCCGACCGACGGCTGATTGCATTGACGCCATCAGCTACTTTGCTTGACCTGTCCGCCAACCTCGAAAAAAGTATAGGAGAGCGTAATCGTTTTTACATCCTTGGGCAGGGCAGGATCAATGTAAAACACGACCGGCATCTGCCGGGCTTCATGTGGCCCCAAGGTTTGCTGGGAAAAACAGAAACATTCAATTTTCTTGAAAAACGCAGCTGACTGTTGCGGCGCATAACTCGGAATCGCCTGCGCATCAACCGTACGGGCTTGCGTATTGACTACCTCATACAACACCTGCTTCATCTCACCAGGATGGACAGTCATGCTGGTCACCGTCGGACGAAAACGCCAAGGCCCCTGCGCGTTGCCATCGAACTCGATTGTCACCGTACGGGTCATGTCAACCTGCGAGTTGCTTGGCGCCTGCACGGTTTGATCCTTCGGCGTGAGGAAGTTGACCCCGGTAACCTCACAGATCTTTTTGTAGACCGGAATCAACGCGTATCCGAAGCCAAACATCATGACCGCAATCACCAGCAACTTGCCGAACATCTGCAAATTGAGGCGACGTTCACCAGCATCCTGCTTGCGTTCAGTCATCCGTGCACCAACAAACGGTTGATGAATATACCGACAAAAAATCCCAACGCAACCAGTCCCAACAACAAACCAGTGCGCACATTGTTCGGCTTTTTACGATCTGTCATGGCATTCAACGGCAAGAGACTTGCCGATCCTTTTATTGAACGGTAGGTGGAACTTCAAAGGTATGGAACGGCGCAGGACTCGGCACCGTCCACTCTAGTCCTTCTGCACCATCCCATGGCTTGGCTTCCGCCTTCACGCCGCCCTTGATCGATGGAATCACGACGAAGAACAGGAAGTAGACCTGAGTCAGGCCAAAACCGAATGCACCAATCGAGGCAAGCATATTGAAGTCAGTGAATTGCGCAGGATAATCGGCAATACGGCGTGGCATCCCTGCCAGCCCGAGGAAGTGCATCGGGAAGAAAGTCACGTTGAAGAACACCAGCGAGGCCCAGAAATGAATCTTGCCGCGTGTTTCGTTGTACATGAATCCCGTCCACTTTGGTCCCCAATAATAGAATCCGGCGAACAGCGCGAACAATGAACCAGCGACCAGCACATAGTGAAAGTGCGCCACAACGTAGTAGGTATCCTGCATCTGGATATCAATCGGCGTCACCGCCAGAATCAATCCGGTGAAGCCACCCATGGTGAACACGAAGATGAAGCCAATGGCAAATAGCATCGGCGTTTCAAAGGTCATCGAGCCACGCCACATGGTGGCGATCCAGTTGAATACCTTGACCCCGGTTGGAACCGCGATAAGCATGGTGGCGTACATGAAGAACAATTGCGCTGTCACTGGCATACCGGTGGTGAACATGTGGTGAGCCCACACAATAAAGGACAGAATCGCAATCGACGAGGTCGCATAGACCATCGATGCGTAGCCAAACAAAGGCTTGCGGGCAAACGCCGGGATAATCTGCGAGATGATGCCGAAGGCCGGCAGGATCATGATGTAGACCTCGGGATGGCCGAAGAACCAGAAAATATGCTGATACATCACCGGATCACCACCACCGGCAGCATTGAAAAAAGAGGTTCCGAAATGGCGGTCCGTGAGGGTCATGGTGATCGCTCCCGCCAGTACCGGCATGACGGCGATCAGCAGGTACGCGGTGATGAGCCAGGTCCAGCAGAACATCGGCATCTTCATCAGCGTCATGCCAGGTGCACGCATGTTCAGGATAGTGACGATGATGTTAATCGACCCCATGATCGAAGAGGCACCCATGATGTGCATGGCAAAAATCGCCATGTCCATGCCTGGCCCCATCTGTGTCGACAGCGGTGCATACAGGGTCCAACCAGCGGCAGTCGCTCCACCTGGCACCAGAAATGACGTGGCAAGCAGCAGAGCAGCAGGTGGCAAGAGCCAGAATGAAAAATTGTTCATCCGCGCAAACGCCATGTCAGAGGCGCCGATCTGCAGCGGAATCATCCAGTTCGCGAAGCCGACAAAGGCCGGCATGATGGCACCAAACACCATGATAAGACCGTGCATGGTGGTGAGCTGGTTAAAAAATTCAGGCCGGAAAAACTGCAAGCCCGGCTGGAATAGTTCGGTACGGATCAACAGTGCCAGCACACCGCCAGAAAGCAGCATGGTGAACGAAAACCACAGGTACAAGGTACCGATGTCCTTGTGATTGGTGGCGAAAACCCAGCGACGCCAGCCGTGCGGATGGCCGTGCTCATGCGAGTGATCATGATCGTGTGCATGATCATGTGAATGGTCGTGACCTTGATCCACTACCGTTGTGCTCATTTCAATCTCCCAATGCCAATTTCAGAGGCGCCCTGGTTTTTTTATGGCGCTAAGTCCAGCGATAAAGATTTACTTGCGATCGGCAAGCACTTCCGCTGGTTGGACGATATTTTCCTGTGCCTTGTTAGACCATGTGTTGCGGGTATAGGTAATGACTGCCGCAATCTCGGTATCGCTGAGCACGGCCTTCCACGATGGCATGGCGTTTTTACCATTCAACACAAGATGAATCTGGGTGTCCTTTGGTCCGTTGACGATCGGATCGCCATCGAGCGCCGGGAAAGCGCCGGGAACACCTTTACCAGTCACCTGATGGCAGGCGACGCAATTGGCACCGTAGACTTTAGCGCCACGCTCGGTGAGCTCAGCGATCGTCCAGACCTTATTAGGATCATCAGCCTTGGCAGCCATTTCCTTTTTCTTGCCATCGACCCAACTCTTGTAGTCAGCATCACTGACCACTTTCACCACGATCGGCATGAAGCCGTGATCCTTACCACACAGCTCAACACACTGGCCACGATAGGTACCGATCTTTTCAGCCTTGAACCAGGTGTCGCGAACAAAACCGGGAATGGCATCCTGCTTCACGCCAAAGGCTGGAATGGTCCATGAGTGAATGACGTCATTGGCGGTGGTGACCAGACGGACCTTCTTGTTCACCGGCACGACCAGCGGGTTATCAACTTCCAGCAGATAATTGTCATCCTTCTTCACGGAAGAATCCGCGATTTGCTCGCGCGGCGTCGACAAACTGGACAAGAAGGCAATACCCTGTCCTTCACCGTTGAGATAATCGTACCCCCATTTCCACTGCATCCCGGTCGCCTTGATAGTGATGTCTGCATTGGAGGCATCCTTCATCGCAACAACCGTCTTGGTTGCTGGCAGCGCCATCCCGATCACGATCAGGAAAGGAATCACGGTCCATGCAATTTCAACCGTGGTGCTTTCGTGAAAAGTGGCTGGTTTGTGCCCTAGCGACTTGCGATGACGCAGAATGGAATAAAACATGACGCCGAACACGGCGACAAAAATAATCAGACAGATGATCAGCATCATCGTGTGCAGATCGTAGATCTGTGCAGCAATCTGGGTAACCGGTGGCTGGAAGTTGGTCTGCAACACGGCAGGACCACCATCACTATCAACCACTGCCCATGACGGCAGAGCAGCCGTCAGGAGCGATGCACCAAGCAGCAACGATTGGAGGCGCTTCGCAAGTATCATGATTTCCTCAAAAGCCCAAAATAATTATAAGAATTTTGTCCGCTACCTGACGACGCACCCTGCGAATAACGCACTTTCCAGCTCCTGTGCGAACTCGCGTCTCTTCCACTGCGTCAGATACCGCCCCACATCGATACGTGTCCCCGAAGAGACCAATGTGACCAGATTCTTCCCTGGTCGCATCGGTTCTATGCGCACCTGATGCAGGTCAAGCTTGAAGCAACTCTTTTCTCCTGCCAGCACCACTTCAACTAGCAGGTAATTCCCGACAATCGCAAGATACTCACGATCCGTCGCGTGACGTGCATAAATCAGAAAAGCAAAACCGACTGCTGACAACTCCAGTACCGAAAAAAATAGAATGTACCAGGCCCCATGCAAAGTGAAGAATAACGCTATCGAGAGAGATGTCGCACACAAGATCGTGAAAATCTTCACCAATTGGTGCGGCGCAACCGAGCAATTCCGCCTCAACAACCACTCACGCTGTACCACGATTCGCCTCCAGACCTTACTGGCGCAGCACGTCCGCACACGTTAAACAGGACCGAGTATAAGAGTGAAAGGCAAATGTTATCAAGCGGAATAAGAGCGAAATAAGAGCAGCTCTCCCCGTTTTGGGGCAGTCATTATGGTAAGCCGCACACCCTATATGCCGGCACGTATACGCTGCCGACAATGTCTCTGGTATGTTGTTTGAACGCGGGTGGTATTGTTAATTTTTTATTTTCGTGGCAAATCGAAACGAATGATCGATTCCCCACTGGAAGTCGTTTTAGGCACGGGTCTGAATGCGTGCCCATAAATCACTTCAAATGTGAGCGCAATTTTGCCGTCGGCGCCGCGCATCTGCTCAAGTGCGCGCAAAACCTCAGCATACGCGGATCGGCCAAGCAAACCCTGGCGCCGGCTCTCCAATGGATTGCCGCCCCATGCACGAACATCGGCAAGCAGGCGCTGAGGTGTCTGATAGGTGACGCGTATGTTTTCCATGTCCATGACAGGTGTTGAAAAACCGGCGTTGACCAGCATGTCACCGAAGTCGTGCATATCCACAAACGGCAAAGTATGTGGCATCGTGTCGACACCTTCAAATGCGCTACGCAGTTCCTTGAAGGTATCCGGACCAAAACAGGAGAACATGAGCAAACCCTCGACCCGCAAGACTCTGCGCCATTCGGCAAAAACCCGGTCGGGCTGTGGGTGCCAGTGCAAAGCAAGATTGGACCAGACCATGTCCAGCGCGTTGGCGTCCAGTGGAAGCCGTGCAAAATCGCCACAAGCGAGGTTGCTGCCGCCACTTGCATTGCCATTCCCTGACGGTAGCAATTTGTTGATCGAATTGAACAGCCGATTGACAGCAGACTTTGCAGCAAGCTGTCGCTGCCGTGCCAAAGAAACCATACTCCAGGCGCCATCAAGGCCGATCACCTGGGCCTCGGCGTAGCGTTTTTGCAGCGCAACAATATCGGTCCCTTCTCCACAGCCAGCATCCAGCACACGCTCTGGAGAAATCTTTACCAGCGCCAATTTTTCCTGCATGCGGGTGGAGATTTCGCGCCGCAAAAAATCTGACTCGGCAACCCGTTCAGGACGTGCAAAAAAACGACGGACCAGGGGCAGATCGATGGGCGCGCTCAATTTAGCGCTGGCGTTGGGAGCAGGCAAAGACATGAAAGTAGACGAGAAAATAAGCCTTGCAGGCGCAACATGGCGCAAGCTGGCACAACTAAGTGAGATAATCGTTGCTAGTTTAGTCGAATTCCCTGTCCGGAGTGCAGAGTACGCAGGAAACAAAGCACCCTGAAAATCACACGCCACCAAGCAGCCAGAGCGGTGCACAGGATCAGAGTCAAGCAACGAATATACTGGCTGCACTAATGCACATTCCCCTATTTGATGATGTTTTTGCCACTGCGCCACGCCACTCAGGGCCTGCTGCGATTGCCTTCCTGGCTATCACAGCGTTGTCTGCCCTCGTCCTGCGCCCTGTGTGGACAAACAGGGTCGGCCGTATTGTGCGCTGAATGCCGGCAACGCTATTTTTCATCGCGGCGACGTCGTTGTGTGCAATGCGGCATTGCCATGACGTCCAATGCAAAACAGGCAATCGAGGCACGCTGCGGAGACTGCCTCAAACACAAGCCGGCATTCGACTCAACCATCGTCGTGACTGATTATCTTGCGCCTGCCGACCAACTGGTACTGGCATTGAAGTTTGGTGCTCGCCTGGCGTTGGCACCGGCGTTTGCAGAGATGATGGCTGATGCAATGCAGCAGCAACATATGCAGGCGATGCCCGTCGTACTAATGCCGGTGCCACTGGGTCGATTTCGCCTTCAGGAGCGTGGTTTCAACCAGTCACTGGAGATTGCGCGGCCACTGGCGGGGCGCCTCGATATCGAGCTGGTGCCCCAGTTGATGCTGCGTGTGCGCGATACGGCGCCGCAGTCTACGCTGCCAGTTGATGAGCGGCACCGCAATATGCGACGTGCCTTTGTGGTGCCAAGTACGTCGATGAACCACGTTCGCGGCCGTCATATCGGCGTAGTCGATGACGTCATGACGACCGGTGAAACGCTTGGAGAAGTTGCTGCCACGCTCAAACATTTCGGTGCAAGACGTGTGACCAACATTGTCTTTAGCCGCACCCCGTCAAAGTAATCAAGTCACTTTTGTTTCAAGGAGATTGCATTGTTTCACGTCGTTCTGGTCGAGCCGGAGATTCCACCCAATACCGGCAATATCATACGTTTGTGCGCCAATACCGGTGCACAGTTGCATCTGATCGAACCACTGGGTTTCCCGCTCGATGATGCCAAGATGCGCCGCGCCGGGCTTGATTACCATGACTACGCGACCATGCAGGTTCATCCAAACTGGGAAGCATTTCTGGCAAAACGCCAGGCCGATCCGCAGTTTGATGCCAGCCGCATGTTCGCCATGACGACCCATGGTTCAACCCCTTTTGCCAGTCAGTCCTTCCGTCCCGGAGACCTGTTTATCTTCGGCGCAGAAACACGTGGACTGGCGCCGGAATTGCGCGAATCGTTTCCTGCCACCCAACGTATTCGCTTACCCATGCGCCCGGATAACCGTAGTCTCAATCTATCCAATACTGTTGCCGTCGTGGTCTACGAAGCATGGCGACAAAATGGCTATGCTGGCGGCGCATAAAGCAGTTGCTTGATGAGCAATAAAAAAGGCGACCAGGTCGCCTTTTTTATTTACCTAAAATCACGCTTAGCAGCTGTAACCGCCTCAACCGAGCAACAATGCATCGTCGGACAAGGCTTCGCCCCTGGTCTGCTCAAACATCTTGAGCAAATCAGGCACATCGAGTCCAGCGCGCTCTTCTCCAGAAACGTCCAGCACCACCTTGCCCTGATGCAGCATGACGGTGCGATCACCATAGTCCAGCGCCTGTCGCATGCTGTGCGTCACCATCATCGTTGTGAGCTTGCTTTCCTTGACGATACGGGCGGTCAATTCCAGCACAAAGGCAGCAGTCTTCGGATCGAGTGCCGCAGTATGTTCGTCCAGCAGCAGAATACGCGAAGGTTGCAGCGAGGCCATCAACAGGCTGACTGCCTGACGCTGACCGCCAGAGAGCAGACCGATACGGTCGGCCAGGCGCTTTTCCAGGCCGAGGTTAAGGATCGCGAGCTTTTCACGAAACAACTCACGCGATGCGCGATTGATGGCAAAGCCAAAACTGCGCCGTTTGCCACGTGCCATTGCCAGTGCCATGTTTTCCTCGATGGTCAGCGCCTCACAGGTGCCGGCCATTGGATCCTGAAACACCCGTGCCACCATGCCTGCACGATCCCAGGCCTGCTTGCGGGTCACATCCACGCCATCGATTTCGATACTACCCTGGTCCACCAGCAAATCGCCCGAAATGGCGTTGAGGAAAGTCGATTTGCCAGCACCGTTAGAACCAATCACTGCAACGAACTGTCCCGTTGGAATTTCCAGATCGAGACCACGCAACGCCGGATTTTCAATCGGCGTACCAGGATTGAATGTAATTCTGAGGTCTTTTGCCTTCAACATGTCAGGCCCCCTTCTTGAGCAGCTTGAGTTTGCGCTTGCCCATCGGCAATACTAGTGCCAGCATGACCAGCACCGCCGTCACCAGATTCAGGTCCTGAGCTTGCAGCCCGATGAAGTCACTGTTCAACGCCACAGCAATGAAGAAGCGGTAGAGGATGGCCCCCAGGATCACCGCCAGTGTTGTCCATACCAGACGTCGCGCTGGCAGAATGTTCTCACCAATGATCACTGCCGCCAGACCAATCACAATGGTACCGATGCCCATGGAGATATCAGCACCACCCTGAGTCTGCGCAAACAGTGCACCGGCCAGCGCCACCAGCGAATTGGCAAGCGCCATGCCGAACAAGGTCGCCCGACCAGTCGCAATACCCTGTGCGCGCGCCATGCGCGCATTGGCACCAGTGGCACGCATGGCGAGTCCGATTTGTGAAGAGAAAAACCAGTCAAGCAAGAGCTTGACCAACACGACCACCACCAGCAATACCAGCGGCCGTTCGACATAATCAGGCATCCAGTCTGGCAAGAGAATGGTAAAAATGGTGGCTTCATTGATCAGCGGTACATTCGGCTTGCCCATGACCCGCAGATTGATGGAGTACAACGCAATCATCATGAGGATACTGGCGAGCAAGTCCATGATCTTGAGACGGACATTAAGCCAACCTGTCACGAAACCAGCAAATGCACCTGCCAGAATGGCAACGCCAGTGGAGAGGAAGGGATCATAGCCAGCCGCAATCATCGTCGCAGCAACAGCGCCACCGAGCGGGAAACTGCCATCCACGGTCAAATCGGGAAAGTTGAGAATGCGGAATGAAATCAGCACTCCGAGGGCAACAAGACTGAAAATCAAACCGATTTCCAGTGCGCCCAGCAAGGTATACAGCGACATAAATTAAATCCTTAAAAAACACATTCGGCATCGCGGCATGTGGGTAACATGCTCGCCAATGCCGAATCTCCTCTGGAAATCACGTCTGGCCGTGCGGATCGCGGCAGTACGCTTTCAAGGTTTTACCAATCTCTACAGCACTCAGTCGATCACTTTGGTCGCAGACTTGATAAACGCAGGCGACAGTGTCACACCCTGCTTTTGTGCGGCGGCGGGATTGACGTACAACTCCAGATTCTTGCTGGTAGACGATGGAATATCACCCGGCTTTTCACCCTTGAGGATACGCGCAACGACCTTGCCCGTCTGACGACCCAAATCATAAAAATTCACACCCAGTGCGGCAATTGCTCCTCGCTTGACGCTACCAGTATCAGAGGCAATCAGTGGGATTTTGGCTTCATTACACACCTTGGCCAACGATTCGAACGTTGCAACCACATTGTTATCTGTCGTGGTGTACATCACATCAATCTTGCCCACCAGGCTCTTGGCAGCAGATGCCACATCCACCGAACGTGGTGCTGACGCTTCCACCAGAGTCATGCCCTGCTTTTCCAGCACACCCTTGATATTGTTGAGTGCCGACACCGAATTTGCCTCGCCGGGATTGTAGACGATACCCACGCGCTTGGCATTGGGTACCACCTTCTTGATGATCTCAACCTGCTTGACCGGGTCCAGCATGTGGGACAAACCGGTAACATTGGTACCGGATGGGCCCCAATCCTTGACCAGTTGGGCGGCAATCGGATCAGCAATGCCTGAATAGACGATAGGAATGGTTTTGGTTGCGGCCACCATCGGCTGCGCCGACGGTGTAGCGATGGCGATAATGACATCGGGGTTATCGCCGACGAATTTCTTGGCAATTTGACCGGCGGTCCCAGCATTGCCTTGAGCGCTCTGGAACTCCCATTTGAATCCCTTGCCCGGCTCGTAGCCTTCCGCCTTGAGCTCGTCCTTGGCACCATCACGAATGGCATCCAGTGCCGGATGTTCAACAATCGATGTCACCAGCACGGTCTTGTCTGCCGCCAGCGCTGCAGTCGCGCACACTGCCGAGAGTGACAGTGCAACGCTCACCGTACACAGATTTCGCAGACTTTTTGCCATTGTGAACATGTTCTCTCCCTTTTTTACCGACACAGCCCGGCAGTGCCACGGCCAGCGACAGTGCGACTGTATCGGTGTTTTAATAACTGACTCAATGAATGACTTGCCGATTCAATTGAACACCGAAATAACTGAAATAACCGGAATAAGCCGATCAGACATTACTTATTTGATCACTGACTTGGCCGATTCCACCAACTCGGGTGACAGGGTTACACCCTGCTTCCTCGCAGCGCTCGTGTTGACAAACAGTTCCAGCTTGTTGCTGGTTGCGGAGGCAATATCTCCAGGCTTTTCACCCTTAAGAATGCGTACAACAACTTTGCCAGTCTGGCGACCAAGGTCATAATAATTGACACCCAGTGCGGCAATTGCACCTCGCTTGACGCTATCGGTATCGGAGGCAATCAGGGGAATTTTGGCATCATTGCCAACCTTGACTAACGCCTCGTAGGCAGAAACCACATTGTTGTCGGTGTTCGTGTAAATCACGTCAACCTTACCGATCAGACTCTTGGCTGCTGAACCAACGTCCACCGAGCGAGGTGCCGCAGCTTCCACCAGCTTCATGCCGGACTTGGACAACAATTCCTTCATTGCCTGCACGACAACAGTCGAATTTGCTTCGCCCGGATTGTAGACCATGCCCACACGCTTCGCATTGGGCACCACACGCTTGATCAGGTCGATTTGCTTGCTCAGCTCTAGCAAGTCTGAAATACCTGTCACATTGCTACCCGACGCCTTCCAGTCCTTCACCAGTTGCGCCGCAACCGGATCTGTTACCGCCGAATACACGACCGGAATCGTCTTGGTGGCTGATACGACGGCCTGCGCCGATGGTGTGGCGATGGCAACGATCACGTCCGGATTGTCGCCAACGAACTTGCGTGCGATTTGCGCTGCTGTGCCAGTATTGCCCTGGGCACTTTGATATTCCCACTTCAGGTTCTTGCCTGCATCAAAACCTTCGGCTTTGAGTTCATCCTTGACGCCATCACGAATAGCATCCAGCGCGGGGTGCTCGACAATGGCCGTCACCAGTACCGACTTGGTGTCAGCTGCGAAGACTGATCCGGCGCACACTGCGGCGAGCACCATGCCGCCGACCATCGCACGCAAGGGCATTTTTTTCATGTAGGACATCAAGGTCTCCTGAAATTATTCTGCAAAAAACGCAAAAGACGACAAGTCTAGCTTACAGGCACCCAACAATCAATTTGGGAAGTCGTGCATGTGTAGAAAAACGATCCGCATATTTGGCAAAATTGCAGAATATTTATCTAGCAAGCCAACATCGTTACCGTCATCAATCTCGCCATGGCTTGCATCACCAAGCTTGCTCCATTGCTATAATCTGCCACCTATGCCACGCCTTCTTCGCCCCTGTTTCGCCTGGATTGCTCTGTCGCTGATGATTTTGGGCAATCTGTTGCCCATGAGCAGCGTGACGGCGGCCAGCCTGACGGAGCAGGCCGATATTTGCTCAAGCAGCAATACGTCTGGGCAACAACCTGCGCTACCGGCACATGGACATTGCAGTTATTGCACAATGTGCCAGGCTCTGGTGCTGGATGTTCACAGCAGTGAGCCGATTCCCTATCGTGCCAATCTGTCTTACTACGTGGCAAGAGCAACGATCCAGTCGGTCATCGTTGCGCAACGATATCTTGATCCATGGGCAAGAGCGCCACCGGGTTAAACAGCCTCAACAATTCCCGGCATTACCTCTTCACATTTATTTCCAAAGGATCATCATGTCATTTCGCAACTACTTCTCCCTTCGCCATGTCGCCACTTTGCTGGCTGGCCTCGTCATTGGCATTGCTGCAAACGCCCACGAATACAAGGTCGGCGATTTGAGCATCGAGCATCCCTGGGCTCGCCCTACCGTGCCTGGGCAGCCAGCCGGCGGTGCCTATCTGAATATTGAGAACAAGGGCAAACAAACTGACACCTTGCTCGGCGCCAGCTCTGCTGCGTTCAAGTCAGTTGAAATTCACACCATGTCAATGGATGGCAACGTCATGAAGATGCGTGAAGTTGGCAGTATCGACATCAAGCCTGCGGAAAAAATCACGATGCAACCAGGCAATGGTTATCACATCATGCTGATCGGCCTTAGCAAACAACTTAAAGCCGGAGACAAGATCCCGCTGACCTTGACCTTTGCCAAAGCAGGTAAGGTGGACGTCGTCCTGTCCGTTGAAGATCAGAGTGCTGCCAAGGACAACACCATGGACCATATGCACAACTGATCTGAAGCTGGTTCCAGTCAATGCTCCAATGAAAAAGCGGCCTTCAGGCCGCTTTTTGCATTTCTCATCCCAAGCTCAGTTCACTTGCGCACTTTAGCGAGCAGCTTTGTGGTGGAGCGATCGTGTTCAAATGCAATGGCCACGGCACGCCCGCCATAGGCCGTTACAGCTTGCCCCTCGGGAATGGCAGTCATATCGTAATCACCGCCCTTGACGTAAATCTGCGGACGCGCCTCTTGCACTACTTCCAGTGCAGTATCTTCATCAAATGGCACCACCAGCGACACTGACTCCAGCGCCGCCAGCACCGCCATGCGGTCTTCGCAAGTGTTGATGGGACGATCATCACCTTTGCCCAATCGCTTGACCGAAGCATCGGTATTGGCGGCCACGACCAATGACGCCCCTTGAGCACGCGCCTGTGCAAGATAGGTGACATGACCACGGTGCAGGATATCGAACACGCCATTCGTCAGTACAACTGGTTGCGGCAAAGCCGCTACGCGTGCCTGCAGCTCAACCCGGCTGCATACTTTTTTCTCGAAATCAGTCATGTGAATAGTCAGTTAAAACCGTTTAACCAAGTAAAAAGCCGCAACGTCGTGCGGCTTTTATTCGCTTGCGCTTTACTTCCTTGTCGCTTGTCCTATGTTTTCGACGCCAGTTCCAGGATCAGGCGTATGACAAACAAAACAATCAGGCAGCTGCCACCGATGCAATTCCTGGCGCCATACGCAGAACCACTTCCTTGCGGTAACGGTTCAGCTCTTGCACGCTCTCGAATGTACGTTCAAACAACAGGGACATGTTGTGCAAAATACGATCGACAACCTTCTTTTCCCACTCGCTGTCGAACTTGATCTGTGCATCGAGCCAGTGCTCAAGCCACTCCGGATCAGGCAGGCGACTTTGCACCGTATCATTCGGAAACAATGCCTGATTCACATGCAGATTGGTCGGATGCAAAGGCTTTTCAGTACGTCGCGCCGATGCCATGAGCACACCAATCTTGGCAAATGCCGCACGCGCTGTATCACCGACTTCAGTAAGCGCCTTCTTCATGTAACGCAGATAAGCACCGCCATGACGTGCCTCATCCTGGCTAATGATTTTATAGATCTGCTTGATGACCGGCTCAGTGTGCCAGTCGGAAGCACAGCGATACCAGTGATTCAAACGAATTTCACCACAGAAGTGCATCATCAGCGTTTCCAGCGGCGGCGCCGGGTCGAATTCGAAACGAACGTTATGCAACTCTTCTTCGGTCGGGGCAAACTCTGGCTTGAATCGGCGCAGATATTCCATCAACACTAGCGAATGCTTTTGCTCTTCAAAGAACCACACTGACATAAAAGCAGAAAAATCACTATCACCACGATTGTCGCGCAGAAACATCTCTGTCGCGGGCAATGCCGACCATTCCGTAATCGCATTCATGCGAATCGTCTGGGCTTGCTCGTCGGAGAGCATAGAAGCGTCGAATTTATCCCATGGAATATCTTTTTCCATATTCCAGCGGACTTGTTCGAGCGATTTAAACAGTTCTGGGTACAGCATCGTGACCTTGCAAATAAGTTGACTTGTAAATTCTACCAAGAATGTCTACGGTTCTCATACTAAAACCGCATCATGTCAAAGTGATGACAAGTTTGATGGCGCTGCCTCGGCAGGCCAATTTTTGTTGTTTTATGCGGACGATGGTGTTTTAGCCTTACGCGACACTGGCTTGGAGTGCCCAGATTGTACAACACCCGGTTTAGCGCGTGTTCCGGGTTTGGCCGCGGCTTTGGGTTTTGTTGTTTTTTTCGGGGCAGCTCTGGAAGCCACGTCTGGCTTGACCGGTGTAGCGCCACCTTGATCCGCCAACACATTGCCAACCGCTTTTTGAAACTGATCCTGCAATAGATTCCACCAGGCATTGGGATTGACCATTGCCGCATGCGGATCAGCGGACGCTTTCGCTGCTGCAGCAGTTGCAGTAGCCGAAGCAGCGGCATCCTCTTCAGCTTTCACCTGCGCCAGATCAGGAGGCGCACCCCAGTCACCGTTATCCTCTTCCATCTCTTCGACTGTCGGCTCAGGCTCAGACGGACGAGCGTCAGCCTTGGTAGTTGCCGCTGCGCTATCTGGTGTCGAATTAGGCCAGCCTGAGAATCCGAAAGGCGATGCGGCAGAAGCGCTCTCTTTCTGGGCATCCTGCTGGTTCGGCGTCAATATGGCACCCATTGCTTGCAAGGTCGACAAGGTTGCACTTTGCACCTCCAGTGTCTGGATGGTGGCGCGCAACATGTTCATGTTGAGCTCCAGCCAGGATGCCACGGTCTTGAGATCGGTAATTTTCTTGTTGATTTCCTCCACTGACAACGTTGGGATGCCCATCGATGGCGTGCCCATGCTGCTCCACATCTTGCGCATGAATTCCATGGTGTCGGAAATTGACCCCGCTCCGGGCATATTGTTGTGGTTCAGCATTGCGGTCTCCCATTGGTAAATGTGTCGAACGGATTGCAACCTTGATATTGTACGTCGTTTGTTCTCACTGACTGCACGCTTGATGACTGCTTTTGGCATGGCAGGCCGAGCACCCGCTGCTACACTTGGAGGATGAGCCACACAGAGGAAGAAGCGAAGGAATTTCAACAGCCACGCCGCAAGCGAGCAATCGCGCCGGTGGTCTTTGCGTTGCTCCTGGCGGCTCTGCTCCATCTGCTGGCGATTGACTGGGGACAAAGGCTTATCCAGCATCGCACGACCAAAGATGCCGCAGCAGCAAAAATCAATGTTGCGTTGCTACCGGTTGCACCACCTGCGCAGCCAGTCATTCTGCCGGGAACAGTGGCGCCCAAGTCTGAAAAAAGAGCCAAACCGCCCAAACCAAAAGCCGTAGTGGCGACACCGCCGGTCGCTACGCCGCCAGCACCTGCCACGACCGACGTACCTGATATGCCATCGTCGAAGACTGACAGCGATGTGCATCAAGATCCGCAAAGTAGCGCAATACCAACCGTACCCACTGATACTCCTGACGTCGCGACAGCCTCAGACAGTGCCTCGACACAAGCTGTCGCAACGCCGCCGGAGACCAGGGCAGCGGGGGCACACTATGCCTTTTCACCACCCCCCCCTGCCGCGCTGGATTATCAGGTACTGGCTTTCTCCAACAATCTGGAATGGCATGGCACGAGCAAACTGACCTGGCAAACCGATGGCGAACATTACAGTGTGGTCGGTGAAGTCTATACCCGCTTTTTTGCCAAGATCATTTTCCTCAACTTTCTCAGCAGCGGCGACATCGATGCTTTCGGCATCGCTCCCGAGCTCTATACAGAAAAAAAGCGCAACCGCGCTGCCACCAACACGCACTTTAACCGGGAGCGCAACAGCATCAGCTTCTCGGCTTCCGACCTGAGTTATCCGCGACTTGGTGGCGAACAGGATCGTGCCAGTGTCATCTGGCAATTAGCCGCCATAGGCCGCGGCGATGCCAGCCAGTTCGACGCTGGCAAGGTGATTGACATGTTTGTTGCAGGCGTACGTGATGGCGAACTCTGGCGCATGCAGATTATCAACCAGGAAGAAATTCGATTGCCCACCGGGCAGATCAACACCTGGCACGTGGTGCGCCAGCCGCAGCCTGGTTCCTATCAGCAACGGCTGGATATCTGGCTGGCACCGGAGATGGAGTGGTATCCGGTACGTTTGCGATTTACCGAAACCAACGGAGATTATCTCGAACTGACGATGGATGATCTCAAAAGTCTATAAACTATCGCCTTTGGCCTGTACCGTGCACGACAAGAATGCGGCTGTCTGCCGGTGAAAACATCGATCCACCCTGTGCTGCCTGACTTGATGCAGGCTTGCCGCAGCTCACTTCTTCAATGATTACCATGTTCATGCTTTTCTCACTCCGCGCGCCCAAACGCGCAACGCTGCGCCTGTTAGCGGGCTGCCTGATGGCAACAACGCTGGTCGCTCCAGCCTTGGCCACCGATGACATCCCCCATCCTGTCATCAAACGACGTGTCAATCTGCCACCATCGGCGCAACTGCACTATGCCATCGAAGCCCAGCAAAACGGCTTGCAGATCAAGGGTGAGGCCCTGGTGAACTGGAACACTACCGATGGCAAATATCGTGTCACGGCAGAAACCCGCGCCAGCTTCGTCGGCAAGCTGCTGGAGGCCAGTAGTGAAGGTACGGTCGACAGCTTCGGTCTGGCACCGAACGTATTCGTCGACAAGCGCTTCCGGCGCGACCCAACCACAACCACCTTTAACCGCGATAGCAATACCATCACTTTTACGCAGTCAAGCGAGTCCTATCCCTTGCTGGGAGGTGAGCAGGATCGCAGCAGTATCATCTGGCAGCTGATCTCGGTAGCACGCGCCAATCCCGGCAAATTTGTCGCCAAATCCGAATGGCTGTTCTTTGTGGCAGGCCCTCGTGACGCAGAGCAATGGAGCTTTACTGTCGTCGGCCGCGAAAAGATCAAGACGGCACAGGGTGACGTCAATGCTGTGCATGTCTTGCGCGCACCACCACCAGACAACAAGGGCCAGAAGCTCGACATCTGGCTGGCACCTGGATCAGAATGGTATCCAGTTCGCCTGCGCTTTACCGATCCCGATGGCGACTACATTGAACAGACTCTGGACAAGCTGACCAAGTAAGCGCCTCAAAAGTAATAACACGCACGGATAGAAAAATGAATCAATTCACATCTCCCCGACCAAGTCTGCCACACGGTGCATTAGTTCTGTTCAGCGGCGGACAGGATTCCACCACTTGCCTGGCATGGGCATTGTCACGCTACGAAAAGGTAGAAACCATTGGTTTCGACTACGGCCAACGCCATGCCATCGAGCTCGCTGTGCGCCCTGTGTTGCTGGAAAGGATGCGGAGCTTCTCTGCCGAATGGAATAGCAAACTAGGTGAAGATCACATGATTGATCTGTCCCTGATCGGCAACATCTCCGACACCGCACTGACCCGTGATGTCGCAATTGCAATGCAAGAAAATGGTTTGCCCAATACCTTCGTACCGGGACGCAATCTGCTGTTCATGACAGTCGCTGCGACACTGGCTTATCGGCGTGGTCTTGATGTGCTGGTAGGCGGAATGTGCGAGACCGATTTTTCCGGCTATCCCGATTGTCGCGATGACACCATGAAGGCGCTGCAAGTAGCACTTAACCTCGGCATGGCAACCCAGCTCAAGGTCGAAACGCCGCTGATGTGGATCGACAAGGCTGCTACCTGGCGTCTGGCGCATTCGCTTGGCGGTCAGGCACTGGTGGATCTGATTCGCGCCGAGACGCACACCTGCTATCTCGGCGAACGTGGTGCGCTGCACGACTGGGGTTACGGCTGCGGCACTTGCCCCGCCTGTGATCTGCGAGCACGTGGCTATCAACAATTTGCTGCTGATACTGCGGTCTGATCAGACAATCAAACCCTGAATGATGCCGCCGGTAATGCCGGAACAAAAAGGCAAAGCAAAAAGAAAAAAGGGGCAGAATATTTCTGCCCCTTTTGCTTTCCGCGTCAGAACAACTCGTTCTTCATCTGATTCCGGCTCTTCTCTTCCTCCGGCGTCGCCGGCAATCCATGATCATCCAAGCCCAGATCACGTACGCTGGCATTGGGCGGATACTCGGTGTAGTAATACTCTCCATTGACCTCAATCACGCCGTTGGGCACGGCCCGATCCACCATCGGCTCATCCTTGAGCGCCTTTTGCATATAACTGATCCAGATTGGCAAGGCGAGCCCGCCACCAGTCTCCCGGTCCCCCAGACTCTTGGGCTGATCGTAACCAATCCAGGCAATCCCCACCAGATTTGGCTGATAGCCAGCAAACCAGGCGTCCAGCGAGTCATTGGTGGTACCCGTCTTTCCTGCCAGATCAGTACGTTTGAGCGACATGGCTTTGTAAGCCGTGCCATGACGCACCACATCACGCAGCATGCTATCCATGATGAACGCATTGCGCGGATCGATAACACGGTTGCTCTCGTCACCAGCCTTAGCAGGCTGCACCTCCGACAGAACTTTGCCATTGCTGTCCGTGATCTTGGAAATCAGATAGGGATTGACCTTGTATCCGCCATTGGCAAACACCGAATAGGCGCCCACCATCTGCAATGGCGTCACCGCACCTGCACCCAGCGCCAGCGTCAGATAGGGTGGATTCTTGTCGGCATCAAAGCCAAAGCGGGTGACGTATTCCTGTGCATACTTGACACCGACCCGTTCCAGAATACGAATGGACACCAGATTGATCGACTTTTGCAACGCACGACGCATTGAAATTGGCCCCTCGAACTTGCCGCCATAATTCTTTGGCTGCCAGATCTGCCCACCGGTTTGGGTAAAGGTCAGCGGTGCATCATTGATGATGGTCGCCGGGGTCAAGCCTTTTTCCAGAGACGACGAGTAAATGAACGGCTTGAACGACGATCCCGGCTGCCGCCAGGCTTGGGTCACATGATTGAATTTGTTACGATTGAAATCAAATCCACCGACCAACGCACGAATGTGCCCATCATTGGGATCCATCGCGACGAACGCGGATTCGGCTTCCGGCATTTGCGTGACAATCCAGTTCTTGCCATCCTGAAAGACGCGAATGATGGCACCCCGCTTGATCCGCTTCTGTGGCGGCGCCTTTTCGCTCAGAAGGTTACCGGCAAAGCCAAGACCAGCCCCTGAAATCTTGATTTCATCGCCGTTCGACAAGACTGCAGTAATTTCTTTCGCGGTCGCTTCCAGTACGACAGCGGACACCAGATCATCACTGTCAGGATGGTCCGCCAATTCCGTTTCGATGGCATCCTCAGCCTCTTCCTTGGAAGAGGTCGGGATATCCATATAGCCCTCTGGCCCACGGTAGCCATGGCGTCGCTCGTAATCGATGATGCCGCGGCGCAGCGCCAGATAGGCCGCATCCTGATCGGATTTGGTGATGGTCGTAAACACATTCAGACCACGCGTATAGGTCTCATCCTTGAACTGCGCGTATACCAGTTGACGCGCCATCTCTGCAACGTATTCAGCGTGTACACCAAAGGCACTGCTATCGGTCTTGATCTTCAGTTGCTCGTTCCTGGCAGTCTGATACTGCTGGTCAGTGATATATCCGAGCTGACGCATGCGCGAGAGGATGTATTGCTGTCGCGCGTGTGCACGATTCGGATTGACGACCGGGTTATAGGCCGACGGCGCTTTTGGCAATCCTGCCAGCATGGCACACTCGGCTATCGTCAACTCCTTGAGTGGCTTGCCAAAATAAATTTGCGCCGCCGAGGAAAAACCATAAGCGCGCTGCCCCAGATAAATCTGGTTCATATAGACCTCAAGGATCTGATCCTTGGTCAGATTGCGTTCGATCTTCCAGGCCAGCGGAATTTCATAGAGAAATTTGCGCGACGCTTTTTGCAGGAAGGTGGGTTCATTACTGGTCAGGAAGAAGTTACGCGCCACCTGTTGGGTGATGGTACTGGCCCCGCCACCGCCGCCAGTCAGATTAGCAAACGTTGCCCGGACGATCCCCTGATAGTCGACGCCGCCGTGCTCATAAAAGCGATCATCCTCAATCGCCAGCACCGCCTTTTTCATGACATCAGGAACCTCCTTGATGCGCACCAGATTACGACGCTCCTCACCGAACTCGCCAATCAGGACCCCATCGGCTGAAAACACACGCAGTGGAATTTTGGGGCGATAGTCAGTCAAGGAGTCCAGATCCGGCAATTTGGGATAGGACAAGGTGACCACAAAACCAAGTCCGAGCACGACCATCACGACCAGTGCGGCCAAGGTGCCAAGCGTCCCGAGCACTACGCGCAAGACAGGATGCAAGCGCTTGCGCGGAGTTGGTGGAGTCTGCGGCGGCCGCGGTGATTTGGACGAGCTCGATGTCTTGGCCGCCTTATTACCGCCTTTTGCCTTGGCTGCATCAGGCGACGCCGGTTTTGGTGTGGTCGAGGCAGCTGGCGCTTTGCCCTTGTTGTCTGGGGTGGTCATGCTGATCGATGATTGAAGCTTGAATCGGAAAGTTCGCATTATAACGACTTGGCGTATCGCAAAATCCGGTAATGCGCAGGAGCACTGTCAGTGCGATGCCCCTATCACGCATCTTGCAGGCGCTTATCGGCGAGCGCGCGGTGCATGATGAGGCGTAATCACCACATTTAGTTGCGAAATTTCGCCTCAATAAAATTTCCACAAGGAAATGAATTGCAGCCAACCCATGTTGTTGCTAGGATAACAATTGTATTTTTAACAACATACTACTACCGCACCTTACGGACTTTGCTGGCATTACGCACCTCGTCGAGAACCATCCTTGTTTACGCTGCCCCGCCTTCTATCACGCACCAAACCAACGCTAACCGGGCTCGACATCAGCAGCCGCGCCATCCGCCTGGTCGAACTGCATATCACCGCCAAAGCCCCCCCGGTCATTGTGCGACATGCCTCTGAAGCATTGCCAATGGATGCCATCAACAATGGCCATATCGAAAAAATCGATCTCGTGATTCAAACCTTGCGTGACTTGCTGGAAAAATGTGGCAGTACAGCGCGTGAAGTCGCCATGAATATTCCTGCGTGCCTGACAACGACGGTATTGCTCCCCGTGGAGCAACGGGTTACGAAACCCAGGCACACACAATTGACCGTTATGGCACAGCAAGCATTAGCAAGCCTTGTCCCCTATCCAATACAACAGGCTTGTATCGATATTCAATTGCCTGAATCCACGCAGGGGAATGCCCATCAACACGTGCTCGTTGCCGCAGTCCACAGAGACTGCGTTGATGATCGGCTCGCCATTGCCGAAGCAGCAGGACTGGATCTGCTCGCGATCGAACCAGACTGTTATGCACAATATGCCACCTGCCTGCGCAATCCAGGCCACGGCCTTGGCAACACGGCGAACTGCACCGCGCAGCTAACCGGCATACTTTGCATTGATGGAAATGCATTACAACTGGCCCTGTTCATCAGTCCAAACGCCTCACCCCGAATGGTTTCTCTGTCAGCACCGCTGCCTCAATCGCAGCGAACGCCAGATGGTCTGGCCAGACTACTACCGGGCCTATGGCAACGGAGTCTGGAACTGTTTGCAACCAGCATGCCGTCTACAACGCACAACAGCTTATCCGAAAAAATAATTCTGACAGGCCCGCAACTGGCGACACCAGCCTGCCAGAAGCAAATGCAATCCGTATTGCCACCAGCCGTCGAGGTCAGTATCAGCATGCCATTTTTCGGCATGACGCTCATCGGGGACGGCGACACGAGCATCCTGAAGGAGCATGGATCACCGTATTTAACCGCCTGTGGTTTAGCTTTGGGCTTGCACAGACAAAAGGCTGCACGGTGATCAGATTCAATCTGCTACCGCGACATGAACGACGTAGTCGGCGCGAGCAACAGCGCTATCAGCGCTGGCTAGCCGTGCTATTGATAAGTGCCAGCGTCATCATCCTCTGCAACTGGCTAATCCTGGAACAGCAGCACGAACGGCAGCGCGAGCGACTGCAACTGTTACGGCAGGCACACCAGCAGCAGGATCAACACATTGCGCTTCGTCAACAAATACAACAAGACATTGTTCAACTAAGCAAGCAACGTGCAGCACTCGATAGCGTGCAGCAGCAACGCACCGCAACAGTGAGCCTACTGACGTTGCTGGCGATGAACACACCACCCGGCATCGTTCTCGAGCAGCTCAGCGAAGAGAAACAGCGCTTGTCTCTGCAGGGACTGGCCGATAGCCATCAGGATATTGCCGACCTGCTCCATGCCCTCCGGCAGCAATACCCATCAAGCCTCGTCGACTTGCAACACACCACCAAGTCTGGCCAACGACAGGCATTCCTTATCAACGTAGTCACCCAGAACAAGGAACATGATTCATGATCAGCATCCCAGAATGGGCACAAGCTTTCGCATCGCCCGGCACACTTTCCTTGCGCGATCTGATACAGCGTCATCCGGCAAGCTGGCACTGGTTGCCACGCACCAGCCTGAATGCGATCATTTTTCTTTTATCTCTACTGATGGGGTGGTATTTTTTGCTCATCCCGGCGCAGCATGTGATCAACGATCAGCAACAGGACGAGGCACAGCTCAAACTGGATTACCGCAACAAGTTGCAGCGAACGTCAGATCTTGACCAGCTACGCGTTGAACAGGAGGAATTACGACAACGCATTGGCTGGTATCATCAGCAATTTTCCGACCACGACGATCCGGGTCTTCTATTAGGCGAAATTGCCGCCATCGCGACACAGCATCAACTGACGCTTGAGATGGCACGGCCAGCCGCCCCTGTAAACACACCGTATTATCAATTGTTACCGCTACAGCTGCGTCTGCTCGGCCGTTATCACGACATCGGTCATTTTGCAGCAGCACTGGCCGCATCGCCGAGACTCTTCGTGCTCGGAAAATTACAACTGAATAGCACCGGCGAAGCCAAGGACTTACTCCAGCTTGAAACCAGCATCCTGAGCTTTCGTCGTGCGGCAGCGCCAGCATCGACCAAAGCCGGGAGCTGATCATGAAGCTGATCATGATGCAGCTCATCACCGTCGTGCGAACTTGCCTATCGCCACTATTGCTGCCGTTGTTACTGCCGTTATCGCTACTGCTGACCGCCTGCCAGGAGCAGGAATCAAAAGAACAGCTCAAGGACTGGCTCAGCCAGGCAGCACAACAATCAGCCCAGACCAGTTCCAATCAACCCAACCAATCTGCAAATTTGTCTGCTGCTATCGAACCAGCCCCGCCTCCTTATCTGAGTGCTCAGATAAGGAGTCCTTTTTATCGTCACCAGCCCGATGATGAAGAAACAGATTTCGTCGCATTGGCTATCAGACCACCTCAACGTGGTCCTCGTCAGCCATTAGAAGACCATCCACTTGAGTCAATCACACTGGTCGGGACTTTATTGGGCGCTGCTGGCAATAACGCGCTGATACGCACTGACGGCAAGGTGTATCGCATCAGAATCGGCGACTATCTCGGTGCGCATTTCGGGAGGATATTGCGCATCTCGGCGAACGCGCTGGAGCTGGAAGAACTATTGCCCCAAACCGATGGCAGCTGGAGCGTCCATCTGCGCCAGCTGCACTTCGCGGGTGTAACGCCATGATGCACTTCTGTGTTACCTGTCTGCTTGGCATCTACGCTGCCCTAACGTGTCTGACTGCGCATACACAAGAGGTAGAAAATGCCATTATCGCAATCGATGCCATGACTACGGCACAGCAGATCGAGATCACAATCACACTAGACAACGACAGGGGCAATGACAATGAGAATAAACAGACCATACGTCACTTTTCGACTGAAAGCCCCGCAAGGATTGTGCTCGACTTACCGCACAGTGCCATTGATGTTCGTTCCCCCAACAATGCCAATACCTTCTCATCCAGGGCACAAGGCAGCATCCTCCAGAGTTACGCAATTGCACACGCCGAGGACAGGACACGTCTGGTCTTCAATCTCAGCCGCACAGCGCCCTATACCGTTATCACAGGAACGCGCACCATCCTGATCCGTATCGATCCTAGCCAGAACGACACCGCCAGCATCGTTACAGCAGCAACATCCAACGAGCACATTGCACCCCAGGAAGCTGCCAGCTTATCGCTCAATTTTCAGCAAGCCGATATCCGCGCAGTCCTACATACCTTTGCCGAATTCACGGGGATCAATATCGTGGCCAGCGATAGTGTGACCGGCACAGTGACGCTACGCCTGCAAAACGTTCCCTGGCCGCTTGCGCTGGACGTCATTTTGCAAGCCCGAGGACTCGCAATGCGACGCCAGGATTCCGTCATCTGGATTGCACCGCGCGTCGAAGTTCTGGCCAAGGAAAAAAGCGAGCGCGAAGAGCAGGAACAAACAGCCGCAGTCGAGGCGCTACATACCGAAGTATTTCAGCTCAATTATCAAAAAGCGGACATCTTCCGCAAACTCTTCGGTGTCGGCAAAAGTGGCGATGTCGATGTCCATCCGCATATGCTGTCACGCCGAGGCAGCACGTTGGTTGACGCGCGTACCAATCAACTTTTCGTGACCGATACGCCCGCCGTACTGGATAAAGTCCGCGATCTGCTCAGCAAAATCGATGTGCCGGCACGACAAGTCCTGATTGAAGCGCGCATCGTAGAGGCGGATGACAGCTTCAGTCGCAATCTCGGTGCGCGTCTGGGCTTGTCGTCTTCCTTCGCAAGCACGGCAGCAGCAGGCTCCAGCAATCATCCCGGTATCGATTTACCCGCCGCATCACTGAATGCATTTGCCGCCGGCAGCGTTGGCCTTAGCCTGTTCAGTGCCGGTGCCAATCGATTGCTCAATCTCGAACTGTCAGCACTGGAGAGCGATGGCAAAGGACAGATCATCTCGAGCCCACGCGTGATTACGGCAGATCAGCAAGCGGCCTTGATTGAGCAAGGCGAAGAAATTCCCTTCCAGCAATCCACCACCAGCGGTGCCACCTCAGTGGCCTTCAAGAAAGCCAACCTGAAACTGGAAGTCACGCCACAGATCACGCCAGACGGCAATGTAATCCTCAGTGTTGACATCAGCAAAGACAGTCGCGGCATCTCCACACCTGGCGGACTGGCGATCAACACCAAGCATGTCAAGACGCAGGTTCAGGTAGAAGATGGCGGCACCGTGATCATCGGCGGCATCTATACCAAAACCGAGTCAGATACGACCACCAAAGTACCGCTTCTGGGCGATCTGCCGCTTCTGGGACGCCTGTTCACCAATACCGCAAAAGTGGAAGCCAAGACAGAATTGCTGATTTTTCTGACTCCCAGCATTGTCGCCATCGACGATTTACCGCATTAACAGGTCAAAACAGGGGTTTTAAGCCGAAAATTACCCGGATAATTTCACGACAAGGCAGCAACAAACGGTAAAATCGCCTGTTACAGTCAGTCCTGCTTGGCAAAATAACAATCTCGAAGAGATGTCTGCCAGGCAACTGCCCGGATAATCCCGCAGCGAATAACACATATGAGTGGAAGCATTTTTCTTGTCGGCCTGATGGGCGCCGGCAAGACAACCATAGGACGTGCCCTGGCGAAAAAGCTGAACAAGCGTTTCATCGATTCAGATCATGAAATCGAAGCGCGTACCGGCGCCTCCATTCCCGTCATTTTTGAAATCGAGGGTGAAGAAAGCTTTCGCAAGCGCGAGGCAGAAGTCATCCGTGAACTCAGCGCACTGGAAAATGTCGTTCTGGCTACCGGCGGCGGCGCTATCCTGCGCGAGGAAACCCGCGCCATTTTGCAAGAGCGTGGGACGGTCATCTATCTGCGTGCCAGTATCAATCAAATCCTGCAACGCACCGGGAGAGATAAAAACCGTCCGTTGCTGCAAACCGCTGATCCACGTCGCAAACTGGAAGAATTATCGCGGCAGCGCGAACCTTACTATCGTGAAGTCGCCGATTTCATTATTGAGACCGGCCGCCCCAACATTCAGTATCTGGTACAGGCCATCATGAGCCAACTGGAACTGACACCCAAAGCCAGCCTTGTGACCATGTCCGAAGCCTATTCCATTGATCTCGAACCCGCCGCTACCGGTCTTGAGCACGCCACTGCCGTGCGCTCTGCTCCCGCGGTTTCCTTTGCCCGCCCTGCCATGACGACCTCTACCTCCAGCTACATCGCCCTGCATGTTGACCTCGGCGAACGCAGTTATCCGATTTCGATTGGTCACGGCCTGCTGTCCTCTACCGAACTGCTGACGCGCCACGTACAAAGCAAACGCGCAGCGATTGTGACCAACGATGTCGTGGCACCGCTATATCTGGCAAAAGTACAAAAATTGCTGGAAGACGCTGGCAAACAGGTCACCACCATCGTCTTGCCCGACGGCGAAGAAGAAAAGACCTGGGCCAGCCTGATGAAGGTGTTCGATGTGCTGCTGGCAGAAAAATGTGATCGCAAGACCACCATGATCGCGCTCGGTGGCGGCGTCATCGGTGACCTGACCGGATTTGCAGCAGCATCCTACATGCGCGGCGTGCCGTTCGTACAGATCCCGACCACCCTGCTGTCACAGGTTGACTCCTCGGTTGGCGGCAAGACGGGTATCAATCATCCGCTAGGCAAGAACATGATCGGCGCGTTCTATCAGCCGCAGGCTGTCATCGCCGATACGGCTACCCTGCACACCCTGCCAGCACGGGAACTGTCGGCGGGACTGGCAGAAGTGATCAAACATGGTGCCATTATCGATGCCGCCTTCTTCGACTGGATTGAAGCGAACATGGAGCGTCTGGTCGGCGGCGATGATAGCGCTCTGGCCTACGCCATTCAGCGTTCGTGCGAAATCAAGGCAGATGTGGTGCGCCAGGATGAACGCGAAGGCGGTCTACGCGCCATCCTCAACTTCGGCCATACGTTTGGCCATGCCATCGAGTCCGGACTCGGCTATGGTCAATGGCTGCATGGTGAAGCAGTCGGTTGTGGCATGGTAATGGCAGCCGATCTGTCGTATCGTCTCGGCTTTATTGACCAGCACACCAAAGAGCGTGTGACTGCCGTCGTCAAAGCGGCCGGTCTGCCGGTGCAAGCTCCCAATCTGGGGCAGGCGCGCTGGCTGGAACTAATGGAAGTCGACAAGAAGAATGAAGGTGGCCAGATCAAGTTCATCCTGATCAAACCACTCGGCAAGCCACTCATCACGAGTGTGCCGCAAGCGCTGTTGCTGGAAACCCTGAGTGCCTGCTGCATGCAATGACATCCTGCTGGTCGTCTTTGCAAAGGGCTGTTGAAAACATTGATGAAATGAGTTTCTGCCATGACCCAAGACGTACAACTCGCCCCACTGAAACTGGCTCCCTATGCCGCGCACGACAACCATTCTGCAGGTCGGCGCTACGCTGAACCAGCGCCTGGTTCGCGCACCGAGTATCAGCGCGATCGTGACCGTATCGTGCATTCCACTGCATTTCGCAGACTGGAATACAAGACGCAGGTCTTCGTCAATCACGAAGGCGATCTGTTTCGTACGCGCCTGACGCACAGTATTGAAGTGGCACAGATTGCCCGCTCCTGCGCCCGCAATCTGCGTCTCAATGAAGATCTGGTGGAAGCGATTTCGCTGGCGCATGATCTGGGCCACACACCCTTCGGCCACGCTGGTCAGGATGCACTCAACGCCTGCATGCAAGACTATGGTGGCTTCGAACACAACCTGCAAAGCCTGCGTGTGGTCGATGATCTGGAGCAGCACTACGGCGGCTTTGATGGCCTGAACTTGATGTTTGAAACGCGTGAAGGCATCCTCAAGCACTGCTCGCTGACTAATGCCCGCCAACTCGGCGCAATTGGTCAACGCTTCATCGACAAGAAGCAACCCGGGCTGGAAGCGCAACTGGCCAATCTGGCCGATGAAATTGCCTACAACAATCACGACATCGACGACGGTCTACGCTCGGGCTTGCTCACCGTAGCGCAGCTTAATGAGGTGGATTTCTTTGCACGACACCGGCAACAGGCAGAGGCCGTATTCCCCGGCATCAGTGGCCGGCGTGCCATCAACGAAACGGTACGTCGCATGATCAATACGCTCATTGTCGACCTGATCGGCACATCACGTGCCAACATCGCCGATGTTGATCCGCGCAACATTGAACATGTACGCAATGCCCCGCCGTTGATTGCCTTCTCGGAAAAGATGCAACAGGAAGCCGCGCTGCTGAAACAGTTCTTGCGCCAGAACCTGTACCGTCACTATCAGGTCAACCGCATGACCAGCAAGGCCCGCCGCATCATCATTGAGCTCTTCGACGCTTTTTTCAAGCAGCCGAATCTGCTGCCGCCCGACTATCAGGTCCAGCTGCGCGCCAGCGAAACCGAAGACGAACTGGCGCGCCGCCAGGCGCGTCAGGTTGCTGATTACATCGCCGGCATGACCGACCGCTATGCCATGCGTGAGCACCGGCGACTGTTCCTGGTCGAAGAGTTGTAGCCTTCCACGACTTATCGACCGATTCGCTTAACCATTTTCACCCCTGATTTAACAATGATGTATTCACGACTGCTGGCGATTTCGCTACTCGGCTTTTTTCTTCACACCAGCAGCCATGCTGCGGAAACCATCGTCATGCTGCGGCATGGTGAAAAGCCCGAGGGTGGATTGGGACAATTGAATTGCCAGGGATTGAACCGGGCGCTGGCACTGCCCGCTGTTTTGCAAAAGAAATTTGACAAACCCGCCGCCATTTTCGCGCCGAATCCGGGCGTACAGAAACGTGACGGCTTGCAGCGCTACAACTACCTCCGCCCGCTGGCGACCATTGAACCGACCGCCATTGCACTGAACATGCCGGTCAATACCGACTTTGGCTGGGAAGACACCGACCAGTTGCAAGCCGCTTTATTAGCGCCGCAATACCAGAATGCGACCGTCTTCGTGGCTTGGGAACATCACTTGCTGGAACGTGCCGCACGCAAAATAATGGCGGACAATGGCGGTGATCCGGCGCAGGTGCCGGTGTGGAAGAGCAGCGATTTTGACAGTCTCTACATCATCACCATCAACACCAACAACAGCACCGGCAAACCCAGCGCCAGCTTCCGTTACGACACGGAGGGACTCAATCAGTTACCGACTACCTGCCCCGCTCACTGATCTCATTGAGCGCAGTGAACGGACAGGCAAGCAAGCTCAGCCCTTCAATTTAGCAAAGGCTGCGGCCATGGCACTGTTGGCCGGTGCTGCTTGGCGTTGCTGCTGATTCTGATGTTGTGACAAGCGTCGCGCATCGTTACGGTCGCCACGCTGCTCCGGTTTGCTACCGGCCACAGGCGCGCTGTCCGACAGGCGCATCGTCAACGCAATCCGCTTGCGCTTGGCGTCAACTTCCAGCACCTTGACCTTCACCACCTGCCCTGCTTTCACCACGGTATGCGGGTCTTTGACAAAGGTATTCGACAAGGCCGAGATATGCACCAGACCATCCTGATGCACACCGATGTCGACGAAAGCACCAAAAGCCGCCACGTTAGTGACAACACCTTCCAGAATCATCTCGGGACGCAGGTCACTGATTTCTTCCACGCCTTCCTTGAAGGTTGCCGTGGTGAATTCCGGACGCGGGTCACGACCAGGCTTTTCCAGTTCTTTCAGAATATCGGTGACCGTTGGCACACCGAACTTTTCATCCGCATATTTTGTGGGATTCAATGACTTCAGCAAGCTGGCTTCACCAAGCACGCCTTTGACGTCCTTGTTGATGTCCGCGAGGATCTTCTGCACCAGCGGATAAGACTCCGGGTGCACCGCAGAGGCGTCCAGCGGGTTCTCACCATTCATCACCCGCAGGAAGCCGGCAGCCTGTTCGAACGTTTTCTCGCCTAGACGCGGCACTTCACGCAATGCAGCGCGCGAGCGGAACATCCCCTTCATGTCACGATACGACACGATGCTTTGCGCAACGCTCGCATTCAAGCCCGACACGCGCGCCAGCAGCGGCGCCGATGCCGTATTCACGTCCACACCAACGGCATTGACGCAGTCTTCTACCACCGCATCCAGCGAGCGCGCCAGCTGGGATTGACCAACATCATGCTGATATTGACCGACACCGATGGATTTCGGATCAATCTTCACCAACTCCGCCAGCGGGTCCTGCAAGCGTCGTGCAATCGATACTGCACCACGCAAGGAGACGTCCAGCTCTGGCAGTTCCTTGGAGGCAAATTCGGAGGCCGAATAGACCGATGCACCGGCTTCGGAGACGACGATCTTGGTCAGCTTCAGCTCGGGTCGTAGCTTGATCAGGTCTTGCGCCAGTTTGTCAGTTTCGCGCGAAGCAGTGCCGTTACCAATCGAAATCAGTGACACCTTGTGCTTCTCGGCCAGCAGCGCCAGCGTGTGCAGCGAGCCTTCCCAGTCGTTACGCGGCTGGTGTGGATAAATGGCGGTGGTATCGACCACCTTGCCGGTGGCATCCACCACCGCCACCTTCACGCCGGTACGCAAGCCAGGATCGAGCCCCATGGTGGCACGCGGGCCAGCCGGTGCCGCCAGCAGCAAATCCTTCAGATTGCGGGCAAAGACATTGATCGCCTCGGCTTCAGCGCGCTCACGTAGACTGGTCATGAGCTCGGTTTCCAGATGCATGAACACCTTCACGCGCCACGCCCAACGTACCGTATCGGACAGCCACTTATCCGCCGCACGGCCCTTGTTGCTGACGCCAAAACGCTGCGCAATGCGATTCTCGCAAGGATTATGCGGCGCATCCCACTTCGGCTTTTCTTCTTCACTATCCAGACGCAGCGTGACCGTCAGCATCTCTTCGCGACGACCGCGGAACAGTGCCAGAGCACGGTGCGAGGGAATCGTACCGAGGGTTTCAGAATATTCAAAGTAGTCGGCAAATTTCTCACCGGCGTCCTGCTTGCCCTCAACCACTTTCGACTCGACCACGCCATGCTCGGTCAGATATTCACGCAGCGCCTGCAGCAACTGCGCATCTTCGGCAAAGCGCTCCATCAAAATCTGGCGCGCACCATCGAGTGCCGCCTTGGTATCGGCCACACCCGGGTTATCGCCATTGTCAGTGGTAAAGGCAGGCTTGAGGTACTTGGCGGCTTCCTCTTCCGGGTTCAGCGACGGGTCAGCCAGCAAGGCATCCGCCAGCGCAGTCAAACCAGCTTCCGCAGCAATCTGCGCCTTGGTGCGGCGCTTGGGCTTGTAGGGCAGATACAGGTCTTCGAGACGGGTCTTGTCTTCGGCGTGCACAATGGCATCGAGCAAGACCGGCGTCATCTTGCCTTGTTCTTCGATGGAAGCAATGATGGCCGCACGGCGGTCTTCCAGCTCGCGCAGATAGCGCAGACGCTCTTCCAGCAAACGCAATTGGATATCGTCCAGACCACCGGTCGCTTCCTTCCGGTAACGCGCGATAAAGGGAACTGTTGCCCCCTCATCCAGCAGCGCAATCGCGGCAGCAACCTGCACCGGCTTGGCGGCGAGTTCAAGGGCTAATCGTTGTTCGATCGAAGGCAACATGGCAATGAATCCAGAATTGAAAAACAAGCGTTGGATGATACGCAATTCAACTGTCCGCGCCAATCTTGACAGCCCAGAAATCACGATAAAGCGCCGAATTATTTCAGATTCCCGAGCAGGACCCGGCACCGGGCTTGCCTGCGTAGCAACAAACCACGCCGCAGGCTGGCAAGGAATCGCAAAGCGCTGCAAAGTGCCAGCAAAAGCGACGCAATGTCGGCGCAATGTGGACGTATGCGCGCGATATCCGCGATAATCTGCGCTTATCGTTTTTATCGTTGAAGACCCAAACGCATGTCCATCCGCCTTATCGTCGGCCTCGGCAATCCCGGCCCGGAATATGAACAAACCCGCCACAACGCAGGCTTCTGGCTGGTCGACAATCTGGCCGGCAGTGTCCGTCTGAACCGCGAAGCACGCCTCAATGCCCTGATGGCAAAGACTGTCATCAGCGGCCAGGAAGTCTGGTTGCTGGAACCACAAACCTACATGAATCGTTCCGGCCAATCGGTCGGCGGTCTGGCGCGCTTTTACAAGATCGCCGCCGAAGAGGTACTGGTGGTGCACGATGAGCTCGATCTCGCGCCTGGCGTTGCCAAGATCAAAAAAGGCGGCTCCTCTGGCGGCCACAATGGCCTCAAAGACATCACCGCCGCGCTCGGCACGCAGGATTACTGGCGTCTGCGCATTGGCATCGGCCATCCGCGCACCCTTGGCCTGCAACAACCGGTTGCCGACTTCGTGCTGCACCGGCCACGCAAGGAAGAACAAAACCTGATCAACGACGCCATCGACAAAAGCCTGAGCGCGATTCCGCTGCTGTGCGAAGGCAAATTTGAAGCTGCCATGATGCAGCTACATACCGGGAAATAAGCTCAAAACAAGCTAAAAATAAGCCCCATCTCCATCCCGACAGCCCATAAAAAAACGGCGTTACGCATCAAGCGCAACGCCGTTTTTCTTTTTTGCTGTGGTATTTCACCGCATTTATTTCACGGTCGTCAACTTCTCTTCCAGCGCCTTCGCATCGATCGCGCCCGGAATCCGCGAGCCATCCGCAAAAATAATCGTCGGAGTCCCGGTAACCTTCAACTTCTTGCCCAGTGCCAGCACCTTCTCATGCGGTGCAGTGCAGCTAGCCGGTGCAGCAGGCGCTTCCTTAGCGTCGCTCATCCAGTCGCTCCAGGCCTTGCCGGGATTCGGCGCACACCAGATGTTGCGCGACTTGTCGATAGAGTCTGCCGCCAGAATGTTGTACTGGAAGGTATAGACAGTGATGTTATCGACTTCCTTGAGGGTCTTCTGGAAGCGCTTGCAATAGCCGCAATTCGGATCTTCAAACACCGCGATTACGCGCTTGCCATTACCCTTCACGGTCTTGATGGCCAGATCCAGCGGCAGGTCAGAGAAGCTGACCTTGTTGAGCGACTGAATCTTTTCCTTGGTGAAATCGTGATAAGTCTTCGAATCGACAACGCGACCAATGAACAGATATTGCGCCTTGGCATCGGTATAGATGACATCGCCATCAATCTGCACTTCATACAAGCCCGCATAAGGCGTCTTGGTCACCGAATCCACCTTGGCACCCTCACCCAGACGCGGCTCAATCAGTTTTTGAATGGTCGCTTCGGTACTATCAGCGCAAAACGCCACGCCGCTCACACATGCCAACACCACACCAGCAGTTGCTGCAGCAATAAAAGCAGAAATCTTCTTCATGTTCTTCCAGTAATAAAACAAAAACGCAGCCTATGCCGCGCACGGGGTCAAGTCAGATGCAACAGCCTGATGTAACCGCTAGGCTCACAGCCTATCACGCACCCTTGCCAAGCGCATGGGCCATCAGGCGTCGCTTTAAGACAGGCAAATGATTGACCAGGTTCAAACCAATATTGCGAATTGCTCGTAAAGGTTCGACATCAACCTCAAACAATCGCGCCAATCCATCGGTCGTCAATTGCATCAGCAATATATCTTCTTTTCGGGATCGGGCGTAACGACGCAACATTTTAGGGTCGCCGCAGTCGCGATAGGGCTCGCGCTCAGCAATCTGCTTCAGCAACCCGGCAACATCCGCAAAACCGAGATTCATCCCATGCCCGGCTAGTGGATGCACCACGTGCGCCGCATCGCCAATCAATGCCACGCGCGGCGCGATGATCGCATGCGGCTTGATCAGTCGCAATGGAAACTCCCGAACCAGCTCAGGCAACAACGGCGTCAGCTGCCCCAGGCTTGGTTCAGCGTAACGTGCCAGCTCCTGTGCCAAATGTGCGGCAGGCTGCCGCATCAGCGTATCAGCCAGCGCATCCGGCGCAGACCACACCAGCGACACCTTCTGCCCCGGCAACGGCAACAAGGCCACGATCCCTTCGGCGGCCGTGAACCATTGACGGGCAATGCCGTTATGCGGCTTCTCACAGGCGAAATTACTCACAATGGCGCGTTGACCATAGGAGCGGTAGTCCAGCCCGATATCGCATTTCCCGCGCACCCACGACTGCGCGCCATCCGCGCCCACAATCAAATCGGCCTGCAACGTATCGCCATTCTCCAGTTGCAGCCATGCACTCTGCGGATCAGCCTGCAAGGACTTGGCACGCGCCTGTATCACCCGCACATTCGGTGCAAATTTAAGCGCAGCATCAAGCGCCTGATTCAGATTACGGTCCTCGATAATCCACGCCAGCGCATCCACCCGAGATGCATAAGCATCAAAAGACAACTGCCCGGGATTGGACTCGGCATCACCCACCACATCCATACCGGTCACCGGCGCGATCCGCTCTGCATCAAGCGCATCCCAGACCTTGACCGATGCCAGCAAGGACTGACCAACCTGATTGATCGCATAGACCCGCACGTCCCAGCTTGCCTGCTCCCCCTGTGGCGGAGCAGAGGGCGCTGCCAGCAGGTTCACCCGCAAGCCAGCCTGCGCCAATGCCAGCGCCGCCGTCTTACCGATGGCGCCGGTACCGACGATACAGATATCACAGGAATGCGTCGGTGCCGGACGACCCGCAGCGACGGAAGAGGAAGTAGTGTGAGCGTTCATGGTGGAACATTATAATCGGCTTCCCGGATTGCCTTTCCTTGATCTCCATCATCGGAATTCACAACAGTTTGTTCTTTTAAACGACGCGGTTTTGAGGAAAAGGGGAAACATTTTACGAAAAACAAAAATACTTCTTGCATTCTTCAAATATCTTGCTATACTTCTCCGTCTTGGCCTGGTAGCTCAGTCGGTAGAGCAGAGGATTGAAAATCCTTGTGTCGGTGGTTCGATTCCGCCCCGGGCCACCAAGAATATAAAGGCTTAGCTTCGGCTAGGCCTTTTTTTCGTATAAATGTTTTCGCCCACTTAGAAGACGACATTCTCGCGAGTGCCCATCAAAGTTATAAAAATGACGTCGGGCAATATCGAGAAGCCTTACGAGTGCATGCTGATGAGACCGTTGATAGCCCTCATTTTTTCAGGAAGGTCAAATGGGTGATTGACCAATTTAACGAAACGATAAGTCGATCAAGCTTCTCTGATGAGTTCAGAATCTCCATGGGAAATTATTGAAACTCCCTAATAGATGAATTGCGTTTTCTCGTACTTTTTATGCCTCCGCTCTGCGCTGATCCGGTGGCATGTTCCAAAATGGAACATACCACTTCTTCTTGTAGCTCATTGCTGAACTACGCCTCAACCTTAATCGAGCCATGAGGCGGTGTGGCGCAAAAATTCCGACGTTTCATCCCGCAGCGTAAGATTGTGCATGTGAAGATGACTCGAATTAGCACACCGACAACGACTCAAACTAGGAAGCCAGCCTTCTGATCGAAGTCTTAGTTGCAAAATAAATCCTCGCCATAATCTTGAATCAGGCTGCGATCTTTTGCTCTTCAATTTTAAATGTTCGAATTGACTCTGGAACACGCAACTTGGGATCCAGCACCATAAGTTCTGTGCCAACCCTTTTTGTCTGTGCAGAATAATTCAAACTACTGCTAAACATAGGATATTTTTTATATAAATCACGTATTTCGGAGGCATCGTCGTACGTAACCATCCAGCGCCGCGAGATCTTATGGACAGACTTTGCTAGCAAGGCATGGTCCTTAGCAGTATAGAAATTCGCGTACAACTCGGGGCCTTTACCAAAATAAGGCGGATCAAGGTTTACCAATGTTTTTTCTGCGGTTTTTGGCAAGACGTTTTTAATAAAATCAACAGCATCTAAACAAGTTAATGATATCTGCTCTCGATAGCCTGCTATGCGCCTTATCTTTCGAATCAATTCAGGCTTGATGAAGCGGCAGTCCATCTTATAGTTGCCTGTTTGAGCCAGCCCCCCAATTACGCCCGCCTTAATAATTCCAGATCGATTTGTACGATTTAAGAAAAGCGTAGCAAATCCCTTGCTGACTACATCTTCGTCATCAGAAAAATACACTGTGCGCTGTTTATGCCACTCATCCATATCCACCTTGGTGCTCTCAATTTTGCTGCACAGCGCATCGGTGTGATTAAGAGCGGCAGACCAAAATGCATAAATTGCAGGGTCAAAATCATTCAGGTAAATTTTGTCGACATATCCATCTAGCAGCAAACTCACGGCTATGCCTGCCCCGCCTGCAAACGGTTCTGCATATTCGCCATAAAACAGATCATTCTCTCGAATGAGCTCGATGATAAATGGCACCAATTGGCTTTTCCCGCCTGGATACCTCAAGGGTGTATTTGTGATTGGCATTTCTACGTAAACCAATTAAGCGCTAACCAATGACAGGACCTGCACTCTATGCAATCTTCCGCAATAGAGCAAGCAAAACGTGCTCGATGGAATCCCATGCTTTGATAGCGTAAGTCTTCGTAGGAATCATTCCGCCATGGACAAAATGTCCAATAGAATCAGGCGAATATCTACTATCTTTATCATTCGCCATCACCCTCAAACTTTTCAATTCGCGCTCCGTGAATCCGTCAGCTGACAATAAATCAGCAACAATTCCCAGCCGCTGGTGCAACTCTTTCGGCGCCGCCCGACCATTCTTCTTGAGATAAATAGTTGCCGCCTGTTCAATCACAGCCCTCAGGAGATATGTTGCCGAAAAACTATATTGTTCCGCATCTATTGCCCTTAGCTCATCGTACAGACGCTTCAGTATTTTGTCGGTAATTCGTGCTGAGAAATCGGAGGGAATCACAGATCTCCTCTTATCTGGACTAGGATTGTTGCGAACAGAAGGAAGAACTGCCTCACCGCCTTTTTCTGTTGAAGAACTGTCCCTAGGCTGACGTGTGCCTAAATCCACAGGGGTAAGTCCATAATTCGACGGCGCCACTCCATCATTGCGCAGTTTCTCACCATAAGCCTTGCGATCTGCTGCGGTACTTCGCGATCCCACCTCGCTGGCTGGATCCAATGCGTCGTTTAGAAACTTTATCACGACGCGATTAAACTCTTCCACAGCTACACTAATCGTGAGAGTTTTGGTATCGATCAGCCCGAGAACGTGTCTAAAGACTGGATTGCTCAAATATCGAGTCAGCGTGGTAATGCTAAGTTCATCTATGCGATCCGCCTTAAGCAAGTGTTCCCTTCGGGCATATTCGATTAAAAGAGAAGCCTGAATATTAGGGTTAGATGCCCCCTCTGACTGCGCATTAAATCGCGTGATTTGCCTTGCATCCCATGTGCGTGTGCCGATACCATTTTGTTCGCCCTCGTGCCGCAAAGATATCCAGCTTCGTGACTCTTTTCTATCCTCGAATACGACCATTTCGAATGCGTTCGGCACCCTCTCCATATTGGCGGCCAACTTCCGAAAGTATTTTTTATTCGCCTCAGTATTTGCTTTATCGGGATCTGCCAATAACTTAAAAGCACAAACGCGGCGATTCCCCTCTGCCGCAATGAAAGCATCTTTTATTTTTGGATGTGGGAATACAGCAATCCGCTCAAGCGGACTAGTTCCACCGACTTCCGAAATATGTCTCGCAAGCTGTTTCACGTTCTCTTTTTCAATGAGATACGCAATTATTTCCAACTCATTTTCAATCGGATCGTGTCGCGGATTAGCATTATCCAAATAAACACGACTCAGCTTTATCTTCTTCACGGCATACGTCATCAATCCCCCCTACATCCTGATATTTCCGATAAAGCATACAACAACCTATGCCACCTGCGAGTGTCTAATAAATCGGCAAATGAATTCTCACCTCATGCAGCGACAAGGGGTAACCCCTTTCGAGTATTAATAAGGTTGATCCGCTCAACAAACATTTTTACAAAAATCTCGCGCTCTCCAAGCTGGGCGCAATAGTAAGTGACATACTTCTTAAAATCTGCCTCGTGCCTTTCGACCCATTTTTTGCACTGACCGATGGCGACCTTCTTTTCGTCCATCACATCAGCTATCGTGAGAGACGAAACTCCAGCTCTCTTCATATCATTTAGTATTGCGGTCTTCTCACGCCTAAAGCGCAAGAAGAATTCATGGTCGTTAGGCAATCCGAGAATAAAACAGATTATTCGTCGCTCCAGCGCGAGCTTGTCAGCATCAGGGACGAGCATAAAGGTACCTTTATCTTTAATGGCCTTGGTTACGCCTTCGGGAACATCAGCATCGAAGATAACGAATGAATTCTTGAGTAGGAGGGAGAAGTTCTTACATAGACTTGCCAACGACGAGTATGGCGTACCCTCATTGCTAGTTTCTTGATTGAGGTTGCTGTGAAAGGACACCAACTTCAGCACTTCCGAACTCTTAATCAGCCGCTTGACGTAATGAATCGCGATAGGATCTTCGCAAAAAACATCGATTTTTTGCGATTCAGCGACATCCTCAGGACGTACAAGGGTTAGCTCTTGATACGCTAATTGATATTCTGGGTTAACAATGATTGGGTAGTTTCGGTCTTCTGCAGCAGAGGATCCACTAACAAAATTAATAACGACTCTTTTTGAGTCCAAATTATGTTTATGATTCAAATAGATGTCCTGTATTAGATGAAGAGAATGCGTCGTTATTACGATTTGAACACGATATCTCGCTGACCAATCATACAAATATCGAAATAGATTTAACTGGGCTACGGGGTGAAGACTGCTTTCAAACTCATCTATGCAGAATATTCCATTCCCAACATTGCCAGTTTTCGGAAACGCCCTCTGAAACCCGATTAATTTGTTGAAGATCGCACCTAGATTATCTTCGCCCGAAGAAATCGATTCATAATCATATCTAGCATTTTCACCAGTCGGCGCAAAAGTTGTCTTTTGACCTTTTTGATGAATCGGCGCAAACACACCATAATCGGTGCTTGGCAGAACAAATTCATAAAAATTCTTCTGCTCAGCCCGCTCTCTTTCGGTGAGAGAAAATTCCTCCCCCATATCTGGTCTAGCTTTTGTGTCAACCAAAGGGAGAAGACGCTTTAGATTCAAAAACGACGTATTGTATGAAAAATTTCCGTCCCCTTTTTCCGCTCCAGACATCACAACACGATGTCGATTGGTAGAGTTTGCGACGTAGTAAATCTTGACTTCCTCTTTGAGAAGCTCTTCTTCCTTGGTGGTTTTTACGATCAAGTTATAGGAATAATCATTTCGATCGTAGATTTCGGATAGCTTGAATACCTCTTTGAGCGTTGTTTTTAGCTCACGACCGAAGGCATCTTTCGACTCACTGGAAAATGGATGCGCAATGAGCCCCATCAATGAAGTCTTCATCGAGCCATTGCGACCAACAAGCACCGTGATATGGCTACCTAATTCGACCGTGCGGTTACTAAAAGACCTAAAGCGCCCGATTTCAATTGCTTTTATCAACTCGATTTGAATTTCTTTGTTGTCTGTATACCCGAGTTCTTTTTTTGACTTTGCAATGTACCCCATAGCCCCCGCCAGTGATTGTTTGATATATCTGAAATATCTTCGCACCAAATAGTTACGAAAATTTTATCATTGAATGATTTCTCGGTATCGCGGGCGACAAGGGTTAGTGTGTAAATTACCCTGGCAGGTTGCATGTCCTCAAAAAGCTCGAAAAAATATCCGCCTCAAAAATTCTCTTACATATAGTGGGTCTCATTTGTCTACTCCCAATAAAGCCGCGTAAACATGGAGTTTCGCGGGTAGCTCGGGCCTATACATAATTTTGTGTAAACGAACTATTGACAGGAAACTGTCGCCTTGTCCGGAGCAACAATGAGTAAGAAGAAACACGACGTACAAGAAGAACTACTGGCTGGATTGCTAGCCAATTACAAGAATCCAGAAGATTTAATAGGTGAAGAAAGGCCTGTTGAAACATCTCACCAAGCTGATGCTGGAACGGGCGCTTGAAGCCGAACTGAGCGAGCACCTCGGTCATGACAAGCATGGAAGCGTCTCCAATGATATGGACAACACGCGGAACGGCAAGAGTCGCAAGACGCTCAAGGGTGAATTTGGTGAGCTGCCGATTAAAATTCCCCGCGACGGTCATGGCAGCTTCGAACCGAAGCTGGTGTCCAAGCATCAGACGCGTTGGGCCGGGTTCGACATGAAAACGGCATTCAACCATTTTTCACTATTACCTCAAGCAACAGTGCTTAAACAACGGCGCTTGACGCCTCCAGATCAATCAATCCATACTGTACACGTCCCGGAAAAAGACGGGACCGAGTTGGGAAGCTCGATGAAAGTAACGGCGAACGAGCCGCAATGCGGCTATTTTTTTGTTCGTTTGTCCAGGCACGTCTATTCAACGGCGGGTCTTGGCAGAGAAGCCTTCGGGCTTGCCGATGGTCGTTGCTTTCTCGGTACTTCCCACTTTGTCATGCACCCGCCACCTCATTGGGAAGTGAGGTACGGGTCTCTTGTGCAATTAATGGAGGCTATGTGACCAATACCACCGCATCAAATCAACACCCTATCCCACCAACCCACGAAGATTTCCGCTGGATTCACGGCCCCGGTCGTGAGGAAAAATTCGCTGACTTCATCGAACTCACCCGCGACATCAGTGCCGGCATTACCTCCTGCATGCAAATCGTCTATGCGCGTGATCTGGCCAATGAATTGAATCAGGATGCGGATGCCGATTCTGAACCGGAGGCCGCGCCATCGATTGGGAAGTCCGATAGCGTTAACCTGTATCGCCTCTCGCTGGCAGCAGCGACCTTGTTGCGTGATGTGTCTGAGGAACACATTGCGCGGCTGAACAAGTTTTGGGATGAATAATTGATATTCCGGGAGGGGCTTGCACGGTGCGGAGAGACCGTGCAAGTTTGTGGTTTGCCAAATAACCACGGCGAGTTGACGGCAATCAGCGCAACGAATAGATTGGCAGCACCGGGCCGCTACCGTCCGTAGCTTGATACAGAGACGTTTTTCCTACTCCCCACAATGGAACGCACTTCATGTCGACTCTTTTCAGTATTGCCAGCGCCACGCACTCCGCTGACCCCACGACAAAGCCATTACATTATTATAAAAAGTACCAGCAATTCCTGAGTCACCATGGCATTTCACCCCGTAGCATTTTAGAAATCGGCACCTATCAGGGAGAAAGCACGAAAGTGTTTTCGCGTGCATTTCCCGAGGCAAAAATCGTGGCGCTGGATATTGAATTGCGCAATATCGATTTTTCCGCCTTTCCCAATATCACCTATTTGCAGGCAGATCAAACCAAGGCGGCTCAGCTTGCCGAGATCATCTTGACGCATTTCCCGGAGGGCATTGATCTGGTGATTGAGGACGCCTCGCATTTTGGTTATTTCTCGAAGTTAACCTTCGATGCCGTCTTTCCGTTTGTGAAAAAAGGCGGTGCCTATTTCATTGAAGATTGGGGAACCGGTTATTGGGATAGTTTTCCGGATGGCTCCAGATTTCAAGAGTTCCCCATCGCGGTGCATGCCAACAATTTACCTAAACGGCTGCCAAGCCATGATTTCGGTATGGTCGGTTTTGTGAAGTCGCTGGTTGACCTGACTCATGAAACCGCGATCAAGACTACGCAGCAGGCTGAATCGAAATACCAGTCGAGAATTGACACGCTGGAATTTGGCGAGGGTATTTGCATGGCGCTGAAAGCTTGATCGGAGCACTGAAGCGTTTTTATCGCGCAGTGTTAGAAAAGGAGTGACATCAAGGGGCCAAGCGCCCCTTTTTTCATGGTACTTCCCCGCTGCGGCTACCTGAACCACAGTCGCACTCTCCTTCAGACAAATTTTAATCATCAGTCGCTTGAGAATCTTTCAATTCGGATGTTGATGGAGTGTCGATAATGCTCGCCGAGGTGACGTCGATCATCGGTCACGGCGAGCCCTATCTCTGCTCGCCGGGCAGCGTACTACAACACTACACAACAACAAAATCAAAACAGTCATTGGGAGATCTTCATGAGTTGGCAACAGATTTACGATCCATTCGGCAATATGCTTGTCTCTACGCTGCTGGCCGCCGTGCCAGTGGCGGTGATGCTGGTGTGCCTGGGTTTTTTGCATATCAAGGCCCATATCGCTGCGGCGCTGGGTTTATGCAGTGCTTTGGCAATTGCCGTGCTGGGCTACGGCATGCCTGCTGCGATGGCGGGCAAGGCGGCATTTCTGGGCGGTTTAACCGGGCTGCTGCCGATCGGCTGGATTGTGCTGAACATCATCTTTCTGCAGCAACTGGCGGAGCAAAATGGCAGCTTCAAGATTCTGCAGGATTCACTCTCCAGTATTACCAAGGATCGTCGTCTGCAGTTGTTGCTGATTGCGTTCTGCTTCGGCGCTTTCTTTGAGGGGGCGGCGGGCTTTGGTACACCGGTCGCGGTGACTGCCGGCATTTTGATCGGCCTGGGCTTTTCGCCACTGGCCGCTTCTGGCCTGACGTTGATCGCCAATACTGCACCGGTTGCCTTTGGTGCTTTGGGCACACCCGTCATTACGCTGGCGAAAGTGCACGGCTACGATCTAAGTGCTGTGACGGCAACGATTGGTATTCAACTGGCGTTTTTCTCGCTGCTGATTCCGTTCTGGCTGATCTGGGCATTCGCTGGCCGTAAAGCCATGCTGGAAATCTGGCCTGCGATTCTGGTGACAGCGGTCAGCTTTGCGGTTCCGGAATATCTGGTGTCCAACTTCATTGGGCCGGAGCTGGTCGGGATCATCTCGGCGATTGTGTCGATGGCGAGTCTGATCGGCTTTCTGCGTATCTGGCAACCCAAACAGATCTGGACGTCCGTGGCGCTGCGTGGCCATGCAGAGGAAGCGACTGCTTCTGCTGCTGCAGCAGAATCGGCAACGGCTGTTACCCGATACAGCAAGGGTGAGCTGGTGCGCGCCTGGACGCCGTGGATGATTCTGACGGTTTTCGTCTTTATCTGGGGTCTGCCGTCGGTAAAAGCTTATCTCGACCATCTCTTTATTGCCAAATTCCCGATCGATGGATTGCATAACATGGTGCAGAAAGTGGCGCCAGTGGTGAGCAAGCCGACCAATGAGGCGGCCATCTATACCTTGAACCTGCTCTCTGCGACCGGTACCGGCATTCTGTTATCAGCGGTCGTAGGGGCCTTGGTGATGAAGTATCGTCCGTGGCAAGTGGTCAGCGTGTATCTGCGCACTTTCTGGCTGGTCCGTTATTCGTTGATGACCATCGTGTTGATGCTGGGCCTGGGGACGCTGACCCGTTATTCAGGCACCGATACCACATTGGGTCTGGCGTTCGCGCATTCGGGAGCGCTTTATCCGTTCTTTGGTACCTTGATGGGCTGGATGGGCGTTGCCATGACCGGCTCAGATACGGCCAGTAATGTTCTGTTCGGTGGGATGCAGAAAGTGGCTGCGGAGCAGCTGGGCTTGCCGGCCAATCTGATGGGTGCTGCCAACAGCGCTGGCGGTGTGATGGGCAAGATGATTGATGCGCAGTCGATCGTGGTGGCTTCTACCGCAACCCGCTGGTTCAATCACGAAGGCGATATTCTGCGCTTCGTCTTCTTGCATTCCGTGATTCTGGCGTGCCTGGTCGGCATTCTGGTGACGCTACAAGCCTATGTCTGGCCGTTCACCTTGATGGTCATTCATTGATCACTGACTATTGATCAATGCCCTCTGACCGCTAACGTCCAGGCATTGCCGTTTTGTTCGCCGCCTCAGAAATGATGCTCAGGGACTGATCTCTGAGGCGGTCATCGCGCGGCGGATTGCCTGGCGTAGTTTATCGGCCTGGAATGGCTTGATGATGTAGCCCTTGGCACCGGCTTCGAGCGCATCGAGGACGGTATTCTTTTCCGCATGCGAGGTGACGATCAGGATGCGGGCCTCCGGGTGCCTACCCAAAATCCAGCGCGTGGCGGCGATACCGTCCATTTCCGGCATGGTGATGTCCATCGTGACCAGATCAGGACGGTAATGTTCGTAGGCTGTGAGCGCCTTGGTTCCGCTGTTGGCGGCGGCAACAACGGCATGCCCCAGTTCTTCCAGCGTTGCAATCAGTTTTTTCTGACTTAGCAACGCATCATCAACCACCATGATTTTTAGCTGCTTCATGTACTCTTTCCCCTTGCCTTCAATCCATTCGATACTTTTTCAAACAACGCATAGGGCCAGATAATGCTCAAGACCAGGTAACCAAAGTCGGTCACCAGCGCAACACTGGTATAGGCTGCACTATGCGCCTGGTGCATGCTGCCGACATTCTGTATCACCACCGGCGGTGACATGGAGATTCTGCCACCTTCTGCATCCAGCCGGTTTGCCATCATGTCCTCCAGATAGGCAAGACAGTGCCCGAGGATGACATTGGAAATTTCGGCAGCAGCTTCGTTCATGTACAAGTCATGCTCCTCAGGTGGCACGACCAGTCCTTCCATTTCCTGCTTGAGCAGGTACGCCAGCAAGGCATGATCAAAACTGACCGTGACCAGATTGCTGATGGCCCCACCCAGTCCAATGATCGCCGTCACATCGCGCAATGCAAGCGCATCGGCCTTGCCGCTGACGGCTGGCTGGGCAACACACTGAATTCGATGTGTTGATTTTAAATATTTCTGCGCATCAGACGCAACGATTTCAATTGTCTTGTGAATGTCACTGCTGCTCAAACTCATGCATCTGCCTCCATTCCTGCTGTGCCAGACCAACGATTAACTGCGATGGAATACTGAAACGGAATTCGGTGCCACGGCCGGGCTGCGTCACGACCGCCACTGACCCGCCCAATTTTTCTATCTCCTGAAGTGTAGCTGCCAATCCGATGCCGCGCCCGGAAATCTGCGTGACTTGATCACGGGTCGAGAAGCCATCCAGGAATATTAAACGTAATGCCTCTTCGTCGCTCAGGGCCGCAGCTTCGATTGTGGTCAACAAACCCTTTTCCACGGCGCGACCACGGATGTCATCGCTGTCCATACCATAGCCGTCGTCGCCGATACACAACAGGACCTGTTCGCCATCTTGCTGGACCCGGCAATGGATGCGTCCCATCTCATCCTTGTCAGCACGCAATCGGGTTTCTACGTCCTCAACGCCATGATCGACACAATTACGGAAGACGTGCACCAGCGATTTGCAGAACGGTGACAGCAGGCGCGGATCAACCATCACATCGTCGCCCTCGAAGCGCAACGGTGCCACATGCTTGCCCAGACGTTCCCCAAGCTGTGCCGCCGCCTTAAAATGCGGCAACAGCAACGCCGACAGCGGTTGACTGCAGGCCTCCTGCAGTGCCTCGGCCAATTCTGTCCCGATTGCAATGCGGGCGTCGATGACGGCCTGTATCGCTTTCTCGATGCGTTCGAGCGCACTGACCTTGATCTGAATTAACTTGTCCGCGGCAAAATAGGCCGCGCCGAGCTTTTCACGCAAGAGGGCCAGATCGTTTTCCATCGGCGTGCGCAGATCGCTCAGGTCGAGCGTACGGATCAGTGTTTCCTTATCGATGTCGTCATGCTCAGCAAGATCGGCGAGTGCATCCTCCAGCTCATGCAATACGACAGGCATGGAGGGCAGGCCTTCTTGGGCGAACAATCCTTTGTAAGTATGAATTTCGCGGTGTATCTCAATGAGCAGCTGGTCTGCCGGTGCGTCGCTATGCAACAGTGATGGCAGGACTTCTTGATGGAACTGCTGCCATACCTGCAGGGTGTCGAGCAGATCGTTGCGGTTTTCCATCGCATTGACCAGGAAGTCGAGGCGCTGGCGCTCCTGCTCGATCCGTTCCTGCAAGGCCTTGGCATCGCTGATGTCGGTGAGGATCATCATGATCCGATGGTCGCTGAGATAACGGTATTTGGCGTCGTAGTCACGACCGTAGAGACGATATTCGGTCGGCAGTAATTCCATGTAGATTTCACGCCGGTTCAGATCGTCACCGCAACGGAAGACATGGGTCAGATTTTTTTCGATATAGGTGCGCTGCTTGTCATCGTCATACAGCAGCCCCGGAAGGAAGACATCCTCAATGCCGCGATCAAAGATCTTGTGGCACTCGAGACTATATTCAGGATCCACCCGCAGATTGGCCGCAAAGGACAAAAAGCCCTGTCCCGAGTTATCCAGCAAGGTACTGACCTGCGTGCTCTTACGCTCGGCAACGGCGCGTGCTGCAGTCGCTTCAGCGGTACGTTCGAGCACCAGCTTTTCGAGGCGGATCTGTTGCTGCGCGAAGTGTCTGATCCGTGCACGATAGGCTAAATAGGTACTCCCCAATACGATCACGGCAACCAGCAGACGGAACCACCAGGTTTTCCAGAACGGTGGTGTAATCACAATGATCAGGCTGGCGCCCTGCTCGTTCCAGCTGCCCTCCTTGGTTGCTGCCTTGACCCGGAATACATACTTGCCAGGTTCCAGGTTGGTATAGGTGGCGACCCGGTGGTTGGCATCGGTATAGACCCAGTTCTTGTCGAAACCGTCCAGCTTGTAGGCGTAACGATTGTGTAACGGGTCCGCAAAATGCAGCGCCGCGAACTCGATCGAAAAGACGGAGTAGCGATAGGACATCGTGACTTTGCCCGCATGGTTGACCGCACCATCGATGCTGAAGCCATTCATGTCGCCAGCACCACGTACTGATTTATTGAAAATCAAAAAGTCGGTCAGTACCACCTGTGGCTGTACGTTATTGTCGCGAATGGCTCCGGGATCAAAGATGTTCAGGCCGCGCGTACCGGCGAAGTACATCCGGCCATCCTGATCCTTGAACGTGCCACCGACCATGTAGGTACCATCAATGAGGCCATTGGCAGAGGTAAAGTTACGGAAGCTCTCATGGACCGGGTCGAAGCGTGACATGCCGGTATTGGTGCCCATCCACAGATATCCCTTGGCATCTTCCTGAATATCCAGAATGACGTCATTTTCCAGGCCATCCTTGACTGTGTAATGCTTGAAACGGATCCGCCCTTGCGCATCACGATAGACGCGATTAAGACCTGTGGTCGTCGTTACCCACAGCGTACCTGAACGGTCTTCCAGCAATTGCGTGACGGTATTCTGGCTCAGGCTGGTGGGATCTTTTTCGTCGCGCTGAAAATGCTCTGCACGACCGGTCTTGCGATCAAACAGATCCAGCCCGCTGGAAGCCGTTCCTACCCATAGATTGTGCTTGCTATCTTCCATCAGGGTGAACACCCAGGGATTGGCGATACTGGTGGGGTCATCCGAGCGATGTGGAAAATGCTGGAAGGTCCGGCGCGCCGGATCAAAACGATCCAGGCCAGCATCCATGGTACCGATCCACAATATGCCTTGATGATCAAACATCATCGTGTAGATCTGATTGGAGCCAAGACTATTAGGGTTGGTTGGATCGTGTGTGAAATGAGTGAAGCGACCAGTGGCCGGGTCGAGCAGATCGAGGCCGCCGGCACTGCCAATCCAGACACCTTCGGCATTGACTTGCACCGCTCGCACGGTATTGGAGCTCAGACTATTCGCGTCTCCCGGCCGATGCATGAAGGACTCGACTTCGCCGGTGCGGCGATCCATGCGATTGAGTCCATTTTCAGCGGTACCCATCCATATCTTGTCATGGTCTGCGACGGCAAAACCCTGAATGCGACCTTCGCCAATCGTGTGTGCTTCACCGGCCAGATGCACAAAGCGGTCAAAGCCACCACCCAGCAAATCGACCCGGCTGATCCCGCGATTCCAGGTGCCTACCCACAATACCCCGGATCGATCCTGCAGCAAGGTAACGATACGATTATCGGCCAGACTGTGCGGGTCGCTGGGCTGGTTGCGATAGGACTGAAAATGCTCCGCACTCGGATCCCAGCGCTTCAGACCATCAGTCTGTGTGCCAACCCAGATAGCCTCGTCCTGGTCCTGATAGAGCGCGGTAATGATGCCGGGTTGCAGGCCTTCCTTGGTGCCAAAACGCCGCTTGCTGCCGTTGCTGGACCATAACTCGACGCCGGCAGCGGTACCGATCCAGAGTCCGCCATTGCGATCTGCCATCAACGAGCGAATATCGTTGAACTTGCTATCGGCCATGGCACCGTCATCCAGACGGAAGTGCTCGAACGTCGTCGCGCCTGGCGCCAGCCGATCCAGTCCGATCGGCGTCGCAACCCACAGGTTGCCGCGCGCATCCAGTACCAGATCGCGTATTTCATCACTCAAGAGACTTGTTGTCTGATTGGGATCGTGGCGCAAAACCGAGAATTTACCGCTGTCGATATCAAGATGCCAGAGGCCGTCCAGGGTTGCCAGCCAGATGCCATGCGTACCATCTCCCTTGATCGCGAGAATCTGCTTACTAGCAGAGGGGGCGTGATAGTCCTTGGTATCGTTGCTGTAGCGGATAAAGCTTTCATCTGCCGGGTTGTAGCGCATCACGCCACCGCCCCGCGTGCCAACCCAAAGTTCACCCTTGGCATCCTGGAACAGCGCCGTTACCCAGGGCGCAGCAAGACTGGTCGGTTTATTTACATCGGAGCGGTAATAGGTAATGCTCATCCCGTCGTAACGGGCCAGCCCACTCTGGGTGCCAATCCAGATGAATCCCTGCCGGTCTTGCAGCATCGTCTGCACCAGCTCGTGTGGCAAGCCCTGTTCGATACCTAATTGCTGAAAGCGCGGATACTTGAGCGGCGCTCCCGTTGCAACGGTGCAGCAAAGTACCAGCATCCACGCGCCGAGCAAGGATTGGCAAAGGCTGCGCAGTTCTCGTTGCAGCAAAAAGTATCGAGCGGTCATGTTCTGTACACAGTATTTTTGTTATCAGACTAGCTGATGTATTTCATGCTCGCCGCTACCTTTGCAGGCGACGGCGAGCAACCATTCCCCCACCGAAAAGCGGCCAGTCAGCACTGATCGCTTTTCGGCTAACCGGTCAATACGTGATCGGCTGATGTAATGCTGCTTGCAGTGTTGCCGGTAATGCGACCTGCTGTTCTTGCTTCAGACTCGGTGTGACCTCCTGGGCAAAACGGAACGCATTGCTGGGGTCGTATTTCTGCTTGACCGCATACAAGGCGTTCTGCGCATCCCCCCAATAACGCCAGCCATAGTCATCCTGATTCAGACGTGGATAGTTCTGATAGATATGGCCATTCGACATCGGTTCGAACAAGGCAATCCAGCCATCCAGGAATCCCTGTGCCAGCGGCTTTTCTTCGTCGGTCCACCAGAACACGTCGAGCACGACGTCAAACGCCGCATTGCGGTGAATGAACGCACTGTCCTCAACCGGATAGTCATTGATGGCGCCGCCATAGACTTCCAGATAGGCATAGGAATACTGGTTCGGCGTGCGCTTGTAGTAATCCAGAATCGAGCGCCATTCCTGCGGCGACAAATCACGCGCGACATAACGCGAGGCCTTATCCTCAGGCGGCCAGCTGATGTCTGGTGCGAAGCATGGCATGCTGTAGGGCACATTGAGCAGCTTCTCGTTGAGCTCGTTGAAGTCGGTATACATGGTCCATTGCGTGATCGCGCCAGGCAGTTTTTGTAACGGTGCAATCGCCTCCATACCAGCTGTGTCAGTGCCCACATAAAGACCGCGCACCAGCAGGTAAGGCTTCATGTTCTCGAGTGGCAAACCGCCTTCGACGCCGGGCTGGAAGCACAGTGAAATTTGCACATTCATCTGTCGTGAAGAATTGCGCAGCATGTAATTGGCCTGCAGTTCCAGCAAGGCACCGGTGGCATTCTCCAAGTCCTGCTCGGTCTCCAGTGCCCAGATGATGGCCCAGCCGAACACCTTGCCCAGCGGGCGCAACTGGTAACGCACACTCAGCAGAACACCGAAGTTACCGCCCGTGCCGCCGCGCACCGCCCACCAGAGGTCGCGGTTGACGGTCGGGCTGGCGGTCACGATGCGGCCATTGGCCAGCATCACGCGCACATCGATCACGTTGTCGCAGTTCATGCCGTAGGTGACCGAGGTAAAACCATAGCCGCCTCCCTGCACAAACCCGCCGACACAGACGTCTTCGCATTCGCCAATGGGTACGTGCAAACCGTAGCGTTGCATCGCATCCGAGAATTTACTGAACGGGCAACCACAGCCCACCGAAGCAAACTGGCGCTCGGCATCGATGTACACATCGTTGAGCTTGCTAACGTCAATGAGCACGCCACTTCCGGCCGAGAACCCCGCGGTGCAATGGCCACCCGAACGTACGGTAAACGGCAGGGTTGTGTGTTGCGCCAATGTCAGGGCAATCGCGACATCACTCTCGATGACGCAATAGATAATCATGGATGGATGAGGATCAAAGGCGGCGTTTGATAGCTTGCGGTCTTGATCGTATTGCGGGTCGCCCGGCAGAACAATGTAGCCCTGCAGGGATAACTGGGCAGACTTGACCTGCTCGCGACTCAGGTTAAAGCGCTGGAAGTGCTCTTCCTGGTGTTGATCCCATTGCGCCAGGAGGTTCTCATCGCGTGCACGCTTTTTGGTAAAACTGCTTGGCATTTTTTCTCCATATCAGATTAACAATCACAACCGCAAATCGTGCTCGATATTCTCTCCGATCTCAGACCTGACGCGGTTATCATTTCGCAAACATATTGATTAAAATGCAAATAAATTCAAATTGATGCTCGTTATTTAGCCAGAAGACACGCGAAATTAGATACTACTAAGAATTTTGTTCAGCGGGAATCTTGGCGTGATATTTAGTTACGTAACGGGGAATAGAATCAACATACTCTCGCGTACGTAGTAAATGGTCGCTTTAGCGATTTGCCGCGATCAGTTGATCCAGCACCGCTGGACGATAGCGATGCGGTGCCGTAATGGCATAAAAGTGCTCTTTCAGCTCGGTGGCCACGCCAACCATCACCAGCAAGCCATTCTGCAATTCGTCCTGTACCACCACTTCCGGCAGGAGAGCCAGCCAGCCGCTGTCACGCGCAAGCAAGCGCAGCATCGCCATGTCATCCACTTCAGCGCGCACTTGCGGCACCACGCCAGCAGCATTGCATAGCGCATCAAACTGCGAACGCACCACATGGCGCGGACCTGGCAGCGCCATTTCCATCCCATGTAAATCCTCGGGGATGCGCAACTGTTGCCCCTGCCAGCGCTGCGCCCGACCCACCAGCGAGAGCGACTGGCTAGCCAGTAACCGGCAATGCAGCGGATGATCTGGATTGACCGGTACCGCCTCGTTGGCCAGCACGACATCGAGTTGATGATGTAACAAGCGATCGAGCAAGCCATTGAGCAGGCCAGACTCCAGCGTCAGGCTCAGCTCTGGATCGGTCAGGAGCGGTTTGAGCCAGTTTTCCTGATAATTGCGTGACAGAGTTGCCACACTGCCAATACGCAGGCGTGTTGTGCCCTGACGACGGCCATTGAGACGCTCCAGCAGTTCTGCACTCAAGTCAAAGATACCCTCGGCATATTCCAGTACCAGATGCCCTGTATCAGTGAGCTTCAAACTACGCCCTTCGCGCTCGAACAAGGCCTCACCGAGACGCTCTTCCAGCTGCCGTATCTGTGCCGAAAGCGCCGACTGCGAGACATGCAAACGCTGGGCGACGCGACTCAGATGCCCCTCCTTGGCCACACACCAGAAGTAGTGCAGATGGTGGAAGTTGAGGCGGGACAAACCCAATTGTTCTCTTTTATGCTCAATATTGTTCATATATATCTATTTTACAGAATGAATCAACACCAGCAAGATAGCATCCATTCTCACTGCTGAAACGCTGCTCATGTTGACCGACCACTGGTTTATTCCGCTTATGCTCACGCTGGCACTGTTGCCTGCTGCACTGATGTTGCTCTGCGCCGCGCTGGCCTGGCGACTCGGCAACCGCATGCCGGCTGGCTGGCCTCTGCTCAAGGGAATCAGCCTGGTGGCGACGGTGGTTGCTGCACTAAGCCTGCTGTTGCAATGGTGGAGTGGATCAGCTGAAACTTCGGCGAGCAGTCAGCCACTGCTGCCGGGATTGTGCATCAGCCTCAGTGCGGCCTGGGTCGGCTTGCTGGTACAGGCACTGGGAACGGTGATCATTAGCTTTTCTGCACGCTATCTGCAGGGTGAATCACGGCAGGCGCGCTACGCGGCGGCATTGTGCGGCGTATTAACGGCGGTGCATCTGTTGCTGCTGGCGGATCACTGGGCACTCCTGATTGCGGCCTGGGCTGGTGTCGGTCTGGCCTTGCATCCGTTGCTGTGCTGCTACGAAGACCGCCCTTTCGCGGCGCTGGCCGCCCACAAAAAATTCCTTGCGGACCGCCTCGCCGATCTGCTGCTGATCGCCGCTGCCGTGTTGGCAGTCCAGTCTACGGGCAGCGGCACGATTTCAACTTTGCTGGCACAGGTACAAACCCATGGTGCCGATGTGAAGTTGCAATGGTGTGCGGTTCTGCTGGCATTGGCGGTTGCCATCCGCACCGCCTTGCTGCCTTTACATGGCTGGCTGATTCAGGTGATGGAAGCACCCACTCCGGTCTCGGCGCTGCTGCATGCCGGTGTCGTCAATCTGGGGGGCATGGTGTTGATCCACTTTGCACCGCTGCTGGCGCAGGTGCCGGTAGCACGTTACCTGCTGCTGGTGCTGGGCTTGCTGAGTACAGCGCTGGCTGGCTTCGTGATGCTGACCCGGATCAGCATCAAAGTACGGCTGGCATGGTCCACACTGGCACAAATGGGCTTCATGCTGCTCGAATGCGCGGTTGGTCTGCATCAACTGGCTTTGCTGCATTTACTGGGACATTCGTTATATAAGGCGCACACCTTTCTGAGCGCCGGCAATGCGGTCGAACAAGCCGGTCTGAGAGACTTGCAAGGCACTTCCGTGCCGCGTGTCTGGAGCCTGTTGCTGGCACCGTTGCTGTGTGGGGCAGTGCTGAGCGCGGTGAACTGGAGCCCGTCGTTAATGGCCGGTTTTGTCACCAACATGCACGGCACAGAAAGTGTCTGGCCGTGGTGGTGGACAGTGGTGCTGGCATTGGCGTGGGCACCGATGCTCTGGTTGCGCAATACGCAGAACAGTCAGCTTGGTGGGCAACAACTATTCCACCTGCTAACAGGACTACTGCTAGCGACGCTGCTGAGCTTGCTGGCGCTCCTCGCACACGCTTTGCCACTGGGTGTCGTCAGTACCCCGCACGAACCCGATGGCATGATCGTAATTGTAATCATGAGCCTGATCTATCTCGGCACGGCATTACTGCAATTACCAGCCTGGCGTGCGCGGTTGGAACCGCTGCGCCGCCAGAGCTATGCCGGCTTTTACCTGGACGAGGCAATCACCCGATTGACGCTATGGCTGTGGCCGGTGCGCTTGCCCCCCGCGAGCCGACGAGATGGCAGCCATGTGAGTCCCCAGGCAATGGCCCAGCCCCTTGCAGCCCAACCTACATTGATCAGGAATTAAGCGATGATACTAGCGACCAGTCTTGATCACGCCATCAATGACGCCATCAATCATGCCTGCCAGCGCGCCTGTTCCGCGATTGCGCCAAGCTGGCCACTGGATCGGGCAATCGCAGTCAATCCGCATTGGGGCCGGATTGATCGTCCGCTACATAGTGTCGCGGCGCGTCTTGCCTTGCTCGGCGGTGTGCAAGTCTATCCAAACCGGCAGCAACAACGGGCGGCGTGGTTACGTGGACAAATCACGCCGGCCGATCTGCAGTTAGCGATTGCACAGTGCAGTGGCAACAGTCACCACGGTCACACCGTACTCACCGCACAACAATGTATCAATGCGCTTGAAACCGTGCCGGATTTACCGGCACTGCCACTGCTGATTGATCTGCTCGATCAGCGTGAGCCAGAGCTAACCCGTGAACATCGCCTGCCATGGCGACAGGCGATCACGCATCAGGTGAGCCAGACCTGCGCCGCGTATTTTGACAATCACCAAGCAGACTGGCGCCCGCAAGGTAACACCGGTTTGTATGCCTTCTGGCGTGACACCCTGCTGCACGATCACGGTATCGGCATCCTGATGGGCCTGCCCGATCTCGGGCAACGACTTGCCAAGCTACCGGCTACGCCAGCCCAAGCAGAATCATGGGTACTTCAGCGGCTCGGCCTGCCACAATCGGTCTGGCCGGATTACCTCGAAGCCTTACTGCTGACGATCAATGGCTGGGCCTCCTGGTGCGCCTATCTGCACTGGCAGGCACAACAGGAAGGACGTGCCACTGAAGATACGCATCTGCGCGAATTGCTGGCCATCCGTCTGGCATGGGGTGCGATAGTGTTGCCTGAGTCGGCCACAGCAGCGACCGACGCCGCCTTGCGCACATTGCAGGATGACTGGCGCAACAGCCACGTACGGCTTGCCGAGGCAGAAGCAGCACTGGCAGTCGACGAAGTATGGCAACTGGCGCTGGATATCAGCTACCAACGGCAACTGGCGCAGCGTCTGATCGCTCTACCAGCTGCGCCATCGCACAAAATGCAGAACCCAGAAACACCGCCACGAGTGCAGGCCGTGTTCTGTATCGACGTGCGCAGCGAACCCTTGCGACGTGCCATGGAGACCTGTCTGCCACAGTTGCAGACGGTTGGTTTTGCCGGCTTCTTCGGCCTTCCGGTCAGCTACACGCCGCTCGGTAGCAGCGCAACACGACCGCAATTACCAGGCCTGCTGGCACCGGTCACCACCACCACCGATGTACTGACACCTGCTGCAATAGTACAAGGCAGCACCGTGGCTTCACTGGCTCATGTCCGCCAGCAGCGCTTTGCGATCGGCGAGCAATGGCACGCTGCAGCACGCTGGCCTGCCAGTGCAGTATCGTTCGTGGAAGCATTCGGACTGATCTACGGCAGCAAGTTGCGCCACTGGTTGTGGGCGCGCCCACAAGCCCGTCGCAGGCAACATTTGACGGGACTGAAAGCACGCGAGCGGGCTCAGCTACAACCAGCACTCACCGCCCTGGATACGGATAGCAAAGTCAAACTGGCAGCCGCGATGCTACGCGGCATGGGACTGCGGCAGACCATCGCACCGCTGGTCTTGCTGATCGGTCACGGCAGTCAGAGCAAGAACAATCCACAATCTGCCGGTCTGGAATGCGGTGCCTGCTGCGGCCAGAGTGGCGAAGTCAATGCCCGGGTGGCGGCACATTTGCTGAATCAACCCGAGGTACGTGCAGGTTTGGCGCTGCAGGGAATTGATGTACCCGCTACCAGCCACTTCATCGCCGCCTTGCACAACACGACGACCGATGAACTGGAGTGGTTTGATCTGGAGCAATTGCCGGCCAATGTCGCCACCCAACTTGATGCCCTGCAAAGCGGCTTCGCGCTGGCATTGGATCAAGTCCGCCGTGAGCGTGCACCGCGACTCCAGCTTGACCCCAGCCAGTCAGCCAGGAAGTTGTTGCTGGCGCTGCAGCAGCGTGCCAGCGATGGTGCACAGACACGTCCTGAATGGGGATTGGCAGGCAATGCGGCGCTGGTCATCGGCCGCCGTGCGCGTAGCCGCGGCATCACGCTGGATGGTCGCAGTTTTCTGCATGACTACGATGCCGACAACGATCCTGACGGCAGCTTGCTGGAATTGTTGATGACCGCGCCCATGCTGGTGGCACACTGGATCAACTGGCAGTACCACGCCTCTACCTGCGATCCGCTGTACTACGGTAGCGGCAATAAATTACTGCATAACGTCGTCGGTGGCCGTATTGGCGTGTTTGAAGGCAATGGCGGCGATCTTCGCATCGGCCTGTCCAAACAATCACTGCACGATGGCATCCAGTGGATGCATGATCCGGTGCGACTGACCGTGGTCATCGAGGCACCGCAAGAGAGAATTGACACCGTGCTGAGCAAGCATCAGGGCGTGCGCCAACTGGTGGAACATGGCTGGCTGCATCTGTGGCAATGGCAGGACGGTCAGTTGAGCAGTCTGCGGCAAGGAATCTGGCAGGGAGCGTTGCACTAAGCATGGCTGTTTCTTTCGACAACGAACACATTGCGCTACTGACGCAACATGGCAAGGAACGTGTCATTGCACCGGTGCTGGAGCCGCTCTTGCACTGCCGGATTGAACACGTCAGCGGTTACGACACCGACCAGCTCGGCAGCTTCTCACGCGATATCGCCCGACCTGGCTCCCAGCTGGAAGCGGCACGACGCAAGGCACAAATCGGCATGCGCTTGTCAGGACTGCCGCTGGGGCTGGCCAGCGAGGGCAGCTTCGGGCCGGATCCGTTCACTGGCATGTTCCTCTGGAATATCGAGATGGTCGTGTTGATCGACAGTCGCCATGATCTGGAAATTGTCGGTATCGCACAAGGTCAGGCGCGCAGTGCAGACAAGTTGGTGAACAACTGGGAAGCTGCCGCCACCGTTGCCAGTCTGGCAGGATTCCCCGAGCACCAGATGATGTTGCGCCCTGATCATGCGGATGATCCGCGCGTGTGCAAAGGTATCGCTGACTGGGAGTCTTTGCAGCAGCAGTTTGCATTAACGTTGGCGCAATCTGCATCGGGTCAGGTGTTTATCGAATCCGACCTGCGCGCCCATGCCAATCCGACCCGGATGGAAAACATCCGACTGGCGACCATTGATCTTGGCAAGCGTTTGAGCTCCTACTGCCCACAGTGTGCGACACCGGGTTATGGTCCGGTCAAGGCGATCACCGGTTTGCCTTGTGGAAGTTGTCACCGGCCAACGTCGCTGGCACGTGGCGAACAATGGCATTGCAATCGATGCGGGCATGACGAAACGATCTGGCGCAGTGATATTAAGGAGGCCGACCCCAGGCATTGCGATCACTGCAATCCCTGAGTGATCGCAATGCCTTGTCCAGATAGCCATCGGTACCGATCTGGTTGCCATCAACATTGCGCTAGTGATGTACCTGCTGCACCAGCGCCCGAAATAACCAGAGTAGGTTTTAGCGCGCAGCGAATATTTGTCATTTCACATGCCAGTCGCACCGATGTGGAATAATGCTGCCGTCTCTTGGCTTGGCGACTCAGCCTTAAGAGGCTTCCGACAGTATCATCGATGGAACAATTTCAATTCCATGTAGCCACTGGCGCGACGCATGGGCGCGTGTATTTTAGGGATGACTAATATGGGTTCGGCCGTAGAAAACGTGGAAACTGGAGAGGAAGAGCTCGAGATTGAGGAGTTTTACCTCTCCCGCCAGCCCATTCTGAACCGCAAGGAAGAACTGATCGCCTATGCGTTGTTGTTTTATACCCATGACAGCGAAAGCTACGCCGGCGATGCGTTGAGCCTGACCGCCACCACCGTCGACGATGCCGACGAGGTCGGTACACGGCGCATCATCCGGTCTTCTCAGGCTTTCATGAGCGTCAACCCCGAAGTGCTGATGGGCAATACAATCTTTACGCTGTCCAGACAGCGTCTGGTCATGGAGATTCCGGGCTCGATCGAGCTCACTGATGAACTCCTCAACCGAATCGCAACCTTTACCACCGCCGGTTATCAGTTTGCCATCGCCGATGTCACCGAGCTTTCGCCGCGTATCGACAAACTCATGCCATTTGCCAAAGTGATCAAGATCAATGTCACTGACATGGCAGAAGACAACATTGCAGCACTGGGTAAATATTTCAAATCAAAACATAAGCTCCTGCTGGCCAATGGCGTCGATACACACGACAAGTTCAACATCTGCAAAAAGCACTACTTCGATTTGTTCCAGGGCTTCTTTTTCACTCGCCCCGACAAGAATGCCGTCCAGCGGCCAAGCCAGCTGACGTTGCGCTCAATCTATCTTTTGACGATGATTCTGAACGGCGAAAACAATTTCGACATTGTCCAGAACATCGATCAAGATCCCTTGCTCAAAAAAATGCTGCTGCACCTGTTGAATTCGCCGCTGCATGGCCTGACCCGAAAAATCGATTCACTCGACCATCTTTTGCTGGTACTTGGCCATCGCATATTGAAGCGCTTTTTACAGATGGTCATGTATGCCAAACCAGATGAACCCAGCCCTTTATTGACGCTCGCAGCAACCCGCGGAAAGATGTGTGAGTTGCTGGCAGAAAGCGCTCCGAGTCATTTCCAGATCAAGCCGCACGTGGCATTCACGATTGGCGTGATGTCATTTGCGGATGCCCTGCTCCAGCTCGACATCGCCAAAGTTCTGGCTCAGATTGGCGAAACCGACGAAGTATGCGATGCCATGCTCTCGCACTCGGGTGACTATGGCGAGCTATTGGAATTGGTGGCGTTATACGATGCACCGCAGTTGTTTGACACTGAAAAAATTGATCAATTACTGGATAAATTTGAGTTGTCCACGCTCGACTTTTTTAGTCTGCAACAACAGGCCTTCTCTTGGGGCGAATCAATTTCTGAACACATTGCGACCAAATCCCGTCGCTAGGCAAGCATCAGTCTGCGCCATGTCGTTGAAGCAGATAAAAAAACGGCACCCACCTTGGGGTGGATGCCGTCAGCAAAAACGCCAATCAATCTTAGAATGTGTTTACGATCTGTAGCGAGCGGCTCTCAGTGGCCGTCAAACAGCGCGGAAACACCGGAGTGTACTCAAGTACATGAGGATGTTGAGCACTGGTTGGCGGACAATCAGGGCCGCGCAGTAAGATCATAAACACGTTCTTAGCGCGGTGTCAGCGTCGTCAAACCTTGTGCCGCCAATGCACGTAACCAGCCCAAACCAGCCGACGTTGCCGCTGCTGGCACATACTCGCAACCGATCCAGCCCTGATAGCCAAGGCTGTCGATCAGTTTGAGCAGGTAGGGATAATTCAACTCACCGATATCCGGCTCGTTACGTTCCGGCACACCGGCGATCTGGATGTGGCCGACACCAGCCATGTCACGCTTGAGCTTGACTGCCACGTCGCCTTCGACGATCTGGCAGTGATAACAGTCAAACTGCACCTTCAGATTCTCGGCACCGATTTCGGCACAGATTGCCTGCGCTTCATCCTGGCGATTCAGAAAAAAGCCAGGAATATTGCGCGTGTTGATCGGCTCGATCACCACGGTCACCCCGGCTGCGTCGGCATGATGTGCGGCATACGACAGATTATCCAGATACACGGCACGATGACGGGCGCGATCCTGATCAGGCCGAATCAAACCAGCCATGACATGCAAGGTCTTGTTGCCGATCACACTGGTGTAGTGCAGTGCCTGCTCGATGCTGCGCTTGAAGTCATCCTGCCGGTCTGGCAACGAGGCAATCCCGCGTTCACCTGCGGCCCAGTCACCCGGAGGCGCATTGAACAGCGCCTGCGTCAAGCCATGCGCATCCAGACGCGCACGAATTTCAGTGGCCTCAAAGTCATACGGGAACAAATATTCGACACCCGCAAAGCCATCCTTGGCAGCGGCTGCAAAGCGGTCGAGAAAGGCATGCTCGTTGTACATCATGCTCAGATTTGCGGCAAAACGCAGCATCGTGATCTCCTGGGAACGTTGATAATATCGGCCTAGTTACTCTTTACTTGTTGACCAGCTTGGGCGAAGTCACCAATACCGCAATTGAACCAACGACCAGCATCAGCGCCAGCATGTACATACCGGTAGCGCCACTGTGGGTCAGATCCTTGAGGTAGCCAATCAGATAAGGACTGACGAATCCGGCCAGGTTACCCACCGAGTTGATCGCCGCAATCCCGACCGCAGCGGCGGCGCCAGATAGAAACGCCGTTGGCAGTGACCAGAACAAGGGTGCGCAGGTCAGTACACCGGCAGCAGCCAGCGACAGAGACGCAATCGAGATCGCCGTATTGTCGGCGAATACCGCTGCGCCCACAAAGCCGACCGCCCCCATCATGGCAGGCACAATCAGATGCCAACGACGTTCGCGACGCGCATCCGCGCTGCGTCCGATCAGGTTCATGGCGATGATTGCGCAACCGAAAGGAATGGCACTGAGCAAACCGATATGCAGGTTGCCGGTCACACCGGTCGCCTTGACCAGCGTCGGCATCCATAATGTCAGACCATATTGGCCCATGACGAAGCAGAAATAGATCAGGCACATCAGCCAGACACGTTTGTCGAACACGATATCGGCAAAGGAGCGCACACTTTCCTTGCCCTTTTGATCGAGATCGATTTCCGATTGCAGCAATGCCTTCTCGTCATCGCTAAGCCATTTGGCCTTGGCAATACCATTGTCCAGATAGAGCAGCGTTGCCAGACCGATCAACACCGCCGGCACCGCTTCAATGACAAACATCCATTGCCAGCCCTGCATACCACTGCTGCCATGGAATGCATCCATGATCCAGCCAGACAGTGGATTACCGAGAATGCCCGCAACCGGAATGCCAGACATGAACACGGCAATCACCTTGGCGCGACGGTGCGATGGATACCAGTAGGTCAGATACAGGATGATGCCTGGATAGAAACCAGCCTCCGCCAGGCCCAGCAGGAAACGCAACACATAGAACTGGGTGGGCGTTGAGACAAACATGAAGGCCGCCGACAGCACGCCCCAGGTAATCATGATGCGGGCGATCCAGATCCGCGCACCGACCTTGTGCATCAGAATATTGCTTGGCACTTCGAACAGGAAGTAGCCAATGAAAAACACACCGGCACCGAGTCCGAACACCGTTTCGCTAAAACCAAGATCGACCGACATCTGTAGCTTGGCGAAACCGACATTAACGCGATCCAGGTAGGCAATCACGTAACACAGCATCAGAAACGGCATGATGCGCCAGAACACCTTGGCGTAGACACGGGTCTGTTCTTGCTCACTGGCGCGAGGTTGCGCACTGACAGGGATTGATACACTCATACTTGATTATCTCCTCATTGCTTATATTGGATCGGCTGCCGGACGACTCCGGCGACCGCTGATAGTCATGTCGAGCACGCAGGCGTGCTGCTGCATAGGCAGCGTGACAAGACAGTAAAAAAGCAAGGGCGGAAATTGTTGTTGTATACCCTTGCCAACGACATCGAACCCTCACCAGCGTGCGTTGAAAACCTCACGCAATTCCTGCAAGGCAGTATCGTCAAGGGGCGTCACATTACCACCGGCGAGATGCCAGAGCTTGGCCGTTTCTTCCAGCTCTTCGAGGGCGTACGCCGCCTTCGATACCGAGCTTTCCCAGACCACCGGTCCCAGACGTTCAAGCAGCACTCCACGAACCCTGTTGGCCAGCTTGCTGACCTGCGCTGCTACTTCAGGGGCGCCGGGACGACGATAGGAAATCAGGGGAATATGGCCGACCTTCATCACGTAATAGGGCGTGATCGGCGGCAATACATCGTCTTGCGACCAGACGCCACGAATGCTCAGATTGACCAGATAGGTCGAGTGCGTATGCACCACACCCTGTGCCTCGGGATTGTTGTCGTAGACCATGCGATGCAATGCCAGTGTCTTCGACGGTTTGTCGCCAGCGACCCAGTTACCGCCCAGATCCACCTTGGCAATACGCGCCGGATCGAGCTCACCGAGACAGGCATCGGTCGGTGTAATCAGCCAACCATCGGCCAGCCGGGCGCTGATATTACCTGCGCTGCCAACGGTATAGCCGCGTTGGTAAAGGCTACGACCGGTGCGGCAAATTTCTTCGCGCAGCTGACTTTCGGTACTCATGCCGATGCTCCCTGCAATACGCGCAAGGCCTTTTCAAAGAAATCGACAGTCCCGAAATTGCCGGACTTGAGCGCCAGTGCCAGTGGTTCGGCATCGAGTGTCGCTGTGGCGGGTACGCCCGGATCAATCTGCTGACCAATACGCAAGGCGCGTACGTCAAGGGCCTGTACCACCGCACCCGAGGTTTCACCACCGGCCACGACGAAGCGACGCACACCTCGGGCACGCAAGCCTTGGGCAATTTCTGCCAGTGCCTGCTCGACCAGATGACCGGCACGGGAGACGCCCAGTTCTTGCTGCACCGCTTTGACTTCATCCGGTGTGGCGGTGGCGTAGATCAAGACCGCTTGTTGGGTGATCAGGCCATCAGCAAACGCCAATGCCTGCTGCACGACATTTTCGCCACGCGCCAGTGCCAGCGGGTCGATCCGGAAAGCAGGACGGGACTGCTTCCACGCAGCGACCTGTGCATTGGTTGCCTTGGAGGCGCTACCAGCGAGCACGACCGACAAACCCGCGACATGGGGTAATTGTGTTGCCTTGCCAACGGCCGTCAGCAAACCGGCGCGACGGAAATTCTCAGGCAAGCCGATGGCGATTCCCGAACCACCGGTGACCAGTTTCAGCGCAGCGCAGGCTTCTCCCAACACATGCAGATCGTGATCAGAAACCGCGTCGGCAATCGCCATTTTGACGCCATCGGCACGCAGCTCACCGATACGCTGTTCAACCGCCGCAACGCCCTTGGCAACCGTGTCGTAACGCAGCAGACCGACCTTCGAGGCGGTCTGGCGTTGCAGCACACGCAGCAGATTCGGATCGGTCATCGGCGTCAGTGGATGATTTTCCATGCCAGACTCGTTGAGCAAGGCATCGGCCACAAACAGATAGCCACGATAGATGGTGCGACCATTTTCTGGAAACGCGGGGCAGGCAATCGTGAAATCCGCACCCAATTCCTTGAGCAAGGCATCCGTGACCTGGCCGATGTTACCGGCGTCGGTAGAATCAAACGTTGAGCAATATTTGAAAAAGAATTGTCGGCAGCCTTGTTGCTGTAGCCAGCGCAAAGCCTGCAGAGACTGTTCGATGGCTTCCGCCACCGCAATGGTGCGCGACTTCAGCGCAATCACCAGCGCATCAGCGGCGACGTCTGGCATCTGCTGTGGCACACCAATGGTCTGTACGGTGCGCATACCGCCGCGCACCAGCATGTTGGCCAGGTCGGTAGCACCGGTAAAGTCATCCGCGATACAACCCAACAGCGGACGAGATTGAGCTTCAGTCATGCAGGCCTCCCAATTATGCTTTTTGTGCTTTGGCCGCTGGCAACTCAATGCCAGGGAAAATTTTGATCACGGCGGAATCATCCTCGCCACCATGACCTGCGGTTGATGCCATCATGAACATCTGATGTGCTGCGGCCGACAAGGGCAGCGGGAATTTGCTACGACGTGCCGTATCAAGTACCAGCCCCAGATCCTTGACGAAGATATCAACCGCCGACAGCGGAGTGTAATCGCCCTTGAGAATGTGTGGCACACGGTTTTCGAACATCCATGAGTTCCCGGCACTGTTGGTAATCACTTCGTAGAGCGCGTCCGGATTGACACCTTCACGCAAGCCCAGTGCCATGGCTTCTGCGGAGGCAGCAATATGCACCCCGGCCAGCAACTGGTTGATGATCTTGACCTTGGAGCCGATGCCATGCTGATCGCCCAGGCGATAGACCTTGCCAGCCATGCCAGCAAGGACGTCTTCGATCTTGGCGTAGACCTCGGCTGGTGCGGAAGTCATCATGGTCATTTCGCCGGAGGCGGCGCGCGCGGCACCGCCAGAGACTGGCGCATCCAGCATCAGCAAACCTTGCTCAGCCAGACGCTGACCCAGCGCAATCGCAAAATCCGGTGCGACGGTGGCACTGGAGATCACCACACTACCCGGCTTGAGCGTGGCGGCTGCGCCGTTCTCGCCGAACAATACAGTTTCGGTTTGTGCAGCATTTACCACCAGCGTGACCACGACATCCACGGCACGTCCCAGCTCAGCCGGATTGGCACAGGCAATACCGCCTTCAGCGGCAAACTTGTTCAATACTTCCTGACGTACATCACAGGCATGCACCTTGAAACCTGCGCGCAATAACGAGCGGGCAACGCCCAGACCCATCGCTCCCAAACCGATGACACCGACATTCTTGGACATGAATTCTCCTGATTACGGCCGCACCTTGCTCACAATGCGCGTGCCGGGTTGAAGTAAATGAATTGTGGTTAAAGCAAACTTCCTGTGATCACGCCAGTTCGGCTCAGCGATCCCCGGCCTGACCAAGGCGTCGGGCGGCGTTGAACAGATGGGTCTGCGCGGCGGCTCGGGCGGCCATCTCGTCGCCGGCACGAATGGCGGCAACAATGGCTTCATGCTCTTCCCGCACCTGCCGCGAAAAGTCATCACGGCGCGCCTCATTGCCACGCGTGACCGTGGTGGCGGCTTCGAGGTACTGGCTCAGGAATTCCAGCGTCTTGATGAAATAGGGATTGCGGGTCGCGCTGGCCAGCGCCCGGTGAAACGCGACATCAGCGGCCACACCGTCACCACCGGCGCGCACATCCTCGCCAATCCGGGCCAGTGCGGCATCGATGGCATCCATGTCGGCATCGGTGCGGCGCTTGGCTGCCTGCGCGGCAACTTCGGCTTCAATAGCACGACGTAATTCGACAATCTGCAATACCGCCTGTGGTGAACTGACTTCGGTGTAATCGATACGCAATGGCTTGATCCCGGCCTGCTCGGTGACGAACACACCACTGCCCTGACGTGGCTCGACCACGCCCTCATGCTTGAGGCGCGAAATCGCTTCACGCACCACTGTGCGACTGACACCGAACTCCTGCGCCAATACCACTTCGGTAGGCAATTTACCGCCGCGCGGGAAAGCGCCGATATCGATTTTTTCCAAGAGTTGCCGGGCGACGGTATCGCTGAGCGCCTGTGCCGGAATTTTCTGAAACATGCTTGTCTCTGCTTATTATCATTAGGTGATCCGGTCATCATACAAATTTATGTAGTCGCTTGCAATCACTCGCTACAAAATTCTTTATGGAAATAAATATTGATTAATGGCAGATCAAGCACCACATTTACCTGCTGATAAAAGAATTTGACGACAAATGCAAATATCAACCATGTTGTTGACGTTTTGACATCTCGTCTGAAAAGTTGATTTATGTAGGAAGCGTTGTCGAGTGAACGCTACAAAATGCTTCTATGGCACACTGCCAAGGTATGTAATTACCACTTTCAGGTTTATCTATCGACTATGGCCTACGATCTTTCCGGCATGCTGGTTATCGGCATTTCTTCACGCGCCCTGTTTGACCTTGAACACGAAAACACCATCTTCAACGATGAAGGTGTGGAGGCTTATAGCGCTTATCAACGGGAGCATGAAAACGATCCCTTGCTGCCTGGCACCGCGTTCCCGCTGGTCAAGGCGCTGCTCAAGCTGAATCAGCTGATTCCAGGACGCCGTCTGGTCGAAGTGGTGGTCATCTCTCGCAATACACCCGATACCGGCTTGCGTGCCTTCAATGCGATTGAGGCGCACAAGCTCGACATCAGCCGTGCCGCCTTCACCGGTGGCGAGCCCATCGTGCATTATCTGCAGGCCTTCAAGATTGACCTGTTCCTGTCGCGCGAAAAGGATGATGTGCAAGATGCTATCGATGGCGGTGTTGCAGCCGCTCAGCTCTACACCGCACCGACCCATTACGTGGCACCGGAAGATCAGATCCGTATTGCCTTTGACGGTGATGCGGTGCTTTTCTCTCCGGAGTCGGAGCAGATCTACGCCGAAAAAGGACTGGAAGCGTTTGTCCGGCATGAGCAACGCCATCGCCACAAGGCAATGAAGGAAGGACCGCTGGCCAAGTTGCTTTTTGCCCTCTCGGAAATCCAGAAACAGTTCACACCCGACACCTGCCCGGTGCGCATTGCCATCGTCACGGCACGCAACAGCCCGGCACACAAGCGTGTGATTCATACCTTGCGTACCTGGAATGTGACAGTCGACGAGGCCTTCTTCCTGGGTGGACTCCCCAAAGCCGATGTCTTGCATGCGTTTGGCGCGCACATGTTCTTTGATGATCAGGAAGGACATGTGCAACTGGCTTCGACGGTTGTTCCCTCTGGTCGCGTGCCCTATGAAGGCGGTGCGCTAGGCGCCAAAACTCATCGCCGCCTTGCAGGCAAAGCAACCGCCAGTGCCGAGCAGGAAACGACAGACAACACGGTCAAATCAGGTTGACGTCGCGCCCCGCAATGGGGATCTTGCATGGCACACTGGTATACAAGATGCACCATCTTAGTGACTAATCTGGGTAGTTGCTGGCCGTCAAGCCGCACGACGAGTCCATGAGGAGCGCAATGTGTCCGGAGTTCACACTTGTATATCAGACTGGCATACAACTTGCTGCACAGGAGGCATGAACACCGATGCCACCAAATCTTCGTTACAGATCGCCAATCGCATTCTGGAAGCGATTCTCGCCAAACAGCTGGCGCCCGGCACCCGCCTGGGCGAGCAACAGTTGTCGGATCTGTTTGGGGTAAGCCGCACGCTGGTGCGCGAAGCCCTGACCCGACTGGTGACACGTGGTGTGGTGACCGTCAGCGCCCGGCGCGGCTGGTTTGTAATCGAGCCCACACCGAGTGACGCACGTGAAGCATTCGAAGCGCGCCGCGTGATCGAGCTGGGCCTGCTGCGCCACGCCCGTCCGCTGACGCAACCAGCCATTGCGCAGTTGCGCGCGCACATCGCACGCGAACAGGCCGCTATCGAGGGCGATGATATTGGAGCACGCAGCTACCTGCTGGGCGATTTCCACGTCTGCCTGTGTGAATGTCTTGGCAACCGCCTGCTATCGGATACCTTGCGTGATCTGACCGCTCGTACCACGCTCACCGCCATGCTGCATCAGTCCTCAGAACAGGCCGAAGAATCCTGCAGTGAACATGTGCATATCGTCGCAGCGCTGGAGCGCGGCGATCTGGCAGCAGCCGAAACGCTGATGCACGCCCATCTGCAACACGTTGAAGCAGGTCTGAACAAGACCACATTGCATGATCCACTAGCACCACTACGCAATGCACTCGCGCCGGTCTCGGCAGTGAGCGTCAAGCCCATTTCCAAGCGCAGCAGAACCACTGCTGCGGCCACCATAACCCTTCCCATCCACCATGGAGAATCATGATGAAACATCCGAAACTCTTGCTCGGCCTGCTGGCAGCCGCCCTCTTCTGTAGCGCCACCGTTGCCCGCGCCGATGCGCTCGACGATATCCAGAAACACGGCGTGCTGCGCGTGGCCGTCCCTCAGGACTTCCCGCCGTTTGGTTCGGTCAATGCCGATCTCAAGCCGCTGGGGCTGGATATCGACGTCGCCACGCTGGTCGCCAAGAAGCTCGGCGTGAAAGTTGAACTGGTGCCCGTAACCAGTGCCAATCGCGTACCTTATCTGCAAACCAAGAAAGTCGATCTGGTTATTTCCAGCATGGGTAAAAATCCAGAGCGTGAAAAAGTGATCGACTTCAGCGCTGCCTATGCGCCCTTCTTCAATGGCGTATTTGGCCCCGCTGACCAGAAAATCGCTGGCCCCGCCGATCTGAACGGCAAGACCATTGGCGTGACTCGTGGCTCGGTAGAAGATCTGGAACTGTCCAAGATTGCCCCGGCCGGCACCACCATCAAGCGCTATGAAGATAACAACGGCACCATCAGCGCCTTCCTGTCGAACCAGGTACAACTGGTGGCAACCGGTAACGTGATTGCCGCCGCCATCATCGCCAAGAATCCACCGAAGAAGCCTGAAACCAAGTTCCTGATCAAGGATTCGCCTTGCTACATCGGCTTGAACAAGGATGAAAAGAAGCTCCTCGACAAGCTCAACGCGATCCTCGCCGAGATCAAGAAAGATGGCGAACTCAATGCACTGACCGAGAAGTGGCTGGGTCTGCCGCTGCCGGCCAATCTGTAAGCATTGACTGTGAACATTGCGTCTGTGCAGCGCCCTTCATCCCCTTCGCGAAAATGAACCGCCATGGCCTATCATTTTGATTTTCTGTCGACCTTCGACTACACCGATGTGCTGGTCAAGGGTGTACTGACTACCATCGAGCTCATTGCCGCGGGAGGCGTGATCGGCGTTGCCGTCGGCATCTTCGGTGCCTGGGCGCGCACCCAGGGACCGCGCTGGCTCAAGCCGCTGGTAAGCGCCTATGTCGAGTTGATCCGCAACACGCCGTTTCTGGTGCAGCTATTTTTCATCTTCTTTGGCCTGCCCAGCATCGGTGTGCAAATCACCGAGATGCAGGCGGCGATTCTGACCATGGTCATCAATCTTGGTGCCTACAGCACGGAAATCATCCGGGCTGGCGTCACTGCAATTGCCCCGGGGCAGATGGAGGCCGCGCTCAGCCTGTCGATGTCGCGTCGGCAGGCATTCCGGCACATTATCCTGCGTCCGGCACTGCAAAAAATCTGGCCGGCGTTGTCGAGCCAGATTGTGATTGTGATGCTGGGTTCGGCGGTCTGCTCGCAAATTGCCGTGGAAGAATTGTCGTTCGCTGCCAACTTCATTCAGGGACGCAACTTCCGCGCCTTTGAAGCCTATCTGGTGACCACCGCCATTTATTTGATCATGGCGATTCTGCTGCGCCAGTTATTGCGCCTGATTGGTTCACGCTTCATCTTTGTCCGGAGGCCAGCATGATTTCATTTTCACTCTGGGACATCATCCGCAACCTGCTGCTGGCAGGGCGTTGGACCGTGCTGCTGTCGCTGGCCACGTTTATATTGGGTAGTGCGGTCGGTATGCTGATCCTGTTTGCACGCATCTCTCATCGCCCCTTCCTGCGCCGCTCGGCACAAGCGTATATCGAGCTGTTTCAGGGAACGCCACTACTGATGCAGCTGTTCCTGATCTTCTTCGGACTAGCCTTGTTTGGACTGGAAGTCCCCGCCTGGCTGGCTGCCGGTATCGCACTGACGTTATGGAGTGCGTCCTTTCTGGCGGAGATCTGGCGTGGTTGTGTGGAGGCGATTCCACGCGGCCAGTGGGAAGCTTCATCGGTACTGGCGATGGGCCATTTTCAGCAAATGCGTCACATCATTTTGCCCCAGGCTCTGCGCATTGCGATTGCACCGACCGTTGGCTTTGGTGTGCAAATCATCAAGGGGACTGCGGTAACGTCGATCATCGGCTTCGTCGAGCTGTCCAAAGCCGGGACCGTCATCACCAACGCCACTTTCATGCCCTTCACGGTATTCGCTGCGGTCGGATGTTTTTATTTTGTGCTGTGCTGGCCACTGTCCAAATACAGTCAATTCTTGGAAAGGAAATTCAATGCCGCTCATCGCCATTGAGGATGTCAAAAAAAGCTACGGCGACAATCAGGTGCTCAAGGGTATCCGGCTGTCGGTAGAGGCCGGCGAAGTGATCGCCATCATCGGCAAGAGCGGCTCCGGCAAGAGTACGCTACTGCGCTGCATCAACGGGCTGGAAAGTATCGATGAAGGAGCGATCAGCGTTGCTGGTGCCTACCTTGGCAAAAGTGAGCTGGAGCTCAAGACCTTGCGCCTGAAAGTGGGCATGATCTTCCAGCAATTCAATCTGTTCCCGCACCTCAGCGTGGGCCGCAATGTGATGATTTCACCGATGATCGTCAAGGGCATGCCGGAAGCGCAAGCACGTGAGCTGGCACGCAAGAATCTGGAGCGTGTCGGACTCGGGCAGAAATTCGACAGCTTCCCGGATCAACTGTCCGGTGGTCAGCAGCAGCGGGTTGCCATTGCCCGCGCCCTGAGCATGCAACCACAGGCACTTCTGTGTGATGAAATCACCTCTGCACTCGATCCGGAACTGGTCAATGAAGTCTTGGCTGTGGTGCGTTCACTGGCCGACGATGGCATGACCTTGCTGATGGTGACGCATGAAATGCGCTTTGCCCGCGAAGTCTGTGATCGCGTGGTCTTCATGCATCAGGGTAAGGTCCATGAGATCGGTCCGCCGGAAGAGATTTTTGCCAATCCCAAGACGCCGGAATTACAGCAATTTTTGGGTATGACACAGTAACCCGCACCGTTTCTATGCAAAAAAAGCCTGACAGCAGATCTGTCAGGCTTTTTCATCAGGATTTTTACGATGGTTCTTGGATTGGGCGTTAGCGCGAAATATCGCACACATTCTGCCCATTCTCAACAAAACGTATCGGCCCTGTGGTGTAACTTTCCTTCGGAATCTCGACCAGCAGAAAATCTTTGACGTCGTAGGTTGCGCCAGATGCGGGAGAAGCAAAACGGTAGCGTAGTGTCAGCACGCCATTCTTCATGATGACCGACTCGGGCGTAAATACCTGACCACGTTCAATGCTGTCGGGCGCTTGAATGACGCGCGTCGCCAACAGCAACTGACGCGTCTCAAAATATTCCGCCTTGGGTGCCAACGCATCCTGGCTGCGCAGTGGCAGCTTGCGTTTGGCACTATTCAAAGCCTGCGTAGGCTGGAACCAGTATTCCCACTCGCTCTGGGAGCGAATCAACGTACACAGGACTGGCTGCTGCTTGTTATCCCAGTTTTTCACGGTCCCGCTGTAGGCCCCGCTGGAAATTGTCTGGAAAGGGATTACACCGGGATCTTCCTTTTTCTCTCCAGAGAACATGGAACACCCCGACACCAGCGCCGCCCCCGCGATCAGCGCGCCGCTAGTCAGTGTGGTTTTGATAGTCTTGTTCATGCAGCCCCCATTTTTCGGTCATATTAAAACATGCAATGATGCTGATGCGACAAGTTTGCTTGAAAAAGTTTTATTTTTTACTCTCCAAAACCCGTCAATTAACGAACATTGACATCAATTAATTCGAAAAAATTCTCGTCATATTAAGTTTTTTTGTCAGCGATGTTTTCAGAGAATTCCACCATTTCTGCGAAAATAGTCGTGAAAATTTACTTAAAAGGCATCCCCATGACATCCCCTTCCCCCAGTACCTTGCCCTTGACTCCCGCTATGCGTAGTTTTGTCGAAGCCATGCCCAAAACGGAATTGCATCTGCATATCGAAGGTACGCTGGAGCCTGAGCTGCTGTTTGCTCTGGCGCAGCGCAACAATGTCAGACTGCCCTATGCTTCCGTGGAAGCGCTGCGTGCTGCCTATGCCTTTACTGATTTGCAGTCGTTTCTCGATCTCTATTACGCCGGCGCCAATGTCCTGCGTACTGAGCAGGACTTCTACGACATGACGGCGGCCTATATCGCACAGGCGCGCGCTGACAATGTGCGCCATGCAGAGATTTTCTTTGATCCACAGACGCATACCGAACGCGGCATCGATATCGCCGTGGTATTTGCCGGTATTGCACGTGCGCTGCGTGATGCTCGGTCCGAACATGGTTTTTCCAGCAGCATGATCATGTCCTTCCTGCGCCATCTGTCAGAAGAAGACGCCTTTGCCACCTTGGACGCGGCGCTGCCCTTGCGCAAGCAATATGCGGATTTGTGGAATGGCATTGGCCTGGATTCCTCTGAACGTGGCAATCCACCCGAGAAATTTGCCCGCGTGTTTGCCCGCTGTAAGGAACTTGGATTCCATCTGGTGGCACATGCCGGCGAAGAAGGTCCACCGGCCTATGTCACCGCAGCGCTCGACATCCTGCAGGTTGAGCGGATTGATCATGGTGTGCGCAGCGAAGAAGATCCGGCCTTGATGGCACGTCTGGCGCAAGAGCGCATGCCGTTGACGGTCTGCCCTCTGTCCAATCTGAAACTGTGCGTGGTCAAAGAGATGCGCGAACATAATCTGGCGCGACTGTTGCGCGCCGGACTGGCGGTGACGGTCAACTCGGACGATCCGGCCTATTTTGGTGGCTACATGAATGCCAACTATCTGGCCGTCGCCGAGGCACTGTCACTGAGCAAGCAGGAGTTGCTGCAACTGGCCGCCAACGGTATTGCGGCGAGCTTCCTCGACAAGGCCGAGAAGGCTCGCCTGCAGGCTGAGCTGGACAGCTTCGCAGCGACACACTGAAATACGAATTGATGCATGCATTCATGGCGCAACCAAAGGGTTCGCCATGACGGCACTGCCCCCAGACCTCCTCCTTGGCGTAAATTGCGCGGCAAAATCAAGCGACGCGCAACGCGCTTATTATTCTCAAGATTTGTGCGACAGTCCTTGTTGTACAGCCTCGGCATCCCAGATAGCGACAAATTGATTGTCAACAATCCCGTGAGACAGTACATGGCACACTGATTGCTGATACAGAATGGATAGCAGCCGGCTAGCCACGAAGGGCCTTGTGTAAATGGGGTAATTGCTGCGACATTCTGAAATTGCCACGTAGGGCGATCAGGTTTGGTGCACGAACTCACCAAATTGTTGCAAATCAACTTCACCATTGTTGACAATACTGAGCGATTGGTTTGCTACTGCGGGGTCCGATATCGGTACTACTATGCATATCCGGTGCTGGAAAAATGCGTCTCTTTGCCACCGACTGCCTTGACTCACTTACGCGCCATGACCAAAGCAACCAAGACCAAACAAACACTACCAGCGCCAATGACCACAGTGCTGGAAGAACGCATTTATCAGGATATCTATGACGCCATCATGGAACACCGCTTACCACCGCGTACCAAGCTGACAGAACAGGTGTTGTGCCAGATCTATGACACGGCCCGTCACACCGTGCGTAAAGTATTGGCGCGCTTGTCCAGCGAGGGCCTGGTCGATCTGGAAGCCAATCGCGGCGCCTTCATCGCCAGTCCCTCCCATGCGGAAGTACGGGATATGTTTGAGCTGCGCAATATCATTGAATATGCAGTATTGGACAAGGTGGGACGGCAAGCCAGTACGCGTCAGATCGCGGGATTGCGCAAGATGGTCGAGGAAGAGCGCCAGTCTTATCTGAGCGGCGACCGACCGCGCTGGATACGGCTGTCTGCGCAATTTCACATGGCGCTGGCTGAGCTGACCGGCAATGACCTGCTGGTCGACACCTTGCGCAAGCTGGTATCACGCACCACCCTGATGATCGCCAAGACCGAAGCGCCGGGTCACAATGCCTGTTCCTTCGACGAACACGATACGGTGCTGGCGGCGCTAGAGAGTGGTGACGTCGCGCAGGCGCAGGCGCACATGGCGCAGCATTTGCACCTCTGTGAAGATCGGGTATTGCCAGATACCACTGAACAATTTGATTTACGGTCGGTACTAGGAAAATCATAAGAAAATCCTGTCACCGTTTTGACTCATTTACTCTGATAAAAACATGCAAGCAAGCAACCATTATCCCCGCGACCTGATCGGCTATGGCCGTCAGGTTCCACATGCAAACTGGCCAGGCCAGGCCAAAATTGCCGTGCAATTCGTCCTCAACTATGAAGAAGGTGGCGAAAACTCGGTGCTGCATGGCGATCCGGCATCGGAACAGTTTCTCTCGGAAATTATCGGTGCGGCAGCCTATCCGGCGCGCCATCTCTCGATGGAATCGATCTACGAGTATGGATCACGCGTCGGCGTCTGGCGCATCCTGCGTGAATTTGAAAAACGTCAGTTGCCACTGACCGTGTTTGGCGTAGCCATGGCATTGCAACGGCATCCAGAGTTGACTCAGGCGTTTGTCGAACTGGGACATGAAATCGCCTGCCATGGCTTGCGCTGGATTCACTATCAGAACATCGATATCGACACCGAACGCGCACATCTGCGTGCCGCAGTCGAGATCTTCCGCGAACTGACTGGCAGCGCTCCGCAAGGCTGGTACACCGGTCGGGACTCACCCAATACCCGACAACTGGTGGTCGAGCATGGCGGCTTTGCCTATGACTCGGATTACTACGGCGATGACTTGCCGTTCTGGACCAATGTCGCGCTCGCCGATGGCAGCCAGCAACCGCATCTGATCGTACCCTATACGCTCGATAGCAACGACATGCGCTTTGCCACGCCACAGGGCTTCAATACGGCCGATCACTTCTTCCAGTACCTCAAGGACAGCTTTGACGTACTCTATCAGGAAGGAGAGGAAGCGCCCAAGATGCTCTCGGTTGGTATGCATTGCCGTTTGCTCGGACGACCGGGTCGCTTTGTGGCACTGCAACGCTTCCTCGACTATATCCAGTCCCATGAGCGCGTCTGGATCTGCCGCCGGCTCGACATCGCCGAACACTGGCAACGTGAGCATCCCTATCCGCCAGCCGCTTGACTGACGCAAAAATCACCGAGACATTGATACGCAAAACAAAAGGGCTGAACACCATGTTCAGCCCTTTGACTTTCTTGCGTCAACGCAGATTACTCTGACTTGGCACCCTGCTCGAACCACTTACCGATCAACGCCCGTTCCTCATCAGTAATATTGGTCATGTTCCCCAGCGGCATGGCCTTTTGTACCACCACCTGCTGATAGATATCCTGCGCGTGTTGCAAAATGCCATCCTGATTGTCCAGGATGATGCCCTTGCCGGGAACCGGCATCAGTGTCGGCTTGGCCGCATGGCATTGAATGCAGCGCGTCTGGATAACTTGCTGGACTTGGGCAAATGACACTGACGCATTTGGGTTACCTGCCGCCGGCTCCAGTACCGACTTTGGCACGATCCAGGCGGCTACGGCGGCCAGAATCACGATCGCCGCGACCGGGTATTGCCATTTGACGATGTCCTTGTGACGCAACACGAAGAATTGCCGGATCAGTACCCCGGCCAGCATGATCAGCAGTAGCACAAGCCAGTTGCTGGGCGCACTGTAGGTCATGCTGTAATGGTTGGACAGCATCGCAAAGATTACCGGTAGCGTGAAATAGGTGTTGTGCACGCTGCGTTGCTTGCCGCGCTTGCCATGAATCGGGTCCGGACTCTGTCCGGCACGCATGGCAGCGACCATCTTGCGTTGCCCGGGAATGATCCAGAACAGCACATTGGCACTCATCACGGTCGCCAGCGAAGCACCGGTCATCAAAAATGCTGCCCGTCCGGAAAAGACATGGCAGGCTACCCAGACCGCGACAACCACATACAGCGTCACCAGGAGGCCGACGATACGATCGCCATTCTTCCTGTCACCGAACACCCGACAGATCAGGTCATACATCAGCCAGCCAGCAACAAGATAGGCCAGCGCGGCAAACACGGCTGTGCTGGCCGTCATCTCCAGCACATGCCGGTCGACCAGAAAGGTACCGGCATTGAACAGATACAGGACAGAGAACAGGGCAAAGCCAGAGAGCCAGGTACTGTAAGACTCCCAGAAGAACCAGTGCAAATGTTTGGGCAACTTTTGCGGCGCCAGCAAATATTTCTGCGGGTTATAGAATCCTCCGCCGTGTACTGCCCACAACTCGCCGCCAACCCCCTTTTCCAGCAGCTCAGGATCTTCTGGCCGGGTCAGACTGTTATCGAGCCAGACGAAATAAAACGACGAACCAATCCACGCAATCGCGGTAATGACATGCAGCCAGCGCAGCAGTAAATTGAGCCATTCAAAAAGATATGCTTCCATGAAGTTCGCCTATGTAATCGTACATCGCCTGTCAACGCTGTGAATCATTAGCGTTGTCGCAATCGTCTGAAACATTCTATTGTCGACAATATTAATAACACTCCCCGAGGAAGTCTCAACTTCCCTGGCTTCCCCAAAAGCCTTGCCAAATCGCTTATTCAACTGGAATAACAGAAACCCTTTTTAGGGCAAAGGGTCAAACTTAGTGCAGTAAAAGCACCGAATAATCCACTTTTTTAAAATTTTGTCGACAAAAATAACGCACGTCTACCTCCATCCGAAAAAAAGCCGGGCCCGCAGACCCGGCACATCCATCGCAGACCAACAGAAATAGTCATGACTGCGGGTGCTTCGTCAAGATTAAGCTTCCCGCGTCATCAGGATTGCAACTTAGAAATGATACTCGGCACGGACCATTGGTGTCTTGGCGAAAGAGCCCGGGACAGTGTCAGGGTTACCGAACTTGTTACGCCAGTATTGATATTCCAGACCGACACGGAAAGTATTTTTGCCCATGCCGATGCGGGAGCCCAGGTCGTACATGATCTGGCCGTCGAAGTTCAGCTCAGGCGACGTTGGGTCACCAAATTCATCCGTACCCTTGGCGGCGATATAGTCGCAGTAGCCTTCAAACGAAAAGCCGCTGTCACCAATCGGGATACCCCAGGCGAGATCCAGCATCGGGTGCGTCCTGTATTCATAGCGAGCAATACGAACGTTGCTGCTATTGACCGGCTGATTGCTTTCCCACAGGGCCAGTACACTGATATTCAAGAAGCCAGGCACATCCATCATCACAGTCGGACCAGCGACATACATACGCTTGCGTGAGCTGTAGCCTGGGTCATTCTTGGTATTCCAGTCAAATCCGACCGTTGCACCGAAACTGCGTGCCGGGCCCCATGCCAGATCCTTGCCGCCGACCTTGCTGAAGTCAATGGTATTACGGTAGACCACGTAAGCTTCCTGCGAATCATTGTCCTTGGCATTGGACATCAGCATGTCGATGCTGAAGAAGTTGGTACCGTACTTGTAGCCACCGCTATGGGTGAAGTTATAGATGGTCTTGGCAATGCCGTCACCAACATACGGCTCGGCAAACTGCGTACCGTAACGCACGCTCAGCGAGTTATCAGACCATTCCTCTGCATGTGCCACCGAACCGGCACAAGCTGCAGCCAGCAAGGCAGCTGTCGTCAGAATTTTCCCCATTGCACTCTTTTTCATACTTCTCTCCCTTTTTTAGATGTCATCAAAATAATTCAGACCCAGACCCCTACAACCCTCAAAACTGTTTCGGCAAACATGCACGCCAGAGTCCATCGCAACACGCGCCGAACCCTGTTGAATTTGTCAGCCAATGTCAAATAACATCAGGTCATGTCCACAACGCATGCGCCAGACGTCACCGCCGGGATCACTAATGCAAACCCCATGCCAGGAAAACACCTGCTCGCAAAAAAAGTGTCGACAAAGCTTTCAAAAATGATCGTCAGGCGACCTGCATCATGTGACAGACCACTCCAGACGTCGCACCGACGGGGCAAGCCATAACACGCCCGCAAGCGAACACGCCACCTTGGATAAAGTGGACGCAACTTACCTCATGCAAGGAGCTATCAAAATGATTGTCGACAATACCTAAAAAGGTGTCGAACAGCCTGCTTCCGCCTCATGCCTGTCTCCAAGGTATTTTTTGCACCACGCGTTATCTCGTCTTTTGGTGCGTTTTGTCTATTAAGGTGCAACGTAGCACAAGATTGTCGCAAATTATTATTATGATTGTTGACAATGCTATTCGCAAAATCATATATCTCTTGAGAAGAATGCCAGTCCGCAGGTTGCAACAACCGTAACAGCACAGGCGAGGATCAGGTTTTAACGGCTGGCATAGTAAATGCTTTTGGCTGTGGGAGATTTCAAACAATTGATGGCACAAGCAAGCACAACGCAGGCAATTTGCAACACTGCCCAGCCCTGCAACGACTTGCCAGCGCAATGCGCCATCACGCTTGGTCATTCAATTCAAAGGGAGAACATCACATGCCTAGCAATCGCTTCATCAAGTACACCGCTGCCTTGCTGCTCGGTGCAGCCTGTTCCAGCGCCATGGCGCAGACCAAAATCAAGTTCCAGCTCGACTGGCGCTTTGAGGGGCCTGCGGCATTGTTTCTGGTAGCAAAATCCAAAGGTTATTTTGATCAGGAAAAACTGGATGTAACGATTGACGCCGGCAACGGTTCTGGCAATGCGGTCAACCGGGTTGCCTCTGGCACCTATGACATGGGCTTCGCTGACATGGCCGCGCTGATGGAATTCACTGCCAACAATCCGAATACCCCGGGCAAGCCGATGGCTGTCATGATGGTCTATAACGACACACCTGCCGCCATCTTCTCGCTCAAGAAAACCGGTATCAAGACACCTGCGGATCTGATCGGCAAGAAACTCGGCTCACCAGTGTTCGACGCCGGACGCCGTGCATTTCCGATCTTTGCCAAGGCCAACGGCCTGGATGCCTCCAAAGCAAACTGGATCAGCATGGACCCACCGCTGCGCGAAACCATGCTCGCACGCGGTGATGTGGATGCGATTACCGGTTTCTACTTCACCTCGCTGCTCAATCTGTATGCACGCGGCTACAAGGACCAGGATCTCAACGTGATGATGTATCCGGACTATGGTGTCAAGCTTTACGGCAATACCATCATTGCCAATGAAAGCCTGATGAAAACCAATCCGCAGGCGATCAAGGGCTTCCTGCGCGCATTTGCCAAGGCGACTCGCGATGTATTGGCTAATCCGGAAGCGGCAATCAAGGTCCTCAAGGAAAAAGATGGTCTGATTGACGAAAAACTGGAACTGCGTCGCCTCAAGCTGGCGATCTCCAGCGCGATTGCCACGCCGCATGCCAAGGCGGAAGGCTATGGTCAGGTTTCCCTGCCACGCCTGACGCTGATGGCCTCACAAGTGTCGGATACCTATGCGACCAAGACCCGTGTCGATCCATCCAAGATCTGGACTGCAGCGTTCCTGCCCTCCAAAGAAGAACTGAACGTGCTGGGGAAATAAGCGTGCAGACTCTTACTTCCACAGCCAGCGCTACGTCGACAATCGCCAGCGAGCCCAATACGGAGGATAGTTTCGTCGACTTCCAGCGGGTATTTCTCTCCTATGACGATAGCGATGCGTTTGCCGTGGAAGATATTTCACTGCAGACCCGACATGGCGAATTCATCGCCATCGTCGGCCCTTCAGGTTGCGGAAAATCAACCTTCATGAAGCTGGCAACCGGCCTTAAGAAACCAACCCGGGGCAGTATCGCCATCGACGGCAAGCCAGTCACCGGCCCATTGAAAATTGTCGGTATGGCGTTTCAGGCGCCGACACTGCTGCCGTGGCGGACCACGCTGGACAATGTCTTGCTGCCTCTGGAAATTGTTGAGCCTTACCGGCATGACTTCCGCAAGAACCGCGAGCAATATGTGGAACGTGCGATGCAATTGCTACGCACGGTCGGCCTGGAAGCGTATGCCGACAAGTTTCCATGGCAACTGTCGGGTGGCATGCAGCAACGGGCCTCGATCTGTCGTGCGCTGATCCATGAGCCTAAAATGTTGTTGCTCGATGAGCCCTTTGGCGCGCTCGATGCCTTCACCCGTGAAGAACTCTGGTGCGTGTTGCGCGACCTGTGGACGCAACGTCAGTTCAACGTGATTCTGGTCACCCACGATCTGCGCGAAGCCGCCTTCCTGGCCGACACCATTTACGTCATGAGCAAGCATCCGGGCCGCATCGTGGCACGCAAGGTCAACCCTTTGCCACGTCCGCGCGAACTGGAGGTGACCTATACCGATCCGTTCAACGCGCTGGTGCACGAGCTGCGCGAACACATCGGCCGTGTGCGCAATACCTGAGCCTGCCTGCGCCGAGACGACTAGCTAACGAGACCTCATGAAAAAATCACCTTCCCTCAATCACGCCGCCAAAACTCTGGCACCCTGGTTGCTGCTATTGGCCATTCTGGTCCTCTGGCAAATCATCTGTAGCGCGCTGGAAGTCTCTGAATTCATCTTCCCCAGTCCGCTGGCGATCATTGACGCGCTGATCGAATTTTCCGGACCGATTGCCCACCATGCGCTCAGTACCTTCTGGGTCACGATGGCGGGCTTTGCCATTGCCGTCGTGGTCGGTGTTTCGCTAGGATTCCTGATCGGTTCGTCGCCACTGCTGTATGCCGCCGTCTATCCATTGATGACCGCCTTCAACGCACTCCCCAAGGCCGCTTTTGTGCCAGTGCTGGTGGTCTGGTTCGGCATTGGTGCCGGACCAGCGATTCTGACCGCCTTTCTGATTTCGTTTTTTCCGATCATGGTCAACATCGCCACCGGCCTGGCCACGCTGGAACCGGAACTGGAGGATGTATTGCGGGTGCTGGGTGCCAAGCGTTCGGACATCCTGCTCAAGGTTGGTCTGCCACGCTCGATGCCCTATTTCTTTGCCTCGCTCAAGGTCGCCATTACCCTGGCATTTGTCGGCTCCACTGTCTCGGAAATGAATGCCTCCAATGAAGGTATCGGCTATCTGCTGGTCTCGGCCGGTTCCTCGATGAAGATGCCGTTGGCCTTCGCCGGGCTGGTCGTCATTGGCGCCATGGCGATGGTGATGTACGAACTGTTCGCCATCATCGAAAAACGCACGACGGGCTGGGCTCACCGTGGCAAGAACGGAAACTAGCCACTGTCATGCATTGGCTTGATCCCTATTTTGCAATTTTCTGCATGAACGGCAATTCGTCTATGGTAAATTCCGCACAACATTTACATAACAAGAAGGCTCTGCAGCCCCTGCTGGTGCTGCGCAGGACTTCCGCGAAAGGAACCCAGTGACCGCTACGCCTGCCCGTCTCGACATAGCGCACATACGCAAGGCCTACCCGGGCGTATTGGCCAATGACGATATCAATCTCCGTGTTGCCCCAGGGGAAATTCATGCGGTACTTGGTGAAAACGGTGCCGGTAAATCGACGCTGATGAAAATCATCTTCGGTACCGTCAAACCCGATGCCGGTGAAATTCGCTGGAATGGCGACATTGTCCATATCGCCAATCCGCAGATTGCGCGCAAGCTGGGGATCGCCATGGTGTTCCAGCATTTCTCGCTGTTCGATACGCTGACCGTGGCAGAAAACATTGCCCTCGGCCTCGATGCAAATACCGATCTGCAGGAGTTGACCGCGCGTATTCGCGACACCGGTGCGCGCTATGGCCTGGAGCTGGAACCAAACCGCCATGTGCATACCTTGTCGGTCGGTGAGCGTCAACGCGTCGAAATCGTCCGTGCGTTGCTGACCAATCCGCAATTGCTGATTCTGGATGAACCAACGTCGGTACTGACACCGCAGGCGGTGGAAAAACTGTTCGTGACCCTGCGCAAGCTGGCGGCCGAAGGTTGCAGCATTCTTTACATCAGTCACAAGCTCGACGAAATCCGTGCGCTATGCCACAGCGCGACCGTCATGCGCGGTGGCCGTGTCACCGGCACCTGCGACCCGCGCAACGAAACTAGCGCCAGCCTGTCGCGGATGATGATCGGCGACGAACTGGTCCGTCTGCGTCGCGAGCGTAACGGCGATGTCGGACGTAACGAGCGCAAGTTGTTCATCAACCGTTTGTGCCTGCCGAAGGCGCATCTGTTCGCGACCGAGCTGAAGGATATTGAATGCGAAGTCCGCGCCGGTGAAATCGTCGGCATTGCCGGTGTGTCTGGCAATGGTCAGCAAGAGTTGCTGGCAGCCTTGTCCGGTGAAGACCAGCGCGCCGCGCCCAACATGATTTTGCTGGGTGGCAGTGCAGTCGGCCATCTGGCGCCCAATCCGCGCCGCGCACGCGGTCTGGGCCTGGTGCCGGAGGAGCGTCTGGGACGGGGTGCCGTCCCCAGTCTGAGCCTGGCGGACAATATGCTGCTGTCACATCAAAAGACGCCTTACGTCAAACGCGGCATGATCGATTTTGCCTACACCCGGCGTATCGCCAGCAGCATCATTGAGCGCTTCAAGGTCAAGGCCAGTGGCCCGAATGCGTTGGCCAAGAGCCTCTCTGGCGGCAATCTGCAGAAATTCATCGTGGGCCGCGAGATGGAGCGCAAGCCAAGTGTCTTTATCGTGGCGCAACCAACCTGGGGGGTGGACGTTGGTGCTGCCGCTCAGATTCATGCCGAAATTCTGGCGCTCAAACAAGAAGGTTGTGCTGTGCTGGTGATCTCCGAAGAACTCGACGAACTGTTTGCCCTCTGTGATCGCCTGCATGTGATCGCCAAAGGACAACTGTCTCCCTCCATCCCGATCGAGCAAGCTACCCGTGAGCAGGTCGGACTGTGGATGAGCGGCCTCTGGCACGACACCCCAGCCGCTGATCAGGCAACGGAGGTCAGCCATGCTTAAGGCATTCCCGTTGAAACTCGAATTGCGCGGCAATCCTTCGCGCGCCATGACTTACTGGTCACCGGTGATTGCCATCGTCCTGACGATGCTGTTCGGCTCGCTGCTGTTTCTGCTGCTGGGCAAGGACCCGGTCGCTGGACTGAAGGTGTTCCTGATCGATCCGTTCAGCGGCAAGCGTGCACTCAGCGAGCTTCTGCTTAAATCGGTGCCACTGATCTTGTGTGCGCTGGGCTTGACCGTCTGCTTCCGCGCCAGCATCTGGAATATTGGCGCTGAGGGTCAGTTTACGGTCGGCGCACTGTGTGCCGGTGCTATGCTGGTCTGGCTGGATGTGCCCAATCATGGCATCTCGGGCGGATTCGGCCTGCTGCTGATGATTCTGGCCGGCATCCTTGGTGGTGCGCTGTGGGCCAGTATCACTGCGGTGCTGCGGGATCGCTTTAACGCCAATGAAATTCTGGTCTCGTTGATGCTCACCTATGTCGCCCAGCTGCTGCTGATGTATGCCGTCAATGGCCCGCTGAAAGATCCGAATGGCATGAACTTTCCGCAATCCAAAGTATTCTCGGATGAATTCATGTTGCCAATGCTGATCCATGGCACGCGCCTGCATATCGGCTTTGTGGTGACCATCATCGCGGCATTGTTGATGACCGTGTTCATGACGCGCAGCCTGCGTGGTTTCTCACTGACCGTGGGTGGTATTGCACCGCATGCGGCACGCTATGCCGGCTTCTCCAGTCGCAATGCATTGTGGACCTGCCTGCTGATTTCAGGTGGCTTCGCCGGGCTGGCCGGCGCGTTTGAAATCGCTGGCCCCATCGGTCAGCTGCTGCCGTCGGTGTCTCCTGGTTACGGCTTTGCTGCGATCATCGTGGCGTTTATCGGCCGTCTGCATCCGATCGGTGCCATTTTTGGTGGGCTGGTCATGTCGCTGCTATATCTGGGTGGTGAACTGGCGCAATCGCGTCTGGGATTGCCGTCGGCTATTACTGGCGTGTTCCAGGGCATGCTGCTGTTTCTGCTGCTAGCCTGCGACACCCTGATCGACTATCGCCTGCGCTGGCAACGTCAAGGATAAGACACCATGGATCAACTTGCTCCTCTCATCGCCGCTTCCATCAATGCCGGCACACCACTGCTTCTGGCAGCGATCGGTCTGCTGATCAACGAACGCGCCGGGGTACTCAATCTGGGTGCCGAAGGCATGATGCTGGTCTCGGCAATTGCCGGTTTCGCCGTCGGTTATGCAACTAAAAGTCCGCTGCTGGGATTTATCGCTGGTGCCGCATGCGGCATGCTGCTGGCAAGCTTGTTTGCCTGGCTGGCGCTACTGCTGGCGACCAATCAGGTAGCGACCGGTCTGGCGCTGTCGATTTTCGGCAGCGGCTTGTCGGCCTTTCTCGGCCAACACTTTGTCGGTCTAGCCCTGCCCGCACAAAGCACCGGCATTCCCTTGCTGCGTGACCTGCCATTCGTCGGTGCAGCATTGTTCAGCCAGCACTGGATGAGCTATCTGGCGCTGCTGCTGTGTGGCGCGATTGCCTGGTTCCTGTATCGCACACGCGCCGGACTGGTTCTGCGCGCGGTCGGTGAGTCGCCGGAATCTGCCCATGCACTGGGCTATTCGGTACGCGGCATCCGCTTCATGGCCTTGCTGTTTGGTGGTGCCTGCTGCGGTCTGGCGGGTGCTTATCTGTCGCTGGTCTATACCCCGATGTGGGTCGAAGGACTGGTCGCTGGTCGTGGCTGGATTGCACTGGCACTGACCGCATTTGCGACCTGGCGTCCGGCACGGGTCTTGCTCGGTGCATTGCTGTTCGGCGGCGTGACGATTCTGCAGTTCTATCTGCAAGGCATGGGCGTGACCATCCCCTCCCAGATCCTGTCGATGTTGCCGTATCTGGCGACCATCGTAGTGCTGGCACTGATCTCGCGTAATCCCGACTGGATCAGGCTGAATATGCCCGCGTCACTGGGCAAGCCGTTCCGCCCGGGAGCCTCCTGAATTTTTTGTATTCGGCATTGCTGCTGATTGTTTTTGTTTCACATTGCTTGCTGCTTTTTTTGCTTCATTTACTCAACCAACACTGCCCAGGGAGAAATACATGAGAATTTCGCGCAGAGCCTCGATTGCGATGCTCGCTACATTGGCCGCCGCCAGCTTGATCGGCTGTGGCAAGAAGGAAGAAGCGGCACCTGCCCCAGCACCTGCTGCGGCTACCGCACCGGCTCCTGCGGCCGACCCGCTGAAGGTAGCGTTCGTCTACGTCGGCCCGGTTGGCGACGCTGGCTGGACCTTTGCCCACGACAGTGGCCGCAAGGCAGTCGAAGCCAAGTTCGGTGACAAGGTCAAGACCACCTTCGTGGAAAACGTCCCTGAGTCTGCTGCCGATGCCGAGCGCGTATTCCGCCAGTTGGCGACCGATGGCAACAAGCTGATTTTCGGTACTTCCTTCGGCTTCATGGAAGCGATGCTGAAAGTCGCCAAGGAATTCCCGGACGTCAAATTTGAACACGCAACCGGTTTCAAGACTGCCGACAATCTGGCCCAATATGATGTCCGCACCTACGAAGGTGCATACCTGGCTGGCGTCGTCGCAGGCAAGACCTCCAAGACCGGCAAGCTGGGCGTGGTGGCGTCAGTACCGATTCCTGAAGTGATCCGCAATATCGATGCGTTCACCCTGGGTGCCCGCTCGATCAATCCTAAGGCCACTACCCGCGTGGTCTGGGTCAACAAGTGGTTTGATCCGGGCAAGGAACGTGAAGCGGCGACAACTCTGATCGGCCAGGGCGTTGACGTGCTGATGCAAAACACTGACTCGGCTGCCGTGGTGCAAACTGCGCAAGAGAAGGGTGTGCACGCATTTGGCTGGGATAGCGACATGACCAGCTTTGGTCCCAAGGCCCATCTGGCTGCTTCCATGAACAACTGGGGTGTCTACTACATCGCACGTGTACAAGCCGTCCTCGATGGCACCTGGAAGAGTGGTACCAGCTGGAATGGCATCAAGGAAAATGGTATTGATCTGGGTGCCTTCAATCCGGATGTTCCGGCCGACGTGAAGGCATTGATCGAAGAACGCAAGAAGGGTATCGCTGACGGCAGCGCACCGATCTGGAAGGGTCCGATCAAGGACAATACCGGTAAGGAAGTGGTTGCCAAGGATGCCGTGGCCGATGATGGCTTCCTGCATGGCATCAAATTCTACGTTGAAGGCGTAGACGGCAAGGTTCCGGGCTAAGTCGACAGCTGAATCTGAGCCTGCCGGCGCCGGTGTAAGCCTGAAAACTTGCATCGGCGTCAACATTTCCACATCCATTTCTGCACTACCCTGCCAGCTGCTGATGCCGCCGGCACGTCCTCCGCCCTCCCCACCGACGCCAGTTTCTGTCGAACATGCCTAATTTGCTGTATTTGCGGCCATGAGGCGCTATCCCGCCGTCAGCCTGACTGTATAATGCAAAACCATCGTGTATCCGGCCTGCTGCCGCCTGATCGCGACGAGATATAACAATTTCACGCTCCCCGAACGCAATGATGCTTGTGCCGTGCTGTTAGCGCGGTCGCTGAACAATTTATGCAAAAAAACCGCAAACCGATCGATATCAAAATATCTACGGTGGTCGCCATTTCTGCGATTCTGCACGAAACCGACACTGCCGCCCTGGAGCAAGCGCTCAAGGAAATGACCGGTGGCGTTTCCGACTTCTTTGAAGACGAATTCGCCGTGCTGGATCTGTCCGCACTCGATTGCCAGCCCGATACCATCGCCTGGAGTGCACTGGTGGCCTTGTTCAAGCGCTACCGCCTCAACGCGGTGGCGGTCCGCCACGCGCCCGAGAGCCTGCACGCAGAAATCATTGCGCAGGGCCTGAGTATCGATAGCGGCGCAGTACCACGGCAACCGGCCGAGACACCAGTGGCTACCGCACCCACGCCAGCGCCAGTAGCAGTGGCGGCACCGGCTGAAGCCCCCAAGCCGGCATGGGCCGCAGCAGCGCCCGCTCCGACACCAGCAGCAGCACCGCCCAAGCCTGTCAGCACCATGATTGTCGATACGCCAGTGCGTGCCGGCCAACGAATCTATGCCCGTGGTGCTGATCTGGTGATCATGGCTGCGGTCAATAATGGCGCTGAAATCATTGCCGATGGCAGCATCCATGTGTACGCCCCCTTGCGAGGCCGGGCACTGGCCGGTGCCAGCGGCAACACCAGCGCGCGCATCTTTGCTGCCAGTCTGGAAGCTGAACTGGTCTCCATTGCCGGGGTCTACCGTACATTTGAAAATGGCCATCCCGCCGAGCTGGCACAACAACAAGTGCAGGTGCGCCTCAATGGCGACCGTATCGATGTCTTGCCAATCAACGGTAAAGGCTGATTGGCTGATCAACTGATGAGCTGAGCGGTGCATCTGCAAACAAGTACATTCAAATTAACTGATTTTCTAAGGAGTCTTTTGTGGCAAAAATCATCGTTGTGACATCGGGTAAAGGTGGCGTCGGCAAGACGACTTCGAGCGCCAGTTTCGCATCGGGACTGGCGTTGCGCGGACACAAGACGGTCGTCATCGACTTCGACGTCGGCCTGCGTAACCTGGACCTGATCATGGGCTGCGAACGCCGTGTGGTGTATGACCTGATCAATGTGGTCAATCAGGAAGCGTCGCTGAATCAGGCGCTGATCAAGGACAAGCACTGCGACAATCTGTTCATCCTGCCGGCCTCGCAAACCCGCGACAAGGATGCCCTGTCGGAAGAAGGCGTTGAGCGCGTACTGGGTGAACTGGCGAAGATGGACTTCGAATACATCATCTGCGACTCCCCTGCCGGTATTGAGCACGGTGCTGTTATGGCACTGACCTTTGCCGATGAAGCCATCATCGTCACCAATCCGGAAGTCTCTTCGGTACGCGACTCGGACCGTATCCTCGGCATCATCCAGGCCAAGTCGCGCCGCGCCCTGCATGGTGGCGAGCCGGTCAAGGAACATCTGCTGATCACCCGCTATTCCCCCAAGCGTGTGGACGCCGGTGAAATGCTGTCGTACACCGACGTTCAGGAAATCCTGCGCATTCCACTGATTGGCATCATTCCTGAGTCCGAATCGGTGTTGCAAGCTTCCAACCAGGGTAACCCAGCGATTCACCTGAAGGATACTGACGTCTCTGACGCCTATCTGGATCTGGTCAGCCGCTTCCTCGGTGAAGATTTGCCATTGCGCTTCACAAGCTACGAAAAGCCGGGCCTGTTGCAGCGTATTTTCGGAGGTAAGTAATCATGGCTCTGCTTTCCTTCCTGTTTCCGCCGAAGGCCAAGACCGCCACGGCGGCGAAAGAACGCCTGCAGATCATCATTGCGCGCGAGCGCGGTGGCCGTCAGGGTCAGGGGTATGACTTTTTGCCAGCCTTGCACAAGGAACTGATTGAAGTCATTTCCAAATACACCAAGGTCGATGCGGACGACATCAAGATCTCGCTGGATCGTCAAGGCAACCTGGAAGTGCTTGATGTCAACGTCGTGCTGCCCGACAGCGACGCGCCCTAAGTGCCGCCGATTACTGCGGCGACCGCCATGCAAATTGCCATCCTCAGTCAGACTGGCAGTGATATTGCGCTCATTTCACGCAATCTTTCGCCGCACCACTGCCAGGGCGTGCCTACTGCCGCCGATCTGCCTGCCTTGTCGGCACAGTTGCTGATCATTGACCTGGCCACCGCCGGACAACAACTCACAGCATTGCTGCAACGTGCCCATGAACAAGCTATTCCGGTATTGCTTTTGGTCGCCGATCAGCCAAATGAGCTGGCGATCCTGACGGCGTTGCGCCGCGAGCATGCCAGCTGGCATCTTCTGGACGCTGAATTCAAGCCACTGCAAAGGCACGCCATCAATGCGCGTGTGCGCCTGCTGTTGCGACTGGCTTATCCGGACTATCAGGACATACCAGTACAACAGATTGGCGACTATCTGTTTGAACCGGCCACCTATCGCGTACGCCATGGCGAGCACAGTGTAGCCTTGACCAGCAAGGAGTTTGCCCTTGCCCTGTTGCTGTTCCGCCATCTGGGACGCCCGCTGTCGCGCGCTTACCTACAGGAAAGCATCTGGGGGCCAGAGTCAGAAGACGCCTTGCCGACACGGACCATCGATACCCATATCGCACGTCTGCGTAGCAAGCTGCAACTCAAGCCGGAGCATGGGTTCAGGCTGGCAACGGTGTACGGTTACGGCTATCAGCTGGAGCAACTGGTTGATGGACAAAGCGCAGTGGCACCCCAATAAAGTTAACAAAAAGACAATTTCCCTGTTGTTTTGCTGCGCTTTCCGGCACTCCTTGATAGTCAGCTTATATAGTCATTATTGATACAGTTCAAAGCTCGATGACGCGCAACGCGTATAATGATGATTGAATTTTGTCAGTTTATTGCTCCACTTTTTACGTTGTCGCTCCCGAAAAATCATGCATTTGCTTGCCGTCGGACTCAACCACACTACCGCGCCGCTATCGCTGCGTGAGAAGGTGGCATTTCCGGCCGACCAGATTGGTCAGGCGGTCGCCTCTGCGCGCGCCTGGTTCGGTCGTAGCGATTCCAGCACAAGTCATGCGCAAACTGGCGAAGCAGCCATTCTGTCGACCTGTAACCGCACCGAACTCTACGCAGCCAGCACCAAGGTAAATGGTGGCGTTGACGATGCCATCGATAGCACTGCCCACTTCCTGGCCGACCACCATCAATTGCCGTACGCCGAGCTGCGCCCTTTCCTGTACGCGCTGCCGCAAGACAATGCGGTACGTCACGCGTTCCGGGTTGCTTCCGGGCTCGACTCGATGGTGCTCGGTGAGCCGCAGATTCTCGGACAAATGAAAGATGCAGTTCGCCAGGCAGAGGCTGCCGGCGGACTGGGTACCTACCTGCATCAGCTGTTCCAGCGTACCTTTGCGGTCGCCAAGGAAGTACGCAGCACCACGGAAATCGGTGCCCACAGCGTCTCAATGGCAGCCGCTGCGGTGCGGCTTTCGCAACGTATCTTTGATTCCATCTCTGGCCAGCATGTCCTGTTCATCGGCGCTGGTGAAATGATTGAACTGTGCGCTACGCACTTTGCGGCGCAGAATCCCAAATCGCTGACAGTGGCCAACCGCACCCTAGAACGCGGTGAAACTCTGGCACACCGTTTCAATGGCGCCGCGCTGCGTCTGGCAGACCTGCCAACAGAGCTCTCACGCTTTGACATCATCGTCTCCTGCACTGCGTCTTCCTTGCCGATCATCGGACTGGGTCTGGTGGAACGCGCCGTCAAGGCACGTCGTCACAAACCGATTTTCATGGTCGATCTGGCGGTGCCACGTGATATCGAGGCGGAAGTCGCGCGCCTGGATGACGTCTTCCTCTACACCGTGGATGATCTCGCCTCGGTGGTACAAAGCGGTGTCGAAAACCGTCAGGCTGCCGTCGCGCAGGCCGAGGCCATCATCGAAACCCGGGTGCAGTCGTTCATGCACTGGATCGATCACCGTGCCATGGTGCCGCTGATTCAGGATCTGCATGACAGTGGCGAAGCACTGCGTCAGGCCGAACTGGAACGTGCCCGTCGTATGCTGGCCAAGGGTGCCGATATCGATCAGGTACTGGAAGCCCTGTCCAAAGGTCTCACCGCCAAATTCCTGCATGGCCCGCAACAGGCCCTGCATCACGCCCAGGGTGACGAGCGTAGCCAGCTCGTCAATCTGCTGCCTCAACTGTTCCGCGCCAAGCGTTAGCTTCCCTTTGCGCTAGCCGCTGCCGTCACAGGCACTGCGGCTGTACTGCCTGCCCGGGCGCATCTGCCCTGCCTCCCTTTGATTTTTGTACATTCGATTGCAGACCTACTCATGAAACCCTCCATGCTCGCCAAACTCGACCAGCTCGCCGAGCGGCTGGAAGAACTCAATAGCCTGCTGGCACAAGAAGATGCCACCGCTGACATGGACAACTATCGCAAGATGACGCGCGAACATGCTGAACTGGGTCCGCTGGCCGCGCTATATCACGACTACACCCAAGGCGCGAAGGACATCAGCACGGCACAGGAACTGCTGGCCGACCCTGATATGAAGGACTTTGCCCAGGAAGAGATCAATACGGCCAAAGCCCGGATGGAGGCACTGGAAAGCGATCTGCAAAAGATGCTGCTGCCTAAGGATCCCAATGATGAACGCAATATTTTCCTGGAAATTCGTGCCGGTACCGGTGGCGATGAATCAGCGCTGTTCGCAGGCGATCTGCTGCGTATGTATACGCGCTTCGCCGAGCGCAATCGCTGGCAGGTCGAAATGATGTCAGCCTCGGAATCAGAAATCGGCGGCTACAAGGAAGTGATTGTGCGCATTGCCGGCTTCGGTGCGTATTCGCGTCTTAAATTTGAATCAGGCGGTCATCGGGTCCAACGCGTACCAGCGACTGAAACACAGGGACGTATCCACACCTCGGCCTGCACCGTAGCAGTCATGCCTGAAGCAGACGAAGTTGAGGATGTGGATATCAATCCAGCCGATATCCGTATCGATACCTATCGTGCTTCAGGTGCCGGTGGCCAGCACATCAACAAGACTGATTCTGCGGTGCGTATCACGCATATGCCGACCGGTATCGTGGTGGAATGCCAGGATGATCGCAGCCAGCACAAGAACAAAGCCTCGGCACTCAAGGTGCTGGCCGCGCGTATCAAGGATGTACAACTGCGCGAACAGCAATCCAAGGAAGCCGCAACGCGTAAATCGCTGATCGGGTCAGGTGACCGCAGTGAGCGTATCCGTACCTATAACTTCCCACAGGGACGGATGACCGACCATCGCATCAACCTGACCTTGTACAAACTCGACTTCATCATGGACGGTGATCTGGAAGAACTGACCAATGCCCTCATTACCGAACATCAGGCGGAGTTACTGGCACAATTGGGTGACGATTGAGAATCGCTGCGTCACGCTGATCGTTAGCAGAAACGATATCAATCGAGATTGATTGTCGCTTGCCGTGGCACAATGCAGCGACGCTGGAACCTATTGCAAGAGACGATCTCTGAGGTACTGCCTGAATTCAGGAAAATCCAACAACATCAAACGCTGACTCACTCTCCCGATCCCATGAAATCTTCCAAACTCCTGTTGCTGTCGGTCGCTGTCTCCTGTGTCGCCCTGCTGGGCGTTGCCTTGTATCTGCAGATCGTCGAAGAAATGACACCCTGCCCGCTGTGCATCATCCAGCGTTATCTGTTTGCCGCAATCGCGATCATTTGTGTGATCTTCGCGCTGTTGCCAGCCCGCGCCGGCCGCACCGGCTCAGGTCTTGCACTGCTGGCAGCACTTGGCGGCGTTGGCACTGCCTGCTGGCATCTTTGGGTACAGGCTCATCCAGGTACCACCTGCGCGATTGATCCGCTGGAAACCGCACTCAATACCGCGCCCACCGCCAAGCTCTGGCCGATCCTGTTTCAGGCCGATGGACTGTGCTCGATGCAATACCCATTCCTCGGTCTGGCAATCCCGAAATGGTCGCTGATCTGCTTCGTGCTGTTGAGTCTGGTACTGGCACGGCGCTTCTTCAAACGTGGCTGACACCAACGCTAACTTGAACTCTTCCGCCTACTTTACGCCCGGCATGTCGCTGGCAGCAGCATTGCGCAGTGCACCGCTGGATACCCTGGAAAACCGGATTCTGCTCAGCCATGCGCTGCAACTGACAAGAATCCAGTTGATCACGCAGTCGGAGCGGTCCCTGAGCAGTGATGAGGTCTTGCAATTGACAGCGCTGTTTGAACGTCGACTCCGCGGCGAACCGATTGCCTATATCGTCGGTGAGCGCGAATTTTTCGGTTTGCCACTGCAAGTCACACCGGCGGTATTGATCCCGCGTCCAGAGACTGAACTGCTGGTCGAACTGGCGCTGGACCGGCTACCACCCGGTGGCTGGGGGCTCGATATGGGTACCGGTTCAGGCGCTATTGCTGTCGCTATCGCCCACACCCGTGCCGACGTCACCATGACTGCACTCGATATCAGTGAAGATGCCCTGCTGGTGGCTCGCAGCAATGCACAACGCCATGGCACCAGCGTGCAATTTTTGCACAGCAACTGGTATGAAGCGCTAGGCACGGATATGCGGCATGCACTGGACCTGATCGCTGCCAATCCGCCTTATATTGTCGCGGGCGATACCCATCTGTCGCAGGGTGATTTGCGCTTTGAACCGGTCAGTGCCTTGACCGACCATGCGGATGGCTTGTCGGCATTACGCATCATCGTCGATGGTGCCAAAGTGTTCCTGAAACCGCATGGCTGGCTGCTGATGGAACATGGCTACGATCAGGTTGACGCCGTGCGCGAGCTGCTCAGCGCCCAGGGCTTTACCGAAGTGCAGAGCTGGAATGATCTGGCAGGGATCGCGCGCGTCAGCGGTGGCCGACGCGCTTGAATTAGTCCCTGCCTTCGACTCTGATCAGGCGGCTTCCTGACTGCCTCCTGCAACCGGCTGTTGCTGACCATGATAGGTCTGCAGCAACGCGGCTTGTTTTTGTGTAGCGGCCTTCAGGTGACGCTCCTTGACGTGGCCATAACCACGAATCTCCTCCGGAATACGTGCAATGGCGACAGCCTGTGCCAGGTTCTCCGGCGTCAGCTTTGCCAGCACGTCAGCAATCGTAGTGCGATAGGCCTCAATCAAGGCGCGCTCCTGCTTGCGCTCGGCGGTGTAGCCAAACGGATCAAACAGCGATCCGCGCAAGAAGCGTAACTTCGAAAGCACGCCAAACGCCCGCATCATCCACGGACCATACTGCTGCTTGAGCAGATGACCATTGGCATCATGCCGTGCCAGCAGCGGTGGCGCCAGGTGGAATTTCAGCTGGTAGTCACCTTCGAACATGGCTGCAATTTTTTCGCGGAAGGCCGGTGCAGTGTAAAGTCGTGCCACTTCATACTCATCCTTGTAGGCCATCAGTTTGAACAGATAATTGGCAACTGCATGGGTGAGCTTGAGCCCGTTTCCAAGGTTGCCAAAGCGACTCTCTACAGCCCTGACCTGTTCCACAAATTCACTATATTGGCCGGCATAGGCAGCGTTCTGATAATCGCTCAGGAATGCGACGCGCTTGGCAATGACCTCATCAAGCTTGGGTGGCAACTTGAAATCGATCACTTGCGCGGTCATACCATTGCGACGCGCGGCCAGCTCTACCGCAGCAGTATCATGTGCCGCAGCACGACCCCAGCCAAAGGCCTGCTTGTTGAACTCGACCGACAGGGCATTGAGCTCGATGGCTTTGAGAATTGCGGCTTCTGACAACGGCACCCAGCCTTTTTGCCACGCGTAACCAAGCATGAACATATTGGTGGCAATCGCATCGCCCATGAGTGCGGTGGCGATATTACCTGCGTCGATAAAGGCCACACCCTGCTTGCCGCAGGCTTGCTCAATGCTGCCCTGTGCCGAAGCGGCAGGGAACTGCCAGTCGGGATTACGGACGAAAGCAGCGGTAGGCATTTGCGTCGCATTGATGGCAGCACGGGTTCGTCCCTCACCCATGCGCGAGAGTGCATCGCGACTGGCACTGACAATGACGTCGCAACCAATTACCAGATCAGCAGCACCGGTGCCAACACGCGTCGAATACAAGCCATCGGTATCGCTGGACAAGCGCACATGCGACATCACGGGCCCCCCCTTTTGGGCCAAGCCACTCATGTCCAGCACCGAGCAGGCACGTCCTTCGACATGCGCTGCCATCGCGAGAATCTGACCAATGGTGATGACGCCGGTGCCGCCGATGCCGGTGACAATGATGCCGTAATGATCCGTCAGTGCAGGCAGCACTGGCTGCGGCAACGTCGGCAGGGCAACGCCATCGCTAGCGGCAGGAGCAGTCTTCTTTGCCTTTTTCAGCTTGCCACCTTCGACGGTCACGAAGCTGGGGCAAAAACCGGTTACGCAAGAAAAATCCTTATTGCAGGAGGATTGATTGATCTGACGCTTGCGACCGAATTCGGTCTCCAGCGGCTCGACCGACAGGCAGTTCGATTGCACACTGCAATCGCCACAACCTTCACAAACGGCTTCGTTGATGACGGCACGTTTGGCCGGATCAGGGTAGGCATCACGTTTGCGACGGCGACGCTTTTCCGACGCGCAGGTCTGGTCGTAGATCATCGCCGAGACACCTGATACTTCGCGCAATTCTCGCTGCACCGCATCGAGCTCGCTACGATGACGAATAGTGACGCCTTCGGCCCAGCGCGTGCCGGGTGGATATTTATCGGGCTCGTCGGTGACAACGATGATGGGTTGTACATTTTCGGCAGCCAGCTGACGCGAAATCATCGCCGGGTCGAGTGGTCCATCGAACTCCTGACCACCGGTCATGGCCACTGCATCGTTGTAGAGAATCTTGTAGGTAATATTGACCTTGGCCGCTACCGAAGCGCGCACCGCTAACAAACCAGAGTGGAAATAGGTGCCATCGCCAAGGTTGGAAAACACATGCTTTTCGCTGGTGAATGGTGCCTGCCCCACCCAGGTCACGCCCTCCCCGCCCATGTGCGAGAAAATCGTTGATTCCCGATCCATCCAGGTCACCATGTAGTGGCAACCAATCCCAGCCAGACCGCGGCTGCCTTCGGGTAGCTTGGTCGAGCTGTTGTGCGGGCAACCAGAGCAGAAATGCGGGATGCGATCTTTTTCGGGATCCGGTTTGGTGCTGATGTTGAGCGTGGCTTCCTTCGCTTCCAGATAGGCAATTCGCTGTTTGACACGTTGCTCAATCGGATGGCCAGCAAAGTATTTGGAAATGCGCGTGGCAATCGCCCGCGCAATTTGCGCCGGATTCAGTTCATAGGTCGCAGGCAGCAGCCAGTTACCGTGACCTTCGCGCGGTGAGCCACTCCATTCTCCGGTGTCATCGAACTTGCCAACCACCCGTGGACGAACATCATCGCGCCAGTTATAGAGTTCTTCCTTGAGCTGGTATTCCAGAATCTGGCGCTTTTCTTCCACCACCAGAATTTCATCCAGCCCTTGTGCGAACTCGCGCACGCCTTCCGCTTCCAGTGGCCAGGTCATGCCGATCTTGTAGAGACGCAGGCCAATGTCGCGCGCAACCTGTTCATCAATGCCGAGGTCTTCCAGTGCTTGTCTGGTATCGAGATAGGACTTGCCGGCGGTGATGATGCCGATACGAGCATGCGGACTGTCCCAGATGATTTGATTGAGCTTGTTGACCCGCGCGTAGGCCAGTGCCGCATACCACTTGTAGACATTCATGCGGGCTTCCTGCTCCAGCACGGTATCGGGCTGGCGGATATTGAGACCGCCCGCTGGCAGAGCAAAGTCCTGTGGCAAGATCGGTTGCACACGTTGCGAGTCGATCATCACCGACATACCCGACTCAACGATATCGGTGACGCATTTCATGGCTACCCACAAGCCGGTATAGCGGCTCATGGCCCAGCCGTGCAAGCCGTAGTCCAGATATTCCTGGACCGATGAGGGATACAGCACCGGGATACCACAGGCCTTGAGAATATGTTCGCTCTGATGGGCGGTGGTGGAAGACTTGGCGGCATGATCATCGCCGGCAATCACCAGCACACCGCCGTGGCGTGAGGTGCCCGCCATATTGGCATGTTTGAAGACGTCTCCACAGCGATCTACGCCCGGTCCTTTGCCGTACCAGAGCGAGAATACGCCGTCATATTGCGCGCCCGGGAACAGGTTCACCTGTTGCGTACCCCAGACACTGGTGGCAGCCAGATCCTCGTTCATGCCGGGATGGAATTTCACATGCGCGGCATCCAGATATTTTTGTGCCTTGGCCGCAGTCTGGTCCACGGTGCCTAGTGGTGAACCGCGATAGCCGGTGATGAAACCGGCAGTGTTGAGTCCGGCCTGTACATCACATTGCCGTTGCAGCATGGGCAGACGAATCAACGCCTGTATGCCAGTCATGAAGACCCGGCCATGCTGCAGCGAATATTTGTCGTCCAGGGAAATGGCGTCCTGCAATAGCGCCTGTTGGTTTGCTACCGTGAGTGGTGCATTCATGCGTTTGTCTCCGTGCCAAAAATTGTGTCTTTGTTGCACTTGAATCCGATCGGGATCCGGTCAAAACATCTCTGCCTTGTGAGCTGGATGTTTCCTTTTTTAGTGAGACGACATTAGCACAACGGCAGCGAGACTGCTACGCACGGCGCAGCATGGAAACAGGGGGCAGACATAAAAAAACCTGCCACAAGTGGGCAGGTTGCCGGAAAATATTATACGTCTGACAATAAAAACCAATTCACTTCATGGGCTGGCCGGCAGATTGATTTCCCCTGCCAACAAACTGTTGGCGGGTAACGCCTCCAGTGTGTTCAGGTGGGCATATAGCGGTGTAAAGTCAGGATGCGTATCCTCAAACAATTGCTCAAAATCACGAATCACGAAGTAAGTCTCCTGATACGAATCGATCTTGTACAAGGTCCGCATGACGCGCTCGACATTAAACGGAATGCGCCTGGGTTGCGAATTACGCAGGCAGTGCTCAATCTCGCCACCTGAAGACAAAATACCGGCACCATAAACGCGCAAGCCTTGCGGACTTTCGATCAACCCAAACTCGATCGTGTACCAATATAGCCGCGCCAGCAAGCCCAGACCATCAAGCTTGAGCGCCTTTAAACCGCCTTTGCCATACTCTTGCAGGTGATCGGCAAAGACGGAATTGAACAGCAACGGTACGTGACCAAAGAAGTCATGGAACACATCCGGCTCGACAATGTAGTCAAACTCATGCGCTTCACGCAGCCAGACCGTGACCGGAAAACGACGGTTGGCCAGGTGCTCGAAAAAGGTGTGGTCCGGCACCAGCCCCGGGACCGCAACCAGCTGCCAGCCGGTCGCCTTATACAGCGCCTCGCTGGTCTGATCGAAACGGGGAATCCCGTGGGAAACATCCAATGCGGCCAGGCTGTCGATAAAGACGTCACAGGCACGGCCGGGAATCAGCTTGGCCTGGCGCTCATAAAGGCGCCGCCATAGGGCGTGCTGGGCAGGGGTATAGGCGTCCCATTGCTGGGTGACAACAAAATTCTGGTCGGCCAAGGTATAGTCGCCGCGTAATGCGCCGCTATCGGATTTAGTGGCAACGCTGGCGAAGAAGTCGGCGGTGCTGGCGGTACTGTTCATGATCTGGATGCGTGAAATGCCAAGCCCCGTATTATGCGCTCAACCGGCTAGGCTTTGGGCTTGCCGATACCAGTGACCTTGGTCAGCCATTTCAGCAAGGCACGCACATTGGACTTAACGATGTAATCCAGCATCGCCGCCTGTTCCTCAACGGCCTCCTGCAATACTGTGACCGAATTGGCTGGTTTGAGCTTGAGGTAGGCATCCGCTTCGCCGTAATCGCGATGGATTTCCATACCTGCCTTGGTGGCGATATGCATCATCACTTTGTTGGACGACAGACAATGCATGTACAAGGTATCGACGTCAGCATTGCGGCAACGCATGGCACCGCGCTCAAACAACTTGGTACCAACTCCCATACCGCGTGCAGCCGCCGATACCGACACCCCGAATTCGGCAATACGGGCCTTGATGGTGGCGCCGCTGACACGCGAAGTTTCTCGCGGCGCGAACGCCAGATGGCCGACGCCAAGCAGCCGCAATTTGCGGTCATAGACGCCAAATATCGTATCGCGGGAAAAATCGAGCTGCTCTACGTAGCGCGTCACAAGCTCATCGGACAGCTTGGTACCAAAGCGCAGCAGCCGGTCCTTTTCTTCCAGTGCCAGGAAATGACGCAGTAGGTGTCGACGTGAACGAGGCGACAACTCCTTGACCAGAATCATTGGCTTTTCGGAAGCCTCGGCAATGGCGTAAAGAATACGTTTGCACCGCGTCACGCGCTCTGCCATGCGATCAAGAAATGTCGACATGATGACCTGACTCAGACATCTGAAGTAGGGTTGGACTGCGGGCCTGGCTGCAGGGTGGGCTGCTGGTTCGCCACCTCAACATACGCTTTTACTGCCGCGATACGCGCGGCAAGAATCGCCTCCGGAATGCGCTGAGGCTGCTCCCGCAATCGGCCCGCAATCGCGCCCGCATCCACCGCTTGCGCCACCTGCAAGGCACCCAGCAGATAAGGGCGCTGATCGAAACTGACTTCTTCAAAACCGGTACGCCCACGCCGGTCGCATTCGGATGCCAGCAACATATCGTCGAAACGCTGCGGTTTGCGCCAGCCGTCACAACGCGTAATCAGATCAACGATGGTGGCGGGCCGTAACTCAAAAGCCCGACCAACATTGCCATGCTCACGTGCGGTGATGAGTGCCAGGTCACGGTAATCATTGGGAATCTTGAGTCGTGCACAAATACCTTCAACCAGCGTAACACTACGCCCTTCATGACCGTGATGGCTAGGCCACAATGCCGGAGATGTCGTCCCCTTGCCGAGATCATGAAACAAGGCAGCCAGTCTTACACCCATTGAGTAGGCACGTGCAGCAGCATAATCGAGCACCATCATCACGTGCACACCGGTATCGATTTCCGGATGGTAGCGCGCCGGTTGCGGCACACCCCACAAAGCATCCAGCTCTGGCAGGATACGCGCCAGGGCACCGCAGGCACGCAATACTGCAAACATGCGTGATGGTTTCTGCTCCATCATGCCGCGCGCCAGTTCCTGCCACACCCGTTCTGGCACCAGTGCGTCGACCTCTCCTTGCCGCACCATATCCTGCATCAGTGCATTGGTTTCAGGTGCAACACGGAAGTCCACAAATCGCGCAGCGAAACGCGCTACCCGCAGAATTCGCACAGGATCTTCAACAAACGCGGGGGAGACATGACGGAACACCCGTTCATGAAGATCGGCTTGGCCATCAAAGGGATCTATCAGCACGCCATCCTCACCTTTGGCAATGGCATTGATAGTCAGATCGCGACGCGCCAGATCCTGTTCCAGCGTGACTTCGCTGTCGGTATGGAACACAAACCCGCGATAACCGGGAGCGGTCTTGCGCTCGGTACGTGCCAGCGCGTATTCCTCTTGCGTCTGGGGATGCAGAAAGACCGGAAAATCCTTGCCGACCGGACGATATCCTTGCGCCAGCATCTGTTCGGGCGTAGCACCAACGACCACGTAATCGCGGTCCTGCACCGGCAAGCCGAGCAGTTCATCACGTACTGCGCCACCAACAGTATAGATTTGCATGTTTCCTGCGACCTCGATAGCCGTGGTCAATGATCGGGCAATACTTCGGTCTCCGCCAGCGCGCCGGCGATCCAGCTGGCCACGGCAGGATGCGCAGCGACCCGATCACAGTAGGCCTGCAATGCTGGCGCCAGCGACACCTGATAGGTACGGAATCGCATCACCACCGGTGCAAAGTAAGCATCGGCAATCGAAAAATCACCAAACAGAAATTCGTGGTGACCGAATTTGGAGAGACAGTCTTCCCAGATTTCACAAATGCGGCCAATATCGCCCTGCGCTTCCGGGGTACGTCCACGGCCAGGATAACTGGCCCGAATATCCATGCTCATGGCGCTGCGCAAACCGCCAAAGCCGGAATGCATTTCAGCACAGATGCTGCGTGCCACGGCCCGGGCGGCAGTTTCCTTCGGCCACAAGGCGCGTTCGGAACATTGCTCTGCCAGATACTCACAGATTGCCAGCGAGTCCCAGACAGTGAGCTGTCCATCAATCAATACCGGTACTCTGCCAGCGGCACTGTACTCGGCGATGTTGGTGTCGGTATCGGGCTGATCGAGACAGATACGCACTTCCTGAAAAGGAATGTCAAACGCCGTCAGCACCACCCAGGGGCGCATCGACCACGATGAATAGTTCTTGTTGCCAATCACCAGGGTCAAGATATTTCTTCGGGCTTTTTCCAGCGTTTGTGACAACACAGCATCGAGTTCAGTATTCTGCATGCAACATCCTTAGGGGTGAAGAGAGTCTTGCGTTCATGGCCCGCATGTTGCGCGCCCGTAGCCGAGGAGTTTATCAGCGTCTGGCATTGCGACGCCAGGCGTCCAGCTGCTGCTGCACATTCACTCCGGCAAGATAGCGCGGCCCGACCTGCTCCAATGCCGTCGGCACAATCCCTAGTTCGACCGCCATTGGCGCACTAGCGATATTATCAACCCGCATCGAAGCCAGATTGTCGCGGCTCATCAATTGGCCTGGTAAGTGCTCCAGACAAAATGCTTGCAAGCTTGCCAATGTAGATGGCAACCCGATGATCGGGCGCGGATGACCGGCATAGATGCCCGCCAGATGGACCAGTTGTCGCAAGGTATATATCTGTGGCCCGGCCAGCTCAAAAATCTTGCCAGCGCCAATCTGGTGCTGCACAACGGCGACGACTGCCTCGGCTACATCACCGACATAGACCGGCTGGAAGCGTGCTTCAGCACCACCGAGCGGGACCACCGGGAACAGCTTCTGCAAGGCAGCAAACATATTCAGAAAATGATCCTGTTCACCAAACACGACGGATGGCCGCAATACCGTGGTGACGATTTCCGGGCTGGACAAGACCGCCGCTTCGCCAGCGGCCTTGGAACGCAGATACATGGAAGGTGCCTGTATGTCAGCGCCAATCGCGCTGACATGGACCAGACGCTTGATCCCACGGCGCTCACAGGCTGCCACGATCTTGCGCGGCAGATCGACATGAACTCGCGCGAAATCCGGACCATAGGCAGTGCCAGCAGGTCCACGGCGAGATTGCAGAATACCGACCAGATTGATGACCGTATCGACGCCATCCATGAGGCGCTCCAGCGCCGCTTCATCATGGATGTCGGCGACGACGGTACGAACCGTCGGCATGACCAGCAAGTGCTTGCTTGATTCGTAGCGCCGCGTCGGCACTGTAATGCGAGGCGCGGCGCCACGTGCCAGTCGCGCAATAACTTGACTACCGATGAAACCGGTACCACCGATGACCAGAATATTCTTGTACGCCATGAGTACCCTTCTCGTTGTTTGTCGTTGTTCGCCTTACCACCATGACATCAAGGCAAATCAGTTGGTGCATCAACCTTTGGTCCGACCATGCCAAGCCGCTGTTTGAGCGACTGCGGCCGGTTTTCAAAAATGGCGGCGTAATACGTGGCATTGGACATAACATTCTTGACATAGCCACGGGTCTCATTGAAAGGGATCGTCTCGGCAAAGATGGCCCCCTCCACCGGACCTGGCAAAGTCGCACGCCAGCTGCGCGGGCGTGATGGCCCGGCATTGTAGGCTGCGGTGGCAAGTGCCTGCGAACCATCCAGATTGTTGAGCACCATGTTGAGATAATTGGTACCCAGCAAGATATTCGTATTGATGTCATTGATCTGATCCTGACTGAACTCAGACATCCCGATCTTGCGAGCGACATATTTTGCGGTCGACGGCATCAGTTGCATCAAACCGGATGCACCAACGTAAGACTTCGCATTTTTGATGAAACGCGACTCTTGTCGGATCAGGCCGTAGACCCAGGCATTCTCCAGTCCGAGCGCACGGGTGCTGGCAGTCATTTCCGTCAAATGGGGCGCGGGAAAGCGTTGAGTGAAATCCATCTCGGCGCGGGTGCGTTCGGAGGTATTGACCATCCGGTCCAGCACATCGCTTTGTCGGGCAAACTCTGCAGCGGCCAGCAATTGCCGGTCGTTCATCTTGCGCAGTTCCCAGTTCCACTCGCGGATACCCTCAAAGCGCATGTTCAGATCGTAGAATTTGAGCGCCCGCTTGAAACCTTCGTTTTGCGCCATGGGTGCAATCTCGGCAGCAGTTGCCGGCACAGGTCCGGGAGGAATCACAATTTTCTTGCCCAATTCCTCAGTCGCCAGCTGCCCATAAAAGCCGACATTCGAGGCAATCGATTGAAACAGCTTTTGTGCGGCCTCATTCTGTCCATCCTGGCGCAGTGCGCGTGCCTGCCAGTAAGTCCAGGTAATGTCCGAACGCAACGACGCCGGCATAACATCAATGGTGCTGCGCAGCAACTTCCAGTCTCCTGCACGCAAGGCGATACGCGCTTTCCACTGATAGGCTTCGTAGGACAGAGGGACATCACGTGTCTTGCGCCAGTAGTCAATCGCTTCCGGTGTCAGTTTCATGGAGGCCTGCAGCGCAATCTGGGCCCAGGCCGTTGCCTGCTCCTGCTGAGACAGGCCGCTGGCAGTATTAAGCAACATGCCCGCTTGCTGCGCATTGTTACGCGCTACCCGACCCAGTGCCACGATGTAGAGTTCATGTGCAGTGCGGGTTTTCCCCGGGCCACGTGCCAGTAATGGGCCCGGCTTGTCGATCGCCTGTTGCAGCACGACATCGGTGCGGTCATTGAAAACCGCAGCAGCACGGCGTGCTACGGTAGGACTCCCCGCCTCGACTGCCTGCCGGATTTGAGCCCAGATATCATTGTCGTCAAATTGATGATTCTGGAACAAGGTGACAATCAAATCACTGCAACCCTGACCATAGTCTTTGGGACTGATCAGCGCAGCACGCGCCTCATCAGCCACATTCTGGCCTTTTAGCGCACGCGAAGTGAGTGCAAAACATTTCACCTGTACGTCATCGTTGAGAATGAACAAGGGATACTGCTCATCGAAGGTGGCCCAGTCACCATTTTTACCCAACGCCAGCAACCAGTCGTTGCGCAGGCGATCAGCAATGGCGCTACCATCATAGCGATTCAGAAACTCGCGAATTTCAGCCTGTGAAGCGGTGAAATCACGCACACGCGGCTTGAGGCGATAATAGTCAACGTAGGAAGGAATGACATAATCAGGCAAACGTGAGGCCAGCGTGAGCGCGGTCGCAGAGTCATCTGCCCGGACCGCATCCCGCAGCGCCAGGAAAATGTCATCCGGTGCAGCATCAGACGGCAGTTTTTTTTGCGCCTGGGCTGGTAGCGCCAGACTGAAGGCCAGAGTGAAAGCGCAAGTAATGGCGCACACAGATTTCTTAAATTGCATTCTGAGACAATCCTAGTTGGAACAAGATGACAACAGCAACAATAGTACGCGATCACGAGAACAGCGACGAACCTTCTGCGAAGTCTGCCATCCGCAAACAATTGCTGGAACAACGTCGCCAGCGCAGCAGCGCTGACCAGGCTGCGGCAGAAGCTGCCATCTGCGCGCGTCTGCTGGCATGGTGGCAAGCCCATCCGGTCAGCAGCCTTGGCGTCTACCATCCAATCCGGCGCGAGCCCGATCTGACATCGTTCTATAACGCCTTGAGCAGGCAAGGCGTGCACCTGTCATTACCAATTATTCGTGGGACTGCATTGCCACTGGAATTTATCGCCTGGACACCCGGTGAAACCCTCGTCAAAGATGCCTTGGGTACCTTGGTACCGGCCTCGGACATTACCGTACAGCCACAGGCACTCGTGATTCCTTGTCTAGGTTTCAATGCCGATCGTCTACGGCTCGGTTATGGTGGCGGCTTCTATGACCGCACACTGGTACAGTCGCCTCGCCCCTTCAGTATTGGCGTGGCTTACAGCGATGCGGAAGTCATATTCGCCGGTGAAGAACACGACATTGCCCTGGACTTGATTGTGACTGGTCCCTGACACTGCGTCTCGCACAGTCCAATAAAAAAGCCGGCAGCGTGCGCTTGCCGGCTTTGTCACTCGATCCGCAGAGAAAGCTGCAATCAATCGACCAGTCGTTGCCAGATCGCCATCGTGGCGTTGGCCTGATTGAGCGTATAGAAATGCAGGCCCGGTGCGCCACCCTTGAGCAGGCGTTCGCACAGCTCGGTCACCACATCCAGCCCAAACGCCCGAATCGACTCGGTGTCGTCACCATAACTTGCCAGCTTGAGACGAACCCAGCGCGGGATCTCGGTACCGCACATATCCGAAAAGCGCATCAATTGCGAATAATTGGTAATGGGCATGATGCCGGGAACAATCGGAATTTCCACGCCTTGCTTGCGCGTCTGTTCAACGAAGTGGAAATAGGCGTCCGCATTGTAAAAATACTGGGTAATTGCGGCATCGGCACCGGCTTTTACCTTGCGCGCAAATTGCTGCACATCATCTTGAGGCGAGCGTGCCTGTGGGTGCATTTCAGGGTAGGCACCGACTTCGATATGAAACCAGTCGCCGGTTTCAGCGCGAATGAATTCGACCAGCTCATTGGCATAGCGAAATTCGCCAGAGGATAAGTCGACTGCACCGTAACCGCTAGGCAAATCGCCGCGCAATGCCACCAGACGCTTGATGCCATGCGCCTTGTATTCCTTGAGGATGGTGCGCAAGGTGCCACGTGAGCTACCGATGCAAGAAAGATGCGGTGCGGCTTGATGACCTTCTGCCAGAATTTCCAGGACGGTATCCAGCGTACCTTGCTGGGTAGAACCGCCGGCACCAAAGGTCACCGAAAAATATTTAGGCTGCAACTCGGCCAGCTTGGCACGAGTAACGCGTAATTTCTCCACGCCCTCAGGGGTCTTCGGAGGAAAAAACTCAATGCTGAAATTATGTGATGTCATGACAAGCGTGATTCTGTATCAGGAAGAATGTGTCAGTACTGAAGTGTCACGATTTAAGCAATAGCGTCGACAGCGCCCACGAAACGATGCTGTAGACGATCGCACCGCCGACTGCAGACCAGAAGCCAGCAACGTGAAAACCACCGACCAACTGCGCCACGACCCAGAACATCAGTCCGTTAATGAGCAGGATGAATAAACCGAGGGTCAACAGCGTGACCGGCAGGGTCAGCACGACCAACACCGGACGCACCAACGTGTTGACGAATCCTAATATCAGGGCGGCAATGAGCGCAGCACCGAAGCTGTCAACCTGCACCGAGTGCATCAAATAAGGAACAGCAAGCAATGCAAGCGCATTGACCAGCCAGGTAAGCAACAACATGGAACGTCCTTCGGGGATAAGCGGATGATGCGATCAAGAATTGGATGCCATTCGCAAACTAACACCTGCCTGGCGACAGATATTATCGTCACCAGGCAGAGTCATTACCAGATTAGTAACGGTAATGTTCAGGCTTGAACGGGCCTTGCTGCTTCACACCAATGTAGTCAGCCTGCTCCGGCGTGAGCACGGTGAGCTGTGCGTTGAGCTTCTTGAGCTGCAGGCGGGCAACTTTTTCATCGAGGTGCTTGGGCAGGGTGTAGACACCGACCGGATAGTCCTTGGTATTGACGAACAATTCAATCTGCGCAATCGTCTGATTGGCAAACGAGGAGCTCATCACATAGGAAGGATGGCCGGTAGCACAGCCGAGGTTGACCAGACGTCCTTCGGCCAACAGGATGATGCGCTTGCCGTCCGGGAAGATCACGTGATCGACTTGTGGCTTGATGTTTTCCCAGGTGTATTGCTTTAACGCTGCGACTTCGATTTCATTGTCGAAGTGACCAATGTTGCAGACAATCGCCTGATCTTTCATCTTCTTCATGTGCTCGTGTGTGATCACATGATAGTTGCCGGTTGCTGTGACGAAAATGTCAGCATGCTCGGCCGCGTAATCCATGGTCACTACACGATAGCCTTCCATGGCTGCCTGCAGCGCACAGATCGGATCGACTTCCGTCACCCAGACCTGGGCCGACAATGCACGCAAAGCTTGTGCAGAACCCTTACCAACATCACCATAGCCAGCCACGACTGCAACCTTGCCGGCGATCATGACATCGGTAGCACGCTTGATACCGTCGACCAGCGACTCACGGCAACCGTACAGATTGTCGAACTTGGATTTGGTCACGGAATCGTTGACGTTGATAGCAGGGAAAGCCAGCTTGCCTTCCTTATGCATCTGATACAGACGATGCACGCCGGTCGTGGTTTCCTCAGTCACGCCCTTGACTTGTGCCAGACGCGATGAATACCAGTTGGTATGCGTGGCGAGACGCTTCTTGATCGAGTTGAACAGGCAAATTTCTTCTTCCGAAGTCGGATTGTTGAGCACGGAAGCATCCTTTTCCGCGCGTGTACCGAGGTGCAACAACAGGGTCGCATCGCCGCCATCGTCGAGAATCATGTTGGCTTGCTGGTCTTCTGCGCCCGGCCATTCGAAGATACGGTGGGTGAATTCCCAGTAGTCATCCAGACTCTCGCCCTTGAATGCAAATACTGGCGTACCTGCATCAGCGATTGCAGCAGCGGCGTGATCCTGGGTCGAGTAAATATTGCAGGATGCCCAACGCACCTTGGCGCCAAGCGCTTCGAGCGTCTGGATCAGCACCGCTGTCTGGATGGTCATGTGGATTGAGCCGGTGATGCGCGCACCCTTGAGTGGTTGCGTGGCAGCGAACTCTTCACGGATGGCCATCAGGCCAGGCATTTCGGTTTCGGCGATGCGAATTTCCTTGTGACCCCATGCTGCGAGGCCAATATCGGCGATGACATAGTCATTGAAACCGGTGCTTGCGCTGGATTGCAAGTTGGAAATAGTGGAATTGGCATTCATGGCTGCGGCGTTGTTCACGCCCTCCTTTCATAGAAAATCAGAAAAAAAGTAACGTGAGCGCAGTTGCGGTGTGACGGTATCAAGCCTGGCAAAACCGCTGTGGGTTTCGTCGCAACGCTCCTTGATACGGAAAGGCATTGTAAATCACTTCTCACATGCAATGCCAGCACATACGAGAGCTCCGTTGCTAAACAGAGCAACAAGCAAAGCGTCATGCGCTTTGCTTGTTATTTTTGCATCGCAGATCAACGATCCGGATGCAATTTCTTCACTTAGAAACCTGCTGCGGCACGCAGGGCAGCCGCCTTGTCTGTACGTTCCCAGGTGAATTCCGGCTCTTCGCGACCAAAGTGACCGTAAGCTGCCGTCTTCTGATAAATCGGACGCAGCAGATCAAGCATCTGCACAATACCCTTTGGACGCAAATCGAAATGCTCCAGTACCAGTTTTGCCAGCTTTTCATCACTGATCTTGCCAGTACCAAAGGTTGTCACCATGACCGACGTTGGCTTGGCGATACCGATAGCGTACGACACCTGAATCTGGCAACGTGATGCCAATCCTGCTGCCACGATGTTTTTCGCCACATAACGACCTGCATAGGCCGCAGAACGGTCAACCTTCGAAGGATCCTTGCCAGAGAAAGCGCCGCCACCGTGCGGTGCAGCACCACCATAGGTGTCAACAATAATCTTGCGGCCAGTCAGACCGCAATCGCCTTGCGGACCACCAATCACGAAACGACCAGTCGGATTAATCAGGTAGCGGGTGTTTTTCAGCCATTCTGCCGGCAGCACCGGGCGGATGATTTCCTCGATCGCGGCTTCTTCAATCGCCTTGTGTTCCATTTCTGGTGCATGCTGGGTCGACAACACGATGGTATCGATCGCTACCGGACGACCATCCACATATTTCAGTGTGACCTGCGATTTCGCATCAGGACGCAACCACGGCAGGCGACCATCCTTGCGCAGCTGGGACTGACGCTCGACGATACGATGCGCATAGTAAATGGCGGCTGGCATCAGTTCTGGTGTTTCATCGCAGGCATAACCAAACATCAGTCCCTGGTCGCCGGCACCCTGGTCCAAATCCAGACCGCGTCCTTCATCCACACCTTGGGCAATATCAGGGGATTGTTTGTCGTAGGCAACCAGAACAGCGCAGCTCTTGTAGTCGATACCATAATCAGCATTGTCATAGCCGATGCGCTTGATGGTTTGACGCGCGATATCAATGTAGTCTACGTTGGCACGTGTCGTGATTTCACCAGCCAGTACCACCAGACCGGTATTGCACAGGGTTTCTGCGGCAACGCGCGAACTTGGATCCTGGGTGAAGATCGCATCCAGAATGGCATCAGAAATCTGGTCGGCGACCTTGTCTGGATGACCTTCGGAAACGGATTCGGAAGTGAAAAGATATTCGTTTGACATGCAGGCTCCTGAGGGAAAGATGGGTTTATGTCTGTCGCGACTACATCTTCGAGCCTGCGACGCTTTAGCGAAATTTATATCCCGTCTCGCAAGTTGTCATTAACTCGACGGCTTTCATGCTATTTTACGCCTCTTGAAATTTTTCGGCAATTTCAGGGAATTCCTGATCCGGCACACCTACTCCCGGCACGTATGATCGTTTCTCTATTTCGTCTGCTCTCCTATTTCCCACTCCCCATACTTCACGTCATCGGGATCTGCATCGGCTGGCTTGTCTATCTGGCATCACCGTCCTATCGCAAAAGACTGAATGAGAATCTTGCACGTGCTGGTTACCGGCAACATTTAATACCTGCGGTCAACGAGGCCGGCAAAGGCATCTTCGAACTCCCATTCATATGGTGCGCCTCACCAGAACGCGTGCTGCGTGCGGCGCGCATTGATAACTGGGAACTCGCGCAAGCTGCGCTTGATCGCAGCACCGGCGTGATTTTCCTGACCCCGCATCTGGGCTGCTTCGAAATCACGGCACAGGTTATTGCTCAGCAAACCTCTCTGACTGCCTTGTATCGTCCGCCACGCAAGGCTGCGCTCAAACCTTTGATTGAAGGCGCGCGCGCGCGCCCCAATCTCCATCTCGCAGCGGCCAACTTGTCTGGCGTACGTATCTTGCTGAAAGCGTTGAAGAGTGGCAAGGCAATCGGGCTGCTGCCGGATCAGGTGCCACAGAACGGTGAAGGCGTATGGGCGGATTTTTTTGGCAAGCCCGCGTACACGATGACGCTGTCGGCCAAGATGCATCAGATGAGCGGTGCGCCAATCATTCTTACCTATGGAGAACGACTTTCCTGGGGGCGCGGTTTCGTGATCCGTTTCGTCGCATTTGATGAGGTTCTCGGCAGCACACAGGAAGAACAGGCGCGCGCCATCAACCTTGCAATGGAAAAACTGATTTCACGCTGCCCGGCGCAATACATCTGGAGCTATAACCGCTACAAGACACCGCCGGGCGTGACCCCGCCAGGCACAACAGACACAACTGGAGTGCGGTCATGAGAGCATTACTTGCCATGATGTGGCTGCTGCACTGGCTACCATTGCCCATTCTGGGCAGACTTGGAGAAGCGCTGGGAAGTTTGCTGTTCATCATCATGAAGCCACGGCGGCACATTACACTGACCAATTTGCGCCTGTGCTTTCCCGACAAGACAGAAGCCGAACGTGTTGCGATCGCCAAAGGACATTTTCAGGCTTATGCGCGTAGCGCGCTGGAGCGAGGCATTCTCTGGTGGGCATCTGAAGCGCGACTGAAAAGACTGATCAAGGTGGAACCTGCCGTCCCGCTGGATACCCTCAAGTCCGGCCCAACCATTTTGCTCTGCCCGCACTTTGTCTGCCTGGAAATTCCTGGCATTGCGCTGGTGCTCAATTCCGACTTCTCGGTCTGCACCATCTATGCCAAACAACAGAATCAGATCGTTGATCAGGCCTTGCTGAAAGGACGCTCGCGCTTCCGCCCGGTCACATTGCTGTCGCGCGAGAAGGGAGTCAAACCTATTATCCGCGCCATGCGCGACGGCCTGCCATTCATCATGCTGCCGGATATGGATTTTGGCCTGCGTGACGCCGAGTTTGTGCCTTTCTTCGGCGTTCCTGCTGCGACCTTGACCGCTACTGCGCGTATTGCCGCTGCCACGCAGGCAAATGTCGTCCCGGCCATCACCACTTTCCTTCCCAACTACAAGGGTTGGAAAACCACGTTTTATCCCGCATGGGAGAACTATCCCGGCGATGACATTGTGGCTGCCACACGACGCATGAATGCCTTCATTGAGGAGCGCGTACTCGAAGCACCTAGCGAATATTTCTGGGCGCACAAACGTTTCAAGACGCACCCTCCAGGCACGCCCAACGTCTACGGCAAAGACGAATAGACCGCTCTATAATTGATTCATGAAAATCAAATTCACAAAAATGCACGGCGCCGGCAACGATTTCGTTGTCGTTGATGCTATCCATCAACACATCAATCTGAGCGCTGATCAATGGAAGTTTATTGCCGACCGACGCTTTGGCATCGGCGCTGATCAGATGCTGGTCGTTGAAAAACCGCAAGCAGCGGGCATTGATTTTCGTTATCGCATCTACAATGCCGACGGTGGTGAAGTCGAGCAATGCGGCAACGGCGCACGTGCGTTTGCGCGCTTTGTCAGCGACAAGGGATTGACAGACAAGCGCGTGATCCGCGTCGAAACCATGTCAGGCGTGATTGAGCCCATGCTGGAGGAGGATGGCAGAGTCACAGTTGACATGGGTGCACCAATACTAAATCCCCCCGACGTCCCTTTCGATGCGAGCGGACTAAGCAGCACGCAGCAGCAGCGAGACGCTTTATGGCCGCTAGAGATCAATGGCAAGACGACCTTGATTTCAGTCATTTCCATGGGCAACCCGCACGCAGTACAGATCGTGGAGGATAGTGAGGCAGCGCCGGTGCTGATCGACGGCCCCGTCATTGAGCGCCATCCCCGCTTCCCCAAACGCGTCAATGCAGGCTTCATGCAAATTGTCGATGCGCATCACATCAATCTACGCGTCTATGAGCGGGGCGCTGGAGAAACGCTGGCTTGTGGTACCGGGGCCTGCGCGGCAGTTGTTGCAGGAGTTCTGCGTGGCGTTCTCACGTCGCCGGTTGCGGTCCAGACCCATGGCGGCGAGTTGGTCATCAATTGGGCGGGACCAGGTAGCCCGGTCATGATGACAGGGCCTGCGGTGTCGGTATTCGAAGGCGAAATTGAGCTCTAAAAATTGCGACTGGAACATTTCGCTTTGAATCGAGCGAGCCAGTCTCATATATATAAATATAAGCTGGATACACGAGATAGAAGACGCTTCAGAACACTCTGTGCTCAGGACTCTTCGACCAGATCATCTTCCTGCTCATCTAGGTCCTGAGGCATGGCGGTTTTCAGACGATACATACGCTGACGATAATTACCCTCGGGCCCGCTCAGGCTGCAGTCGACGTCCTCAAACAAGCGACCGATGCGATTAAGCACCTGACGCTCCTCCCCCGTCTCAACCAGAATCAGGCGTCGCTTGCTGCGTGCATAGTGATCGCGAATATCGACGACCAGACAATGCCCACAATCGGCTCGTTTCAGATCAATCAACAACGCTTCCGGACGACTCAAGCCAAATAATGCCGCCAACTCAAGTCGAGCCACAAGAAATGGATAAGCCGCCAAAAATTCCCTGGTCATCGCGCGTCGCCCTTCCACCGCCCATGCCGCCGGAGCAGGACGGTCTGCAATCTTGAACAATAGCTGGCGGGCCTCGACGCTCTCCTGCGCTGCCGCTTTTTGCAACCAATACACCGCACGCACATCATTGACCGGATCATCGCGACGATTGCGCCATGCCGTATTGCCACATTCCAACTGTGACTGTGCATGCCCCATTTCTGCAGCGCGCTCAAGATAATGCTGCGCATCGGCAAGATTGCGTTGAGAAAACTCAGGCTTGAGATAGATACGTGACAGAGCGAACCAGGCCGTTGCAATGCCTCGCTCGCCTGCATGCGTGAGCCAACGAATTGCTTTTTTGTAATTAGCAGAACCACAAGCAGCAAACGCCTTTCCACCATCCTCACTCATGCGCGCATAAAATAATCCAAGCGACAACTGTGCCGTCTTGTCATCAGCATAAGCAGCAAGCTCCAGCAATTGCTGGAACTCATCAATGCAGCCGTCCTCCATCGTATCAACCGCCAGTGACAACCGTGACAACAATACGATATTGTCCTCACCAAGACTTGCGGCAAGCGCCTCCGATGGCGCATTCAGTTGCGTTAGCTCGTTAGTATATTGCGCCAGTAACGCACGCCCCAAAGGTCGTGCCCGACGAATGAAATCTTTTCGGTCACCCCGCTGCCAAGCCGCGTCTGCCAATGCCAGTTGCGCTGCACCAATACCTGCATCGGCTGCTTTCTGCGCCCACTCAGTGGCCACCACGGCGCCAGCGGGATTGACATTGGGTTGCTGAGGATGATCCAGCGCCTGCATGACTTGCTGCTGAGACAACAACCATTGGGCATCTGGATTTCCTGCATGGGCCTCGGCTTCCAGTATTTTGATTGCCTTACCCAACATTGCCTGGGCGGCCGGATGCCCCCGGTTAGCCAGAACAACCCGGGCGAATATCATTCCCGCCGCCTTCATTCCGGAATCAAAGGCGCGCTCATACCAGATGAGCAACTCCATCGGTTGCGGCAGTTGCAGCACAACTTCATAAGGAACATGTTCCCCAATGGCCATCCATGCATCTGACACACCTTGTCTGGCAGCGCGCTCCAGCCAATGCAGCGCAGTAGCAAAACTCTGCGGCAAACCATTGCCACCAAACAAGTAACGCTGCCCCAGTGCCAATTGCGCCGCTGCGCCACCAGCGCGTGCTGCACGAATAGTTGCCAGATCTTCACGACTCGCCATAAACCAATTCAACCTTGCTCTGAAAGGAAAAAATTATCACTCATAAATCACTATATTTTTTTTATTCCTGATTTCAGTGCCATAAGTGGAGCTTTAAAACAACAATTCAAGATCCAAAACTTGATGCGATGATTGAAATGACAACAGATACGACAGATACCTGCCCTCTTTGTAAAAAACACAAAGACGAGCTCAAATGTGTTGCCTCAACGGCCAGAACGTTAGAAAAAAACAACACTCCCGGGCAAGATTAGGAATTTCAACCAAAACTCTGCGATCCAAACGACCAATCTGAGGCCATAAGGAATGAGAACCCTTAATGTCACACCATCCGACTAGATGTACGGATCCTCAAGACTATTTTTATAGAAGGATGTCAAATGAAAAAATCGCTGCTCGCATTGGCCGTATTCGGCGCGTTCGCAGGTGTTGCACACGCTCAAAGCTCCGTCACAATCTACGGTATCATCGATACTAACGTTACTTACGAAAACTCGGCAGCTGGCACTACTGGTGTTACTGGCAGCAAGTTCTCGGTGAACTCCGGCTCCAGCAACATCCAAGGTTCGCGTCTGGGTTTCAAGGGCGCTGAAGATCTGGGCGGCGGTCTGAGCGCAGTCTTCAATCTGGAAGCTGGCTTCTACAGCGACACTGGCGCTCTGAACAACGCCAACGGTGGTTCCCCAACTCTGTTCCGTCGTAAGTCCAACGTTGGTTTCTCCAGCACCACTTTCGGTACTGTGTTGGTTGGTCGTCAAACTGACTGGAACGACACCATCAGCGCCTACACCGCTGTGAACGACTTCGGTGGCTTCGTTGGTAACTCCGGTTCCAACCTGGATCGTCTGCAAGGTACACGTACCAACAATTCGATCAGCTACACAACCAACGCAATCAGCGGCTTCACAGCTACTGCACTGTATGGTTTCGGTGAACAAGCAGGCCAAACTTCTGACGGTCAAGCATTCAGCTTCGGTGGTTCGTATGTGAACGGTCCTCTGGCTCTGGGCGCAACTTACTACCAATCGAAGGTTGGTGCTACTAACGCGAACACAGCTGACACCAGCTTGACATCGACAACCACAACTACACCGATCTACTCTGCTGGTAACGCTGGCAGCACAGCACAGAAGGTGTTCACTCTGGTTGGCAGCTACCAAGTTGGCCCAGCACGTGTGTATGCTAACTGGTCGCAAGTCAAGCAGCCTCTGAACGTTGAAGGCACAGTCGTAAACGGTGGCACTACTTCCGTGTTCACCAGCCTGGCAACATCGACTACTAGCCTGGCAACAAACTCCAACGCAACACTGGCTAACGCAAAGAAAGTCAATGCGTATGAAATCGGTACTGCGTACTCGCTGTCTGCAGCTCTGAAGCTGTTGGCAGCTGTTGACTACGCAAGCGCACAGTTTGACGGCGTAGGTACTAATGGCAAGGTTACACAAGTTAGCTTGGGTACCGACTATAACCTGTCGCAACGTACTGACGTTTATGCATTCCTGGGTTACGTGCACTCCTCCAACCTGTACAACCCAGGCGTGGTTGATGCAACTGGCGGCGGTACTAACCAAACAGCCGTTGCAGTCGGCGTTCGTCACAAGTTCTAATTTAAGCCTCTGAACCTCTGACGCCTTGTGCGTCAGAATCAGAACTTGAGTTAAACGCTACGGGCTTACATGAGCAATCATGTAAGCCCGTTTGCTTTGGGCGAGAAATTTTCCCTATGGCCAGGAACAGCTGTAGTTTCAGTTGTCAGCATGCTCGATAGCGTAGATAATCTCGCGATATTGTGCGCCCGCTGGCGCACCACAGCAGCTCAACAAGACTTCGTACCGCACATGACCACCCAACTGGACTCCGATTCAATCGCCGAATATCTGCTCGATCATCCGCATTTCTTTGAAGAGCATGCTGAATTACTCGGCCGGATCCGGCTCACTAGTCCATTGATGGGTCGCGCCATCTCCTTGCAGGAGCGGCAGATGGAAATTCTGCGCGAGAAGATCAAGGTACAGGAAATACATGTCGCCGATATGCTGCGCCATGCGCAAGAAAACGAAGACATCAGCAACAAGTTTCAAGCCTGGACACGGGCCTTGCTGCTGGCACGCAATGACAGCGACCTGCCACAGACCTTAATCAGTCAGCTACAAACCATATTTGATGTGCCGCAAGTGACCTTGCGCCTCTGGAATATCCATGGTCGCCATGAAGGTCAATGGTTCAATATGCCTGCATCAGATACGACGCGCACCTTTGCTGATGGCCTGAGCAAGCCATTTTGCGGCGCAAACAACGATATCGATGCCGCTGGCTGGCTGGAAGATGCAGCTGCCATCAAATCGTTGGCACTATTGCCGTTGCGGGTCGGCGCAGCACCGCAGGCATTTGGCCTGCTGGTTCTGGGTTCGGCAGATGCCAGTCGCTTCACCGACGACATGGGCACCGATTTTTTGAGTCGTATCGCAGAAACCGCCAGCGCCGCACTGTCTTGTCTGCAACACTGAGCACTCACTGATTTTTGGAATCCTGTGTGAGCGCCATCGATACCAGGAGTGCCATGCAGGATACCAATGCTGACGATAACCGACTGGTTTTATCAGCTTATCTCGACAGCCTACAACATCAGCGCATGCTGTCACCGCACACGATCTCCAATTACGCCCGAGATCTGCAGGAACTGCTTTCTCTGTGCCACTCCATGGCAATCGACATGTACGCCGTCAAACATGTCCAGATCCGCAAATTCGCCGCACAGTTACACGCCAAAGGCTTGAATGCACGCTCGATTGCACGCAAGCTCTCCGCATGGCGCGGCTTCTACGACTGGCTCTCAGAGCAACGCGACCTGCCATCGAATCCGGTTGACGGCGTCAAAGCCCCAAAAAAGACAAAACCACTGCCCAAGGCGCTGGCCGCGGATGATGCAGTTCATCTGGTATCCCATGGCAATCCCCTCAAGGCCGAGGACGAGACGCTGCAACGCTGCAATCGCGCCATGTTCGAACTGCTTTATTCGAGCGGTCTGCGGGTCTCGGAGCTGGTTGGGCTGGATGTGCGCTTCCACCAGGAAAACAACTACTCGTCGCTGGGCTGGATCGATCTGGACAACCACGAAGTTACGGTCACCGGCAAAGGCAGCAAGATGCGTAGCGTGCCTGTCGGGCAAGCTGCAATAGATGCGATCAAGCAGTGGCTCGAAGGGCGTGCAAGCATCCTCGCTCGACATGCCGATGGCGATCCACACGCACTGTTTCTGAGTGAGAGAGGGACGCGCATGTCGGTGCGGGTTGCGCAATTACGACTCAAGGCGCATGCACAGGCGCTCGGCATGGCAACCAATGTGCACCCACATGTCTTGCGACATTCATTTGCATCACATTTGCTGCAAGGCTCAGGCGATCTGCGCGCGGTGCAGGAATTGCTGGGGCACGCCTCCATTACCGCCACCCAGGTCTATACCTCACTCGACTTTCAACGCCTCGCGCAAGTCTATGATGCCGCCCATCCACGTGCAAAGAAGGTCCCGCCGAAGTAGACGGTAATGCCGTAGCGTGCAACAACAGCCCGCACCTGCAAATTGGGGCATAATTCGACTTGCGCTGTGCCATCCCGCTTAGCCTGCCAGACATCACACCTGCTCACCCGGTCTTAACTTATTTTCGCAACACGCATGACGTCCAAATCTGCCGATATCACCGCTAGCAAGGCGACCATGCCTTCCCACGAGCTGGCACCATCCCAAGCGCAAGCGCTGGCGGAAGTCAGGCTACGTGATGCCGCAGTGCGTGTCACGCAGGCACGTGTGAGCGTCATGGCAATGCTGCTGCAGGCGCGCAGCGCGGTGTCACATCAAGATATTCAGGACAAGCTGGTTGGCATGGACCGCGTTACCCTTTACCGGGCGCTGGATTGCCTGACCGAAGCTGGTCTGGCGCACAAGATTTCCAGCGACGACCGCATCTTCCGCTACAACGCAGGCACTAGTGGCGACCACCACGAACACCGTAATCATGATCATGGTCCTGGCAATAATCCGGCTCAACATCAGCACGGGCACTTCAAGTGCACACGCTGCTCAAGGGTGTTCTGTCTCGATGGTAGCGGTGAAGCAGGCTTTCTGGAAAGCGTCCTACCCTCTTCGGGTAAGCACCAGACGACCGCAGCACAACTCCAGAATGCGATTCAAAAGTCATTGGGCAAGGGTTTTCGCAGCCACGAAATCGAGCTGACCATCAAAGGCTGGTGCGCAGACTGCGCCGATTAGTCATTATTAGCGAGCCAATCGTCCAAGATGGGTAGCAAGTTGGCGCACCGATTTGACCTTCACATCGACATAAGCTGGATGCATCGTCGACTGTCGCCTCGCATCGATCCCGGTAACATGAACATTACCGTGCAGATACTGCGTTACCCACGCTGTGCGCAAACCCAGATTTTTTGCCGATTTCAGATTGACCGCCGTATCCTCAACCAAAATGCAGCGTCTGGCGGGGACGCGCTCTCGGGCCAATAACTTACGCAGCATCTGCCGCGATGGCTTGGGCCTGAGTCGGCGATGTACGTGCATCTGCTCAATCGAAATATGTTTTTCAAAATGACGATGCAAGCCCAGATGCCGCACCACATCCCGTGAATAACGACGCGGCGCGTTCGTCAGCAAAATCTTGCGCCCAGGCAATCGCCGCAGCAGATGCGATAATCCACGCTCGGCGCGAATCATGCTCGCCAGGTCAGGGAATGCATGTGCATCACGCAAGAAATCTTCTGACCTGACCTCATGATGCTGGATCATGCCAATCAAGGTTGCGCCATACAAACGCCAATAACGCTGACGCATCTCGTTGACGGCCTGTTGATCGGCAGGGAGCCCCTGCTCTTCCAGCACGCGTGTCATGAATACGTTCATGTTGGCATTGATAGCCGGGAAAATCGCGTGAGAAGCGTTGTGCAGGGTGTTGTCAAGATCGAACAGCCAGAGCGGTGTAGTATTCGGCACGGTAAAACGCGATCAGTGAATTGAGAGAAACAATGGGAGTAAAACGAAGATGCTGCGACGCCTGATTATAGTGAGTTTGAGTTGTCTGCTCTGTCTTTATCTGCCAGTAGCAACTGCTCAGCAAACAGCCAAGCAGGCTGGCGGAGCACTGTTTCGTGTGCAGGATGGTCATCACACGCTGTATCTATTCGGTACGATTCACGTTGGCGCAGCAGATTTCTATCCGCTCGCACCGGAGGTGATGCAGGCCCTTGAACGGGCACCGGCCGTCGCGCTTGAGCTTGATCCGACCAAACTTGATAGCTTGCAGGCAGCCATTGAGCAATACGGCGTCTATCCACCCGGCCAAAGTTTTCGTACTGCGCTGAGTGCTCCGCTACAACAGCAGCTCCTGAAAGTGCTCGCGCAGTACCATATCGACCCCAAATCTATCGAGCGTATGCGGCCCTGGATGATTGCCAGTCTGCTCACCGTGGAGGAGGCAGAAGGTAGCGGCTACCAGTCACAACTGGCCGTCGACAGCTATCTGGCTAATGCCATTCTCAAGCGCAACAAGCCAGTGATTGAACTGGAAGGTGCCGCCAGACAAATGGCCCTGTTCGCGGCACTGTCCCCGGCGCAAGAAAATCTGTTGCTCGCAGACACCATCAAGGAACTCCATGATGCCGAAAGTGCAACCGAGCTCAAGGCCATGGCCGAGTGCTGGCGTCGCGGCGATCTCAACGGACTCGCTGAATTACTCAACGACAAGTCCGACAAGGCCAGCTTCGTGACACGGTTTACCAAAGAAGTCTTGCTGGATGAGCGCAACCCTTACCTGGCAGAACGCATTGCTGACTTGCTGACGCAGCAGGATGGCGTCTTTGCCGCAATCGGCATGCTGCACCTGACCGGCAGCAACGGCTTACCCGCACTACTGGAGCAGCGTGGCCTCAAAGTCGAGCGAATTGAATAGGGGTCTGCACCCGTAGGATCGTATCGCGCTAACAATAAAAAAGGCGCTGCCGGTCAATACCGGGAGCGCCTTTTACTGGATGGTGCGATGACCGCTGCCAAATACTCAGTGAGAGCGAATCATCGTACCAAAAGCCTGCTCGGTCAGCACTTCCAGCAGCAGCGAATGCTCGATGCGGCCATCAATGATGTGCACGGTGTTGACACCCGACTTGGCAGCATCCAGCGCTGACGAGATTTTCGGCAACATTCCACCGGAGATGGTGCCATCTTCAAACATTTCATCAATCTCGCGCGCCGAGAGATCGGTCAGCAAATTACCTTCCTTGTCTTGCACACCGGCAATGTTGGTCATCATGATCAGCTTTTCGGCATGCAGGATTTCAGCAATCTTGCCCGCCACCACATCGGCATTGATGTTGTAGGCCTGACCGTCAGCGCCAAACCCAATCGGAGAAATGATCGGGATGAACGCATCGTCCTGCAACGCCTTGACCACGGCCGGATTGATTGCTTCGATTTCACCGACAAAACCGATGTCCAGAAACTCGCCCGGATGCTCCTTGTCCGGCATGCGCATCTTGTGGGCGCGGATTAAGCCGCCATCCTTGCCTGTCAGGCCAACTGCCTGACCACCATAATGATTGATCAACATCACGATATCCTGCTGCACTTCGCCGCCCAGCACCCACTCCACCACTTCCATGGTTTCTTCATCGGTGATCCGCATGCCTTGCACAAAGGTGCCTTGCTTGCCGATTTTCTTGAGGGCATTATCAATCTGCGGTCCACCGCCGTGCACCACAACCGGATTCATGCCGACCAGTTTCAGCAAGATCACGTCACGCGCAAAACCATGCTTGAGGCGTTCTTCCGTCATGGCATTGCCACCATATTTGACCACGATCGTTTTGCCATGGAATTTACGGATGTAGGGCAACGCCTCAGCCAGAATTTCGGCCTTGATTTGAGGGGCAACGTCGGTCAGATCGGTGAAGTCGGGCATGGCGCAGATCCTGAGCAGATAGATATTCGGAATGTCCGGAATTTTACATGGAAAGCGCGCCAAGTTTGTGGATGAGTTGCCGTCTCGGAGGGAGTTTTTTTGGAGCCGCCGATCATTTTCAGATCAGCCACAGCCCTGAGCTGGCGTTCACCCGCCGCAATTGCGCAGGTCTTGCCCCGGAAATTTGGCTTTCAGCGCCTCCAGCGTCGTCTTGATGGCAGGATCAATATTGCGCCATTGATAAACCTGCTTGCTAGCGCCCGAAGTACGTACCATGACGCGCGCACTACGAACACCCATCCCGCTCAACTGACTGACGTAGGCCCTGGCGGCATCCTCGGTTTTGAAAACTCCCAGCGAAATGGCCCAGTGCAAGGCGGGATTGGGTTGCGACTCCGGGATCACGTAAAAATCTTCAACGCCGAGGCGACGCAACTCGGCAGCCTTGCGTTCGGCCGCTTCCTTGCTGCCCTGAGAGGGAACATAGACCATATGACTCGCAACGTCCTGCACACTGCTCCGGGTCGGCTTGACCGACAGACTCAAGTCATCCAGTTGTGATTCGAAGCGGCGCGCTTCGGCGGTATTGAAATTGCCAATCTCGAGACAAGCAATGGGGGCTGGCTTGGGTTCTGGTTTCGGTTCTTTCGGTTCGGGCTTATCTGCCGGGCGCGCTGCGGCTGCGCCAGCTGTGCCTGGCGACGTCGTTACGGCTGGCTTCGGCAAGGCAACTGGTGCGGTAGCCGTTGTTGCCGAGGGCGAGGCCGCCGCTATTGCCGTTTTGCCATCACTGGCAGGTACGTTGTCAAGCTGTGGCGTTGCGCTGGCCTGTTCAGCCGTCACAGGCTGGACCAGCTTGGCGCTGTTGGGCGGCAAAATTGTCAGTGTTTGTGGCTGTAATTGCTGTTGCAGACGCTGTGGCTCATGGCGTTCTGCCGGGTTGCTGCCGAGAAGCCCGCCCTCAATGGCGAGCAGAACGCCGTTAGCAATCAACAGTAGCCAAAAAAACAATTTCAGCATGTAGGGAGCGTCGTCAGTGAAGAGTCTGGTTGAGTGGCCACCACGTACAGGCCGAGCAGCACAAGATTATCGACTTTTTCGCACGCTACCGCCAGTTGCGTAACTAGCTGCCCGGCAGCGCCGCCTGCCAGCACGCAGAGCACCTCGCCCTGCGTAGCGCGCAGGGCTGTCACAGCACGTTCAATCGCACCAACTTGTGCCGCCACGCAGCCACTGGCAATCGCATCAACAGTGTTATCGGCAAACGGGGATGACAAGTCATTGACTGGTTCAACCTGCGGCAATTGCGCAGTGTTGCGCGCCAGCGCGTTTGCCATAAGGGCAATACCAGGCAGAATCATGCCGCCGATAAAGCGCCCGTCAGCGGTGACTGCATCGATCGTGGTCGCCGTCCCACAACTGGCAACGATCAATGATTGCGCAGGAAACAACGCATGGGCACCAATCGCGCATGCCAGCCGATCGACTCCCAACTGCGCTGGATCTCGATAGCCATTGCTGATCCCGGCCAGCTCCGGCACAGAAGCAAACCAGTCGATTCTGAGGGCCATTCCAAATACATGGTGCAAGAGCCCACGCAAGCGCTGCTGCATTGCTGGACCCGCAACGTTGGCAATCAATACCTGAGTGACGAGCAATCCCTGCCACGCATCGACCAGTTGTGCCAGTTGGACATGATCGACTGCGCCAGAACGTTGCCAGTGCAATCCGGACAGCGTTGATGGCAGTGCCATCGCTGTTTCGGGCACGCCCCATTTGACCCGCGTATTGCCAGCATCGATGAGTAGCAGCACGATCTACTCCCGCAACCGTAACGACACATCACCCGCCAGCACCGCAATACGACCAGTATCCGTATCCATCAGAAAACAGCCACTGGCGTCAACACCCACCGCAGTGCCCTGATGCACGATACGATCCTGTTCAAGAATCCGTACGGCGCGGCCGGCGTAGGCATGTAGCCGGTTCCAACGCGCTACAAAAACCGCAAAACCATGCGCATCGAACTCAGCCAGGGCATCCGATAGTGCGCTGAGCAACAACGCCAGCAAACGCTCGCGATCAATTCGTTGCAAATCAGAAACGTCAGCGACCGTACGACCTATATGCTGCTGCAAGGCCTCTGACGATGTCAGATTGATGCCCACACCGATGACCAGCCAAGTGCCATCGGCTTGGCTTGGCTTGCTTGCCACCGTTTCGATCAAAATTCCCGCCAGCTTGGCGCCATCGCGCAGCAGGTCGTTTGGCCATTTCAGTTCGACCTGAACACCAAACACTTGCAATGCCTCTGCCAATGCCACACCAATGGCCAGCGGTAAACCGATCAGCGCATGCAGGGGACGATTAAATTTCCAGGCAAGGGAAAAGGTCAGCGCCGAACGGGGACTAGTTACCCAAGAACGGCCAGCGCGGCCCCGACCAGCTGTCTGCGATTCAGCGACCAGCAGCACTGGCGTCGTCAAGCTTCCTGCGCGCGCCAGCAAATCGACATTGGTCGAGCCGGTTTCGGCAACAACCTCAATCGCCACCGACTTTGCGTGATCATTGGTAGAAGCAGCAATCAAGGCTACGATGCGCGCAGCCGACAAGCTCTCTGCAGGGGCTGCGGTACGGTCTGGGGAGGGATGTTCTGGTGCGTACATGGGCGACATTGTAACGGTTGTCGAAGGTGCAAGCGATGATGAAATCGGGTACGCTCCCTGCCATGGACGCTCCTGACAACGCCACTTCCTCTGACGCTACTGACCTGCCACAGGAAAATCTCACCCACCAGACTGCCACCTCCGCCTTCGCCCGTTTCAGTCTTTTGCTGTACACGCTGCTCATCATCTATGCCAGCTGGTATCCGTTTTCTGGATGGCGTGACATGGGATTACCGCCGTTCAGTTATCTGTGGGCGCGCCTGCCTTATTACTGGACCGGTTTCGATCTGTGGACCAATATCGTCGGTTACGCGCCCTTTGGTGCACTAGTAGTGTATTCACTTTACCCCCGTCTGCGCAGCTGGCGCGCATGCCTGCTCAGTATCCTTGCAGGTGTCGCCCTGTCGGCAGTCATGGAGGCCGTGCAAACCTACTTGCCGACGCGCGTCTCCTCCAATCTGGACTTGCTCGCCAATAGCTGCGGTACGGTGGTCGGCGCCGTATTCGGTGCGCTCACCTGTCGCTACTTTTTGCTGGAAAGTCGTTTGCTGGAGATACGTCGTCGCTGGTTCTCCCGGACCGCCAGCCGTGGACTGGTCGTCGTTGGCCTGTGGCCACTGGCACTGGTCTATCCCCAGAATCACCTGTTCGGCCTCGGCCACCTGGTGCCACCGCTGTCGGGTTTGCTGTCGGATTTTCTGGAAACGCCGATTGATCTGGCCACCTGGTGGACCAATCTGGCGCAGCTCAACGCCGAACAATACTGGCTCGCGGAAGTTGTGGTGACAGCCTGCGGCTTGACCGGTGCCATGTTGACGATGTTGTTGCTGCTGCGCAAGCAAGCTCCGCGCAACGTGCTTTCATGGGTATATCTGGCCAGCGCCGGTGCCATTAAATCACTCGCCTGCGCGCTGTTCTTCGCACCGGAAAATGCATTTGTCTGGTTCACTCCCGGTGCAGCGGGCGGTCTGCTGTTGGGCGGGCTGATGCTGGCAGGACTGTCCTGGGCGCCACCGGTGGCGCAGCGCCGTATCGCAGCACTGGCACTAATCTTCAGCCTGCTGGTGACGAACGCGGTACCTGCCAATCCATATTTTGTTTCCACTTTGCAAACCTGGGTCCAGGGCAAATTTCTCAATTTCGATGGGGCGGCACAATTTCTGTCGGTATTGTGGCCGTTCCTGGCGTTATGGTTCCTTTACCACCCTGTCCATACAGCACGGAGCCAGAAGTAGAGGGCTGCGAGGTGTATCATTACGTCTTTGCTTCTCACTCCAGCAATCATGGCAGATACCCCTTTTTACGAACATCACGTGTTTTTCTGTCTCAACCAGCGTCAACCCGGCGAGCGGACCTGCTGCGCTGACAAAGGCGCGCAGGCAGCGCAGGAACACGCCAAGAAACGCATCAAGCAACTCGGTCTGGCTGGCGAGGGCAAGGTCCGAATCAACAAGGCTGGCTGTCTTGAGCGATGTGAAGAAGGCCCGGTCCTGGTCATCTATCCGCAGGGTACCTGGTACACCTATGTGGACAATCAGGATATCGATGACATCATCGATTCCCATATCGTCGGCGGCAAGATCGTTGACCGCCTGAAGATCTGATCTCCCTCTGAATTTTTTGATTCTCTGCCCCTGTAATGAATGCCCATACCCAAGTCTTCCTGATTGATGGTGCGGTCGGTCTGCTCGAATGTGCACTGGACCTGCCAGACTCCGAACAATTCGTGCAACCACGCGGCCTGGCACTGGTGGCACATCCGCACCCGTTGTTTGGTGGCACTATGGATAACAAGGTAGCGCAGACGCTGGCACGGTCTTTCCTGGCACTCGGCTATGTCACTGTGCGCATGAATTTCCGCGGCGTCGGCAAATCCGAAGGCGTACATGACCATGGACAAGGCGAAACCGATGACATGGCGCTGCTGCTCACGCATATGCGCCGCCAGTATCCTGAGCTGCCACTGGCGCTGGCGGGCTTCTCGTTTGGCACCTTTGTCCAGTCACAACTGCAGCAACGCCTGACCGCCCAAAACGATCCAGCGCAACCGCCAGCTGAACGTCTGGCACTGGTCGGCACGGCAGCGGGTAAATGGCCGATGCCCAACGTGCCTGCCAACACCATTCTGATTCACGGAGAACTGGATGACACGATCCCTCTGATCGCCGTGCTGGACTGGGCCCGGCCTCAGGAATTGCCAGTTGTTGTTATCCCGGGAGCAGATCACTTTTTTCATCGCAGGCTGCAACATATCAAAAATCTGGTGGTCGAAATGTGGCACCGTTAGCGCAAATTGCAGATGGGCAAGTAAGGTGATGTGAATATTGTCATCCGCTTTGTCCATTTGCGCGTTCAGTGCCCATGGCGCAACAAGAGGCCTATTTAGACTCCATGTCGTTTCATCCACACTCTGCATTTTCAACCGTCGATCCCGCCTGCCAACAGCGGGACATTTTCTTTACACCAAGATGAAAAAATACCTCGTGGCACTCGCCACATCCCTCCTGACCTTCACGGCGGCAAGCGCCCAAAGCCTTCCACCACCTAGCGTCGCTGCCAAATCCTGGCTGCTGCTGGATGCCTCCAGTAATCAGGTTGTCGCGTCTCAAGATGCCGACATGCGTGTTGAACCAGCATCGCTGGTGAAACTGATGACAGCTTATCTGGCCTTCGCCGCGCTGCGCGACAAGCGTCTGGACCTGAATCAGGAAGTCAGCGTGTCGGTCAACGCCTGGAAAGTCGATCCCAGCAGCTCAAAAATGTTTGTTGAGCCCAACAAACCAGTGACCATCAACAATCTGCTGTATGGCCTGATCGTGGTGTCGGGTAACGATGCTGCAGTGGCGCTGTCGGAAGCCGTCTCTGGCACCAGCGATGCGTTCGTGGTTCTGATGAACCGTGAAGCCCAACGTCAAGGCCTGACAGGTACGCACTTCAGCAATCCCCATGGCTTGCCCAGCCCTGAGACCTATACCACTGCACGCGATCTGTCGATCCTGTGCCGTAACCTGATCAACGATTTCCCCGAGTACTACAAGACCTATTACTCGACCAAGAAATTCACCTATAACAACATCACGCAACCTAACCGCAACCGTCTGTTGTGGAGCGACCCAACTGTGGACGGCATGAAGACCGGCCACACCGATAGCGCAGGCTACTCGCTGATTACTTCGGCCAGGCGTCCAGTCGCGAACGGAGAGCGCCGTCTGATCTCGGTCGTCGTCGGTACCGTCTCCGATCAGGTCCGCACACAGGAAAGCCAGAAGCTGCTGAACTGGGGCTTCCAGAACTTTGATGCGGTGAAGCTCTACAGCAAGGGGCAAGCTGTGGATACCCCGGATGTGTGGAAGGGTTCACAAGGCAAGATCAAGATCGGCTTTACCCATGATGTCTACGTCACCGTTCCGAAGGGTTCGGCAGACAAGATCAAACCACGCGTGGAACGTAATGACCCCCTGATCGCGCCGATCTCGGAAAACGCCAAGGTCGGTACCTTGAAGGTCACTATTGATGACAAGGTCGTGACCGAGTTGCCGCTGGTGGCACTGGAATCCGTTGGTCCAGCTGGTTTCCTTGGCCGTGCGCTTGACTCGATTCGTCTGCTGTTCAAATAAACACAGCCGTCGTATCAGACATTCTACGCAATCGAATAATTGCCTAGAACGTTCAACAAAAAACCCACCATCACACTGAACTGACCCCATAAAGTTGGACGGTTTAATTGCTAGGCAGCCAAAGGCTGAGTTCTGTATTGCACAGGACTCAGCCCTTTTAATTTGGTCTTG
>NZ_JACHYE010000003.1 GCF_014192645.1 Herbaspirillum sp. Sphag64 | reverse complement strand
GAACACGGCAAGAGTCAGTTAAACCTCGGGCATCTGGTTGATGGTCAACGACAGCAACGTGGTGAAGGAGTTGAACTCCGAACAGACAATCATGCGGTAATCCGAGGTGGCAAAGGTATCTTCATCACTGCCGACAGGCAAGACAAGGCCAGCGGCAAGCAACTCGATATGCAGGCAGCACTCTCCTTGCTGGACCAGTTGCAAGCAGAGTCAAAGCAACTAGCGCAAGCGACAGCAAGTGCCAAAGCCGAGATCGCAGATTTACAAGCGCAAAGCCACTGGCTGGCCAACAGCGTCAAGGATCTTCAGCAAGCGGCACTCGTCCTCTCCGCACCTGTCGGCATCGCCTTAGCGACACCGAGTCACATCAATCTCTCCGCGGGCCAAACGATCACGCAACGCAGCGGCAACGATCACCACATCATCGCGGGAAAACGCTTCCTGCTCGCGGCAAAGCAAGGGCTGTCGATGTTTGCCCAACAATGCGGCATGAAACTGTTCGCCAGCAAAGGGAAGATCGAGATACAGGCACATAGCGACGAGATACACGTCATCGCCGACAAAGACATGATGATCACCAGCGTCAACGGCAAGGTAGAAATCAACGCCAAAGAAGCCATCTTGCTCAAGTGCGGCGGCTCCTATCTGCGCATTGGCCCCTTGGGCATTGAAAGCGGTACGCTTGGCGACATCCACTGGAAGGCGGATAAGTTCTCCTTGCTGGGACCAACCTCACTCGCTCAGGAAATGAACAGCTGGAAGCACGCCAAATACGATGAACAGTTTGGCGTCGGCTGGGGTTTTACCACCCAGGGTTCCCCCGCACAAAAAATCAGCATGGTGCTCAACAACCAAGGGGGTGTTGGCGGTGCAACGAATGCGGAGGGACAGACAGCGATACAGAAGAGTCTATCTTCCGATCCTCTGCATTTGCGCATTGTGCCCAATAAATAAGCAATGAATGCCCAACGCACACTCCATTTAGACAGAGGACCATGGCCACTATCAAACGCATTATTCCACCGCGCATTCTCAAAAGCGGTGTAGTCGAATACCACTCTGTCACCTCTCCTCCTGACGACAGCATCGCCATGTGCCACAAGGTACCCGACCGGATTATTCCGGTGATTTTTGTACCGGGCGTGATGGGATCGAATTTGCAATCCACCGTGGAGAAAAAAGGTGACGAGCCAGAACCCGTATGGGTAGTCAACAGCACCCTCGGTGTCGCTCTAAGCTGGGCTTTTCAAGGGGCTGAAACGCGAAAAAAACTGCTTGACCCTGCCAAAACCGAACTCTACCGTGCTGGCGATTTACCAGCGGACGCGGCTCCACGCGGTGTGTTCCACACCCACCCAGCACCGACTCAGGAAGAAATTGATCAGGAGCTACGGCGGCGTGGCTGGGGTGAAGTTTCTCACCTGAGTTACGGCCCCTGGCTCAAATGGCTGGAAGAAAGTCTCAACGACGCCGACTACAGCAAGTCTGGAATGGAATATGCCAGCAGCGGTCTGCGTCCACGATTGATGAAGGAACTGGTCGCCAATGCACCCGGGATTGAACCACTCACCTTTGATGAAGTCGGGCTGTCCTACCGCTATCAGTTTCCGGTGCATGCGGTCGGCTACAACTGGCTGCAATCGAACAGCGATTCAGCGATCCGGCTAGAAGCCAAGATTGATGAATTCATCGCCTATTACAACAGGACCTATGTCTGTCAAAACGTGATCCTGGTGACCCACTCGATGGGTGGGCTGGTGGCACGCTTTTGTACCGAGGAACTCGCGCAGCGAGACAAAGTACTGGGCGTCGTGCATGGCGTGATGCCAGCAACTGGTGCCGCGACTGCCTACAAGCGGGTAAAAGCCGGTGTCGAAGGAGTTGCCGGCATTGTGGTCGGTGATGACGCTGCCAAAGTCACCGCCGTGTTTGCGCAGGCACCCGGTCCATTGCAACTGCTGCCCAGCAGAGAGTATGGCAACGGCTGGCTCAAGATCAAAAATGGGGATCAGCGCATTAGTTTGCCGCTGCACAATGATCCTTATGGCGAGATCTATACCGTGCGCGGGAAATGGTGGGGGCTCATCGATGACAAGCTGATTAATCCAATGGATCCAGAAAGAAAAACCGTAGAGTCGGATTGGAATCGGTTTAAAAATCTGATTAATGGCCCTGTACGTAAATTTCACGACGCCATCGCCCACCGCTACCATCCCGTCACCTATGCCTTCTATGGCGACGACAAGGCACACAGCACTTGGGGCGATGTCCTATGGGAGCGCAAGCCCACCCTTGCTACGGGCAAGTTGAATTTCGTCAAGCCCAGTGAGGATATCCAGAGCAGCCGCGTGCTACACGACTCTGGACAAGGCCAGCAAGTGCTCTGGCTTAAAACAGGTAACACTGCCATGCCAAGCGTATTCACCCTCGCAGAAGCCAATGAACATGGTGACGGCACGGTACCAATCCGCTCCGGCAAGGCACCGCAAGGGAAAGTCAGAGTCTGCGTAGGCTATCCCGGGGTCGAACACGAAGGTGCCTACAAAGAGGAAAAACAACGTCTGTTCACCTTGTGGTCCATCGTCAAGATTGCCCAGCAGGTCAAGCCCCCCTTGCGTTATGAGATCGACGGAGATTGTCCGCCATGACATTACGCCCTTTTCTACAAACCATCTTTGCACTGAGCCTGATGCTCTCACTCAGTGCCTGCCAACCAGCACCCTTGACTGCACAGGAGCACGCTACCGTGACCGAACTCACTACCGACATGAAGATCCATTGCGTAGGTCGCTATCTGATTGATATGCCTGCCGATATCGAGACCTATGGCAGCGCTAAATTGCGTGGCATTGATGCCAAAGTGGAAGCGATGACACAAGAGGAATTTCTTCATGGAATGCGAAAACGGGAAGCCGAGTTAAAAGCGACAAAGAGCTTGCTTGGCTACCAGTTTTTGTACGGCGACAAAGAATATCCTATCCCCGGATCAAGCACGAAACAATTAAGGTCCAGAGACGTTTGGCATTTTATTTCGCTTGGTAGTGACGGCGAGCCAAGTGATGCCAATCGCGTTATTGAGGCATATAAATGGGATCGTGGTTATCGCATCAAGCTAAATATAGAGGGTTCAGATTTTGCGATGTCGCGTCATAAAGACGAGCCATGGGTTAAGAAAAAATCGAAGGAAAGCCAAAACGATGTTCCCAGCAAACTACAAGCCGTCCTCAGCATGCTATATCGGTTCCGCGCACTGGAACCAGGCGAAATCCCGAAAGATCCTGGCGTCTGTCTGACCGGCGGCTTCATCCAGACCAGCATTTTTGACCAGGAGGAAGTCTCGATAGGGTTCCATTTGCTGCAACATCAGGATGTCTATTTCAAATTCAAAACAGATACCAGTCTTACGGAAAAAGACACCCTGTTACAGCGCGCCAGCCAGATCAAGGCTGCCCTTAAAAGCCGTGATGGCAAGACGCTACGCAAGGGAAGTCTGGATTCAAAGGACTTGCCAACAGCCGAGGAATGGCTGGCTTCTGCCAGGATGCACGCTGGCGCACTCGGTTACTTCTTCATGCTGGAAGCTAACTCGCTCAACAACAGCGCTAAAACGCCTTTGCTCTCTCTCAATATGAAAACGGGCGTATTCGAAAAAGAGCAAGGAACCGTTCCAGAGCATGGCTCACTGACTGAAGGCGAAGCAATCGCTGTCTGGGATGCCATCTCCCGCTCAATTCGTATGCGTCCTGAAGCGATGGACTTCAAGACGGTAGTACTTCCCCGTTCGACACTCACGGTACCCATCGTCAGCAGTGGAGAGCCTTGCCCGGAGAGCGGTCACTGGATTACCAGGTGCGATGGCGAACCCTATTCCCGGCTGGTTTTCAAGGGCAATCTCATGCCCTCCATTGCGGTCATGCAAGCAGTCCCCTATCGCTGGTTACCTAAGCGCATCAATACCTGGCTGGCGCAACGACAACGCCTGCCGATGACACAGGTCGAGCGTGAAGTGCGCTGGATTCTGCAGACGTTCTTGGAATAGTGGATAACACTCTCAGTGCTTGTTCGCCGTAATGCTCCTTCATCTGACATTGATGCTTTCATTATTTTTATCCCTACCATGACACCACGCGACTTTTCTCCATTTTTACGCCGTTTGAATCATCACTGTGCGCAAGCGCTCTCTGACGCTGCCAGCCTGTGTGAAACCCGCGCCCATCGTGACATCACGATTGAGCATTGGCTCATCAAGTTACTGGAACTCGGTGATGGTGATCTGACCACCATTGTTCGCCGCTACGAGTTGGATATGGATGTCATCTGGAATGGTTTGCTTTCGGCCATTGATCGTCTGCCACACGCGCTGCGCGGCAAGCCTGGTTTGTCGCCCCGGCTCGGCGAAGTCTTGCAGGCGGCATGGGTACGCGCATCACTGGAGGACACCTCTGGCGCTATTCGCTCTTGCCACCTCTTGGCAAGTCTGATCGAGCAGCCGCAATTGTTGCACGCTCCCGATGCGTGGCCATTACTTTCTGTCGCAGTCGTGCAGATAGAGCGACTGCTGCCAGAACTGGATAAGGTGTCGATAGAAGCAACCCAAGAAAGGGTAACCGGGAATCAGGGCGCATTATCAATGCCGTTGACCGCCGCGGTCGATGCCATTTCAGCGCAGTCAGCTGCGGCTAGCGCTTCATATCCGCATGTACTGTCGGGACAGACCGATACTTCTGCTCTGCAGCGCTTTACCATCGACATCACACAAAAGGCCCGCGATGGCAAAATCGATCCGGTATTTGGTCGTGACGGAGAAATTCGGCAAATGGTCGACATTCTGGCACGGCGCCGTAAGAACAATCCGATTCTGGTCGGAGAGCCAGGTGTCGGAAAAACCGCATTGGTAGAGGGGCTTGCCCTGAAAATCGCTGAGGGTGATGTACCGGAGCTTATTCGCAATGTCAGTTTACTCACGCTCGATCTCGGTCTTTTGCAAGCCGGAGCTGGCGTCAAAGGGGAATTTGAGCAGCGTCTCAAGACCGTGATTGAAGCGGTGCAGCAGTCGCCGATGCCAGTATTGTTGTTCATCGATGAAGCCCATACCCTGATCGGCACAGGGAATGCTGCTGGTGGTGCAGATGCTGCCAATCTGTTGAAGCCAGCGCTGGCGCGTGGCGAGCTGCGTACCATTGCTGCTACGACCTGGTCAGAATACAAACAATACTTCGAACGTGATGCAGCGCTTGAACGCCGGTTTCAGATGGTGAAGGTCGAGGAGCCTGATGACGTAGCCGCATGTATGATGTTACGCGGACTCAAGGAGCGCTATGCCATCCACCACGGGGTGCATATTACCGATGCGGCAGTTGCTGCTGCGGTACGACTCTCACGCCGTTACATAACCGGCCGTCAGTTGCCTGACAAGGCGATTGACTTGCTCGACACCGCTGCGGCACGGGTTCGCATCAGTGGTCAAACCACACCGGTGGAAATCACTGCGCTGAGTGCAGAATGCGCAGCCCTGAATGTGGAACGTGCCGCACTCCTGGCTGATAACCGTGCCACCTCGGTCGATGTCAGCCAATCGCTGTCGGAGATTGATGCACGTCTTGACTTTCTCGCCGGCCGACTTGGTACTTTGAATACTGCGCTGGTATCACAGCAAGCGGCCATGATTCAATTGACGGCGCTACGCCAGCAATGGCTGACTTGTGAAGATGCTGCCGCACGTGATGATTTGCAGGCACTGATCAAAACGGCACATAGCGCTTTACCTTCAGATGACACCGCACTGATGCACGCCGAAGTGGATGAGTCTGCTATTGCCAGGGTCATTGCCGACTGGACTGGCGTACCTGTCGGTGAGCTGCTATCGGATGAATTGGCCGCGCTGCTGGAACTGGAAACACGACTGGGTCGGGTGGTGATTGGACAGGATGGCGCGCTGGCCGCACTGGGTCAACGCCTGCGCGCAGCCAAAGCAGGACTGACCTCGGAGCAGGCACCGCTGGGCGTGTTTTTGCTGGTTGGCCCGAGTGGTGTCGGCAAGACTGAAACTGCACGTACTCTGGCAGATTTGATGTTTGGTGGTGAGCGTTCCCTGACGACCATCAATCTGTCTGAATATCAGGAAGCGCATACGGTATCGCAATTAAAAGGCGCGCCACCAGGATATGTTGGCTACGGGCTTGGCGGCGTGCTGACCGAGGCCGTGCGTCAGCGTCCCTATAGCGTGATTTTGCTGGATGAAGTGGAGAAGGCACATCGCGACGTTCTTAACCTGTTCTATCAGGTGTTCGACCGCGGCTTCATGCGTGATGGCGAGGGTCGCATCATCGATTTTCGTAATACGGTGATTTTGATGACATCTAATCTCGGCAGTGATCAGATCATAGCGGTCAATGACGCCTTCCAGCAGTCTCAAGCCGACGCGACACAGAGTGTCTCTGACGATATTCTGACAGAGGCGATCCGGCCGTACCTTGCAGAGCACTTTCAACCGGCGTTGCTGGCACGATTTCAGACCATCGTCTATCGTCCACTATCGCCAGCGGCGATGGCAAGTATCGTGCGCATGAAATTGGATAAGGTTGCGCATCGTATCGCGCAGAAATACGCGCTACCTTTGACCTGCGACGACAATCTCATCACCGCGCTGGTGAGCGCCTGCCAATTGCCTGACTCAGGCGCACGCGATATCGACAGTTTGCTTGATCAGAAAATTTTGCCAGTGCTCTCACGTCAATTGCTGCTGCATCTTGGGCATCAGACGAGCCCCTCCGCCATTCGTCTGTCCTTTTCGGAGACGGAAGGTATTTCAGCAGAATTTACGCCGACTGGCGTTGCCGAAGAGATGATTGTGAGTGCACCATGATGCGCGCTGGGCCTGGCTTGTTCGAGGCAATTACCGGTTATTTCGCCAACGGCATGGCGATTGACGAAGTAAATGCCACGACACAGACCTTTTTATCAGTACGTGATAACGTTCAGCGCATCCTGAACAGTCGGCGCGGCACCTTGGCACATTTGCCTGATTATGGTTTGGCAGATCTGTCCACCATTTATCGTCATCTGCCTGCCTCGACGCATATCCTGAAGCGAGAAATTGAAACTACCCTGCTCAAATATGAGCCACGTTTGTCATCGATCGAACTCTCCATTGATGCTACCGAGCCGGGCATGCTATTGAGTCTGACCTTGAGCTGTCAACTCCATCAAATGGGACTGGTGCGATTTGGCACACACTTCACGCCTGATGGGCAGACCTACATCAAATTATTGAGAGCGGAACGAGATCGCGCTTAGCCTGGAAGTCGATATGTTTCACGCGTGATCAGGCATGCATTTTCACCAGTAAAAGGGCGCTTCAGGATGACTTTGCGGGCAATGACTGCACAAGTCGTCCTACGATTGCGCGCGCATCTTCAAAAGCCAGGTGCTCCATTGCATGATCCAGCGCGGCCATTTGCTCGGGGGATAGCTGATGACTCAATGCGGCGACGAGTGTGGCGTAGACGTCACAGGCGGCGATATCTTGCTCATCAAGTAGATTGTTGAGGTGTTCCAGCGCGCTAGGATCGATCACCGCGGCGCGCTCGACTCCCTCAGCCGGAACGTCTGTGGCAGCGGGCCTGTTCAACGTTTGACGCCGTAACCAGTCAGCGGCGGCAGCCAGCGACTCTCGCATATCATCTTCGACACCTGGGAATAATTGCTGCACCCGAACATGATCGAGTGCATGGATACTCTTTTCCAGTGTCAATGCACTGGCGGCCAGCTTGCGCGCACCCAAGGTGCCAAATGAGCCTCGCATGGCATGCAGTACGCGCGCGGACTCCTTACCGTCACCGCCTTCCCACAACTGCTTCGCCTTCAATAGCGACTGTGCGCCGCGCTCGACAAAGCCTTCGACCAGCTTGCGCAGCGTCGCGGCATAGGCGGGATCCAGCAGACATAGTTCATCGATCTGCTGCGTATCAAAAGCACTCTCAGGTGAGGCTTCAGGTATCACTGGCGGCTTGCCGGTCGGTTTTTGTGCGGCTGCTTCAGCCACTATCGACGGTTCCTGACTGGCAACTGGTACGACTTCACGGTTCAGGCGGGCGGAATGTGGCTGCCAATGGCGCGATATCGTTGCCAGCATCTGTTCGGCATTGATCGGCTTGCCAATAAAATCGACCATCCCGGCATCGCTGCACTGCATCTGCTCCGACTGCATCACACCTGCAGTCATGGCCACAATGGGGAGACTTAATTTGAGTTCGTCACGGATCTGGCGACTGGCGACGTAACCATCCATCACCGGCATCTGAACATCCATCAAGACCATGTCAAAGCGCTCTGGCTGTTCACGCAAGGCTTGTACTGCCAACAGGCCGTTGCCTACGGTGAAGACCTCGGCACCAGCCTGTTCCAGCATGCCCTTGGCCACAATCTGATTGAGTCGGTTGTCCTCGACCAGCAACAGGCGGATACCATCAATGCGCCGATACGTCGATTGCACGTGTTTGTTGGACAAGGGTATGTCGAAGCGCTGCGGAAAGATCTCGTGCAGTGCATCGAAGAGGCTGGAGCCAGTCACTGGCTTGATCAGCAGGGCATCAGCCTGATCTACGGCTTGGCTTTCGAGCAGCTTGCCACGACCAAAGACGCTGGCCATGATGAGCACTGGGATATTGGGTTCGGGGAACCGCTGGCGGATGGCCTGCATGGTCGCAACTCCATCCATATCGGCCATCTGCCAGTCGGTGACGACCGCATCGTAGCGTAAGCCCTGTGCATGCAGGAATTGCATTTTTTCTAGTGCATGATTGCCGGAGAAAGCGGTATCGACTTGCCATCCCCATGCCTGGATAGTCTTGGCGAGATATTCGCGACTAGTAGCGTTGTCGTCCACGACCAGCAGATGCATCAGGGTCTGATGGCTCTGCTGAGGCTGATCATCGTCGTCCAGTCTGGATAACTGCAATGGCAAGGTCACACAAAATTCACTGCCCTTCCCTTCGCTGCTGTGCACGACAACATTGCCGCCCATCATATCGATGATGCTTTTGCAGATCGCCAGCCCCAGTCCGGTCCCGCCAAAGCGGCGTGTGGTACTACCATCGGCCTGTGAAAATGCGCAAAACAGGCGCCCTTGCTGTTCGTCACTCATACCAATACCGGTATCGCGCACACGTGCGCGCAGGGTCAACTTGTCATTCTTTTTGTCGACCAGTTCAACGAGCAGCGATACTTCACCCTGCTCGGTGAATTTGATGGCATTGCCGACCAGATTGATCAAGATCTGCTGGATCCGCAAGGCATCTCCATACAGACCACGCGGCACATCGGGCTCGATGCCAATGGCCAGTTCCAGATCTTTCTCCCCGGCGTTGACGCTCATGATCGTGGCAACGGCATTGATGACATCGCCCAGATCAAACGCGCAGGGAGCCAGCTCCATCTTGCCGGCTTCAATTTTCGAAAAATCCAGAACATCGTTCAGAATGACCAGCAATGACTCACCCGAAGTTCTGATCATATCGACGTATTGGCGCTGCTCAGGAGCCAGTTCGGTAGTTTGTAACAGATGCGTCATTCCCAGCACCGCGTTCATCGGGGTACGGATCTCGTGACTCATGTTGGCAAGAAAATGGCTCTTGGACTGGCTGGCACCTTCAGCCTGCTCCTTGGCAGCAACCAGCGAGGCTTGCAGCTGCTTCTGCGATGAAATATCGTGCGCAATTCCCAGTATGGCGATTGGCTTGCCCGTAGCGTCACGGATTGCTGTCACTACCAGTACTACCGGGAAGCGTGAGCTATCCTTGCGCACGTAGGTCCACTCTCGCGTTTCTGCGCCGCCTTCCAGAGGCAATTCCGAGAAGACCGAAAAACCTTCTATCGTGCGACAGCGCATGATCGTGAGTTCGGCAGAGCGTTGCGCCAGTTCTTCCTGCGCATGGAACAGGGTTGGTGCATGCTTGCCCACCACTTCATCTGCACGGTACCCGAGCATGCGCTCTGCTCCAGCGCTGAAGACGCGGATGATCCCATCAAGATCGGCTGCAATAATGGAAAATTCACTAGCCGCGTCGATAATCCCCTGTAGTTGCGCCTGTGCGTTACGCTCGGACTCCTGCGCTGTGCGCAATGAGGTAATGTCCGTTACGAAGGCATAAAAACCAAGGACTTTGCCGTTCAGCATGTCAGGCACGTATGAGGCTAGTGTGATTCTGCGATGCCCCTGAGTATCCACGATGACGCGTTCGAACAATTGTGGTTTTCCCTGCAAGGCTGCCTCAATATGGGGCAGATTCAGGTTAAAGCGCTGCGCACCCAGAATGTCTCGCATATGTTGTCCGCGCAAACTCTCTGTCGGATAGCCAAACCATTCCAGGTAGGCCTTGTTGCCAAACCGGTTCTTCATGTCCCGATCCCAATAGCCGACCATTGCCGGCATATGATCAATGATCGTCTGCAATTCGGCATGACTTCGCTCGAGTGCAGCATTGGACCTGACTTGGGTATCCCACAGTTCCTGCTTGACGTGCTCCAGTGTTGCTGCGGCAAACTCGTTTTCTACCAGAGCAGCAATTTTGGTCAGGATAGACAGTTCTCTGGCAGTGCAGATACGTGGCACAGGATCAATCACACACAGTGTGCCGACGCGATATCCATTCGGGCCATGGAGCGGAATGCCCGCATAGAAGCGGATGTGGGGTGCGCCGGTCACGAGCGGATTGTCTGCAAATCGGAGATCGGCGGCGGCATTTGCGACCACCAAGGGCTTGTCTTCCAGAATCGCATGACCACAAAATGAAATACTACGCGGTGTCTCGCTGGCCGTTAGTCCCTGTCTGGACTTGAACCATTGGCGCTCGCTATCGATCAGTGAGATCAGCGCAATCTCGACATCCATGAATTCCTTGGCAAGAGCGGTCAAACGGTCATAGCGTGCCTCTGCAGGAGTTTCCAGCAGGCACAAGTCCTGCAACTCCTGCAGTCGTTCGATCTCGTTCACCGGCTTTGTGGGTTCTTGCATGGTGTGAAACTTTCAGTTCAATAGACCGCAATACATCATAGCGTGCTTGCCTACTCGGGAGAGAAGACGGTGATGTGTTCCAGTAACGCATTGCAGAGCGTACCTGCCCGCACATAGTCGAGTTGAGTAATGCTACGCTCCAGTTGCTCGAATTCCTCGGGCATCAGCTTGCCATATGTGGCGTGCAACTGCTCAAACACTTCATCGGCCTGCAGATCTGCGACCGCCAACAGGCGCACCAAAAACTCCAGTCCCGTCCGCAATGCAGTGATATCCGGCGGGTGATGGCCACTGCCATTGCCCGGTGCCGGTTCGCACTGCGCCAGATAATCACGTGCCGCGGCGGCGGCATTGCGGGCAGCTTGAGACAAGCTTTCCATTGCTGGCCATGCCTGCTGCGCCGCAGGTTGCTGCAGCAATCGCTCACCTTCGGCAGCGAGCTCAGCCAGGCGCTGGGCACCGACGTTGCCAGCAAGGCCTTTGGTTGTATGCAAAAGGCGGCGTACGTCATCGTAACGCCCCTCCTCGATTGCTTGCCGGCAGGCTGATTCAAAGGTGCTGATCTCACCGATGAAGCTCTTCAGCGCGCGCTGATAGGTGACCAGGTTGCCTCCCAGACGCTGCAGCGCGCCGATGACATCCAGATCAACGGATTGCGCACTGTCATCTTCCTCGCCGTCATTCGCTGGGAGTAGTTCGCAGCCGATTGCTGTTATTGCGCGGTCGCCACCACGTGCGTATTGCAAGATCACTGCCACCAGCCGATCCAGATCAATCGGCTTGCCGACATGATCGTTCATGCCTGCGTTCAGAGCAGCTTCCCGATCCGCCTGCATCACATTGGCGGTCATCGCGATAATCGGCAACATATCGCGGTCATGGCGCTGACGTAACAAACGGGTGGCTGCGTAGCCGTCCATATCCGGCATCTGGATATCCATCAGAACCACATCGAGCTGCACACCGCGAGTCTGGGCCAACGCCACTGCGTCAATGCCGTCCTGCCCACAGTTCGCAATACTGACGATTGCGCCCTCGTTGGATAGGAGCTCGCGGGCAACCTGCTGGTTGATCAGATTGTCTTCCACCAGCAAAACATGGATGCCGCGCAGGCGTTGCGCTCGCCTTGCGCTCTTGTTCTCGCGGTGCACGTTCTGGCCCTGTAGCGCGCGATGCTCGGCAACGGCATCAAACATCATCGATGCGGTCACAGGTTTGATCAACATACCGTTAAACAGTCCTGGATATTGCGCCTGTTGCTGTGCCAACGACTCTCGGCCATATGCGGTCACCATCGTAATGATAGCGCTGCCCTGCAGCCGCTTGGTCTGCCGGATGCTGGAGCATGTCTGCAGACCATCTACGCCATGCTTGCTCCAGTCCAGAAAGACCACATCGTAAGGCGGCGCACTGTCGTCATCAGCGAGAATTGTCGTCGCTTCCTGTCCAGAACTGAAGGCATCAACCGACCAGCCAAACGAGCGCAACATGTCGCTGAGCACCTCTCTTGCTGTCGCATGGTCATCAATGACCAGACAGTTGAGATCATATAAATCGACTGTATGGGTGACATTGTCGGATGGCTCGGGCGCGTGTGCCACTTCGCACGGTATCGTGAAATAAAATGTGCTTCCTACTCCCGGTGTACTTTGTACCGATAGCGAGCCGCCCATCAGGCGCACCAGCCGCTGACTGATCGCCAGTCCCAGTCCTGAGCCGCCGAAACGTCTCGCAGTCGATGCCTCAGCTTGTGAAAAACCATCAAAAATGCGTTCACATTGCTCAGGCGAAATGCCGATACCGGTATCCCGCACTTCGAATGAGAGCAACAACTGGTCGGTGTCGCTCATCCTGCGATTGACTGACAGCACCACCTCGCCGCGTTCGGTGAACTTGATGGCATTGCCGGCCAGATTGATCAGAATCTGCTGCAGGCGCAGATCATCACCGATGAGCCAGGTCGGAATGGTCGGCTCAATTCGGAACAGAATTTCAACTTCCTTGTTTCCCAGATTGGAGGACAGGATTACCGACATATCCCGCAACATGCGGTCGATACTGAAAGGATGCAGATCAATGCTTAATTTACCGGCTTCAACTTTGGAAAAATCGAGGATGTCATTAAGAATGCTCAGCAAAGTGCGCGCTGCAGTTTCCGCTTTACGGGTGTAGTCTTCCTGGCGCGGGTTGAGCATGGTCTGCTGGAGTAATTGCAGCATGCCAAGAATGGCATTCATTGGTGTGCGGATTTCGTGACTCATGTTGGCCAGGAAATCTGACTTGGCACGATTGGCGGCATCGGACAATTCCTTGGCCGCGCGCAGGCTTGATTCAAGGACGACATGTTCCGTGATATCCAGATTGATACCGGTTACGCGTAACGCGTTACCGTTGCTATCGTGCTCGATGAATGCACCAGCCTGTATGTGCCGGATCTCGCCATCGCGGCGAACAATCCGGAAAATCCGGTCAAACGCCTTGCGTCCCTCAACCGCGGCAAGCAACTGTGCCATCGTTTCTTCGACATCGTCGGGGTGAACGCTAGCCTGCCAGTGCCGGTAGAACAACTGAGGTTCGCTACGCAAATCGGGCCGGTCATATAACTCATACATCAAGTCATTCCAGTGTAGCGACTGGTCGGCGAGTTCGTAAGCCCAGATCCCGAGTTTGGCGACCTTGGACGCCATTTCCAGCTGATCGCGCGCCGCCGCCAGCGCGGTCGAGGCTAGTCGACGTTCGGTAATATCCTGGAAGGCGCCCACTAAGCGGGTTGGCTGCCCCATCGCATCGACCTCGACTTCGCCCACGCCGCGCGCCCAGATGTGCCGGCCCTTGGCAGTAATTAATGGAAACTCGCGCTCCCAGGACTGTTTGTGCGCAATGGTATGCGCCATGACGGCCTCAATCTCGGCACGGGCCTCGGGTGCATAGAAACTAACGACTTCTTCCATTGTAGGGCGATGACCAATCGGCATGTCGTGGATGCGGCAAGTCTGATCTGACCACACGATCTCATTTGTCTGAAGATTCACCGACCAGACCCCTACGCCAGCAAGCTGGCCGCTACGTTCAAGGTCATTGCTGCGTAGTTCGAGCTTGCTGTTCAAGGCCTCCAGAGCCAGTTGTGCCTGCTTGAGCTCGGTGATATCGCTTACCAGCACAATGAATCCCCGTACCTGAGTACCGTCAATGTCTGGGATGTAATGGGTCCAGGTATGGCCGATACTGCCGTCGGGCTTGGTCAGCGAGCGCTCAAAGTGCTGCGTTTTGCCCTGCAATGCAGCCGTAATGTAAGGCGAATTCAAGGTGAACAGCCGCTCGCCGAGTAGCTGGCGCAGATGCATGCCTTGCATCGATGCTTTGTCCTGGCCGAACCAGTCAAAATAGGAGTCGTTGGCGAAGCGGCAACGCAGATCGCGATCCCAGTACGCCACCAGGCCAGGGATATTGGCGCTCAGCGTTTCCAGAAAACGGGTCTTTTCTTCCAGTGCCTGCGCTGCCGCCTGGCGCTCGGTCAGATCGGCGGCGATACCCAGATAGCCGAAGATACCGCCATCAGGGAGTCGCATTACCGTCACATTGAGCAGCACCGGAACACGGTATCCATCCTTGCGAATGTAGGTCCATTCAAATTCGTTGGACAAGCCGCGCAGACTTCTGGTGACAAATACCTCAAAACCGGGCAATACTAGTTCGCCCAGCTCCTCTGTCCATTGCGCGGCGCGGGCCGCAACCTCGTCCGGATCATGAAATATGCCGGCATTGCGGAGATTGACTACTTCACTGGCCTGATATCCCAGCATCCGCTCTGCTGCCGGATTGAATAAGGTCACGACACCACGGGTGTCCGTAGCAATGATGGAGAGTCCGGCACTGGTCAGAATTGCCTGCTGGAATACGGAATAATTCTGGATCTCGGCAGTACGCGCAATCACCTGTTGCTCCAGTGTTGCATTGAGGCCCAGAATTTCGTTTTCTATCGTCTTCTCGCGCGTAATGTCACGCGCCGTCGCGGCTGCACCAGTCACTTTCCCGGCGGCATTGCGGATCGGCGAAATCATGATCGACACATCGATCTCACTGCCGTCCTTGCGGCGACGCGTGGTCACCAGATTTTCGACCCGCTCGCCACGACTGATCTGTTGCAAGATGCTCCGTTCCTGTTCAAATAGCACTGACGGTACGATCAGTTCGGTCAATAATCTACCGATTGCCTCTACGGCAGAATAGCCGAACATTTCTTGCGCACCGTTGTTCCAGCTGGTCACCCGGCCTTCCAGCGTTTTGCCGATGATGGCGTCATGCGCATTCTCAACGATGGCCGCCAGCTCGGTCTGCTTCTCAAATACTTTCCGCTTCTGTCTTAAAAATACAAGCAGGGCTCCAATGACAAGCGTCGCCACGCCCAGAATGATCGATAAAGCAATGCGTTGCGCAGTAAGTACCTGTTGATCAATCAATTCATCCGGCTGTTGCACCACCAAGGTAAGGAAACGGTTCTGGTTTGTGGCACCAAGAGGAATACGTCGCTGTATCGCATTAACAAGGCCATGCGGGCCGATAAAAGTCTGCAACCCATCGTCTTTTCCTAACGGCGAGGATACGAGGCGATATGCATCCTGCCAGCGCAACGGAGATTGTGAGTCGGTCGCGGCAGCTGCGTTGCCATCGGAAGGCAGCAGATAGTCCCCCTCGCTGTTGGACAGACTGACACGGATCTCGTTTGACGAATTGCGCACCAGATCGGAAAACGATGCCAGTACGTCCAAATTGACGACAATCATCCCGAACAGCCGGCCATTGCTGGCATACACCGGTGCCGCCGCACGCATTGTCTGGACCAGATGATATTCAGGATCATCACTTTCCTCGTGACGACTGATATCAGATACGAATACCTGTGGATGCGACTGCTGCAGTAGTGACTGAACATAGTCACGATCGCCCTTTTGCCGCAATTGCTCCGGCCGGGCGACGACAATCCCGTGTTTGTCATGCGTCACACGAACCAATTCAAGACCGTCATTGGCGACACCGATAAAGCGGATATGCGTCAGATCAGGATGCGTACTCAGATAACTGCTGAACACGACCGTGAGGTCTCGCCGCCATGCTGCGTCCGTAGCATACGCAGGAGAATCCGGAGGCGCATTGCTCAGCTTGACAACGATGTCCCTGACTTCAGGAACCTGAGCAAGAAACAGCGCACTTTTGGCGAGCTGATCAATCTCTCTTGAGATGCCTGATGCCCGAAATTCCGTCGATGCTTCCAGTCTCGAACTGAGCAACAGCAGCACCTGCTTGCGCTCGTGCATGCCAACCGCCATCAATACAAGCACCGAAAGCAACGCAAATACGCTTACGCAGGCTAGCGTGAGACGCCAATACGAGATGCCTAGACGAATGGAAACAGGAAGACGCACGCAAAACCTCTTCATTCAAGTGTTAACTTGCACTGACAGACTTGCTCATCGACCGTAGTGTCGACAGGTTCGCTCTTAACAGACTTGAAAGATACGGATCACCGGCTCACGCTGGTATTGGTATCACTCTGTTTCGTCCTGCTGATTTTGCCTGATACAGCGCTTTATCTGTGCACTCAATCAGTTGTCTGACGCTATTGGCCTCATCGGGAATCAGCGCTGAAACACCGACGCTGATGGTGACCACATGACTCCCAGATGCAAACTGATGTGGGTATTGCAGATCACTGATAGCTTGGCACAACCAGGCCGCGGATTTACTGGCTTCGTCCAACGTCGTGTGCGGAAACAATACGACGAACTCTTCGCCGCCAAAACGGGCGACGACTTCGCCGGGACGTTTCTGACCTGCCTCAAGGGTCTCCGTAATTTTTTTCAGACAGGCATCCCCTTCAAGATGACCGTAGCCATCATTGAATGCCTTGAAATGATCGATATCCAGGAGCGCCAGGCCCAATGACATGTTTTGACGTCGATGACGCAGGAATTCCGTTTCGATCAGTTGATCAAAATAGCGCCGGTTAAACAGTCCGGTCAGACCATCCCGATTGGCCAGACGCTGCAGCGCGGTCGCTTGATGTTGTAATTTCAGCTGCGATTGCACCCGTGCACGAACGACTGGATGGCTCAACGGCTTGGTAATAAAATCGACAGCGCCCGCCTCTAGCGCCTGAATTTCACTTTCCATGCTGGAATGCGCGGTCACGATAATAATCGACGCACGTTCCGTTTCGGAGTCTTCCTTGAGCAAACGACATACTTCATAGCCATTCAGGACTGGCATCTCCACATCGAGCAAAATCAGATGCGGCTGCTGTTCGCGGGCCATCTCAATACCTGCTTTCCCACTGGTGGCGAAAAAAACACGTCCAACATCTTTCAACATGCCACTCAGCAAGCGAATCGATGCAGCGTTGTCGTCAATGATCAGAATCCTGCTTTGTTCTTGTTCGAGCACAACACTCATGTAGCGTTACCCGGAAAAAATTTTAGGAAAAGCAGGACGAACTTACCGTCTGCCTGGGCCAAAACCATCCTCCATTTGCCTTGCGCTATACGTCCTTCCAACTTCACCCAAGTTGCAGAAAACACATATCGCTATTGATTGTTTCGTTGGATACTATGCCAGATTTATCCTAAATGAACTGCTTCGGCACGTGTTTTGTTACGAAAAGCTTAAGAAAACTATGCACTGATGCACTATGTGCGGCGCCAAAAATTGCTAAATTAACAAGTTTTTCGGTGCTGACTGTTCGTCTGTACAACTGTCCCCTTGCTCGTCAATGCGATCGCAAACGTCCTAGTCAAGGCTGAATCGCCACAACACGTCAAGCACATGCGCTGTGGCGCGTTCGATATTGTCGCTGCGGTGAGCGATGCCCAATTGTCGCCACAATGCGGGCTCCAACGGCAACATCCTGATACGAGGATCAACCTGCGGCGCACCGCTCTCATGCGGTAACAAGGTAGCACCATAGCCTGCTGCGACCAGACTTTTTATGGCATCGTTGTAATTGAGTTCGATTCTGGGCAGTGGACGTTGACCGGCAGCGGCAAACCAGGCACCGGTTACTTGTGACAGTCGGGTACTGTTGTCATTGAGAATCAATGGTTGCGCTGCCAGCCACACTGGCGTTACCTGCGCTGGCATAGGCCAATGCCCTGGCAAAAAGGCCCGCACCGGATCGCGCCGCCAAGGTTTGATGTTCAGCCGCGCCATTGGCGTTTGCGGTAAAGCCACCAGCCCGACATCAAGAGTGCCTTCGTTGAGACGACGCAAACTGGTCTGCGAAGTCAGTACTTCTACCTGAACATCAATATCGGGATGATCCTGCCCCAGCACTTGCAAGGCTTGTGGCAACAGATGGGCAATCGCGCCGGTGGATGCGCCCAGCCGCACCCGACCAGCCAGCCCCTGGACCTGCCGCTGTACTTCATGCAAGGCCTGTTCGGCATCGGCCAGCAAGCGCCGCGCCCGTGTAATCAGACTCTCGCCAATGACGGTTGGCTTGATCTGGCCGCGTTGGCGCGATAGCAGCGCCGCACCGATGTGTTCTTCCAGCTCGGTAACATGCATGCTAATGGTCGGCGGTGCCAGATGCAGATGGCGAGCCGCTTCGGCGAAGGAACCAAGGTCGGCAATCGTCACCAGCGTGCGCAGGCGATCCAGGTTGATTTCACGCATGCCTTGTTTCTCCCTTTGGCATTCATTCAGAAAAACTGAATAATATCGTCATTAAATTCAACTTTTCCTATTTTGGCAATGGCGCGATGATAGCTCGACTTATTCAGGAAGGAAAATCATCATGGCGACTCCCCTTGTTTTTATTGACGGTGATCAAGGCACGACCGGTTTGCAGATACACGAACGCCTGCGTGGCCGCACCGATCTCCAACTATTGACGCTCCCGGCTGCGCAGCGCAAAGATGCGCAGCGCCGTGCAGAGGCGATCAACAGCTGTAATATCGCCATCCTGTGTTTACCCGATGCCGCCGCCCGCGAGGCAGTGGCCGCCATCGTGAACCCGGCTGTGCGCGTCATCGATGCCAGCTCGGCACACCGCACCAGCGCTGGCTGGGTTTATGGATTTCCTGAGTGGCAGGTGGAGCAGCCAAAGCGAATTGCAGAGGCTAAGCGGGTGACTAATCCTGGCTGCTATCCAACCGGCGCTATCGGTCTACTGTATCCGCTGATTGCCGCTGGTCTTGTGCCACGCGACTACCCGGTCAGTATTCATGCCGTCTCCGGTTACTCGGGTGGCGGGCGTCCGGCGGTAGAGCGCTATGAGGGTGGCGCGACTGAAAACGCCCCGGGCTTTTTACTCTATGGCACGGCGTTGGCGCATAAACACCCACCAGAGATCGAACGCTACAGTGGCTTGGCGCAACGTCCGTTGTTCGTGCCGGCATATGGCGCTTTCCGGCAGGGTATCGTGTTGACGATTCCGCTGGAACTGCGTCTGCTGGCACCTGGAGTCAATGCCCGGCAACTACAGGAGGCACTGGAGCATCATTATGCAGGCGCACCCCATGTCAAGGTAACGCCGCCGCAACAGACAACAGAAATGACCGAGCTTGATCCGCAGCAGCTTAATGGCACGAACGATATGCAATTGAGTCTGTTCGCCAATGCTGACTATGGCCATGTCCTACTGGCAGCGGTGTTCGACAATCTTGGCAAAGGTGCGGCAGGGGCGGCGGTGCAAAATCTTGAGTTGATGTTACAAGGCCAGTGACATCATCCGTTCTGAACGCCACTACGGATGATTTTTTCAGCGGTAGTGGCGGCGCGAGCTGAGCAGCTCACTCGATGTTGAGCCATCCTCGATCATGCCGAATTATTTTGATGTCGTGTCGCCCTGCATCCGAAGACGACTGATGTCTTCGATGGATCGTCCTTGACGTATGTCTTTGGGATATAGCGAACGGTGCAAGCATCCGTTTTAGTAACGGCGGGCAATTCCGTCAGCAACCTACGACGCGGCCGGTTCTCGATAACGTAACGCCTCGAGCACCAGCATAAAGGCCGGCGATGGCTGGCGACGGCTGGGGTAGTACAGGTAATAACCGGGAAACGTTGGACACCAGCTCTTGAGTACCTGTTTGAGGCTGCCATCCGCGAGATGCGGTTCGACCATATCTTCCGGCAGATAGGCTAGTCCGACTCCGGCCAGTGCGGCTCTCAACATGGGAACGCTGCTGTTGAAGATCCATTGACCTTCCACCCGTACATTGAGTTTATGTCCATCGCGCTCAAACTCCCAGGCATACAATCCGCCATGGGTGGCAAGCCGCAAATTGATGCATTGATGTTCGGCCAGTTGCTGTGGCGATTGCGGCCTCGAACGTCCGGTGAAATAGCTCGGCGAACCAACCACGGCCATGCGCTGATCCGGGCTGATACGCACCGCAATCATGTCGCGGGCAACCTGATCACCGAGACGCACACCCGCATCAAAACGCTGCTCGACGATGTCCGTGAGGGCGTAATCGACCACGATTTCAATCTTGATATCGGGATAGTCCTTGCTCAAATGTTTGAGCCGAGGCCACAAGATGGTGCTCGCAGAATGTTCGGCGGCGGTAATGCGGATGTTTCCTGCTGGTGTATCGCGCAAGGCGCTTAATGCGGCCAGTTCGCTATCAATCTCCTGCAGACGAGGCTCCAGCGTCTGTACCAATCGTTCTCCCGCTTCGGTGGGCGAAACACTGCGGGTAGTGCGTGCCAGTAGTCGCAGACCAAGCCGCGCTTCCAGACTGCGCACGGTATGACTGAGTGCCGATTGCGATACGCCCAACTGTGCCGCCGCCCGGGTAAAGCTACGCTCGCGTGCTACCACCAGAAAAGCCAACAGATCGTTATAGTTTTCGCGCGCCATGCATGCCACCTCATACCAGGAACAAGAGAGAAATTCATTAATGAAATTGATTCATTAAAACACGCCGATATTAGCATCTGGCAGGATAGATATCCCGTTCCGCCCAAACTGCCAGGAACTGTAATCGACGAGGCTGACTATGCACTGGCGTGTTTTTTGCTATCGTGAAGGGATAATCGATTCTTTACCGATGTGCCTCTATGAGTGATGTTCTCAATTATCTGGTTGCAGCCCGTCGCTGTGAAGCCAACGAGCTGGAAAACCTGTCGCGCACCTGCGATCTGGTATTGGTCGTCAATGCTCTGGTGCACTGCCTGCAGCAGGAGCGCGGTATTACCAATATCTTTCTGGCTTCTTCCGGGCAACGTGACGGTCAATTGCGACTAGCGCATCTGGCTGCTAGCGAGCAGACTTATCGTGCTTTGATGGATTGGCTGGCAGTTGCCGAATCTGACAGTGAATTTCATGGTGGTGCAAGGCTCTATACGCGTATTGCGTTTGCACTGCATACCCTGGATCAGGTAGCCGGCATGCGGCACCGGATCGCTGATTTGAGCTGCAACCCGGTCGACAGTTCCGAGTGCTATAAGCAGGCGGTATCGGCACTGCTGGCATTGGTATTCGAGGCGGCAGACGTGGCGGTAGAACCAGGTATTTCGCGCTTGTTGATCGCCTTGTTCCATCTGATGCAAGGCAAGGAATTTGCGGGTCGTGAACGTGCTCTCGGTGCCGCGTCATTTGCGGCTGGACGGATGACTGCGCAGCAAATTCGGTCGATTGAGTATTTTATTGACATGCAGGAGCAGGCGTTTGCGCGCTTTGCTTCTTTTGCCGGCGATTTGCGCGCCGAATGGGCGGCCTTGCAATCCGGCCTCCCTTTACCGGAGCTGGAACGGTTGCGGCGCAAGCTGCTCAGTGCGCATCAGCGCGTGCTTGATCAGGAACAGGCGGATCCCTGGTACCTGTGCTGTTCTGCTCGTATGGACGAATTACACCGGGTCGAAACTTATCTGGCCGAGCTGCTGCAGCAGCAATGCCGAGACAAAATCGCTGAACTACGTCGTGCCCTTGGTGATCAGGAGCAACTCTTCGCGCACTTGCGCAGCCAAGATCCACTGTCGCCACTGATGGCCTTTCATGCGCAAATACCCTCTTCGGAGGTACTGGACGATGCCGATAGCGTGGCCGTCGGTCACCACTTGAGTCAGACCGTGGTAGAGATGCTCAACTCCCAATCCGAGCGTTTGCAGAAACTGACCGAAGAGCTAGCCTCGGTGCGTGTGAATCTGGATGAGCGCAAGCTGATTGAGCGTGCCAAGGGTATCTTGATGCAGCGCCAGGGGCTCGATGAAGAAAGTGCTTATCGCCTGCTACGTAAAAAAGCAATGAACCAGAATCGCCGCATTGCCGATGTGGCGCACGCTGTTTTATCGCTGGCAGATATCCTCCCTACCGATACCTCCCCTCAATAAGTAGCGATACGGGTCTGCTCAGCCAGATTCGTCGCTTGCCACGTCTCAACACTTAACACATGAGCATTTCACGGCATTACCAGCATTTGTCGGATGAAGTCAGCGCCGTACTAGCGATTACGGACTAAAGTGCCTGAGATTGAGTCAATCCTCGGTCAGTGCGCGAGATGAAATCTTGTCGATGACCCTGGAGGGTAACGATAAGCGCTCCAGTATCTGCACTCCACCGTGCTCGCCGATGACATCGGCCAGCGTATAGCGCTCCAGAACGAAGAAAAATGCATCCAGCGCCAGATCCAGCGGGCCCGGCAAGCGACAGACTCCCCGCAACTTGCATTCAAAGCAACCCGCCAGATCAATCTCGCCCTCGGTATAGCGAATCAGCTTGCCGATATTGATCTCTGTTGCTGGTCGCCCAAGCCGGATGCCGCCGTTTCGACCCCGCACCGACTCGACATAGCCGTCAGCAGCAAGGTTACTGACAACCTTCATCAGATGGTTTTCAGAAATGTCGTAGGCCTTGGCGATCTCGCCAATGGAGCACAAACGCTCGGTACGCGCGCCCAGATAAAGCAGCACACGAACCGCATAATCAGAAAATCGGGTCAGACGCAACACAGCCTCCTTTAAAGATGCATTTTATTTGCATGTTATTTCAATTCATTTTAAACTGGCATCCAAGATACATGATTTAACCTCCAGCGGTAAGAGCCATTGTCATGTCCTGCCACCACAACGCCACATCCATGCTTAGGAGAAACGCCATGCTCACACCCGAACAAACCGCAATCGTTAAGGCCACAGTTCCTCTTCTGGAAACCGGGGGCGAAACGCTGACCACGCATTTTTACCAGATCATGCTGGCCGAGTACGCCGAAGTACGTCCACTGTTCAACCAGGCACATCAGCAACACGGCACCCAACCTCGCGCTTTGGCAAATGCCGTCCTGCAATATGCCCGCCATATCGACAACCTTGGCGCACTCGGTGCACTGCCCGCGCAAATTATCCAGAAACACGTCGCCCTGCAGATCCTGCCAGAACATTACCCGATTGTTGGTACCTGCCTCCTGCGTGCCATCCGCGAAGTGCTGGGTGCCGAGATCGCGACTGATGCCGTTATCGAAGCTTGGGGTGCTGCTTACTGGCAACTCGCCAATCTGTTGATCGGGGCGGAAACTGCCGAATATGCAAAACTCGCAGATCTCCCCGGTGGCTGGCGCGGCGCGCGGCCTTTCAAGGTGGTCCGCAAAGCGCCTGAAAGTACGGAAGTCAGCTCGTTTTATCTGGAACCAGTTGATGGCGGTGCGGTACTACGCTACCAACCGGGCCAATATCTGGGACTGCAACTGCAGATCAACGGTCAAGAAGTGCGGCGCAATTACTCACTGTCACAACAGGCAGACGGCCATAGCGTGCGCATTAGCGTCAAGCGCGAAAAAGGCGGTGTGGCCTCCACTTACCTGCACGATCAGATCAATGTCGGCGACGTTCTCAATGTGTTCCCGCCCGCCGGTGAATTTGTGCTCCATCCCGGCACAGCGCCTTTGGCCTTAATCAGTGGTGGCGTTGGTATCACACCAACGCTTGCCATGGCAGAGGCAGCGCTGGCAGATGACAAGCGCGATGTCATCTTTGTTCACTATGCGCGCAACGCGGAAGTCCATGCATTTGGCGAAACCATCACAACATGGACCCGCCAATATCCGCGCTTGCGTGCGTACATCGTGTATGAGCATGGCGCGACGGAAGCTCAGGTTTCGGGTCGTCCAACGCGAGAGCAACTCAAGGCATGGATTCCTGCCGACGCCGATGCTTACTTTCTCGGACCCAAGCCCTTCATGCGATTTATCAACCAGACGCTAGCCGACCTGGGCCTGCCAGCCGAGCGCCGTCGTTATGAATTTTTTGGCCCGGCCGAAGCGCTGTAAGCAGCTCTCTTGCAGACAAAAACTGCATAAGCTCAGAAAAAATGGGCGCAACGCGCCGCCGCCGGCTGTCTTAGTATCACTGACATCAAGCTAGGTTTTCCGCTTTCATTTTCTATTGACCGGATTATTCTTATGTCAGACAAAGCAACAGACATTGCCATCATCGGCGGCGGTTTTGCCGGCGTCGTCACCGCCATCCACATGATTCGTGCGGCAAGCAAGCAGTCCGAATCCAGCGAAACACCAGCGCTCTCGATCAGCATCATCGAAAGCAGTGAGCATATCGGCCGTGGTATCGCCTACAGCACAGACAATCCGGACCATATTGTCAACGGTCTGGCGCAGTTATTTGGCGTTTATCCGGACCAGCCTGCGCACCTGACCGAATGGTTGCGTGCCCATGCAGCCGAGCATGGCTGGACGCCGCCGGAAGGCGTGGAATTCGAGAATGCGTTTGCGCCGCGCTGGCTCTATGGCACGTATATTCAAGACACCCTGCGTCACGCATTGCGGCGCGCTGGTGCGCGGGTTCGCCTGGAAACGGTCAAGGCACGTGCTGTCGATTTAAACCCTCAGGCGCAAGGTTATCAGGTGATTTTGCAGGATGGCCGACGGCTTCAGGCTGCCCGCGTCGTACTGGCATTAGGCCTGTTCCGCGGCCGTAGCAACGCCGTGCTGAGCAGTGCAAATGGCGACGCGTTGGTCCCCGAGCGCTACATCGACAATATCTGGGATACCACCTCCTGGCAAGCCGCCAGGCAGGATCAGGATATCCTTATCATCGGCACCAGTCTGACGGCGCTGGATGCTGCGCTGAACGCAGAGCGGGCTGGTTTCAAAGGCAAATTCCACGCCTTGTCGCGGCGCGGATTACTGGTGCAGCCACGGCGTCAACGCACCGCCTGGCCAGACGTGCTGGATCCGACACAACTGCCGACCACCCTGCGCGATCTTTTACGTGCGACTGGTCGGGCGCGTCGCGCGATCAAGGCGGCCGGTGCCGACTGGCAGCAATTGCCACCAGCGATCCGCCCTCACCTGCCTGCTCTGTGGGCCAATGCCAGCCATTCTGATCGCCAGCGCTTCTTGCGTCACCTGCGTCCTTTCTGGGAAATCTCACTGCACCGAGCCGGTCCGGAATCGGCCAAAAAACTGTCACAACTGATTGATGCCAAGCGCTTCGATCACCATGCCGGACGCATCCGCTCATTGCGCGCCACAAGCAATGGTCGGATTGCCGTGGAGTGGCAAACACGTGGCCAGCAGCAAACGCAGACGCTGGTGGTCGACCGCGTAGCGAACGCACTCGGCTACGAATTTGATTGGTCGCGCATCGATGATCCGCTGGTACGTCATCTGCAGGAGCGCAAACTGGTTCAACGGCATGCCACTGGTTTCGGGATTGACGCTGTGCCCCAGACAGGGGCCGTGCTCTCGGTGCAGGGAGTCGCACAGGATGATTTGTATGCCGTCGGTCACCCCTTGCGCGGCGTCATTTGGGAATCGAATGCAATTGGTGAGCAACTGCTAGAGGCAGTCAATACGGCGCAGGCCATAGTGGCATCGCTGCAAACCGTTGAGACAGACTAGGGCTTGTTGTGCAGAGATAATGGCGACATCAATTCACAAAATAACTAATAAAGAGTCAAAATAACTCGGGTTATTTTGACTCTTTATTTTTTAAGTGATTGATGTTTTTGGGCTTTATTGAATTTTGCCATTTGGGGGTCGCGCGTCCTTGCGCCAACCGGCCTGCCCTTGTCTGGTGCTCACATTGTGATCTGCCGCAGCCAAATCGTGCGATATCAGCGTCGCCGCAAGTCCGGCAGCAATGCGGTGACAATCCCCAGTAGAGGCAGATAGGCACACAGGTGATAGACGAAATCGATGCCGTGGCTATCGGCCACACTGCCCAAGACCGCAGCACCGATTCCGCCCATGCCAAAGGCAAAACCGAAAAACAGGCCCGAGACCATGCCAACCCGGCCGGGAATCAACTCTTGGGCATAGACCAGAATTGCCGAGAAAGCCGAGGCGATGATCAGACCAATAATAACGGTCAGTACGCCAGTCCAGAACAGGTCAACATAGGGCAGCAACAGCGTAAACGGGGCCACGCCGAGGATCGAGACCCAAATCACGTGCTTGCGTCCGAAGCGGTCACCAATCGGACCACCGACTACCGTGCCTACCGCCACCGCAAACAGGAAGGCAAACAGGTGCAGCTGCGCGGCCTGCACGCCAATATGGAAACGGCTGATCAGGTAAAAGGTCAGGTAGCTGCTGATACTGGCCATATAAAAGTACTTGGAGAAAATCAACGTCAGCAGGATTGCGACCGATCCGATTACTTTGCTGCGCGGCAACGCCATACCCTGCGAACGATGTGCGCTTTTACCACGCGCACCGGTGCGATGGTGGGCATACCAGGTGCTGATCTGCAGCAGCACGACGATGGCCAGCAAGGCTGCGGCGGAAATCCAGGCAATGCTGCCCTGACCATGCGGCACAATGATCGCCGCTGCCAGCAAGGGCCCGAGCGAGCTGCCGAGGTTGCCGCCCACCTGAAACAGCGACTGCGCCAAGCCGTGACGGCCACCGGAAGCCATGCGCGCTACGCGTGAAGATTCTGGATGAAAGATCGAGGAGCCGGTCCCGACCAGCGCGGCGGCAATCAACACCAGCGCAAAGGTTGGTGCGATCGACAACAGCAGCAAACCACTGAGCGTGAAAGTCATGCCAATCGGCAATGAGTATGGTTGTGGTCGGCGATCAGTGAACCAGCCCACCAGTGGTTGCAGCAGTGAAGCGGTTAACTGGTAGGTCAGCGTAATCAGGCCGATCTGAGCAAAACTGAGATGAAACTCGCCCTTGAGCATGGGGTAAATCGCCAGAATCAGCGACTGGATCATGTCGTTGAGCAAGTGCGCGAAGCTGATCGCGCTGAGAACGCCAAAGGCGGTACTCGGTTCGGCTTTGACGTTTGCCTGATTTGGAGGCAAGGTCTGTGCGTTGCTGGTCATGTTTTCTCCGGGGGTGGACTGGAAACAGGACCGAGTATAGAGTGACGAATTGCGCCTGTCTTGCGAGCTTACGGCAGCAATCTTTTTGAAAAAGACATTTCAGCACGCACTACCATGCCAGCTAACTCCATCATGCCAACACCACCTCTGCCACCGCAATCGCACGACCGCCGTCCGGCTGCGGTCACAGGCAAGTCGACGGATTATCCGGCGAGGCATATAGTACGTGCTCATCAGCATCCAACCAACCAGTTGATTCACGCGGTACACGGCGTCATGGTCGTGTCGAGCAGTAGCGGTCACTGGATCGTGCCGCCCACACGCGGTATCTGGATGCCGGCTGGTACCGAACATCAGGTACGCATGATCGGGATGGTAAAAATGCGGACCGTCTACATCTGGCCAGATGCGTCACCGGATTTGCCGACCGAATGCAAGGCAGTATCAATTTCATCGTTGTTGCGTGAACTGATTCTGGCGGCGATGAATATCCCCGGTGATTACCTGCCCAACTCGCGCCACGGCCGAGTCATGCAATTACTCATTGATGAAGTGGCGTTGTTACCAACCTTACCACTGCATCTGCCACATCCAAGTGATCCACGTCTGCTGGAGATCTGCGACACCTTGGCAGATCAGCCAGATGACGCCAGTACCCTGAAACACTGGAGTGAACGACTGGAGATTGACACCAAAACCATCCAGCGTCTGTTTGCGCGTGAAACCGGAATGACCTTTGGTCAATGGCGACAGCAGGCAAGGCTATTGAAGGCACTGGAGTTGCTGGCCGGAGGTGAACGCGTGCTTGATGTCGCACTACAACTTGGCTATGACAGCCCCAGCGCATTTGCCACCATGTTCAAGCGCCAGTTCGGCACGACGCCAACCGGTTTTTTTGAATAACAAACCGGATTGACGATCAGCTGTGAGTACTATTGACTGGGAGCGGCCATCCAGTTGGTGATATCCGACACCGTTTGCGCCTCGATGCCGTTATAACCATGATGAGCAAAGGCTTCACACGGGTCACCGGAGGAGATACCGCCGGTTTCCACGATCAGTTTCGTGACTGGTGCGTTGGTCAGGTTACGCAGGATGGTATTGGCGGCATTGGGTGGCGTGACTTTGCAGGTGTCATTGTCGTGCGCCACCACCAGCACCGGAATTTTTATCTGATCCAGTTTTTGGTCCAGCACCGAGCCTCCAGCCTGCCCGGTAGTCACGCTACTGGTCAATACCACGCCTGCGAGCAACTGATTGCCAAAGACCACCGCCGCCGCCGCGGTGCTCGTGGTACCCCGACTGGTACCAACCAGCCATACCGGCGCATCGCTGTGCGCCTTGACGTAGCGCACGACGGCCTCCAGATCGGCCACATGCTCCGCCGATGCGCGATACGACGGTGCCATGACCTTCTGGTCGGAGGCGTTACTCACTGCCACCACATCAAAACCCGCGTTGTAAAACAATTCTCGGGTACGGATCAGGAAATTTCCACTGCGGGTTGTCCCGTTGGGCAGCAGATTCATGCCTGTACCACCGGGAAGCAGAATGATCACGCCTTTTACCGGCCCCTCTTCATGATGCATTGACAACACCTTGACCGTGATATCAGGCCGGGTCGGAATCGGAATCATGGTTTCGGCTGAGCAAACAGCACTCGCAACAGATAGACATGCCAGCAGGAGGAAGCAACGGAGTGAGCGGATCGTCATGATGAGAGCGCTGCCAAACGAGCAATGAATGAGTCTTGATTTTTCACTACCCGGGGTGGGTTGACAAGCATCTCGTCGCATTCTGTGAAGAAAATTGCTATTTTCACAATGAATAATGCCATTATTGTTATGGAATTGAACTGGATATTGTCGCTATAGAAACTAATTTACGCGTTTTAACGAAATTTCCAGTTCAATTTGAGGACACGCAAGGATATGATGCCACGTATCTTTTCTTGCCAGCGTAACGATGCCCAATCAACACTCCCTGTCTGACACCAACACTGCCTGTTATCGCAGCGGTGCTGCCGCGCGCCTGACCGGCGTTCCGGTGGAGACCTTGCGGGTCTGGGAACGTCGCTACGGTGTGGTTGGTCCACGCGTCACTGATAGCGGCCAGCGTCTTTATACGGTAGAGGAAGTCCGCCGTCTGGGCATTATCAAACAATTGGTTGACGACGGCCATGCCATCGGCAGCATCGCCACCTTGCCGACGCCCATGCTGCGTGACATGGTGCGGGTTGACAAGCTGCCGCTATTGCCGGTCCTGCCTGCGCTGGCGCATTCCGAATCAGGGACAGCAAGCTTGCGCATCGTCCTGGTTGGTCCCTGGCTTGCCTCGCTGGACATCCGTCAGGCTTTGCCGTCGAGCAGCCTGGAGGTGGTGGCGACATGCGGCGATCTCCATCATGCGGCGCGAACTCTTGCGCCTATCAAGGCAGATATTGCCGTGCTGGAGATGCCGACACTTGACGACACTAGCTTGGCGACGATTGCGCTGATCAAGGATGCCTGCGAGGCTGACCGTTGTCTGGTGTTTTATCGCTTTGCTCCCGGCTCGGTGTTGCGGCGATTGCGGTTGGCTGGTCACGAAGTTGTCCATAGGCCGCTGGATGCGGTTGCGCTGGAGTGGTTTTGTCATGCTTTGATCCAGGCGCCCCAGCAAACACAGATCCAACGCGCGTTGATGCCCGCCACTATCGTACCGCCACCACCGCGCTTTGACGACAAGGCACTGGTGGGGTTGGCCGGGATCAGCAGCGACCTCTACTGTGAGTGTGCGCGGCATGTGGTGGAGCTGATCCAGAGCCTGCAAAGCTTTGAGCAATACAGTGCCAGCTGCGCCAATCGGGATGACAAGGATGTTGCCTTGCACCGCGATTTGCAATGGACCACCGGACACGCCCGTGCTGCACTGGAAGCCGCCTTGGTACGACTGGCGCAGGTCGAGGGAATCACTGTGCCAATGAAAGATATCGCTGAGGGCAGTACGTAATGTCTAATGAACCAAAACAGCACGCCCTATTGCCCGCCCAGGTACTGGGACTGGGTGGTCTGATCCCCTTCGTTGGTTTGCCCTTGCTGGTCTGGGCAATGCCTGCACATTCCGGTTTGCTATTACATGCGCTGGTCCTCTATGGCGCAGTGATTTGTACTTTTGTCGGTGCATTGCAATGGGCGTATGCGATTCAAGGGCCCGTGCAGGTACCTTGGCTACAGCTTGGCTGGAGTGTCCTGCCATCACTGGTAGCCTGGTTCGCGGCCCTGCTGCCAGCATTGTTCGCCCTGCGCCTGCTGGCGCTTTTGCTGGTGGCCTGTTTTCTGGCGGATCGCTACTTTGCCAGATGGGTGCCGTTACCTTCGTGGTTCATGCGTCTGCGCGCTCTCCTGACCACGGTTGGTAGCGCTGCGCTGCTCGTCGCTAGTGCACTTTGCTAAGCGGAACAACACTGATCATCCTCCCAGACTCCTGATATCCACGTTGCCGTCCATGGCTGTGCTGATAAAGCACAGTACGGGGCTGCTTTTGTCTTTCTGATTTTTATTGAGAAATGTCGTAACTTACCTCCATGCAATCCCATCTTTTCTATTACTACAGGCAAGCGCACCGCTTGATGCTGCCGCTTCTATGGCTGCTGTTTCTCTGCAGCCTCGGTCTTTCGACGCTGCATGACACCCTGCTGTGGGCCTTCATAATCGGCTTGCCAACCGCAGCCATCCCATCCCTGTTGATCTGGCGAGCGCCGGATTCCTTCGCCAGCCGTGCCGTTGTCGCTGCCGCGCTGATGGTCTTTTCGGCGCTGTTCATCCATCAGGCTGCGGGCTTGACCGAGTTACACTTTGGGATCTTTGTACTGTTGGCGTTTTTGCTCTGTTACCGCGACTGGAAAGTGATTCTGGTCGCTGCTGCGGTGATTGCAGTACACCATCTGAGTTTCAGCTATCTTCAGCAATGGGGATATGGTGCTATCTGCTTCACCCAACCGGGTCTCGGGCAGGTGGTCTTGCATGCGCTGTATGTGGTGATCGAATCTGCAGTACTGGCGTATCTGGCGCGTCTGCTGTTTCGTGATGCGATACAGGCTGGCGAACTGAGCGCCCGCGTGAATGCCATGACCAATGCTGACGACGGCACCATCGCCTTGTACAACGACCGCGACGCAGCCACCAGCCGCGCCGGCAAAGCGCTGCAAAAAATGTCCCTTGCCTTGCGTGACGCCATCATTGATGTGCGCGACGGCACCGGCACCATTGCCACCGCCGCGGAAAAAATTGCCAGTGACAATGAAGCTTTGTCCGAGCGGACCAACCATCAAGCGGAAGCATTAAGCGAAACGACCAGCATCATGGCGCACATCACCGCTGCTGTGAAAAACAGCGCGGTCCATGTCAATCATGCGGATCAATTGGCGCAGACAGCCGCTGATGTGGCGCGTCGCGGCGGCACCGAAGTCGAAAAAGTAGTGTCCACCATGGCCTCGATCAGTGCGTCGTCACAAAAGATCGTCGATATCATCGCCGTGATTGACGGGATTGCTTTTCAGACCAATATTCTGGCGCTCAATGCGGCTGTCGAAGCAGCCCGGGCCGGAGAACAGGGACGCGGCTTTGCTGTGGTGGCCAGTGAAGTTCGCAACCTGGCGCAACGCTCCGCAGTCGCTGCTAAAGAGATCAAAGAATTGATCAATAATTCTGTAGCTGAGGTCGATAGCGGCGGAGCCCTGGTGCACCAAGCAGGTAAAACCATGGAAGACGTCGTCACCAGCATCCAGCGCGTGACAGAGACCATGGCACAAATCCGTGACAACGCCCGCGACCAGAGTACCTCGATTGAACATGTCAACCAGACTGTGCATGAAATGGAAGCCGTCACCCAGCAGAACCGGATCATGGTCGAGGAAGCTGCCGCTACTTCGGCGTCACTAAGCGACGAGGTAAAGCGCTTGATCAGTGTGGTGCATGTCTTCAGACTGTCGGTGTAGATTTCAGATTAACTTCCTCAGATCCTGCAGCGGGCGCTGGCAGTTCGGTGTGAAAGAAGGTTCGCTCAAAGCCCTCGTGCGACAACGGCCGTGAGTAGTGGTAACCCTGTAATACCTGGCAACCGTGCTGGCGGCAAAAGCGCGCCTGCTCCGGGGTTTCCACGCCTTCGGCCACGATTTTCAGATGCAGTGCCTGGGCAAATCGGATAATCGCAATCAACAAGCGATCAGCTTCCTCGCTCTCACCGATCACGGAAACAAATTCGCGGTCAATCTTCAATACATTGATCCGGAAGAGTTTCAGGTGATGCATCGATGAGTAGCCGGTACCAAAATCGTCGAGCGTCAGGTTGATATTACGGGCTGCCAGTTCAGTCAGGGTCACGACTGCACCTTTCTGATCGTCAATCAGCGCGTTTTCGGTAATTTCCAGTTCCAGCCGATGTGGCAGCAATTGATGCGTTGTCAGCGCACTCTCAATTTCCTCGACCAATGAGTAATGCACCAATTGAATCGCCGAGAGGTTGACTGCAATCGTCAACTGCTTGCTTTGCAACGGGAAGCGACTGATCCACTCTCTCAACTGTCGGCAAGACTCGTTCAACACCCAATTACCAATGTCAATAATCAAGCCGGTTTCTTCCGCGACACCAATAAAATCAACCGGACCAAGCAAGCCGAGTCGCGGATGGTTCCAGCGAACCAAAGCCTCCATACCACTGAGCGACTCGTCCGCAGCGTTGAACTGTGGCTGATAGTGCATGACCAGTTCCTGATTTGCCACGGCCTTGTGCAGGTCTCGCTTGAGGCTGGTTGTATATTGCACCTTGGCATGGAGCGTTTCAGAATAGAACCGGTATTGATTACGGCCATCTTTTTTGGCCCGGTACATCGCCACATCGGCATGTTTCAATAGTTCATCACCATTATCGGTTTTCTCATCCAGCACAGCGATGCCGACACTGGCGGTGATGATCAGCTCGATGGCGTTGAGGACAATCGGTGCCTGCAATACGTGGATCAGGCGGTCGGCCAGTATCGATGCCTGTTCGTTGCTCTCCAGTCCATTGGCAATGACCACGAATTCGTCACCACCCAGCCGGCACAGAACGTCGCCGCCACGGACAATCGGACGCATACGTCGTGCAATCTCGATGAGCAATTGATCGCCCACGCCATGCCCCAGCGTGTCATTGACGCTTTTAAAGTCATCCAGATCCAGCAGTAACACCGCCAGTCCCCGATGATCACGCTTTGCCACGGACAATGAGCTAGTGAGTGCCAGTTCGAATCCGCGCCGGTTGATCAGCCCTGTGAGGACATCATGCTCGGACAGAACCCTTAATTTCTCATGACTTACCTTCAGTGCTTCTTCCATCGTATACCGTTGACGCGCCAGGCTGATGGCACGCGTCAAGCGACGCCCGGTCACTTCATCTTTAAGCAAGAAGTCCTGGGCCCCTGCTTCCAGACAACTCTCAACCATCACAGGATCTTCGTGGCGACTGAGCATGACGACCGCCGCTTTGGCCAGTGTGCCCCCGCGCAGTGCACGCAACACTTCAATACCATCCTGATCCGGCAACCGATAGTCGAGCAGGATTGCATCGAATTGTCCATTGGCGACAAGCTTGTATCCTTCCGCCGCGGTCGCGCATTGGCTGATGGTAAGTTCGTAGTCAGACTGCTTAAGGGCACGAATCACGGACAGTCGATCCAGCTCGTCATCATCAATCAGCAACAGGTTCATCGACGCGATCATGTCAGTTTCTTTCAGGATTCGATGGGCTTTGGACTATCCGACGAGGATGGTTCAACATCTCGATGACGCGGGCAATCCCTTCACTAACATCGTTTTTGATGATGTAGCCAGCAACATTTCTCGCTGTGGCGGCCCGCCTGTCATCGGAAATGCGGGACGTTGACAACATGAACACCTCAACACTGGCAAGCGTGCTGTCCTGATGCATGACATCCAGCATTTCAAATCCATTCATGCGCGGCATATTAATGTCGAGCAGCATCATGCAAGGATGACGCAACAGATCCTGAGCACGCAGCACTGCCAGCCCCTCGACCCCATCCCGGGCGCGCAGGATCGGTACAGTGACACCACGTAATTTCAATGCCCGCTCAATCCCCATGGCATCAACCTCATCGTCGTCGACAACCAGGATGGTGACGTCTCCCGCGTGCGCTTGGTCTGACATGATCATGCCCCTGGTTGTGCCTGCAACGGCCAGGAAAACCGAAAAGTGGCTCCTGTATGACCGTCTGATTCCAGCGCAATATGCCCCCCTTGCGCCTCTACTACCTTCTTCACCAATGCCAGCCCGATGCCACTTCCCTCCACTTCATCGCGTGGTTTCAGTGTCTGGAAGATCGCGAATACCCGTTGCTGATGCTCAACCGGAATACCCGGCCCATCATCGGCGACCGAGAATTCGATCCAGTCGCCACTCACCTTTGCACTAACGTGGAGATGACCGTGTTCTTTATCATGGTGCTTGATCGCATTACCGATCAGGTTTCTGAATACCAGTTCCAGCGGCACTTTCCTGGCCTGGATGACTGGCAGCCCGGCATCAAGCTGTAACCGTATCGGCTTTTTACCGGCGGTCAGATCAAACACATCCTTGACCAGCGCACTGGTATCGACCACCACGATGTCTTCATCCGAACGCCCTACTTTTGCATATTGCAGTAAATCATCCAGCAAGGTTTCCATGCGTTTGATACGGCTACGCATCAAACGAAGATAATTTTGGGTCTGAGCATTAAGGGTACCCCCGAGGTCTTCCTCAATCCAGGACGCCAACTGATCAATGCCACGTAAAGGCGACTTCAGATCATGCGAGGAGACATAGGCAAAATTATTCAGTTCTTCATTGATGCGGGTCAGCTCATTGATCAGTAATTGCTGCCGTGACTCGGATTCTTTGCGCTCCGAAATATCGACAATTGCCGCCAACACTTTCAAGCCATGTGATGTCGTGATCGGTGCGATCCCGATTTCTACCTGAAATTCGACACCATCTTTGCGCAACCCATAAAACTCCTTATCGACCCCAACGCCAACTGGACGGGGGATCGGATGTCCAAAATAAGCGCCACGATGGCGCGAATGGATCTCGCGAAAGCGTGCCGGCAATAGCATCTCGATCGAATGCCCCAGCAACTCATCGCGGGTATAACCGAAAATCTTTTCTGCCTGCAGATTGACGAGTTCAATCGTGCCATCTTCACCGGCCAGAATCATCGCATTGGGTGCCATGTCAACGACTTGGCGAAATTGATCTCCTGGCATGTTTCCCCTCATCCCGTGCGGGCTGACGTCCGTGTTGATCAGACGTTCTCTGTTTCACTGCAAACCATTGTTGAAGCATAGTTTTTATTGGGAAAAATTACTGCATTCTCTTCGCGATTCTGTTGCCCATTCGGCACAAGAGAAGAAAACAGCACATTGTCATATCCTCAATTTACGATATATGTTTAATCACCAAAAATAGAGATACCAGGCATTATCAAAAATTAGCTGACGATGACCAGCTTAACGCCCCCACTATGACGTTTTGGTGCCCTGGATACGTCAGTTTTTCCCGGATCAGATCGAACGACACCCTTTCTCACCCGACAGCGACGTGCCTTACAGCATTGACGCAACATCTTTCCCACAAGGTGAGAATTTAATTTTCTTTTGTGAGAAAAATGAGGAATCATCTGCCCATGGATCCACATCAGCCCTTACCGCCGGAAGCCGTTGTCGCCACTAGCGAGCGCTCGCTGATGGTGCTGTCGATGATTGCCCGGCATGGCAAACCAATGACGGTGCGTCAGCTCAAGGACTTGACTGGTTTGCCACTGAGTACCTTGTATCGGCATTTACAGCCATTGAAGAAATGGGGACTGATACAGGAGCAAGACAATTTTTATGCGCCAGGACCGCTAAGCGTTCAACTGGCCTGGGGCTTTGACCACACGTCCTATCTGGTCAGCAATGCGCAGCCCGAGATGGCGCGACTGGCAAAGAAATGCGGAGAGAGTGTCGGCCTGATGGTGGCCATCAACGACCAGGTGACTTGCCTGGACATGGTCGACAGCGAACAGTCCCTGCGCTGCTCCTTCTCCAAAGGGCGCTCCCATCCGCTGACACGTGGTGCGTCAGCCAAGGCGGTGCTGGCACATCTGCCGGTGGCCATGGCCGATAGCATCATGCAACGGCAGCTGCATGGTCAAAAAGACGAGATTGCACGGCTGCACAAGGAGCTTGATTCGATACGCCATCAAGGCTATGCAATCAGTGAAAGTGAAGTTGATTGGGGCGTCTGGGGAATCAGCGCGCCCGTGTTTTACAAGCCGGGACAAGCCGCCGGTGCAATCACGCTGATGGCGCCAGCAATCCGGGTCGAAGACCGGCAAGCAGCGCTGATTGCTGCCACGGTTGAGGCCGCCGCCATTATCAGCGAGCGTCTTGTCTTGTTTTAAGGTTGTTCATTCCAGTCATTTCCTTGAGGGAGCTACTCATGATTCATCGTCGCCATCTTGTCAGCCTGTTCGCCGCTGCCGGTTTCACTCTGCTTGCCGGATTGCCGGCCTTGGCACCGGCTCAAACCGTGGATGTCATCCGCGTTGCTACCGATGCAACCTTCCCCCCCTTCGAGTTTTACAAGGATGGAAAACGCACCGGATTTGACATCGAACTCATCGAGTTGCTGGCCAAGACCATGGGCAAGAAAGTGGAATGGACGGACATCGACTTCAAAGGCTTGATCCCTGGTCTGGTGTCGCGCCGTTTCGATGTGGCATCCTCGGCGATCTACATCACCGAGGAACGACGTCGTGTCGTCAACTTTACAGATCCCTACTATCCCGGTGGTCTGGTCATTCTGACCAAGACCGGCAACAATACGATTAAAACGCCTGCGGATCTGGCCGGCAAGAAGGTCTCGGTACAGGTTGGTACCAAATCGACTGCTTATCTGAAAGAGTTTTATCCGGATGCAGAACGCATCGAGGTTGAAAAGAATCAGGAAATGTTCAATCTGGTGGAGATCGGACGCGCCGATGCAGCCGTGACTGGTAAGCCAGCAGCAGTCGAATACGCCAAGACGCATCCCGGTGTGAAGGTGCTCGACAAACAGGTCAGCGTTGAGCTGTATGGCTATGCCGTACGCAAGGATTTACCGCAGTTGACCGAGCAAATCAACACTGCCCTGAAAAAGGTCAAGCTCGATGGCAGCTATGACAAGCTGGTCCAGAAATGGCTGGCAGCACCCGCCAAGTAAATCAGCCAGTCTCATCATTTACACCATAAAACAAAAAACGGCTTGACCGGCAGGCCCGCATCTAGGCAGTGCAGCAGTGCTGTCGGGAGTGGCTTCCTGTGCGCCCAGCGACATTAAGGAGAACGCAGTGAATCTGGATTTTTTACCAGTACTGGAGGGCTGGCACGACCTGCTCCACGGTGCCCTTACCACCATCGAAATTACAGCGACCTCGCTGGTACTGGGCTGTATTCTGGGCCTGCTGGTTGGCCTTGGCCGACTGGACCGCAGCAAGCGTGTGCGCTATGCCGTTTGCAGCACCTACGTCATTTTCATCCGTGGCACACCGTTGCTGGTGCAGTTGTTCCTGTTGTTCTTTGGCCTGCCGCAATTTGACATCCTGCTGCCAGCATTTCTGTGTGGCGTACTCGGGCTGGGTATCTATTCAGGTGCGTATGTCTCTGAGATCGTGCGCGGTGCGATCCAGTCGATAGACAAAGGGCAGATGGAAGCGGCGCGCTCGCTGGGCATGTCGCAATCCAAAGCGATGCTGACGATCATCCTGCCACAGGCGGTGGTGCGGATGATTCCGCCGCTGGGCAATGAATTCATCGCGCTGATCAAAAACTCGGCGCTGGTCTCGCTGCTGACCATTGCCGATCTGATGCATGAAGGACAAAAGATCATCAGCGTGTCGTATCGCTCGCTGGAAGTCTATATCGCCGTGGCGCTGGTCTATCTGGTGCTGACCAGTCTGACCAGCATGGCCCTGCAACAAATTGAAAAGCGCCTGCGCGCCGGAGGAGCTGTCTGATGTCCACCCCCATGATTAATATTGCCGGACTCGGCAAATCCTTCTCCGGTCACCGCATTCTGCATAGCATTGATTTGCAGGTCCAGCCTTCACAGGTCGTGGTCATCATTGGTCCCAGTGGTTCGGGTAAAAGTACCCTGCTGCGCTGCTGCAACGGTCTCGAAGTCGCGGAAGAAGGCAGCATCGCCATTTGCCATCAGGACTTGCTGGTCGACGGCAAAATGATTCCTGATGCAGCGCTCAATCATCTACGCACACAGGTCGGCATGGTGTTCCAGTCGTTCAATCTGTTTCCGCATTTATCGGTACTAGATAACGTCACCGTCGGTCCTCGCAAAATTCTAGGCACCAGCAAGGAAGCCGCCGAAACAACCGCACGTAGCCTGCTAGCCAAGGTCGGTCTATCCACCAAGGCAGAGGCGATGCCCGCCACGCTATCGGGCGGTCAGAAACAACGGGTAGCGATTGCCCGTGCGCTGGCGATGCAGCCCAAGGTCATGCTGTTTGACGAACCCACCTCGGCGCTGGATCCGGAACTGGTTGGCGAAGTCTTGCAGGTGATGAAAACGCTAGCGACCGAAGGCATGACCATGATTGTCGTCACTCATGAAATGGGCTTTGCGCGTGAAGTTGCCGATGTCGTCGTGGTGATGGATCAGGGACGCATCGTGGAAGCTGGCAAACCGGATCAGATCTTCGTCAATCCCACACAGGAACGGACCCGCAGCTTTCTGCAAGCGGTCTTGAGCCGCAATGGCACAGCGACCCAGCAGGCAGCATAAGCGTAGCAAAAGAGCGGCAACATCAGCGTCAGCAATAAAAATAACGGTAATCAAGGGTTTTCATGAATCATTCTCTCTGGAACGGTCGACAGGATCAGGACAGCGCAGGCGACACCCGCCGGCTTCATCAGGTGGTGCAAGCGTTCACTGCGCAGGCCCGCGATGGTAGTGCGCTGATCGGCTTCGCCTGTGATGAAGGTGTGCGCCGCAATCATGGCCGCATCGGTGCGGCACAAGGCCCGGATGCAATCCGTCGCATGCTGGCCAATCTGCCGGCACATGGCATCACTGCATTGTGCGACGCCGGCAATATCGCGTGTACCGATGGCAATCTGGAACAGGCGCAGCAACAATTGGCCAGCCTGATTGCCGATGTCAAGGCACAGGGAATCTTCCCGCTGGTGCTGGGTGGCGGGCACGAAGTGGCGTATGGCACCTTCCTCGGCATCGCCCGTCATCTGGGCAAGGCGATTTCCCAGCGTCGTATTCTGATCATCAATTTCGATGCCCACTTTGATCTGCGCGAGGCGGAAGAGTCGACCTCGGGCACGCCGTTCCGGCAGATCGCGCAATGGTGCGACTGGGCCGATGTTGAGTTCAACTACCTGTGCTATGGCATCAGTCAGCTCGGCAACACGCCAGCACTGTTCCAGCGCGCCAGCCAGTTGGACGTCAACTTCATGAGCGACTCGGAGGTGGCAAATACCGACATCCAGCAGATCAATACCGCCTTGAAGCAGCGACTGGAACAGGTCGATGATATTTACCTGACCATCGATCTGGACGTTTTGCCCGGCGAAAAAGCACCGGGTGTCTCGGCACCGGCGGCGCACGGCATGGCGCTGGAGAAGATCGAATTCCTGGTCGCCACCATCAAGGCCAGCGGCAAACTGATCGCCGCTGACATTGCCGAGTGCAACCCGGTGCATGACCGCGATGGTCTGACGGCGAAAGTTGCTGCGCGGCTGGCACACCAGATTTTGCATCCGGTTTGATCCCATGGCCTTGCTGATTCCACAATCGCGGCAACGTCTGATGCGCTGGAAAAACGGTGGCGGCATGACCTGCGAACTCATGCGGGTACCTGAGGACAGTTCACTGGAAACATTCGACTGGCGCGTCAGCGTGGCGACGGTGCAGCAAGGCGGTAGCTTCTCTGCCTTCACCGGCGTGGACCGGTCGCTGGCTATTCTGGAAGGCAAAGGGCTCTGGCTGCGTTTGCAAAGCGACGACGTTGATGCTGGCAGGACCCAATCGTTGACACCACGCGATCCAGTATTACGCTTCCCCGGCGAGATCAACGTCGAGTCGACACTGATCGATGGTGGCATCGTCGATTTCAACGTGATGACCCGTCGCAGCCGCTTCGACCATACGCTTGAGCGCATCAGCCTGAACGGACGAACCAGCCTTACCCTTGCTACGCCTTCCCCCGGCGACATGATCATGCTCTATGTGGTCAACGGTTCCTGCCTGATATTGGCGGAGCAGCAAAGACTCCATCAAGGCGAGGCGATATTGTTTGATCAGGAAGATAGTGGCTGCCGACTGGAAGCGGTGGCGGCTGAGTTGATGGTGGTCCGGTTATTTGCAGTGAATTCGTCCACCTTGGCTTGAAAAAAAACATCATTTCAATAATAATTGAAATATTGAGCTAAATAGTTGACACATCGATCATGGAAACCAAAGACATCATTGCCGCCCTGGCTGCGCTGGCGCAGGAGTCAAGACTTGCGGTGTTTCGCCTGCTGGTGCAAGCCGGTCCTGATGGCATGGCCGCCAGTAAAATCGCCGAAAGCATTGCCGTCACGCCCTCCGCACTCTCGTTCCATATGAAGGAGCTGTTTCACGCCGGACTGGTCCAATCACGGCAGGACGGACGCTTTGTCATCTATTCCGCCAATTTCGGTACCATGACCGACGTCATTACCTTCCTCTCCAGCAATTGTTGTGGCGGCAGGTCCTGCGTTCCTGACACCTCCTGCTAATCCAGACTCAACTCCCAAGGATCCACCGCTGTGCTGCTCGCCTTCCTGCTCTTCATTGTTACGCTGGTGCTGGTCATCTGGCAGCCTCGTGGTCTTGGTATCGGCTGGAGTGCCTGTGGCGGCGCACTGCTGGCGCTCGCCACCGGCGTCATTCATCTGAACGATATTCCAGTGGTCTGGCACATTGTCTGGAACGCCACCGCAACCTTCATCGCGATCATCATCAATAGCCTGCTACTGGATAAGGCTGGCTTCTTTGAATGGGCTGCCTTGCATGTAGCGCGCTGGGGCGGTGGCCGTGGACGCACTCTGTTTGTTCTGCTGGTATTGCTGGGCGCGGCGGTCTCCGGTTTGTTTGCCAATGACGGTGCGGCGCTGATCCTGACACCGATTGTGGTAGCGATCTTGCTGGCGTTACGTTTTTCGCCGGCGGCAACGCTGGCGTTCGTGATGGCGGCAGGCTTCATCTCGGACACTGCCAGCCTGCCGCTGGTGGTATCCAATCTGGTCAATATTGTGTCAGCCGACTATTTTCAGATCAGTTTCTCGCGATATGCCAGCGTGATGGTACCGGTCAATCTGGTATCCGTCCTTGCTACACTGGGCGTACTACTCTGGTATTACAAGAAGGATATTCCGTGCGCTTACCCGCTGGAGCAAATCAGGCTGCCATCGGAGGCCATTCATGACCGTCCGACCTTTATTGCTGGCTGGTGGGTGCTCGCGATGTTATTGATCGGCTGTTTCTGGCTAGAAGACAAAGGTGTTCCGATTAGTGCCGTGGCAGCGACAGGCTCCGTCATCTTGCTCATCGTCGCAGGACGTGGACACAAGATTTCAACCAGAGAAGTACTCCGGCATGCGCCCTGGCAAATCGTGTTTTTCTCACTCGGTATGTATCTGGTCGTGTATGGCTTGAGAAATGCCGGACTGACGGCCTATCTGACCAGTCTGCTCAATGGCTTTGCGCAACATGGCGTCTGGAGTGCGGCGCTCGGTACCGGGGTATTGACCGCTGTTCTGTCATCGGTCATGAATAACATGCCAACGGTGTTGATCGGTGCCTTGTCGATCGATGCAAGCACCGCGCAGGGATTGACCCGCGAAGCGATGATCTACGCCAACGTGATTGGCAGCGATCTCGGTCCTAAAATTACGCCGATCGGCAGCCTGGCAACCTTGCTCTGGCTGCATGTGCTGGAAGCAAAAGGTATCCGTATTTCCTGGGCTTATTATTTCCGTGTTGGCGCCTTGCTGACACTGCCTGTCTTGCTGGTGACCCTGGCCGCATTAGCCCTGCGGCTGGGAAGCTGAGTGTCAGTCGTCATCAGTTCACACCAATTTTGATTAACAAGGGATGCAAGCATGACCATCACGATTTACCACAACACCCGCTGCGGTACCTCCCGCAACACCCTCGCATTGATCCGCAACAGTGGTACCGAGCCTGTGATCATCGATTACCTGCAAAACCCACCAACCCGCGAGAACCTGGTGCAAATGATAATAGCCGCCGGGCTCACTACCCGTGCGGCAATCCGTGCCAAGGAAAAGCTGCATGCCGAGCTCGGACTGGAGAATCCAACCCTGAGCGAGGAGGCACTGCTCGATGCAATGCTTGCCCATCCAATACTGATCAACAGGCCATTTGTCGTGACGCCACTGGGAACACGCCTTTGTCGTCCTTCCGAGCTTGTGCTCGACATTCTGCCGACGCCACAGCAAGGCGCCTTCACCAAGGAAGATGGCGAAGTTGTCATCGATGCACAGGGGCAGCGCGTTATTGCAGGCAAATAAGTCAACCTGTCACCAACACCCGACAAGAGGATCACCATGGCAAGCTCCAATAGCTGGTTTTACTGGGCATTACTGTCCGCTGTCTTTGCCGCACTGACTGCCATTTTTGCCAAAATCGGGATTCAGGGTGTCAATTCTGATCTGGCAACGCTGATCCGCACCGCCATCATCATTGTGGTGCTATCGCTGTTCGTGGTTACCACTGGCAAATGGACCAATCCGCTGGCATTGAGTGGCAAAACATGGCTGTTCCTGGTGTTGTCAGGCCTTGCGACGGGTGCCTCCTGGGTTTGCTACTTCCGTGCACTGAAGATCGGCGAAGCCTTCAAGGTAGCGCCGGTCGACAAGCTGAGCATTGTTTTCGTCGCCGTGTTTGCAGTGGCTTTCCTAGGCGAACGACCATCGTTGCGCGAATGGTCCGGGATTGCCATGATTGCTGGTGGTGTGTTGCTGCTCGCGCTCAAGCGTTAGCGCCAGACACGCGCAGCAAGTCGCTGAGCGCATCAATTGTCATGGCTCAGCACGCGCAGCTTACTGACGTCGGCACTCCTTTTGCCAAACAGACGCTTGCACCAACCTTCAAAGCCGTCCACATAGGTGTACACCACCGGCACCACAAGCAGGCTCAGTGCAGTTGAGGTCAAGAGGCCACCAATGACGGCAACTGCCATTGGTTGGCGGAAGCTGGCATCGGCCCCCAATCCAAGTGCAATTGGCGCCATACCAGCAATCATGGCGACTGTGGTCATGACGATCGGTCTAGCGCGCTTGTGGCAGGCATCAACCAAGGCATCAAATACGGACAGACCACGATCTCGGCGGCCCACAATGGCATATTCCACCAGCAGGATCGAGTTCTTGGTCACGATACCCATCAGCATGACCAGCCCGATCATGGAGGGAATATCCAGCTCGCTGCGCGCCATCAACAGCGCTACGAACGCACCACCCAAGGACAAGGGAATCGCTGACAAAATCGTGATGGGCTGCAGGAAGTCATGGAACAGCAAAACCAGCACGCAATACACACACAGGATGCCGATCACGATCGCCATCGCAAAACCTTGACCCAGCTCGGCGGCAATTTCGGCGTCACCCGTCTGGATCAGTCTGACGCTGGACGGCATTTGCTTGACCGCTGGCAGCGTGCGGGCTGCTGCCAGCGCCTCACCCAGCGGCATACCGTTCAGATCGGCATTGACGGTGACATAGCGACGGCGATCATAGCGACCAATCTTGGAGGGCCCGCTTTCGACCGACAAGGTCGCCACCGACGATAGCGGCACCAGCCCGTTGCGACCAGGAACCCGCAAATTGGCGAAGGTACTCAGGTTCTGGCGATCGGCATCCGGCATGCTGACATTGATGTCGACCTGCCGATTGTCCAGATTGAGCTTGGCCAGATTGGTCGTAAAGTCACCGGCGGTCGCGATGCGCACCACCTGACCAATCGCGGCAGTGGACACGCCAAGCTCACTGGCGCGCTGCAAATCCGGACGCACCATGATCTCGGGACGTTCCAGACTGGCGCTGGAGGTAATATTGGAGAGACTTCCGACACCCCGCAACTGGCGCTCCAGTGCCTGTGCGGAGACCTTCAGCGCATTGTCATCATCGCTGGAGAGGATCAGCATCATCTTTTCGCCCGGACCACCGACGCCCATCGTGAAGCGTGCGCCCGGCACCTGCTGTAGCGCCTGCCGCACTGCGCTTTCGATCTTGCCCTGGATTTGTCGCTGCTTGCGGTCTACCAGTGACAGCGTGAGCGAGGCATTGCGCACTTCGCCGGCAGCTACCTGTCCGCCTCCGACGACCTGTGCCGCACCAACTGTCGTGAACACGTTGTCGATGCCCTTCACGCTCGCCAATGCGCTACGTGCTGCTTCGGCGACATGCAGTGTGTCATTGATCGAACTACCGGGGGGCAACTCGACGTTGACTGTGGTATACCCGCGGTCAGCCGGCGGAATCAAGCCACTGGGAATCAATGGCGTCAGCGCCAGCGAGCCAATGAAGAACAGTGTTGCGGCGAGCATCGTGGTCTTGCGATGATGCAGGCACCAGCGTACCGCATGCAGGTAGTTGCGCATGAGCTTGCCGTCTTCCTGCGCGTGGCTTGCCGCCGGCTTGCTCTTGAGCAGATAGGCGGCCATCATTGGTGTCAGAATCCGCGCCACCAGCAAGGATGCCAATACGGCGATCACGGCAGTCCATCCGAACTCCTTGAAGAACAAGCCGGGGACGCCGCTCATCAATGCGGTCGGTAAAAATACGGCTACCAGTGTCATGGTGGTCGCGATCACCGCAAGTGCAATCTCGGTGACGGCATCGCCGGCAGCCTCGCGGATGGGCTTGCCCATGTGGGCATGACGTTCGATGTTTTCGATTTCCACAATCGCATCGTCCACCAGAATCCCGACGATCACCGCTAGCGCCAGCAAGGTCAGCGTATTGAGCGAAAAACCAAACCAGGCCATCGCGGCAAAGGCCGGCAGAATCGACAACGGTAACGCCGATGCTGCGACTACCGTCGCGCGCCAGTCGCGCAAGAACCACCACACCACCAGCACTGCCAGAATCGAGCCTTCATAGAGCATATCCAGAGAGCCTTGATACTGCTCGCGGGTATAACCAACCGAACCTGAAATACGGGTAAAACTGAGTGCAGGGTTGCTGGCCTGCAGATGCGCCAACGCGCTACTGACGTGCTTCTCGATCTCGGTCTCGTCATAGCCTTTGGCGCGAAACACCTTGAAACCGACGACTGGCTTGCCATCGAGCAGGGCAATCTGGGTGCGCTCGGCACTGGCGTCGCTGATCGTCGCGACCTGATCCAGCCTTATCTTGCGACCATTGGCCAGCGTCAGCGGAAACGCTGCCAGTTCGCTTGCTTGCCGTACGGTAGAGACGACCCGCGCGTATTGCTCCTCCTGTCCGAACTGCCCGCGTCCGCCGGATGATTCCTGCTGCATGTTGCGTAGCGCCTGCGAGAGATCGACGGCGGTCACGCCCAATGCTGCCATGCCCACCGGGTCAGCTGCAACCCTGACCTGTCGTGTCAGCCCGCCAATCCGGTCGAGGCGGCCTACGCCCGGCACCGCCAGGATATATTTCCCAACACTATCGTCGACATACCAGGACAGCGCTTCTTCGTCCATGTTGGTGGCACCGATGGCATAGACAACTACTGGCTCACCGCCGACAGTGACTGCAGCAACGGTTGGCTGCTGCAAGTCGGCGGGTAACTGCGAGCGCACACTATCGACCGCATTCTTGGTATCGATCAGGGCATCGGAGAGGTTTTTCTCCAATACGAATTCGGCCGTAATTACTACCTGTCCATCAGTGATGGAGGTATAGAGATGCTTGAGACCGGCAACGGTTGCCAGCGAATTCTCGACACGCCGGGCGACTTCTGTCTCCAGCTGGGCCGGTGCCGCGCCGGGTTGGGTCAGTGTAACGTTGACGGTGGGCAGATCGATATCGGGCAGGTTCTGGATCGGCAGCTTGTGAAAACCCATCACTCCCGCGACAGTCAGGAGGGCAAACAGCAGAATCGCCGGAATCGGGTTACGGATCGACCAGGTGGCAAAGTTCATGCGGGCTCCCGCAAGGAAGGCGTCGCCTGTTTGACTGGCACTACAGGTGCTGCAGGTACCGCAACAGGTTCAGTCACCACGCGCACGACATCGCCATCATTGAGGAAACCGGCCCCGCTGACCACCACCTGATCCTTGCTGCTGAGTCCTTTCACGATCTCGATCTGACTACCCTGCCGCCGTCCGGTTGTTACCGCGACCTGCGTCAGTTTATTGCTGCCGTCCTCATGCAAGGTCAGTACATAGGAGCGGCCATCACGAATGACGATGCTTTGCGCCGGAATCACCAATGCCGGGCTTGCCTTGAGCATAATCGCGCCATTGGCATACATGCCGGCACGTGCCTGTTCGCCGTTGGTGATGTCGGCATACACCGTACCCAGTCGTGAATTGCTATCCAGTGTCGGTGCCAGTTGCCGGACCTGCGCTGTGGCACTGGCGCCACCTGGCAGCGCTAGACTGATCTGTTGATGTGGCGCAATCTGGACCAACTGCTCGGCAGTGAGCTCGCCACGCCACTCCAACCGGCCTTTGAGAATCATGCGGAATAATTCCTGACCACTGCTGACCACTGCACCAACTGTGGCCGTGCGTGAACTGATGATGCCATCATCGGGCGCGATCACTTCGGTATAACGCAACTGCAGCTGCTTGTAGTCCAGTTGGCCCCGTGCGGTCTTGACCAGCGTGGTCGCTTGCAGAATATCCTGTTCGCTGATGCTACCGCTGGCTTGCAACGACAGCGCCCGTTTGGCATTGGCCTGGGCCTGCTCGTAGGAGGCGTGCAATTGCACTTCCTCAGCCTTGAGCAGATCGCTGTTCATGCGTGCCAACACCTGCCCCTTGTGAACATGATCACCCACATTCACGCGTACCTGCGTGAGCTGATAGCCCCCGATCTGACTACCAATCACAGCTTCCTGCCAGGGCGCAATGGCACCCGAGGCGTTGATCTGTTCGGTCCAGCTGGCTTGTATCGGGTGCGTCACGGTGACTGTCAGTGCCGGGGCAATAGTAACGGCTTTCTGGTCCTTGCCGGAGCAGGCTGCAAGCAGACATACCAGCATCAGGACGCTGGCCTTGGCATGCTGCTTCACTTGTTCAGACAGGTTCATTGTGCGGTTTCCTTGGCGATGAATTTTTGCGTGCGTTGTTGATTTTGTTGGCTTTTGATTGCTCTTGCTGGAATTCGCGATGCGATCAATAGACATGATCGATCTGCCCCGTTGCCAGCATCAAACTGACCCAGGCTTGCCCCTGATCACGCTTGGCAGCGATAAAGTTTTCTTCGGCGGTCTGGCGTGCGCGGCGAGCATCTTCCAGTTCAAACATACTGATGGCCCCGGCGTGCCATTGCGCCAACGTAGCTGCGTAACTACGCTGCGCTGATTCGACCGCATCCTGCGATGCAATCACGCGCTGATCAGCAGAAAGCTGCCCGGCCAAAGCATCTTCAACGTTTTGCACCACGGTGCGCAGATTGGCCTGCAAAGTGGCAAGGGCTTCGCGATAACGACCGGTGGCCGCATCCACATTGGCGGCACCGGCGCCGCCGTCAAACAGCGGCACGCTCACTGATGGTCCCAGCGACCAGGCATTGAACGCCACGTTCGTCCCAAACGCCCGTAACCATTGACCGGACAGAGCCGCGCTCAGGCTGACATCGGGCAGACGCTGTGCCTTGGCAACGGCGATATCAGACCAGGCAGCAGCAACCTGTCGCTCCGCCGAGACCAGACTGGGATGCTCGCGCAAGACAGTGGCTGGCAACTCAGCCTGCACGGCAGGCGGGCTCGGCATGATCTGGCTGACATCGGTCAGCAGCGTCGTTGCGTCGGCTTGTGGTTGACGACCAACACCAGACGACAACAAGGCCCTGACCGCCGCGCCAGACTGCCCGCTCAATGCCACCAGCGCATCGACGTCCCGTGTGCATTGCTCCTGCTGGCTGATGCGTGCTGTACGGGCATTGGCCAGGTTGGCCTGGGCACTGAACTCGGCCGATGGTGCGATATAACCCACGGCGCGACGTTGCCGGGTCAGCGCCAGTTCGGTTTCCCGCGAGGCGATATCGGCATCACGCACCTGCAGGGAAAATGCGCAGGCGCGCCATGCCAGCGTAGTACTGGCTACCTGCGCCGCTAGCGAAAGACGAGCTGCCTGCGCATCTGCAGTACGCGCGTCAAGACGGCGCTGAGCAGCATTGGCAGACTCGTGCAGACGTCCCCAGAGGTCAATCTCCCAACTGAAATTCGAACCGATGGTACGAGAAGTTTCCAGCAAGGTCGTGGAGCTGCCGACACCGAGCGTGTTCTCGGTCTTGGCGCGGCTCAGGCTGGCACTGCCGGTGACGCTGGGCAGACGCTGCGCATCGGCCTGCCCGGCCGCCGCACGGGCCTGATCGATCCGGGCGACAGCTTGTGCCAGCGTCGGATTGTCAGCAAAGGCTGACTGGATCAGGCTGACGATGGCCGGATCGCCCAGTCGGATCCACCACTGCCCGTTATCTGTTGTCGCGCTATTGCTATGCTCATCGCTATCGACACTTGCCTGCGCCGATGGCAGACGGTTGTCCCAGTCAGCAGGTGTCTTGAGTACTTGTGGCGCATAGCTCGGCTGCACCGCACAGGCCCCGAGTGCCAGCAGCATCGCCGCAGCACCAGTCGTTCTGAGGTAAACAGGTGAACGTTGCAACAGGTTCGATAACGTCATGAAATTCCGTATTGACTGGTTAAATGGTTTCAACCGTGACGGCATTATTTTTGCCAGAGCGCCCATTCTATCCATTCCTATCCATTTCTGACCTAAGCCATGGTCTGGTCCATGCAGATATCTTGTGCGCTTTGTCCGGCTTCCAGCAGCCAGTTCAGGAACAACTCCAGATCGGCATCATCTGGCGTATCACGATACAGGCAGTAAAACGGTGGTCCCTGCAGCATCACTTCTGGAAATAACGGTAGCAGTTTCCCTTCCGCCACAGCCTGCGCAACCAGAAACTGGGGGGCCAGACCGATCCCGATGCCACTCTCGGCGGCCTGCATCAGGAGCAGAAAGTGGTCATACACTGGACCGGCCAGGGTCTCGCTCGTGGTGACACCGGCTGCATGGAACCAGCATTGCCACATTTCCGGCAGCCCCGCAAAATGTAATAGCCGAGCTGGCCGAAGGTCGCCCGGCTGGTGTAATGCGTGCGAGGCAAGAAAGCCGGGAGAGCAGACTGGTATGGCGCGGTTCGGTACCAGCAACTTTGATACAAAGCCGATGCGGCGCAAATTGGGCTGATGACGACGGATCAGCGCATCGCAAGTCTCATCGAGCTGATCAACCGCAAAGTCGGGCGAGGTGACCAGTTCCACATCAATGTCTGGATGCCGTGCATGGAACGCTGCGAGCTGCGGTAAGAGCCAGCCATGCGCAAACGAGATCGAGGCACTGACCCGCAGCTTACGTCGTGCCGGATTGGCGCGCATCTGCTCTGTCGCTGCTGCCAGTCGGGACAAACAGCCCGATACATCGACCAGGAAGTGACGCGCACGCGGCGTCAGGACCAATGCCCGCCCCTGACGGTCAAACAGGTTCTGGCCCAGGTAACTCTCCAACTGATGGATTTGCTGAGCCACGGCACTGTGTGTCACAGACAGTTCATCGGCCGCCTTGGTCAGGCTTTTGAGGCGTCCCGCAGCCTCGAAGCTGCGCAGGGAGTTCAATGGAGGAAGACGGTGCATGCGCAGGATATATCCAAATAAATCTAACAAAATAGTAAGAGGCTATCACCAACACTTGGTGCTGGCTGATTGTATAAGCTCCTATGAGAGCAGGAAAGAGCAAGTTTCATCAAGCTTTTCCGCACCATGTATTTTGTTAGATTTTCTATCACTGAGCACAGTCAATTATTCCCGGCTGCCTTGCCAAACAGATGCAACTGCGCATACTGCAGCAACATGATGGTCTTACCATCGGCAATCTCTCCTTCCGCCACCATCAGCAGCGCTTGCTGGATGGGTATTTCCATGACTTCTATGTCTTCGCCCTCTTCCCAATTGCCGCCTCCATCGCTGGCGCGTTCATCGACCTGATATTCACCAACAAAAAAATGCAGCTTCTCGGTCACTGAACCAGGACTCATGTAGACCTCAAACACCTTGCGCACCGCGCCAACCCGGTAACCAGTCTCCTCTTCCACCTCGGCCCGAATCCGTCGCTCCGGACTGGCGTTGTCGAGTAAACCGGCCGGTGTTTCCACCAGAAAGCCATCATGCTCCTCACCATAGGTTGGAAAACGGAACTGACGCACCAGTATCACGCTGCGCCGCGTCAGGTTGTAGAGCAGGATCGTCGCGCCATTGCCCCGGTCATAGGTCTCACGACTCATGGTTTGCCAGCTGCCATCGGCGCGCCGGTAATCAAAAGTGGTTTTTTTCAGCAGATACCAGTCGTCCGACAGTACCTCCACATGACGAATGCGTACGCGGTCATTGTTCATATTCCTACTCCTGTGTGATGATGCACGTTTAACCAACACAAATTGCCGATATGGGCAAATTCGTGCAAAACACAGCAACAATATCACGCTTTTTTGTCGAATTTCAAGAAAATACGTGTAAATACATTGTTATAATCAGGCAAAATCGTGCACGTAACTCCGTACTGAACCAGGAAAGCCAGGCCGTACCATGTTCACCAGTCAACGCAAGAAACACTTACTCGATCTACTCAGCCGCGAAGGACGTATCGTCGCCAAGAGCATTAGCGAGAGTCTGGGCGTGTCGGAAGACACGATCCGGCGCGATTTGCGGGAACTGGCAAAAGAAGGATTATTACGGCGCGTCCATGGCGGCGCATTGCCGCTGACGCCACCACTGGTGATGTTTGCTGATCGCCACGGCATTGAGCCAGGTGCCAAGGAAGAAATCGGCCGCGCCGCAGCGGCGCTGGTGCAGCCTGGTCAGGTGGTTTGTATCGATGGCGGCACGACCTGCCTGCAGATGGTGCGTCAATTGCCGCACGACTTGCAGGCAACGGTAGTGACTCACTCACCGTCGATTGCGGTGGAACTGGTCGGACATCCGCAGATTGAAGTCATCATCATTGGCGGCAAGCTGTTTCGCCACTCCGTGGTCGCCATGGGCAGCAGCACGCTCGAGCAGATTGCCGGCATTCGCGCGGATCAGTATTTCATGGGTGTGTGCAGTCTCCATCCCCGCGCTGGCGTGACGGCACTGGACTTTGACGAAGCTGGTGTTAAACGTGCATTCAGCAGGGCCGCAGCAGAAACCGTGGTGCTGGCCTCGCCCGACAAGCTAGACAAAACTTCGCCATTTGAAATCGTGCCATTACGGGAAGTCAGCCGGATTGTGGTGCACCACAGCTGCGCGCCGGAACTGGTGGCACCCTATGCCAGCGAAGGCATCGACATTACGCTGGCATGAATGGGACTAGAGCTCACGCGCAAATGACGATCATTTACGCTGCTGTTGTGCCACAGACCCTTTTGTGTGGCACATGGTACAAGTTGCGTAATGTAGCGGGCCAGTAAACGTCAGGGGCAGACTGTGCTTGCGCAAGCAAGGGATACAAACCAGCCTTCCATTTTCAAAAGCGGCCTTGGTGTGATAAGACTGATCGTCGGGGTTGTGCTGATACATACCTACAAATGCTATTCAGTGAGCTGCTTGTCATAGCAGCAATTGCAAAACCTAAGGGACATACAATTAAGAATCCCTTACAGGGCGCTGAGAATACCATTTGTTGTAAAACGCTGCAGAGGAGGGCCAAATTGGCATCAAAATTGAGTTTGAATCCATTCACCATCCGGGAACGCGCTTCGTGTCGAGAAGCGATTTTTTATGGATATGCACTGTAAAAAATACCATCGAGAAGTCGCCTTGTAATGCTGCGGCGATTGCCTGCTGATCCGTCAAATTTGGCTACTTGAATGAACCATGAAGGTACTCGGAAATGCATGCGGCAGATAAATATTGTCGACATCGCATCGAGAGATCACTTATTTTCCAGCGCCTGGCGCTTGCAACTATCGCTGCTACCGCCTACTGACCGGCGCTGACGCGCCTTCTACATGCGACCAATTGTCGCAGCCCCCCTTCATTGGCAGTCACATTGTCATCCCGCCATGTAGAATCGGCGCCGATGAAAAATACTGCGTACCTGGTCCGACTGTTGTGCTGGCTCTGCATCGTCTCCCTATTGACGATGTTGTGGGCTGTACCCATGCAGGCAGAAAGCGCGACTGTCGTCCACGATGTACCCGGTGACGATGTCTGCTCCGTCACCGGCACCACGGCACAACTGCTTGATCCGACCAGCAAGCAGAACCATCAGGATCATCATCGGCACTGCCCCCTCTGCTGCAAGCACACCATCGCCACTTCCTCACCAGATCGTATCGATCTGGTTCTTGGTCATTTGGTCTACCGTTTTTCCCTCCCAGTCACCAAGGCGCAGGGTTTTGTGTTGCGCTCTGCATGGTTGACGAATCGGCCGCGCGGCCCGCCTGCATTCGAAGCTTAACCCGCTACATCAACACTCCCGCCGCCCTGCTGCGGCACTAGCTCTCAGGGCTAGTGCCGGCATCTGCGCGACCTGCGCCTGTCTCGATCACACTCGTGCGATCAGGCGTAGTGTCGCTCGGCTGCGCTTATCGAACGCATCGAACTCATCATGACCATGAAAAAAACAACATCAACTCGCTCTCCGTACGCCCCCTTTTCTCACCACTGGCTACGTCTGCTGGCCTGCGCACCATGCGCATTATTGCCAACGCTCTCAGTCTGGGCGGCCGACTCCCAGGAAGCTGCCTTGCCAGCGATTTCCGTCTCGGCAAATACTGCCGGCCAACTCGACAAGCCGGTCACAGTCGGCTCCAATCTTGATCTGACGCCATTGGAAACGCCTGCCAGCGTGAGCGTAATCACCCGCGAACAGCTCGATGAATATGGCGACAGCAAGATCGTCGACGCCATTACGCGCTCGACCGGTTACAGCAACATGGGACATCCCGGTAACAGCGGCAGCTCGTTGTCGGTGCGCGGCTTTACCGATACCACCTCGGTCATGTGGCTCTATGACGGCGTACGCCAATATGGCGGCGTCGGTATCAGTTTTCCGTTTGATACCGCTAGCATCGATCACATCGATGTGCTGCGTGGCCCGGCATCCGTGATTTATGGTGACGGTGCTATCGGTGGGGTGGTCAACGTGGTCCCCAAAAAACCAAGCCGGGGACCGATTGAGAGCGAGGTCGGCTTCACGGTCGGTACCAACAATACGCAAAAGATGAACTTTGGTAGCGGCGGTGCGATTGACGACAAGTGGTCCTACCGCGTCGACATCAGTGGCGATCGCTCCGATGGCTGGGTTGATCGCGGCTATTCAAATAATCTTTCGGTATCAGCTGCCTTGCGCCTTGATGTCTCGCCTGAATTGTTTCTGCAATTGAGCTATGCACAGGGACATCAGCGGCCAATGCATTATTTTGGTACGCCGCTGGTCAACGGACAGCAACTGTCATCCCTGCGTAACGAAAATTACGATGTCAATAACAGCGACATCGACTTCCGCGATCGCTGGACCCAACTCGAAGCCCAGTGGACTCCCAACGCTGAGACCAAGGTCCATACGCAGTTGTACCAGATCAACAGTATTCGCTACTGGCGCAATGCGGAGGATTACACCTACAACGCCAGTACTGGCTTGATCGACCGCTCTGGCGCAACCGAGATTCGGCATGATCAGTCACAGACCGGCAATACCACCAACGTCACTTTTGATGGCCACCTGCTGGGTCTGAAAAATCAGGTTTCGCTCGGCTTTGACGTCAATCGCACGACCTTTTTGCACACCAACAACACCTATACAGGCTCCTTCACTTCGGTTGATCCAACCAACTTCGATCCCGGCACCTACAGCAGCGCAGTTGCGTTCCTGCCGCGCTTTCGCAACACGGCGACCCAATATGCGCTGTTCTCGGAAGACAAACTCGACCTGACAGACCAGCTCTCGGTGATGGCCGGACTGCGCTTTGACCATTCCGATGTCTCCCGTAGCGACCTGATCACACCAACCAACAATTTCGAGCAGCAGTTCGCTAGCGTGGGTTGGCGCTTGGGCACAGTATTTGCGGTCACGCCGGAACTGAGCGTCTACGGCCAATATGCCAAGGCTGCTGCACCTGTGAGCAGCATGTTGTTTTTGACCCAGTCCAACAGCAAATTCGACCTCTCGATCGGGCGTCAGCTGGAAGTCGGTATCAAGCAAAGCTTCTGGGCCAAGCGTGGTGAATGGACACTGGCCGCCTATCAGATTCGCAAGAACAATCTGCTCACGCGTGACGCCAGCAATCCGACACAAAACATCCAGATCGGTGAGCAGTCGTCACACGGTATCGAGGCAACCCTGTCGCTGGCCTTTGCTGAAACATGGAAGCTCGACCTGAATGCGGCTCTGCTGCGTGCCCGTTACGACAACTTCTCGGAATCGGTCAACGGCGTGGCCGTCTCGCGTGACGGCAATGTGCCTACCAACGTCCCGGAACGACTTGCCAATGCCTGGTTGAGCTGGGACTTCATGCCCACCTGGACTGCCAGCAGTGGCTTGCAATACGTCGGCCGACGCTTTGCCGACAATGCCAACACGCTCATGTTACCGGCCTACACCACCATCGATCTGGCGCTCAAATGGCAGGCCCGACCTGACACCACGGTCACCTTGCGCGCCAACAATGTATTCGACAAGCATTACTTCACGACTGCTTATTACAACGATACCCAATGGTTGTACGGCCCCGGTCGCGAAGTCATGCTGAGTGTCAATCACCGGTTCTAAGCATGTTCAGTCAAACATGGACGCGTCCACGGCGCTGGATCTATCTGCTGCATCGCTGGGCAGGTATCTTCGGCTGCCTGCTGATGACGCTTTGGTTTGTCAGTGGCATGGTGATGTTGTATGTCGGCTATCCCAAGCTCACGCCCTGGGATCGCCTGCAGCATCTGCCGACACTGGAACAGCAATTGCCCTATCTGTCCCCCGGGCAACTCACTGCGCTTGACATCGGTAGCGTACAACGGCTTGTGTTGCAGGCCACCGATGGTCGTCCGCGCTATGTGCTGCAAGGCGCGGATGGCAAGCGCGCAGTCGTTGATGCCCTTACCGGCAAGGTGGCAGGCAGCTTTAGCACTGATGCAGCGCTGCGTGCGGCGCAGGTATTCCTGCCCGGCGTCCCGGCGCGCTATCTGGGGTCAATCAATGAAGACCGCTGGACACACTCGCGAGGCTTTAACCAGCATCGTCCACTGCACATGGTGCAAATGGACGATGCCGATGCCAGCCTGCTGTATATCTCATCACAGACCGGCGAGATCATCCTGCAGGCACCATTGGCACAACGTCGCTGGAACCTTGTCGGCGCATGGCTGCACTGGCTGTATCCACTCAAGAATCAGCCGGTAGACAACGTTTGGAGCTGGACTGTAATCGCACTGTCGTTCGTCTGCGTACTACTGGCGTGCAGTGGCATTCTGGTTGGCATCTGGCGTTGGCGCTTCAATGGTCGCTACAAGTCGGGCTCGCGCTCGCCGTATGCCAGTGGCTGGATGCGCTGGCATCACCTGCTTGGGCTAGGCTTTGCTGCGATCACGCTGAGCTGGATTTTCAGCGGACTGATGTCGATGAATCCCTTGAGCGTATTCTCGGCAAACATGTCCCCGAATCTGGCTGCCTATACCGGTGAGGTGTCTGACCAGATGCACCTCAACATCCCTCCGGATGCTTTACTACGGCAATTGCATCTCCATGGTTTTGAGGCCGTCATGCTCGAATGGAAGGTGCTGGATGGTCAGCCGTTTGTGCTGGCGCGGGATCAGGCTGATCGCACACGCCTGCTCCTGCAGGACAAGAAAACGCTGACTATCCTGCCGCAGTGGCCGCTGGCACGATTACAGAAGGCGGCGCAACGATTGTTCCCTTATCCGATCACGAGCAGCATGTCGCTTAACGACTATGACAACTACTATTACCGACGCGACCCACAAGCCATGATGGGAGACGCCAGCCGCCACTTGCCTGTGCTCAGGCTGACCTTTGCCGATCCCGGCACAAGCACGGTCTACATCGATGTCAGTACCGGTGAACCGGTATTAAGTCTGGATCGTACTGAGCGTACCGGACGCTGGCTGTTCAGCCTGCTGCACAGTTGGGATCTGGCGCCGATGCTGCGCCATCCAGGCTGGCGCACAACGGTTTTGCTATTGCTCAGTCTCGGTGGTCTGGCGCTGTCGGTCAGTGCCGTGGTGATCGGCTGGCGACGATTACGCCGGAAGTTGGGAGGCAGTGATAGCAAACCTCGTTCGCCCTGAATCAAGAGTAAACCAGCTGCCTAAGGAGTCACGCTATGCCTCAAATTTCCGCGTACCGAAGTTTGTGCCTAGCTTCAACACGTCTGACCACAGCACAATACCAACCCCGCCTACCAAGACTTTCAATGGACTCACGGTCCCGACCCCAAAGAAAATTTCGCCGACTTCATTAAACTCGGCCGCGATATCAGTGCAGGCATCCACTCGCCAATGCGAATCATTTTCGCTAGCGCTCTCGTGCGTGAAGTCAATCAGGATGCCGATGCCGACGACCAAACCGCACCAGCGATCAGCCGTCCCGAAGCCGCCGCCCTGCGCGCCACGCCTCGGACGAACGGATCGAAGGTCTCAACACATTCTGGGATGAGGCATAAGCTAGTAAGCGCAACAACGAAAAAAACCACCAACGGCATTGGCAAGGCTTTTTATGCAACCGTGACCCAAGCGCCGATCAGATAATGAGCTAATTAGACAAACGGCTTCACAACCAGTACGCAAAAATATGTCTCGGTAATTTCAATTTTGTGCGGGCGAACTACTGTCAGGATGACCAAGGTTCTAACGGACTTGCCTCATGGAGTTCTGACTACCGATTTTTATCGGAAAACGTTTATGGAAAGGAAAGTAATAATTTTCAGCATTTATTTTCGCCGCCTCAAATTCTTTAGGTAAAATTATATTGTTAATTTCTACCTCCATCTCCAGATTAGCCATATATCCAGAACCTGTATTTTTCTTTTTGATTACATCAGTTAGCAAATCAGGGCCTGTTATATGAAATATTTTTTTCTGATACTCATGAAATTTTATAACATCTTCTTTTTTAGAAAAAAAATTAACCCGAGGCCTATTTTTAAATAACCAATTTCTATTTTCATCGAATCTAACAATCATTTCACCAATTATTTCATCCAACATCTTATTGTCCGGATGGCATGCGATATTGCTATTTCCAAATCCAAAAAAATTAGTACCTTGATGCCCAATAGACCTATTTAGCAAAATGTCATTTTTCTTTGCCTTCAGGTCAACGTTTCCAACAAATTTAACGATAGAATCATCAGCATCAAGGTAGGTTCCGCCAAATTCATTCAGTACCTTGTATCTTAATACATCAGAGCATGCTGCTAGGTTCTGCGTCCTTCCCGAACGAAAAAACTCATACATTCTGTACGTATCATCACCTTTAAATTTTTTAAAAAAATCCTCTTTATTCAGATCGACGACCTTCAGATTCGAAACTTTATTGTTTATCATTTTTTCAATATTTTTTAATTTTCCCTCATTTGCATCAACGAACAAAGTATATTCGTAACCACCACTATTTTTTGCATTATTGATAATATTTTCAGATAATTCTAGACTAATATCGTCGCCGATCCACACCGAATGAATTTTCTTCGGAATTGACCGTGGATTCACAGGAACTTTAGGAATGCGTCCAAAATTTACTTTCCTGAATTTAACTGGCTCTGCAAATCCATTTTTTTTCGCACTTGAGAATTCTTTCTCTGAAACAATTTTACATTGATAAGAATTATCTGTTTTTTTTATCAATATAAAATCGGTTGAGACAGATCTATCGATGAAAACACGATGCCAACCTCCTTTATCTGAATCATATTTAACAATAATTACATCTCCATCTACATTTTTTACCCTGTATTTGATAATGTTTCTCTCGACAAACATTTCCACGCCATCCATCGGAATAATCACCTCCACCCCTTGAATGATGCCGGCTGGGCGGGGCTTGAAGACATCCACTGCCGTCACTGCACCGTTGAGAGGAGCAAGATGCGGCGCTCCCTGCTTCGCGTCGTGATCAATCTGCATCCTCCCGTTTTCTGCAATCTTTCCCGTTTTTATCTCGTCGACGAGTTTCCCTTGCCCCCAGGGAATATTGGCAGCATCATCCGCCCCTCCGACGGGAAGAACAGCTTTGGCACTATCTGGCTCAACGCCAAGCGCTGGTGGCCGCTGGGGACTCAATGGATAACCAATGCGCCCATCGTCGAGTCGTGTTGGTGACATAAACCATTTCTGTCGATTGTTAAAACCACTTTTTTGTTGACGGAATAGCTTGAGGGCTTTACTTACACTGACACCTTGTTTAAGAAGTTTCGCATCTAGTTTGACGCCGATACCCAAACCCATGATCCCGAGTGCACCAGCCATCAAGGCTTCGGCTTGGCACTCTTCAACACGACTTATACGATCAGCCGATGCCGCTTGCAGCAAGCTGTTAACTACCGAAGCAGCGTCAATGGCCAAGGGGATCATAATACGAGACCACGCAGCACTGGTTGAACCTCCCGTGATAGCGAACCCTGCCACCAAGGCGGCAAATCCGAGTACATCACGAGTAATGTCCGAGAACACGTGTATGAGCTGTTCTTTAGGTGTGCGGATTAGGTAGTCGATATCTTTTGACAGCCGATCTTTTTCACTGAACACGATACCATCGATCAATTTTCCCAGTTCTTGAGGTTTACTCAGAGTAAAAGGTAGCTGAGTGTCTTGCCTGATCGGGAAGTTACTTCCCCAGAATGGACCGTCATTGTGAATTTCCACATTAACTACTTTCGCAGAAAATAATGATGGATTGTTTCTGTATTTATCCTGATAATAATAAGGTATTTTATTCAATATCCAGCTTCTAAATTCATCTGACTCCGGGAATCCTGGAATCGATATTTCGACAAAATTTCCAGATATATATACATTTATATTTTTTTCTAGCGCCTCAAAATATTTTTTATCATTTACACTAAATAAAATACCTCCATTTTTAACCGGAACTAAAAATACACCATTCAATTTAATTTCGTGAAAAAACACTTCCTTTGCATGAATTTTTCCTGCTAAAAATTCCTCAACGGCCCGTTTACCACTTCCACTTATATTTTTATTATCCAGATATTGAAGGCAACGCAGACGTATCATATCGACATGATATTTTTTAATGCCCTCTACATTTTTAGAGATTGAGAAATAATTTGAAAGCTGATCAAGCATTGTGTTCTGAAGATCAATTTCTGTTAATTTTTTAATCAGTTTTTCATGCTCAAATCCCAAAATCAGATACCCTGCAGGTCCGTGCAGACTGTTTAGATCACGTAGATACTGCCCGGTAATAATATCTATCATAGAGTAACTAATTTCGGGAACAGGCTTCGGGTGTGGAATACGACTCGGTCCACTCTGGTCGATTACAATGGCATCTGATCGGCAATAGGAAATTTTTATTTTACTTTCAGGCAACAATTCGGTATTTTTTCCGGTTATCTTTTCATATTCTAAAATTTCACTTTTTATATAATTTTCTATGAAATATAGTGGATTAAGAATAGGATCATATAGCGCCGCGATATCCTCAATTTCCTTTTGAGCAGCCGCCAACCTTTTTGATATTGATGTATCGATTTCAGCCAATTTCTGCCCCGGATCAAAAATCTTCTCCCAATCCTTTTTATCTATTTTGGCGCGAAGATCTACCATACGGTATTCAAAAAAATGCCTGTCTCGCTTGGAAAGCGTTGAAGTATCAAATAAATTTTCAGGATTAATTCCTAGTTTTTCAGCTGTATTTTTTTGATTGAACAGATAATTTTGATACCAAAAAATTCCAAGGTTTGAATTGGCCTTAATTTTGTAGAGCATAAAGTTGTTTTTGCCAAAATTTTCCTTTCCATATGCCATTCCACCCTCTTCTGTCTCCGAACAGCGCAAGAAATTGACTGTGCTTTCTGCAAGGTAATCCGAACCCACGCGATAGGAGTGCATGGCTGAGACAGGTATGTATAAATATCCACTAAATGATGTTTGCAACATACCGTCCATAGCAAGGATGCTACCCGGTACGACATGCTTTGATTGCGCGCCCCCCGCTTTAACCATTGCAATCAACTCTGGACGTCCAGCCTCTGCATCGATATGTATTTCCGATTGCACCAACATGCGATTGTGATTCTTATTTATTTTCAGCAACTGATCAGGGCTTAACCGTCCATCCACATAGTTACTTTCCAGCGACGCGCCAGTAAACCCATTTGAATGTAATTCGTAAATATCAAAGGAATCTTCACCATATTTCTGCCTGGCCATTGCGATTGCTCCTGCCCTGGATTGAGATGCAATCAGAGCTGGCACGTCAAGCATGTTTTGCACAATATTAAAGTCGCTCGCAGGTTTGAGCCCATGCAAATAAATGGACAGTCTGTCTTTCACAGGTGCCGCAACGTAGAGATTTTCCTCGAACTCTCTGACCAACATGCCTTTGCTATTTTTAGCGACATCGTAAGGATAGTTTTTCCGGTGTATTGTCGCTTCAGGAATGACAAGCTTTTCTACCTCAACGGATCCGATAACATGCCTTCTGGGCCGGCTTAAGTTATCTGCATCGGCTTGTGTTGCAAGATCATTGTGCGCCGAACGTATTGCACCCGCCAGCATAGGCATAGACTCTACTCCAGCGGGATTGCTCGAATTCGATAAATTGTGATACTGCGGCCCAGAAAATCGTCCTATTTCTTGTGACTGATTGGGTTTGCTGCTGCCTTGCGTCAAAATCGCTGGTGTCGTTCTAATATTGGTAACCAAAGCCAGCAGGCCTATCGTGCTCCCAGCAATTTGTTGCGCCGTGAGAGTGTTCGCGTTTCTTCCCGGCACGCGTGCGAGTCTCTTGAGTAGTTCACTGTTATGCTCCTCGCTGAGAAATTGCTTTCCTTTCCAAGCTTCCTGAGCGCCCATAGCGGCCCTTGATTGACCAATTACAGATTTATCTGACGCCATGTGATGAGTTGAAAATGGTTGTACTCCCCTAACCTGGTTCGTGCTGAACCTGGACCCAGGGTTAAAAAATACCCATTCGCATTATCTTTTATATATTTTTTAGCGAATGCATAAAACAACCATTTGCGCTGATCGAATGCGCCAAGCCGCGGGCAAACGTAACGAATGCCTTAATCAATTTTGTGATGGAAAAGTAAGAGCGTCATCGTCGCGCCAAATGCGAGAGCGTCACAGCGACAGATGGACGATAGGAAGGGAATTTGACTTAGCCCTGCTGAGAATGACTTTGCAGGGCATTTTTAATAATATCGATCCGCCTTGCTCGTCGTGCACCACATTGTGGCGCCGGCCTCTTGGCCATATTTGTCAACGCCGTCTTGTTGCGGATCGACTTGCGTCATTACAGCGACTGCGGCTTTTGACACAGTCCTGTTAGCAGTGAACCAGTGTTGACCTCACTGGCAATAGTGATAAAACGACGGGTTTTATTGTCAACCGCAACCAAGTCCCAAGTGCAGTTAATGGCAAGGGGATCGATACCACCGACGAACTTAAAGCCAGTCATCGTCCAACTGTGGATGGTCACTTGTGAGCGATCGACGTCCGGTACATGGTTCAGGCCGGAAATCGCGGCGTGCGCCGCAACAGGTGCTAATGCCGCTGCAAAAAGAGTCGCAGCAAAAAGTTTTTTGATCATTATTTCATCCTTCGTTCTTTAGTTAAAAGATACGCTACCGCGACATGGATAGCGCGAACCTGCTTGGCATTACCCGGCCAGCTTGTTGGAGAACAGGTCTACAACATCGTGAGTGATAATGGCAAAATGCTCTCATCTGTCGATAACTTACACCAAATATTTCTATCGTCGGCAATTTTAAGCAGGCGAACAAAACCTTAACACCTGTTAATTTCATAAAGCAACACTCACTTCGTTCCATGTTCGATTTGTGATACCCGGCATCTTTTTTGAAACTTGTACGGAGCTCGCAGGTCACATCGCCTCTCTTGGCGCGAGATCTTCAGCAAAGGTTTCTCGCCCCTTCGATGTAACAACGATGCGCAATCACACAAGTCCCTGGGGCTGTAAATCGACATGCGAAAAAGCTACACACGATGAATATCAAAAAGCACCCAGTGCGTTACAGTGTTCTATTACTCATTTTGCTCACGGTGTTTGTCGGCCTCGGCAAAGCCTGGTTGAGCGAACCTCCAGCTCCTTACGTCCTCACCGCGCCGGTTACGCAAGGAGAACTCAAGCGTGTCGTCCTGGCCAGCGGAGTGATTCAGGCACTACGTCAAGTCGACATTGGCGCGCAGGCATCGGGGCAGCTAAAGCACCTCTCCGTCGAAGCTGGTGACAAGGTAAAAAAGGGACAACTTCTGGCAGAAATTGATCCTGAACTGATCCAGAACGAATTAAAAGTATCGCAAGCTTCACTGGATGGAGACCTTGCGCAGCAAAAAGCAAAAACAGTGCAGCTCAAACAGGCTGAGCTGGAGTGGCAGCGGCAAGCTACGATGTGGCTTGAACAATCGACCTCTGAAAAAGAAATGCTGGCAGCACAAACGCAGTATCACACCTTGCAGGCAGAATTGGATACAGTGGGTGCGAAGATCCGCCAGAGCGAGTTTCAGGTGGACAAAAACCGTACGACACTCGGCTATACCCGCATTCTGGCGCCGATGGACGGTGAAGTCCTGGAACTCGTCACGCAGCAAGGACAAACCGTCATCGCTACGCAGCAGGCCCCGGTCATACTCAAATTGGCCGATTTGTCGCAAGTGACAATCAAAGCATTTGTCTCAGAGGCCGATATCATTCATATCCGGGCCGGCCTGCCGGTTTATTTCACTGTCCTGGGTGCACACGATAAGCGCTTTAATAGCACTTTGCGCACGATTCTGCCGACGCCTGAAAAAATCAATGGTGCCATCTTTTATAAAGCCTTGTTTGATGTCCCCAATCCCGAGGGCTTATTCCGGGTTGAGATGACGGCCGAAGTTGCTATCGTATTGGCGCAGGTTGAGAAGGCACTGAGTATTCCGCTGGCAGCATTGGGGACGCCAGAGCAAGATGACCGCTATACGGTGCAGGTGCAGACTGCCGACGGCAAGCTGAACCCGCGTGTTATACGCACCGGCTTGAAGACTAGCACGCGCATCCAGGTGCTGGAAGGACTGGTCTCCGGCGAACTGGTAGTCATCAGCAATCCCCTCACGAATCAGACGACGTCCCCAGAGACGGTGGTGGTATTGTGAGCGAGGTTTTGCTCGAACTCAGCCAAGTCTGGCGGCGATTTTCATCCGGTGCAGAGGAAACGGTGGTCCTGAAGGATGTCTCTGTGCAGATACGTGCGGGAGAAATGCTGGCCATCATGGGAGCCTCTGGCTCCGGCAAGTCGACTCTGATGAACATCCTGGGAGGACTGGATCAGGTATCGACCGGCGATTATCGTATCGCTGGCCGTCGTGTCAGCGATCTGACGTCGGACGAACTTGCACATCTGCGGCGCGAACACTTTGGGTTCATCTTTCAGCGTTACCATTTATTGCCGCATCTGAGTGCGGTCGATAATGTTGCCATGCCTGCGGTGTACGCCGGTATGGCACAAAAGGATAGGCGCGAACGCGCGCGTAAATTATTGGTACGGCTGGGACTGGCTGGCAAGGAATCGTTCCGGCCAGGTCAGTTATCGGGTGGACAGCAACAACGGGTATCAATCGCCCGTGCGCTCATGAATGGCGCCGCCATCATTCTCGCCGATGAGCCTACCGGCGCACTCGATAGTCATAGCGGTAGCGAGGTCATGCATATTCTCAAAGAGCTGCATGGCGCCGGTCACACCATCATCATTGTCACACATGATCCGGCAATCGCTGCGCAGACCGAACGGATCATCGAACTCCGGGATGGCGAAATTGTGGGTGATCAGCCGACTGTGGCACGGATCGCACCTGCTATCGATCCGCAGCCTTCGTCCAGCATGCGCGCCGGCATGTCCATTTGGACCAGATTGATGGAGGCCTTCCACATGGCCTTGCTCGCGATGCTGTCGCATCGCTTGCGTACCCTGCTCACAATGCTAGGCATTATTATTGGGATTACATCGGTGGTCTCCATTATCGCCATCAGTGACGGTGCGCGAAATTATGTGCTCAATGATATTCGCTCGATTGGGACCAACACCATCACAATACTGCGCGGTAAAAGCTGGAGCGATGACAAGGCGAGTAGTATTCGTACATTAATAGTAGACGATCTGACAGCACTTGCTGGAGAACCCTATGTGGCGGCCATCACCCCAGAGAGCAGCGTCCCGCTGCGTATTCGCTATCGGCATACTGATACGAGTGCCACGGTCAGCGGTGTGGGAGAAGACTTTCTTGCAGTCCGAGGCAAAAAACTGATCGAAGGGACCGGTTTTACGACCGCCAATCTCCGCCATCAGGACCAGGTTGCCGTGATTGACGAGAACTTGCGACGCAAATTATTTGGTAATGATGCGGCGATTGGTCAGATTATCTTGATTGGAATCGTGCCTGCCATGGTGATCGGCGTGGTCGAGGTTAAACAAGGTAGTTTTACCAACAGCGGTACATTGACTATGTGGCTACCCTACACCACGGTGGCCAGTCGGGTTCTGGGGCACTCCTATTTTGATAGCCTGGTCGTGCGGATACGTGAAGGGCATTCCAGCGCTCTGGCTGAGCAGGCACTCACGCAATTTCTACTGCAGCGCCATGGCAAACAGGATTTCTTTACCCATAATATTGATGAAATCCTGAAAACGGTGGAAAACACCAGTCGCACTCTGGCATTGCTGCTGACGCTGGTTGCCGTAATCTCACTAGTGGTTGGCGGTATCGGCGTGATGAATATCATGTTGGTTTCGGTAACCGAGCGCACGCGTGAAATCGGCATCCGTATGGCGGTAGGTGCGCGCCAGAGCGATGTGTTACAGCAATTTCTGACTGAGGCTGTGCTGGTCTGTCTAGTAGGCGGTCTGATCGGCGTGCTGCTGTCTTATCTTACGAGCGCCCTGTTTTCGCTTGTGGTGCAGGAATGGCAAATGGCGTTGTCTCCCACCGGTATTGGACTAGCTTTCCTGTGCTCATCCCTGATTGGCGTGGTGTTTGGCTACCTACCCGCACGTAATGCTGCACGCCTGAAACCCATCGATGCCTTGGCAAGAGAATGATGAATACAAATACATTGAGGCGGCTTGCCCACATCTGGCGCATGCCAGCAGGTATGCTGGCCTTCTGCCTGATTGGCTGTCAGGCTACTGACTATCAACGCCCGAGCCTCAGCATTCCCGCAGAATGGCAACATGCCAGGACAATTGAACCTGCAGGTGGTGCCGCACCAGAGGATTGGTGGCACGGTTTTGCTGACCCGGTGCTATTAGATTTACTGAAGCAAGTGCGGTTACGTAACCCGGATTTGGAAACGGCGTTGCTCAATGTCCGTAAGGCACAGCTGTCGGTTCGATTAAGCGAGAGCGATGCACGTCCCTCTCTGACTGGAACAGTCGGCATGAATGGTAGCCGCACCGTCGATAGCGCAACACAATGGCAGAAAAGTTCTAGCACCAGCCTGAGCATCAATTATGAGTTTGACTTGTGGGGGCGCATCGCAGCTCACCAGCGCGAGGCTGGCGAGCGCTTCATTGCCAGCCGCTATGATCAACAGGCCGCACGGCTGCTATCGGATAGCACCACTGCCAGCGTTTACTGGGACATTGCTGCGCTGACAGCTCGGCTTGCCTTGTCGGATCGGCGACTGGCTCAAGCGCAGCAGACAGTTGCACTGAGCAAATCACGATACCAGGCTGGTGCCATTGCTAAATTGGAGGTATTGCAGTCGCAACGTGCGTTGCTCTCGCAGGAAAATTCCCGGCGAGATCTGTTGGGAGACTTGCAGCAAAAGCGCAATGCGCTTGCTTTATTGCTGAACCAGCCACTGGCAGACTCTTTACCTGATATCCCGGCACTATCAAGCACCCCATTCATGCAGCAGATCGCAGCAGGGTTACCCAGCAGCTTGCTGGAACGGCGTCCGGATCTGATGGCCGCTGAGGCACTGTTGCGAGCAACGCTGGTACAGGTGGATCAAAGCAAGGCGGCCTTTTTCCCAACATTTAGTCTGACCGGCACTATGGGCACCAGCAGTATGAGTCTGGGCAATCTATTGCAAAACCCGGTATTAGCGCTTGGCGGGGCGGTCAGCATGCCATTTTTGAATTGGCAGCAGCACCGTGTGGAACGCCAATCGCGTGAAACCGATTACGAACTTGCTGTCGCACGTTTCCGAAAATCTCTCTTTACCGCCTATCAGGAAGTCGACAACGCCCTCGGCACACGTGCCCGATTATTGGAAAACATCGAACAGCAACTAAGCATCCTCGAACTGAGCCAACAAGATGGCGCGTTGAGCCAACGTCGTTATCTCGCCGGCGAAGTAGCGATGCAAACCTGGCTCAATAGTATAGAGACGGCAAACCAAGCGGAGGAGACGTTACTGCACTTACGATTGGCACAACTGCACAACCTGGCTGATCTTTACAAGGCGCTGGGTGGCCCACCTCAGGCTGACAAACCGCAAGCTGACTCGCCATTGGAAAGTCCGGCATAAAAACCAAAAGCCCTGCCAACGCTAATTGACAGGGCTAAATTGACTAGCACGTGCGACAACGCAATAACTTAAACTTACACAAACGGCTTCGCAATCAGCGCAACATTACAGCCACCAAACGCAAATGAGTTCGACATGGCTGCTCGCAACAGCCGCCCACGGCGTGCCTGCAACGGCACATAATCCAGATCGCATTCTGGATCAGGCTGATCAAGGAACGCTGTTGGTGGTACCGCCTGATGACGCAGTGCCAGTACCGCGATGATGAACTCCAGCGCACCACCAGCACCGAGCGCATGACCGTGCACCGATTTGGTCGAGCTGACCATCAGTGACTTGGCATGGTCGCCAAAGACAATCTTGATCGACTCTGTCTCCGCCGCATCGCCAGCCTGTGTGCCGGCACCATGCGCGTTGATATAGTCGACATCGGCAGCCGTCAGCCCGGCATCACTCAAGGCCATCCGCATCGCACGCGACTGACCACCCGAGTCCGGTTTGGTAATGTGGGTACAGTCATTGCTGGTACCGTAACCGACCAGCTCTGCCAGAATCTTCGCACCACGGGCTTGCGCAGACGAGAGTGACTCCAGCATCACTGCTGCACCACCCTCAGCCATGACCAGACCACTACGGTTTTTCGAAAACGGTTTGCAGGAACGCTCAGGATGCTCCGCATCCTTGTTCGCTAACACCCGCATCGCATCCCATGCGCTCAACACGCCATGGGTCAGCAAGGCTTCGGATCCACCGGCGATCACTCGATCACCGTAGCCATGACGAATATGGCGATAAGCTTCGCCAATGGCTTGTGCAGACGAGACACAAGCACTGCTATACGTGTTTACGGTACCGCCAAAACCGGCCTTGAGGCCAACCTGCGCAGCAGCAGCATTATTCATGCCGGCCACTACCGTCATCGGACGCACACGTGTCTTGTGCTTGACATAGAGATCAACATACGTCGCCTCCACCGCACCGGCACCGCCCATACCAGTGCCCCAGAACACGCCGCTGCGCGTCAGTTCTTCTGCGGTAAAAGTGTCGCGGTTGATGCCAGCCTGCTCCAGTGCTTCACTGGCAGCGGCCCAGGCGAATAAGGCAAAGCGATCGAAAAAGGACGCTTCTGCTTTGGGGATCAGGTCAGTCAACGGCTCTTTGACCTGCCCTGCTACGCCGACATTGAGGCTCTCGGCGTGCTCGTGTTGCAATGGTGCAATTCCCGACTGGGCATTCAGTGCCTGATGAAACGTGTGCTCTGCACCCTGGCCCAATGCTGAAATTGCACCCAGCCCTGTGATGACGACGCGCTCCATAGTCACTCAGCTCTGCGGCTTGTTGGCAAGCAGGCCATCCACGATGTCGGCAATGTCTTGCACCACCACCAGCGTCGGACGTTCGTCGCCGAGCTTGATACCGAACTCGTCTTCCAGATCGAAAATCAGTTCGATCACAGCCAGAGAGTCAGCACCTAGTGTCTCCAGCTTGGTGTCGGGTTGAATAGTATCGACGTCGATTTCAAGACGTTCAGCCAGTAATTTTGCGACGGTAGGAAAGGACTTCATGTTCACTCTACTGTTAAGCGGGCAGCCACGGCGTTACTCGATGGACTGTCTGCGGTGTCATCAGACAAATTGCACGTTATTTCAGAATATTGTTTTTATTACAGTGAAGCCATACGTCTGTAGTCGAATTACATATTAAAGATTTACATTATCGTATTGCTACTAGAAAACAAGTTAGATTTTACTCGCAAATTATATAGTTGTTGCCAGATTACTCTGTCTATTCCTGTGGCGATTTGATCAACATCAGGTTTTCAGCAGTCCTTGGCTTGGCTGCTCGAAGCATCACCACTCACGACTGTCGCATGCTTGCCGCGTCCAATACGCTGGGCCTTGTAAATGCTGACATGCCCGGAAAATAAATAGCTGGCAATGCAGGCCAGTGCGGCCAGTGGGCCGATCTCGGGGCCAAATAACTCGATCGCCATCATGGTGGAGGCAATCGGCGTATTCGCGGCACCGGCGAAAACCGCCACAAAGCCGATCCCGGTGAGCATCGGCATCGGTATATGCAGCAGCGGTGCCAGCACGTTGCCGAGGGTCGCGCCGATATAAAACAATGGCGTGACCTCCCCCCCCTTGAAACCAGTCCCCAGCGAGGTGATGGTAAAAATCATCTTGCCCACAAAATCCCAAGGGGAAACCGCCTGCTGGAAGGACTCGACAATCACAGGGATCCCCAGCCCAATGTACCGATGCGTGCCGAGCACCCAGATTGCCACCGCAACGATCACGCCGCCCAGCAGAGGCCGCAACGGTGCATAGGAAATATGTCGCTTGACCAGTGCGGAGAGCGCGTGGGTGCTGGTGGCGAACAGCCTGCCGGTGAGTCCGAAGAGGATCCCGGCAGCGATTACGGCGAGCACACTCCAGCTTGTCAGCGGTGCCATAGCGCTGACCACATAATGGGTGTGATGTACTCCCCAGGCCAGCCCCACCTGATCGGCGATGATGGCGGCCAAAAAGCACGGAAAAATGGCGTCGTAGCGCATACGGCCAACGGCCAGCACTTCCAGCGCAAAGATGGCACCTGCCAGCGGCGTGCCGAATACCGAGGCAAAACCGGCGCTGATACCGGCCATGAGCAAAATGCGGCGATCCTCGCGATCAAGCCGGAACAGATGGGTCAACTGATCGGCCAGCGCACCCCCCATTTGTAGCGCTGTGCCTTCACGCCCGACCGAGGCACCAAACAGGTGAGATACCACGGTGCCAAACAGCACCAGTGGCGCCATGCGCAAGGGGATGACTTTGCGGGGATCGTGGATTTCGTCAATCAGCAGGTTGTTACCTGCTTCGACCGACTTGCCCAGATGCTGATACAGCAAACCTACCCCGAAACCGGCCAGCGGCAGCAGCCAGATGATCCAGGCATGGTTTTCGCGCCAATTCGTGGCGAATTCCAGTGAAAACAGGAAAAATGCCGAGGCACTGCCTGCCAGCGCCGCGACCAGCAAGCTCAACAAGCTCCATTTGGCGATGTGGCGCAACAGATTGAGTTGCTGCAGGAAGGAGTCAGTTTTCATGGTACCGGTGCTTGGTGCGCTAGAAGATTCCAGTTTTTTATTGTCTATCGGTTTGCGCAACCGGTTACTGCAGGCGATGACCTACAGGACCAGCTGCGCAGGTTTCTGTAGGCATCATCAGCGCCGGTATGATGCCGGTCGCGGTTGAAGGAGGCATGCCATCTCCTTGGGCGAGATGGTAGCAATTTTTGCGCTAGCCGACAATTGGCTAGCGCATTCTTTCAGGCAAACAACTTCTGGCCGATGTATTCACCAGGTTGCACGCCCGGTGGGCAGGCAAACAGTGCGCTGCCGACATGGGTGGTGAACTGGTTGAGCATGTCGAACTTGGCCATGTTCTCGAAGATCTTGGTAAAGCCGGTACGCGGATCGCGTTGGTAACACTGGAACAGCAAACCAGCGTCAAACGTCATCGCTTGACGCCATGGCGGCCAGCGCTCAGCGATCCTGGTCACACCGTTGTCATAGGCATAGGCACGGCGCAGGATCTGGGCACCGTCGTTTTCTTCGGGCGCAGCCATACGGGCATGGGCGTGCTCGTGCAGTACCAGATTGCCATCGGCATCGGTCGCCTTGAGGTCAAGCGGTTCAAATTCATGCTTTTTGCCCAATGGTGCACCGGAGTACTTATGACGGCCCACAGTCTGCTCCTGGAAGCCCAACTTCATGCGATCCCAGTGCTCCAGTGCGATACGGATCGGACGAATCACCATATAACTGCCGTTGCGCATCCACTCCGGCCCTTCTTCGCCGACCCAGACAAACTGCTTCATGGCAGCCGGATCTTTGGTGGCAACATTCATGGTGCCATCCTTGAAGCCCATCTGGTTGCGCGGTGTCTCGCTTGGTTTGTAGCCCGCCTGATAGCCAGTCTGCGCCCAACGGATCACAGCAACGTTATAGGCCAGTGCAACCAGTCGACGCACCGCGTGTTCAACCACCTGAGCATCATCAGCACAGGCTTGAATCGACAGATCACCGCCACTGCGCTCAGGGACCAGTTGATCACCGGTGAACTTGGGCAAGTCGGCTAGTGCCGCCGGACGCTGGCTGGCCAGTCCATAGCGGTCAATACCCTCTTTTTCGAACAGGCCGGGGCCAAAGCCGAAGGTAATCGTCAGCCGTGATGCGGGCAAGCCGATGATATCTCCGCCACTCTCGGGTGGCTGATCCGGGTCGGGATGACGAGGCGCCAGTTCGGCACCGCGGGTCATCTCGGCGGCAGCCTCGGTCCAGGCCTTGAGCAATGCGATGACGTCCTCGCGCTTGCTGGTGGTCAGGTCGAAGGCCATGAAGTAGCTCTGCCGCTGCATCTGGGTGGTAATACCGCCTTGATAGGTACCGAAAAACGGTTCGGTGTGACCATGGCTGGCATGACCTGCACTACCTGATGCTGCGGTCGCTGCAGTTGCAGCAGCAGAGACCGGCAAGGCCGCCGCTGCCAGTGCGGCACCACTCAGAAAGCGGCGGCGCTTCGGGCTGTGTTGATCATTATCCATTACGGTGTTCCTACGACTAGAGCGTTGACGTCATCTTCGACGTAGTAGAGGCCCTTGCCGTCTGGTGTCAGGGCGATACCGAACAGGTCACCATTGCCCGGTGGCGATTGTGCCTGATTCGAATCGAGCCAGTGCCCGTAGATCTGCTTGCCACTGGCCGGATCGATTTCGACGGCCTGACCATTCTTGCCGTTGGCCACGATCAGGTGGCCAGCAGGTGTCATGACCATCGCCAGTGGCCAGCCCAGCAAACCATCCTTGGTTACCACGCGGCCTTTGCCAGCGCTGTCGGTACGGGTGCTAGCGTTGGCGATGGCGGTGATTTCATTGTCTAGGCCATCGGTCACATAGAGCGTGTCATCCGATCCCAGCGCCAGACCAGTCGGCCCAAACAGGAAATTATCCATATCGGCACGCTGGGCAAAGCCATCACCGATGACGGTCTGACTTTCCAGTACCGGCTGTTTTCCTTCGGAAATGCTGACTTCCAGACGCAGGACCGTGGCATTGCGCACGGTAACGGGATATTGACCATCCGCATCAAGCACCTTGGGGCCTTGCACGCCGAAGCCTGCCATGCTGATGAACAAAGTTGCCTTGTCACCATGATCGATGGTCACCATATTGCCCCACGGACCATTGATGGTCGGGCCTGCCCACGTCGCAACGTGGTGACCATTGGCATCGAATACCAGCATACAGCCGTCACCCTTGGTGGCGGTGGTGCCGTCCTTGCTAGGCGTGCTACCAACAATGACCCAGCCACTTTTGAGCATGCTCATCGCGGTTGTCAGGCCAACGCCTCCCGGACATTCCTTGAGCGTTTGCGGCACCTGTGCGAACAGCTTGGTTTCCTTGGTCGAGGGACGATAGCGTACGATCGTCGTGCCGGTGCCCTGCAGATTCGAGATGTTGTTGAAGTTATCGATCAGTACATCATCCTTTTCAATCGCGCCAGCCGATACCGGTGCCACGACGATTGCGTAAGGATTGACGTCCCCATTATCAGGAATGGTGGACGCCAGGGTCTTGTGATGCTTGATGGTTTCCAGCATGCCGCGTGGTTCGGCGGCGCTGCTGTTGAGAGCTGCCAGACCGAAGGCTGCTGCCAGTGTCAGGCCAATCAGATGGTGCAGGGAGACTGTTTTCATGGTGTCGTGAAGCGAAGGTCAGAAAGAGATATTGGTTCGTACACCCAGGACCAGCTCATTCTTGATCCGTTGGGAAGAACCGCTGGTAATCGGCACGCCTGCACCAGGATTGAACACGTATTGCAGGTCCGGTTGAATCTGCATCCATGGCTTGAGCTGGTACTGATAGGTCAGCTCGACAAATTTCTCGCTGCTGCGTACCGGCGATGTCGTGTCGTTATAGGTATTGGTATCCGTATCATATTGAGAAGCACGGCTGCTGACATGGGCATAACCAACGCCAACCCCAAAGGTGTCATCGGTACGGTAGCGGAACGGGCTATGGAACACGACCCCGGCGTTGAGGCTGGCGTCAATCACGTTGCGATCTTTCAGTGGCGTCCACATGACGCGCCCAAACACGCCGATGGTGCGATTTGGATCGGTATTGTCGCGCCAGATCAGCTGGTCGGCGACGGCGTAAAACGCGTAGTTGCCACGATGGCTCTGGGCCACGCCATTACTATTCGGATCTGCCAGTGAAACACCGTTGGTGTCATAGCGCTGATCCTGGAATCCAGAGTAACCGCTGTACCAGGCGCCGATACGGTAGGTCCAGCCCAGCGGCGCTGCTTCACCCGGCTCAACCATCGCTCCCAGCGAGGGATAGGAGAACTGCGCTTCGATAATTTCCATGGTGCCATGGCCAACCGGGAAACTCAGCCCGTTGTGATTAGTGCTCTGCGAGTCCAGCGATGGATCGGCATTGGTGACCGGTGAGGCACTAAAGACGCCGGCCAGAATCTGAACGCCATTCACCGGCCGCACGGCAACCCGGGCACCCAGTGCCGACAGCGGATATGCCGGACCGCCACCAGGCAGGTCGGCCGATGGCAGCATCGGCCAGCCGAACATGGTGTTGACGAAATACAGGGCATTGGTGCTGACCATGAATTCCTGATCCAGACTCTGCTGACCGAACTTGACGTCGAGGCGATCTTCTTCCAGCAGCTTCTGGTCGTACCAGAGTTCCCACAGGCGAGTGCCGGTATCGGCCTCAATCCCGCTGGCGGTCTGTAAGCTACCGAGGTTGCGCGAACTCAGATTGGTGCCGTGCACGCTCAAGGCGCTGACATTGAACAAGCCACCATACAAGCCAAACGCGCGCTGGGTATTGAGCTGCATGGTGACCGTGGTCAAACCATCGTAGTCAAAGCCGGTACGTTTGCCGCCACTGGTGTTACCCAAAAACTCGCTGGTTTCCTGGATGCCCAGCGTAATGCCACGGCTGGCCAGCGACGAGCGCAGCCCTCCCATGTCACCCAGCAATGTATTACTTCGATTAAGTCCATCCAAGAAGCTGGTGCTGGAACCACTGTCGTAGGTATCGTCTGTGCTAGCCGGAGTCGACATTGGTGGTGGCGCTGCGTACGCGGACAGATGCATTAGGGTCAGTGCTGCCAGTGCAAAACAGGTCTTGCGCATCATGGCGGGGAGCACATGACGACGAATTTGCTTATTCATGATGAAGGAAGGTGCCGGTCTCTTGTTTGCTTGATGTTTGCTTGATGCCAGTTTGACGTCGCTCTCTTTATTGATAACGCGATAAAGATTACGAATGCAAATAAGAATACTTCCCATTCATAAGTTTGTGCAAAGCAAATAAGTAACAGATTGTAACAATTAGAAACTTTTATGGATTGTCAGGATTTTGTCATCTTTTGAGAGCCGCTTCATGACAAAATAAGGTGCTTCATGAAGTTGTCAAAGACAAATTTAAAGCAATTCGGCACACCGAAACCCACCCCTGCACCACTTTGTTCTTACGCTGCGGCCATAAAAAAGCACGGCCACCGAATAGTGACCGTGCGTCTGCTGTCAGTTAATCAGTATTTCAGCTTATTGTGGCTGCGCTACCAACGCATTACTCAAATCTCCGAGCGGTTGACCACCCTGGGCTGCAATAGCCTTGTCGCGCAGCGCGATCCCATCCAGCGTCGGCAACGACCAGCGACGCGTAATGAATCGCAGGATAGAGCTGGTGTCATACAAGCTTGAATCAACATAGCCCTTCTTGGCATAGGGCGAGATGATAATCGCCGGGATCCGTGTACCCGGCCCCCATTGATCCATCTTCGGCGGCGCGGCATGATCCCAGAAGCCGCCATTTTCGTCATACGTTACTACGATTAACATATGCGACCACTGCGGACTCTGGCGCAGCTTGTTGATGACATCCGCAATATGCGCATCACCCGACGCCACATCCGCGTAACCGGAATGCTGGTTCAGATTGCCCTGCGGCTTGTAGAACGATACTGCAGGCAGCTTTCCAGCTGCAGCATCCTGCAGGAAGCTGCTATCAAAGTCCTTGAGATGCTCAGCACGGTAAGCAGCATGGGTAACCGGATCCATATTCGCGTAATAATTGAACGGCTGATGATGAAACTGAAAATTAGGCATCGGCACACCGAATTTACGGCTGCCGCTAGCGGTAGCCGAGGTCTCGTTCCAGGCGCCAGCATACCAAGCCCAGCTCACGCCCTTAGCCGTCAGTAAATCACCGATATTGGTCTGCGTCAGTGGCGGCAAGGTCGAGGCATTGTTAGCATCGGCAAACAGGTGACTGCCGTCCGTTACGGCCGGAGCAACATTGCTTGGCTGATACGCTGGCTGCATGGTATTGACGGCGTAGAACATGCCCTTGGCATCGGCTGGAGTCAAGGTGCCGTCATTGATATATTTTTGCGGTCCGTCCAGGGTTGACTTGGGCGATCCGACTGCTGGTGTCAGACGCACGAACTGACCGTTAGCATCCACATCAATACGCGAAATCCCCCCCTTGGCAGGCGACTGATCCGCATGGGGATATTGCGGTGCGCAGGCGCAAATCAGGTATTGATGGTTGAGAAAGGAGCCGCCAAACGCGCCCATGAAAAAGTTATCCGCCAGCGTGTATTGCTGGGCCAGTTTCCACATCGCCATGTTACTGCCATCGTAATAGCCCAGCGACAGGCCACCGGCATCCGAATAGGTGGCAAATTGATCATTTTTGCCGCCATGGATCTGCATCTGATTGTTGTAGAAGCGATGCACCAGATCACGGGTAATGATGCTGCTATCGAGTCCTAATCCCTCTGTTGATTCAATCCGGAACGGCTTATTAGGCAATCCAGCCGATTGTGCCTGGGTTACCACCTTGCTCTGCCCCGGCACAGTCGCGCCACCCCAGGTCGGCGGTAAGACCGGCAATACAGCACCATCGACATCCACCTGTGGATTGACATTTCCACGTGCCGAAGAGTTAACACCTGGAATACCATTGGCACCTGGAAACAAGCCATACAAGTTATCAAAGCCACGATTTTCGGCGTAGATCACGACCAGTGTATTGATATTGCGCAGTGCGCTGTCATCGTGTGCTACAGCCGGGTTACCGCCGCAGGCGCTCAGACCGACTACGACAGCGGCGACTGAGACCGCAGGACGCCACACTGAAAAAAGCTGATTGGACATAGCATCGCCTCTGGTTTGTAAAGCTCATGATCCTAATGTGCAAATATAACGGAGCAATGACAAACCGCGCCAGCCCGCCAATGAGTTCAATGTTCTTCACAATCTTGTCATTCGCGTTTGCTATGCTGTGCCAATGAGAATTTCGCCTGCAGCCCTATTTCCCTTCATTGTACTGGGCATGATTGCCGCCTTTTCTGCCTATGCCTTGCAGGGTGGAGATCCGGCACCAGCGCCCACAAGCCCAGCCTATGCACATGCTACCTATGCGCCAGCCAATATCGAGCGCGGCAAGGTTCAGGAAATGACTGCGCTGGGACGCAACCTGTTTTTCGATCCGGCCTTGTCGGCCTCTGGCAAGCAATCCTGCGCCAGCTGCCATAGCCCTGAATTTGCCTACGGCCCGCCCAATCGCCTTGCCACCCAGTTTGGCGGCGCCGACCTGAAACGCCCCGGTACCCGCGCCGCACCCTCGCTGCGCTACCTGCAGACGGTGCCACCATTTAGCGAACATTTTCATGACGATGACAATGACGACAGTATCGATGCCGGCCCGACCGGCGGCCTGACCTGGGATGGCCGGGCCGATTCGACCCACGATCAGGCACGTATTCCGCTGCTATCGGCGCATGAAATGGGTAATCCGGACGAAGCCTCGGTGGCTGCCAAACTGCGCCGAGCACCGTATGCAAACCAATTGCGCGCGGTCTTTGGCGCGACAGTGCTGGATCATGATGCGAGTGCATTCAAGGCGGCATTAATGGCGTTGGAAGTATTTCAGGAAAGCCCGGCCGACTTTTATCCCTACAGCAGCAAATACGATGCCTACTTGCGCAAACAGGTGGCACTCTCTCCACAGGAAAAACGGGGTCTGATGTTATTCAACGCACCAGACAAGGGAAATTGCGCGTCTTGCCACATCAGCGAGATCGCGCCCAACGGCGCGTTCCCGCAATTTACCGATTACGGCCTGATCGCGCTGGGTGTACCACGCAACAAGGATATCGTCGCCAATGCCAATCCGCTCTACCACGACTTTGGTTTATGCGGACCGGATCGCCATGATTTCATTGATCGTCCCGAGTATTGCGGCCTGTTCAAGACCCCTACTCTGCGCAACGTTGCGCTACGTCAGAGCTTCTTCCATAACGGAGTCATGCACAACCTGAAGGACGTGCTGCATTTTTATGTAGAACGCGATAGCGCGCCTCACAAATGGTATCCGCACAACCGCAACGGCAGCATTCGCAAGTTCGATGACCTGCTACCGCAATACACTGTGAATGTGAACATGGATCCACCTTTCGGCGGTCATCCGGGCGATAAAACCGCCCTGAATGATGCCGAAATCGAGGATGTGATTGCTTTTCTCAAGACCCTTACCGATGGATACCAGCCTGACCAGCCCGGGCATTGACGTCAAGCTACAATCACAAACACCATGTAGATCTACGCAATTCAGCCCTGCAGCTTGAAACCACCGACAATGGCGGCCAGTCGGTTTGCCTGATCCTGCAAAGACTGTGCAGCGGCGGCGGCTTGCTCGACCAACGCGGCATTTTGCTGGGTTGTTCCATCCATATGGGTGATGGCACGCCCGATTTCCTCGATCCCGCTGGTTTGTTCAGTACTGGCGGTGGCAATCTCGTTGACAATGGAGCTCACACTATTGACGCTGCTGACAATCTCGACCATGGTCTGACCGGCCTTTTCCACCAGCGCACCACCATCTTCGACCTTGGCGACCGACGAGTCGATCAATTCCTTGATTTCCTTGGCTGCCTGCGCACTGCGTTGCGCCAGACTACGTACTTCACTGGCCACCACCGCGAAACCGCGCCCTTGCTCGCCCGCACGCGCGGCTTCAACGGCGGCGTTGAGGGCCAAAATATTGGTCTGAAAAGCAATCCCGTCAATGACCGCGATAATGTCCACAATTTGTCGCGAAGACTGATTAATTGCAGCCATCGTTGCAACCACGTTGCCAACGACAGCACCGCCTTCGGCCGCGATATTCGATGCGGCCACGGCCAGCTGATTTGCCTGGCGCGCATTGTCAGAGTTTTGTTTGACGGTGGAAGTGAGCTGCTCCATAGCCGAAGCAGTTTGCTCCAACGCCCCCGCCTGCTGTTCAGTGCGCCCGGACAGATCTAGGTTGCCATTGGCGATTTCAGAAGAAGAGACTTTAACCGCATCACTGGTATGCCGGATTTCCTGCAGGATCAACGTGATTTTCTGGACAAACAGATTGAACGAACGTGCAATCTGACTGACTTCATCGGTGCCTTCCTGTGGCAAGCGCATGGTCAGATCACCATTGCCGGAGGCGACGTTATCCATCGCATTGCGTACCTGGGACAAGCGTTTGAATACTGCCGCCGTGATCATCCCCATCATGACGGCAGCCAGAATCGCCACCAATACGATCGCAATCAGAGAGGTGGTTGTGGCGCGACGCATACCGGCATTCACATCCGCCTTGTCCATCGCCACCAACAAGGTCCACTCTGTACCCTGAATCGGCGTGGCAAGCACCAGCTTGTCAGCCCCATCGAGCGACAACTGTGTCTTTGACTGATCGCCAGTGAGACTGTTGAGACGGTCTGCGGTAAGCTCCGCGTTCCATTCTTTGGCCGGCTTGTTGATCCATTGCGCATCAGGATGCGCCAGCATCATGCCATCATGATCCACCAGAAAGGCAAAACTGGCCGGCGTCGGATGTACCGCTTTGACTACATCGCTCACACCATCCAGAAATACTGCTGCTGCCACCACACCTTGCAATTGGCCATCCTGCTTGACCTGCGCGGTAAAGGACACCATCGGCTTCTTGGTTACGACATCGGTGTAAGGTTTAGTCACAACGGCCTTACCGGCCTTGACTGACTGTAAATACCAGGCGCGACCGGTTGGATCGTAGCCAGCTGGCAATCCATCCGGACTGGAAGTGAATGCCGTTTTATCCTGTTTACCAAGCGTGGTGACATAGAACCCACCACTTTTTTGCAACTGCTTGAGCACAAACAAAGGATCTGCCTGCGAAATACCATCGGCGGCGGCCGCTGTCATGCTTGCCTTAGAGGCGACCCATTGATTGATGGCAGCCGCGTAGCCGTCGGCAATCGAGCGCGTATTCGCATCGACGGTGCTGTCATTGTTGCTTTTGACAATCACATAGGAGAGTCCCCCGACGAGGCCCAGACTGACAATCAGTAAGGCAATAGTAAAAAAGAGAATGCGCGTTCTGATTGAGCTAAACATGCCGGACTGTCTCCAAGGGTAACGCCATTAAAAAAACTGCCCCTTTACGGGGCAGTGACATCAAACAAGATCAGACAAAATTCCCGATACGTGCAACGACTGCCTCGCGCACCGAGCCACTGATGATGAACGAATGCGCTATCGCGATATCGTTATGGAACCAGCGATCACCATCCAGGCAGGCAGGGATCTGGCGTCGGATTTCTTCATACGCGGCCTGGGTACCCTGGCCAAGCACAAATCCCGGCAACAGGTCTTCGGTCATCGTCAGGCCTTGTGCCGCCAGCAACATTTCTACGCCGACAATATATTGGGTGTTAGCGACCACCGTCGCTGCCTTGCGGGCGCACCAGGTCGAGTTGGAGACATGGTCTTCGCTGTTGCCCTTGGCAGGAATGCTGTCGACGCTGCCTGGCATGCTCAGGGTACGGTTTTCCATGACCAGCGAGCTCATCGAGCATTGCACCACGGGATAGCCAGTATTGACACCACGCACACCGCTCATCAGATTGCGTGGCAGGCCCCACGACAATGTCGGATCGATCAGGCGCGCGATGCGACGCTCACTGATGCTGCCCAGATCAGTAATGGTCATTGCCAGCAAGTCCATCGCCTGCGCCAGGTACTGGCCGTGGAAGTTACCACCCGAAATGATTTCAAAGCCACCACCTTCTTTATCAAAGATGAGAGGGTTATCGGTTGCCGAATTGATTTCCTTGAGGACAATCGTATCAATATAGTCGAGTGCATCAAACACCGGGCCATAGACCTGGGGTGCACAACGCAGGGAATACACATCCTGAATCCGCGCGGTGTAAGGAATATCAGTGCGACGCAGTTCTTCAGGCAGTTGCACGGCGCGGGCCTCGTGGGTGGTACGTGTGGAACCCTTGAGCAGCGTGCGGATCACTTCTGCGGTCTTGATCTGGCCAGCGTGTGGACGGGCTTGCTGAATGCGTGGATCAAATGCCGACATCTCGGCGCGCATGGCTTCCAGTGTCAGTCCCAGCGACAGGCAGGCATCGGTCAGCAGGTCACGGGCGTCACGGGCGGCCAGCACAGCCACTGCCAGTGAAACGGTGCAACCGTTGATCAGCGCCGAAGCATCCTTGGCTTTGAGATCAAACAAGACCGGACCGATATCCGCTTTGGTGATGGCTTCTGGTGCCGACATGCGCTGCCCTTGATACATCACTTCTGCCTCATCAAAGCCTGCGATGGCAGCGGCCAGATAAGACAGTGGCGCCAGATCGCCGGAAGCGCCGACCGACCCCTTCTGCGGCATGATCGGGTGAATCCCGGCATTGATGAAATCGAGCAGACGGTCAACAACTTCTACCCGTGGTGCCGAATAGTTGGAGGCGAAGGCATTGGCGCGTAGCAGCATGGTGGCACGGCTGACTTCTTCCGAGAACGGCTCACCGATACCAGCGCTATGCGCCTTGATCAGCTGGGTCTGGAACAGTTCAATATGCTCAACCTTGATGCGGGTATCCTTGAGCAGGCCAACACCGGTATTGAAGCTGTACATCATCGGGGCTTCATCGTGCATCCAGGTGGACTCGATATAGTCGCGGCTTTCCTTGAGCGCAGCGCGCGATGAATCAGCCAGTGCGACCTTGGCGTAGCTGCCGTTACGGGCACGCGCCACATTGACCACAGCCTGTGCATCCAGATTAAAACCGTCGATAGTGATGGTAGTCATGAAACTTCCTCTTCGCTAAATAATTAAATTTAATTGTATTTGATTGAAATGATGAATCTGCTTTGTTACCAAGACATGAACTAAAACAAAAAACACAAACAATAAAGACTGCTACTGCAATCCGGCACCGCACCTGAACAAAGGTTCAGGGCACAAAATTCTCGACAAAACGGCTGAACACCTGCGCTGCAATGGCCGCATCCTCTTCGATCATGATTTCATCCGGGTGATGGCTGATACCGCCATTCCCACAGCGCACAAACAACATCGCCACCGGCGCCACAGCGGCCAGTGCCATCGCATCGTGCCCAGCCCCTGAGGGCAGATGACGCAACGGCCAACCACAAGCCTCAATCGCCTGTGCCAGTTGGGCCTGCAAGTGCGGCGCACAGGGGACGCTGGCTGCCTCATGCGTCCTGGTGAGATTGACCTCTATCCGTCGTGCAGAACAGATCCGCTCGATTGCATCGCAAATGTCGGTCACCGCAGCATGCCTGACGTCATCGCGCTCGGCACGGATATCCATCGAAAAGCGTGCAGCACCTGGCACCACGTTTGCGGCGCCCTGTGGTACTTCAAGGATTCCCATGGTGCCTACCAGTCCGGCCTGGCCGCTACACCGCTGCTCAATGTAAAGACCAATCTCGGCTGCCGCCATTGCGGCATCACGCCGCATATGCATGGGGACTGTCCCTGCATGCCCGGCCAGTCCCTGCAACTGCGCCATGAACCGGGTCGCGCCAGAGATCGCTGTCACCACGCCAACGGGCAAGGACTCGTTGAGCAGCAAAGGGCCCTGCTCGATATGCACCTCAACAAATGCCGCCACCTGCTCAGCGCGGTAGGCGGCGTCAGGCAAGTGAGATGGATCGTAGCCGGCCGCCAGCATCACCTCGCGCATGCTCTGGCCCTGCTCGTCGAGATTGTCCAGCACCCCGGTGTCGAAGGTACCTGCCACTGCGCGGCTCCCGAGCAAGGTCGCCTTGAAACGCACACCCTCTTCTTCCGCAAAACCAATCACCTCAATCGGGAACGCAAAGCGCGTGCCGGACCGATTCCAGGCTGCGATGCAGGATATCGGCAACAGAATGCCCAGATTGCCATCAAATTTGCCGCCATTGCGCACAGTGTCAAAATGCGATCCGGTGACCAATGCTGGCACAGCAGCAGTGGCTGATGTACCGCCAATCCCATCTTCACGCTCTCCCGCCGCTGCGTAGCGACCAATCACGTTACCTGCAGCGTCGCGGCGCACTGTCATACCGGCCTCACGCATCCAGCCTGCCAACTGCTCGGCTGCACCGTGATGGGCGTCGCTCAGATAGGTACGTGTCAGCATCCCCGGCGCTTCCGAGTGCACCGCCAGCGCATCGGCGCGCTGCATGATTTCTATTCCCAGCTGCTGAAAAGCATCCTGCAGCGGCCCTTCCCCTGAAACATTCTGCACAACGTCCCCTTCCATCCCTACGGATTGTTAAGATTGTACTTTTTTATTGTATTCACAGATTGTATGCAATATAGTTTGCTTCGTCGTCGGCGTCAAAAGAAAATTAACGAGTTGCCTGCAAGGCAATACCGGACGTGGCACTGACAAGACGCAGCAGTCATGCAGCCGCTACCAAGGCGACGCCCCTTGGGTCAGTACTGAGATTTGTTGACCAAAGGCCGCATTGCTCATAAAAACACTCAGGAGACCAGAATGTTGAGATTTATAAAATCGTTGTTCGGCCAGGTAGTCATTGCCTTGATTGCCGGTGTTGCCGTTGGTTGGTTTTACCCAGACTTTGCGCAAGGCCTGAAACCGCTAGGAGATGGCTTTATCAAAATGGTCACGATGATCGTGCCGGTAATCGTATTTTGTGTGGTGGTGCAGGGCATCTGTGGTGCCAGCGACCTCAAGAAGGTTGGCAGTGTCGGTGTCAAAGCCATTATTTACTTCGAAGTAGTGACCAGTATCGCCCTCCTGCTGGGCTTGTTGATGGCGTTTGTCTTCAAGCCCGGGGTTGGCATGAACATCGATCCGACCTCACTTGACCCGACTGCCCTGAGCAATTATGTGGCGACTGCCAGCAAGGTCAAGAGCGCCGGATTTTCGGACTTCATCATGAAGATGATTCCTTCGACCATCGTCAGCGCCTTCACCTCGGGAGATGTGCTGCAGGTGCTGTTGATCTCGATCATTTTCGGCAGCGCCTTGTTACTGATCGGTGAAAAAGGTCGTCCTGCAGCACAATTGATTGGCTCGCTGTCGGACGCATTTTTCAAATGCATGTCCTTCATCATCCGTCTGGCACCACTTGGCGTATTTGGTGCGATTGCCTTTACCGTGGGGCGCTACGGAATTGGCTCGCTGCAACAACTGGCGATCCTGGTCCTGCTGTTCTACGCCACGGTAGCGATATTCGTGCTGGTCATTCTGGGCGGTATCCTGCGCACTACAGGGTTCAGTATCTTCAAGTTGATCGGCTATTTGCGCGAAGAGTTGATCGTGGTACTGGCGACCACTTCCTCAGACAGCGTACTGCCGCAAATCATGCAAAAACTGGAACACATGGGGATCAAAAAGTCCACCGTTGGTCTCGTCATTCCAACCGGCTACTCCTTCAATCTGGATGCCTTCTCCATTTATCTGACGATGGCGGCAGTGTTTATCGCGCAGGCCACCAATACCCATCTGGCTATGGGTGATCTGCTGGCAATTCTTATCATTGCCTTGATTACGTCCAAGGGCGCACACGGGGTACCTGGCTCAGCCATCGTCATCCTGGCGGCCACCCTGACGACGATCCCTGCCATTCCGGTGGTTGGCCTCGTGCTGGTGTTGTCGATTGACTGGTTCATCGGCATTGCGCGCGCCGTAGGCAACCTGCTGGGCAATTGTGTAGCCACCGTAGTGGTTGCCTCCTGGGAAAAGGATATCGACAAACAACGCGCCCGCGCCGTGCTCAATGGCGAAGTCAGCGATGCTGCACTGAACTGATACCTGGGTCTGGTTTGAACATGGCGAGCGCGGCGCGTCTGAGGGTACAATTGGCTGACATTGTCTGTACAGCAAGACAGCGACCGAATTCGCCCCATTTCCCGAACCTCCCAAGATCAGGGAAACTCAAACCAGACCATCATCCTATGACAGAAGTAGCCACACCAGAACCTGACAGCTCCGAAGCCATTGCCACCGATATCGCCAAGGCAATTGCACAACAGCGCCTGCCACCCGGCGCCAAGCTGCGAGAGGAAGCGCTAGCACGGGTCTACAAAGTGAGCCGCACAAAAATTCGCGCTGCACTGGTGATGCTGGCCAAGGACAAGCTGATTGACTTGATCCCCGATAAAGGCGCCTTTGTCGGCAAACCTACGATAGAAGAAACGCGCGATATCTTCTTCGTGCGTCGTACTCTGGAGGCCGCACTGGTTCGCGAATTTGTGGCGCGCGCCACACCCGAGGACTATGCCCGGCTGGAAGAGCATCTGGCAGCAGAGCGACGGGCCATTGAAGAACACGATTCACAGGTGCGCTCCACGCTACTGTCCGACTTCCATATCCTACTAGCCAATATCGTCGGCAATACTGTGCTGACCGATATTCTGATCAAACTCGCTGGCCGCAGTTCGCTCATTACCATGCTGTATCAATCCACGCGCGACGCCATCTGCTCCAGTCAGGAACATGAAGAGTTCATCGCAGTTGCCAAGGCTGGCAAAGTGGAAGAAGCGGTAGCACTGATGACACATCACCTGCTGCACGTCGAACAGGCTTTGAAATTTGAGCCGCAAGCTGATCCCAAAAAGGATTTGGCCAAGGAATTGCTGCTCTAACGTAAACTGAAGAAGAAAATCGGCGGAGATGCTGCAAAAACAATCAACCACCATTTAAATGCCAATAAAATCTTCCAATCCTCGCCAAATCCCTCACTGCGCAAATCCCACACGCTCCATCGTGCCAATGTGGCGTCCGAGCAATTGCACTGCACGCTCCACATTCTTTTCCTTGAGCGCCTCAATGATGAGGCGATGATCCTGATCTGAGCGCGGCTGCCAGCCGCGCACCAAGCCTGCCGCAAACAGATAGCGGGAATTGGTCAGCTGCAGCTGCTGCAGCACATCAAGCAGGCGCGGCATGCCGCAGGCACTCACCATCGCTTCATGAAACGCACAATTGGCAGTATCCCAGTCAGCCAGCGAAGTCGCAGCCGCACATTGGGCCTGCGTCTGCTCAAGCCGATCAATATCTGCCGTCGTCAGGTTGGGCGCACTATGGCGCAGTGCCAGCACCTCCAAGACCGCCCGCATCTCCATCGCTTCCTTGATTGCAGCGGGACTGAGTATGGTCACGCGGACTCCCCGTCGCGGCAGCGTAACCACCAATCCTTGGGCTTCCAGCCGCTGAAACGCTTCGCGCACCGGTACATGGCTGGAGGCAAAGCGCTCGGCAATGTGATCCTGACGTAAGGCAGCACCACCAGCAATTTCCCCGCGCACAATCAGCGCACGCAGCTGCGCGGCGATTCGCTCGGCCGAAGTCGGTTGGGTGCTGCTTTCTGGAATATCCGCTGTCATTTAGAGATTATCTATAAAAATATCGTTTGTTAAATAAAAATAAATCAAAATACAATAAAAAACGATGTTTAAGGCGATCAATCTATTTTCTCCGTCAAATTATCTATAATTTTAACGTGCATGTTGAAGATGCAGCAATGTTTCTTCAGCCATCCACAAGGAAACCATGTCCCAAGCAAACTCCCCCTCTTGCTCCGTGCAGATTTCTGCTCCGCGCGACGCAACGCCGGCAACGACACATGTGATTCATGTCACATCACGCGGACTAACGAACAGAACACAATCGACTTCTGGAAGCTGGACCGTTACTGCAATAGAAGCGCTGTTTGAACTGCCATTTCTGGACTTGCTATACCAGGCGCAAGGGGTGCACCGTGAGCACTTTCCCGCCAATCAGGTGCAGCTGGCGAGCCTGCTTTCGATCAAGACAGGTGGCTGCGCTGAAGATTGCGGCTATTGTTCGCAGTCTGCCAAACATCAGGACAGCGGCTTGACCGCTACCAAACTGATGGCATCTGAAGAAGTCCTCACAGCGGCTCAGGCCGCGAAAGATCAGGGAGCCACCCGTTTTTGCATGGGCGCTGCATGGCGTAATCCAAAAGAGCGCGATATGCCAGCACTGACCGAGATGATCAGCAAGGTACGCGCCCTCGGTCTGGAAACCTGCATGACCGCCGGCATGCTGAGTGCGACGCAAGCGATTTCCTTTAAACAGGCCGGATTGGACTACTACAACCACAATCTGGACACCTCGCCTGATTTCTACAGCAACGTGATTTCTACCCGCACCTACGATGATCGCCTCGACACCCTGCAAAAAGTGCGCGATGCCGGTATCAATGTCTGCTGTGGCGGAATTATCGGGATGGGTGAAAGCCGCAGCCAACGGGCTGGACTGATTGCCCAGTTAGCCAACCTGACGCCCTATCCGGAGTCGGTCCCAATCAATCATCTGGTACCGATCAAGGGCACACCACTGGAGCACACACCGCCATTGGACCCGCTGGAATTCGTGCGCACCATTGCCGTCGCCCGGATCACTATGCCGCGCACCATGGTGCGCCTGTCTGCCGGACGCGAACAGATGGATGATGCTTTGCAGACCTTGTGCTTCGCCGCCGGTGCCAACTCGATCTTCCTCGGCGCCAAGCTGCTGACCGCAGCCAATGCAGCCGTTGATCATGATCACGATCTGTTCGCACGACTCGGGATAAGCGCCATGCCAAGTGACGCGGCATCTACGGAATCAGTCGACACAGTTTCTGCACATGCGGGCTGACGGTTCGCCAGGCGATCTGTACTGGAGCAAGGATTTTTGTGGCGGGGCCTGGATTCTGCGCGACTATGACAGTGTCGCCACCGCATTGCGCGATCCGCGCTTCTCGGTGCGCCGAGCAACGCGCTGGATCAATAGTAGTGCAGGCTTGTCTGCGCAAAGCAATGAGCAAAGGCAGCAGTTGCAACCGTTCAAGCGGCTATTATCGCGCTCGCTGTTGTTCCTCGATGGTCGCGCACATCAGCGCCTGCGACGCGCGATGCAGGCGGGCTTCCATGCCGGAGCACTGCAACAGCAACGTCCCCGGATTGCCGCCATCATTGCGCAGTTGCTACAAGGCCTTGTGCAACGCTACGGACAACAAATAACGGATAGCGAGACTCAAATCGAGTTCGATTTCATCGCCGAAGTGGCACGTCCGCTGCCTGCACTGGTGATCGCTGATTTACTGGGAATCGACGTCAGCGCAGAGCAAGACGACCACCACTTCATCGACGCCGCTGCAGCAATTGCCGCCTTCATTGGCAGCCCTACGCCGACACTGGACCAAGCCGAGGCCGCGCAGGAAGCATTGCTGGAAATGGCGTCGTATCTAGAACAAGTGATCGCCGACCGTCAGCATCATCCATCACTAACACCAACTGACCTGATCGGCCACCTGATGGTAGCGGCGCAGCAGGGGCACCTGTCCTCGCTCGAACTGGTCGCCCAATGCTGCACCCTGCTCTTCGCCGGTTATGAAACCACCCGCCATCTGCTGGGCAATGGTTTGCTGGCACTGCTACAGCATCCCGCTCAATGGCAGGCTTTATGTACCGAGCCAGAACAGCTGCCGAGCGCCTTGCGTGAACTGCTGCGCTACGATAGCCCGGTGCAATATACCGGTCGGCGACTGACCGAGGATCTGATCCTGCATGGCCAGTCATTACAGCGCGGCGATCTAGTGATCCTCCATCTGGGTGCGGCAAACCGGGATCCGCAGCGTTTCAGCGCGCCCGATCAACTCGATATCCATCGACACGAAGGCCCCCATCTCGCCTTTGGTAGTGGTCCGCATGTCTGCATCGGCGCCGCATTGACAGCTCTGGAAGCCGAACTGACATTGCGTGCGGTGATGCGGATGATGCCAGATGTCAAACTCGCAACGCCGGCGCAGCCGCCCGAATGGCAAGACCATGCGGCCTACCGTGGCCTGCAGAAATTACCGCTGCAAGCCAGCCTTTCTCCTGAAGCAATCAATTTGATGAAGACCTGATATGGATCAATTTGAAGTAGCACTGGCGGCGCTGGACACCCAATGTCTGCGACGCCAGCGACGACTGGTAGATGGCCCGCAAGGGCCGATCATGGAAGTCGATGGCAAATGCTATCTGTCTTTCTGCAACAACGATTATCTCGGCCTGGCCAATCACCCTGCCCTGATTGCTGCGGCCCAGGAAGGACTGGCGCGCTACGGCGTCGGTGCAGCCGCTTCGGCGCTAATCAGCGGCCATAGCACTGCGCACGAAGCCTTGGAACAGGCGCTGGCAGCATTCGTCGGCATGGACCGTGCCTTGTATTTCTCCAATGGCTACATGGCCAATATGGGTGCCATCAGCGCCCTGGTCGGCGTCGGCGACAGCCTGTTCTCAGATCGTCTCAATCATGCGTCCCTGATTGATGGCGCTCGCCTGTCGCGGGCTGACCTCAAGGTCTATCCACACGCTGATCTGACGAGCCTGGAACGCTTGCTGGTCAAATCCACCAGCGCGCGCAAGCTGGTCGTCACTGATGCCGTGTTCAGTATGGACGGCGATATCGCCCCCTTGCCCCAATTGCTTGCGTTGTGTGAGCAATATGATGCCTGGCTGCTGGTCGATGATGCCCACGGCTTTGGCGTGCTGGGCCCGCAAGGACGAGGCAGCCTGCAGCATTTTTCCTTGCAGTCACCTCGCCTGATCTACGTCGGTACGCTGGGCAAGGCCGCCGGAGCTGCTGGTGCCTTCGTGGCTGGTCATGCGAACCTGATCGAATGGCTACTGCAACGGGCGCGCACCTACATGTTTACCACCGCGAACCCGGCACTACTAGCCACAGCGCTCGCGGCCAGCCTGCGCCTGATTGCCGGTGACGACTGGCGCCGTCAGCAGTTGCAACTGCTGGGGCACAATTTACGAGAGGCGCTATCCGCATTGCCCTGGCAATTACTGCCTTCAGAGACGGCAATTCATCCCTTGATGATCGGCGACAACCAGGCAGCACGGGCACTTGCCGCTCAATTGCGCGAGCAAGGGATCTGGGTCCCGGCAATCTGTCCACCGACGGTGCCGGCCGGTACTGCGCGACTACGCATCTCGCTATCGTCACTGCATACCGTGGCGCAAATTGAGCAACTGGCACACGCACTGACCCGCTGTGCCGTCAATCTCAAGGAGCCAGCATGAGCACTGCTCACAGCCTGATGCAACGCAGCCTGCGCAGCGTCTGGCATCCCTGCACCCAGATGCAGCATCATGAATCAACGCCCTTGATACCGGTGGTACGTGGTCAGGGTGCCTGGCTGATTGACGCCGATGGACATCGCTATCTGGATGCCATCAGTTCATGGTGGGTCAATCTGTTTGGACACGCCAATCCGCGCATCAACGCCGCGCTCAAGGATCAACTGGACCAGCTTGAACATGCGATGCTGGCCGGCTTCACCCATGAGCCGGTGGTGGCTTTGTCGGAGCAGTTATCGGCGTTGACTGGCCACGTGCTGGGGCATTGCTTTTATGCCTCGGATGGCGCATCGGCAGTGGAAATTGCACTAAAAATGAGCGTGCATGCCTGGCGCAATGCAGGCCGTGGCGCCAAGCAGGAATTCGTTTGCCTGCAAGGCGGCTATCACGGCGAAACGCTGGGTGCCTTGAGCGTGACAGACACACCGCTGTTTCGCGAAGCCTATGGCGCACTGCTGCGGCCGGCACACGTGATTGCCTCACCCGATGCACGCAATGCCATGCCGGGAGAGACAGCGGCCGATGTTATCCGACGCTCGCTACAAGAGCTGGAGCAATTGCTGGAGGAACGTGCAGCGCAGATCGCTGCGATCATCGTCGAGCCGCTGGTGCAGTGTGCCAATGGCATGGGCATGTATGACCCTGATTATCTGATCGGCTTGCGTCGTCTGTGTGACCAGTTTCAGGTGCATCTGATTGCTGATGAGATCGCCGTCGGTTGCGGCCGCACCGGCAGCTTCTTTGCCTGCGAACAGGCTGCCATCTGGCCAGACTTCCTGTGTTTGTCCAAAGGTATCAGCGGTGGCTATCTGCCGTTATCACTGGTCATGACCCGCGCCGCCATTTACGAAGCTTTTTATGATGCCGATGTGCGACGTGGTTTTCTGCATTCCCACTCCTACACCGGCAACCCGCTGGCCTGCCGGGCGGCCCTGGCAACGCTGCAGATCTTCAAGGAAGATCAGGTCCTGCAACAGAATCAAACATTAGCCAGCCGTATCACCACAGCACTGCAGTCATTGGCAGAAGATACGCGAATTCGCCACTTCCGCCAGACCGGCATGATTTGGGCCTGTGATGCCGTCATCGATAACGATGACGACACCCGCAGCTTCTCACGCCGCTTCTTTGCCGCTGCCTGTCGCCACGAACTGCTGCTGCGCCCGATTGGCAATACGATTTATCTGATGCCACCATATATCCTGAACGAGGAAGACGTCGATTTGCTGGCCTCGCGCACGTTGACCGTGTTCAATGAAGTCATGCAAGGTAAGTAATCATGCGAACAGCGAAAGCCTATTTTGTTGCAGGTACCGATACCGGCGTCGGCAAAACCCTGGTCAGCGCCGCGCTAGTGCATGGACTGGCGGCAGAGGGACTGCGCGTGGTCGGCATGAAGCCGGTAGCGTCCGGCGCGCAGTGGCAAGGCAATGCTGACGGCGACTGGCATAACGAGGATGTCGATGCGCTGCTGGCGGTCAACAATGTCGCGCTGCCAGCACACAGCATCAATCCTTATCTGTTTCAGGAGCCGACCGCACCGCATATCGCGGCGATCAAGGAAGGCCAGTCGATCAGTTTAGAGACGATTGTTGATGCGTTCCAGAACGTCAGTACGCAGGCTGAGTGCGTGATTGTCGAAGGCGTAGGAGGGTTTCTGGTGCCGCTCAATACAGACGCCGATACCGGTGATCTAGCCAGCTTGTTAGCTCTACCGGTCATTCTGGTGGTTGGCATCCGGCTTGGCTGTATCAACCACGCTTTGCTCACACTGGAAGCAATCAAGGCACGGGGATTGTCAGTAGCCGGGTGGGTCGCCAACATCATCGACCCTGACATACTGAATCTGGGCCACAATATCAACAGCCTGCGAGCACGCATCACCGCACCGCTTCTAGGTTGCATCCCGTTTCTTTCAGCGCAGGCCAGTGCGCAACTAGCTGCCGGACATCTCGATTTGACGTTGCTGGCAAACTGAGCGCTCACTGGTATGATCTCGCACTATTCAATAGTACGGAGTGCGCGATGCGACGTTTAACCATTTCAGTTGATGACAGCCTGGCCGAAGCGTTTGACCAGCTGGTCGAGCGCAAGGGTTACCTGAACCGCTCCGAGGCATTTCGCGATCTGGTCCGCAAGGAGCTGGGTGAAGCAGAAATCGTCGCCGGCAAGGCGAAATGGTGCGTCGCTACTGTCAGTTATGTCTACGATCATCACGAGCGCATGCTCTCGAACCGGCTGACCCAGCTGCAGCACGACCATCACGATGTGGCAGTCGCTTCCCAGCACGTCCATCTGGATCATGACAATTGTCTGGAAACCGTCATCCTCAAAGGCAAAATTGAGGAGGTCCAAGCCTGCGCCAATGCCATTATTTCCCAGACTGGTGTACGCCATGGCAATGTGCATCTGGTCCCGGTTGAGATCAAGACCGAGGCCTACGTGCGCGTCGGCCATCGTCATAGTCACACCCACCCCCATCGCTGATCATTTGATCGGTCCGCAAAATAGATAATCTGCATTTGCAATGCAGGTTTTACTTTTCCTTTTTGGTATGAATATTGCATAATTCTTCACACAGAAAATCAACCAAGGAATCCTCATGTTGTTTTGTCGCATACCCTCTCTGGTTTGCCCAGCTACAGGAACATGCCGATGAGCCGGGTCATGAAAGCGCTGTTCAGTGATGCCTCGTCCGATGTCAAAGGCAAGGTCATCGGCATGTATCTATTGCTGATTGCCTTCAATCTCGGTGCTTGGACATGGGCCATCATTGCGCTCCGCGAGCATCCATTGTTGCTGGGCACAGCCTTTCTGGCATACAGCTTTGGGCTGCGCCATGCAGTCGATGCCGATCATATTGCCGCCATCGACAATGTCACCCGCAAGTTGATACAAGAAGGCAAGCGTCCGGTTGCCGTCGGCTTCATGTTTTCGCTCGGTCACTCGACGGTGGTGATCCTGGCCAGCGTCGTGATTGCTGTCAGTGCGGCGGCGCTGCAACAGCAAATGAGTGACTTCAAGGAAATCGGCGGCTTGATCGGCACGCTGGTCTCTGCGTTCTTCCTGTTCATTATTGCGGCAATCAATTTTGTAGTCCTGCATGCAGTCTACAAAACCTTCCGCAAGGTGCGCCGGGGTGAGCCTTACGTGGAAGAGGATATGGACCTGCTGCTGGCCAATCGCGGCTTTCTGGCGCGTATTTTCAAGCCCATGTTCCGGCTGATCACCCGCAGCTGGCACATGTATCCACTAGGTTTTCTGTTTGGTCTGGGTTTTGATACAGCTACCGAGATCAGCTTGTTGGGGATGTCTGCTGCACAAGCCTCGGATGGTTTGTCGATCTGGACCATCCTGATCTTCCCGCTACTATTCACAGCCGGTATGTCGCTGATCGATACCACTGACAGCATTTTGATGCTCGGAGCCTATGGCTGGGCATTCGTCAAGCCGATCCGCAAGCTCTACTACAACATGACGATTACCTTCGTCTCGGTGATTGTCGCCGTCGCGGTTGGCGGCCTGGAGGTACTCGGATTGCTGGCCGAGCATTACAACCCTAGCGGTCCGGTCTGGTCCGCCGTTGCAGCAATCAATGCGCATTTTGGCAGCATTGGCTACCTCATTATTGGCGTATTCATTCTGAGCTGGCTGCTGTCACTTGGCTACTATCGCTGGCAACGACTGGACGAGGTGGAAGTGATCCGCAAGTCCTGAAATCCGTTGCAAGTGAAATCGTAAAAAGGGCCGACATTGTGTCGGCCCTTTTACATGGCGCTGTGGCGAAGCCACCCAAAGATCAGACGATCAGCTAGCCAGCTTCAGTAATGCATGGGCAACGGCATCCGAGCTGGCCGGGTTTTGACCTGTAACCAGACGGCCATCGACCACGACGTAGGAACGCCAGTCCGGTCCCTTTTCATACAAACCGCCCTGACGTTGAAACTCATCTTCAATCAGGAATGGAACCACCTCAGTCAGGCCAACTGCAGCTTCTTCCGCGTTGCTAAAGCCGGTGACCCGACGTCCCTTGACGATCGGGTCACCATTGGCGGCACGCACGTGGCGCAAGGCACCTGGTGCGTGACAGACAAGTCCAAATGGCTTGCCTGCGCGGTCGAACTGCTCGATCAGCGCAATCGACACCGCATCTTCGGCCAGATCCCACAGTGGGCCATGACCGCCGGGATAGAACAGCAAATCAAATTCTTCACCCTTGATTTGTGACAATGGCGTTGTTTTGGCCAGCTCAGCCTGCGCCGCTGGATCTTGTGCAAAGCGCCGAGTGGTATCGGTCTGGAAGTCAGGCATATCGCTCTTTGGGTCCAGTGGCGGCTGCCCACCTGCTGGCGAGGCAAGTGTGATCTCAACGCCAGCATCCTTGAAGGCGTAATACGGCGCGGCAAACTCTTCCAGCCAGAAGCCGGTCTTTTCGCCAGTGTTGCCCAGTTGGTCATGGGAAGTCAGGACAAACAATACTTTCATCAAATTCTCCAGAGTGAAGTTTTACGTCTCGCAACGCATCAAAGTGAAGTCATTATGTCACATATTAGACCGGTCGTCTAATAGGAAAAAGTTCGATCAACGCGCCACTTATAAGCATCCTACAAAAAAGTTCGAGGCAGTCAACTACCTTCATGAAACAATATGCAGCATGCCACAGCGCGTGACTTCTCTCCCCTTTTCACAGGATACAACATGAGCCAGAGCCCCTTTGCGAAACTGCCCGCCCCACCCTATTACTCCGTGATCTTTCCTTCCCAGCGTACTGAGGGTGATCAGGGTTACGACCAGATGTCAGACCGGATGGTTGAGCTTGCTTCTGCGCAGCCAGGTTTTCTAGGCGCAGAAAGTGTGCGCGGCGGTGACGGCTTCGGCATCACCGTCTCTTATTGGGAGAGTCTGGCAGCGATTGCTGCGTGGAAGGCGCACGCTGATCATCAAATTGCGCAAGAGACTGGCAGGCAACAATGGTATGCACAGTATGAAGTGCGTATCGCTCGCGTGGAGCGGGCGTATTCGTTTGATGTAAACGATTGACGCATCAGCGCTGAATTGCAGCACGCTGTGCCAATTTTTGCTGCTCGTTGGCAATGGCAGTCTGCAACTCAGCGAACAGGAACGGCACCGACAGGAAAACGCTGTTGTTGTTATCTGAGGATACACACAGAAGTATCCTCAGAGGTACGCTATCAGCCCCGAGAATTACCTTCAGCAGTCTCGTTGACGACGCCGGGTGCCAAATTATGGCACCTGAAAAATACGTTCTCCAGCTTCCACCATGAGGTGGCTCAGGTAACAGTCCAAAGTCTTCTGTCAGGCAATGGTGCAAAGCGGTAAAACTGACTGGCGCAATATTTGCCATGTTCCTTGTCGCACGATCTTATAAGAAAGACCTAACTATACCGCGAGAGTCGCGATCAGTGCGCTTACCGCCGCTCCTGCTTACACGCCCACCAGCTTCTTGAATGTCGCCAGCACGGCATCGCCCTTGAAGGGTTTGACGATCCAGCCCTTGATGCCAGCCGCTTTGCCCCGCTCTTTCATGATGGGCGAATTTTCGGTAGTGAGCATGATGATGTTCACCGCAGCATTGCCGAGATCACTGCGAATCTTCTCGGCCATGGTCAGGCCATCCATATTGGGCATATTGACGTCCGAGACCACCAGCTTGATTGCCGGATCACCCTTGAGCTTGTCCAGGCCATCCCGTCCGTCGACCGCAAGGGTGACATCGAGGCCGTTCTTTTTGAGGAAATCACCGACTTCAGCGCGAACAGTGCTGGAATCATCAACGACGAGAATTTGTGCCATGGGAGTAAGTAGTAGTTGTCAGTGTAAAAAAGGATGATGGGAAAATTCAGAACAGTTCCAGCTCACCAGTCTCCGCCGCAGTAGCCGCAGGATCAACCTGAAAGTCAATCTCGTCATAAGCGCTCACGCAGAGGGTGACGTAGAGCCGTTGAGACTGCGCAAGTTCCACCGCGAAATGCTGCACATGCTGATGCTTGAGCGTGGAAAGATAGGCAGCGCATTGCTGATCAATCACGTTCGGAGTCGACATGCCGATGTGGGCAAAGAAATTACCCAACTCGCGATTAAGAATGCCGCAGCACAGATTGCCACTCTCGGCAATCGCATCCATGAATGCCTGCTCGCTCATTTCCGGTTCGGGCAGTCGGCTGAGCCGCGCAAAATGCTCGCGGGTCGGCTTATCCGATACAAAGTGAAACATCACCATCGCCCGAAACAGATAAGAAGAAATGGTCAGTACCACCATCTGGCAGTCACGCATGCCGGTGAATTCATCGGCAGTGGCGATGCTGACCTCAGCCTGCTCATCAGAGGAAATCAAACTCCCTTTGAGTGCCTGCATAAGTAACAGATCAAAGCCGTCTTGGGCGGAAGGACTCAACATCGTCGTTACTCCGGTTTCAGGCAGCTAGCACCAGGGTTTCCCTGGTCTTGCGGTTGATCTGATCAAGCCCGGTAATGGCGCCGATGATCATTTTGCCGCCAGCCTGCAGGTCCTGAAAGGTGGTGGTGGTAATCAGGTCGTTCTGGTACAGATTGCTACGATAGCTTTTGGACAGCTTCTCGGCGCGTTGTGCCAGATCACGTACCTCGGATGCCACCACGGCAAAACCACGGCCATGCGCACCGGCGCGCGCAGCTTCGATGGAGGCATTGAGTGCCACGATGATGACCTGATTGACGATCAGCGCAAATTCGTCATTCTTGCGATGCATTTCACGGTTGTGCTGAATCAGGACGTTCATGTCATCGTGCCAGCGTTCAAAGGTGCGCATCAGCCCTAACAAATTGCCGATGGTCTCCTGGGAAGCATCACAGTTTTCCAATACCCGCGCCAGATGCTCTGCTTTGTGCGTATTTATTTGTGCAAGCACGCTGGCATTCTGGTCTTGCGTACTCAGCAACATCTGTTCGTGTGCATGCCGCAGCTCGTCCAGCTCTTGCTGCTGCTGATCAAACAACAACTGCTGCTGTGCCAGCGTCTGCTCTACCTGTTGTTGCAGTTCGCGTAGTCGGATTTGCTCCGCGTTGCCAGCAAGGCGTGCTCGCACACGTTCGCGACGCCATAGCCACCCGAGCGGCACACCGCTCAACAACATGCCAAAGACCAGCAGCAACATCTGATTGACGATCATGCTCATTTCGTTCTCATTACCTTGGTAGATTCAGGACACTCAGTATGCTCAGGCGACCTGTGCATCATCATCGTGCGCACCAGCCAAAGGCATACCTGACGTAACCGGGCGTTGTTCCGCAGTGGGTATCGGGTAGTCAACGTTGATACCATCAACTTCAACCGAAAAATGCTCCGGCAACATCACATTGATCTGGAAGGCGCGGAATTCGGCACCTTCAGCCTGATCCAGGAAGACAAATTCGATCTCACCATGTTCGCGGGTAACAAAATCCAGCACCGCATCCATGCCGACACCACGACCAGAAACGCCAGTGACTTCGGTACGGGTAGAGAATCCGGGTTGCAACACCACGCGGGCCAATTCGGCATCGCTGAGCAATTGGTCGGATGCAATCAGTTGTTTGCTGATGGCAGTCTGGCGTATACGTTCCAGTGCCAGTCCACGACCATCGTCCGACAGTGCCATGTGTAGCATGTTGTTCATCACACCCAGTTGCAGACGAATCGTACCCGCCTCCGGCTTGCCATGGGCAACGCGCTCCTCTGGGCTTTCCAGGCCATGATCGACGGCATTGCGCATCAGATGCATGAAGACATTGTTGACCAGCCCCGCAGCATGGCTATGGAGGACATAGCCGTTATCTTCCACCACCACGACCGGGGCAGCCTTACCGAGATCGATGGCCAGCGCCGGTAGCGAATCAATCACGCCAGCCAGCATGTCGGCGACTGGTTCGGTACCGAGCAGGCGCAAGGTACGGCGTACCGCATCACGTACCGCAATCAGTTCGTGCAAATTGGCAGTGTTGACTGTTTCCAGCCGGTGCAGACTATCCTGAATATGTTTGCGATCAATCGTCAAGACATGGCGGTCGACGGCATTGTCCAATGTGGCTGCTGACGCACGACCCAAAGTCACTTCGTTGATGCGGGCATAGCGGTCAATGGCTACGCGTACCCGAATCAGATCCTGCATCAACACAGTCTGGTCCCAGATCGCACCGCTATCGGGATGCCGCAGGTCGTCGTAGAACTGCTCGACGTCATGTACCACATTGCTCAAATGGAGCAATCCATAGGTACGGGCATTGCCTTTGATGGTGTGCATATTGCGGAACAGCTTGGCAATCGCAAAGGCCGTCGCTTCGGGGTTGTGCTGGACGATCTGTTCGTTATCGTCGAGGAATCGACGCGAGGTGCTGATGAACTCCTGAAACTTGGCGGGATTCACGGCCAATATCTCGCCGATCATTTCCAGCTCATGTTTTTGCTCGTTGGCTTCGGCTGCCAGCTGGCGCAGTTCGGTAACGTCGCGTACGCACAGCATCAGACGTATTACCAGATCATTGTCATCAACAATCGGCGACCAGCTTAGATCCAGAATCTTGACCCGGCCATCGGCCATGGTCTTTTCAACTTCGCCCACCATCAGATGTTCATTGAAGGTGAAGTTCATCACATCCTCGCCGATGCAGGCACCGCCCAAGGCTTCGATCTGGGACAAGGTATCGGCGCCCAGATTGGTATCGGTGAAGACCAGATCCATGATGGAACGACCGGCAATATCGGTGGTTTCAAACACGCTTTCAAGGAAGGCCGAATATTCCGGGTGCACCGTATTGCCATCCACAATGGTCAGAATACCTTGCGGGATATTTTGCAGCATGGCCTGCATATCGGCAGTCTTCTGCTTGACCTGTGCTGAGGCTTCCTGAATTTTTTCGACCATGCCATTGAAGGCAACGATCGAATGACCGACTTCGTCGAGCCGGTCCACTGGCAGACGGCGTGTGAAATCCTGGCTGACAGCGATCTCCGTCATCATGGTTTGCATGCGACTGATCGGACCGGTGATCTGGCGATATAACAGATAGCCGATCAGGGTCAGAGCCAGAACCGCTACGACGGTGACCAGCGTAATTGTCGTGCTGGTATCAGCCAGCGTCTTGTTGAGAGCGGCAATGGCATCGTCCTTGGTCCGGTTTTTTTCGATACGCAAGGTATTGACTACCCCCTCCAGTTCCACCTGATACTGGACTGCGTTGCCAAAGAAGGATGCCTGCGCCAGTGCATCCTTGCCGGCAAGCTTGAACTTGGCTGTGTTGTCGATCGCACCAAAATAGTTATCCAGACTCTCACGGGCCTGTTCGATCAAGCCTTTCTGGGCTTGACTGACCGCCTGTGTGGACTGAAACAGCAAGGCCTTTTCCAGGTCCGCCTTTTTGGCATCGAGCTTTTCGTTTTCCTGAGCGACCATCTGGTTGTCCGTCTCGGTCACCATTACCATGGCGGCCAGATGGACATCTTTGAGCTGGGCAACCAGATCGGATGAAGCCAAGACGGTCGGTACGACCCCTTCCGTTACTGAGCGAACCTCACCCGCACTGCTACGCGACTGCAAAACGGCATAGCCACCGATGGCACTGATGGCGATAAACGTGAGTATGACGAGCAGGGTAATACGCTGACGAATAGTCATGATTATTCTCTGGTAGGTGACGACTGACGGTTCCCTGCCTGAGCTTCTTCGATGGGTAGGAGCCGCACTGTTCTAATGAGCGAAGCCGCATTTTTGCACCGCAGTGTTACTGCTCCATGACAATGTTTTCGTCGGGCAAACTCTAGACAGAGTTTCTCCGTTTTAGCTTGCTGCTAAACAGCTGACGATGGATACGATCCTCCAGTCCAAGACGCCAGTCAATTGTTTCGTGCAACGGTAGTTTCAATGCATTTGCGTCGGTGGGAGTATTGATAAATTTGATGAGCGCATCGCGATGTTCAGGTTTGACGAATTGATGAGCGAATTTCGTACTGCGGTCCAATACCATCATACGTATCTTGTTTTGTTCTTCTTCCTTTTCCGCTTGTGGCTTAGCCAGCCGTGAATAGACCGGACAGAAAGATCCAGCTGTGACCATCATCAACAACAGGAGAAAAGCATATTCGTCGTCAGCCTTGCCGCTCGGGCAAATCCTTTCCACGTTGCGCGGCTTTAGATTTTCACGAGGATAAGTGATCGCGGCATCGGCAACACCTGCGGCGTTGGCAATTGAGTCGCAATCGATAAACGATAGCCGCGGCTTGCCATTGACAAACTTGCATGCCATGTTCTCCGGCTTGATGTCCATATGGTAGAGATTGCGTTGATGCAATCGCATTAAATCGACTGAGGCCGCCTCAAAATCACTGAGCGAAAGACTACCGTGTTCGTTGGTGAAATACTGATACAAATCAGTTCCGGCATTGCGACAAATTTGTTGCTTTTCCGAAATCCAGGTTAATGCAATAAAGGATGAAAGATCCTTATAGGAGGCGCAGTCAATCTTAGCGGTGTTGCTATCGCCCCCCTCGATCAGGATGCGCAAGACGTAGCCACGTGGTCCCTCATGAACAGTCGCGTAGGCCCCTTCGCCGAGGACACGCCCGTCGAGAAGGTAATGGCTCAATGTCGGTGCGCGACCGTCAACAGGGGTGTAATTGATCATGCCCAAACTCTGACTTTTTTTATTCTTCGAATTGGGCGAAATCAACTCTTCCTGCCGGGGCGGGTAGATGGTTTTGATGAATGCCTTACCTGATTGTGTCCGCACTATTGTCCGCTGTGTCAATTTCCAAGCGCGCCAAGCACATTGAAGAGTACGTACCGTCTTTAGATCCGGAGTAAACGGCTGTTCTTGAGACTGTCCAAAATCAGTAGGCGTACTGGAGACGGCTACAGTTGCTGTTGCCAGAGCACTATGCCTACTGGTACCGGGTCCTACGCTAACACGCGCGTGAAGGGAGGACGTTGATTGGGAATGATGAGGTGACGATGTTGCAGGTACATTTTGCATAGTGGACCGATCACTGAAGACATCAGGGCAAATCCCTGCAATCGACTCGGTATCCTTTAATTGCAGGGGCGCAGAGCATATTGCTGAGATCAGACTGGTTCAGTATAGGTTCACGATTATCGATCCGGCCATCTCCCCGATCTGAAACTGCGAGGTCCTTCGCAACGAGACGGTGCCACCTACCGCACTCGCTGCTTCTCCAGTTTACGCGCCAGCGTTCGACGATGCATCCCGAGCCGACGGGCGGTCTCGGAGATATTGAAGTCGGTTTCAACCAGGACTTCATGGATACGCTCCCATTCGAGCGTCTTGATTGAAGTCGCGCGCCCTGCCAGCTCAAGCTCGTTGGTTCCGGCGACGTGTGCGAAGGCAGCTTCGATATCGTCGGTATTGGAAGGCTTGGCGAGATACTGACAAGCACCGAGTTTGATCGCTTCTACGGCGGTACCGATACTGGCAAAACCAGTGAGCACAACAATCAACATACTGGCATCGTGCTGATGCAGCATCTGTACGCAGGCCAGACCAGAGGAATTGCCATTGAGCTTGAGATCGACGACCGCATAACCGGGACGATGGTCCTTGAGTAACGCTGCCGCCTCGTCCTGACTCGAGGCCAGTAAGACGGCATAGCCACGCCGCTCAAACGACCGACCGAGGGTTCGCGCAAAGGCGGCATCGTCTTCGATGATCAGCAACAGACGATCAGTGGGCATGGGGCTGGTCCTCTCGGGATACGTCATTTGATTTGGAAACGTCATTCAATTCCGCTGACTCAATTGAAGCTGTAGCTGTAGATAAAGAACCGGATACATTATCAGCACCTTCCAGACTGATTGCTGATAACGGCAAACTCAGACGCACCAGCGCCCCAACCGCCTGGCTACCGGCATCAGTCTGATTGCGATTGGTAGCAGTCACCGTGCCGCCCAGCTTGCGCGCGACATTGACCACAAAGAACAACCCTAACCCACCACCGGTCTTGCCTTTGCTGGATTGATAGGGCCGCCCCAGATTATCCAGCATAGCCGGCGGGAAACCCGATCCATGATCGCTGATCTCCAGCACCAGTGCACCTTCCGCGCGCGATGCCACCATACTGAGCCAGCGCGGCGACGCTTCCAGCGCATTGTCTAATACATTGCAGATCATTTGCTTGAGGGCCGAGTCGAAGGCAACCGTCACATCTTCCTGGATATGATTCTCGTAGATGAAGCTGATGACCGGGCGAGTACAGCGAAACTCCTCGGCAATATCGCCCAGAAAGGTGTTCAGGGTGGTTTTGACCGACGACTCTCCCCTTGCCTCCCCAGCTGATAGCAATACGCCACTGACAATCGTTTTGCAGCGTTGCAGTTGCACTTGCATTTCACTGAGCTCTTCCAGTAATACCGGGTTGTTGCTGAACTCGGGCATGCGCCGCCAATCACCCAAAATTACCGCCAGCGTCGCCAGCGGCGTACCCAGTTCGTGGGCAGCACCTGAGGCCAGTAATCCCATACGGACAATGTGATCTTCCTCCGCAGCGCGCTGGCGCAGCGCTGCTAGCTGGGCCTCACCCGCACGGCGATTGCTGCCGATACGGGTGATAAAGATCGCCAACAATGCCGCGATCAGCAGAAAGCAGATCAGCATGCCTTCAATGTAGAGACTGAAAACCCCGTACTGCCGGTCTTGCGGCAACAACAGCGGCATATTGAACTGTGACAGGCAGGCAATCGCGACGCTGGTGATACCCACGATGGTCCAGGTCGACCAGGCTTCGAGTAACACGGCGCTGATCATCACTTGCAGCAGATACAGGAATGCAAACGGGTTGCTGGCACCGCCGGTCAGATAGAGCAAGGCCGTCAGCGATGCCACATCAACCAGCAGGGCCATGAATAGCTCTCGGTTGCTTACCGAAGAGCGCTCATGCCAACGCAGATGGCTGGCAATATTGAACGCCATCAAACATGCCAGCACTTCGAGCATATTCGGAATTGGCAGTGTAATTCCGAAACCAAGCACTACCACCAGCATGGTTATGATCTGGCCGAATACCGCGAACCAGCGCAGCCGGATCAGCTGCAGCATGTTCTTGTGGCCAGTCTGGCCTTCGGTGCTACCTGCGCTCAGCGGCAGAGGTAACGGCAATGAAGAAGAAAAGGAGGAAGAATAAGGTGATGAGTCGCTGTGATCAACCTTGCTTGCCATGGTGAGTTTCCTGGTCTGTTAAGAACGCTTGCTGCCGATGCTGACGCCGCTCGTCACGAACGACCCAGAAGCAGGCGCCGGCCGACATCAGGGCCAGTGCGTACCAGGTAAAAGCATAAACCAAATGGCTGTTATGAAAGGCAATCACCGTCAGTCCTGCGACCGGCTGGCCGGAGGATAGCATAACTGACTCACGGGCGGCATCGCCCGGCAGCAGTTCGGCATCAATGAAATACGGTGCAACCCTGTCAAGAGCGTGTCGCGTGGAAATCGCCTGTACATCCCGCGAGAACCAGCGGTCTGCCGCCGGATCATTGTGCCGCAGGAAACCACCACCCGGCTCGCTCATGCGCAGCAGGCCAACCACCTGCACTGGCGTTGTTGGCAGCTTGGCAGTTGACGCCAGCTTGGCACCTTCGGCAGTGACAAAACCACGGTTAATCAGATAGACGGCGCCATCAGGTGCCTGCAATGGTGTCAGCAGCCAGAAGCCAGCCCCAAGTTCGGTCGCAGCCTGCACCTGCACGGTTTTGTCCGGCTGGTAGACGCCAGTTACCGCAACATGCAGATATTCATGACTGGCGGCGCTGATGGCCGACCATTCGGCCGGACCGGGCGCAATCTGCGGCGCAGCATGCACACGCTGATCGACACGGGCAATCAGGTCGAGCTTCCAGAACAGGCGCTTGACCTGCCAGGTACCGAGGGCGATGAAGACAATGGATAACACGATCATGCACACCATAAAACCACGGCGGGCATGAGAAGACCGAGGACGAGATACCGTCATTTCAACAGCATCCCGCCCTGGAGAGGAACTAGCGTTCACAAAGCGTCCGTAACACCATCAAAGTGATACAAGCATCACTTCATGCCTGGCATCGAGCCTTGCATGCCAGGCACCGCTTCTTGCATCAGATCCTGACTCATGCCAGGCATCATGTTGTGATTCATGTGATACATGACCCACAAGGAGCCCGCCAGCATGATCACCACGACCATAATGGTGAACAACATTGCCAGCAGGGTCCAACCGCCTTCTGACTTGCCGTTCATGTGCAGGAAATAGACCATGTGCACGATCACTTGAATCGCAGCGATTCCCAGCAGAACAATACCTGCGGCACTGGATTTTTCGATCACATTGTTCATGACCAGCCAGAATGGAATGGCCGTCAAAATCACTGCCAGCACAAATCCGGTCATGTAGCTCTTGAAACTGCCATGATCAGCCGTATGGTCATCATGGTGCACATCGAAACCGTCCTGATGGCCGTATTTCTCCGCGTGCGACGGATGTTCTTGGTGCGCGCTCATGGCAAGACTCCCATCAGATAAACAAAGGTGAACACACCGATCCAGATCACGTCCAGGAAGTGCCAGAACATCGACAGGCACATCAGGCGGCGATTGTTCTCATGTGTCAGGCCATGCTTCTTGACCTGGAACATCAGTGTCACCAGCCAGACGATACCGAAGGTCACGTGCAGACCGTGGGTCGCCACCAGGGAGAAGAATGCAGTCAGGAAACCACTACGTTGCGGACCGGCACCTTCATGGATCAGATGGATAAACTCATACAGTTCCAGGTAGATGAAGCCCGCACCAAACAGGCCAGTGATAGCCAGCCAGATGAGCACATTGGTGACCTGCTTCTTCTGCATCTGCAACATGGCAAAGCCATAGGTGATCGAAGAAAATAGCAGCAGCGAGGTATTGATCGCCACCAGTGGCAGATCAAACAGCTCGGCACCAGTTGGACCGCCCGCATAATTTCGGCCCAAAACTGCGTAAGCAGCGAACAGACAGGCGAAGATCAGACAGTCACTCATCAGGTACATCCAGAAACCCAGCAAGGTGCCGTTTTCAGGATGATGTTCCTTGACGTAGTAACGCGAGCTAGGCGCTGCGCCCAGAGCGGCGGAGGAAGTTGTAATCTCAGACATGGCTATCCAGCAAGCGAGTGCGATTGGCTTCAACCCGGACAACTTCGTCGGCCGGAATGTAGTAATCACGGTTGTAATTGAAGGTATGGGTGATGATCGCAGCGATCAGTGCAACAAACGCAGCACCAACCAGCAGCCACATGTGCCAGATCACACCAAAACCGATGGCAGCGCTCAAGGCGGCGATGATGAAACCAGCTGCCGTGTTCTTTGGCATATGGATCGACAGGAAACCATCCTTTGGACGCTCATAGGCGTTGGCTTTCATGTCAGCCCAGGCGTCGTTGTCATGCACGCGTGGCGTGAAGGCGAAGTTGTAGTCTGGTGGTGGCGACGATGTCGACCATTCCAGTGTACGACCACCCCATGGGTCACCAGTAACATCACGCAGCTCTTCACGACGCAGGTAGCTCACGACCAGCTGAATGATGAAGGAACCAATGCCCAGTGCAATCAGCGCCGCGCCAAACGCCGCGATGATGAACCAGATACGCAGTGATGGATCTTCAAAGTGGCTCAGGCGACGGGTCACACCCATCAGGCCCAAGACGTACAGCGGCATGAAGGCGAAGTAGAAACCAATCGTCCAGAACCAGAAAGAGCAACGACCCCAGAATGCATCGAGCTTGTAACCGAAGGCCTTCGGGAACCAGAAGTTAATACCGGCAAACATACCGAATACCACACCACCGATAATCACGTTATGGAAGTGAGCGATCAGGAACAGACTGTTGTGCAACACGAAGTCAGCAGGCGGAACTGCCAGCAGCACGCCAGTCATGCCACCGATGACGAAGGTGATCATGAAGCCGATGGTCCACAACATTGGCACTTCGAAGCGGATGCGGCCACGGTACATGGTGAACAGCCAGTTGAAGATCTTGGCACCGGTCGGGATTGAAATGATCATCGTGGTGATACCGAAGAACGAATTCACACTCGCTCCTGAGCCCATGGTGAAGAAGTGATGCAGCCAGACCAGGTACGACAGGATCGTGATCACGACGGTTGCATACACCATCGAGGTGTAGCCAAACAGACGCTTGCCACAGAAGGTCGACACGATTTCGGAGTAGATACCGAACGCTGGCAGAATCAGGATGTACACCTCCGGGTGACCCCAGATCCAGATCAGGTTCACGTACATCATCGGATTGCCACCGAGATCATTGGTGAAGAAATTGGTACCGACCAGACGGTCCATCGACAACATGGCCAACACAGCGGTCAGGATCGGGAATGCAGCCACGATCAGCACGTTGGTGCACAGTGCAGTCCAGGTAAAGACTGGCATCTTCATCATGTTCATGCCTGGCGCACGCATCTTGATGATGGTGACGATCAGGTTGACCCCGGACAGCAAGGTCCCGACCCCGGCCACCTGTAGCCCCCAGATGTAATAATCCACCCCGACATCCGGACTACCGAGAATACCCGACAGTGGTGGGTAAGCCAGCCAGCCGGTACGTGCAAACTCACCGACGAACAACGACGCCATCACCAGACCCGCACCGAAAGTGGTCATCCAGAAGCTAAAATTATTCAGAAACGGGAACGCCACGTCGCGTGCACCGATCTGCAGTGGCACCACGAAGTTCATCAGGCCCGTCACCAACGGCATTGCCACGAAGAAGATCATGATCACGCCGTGGGCGGTGAACACCTGATCGTAGTGATGTGGTGGCAGGAAACCCATGTTATCGCCGAAGGACAGCGCCTGCTGGGCACGCATCATCAGCGCGTCAGCGAAACCGCGCAGCAGCATCACAATGCCGAGCACGATGTACATGATGCCGATTTTCTTGTGATCGATACTGGTAAACCAGTTACGCCACAGCGGACCCCACAGACGGAAATACGTCAATGCGCTGAGCACGACGATCGCGCCAAAGGCCACGCCGACAAACGTCGCCAGCAAAATGGGTTCATGGAAGGGAATCGCATCCCAGCTAAGCCGGCCGAAGATCAGCCTGGTCAGGTCAATATGGTCTAGCATCGTTACTTTCCGCTAAAAAAGAAGGCCGCCGGGCCTGATAGCCCGGTTGCGCCTGCAACCGCCCCACCAGTACAGTGTACTGGCAAGACAAATTGTTCTTTCGATTGATGATTCATGTTACTGCTGGGTCACTGCCGAAGCAGGTGCTGCAGCGGCTACGGTTGACGCTGTTGCGGCCGGCACAGCCGCTTCTTTCTTGGCAGCACCTTCCTTGACGTTCTTGTCGGTTGCCATCTGTGCATCAACACAGACCTTACCCTCTTCGACGCAGCGATTCAGGATCGCGTGGTACAGGGTGCCATCAACAGTGCCGAAATAACGTACCGGATCCTTGATGCTTGGCTTTTCCAGCGCCAGGTAGTCAGGACGCTTGAGCACATCGCTACCGGCCTTGACCTTCTTGACCCAGGCATCAAAGTCGTCGTTGCTGAGGGCATGGAACTTGAAGCGCATATCGGAGAAACCGGCACCGCTGTAGTTCGACGAGAAGCCTTCAAACTCGCCCGGCTTGTTGATCACCGCATTGAGTTGTGTCTGCATGCTAGGCATGGCGTAGATCTGACCAGCTAGTGCCGGGATGTAGAACGCATTCATGACCGAAGAAGCAGTGATCTTAAAACGGATCGGTACATTGACCGGTGCGGCCAGCTCATTGACCGTAGCAATACCTTGTTCCGGGTAAATGAAGAGCCACTTCCAGTCCAGCGCAACCACTTGTACTTCAAGCGGCTTGTGGTTTTCTGGCAGCGGATTCTGCGCATCGATACGCGCTAACGGACGGTATGGATCCAGAGTGTGGGTACTGATCCAGGTCAGCAGACCGAGTGCGATAATGATCAGCAGAGGCGCGCCCCAGATGACCAGTTCCAGCTGGGTCGAGTGATCCCAGTCAGGCTCGTAGCGAGCAGCGGTATTACTCTTGCGATAGCGCCAGGCAAACAGCACCACCAGCGCAATCACCGGCACGATGATCAACAGCATCAACAATGTCGAAATAACAACTAAACGAGCTTCTTGGTGAGCAACGTCACCAGAAGGATTCATGACCACCATATTACAGCCTGCCAGCAGAATGACCGGCAGGAAGATGAGGCCGCGGCGAAGAAGGTGTGAAAACATCAGGAAAAGTCCAGTCGGAGCTATCGAATCGTGATAATGTACATTCACCGGCAGGCGGTGGCGATTGGACAATTTGTCCTACCCCGGAGGAGCAGGTCAAAAAAGTCGTTGGAACGTCGAATCGCTTAGCCTGCAGGGCCTAGTCGGAACTTAAGCGGCATCGTAGACCGAACCAAGAAAGAGAGACAATGATCATGGCTAGCACTCATATTCATCATCCTGACCTTCCCGGCAACTTCCCGTCAGATACCCAATCAGGTGGTTCTCATCATGCCAATCAAAACGCCACATCAAACCACCCGGCGATCGCACCAGGGGACATTGCGATTGGTGTGATTATCGGGCGTGCTTCAGAATACTTTGATTTCTTTGTCTACGCCATAGCATCAGTGTTGGTTTTTCCGACAGTTTTCTTTCCTTTCAAGCAACATCTGGAAGGAACCCTCTATGCGTTTGTTATTTTTGCGTTTGCTTTTGTCGCGCGGCCGTTCGGTACCGTGCTCTTCATGACGATCCAGAGAAAGCTCGGGCGTGAGGTCAAACTCACACTGGCGCTATTCCTGCTCGGATTCTGCACGGCGGGCATCGCGTTCCTGCCGACTTATGACCATCTTGGGTTCACCGCAATCTTGCTGCTGAGCCTGTTACGTATCGGTCAGGGGTTGGCACTCGGCGGATCCTGGGATGGCCTGCCGTCACTGCTGGCGATGAATGTGCCCAAGAACAAGCGTGGCTGGTACGCCATGCTCGGCCAGTTAGGTGCGCCAGTTGGCTTTGCCATTGCGGGTCTGCTGTTTGCCTACCTGATCGCCAATCTGAGCAGTACCGAATTCCTTGACTGGGGCTGGCGCTATCCGTTCTACGTAGCCTTCGCCATCAACGTAGTGGCACTGTTTGCCCGCCTGCGTCTGGTCGCTTCTGAGGAATACGCTGCCCTACTGGCTGAACGTGAGTTGGAACCAACCAGCGTGGTCGAAATCACCAGCACCCAAAGTCGTAATCTGATCATTGGTGCACTTGCAGCACTGGCCAGTTACGCCCTGTTCCACCTGGTGTCGGTATTCCCGCTGTCATGGATCTCACTGTACTCGCCGCGCTCCATCAGCGACTTCCTGATGGTGCAGGTGTTTGGAGCAGCGCTGATGATGATTGGCATCGTCCTCTCCGGACCAATCGCTGACCGCTTTGGTCGCCGCACCACGCTGGGTGCGCTGGCGGTATTGATTGCGGTCTTCAGCGGTTTCGTTCCCACCCTGATGAGTAGTGGCAACACTGGCGAAGATGTGTTCATTCTGGTCGGTTTTGCCCTGCTGGGCCTCTCCTACGGCCAAGCTGCAGGTGCCGTGACCGCCAACTTCCCGACCAAGTATCGCTATACTGGTGCGGCGTTGACTTCGGATCTGGCATGGCTGGTCGGTGCCGGGTTTGCTCCGCTGGTGGCGCTTGGCTTGTCAGCACACTTTGGTCTGGCCTACGTCAGTATTTACCTGCTCTCGGGTGCAGTGTCATCACTGGCGGCGCTGAGCGTGAACCGGGCATTGGATAATCGCTAAATAGCATCGCCATAACAAAAGGCCTGACTGGCAACACGCCGTCAGGCCTTTCTTATTGTGCTACAACAACATTCAAGCTACCCACTCCACTGCCCTGCTCTGCGCCTGCACATATTTCCGATGGGCTGGACGCGCCAACCCAAGATGATCGCGCAAGGTCTTGCCGGTATATTCTGTGCGGAACAGGCCGCGGCGACGCAATTCCGGCAACACCAGCGCAACAAAATCATCGAGACCACCGGGCAAAGTCGGGGGCATGATATTGAAACCATCTGCGCCGCCCTTGAGGAACCACTCTTCGAGCCGATCCACAATGCTCTCTGGCGTACCGTGAATCGACCAGTGACCACGCGCTGTCGCCACGCGTAGATAAAGCTGCCGAATGCTCAACTGCTCGCGCCATGCCAGCGCCGTGACCAATTGGAAGCGACTCTTGGTCCCATTGGGCTCCTGCAGATTGTCAGGCAATGGCCCATCAAGCGGATAGCCGGACAGGTCAATCCCGCCCAGATGTTGCTGCAACAACGATAAACCCACCTTGGGATGAATCAGCGACTGTAGCTCCTCAAACTTGTCCTGTGCCTCGGCTTCGCTTCGCCCGATCACCGCAAACACGCCCGGCATGATCTTGAGTGAATCAGGGTCACGGCCATACTGCTCCAGCCGCGCTTTCAATCCACCGTAAAACTGCTGCGCATCGGCCAGCGACTGCTGCGCCGTAAATATCACTTCTGCCGTGCGTGCCGCCAGCTCTTGCCCGGGAACCGACGAACCCGCCTGCACAATCACAGGATGCCCTTGCACCGGGCGCGCGACATTCAATGGCCCACGCACCGCGAAATGCTTCCCCTTGTGCTGCAGCGCATGCAGCTTGTTGTAATCGAAATGCACCCCTTCGGCCTGATCGTACAGGAAGGCATCATCTTCCCAGCTATCCCACAGGCCACGCACCACATCCACGAACTCCTCTGCCCGCTCATAGCGCGCCGCATGCTCGGGATGCTTATCGAGGTTGAAATTGTGCGCCTCCGACTCTGACCACGATGTCACCACATTCCAGCCCGCACGGCCATTGCTGAGATGATCCAGCGACGCGAACTTGCGCGCCACATGATAGGGCTCGTTATACGTGGTCGACGCCGTTGCCACCAGGCCAATATGCTCCGTCACCTGCGACAAGGCCGATAACAGCGTAAGCGGCTCAAAGGTCGCTGCCCGTGCAGTCAGTGGCAAGGTCGCCGCATCATGCGAGCGAATAGCCACCCCATCGGCCAGAAACAATGCATCAAATTTACCGCGTTCGGCAGTCTGGGCGATCTGACGGTAGTGTGCAATGTTCTGGCCGGCATCTGGCTGCGCGCCCCGATGACGCCAGCCTGCTACGTGATGGCCGGTGGCCTGAATGAACGCCCCCAGATTGATCTGCCTGCGTGGCGCACTCATACTGACACCGCCTTGTCCACCGCCTTTGCCGTAGCTGCCTCGCCGACGCTACGCGCCACGCTGCGTCGACCATCAATACTGACCGGCACATCTCCCGCAATCGTCGCCCGGCGCACAACACGGTGCTGATCGCCATAATCATTGATGGCGTAATGTTGTGTCGCACGGTTATCCCAGATGGCTACATCACCGACACTCCAGCGCCAACGCACGGTGTTTTCCAGACGCGTGATGTAACTGTCAAAGATCTTGAGCAACTGCTCCGAGTCCGTGGTCGGATAACCAAGCAATTTTTTCACGAAATGCCCCAGCACCAGAGTCCGCTCGCCCGTCTCAGGATGAACCCGCACGACCGGATGCTCGGTTTCGTAGATGGTCGAGGTAAAAACCTCTTCGTAACGCTTCAAGCCAGCCGCATTCACTTGAAAACGCGAGGCATAGTCGTAGGCATTGGTATGCAACGCCCAGAGATTATCGGCCAGCTGACGCAAGGCCGGTGGCAGATCCAGATACGCCTGCGCCGTGTTGGCCCAGACGGTGTCACCACCAGCGGCCGGAATAACGACGCCGCGCAGGATCGACACCTGCGGATAGGCCAGATCGAAAGTCACATCGGTGTGCCAGGAATTGGCCCGACCTCCTGTCTCCGAGTCCAGCTCAAGTAATGCACTGGTACCGTTCCGCACTGGCACAGTGGGATGGGCAACCAACGTGCCCCAACGCCGGGCAAAGGCTTCCTGATCGGCATCATCGAGATGCTGCTGACCACGGAAAAATAGCACCTTGTATTGCAACAGGGCCGCTCGGATAGCGTCGATACTGGTCTGCGCCAATGAGCCTGACAGGCGCACATTGCGAACTTCGGCGCCGATACGACCGGCAACAGGATGCAAATCAAGCACGGCTTCTGACATGGTGAATTTCCTATGTAAAGGGTTCAACGTAAGAGTGCAATGACAACCTGCACCGCGGTAAGATCATGATGTTTCAACTATCTAAATAGCAAACTGCCACTGCTGAACAGGCCTTGCCTGCATCACTTCCGGACGTAATGGTGGCTCCGCCAGACTGGCGCTGTCCGCCGAAAACTCCTGCAATACCTGCTGTTTGATATCGGTGAAATTGCCAGCAGTACGTTCACGCGGATGGCTCAGGTCGACCGGGACAATACGGCGAATACGCCCCGGACGCGGTTCCATCACGACCACTTTGTCACCTAGATAAATTGCTTCTTCCACATCATGCGTGACCAGGATCATGGTGATCCCCTCGGCCTGCCAGATACGATGCAGCTCTTGTTGCAGGTAGGCGCGGGTCAAGGCATCGAGCGCACCAAACGGTTCATCGAGCAGCAGGATTTCGGGCTTGCTCACCAACGCCCGGGCAATTGCCACGCGCTGTGCCATCCCGCCCGAGAGTTGATGTGGATACGACTTCTCAAATCCCTCCAGTCCTACCAGCGCAATGTGCTCACGCACGGCTTGCCGTTTCTGGCCTGGTGTCAGATCGGCATTGAGCAAGCCCAGCGCGATATTGCCCGCCACCGTCAACCACGGAAACAGACGGTGCTCCTGGAATACGATACCGCGTTGCAGGCTGGTGCCAACAATGCGCTCACCGTCGAGCAACACCTGCCCCTGATAGTCTTCCTCCAGGCCCACGATGAGGCGCAGCAAGGTCGACTTGCCGCAGCCGCTGGCGCCGACAATACTCACGAATTCACCCGGCGTGATGGTCAGGGTCACATCCTGCAATACCGCCAGATCACCATCCTTGACGGCGTACGATTTACTCAGATGCTGGAGTTCCAGCGTGCCGGCCTGCGCCATGTGCTCTCCTCAGAATTGCGCCACGGAACGTCCGCGCCACGCCAATAACCTGCGCTCCACGCGCGCCGCCAACCAGTTCAGCGAAAAGCCGACCAGACCCACCACAATCACGCCAAAGATCACCAGATCCATCAGAAACAGCTCGCGACCATCAATCATCGTGTTGCCGATTCCCTTACCCGAGACCAGCAAATACTCCGCGCCCAGTGTCGCCAGCCAAGCATAGATCAGCGCCAGATGAATTCCCGCCAGAATCGACGGTGATGCCGCTGGCAACACCAGCTTGAACAGCCATTGACGACGATTGAACTTGAACACCTGAGCCGCCTCGATCAGGTCCGGTGGTACACTGCGAATTCCCTCGAAGGTATTGAGCACCATCGGAAAGAAAGCCGCGAGCGATAAAAACGCCACCTTGGCTGAATCACCGAGTCCAAACCAGACCGACAACAAGGGAATCCAGGCAAATAGCGATATCTGTTTGAGCGTATGAAAGGTCGGGCCGATCGTCAGCTCAAACAAGCGTGACAAGCCCATTGCCAGACCGAACGCCAGCCCCGCAACCACACCGATGACAAGGCCAATCAGGTCCCGTTGCAAACTGGCTTGCAGCGCAATCCACAATTCACCGCTGCGGACCTGCTCGGTCGCGGTTTGCCAGACCTTGCCGACCGGCACCAGCAAGGGCGAGGTCGACCACTGGAACGTCACCGCCAGCCACCACAGCAGCACCAGCAAGGCTGGCAAGATCCAGCCGCGCAGCCAGTGTGGCACAGGATGGCGGTCCGGTTGAAAATCTCGGGTAGACATGCACCGCTCCTCAAAAACCGCTGCGGCGCCAGCCCAGCAGGACCACTTCAATCCAGGCCAGCACGCGGTCCAGTGCATAACCCACCGCACCAACCACCACCACGGCTGCCATCACCACATCGAGCTGGAACAGCTGACGACCATAGACGATCATGTAACCCAGCCCTTCCGAAGACGCTAGCAACTCGACCACCACTAGCGCTAGCCATGCATGGGTAAAGCCATAACGCACGCCATTCCAGATCGGTGGTAATGCGGCTGGAAAGATCACCCGCCACAGCAACTGCCAGCGTGTAAATTTCAGTACACGTGCCACCTCCACGTAGCGTGCTGGCACGTTCTCGATGCCTTTGTAGGTATTGAGTGCAATCGGTACCATTGCCGCCTTGGCGATCAGGATGATCTTGAGTGCTTCGTCAATACCCACCAGCAGCATCAGCAACGGCAACCAGCCCAACACCGGGACCTGGCTGAAAGCCTTGAACAGCGGATAGACATAATCCTTGAACACCGGCGACAAGCCCATCGCCACACCGAGTAGTAAACCACCGCCCAGGCCAACGCCGAAGCCTAGCAGCACCCGCAGCAGACTGATCCTGAGGTTATCGAACATGTCACCAGAGGCAACCAGATCGGTAAAAGTCAGAAAAACCGATTCTGGCGAGGGCAACACTTGCGGCGCGACCCATTCGAAGCGTGCCGACAATGTCCACAACAGCAGCAGCAACAAGGGAAATGGCAACGCCAGCCAGCGCGCGCGGCGCTGCACGGCCTGTCTGAGCCAGTGGCGCGGAGCGTCCTTTGACTTCACAATGGGTGCCGATGACAATGCCACGACGGCCTGCTGAACAGCCATGAATCAGGCCCCCAGAATATTGCCGTTGGCTTGATACACCGGCCAGTAAGTCTCCAGCTTGAGCGCCTTGAGCGCCGCCTTCAGATAACGCTGATCGATCCATTGATCGACATCGACCTTACCGCGACTGAGCTTGAGGCGATAAGCCTGCTCGACAGAATCCTTGTAACGTGCCACGAGGAAAGGGTCAAAATTGGGATTGATACGCACCCGCAACGGTTCACCGGCATAATCTTCTTTCCAGTGCTCATAAGGAGTGCCGGCCTTGGCCCAGAGATGCAGCACCTCATCGCGGTTGACTTCATCCGAAGCCCACTTCGCGGTCTTGACGAAGGTCTTCACGACCCGTCCAGTGATTTCAGGATATTGCTGGGCGAATTCTTCCGTCACCAGCACATGCGACTGGGTGGTAAAAATCGGTGAACCGCCCTTGCTGCTGTAGACGATCCGCGCGGCGTTCTTGTCGCGCAGACGCAGTAGATTGATATTGCCAAAGGCAGCGTCGATATCCTTGGTGCTCAGTGCTGCCAGCGTGGTGGCCTGATCCAGATTGATCGAGCGTAAATCACGCTCTTGCAGACCATTGGCCTCGAGCACGCGATTGATCGGCAACTGCGCATTGGTACCCTTGAAAATGGCGACACGCTTGCCACGCAAATCCTTGACTGACTGTATCGGTGAATCAGGTGGTACCGCCAGATAGATATTGGAGCGCACACCGGTTGCCAGAACCAGCTTGGTTTTGAGCCCCGCCGCCTTGGCCACGATTGCAGGCAAGTCACCCTGAAAGGCAAAATCGAGCTGCTTGTTGGTCAGCGCCTCATTGACCGCAGGCCCTGCGCCCTTGAAAAAGACCCATTCGATCTTGATGCCATCGGGCCGGAACTCATCCTCGACCCAGCCTCGGGCATTGGCCACCGCAGCCGAGCTGCCGGAAAATACCGGTGGATTACCGATCCCGGGTTGCGCCACGCCGATGCGGATCACACCAGGCTGGTTGCCAGACGGCGTCGCTGCCAGCGCTGACCTGCCAAGCATGTCAACACCAACCCCGACACCTGCTGCTGCCAACTGCTTGAGTATGGTTCTGCGATCCACGGTCATGCTGTTCCTTTCTTGCCAAATGTGGACAAAGTATAGGCAAGGAAAAAACAGCGACAAACGAAGGAATTCGTATGTCCTTATGATAAAGATCGCCCACCGGCCAGATCTTTCAGGCGTGTTCCACCGCAGCGTCAATTGACATTGGAGATTGCTTTCCGGCACGCCCCATCAGCCAGAACAACAACACACCACAACTGGCCGCCAGCCCGGCTGCTACCAACATCAGCAAACTGAAAGCCTGGGCAAAACCAGTCTGGACGATCTGCAGTGCCAGTAAATGATTACCCAGCGCCACCAACGCCGCCGCGCTGTCGCCAGCCACCACGCGACTGACCTCGTTGCCGGCACCGCTCCGGTAAATGGTGCCTGTCGAAACAGCCTCAAATCGATCATGGGCCGTTGCTGGCGCAGCTCCACCGGCCCAAATAACAGCAGCATGAGCAAGCCGGCGGCGAGTCGCCACACGGTTGCCGTATCCTGCCAGCCGTCGGCGCTAACATGAAAAGCGTGGCTGGTACGCCATGCTTGGTCAGTTAGGTGCACCTGTCGGCTTTGCCATTGCGGGTCTGCTGTTTGCCTACCTGATTGCTAATCTGAGCAATGCTGAATTCCTCGACTGGGGTCGGTGCGGGATTTGCGCCACTGGTTGCACTGGGATTATCGGCGCACTTTGATCTAGCCTACGTGAGCATCTACCTGTTATCGGGCACCGTATCTTCACTGGCGGCCCTGAGTGTCAACCGGGCATTGGACAACCGATGACCTGACCCGCCTATCGCTTCAAACAACAAAGACGGCCTGTATTGCATTTGCAAGCAGGCCGTTTTTACGCTGGTAGCAGCTACGATGATGGCGTCCCGCCGGGAGTATCGGCTCCTAGTCGCGTCGCGCCCCGAGGAGCTACCACTGCTGGCGAATAAGTTAAGTCTGCTCTGTACTCAGCTTCCTGAATCACTTCTTTGATCAACTCGTCAAGGTTGCAGTCTTTGTAGCCAAATAAGGCCTTCTGTACCGCGTCCTTGTCTTTTGATGTTATGTAGCACGCCTCAATCAACTTCTCTGCCTCCTGTGCCCCCAGGATCACTTCCTTCATGGAGTGATGGTGATCTGCGTCGTTCACACCGTGGATATAGCCCATCATGGTAAGCATCAGCAGTCTGCTCGCTTCGTTTTTCCAACCTCCCCCACCTATTGGCTTGCGATCGTCCCAGCCCAGTTGGGATCGCAAATACGGCGCCATCAGCTTTGCCGCCAGAGTAATGTGAAACATGCTTCCGGAGTGGGCTGCACACGTCGGTTCTGATGCCTCTTGTACCGACTTTGCAAATGACGTGCCTTGCTTTATGCGGAATATCGAATGTCCATTGGCAATTTCGATGGTCTGCGGTTGTGGGTCGTAGTATCGAAGCTCGCGCGGACTCATAGAAAGGGTATCAGTCCGGTAGGTTTTTGACTGATATTGTTCCTCTGGCTTTTCTCTGACGGTCGAGATCCACTCCACGACATCGCCTTTTTGCTTCTTGACATTGTATCCTTGCTTCTCGAGCAGGTCGTTGCGGTAGACCTCTGTCTTCACCAGTTTTTCGTCATCGAGCCCGCATTCTGTGCGGAGTAACCGATAGAAGTCAATATCGACATAGCCTCTTACCGCATCCACTAGCTCCGGGTTATTCTCGATCCTCTCAAGCATCATCCGAAACTGCTTGTTATCGCCTATGGCCACGGCTTGTACCAGCGAAGCTCCCAACTCTCTCAGCGTGACGTCAGCAGGAACGGACCTCAGCAAACCAGTTTCTTTCAAGAACAGATTGTCTGTCACTTTGACCGCACCGGCAGACCGCTTGGAATAGAATTTGAACATCTCCTCCTGCTTTTGTTTCAACTCATCCTGGCTGCAAGATAGTTGAAGGACTTTTGCAATACCGGTGCCAAGCGTGAGGAGATATATTTTAGCCAATTGCCAGTCAGCGATCAGTTTTGCGACATACCTTTCCTTCACGCAATTTCTCTGCGCGCTTAAGTTGGAATCAAAGAGCACTCGTCTTTTGGACAGCAATTCTTCCGACCCATCTTTGAATTCACCTTTCGACACATTATTAAAATTGTGTGGGTTAACGGTGATCGTATTTGCATCTTCTGCCTCCAGAGATTTATGCGGTACCGCGGCACATGAATGTACTGATGTTATCTGGATGGTCGAGGATGATGAGGATGACGTGTTCTGTGAATGTGCAATAGCCTGCAATTGAGTGGGAAAAGTATAAGAACGGGTACTGACTGTATTTATCGTCATCGGATGAGCTTAAAAAAGTTTCGAGAAAAATTGCACACCAATTTGCTTGCCTGCCACCGGGTTGCTGGTGCGAATGACTGACCTCCAAAGAGCCGCTTTCTTCGGTTTCACAACATTCCAATAGTTCGAGATACGATTTTATTTTTCCAAGACATGATCGTTTTTTTCAAAAATCGGTTAAATGCGTTCCGCAGTAACCTCACGTACCGACTGAGATTGCCTTCGGATGCACCCCATCAGCCAGAACAACAACACACCACAACTAGCCGCCAGTCCGGCTGCCACCAACATCAGCACACTGAAGGCATGAGTAAAACCAGTCTGGACGATCTGCAGTGCCGGCAAATGATTACCCAATGCCATCAACGCCGCCGCGCTGTCGCCAGCCACCACGCGACTGACCACATTGCCGGCATCCGCAGGCAGTGGCAACTGTGCCGCCGCGAATCCCTGCTGCATATAGCTACTGGTGCGCATACTCAGAATGCAACCCAGACAGGCCACTGCCAGCACAATGGCAGTAAAGCGCGTCGTGGTACTAATGCCGGAAGCCATGCCAGTGCGCGCACGCGGTACGCAGAGCATGATCGCTTTCTGGGTATTCCCGTTGAGCATACCGGCACCACTACCGGTGATCATCATGCCGCCCAAGACCAGCCAGTAAAGGCTGAGGTTTGCCGCCAGCGCTACCACCAGATTACCCATCGCCACCAGCGCCATGCCGATCGCCATCACCACATGTAGAGGCCAGCGTTGTGACAGTAATGCCGCCACCCTGGGGAAGAGCATCATCATGAGCGCAAACGGCAACATCGCCAGCCCGGCCCCCACGGCCGAACTGGCAAATGCATTCTGCAGGTACAGGGGCAAAAAGGTCATCATGACTTGCGCCGCCGCAGCATAGCCAAACATCGCCAACACCGCACCGGTAAATGACGCCTGAAGAAACAGCCGCAAGTCAATCATGGGCCGCTGCTGGCGCAGCTCCACCGGCACAAACAGCAGCAGCATGAGCACGCCGGTGACCAGTCGCCACACAGTCGCCGTATCCTGCCAGCCGTCGGCGCTGGCATGAATCAAGGCCCAGATCAGGCAACCCAGCCCGCCGCTGAACAGGATAGCGCCCAGCGGATCCAGTCGTGCAGCATCTGCATCAGTATCAGCGGATTCGCCAACATGGCGCAGCGCCAGCAAGGCCAAGCTCAGACAGACTGGCAGATTGAGCAAAAAAATCCATCGCCAGCCCAGCCACTGGGTAATCAATCCCCCTAGTAGCGGTGCCACTGTCATTGACACGCCCATGCAAGCCCCCCATACCGCCCAGGCTTTGGTACGTGCCGCTTCGGTATGAAACACATGACCAATCACTGCCAGCGCTGAGGTCAGCAACATCGCCGCGCCAACCCCTTTGACCGCACGCGCCAGTTGCAGCATCAGAATCGACACTGACAATCCACAGGCCAGCGACGCCAGACTGAACAAGCCAAGACCGACCAACATCATCCGGCGCCGACCAAAACGGTCAGCCAGACTGCCAGCTGGCAACAGCAAAGAGGCAAAAGCCAGCATATAGGCGCTGACAATCCACTCCAGATCGGCAAAGTCGGCATGCAAGGCACGCGCGACCGCCGGCAAGGACACCGCAACAATATTGGTATCGAGAACGATCAGGGCGCACACCCCCGAACAGATCAGTAAAAGTCGACGCTCAGCGACCTGCATGGCAGCTCCCGGTTAGCGACAACAACAGGTATTTGGCAGACATGGCAAACCACACAAAATCAAGATGCGCCGATTGTAAAGTGACGCAGTATTATTCCTGTTATCGTCAATATTCAATTTAATTTCCTTAGAGTTAATAATGGAACTACGTCATCTACGCTATTTTGTGGAGCTTGCCGAGACCCTTCACTTCGCCCGCGCCGCCGCCGAACTGGAGATTTCTCCACCAGCGTTGACCAAGCAGATCCAGGAACTGGAGCGCACATTAGGAGTGCGTTTGTTTATCCGAACCAAACGTTCGGTCAGCCTGTCGACCATCGGCGAAGTGTTCCTGGAAGAGGCACGCCAGACCTTGCTGCAGGCAGCACGCGCCGAGGAAATCGCACGCCGCGCCGGACGCGGTGAAATCGGCCGCATTGCGATTGGTTATGTGGCCTCAGCCGCCTACACCGGTTTGTTGCAGACCGAAGTTGCCCGCTTCCGGCAAAGTCACCCGTACGTAGCACTCGCGCTAACCGAGGGTGTGATGGACCAATTACCGCTGCAGGTCAGCAACGGTGTGCTGGATCTGGCGTTTGTACGTGCTCCGGTTATCACGCCAGAAGATGTTGTTCTGCACACCATGCTCAACGACGAATTCATCCTCGCGCTGCCTGCCGATTCACCATTGTGCAATGATCATGAGGAAGGCGACGGCGTACCGGCAGCAGCATTGGCTGCATGCAACTTCATCCTGCCGGAACAGGCTGCAGGAACCATGGAAGTCGGTCGTCGCGGTCGCTTTGTACCCCGTGTGCATGCTAGCCCGGGCGGGCTGGTTGCAGTCATCACGCTAGTCTCGCTGGGGCATGGTGTGGCGGTGGTGCCTGCATCGGTGATGGAACGAATTGATATGCCCGGTGTGCAATACCGCCGTCTTGCCGGGAAGCCACTACCAAGCACGATTGCACTGGTCTCGCGCCGACACGAAAAGTCACCTGCGGTCAAAGCGCTGCTGGTGCAGCTCCGGGGACGATAGCAAACGGGGCGATCAATTGATCGCCCCGTTGCAGGAATATGTTCATGCCCTTGCATCTTGATACAGGCTGAACGTTCACAGAAGTTAGTCAGGTCAAATAGCTCAGATGGTGCAAAGATCTTTACAGGTGGCCAGTAATTTGTGGCAATTGTCGTTGCCCCAGCGGCATGACAGTCTGCAGGCTTTCAAACTCCGCCAGAATCGACTCCACCTCATCGGAGTGGGTACTGGCAGTTTGCAAAGCGTTACGAAAAGCGCGCAAGGTAGCACGATCAAAGGCGGCACCGCGACCTTTATTGGCGCGCACGGCACCGGCAACAATGTCTGACAGCAAGGCATCAGCACAACTCTGGGCCTCCTTGAGTTGGGCCAGGCAATCCAGTAGCGCAAGTGTTCTGTTCATCATCACCTCCAGTCAAGGTTTGCTAACAAGAATATCACCGGTACTTTGTGCATCGCACCACGAAATACAGACATAGGCTGATTCAGCGGATCAGGCCAGTATAGACAGACAATCCAGAAAAGCCATTGTCTGTCTTTCAATTTTTACGATTCATTCTTGATCGTATGTATTAATCACCTCTCTTGCTCAAAGCTCCGTCTCCTGGTGGCTGACAGGCATTGAAAACTGCGCTTGCTCCGTTTTATCGGGATTGCGCCATTTTTGAAATTTCACTATCGACAACTTGCAAGTACCTGGCTCAATCAAATCCCCCAGTAGATCCTTGTACACTAGGTATTCTTTCATTGGCGCGCTAGGAACCTTCATTTCATCTCTGTTCAGTGAATCTCGGAACGACTCTGAATTGCGGGCGGCCTCTCTCAGCGATGCGCCAAACAGGTTCACGAATTGTCGATCAAGCGCCATTTTTAAGGACTGCGCCTGCAACGCTTTATCCTCTGATGGTCGTGCTGCGCGCGCACGCTTCAGAGGTTGCAATTTCTGGGCTGTAGAAATTACCGTAACGACATTCTCAACGAACATCGCCTCCAATGGTCCCCGGGGGGCAAAAAAATTCTCTACCGCCTCGGGAGACTGACGGGAATCAATGCGACACGATGCAGAATAAGGTGGAGGAGGATCAAAAGAAGTGTGCATCAGATAGGGGGGTGGTGGACCAAAGGAAGTCTGCATAGGTATTGAGTAATGACGATTAAAAATCAATAATTATTCGAAATACCACCCCCCAACTTTCATAAAACGTACATTGCATAGACATACCTGCCCGAACTTATTCAAGACCACCGCCGATGACTTCGGATCAACAGCGACTTAGTCAACGCTATTGACTCCAGTCATCATCAGCGGCAACTGGCCAGGTAATGGCCTGGGAGTTACGCCCTACTCCAGATCCGTATCATTGAGGCATTCAACTGCACGCCTGACCTCTTCTCGCAACAGTGCCGAGGCCGCAATACTCAGGCGCATCAGGCGGTCAGTATCGCCGACACCAAGCACCGGCAAGATCCGCTCGGCAGGTGTCACATCGTGGTTACCGAGGCGCTCCATGTTGCTCGAATAGACCAGTTCAAGACAGGTATTGATACCGGCCGAAATATCCAGCGTACGCTCTAGCAACTGAGCATGCGCTGCAGCTTGGGCGTCACCTTCGATCCAACGAAAATCCTGATGCACAGCTTCAGGCAAAACGCGACGTTCAGGGAAAGTGGAAATAGTCATGGAAACCTCTCTAGGGAACGAAAAAAAAGCCGCCCGGAAGCGGCTTTTACACAAATACACTAGCGGTTCCGCAGAACCGCGTCCCTGTGTCCCAGGAACGCGCACAGATTAATAGCATCACGCTGCGATTGTACAGACGCCAAGTTTAACTTTCGGAAAAATGGTAGATGTAATTAGAATAATTTCTATATTTAGGTGCGTCTTTCTCACTATTTAACAATGACACCTAGCTCAACCAATCAAAGCAGCGTATCCTTTTGCGTCTAGCAATTGCTTGGGATCAAAATCATCCGTTGGCCGCAGTCTGAATATCCATTGTTCGTAAGCATTCTCATTGACTGCTTCCGGCGCCTCTCCTAGTACCTCATTGATCGCAATAACGGTACCTGCCACCGGCGCATGAACGTCAGCAGCAGTTTTGTTGGATTCAACCACACCAGCCTCAGCGCCGCTCTTGAGCACACTGCCCAGTGTCGGTAGCTGTACGTACACCAACGGCCCGAGCTGATCCTGCCCGAAGTCCGTAATGCCGACGGTAAGCGTGCCATCGTCTTCCTGCCGAATCCACTCATGTGTGGTGGTATAGCGCAAGTGCGCGGGAAAATGCATATCGGTCTCCTGATTGAAGTTTTCTGAGCTTGTCCGGGTTTACGCTGCAGGGAACACAGGCTCGCCGAGGTTGAGCATCAGCCGGTTAGCCCAGGCAAAGATGGCCACTGAATGGATCAAATCCAGGATTTCCTGCCCCGACAGACCGACCGCCTTCAGTGCCTCAATACTGGCGGCATCGACTGATTCTGGCGATTCAGTCAACGCAATGGAAAACTGCACAATCGCCTGTTCGCGCGCATCGGTACCAGCGCCGTGCGGCTCATCGAAAACTTGCTGTACCACATCGTTGCGTTTCGCCAGTTGCTCGAAGCGCTGCGCATGCACAGACGCGCAGTACACGCAGCCATTGATCCGCGATACCACCAGCGAACCTAGCTCCCGCTCCGCACGGCTCATGCCACCCGGCGCATACATGATGGCATTGAAGGCCGCCGAACGCTGACGCAGAATTTCTGGCTGATGCGCCAGAAACAGATAGTAGTCAGAGGTTTTTGCCTTGGGATGACTCTCTTCGAGTACCTTGATCTGGTCGGCACTGGCCTGTTCCAGATTGATCGTATCGAGCCACGCATCCCATTCCAGCGTGGCATTGGTAAAACCGTTTGCAGTGAGAATTTCGCTCATGATGTGGACTCGCTTTCAGTGACCGGCCAGTTGCATTGCCCGCAGACCGGCAACCACACGAATCTGGTACGAAATAAACGCAATCAATTGCGACAACGCCACCACCGCTGGCGTGCTGATTCCCGCCGCTGGCAGGCTGTGCAAGGCAGCCTTGTCACCCTCCACCGGACGCTCGGTGAGCGCACGGGTAAACAGCAGCATGGCGCGCAGACGTCCGGCAGGCAATTGCTCCGGTGTGCCATGCTCTACCACGCTCAGTTGTGACGCCTCCACCGCCAGTGCCTGCAAGCGCTGACGATAGTGCGCGGCCACGCTGTGCGCACCGGCCAGACGACAGGCATAGAGTGCTACCAGCAGGCGCTCATCGAGTCCGATATCAGGCAGTGCCGGGTCAAACAGGCTGTCATAGCTACCCTGTGTTGCCACGGCGACCTTCTCGCGCAGGTGACGTAACTGGTGCAGGCTGTTGCCGCCAGCCAAGCCAGACAGCTGATCAACCAGATCAACGGCTGGTGTCGGCTGGGTGGGTGCTTGTGGCGCGGATTGCGCTCCGTTCATGGTGCTTCCTTTCTGGACAGATGGGCCTTAACGGCCTCGCGTAAAAATTCCTGGGCCTGTTGCCAGGAGTGACGATTGGCATCGGAATTGGCGTGAGGCTCACCGCCAAGTGTGCTCAAGCGCCCTGACACCGGATGCACATAGGTGCTCTGGGTAGTTGGTACACAAGGGAACAGCACACTATGGCCTGCATGCTGATAGTCGTGCCATTGCACCGGATAGGGATGATTGGCCCTGCGCAGCGCGTCACTGATCATGCGGCAATAGATACTGGACGGCCAAGCGCCGTCGTCACCGGCCGATAACAGCAGCACCGGGGCCTGGATGCGCTCCACCGGAATCCGCGCCCGTGCCACCGCGTCCATATCACGTAAGGCCGTCAGCATCGCCAGTGCATGTCGTTGTGGCGGCAAACCTTCGTCATACGGCTGCCAGCTGGCATAGCGATTGTCCTGCCATTGATGACGTATCGGCTGACCGTTGAGTAGCCAGGCAGGACCGTCTCTGCCGACTGCCGGATCAGACGCGCTCTGCCCACTATGCACCAGTGCGCTGGGCACATAGGCCAGCACGGCAGAGACTTTTTCAGGATACGTTGCCGCCAGTAGCAGCACCAGTTCGCCGCCGCGCGATTGCCCGCTCAACGCCACAAAATCACCCAATGGCCGGACGGTGCGGCGTAACCAGTCGATGCCACGGGCGAACAGTTCCAACGGCGTATTGGAGATGTAATCCGGCAAGCCCGGCACCTTGAAATATCCGAGCGCAAACGCCGCATAACCACGGGCCGCCAGCAAGGCGGCACGTGGCGCGTTGATACCACCGCCGGAGCCGTTGAGCACCATTACTGCCGGATGCGGGCCCGGACCCGGTGGCAGGAACAAGGTCCCTACCAAACCGTCTTCGCGCACCTCATGACGCGTAACATCGGGATTCGTCAAGCGCTGCACCAGCGTGGCACTGACCCTGCCCGCCTCGTCATCTGCCAGCGCCTGCGCCTGCAAGGTCGTCATCAGCGGCTGCTCAGGCGTGGCATGGAACACCGGCTGCTGGCCGCGTTGGGGCACATCCGCTGGCAACACTGGACGTTGCGACCACAACAGGCCCATTGGTGCCACGCCGCTATAGTCTCCGGACACCGGTGGTACCCGGCTCAGATCAATATGACCGGTCACATCGGCGATGAAATAGGCATGGCTGCGCCAGACGACGTCAGCGCGCATGGTCTGGCTGGTGACCAGCACCAGTTCTCCAGCTGCTGCACCGCTGACGAGGATGCGCCGAGGCACATCTACCAGATCATTGGCCGGACTGACAGAGAGAGTGAGTTTGCTCATTGCGCGGCTAAGTCTGGTTTATTTCTGGTCCGGCGTGACCATCATCGCGGTAGTGCGATCGCTGCTGGCTGGCGTCACCTTCAGCCCCTTACGGGCGGCCCAGATGTTTTGATAGTGGAACAGCGGAATCACGCCAACATCGTCCGCAACCACTTTAGCGGCACCGCGCAAAATTGCCTCACGCTTGGCTGGATCGAATTCCTCGGTCGAGTCGGTCAGCGCCTTGTCAATTGCCGGATTGCTGTAGTGATTCCAGTTTGATGCGCCCAGCCCCTTCTTGGTATCGACGGTTGCCAATACATTGACCATCGCATAGCTGGCCTCGCCGGTGCCATTGCCCCAGGCAATCACACTCATGGCAAATTCATTCTTGTTGGCGCGCGCCGAGTAGCTAGCCCATGGCAACACCTCGACCTGCGTCTTGACGCCAATACGGGTCCAGAACTGGGCGACCGCCTGCATGGTTTCCGGTGCTTGCGGATAACGGTCATTGGGCACATCAATGGTCAGCTTGAAACCCTGCGGGAAGCCGGCCTGCGCCAGCAGCTGCTTGGCCTGATTGACATCATTGGGGATATCCTTGAGCTCCGGGTTATAACCAAAGGTACCGCTCGGCATCCACTGATTTGCCTCGGTGGCCGCCCCCTGCAGGATACGGTCGATCAAGGCCTTGCGGTTGATTGCCAGCGACAAGGCGCGACGCACACGACCATCAAGCAGGGGGTTCTTTTCCAGCGGCTTGCCGTTGTTGTCGGTGATGTAAGGCGTCGGCCCCTCGCGGAAACTCGGTTGCAGTAACAGCACACGCAAGCCGTTGTAAGCAAACACCTTGACGTTAGCAGACTGTTTGAGGCGCGCCAGATCGGAAACGGAGACCTTGTCGATCACATCCACATCGCCCGACAGCAAGGCGGCAGTACGTGCGGGTGCATTGCTGATGTAACGGTAATTGATCTTGTCCCACAGGGGCTTGGTGCCCCAGTAAGCATCGTTACGTTGCATGACGACCCGCTCGCCCGGCGTGTAAGAGACCCACTTGTAAGGACCGGTGCCGACCACCGCTGCACCACTGTTGTAGTTATCGGTGCTGGCCTTCTCGCCGACATGCTTGCTGACGATATGCACCGAGGCCAGGTTCAGTGGCAGATCGGGATTCGGGATAGTGGTCTTGATGACCAACGTCAAAGGATCCTTGGCGGTGACCGACTCCACGGTGCGCAGATAACCCGCAAAAGTCGCCAGACTGCCCGGCACATTACGTGCACGCTGGTACGAGAAGATCACGTCTTCGGCGGTAAACGGTGTGCCGTCGTGCCATTTGACGTTCGGCCGCAACTTGAATTCCCAGGTCTTGCTGTCGAGATTTTTCCAGCTCAGCGCCAGACCGGGTTGCAGCTTGTTGTAGTTATTCTCAACCAGCAAGTCCCAGAAATGCAGATCTACCGAGCGGTCGCCAGCGTAGTTGTTGAGATGCGGGTCGAGCGACGACAGCGGGTCGGCAAAAGCGATATTGAGCGATTGACCTTGCGCGCTGGTGGCTTGGACGCTGCCGATCAAGGCGATGGCGAGCAGACTGGAGAGCAGGGTTTTGTGCATGGTTCTCTTTCTGGTTCCCGATAGGTTTAAATAGCGTGAAATAAGGTTGATTCAGTGATTCAGTGATTGTGCAAATGACAGGCGCTGAGCTGCCCCGGTGCGATTTCGCGCAGCGCCGGTACCTCGCTGCGGCAGCGCGCCATTGCGTGTGGACAGCGCGGATGAAAATGGCACCCAGACGGCGGATTGAGCGGACTCGGCATTTCCCCTTCAATCGCTGCAAACTGCTTGTTACGCGCCTGCATCCGTGGCACCTCGGCCAATAGCGCCTGGGTATAAGGATGGCTGGGCTGAGAAAACAACTGCTGCACTGGCGCGCTCTCCACAATCCGACCCAGATACATGATGACAACCCGATCTGACACATGCTCGACGACGCCAAGGTCATGGCTGATGAACAGGTAAGTCAATCCCAGTTCCTCCCGCAGATCAGCAAACAGGTTCAGGATCTGCGCCTGAATCGACACATCCAGTGCTGCCACTGCCTCGTCACAGACCAGCATCTGTGGTTGCACCGCCAGTGCCCGGGCAATCCCGATACGTTGACGCTGGCCGCCACTGAATTGATGGGGATAGCGGTCGCGCAAGGCCGGATCAAGGCCAGAGCGCTGCAATTGCACGCAGACGTAATCATCAAGTCCGGCGCGATCGGTCATCCCATGAATCAGCGCCGCCTCGCCGACGATCTGATCAACGCGCAAACGCGGATTCAAGCTGGCATACGGATTCTGGAAAATCATCTGGATCTGCCGCCGCGCCGCGTGCTGTTGGGCGGCATTGAGCGCCGTGCGATCGATGCCGTTGACCAGCACCTCCCCAGCCGATGGCGACAACAGGCCGGTTACGATCCGGCCCAGCGTGGACTTGCCGCAACCGGATTCGCCCACCAACCCGACCACCTCACCCGGCATCACCCGCAGATCAACCGCTTCCAGCGCCTGCGTGACGGCGCCGGGCTGGAGCCAGCCACGCGCCTGCAGTTGCCGTGCGAGCCAGCCGGATTGGCGCTCACCAAAGCGTTTATTGACCGAACAAGCTTCCACCAATGGTAAGACGTTTTTGCGCTGCTCAGCGGTCATGCCTTCGCTCCTTCTGCTACACCTGCCAGACCTGCAACTGCGGGATAAAAACAACGTAGCAAATGCCCCGGCTCTGGCTCGCTGATGCCCGGCTGTTGCAGGCACGCTTCACCGACCCGCTCGCAGCGGGCAGCAAATGCGCAAGTCGGCGGCAAGTGCAACAGATTCGGCGTCAAGCCGCGGATCTGGCGCAGCCGCTGGCCGCGCACATTGTTACTCGGCAAACTACCAATCAAGCCCCGCGTGTAAGGATGCAAGGGGCGATCCAGCACCGCATCCACACTGCCCTGCTCGACGATGCGTCCGCAATACATCACCGCAATCTGGTCCGCCAGCCCGGCCACGACGGACAGATCATGGCTGATCCAGATCAGCGCCGTTCCATGCTGACGCGCCAGCGTTTGTACCTGCGCCAGAATCTGCGCCTGTATCGTTACATCGAGTGCCGTCGTCGGTTCATCAGCAATAATCAGATCAGGCTTATGCAGCATCGCAATAGCGATTGCCACGCGCTGACGCATGCCGCCCGACAACTGATGCGGGTACGCTTGCAGGCGTTGCTCCGGGCTGGCGATACCCATCATGCCCAAGGTATCACGCGCCAGCGTTCTGGCTTCCTCACGGCTGCACTGGCGATGCGCCAGCACAGCATCGACCATCTGCGCCTCGACCCGCAACACCGGGTTCAAGGTCATCATCGGATCCTGAAAAATCATCGCAATCCGGTTGCCCTGCAATTGACGCAAATCGCGTTTGCGCAGTGTCAACAGATTGCGGCCCTGAAACAGCACTTCACCGCCGACCACCCGCCCCGGCGCATCGAGCAATCCAAGAATCGAAAATCCGGTCACACTCTTGCCCGAGCCAGATTCGCCAACCAGGCCCAGAATCTGCCCGCGTTCCAGACGCAGCGACACATCGTCGACCGCTGGCAAGATACCGTCCGGCGTAAAAAATTGGGTACGCAAATGGCGCACTTCCAGCGTTGGTGCTGTCACAGGGAGTCTCATTTCTGCCATCGGGGATTCATCACATCACGCAAACGGTCGCCCACCAGGTTGATCGCCACAATCACGACCAGCAGCGCCATACCGGGATAAAAGCTGATCCAGTATTCGCCGGACAACATGGTCTGGTAACCATTGGCAATCAACAGTCCCAGCGATGGCTCGGTAATCGGCACACCCAGACCCAGAAAGCTCAGCGTCGCCTCCAGCGTCACCGCACGGGCGATCTGCAAGGTACCGATTACCAGCAACGGCGGCAGGCAATTCGGCAAGATATGGCGCACCATGATGTGCCAACCCGATACGCCCAGCCCGCGCGCTGCCTCGACGTATTCCTTTTGCCGTTCCACCAGCGCCTGCGCACGCGCGGTGCGAGCGTAGTAGGCCCATTCCAGTACCACCAGCGTCAGCATCACGTTACCAATACCCTTGCCCAGATAGGCCAGAATCAGCATCGACACCAGAATCGAGGGGAACGACAGCACCAGATCAGCCAGACGCATCAAGAGCGTATCGACCTTGCCACCGGCATACGCTGCCAACAAGCCAATGAGTGTTCCGATCACGCCGGCCAGCACCGCCGAACCGACGCCAATACCAATACTGATGCGCAAGCCATACAGAATGCCGGAGACCAGATCGCGCCCCTGACCATCGGTCCCTAACCAGTAATGGAAAGTGCCCAGTCCGTTCAGACTACCGGGCGACAAGCGCGCATCGAGCACATCGAGCTGCATCAGGTCATAGGGATTTTGTGGCGTTATCCAGGGCGCCGCTAGCGCCGCCAGCATCAGTAAGGTCGCCACCAGCAAACCGAACATCGCCGCACGCGAAGCGACAAAGCTACGCAAGACGCGTCGCCACGGCGACTCCCGACGTGGCGCGGCAAAGGCCGACAAGGCGGCCACACGCGCCCGTACCTCGTCCTGCGTCATTGTGCCTGCAACGTCCCGCAGGTGTTTATCCTGAGCGCTCATGCCTTGAGCTCCTGCCGTACGCGTGGATCCATCAGCTTGTAGAGCAGATCAACGATCAGGTTGATGCTCACGAACAGACATACGATCACCATCATGTAAGCCACAATTACCGGCCGGTCGAGTGCATTGATGCTATCCAGAATCAGCTTGCCAGCGCCGGGCCAGGCAAAGATACTTTCGGTCACCACCGCGAAAGCAATAGTCGAGCCAAACTCCATGCCGAGCACCGTCACCAGTGGAATCAAGGTATTGCGCAACACATACATCAGAATCACCCGCAGCGGTGCCAGGCCCTTGGCCCGCGCAAAGCGCACGTAATCCATCGGCATCACCTCACGCACGTTGGCGCGGGTCAGTCGGATCACCAGTGAAATCTTGAACAACGATAAATTCAGCGCAGGCAAAATCAGATGCCGCCAGCCGTCGATCGTGAGCCACGACCATTGCACGCCCAGCCAGCTGGCGGTGGCACCACGCCCCCCCGACGGCAACCAGCCCAGCGTGACGCTGAAGGCCATGATCAGCATCAGGCCAATCCAGAAGGTCGGTAATGAAAAGCCCAGAATGCTGCCCGTCATGACCAGTCGAGACAATGGATGCTGCGGATAGAGCCCGGCCAGCAAGCCCAAAGGAATCCCGCATAACAATGCCAATAGCAAGGCCAGCACGGCCAGCTCCAGCGTAGCAGGCAAGCGTTGCAGCATGAGACCGATCGCCGGTTCGTTATACACAAAGCTGTTCCCCAGATTGCCGTGCAGAGCGCCATTGAGGAAGGCCAGATACTGACGTCCGATAGTTTGATCCAGCCCCAGCTGATGGATAATGCGCACCCGATCCACCTGATCTACATCCTGCCCGATCAGGGTATCGACCGGATTGCCGATCATGTGCAAGCCAAAGAACACGATCACCGTCATCAGCAACAACACCGCCAGCGCCTGCAACAGGCTGCGTACCAATGGCCCGATCACGGTGTTGCTTCCTGCAGGATGGGTGCAGGGCGGACGTCTTCCTGCCCCGGCTTCCAGGCTTGCCACTCATCACCGCGTAGTTCCGGCTCAGCATAGGCCTCGATATTGCGGTAGTGGAATTCAATATCTTCCTGGTAGAACAAGGCGGCAATCCCTTGCGCCAGACGCTGTGCACCATCGCTGATGGCGGGGATGTCGCCCGACAGCGTGCCATGACTGAGTACCGCCGGGTAACAGAAACAATGAACCCGTTCCAGCCCCGGCAAAGCGCCCGGCTGCGCTTGCTGAAACTCAAATACCGGCCCGAGATCCGGCAAGGCGGAGAGCTCAGCATCTTCCTCACCGGCCTGTGGCGTGTAGCGTGCTGCCCAGGGTCGGATATGCGGCGCAATGGCGTCAAATTCAGGACGCTGGCTCCAGTCCACCCGAAAGCCGGTGGAGAAAATCAGAAAATCATAGGCAAATACGCCGCGAGGGGTGTGTACCTGCACCCCGTCACCCGTGCTGACGATGCGCTCAATCGGCGCGCCAAAAATAAAACGGGTATTGGCAAAGCGCGACACCCGGCTCACACTGGCCGTCGGAGGCGGCGTCTGCTGAATGTTGACGTAATGACGGATGCGCCATTTCCAGGCATCCGGCAACTGCAGATGTCCATGCGTCAGGCCGGGGTTGCCGGCGCCCTTACCCTTGTTGATGCGCGGCAGCTCAGTGCGCCGGATCAGCAGGTCGACGCTGGCAGCGCCACACTCAAGCGCCGTCGCCGCGCTATCCATCGACGACGAACCGGCACCGATCACGCCAATCCGTTTGCCAGCCAGTTGCTGGTAATCCATTGCATCCGACGAGTGTGCCCACAGTGTGCGCGGCACCTCTTTGGCGATCTCCGGCAATTGCGCACCACCGAGGCCATCACGGCCGGTCGCCAACACTACCCGGCGTGCCAGCACGACCTGCTCACCGGCAGGTGTCTGTAACTGCAGCTGCACCACACCATCGGGCTGCGGCAGGATGCCCTTGACCCGGTGTTCGTTGCGGATATCCAGCTTCAATACCTGCCGATACCAACGCAAATAATCCATCCATTGCAAACGCGGAATCTTGTCCAGCGCCTCCCACGCCTCCAGACCAAACTGCGCCTCGAACCAGGCGCGAAAGGTCAAGGCACCAAAGCCCAAGGCCGGGCCGGTCAGCTTCTTGGGAGAGCGCAGCGTTTCCATGCGCGCCGTAGTCGCCCACGGTCCTTCAAAGCCAGCGGGCGACTGATCGAAAATCACAGCAGGGATTCCCAGATGCAGCAAGGAGGCAGCCGCTGCCATCCCGGCCTGACCGCCGCCAATAATAGCCACCTCCAGCAACGGCTGGGCGTCACGGGTCAGGCTTGGCATCCATGCCTTGGCCGGTAGCTCCAGCCAATCAAGCTCCTGCTGCAGCCTTGCCTCCAGAGCTGCCAATCCGATTGGCGCGTTAGTCTGATCCTGCTTGTCTGTCTGGTTCACCATGATCGGCCTCTTGTCTTACTGATTTGATCGTTACAGCAACTCGTCATGCGCGCCGGCAGCACGCTTGACGAAGCCCGGCAAAATCGTCTTTGACGCCGCTTCCACGGCGTCAATCAAGGCGGCGGTCAGATGATCGACCGGCTTGCCAAAAGGCGTCACAACGCCAAAATAAAAGGGAATATTGACCGCCAGCGCGCGGATTGCAACGCCTTCGATTGGCATACCCAGCGCCGTCATAGGCTCTACCAGCGCGATGCCTAAACCCGCGTGCGCGGCCATCATGGCGTTCAGTGAGGTGTTGGTTTCAATCGACACAGCCAGTGGCTTGTCTTGCGCCAGCGCCATATCGATCCGTTGCCGCAGCCGATAACGATTGGACATGGTAATCAGCGGCTGGCTGCGTAAATCCTCAAGCGAGAGCGTCGCCAATGCCGCCAGTGGGTGATCGGCGCGCAGTACCGCCACGCAAGGGGCCTGCCCGACCCAGTGCAGCTCCAGGCCGCGATGCGCGACCGGCAAGCTGGTCAGCCCCAGATTCACCGTACGGTGCAATACGGCATACACCACCTGCTCGGCCGAGGCGCTGCGAAGTTGAACATGTGCCGGCAACTGGTCCTGTACCAGCCGCAAGGCTGCTGGCGCTATGGTTGAGGCCAGCGCCGGGGTCGCCACCAGATGCAAAGGTTGCGGCTCACCACGTCCGATCTCTTCAGCCCGGCTGCGAATGGTGCGCAAGCCCACCAGCGAGCGCTCCACCTCTTCATACAGCAGAAAGGCCTTGTCAGTCGGCGTCACTCGTGGGCCGTTGCGGTCAAACAGCGGATAACCCAGCTCACTCTCGAGCTCCTGAATCGCCTTGCTGACGGCCGGTTGCGAACGGCCAAGGCTGCGCCCGGCTCCGGTAACGCTGCCAATGGTCATGACGGCCGAGAAGGCTTCGAGTTGATTGATATCCATGCGACACTGTTTTATACGATTTTCGAATTATAGGTCGATCTATATTCGAATTTAGTATAATCATTTCGCATAAGTTAATGCGAAAAAATAGCGATTGAATTGTCGAACTATCGCGACTCTGCATGTCCAAAAGTTGGAAAATCATGCATTGAAATGACTTTATATTCGTTTTTCAACTAACCGTTTTGGACTATGCTTATAGTTTCGCTGTCGTTAGCCCTCTTTTGAATGCCGCCGCCATGAACGCCCCTGCCTGTACCAGCTCCCTCACTGACTCCGTCGCGCCAGCCACTGACGTGCAATTGCCTATCTATCTGGATTACTCGGCCACTACACCGGTAGACCCGATTGTCGCCACCAAAATGTGCATCTTTCTGACGGAAAAGTTTGGCAATCCGGCCAGCAGCTCCCATACCTTCGGCTGGGAAGCCAAGGCCGCGGTTGAAAAGGCACGCAAACAGGTCGCCAAGCTGATTGGTGCGCAGACCAGTGAAATTGTCTGGACCTCAGGGGCCACCGAGTCCAATAATCTGGCGCTCAAGGGCGCCGCGACAGCACTGCGCGCACAGGGACGTGGCAAGCATCTGATCACCGTCGCTACCGAACACAAGGCAGTACTCGATACCATGCAAACGCTGGCACGTAGCGGCTTTGACGTGACCGTACTGCAACCGCAAGCGGATGGCCTGATCAGCACCGCGCAATTCGAAGCTGCACTGCGCGAGGACACCATCCTGGCGTCGGTCATGATGGTCAACAATGAAATTGGCGTGATTCAACCGATTGCCGAACTCGGCGAACTCTGCGCCGCCCGCGGCATCGTGTTCCATGTCGATGCGGTACAGGCGGCTGGCAAGCTGCCGATTGACCTGCGTTCACTCAAGGTCGACCTGATGTCCTTCAGCGCCCACAAGATCTATGGTCCTAAGGGCATCGGAGCGCTGTTTGTACGCCACAATCCGGCACTCGCACTGGAAGCCCAGATTGATGGTGGTGGTCACGAAAACGGGATGCGTTCCGGTACGCTGGCTACGCATCAGATTGTTGGCATGGGCGAAGCCTTTGCGCTGGCATCGAGCCTGATGGAAGAAGAAACGGTACGCATTACCGCGCTGCGCACACGCTTGTGGGATGGCTTGCGCGATCTGCCCGGCGTGATCTTGAATGGCCACGCTGAGCAACGTATTGCGCATAACCTGAATGTGAGCTTCGATATCGATCTGGGGCCTGGCATGACGGTTGCCAACCAGTTGCTCGACATTGCGGTCTCGGCCGGCTCGGCCTGTAACTCAGCCAATGCGGCACCATCCTATGTTCTGGCTGCCTTAGGTCGTTCCGAGGCGTTGGCACGCAGCGCCATCCGGATCTCCCTCGGCCGTTATACGACAGCGGCTGAAGTCGACTACACCATTGCGACTTTACGCAAGCTGTTGCAGCCGACTGGCTGAGATCAACGCGGGAACATGAAGGTCATCTGGAAGCGAACGTTCCACTTCGGGCCGCCGTCTGGCCGCTCCACGTTATAAAAGGCGGTCAGGATACTCGTCACCGGCTGATTGCCGAGCCTGAATGTCCGGCCTCCGCCACCGCCCACCGGAACTGTCCATTTGTTGCCACCGGTAGCCTTCCAGTCGGCCGTGATCAACGGCGCGCTCTGCACGAACCAGCCGTCACTGTAGTTATAGTTGATGAATGGCTGAAAAGACATCTGGCTGACCGTGTTGCGATCACTGTCTCCCGCTACCGACCAGATATTGTTGAGCAAGCCGCCAAACACCCAGGGGCCACTAAACTGCACCCCAACAAACGAGGGCCCCAGCCCTAATTTCCCAGAGCCATAAGCTTTGCTGGACGCGGTTGGATACGATACGATCGGCCCGGCACCCCAGACCTGCCCGGCATTGGAGAACTCATTGGGGGAAAAGAAATACGATTGCTGGATATCCCCTAATGCCCAGCGCTGCACACCATTTGGTGGGGCCGAGAGTGCGACAACCGGCAAGATGGTGCGCGTGATCAGATTCCAGTCTTCGTTGATCCGAAAGGGAATCACAGGTTGAATCAGCAGTGAGTTCAGCGTCGCCCCATTCTCAAGCCGCTGCATATTATTCTGGAACGGCAGGCTGATCATCGTCGAGACGGGGTTTTGCGCAGCACGCACCAGATCATCAACGGAGTCATCTTCATGTGGATGCAGCGCATCAGCCTGTGCGGCACCAAACATTAGCAATGCCAGTGTCAGTATGAGTAACATCAGCACTTCCCGACTCGCGCTGGCTAAGCCTATCAACACGGCACGTGCTAGCTCCCCTCCTATGCGGATACGCTTGTTCATGGCATTCCCCTTTTGTCGGCAGTGGACCAGATTGCCGCCGTCACAGCGACGTCTGGATTCAGGGGCATCGTATTACCAAGTATCGAGATGACACCACTACGATTCCCGACTGTTGCAAAAATCTCAATCCGTGACAAACAGAGACGCAAATGCGCATTCGCTCAGGGCCGGAAAGACCGTCAGCTCCCGAGTCTGACAGGTGGCGCTGGCATCCGGCCATATTGGATAGTAGGATTTAAGACCTCGCGCGATAGCGATAGCGCAATTCAGCGCGCAGGAAGAATGACAGTCGCAATCAATCCCCCCTCGGGGTGATTGCGCAACAGCAGCTCACCGCCGTGAGCCTGTACGATATTGCGGGAAATACCCAGTCCCAGGCCCATCCCGGTGCTATTACTACTACGTCCATGTTCGAGCCGTACATAGGGCTGGAACAAACTGCTGAGCGCTTCTTCAGGGACGCCGGGACCATGATCGCGGAGTTCGATTTCAACCAGATCGCTGCCCGCTGACGGTTGCTGGCGAATCGTAATCTCCACCTTCTTGCCGTAAAACAGCGCATTGTCGAACAGATTGCCCAAGGCCCGTTTAAGTGCCAGTGGTTTCGCCATCACATTGATGCCGGACGGCGTGAAGGCAATTTCATGGCCCGCCATGGCAGCATCACGAATCATGCGGCCAATCAACGCATCGAGCCTCACCTCGGTTCGGTTTTCGTGGATGTCGCTATCCTTGACCGACTGCAGCGCCCCCTTGACCATCATGTCCAGCTCATCCAGATCATCATGGAACTCCGTGCGCATGTGATCATCATCAAGCAACTCGGTACGCAGCTTGAGCCGCGTGATTGGCGTACGCAAGTCATGCGAGATCGAGACAAACAAACGCTCGCGGTCTTCCAGATAGCGCTTGATACGTTCGCGCATACCGGAGAAGGCGCGCGCCGTCTTGACGAACTCGCGGCTGCCGGTTTCCGGCAACTCGGGAACGGTTTCGCCCTTGCCAAATGCTTCAGCAGCATCCGACAAGGCTTCCAGCGGGCGCGTCGTCCAGCGCACCACCAAAATCGTCAGCAACAGAATCGCTGCCAGTGACAAGCCCTGCAGCACAGCGCGGTCCAGCCAGAGCGGATTGCCACTATCCAGAAAATACGGGTTCGGCATCAACGCTGCCAGATACAGCCACTTGCCAGTCTCCAAGCGGGTTTGAATCACCAGCACCGGCGCCGGATTCGGCTTGACCAGTAAAATGTGCTGTACCCAGCTCTCTGGCAGGTCACCAATTTTCAGGCCATCGCTGGCAACCTGTAACTTGTCGGGCCAGGCAAAGTCCAGACGAAAGTCGGGTAGAAACGGCAAATCTTCCTTGAGGGTGTCACTGGCTTCGTTGACGGCCAGATCGGCCAGATGATTGCCGCCGATGGCGGTGATGGGCACCAGATCATCATTGGACGCGATAAAAAACCGGGTGCCGCCCATTTCCCGCAGTTGCTGGATCATGATGGGCCGATAATTGGCAGGCAAGCTCATGAAATAACGGATCGCAGCGGCCGCGCTATGGGCCAGATGACGGGCAGCAATCCGGGTTTCACTCTCAGACTTGGAGCGTAGCTGGGCAGCCCAGATCAGCCCACCCGCCAGTTGCGTCACCAGCACCCCCAGAATCATCACTACCGACAAGCGCCCCAGCAAGGAATTCGGTAGTACCGCGTTGAGTAGCGCTACCAGCTTCACCTTGAGCCGTGCGCCAGTACTTAGCGGTGCCTTGGGAGCAAGCTCTGGCTTGACCACGAAATCATCGACTGGCATAGCGCCTCACGCTGCCGCCACCGTCACATCAGCCGAAAACACATAGCCTGCGCCACGCACCGTCTTGATCAGGTGCGGCTGCTTGCCATCGTCGTTCAAGCGTAGCCGCAACTTGCTGATCTGCACGTCCAGCGAGCGGTCCAGCGGACCAGCATCGCGGCCGCGGGTTTCTTCCGAGAGCACATTGCGGTCCAGCACATCGCCGGGATGTTCGACAAAATACTTGAGCAATTGATAATCCATGCCCGTCAGCGGCACCAACTGCCCAGCACTATCGAGCAAGGTACGCTCGACGGTATCGAGCGTGAAGCCGACAAAGCGATAAAAGCGCGGCAAACTGTTCGTCTCCACGCCCATGCGGCGATGAATTGCCTTGATTCGCGCCAGCAACTCACGCGGGCTATAAGGCTTGGCAATGTAATCATCGGCACCCAGTTCCAGCCCGACCACCCGATCAGTCTCATCCGAACTGGCGGTCAGCATGATGATCGGTACATTCGATTTGTGACGCACCGTTTTGCACAAAGCAAAGCCATCGGTGTCAGGCAACATCACGTCCAGAATCACCAGGGACAGTTCATCGGCATAGCGCTGAAACTCGGCCAGAAATGTTTCACCGTTGTGTGCCAGACGCACCTCGTACTGGTTTTTCTCCAGATACGCCTTGAGTAGCGTACGGGTCTTCTGGTCATCATCAACGATCAGGATCTTGCGGGTCATGACAGGCTTTCGTTCTCAGTTGGTGCTCAATGGATATTCAATCACCCCTGGCCGTATGCGGCAAGGCGCGTGCAATCGATATCAGGCGTTGCTGTGCTTCCAGTTCGCTGACGCGTTCATCCGTGAAAAAGCGGCGCACCTCGGCGCTGATGGCATCCTTGGTGGTCTCATCGGTCGCCATCCGGTGCACCAGACTCGGCGCCTGTGACGCCGCGCCCTTGCTGAAGGTGCGCCAGCTATTGGTAGAACAACGATCCATACGGTTCAGGTCCGGCGTGCGCCAGACCGAAATGGTGCCTTTGAAGCGGTTGTAATCGGCCTGTACAGCTGGCGACATCATCAGCTGCGCCAGCACTTCCTGCGCTGGCTGGTGCGAATAGTCGCCAGCAAACATGGCCAGCGTATCGATACTGTACAAATGATAATCAGCGGTCCCGGGTACGGCGGCGCAACCAAACTGTTGATCCACGTTCAGGCCCCATGCATTGAATTCGCCCTTGACCCAGTCACCCATGATGAACATCGCTGCACGGCCATCAGCCAGGCTATGGGCCACCTCGGTCCATGGCCGCTCCGTAACCGGCTGCGGCATGAACTGGCGCAACTTGCGCAAACGCTTGAGGATATGCAGCAGGCGCGGGTCGGCGAAGGCTTTGGGACTGACGTCCACAAACAGCTGCCGGTAATAGGCTGGACCACTCTCGGACAGGGCCAGCGTCTCAAACAGAGTGGCTACCTGCCACGTTTCACTGCTCTGCGCCAGCGGCGTGATACCAGCCTGCTGCAGACGCGTTGCGACCTGATCAAACTCGTCCCAACTGGTCGGCGGCGTCATTCCCAGGCGTTTGAAAATGGCCGTGTTGTAATACAGATTATTAATGCGGTGAATCCCTAACGGCGCGGCGACGACATGGCCGTGATTATTGACCAGCGACCAGACCGTCGGGAACAGCAGCTTTTGCCAGCTGCCCTGTGTCGCTACCCGATCCAGCTCCAGCAGCAGACCAAGGTCAGACCATTCGCCAAAGATCACACCGTTCAACTGCGTGACCTCAGGTGCATTACCCGCCAGGACCATGCTTTTGAGTACCTTGCCGGCACCGATCCCGGCGCCGCCAGGAATGGCTGCGTCGCGCCATTGAATATTCTGCTCGGCGAGCTTATTGATCAGTACCGAGACAGCCCGGCGCTCACCGTCCGAAGTCCACCAGTGCACCACCTGTAAGGAAGATGGTGCCGGGAAATTCTGAGTTGTCGGTGTTGTTACTACAGGTGAGGGAATCGTGCCTATGATGGTGCTTGCAGCAGGCGGGTTTAGCGCCGCCGCAAGGCAACACTCGTGCCCGCCCGCCGCCATCACAAACGATGTCGGTAGCAGCAAGGTAGTCACCACGCGTAGCAGACGGTGCCGCATATCTCCCATGACCTCTGGTCTCATTTTTATCATTATGGTGCGCATCGAAAAGCGCAGGAGACTATAGCTGAGGCCGCTGGTTTAAGCAATTTACCAAGCACGGATCGAAATTTAGTTGCGAAAATATCGGTTAAATACGAGAACATCTATCCCCTACCTTCCTTACTGGAGTTGTCATGCTCATCAGCAATCGTGGCGCGATCGCCTCCGAACCCCAGCCAGATCCATCCGTTACGCTGAGAGTAGATTTATCCAGGCGCATCTTGGCCCGCAAGCTGCTTTGCGTCAGCAGCAGCTCCGGCCTGCCTGGTGCAATCGCCAAGGGATCCGAGCCAACAGACATCACGTTGAGCGAGTGTAAATTACTGGATGTGCTCCTGAAGCGAATCAACCGTCTTTTAGAACTAGCGCCCCGAATGGCAAAGGCCAGATGGAATAACAAGATATCGGGAGAGACACGCGAACAGAAAGAGCAGAAGTTGGCAGAAATTGAGCAGGCCATGTCAGCGGCAGATCCGGCGGAGCGACAATTCGTGCGGCGCTTTTTCCAGAGCCAGTTCCACGCCGGCAGTATGCTCCAGCTAACCCTGGAGAAAGACTGGAAGCGCATTCCCAGTCATTTCAACGATCCTCCCGACTTCGACGTCCTCTCGCAGACATTCAGGCAGCGCACGTTCGAGCTGCTGACCGCACTAAGAGAGGCACGGCCCCTGCTGGCACGAAGCAGTGCCCGTCAGTATCTCCAGCTGCGCGAGCTGGAGCTGACAGTCCCTGCCGTCAGAAACGTAGTACGCCATGAAATGTTGCGGGTACTGCTCAATCCCGGATTCATACCGACAGCAGTATCGAACCGCGACAATTAACAGAGCTCATGTTTTGTAAAGAAGTGTGATGTTTTCTTTCCTTGTCTAAACAATCTCTCCTCGCTTTACATACAGCCAGTCTCCCCGCATAGCCTTTACCACTGTGCCATCAGCCAGAACAGCCCATCCGCTGTGTAATGTTTTGTAATCGCCATCGCAGCAAAAAATAAATATTTTCATTAAAAATCAATAACTTGGAAAATACCAAACTGACAACATGGCGATCCTCGCATCACATTTTCTGCGGTGCTACTGTGGCGCCGCTGCCTCTGTATTGACGGACGTTTCGCAAGCTCAGAGCGGCTCTCAACAACGATAAACAGCTAGGAGACCTTTGATGCAAACCGTGAAGAAAAGTCGCAGCAAGCACGCCCTCGTCCTCAGTTCCCTGTTCTGCACCATGGCCATGGCGCTGGGCGGCAGCAGCGTCGCTCAGGCTGGCACACTGACCATCGAAAGCTGGCGTGTGGACGATCTGGCACTGTGGGAAAACGTGCTGATCCCGGCTTTTGAAAAGAAAAATCCAGGCATTACCGTCAAGTTCACCCCCACCGCACCGACCGAATATGACTCCAGCCTGACCGCCCGTCTGGCCGGCGGTACTGCCGGTGATCTGGTCGCCTGCCGTCCGTTCGACGTCTCGCTGTCACTCTACAACAAGGGCCATCTGGAAAAACTCGATGGCAAGCCTGGCATGGAATCCTTCCCGGCCTCGGCCAAGGTGGCTTGGCAGACTGACGATGGCAAGGACACCTTCTGCATGCCGATGGCTTCTGTGATCCACGGTTTCCTGTACAACCAGAAGATCTTCAAGGAACTGAACCTGCAACCGCCGAAGACCGAAGCCGAATTCCTGAAGCTGCTGGAAACGGTCAAGGCCAATGGCAAGTACACCCCGCTGGTGCTGGGTACTGCCGATCAGTGGGAAGCCCATCAAGTGCTCTTTACCGGTGTCGGCCCCAACTACTGGAAGGGTGAAACCGGCCGCAAGGCACTCATTGCCGGCAAGGCCAAGTTCACCGATCCACAATTCGTGAATGCCTGGGAATACGAAGCCAAGCTGGGCAAATACCTGTCCAAGGGTGCCTCCGCGCAAACCTATGGCGACAGTCAAAACATGTTTGCATTGGGCCAAGGCGCAGTCTATGCAGCAGGTTCGTGGGATATCGCCTACTTCAACGCCAATGGCACCAACAAGCTGGAAATGGGCGTATTCGCACCGCCAGTACCAAAGGCTGGCGACGCCTGCTATATCTCTGACCACAATGACATCGGCATGGGCGTCAACAAGAAATCCAAGAACAAGGAAGATGCCTACAAGTTCCTGGCATGGCTGGGTTCACAGGAGTTTGCCGATATCTACACCAACAAGGTCACCGGCTTCTTCTCGTTGTCGAACCACCTGATCTCGGTCAAGGACCCGATTGCCAAGCAAATGATCGACTGGCGTAAATCGTGCTCATCGACCATCCGTGTCAATGCGCAGATCCTGAACCGTGGCACGCCAAGCATGGAAAACGAAATGTGGAACGTCAACGTCCAGGTGCTCAACGGCAAGATGACACCACAAGAAGCTGCCAACAAGATTCAGACCGGCTTCGCCAAGTGGTACAAGCCACAACAACAATAAGCCAAGCGCATAGCAACAACTTGGGCGGCGACTCCGGTGCCGCTCAATTTCCCGGACGGACAGCCATGCGCTGCGCCGTCCGGCTTTGGCAAGTCTCGTATTAGGAGTTGCAGTGAAAACAGCTCGTTACTGGCAGATAGCGCTCTTCCTCGCGCCTGCCGTGCTCATCTATTCCCTGTTCAGCGCGTTGCCCTTGCTGGACACCTTGCGCCAGGGCTTTTACACCAGCAACGACGCTGGCGTGACCAGCTTTGTCGGCCTCGACAACTATCGCACCATCCTGTTCGACTCTGACTGGTCGCAGGCATTCTGGAATGCGATGTGGAACAATCTGAAGTTCTTCTGTATCCACATGGCGCTGCAGAACCCGATCGGCCTGATGCTGGCGACCCTGTTCAGCCTTAAAGGCTTGCGTGGTGCCCGCACCTACCGCACCCTGATTTTCTTGCCGACCCTGTTATCGGTGGTGATCATCGGCTTTATCTGGCAATTGATTATTTCGCCGCTGTGGGGTGTCGGCGAGAAACTCATGGGTCTGGTTGGACTGGCCGATTATTTCGGTCCCTGGCTCGGTCAGGAGTCGACCGCGCTGCTGACGCTGTCACTGATCTCGGTCTGGCAATACGTCGGCATCCCGATGATGCTGATCTACGCCGCCTTGCTGGCAGTGCCTGAAGAAGTCCTGGAAGCCGCCCATGCCGAAGGTGCCAGTGCCTGGCGCATCTTCTGGCAGATCAAGCTGCCACTGATCTGGCCGACCCTCGGACTGGTCACCATTCTGACCTTCGTGGCCAACTTCAATGCCTTTGATCTGATCTATTCAGTCAAGGGCGCGTTAGCCGGTCCTAACTATTCCAGCGATTTGCTGGGTACCTTCTTCTACCGCACTTTCTTCGGCTATCAGGCCCAGATTGGCAGCCCGACCATGGGTGCGGCTGTCGCCACCCTGATGTTCCTGGTGATTCTGGCGGGTGTCGGTAGCTATTTTTACCTGGTGCAGCGCAAGCTGACACGCTATGCGCTGTAAGGAGCCCTCCATGTCATCTTCTACCCTCACGTCGGTGCCGTTGCGCCCGACCCTGGTACAACGCAGCTTCGGCCCGGCCGGTCACATCTGGGTCCATCTGGTGCTATGTCTATATGCCGTCATTGCGCTGTTCCCGATTGCCCTGATCCTGATCAACTCAGTCAAATCGCGTCAGGCTATCTTCGACAATCCGATGGCCTTGCCGACGCCGGACAGCTTTTCGCTCATCGGCTTTCACAAGGTGGTCTCGAACACCCACTTCCTGCTCTATTTCGGCAATAGCCTGATCGTCACACTGGGTTCGCTGGTGCTGATCGTACTGTTTGGTGCGATGGCTGGCTGGGCATTGTCGGAGTACAAGTTCCGGGGCAACCGCCTGATGACGCTGTTCATGGCCATCGGCATCATGATCCCGATCCGTCTGGGTACCGTCTCCATCCTGCAACTGGTGGTTGCACTGGATCTGATTAACACCCGCACTGCGCTGATTCTGGTCTATACCGCTCAGGGTCTGCCACTGGCGGTAATGATCCTGTCCGAGTTCATTCGCCAGATCCCGGCCGAGCTCAAGGATGCGGCGCGCTGTGATGGCGTCGGTGAATTCAAGATTTTTTTCCAGATCATCCTGCCGCTGATCCGCCCAGCGATTGCTACAGTTGCGGTATTCACCATGATCCCGGCCTGGAATGACCTGTGGTTCCCATTAATTCTGGCACCCGGCGAGCAGACTCGCACCGTGACGCTCGGCGTACAGCAATTCATCGGGCAATACGCGACCGACTGGAATTCGGTACTGGCAGCGCTGTCGCTGGCAGTGATTCCGATCCTGATCCTGTATACGCTGTTCTCCCGCCAGCTCATTCGCGGCCTCACTGCTGGTGCCGTCAAGTAGCGGTCAAGTAAGACCCTGAGATCGCACCCAACCCAACATACGACAAGACGAAGAGACACATCATGGCAAACGTCAGTATTCAAGACCTGAAAAAAACCTACGACGGCAAGCAGGACATCCTCAGCGGCCTCAATCTGGACATCCGCGACGGCGAATTCTGCGTACTGGTCGGCCCTTCCGGCTGCGGCAAATCGACCCTGCTGCGCATGCTCTGCGGGCTCGAAGAGATCAGCGGCGGGCAACTGGCCATCGGTGGTGAGGTGGTCCATCACCTGCCGCCGGCCAAACGCGGCATCGCCATGGTGTTCCAGAGCTATGCGCTGTATCCGCACATGAACGTCTACAAGAACATGGCCTTCGGTCTCAAGATCGCCGGTAGTAACAAGCACGACATCGATGAGCGCATCCGCCACGCCGCTGGCATCCTCAAGATCGACCACTTGCTCAACCGTCTGCCGCGCGAACTCTCCGGCGGTCAGCGCCAGCGGGTCGCAATTGGCCGCGCCATCGTGCGCAAACCACGCCTGTTCCTGTTTGACGAACCACTGTCGAATCTGGATGCCGCCTTGCGGGTGCAAACGCGTCTGGAAATTGCCAAGCTGCACAAGCAACTGGCCGCCACCATCGTCTACGTGACCCACGATCAGGTCGAAGCAATGACTTTGGGCGACAAGATCGTGGTCATGCATGATGGTCAGATCCAGCAGGCCGGTACACCACTGGAGCTGTATCAGCATCCGCAGAACCTGTTCGTAGCCGGATTTATCGGATCACCCAAGATGAACCTGCTGCCCGCTACCGTCACCGAGGTGCTGGACGACGGCCTGCAAGTGACCATCGGTGGCGGCCAGTCGCTGCGGGTTGATGTTGCTCCCGGTGCCGTGCGTGTCGGTGAGCGCGTCACCCTTGGTCTGCGTGCCGAGCACATCCACGAAAACACTAGCGGCTCCGAGCAACTGACCGGGCGGGTCAATCTGGTCGAGCATCTGGGCGAAGCCAACTTCATCTACCTCAGCCTCACCGGTGGACAAGATGTCGTTGTACGTGGCGACGGCAACCGCACCATCGCCATCGGCGAGCACCTGGCCTTGTCGGCGGACAGCCATGCGTTCCACGTGTTTGATGCCGATGGCCGTGCGCTGCGCCGCCTCAAGCCAGGTAACGTGGTCTCGTCGCGTCATCATTAAGCGCCAGGAAGTAGCCAACCATCATGCACACTTCCTCAGACACAACCCTGTACCGCATCGGTATCGATGGTGGCGGCACCAAGACGCTGGTACGCGTCTTCGATGCCGAAAACCGTGAACTGGCCCACGCCACCGGACCGGGCTCCGCACTCAGAAATGGTGCTGTGCAGGCCTGGGCCGCTGTCATGCAGGGTATTGAACAAGCCTTTACCAGTATCGACATGGCGGTACCGCCGCTGTCCCAGCTAGCGGTTGGCATGGGTGTGGCAGGCTTTAACGTCACGCAATGGGCCGCCGACTTTCGCACCCTGGCGCCCGCCTTTCATACCCTGCGACTAGCCAACGATGCCATCACCACTCTGCTCGGTGCCCATCAGGGTCAATCCGGTGCGATTGTGGCTGTCGGCACTGGCACCATCGGTGTCGCACTGTCTGCTGATGGTCAGCAACGTATCGTTGGTGGCTGGGGGTTTCCCTCAGGCGACGAAGGCAGCGGTGCCTGGATCGGCCTGCAAGCCATCAATCATGTTCAGCACAGTCTTGATGGTCGTGCCGATGGCGGCCCCATGAGTGCCGCCATCATCCGATTCTGCCGCGATGTAGCCAATAGAGACACTAACTTCAGTGACGGCGCGCAGGTACTCGACTGGCTATCGCAAGCAGATCAGGCTGCCTACGCCAGACTGGCGCGCATCGTCGTCAACGAGGCTCATCACGACACAGCGGCACAGCGAATTCTGCGAGATGCCGCCGCTGCCGTGGCATTGCATATCAGCGCACTCGATCCGCAACAGCAATTACCACTGGCCCTGTGTGGCGGTCTCGGCGCTACACTGAAGGATTATTTCCCGCCTGCCCTGCAGCAGCGCATCGTACCGGCACAGGCTGATTCGGCCCACGGCGCGCTGCAACTGCTGTCGGTGCAGACACCGGCGTTCTCATCGGAGTAAGTATCATGTCATCTCTCAAGCAAGTTCGCGGCAACGTGCTCACGCCGCTCGGATGGGTCAAGGGTGCGATTCACTTCGGCGACCTGATCAGCGATATCGAAGGCCATCTGCTGGAGCAGGAACCTTCTTCCGCCAGCGGTGAAGGCGACTACATCCTGCCTGGCTTTATTGACCTGCACGTTCACGGCGGCGGTGGTCGCGACATCATGGAAGCCGGCGATGCGGTTCATACGATCGCCCGCCTGCATGCCCGTCACGGCACCACCAGTCTGCTGGCAACCACCATGACCGCCCCGCTCGACGAACTGGAAACCGCGCTCAAGGCCATCGGCAGCGCCTGCCGTGCGCGTCAGCCCGGCACCGCCCGCATCCTCGGCACCCACCTCGAAGGTCCGTACATCAACCCCGGCAAACTGGGTGCACAACCTGACTTTGCCATCGAAGCCACACTGGAACAGGTGGACTGGCTGGCCAGCTTTGCACCACTCAAGCTGATCACCATTGCACCCGAAGTTGACCATCATCTGGAGCTGGTACGCGCACTCACCACCGGCGGCCTGCTGGTACAGATTGGTCATACTCTCGGCACCTATGAAGATGGTGTCGCGGCCCTCAAGAACGGTGCTGCTGGCTTTACCCACCTGTTCAATGCCATGAGCAGCTTCCATCATCGTGAACCCGGCATGGCCGGTGCGGCATTGGCGCATGCTGAATATGCCGAGTTGATTCCCGATATGCTGCACGTTCATCCGGGTGCGATCCGCGCCGCGCTGCGGGCCATTCCAAGGCTTTACTGCGTGACCGACTCCACGGCTGCAGCCGGCATGCCCGATGGCGATTACACCCTCGGCCGCCAAGTCGTACATAAGTGCGCCGGTGGCGTGCGTCTGGCCGATGGCACACTCGCTGGCAGCACACTGACCATGGATCAGGCGCTGCGTAATCTGATCACGATGGGGCTCGACGTCAGCGAAGCCTCGTTGCGCACCTCCACCTATCCGGCCGATTACCTTGGCATCCCCGAACGTGGCCGCCTCAAGGCTGGCTGCTTCGCCGACATTCTGGTGTTTGACCGCCAGTTCACCCTCAAAGAAGTTTATGTAGAAGGAGAAAAGATTGACCTCACAGATGCTTAAGGAAGCGCGCTCAGCCGCCGTCCACGTGGCTGACCAGCTCACCCGCGACCAGGCCCGCTACAGCGAACTGGGACGCTGGTTGCGCAGTGCGCCACCGGCGCGCATCGTTACCGTGGCACGTGGCAGTTCCGACCATGCCGCCAATTACTGCGCCTACCTCACCATGGCACGACTGGGCCACATCGTCGCCTCGCTGCCGATGTCGCTGGTCACACTCAACAAGGCACCACTGATTGCCCGTGATGCCCTGGCCATTGCGATCTCGCAGTCCGGTCAAAGTCCCGATGTGGTCGAACCGATCCGCTACTTCCGCGAAGGCGGTGCCACCACCGTCGCACTGGTCAACGACACCAGCTCGCCGCTGGCCAACGCCGCCGAATGGAGCCTTGGCCTGCACGCTGGTGCTGAAACCAGTGTCGCCGCTACCAAGAGCTTTATCGCCAGTCTGGTCGCCGGGGCGTTGTTCGCCGGTTACTGGCAAGACGACAAGCAGTTTCTGCACGCTCTAGAGAGCTTGCCCGACTCGCTCTACAACGCTGCCCAGAGCGACTGGTCGAAAGCCATCGATATCCTGGCACCGGCCAGCAACATCATGGTGGTCGGCCGTGGTATTGGCTTCCCGCTGGCGCTCGAATCCGCGCTCAAATTCAAGGAGACTTCCGCCTTGCAGGCCGAAGCCTTCAGCGGCGCCGAAATCAAGCACGGTCCAATGGCACTCATCAACGAAGGCTATCCATTGCTCATGTTCGCCACCCGTGGCCCGGCCCAGGTCGGCATGCTGCAACTGGCAGCGGAAATGCGCGGACGCGGTGCCAAGGTCTTGCTGGCAGCACCCGACGATGTGGCTGAGCGTGATCTGACGCTGCCGGTCGCCGTCACACCCGACCTCGATCCGATTGTGGCGATTCAGGCTTTCTATGTGATGGCCGCACAATTGTCGGCAGCCCGTGGACTCAACCCCGATCAACCACGTCATCTGAGCAAGGTCACCAAAACCAGCTGATGCCTTCCGCCAGTGTATTGCACACCGCAATATGCCAAAGACTTCCCCTGTAGAATTTCGCCGCCTTCTGCCGTCAGGCACTGGCGGCGTAATTTTTGGGCGCAATGACCTTCTCTAGCTATACTTACCGATCTGACAACCAAAACATACCAAATAGTATGTGGCGAGCAACAACGTACTGATGTAGTGTGCAACAGGCCGACACTTTGACCTTCTTATATTAAAAAAACAGTATCTTGTCTTGTACTTGCCTACGTTCTGAGGAACACTAGGCAACAGAACCCGTCATGATGACGCGCCGCAAACTGCACCAGAAAAGATGCCGCGCAATTGATAGATGCATCAGGCAATTCTTACTCGTGCTCACCCGCAAACTACCCTCGCTGATCAGATTCGCATTACCGGATGACTGGATTTCAGGAGATAAAGATGCGTCCCGCCTACCTATCAAGGCTCAGTGTGCACCGTGCATGGCGCTTGCTGCACTGGACACTGATCCTTACTGGCTCGATTCTGCTGGCAAGCTGCCACAAGGCGCCCGCTGCGCCAAGGGTGAGCTATGCGGATACGCCGGTGGCCGTTGCTGACGGCAAGCACTACATCTTCCTTATCCACCCTTTGTACAACCCCCAGCTGCTGGCGCAAAAATTCGAGCCACTCCTGCTTTACCTCGATGCCCACTTGCCTGGAGTCATCTTTGATCTGCAAACCGCCAACGATTACGATGACTTCGAAAACAAGCTCATCGCCGGTGCAGCCGATTTTGCCCTGCCCAATCCTTACCATGCCCTGCTGGCGCGCGATTGGCATTACCACGTCATCGCCCGGATGGCTGACGACGATGTATTTCGCGGTATTTTCATCGTCCGCAAGGACAGCCCGATTCGCCTCCCCGCTGATCTCAAAGGCAAGGTCGTCGCCTATCCCGCCCCGACCGCACTGGCCGCGACCATGCTGACACAGCTCTATCTGCAGCAGCACGGTATCAATGTCCAGACCGACATCACCAACCTCTACGTCGGTACCCACAACTCCTCCATCATGAACACCTACCTTTCCCAGAGCAGCATCAGCGCCACCTGGCCAGCGGCGTGGGAAGCTTTTGAGCAATCCAATCCTAAGGAGGCTGCTCAGATGCAAGTACTGTGGAAAACCAACAGTCTGATACAGAATCCCATTATTGTGCGCAATGACATCCCACAAGCAGTCGGTGAGCGCGTGGCACAACTGTTGACCAGTTTGCAGGACTCTGACCCAGGCAGGCAAATCCTGCACGACATCAATACGCGCGCCTTCATCCGTTCACAGGACAAGGATTTCGATGTGGTGCGTCGCTTCCTGCAGGACTACAACACGCAGGTCAAAAAATCACGATGAGACGCCTCTACCGCATACCACTGCGTCTGTTCAGAGGCCCGGGCAATCAGTTGCCAGCCAGGCTATGGCGCGAACTTTTCAGTGGTAGTGTCAGAGGCCAATTGATCTGGAGTGTGGCAGTGGTGCATGCCATCATGATGACGCTGTTCGTCTACGACCTCTCGGTGCGGCAAGAGAATTTTCTGATCGAAAGCCAACTCACCCAAGCCACCAGCCTGGCCAACAATCTCGGTCTCATTGCAGTGACCCCTTTACTTTCCTCAGATCTGGGCAGCTTACAGGAACTGACACAGGCCATTGGCGGCTACCCCGGTGTCACGCAAGTCATGGTCATTGGTACTGACGGCAAGATTCTGGCGCACGGCAGGCCGGAGTTACGAGGCAAATACATTAGCGACTTTGATCGTTTCGCCAGCGCCCATGGGCATCTGCACATTCTCGCCAATGACGCCGCCGAAGCCGATGTCGTAGCCACGGTGATGCTCAATGAGAAACGGCTTGGCTGGGTCCGCTTGTTAGTCTCCCGCAGCGATACTGCCTCGCGGCTGGCCTTGATTGTAGAGACCGGTTTGCTCTACACCACTGCCGCCATCTCTATCGGCATACTGCTGGCCTGGCTGCTGGCCAATCGCCTCACGCGACGGCTCCAGGAATTTGCCCGGGTAGCCGATGCCGTGACCGCTGGCGATCTGGAACGACGCGCCACCGTCACCGGTCATGACGAACTCAGCCGTCTCGGTCACGCCTTCAATTACATGCTACTCACGCTTGAGATGCGGGCACGCCGGGAAGCCCAGCTCAAAGCAGAGCTGCAGGCAGAAAAAGATCTGGCTGAGGTAACGCTGGCGTCCATCGGTGACGCTGTCATCACCAGCGACAAATGGGGTCTGGTCACCTACCTGAATGCGGCCGCGTCGCGCCTGACCGGACTGAGCCGGATCCAGGCACTCGGTCAGCCGGTGGCTGCCGTGTTCAGTATGCGCAGTGCGCAGCAGCCGCACGAGGAAGCTTTACAGGCAACTACACAGCCGACTTCACACTCACGACAATTACCGCAAGCCTCACTGCCACTGGACGTCTTTGGCGAACAGGCTTTCTTGGCACAACAAGGAAAACTGCTCACGCGCCAGGGCGAGATAATCCCGGTTGAGAGTATCAGCTCGCCGATCCGCGCCCACAACGGCGAGCTGCTAGGCAGCGTCATGGTGGCGCGCGACATCTCAGAAAACCAGCGCATCCAGGAACGTCTCCAATGGCAGGCAGAACACGATGTCCTGACCGGCCTGCCCAATCGCTCGCTACTGGAGCGACTGTTTGATGCCGCCTTATGGCACAGCCGTGAGGCACAAAAGAAACTGGTCGTCTGTCTGATCGATATCGACAACTTCAAGACAGTCAACGACGCCTTTGGTCACGCCGTCGGTGACAAACTGCTCATCGATATCGTCGCCCGTCTGCGAAAACTGCTGCGTGAATGCGACATTGTGGCGCGCCTTGGTGGCGATGAGTTCGTCCTGCTGCTGGAAGATCTCGATGACATCGACGCCATCACTGGTGTGGTCAATAAAATCCTCGACCATCTGGCCCGACCATTTGAGGTCGACGGCATTGCCATCAGCGTCACCGCCAGTATCGGCCTATCGATCTTCCCGGATGATCCCTCCGATGCAGATACGCTGCTGCGTAATGCAGATCAGGCGATGTATCTGGCCAAGCAGGAAGGTCGCAATCGTAGCCATCTGTTTGATATCGGACAGGCTCAGGAGCGCAAGTCGACACGCCAGATCCTGGCGCGCTTTCGAGAAGCACTCAACCGTGGCGAACTGGTGCTGTATTACCAGCCCAAGGTCAACATGGTGACGCATGAAGTTTCCGGTTTCGAAGCCTTGCTACGCTGGCAAGACCCCGAGCGAGGTCTGATCCCGCCGCTGCAGTTTCTTCCCAAAATAGAAAACTCCGACCTCGTCATCGAACTCGGCGAATGGGTCATCCATCAGGCACTCCTGCAAATTGCACTGTGGCAGGCACAAGGTCTGTCGTGGCCGGTCAGCGTCAATATCTCGCCACGTCATTTCCAGCACGCCGATTTTCTGGTGCGCCTGCTGCGTATTCTGGCGCGTCATCCTACGGTCTCGCCCACTATGCTTGAGTTTGAGATTCTGGAATCCACCGCCCTGACCGACCTCGGTTCGATGAATCACGTGATTGCCGAATGCAGCAAACTCGGCATCCGCTTCTCACTCGACGATTTCGGCACCGGTTATTCCTCTTTAAGTTACCTGCAACGGCTGGCAGTGCAGACAATCAAGATCGACCAGAGCTTCGTGCGCAGCATGGTCAACGACCCTGACAATCTGGCCCTGGTCGAATCCATCATCCATATTGCCAAGGTATTCAAACTCGATATCGTCGCTGAGGGCGTCGAGACCGAGCGCGAAGCCATCGTGCTGCAAAATATGGGATGCGAGGTCATACAAGGCTACGGAATCGCTCGTCCGATGCCAGCGCTTCAATGCATAGGGTGGGCCAACAGTTACTTCCGCGCCAGCCATACCCACGACATCGTCGCACCGGCATCGTTGCTCAACGTCACAACATCTCAATAGAGGGTGTAGTCATAGATAATCAGATCGCGTTGAGGATTATAGAAGCGCTGTTGCAGCCACTGTGCATGCCGCCCCTCCAGAACATTGTTGTCCCGCAGATCGGCCTGCAAGTAGTTATCGGCCAGATTACGCACCTCTGGCGCAATCTGCTGCCCGGCGCTAGAGTGGACAATCCAATCGAAGCGGGTGCCGTCTCCCGATGAACCACCTGTAGATTGCACGAGTCGCGCTACCGCACGTACGGCCGTCCCCTCCTGAGCCAACTCATCTTCGATGACGATTAGGAATTTTTCTCCTTCAATGGTAAAGACATTCTGGAACAACGAACTTTCAGGGCCCAAGTGAGGTGAATTTTCGCGCTGAAAGTACCAACTTGCCAGCGCCCCCTCCGTCGGCAACAAGGTTCTCCCCGCAAAAACTGTTCCTGTATGCGCCATGTCATCGTCATTGCTGGTTTCACTGCTTGCGCGCGCCGCAGCATCCTCGGTCAACAGCTCGCTGCTCAGATGCAAGGTCACTCCAGACGGCAATGGCTCCTGCAAATCAGTTACCCGCATCGTTCCTGATTTCGGGCTACGGCCCACCGCCTCATGACAGAGATAATCACCCTTTCTACCGATGGTGACGAGTTTGCCGTTGTAGAACACGGGCACCAGTACCGCAAAAAAATTGATCAGATTTTCGACGCCACGGGTACGACCCTGATGGGCAAACATAATGTTCCTGCCCTGCAAGCCCACAGGAACATCCTCAGAAACGTAAATCGACCCCGGGATGATAATGACCCCCGGATGCGCTTCACTGAGCACCAGGAAATAATCAAACAACGTCTGAAAAACGGTTTGCGGTGTAGCAAAAACATTATTCTCCACCGCGGATGTCTGCAAGAAATCCGCATGCCCCATCACAAGCAACAGACGTCCAGCAGCGACCGGTCCGACTTTATCGAGTGCTTCTGCAATCGACTTGGCACCCTGCGCAATCCGCTGGATCGTATCTTGCTTGATCTGCGCGCGAGTCACGCTGCGTTGTGGCTGGTCCTGAGGAGGACGGCGCAGTACGACAATCTGCTCGATTGCTCCACCATCCATACGCAGATTAAGTTTTTTCTCAGCCAGCGCAGCTTCGGGGTCCAACAAAATGTGCAGATCCCGACCATTGACGTTGGTTTCTATAAAGTAGCGCTTGCCACCAGTGAGCAGGCTATACCGCCTGACACCCACGTCATTGGATGGTACCTGTTCCAGCTGCGGCTGTTCTGGAAAAAAGATCGTCTTCGCCACCTGCTCGAGATTAATGAAATCAAAACCATCCTGAATACGATCCTTCGACTGCCCCTTGAGCATGTCGAGAAAATCTGCCACCCGCTGATCACCTACTTGGCTTAGTATCGCCCCTGCAACCGTCACCGATGGCAACGGGTGAAACTGGCCATTGCTATAACGCACTTCGATCTTGCTACCGTCCTTCCCCACCAGATAGGTCTTCGATCCTTTGTGCAGTTCTACGTAACGTCGCCTTATCTTCAGGAAGCCACGCTGATCATCGGTCCATTTAATTCCCTGCTGATCCGGCGTCGACAAACTACTTTCTGCAATATAAGCAAACATTGTGTCCTTGACCTGCTCGAACAAGCCAAGCGATACATGCGGCGAGGTCCAGCGTTCAAATCGCCAGCGCATGCCATTCCATTCCACCGTATAACTGGGACGCATCGGATGCTTAATGTTGTAAATCTGATATTGCATACCCAGCTTCTCGCTTAGTGCCATCCTCACTGGTACCAGCCTGCCATCCAGCTCGATCAACTGATACAACGGTGCCGTATTGAAGACGTCATCGTGCCGGTTCCTGACCTCGAATATCCTAGGCTGGCTGTCACCGCGTGCATAGCGCTTGGCCACCAAGCTATACAGGCTTTTCTGATTCGGTGTAATTTGTAGTCGTTCGATCAACCTCCGTTGTCCTTTGGTGAAAAGCCGATGATGATTTTCTATGCGCAAGTGCCACGTCTTTGAAAACGGATCACGATAGACCGGCATGAGGTCCTTCTTCCCATCCGTCCGGCTCACGACAATGTCGAACTGTCCGTCCGGGCGCTGTCTTATCGGATAACGATTGCCCGCCAACATGATGCACGCCTCTCCCTCCGCAATATCCATTTGCAACGACGACAGATCAGCCCCTTGCGCATAGCGCCAGACACTGCGTTGTTCATCGTAGATAATCCGACGCTCCACTTTGGCTGCGCTCGACACCACAGTCTGATGCACTACCAACTCAGAATCGACATTGGTGTTGACCATCATTTTCAACGGTCTTCCCCCCTCCTGAGCAGGATGGGTCGCTGTCAGCAACATTTCACGATGTATGCCAGTCTCCTTGTTGTGAAAGAAATAGGCCGCCTTGCTGGAAAACGGCACCTGCCCCGTCAACTCCAGCGGCTGGGTCATCGCCCGGCGCTTGAGCCCCCCCAGCGTCACACCACGTACATCGAGGCTGGTCGTCAGCAAGGCAAAAGCCAGATGCCGCTGACGTGCAGAACAGATGTCATCGTGAATGCCATCGTAATAGAGCTTGCGGTAATAGGCGGCTATCAAACCACCAATAGCCGGCTTGATACCCAGCGTGATCACATCCACAAAAAAATTTAGCCCGTCTGCAATGCGACGCACTGTCTGCGAAACCTCCACTGCGGGCTGATTGTCATAAAGCATGCGAAATGGATTCTCAGCGCGCTGTGCCTTGAACAGCAACAACTTGCCTTCTTTCAATCCTTCCGAGTCCATGATCTCGGTCTCTACCGCGCAGTTCTCCTCAATGTGCGCGATGACCTGCTGCTCACGGTTTGCCATTGAAATCCGCTTGTCACGTCCGGGCAGCAATTGGCTGGAGACTGGTGCAACACAGACAGGCATACCCATATCCTCCCAGCGCCAGGCGAGCATCAGGTGGTCTGCCAATGCCTGCTCAATCTGCCCGCCCTGCAGCAGCACTTGTGCCATCGCTGCAAAAACCTGACTCTTGCGCGCGTCATCCTTGACGATAAACAAGCGATGTGGAGAAAGAGAATGCTGTGCGGTCACCACCTCAGTAGCAGTCGCCATCATCACGCCTGGCCACCAGCGCCGCTGAACGGGTGCGGATGGTAACGTCGATGCCGTGGACGCTACTTCAGAAGACACGGCAACAACCCAACCAAGCGGCGACGGCAACTCAGTATCTTGCATGCCACTGCGCTTTCCCTCGGGTGGTCGTCTCGGACTGTTGCTTACCAGTGCAACCTGCTGCGACAACAATGCCGCCACATACACCATCGCCAGTACCCGCGAACCGGGCTCCGGCCTGTTGGCCGACTCCCTGGCCAGACGCCTTAACAAACGTCGACGGGATGCAACATAGCGGCCATCAGACCGACTTGCAGCATACTGCCCTGCAGTGGCGCGCATAGAGGCAGAGTCAAGTGGGGGCATGCCTACCCCAAGTAATTTTTTGAAAACCGAATATCAACATTTCGACATTTACATAGAAAAAAAACGATAATGTCCAACATAAGATTCTCTTTATTGACAAATAGATATCAAAAAGCGATCAAAGCTCGATCATAAAGGTGTCAGCAACGCAGATCGACGATGTTTTTTATTTCCAGTGAGAAATGGCGATGCCGAAAAATAAAGCCTTCATGAAAGCTGTTAGAAAGCTTCGCCGATCATGATTGGGATAGACTCGCGGCCACGGCAGCCAATAACAATATCAATGCCAGCAGTATTAGTGAAAACACAAGTCCTGAAATTCATCGATTCCAAGGCTGAACATCAGGCATAACTGAGACAAACCATGACATCTCCTGCTACCGCTTCTCCTTCGAAGTTCGCCACCGTCTTGCGTGTTACCAGTGGCAACTTCATTGAAATGTTCGACTTTTTCCTGTTTGGCTTCTACGCCAGCTATATTTCCAAGGCGTTTTTCCCCGCAGAAAACGAATTTGCGTCCCTGATGCTGACCTTCATGACCTTTGGTGCCGGCTTCCTGATGCGTCCACTAGGTGCCATTTTCCTCGGTGCCTACATTGACCGCGTTGGCCGCCGCAAAGGTCTGATCGTTACCCTCGCCTTGATGGCGCTGGGCACCATGTTGATTGCTTTCGTCCCCGGTTACGCCACGATTGGCTTACTGGCGCCAGCACTGGTGCTGATCGGCCGCCTGCTGCAAGGCTTTTCGGCAGGTGTTGAACTGGGCGGCGTCTCGGTTTATCTGTCCGAAATGGCTACCCCAGGTCGTAAAGGCTTTTACGTGAGCTGGCAGTCCGCCAGTCAGCAAGTCGCCATCATCGTCGCCGCTGCACTGGGCTACGGCATCAAACTCATGCTGACAGCAGAGCAGGTTGCCGACTGGGGCTGGCGCGTACCGTTCTTCGTGGGCTGCATGATCGTGCCGGTTTTGTTCGTGATTCGTCGCTCCCTGCAAGAGACTGAAGAATTCAAGGCCCGCAAGCGCAAGCCTAGCCTGGGTGAAATCTTCCGTTCCATGATCGAAAACTGGAAACTGGTCGTCGCCGGCATGATGCTAGTCTCCATGACGACAGTGTCCTTCTACCTGATCACCGTCTACACCCCGACCTTCGGCAAGAACGTGCTCAAACTGAGCACCGAAAGCGCTCTCATCGTCACTTTCTGCGTCGGTCTCTCCAACTTCATCTGGCTGCCGATCATGGGTACGCTGTCGGACCGTATCGGTCGCCGTCCGCTGCTGCTGGTCTTTACCGTACTGACCATTCTCACTTCCTACCCGGCACTGACCTGGTTGGTCAATGATGCTACCTTCGCCAAGATGCTGGTCGTTGAACTGTGGCTCTCCTTCCTCTACGCCAGCTACAACGGCGCGATGGTGGTAGCGCTGACCGAAGTCATGCCTGTCGATGTGCGTACTGCAGGTTTCTCGCTGGCTTACAGCCTGGCGACAGCAATTTTCGGCGGCTTTACACCAGCGATTGCAACCGGACTGATCGAAATGACCGGCGACAAAGCCGCACCTGGCCTGTGGATGAGCTTTGCCGCCATCTGCGGCCTGATCGCCACACTGATCCTGTACCGCAACCGGGTCGAACCAGTGGCGCAAGCTGCCTGAGGCGGATTACAAAGCAGTCTGCTGAAACACCGGCTGCAACAGTAACCCGCATCAATATGGCAGTAATGAAGCTGCAATACAGCACCAAGCAAAAGGGAAGCGCAGCAGTAGCCGCTTCCTTTTTTTACGTCTCCACATGGCATCGCCATTTCTGGCATCATCAGGGCCGTCCAGCCACTTTGCCAAGAAAGGGGTAACCCATGTCCTCGTTCCTGCCAGTTGACCTTGCCCATGCCAGCCGCCTGATCAATCACGGCCCGACCGTCCTCGTCACCAGCTGCAGCGCCGACGGCAGCCAGCGCAACATCATGGCCGCCGCCTGGTCGATGCCAGTCGAAATCTCGCCACCAAGGATTGCTGTCGTCATCGACAAGCACACCTACACCCGCGAGCTGATCCACGCCAGCGGCAGCTTTGGTATCTGTATCCCGGGCGTCGTCAGCACCGACTTCACCTATGCCGTTGGTAGCAGCAGCGGGCGTGACACCGACAAGTTCAAGAAATATGGAATTGTGTCGTTACCCGGCAAGGAGCTTGGCGTTCCTTTGCTGGAACAAGGCTGCGTCGCATGGCTGGAGTGCCGCCTGATTCCTGAGCCGCATACCCAGGATGCCTATGACACCTGCTTCGGCGAAGTCGTCGCAGCAGCTGCCGACAGTCGGGTCTTTGCGCAGGGCAAATGGATGTTTGGCCCGGAGAATGAGGATCTCCACACCATTCACCATCTCGGTCGAGGTAATTTTGTACGCGCCGGGGCCATCATCCGGGCGCGTCAGCCTGAGTGAGGGCAAACCACCACGCCCGCCAAGAGGTCGCCAGGTTCCGGGAACACTGATTGCCGTCATGAGATAGCGGCAGCAAGTCAGTGTTCTTTACAATAATTTAAACAAGGGACCACCATGAAGCTGCGTAACCGAATCATCCTGCTCTGCATCCCCACCTTGTTGGGCATCATCATCCTCTCGCTGGTCTCGCTCAACTCCCTCAGAAACACTCTACTGGAACAGCGCAAGGCCGAGTTGACAGTACTGGTGACACTGGCCAAAGCCGCCATGGAAAAGACCTACGCACTAGAGCAATCCGGACAGCTCACCCATGAGCAGGCACTGGCCTAGGGCAAGATGATCATCGGCAGCTTCGTCAAGGATCAGAACTACTACTTCGTGCGCGGCTTCACCGACGACATCAACTATGTCCACCCCAACCCCAAGCGCGTTGGCATCATGGACAAGACCGGTCGCGAAGATGGCGCTCGCTACCGCACAGCCATGGAAGGCAATGAAGTCGGCTTCGTCCAGGCCGAAGGCACCCGCCCCAACACCACTGAAAAAGTCCAGAAGCTCTACGCCGTCGTCAAGTTCGCCCCCTGGGACTGGATCATCGGCTTTGGTGCCTACATCGACGACATCAATCAAGAGTTCATGCGCAGCGCACTGGTGCTGCTGATCATTGGTGGCATTCTGCTAGCCGTCATCGCCGCCGTTGCCGTGCACACGCTACGTAAAGTGATCGGCCAGTTGGGTGGCGAGCCTAGCGACGCCATGGAGATCGTCGAGCGGATTTCGCAAGGCAACCTCGCCGTCGACATCAGCCTGCAAGGCAAAGACCGCCACAGCCTGCTACGCTCCATCAAAACCATGCGCGACAGCCTCTCCTCCATCGTCAGCGGCGTGCGCTCCGGGACCGACACCATTTCCACCGCCTCCAGTGAAATCGCCTCCGGCAACCTCGACCTCTCGGCACGCACCGAGCAACAAGCTGGTGCCCTTGAAGAAACTGCTTCCGCCATGGAAGAACTGACCGCCAACGTACGCCAGAATGCCGACAATGCTCGTCAAGCCAACCAGCTCGCCGTCTCCGCCTCCGAAGTCGCCGTCGACGGCGGAGCCGTGATCGACAAGGTGGTCCTCACCATGAGCGAGATCAACAGCTCATCGAGCAAGATCGTCGACATCATTTCCGTCATTGACAGCATTGCCTTCCAGACCAACATCCTCGCCCTCAACGCCGCAGTAGAAGCTGCCCGCGCGGGCGAGCAAGGACGCGGTTTTGCCGTAGTTGCCTCCGAAGTGCGTACCCTGGCCCAGCGCAGTGCCAACGCCGCCAAGGAAATCAAGGAACTGATTGAAGACTCGGTAAGCCGCGTCAACGTCGGCACCGAACTGGTTGAACGTGCCGGAGGCACCATGCAACAGATTGTCTCCAGCGTGAAGCACGTTGCCGACGTCGTCGCCGAAATCAGCGCCGCCACCCAAGAGCAAAGCACCGGCATTGAAGAAGTCAATCGCGCCATCAACCAGATGGATCAAGTTACCCAGCAAAATGCCGCGCTGGTCGAGCAAGCCGCCGCAGCAGCAGCCTCCATGCAAGAGCAGGCCGCACAACTGGCACAACTGGTGAGTGTGTTTGTGCTGGAAGGTAACCGCAGTCATTAATTGTCAGTCACCGTCAGACAGGAAGCGCTACAAGCACGGCCGTTACAGGCCGTGCGTTGGGTTCAGGCTAGCAAGAACCTGGGATTCCACCCGCACCGACAAAAAATGCTATTGAGCCCAATAGCTCGCTGTGCGTGCCTAATCGTTTGAAAATCACGATTCCCATGCCCTTATCCGCGAGGAGAGAATCGGTGCATTGGAGTGCTAGCTATACATTTTTGGAAACCGGAAATCGGGTGGTTCATGCTAATAAATCAAAATCCTTCAATTTTTGAACGGTACTTTCGTATTCAGCGTCTCAACAACAGAGAAAAAGCACCACACAACTGTCATTGCATAAAGTGGATAATTCATCGACACTGGCATCTGCAATCTGCTTGATGCCATGCCCAATTTCAACAATGCCGCCGATATCTCATGCACCCTAACGCCGAATTGATCACAACCTTCTATCAGGCCTTCCAGAAGCTGGACGCAGAAACCATGGCGCACTGTTACGCGACCGATATTGTGTTCAGCGATCCTGTATTTCCGAAATTACATGCGCAGGAAGCTGGCGATATGTGGCGCATGCTGACCAGCAAGGCACAAGATTTTTCATTAACCTTTGACGGCATCGAAGCAGACGACCTACAAGGAAAGGCCCATTGGGTTGCCACCTATACGTTCTCGCAAAGCGGTAATCGGGTGGTCAACGATATCCAGGCCCGGTTTGTATTCAAGGATGGCAAAATCATTGGCCATACCGACACCTTTGATTTCTGGACATGGGCGCGTCAGGCGCTCGGCCTGAAAGGCGCGCTACTGGGCTGGAGCAAGCCATTGCGCAATGCAGTACAAGCCCAGGCTGCCAAAGGGCTTAAGGCTTTCCGCGCCAAACGGCAATAGTGCTCACCCTAACCTATCCCTGCTTCAACAACTTGAACGTGCGCCGATAGTTCGCCAGCGACACGCCCACCAGCCGCTGGAACAGACGACCGAAGCTGACCTTGTCCTGATAACCGACCGATTCAGTGATCCGATCAACGCTCCAGCTTGTTTGCAAAAGCAGGCGCTTGGCATGCTCCACACGCGCTTGCTGCAGCAGTGTCAACGGAGACAATCCCGTCTCCTTTTTTACACGCCGCATCAACGTTCGTGGACTAATATGAAAAGCCTCGGCAACCAGCGTAACATCGTAAGGAACCGCCAGCCGCTGCGCAAACCAGTCACTTAACACGCTTGAGAATGAGGGTGCACTATCGGCCAGCAAACGGCTATCCACGTATGGCGTCTGGCTGGTCCGCGTAAAGTTCAATAAGGCAATGCGCGCGGTCGCCTCTGCCACCGCAATACCATACAGCTGCTTGACCATGTGCAGCGCCAGGTCAAACACAGAGCTAACCGCAGCCGTGGTCGTCACGTTATTGTCTTCCAGCAGAATCTCGCCCGCATCCACTGTCGTGCCCGGGAAGCATGTAGCCAAATCGTGCGCAAACAGCCACGAAGTCGTCACCTTGCGATCGTCAAGCAAGCCTGCCGCGCCAATCAAAAAGGCACCGATGCACACCGAGGCAATGTGCGTCCCACCCTCATAGGTTTTTTTGATATACGCCGCCTCGGGCGCAAGTCTGGCCAGCTTATCGGGCCAATCCGCATCACGTCGGGTCTCCATACCGGGCACAATTAAAAAGTCGAATTTCCCGCGCGGCCGACTGAATCTCATCCTTGTACCACCCGATACCGCGACTTCCCGCCCCTCCACGGCAACGATGCACACCTCAAGTTCAATCGCCACATCACGCGCAATATCGCAAGCAATACCCAATGTATCGCGCATGGCAAACAACTCCGTCGGAATACAGCCGTTATAGGCCAGAATAGCGATGCGATAAGTTTGCATTGACGGTTTAGACCTTAAATTAGTCATTATTGACCAGAGCCAGGCGATGAAAAACAAGTATTCTGAAGCCATGGGATTGAAACCGAATCTCTCACCAAGAGTTGAACAAAATACGTTCGAACGCCGAGCTACCTGGACTTCAACTCATTCTATCAATACAAACGACAAGGAAATGTATGAACCGCTATCTCGCAATGCTGATCGCAACAAGTATTTTCGCAAGCGCCAACTTTGCCAACGCTGCCCCACCAAGCGCGGTAAAGAATATTGTCCTGGTACACGGCTCCTTCGCCGATGGCTCAGGCTGGCGTGGTGTAGCAGACATCCTGGAAAAAGACGGCTATCACGTCTGCGTTGTCCAACATCCAGAGACCTCCCTTGATGACGACGTCGTCGCCGTCAAACGTGTCCTGGCGCTGCAAGATGGCCCCGCCATTCTGGTTGGCCACAGCTATGGCGGTGTCGTCATTACCCAAGCCGGCACGGACCAAAAAGTTGCAGGGCTGGTCTATGTTGCAGCACTGGCGCCAGACGACGGTGAAGCCGCAGGCCAATTACTGCAGAAGATTCCCGCTGCATCGCAAGCGGTCACCCCAACCGCAGATGGCTATCTGTACCTCAATCCGGCGAAGTTCCACGCTGACTTCGCCGCAGACTTGCCTGAGGCGGATACCCGTTTCATGGCGCGCTCCCAGGTGCTGACAAATGGCGCCGCGTTTGGTCAAAAGATCGTCAACCCAGCGTGGAAGAGCAAACCGAGCTGGGGCATTGTCGCCACCGAAGATCGCGCCATCAACCCAGAGCTTGAGCACTTTATGTACAAGCGCGCCGGATCACACGTAAGCGAAATCAAGGCAAGCCACGCTGTTTATATCTCACGACCAAAAGAAGTCGCCGCAGTCATCGAACAGGCAGCAACTTCTGCAAAATAAACAGGATGTAGGGCAATAGCACTATTCTGCTTATCCAGACATCAATAAGCAGAATAGTGTCTACAAAGGCTGACACGCGCTTTCTCAGCATCGTCTTTTGCAGCAGCGCCATGTCAACGAGAAGTGAGAAAGAGATGGCCGGCAAGTGCGGCCTAAGTGATTTGAAATTCCCTACTGTCCGAACAATGCCAAAATAACTCGCAATCTACTTATCGGGCTTTCAGTCAGCGACACGCCGTAAAGCGAAAGTAAGTTCATTTCTAGAAGAACCTCGAAATTTCAAAAGAACCCCCTCCGTAACAACCATCGTATCTGTCATCATTCCAAGCAGACCTTGATATTTTATTGTTTCCGGATTGGTGACATTATATAAACGAAAATACACATCCTTGTAGGTTGGATGGGCATATGTGCAATAGACAGATTTACGGATAGCAGGCTCCTCACCAACAACATATCCAGTGCACATTGCCGTTCCCGTATTCAACACAAGATCTTTACCACCATTTTTGTAAAACATCAGGATGGGGAGATTTCCCAATCTGTCGACCACAATCCGGTCCACCTTATCGTGATCTAACCTTGAATCCACCACCTCGTAGGTACCAGCCAGAGCATCAACCGCAGTGGTCAAATCTTGCCGCATCTTTTCCTGAGACCGAGGATCTTTATACGGTGTAATACAGGCAGAGAGCAACACCGGCACCAAACCAGCTATTAATAACTTCTTCATATTTATTTTCTGTAGTTTTTTTTGTAATTTTCAGTTGCACATGACGAGTAAGCCATGAAATCATAAAAAATATCGCTTTACTGATACCTTTTATATTTCAAGACATAGCACGCGTAAAATTCGTTGCGGATTATAGCCAAGCAACTCGTCAATATCATTTATTTATCGAACAAAAGAACGCAATAAATTATTAAAAAATCAATTTATTCGTAGTTATTCACATAAACTCGATGCAATGCTCCCAATGGTTAAACCAACAGCATGCAACAAAATCAGATGCAGCATCAACAGAATCTAGCCGACTAAAACTCCCCTTACTCAGCCCACTTGCGCGACCCAGGAATGGTTTGAAGCACCTCCCACAGACTATGCGTAAAAAACAACTGCGACGATCACGCTAATAACGCTGCCGACGTCTCAGTACCTCCGCATAATTCGCTTGACGCTCACCCAGCAAAAAAAAGAGTAGTCGGCAGCCCCTGACAAAAAGGAGATCGGGTTTAGCAGCGAGCCTTCTAATACGCTTGGACCGGCAAGTACGCTGCCACTCTGCTCAAGAGTATCTTTTTATTGTCTAAAGCGGTTACTCGGAATAAAGCGACTGCTGGCAGCTCCTCGAAATTTGTGCCATCTTCGAACAGCACAGTGAACCCGATGCGCTCGGCGTAACGAGCCAAGCTGCCTTTCTCCACAACGACCCAATCACCGGTTTTAGCCGCACGAAGTCCGGGAAATGGCATCGATACCGTCGACGTCGACAACGCACGTTCGTAAGCATCGATCATATCAATGAGCTTGGTCTCTCTTTCCTTACGAATGCGTTGAATTGATGAAAGCGCGCTTTCCATCATCGAAATTTTGGAGCATTGTTCATCAATATCCCTGTTTCGACCTGTAATGCGCATTTTCAGAGGACCAAGCTTGTTCCAGCAAACAATCCCAGCGTAGAAAGAAAGTATTGACCTTCGGGTATGCCGGTTGCCGTGGGAGCCGGTTCGCCAACCCTGTCTTGTGCCCGCCTCCCTTATTTGGCGATAAGCGGCGGGTAATTTCTTCAACTACCCCGGAGGCTTATATGCCTTGTACCACCACGTCTGACAAAAAAACCATCCCCCCTCACCACGAAGACTTCCGCTGGATTCACGGCCCCGGCCGCGAGGAAAAATTCGCTGACTTCATTGAACTCACCCGCGACATCAGTGCAGGTATTACCTCCTGCATGCAAATTATTTATGCGCGTGATTTAGTCAATGAGATGAATCAGGATACTGATACTGATTCTGAACCTGAGGCCGCGCCATCGATTGGGAAATCGGATAGCGCTAACTTGTATCGCCTGTCGCTGGCAGCAGCAACGTTATTGCGCGATGTGTCGGAGGAACACATCGCGCGGTTGAACAAGTTTTGGGATGAATAATTGAATTTCAGGGAGGGGCTTGCACGGTGCTGGTTTGGTGCCGTGCAGGTTATAGAAGTGAAACACGAAATTTCGGACAGATCACCTGGGGGTGTAGTATTAACGCGCCCAAAAAGGCTCGCCTTCAAGCGCATCGTATTCTTCAAGTGGGCGCATGTTTTCAGCAGTGAACCAAGGAATGTCTGTAACAATGAAACGAACAGGCTCATACTTGTAGCCCGCATATGACTTGAACATTTCATAGCTATTTTTAGCAGACTCGCAGCAACGAACGAAATTTTCAAAAAACCTCTCAAAAACATCTGCCAGTGTCCCTTTGGATGTGTCGAGTCGGTTATTCGTCGCGGCCTTCGTCTCTTCGTAATCTTGCCAATCAATTGCATTGCTGGGCAAAGCAGCAAATTTATTCCTAACTTGCTCCATCAAGACCAATGCAGCGTCCAACTCGTTCAATCGGAGATAGCGCTTGTACAGTCGATCAGATAGCAGGCTCCAGTCCTGCTCCGAATGCTTCGCCACAACGAAAGTATTTAGACAGTCAAAGAACAAGTGAATATCTGTTTTTGAACCCAGTTCGCTTAACAAACTTCCGCCTGCAAGACCAATAGTCCCCATCACTTATCCTTAAATCGAATGTTGTTCGGACTGACTGCGCCATTTGATCGCTGAACGATCTGCAACCGAATTGCGTCCAATTGCTGCGTCGCAACAGTCTGTCCCCGAATATCAATAACAACCGTCTGCGTCATTCCAGCCGGCAAGTTCGCTGCACGGTCTATCGCTTGTTGTGAAACGTTGTTAACCAAGCCGTTCGAGTTGGTAGCAATGTTGTAATTTTTCACCTCAACACTGCACACATTGCCTAGACAATAGTCCGGTCGAACGCTTCCTGAGGTGCCGTAAGGTACTTCTTGACCATTTTTGAAACTGACCTGTGGACGTGCACCCGGTGGTAAATCTGCTCCAACGTCAATCTCGGACTGTCTCGGAGTGGGACGGCTAGTCGCAGCAACATCAGCGGCATTGGTCTCAACAACCCTACTCGCATTTGGGGCTTCACTACCTGCCCCCCTCCCCTTAATTATATTCGCAGCATTTTTAAGCGCACCACTCTTCAAGGACCCAGCCATTGCCACCAAGGTCTGAGGATCAAGTACCAACGATAGCTGCGCGGTGAACTGTTCCAACATGGAGGAACTCGCCCCCAGCTTCTGGAAGTTATCTAGCTGTGCATCAACATCTGTCACTTGTTGAATGGCTTTTTGCTGGAGATAGGCTTTCTGTTCATCCGTCTTCGCATAAACGGTCGCCCAACCAACATCCATCGCTGCACTCTGCGCAGCCGCCATCATTTGCAGGCAATTGCTGTAACTTGCGCTTGCCCCTTCACACGCTGCTTTAAGCTTGCTGTTGAAATTAGCCGTCGCCTTTTCTGCACTGGCTTTCACGGTCGCGAAACAACTTGGATCGCTGCTGGCAGAGCAGGCCCGCATCCCTTGCATGAGTTGCTTGCCGCCATTGGTACCTAGCGCATTATTCTCCGTTTCCAGCTGCGCACTTGTGGTCGCTGTGCTAACACTGCCTGAGCCTGCTGCCGTCGCAATACCGGCAACAATGTTGGTGACCAGATTCTTTCTGGCTTCCTTTTCTTCATTCGTCAGGCCATCTGCTGCGCCTAACAGGTTATTAATGATCGTACCCGCAGACGCTCCCAGTGCTCCGGCTGCGCAATTGGTGCCACGCCCTGCTGATCCCGCGCAACCGACGATCCCTTGCAATGCCGTTCGCGCCGATTCACTCCCTAGATTGTCGGCAATCGATTTGACCTGCTCGGCACCGAGTGCCTGCAGATAGTTCACCGCAGCAGACTGCGCAAACTCCACTGTGGTGGCGCTTACGTTACCGGTAATGGCACCGATCACGGCAGTAGCATATTTACGATAGTCGCCTCCGGTAGACCATTCATTGGCGCTCACATATTGATCCAGCAAACTGCGGATGCGTTCAGGGTCTTGCTGTCCCTCCGGCTTCGCATTCTCTTCAATGAGCGCCTGCTGTGCCGCTGCTTTAGCTGCATCGGCTTCTTTGGCTCGGTTCATCAAGAAGTTGCCAGCTTCTCTGGAGACCGCATTTACAATCGCAAAGTCGGCCTCGATCTCCTGTTGATTGAAGATGGGCTTGAGGGCATTGCTGCCATCTTTGGTGCTGCTGACATCCCGATTAATACCAGCTACTGTCTGCTCAACGGTCTGACCAGTCAGCTGTGCTTGTTGCTGGGCATTGGTAATCGTGATGGCGCCGCCGCTGATGCCACTGCGGGTGCTGCTCGACGACGAGCCACTGGCCGAAGCAACCATCGGGATTCCTGCTGTCGTACTTGACGCAGTTGGATCATCCGCCTCATACTTCACCCGTCTCTGAAAAAGAAGAGACCGAGTTTGGAAGCTCGAGAAAGAAGGCGGACAACCGCCATCGGCGGTATTTTTTTGTCCGCACCACGTTGCACGTCTCTGGGCAGCAGTGGTGAGGAGGCTTCGGCCTGCCGTTTTCTTCTTTTCGGTCTTCCAACCTTGCCATTTGCTGCCCACCCGTTTGGAAGCGGGTGGGCAGTACTAACCCAAAGAAGGAGGCTTATATGCCTTGTACCACCACGTCTGACCAAAAAACTATCCCCCCTCACCACGAAGATTTCCGCTGGATTCACGGCCCCGGCCGCGAGGAGAAATTCGCTGATTTCATTGAACTCACCCGCGACATCAGTGCAGGTATTACCTCCTGCATGCAAATTATTTATGCGCGTGATTTAGTCAATGAAATGAATCAGGATTCGGATATCGATTCAGACACTGAGGCCGCGCCATCGATTGGGAAATCGGATAGCGCTAACTTGTATCGGCTGTCGCTGGCAGCAGCAACGTTATTGCGTGATGTGTCGGAAGAACACATCGCGCGGTTGAACAAGTTTTGGGATGAATAATTGAAAGTCAGGGAGGGGCTTGCACGGTGCTGGTTTGGTGCCGTGCAGGTTATAGAGACGTGAAACACGAAATATTGAACATAACTCCTTACAATTTCCACTAGTGTCAATGACGATTAGTCAAAAAAATGGAAAAACATCAGTTGTCTCCAACTGCATGATCGCAGTTTCGTATGTGTCAAAGTCATCAGATAACCATTCTTCATGATCTCTACGCACGTGAAATTTGACAACCACACTAAAATCATCAACAGACAAAATTCCGACCAGAGAAATATTTTTAAATTTCCTCCTCCATTCAACAAAAATTTCATTTATAAATTTAATTGCCTGAACCAAAGTATTTTCATTACTATAATCTTCTATATGGATAGAATTAAAAAAACATTCGCATCCAGTTTTATCAGGAAAATTATTGATAACAGCATTTGTATTACGAGGCAAAAGAGAGCAAATAAAATAGCAATTATTTTTAATAACAAATCCCTGCCTAGCCATCGCATTTAATTCATTATCAATTTCAACAGAAAAATCAACATTTACAAGAATTTCCCTCATCAAATAATTAATTTTCATCATTCACCCCCCAAATATTTATTAAGTCCTTTTTGAATTGCCGACTTAAAGCTTGAATTATCCAAAAGATTATTAACATATTTTGGCGCATCAGGAAATGAATTTGTATTTGGATCATATAGATATTTATTACCATCATTATCCTGATAATGAATCTGCCCCGGACGCTGCCCTGGATTTGGATTCTCAACATCGATACGTTCCTTCCCATCCCCTTTCCAAATTGTCTTACTTGCCACCTTGGGGCCATTTGCCCCAAGCATTTCAGAATTAGAAATTTGACCATCTGGGTCGCCCCCACTCCTCCCCTTAATTATATTCGCAGCATTTTTAAGCGCACCACTCTTCAAGGACCCAGCCATTGCCACCAAGGTCTGAGGATCAAGTACCAACGATAGCTGCGCGGTGAACTGTTCCAACATGGAGGAACTCGCCCCCAGCTTCTGGAAGTTATCTAGCTGTGCATCAACATCTGTCACTTGTTGAATGGCTTTTTGCTGGAGATAGGCTTTCTGTTCATCCGTCTTCGCATAAACGGTCGCCCAACCAACATCCATCGCTGCACTCTGCGCAGCCGCCATCATTTGCAGGCAATTGCTGTAACTTGCGCTTGCCCCTTCACACGCTGCTTTAAGCTTGCTGTTGAAATTAGCCGTCGCCTTTTCTGCACTGGCTTTCACGGTCGCGAAACAACTTGGATCGCTGCTGGCAGAGCAGGCCCGCATCCCTTGCATGAGTTGCTTGCCGCCATTGGTACCTAGCGCATTATTCTCCGTTTCCAGCTGCGCACTTGTGGTCGCTGTGCTAACACTGCCTGAGCCTGCTGCCGTCGCAATACCGGCAACAATGTTGGTGACCAGATTCTTTCTGGCTTCCTTTTCTTCATTCGTCAGGCCATCTGCTGCGCCTAACAGGTTATTAATGATCGTACCCGCAGACGCTCCCAGTGCTCCGGCTGCGCAATTGGTGCCACGCCCTGCTGATCCCGCGCAACCGACGATCCCTTGCAATGCCGTTCGCGCCGATTCACTCCCTAGATTGTCGGCAATCGATTTGACCTGCTCGGCACCGAGTGCCTGCAGATAGTTCACCGCAGCAGACTGCGCAAACTCCACTGTGGTGGCGCTTACGTTACCGGTAATGGCACCGATCACGGCAGTAGCATATTTACGATAGTCGCCTCCGGTAGACCATTCATTGGCGCTCACATATTGATCCAGCAAACTGCGGATGCGTTCAGGGTCTTGCTGTCCCTCCGGCTTCGCATTCTCTTCAATGAGCGCCTGCTGTGCCGCTGCTTTAGCTGCATCGGCTTCTTTGGCTCGGTTCATCAAGAAGTTGCCAGCTTCTCTGGAGACCGCATTTACAATCGCAAAGTCGGCCTCGATCTCCTGTTGATTGAAGATGGGCTTGAGGGCATTGCTGCCATCTTTGGTGCTGCTGACATCCCGATTAATACCAGCTACTGTCTGCTCAACGGTCTGACCAGTCAGCTGTGCTTGTTGCTGGGCATTGGTAATCGTGATGGCGCCGCCGCTGATGCCACTGCGGGTGCTGCTCGACGACGAGCCACTGGCCGAAGCAACCATCGGGATTCCTGCTGTCAGTCCACCAGCGCCACCCGCTGTAGGCAAACTACTACCGGGCACTTGCGTTCCACTCGCTTCCGTCTGGCCCTGCTGATTTTGTCCGACTGCATTGCCTTTGCCGCTATAACCAAAGCCTACACCAACGCTTTGTGCATCGTAGTGGGCACTGTTTTGAATATCGCTTTGTGTCAGCGTCGCAGTGGTCAAACTATTCTTATTATTTACTACGGCCTGATCGCTGCTGGCGATCACACCGCCTATGAGATCAGTATTGCCTGCTACGTTGACCTGGAACCCGCCGTCACCAGCCTTGATACCTGACTGTGCCATGACGCTGGCATAGTCACTGTTCATTGTTGACTGGCTGTAATTGATGCTGCCACTGGCTTTACCAACGCCGACAGACACACTACCGCCTAGACTCTGCTGTTTACTGTTGTAGGTATTGGTGTCTTGCAGACTGATAATATTCAAATTGCCAGCACCGCTGGTGCCAACATCCACGACGACCTGCTGCCCACTGGCTACCGCACCCTTCAGGGTGGTGTCGCTACCTGAGCGCAGCGTAAGCTGGTTACCGGCATTTACCGTGGTATTCACGTTACTCAGGTCGCTACCGTCACCGCGGCCTTTACTACCCGATGCACTGAGGTTGAGGAGCAAGCCGTCGGTTCCGTAAGAGATACCAATCGAACCGCTGATACTCTTGTTGTCGCTGTGTTGTGAACTGGTGTTTTGTGCTGCCAGTAAGTTAATGTCGTGGTCCGCCTGTAACTGCGCGTTGAGACCGGCAGTAATGCTGCTGCCCTGTATGGTCAGGTCGCTGGCATTTCCTCCACCGGTGGCAGAAATATTGAGGTTGCCACCCGCCGACACGGTTGAGCCGCGTGCAGTCGTGCTGTCCTGTACGCTGTGGCTCTCACTCTTGCTAGTGCCGATGCTGGCAGAGACATTGATACCACCTACCTTGTCGGCCGCTGTGGCGTCACGGGTCGCCGCTGTGCCATCGGCGTTAACGCCACCAGTGGCAATCTGGTTATCAACACCATTGATGGTGCTGCCCTGTCCAGCTTGAACCGTGTCGTACGTATTACTGACAGCCAACGCGGCGGCCGCTGCGGCCAATCCTTTCATGCGGTTGTCGCTGGTCTTGCTAGCCGCCTGACTCATTTGCTGCACTGTCTGGATGGCGCTGATGACGGGGCTGCTAATAGCAAGCGTCAACCCACTTTGCTGGAACTTGACCTCTTGTTCGCTATGCTGAGACTCGGTGGCCGCACTGATATTGACCGTCTTCGCAGCAATATTGATATCTCCTCCCGGGGCCACCACATCACTGCCGGTTTGCTGGTAAATCTGCCCGGCCTTCAGGTTGATATTGCCTGCCGTGCTGCCAACGGTGGAGGCAGCAACGCTGGTGCTGGTGGTTTGCTGATCCTGGCTTTGCTGTTGACTGCCAATGGTGATGCCAATGCCGCCTGAGGTGAAGAGGCCGGACTTTTTGTCTTCGCGGAAGCTGCTCTGGCTGGCAGTTTCTGTCGCGGCTACGATGTTGAGGTTGCGCTGGGCCGTGATGCTGGTGTCGTTGTCGCCGACCACATTGCTGCCCACCACATTGACGTCTTGCCCGGCTTGCAGCTTGACGGTGCTGCCACCAAAGCTGGACGCAATGGCTTGCGTACTGCTCTGGCTGGTGCGCGAGGTGACGCTGGCCGATTGCAGCAAGCCATGGCCTTCGGCGTGGTAGCCCTGCGCAATCGACTGGCTGCTTTGACCGGCAGTGATATTGAGGTCATTGCCGGCACTGGCGCTCAAGGCACCGGTAGCTTGTACCGTGGCGGCACGGGCATTGAGGTCGTGGCTGGCGCTCAGTTCAACATCACCGCCGCCGCTGATCTGGCTGCCGCTTTCGCTTTGGGTGCCGTAGCGGAGATAGTTCTGGGCATCGCGGGTGCCGTCAACCTTGTCTATCGTTTGCACACTGGCGAGGTTGAGATCACGCCCAGCACTGAGCGCGGTGGTGCCGGACCCGGCGTTGCTGACGTTGGCAGCAGTGAGCGTGAGGTCGCGCCCGGCGCTGGCTTGTAAGCTACCTGTGCTGCCGGTCACATATAAACCAGCAACCCGGTCTACCGCTTGCAGCTGGGCAGAACTGCTCGTGCCGCTTTGCACCGTGCTGGCAACCGTGAGGTCACGCCCAGCCGATGCAGTGAGGCTGCTGGTGGCAGTGATGCTGCCGCCTTGGTTGGTGAGGTCTTGCTGGGCGGTCACTGCAACGCTGTCGCCAGTGATGTTGCCCAGGTTACTGACGTTGTCGGCGTTTAACTGCACCACCTGCCGACCGGCGATCTGGCCGCTGTTGCTGAGGTCACCCGTGAGTTGCAGGTTGACGCTATCACCAGTGAGCAGGCTGCCACTGCCGTCGAGGTCGCCGGCTTTGGCGCGCACGTAGACTTGCGGTACCAGGACGGTCTGGGTGCTGCCATCGGCCAGGGTCACGGTTTGCTGGACTAGCCAGACGATGTCGCTGGTCAGTTGCGCGACTTGCTGCGCCGTCAGGGCAATCCCGGGTTGCAGGTTGGCTTGCTTGGCGAAGGTGATGCCGTTGTCCATCAGCGCCTGGTATTGCGCTTCGTCACTGGTGTAATTGTCGAGGAAGCGGCGGCCGGTCAGTTGCGCCACTTGCTGGCTCACCAGTTGCTGCTCGTAGAAGCCGTCGCCTAAACGCTTTTGCGTCAGACTCGGGTCAACGTTGAGCTGTTGCGTCATGTAGCTGCTGCTGAGCCATTGCTTCTGGTTGGTGAAGCGCGGATCGGTGGTGATCAGGTAGTTGGCCGTGGCAGATGGGTTGAGCTGGTACAGGCTGGCGTTGGGCAGCTGGATCGGCTGGTTGCTGGTGCGCACGATGGCGGTGCTGCCGTCGGCGTTGGCGATGGCCGGGTATTCCAGAATGGCGCCGTTGCGGGTGCTGTTGCTGGTGCTGCGGGTAGCGGCACCACTGCTACTGCCGACGAAGGCGGTGTTACCGGCGCTTTGCGCCACGCTCAGGGTGGTGGTGGCGGGAATGGCCGCGCTGTAGCCCATGGTGCGGGTCTGCCAGACGTCACTACAACCGGAGAAGAACCCTCCGCAGTCCTTGCCGACGATGGCGTAGTCCTTGCTGGTACCGCTGCGGGTGGTGTCGACACTGACTTGCAGCGCCTGATTGTTGACGGCGGTGCCGGTGACGTTGAGGGCACCTCCTGCGAGGATGTTGCTGTTGTCGTTGAGCAGCTGCGTGCTGGCGTTGAGCGTCATGGCACCGCCACTGGCGATGCGGCCGGGGTCCGTGCTGGTGACTTGTGCCTTGTGCGTGGTTTCGGTGTAGTCGCGCCAGACGTAGAACGGCACGATCGCTGCCTGCAACTTGGCTTGCAGGGCGTTGATCTGGTCTTGCAGCGCTGCTGCGGCATCCAGCCCACCTGGGGCGACATTGAAAAATGACCAGATTGGATCGCTAGACCGGTAGTAGACGCTTGGGGGATCGCAATCACGGTCGCCACCCGGGCAGTAACCCGGTGAGATTGCATCAGGGGTGTTGTAGTACTTCACCTGACCAGCAGTGATGCCGGAGCTAGCCAGAATCAGCCGACCAGTTCCCATGCTGTAACCGGGGCTGGGGTAGTTGAGAACAAAGGCGACGGTGTTGCCGGGAATGACGGTGCCGTCTCCTTGCACGAAGTCGTTGACGGCGTAACTCTTGTCCACCACCACCTGATAACTCAGATGCTCATTGGTGTTGTTGATGGTGGCACTGGCAATATTGAGTGCGCCAGCAGCTTCAATAGTGGCGCTGTTGTTGTTGACAGTGGTGGCGGCACCGGTGGCTTGGCGGTTGCTGTCGAGGCTGCCGCCGATAGCCATGTCACCGGCACTGTAGAGCACTGCGTGCTCGCGGTTGGTGAGGTTGGTGACACCAATATCAAGCCGGTTACGCCCAGCGATGACACCGGCCTGCGTGCTGCCGTTGACGGTTTCGGTGTCATTGGTGAGATTAGTCGCGGCGATGCTGAGGGTGTCGCCGTAGATCCGGCCACTACCGATGTTGGTGACGTTACCGGCATTGATGCGGGTGGTGCTGCCATCGATCAGGCCGCGGTTGGTCAGCGTACCGCTGGCGTTGAGCTCGGTCTGTGCTGCCGAGAGCTGGCCGCCGGCGGTATTACTGATGTTGGGTGCGGTCACCGTGAGGCTGGTGGCGGCTTGCAGGACACCAGCGTTTTCAAAGATGCCGCTGCCGATGGTCAGATTGATCTGATCGTTGACCTGTACCTGGCCGTTGCTGTTGTTGAGTGCGGCGACAACGGCGTTGAGCTTGCCTTTGCTGCCGACGTAACCGCTGTTATTGAACCAGTTACCGGTGCTCAACAAGGCTTGCCCTTGCGACACGATACCGCCCTGCCCGTTCAGACTGGCATTGCGGGCATTGCTACTGACGTAGGCGGCGGCGTTGCTGTTGGTGAGTGCTGCACCGTGGGTGTTGAGGGTGAGGTTGCTGCCACTTTGCAGCAGGCCACCGGTGTTGTTGAGGGCACCAGTTTGCAGGTTCAGAGTCTGGCTGGCGAGGACCGTGCCGCCAGCGTTGTTGAGTTGCTGGTTGCCGGTATTGATGCTGAGATTGCGGGCGCTGATGCTGCCTGCTACCTGGCTGGCTTGTGCGGCGGTGGTATTGCTTAGACCGGTGTTGGTCAGCGTCATGTCCAGGGCTGACTGCAGTGTGCCGCTGTCGTTGGTGGTGCGGCCACTGCTGGTGATGGTGAGATTGCCTTGAGCCGTGGCGATCTTGCCTTGGGTATTGTCGACACTGGCAGCGGTGATGCTGAGGTCGTTATTGGCGACGACGCTGCCGCGCTGGTTGCTGAGTGCACCGCTGCTGTTATCGAGCGTGACGCCGAGGCTACCTGTGACGTTGATGCTGCCTGCCGTGTTGGTCAACGATTGGGCGTTAAGCGTGGTGCTGGCAGCGTTACTGGTGATGTTGCCACTGGTGTTGTCGATCCCTTGTGCGACCGTGATGCTGGCGGTACCGGTTGCAGAACTGGTACCGGAGTGAGCGATCTTGCCGCCGTTGTTGTTCAGACTGTTGGCGCTGATACTGAGCTTGTTGCCGTTGGTGGCAATGGTGCCGTTATTGTTGTTGATACTGCCCTTGACGCTGCTGAGATTGTCTTCGCTCTGCACGGCGAGCGTGGTATCGCCACTGCCACTTTGCTGCAACGTGCCAGATTGATTATTGAGATTGGCGACATTGAGGTTGAGCTGAGCAGCGCTCAACTGACCCTGATTATTGTTGAGCGTTTGCGTGCTGCTGCTGTTGGCCGTGACGTTGAGGTTGCCGCTGCTGGTGACCGTTGCACCGGCGGTGCTGACGTCGCCGCTGGAGCCAACGAGGGTGATGTTGGCGGCGCTGGTCTGGCTGTTGCTGATATCGGTGCTGGTGCCGCTGAGGCTGAGGTTGCCAGCGGCGAGGTTGCTGCCATTGGCGATCAGGCTGCCGCTGGTGGTGATGCTGAGGTCGGTACTGCCGAGATTGCTGGCGACCGCGGTGCCATCGGCTTGCAGCCCTGCCGCGAGTGTGCTGCCGGCGCTGCTGTTGAGGCTGGCGGCGCTGATGGTGTTGTTGCCTTGGGCGATCAGGCTGCCGCTGTTGCTCAGTTGACCACTGACATTGATGCTCTGGTTACCCCCCGCATAGACCTTGGCGCTACTGCTGTTGCTGAAGTCGCCTTGGGTGCTGATCTGGACATTGGCACTGGCTTGCAGGTTGCCGCTGTTGGTCAGCAGGCCATTACTTTGCAGGATCAGGTCTCCGCCACTGGCGCCAAGGGTCCCGGCATTGCGCATGCCAACACCGGCCTCGGTGCCGACCAGCACAATTTTATTGGCATACATGCCGCCAAGCTGGGCCACATCGACCGCAAACGATGGAGCAGGATTCTGCCCCGCCGGACTGCTGGCGGTGGCCTGGGTGTTGTCAGCATTGACCTGATTGATGCCGGTGGTGACGCGTAGCTCCTTGCTCCAGATACCGGCATTGATCTGTACGGCGCGGGCGATGATGTCGGTGTAGTCGGCCTGACTGGCATTGAGCCCTGCGCCTTGGACGATGACATTGCCGCCGTTGACCTGATACCCGGTGAGGTTGCCGCCGTTGAGGATGGGTGTGCCGGTGGTCAGCGTGGCGCGGTTGGCGTTGATGAAGCCACAGCCGTCGCAGGTAATGCCGGAGGGATTGGCGATGATGACCTGTGCGCGGTCGCCAGCGACTTCGACCGTACCGCCGAGCAAACTGGGGTTGCTGGAGTTGACCTGATTGAGAATGACACGTGCAGTGCCGTTGCTCAGATTGGGGTTGGCCTGCACCCAGCCCCCAAGCTGGGTCTGCACGTTACTGCGCGCGTTATTGAGAATCGCCCCCTGCTGCTGCACGTCGAATTGCGTGTAATTGTTGCGCGATACCCCGGCGGCGCTGGGGGTCTGGATATTGACCTGCGGCAGCCCGTTGGCGGTCGGCACAATCACCGGCTGCTGGTTCTTGGGTGCGCTGGGGTCGGCCACGATCTGGCCCAGTGCGGGCGGCATGGTCGATAACCCGGCAGCGAGCAACAGCACGGCACGGGAACAATAGAAGGCAAGACGAGACAGAAATGTGTTCATGGTCAATTCAATACTTGCAAAGCTGGCACAGGGAGACGGTGGTAACAAGATCGCGCATGGTCTAAAAAGTCTTGCTGACGCTGAAGCCGGCAGTAAAGCGCGAGGTCACAAAGTTGTTCGGTCTGGAGATCGGGGTGCCGACAAAGACGTCAACATTGGCACCCGCCACCGCGCCACGCAGGCCAATGACGGCTCCAGCAAGGTAGGTACCGACCAGCTGATCGGCAGCGGGGCCGCCCACGGCACCGGCATCGAGACCGACATAGACTTCCTGACCACTGCCTCCAAGTGCCGCAGCGAGGTCGTTGCGGACATACCAGCCGTGATCGGCTAACAGCGTCTGCTCGCCATCAAAGCCGCGCACGGTGTAGCGGCCACCGATGGAGAGGCGGTCTTGCGGGGTCAGCGGTGTGCCGTTCCATTGGGCGCGGCCGCTCAGGTTGTAGCGCAGATTTTGTTCGCCCCAGGGCAAGCTGAGCTTGAAAGGCACCGTCAGACTGAGATCGGTGGTGGCCAGGGTGAAGCGCGAAGTCCCTTCGCCAAATGCCTGCTCGGGTGCAGGCAAGGCGTTGAAGGCACCGGTACCGCGACGATAGGCCACGCTCACCTCCAAGGTGTTGCTACCGATGAACTCGCGATGGGCGACACCAAGCTCCCAGCCAGCGGTACGGCGCTGTTGGGGCTCTACTTCGGTGTCGTCTACGAAGTTGCTGGAACGGCGCAGGAAGGTCTTCAACGAGAGCGTGCTTTTACGCACGGCATCGCGATAGATCAGGCGCGATAGCGTGATATCGCTGCTGTCGCTCTTGCCGCTGTAGAGATAGCTCTGGTTGATGCCGGCAACGGTCTGGTGATAGGCGCTGCTGCTGCTGGTGGCCGACAAGGCCCAGTAGCCGAACGGGATCGAGTAGCTGACCGTGTAGCTATTACTGCCGCGTATGCCGGGCTGGCCGCCACCCAGATCGTGGTTGTAGCTGAAATAGAACAGGTCGTTCAGGGTCCACCAGTTGTCGTAGGAGACGGTGGTGGTGCTCATATATTTACCGGTGGCTTTGCTGCCGCTGTTGTCGAACGACTGCGTGAGCCGGAACGGGAACGCCTGCTGGTACTGGATCACCAGATCGCTGTCGCCGGGTTGGACATCATCACCCGTGCTGGGGGTGATGTTGATATCCGCGTCGGCGGTGGGTACGCGCTTGAAGTTTTCCAGCGCTTGCTCGATATCGCGCAGGTTGAGGATGTCGCCGCTGGCAATCGGCACCGCATTCCATTTGCTACCGCGCAGGCTGGCATCGTCAGCAAAGCGGATCGCACGGACATGACCGGGCACCACCGTCAGCGTCAATGTACCGCTGCGCAAGTCCTGCGGTTGAGCCAGGATGCGGGTGGTGACATAGCCTTGTGCAACCAGCAGGTTCTGTACCCGACTCATGACGGCATTGATACCGCCCACACCGAGGCAGCGGCCGAGCACGCTGTTGTTACCACTGGTGACGATCTTGAGTGCACCGTCAAAACGTTCGACCTCGTTGCCAACCAGCGTGATGTGGCTGATCACAAAGCATGGCGTCTCCTGCTCGGGAATCTCCTCACTGGTCTTGTCGTCCGGGCGTGCCAGGCGGACATCGGCCTGCTGCTCCTGCTGGCGACGCAACACGCGCTCACGCTCTTGCTGACGTTGTAATTCCTGATCGGCGGTGGCGATTTGCGCCGCGACAGGCAGTGACGTGAAGAGTAGAAACAAAGCTACCGGGAAGTATGCAATGGGATTGCAAGAAAGCTGAGGCGGGAATTTAACGCGCGGAGAGCGGAACAACGGAGGGGTTTTGCGGGGCTTGCTGGATGCTTGCAAACATTGTGATGAATGCCACATCGAAGGAGGTCGTGCTCTCACGCGGACCTCCCGCCACGCCATGCGTGCTGGATCATTTCTATCTGGCATCAGTGCGAGCCTTGGTCACGCTGGCTGGGCGAAGCTATTTGAGCTTGAGCAGCTTGATGCTGCCGCTGGCGGGTGACCGGCTTCTGCGACTGATTCTATTTTTAATGTTGTTGGAATGTGCGATTTGTAACTTAAGCTTACAGCGAGCTGACGTTATACAGAAAATCTTGCCGATGGACAATCCAGAACATTATTTCTTTAACAGAATGTTGCGTAGAAGCCATACTTGCTCGTCGACATGCCCTGCCCACCAAATTGGTGCAGATTTGCGCAAAAAATCCAAATTCAGGTCAAATTGACAGCAAAATAGATAACCATTAGTTATATAGATAAAAATCTTTGCGTATTCGTTTTGCAGCAATTATTTCAGAATGATGACGTTTTCAAAGGCAGCCACCTACAGACCTGTGTTGTGGCCTTGTCCGTGAATGATCATTTTTCTGGAGCCCTATCTTGTCGCACAGCCCATCCCTGATTCCTGAAATCGTCGCCTCGGCCGAAGAGTTCATCGCCCTGCGTCACCGTATTCACCGCCATCCTGAAATCGGCTTCGAAGAAGTCGCCACCAGCAAGCTGGTCGCAGACTCACTGCGCAGCTGGGGTTATGAAGTCACGACCGGTATCGGTGGTACCGGCGTTGTCGGGCAATTAAAGCTTGGCAACAGCAACAAGCGCCTGGGCATTCGTGCCGACATGGACGCCCTGCCCATCAAGGAAAACACTGGCTTGCCTTATGCCAGCGAAATCGACGGCAAGATGCACGCCTGCGGCCATGACGGCCATACCGCTACCTTGCTGGCGGCGGCCAAGTATCTGGCGCAGACGCGCAAGTTCGATGGCACTTTGAACCTGATATTTCAGCCGGCCGAAGAAGGTCTGGGCGGTGCTGCACGCATGATCAAGGAAGGTCTGTTTGAACTCTTTCCCTGCGATGCGGTGTTCTCGCTGCATAACGCGCCGAGTCTGCCGATTGGTCAATTTGCCTTGCGTGCCGGTGCAATGGCAGCATCCTCAGATTCGGTGACCATTACGCTGCAGGGCAAAGGTGGCCACGGTGCGATGCCGCATTTCACGCAGGACCCGATTGTGGCAGCAGCCAGCATCGTAATGGGTCTGCAAACCATCGTCTCGCGCAATATCGATGCGGCAGAAACCGCCGTGGTGACCGTCGGTGCATTGCAGGCCGGTACCGCACCCAATGTGATCCCTGACAGCGCCAAATTACTCTTGACCATCCGTGCCCTGGCGGTGCCGGTGCAGACCCTGATCGAGGAGCGTCTGCGCAAGCTGGTCAAACATCAGGCTGAAAGCTTCAATGTCAGCGCCGAAATTGAGTACAAGCACATCTCGCGCGTCGTGGTGAATACGCCCGACGAGACCGCGTTTGCCCGCAAGGTGCTCACCGAGATGGTCGGTGTCAATCACGTCATCCCGATGCCAACCGGCTTGCTCGGCAGCGAAGATTTCTCGTGGATGCTGGAACAGGTTCCTGGCTGCTATGTGCTGATCGGTAACGGTGTCGGCAAGCATGGCGGTTGCATGATCCACAACCCGGGTTACGACTTCAATGATGAGGCGCTGGTCTACGGCGCCAGTTATTGGGGCCATCTGGCACAAGCCTTCCTGACGGCCTGATCTCCTGAAGCATTTTTATAACAACAGCAGCCATTCAAGGCTGCGACTTTTGTACGCGCTCTGACCGAAGTTTTTCAAGAGGCTTATCAACTAAAGAGGGATGTAACAATGCAAAAGTACCAAAGCACCAAGCTGGTCAAAGCGATGTCTGTGAGCATGCTGTTTTCCGGTCTGTTGGGTCTGTCTGTACAAGAAGCACATGCAGATTCGTTTCTGATGCAGGAACTGGCCAATATACCGGCCTATAGTCCGAGTACGGCGGCGAACTCCGTCACCATCTACGGTACCGTCGACAATGGCATCAACTACATCAAAGGCGGTAGTGGCGCTGGCAAGGTGCAGGTACAAAGCGGTGGCGAATACACTTCGCAGATCGGCGTCTATGGCCGCGAAGATCTGGGTGGCGGTCTGCGTGCAGAATTCAACGTGGAAAGCGGCTTCCAGGCGGATACTGGTGCTCTGCAAACGACCACTCAGCTATTCAACCGCGAATCCTGGGTGGGCCTGAAGTCGAACGATTGGGGCAGTATCCGTATCGGTAACCAGATTGCGCCTTCACTGCCATTGTTCATTGACGTCTTTGGTGTGGTCAGCACCAACTCGGCCTTTACCTGGGCTGGCGCAGCGGTGGTGCAGACCAAGACTGGCGCAGGCTACAACACCGATCTGGGTAAGGGTGCGACGACCCTGCAGACGCGCGTAACCGACTCGATCTTCTATAGCTCACCGCGTATTAACGGCATCAATGTTGATCTGATGGTGGCTGCCAATAACAGCTCCACTGCACTGCACAACACCTCCGAACAAGGTGGCGTCCTTACCTATGCCAAGGGCCCTTGGTTCCTGGCCAGCAGCTATAACCAGTTCTGGGACTCCACAACCGGTATCCGTAACGACTTGATCGGCGTCGGTGGTGTCTATGATGTTGGCTCGCTGGTGTTGTCGACGGCCTATAACCAATACATTCCGCGTGAAGCCGGTGACGGTATTGCCCGGGTCTATACCTTTGGCACCATCCTGCCGCGCGACCGCAATATCTATCGTGCCTCGTTGGTGTTCCGTGACACCTCGGGCGTGCACAATAGCAGCGGCGCGACTGTCAGCGACTCGGCTGTGGGGATCATGCTGGGCTACGACTATCAGCTCTCCAAGCGCACTGGCATCTACACCCGCGCTGGCCTGATCAAGAATTATGGCGCCTCGACCATCATTCTCAACAGCCAGTCGTTACCGACCAGCAGTACCGGCACGCCGGAGGCGGGTGCCACCAGCAGCACTATCTCGATTGGCATGTATCACCATTTCTGATCTGATTTTTTAGAATTTTTATTGCAATAACAATTTTTGATCTCCTTGCTCTGCGCGTTTGATGCAAGATGCTTCTTTGGACGCATCTTGCATCCTTTTTTGTTTCAGGCAGTTGCGCTGGCAGCGGATTCAATGCATGCACGAACGGATATCCAGTGAATAACAGCACCGCCCTCTCCACTTCGCAACCCAGCCCCGCTGACGCGACGTCCTCTGCCATCTCTGGCGCTGCGCTCTATCGTCAGATCGCCTGGCGTTTATTGCCACTCCTGATGCTGTGCTACATGGTGGCCTATCTGGACCGGGTCAATATCGGCTATGCCCAGTTACAGATGAAACAGTTGCTGCATTTCAGCGATGCTGTTTATGGTCTTGGTGCCGGGATTTTCTTTGTTGGTTATTTCCTGTGCGAAGTCCCCAGCAACCTTCTGCTGGAACGGATCGGAGCCCGTAAAACCTTGCTGCGCATCATGTTGTGCTGGGGTACGGTGGCTTCCTTGATGATGTTCATTTCGACCCCGCTGCAGTTCTACCTCATGCGCTTTGTGCTGGGCATGTTTGAGGCGGGCTTCTTCCCCGGCGTTATCCTGTATTTCACTTACTGGTTTCCGGCGCGACAACGGGCGCAGGTGATGGCGATCTTCATGAGTGCGGCCATTGCAGCCAGCCTGGTGGCAGGCCCCTTGTGCGGTGCCATCCTCCAATATCTGCAATCAGTCGGTGGTCTGGCCGGCTGGCAATGGCTGTTCTTGCTGCAAGGCTTGCCGGCCGTGGTGCTTGGTCTGGTGGTGTATGTGCGTCTGGACGACACTCCTGCACAAGCCAACTGGCTGACCAGCGAGCAAAAGGCCCAGATCAGTCAAGATCTGGCAGCAGAAATCGTCGATACCGCCGGTACGAGCCACCACGCAGCCTCCCCGCTACAGAAGCTGCGGTCGCTGTTACGTGATCCAATGGTCTACGCGTTTGGCCTGACCAATTTCCTGATGGTCGGCGCAACCTATGCGCTGGTGTTCTGGCTACCATCGCTGGTACGCGGCTGGGGCATCAATAATTTGGCTGTGGTGGGCCTGATTACCGCGATTCCCAATCTGGCCGGGATTATCGGCATGCTGCTCATCAGCCGTCGCTCGGATCGTCGCCGCGAACGGCGCTGGCATTTCCTGAGCGTACTAGGTATTGCCATACTTGGTCTGGCCATCACCGTCGCCGCTCACGGTGCGCTGCTGTTGTCCTTGCTGGGTCTGTCGGTAGCACTGGTAGGTGTTGCCTCAACCACGCCCCTGTTCATGACACTGATTTCAGAACACTTCTCCAGCAGCGCTGCCGCTGGCAGCATTGGCGGCATCACCAGTCTGGGTATTCTGGGCGGCGCAGTCAGCTCGGCAGCCATTGGCGTGCTCAGTAACAAGCTTGGCTCGGTCAACAGCGTACTGGGTGTGGCCATTGTGTTGTTCGCTGGCGCAGCGCTGGTACTGATGCTTGCAACCCGCAAGCCGCGCCAACGCTGATCCACGTCTGGCACGGCCGATTGCCTTGATAGGCAAAGTGCTGGAGAATGCAGCGACGAACCCGGGCCCTTGCGGTATGGCCCGTCCTGTCACCGCAGAACATGCCAAACCATGAAGCATTACCAACTTCGGGCGCTGGTCGCCATTGCCGATCACGGCGGTATCCATGCCGCAGCGCGCGCGCTGTTTCTCAGTCAGCCGGCGATCACCAAAGCCATGCGCGAGCTGGAGCAGGAAGTCGGCTTGCCGCTCCTGCTCCGTAAATCACGCGGGGTGACGCTGACCCCGGCTGGACAAACCTTGCTGACACGCGCCCGCATGATCGTGCGCGAACTGGAACGTGCCGAAGAAGACCTCGCCAACCTCAAAGGCAACATCGGTGGACGCCTTGCCATTGGTGTAACGCCACTGGCCGGGCTGACCATCCTGCCGCAGGCTTTTGCCAAATTCCGCGCCAGCTCACCCGAGATCGAACTGAGCTTCTTTGAATACAGCTCCGACCAGATCTACGACAACCTCAAGAACGGCAGCCTCGACTTTGCCGTCGGCGCGCTAGCCGAAGAGCGCATCAGTCTGCCCACAGGCAGTACCGAACTCCTCTCGCTGCCGACTTCGCTTGCCATCCGCAAGGGCAGCCGCTATGCCAGCAGCCGTTCACTGGCCGAGCTACAGGATCTGGAATGGTTGCACACGGACCTGACTGGCCGCCACAACCTGTTTCTGGGTGAATTGTTCGCCAGTCATGGCCTGCGCCCGCCACGGCGCATCACACGCTGTTCGTCACAATCGCTGTTCTATCAGTTGGCGATGCAAAACGATGTGGTGATTTATTGGTCACAACTGGCGCTATCGGCACCAATTTTGCAAGCCCAGTTCGAGACCATTCACATCAACGCCAAACTGCCTGATCTGAAGCTTAATCTGATGATCCGTGAAGACGGCCTGCTGACCCGGGCGGCGGAGTATTTTATCCAGTGTGTGCAGCAGGTGGCAGCGCAGCATACGCAGCAATCATCCATCCGCACTTAAGCCAGACGCTCACGCAACGCAATCCGGCCTTTTGAGAAAAAACAGACTATTTTCTGCCATTCCCACCCGCGCTACCTAGCCATCCGATAGCGCCAATCTGTACCGTCTTTCGCTGGCGGCAGCGACCTTGCTGCGCGACGTCTCTGCGGAACACATTGCGCGCCTGAACAAGTTTTGGGATGAATGACTAAAAGTTAACACGCCCACGCCAACACTTCAATTGAGGTTGGCGCAGGCGTTATTGAAGCTGTAGGCGCTCACATGGAGCAGAGGTAATTACTGGCTATGTGCCACCAACAGTTGCACGGTGCTTGTCAATGGCTCACCGCTGGCACCGAAAGCCTCGGACGTGTATTTCACATTACGATGCACATCCGGGCTGTACCAGGAAGTCTCAGTCGATGTCGATGAAAACGTCGGCATGATATCGACAGTGGTTTTGGATTTATAGACGATCTTCAAGGCCTTGAAATTACCCGCAGGGGTTTGAACATCTTCCCAGCCAGCGACTTCGGCGTCAGTGTCAGAAGTAAATACCGCTGGCGTCAAACCAGTTGGCAAGGTCATGGTTGAAGCAACCTTACTTTGCTTATGCCACTTTTTGCCACTCGTTAATGGCCAGTCGTAGATACGATTGACGATGCGTTCGCCATTGATGGTCGAGACGACATTGAGGTCCGAAGGCAAGGTTACCAGTAGCGTCTGGGTCGGTGCCTGCTGACCGCTTGACGTCACGTTATGTACTTCATTCTGCTGGCGGATATAGTTACCCAAAACACCGACGACGGTAACGTTGATTGTCTGGGTGACTTTGGAGGTCCATTGGTCGGTCGTCTGGTACGACCACTTCTCATTCTGGACTGGTACCGGTGCCTGTACCGATTGTGCGTGGGCGATTTGAATCGAGCTTGCTGCAATAACAGACAAAATGACACGCTTCATTATTTGACCGACCTTTCTGTATTCGTTTGGAAAATTCTAACACCAGCAAATCACTTCTCACTATGTCGCCGGGTTAAATTTACAGAGATGAACATTCTGGTCGGCAAATACAGCGTGTTGGCCGGTTTTCGTAATACGCCTTAGTAGGTTGTATTGACTTTTCCAGGTGACGGTGCTGATGGCGCGGTCATCGTAACGTGCAAACTCCTTATCAGATTGAAGCGGCAGGTTCCGTTTCTCTTGGGGTAATAAGCTCACTAGTGCAGACAAAAAATTGAGCAAGCACAACGAATTCACTTGAACACACAGCAACGTCATAAGGCCGTAACAAAGCGCCGCTAATCTTCATCGCGTTTTCAATTGAAACAGGCGATGACCAAGTGAACACTCCTAGCACCGCGCTTCTCCCCAACCCATCCAAGCTGGTTTCGCCCCGGCACAACGAGATCATTGCGCTGTTCCGGCAACATAGCTTTCTGACCATGGAAGCGCTAGCGGAGCATTTTGCGGTGACAACCCAGACCATCCGGCGCGATATCAATGCCTTGTGTGATGCCGATATCTTGCGGCGTCGGCATGGTGGCGCGGAGTTGATTCAGACCTTGCGCAATCCCTCCTATGATCAGCGCCGCATCAGTAATCTGGAACAAAAGGCCAGCATTGGTGCGGCCGTAGCCAAGCTCATTCCCAATGGCTGCAGTGTGCTGATCGGGATTGGCACCACGCCTGAACAGGTGGCGCTGGCCTTGGCGGAACATGAACATTTAACGGTCATTACCAATAACTTGCGAGCAGCGCTGGCGCTGTCAACCCGACAAACCAATGAGGTGATTGTGCCCGGTGGCACCTTGCGCTTTCCCAATCCGGAGATTCTCGGTAGCGAGGCCGATAAAACCTTCCGTAGCTTCCGTGCTGACTTTGGTATTTATGGCGTTGGCGGCATTGACAGCGATGGCACCCTGCTCGACTTTGACCGGATGGAAGCAAGCTCACGTCAGGCACTGCGCGAGAGTTGCCGTACCCGGATTCTGGTGGCCGATCATTCGAAGTTTGGTCGGCAGGCACCCGTTCGCGGCGGCCATTTGTCGGACCCTGACATTTTTGTCACTGATCAGGCGGTACCTGCTGACATGATGCCGTTGCTAAACGGCCAGCCGCACCTGGTCGTGGCATCGGCACGCGCTGCAAAAGATGCAGTAGCACTTCTGAATACAGCAGGAAAATCATGAATCACACAGTGCGCCATACCGTCAGCGATCAAGAGAGCGATATCGCGATCCGCTTGCGTGGCATCAGCAAATCGTGGGGCCAGCATCAGGTCATTGATGCACTGGACCTGAACGTAGAACGCGGACAATTAGTGGCATTACTGGGCCCGTCCGGGTGCGGCAAGTCAACCTTGCTGCGCTTGCTGGCCGGACTGGAAACGCCGGACAGCGGTCAGGTAGAAATCAATGGACAGGATGTGACAACGGCAGCGCCATCGGCGCGCGGTTTGTCGATGGTATTTCAGTCGTATGCGCTGTTCCCGCATCTGAATGTGGCGGACAACATCTGCTTTGGCATGCAGGTGCGTGGTGTGTCGGCGGCGGAGCGGCGTGAACGTTTGCAGGATGCCCTGGCGCTGACCAATCTGCAGGGGCTGGAGCAGCGCAAGCCAGGGCAGCTCTCTGGCGGGCAACGGCAACGGGTGGCACTGGCGCGCGCAGTGGTGGCAGGTCATGGCATCTGTCTGATGGATGAACCTTTGTCGAATCTGGATGCCAAGCTGCGCCATACCGTACGCCATGAAATCCGCGCACTCCAGCAGCGGTTGGGCATGACGGTGGTGTATGTGACCCACGACCAGACCGAGGCCATGGGGATGGCCGACAAGATCGTGTTGATGAACGGCGGACGCATTGTGCAAAGCGGCTCGCCAGCGCAGTTATATGAGACGCCCAATAGCGCCTTTGCGGCAGCGTTCATTGGCAGCCCACCGATGATGCTGATGCAGGTAGCGAAGTTGCCAGAGACCTTGCAGTCAGGTATCGCCGAGCATGGCACCGGGCATCTGGTGGGCGTACGGCCGGAACACTTCAGGCTGGTACCGCCCTCTTCGACCGATCTGTTCGGGATGGTAACCGGGGTCGAGTTTCAGGGTGCTGAATCGTATATCTATCTGGCCTTACCGGGCGGCGACAACGTGATTGTGCGCTCGCCCGAGAAAACGCAGCTGCAGCGGGGTGCGCGCGTCGGGCTGGGCTGGAACCCAGAGCATGCGCATCTGTTTGCCGCCAGTGATGGTCGCCGGCTGACGAGTGACGCCGATGCCGATGCCGTTGCTGCTGTGTAGCGACTGCTGAGTTGTTTGGCCTCGTTCTCTTCTTTGCTCTATCAACCTCCCTTTAACCAAGGACATCTCATGTTGCGACAACTGATCAAGAAAACCACGTTAGCGGCCTTGCTGGCGACGACATTGACTGCTGCTGGCAGTGCGGCGGCGACCGATCTGACGATGTATTACCCGATTGCCGTTGGCGGCCCGCTGACCGAAGTGATTGACGGCATGATCAACGACTTCCAGAAGGCCAATCCGGACATCAAGGTCAAGGCGGTTTATTCGGGTAACTATGATGAGACCCGGGTGCGCGCCGTGTCGGCTATCAAGGGTGGTCAGCCGCCGCAGATTTCGGTGCTGGGTGCGATGGATACCTATGACCTGATTGATCAGAACCTGATCGAGCCGTTTGACAAAGTCGCCACCAGCACCGAAGACCGTGCGTGGCTGCAAAGTTTTTATCCGGCGCTGATGGCCAATGGCAATATCGATGGCCATGTCTGGGGCATTCCGTTCCAGCGCTCAACCATCGTGATGTTCTACAACAAGGACATGTTCCGTGCGGCAGGACTGAACCCGGACGCACCGCCTAAAACCTGGAAGGAGCTGGTCACCACTGCCAGCAAGCTGACCACCAAGGATCGCTATGGCGTGATGATTCCTTCTACCGGTTACGCTTACTGGCTGTTTCAGGCGTTAGCGATCCAGAACGGTGTGCAGTTGATGAGCAAGGATGGTACGCAGGTCTATTTCAACAGCCCAGCGGCGATCGAAGCGCTGGAGTTCTGGCGCGCACTGTCGGTGACCCATCATGTGAGTCCAGCTGGCGCGGTCGAATGGGGAACTTTGCGGCAAGCATTCCTGCAAGGTCAGACCGCGATGATGTGGCATACCACCGGCAACCTGAGCGCGGTCAAGAAGGAGGCCAAGTTTGATTTTGGGGTCGCCATGCTGCCGGCCAACAAGCAGCCCGGCTCGCCGGTGGGTGGTGGCAACTTCTATCTGTTCAAGGGTTCAACCCCGGCACAACAGGCTGCCTCAGTCACCTTTGTACGCTGGATGACGGCGCCGGAGCGTGCTGCGCAATGGTCGATTGCGACCGGTTACGTCGGCACCAGTGGCGCGGCTTACAACACGCCTGCTTTGCGTGATTACAGCAAATCCTTCCCGCAGGCGCTGGTGGCTCGCGATCAGCTGGCGGTGGCAGTGCCTGAACTATCGACAGAGCAAGGTGCGCGGGTGCGTGAGGCCTTGTCGAATGCGGTGCAGGCTGCGCTGACCGGCAGCAAGACACCAAAACAGGCACTTGATGAAGCGCAGGCGACGGCCGAGCGCTTGCTCAAGCCGTATCGCTAAGCCTGCTGCTCTGTTGCCCGGATTGCCGATGACCTCTCTCACTTCTCCGCGTACGCAGGCAGAGCGACGCCAACACAACCTGCTGGGCTGGGGCTTGCTCAGCCCAGCACTGGTGCTGCTGTCACTGTTTGCGTTTTTTCCATTGCTGGCCACCTTGTGGGATAGCTTTTTTACGCGGGGAACGGTGCGTCATCCCAGCCACTTCACGGGTCTGGATAATTACCGTGAGGTGCTGGCTGATCCGCACTTCTGGCAAATCGCGGGCAACAATCTCTGGTATGCGGCGGTGACGGTGCCGGTATCGATGGCACTGGCGCTGGGCATGGCCTTGTGGGCCAACGCCAAGATCGGCGGGCGCGGTCTGGTGCGCACGGCCTTTTTTACCCCGACCATGCTGCCGATGATTGCGGCAGCCAATCTGTGGCTGTTCTTTTACACGCCGGGGTTGGGCTTGCTGGATCACATTACGGCACTGTTTGGCCTTGGTCCAACGAACTGGCTGGGCCAACCGGGGACGGCGCTGTGGTCGGTGATGGCGGTGACGGTGTGGAAGGAGTCGGGATTTTTCATGTTGTTCTACCTGGCGGCGTTGCAGGCGATTCCCCCGGAGCTGCGCGAAGCGGCACGTCTCGAAGGTGCCGGGCGCTGGGCAACCACCCGTCGGCTGGTGTTACCGCTGCTGATGCCGACGACCTTGTTTGTGCTGGTCAATGCGCTGATCAATGCGGTGCGCCTGATTGACCATTTGTTCATCCTGACCCGCGGTGGGCCGGACAATGCCTCCAAGCTGATGCTGTACTGGATCTGGGAGACCGCCTTTGCCTATCTGGATCCGTCCAGTGCGGCCGTGATGACGGTGCTGGTCATCGCCGTGCTGGCGTTGATTGCCGCATTGCAGTTCCTGGTGTTTGAACGTCGCATCCATTACCGCTGATCGCAGAGACCTGTCATGACGACGCTCATAGAATCTTCCCCGCGCAATCCTATTCCCACTGCCCCGGCGACCAACGAGCGCTTCTGGCGCGTCGTCGATACCGGTGGTGCCTGGCTGCTGGCTTTGTGCTGGATGGCACCGTTGCTGTTTGCGGTGTGGGCGGCTTTGCATCAGTCCGATGCCGCACTGCGCTTTGACCTGCATGCGCCACTGTTGCTGGATAACTTCAGGCTGGCGTGGCAGTCTGCGCCCTGGTTGCGATATTTCTGTAATACCTTTTTGCTGGTGACGCTGATTCTGGCTGGACAATTGACGCTCTGTACGCTGGCAGGTTTTGCGTTTGCGCGGTTTCAGTTCGCAGGCAAGAACCTGTTGTTCGTGCTGGTGTTGCTGCAATTATTTGTACTGCCAGAAATTCTGATTGTCGAGAATTACGCCATGGTGACCCGACTCGGCCTGTTTGATACGCCGCTGGGGATGGCAGCGCCGTATATGGCGAGCGCGTTTGGCATTTTTTTGCTGCGACAGGCGTTTATGCAAATTCCGCGTGAGCTGGAAGAGGCTGCCCGGATCGAGGGCTGTAGCTGGTTCGGCGTGCTCTGGCGGGTGTATGTGCCAGCGGCCAGACCGGTGTATCTGGCCTATGCGCTGGTCTCGGTGGCAACCCACTGGAACAACTTTCTCTGGCCACTGATCGTGACCAATTCCAGCGCCACAAGGCCGTTGACGGTGGGCTTATCCCTATTTGGCGCACCCGAAAGCGGCGTCAATATCTCCCTTATCAGTGCGGCGACACTGATGGCGATTGCGCCGCTGCTGGTGGGCTTTCTGGTGTTTCAGCGGCAATTCATTCAGGCGTTTTTACGGGCGGGGATTCGTTGATCCCCTCCTTCTAACGCTGCAACATCCATTCGTGCGCCGGATCATTCTTGAAATGCCATTCACGCTTCGGCCCAGCCATCACGTTGAGGTAGTAACTTTCATAGCCATGCGGCACCACCACCGGGTGATAACCGCGTGGCACCATGACCACGTCATGGTTTTCAACCGCCATCGATTGGTCCAGTGAGCGGTCATCCACATACACCCGTTGAAACGCAAAGCCTTGCGCCGGGTTGAGACGGTGATAGTAGGTTTCTTCGAGAAAGCTTTCCTGCGGCAGATTGTCGGTATCGTGCTTGTGCGGTGGATAGCTGGAAGAATGCCCGCCCGGGGTTTTGACCTCGACCACCAGCAGATGATCAGCCGGGGCACTTTGCGGCAGGATATCGCTGACGTACCGGGTGTTGCTACCCTGCCCGCGCACTGATTGCGTGACATTGGCTGGTTCGATCAAGCGTGCTGGCAAGCTGCCATGCCCGGTGGCGCTGCAGAGTGCGACTTCGGCATCAGTGTCGGCGGTGATGCTGAGCGCCTGATGATGCGGTACGTAGACGGAATAAGCGGCCCTGGTATCGAAGACGCTGCTGCGTTCGCCGATCTCGCGCCAGCGCTGGTCTCCCGCTTGAACACTGACGGTACCACTGAGCACAACGAGACAATATTCACGCCCTTCGGTATTGAGCGCGATGCTCTCGCCGCGCCCCAGTCGATGCGCACTGAAGCCGACATACTTCCAGCCGGCCGAGTGCGGCGTGACCTGCACAATATCGCGCCCGGTGGGCCGGGCTTTGACGAGTAAGCTCATGCGGCCTCCTGCAGGGTGCCGTTTTCAATCGCGCTGACCAAAGCAGCAAGATGACGGTAGCCCATATCGGCATAGCGGTAGCTGGGTGCGACGGCAGGGTCTTGTTCGGCTTCGACCACCAACCAGCCTGCATAACCGTGGTGGTACAGCACCTGCAACAAGGCACCGAAGTTGATCGCGCCATCGCCGGGAACGGTGAAGGCACCATTGATGACGGCTTGCAGAAAACTCCAGTCACGGTTGCGTGCCAGCTTCACCACCGACGGCCGGACATCCTTGCAATGTACATGGGAAATACGGGCAATGTGCTTTTGCAATACGGCCAGCGGATCGCCACCGGCGAAAGTAATGTGGCCGCTATCGAACAACAAACCGACTTCAGGACCAGTCAGTGCCATCAACTTGTCGACATCGGCCGGGGTTTCCACATAGGCACCCATGTGATGGTGATAGGACAATCTGACGCCGTGCGACAGCGTGTAGCGGGCAAAAGTAGTGAGCTTGTCGGCATAGGCTTGCCAGGCGGCTTCGCTGGTAAAACGTGGACGCTGATACAGCGGCACAGGCGCGCCCTGAATTGCATCGGCGACTTCACCATAGACCATGACTTTGGAACCATTTGCGGCGAGCAGGCGTAGATGCGGGCCGACGGCGTCAATTTCTTCTTCGGCGGAGCGGCTTGCCAGACGGCCGGAATACCAGCCGGAGACGCATTCAAGCTGATATTTACCGAGCACGGCGCGCAGGGCTTCGGGTTCTTTGGGGAATTTGTTGCCCAGCTCAAAGCCGCGATAGCCGATCTGTGCGCCTTCGGACAAGGCCACTTCGAGCGGGGTTTCGCCGCCCAATGAGGGCAGGTCGTCGTTCATCCACGAAATAGGATTGATGCCGATCTTGACGTTAAACGGTGTACCCACGATTTCCTCTTTTCGCTTGTTCATGCAATTGTTGGTTCAGACAGATTGAGATTGACGCTGCTGCTCGTAGTCGGCACGGGCCTGTTGTACCTGCGGTCTTGTCGACACTTCTGGCACGGCGACCTCCCACCAGCAGCCACCATCGGCGGTGGTGCGGGTGGCATCGGTATCGATACAGATCAGATAGGTGCGGTCCGCGGCACGGGCCTTTTGCAATGCAGCTTCCAGCCCGGCGATGGTCTTGACGTTCTCGGCCAGTGCACCAAGCGCACGGGCGTGTGCCGCAAAGTCGATCTGCGGTGCGCCTAGCGGCCCTTGCAGGCAGTCTTCCAGCATGTTGTTGAAGGGCGCGCCACCACAGGCTTGTTGCAGGCGGTTGATACAGCCATAGCCACGATTGTCGAGGACGATGATGATGAGCTTCTGGTCCAGCATGACGGAGGTGGCAATTTCAGAATTCATCATCAGGTAACTGCCGTCACCGACCATGACGATGACATCACGCTCTGGATGGGCCATCTTGGCGCCGAGACCGCCGGCAATTTCATAGCCCATGCAGGAGTAGCCGTATTCGACGTGATAGGCCCCCGGACGCCCTGCCCGCCAAAGCTTGTGCAGCTCGGCGGGTAGCGTACCGGCGGCGCAGACCACAATATCGTTGACGGCAGAGTCGACACTGGAGCGTTGCACCGCACCGATGACTTCACCGTCATACGGCAGGCTGGCACCGATATCGGTGCAACCAGTAATCTGCGCGACGCGAGCGCGCCAGCCATCGGCCAGGTCATGGGCGCGGGCTTGCCAGCCATTGTCGCTGCGCCAGTCGCCCAGCGCCTGTGACAGCGTATTGAGCCCGAGTCTGGCGTCGGATAACAGGGTCGTGGCGTGCCACTTCATGGCATCGACCGGATTGACGTTGATACTGAGCAGGCGAGCCTGACTGAACAGCGTATGTGAGCCCGTCGTGAAGTCCTGCAGACGACTGCCGACGGCAATCACGACATCAGCCTGGGCCGCCATGGCATTGGCTGCGGGAGAGCCGGTCACACCGATGGCCCCGAGTTGCAGCGGATGGGACCATGGCAAGGCCCCCTTGCCGGCTTGCGTCTCGGCCACCGGAATACCGTGTAACTCGGCAAAGCGCCGTAGCGCCTCCGTGGCGTCGCCATACAAGGCACCACCACCGGCGACGATCAGCGGCTGGCGGGCGTCGCGCAGGAGTGCCAGTGCATCCTGCAACTCTTCCTGTGCGGGGGCCTGCGCGCGCAGGACGATCGTCTTGGGTGAAAAGAAAGCCAGCGGATAGTCAAACGCCATGGTTTGCACATCCTGCGGCAAGGCCAGCGTCACCGGGCCACATTGCGCCGGATCGGTCAGCACCTGAATTGCCCTTGGCAAGGCGCTCAGCAATTGCTCGGGATAGCAGATGCGGTCAAAAAACCGGGACAGCGGTTTGAACGCATCGTTGGCGGAGATGCCGGCATCCTGAAAATTCTCCAGCTGCTGGAGCACCGGATCAGGACGCCGTGAGACAAACACGTCACCCGGCAACAGCAGCACCGGCAGACGGTTGACATGGGCCAGCGCAGCAGCAGTCAGCAGATTGGTGGCACCGGGGCCGATGGAACTGGTGACGGCCATCATGCGGTGCCGCATGTGCGCCTTGGCGTAGGCAATGGCGGTATGCGCCATGGCTTGTTCGTTATGGGCACGATAGGTCGGCAGTGTCTCGCGGACCTGATACAGCGCCTCGCCAATACCGGCAACGTTGCCGTGACCGAAGATGGAAAACACGCCACCAAACAGCGGCACCACGCCCTCTGGTGTCTGTATGCGCAAGGCATCCAGATAACGCACCAGCGCCTGTGCCATGGTCAGGCGGATGGTCGCTGCTGGCGCGGATGACTTGAGTTGACTCATGCGGCCTCCTTCTTCTTGGCTTGGCTGACTTGACCATCACGGCTCTGGCGCCAGATGCCGATCAGCTGTTCAAAGGTCTGGCGTACTTCGCGGATCAGTGTCGCATCATCGATCTGTCCTTGCAGCCAGCGCTTGCTGGGCTCGTGAAAAATGGTACGGCCGACCATGAAGCCACGGCAGGTCTTGCTATGACGCGAAGCGGCGAAGCCAGCGGCCAGTTCTTCCACCGGTGCGGCCAGTCCGAGCAGAACCACGCCACGGCAATACGGATCGCGCTCGGCGATGAGGCGGTCGATGGCATCCCATTGCCGTGCCGACATCGACTCCAGTTTCCACCATTCGGGATAAATACCGAGGTTGTAGAGCCGCTTGAGTGCGCGCAATACCGTGTTTTCTTCCTGCGGCAGCGACTTGGGTGGAATGATCTCCAGCAGCAGGTCATGACCGCTGCGCTGCACGGCATCATAGAGCGCACGAATCTGGGCTTCCTGTTCGAGTCGTTTGTCGACCGTATCGTCGGGGTGAAACTGCACCAGACATTTGACCACCTGCTCTTGTGGCCAGGTCTGCAGATGGGTGCCGATGGAGCGACCGAAGTCGAATTCCAGCGGGTTCGACAACGGCAGCTCGACTGCCCTGCCTACCCACCAGCCACGGCCTGTTGCCGCATTGAGGGCATCCTGACCGTAACGGTCGTCGATCAGCACACCGATCTTGCCCTGCACTCCGGCAGCCTGTTCAGTCTCGGCGACGGCCTGCACCAGCAGGCGTTTGAGTTGTGGCAGGCGCTCCTGACTGACACCCGCTTCCAGCGCCAGCTCGAAGAACTGGTTGCGATGATCGAAGGCGAAGACGTTGACCTCGTCCCATTGCTGGCGGCGCACAGTAACACGGTGCAAACGCTGCAGATGGGCATCGCGGTCGGGACGTTGCAGGCTGGCGGCATGTTGCAGGAAGTAGTCGAGTTCCATGGGTCCCGGCATGGCAGGTGCGCAGGCATGGCGCGATACTACCAGCGCACCGCAGGCATTGGCGTAACGGCAGCAGCTTTCGTCATCCTCGTTGTTGAGCCAGCCTTTGAGGAAGCCCGAGATAAAGGCATCGCCCGCCCCCAGCACATTAAGCACTTCAACCTGCACGCCCTGATAGTGGAAGCCCTGCTCCAGCGTCTCGGGAATCACATCATGCAGCACGGTGCAGCCCAGCGGACCACGTTTGACCACCAGTGTGGCGTTGGTAAGCCCCCTCACCGTGCGGAGTGCGGCGATGATATCTTCGCTGCCACCGGCGATCATGAACTCTTCCTCGGTACCGACCACCAGATCAAAGTGGCCCAAAATGCCTTGCAGATGCTGGCTCACATCACCATTGGCGATGAAGCGGGTTTCGCCATCGCCCTTGCCGGTCAGCCCCCACAGCACCGGGCGGTAGTCGATATCCAGCACCGTGCGTACTTGATGCCGACGGGCATACGCAAGTGCCAGACTGCTGCTGCGATGCACCTGCGGCGTCGAGAAATGGGTACCGGTAATGAGCAATGCCTTGCTGCTGGCGATGAACGTTTCGTCGATGTCCTCGGGGGCCAGTGCCATATCAGCACAATTGTCGCGGTAGAAGATCAGAGGAAAGGTTTCCTTGTCTTTCAGACCGAGCATCACGAGCGCGGTCAGGCGTTCCGGGTCGACGGTGACGTGGCTGACGTCGCAGCCTTCAGCGGCCAGTGCAGCCTTGAGAAACTGACCATTCTGTTCGTCGCCAACGCGTGCCAGCATGGCTGATTTAAGGCCCAGTCGGGCGCAGCCAAAGGCGATGTTGGCAGAAGAGCCGCCAAGATATTTGGCAAAACTGGTGACATCAGCCAGCGGTGCGCCGACCTGCTGGGCATAGAGATCAACCGCGAGTCGGCCGATGCAGATGATGTCGAGCGGACGGTCGGGCACAAATCGACTGGATAAACTTGTGGAAGTATGGGGTGTTGTGTGAGCGAGTGACATGCCTGCATCCTTTTTAAACTTGTACGCCTTCCAGCTGGCTCATGAGAGTTTGCATTTCTGCGCCACCGGCCATCATGTCCAGCACTTCTTCCTTGGAGATCCTGTCCTTGGTGAAGGTCCCCATGGACTTGCCGCGATTGAGCAAGGTGAAGGAGTCGCCGATCGGATAGGCGTGATGGACGTTGTGGGTAATGAAAATGACGGAAATCCCCCGTTCGCGTGCTTTGTGAATCAGCTTGAGCACATTGAAGGATTGCTTCACACCCAATGCGGCGGTTGGTTCATCGAGAATCAGCACGCGTGCGCCGAAGTGGATGGCCCGGGCGATGGCGAGGCATTGCTTTTCGCCGCCGGACATGGTGCCAATGGCGTGATGCGGATCGCGCACCATGATGCCCATTTCAGCCAGCTTCTCTTTGGCCGTGCGCGCGGCATACTCCATATCCATCACGTTGATGCCAAAGATTTTTCTGGTGGGCTCACGGCCCATGAAAAAATTCCGTGCCACCGACAGCAGCGGTACCAAGGCCAAATCTTGATAGACGGTGGCAACGCCAACATCCAGTGCTTCTTTGGGCGACTGGAAATTGACCGGTTTGCCATCAACCAGATACTGGCCCGATGAGGGTTGATGCACACCGGCCAGCAGTTTGATGAGGGTCGATTTACCGGCACCGTTGTCGCCCAGCAAGCAATGTACCTCGCCCTTGCGCAGTCGCAGACTGACGTCTTTGAGGGCAATGACGGGACCGAAATACTTGCTGACATTCTCCAGTGCGAGGATGGTATCGTTCATGACGGCTCCCATTATTTGGCCTCCGTCACACGACGGCGAACATAGTTATTGAACAGCACCGCCACCAGCAACATGACGCCCAGGAACACACGGAACCAGTCGGAGTTGAGATTGGTATAAGTAATGCCGATCTGCACCACGCCAAAGATCAACGCACCGAAGCAGGCACCAATTACTGAGCCGTAACCACCGGTAAGCAAGGCACCACCGATGACGGCGGCGATGATGGCTTCAAACTCCTTTTGCAAACCACGGTCAGCAGCGGCCGAACCAAAATCAGCAACCTGCAGGACAGCAAACAGACAGGCACAGAAGGCAGTGAAAACAAACAGTGCGATCTTGACGCGACGTACCGGTACACCAACGTTCTTGGCGGCGACGGCATCACCGCCGACGGCAAAAATCCAGTTACCGAAGCGGGTGCGCGACAACACAAAGCCTGCAACCAAAGCCACCACGGCCCACCAGACGATGACCTTGGGTATGCCGGCCACCAGCGCATTGCCGTTTTCTGCCACCGCAATCCAGTGATGCTGTGCCAGCCACTGGAACAGACCGGTGCCGACATTGCCGGTAAAGAGCAGATTGCCAAGCCAGTCTTCGCTGGCACGTTCGCCGACACCGCTGACGATGGTGCGGTTGGCAAACAGGATGGAGAGCGCCAGCGTCAAGCCACGCAGGATGAACATGAAGGCCAGCGTCACGATGAACGATGGCAGACGGGTCTTGATGACCAGATAGCCATTAAGCCAGCCAAGCGCCATCGAACCGGCAAACGCAAAGAGTACGGAGAGCCAGAATGGCCAGCCGAAATAGACCGTGGGAATCGCCACCATCATGCCGGCAAAGCCGATCATGGAGCCGATGGAAAGATCGAATTCACCACCAATCATGAGCATGCAGGCGCCGACGGCAATGATGCCCAGATAGGCGGCGACCTGCATCCAGTTGATGATGCCGTCGAGATTGAACATGCCGGAGTCCCCGGCGGCGATGCCGAAGACGATAAATACCAGAATCGCACCGGCCAGTGAGGCGAACTCGGGACGTCCCAGAAACCGTTTGATGACACTTTCTCTGCGCACCCGCTCGTCACTGCTGCTGGCCTGCGCTGCAGGCGCACGCCCATCGGCGCTCGTCTTGTCGACGACCATGCCTGTTGTACTCATTGCTGCACTCCTGTGATGTTTTGTCACTGCCGCCCACACTCCTGGTGCGGGCGGTCATGCTTATGTCTGATTGCTGGTTGCTGAACGCTTTGGAGCAATCATTGGCTCAACGATATTGGCCAGCGTATTTAAGGACTTTCTCCAGATTGTCCTTGGTGATGTAGCCTGGGCCTGAGCTGATGTGACGCGGGCCATAGATCGGTGCCAGTCCATATTCAGCCAGACGCGCCTGGAACTTGGGATTGGCTTTGAGCTTCTCTTGCACCACGGCCAGATCGTTGGTCTTGTATTGCTTCATGATGGCCAGTGCAGCCACCGGGATATAGCCTTGCAGGTAGGGCTGCTGGTCAATGGCAAACTGGACCGAGCCATCCTTGATGCCTTTGACGATGTCTTCAGACAGATCGAAGGTGGCAAACCAGACCTTGGACTTGAGCCCCATTTTTTGCAGGGCGCGCAGACTTGGTACTGCGGAGTCAGGGCCCAGTGCCAGCACAGCCTGGGTACCGGGATTGTTACGCAGATAGGCGCTGACCTTGCTTTCTACAGCAGTCGGATCAATGCCGGTATCGAGTGTGGATTTCTTGTAGTCGGCGCCAATCGCTTCGGCAAAGCCGCGGCAGCGCTCAAATGAGGAGGGATTGGTGGCGTAATGATTGACGCACAGGAAGGACTTGATACCAGCGGCCTTGGCCTTTTCGCCAGCGCCGTAACCGGCGTCATATTCTGGCTGGCCAACGTGCATGACCGCGCCGAGCTGTTCGCTTTGTTGCTGGGTACCGGAATTGATGGTGATGACAGGAATCTTCTTGGCGACCACCGCTTCAACCGACTTCTTGAGGACGCTGAAGTCGGCAATGCTGACGATCACGCCGTCATAGTTACGGGCAGCAGCTTGCTCGATCAGGCGTGACATGTCAGCCAGGTCGCCATTGGGCGGGTTGCGATAGTCAACGCTGACGTTGAAGTCTTCACCCGCCTGCTTGATGGCATTCTTGATGGTGTTCCACCAGGAATCGGAGTCGGGTGCGTGGCTGATGAGGACGAATTTTTCGTTCGCCGCAAAGCTGCTGGGCGTGGTCACTGTCATTACAAGGGCGGCTGCGGTGAGGGCCGCAAAGAGCCCTTTGCATCTGAATCGTTGCATGATTGTCTCCATTATTGTTTTGCCGTGGGCCGTGAAGTTGATTACTTCAGCTCTGTAGCCAAGCGGTAGCTAACAATAAAACAAGCAAAGTCAATGTGCAATCATTTTTTTTCAATTTTTTTTAAATTAGAATTTTTATTTCAATAAGATGCTTTTATAATCGCAGCATGAACAGTCATGACTCCAGGGGGGCCATAAGTCCATGACGCTAACCATGAATAGAGAGACACCCGGTGAACACACCAACCGTCGATGAACTGATGCTGCAGATTGCAGCGCAATATGGATCACTGTCGCGCCAGCTCAAGATCATTGCCACCTATGTTGAACAGCACAAGACCAGCCTGATGGTGGAGCGCATCAGCGATATCGCCGAGCAATGTGAGGTCCAGCCGTCAGCGATTGTGCGCTTTGCCAAGCATTTTGGCTTTTCCGGTTTTAGTGAGATGCAGGCGGTGTTTCGTGATGCCTTTACGGCACAGACCACACCCTCGCGCAATTATCAGCAGCGTATTCGCAGCCTGATCGAGAGCAAGCCGACGCCAGTCACCAGTGGCGCGCTGGCACGGGAATTCATCCAGGTGAGCCGGGCCGGGCTCGATGAGTTGCTGGGCGGTCTCGACGACGCGCAATTTGAGGCTGCCGTAAAATTGCTGCTAAAAGCAGAAAACATTTATGTCATCGGCGTGCGGCGTTCATTCCCGATTGCCAACCATATTGCTTATGCACTGCAACATACCAACAAACGCGTGCATCTCTTGACCGGCGCGGGTGGGATGTTTCGCGAGGAAGTGCGCAGTATCGACAAAAATGACGTCCTGATCGCCATCAGTTTCACGCCCTATGGCAAGGAAACCCAGGCATGCGTACGGCTGGCGCATCATCGTCAGGCGCGAACCTTGATCATTACCGATAGCCAGTTAAGCCCATTGGCACGTCATGCCTCGGTTTTGCTGACGGTCAAGGAAAGTAGCGCCTTTGCATTCCGTTCACTGACCAATGCGATGTGTCTGTGTCAAGCGCTGTTCATTGCGCTGGCGTATCGGATGGAGCTGGATGTGACGGAAACTGAGCCCATCGACGGCTACGACGACGGCGCAGATTAACAACAGGGCGGGCACCAGAATCTGCCCGCTTTGATGTTAATTGCGCAATCAGAACAGCTCAGAACAAAACGGGCTGTTTAGTCAACAGTGACTCGCGCAAGGCAATACCGATGCGCGTGGCCTGGGTCGAATCGTCCAGATCCAGCGCCAATGGCTTGCGATGACGTACCGCATCAACAAAGTGCCGTACCTCGGCCAGAAAAGCGTCCTCGAAGCGATCAAAGAAGCTCAAGGTGCATTCGTTGCGAATCCCCTGCGCATCGGCAATCATGACCCGGTTTTTGCGGGGATTGCCACCCACGGTCAAACGCCCTGCCGTCCCGGTAATTTCGGTCATGGTGTCATGTCCGTGTGCCATGGTGCGTGAGGCGTAGAAAGTCGCGAGCCGGCCATTGTCAAATTCGCAGATAGCCACACCGTTGTCGACATCCTTGAACTGTTGCAGGTCGTGGTGAATCGCGGTGAGACCGCTGGAAAATACCCGTACCGGCTGCGCCTTGCCCAGTAGCCAGCGTGCCAGATCAATATCGTGCACCGAACAGTCGAGGAAGATACCACCACTGGTTGGCGAAAACTTGACGAAGAAACCATCGGGGTCGTTCTCGTCGCAGGTTTGCGAGTACACCATGAAGGGCGTACCGATCATTCCTTCCTGAATCTTCTGATAAGCATCCTGATAGCTGGCATCAAAGCGTCGGACGAAGCCAATCATTACCTTGAGTTCGGGATGACGAGCCGCTTCTTCTGTCACCCGCTGGCAATCTGCCAACTCCAGCGATAGCGGCTTTTCACAGAACACATGTTTGCCCGCTTTGAGCGCAGCAATGATCTGGTCAGCGTGCAGCGAGGTCGGCGTGACCAGAAACACAGCATCCAGCCCCGGGTGCGCGAGCAAGGCGGCATATTCATGATAAAGATGGGGCACGCGCAGTTGATCACGTGCCCATTCCAGCTCGGTATTCACTGGGCTGCACACTGCACACAGGTTGGCACCGGGCACGCTGGTGGCGAGGTTTTCGGCGTGCCGGCGGCCGAGCCGGCCGAGGCCGACCACGGCAACCTGCAATGGCTTGTTGGAGACGGCGGCCGGACTCATACGGACAACTCGACAATACGTTTTTCACGCCAGGAAGTGGCGGCGGCTTCTGCCAGTTGCAGGGCTTTGACACCATCTTCGATGGTGGTGCGCACCGGGGTACGATTGCTGACGGCAGCGAAGAAGTGCGCGATTTCACGCGCATAGGCAGCGCGGTAACGTTCCAGGAAAAAATGCTCCGGCAAATCGCTGGTCACGTTGGTGGCAGTGGCGGCGATCACTTCGGTCGGCTTGTGATTTCCCGCCTGGAGCATGCCTTTGCTGCCCAGCACTTCAAAGCGCTGATCGTAGCCATAGGCGGCACGACGGCTGGTGTTGATCTGACACAAACGACCGCGCCGGGTGGTGATGGTCACGGCGGTGCAGTCAATATCACCAGCCTCGGCGATGGCGGGATCGGTCAAACAGCTACCGGTGGCGGCAATGCTCACGGCGTCATCATCAAGAATCCAGCGGAAGATGTCGAAGTCGTGAATCAGCATGTCTTTGAAAATACCGCCTGAGCTCTTGATGTAAGACACCGGTGGCGCACCGGGGTCGCGGCTGGTGACAATGAGCATTTCCGGATCACCAATTTCACCGGCACGCAAACGTTGGCTGAGCGCCTCAAAGGTTGGGTCGAAACGACGCTGAAAGCCAATCATGCAAGTCACACCTGCGGCGGCGACAGCCTTGGCGCAGGCTTGTGCACGCTCCAGCGTCAGATCGACCGGCTTTTCACAAAAGATGGCCTTGCCTGCTGCCGCGGCACGCTGGATCAGATCGGCATGGGTGTCGGTACTCGAGGCAATCACCACGGCACCAATGGCCGGGTCGCGCAGCGCCTGCTCGACATCCACGACTTGCGCACCATGCTGTGCCGCCAGCTCTACGGCGGCCTGATGATTGACGTCACTGATGGATTTCAGGCGCACACCTGCCTGGGCTGCGACGTTGCCAGCATGAATCTTGCCGATACGACCGGCACCAAAAACTGCTACCTCGATCATCGTTGTCTCCGTAATAAATTGATTGTAGTTGTGGCGTTACTGCCATGTCGCTGCACGGCTGACGATGGAAAATGCACAGAAAGTACATAGGACGCACATAGAAACTATATTCCTTTTTATTTTAAATTGGAATATTTATTTCGATTTATGCGGTAGGGGTGCCGAGCAGGAATTGCGATAGTTGCAGCAGCGAGAAGCAGATCAGCACCGTCGCACTGAGCCAGTTGATGGCACGACGCCAGCCTGCGGTAAAGCGCTCCCTGAGCATACCCACCGCGCTACTGAGAAAGAGCCACCACAGCGCCGAACCAAGCCAGACACCAAGGACCATCACCAGCGGCGCGGCGAAGGAACGATTGACGGTGTGACTTGCCATGGCGCCAAACAGGGCAATGAAAGAAAAGATGGTACTGGGGTTGGACAAGGTGAGTAAAAAGGTACTAGCAAAGTCTTGCCAGTGATTACGTGTCGGTACAGTGGCATCCTGACTGTGCTGGTCAGCATTGGCCAGTGGCGTACGCAGCACACCCCACGCCATCCACAATAAAAACGATGATCCCAGCAAGACCAGTGGCAGGCGCACGGCAACCAGTGCCTGCACCAGCCAGCTCACGCCAAACGCACCCAGCGCGGCGTACACAGCGTCTGCACAGGCCGCACCCAGACCGGTCACCAGCCCTGCGCGCCGACCATGATCAAGACTGCGCTGTATAGTGAGCATGCCAATCGGCCCGACCGGCGCAGCAATCGATAACCCGATCACTAAGGCCGCAAGCAAGACCTTGAGCAAGTCCATGCTCATGGGTGCCATCTCCACCTGTTAGCCGTCCTTACCACTCAAGAATGGCACTCCTGCGGTCGAGCCAATGCACCTTCACGGAACCGGGATTGACCTTGCGACCGGCGCAGGCGCTGGCCGCCAGATCGAATGGCGTATCGTAGAAACGACCGTCGTTGGAGGAGCGCATGCGGGTCTGTGGCGCGTTCTTCATGATCCAGTCGGCAGCGTTGGTGCGCATGAAGATCATGCAGGCATTGCCGCTGGTTTCATTGACCTGGCAACGGCAAGAGTTACCAGTCGTGTTGATGAGGGGTTTATCAGCATCCGGCTGATTGGTCGGAAACGGCAACACAGGCGCAATGGTCGGCGTGGTGGTGGAACTGCTGGTACCGGTCGCTGCGCTGGTGGCAGCAGCAGAGGTTGCGCTAGCGGCCGCCGCCTTGGCAGCAGCGGAGCTGGTGCTGCCGGTGCCACTATTGGTGCCAACGGTGGCTGCCATTACCAGCGGCGTGAGCAAGCACAGCAATACGGTAGTCAACAAGGTCGATGGGGATGTTTTTTTCATGGCATTCCTCGCTTGGTTGATGGTGTGCAGTTGGTGCAGTTCGATCGGTGTAGTTTACTTTAACGCCAGCCGCCACAGGGAAGTCACTTCCTTGCTGCGGGCTGTATACAGTGGATCTTCTGCATCACTGGCGCGAGGATGACGGGGCTTGATATCATGTCGCTCAATGACGCGCAGACCAGCCTGTTCGAACAGGTCCAGCAATACTGCTCGCGAGCGCAGACCAAGGTGCTCGGCGAAGTCGGAGAGAATCAGCCAACCTTCGCCCTGCTCGCTCAAATGGTCCGGCAAACCAGCCAGAAAACCCTTGAGCATCCGACTGTCGGGATCATAGACCGCAGCCTCAATGGCAGACCCTGGTTTGGCAGGTACCCACGGTGGATTGCAGATGATCAATGATGCTTTGTCGGGTGGGAACAGATCGCTTTGCGTCAATTCAACCCGATCTGCAACTCCTAGCCGTTGCAGATTGTCAGCGGCGCACTCGAGCGCGCGGGGATTCAGATCAGTAGCAATGACCTTACGCACACCGCGCTGGACCAGCAGCGCTGCCAGCACACCGGTGCCGGTGCCGATATCAAAGGCAAGTTCTGTGGCCTTCGGCGGCAGCGGTGCTTGTGCTACCAGATCAAGATATTCACCACGCACGGGCGAAAAGACACCGTAATAAGGATGAATAGTGGCGCCAAGTGCTGCCACTGGCACGCCCTTCTTGCGCCATTCGTGCGCGCCGATCAAGCCAAGCACTTCGCGTAGCGACACCACGCTGTCAATCGCATCGGTTGGTCCGTAAGCCTCCGTACAGGCTTGACTGATATCGGGCGCGCGGCGCAGATTGAGGCGATAGTCTGGCGCCAGCGGCAACAGTAGCATGCCCAGAATCCGCGCACGCTGGGCCTGTGCCTGACGATGCAAATGAAAACTCTGGGTCATGTCCGGCGCAGCGACGCTGGAATTGCTGGCTGGCTTGGCAGCAGTCTTCTTGACACTACTACGGGTTGTTTTGCGATCAATGCGACGTGCCAGCGCCTGCAACAGCTGCCGCGCATTCTGGTAATCCCCGCGCCAGAGCAAGGCGGTGCCTTCGCATGCCAATTTGTAGGCAGCATCGGCGGCAAGCGTATCGTCGGCGATAACAACCCGTTTAGGTGCTGGATTGCCCACTTCCGAGCGCCATCGCGCGGAACGCTGCTCGCCTGCTTCGTTCCAGCTGATGGTCGGGTGTTCACTCATGGTGCAACTTTCTTGAATCATTCTTATTTAAATCGAAACAGAGACTTCCTGTGCCGCAGTGTAACAGTTGACGCCATGCAAACGGACAAACCGACAACAAGACGGCCTACTTGTTCCATAGGACGCGTCAAGAGTCTGATTTCTTTGTTAGAATCATTTCACGCCGCACTACAAAAAATTACTTCATCGATAACCGCAGGGAGCAATATTTTCAGGAGTGGCACATGTATGCAAAAATTCTCGTCCCGGTAGATGGCAGCAGGACTTCTACTCAAGCCTTAGATGAGGCAATCTGTCTGGCAAAAACGCTAGGAAGTCGGGTTGAAGTGATTCACGTGGTCGATAACAGCTATCTGCTCTACGACTCTGGCACTGCAGCGCCTCCAGGTTTGCACGAAGCTTTCGTGAAAGCCGGGATGCACATTCTGCTCGAGGCCAAGAAACGTATCGTCGCAGCTGGCCTGGAGGGGCAGGTGCGCATCATCGAAAACCCAATCACGCCGGGGGACATTCCAGCCACCATTGTCAAAGATGCGATTGACTGCAAGGCAGAAATGGTCGCCATTGGTTCACATGGGCAAAAGGGCTATCGCGAAATGATGCTGGGCAGCGTGGCCGAAAAGGTCATGCACCAGTGCACTGTTCCGGTCTGGATTATCCGTGGCAGTAACGCTAACGACGAACAAGTCGCCAAGTCAGCGTAACTGCCATTTCATCCGTGCAATGTGATCCCTGCTGCTGTCCGTATGTCAGTGAGCGCTGCTGTGCACACGTTTATGCAGCTGCCGTAAGCTCAACCAGACCAATCCCGCACACACCGGCACCAGAATGCCGGTGGCGAGCTCTGGATTGATGGGCAGGCCAAGCTCTTTGAGGGCGCTGCCGACATGGCCCAGCAAACCCACCGTGTAATAAGAAATCGCGGCCACCGAGAGGCCTTCCACTGCCTGTTGCAGCCGAAACTGTTGCGCCGCACGGGCATTCATGGATTCCAGAATCTGCCGGTTCTGTTGCTCCTGCACGATCCCGATCCGGGTGCGCAGCAAATCGTTGGTGTGCGCAATGCGCTCGGCCAGCGCTTCCTGACGACGCGCCACCGAGGTGCAGGTATCCATGGCTGGTGCGAGCCGACGCTCCATGAATTCGCCGATGGTGGGAACCCCTTCTACCCGTGTTTCGCGCAACTCTTCGATACGCGCCTTGACCAGCCGGAAGTAGGCTTGTGAGGCTGAAAAACGATAACTGTTCTGCAGTGAAATTTTTTCAATACGTGCAGCCAGACCGGTGATGCGTTGCAGGATCTGCTCGTCGTCGGCCGGTGTCGGGTGCACCGAATGCCCGCCATCATCCACCTCTACCATGGCGGCGGTCAGTGTTGCCAGATCGCTTTCAATGGCGTTCAGTGCTGGCACTGCCTGCTGTGCCTGTGGCAAGCCCAGCAAGGCCATCATGCGGTAGGTTTCAATCTCCAGAATCCGTTGTACCAGGCGGCCGCCCTGCATGTCGCGCAAATCAATATCGCGGACCAGAAAGCGGCTGAAGCCATCGGCCTGAATCAAAAAATCGGTCCAGATTTCACCACCTTGCAAGACCTTGCTGGAGGTCAGCAATTTGCCTTCGAAATACTCTGAAAACACTGGCGGTGTGTCCGCAGCAGCTTTCTCCAGCACCACATGGGCAGCCACCATCACCTGCCCTTGCAAGGCCAGCAGCCATTGCTGCGGTACCTGATGCAACGGCACCTCGGCAAACGCCTGCTCGATACTGAGGGTGCGCTCATGGCGCTGGGAAAAAGTATAGGTGGCGAATTCGGTATGGCACTCCCACTTCAGGCGAAAGCCGCCGAAGTCATGAAAGAAATGCTTGGCTTCGATGCCCGGCGCACTCACCCCGAAATGCTTGCACAGCTCACGCAAGAGACCATGTTGCACGATCCCGTGCTGATTGGCCTCGACCTGATCGCGCAGATACACGGCCAGATGGCTCAGGCTCTCAGGCGCACTCAATTGCAGAAATGGTCGTGAATGGGCTTCGGCGGCCAAAGGCACACGTTGCGGATGATTCAGACTAGCGTAGACAAGCGACATGGAAAATCCTTGTGGAAAATCAAAATTCTGGTTGTTGCTACCGCGCAGCCGCGCATTCAAGCTGCGGGCGCCGGATAGCTGACGGCGAGGATGGTCAGTTGTTCAACACCAGACGGTGTTTGCAACAAGACTTCGTCTCCTTCCCGGGCTTTGGTCAAGGTACGCGCTACCGGCGAGATCCAGCTGATCTTGCCGTTGAGCGGGTCGAGCTCATCAATACCGACAATGGTGACGGTGTGCTCTACACCGTGCTGATTCTCATACGTGACGGTGGCACCGAAGAAGATCTGGTCATTGCCATGGTGGACGGTGGGATCAACCACCTCGGCAAGATCGAGACGCTTGGTGAGAAAACGGATACGTCGATCAATCTCGCGCAGACGGCGCTTGCCGTAGATGTAGTCGCCGTTTTCAGAACGGTCACCATTGGAAGCTGCCCAGGAAACGATTTTCACCACTTCCGGACGTGCAACATCGATCAATTGCAGCAGCTCATCCTTGATGCGCTGATGCCCCTGCGGCGTCATATAATTTTTGGAGCCTGCGGGTATCGCCGGTACCGATAACGCGTCGTCATCGTCACCGTCGGATTCTTTGACAAATGCTTTGTTCATGGTGCTGTTACCTGTTCGAATGAGATTGCCTGCGGTGGCTATGCTGTCGACCACGTTGGTGACTATGTTGCTGACCGTACCGCTTGAGTCTGTGCATCATTGTAGCGGTATGTTAAAGTCCGCGAAAATGACTTTGCATCGTTGCATCATTGCATTTACTCGCTGAAGTCTCAGGATCCTTCCTCAACATTGCTTGCCTCAGGCCCGACATGTCCGACATTGCATCGTTCTCCTCATCGTCTTCTTCTACTACCCGCTACCGTATTGGTCTGGCTGCAAACCGCGCCCATCAGGATGCGCCCAACTCGGCGCTGGTACAGCTGCTCAAGGGTTCACGTGCACGTATCGAAGCCCTGCAGCCAGAGCTGGTGGTAGTTGGACGTACGCTGGATGCAATTGGTCAGTTGGGCTTATTGCCGGATTATCCTTATCTGGAACGCTTCCCTTATGGTCGTCAGGGTGGCCTGATGAAACTGGTGTCGCGGGTAGTCGATGCCGATCCTGCGCGCAAGCTCGATGCGATCATTTACCTGATTGATCCGGTCGATCCGTCGTCGACCTTTCCGGAAGCGGTGGCGCTCAAGCGGCAATGCGTGATCCACGGCAAACCCTTCCTGTCGACACTGGCCGGTGCCCGCGAGTGGTTTGAGCTGGAGGCGATTGCCGGTGGCGCTGCACCTGATCCCGCGCTCGATGGCAGCTTCAATCTGGCCAATGAAGGAATTGCACTGATCGCCCATGATTCGATGAAACAAAGAATGCTGGCCCTGGCTGAAAAGCATTTTGAGGTGCTAGACAGCTTTGCCTTCCGTTGCGCCACCGGGACCACCGGTGGCTTGCTCAACGAACTGGCGCAAAAGATCAAGGGACGTGATGCTGGCCGCAACTGGGTCAAGCCTTTCCTGAGCGGCCCGCTTGGCGGCGATGCGCAAATTGCCGAACTGATTCTGGAACATGATTGCCGACGTGTCTTGTTCCTCGAAGATCCGCACGTGGCACGTCAGCATGAGGCCGATATCCAGCTCCTGGAACGTGCCGCGAGAACCGTCACAGATTACGCTTCATGCATGAGTGACGAAAAATGGGGTGACCGCTGGTTGCGCCTGATCGGGCAACGTCAGGTACGCTGAGCGCAAGACATTACACGCGCGCTGCCTCTGCATCTTGTATTTTGCCCAATCGTCCGGCATATAGAGCGAAGCCTCGTTCCATGTGAGTATTTGAGGCTTCTCTAAGGGTTTTCCTTGCTGCGCAAATTCAAAAAACTTCTCATTACCCCGCTCATTTACGGCGTGGCTATTCTGCTGCTGTTTGAACAATGGCTGTGGCGTACCAGTCGCCGTGTATTGGCGAGATTTCCGCTATTTGCCATTATTGCGCGTCTGGAGGCATGGATTTCTTCGCTCTCGCCGTATGCCGCGCTGGCCATTTTTGTTGCCCCTAGCCTGCTGCTGATCCCGGTCAAGGTGCTGGCCTTGCTGTCCATGACGCATGGACATCCGACCACCGGCGTATTGATCGTGCTCGTAGCCAAGGTGCTGGGTACGGCGCTAGTGGCTCGCCTGTATGGCTTGACGGAACAGTCCTTGTCGTCTTTGCCGTGGTTTGTGCGCTGGCGCGATGCCTTGCTGCGCTTCAAAGACCGGATGATCGCCCAGTTACATGCGACCGCCGCGTGGCAAAGGGTTGCGGCGGGCATGGCAGCCTTGCACGCCACCACCCGTCGTTTTATCGCGCGGCTTGGTCAGTATTGGGGTAAGTCGGGACGGCTTGCGCGCTGGCGCAAAGTGGTACGCAAGTGGATGCGCAGGCGCGACCGGGAATAGGCTCAGGGAAATGCAGAAACAGCCGCTCAGGCAGCTGATTCCTTTCCGCTCGGCGGCGCGCCCATGTTGGCGGAAATACTGTTACCCCATTCAAAAGCCTGCTTTTCGAGTTCGTAAAACTCATCCACGGTCAATTCGAAGGTGCGCAGTAATTCAGTGACTTCGGCGCTACTCTTGTCGCCACGCTCGATGCTTTCCCCCAGTTGCAGGATGTCACCAAAGAATCCGGAGCGGGTCAGCAAGGCTTCACGAATCTCTTCACTGACTGAAATCTGACCAAGAATGGTTTCCATCTCCATGCCAAACAAGGCATCAATGAGAGACATGATCCCAACCGTGAAGGCAATTTCAGAGACTTTGCGGCGCCCTGGCCGAATTTTTTCAGCGATCAGCTCCAGCATCTTGCCGCGTGTTGCTGCCATGATCAGCAACGGCGAGACCGCATGCGCACGACCTTTTTCGTTATTGGCAAACAGCAGGATCTGCAGCCAGCGCTTGAGTTGCCGGCGCCCCAGCACGATCAGCGCCTGACCAAGCGAATCAATCTGCTTCAAAAAACCATAAACAGGGGTATTGACCAGGCGCAGCAACGTCAGGCTCAGTGCGACATCGCGTTTGACATAGCGAACGATTTCACCATTGTCGACATTGCGCACCAGCAGCGTTAGCAGATGCATGATGATCAGCTTGGAGGCTTCGAGCTTTTTACCCTTTAACACCACCGGCTTGGCAAAATAATAGCCCTGAAAATAATCAAAGCCAAATGTCAGACATTCCTTGAACTGCTCGACCGTTTCAACCTTCTCGGCCAGCAATATCTTCTGTGCGCGCTTGAAATTGACGCTGAGTTTCAGAAGTTTGCTGGGCTCCAGATCCATGACGTCGATCTTGATGATCTTCACCAAGGGGAGCAATTGGGCAATATCTTCCGATTCTGCCACCACGTCATCGAGTGCGAATACATATCCGGCACGCGCGAGCTCGCTGATACGCTTGATCAGCTCAGGGCTGACCTTGACCGTTTCGAGGATTTCCAGCACGACCTTATCGGCCGGCAGAAAATTGATGAAGTCGCTCATCAATACGGTCGCATCGACGTTGATAAAGCCGTGCAAGCTGCCGATCACGTTATTGAGGCCCAGCTCGGAAGCGTGGGCAATCACCGATGCCGTCGCCGCAACGTCATCACTCACATTGGCGGGACCGGACGCTGCAGTACGAAACAGTAGTTCGTAGCCCATCAGCTCCTGATCACGATTCAGGATCGGTTGCCGTGCCAGGAAGAAATCATGGGCATGCGCAGGCGTCGGGGAAATGTGTTCAAGACTTGGTTCAGACATGATGATGTAATTTACCCCAACTCGTACAGCTGACAAATAGCAATCAAATAGCTGACTATTGTATGACGTGATGTAGTTTTAATACTAGAATTATTGCGTATACGAAACTAAGCGCCCGATTTCAACTAGTTGCTATTGTGAAATTACAGGCGCAGATCAGCCCTCGCCTGCTTCCAGTACAAACCCGGCACCGCTGTCACGTCCGAGCACCTTGACGAGATAGGGCATGACTTCCTTGAGCGTCGCTTCCATGGTCCACGAGGGATTGAGCACAAACATGCCACTGCTGTGCAGCCCGAACCCGTCTGGCGAGGGCGAACTGATCGATAACGTCACGTTTAACCAGCTCTTGGCACCGAGGCGTTTGAGGCGGTCGGCAAACTGCTTCGACTCAATGCGTTGCAAGATTGGATACCAGACTGCATAAGTTCCCGTCGGGAAACGCACCAATGCATCCTGTAGGGTTTCCTTGACACGCTGGTAGTCGCGCTTGTCTTCATAGGGCGGATCGATCAACACCAGCGCGCGCCGCGATGGTGGCGGCAACAATGCCTTGAGCGCGAGAAAACCATCGCTGCGCCCGATCATGACGCGCTTGCCACGTCCCGATGGATGTTGTCCCTGTTCGGCAGCATGGGCGTCAAGCTTGCGAAAATTGTCAGCTAGTATCTTGCTCTCGCTCGGGTGCAGCTCAAATAGGCGCAACCGGTCCTGCTCGCGCATCACGGCATTGGCACAGTAGGGAGAGCCAGGGTAATAACGCATCTTGCCGCTGGGGTTGAGATCCTTGACCACTTGCACATAGTCAGCCACGGCCGGCGGTAAATCGGTGCGCTCCCAGAGGGGGCCGATACCGGTGTCGTATTCGGCATTCTTGCTGGCAAAGTTGCTATCGAGCGCGTAGACGCCGCCGCCGGCATGCGTGTCGATAACCATGTAAGGCGTCTCTTTTTGCCCCATGTAACGCAGCAACTGAATGGTCACCATGTGCTTAAGCACATCGGCATGATTGCCCGCATGGAAGGCATGGCGGTAACTGAACATAAACTCTGTGGCCCTAAACTGGTGAAAATAAGATGGATTGTCGTGCCAGCTAACCGGCCAACAGTAAAAACAATTGAAATTGCTGAAACCAGTTGAATGCGATGGTGCAGATTGACCAGCGTCACAAACGAGTACGCATTTTAACAAGCTTGCCCTGCCAATAGGGCAAGCGCGTTCTATTATTAAGAATCAGGCAATATGCTTGTCAGGACTGCACCGCACGGTCCAGGCGGAAATAGGCATCCAGCAGGGAGCTTTTGAAGACCACCCCCAGCAGCCGCGGATCTTCGGTACTGGCAATGACGGGCAAGCGTTCCCCCTGATGATCGAGGAACAGCTGCAAAGCTTCACCGAGCGACATGTCCGGCGTGACTTCATGCAGAAAATGGGCACGCAGGAAGTCGCCCGCCCGGCGCGACTCCAGATCCTTTTTGCTCAGCAACAGCGAAGTCACATCCTGCAATGCCACCACACCAAGGTAGCGATTGTCCTGGTCAGTGATATAGATGTACTTGACCGGATATTGCATGAAGATCCGGGCCACATCCGACATCGGTGCGTCCATCGTCAAGACGGTTTCCGCCGGTTTGATCAGCGCCTGCATCTGAGTACCGCGCAGCCGTATGCGCTCAGCCGCGTCGCGATGGCGCTTAAGGGTAATCTCGTACATGGATGCGCCATCCAGACTGCGCGCCACGACGTAGGCAACCACACAGGACAGCATCAGCGGCAGCACCACCTGATAGCTGAGCGTCATCTCGAAGATCATCAGCACGGCCATCAAGGGCGCATTGGTCGCCGCTGCCAAAAACGCGCCCATTCCCACCATTGCATAAGCGAAAGGCAGCGATATTGCGTGTGGCCACAGCGCATGGCCCAGATCGCCGAACAGATAACCGATTGCCGCGCCGACAAATAAGGTTGGTGTGAAAATGCCGCCAACGGCACCAGAGCCGACCGTCAGCGCGGTAGCGACCACCTTGAAAATCAGCACCAGCAATACCGTGGTCCACAACCAGTCAGTGTGCAACAGTGAGTTGACCACACTGTAACCATTGCCCCATACCTGCGGCACCTGGATGGACATGGCACCGACCAGCAATCCGCCCAGCGCCAGCCTGAATGGCAACGGCAGGCTGATTTTTTGCCAGAGCGTCTTGCTAACATTGAGCAGACGTAAAAACTGTGGCGCCAGCAGACCCGCCAGTATGCCGAGCAGGACAAACAAGAGAATCTCGAATCCACCAACCTGCGGAAAGAACGGCATCTCGTAGGCCGGTTTGTAGCCGGGCAGTTCGCGCATGGTGATATTGGCGACCACGGATGCCACCACGATGGGGCCAAAACTCTCCATCACCAGCGCTCCCAGCACAATCTCGGTGATGAAGAACGCGCCTGCAATCGGTGCGTTGTAGGCCGAGGTAATACCAGCCGCGGCACCACAAGCGACCAGGAGCCGCAGACGAGACGCCGGGAAATGAATCAGACGGCCGACCAGCGAGGCGCATAGCGCCGCCATTTGCACCATCGGTCCTTCGCGCCCGATCGACCCACCTGATGCGACCGAAAACAAGGAAGAAAGACTACGCAATACCGAATGCCTGACCGGTATCTGCCCATCACCAATGGCCACCGCCTCCATATAGTCAGGTGCACCACCGGCAGGCATGCGGCGCGCCCACAGCAAAAGCAGCCCTGCGATCAGACCGCCCACGGTCGGAACCAGTACACGCATAGTCCATGGCAGGCTCTCGGCGATATCAACCAGACTACCGCTGCGTCCGGTCAATAAAAATTGCAGCCCAGCAATGCACTCTCTAAAAGCGATTGTCGCGAGCGCTCCGACAAATCCCACTACCGCGCCCCAAAGCAACATGGCGTGGTTCTCCGACATGTGCATCAGCGTTTGCAGGCGAAAGCGGAGATTAAGTAAGGTGGCGCGCATAAGAAGGCTGGAAAAGTGGCGGTAGCAGCTCAGTTTTTTTCGACGATCAGTGACAACAGGTGCTGCATATCTTTCTGGATCGCACTATCGGCTTTTTTTTGCATATGCTGGTAGCACGACAGCACTTCCCTTGCCATCGGCGTGATACTCGCACCGCCCCCTTTGGCACCACCTGTCGCGGTCGCCACCAGAGGCTGATTGAAACAGCGATTCATTTCCTCGACCAGCAACCAGGCGCGCCGATACGACATCTGCATCTCGCGCGCCGCTGCCGAGATTGACCCGGTGCGGTCAATGGCCTGCAATAGGGATGCCTTGCCGGGGCCGAAGGCAATCGTGTCACCTTGCATCACGCGTAATCGGACAGATTTGGAATGAGTCATGGCCGCGATTGTAGCAAGGCCCGGCAATTCAATCGCGGCAATTTGACGATCGCTATATCCCTACGTATATTTCGGAAAGATGCTTTTTTGCATTTTCAGTTATCCTTGCACACGGTGATAAACATCGACTGCCAACGCCCTCATCCACCGGAAATCTCATGCCTGCTCAATTTACTTCTCGTTCTGCAACTCGGTCGTTACGTCGTTTTTACCTGACTGTCGCCTATGGCGCAGTACTGTCGGCAATGACACTGGCCACCGTCCCGGCCCAGGCTGCCGATCTGGTGGTGTCGGCCGCCGCCAGCCTGACCAATGCCTTCAAGGATCTGGGCTCGGCATTTGAACAACGTAACCCCGGTGTCAAGGTGATCAACAACTTCGGCGCCTCCGATATCCTGATGCAACAAATCGTCAGGGGCGCGCCAGCCGATGTCTTTGCTTCGGCCGATCAAACCGCGATGGACAAGGCGGTCGCCGCAAAGGCCGTGCAAACAGCAACCCGCCAGAACTTCGCCGCCAACCAGATCGTTCTGATCGTGCCCCATGACAGCACCCTGGCCCTGACCGCGCTCAAGGATCTGACACAAAGCAATGTGAAACGTGTCGCGCTGGGCAACCCGAGTTCCGTGCCCTTTGGCCGTTATACCCAGACGGCGCTGGAACAGGCCGGTCTGTGGCAGGCAGTCCTGGCCAAGGGCGTGCTGGCGCAAAATGTGCGTCAAAGTCTGGACTATGTGGCGCGTGGTGAGGTGGAGGCTGGTTTCGTCTTCGCGACCGATGCCGCCGTGATGCCTGACAAGGTCAAGGTTGCGATCCGCATCCCCTCCGACCAGCCTGCCACCTACCCGATTGCCGTGACCGCCACTACAACGCAGACCGAACTGGCCAAAAAATACATTGCCTATGTGCAGTCGCCTGAAGGTCAGGCGACGTTGGCACGCTACGGTTTTCTGAAACCCTGACATGCCTGCGTTCTGGACTCCTTTACTGCTCTCGCTGAAGGTCGCGGGCTGGGCTACGGTCATCAATTTGTTTCTGGGCGTGGCAGCTGCCTTTGGGTTGTCGCGCTGGCGCTCCTCCTGGCGCGACCTGATTGACTCCATTCTGACGTTGCCATTGGTGTTGCCACCGACCGTGCTGGGTTATTACCTGCTGGTGCTGTTTGGCAAACGTGGGCCGCTGGGTGCCTGGCTGGCGCAATATGGCATTGAACTGGTGTTCACCTGGCAAGGTGCGGTGATTGCCTCTACCGTGGTGGCTTTTCCGCTGGTATTGAAATCAGCGCGCAGTGCGTTTGAGCAAGTCGATCATCAGCTCGAAAATGCTGCCCGCGTGCTGGGCGTGTCGGAAGCTGGCGTGTTTTTCCGGGTAAGTTTGCCATTGGCTGCACGCGGCATCACCGCGGGCGTATTACTAGCCTTTGCGCGCGCATTGGGTGAATTTGGCGCAACCCTGATGATCGCCGGTAATCTGCCGGGACGAACACAAACCCTATCGGTCGCCATTTATGAAGCGGTACAGGCTGGTGACGACAACACGGCAACCGCATTGGTGCTGATCACATCAGCGACTTGTGTGGCCGTGTTGCTGATTGCCGGCAGACTGATGCCGGGTCAATTGCGCAGGAGTGACCTGTCATGAGTATCAGCGTACAGATTCACAAGCAATTACGTGCAGCCGAACGGACCTTTCGACTGGATATCAGTTTTTCTTCCGCCAGTAACCGCATCGTGCTGCATGGCCCTTCTGGCTCGGGCAAGAGTCTGACCATGAAGGCCATCGCCGGTCTGATGACGCCCGATAGCGGCAAGGTTGTGCTCAATGAACGTACCTTGTTCGATCAGGAGAGTCACACCAACCTGCGCCCACAAGAGCGCAATGTGGCCTATCTGTTTCAGGATTACGCGCTCTTCCCGCACCTGAACGTGGCCCAGAACATCGCCTTCGGACTACGCCGAGGCTGCTTCAACCTGCGCCGCCCGGCCAGTCATCCTGCGGTCCAGCGCTGGCTGCAGGCATTTGAACTGGAGGCGACTGCGCACAGTTATCCGGCGCAGATTTCAGGAGGTCAGCGGCAACGTGTGGCGCTGGCGCGGGCATTGGTGTCACAACCTGACATCCTGTTACTCGACGAACCGTTTGCCGCGCTGGACCCATCACTGCGCACCCACATGCGGCGCGAACTGGACGATCTGCAGCAGCAAACCGGCGTCCCCATGCTGATTATCACCCATGATCCGGCCGATGTGGAAGCCTTTGGCGAAGCCGTCTATGAAGTCCGCGACGGCACCATCAGGCAGCAGCTATAGCGGGGATTGCAGCAATACGCCAGACAAACGCAAAAAAAGACCGCACACCTTGCGGCATGCGGTCAAGCTCAGTGAAAGCGCAAGCAACCAGGTTGCTTGCTAGTCTCCTCGTTATAGACTCCGTCTCGCTGTCAACGCTATGGCGCTGATCAGGCTACTTTTTGTTGTGCACCGTCGAAGAACTGTTCATCTTCGGTTGAACCATGCAAAGCAGTCGTCGACGACTGACCTTGCTGAATCGCCTGGGTCACGGCATCGAAATAACCGGTACCGACTTCACGTTGATGCTTGACGGCGGTGAAGCCCTTTTCAGCGGCAGCGAATTCAGCTTCTTGCAGCTCGACGAAGGCTGACATGTTGTTGCGTGCATAACCGTGAGCCAGATTGAACATCGAGTAGTTCAGTGCATGGAAACCTGCCAGTGTGATGAACTGGAACTTGTAACCCATTGCGCCCAGCTCGCGCTGGAACTTGGCGATGGTGGCATCGTCCAGGTTCTTCTTCCAGTTGAACGATGGCGAGCAGTTGTAGGACAGCATCTTGCCTGGGAACTTGGCATGGATGGCTTCGGCAAACTTCTTGGCAAAGGCCAGGTCCGGCTTGCCAGTTTCGCACCAAACCAAGTCAGCATATTCAGCATAAGCCAGACCGCGCGAAATCGCCTGATCGATCCCTGGACGGGTCTTGAAGAAGCCCTCTACGGTGCGCTCGCCAGTGAGGAATGGCTTGTCGTTGTCATCCACATCGGAAGTCAGCAAGTCAGCCGCTTCAGCGTCAGTGCGGGCGATCACCAGCGTACGGGTACCGGAAACGTCGGCTGCCAGACGTGCTGCATTGAGCTTTTCCACTGCTTCACGGGTTGGCACCAATACCTTGCCACCCATGTGACCACACTTCTTGACGGAGGCCAGCTGGTCTTCAAAGTGCACACCGGAGGCACCGGCGGCGATCATCGACTTCATCAGTTCGTAGGCGTTCAGGACGCCACCAAAGCCAGCTTCGGCATCGGCCACGATCGGTGCGAAGAAATCGATGTCGTTTTTACCTTCGGACCATTGAATCTGATCGGCGCGCTGGAAGGTGTTGTTGATACGTTGCACCACCATCGGAACCGAGTTAGCTGGATACAGGGATTGGTCAGGATACATTTCGCCGGCCAGGTTGGCGTCACCGGCAACTTGCCAGCCCGACAGATAGATCGCCTTCAAGCCAGCCTTGACCTGTTGCATCGCCTGATTACCAGTCAGCGCACCAAGTGCATTGACGAACGGCTCCGTGTGCAGCAGATTCCACAGCTTGTCGGCACCGCGCTTGGCCAGCGTGTGCTCGACTTGCAGCGATCCACGCAGACGGACGACGTCATCGGCGCTGTAGTTGCGCTTGATGCCTTTCCAGCGTGTATTCTCTGCCCAATCCTTAGCCAGTTCCTGAATCTGTTGTTCACGTGTAGTCATGGTCAATCTCCTTGAGAGTTGGTAATAAACGAAGTCAAAATCGAGGTCGAAACGAAGTCAAAGTAGCCCTCAAAATCTGGATCAAACTCTGAACTGCATGACTTCATAGTAGACCTCAGTGTGCAGAGCAACAAGGTCTTATATAAGACATAGTAATTATTTTTTATTCTTATTTTTCAAATACTTAAACAGTAAATATCGCGATACGAAACGCAATTTCTGAAAATGAAACGAAGTCATGATGCTGCGCACCCAGCCAATCCCACATTATGAAACGCGGATTTTGCATCATGAAAAACCAACTTTACAGACACAACTAAGACAATTCTGATGCCCCTACTTCTGCAGGGTTCCCCGAACAAGCCAGGTTTATGAGGTCATTTTTGCGCCATTTTTACGTCATACCGGGTCGCCTGGGTACAAGCAGACGAGTTGAACAAAATAGCAAGAGAGGTCAGAATGACGAACGAGAAATTTAAGGGCGCCTGCGCCGACTGACCCCATGCATTACGCTCTGGATATTCGTACTTTCCTCTTCAGTCACTATTTTTATTCGGGCCTGCGCATTGCCACCGGTGTGGTCGGCCTGACCATGCTGGTATTCAATCTGGCGGACATGCAAACCACCATGACGGTGTTTCTTGGTGCGCTGTGTACCAGCCTGATGGACTTGCCCAGCCCGCTGCGTCACAAATTCAATGAAATGCTGGCCGGGGTCCTGCTGTGCACGCTGGTGATGCTGCTCATCAGCCTGTGCGCACCGATTGGCTGGCTGGTCAGCGTGATGATGGTACTGGTCAGCTTCCTGGCCAGCATGATCGTGGTCTACGGCAAGAAGAGCCTGCCGCTCCAGTTCGCCGCGCTGATGGTCATGACACTGTCGATGGAAAACCAGTTCAAGGTCGAGGAAGCGTTCCTGCATGCCGGTTTTTTCCTTGCGGGTGGTCTGGGCTATCTTACCTACGCGATGGTGGTGTCGTGGTTTCTGCGTCGACGCGTCAAGCAGCAGGTGCTGGCGGAAGCCTTGTTCGAACTGGCGCGTTATCTGCGTATCAAGGCTGATTTCTACAATGTGCATAGTGAGCTTAATACCCAGTTCAATCTGCTGGTAAGGCAGCAGATTGTCCTTGCCGACAAGCTGCAGGCTTCGCGTGACATGGTATTGCGAGATCTGCACACCAAACAGGATGGACTGCTGGTCAATGTGCATCTGAGTATGCTTGAGGTTTACGAGCAAGTGTTATCGACCCACGCTGACTACGCCCTGCTGCGTAGTCATTTTGGTGACTGTGATGTCATGACCTTCCTGCGTGACCTGGCCAATAAGACTGCTGAAGACATCGAATCCATCGCCTATGCGGTGACACGCAAGCGTGCCTCGATGCCGACCGTCAACTACAAGGCGGAGCTGCGGGCAATCCAGTATGAGCTGCAGCTGTTGCAGCAAAGCCAGCAAGACGGTACGAGCCCTTCCATTCCGACCGACGCCCTCACCCTGCTGAGCGTGACCTCTAACAAGATTCAGGACATCATCGAACGGATCACGCAGCTCCATCTGGCGACCCAGCGCCCGGTCGATCCATTGCCGATCCTGCCGGGTGCGGATATGACCCCGTTCCTCACGCAGCAAAAATACAAGGCTGGCTTGCTGCTGGCAAACCTGCGTTGGCAGTCGCCGATCTTCCGCTTCTCGATCCGGGTTGCGCTGGCAGTCTCAACGGGACTCTGGATTGCCTCTTGTCTGCCCTATATGTCGCATGGCTACTGGATTGTGCTGACTATTGTAATCATTCTCAAACCCAATTTCAGTACCACCAAACAACGCCTGCAGGACCGTCTGATCGGTACCATCATCGGCTGTGTACTCACCGCGCTGATCCTGCATTTCGTGCATGACACAATGGGTTTGCTGGCAGCGCTGTTTGTCGCCAGTGTGGCCTCTCCTGCGTTCAATTACATCAAGTATCGCTATACCGCCATCGCCGCCACCGTACAGATCCTGATGCTGCTTAATATGCTGGTGCCAGCAGGTCACCACGGCGTGGTCGGTGAACGTCTGATTGATACGACCATCGGCGTGTTGATCGCGATTGTGTTCAGTTTTGTGCTGCCCAGCTGGGAATATCGCGATCTGCCGCGCCTGATCAGGAATGTGCTCAGTGCCAGCCATCGATATATTCAGGCTAGCCGGGACATGCTTGAGGGCCGGGTTGGAGATGACTTCTTTTACCGGGTCTGCCGCAAGGGCTTCATGGATAGTCTGGCAGCCTTGATCTCGGCGCAGGTACGGATGATGGATGAGCCGATCAGCAAGCAATATGCGGTACAGGAAATCAACCGCTTTGTAATCCAGAACTATCTGGTAGCAGCCCACGTTGCGGCGCTGCGCATCCTGCTGCGCCGCCATGCCGAAGGGCTGCCCCGAGTAGCAGTCAATCAGTTGATTGAAAAAAATTACCAGGATGCGACTCATTACCTGCAGATGGCGCAACAAATTTTAGCGCCGTCAGGCAAAACGTCGCTGGAAGCTGCGGCAGCAAAGCCTGCAGGCAGCGGCACCGCTGCTACCGACATTGAGCCGCCATCTGAGGAAGTGCGGAACTGGTCGGGTTGGCATACCTTTCAGCGCCGAACGCTGCTGCTCGATGCCGATCTACAACAGATTGTGACGCAAACGACCGCAATCGATATGGTTCTACGGCAGTCTGCAGGGAATTAGCTCGTCCATAAGCTCAGCCACCCAACGTCAGTAGATCGACTTCAAGCGCGGCCAGCGACGCATTGATCGTCTGATCTTCAGCCATACCCAGATGTAAATGCATCTGGGTCATGTCCCGGACCCCGGCTATACAGAGATTAAGGGCCTGTTGTGCCCACATTAAGTAGTCTTCACGCGGTGTCGGCGCAGAGGGTATCCCCTGCACAAGCTGGGGCTCAGCGACGCAAATCATGCCAATCCCGGCGCGCTCCAGGTCTGCAAGCTCGTCGCGTAGCGCCAGTGCAATCTGCAAAGCGATCGTTGCACGCGGCAAATCATCGCGAACAAAAGCGCCCTGTAATAGCTGCAGAGGCCCACACAGGACGACTTTGACCGGTTTATGCGTCAGGCTCTGAGCAAATTGCATGGAGGGAACGCAAATCGCTTCGGGGCGGTAAACATCGCCGTAGACCAAAGGTGGCTTAAGGCAGTTACTGCCATGTTGCTGCACCCAGCCATTACTGGTGATGGCAAAGCCCCAGAGCTGCTGGGCAAAGTAAGAGACACCGTCCTGGCCCAGCGTCGCACTCTGGACCAGATAGTCCTGACCCGCAGCCTCTTGCCTGCCCATCTCCTCGGTGATCGCTTCTCGTAGCCGTTCCAAATACTCTACAAAACCGATTTCGCTAGCCAGATGTGCTGCCCGCAATGCTTGTATGGCTGCCCGATGCTGTGGCGCGACCTCTATGTCATTTGAAATCGCCGACGTCCAGCGTGCCTGTTGTAGCGCACTGCGGGTAGCAGAACTGGCTGTGCGTCGCGTGTCGTCTGTGCCGAGCTGCGCTAGACGGCGTTGTACCAGCGCATTGCGTATGCGGGGAGATTTCTTGCGCGCAACCAGCGCCGCGCGGCTCGCCATCAGGGTTGTTGTTGCGGTCTCAGCGGCGGCGCCAAACTGAAGAAGTTGCCTGAGACAGTGAACTTCATCGAGCTTCTGACGGGCAAAGGCCAGCCAGCTCCTGAGCTCGGCGTCGAGCTTGCCCTCAGTCGTCACATCCACTGGCACGTGCAGCAGCGAGCAACTTGATGCCAGCCAGAGCCGCTGTCCAAGACGCATCGATAGTGGCTGGAGTGCCGTCAATGCGGCATCCAGATCGCAGCGCCAGATATTGCGGCCGTCAATCATGCCAACCGACAGCACCTTGTCCTGCGGCCATACTGCGGCAAAGGCCGCAAGTTGCTTCGCCTCAGTCACGCCATCGATGTGGATGCCCGCAACTGGCAGGCTAGCCAAGAGCGACATCTCCGTATCAACGGCGCCGAAGTAGGTTGTCAGCAATAGTTCGGGTGCGACGGCGGCCAGTGTCGCATAAGCGGTCGTCAAGGCATCCCGCCATGACGACGGCAGACCCGCTGCCAGCACAGGCTCATCAAGCTGCACCAACTCTACGCCCTGTGTCCGCAACCGCCCAAGCACGCTGACATAGCCCGCAATGGCCTGCGGCAGCAAGTCCAGTGCATTGTCCAGATCGCCACAGGTTTTACCGAGCCACAACAGAGTCAATGGGCCGATGAGGACGACCTTGGGTCGATAGCCTTGCTGCTGTGCTTCTTGTACTTCATCAAACAGCCAGTCAACACCGCCGTCGAAACGCACATCGCTGGTCCATTCGGGCTGCAGATAACAGGTATTGGTATCGAACCAGGAGCGCAATTGCATCGCCGGCTGATGTTCCTCTCCCTCCACCAGATGGCGGCAACCATATAAATCCAGCGTAGACGGATCAAGCCCGAAACGCGTCGGCAACGCCCCCAGCAAGGTCAGCGTATTGAGCACCTGATCGTACCAGGCAAAGTCCCCCACGCAGACAAAGTCCAATCCAGCCTCGGCCTGCCATTGCCAGTGACGCGCTCTTAACGTTGCACCGCTTGCCTTCACCGCTGCCAGGTCACTATCGCCGTCGCAGAACGCCTGCCAGGCCTGAGGGAGTTCCCGTTGCGCGCCAATGCGCGGAAAACCCAAGACGTGGGCGATCTGCCCCTGATCTTTCAATGCCATCACCTGATCCTCGTTTATTCATATTCACTATCAGGCTGGCATCTTGCGCGCACATCCACTATGATTCAAACGATAAATTTTAAGAATCAACTTGAATTTTACTAATAATGCCAACAGGACTCTCCAGCATTCTCGAATTGCGTCACCTGAAAACCTTGCAAGCGTTGAAAGAAGCCGGAAATCTGCTGCGCGCGGCAACCTTGCTCAATGTGACGCAATCGGCACTATCCCATCAGCTCAAGCAACTTGAAGACCATCACGGTGCCGCCTTGTTTGAGCGCAAGTCGGTACCCATCCGGTTCACCCCGGCAGGAGACCGATTGCTAAGGCTAGCGGTAGAGGTATTGCCGCGTGTGGCAGAGGCAGAACGGGATCTGGCACGGCTACAGCAAGGTGAAGCTGGACCGTTGCGCATTGCAGTGGAGTGCCATACCTGTTTTGACTGGCTGATGCCATCGATGGATGTATTTCGGCGACGCTGGCCTGAGGTTGATCTGGATATTGTCTCCGGTTTTCAGGCTGATCCGGTCGGTCTGCTTTACGGGCAACGGGCTGAGCTGGCGATTGTGTCGGAGGCCGATCCCGATGAGGAGGTCGACTACCACGCGCTGTTCGGATTTGAAATTGTGGCGCTACTGGCGCACGACCATCCGCTTGCAGGCAAGGACTATCTGGAGGCAGCCGACTTTGCGACCGATACGCTGATCACCTATCCGGTGCCGGACGACATGCTGGACGTGGTGAGGCAGGTTCTCAAACCCGCAGGCATCAATCCGGCCCGTCGCACCACCGAACTGACCGTCGCCATGTTGCAATTGGTTGCCAGTCGCCGCGGCATTGCCACCTTACCGCTGTGGGCAGCACAAAACTATCTGAACCGGGACTATGTACTAGCAAAACGCATCACGTCCGACGGACTGACCGGCAAGCTCTATGCCGCCTGCTTGCCTGCCCTGTCAGCCAAAACCTACCTGACCGATTTTATTGCGTCCACACGGGAGACCAGCTATCTAAACTTGGCCAGCGTGGCGCTGCTGTAATCACGCATCCGCAATGGATTGCGATTTTGGATGCGCACGCGCCGGGTCTTGCGGCGACAAGATCCGGTGGATACGTTTCTGGTCAAACATGCGAGCATCGGCCACCCGCATCAGGGTCTCCATATCCAGTCCGTCCCGGGGGAACAGCGCGACACCAATCGATGCATCGATGGACAGACTGACTCCGTCACGGCCGGCAATCGGCTGATTCAGACAATGACGGACCTTCTCAGCAATGGACTTGGCAACGTCTTCGTCGGCCACACCATCGAGATAAATTACAAATTCGTCGCCACCAAAACGGGCAACCGCATCGTCCTTGCGCAGCGCATGCTGGAGGTGTACTGCAGCCGCCATCAAGACCCGATCGCCCTCGTCATGACCGAACTGGTCGTTGATTTCCTTGAACTTGTCGAGATCGATAAACAGCAGGGCGAATTGAACCGGTACACCGGGATTACCACGCTTGCAACGAAAATCAATCTGAGCGAAGAAGGAGTCACGATTGAGCACGCCGGTCAGACGATCAGTACGCAAATTGTGCTCCATCTCCTGGAAGCTCTGCGCCAGCTGACCAATTTCATCTTTACGGTCAATGTTGAGGGGGACAAAAGGCTCACCATTGCCAATCGATTTGGCCGCCAGCGTCAACTTGCGAATATCCCGCAAGACCCAGCGCAAAATGGCAAAACCCAGCACAAATGTCATGCAGACGGCCACCAGCCCCAGTAATAGTGTCTGGTAGACGCCGCCGGTAACGGATCCGAGGAACCCGAGACGACTTACGGCACTCACCTCAATCCAGTCCAGACCGGCATCATCGTGATGCAGACGGTAGGCCAGCTCAATCGATGACGCATCGCCCTGCAAACGGGTCACCAACAGTTGTCCCGGTACCAGTTCACGCTTTTCCAGCAGATCCAGCAAGTGGGCATAAGCCTGCCGCACCATGGGAGAGCGACTTTGGCTGGCACTGTGGCGAACCAGGATATCGTTTTCAAAATGGTGGATCGGCTCATCAACCGATGTCGCTACCAGATTGCCGTTTTGCTCGATGATGAACACCACTTCACCATGCGTGAACTGTTGCGCCGCCAGAAAATCACTGAGCCGGTTCAGACCAATACTGCTGCCCACCACGCCCACCGGCACGCGTCCCGGCCCATAGACCGGCTTGGACAAGGTGATGCCAAGACGCTTGGTGCGAAAGTCGCTATATACCGGAGACCAGGTCTCTTGTTGACGCTCCATCGCGTGGATGTACCAGGGCCGGGTCCGTGGATCAAAATTCTGATTGAGAATCGGATCGAGCTTGGCGCCTGGCCCCTCTAACGAATAAAGATAGCTTCTGTTTTCCTTGTCCCGACGCGTGAACATGTAATGGTTGTGAATATCTCTGCGCAGGCCAATGAAACTGCCATCCTCCGCGCCAAAATAGACATAGGTCGGTTCCCTGGACAAGCCATCAGCAATCCACAAACGCTCTTCGATAGCTGCAAAATCGTGCGGAAAAGGAATAAACAAACCCGGATCATGCCCATATGCGGGCTTGATCACCGCAGGCGCAACCACCAGCAGTGCGCCTCGCGCAGCTTGCAACTGGCGATCAGTCGCCTGCCCGACGCGCCCCATGATTTCCATCAGGGAGTCGCGCGCCAGCACCTCGGTCGCATCATCGCTGGCACGATAGAGAAACCAGCCTATCGTGACAGCAAGACACAGCATCAGAAAGATAAAAGGCAGAATGAACAGCCGCTGTAAGGACGATTGCTTCAGAGTTCCACTCCCTGCACTGAAAACGGCATCATGTTGAGATTACATTTTTCATCTTGTTGTTTTTAGTCGGCGCTTACGACAACCCTTTTGAGGTTTTCGGTACGCCCGCGAGACTGCTTATCTTTTACAGACAGGCTCACTAGTTTAATCGTTAAATAAAAAAAAATCCTGCCATCTGGAAAGAGAGCGCCAGTTCGGCGATTTTCCAGATGACAGGACGGCATATTTACAACGTTGGCCGCTACTGCTATTGAGTGCACCAAGCCTGTTTTAGGCTAGCGTCAGCTTGATTCAAACGTCAACTCACCATGAGAGACGCGCACATGGACCACATCCTTGGGACCAAATTTGCCTTGCAGAATCAGTTTTGACAACGGATTCTCGATTTCCTGCTGAATCGCCCGCTTCAAGGGTCGCGCGCCATAGACAGGATCGAAACCGGCCTCCGCAATCTTTTGCAAACCGCTGTCCGTCACCACCAGCCCGATATCGAGTTTGGCTAGTCGTTGCTGCAGAATCTGCAACTGAATCTTGGCAATCGCACCGATGTTCTTTTCGTCGAGCGCGTGGAACACCACAATTTCATCGACCCGATTGATGAACTCCGGCCGGAAGTGCAACTTCACCTCCGCCATGACTGCCATCTTGACCAAGGCTGGATCGCTCTCTTCCATGGCCTGAATCTTGTGTGAACCAAGATTGGAGGTCATCACGATAACCGTATTCTTGAAGTCTACCGTACGGCCCTGACCATCGGTCATGCGACCATCATCAAGCACCTGCAGCAAGACGTTGAAAACATCCGGATGCGCCTTCTCAATTTCATCGAGCAGAATCACGCTGTAAGGCTTGCGCCGGACCGCCTCGGTCAGATAGCCACCTTCTTCATAGCCAACGTAACCAGGTGGTGCACCGATCAGGCGGGCGACGGAATGCTTCTCCATGAATTCACTCATGTCGATCCTTATCATCGCCTCTTCGGTATCAAACAGATAGGACGCCAAGGCCTTGCACAACTCGGTCTTCCCCACGCCGGTCGGTCCCAGGAACATGAAGGAGCCATAAGGCTTATCAGGGTCGCCAAGACCCGCGCGGGAGCGACGGATTGCATCGGACACCGCAACAATCGCCTCATCCTGACCAACCACGCGCTGATGCAGCACATCTTCCATGTGCAGCAATTTTTCGCGCTCGCCCTGCATCATCCGCGAAACAGGAATCCCGGTGGCACGGGCAACAATTTCGGCAATTTCTTCCGCACCGACCTGCGTGCGCACCAGTCTGGGTTTGCTACCCGGCTGATTAGCCGCCTCTGCACCTGCAGCGGCATCGCGCTTGTTCTGCGCCTCCAGCGCCTGCTCAAGCTCAGCCAGCTTGCCGTACTTGAGCTCAGAGACCTTTTGCCAGTCACTCTTGCGCGTTGCCTCATCCATCAGCAGCCGAACCCGTTCGATTTCTTCCTTCAGGTGCTGGCTGCCTTGCACACTAGCCTTCTCGGCCTTCCAGATTTCTTCCAGATCAGCGTATTCGCGTTCCAGTCGGACGATCTCTTCCTCAATCAGTGCCAGGCGCTTTTGCGAGGCTTCATCTTTTTCGCGCTTGACAGCTTCACGCTCGATCTTGAGCTGAATCAGACGACGGTCCAGCTTGTCCATCACTTCCGGCTTGGAGTCGATTTCGATCTTGATCTTCGATGCTGCTTCGTCGATCAGGTCAATGGCTTTGTCTGGCAGAAAACGGTCGGTGATGTAGCGATGCGACAACTCGGCTGCGGCAACAATGGCCGGGTCGGTGATGTCGACGCCATGGTGCACTTCGTATTTTTCCTGCAGACCGCGCAAGATGGCGATGGTCGCTTCGACGCTGGGCTCATCGACCAGAATCTTCTGGAAACGCCGCTCCAGGGCGGCATCCTTTTCAATGTATTTACGATATTCGTCGAGCGTAGTCGCCCCGACGCAATGCAACTCGCCGCGGGCCAATGCGGGCTTGAGCATATTGCCGGCATCCATTGCGCCTTCTGCCTTACCGGCACCAACCATGGTGTGCAACTCATCAATGAAGACAATGGTTTGCCCTTCGTCTTGGGCGATTTCCTTAAGGACAGCCTTGAGCCGCTCTTCGAACTCGCCACGATATTTGGCACCAGCGAGCAGCGCCGCCATATCCAGCGACAGTACACGCTTGGATTTCAGGCTATCAGGCACCTCGCCACTGACAATACGCTGCGCCAGGCCTTCGACGATCGCGGTTTTACCGACGCCCGGCTCACCAATGAGTACTGGGTTATTCTTGCTGCGGCGTTGCAATACCTGAATCGCCCGGCGGATTTCGTCGTCACGACCAATGACCGGATCGAGCTTGCCATTACGGGCGCGTTCAGTAAGGTCAAGCGTGTACTTCTTGAGTGCCTCGCGTTGTCCTTCATCCTGCTGCGAGGACACATTGGCACCGCCGCGCACGGCGCTGATCGCCGCCTCCAGCGATTTACGGCTGAGCCCGTTCTCGCGCGCGGAGCGACCAGCGTCCGATTTATCATCCACCAGCCCCAGCAAGACCATTTCGCTGGCAACAAACTGGTCACCATGCTTTTGTGCTTCCTTGTCCGCCAGATTGAGCAAGGCCGACAATTCTCGGCCAATCTGTACTTCGCCACCGTTGCCGCTGACCTTGGCCAGTCGGGTCAGCGCATGTTGCAATGCTGATTGCAAGCCGGCGACGTTGACACCGGCGCGTTGCAGCAATGACCGGCTACCACCATCATCCTGTGCCAGCAAAGCCAGCACCAGATGTACTGGCTCAATGTACTGGTGATCGTTACCAACCGCGTGGCTCTGCGCATCTGCCAGAGCTTCCTGCAATTTAGTCGTGAGTTTGTCGAGACGCATGTTTTGCTCCAAAGATTCAATAGCTGACAAATTGGGCCACGGAGATCATTTTCAAGGAAACTTCGGCACACGTCCTCATCGATTTCAGGTGGAATTGATACAGATCAAAGGTCTCCCTGTTTCAAGCGCAACTGCTGGCGCTTCAGGTCGCCGCTACGGCGAGTCGCTCCAGCACCTGATGATCTTCCTGCATCGCCTTACCCACGCTCTGATGCACCCAGTCGATCCAGGTACTGATCTTGGCATCGATGTACTGACGCGAGGGGTAGAGCGCATACACGCCCATATGCTGCAGACTATACTGCGGCAACACGCGCATGATGGTGCCAGCCCGCAAGGCATCGACGGCAGAATAGGTCGGCAAGACACCGATCCCCATGCCCTCCTTGAGGCTGACCAGCATGGCTTCAGCCACATTAACCTGAAAATTGGACTTGATATTCACCGACGCAGTCCCCTCTGCGCCTTGCAGGTTCCATTCGTTAAGCGGCGATACCGAACTGACCAGTTGCAGGCAGGCATGGTTTTCCAAATCTTCAGGACGCTGGGGCATCCCATGTTTTTCCAGATAAAAAGGTGAGGCACAGGCAACACTGTAGATTTCACCCAACTGGCGAAAAATCAAACCGGAATCCGGCAGCTCGCGCGCCAGCACGATCGATACATCGAAGCCCTCTTCCAGCAAATCGGGCACGCGCTGCGCCAGCGTAAGCTCAATGGCGACATCCGGGTAATGCTTCTGGTAACTGGAAATGGCCGGAATCACGTAACGCTGGCCAAAGCTACTCATGGTGTGGATGCGCAGACGACCCGACGGCCGCACGTACGCATCGCTGGCTTCGGCTTCAGCTTGCTCCACGTAGCCCATGATCTGTTCGCAACGCAACAGGTAGCGCTCACCAGCCTCGGTCAGCGCAATCCGGCGCGTGGTCCGATTGAGCAAGCGCGCCCGCAAGTGGCGTTCCAAATCTGCAACGGCGCGCGAAACATGCGCCGTAGTGAGGTTCATTTGTTGCGAAGCCAGCGTAAAACTGCCAGCATCAACAACACGCATAAAGATGCGCATATTCTGCAAGGTATCCATCGCTCCAGCTCGATTTCAATTCAAATAGGGTTGTGCGAAGCAATATCGCACCGTCAATGATGCGACATTGTTGCCGAAAATAGTCTGACTATTATTGCGAATATTGAAATGACCATTTGTATTTGATGGTATTTTTCTAGCAATAATTACGAAATACAATGAGATCCGCTGGATATTTGCAATCTTTTGGATAATCTCATGATCACTGTTGCCAAAAAATGTCGCTCAGGCTCGTTCGCTGCACCGCTTTTTGCGGTCCCCTTGCTGTCTGCCACGCTCTTGCTTGCGGGCTGTGCCGACATGGGCAACATCAAACCGCAGTCCGTGCAACGCCAGGTAGATCAACTGACATTGAGCAAAGCCATGGCCAGCATCGGTACCGAAGCCGGATGGCCACAACGCAACTGGTGGGAAAATTACGCCGATCCGCAACTGAACCGTCTGGTCACCACCGCCGTTGCCGGCAACCCCAGCATGGCGGTTGCTGCTGCCCGCGTGCGCCAGGCGCGCTCCATGGCCGAAGTGACCCATGCCGGCGAATTGCCTCAACTCGGTTTCGAAAGCTCGATCACCCGTGACGACTGGTCCAAGAATATTTACTACGGCGCCACCCTACCCGGGAAATTAACCTGGAATAACACCGCAACACTGGGACTGTCGTACGGTCTGGACCTGTGGGGCAAGGATCGCAACAATACCGAACGGGCCATCGACGAAGTCCATGCCGCCGCTGCCGATGCGCGCGCGGCCCAGCTTGACCTGGAAAGCAATGTGGTGCGTACCTATGTCTATCTGGCATTGCAGTACGGCCTGCTCGACAACGCCAGCAGTACGCTGGCCGAAGAACAACGTATTTTGCAATTTGCGCAACGGCGCCTCAAAGGTGGCATTGGCACCCAGATGGAAATTACGCAGGCTGAGGTGCCACTGCCAGAAACACGCCGTCAGATGGAAGCCTTGCAAGAGAATATTGCACTGACCCGCAACCAGCTCGCAGCCTTGCTTGGTCAGGGTCCAGGTGCTGGCGACAGTATCACACGTCCGAGCCTGACGCTGCATGCCATACTCAGTCTGCCGAGTCAGATCCCTTCCGAACTGATCGGACGCCGACCGGATATCAGTGCCGCACGCTGGCGCATCGAGGCAGCCAGCAAGGGCATTGAAGTTGCCAAGGCATCCTTCTATCCCAACGTCAATCTGGCTGCCAGCTTCGGCCCAGTTGCGGCCGGTGGTGGTATGTTGAGTTTTCTCAATGCGCAAAATTTCTCAACGGTCTACGGACCAGCAGTCTCCTTGCCGATCTTCGACGGTGGACGCCTGCGTGGTCAGCTCAGCGCCACTACAGCGAGCTACGATCTGGCAGTCGAACAATACAACCAGTTGCTGAGTCAGGCACTGAAGACGATTGCTGATCAGATCGTGACATTGCAATCGCTGGTCAAACAACAGGACCTGGCCAATCAGTCGGTTGCTGCTGCCCAGAAGAATGTGAACATCGCCACCCGCGCTTACCAACGCGGCCTGACCAGCTATCTCAACGTGCTGACCGCGCAAACACAATATCTGCATCAGCTGCAAACCGTGCAGCAATTGCAGGCCCAGAAGCTAAGCGCCTTTGCCAACCTGACGACGGCACTGGGCGGCGGTCTGGAACCTGAAATCATCCCGGCACCACCATCAGCTCCGGCTGAAATTGTGGATGGAGTAGAACGGTGAGTACCTCTGCCAATTCTGCCGCTACGGCAGACTCATCGGGCACGCCTGATCGTACCGGATCTGGCCGGACACTGGGGCAACGCCTGATGCATCAGGCATACGATGTCGCCGAAGACTGGCGCGACAACGAGTTGCCGAACTGGATCTACGTCTTCAAGATGGTGGCCGCAGCCTTGCTGGCGCTTGGCATTGGCTATGCGCTGGACCTGGAGTCACCACGCTCGGCGATGATTACTGTCTTTATCGTCATGCAACCACAAAGCGGGATGATTCTGTCCAAGAGCTTTTACCGCGTCGTCGGTACGCTGGTCGGCTCGATCGCCATCGTGGTCTCGGTGGGCCTGTTCGCCCAGACGCCAGAGTTATTCTTGCTGACCACCTCGCTATGGATCGGACTGTGTACCTTTGGCTCGGCGCATAACCGCAACTTCCGCTCCTACGGCTTTGTGCTCTCGGGCTATACCGTGGCATTGATCGGTCTGCCCGCTGCCCTGCATCCTGCAGTCACCTTCAATTCGATCATGAGCCGGGTGACCTCGATCACGGTTGGCATCATCTGCTGTGCCGTGGTCAGCGCACTGGTCTTGCCACAGGCCAGCGCTCCACGTCTGGTGAAGATCATTCGTGGCCGTTTTTCTGCCTTCGTCGATCTGATTGGCAACACCCTCGGTGGCAGCGCCGAGCGTAAGCAGCTTGAAGGCGCCAATGCCCGCTTTGTGGCTGACATCATTGGCCTCGAAGCCATGCGCAGTTCCGCCATTTTTGAAGATCCGGAAATCCGCATACGGAGTGGTCGCCTGACCCGGATGAACAGCGAATTCATGGCCTTGTCGACACGCGTACATGCCTTGCATCAATTGATGAATCGCCTGCACGCCAGCAAGACCCCCGCGACGGAAACTGTCATTACCGAGATTTCACCGTATTTCCGCGAAGTCCAGCCACTGCTGACCCGCCATACCGGCGAACCGGTGATGAGCGCAGTCGATGCTGGCGAAGCGGCACTCCAGCTGGATCGTTACAAACAGACCCTGCCACGCCGCGTTCGCGCTACCCGTACTACACTAGCGACGACACTGACCGACGAAGCGATGCTCGATTTCGATACTGCCAGTGAGCTGCTGTACCGTGTCGTCGAAGAGCTGCATGCCTATACCTTGACCTACGCTTCGCTGGGACAACGCCACCATGCGCGGGAAGACTGGGACCACAGCTATGCCCCCAAAACCAGTGCGGTGATTGCCGCCATTGCTGGTGCCCGGGCCGCCATCACCCTGATTGGTCTGTCGGCATTCTGGCTCCTCAGTGGCTGGCCCAGTGGCGACGTCGCCGCGCTCAATGCGGCGGCATTCTGTGCCATCACTTCGGCCGCGCCGGATCCTGCCAAAGCTACCCGCACCACGACCATGGGCGTCGTGCTGGCAGCCTTGCTGGGTTATGTCTATACCTTCCATATCCTGCCAAACCTGGACGGATTCTGGATGCTGGCAGCGGCGCTGACACCGGTATTGATGCTGGCGGTGCTGTTGACCACCCGACCCACATTGGCTGGCTATGGCATGGGAATGTGTATTTTCTTCCCGTTCCTGGCAGTGCCAGATAACCTGATTCAGCTCAACGCGACTGCCTACATCAACGAAGCCATTGCACTCGTAGTATCGCTGGTCGTCACCACCCTTGCCTTTGCACTGCTGTTACCACCGACCACCGACTGGTCGGTACGGCATCTGGAAAAGCAATTGCGCAAGCAGGTACTTCAAGCCTGCCGTGGCAAGCTGACACAGTTGGCATTGCAGTTTGAAAGTGGCACCCGTGACCTGATGCATCAAATCATGCTGGTCACCAGCAGCCGTCCCGTCTTGCGTCGGCGTGCGTTCGGCTGGATGTACGCAACATTGGAAATCGGCCACGCGGTCATTGAACTGCGTAGCGAACTGCAGGGAATTCGCACTAGTCATCCCGAATTGCTGCCAGAGGCGGCCTATGCCAGCCTGGATCAGTTGCGCCAACACCTGCCTGCGTTGTTCGAACGCCCCTCACCTGCGACGCTACAAGTGGCCCTGCAGGCCAATAATGCAGCCATCCAGACAGTGCAACTGGCAATCGGACCGCATTATCGCGAACGCGGCGAGCGCCATCGGCTGCAACGCGCGCTGAGCTATCTGCACTTCATTCGTACTGCGATGCTGGATGCCCAGTCGCCGCTCAATACGTTGCGGGTGACTGGCAATGCCTATACTGCTAACGACAAAACCCCAACATCTTCTGCCTCATAGTCTGACGGAGCCCTTCATGTTGTCACTGACGCCAACGATCCTGCCCACCCTGCTGCCGCGCGAAATTTCCTTTTTCGACGCCTATATTCCGACGCTGCTGCCGGCAGTCCTGCTGGCTGGGGCCATCGTGCTCTTGGTGGACAGACTCTTGGTGCGCGTGAATTTTTACCAGTTGGTGTGGCATCCCGCCTTGTTCCGGGTCAGTCTGCTGACTTGCGTCGCCGCCCTTTTAGGGCTGGCAATCTATCGCTGAGCTGTCGCCTGCATCGCAACCCCATATTGAATTTATCAGGAGCTTTTCATCATGTCGGTCAAATCGATTTTTCGTTTTTTAGTGACGTTGCTGATTTTCGCAGCCGCAATTTTGCTAGCGCGCACGCTCTGGCAGCGCTACATGGAGTCACCTTGGACCCGTGATGGTCGAGTCCGCGCCGAGGTCATCAATATTGCACCGGATGTCTCCGGTCAGGTGGTCGAGCTGCCGGTGCACGACAACCAGCAGGTCCGCAAAGGCGATCTGCTGATGCAGATTGACCCGGCCCATTACCAGCTGGCGCTGCAACAAGCAGATGCTGCCGTGCAGGTACGCAAGGCCGAACTCGACATGCGCCGCGCACAGGCACATCGCCGTGCCGATATGGATAGCCTGGTAGTCTCGCGCGAAAGTCGTGAAGATGCGGACAGTGCTGTTGCCGCTGCAGCGGCCCAATATCAGGTAGCCGTAGCGCAGCGCGATGCCGCCAAGCTCAATCTAGACCGCACCAAGGTGTTCGCTCCCGTGGATGGCTACATTACCAATCTGAACGTGCGTCGTGGTGACTTCGCCAGTGCCGGGGCTGCCAAGATCGCCATCATCGACAGCCATTCCTTCTGGGTCTACGGCTATTTTGAAGAAACCAAACTGCCCTATCTGGCCGTGGGTGACAAGGCGACGATTCAATTGATCAATGGTGCCACCCTGCGCGGCCATGTGGACAGTATTTCACGTGGTATTTATGACCGCGACAATCCACAAAGCCGCGAGCTGCTGGCCGACGTCAATCCAACCTTCAACTGGGTTCGCCTGGCACAACGGATTCCGGTACACATTCAGATTGATGAAGTGCCCAAGGGTGTCTTGCTGGCTGCTGGCCTGACCTGCACCGTGGTGCTGGAGCCAGCCAGTCAGGCTCGTAGTCAGGCTGACAAACAGGAAAAGAAATAAATACAGACCAGCAGAAGCGCCGTCACATGAACAACTGCACTACCAGCCATAGATTGGCGGCGCTGATACCGATGAACAACACCCAGCTCAGTGCTGACGTCCACCAGAGATTGACAAACTCGCCCATGATGTCGCGCCGGCTGGTCAGGCGGATCAAGGGGTACATCGCGAACGGCAGTTGCAGGCTCAGAACAACCTGACTCAGTACCAGCAAGCGACCCACCGAATGCTCCCCTAACGTCAGCACCCCGATCAGCGCCGGGATCAATGCCAGGCCACGCGTGATCATGCGGCGCTGCCAGCAAGGAATCCGCAGTTTCAAAAAGCCTTCCATGATCACCTGTCCGGCAATTGTGCCGGTGAAGGTGGAGCTTTGCCCTGCCGCAAACAGGCCGATACCAAAGAGAATCGCTGCCAGCGAGCCGCCGGTGATCGGATCGAGCAAATGATAGGCAACGTCCAGATCGACCACATCGGTGCGTCCCGTGCGGAAGAAAGCGGAAGCCGCCAGAATCAGGATGGCGGCATTGATCGCCATCGCCATCACCAGCGACACAATCGTATCGACACGGGTAAAGCGGATCGCTTCCAGCAAACCACGGCGGTTCCCGGCATCACGCGAGACCACCCGGGTTTGCACAATCGAGGAATGCAGGTACAGATTGTGTGGCATCACGGTTGCCCCCAGCACTCCAATGGCCAGATACAGCGGGTCGCGCGACGACAGCGCCGACAACGAGGGAATAAAACCCTGCGCAACGGCATGCCAATCCGCCTGGACCAGCGCCAGTTGCGCAAACAGACATACGGCGATGGTTGCCACCAAGCCCAGAATGATTGCCTCCACCTGGCGGAATCCACGGCCCTGCAAGCCCAGCACAATCAGCGTATCGAAGGCGGTCAAGACCACGCCAACCGGTAGCGACACCCCCATCAACAGCTTGAACGCCAATGCGCAACCCAGCACCTCGGCCAGATCACAGGCAACGATCGACAATTCGGCAAAGAGCCACATGCCTTTGCCAACGGCCGGCGAATAGTTTTCCCGCGAGTGCACTGCCAGATCCTTGCCGGTCACAATGCCGAGCCGGGCACACAGGCATTGCAGCACGATGGCGGCCAGACTGGAGAGCATCACCACAAACAGCAACTGATAGCCAAACTGTGACCCGGCCTGCACCGAGGTTGCCCAGTTGCCCGGGTCCATGTAACCAATCGAAATCAGCAGACCTGGACCGACATAAACCTTGAGTTTCTGCCAGAGCGAGGCTGACACTGGTACCGTGACACTACCGGCAACTTCAGAGGGACAAAATGGCGCGGTAGCAGTTGTTGGGAGTCGAAACATGGAGGTGAACAAAAGGCTGATGAGTGGAGTTGGTCGACGCAATCGAATGCGGGCTGGCGGGATTACTCGCGCGTTGCGGGTGGCAAACTCCATCTGTCGCGCGCCGAGGTATCACTATCTCGGGCATCCACCCAACGGGCACCGTCTGGCGTTTGTTCCTTCTTCCAGAACGGTGCCTCAGTCTTGAGGTAATCCATGATGAATTCGCAGGCTGCAAAAGCTTCCCCGCGATGTTTGGCGCTTACCGCTACCAGCACAATCTGCGCCAGCGGCAAAAGTGGGCCAACCCGATGGATCACCAATGCATCGGCGATGTCCCACCGCGTGCGCGCGGTCTCGACAATTTGCTCCAGCGCTTTCTCGGTCATGCCGGGATAGTGCTCCAGTGTCATCTCCGACACACTGGCACCGTCATTGAGATCGCGTACCGTGCCAACAAAGCTGACCACCGCGCCAACCTTGGGGTTGGACAGCCGCAGTGCTGCAATTTCAGCACTGAGATCAAAGTCGGCGGTCTGGATGCGAATTGGCATGGTCTCTCTCACACGTGACGTTATCTGGACTAACTCAGTACGCCCCAGAGCAACAGCGTCATGACCAGACCGACCACCGATACGATCGTCTGGATCACCGACCAGGTGGCAAAGGTCTGCTTCAGATCAAGACCAAAATACTCCTTCACCATCCAGAAGCCGGCGTCATTAACGTGGCAGAAAAACACCGAACCAGCACCAATCGATAAGGCCATCAGTGCATTGTGGGTGCCCGACAAGGTCGCCACCAGCGGCGCCACAATCCCGGCCGTCGCGGTAGTCGCAACGGTTGCCGATCCGGTTGCCTGACGCAGCGCCACGGCAATCAGCCAGGCCAGCAAAATCAGCGGCATATGGGTACCGCTGGCAACCTTGGTGATGGTGTCACTGATGCCCGCCGTCAGGAGCGCCTGTTTCAGTCCACCACCGGCGCCGATGGTCAGCAGCAAGCCCGCAATCGGTGGCAAAGCCTTGCGCAGGATGACACCGACTTCGGTACGGCTCTTGCCGCGCCCCCAACCCAGTACGATGACCGCAAACAGCACCGTTACCGTCAGCGCAATGATCGGTTCGCCAAAGAAATTGAGTGCATCAAACAGACTGGTTTCCGGGGTCAGCCAGATCTTTGCCACAGTACGGCCAAGCATCAGCACCACCGGCAACAGAATGGTAATCAGTGATGGCCAGAACCCTGGCAGCAAGCGTTCTTCCTGCTGACCTTTGAACAAGGCACCGATCTGCTCTGGTTCACCGACCTGCAAACGTGGTGCCAACCACATGCCGTACAACGGCCCCGCCAGAATCACGGCAGGAATGGCAACCACAAAACCCAGCACCATCGTCGTACCAAGATCAGCATGCAAGGCGCTGACGGCGATCAACGGGCCAGGATGCGGCGGCAACAAAGCGTGCAAGGTCGTCATACCAGCCAGTGCTGGAATTGCAACCCGCAGGATCGGTTGTTGTGCACGGCGCGCCATGACAAAGATGATCGGCGCCATCATCACCAGCCCGACTTCAAAAAACAGTGGCAAGCCGACCACCAGCGCCACCAAGGCCATCATCCAGGGAATGGCACGGCCCTTGGCATAGCGCAACAAGGTGGTCACGATCTTGTCGGCAGCACCGGAGTCTGCCATCAGCGCCCCGAGCATGGCACCTAATGCGATGATGATGCCAGCCTCGCCAAGAATGCTGCCAGCGCCTTTGCTGAAAGCACCGGCGATCTTTTCCAGCGGCAGGCCGGCGGCACTACCGGCGATGAACGTGCCGAGCAGAATGGAGAGAAATGGTGCGATCTTGAGAATGCTGATCAGCACCACGATGGCGATCAATGCTCCCAGCACGGAGAGCAAAAGACGCGTGTCGTGCGCCGCCCAGGCGGCGATTGCAGTAGTGGTTTGCACGAAATTCCTTCCCTTGAATACCTGAGTAAAATAGCTTGTTGGTTTATTTGTTATTGGCTTCTGTGATGCCTGTCGCGACCGCTTTCCAGACCGTGGCGAGCCAGGCCTGCTGGTCCCGCAGCAATCCGTCCGGACGATAATAATGGGCCAGCTCTACGAAACCAGCGGCTTGCAGGTAGCTGCGCCAAGCCTCCAGATCATGATAAGACCCGTAGCGTCCGCTACTCCAGCCCTCGCTGTTGCTACCACGCGGATTGGAACAAAATAATACGCCATCCGGCCGCAATGTCGCACGCAGTTGACCCAGCACACGCGGCAGCTCTGAATGCGGGACATGAAACAGCGAGGCATTGGCAAAAACACCGTCAAAGTAATGTTCAGGCAGATCCAGTGCGAAGAAGTCCTGATGCCATACCTCACAGCCACTATCGGCGCGCGCCATCTCGACAAAGCGACTACTGCCATCGAGGCCGATAGCACGGTGACCCAATGCACTGAAAGCGCGCAGATCGCGTCCGGGACCACAACCAAAATCGAGTATTGTCAATGGTGCCGGTTTGCCGATGGCAGAGAGCAAGGCATGGATGTTCTGGCTGACATCATGGTCACGCGTATTCTCGCGAAACTCCTCCGCACGGCCAGCATAGTGCTCCAGCGTTCCGCGGGAAATCAGTTCTAGTTCCTGTCTGGAGAGCGTCATGATGAGAAATGTGTTGTACTGTCTGCCTGACTTATTTTCTGCTTTACTGGCAGATATCCTGGCGCCTCAACCACCAGTCACCGGTGGAAAGAAAGCCACTTCCCCGCCCTCGGCGAGCTCGGTTTCAGGTCCTGTCATATTGTGATCATAGGCCATGCGCAGTGCCTTTTCCGGCGCGAGAACATCGAACCAGATGCCGCCGCGCCCCATCAAAAAAGCGCGTACATCACCGACCGTGCGCACATGCGGTGGCAGATCAATGATTTCCTCGGCAATGCCAAGCGCCTCACGTACGCTGGCAAAAAAACGTAGTTCAATTTTCATCTGAAGTTCACACTCACATTTACACCATCAATTACGTTGTCGTATTCAGCCACAATCAATCTCACATACACTCCCGACTCAATGGAGCAAATGGTCAAACGGCAGGAAGCGTACCAGATCACCGGCTGCAATAGTTTGCCCTGCAGGATTATCAATCAAGCCATCGGCCCACACCGTGGACGTCAGCACAGCCGAACCCTGGTGGGGAAACAAATCCAGACCGCCGTTTGCATTGATCCGCGCGCGCAGGAATTCCTGGCGCCGGTCAGCCTTGGGCCAGTTAAAGTCGGCACGCAGGGTCAGCACACGTGGCGCGACCTGTTCCACGCCTTGCAGACGCTGCAAGAATGGCCGGACGAAGATCAGGAAGGTAACAAAGGTTGATACCGGATTACCCGGCAGGCCGAAGAAGAAAGCTTTGCCGCCCCTTCCCTCGCTGCTATGGTTAACCTCACCGAAGGCAAGTGGCTTGCCGGGCTTCATGGCAATTTGCCACATATTGAGCCGTCCCTCGGCTTCCACGGCTGGCTTGATATGATCTTCTTCACCGACCGATACACCACCGCTGGTGATGATCAAATCATGCCGCGCTGCTGCAGCGCGCAACGTCTCGCGTGTGGCTTGCAGTTGATCTGGGACGATGCCGTAGTCGCTGACTTCGCAGCCGAGGTTTTCCAGCAAGCCGCGCAGCAAAAATCGATTTGAGTTATAGATGGCACCGGGTGCCAATGGTTGACCGGGCATGGTCAGTTCATCACCGGTAAAGAATACGGCGACGCGCACCTTGCGTCGCACCGGCAAACTGGCCAGTCCGACCGAGGCGGCCAGCCCTAGCTCCTGTGGCCGCAAACGAACTCCTGCGGGCAAAATAGTGGCACCACTGCGAATATCTTCGCCGATCCGGCGTATCCACTCGCCTACTGCAGGCACTTGGTGCAAGGTCACGTAGTCACCATCTGCCTCACAAGCCTCTTGCATGATGATCGCATCGGCCCCTTGCGGGACCATCGCACCGGTGAAAATCCTTGCTGCGGTACCGGGCTCCAGCACGGCGCCCACGTGTCCGGCAGGAATCCGCTGCGACACCCGCAACCGGACGCCTTCGTGACACTCAACAGTACGCACGGCATAGCCATCCATCTGCGAGTTATCCATGCCTGGAACATTAATCTGCGCCAATTGAGGTACTGCCAGCACGCGGCCATTGGCAGCCAGCGTATCGACCTGTTCGATTTCCGAAATCGGCAACGCTGACTGGATCAGGAATTCACTCGCGGCGGCAACGCTTAGCAAAGTAGGTTTGGTGGACATGGGTAAACATAGTGGCGACGGAAACCAAAATCGGTAAGCCGCCATTTTAGAGCAAACGCCACCTTGTCGCCTGCACATCGCCATCAATGTGCTGCACCGCCTCCCAGATAAGCCGCCTGCACTGCAGGATCATTCTGCAACTTGTGGGCAGGACCATGTACCGAGATTTTGCCGTTCTCCAGCACGTAGCCGTAGTCAGCCACATTCAATGCCGCAGCGGCAAACTGCTCGACCAGTAGCATGGTGATGCCCTGCTCTTTCAGACGTAAAATGATGCGAAACACTTCATCCACCAGAATCGGCGCCAGCCCCATGGAGGGCTCATCAAGCAGAATGACTTCCGGATTGAGCATGACAGCGCGCGCCATGGCGAGCATTTGCTGCTCTCCACCAGAGAGCGTACCGGCCAGTTGAGTCTGCCGCTCCTTCAGCCGTGGAAACAACTCCAGTGCGCGCGCCAGATCGTGGGCAATGTCGCCCTTGGGACGGGACCTGGTGAACCTCGGGAAGGCCCCCAGTAAAAGGTTGTCGGTCACGCTCATGGTGGCAAATACGCGCCGCCCCTCGGGTGAATGCGCCAGTCCGGCACGGGCAATCTGATGCGAATCCTGCCCGGTAACATCCTTGCCGCCCAGCGTCACCGTACCGCCACGTGGCTTGAGCATGCCGGAGATGGCGCGCATGGTGGTCGTTTTGCCGGCCCCGTTGGAACCAATCAAAGTCACTACTTTTCCCTTTGGGACTTCCAGCGAAATACCATGCAATACCTGCACCTTGCCGTAAGCCGCTTGTAAATTTGAAATCGTCAGCATCTCAGGCTCCTGCGCTAGCGGTGTTGGCATGGGGATCATGGGCAGTCTCGGCGGCACCGCCACCGAGATAGGCTTCAATCACCTTCGGATCAGCCTGGACCTGGGCTGGCTTGCCTTCGGCAATTTTTTGCCCGAAATCCAGCACAGTCAGCGTGTCACAGATCGCCATGACGACATCCATGTGATGTTCAATGAGGATGATGGTGATGCCGACATCCCGGATCTTGTGGATGATGGCCACCAGTTCCTTAATGTCAGGCGCAGTCAACCCGGCAGCAGGCTCATCGAGCAGCAACAGGCTGGGGTTGAGACCAAGCGCGCGGCCGATCTCCAGCAGGCGTTGTTTGCCGTAGGGCAAATTGCGCGCCTCTTCCTGCGCCAGATCTGACAACCCGATAAAGGCGAGAATCGCGGCTGCACGTTCGCGAGCCGCCCGTTCTTCGCGTAGATAGCGCGGGCTGTTCGCCATGACATCGGCGACATTGCTATGGAAGGTGTGGTGCAGACCGACCAGAATATTTTCAGTCGCGCTCATCTCACCAAACAGCTGGACGTTCTGGAAGGTCCGTGCCACGCCACCCAGTGCAATCAACGATGGCGTCTGCCCGGTGATTGGACGACCGTCGTACTCGACAACGCCTGCTGTTGGTTGATAGATCCCTGTGAGCACATTCATCATGGTGCTCTTGCCCGAACCGTTTGGTCCGATCAGGCCATGAACGGTGCCCTTGCGCACATCCAGATCCACCTGATTGAGTGCCTTGAGGCCACCAAACTGCATCAGGATCTGATTGACCTTGAGCAGCGTGGCACCATTCTCCCTCACAGCCGCCGTGGTAATGACCGCTTCGACCGAGCTGCCAGGCTGTTGCAATTGCTGTTCAGTCTGCAGCGGCCTGTTTTGGATGCGGCCGAACAGGTTGCGAACAAAGCCGACAATACCATCCTGCAGGTAATACACAACGAACAAGGTCATCAGACCAAAAATGGTGAGCCGCCAGTCGGTAATATTTTCCAGTCGATATGAAAAGACAGCCATCACAATCGTTGCCACCACCGGCACCGCGACCTCACGCGGGGTCTTGGTCCGTCGCACCAGCGCGGTCACACCACCGGCCAACACAATGACAGCGGCAATGGTGGCGATCTGGCGGAACAGGTCAATGTCGGAAAGCAGACTTGGCAGCATCACCACGATCAACGCCCCGATCAACGAACCAATGCGCGACTTGCGCCCACCCATAATTACCGCCAGCAGGAACAGGATGGTCAGCTCAAAGTTGTAGGTATTGGGTGAGATGTACTCTTCCGAGTAGGCATACAGCGCCCCTGACAGGCCAGCCAGCCCGGCACTGATGACGAACGCGTAGACCTTGTAGCGATAGACCGACACGCCCATACAATCTGAGGCGATAGGACTGTCCCGCAGGGCCTGGAAAGCACGACCGAGATGCGAGCGCAGAACACGATGCACCACGATCAGCGATAACACCATCAATACGGCGACGACGTAGAAAAACTGCACCTCATCAAGCTTGGTGTCACCCACCAGCATCTTGGGGATCTTCACGCCCATCGGACCGTTCGTCAGAAAGCTCATTTCATTGATGAGAATCTGAATGATGGTGCCAAATGCCAATGTCACCATGGCCAGATAAGGCCCAGTCACACGCAACGCAGGTAAGGCCAGCACGGCCCCGAATAAGGCAGTCACGACAATGCTGGCCGGCAATGCGACCAACATCGGTAACCCGAGCTGAAAATACAGCACGCCCGCGGTGTAAGACCCGATACCAAACAAACCGGCATGGCCCAGCGATACCTGCCCGGTATAGCCGACCACAATATCGAGCCCGAACAACAAAATCGCATAAATCAGAATGGTTTCTGCCAGATGCAGGTAGTAAGGATTACGCACCACCAGTGGCAGAGCCGCCAGCACGGCGATACCAAGTACGGAAAAAAAGAGGATTTTCTTGTTCATGGCATCAGACCTTTTTGATCGCGGTTTTGCCGAACAGACCGGCTGGTTTGATCGCTAGCACCAGCAACAGCAGCAACAGTCCTGGGACTTCCTTATAACCGGTCGAAATGTAAAAACCAGTCAGCGTTTCTGCTATGCCCAAAATCAGTCCACCGACAATCGCGCCCATACCGGAAGTAAGTCCGCCAATAATGGCAACGGCAAAGGCCTTGAGCCCAAGCGCTGAGCCCATGGTCGCGCCGGTCAATGTCAGCGGCGCCACCAATACGCCAGCGAAGGCTGCTGTTGCCGACGACAAGGCGTAGGAAAAAGTGATCACCATACTGGTATTGATCCCCATCAGGCCGGCTGCATCGCGGTCATTGGCAGTCGCCACGACTGCCTTACCGTAGATCGATTTGCGGTTGAATGCCTCCACCGCCAGCATCATTGCCAACGCTCCCACGACAACCAGTACCTGCATCGGCTGTACATTGGCGCCAAAAATCTGGAACGGAGCGCCCGACAACGGGCTGGGAAACGGCAAATCATCTTTTCCCCAGATATTTTCTGCGACATTCTTGAAAATGATTGCCAGGGCAATGGTCGACATGATCCAGCCAAACTCGGACTTGATCTTGATGGAAGGACGGACCCCGATGTATTCGACAAACATGCCTTGTAACGCGCCAAATACCAGCACTACCGGAATCATCAACCAGTAATTGAGATAAGGACCGCCGTGAATGTTGCCAACCACCGACAGACCGACCAGCGCGCCAAGCATGAGCGCCTCGCCCTGCCCGAAATTAAGGGTGCCGGAGGTGGCAAAGGTGAGTTGATAACCAAAGGCAATGACGGCGTAAATCATGCCCAGCGCAATGCCACTGAAAATCAGCTGTAACAGAATATCCATGATATCTACCCAAGATGCGACGGCCATGCAGTGGCCGACTGGTTCGACAATGAGGCTTGTGCAGGCTGAGGCGTCCGCTCTTGAGCCAGATCGACCTTTGAGCTACCACCAGCGCGACATCCACAAAACCCATCACCGAGTCTGTAAAAAAGGCCAGTCCTTGTGGCGGACTGGCCTTTTCCATTAATGCACAATCACCTTGGATCGCATTACTGACCGAGGACGACGCGACCGTTCTTGACTTCGCCCATCACCACCATGGCTGGTTTGATTGCATCATGATCGTCGTGAGTAAATGGCTTGTTGTAAGTCGTTACAACGCCTTCCACCTTGGTATTGAGATTTTCCAGCGCGGCGCGTACTTTGTCGCCATCGGTGCTGCCAGCCTGCTTGATGGCAGCTGCCAGCAGATAGATCGAGTCGTAACCCTGTGCAGCGGAGACAGCAGAGGGCATGCGGTCGATCTTGTAGGCCTTTTGGTAGGCTTCGATGAAGGCCTTGCGCTTGGGCGTGCTGCCTTCCTGGATGAAGGTTTGCGGCATCCGGGCACCATCACCGTTCTTGCCGGAGTTATCGATGAAGTTACCCATCGACAGCGGCCAGCTACCGATGATAGGTACATGCCAGTTGAGCTTTTCCATGCCGTTGGCAATTTGGGCCAGTTCAGGACCAATACCGTAGGTCAGTACGACTTGCGCACCACCCTGCTTGGACTTGAGCAACTGCGCAGTCATGTCGACATCCTTGATGTTGTACTTCTCGACTGCGACTGGCGTAATTTTTTTGGCAGCCAAGACCTTTTCCAGGTCTTCCCGGCCAAGTTGGCCGTAATTGGTCGAATCCGCCAGAATCGCGACCTTGGTATATTTTTGCTTGTCGATCGCTTCGTCGGCGATCATCTTGGCCTGGATCTGGTCAGCGGCCGAGGTACGGAAAATATAATTATCCTTGTCCTTCTCGAACTGCTTGGTGATGACCGTTCCGGTTGCCACGTTGTTGAGTACCGGAATTTTCGCTTCCTGATAAAAACGCTGCGATGCCAGTGCCACGCCGGTATTGATGAAACCGACGGTAGCTACGACCCGTTCCTTGTTGATCAATTCCTGTGCAACCTGAACACCGCGTTCATTCTTGGCCTCATCGTCACGCTCAATCAGTTGCAATGGACGTCCAAGGACACCACCTGCGGCATTGATCTCTGCTACGGCCAGTTTGACGCCGTCGCGCATCGATACGCCCATTGGCGCAGAACCACCGGTAAAGGGGCCAGAGACACCAATCTTGATTGGATCAGCGGCCTGAGAAGTACTGGCAAGCGAAAATGAAAGGCCGAGCAGAGCTGCCGCAACCACGGCATGTGTCTTGTATGTCATTGTCTTCCTCCTGGATAAATTATCTGGTCGAGCTATCCTGTGTAGCCCGACTCATGGCTGACCGCTGTGCGCAGTTCTTGTCCTCTTTTGTGATCCTGATTCTGTTCCTGCTTTCTTTCGCAAAGCTTACAACGCTGTCAGCATTTTCCTGACTACCTCAGGTAGCGGTGCTGACTTCTCTTGCTTGAAATTCACCCAAACCACCTTGGCACTCCCCTCTGCGTACAAAATGTCGGGCTGATCGACACGACGAATCTCATACAAGGTGTCGAAACTTGAGCGTCCCGGGGTCTGCGCATACATGCGGATTTCAATATCAGCCGGGTACTTGAGCTGACGCAGGAACGTGCAACTGGCATTGACAATGACGGGACCGTGGTCGTCAATCACCATGCTGGAGCCGGCTTGCTCCAGCCATTCGATACGGGTCTGCTCCATGTAGCGGAAATAAATCGTGTTATTGACATGGCCAAATGCATCCATATCTCCCCAGCGCAACTTCATTTGCGCCGTATAAATCAAGGTTTTATCGCTCATTCAGATACTGCCTTTCTTGGTGGTTTGCGAGATACATACGGGCTCGCTCGGATTGGGCGTTGCGGCAAATTCAGTCAGTGAATGTGTCTCCATTGTTGCATTGAATCCACAATGCTGCCCTTGGGTCCTTGAACTGACCACCGCGAGGAAATCACATAAAATGCTGGGCACGCTTGCCAATTTCGCTTTTCGTACTACTTTTGCGCCAATCGCTGGTTTTTCTTCGAATTCTGACTAGCTTTCTCTCCAAAAATATTTACAATAGCACGATCGTTCGTAAATCTCATTTCAAAAAAATACTACGGGACACTCCATGACTCAAACTCAAGACCTGCTGGCGCAATTTGGCCCCCGCGAAACGATGGAATATGACGTGGTGGTCGTCGGTGGCGGGCCAGCGGGCCTGTCGGCGGCTATCCGCATCAAGCAGCTGGCAGCAGAGACAAGCCGCGAGGTTTCCGTCTGCGTACTGGAAAAAGGCAGTGAAGTCGGCGCCCACATCCTGTCGGGCGCAGTCATGGACCCACAGGCGATCACGGAGCTGTTTCCCGACTGGAAGGAACGCGGTGCGCCACTCAATACGGCTGTGACTGAAGACCGTTTCCTGTTCCTGAGTGCAGAGAAAGCTTACAAGACACCCAACTGGTTGCTGCCAAAGTGCTTCCAGAATCACGGCAACTACGTCATTTCGCTGGCCAACGTGGTGCGCTGGCTTGGCCAGCAGGCTGAAGCACTGGGAGTGGAAGTGTTCCCCGGCTTCGCGGCCGCTGAAGTACTGTACAACGACGATGGTTCGGTCAAGGGCATTGCCACTGGCAACATGGGCGTGGACCGCCACGGCCAGCCGACCTCTGCCTTCCAGCTCGGAATGGAACTGCACGCCAAGTACACCTTCTTTGCCGAGGGTGCACGCGGTCATCTGGGCAAGCAACTGATTAGCAAGTTCAAGCTCGATGCGGGTAAAGATCCACAAACCTATGCCATCGGCATCAAGGAAATCTGGGAAATCGATCCAAAGCTGCATCAGCCAGGCCTGGTCGTGCATACGGCTGGCTGGCCGCTGGATCGGAGTACCTATGGCGGTTCTTTCCTGTATCACCTGGAAAACAATCAGGTCGCGGTCGGTTACGTGGTAGGACTGGCTTATGAAAATCCTTATCTGTCGCCCTACGAAGAATTCCAGCGCTACAAGACCCATCCTGAAATCCGCAAATTCTTCGAAGGCGGTAAACGCCTGGCCTATGGTGCCCGTGCGATCACGGCTGGCGGCCTGCAATCGTTGCCCAAGCTGACCTTCCCCGGCGGCGCCCTGATCGGCTGCGATGCTGGCTTCCTCAATGCGTCTCGTATCAAGGGCAGCCACGCTGCGATCAAGACCGGCATGCTGGCGGCCGAAGCCGTGTTCGAGGCACTCGGCAATGGTCGCCAATATGATGAACTGAGCGCATACAGTGCTGCCTTTGAAAAATCCTGGCTGCATGAAGAGCTGCACAAGGCGCGCAATTTCAAGCCATCGATGAGCAAGGGACTGCTCACCGGCACCTTGCTGGTCGGTATCGATCAGGTTCTGCTTGGTGGCAAAGCCCCATGGACACTGCGTCACAGCCACGCTGACCACAGCTGCCTGAAGCCTGCAGCAAACTTTAGCCCGATTGTGTATCCGAAGCCAGACGGCAAACTGACCTTTGATCGCTTGTCGTCAGTTTTCATTTCCAACACCAACCATGCTGAAGATCAGCCTGTGCATCTGACCTTGAAGGATGCTTCGGTGCCGGTCGGACTCAATCTGGCAAAGTACGCGGGTCCGGAAAGCCGCTACTGCCCTGCTGGCGTGTATGAATTCGTCAAAAACGATGACAACACCGACCGCCTGCAGATCAATGCGCAAAACTGTGTCCACTGCAAGACGTGCGATATCAAGGATCCAACCCAGAACATTGTCTGGGTCACTCCTGAAGGCGGTGGTGGACCGAACTATTCCAATATGTAAAGTCGGGAACTGCTTTAAAGCTTCCCGTATTGCTGGTCCGGCACGGGGAGCTAGTTGCAGCGAAGGACTCAAGCTGCCTTCGGACTCCATTCGCCGTTGACGATCTTTTCCAGCCAGAAGGCACCAATGACAGTTTTGACATCGGTGACTTTGCCTTCGCGGATCTGTGCGAGCAATTCGGTCAATGGTAACTTGTACACATCGAGAAATTCACCGTCGTCCAGCTGGCGCTCGCCAGCCTGCAAACCACGCGCCAGATACAGATCAAGGTGTTCATCCGAGTAGGCGATCGCATTGTGGATGGTGCAGACATAGTGCCACTCACTGGCTGTATAGCCGGTCTCTTCCTTGAGCTCGCGCTTGGCACAAGCAAGGTGATCTTCACCGGGGTCGATTTTTCCTGCAGGAAATTCAACGAATACTTGCCCCAGCGGATAACGGTACTGCCGTTCAAGCAACACAGAGCCATCTTCGAACAATGGCAAAATCGTCACAGCACCCGGATGCACTATAAATTCCCGTGCAGCCTGCTTGCCATCAGGCAGACGGATGACATCGCGTTGAACCTTCAGAAAATGACCTTCATAGACAAGGCCACCGTCTACTTTACTTTCTTTGAGATGTTCATCCATGGGAATTGACAACGATCAGTGGTGAAAACAGACAGTGCGAAAAAATAGCCAACGTGAGTGACGAAACATCCGTCATATCGCAGAGACTGCGATTGAAGAAGCGCTCAACGTACCTGTTTGCGCAGGTAACGGATTACATAGCCGGGATACGCCAGAACCAGAAACAGACAGGCAGTCACAGCATAGAATTCCCAGGTCTGTGCAAAGGAATTGCCAAGGCTCGATTCCAGTAAGCGGGCGACAACACCAACCAGCAGATATAAAGAAACAAGCTCAAGCAGACGCAGCCAGACAGGCTTGCGGTAGGAAGTGGACCGGCTCAAAGGAAGCAGCCCGAACAACTGTTGATTGAGGAATGGGAGATTGGCGGCTAGCGCCGCCAACACGATCACACACCAGCTTAACAGCGACAGATTCACCGTCAGCGCTCCCAATCCTTGACTAGCCGCCGATGATGCGGGTGAGATAGGTAGCCAGCGTGGTCGCCAATGCGTTGGCACTAGCCTCCATCAAATGACCTGGCCACAAACCGATGGCCAGTGCCGCCAGGCCATTGAGGCTGAGGACAACACGAACATCCAGAGTGGCAGTAATCTTGCCGGCGTCAGCAGGCTCATCAAAGTACATCAGCTTGACCACACGCAGGTAGTAGAAAGCACCCACCAGCGAGAACAGCACGGCGACGATAGGCAACCAGATCTGACCGGTACCGAGCGCCGCCTGCAATACTGACAACTTGGCGTAAAAACCAACCATTGGTGGAATACCAGCCAACGAGAACATCAGGATCAGCATCACGGCAGCGAACCATGGGCTACGTTGATTGAGCCCCTTGAAATCTTCCAGATTGTCGGCTTCAAAACCAGAGCGTGACAGCAACAAGATGACACCGAATGCACCCAAGGTCGTCAACACATAAGTGATCACATAGAACAGCGACGAGCTATAGGCATTGAGCGACTGCGACAGATTACCGTTGACGACACCAGCCAGCATGCCCAAGAGCATGAAGCCCATGTGCGAAATGGTCGAATAGGCCAGCATGCGCTTGATGTTGGTCTGTGCAATCGCGGTCAGGTTACCGATCACGATCGACAGGACAGCCAGCACTGTCAACATTTGCTGCCAATCCAGCGCCAGCGGCAGCAAGCCTTCGACCAACAGACGGAATGTGATCGCAAATGCTGCCAACTTCGGCGCACCACCAATCAGCAGTGTGACCGGCGTCGGCGCGCCTTGATAGACATCAGGAACCCACATGTGGAATGGTACGGCACCGAGCTTGAATGCCAAACCTGCCACGACGAATACAACGCCGAACACCAGAACAGTACGGTCAACAGCACCAGAGACAATGGCGCGGAACACTTCGTTGAGTTCGAGCGAACCGGTGGCACCATACAACATCGAAATACCGTACAGCAGGAAACCGGAAGCCAACGCACCAAGGACGAAATACTTCATGGCTGCTTCAGTTGCTGCGACACTGTTACGACGCAGCGCAACCAGTGCATAGAGGGACAATGACATCAGCTCAAGCCCGAGGTAGATGCTCAGGAAGCTATTGCCGGAGATCATCACCATCTGACCCAGCAGCGAGAACAACGCCAGGGCATAGAACTCACCACCCAGACGACCACCACCGACGATACCGCGGTCGCTGTTGTATTGACGGCCGTAGACCAGTGTCAGGCCGATGGCCAGATACGAGAACAGCTTCAGAATGCCCGACAACGGATCGGAGACAAACATGTTACTGAAGGCATAGACAGTTTCGCCGCCAACGTAGCTGTTGTAGGTCAGCACGCCGCACACTACCAGTGTCACCAACGACAGCAAGTAGGTGATAAAGCGTTTTGCATCCGGCAAAAACATGTCAATCAGCAGGATTGCAGAAGCCGCAATCAGCAGAAATATTTCCGGATAGACAGGGATCAGATTCATGTTGTTCATTTAGTTACCGCTTATTTTCGTCCGCGTATTTTGTCCGCTTACCGTTGCCGCCGTGATCTGCTGTAGCGACATCACCGTGGCGCCGTCGTCCAGCATTTCCCGACACGTCGCACCGCATCGCTGCCTGACGCGGGCAAGACTATCAAGCCCAGCCCGCGTTTGCTACCTTGTTACCACATCAAATACAACATCAGTTCGTGATCTTCGACACCGACACGTGCTGCAGCAAATCGGTTACCGAGGTTTGCATCGCATCTGTGACTGGTGCTGGATACAGACCCATGACCAGCACGGCAATTGCCAGCAGCCCGAGAATGAAGAACTCACGCTTGTTGACATCAGTCAGTTCGGCAACATGGTGGTTGGCGACCTTGCCAAAAATCACGCGCTTGGTCAGCCACAGCGAATAGGCTGCGCCGAGGATCAGTGCAGTCGCTGCCAACAAGCCAATCCAGAAATTGAACTTGACCGCGCCCAGGATCACCATGAATTCGCCAACGAAGCCAGAGGTTGCAGGCAAGCCGCAGTTGGCCAGCGAGAACAGGATGAAGAAAGCTGCGAAACGCGGCATCTTGTTGACCACACCACCGTATTGCGCAATTTCACGGGTATGCATGCGGTCATAGAGCACACCGATGGACATAAACATCGCACCAGATACGAAACCGTGAGAAATCATCTGGGCAATCGCACCCTGCACTGCCATGTCGTTGAACATGAAGAAGCCCAGCGTCACGAAACCCATGTGAGCAATCGACGAATAGGCGACCAGTTTTTTCATGTCTTGCTGAACCAGTGCAACCAGACCGATATAGATGACAGCGACCAGCGACAAGGTAATCATGAAACCCGACAGCGCATGGCTGGCATCAGGTGCGATTGGCAGCGAGAAACGCAGGAAACCATAAGCACCCAGCTTCAACATGATCGCCGCCAGTACGATGGAACCACCAGTTGGCGCTTCCACGTGGGCATCCGGCAACCAGGTATGCACTGGCCACATTGGTACCTTGACCGCAAACGCCATCAGGAATGCGAAGAACAGCAGCTTTTGCTCGATCATCGACAGTGACAGTTGATGCCATGTCGGAATTTCAAAGCTTCCACCCGAAACGATGTACAGATAGATCAGTGCGATCAGCATCAGCAAGGAGCCGAGCAAGGTGTAGAGGAAGAACTTGAACGCCGCATACACACGGTTGCTACCGCCCCAGACACCCACAATGATAAACATCGGAATCAGCGTGGCTTCGAAGAACACGTAGAACAGCATGCCGTCGAGTGCCGAGAACACACCGTTCATCAGACCGGACAGAATCAGGAAGGAGCCCATGTACTGACCGACACGCTTCTCAATGACTTGCCAGCCCGCCAGCACCACGATCACGGTGATGAACGCCGTCAGCGGGATGAACCACAGCGATATGCCATCAATGCCGAGGAAGTAGCTGATGTTGAAACGATCAATCCAAGGTGTCTTTTCGACGAATTGATAGCCGTGTGCGGCTGCATCGAAATGCAGTATCAGCGGGATGGTCACCGCCAGACTGACGACGGCACCAAGCAACGCCAACCAGCGTGCAATGGATGGATTTTCGTCACGGCCAACGGCCAGGACGAGCGCACCAAATACGATCGGACACCAGATCGCAAGGCTCAGGATAGGAAAAGTTGACTGCATCATGGTTGTTATTTACTTTACTCCGCCAACTTATTTGGCAAACGGAAACGGAAGAGCCCACACCAAGAAACCCAGTACCCCAATAATCATTACAAACGCGTAATGGTAGATGTAACCGGACTGGAACAAACGTGTGAGCTTCGAGAACCAGTTGACTACCTTGGCGCTTCCATTGACGACCAGGCCGTCGATCAAGCCGCGATCACCGACCACCCACAGACCACCACCCAACAAACGTGCACCACCGGCAAACACGACTTCATTGAACTTGTCCATGTAGTACTTGTTGTCCAGCAGCGTGTAGATGGCGCTGAAATTTTTCTTGATCCACGCAGGTACACGTGGATTGACCATGTAGAAGTAATAAGCCACTACAACACCGGCAATTGCAAGCCACAGCGGCGCCGAACTGACAGCATGCACCGCCATCGCGACCGGACCGTGGAACTCTTCTGCCAGCTCTTCCATGACCTTGTGGTTTTCACCAACGAAAATGACATTCTTGAAGAAATCACCAAACAGCATCGGCGAGATCGCGAAGAAACCGATGATCACGGATGGAATTGCCAGCAGGATCAGTGGCAGCGTCACTACCAGCGACGACTCATGCGGTTTTTGTCCTGGTGCCAATCCGTGGTGCTCGTGATCATCATGATCATCATGCGCTGCGTGTGCATCATGGCCTGCATGATCATCATGCACACCGTGCGCTGCTACAGGAGCGTGATGGTCGTCATGAGCGTGTGCCTTGCCGAACCGTTCTTCACCGTGGAACACCATGAAGTACATGCGGAACGAGTAGAACGCGGTCACGAACACACTTGCCAGCACAGCGAAATACGCAAAACCGGAACCAGGCAGATGCGAGGCAGCTGCGGCATCAATGATGCTGTCCTTCGAATAGAAGCCCGAGAAGAACGGCGTACCGATCAAAGCCAGTGAACCGAACAATGAAGTGATCCAGGTGATCGGCATGTACTTGCGCAGACCGCCCATGTTGCGCATGTCTTGATCATGGTGCATACCGATGATGACCGAGCCTGCGCCCAGGAACAGCAATGCCTTGAAGAACGCGTGCGTCATCAGATGGAATACCGCCACCGAATAGGCCGAAGCACCCAGCGCCACCGTCATGTAACCGAGCTGAGACAACGTCGAGTAAGCAACGACGCGCTTGATGTCGTTTTGCATTGTGCCCAGGAAGCCCATGAAGAGCGCTGTAATGGCACCAATCACCAGAATCACGGACAAAGCGGTATCCGACAATTCAAACAGCGGCGACATACGCGAGACCATGAAGATACCTGCAGTCACCATCGTCGCCGCGTGAATCAGCGCCGAGATAGGAGTAGGACCTTCCATTGAGTCTGGCAGCCACACGTGCAGCGGGAACTGGGCCGACTTACCCATGGCGCCAACGAACAGGCAGATACATGCAACGGTCAATAGCATCCAGTCGGTACCCGGCAGTGTCAGTTGTGCCAGTTCAGCGCGCTTGGCAAACACTTCTGCGTAGTTCATGGAGCCGGAATACGCCAGCAAGAGACCGATACCGAGAATGAAACCAAAGTCGCCAACACGGTTGACCAGAAACGCCTTCATATTGGCCTTGATCGCGGTCGGACGGGTATACCAGAAACCGATCAGCAGATACGACACCAGCCCCACCGCTTCCCAACCGAAGAACAGTTGCAGGAAGTTGTTGCTCATGACCAGCATCAGCATCGAGAAGGTGAACAGCGAAATGTAGGCGAAGAAACGGTTATAGCCGTCATCGTCTTTCATGTAGCCGATCGTGTAAATGTGCACCATCAACGACACGAAGGTGACGACACACATCATCATCGCCGTCAGGCTATCGATCAGGAAGCCGACTTCCAGCTTCAGACCTGCCACATTCATCCATGTGTAAAGCGTACCGTTGTAGGTCGCGCCGTCGAGCACAGCCAGCAGCGTCTGCACGGAAATGATAAGGGCGATCAGCACGCCAAGAATGGTCGCCGTATGCGACACCTTGCGGCCGACGACGTTACCAAAGAACTTCGTACCGAGCAGGCCTGCAATCGCAGAGCCAGCCAGGGGAGCCAGAGGAACGGCTAAAAGAAGATGTGGGTTAAGTTGCCCCGCCATGATGAACCTTATCGCTATTTGGGCCCTGCGTTCCAATGTCGTCTATGACAACATCATCGGCAGGACACCCATCTTTGAATGAAATTTAAATACTATCCAAATACACTGCGCTTCTTTATCCCTTGAGGGAGTCCAGATCTTCCACGTTGATGGTATCCAGATTGCGGAACAACACCACCAGAATGGCCAGACCGATTGCCGACTCAGCGGCAGCGACGGTCAGAATGAAGAAGACAAAGATCTGTCCGGCTGCATCACCCAGATAATGCGAAAAAGCAATGAAGTTCATGTTCACCGCCAGCAACATCAGTTCGATTGCCATCAGCAAAACGATGACGTTCTTGCGGTTGAGGAAAATACCGACGATCGAGATCGCGAATAGAATCGCGCCGAGGATCAGGTAGTGTGAGAGCGAAAGTGTCATGATATCGGCCGCTCCTTAAGCTTGTGGTTCCGCGCCAGATGCCTGCGCATCGCCGCCATTGTTTCGAGTAGATTCAGCCTGCATCTTGACCAGACGCACGCGATCATTACGTTGTACCTTCACCGCATCACCAGGCGCGTAGTACTTGCTGTCCTTGCGACGACGCAATGTCAACGACACTGCAGCGATAATCGCCACCAGCAGAATCACTGCGGCAATTTCAAAGCCATAGACGTAATCAGTGTAGATCAGCATACCTAGTGCCTTGGTCGTGCCAATCGTGTCGGATGCTGCTGGAACCTGTGCTTCTGGAGCCCAGAAACTGCGCAACAGAACTGATGCCATTTCGAGCACGATGACAACACCAATGGTCGCCGCCAACGGGAAGTAGCCCCAGAACCCTTCCCGCAGCTTGTCGAGATTAATATCCAGCATCATCACCACGAACAGGAACAGCACCATGACTGCGCCGACGTAAACCAACACCAGCACGATGGCCAGAAATTCGGCCTTGAGCAACATCCAGATACCTGCGGCATTAAAGAACGCCAGCACCAGGAACAACGCAGCATGCACTGGGTTGCGAGCCGTTATGACGCGTAGTGCAGCGAGCACCAGGATCGCTGAAAACACATAGAACAAGATTGTTTTAAATTCCATAATCAACCAATAGTCGGCTAAATCAGCATCAGATCATTCAGATCACGGTACCCGGCGAGCAGATGTATAACCTGCTTCGCCGAATCAAGCTAGTTCAACACTAATCAACAATAATCAACGGTAAGCAGCATCTGCAGTACGGGCAGCAGCGATGTCATTCTCATAACGATCACCAACGGCCAGCAACATTTCCTTGGTGTAGTACAAGTCACCACGTTTTTCGCCGTGATATTCGAGAATGTGCGTTTCAACGATGGAATCCACCGGGCACGACTCTTCGCAAAAACCACAGAAAATACATTTGGTCAGGTCGATGTCATAACGCGTGGTCCGACGCGAACCATCCTCGCGCTGTTCCGACTCGATCGTAATTGCCATTGCCGGGCACACTGCTTCACACAGTTTGCAGGCGATACAACGCTCTTCACCGTTAGGGTAACGGCGCAGTGCGTGCAGTCCGCGAAAACGCGGAGACTGCGGCGTCTTCTCTTCCGGAAAGCGCAGCGTGATCTTGCGCGCGAACAGGTACCGGCCAGTCAGCGCCAAGCCCTTGAAGAGCTCCTTGAGCATCAGACTGCCGAAAAAATCCTTGATTGCTTCCATGCTTATTCCACCTTTTTCTTTGCGTCCGAATTTATTTCCAGATGTTCCATGGCGTGTGCATCCAGGTCGCAACGATGACCAGATACGCCAGAGTCAACGGAATAAACACCTTCCAGCCCAGACGCATGATCTGGTCATAACGGTAACGTGGGAACGAGGCACGTACCCAGATGAACATCGATACCACGAGGAAAGTCTTCAGTCCGAGCCAGATCCAGCCGGGGATAAAGTTCAGCGCGTCGAACGGCGATGCCCAGCCACCCAGGAACAGCAACGTAGTCAGAATCGAGATCAGCCACATGTTGGCGTATTCGGCCAGGAAGAACATGGCGAACGACATACCTGAATATTCGATCATGTGACCGGCCACGATTTCTGACTCACCTTCGACCACGTCAAACGGGTGACGGTTGGTTTCGGCGATACCGGAGACCAGATAAATCACGAATACCGGCAGCAATGACAACCAGTTCCACGAGAGGATGCCTGCGCCATGTGCGGCGAAGTAACCCTTGCTCTGCCCCATGACAATATCGGTCATGTTCAGGCTGCCGGTCACCATCAGTACGATCACCAGACAGAAACCCATCGAGATTTCGTAGGACACCATCTGTGCCGAGGCGCGCATCGCACCCAGGAAAGCGTACTTGGAGTTGGATGCCCAGCCGGCGATGATCACGCCGTAGACTTCCACCGAAGTAATCGCCATCACGTACAGCAAACCGGCATTCACATTAGCCAGTACAGTTTGTGGACCAAACGGAATCACTGCCCAGGCAGCCAGCGCAGGCATGATGGTCATGATTGGCGCGATAAAGAACAGCACCTTGTTGGCACGTGTTGGCGCAATCACTTCCTTCAAAATCAGCTTCAGCGCATCAGCGATTGGTTGCAGCAAACCGGCAGGGCCCACGCGGTTGGGGCCCATACGGACGTGCATCCAGGCGATCAGCTTACGTTCCCACAGCGTCAGATACGCGACAGCGCCGAGCAGTGGCAGGACGATAATGATGATTTTGAGCAGTGACCAGACCAACGTCCAGACGTACGGCCACGATGTCCCCAGATAGTTGGGGCCGACTGCGTTGATGTTTGCAATCAGTTGATCCATTACACTTTCTCCACAACGATTGCGCCAAACATGCCACCCAGCGCTGCAGTGCTGGCATGTGCAGCAGCCACACGCACAACATTTTCTGGCAATGTCTTATCGATATCCGCAGTCAGCACGGCGCTGCCCTGCCCTTGCTTTACATTCACACGGTCACCTGCAACGATACCGAGCTTTTGCGACAACGCTGCCGACAACCAGGCCTTCGGCGCTTGCCCATCCAGCGTCGCCAGCAGCGCAGGCGAACGACGAGCCACCGCATCAGCAAAGTGGATTGGGACATCAGCCAAGCGCTCAACACCAGTTACCGCGCCTGCGGCGGCCTGTGGTGCCAGCTTGCCTGTATTGTTCAGACGCTCGGCGAGCAGCGTTTCGGAACCGATCACTTCGGCGCGCACGGCTTCCGATGTTTCGTAGTCGAAGTTTTGCAGACCCAGCAGATTGCCCAATACGCGCAAAACTTTCCATGCCGGACGCGCATCACCCAGCGGCTTAACGGTACCGTTGAAACTTTGCGCACGACCTTCAGCATTCACAAACGTGCCGGATGTCTCGGTAAATGGCGCGATTGGTAATAGCACGTCGGCGTAATCAGCACCATGCTTGTAGGCAGACATCACAACAACCATCTCAGCTTGCTTGAGCGCAGCTACGGCAGCTTGAGGATCGTGGCTGTCGAGCTCTGGCTCAGCATTGAGCAACAGATAAGCCTTGCGTGCCTGGGCAAATGCCTGCGCAGCGTTAGCGCCGTCTTTGCCAGGAATCGCGTTGGCCAGGTAACCACCAACAGCATTACCGCCCTCGACCAGATATCCCAGCTTGGCGCCAGTTTGTTCAGCGATCCATTGCGCTGCTGCGTGCAGTTGCGACGCTTGCGGATGTTGTGCCGCCGCGTTGCCCAGGAACACACCCTTGGACTCGCCGGACAACAGGCTCGCCGCAGTTTGCTTGGCAGCATCCGAAGCCTGAACGCTCTCGAAGCCAGCTGGAGCAGCGACTCCCTTGGCTTGCGCCACAGCCACGACTACTTCGCTCAGAGCTGCGAGCCAGGCCAATGGTGCAGCAATAATCTTGTTGGCAACAGGTATCAGCAGATCATCGTCGCTACCATGTAGAACATTGATCTTGGCACCGTTCTTGACCGCCTGACGCAGACGTGCTGCCAGCAGAGGATGATCTTTGCGCAGGAAGGAGCCAATAATGAAGGCACGATTGAGCTCACCGAATTCAACAATCGACATACCCAGCCACGGAGTAACCTGATGATCCAGCGCGAAATCGGATTGGCGCAGACGGAAGTCAATATTTTCAGAGCCAATACCGCGCACGACCTTTTGCAGCAACGACAGCTCTTCCAGCGTCGAATAAGGTGTGCCCAGTGCAGCGATTGCATTGGCACCGTGTTCGTGACGGATGTTACGCAGACCGTGCGCGACATATTCCAGCGCGACCTGCCATTCAACTTCCTGCCACTTGCCATCTTGCTTGAGCATTGGCTTGGTCAGACGCTCTTCGCTATCCAGCGCTTCGTAAGCAAAACGGTCCTTGTCGGAAATCCAGCATTCGTTGACGTCGTCGTTTTCCAGCGGCAGGACGCGCATGACCTTACCACCCTTGACCTGAACGATCAGGTTGGCACCCACGCTGTCATGTGGGCTGACGGACTTGCGACGCGACAACTCCCAGGTACGCGCAGCGTAGCGGAAAGGCTTGGATGTCAGGGCACCGACCGGGCACAGGTCAATCATGTTGCCGGACAATTCGGAGTTGACGGTTTTACCGACGAAGGTGGTGATCTCGGAGTGTTCACCGCGACCCAGCATACCCAGTTCCATCACACCAGCGACTTCCTGGCCAAAGCGAACACAGCGTGTGCAGTGGATGCAGCGGTTCATTTCCTTCATGGAAATCAGCGGACCGACATCTTTCGGCGGCACCACGCGTTTTTCTTCAGTGTAGCGTGAGCTGGATCCACCGTAACCAACTGCCAGATCCTGCAATTGACATTCACCGCCCTGATCGCAGATTGGGCAATCCAATGGGTGGTTAATCAGGAGGAATTCCATCACGCCTTTTTGTGCCTTGACTGCCTTGTCGCTGGCAGTGCGTACGATCATACCGGCGCTGACTGGCGTGGCGCAGGCAGGCAAAGGCTTGGGAGCCTTTTCTACGTCGACCAAGCACATGCGGCAGTTCGCCGCGATGGATAATTTTTTGTGGTAGCAAAAATGTGGAATGTAAGTGCCAACCTTGTTGGCAGCATCCATGACCATGCTGCCTTCTTGCACTTCAACTTTTTTGCCGTCTATTTCGATTTCAACCATGGCTTTTTGCCCAAGCTAAGTATTCTTTTGACCCTGATAACAGGCACACATCCCTGCTGCTGGTATTACCCGCCGCAGCGCTGTGTGCAAGTTTTACCCTGCTTCACGAAGCGCTATTTCGAACGACAATCGTTAAATGTAAGCTGGCACCAAGCAGTGTTTGTGCTCGATGTGATACTCGAACTCTTCGCGGTAATTTTTCACAAAGGCACGCACCGGCATCGCCGCTGCATCACCCAGTGCGCAAATCGTGCGACCCTGAATATTGTCTGCTACCGAATTGAGTAGATCCAGATCTTCAGGCTTGCCGTGACCATTTTCGATGCGTTCAACGACGCGATACATCCAGCCGGTACCTTCGCGGCATGGTGTACATTGCCCGCAGGACTCTTCGAAGTAGAAGTAAGCCAGACGCAGCAGCGACTTGACCATGCAACGTGTCTCGTCCATGACGATTACGGCGCCGGAACCCAGCATCGAGCCAGCCTTGGCAATCGCATCGTAATCCATGGTGGTGTCCATCATCACGTCACCGCGAATGACGGGTGCGGAAGAACCACCTGGAATTACACCCTTGATCTTCTTGCCACCGCGCATACCCCCAGCCAGTTCCAGCAACTCGGAGAAAGGCGTACCCAGCGGAATTTCGTAATTACCCGGACGTTCAACGTCACCCGAGATCGAGAAAATCTTGGTGCCGCCATTGTTTGGCTTGCCCATCGCTGCATAGGCTTCACCGCCCACCTTGAAGATGAATGGCACTGCAGCAAAGGTTTCTGTGTTGTTGATTGTGGTTGGCTTGCCGTACAAACCAAAGCTTGCCGGGAATGGCGGCTTGAAGCGCGGCTGCCCCTTCTTGCCTTCGATCGATTCCAGCAGCGCGGTTTCTTCGCCGCAGATGTAAGCGCCATAACCATGGTGACCATGCAACTGGAAGCTGAAGTTGGTACCGAGGATGTTGTCGCCCAGGAAGCCTGCAGCACGAGCCTCTTCCAGCGCTTCTTCAAAGCGCAGGTAGGCATCAAAAATCTCGCCGTGAATATAGTTGTAACCAACCGTGATACCCATGGCGTAACCGCCGATGATCATGCCTTCAATCAGCGCATGCGGATTGTAGCGAATGATGTCGCGGTCCTTGAATGTACCCGGTTCGCCCTCGTCGCTATTGCAGACAAGGTACTTTTGACCAGGGAACTGACGTGGCATGAAGCTCCACTTCAGACCAGTCGGGAAGCCCGCGCCGCCGCGACCACGCAGACCGGAGGTCTTGAGCTCGGCGATAACTTGTTCGGGTGTGATATTTTCGGTCAGGATGCGCTTGAGCGACTCGTAGCCGCCGCGCTTGACGTAATCAGCCAGGTGCCAGTTCTGGCCATCCAGTCCCGCCAAAATCAGCGGCTTGATGTGACGATCATGCAGACAGGTCATTTCTTCAGTTCCTCCAGCAGCGCGTCGATCTTGTCGTTCGACATCCAGCTACACATGCGCTTGTTGTTGACCAGCAGGACAGGCGCATCACCGCAGGCGCCCATGCACTCACCCTCAACCAGAGTGAAATTACCATCCGCCGTGGTTTCTTTGTAACCGACGCCAAGTTTATGCTTCAGATGATGTGCAGCACGCTCGCCACCGGACAGCAGGCATGGCAGATTGGTACAGACAGTGATCTTGTGCTTGCCCTGCGGCGTGGTGTTGTACATGTTGTAGAACGTCGCCACTTCCTGCACTGCGACAGCAGGCATGCCAATGTAGTCGGCAATTTCCTGTTGCAGTTCGGCTGGTAACCAGCCATGTTCATCCTGAGCAATGGCCAGTGCGGCCATGACCGCAGACTGGCGCTGATCCCCAGGATACTTCGCGAGTTCGCGATCAATTTTCTTTAGAGCGTCTTGACTTAACAGCATATCGTTTGCCATCCGTGCGCATGATCTGCGCGGGTTTATCGGATATTCCCCAACTTACAGCGGGTTTTCAAAAACATCCAGTTACCGACTTAGCGGTCAATTTCTCCAAACACGATGTCTTGCGTACCAATGATGGTCACCGCATCGGCGATCATGTGGCCCTTGGCCATTTCATTGAGACTCTGCAGATGAGCAAAGCCCGGTGCGCGGATCTTCATGCGGTATGGCTTGTTGGCACCGTCTGACACCAGATAGATACCAAATTCACCCTTTGGATGCTCGACTGATGCGTACGCCTCGCCTGGTGGCACGTGGAATCCTTCAGTAAACAGCTTGAAGTGGTGAATCAGATCTTCCATGTTGGACTTCATGTCCATCCGTGGTGGTGGCGCAACCTTATGGTTATCCGTAATGACCGGACCCGGATTGTTACGCAGCCACTCCACGCATTGCTTGATGATGCGATTGGATTGACGCATTTCTTCCACACGCACCAGATAGCGGTCATAGCTGTCGCCATTTTTACCAACCGGAATATCAAAGTCGAGCAGATCGTAGACTTCGTAGGGCTGCTTTTTACGCAAATCCCATTCGATGCCCGAACCGCGCAGCATCGGACCAGTAAAGCCCATTGCCATCGCACGCTCTGGCGAGACCACGCCGATACCAACCAGACGTTGCTTCCAGATACGGTTATCGGTCAGCAGTGTCTCGTACTCATCAACGTATTTCGGGAAGCGATTGGTGAACGCTTCGATGAAATCAAGCAGTGAACCCTGACGATCTTCATTGAGCTGGTCTACCGACTTCTGATTACGAACGATGGACGACTTGTATTGCGGCATGACATCCGGCAAATCGCGATACACACCACCCGGGCGATAGTAGGCAGCATGCATACGTGCACCGGAGACGGCTTCGTAGCAGTCCATCAGGTCTTCGCGCTCACGGAACGCATACAACATCACGCCCATCGCACCCACGTCCAGACCGTGCGCACCGATCCACATCAGGTGATTCAACAGACGGGTGATTTCATCAAACATCACACGAATGTATTGCGCGCGCAACGGCACTTCGAGGCCCAGCAGTTTCTCGATGGCGAGCACATAAGCGTGCTCATTACACATCATCGACACGTAGTCGAGACGATCCATGTACGGAACCGACTGCAGGAAGGTTTTTTGCTCTGCCAGTTTTTCAGTTGCACGATGCAACAGGCCGATATGCGGATCAGCACGTTGAATGACTTCGCCATCCAACTCCAGCACCAGACGCAACACGCCGTGCGCCGCAGGGTGCTGAGGACCAAAGTTGAGCGTGTAATTCTTAATTTCAGCCATTATTTAACCCCGTAATTTTCTTCACGAATGATACGCGGAGTAACTTCACGCGGCTCAATCGTTACGGGTTGATAAACCACACGTTTCTGTTCGGCGTCGTAGCGCATTTCCACGTAGCCTGACACCGGGAAATCCTTGCGGAACGGATGACCGATGAAACCGTAATCCGTGAGGATACGGCGCAAGTCATCATGACCATCAAACAGGATACCGAAGAAATCGAATGCTTCACGCTCATACCAGTTTGCCGAAGCCCACAGACTAGTCACCGAAGAAACCAGCGGCAAATCATCGTCCGGAGCAAACACGCGCACACGCACACGCCAGTTATGAGAAATCGACAGCAAATGCGATACCGCGGCAAAGCGTGGACCTTCCCATGCACCATCACCGTAGGTGGAGTAATCCACACCACACAAATCGATCAGTTCTTCGAAACGGGTATCAGCGTGATCGCGCAACACGCGCATTGCCGAAAGATAGTCAGCCTGCTTGACCACCACAGTGATCTCACCCAGCGCCACAGTCAAATTCTGAAGATAACCACCCAGCGCATTACGCAAGGCAGCTTCGAGAGTTTCTAATTTTGTTGTCATGCCAACCCTTCCACTCTCTTAACGCGCAATCGTATTGGTGCGCTTGATCTTGTTCTGCAGCTGGATTGCGCCATAAATCAGCGCTTCGGCCGTCGGCGGACAGCCCGGCACGTACACATCCACTGGAACAATACGATCACAACCGCGCACAACCGAATACGAGTAGTGGTAGTAACCACCACCGTTGGCACAGGACCCCATGGAAATCACCCAACGTGGCTCAGCCATTTGGTCATACACCTTACGCAAGGCAGGTGCCATCTTGTTGCACAGGGTGCCTGCCACAATCATCACATCAGACTGACGTGGCGACGGACGAAACACCATACCAAAGCGATCCAGATCGTAACGCGAGGTGCCCGCATGCATCATTTCAACCGCACAGCAGGCCAGACCGAAGGTCATCGGCCACAATGAGCCGGTACGAGTCCAGTTGATTACCTTATCCAGCGAGGTGGTAACAAACCCTTCGTTTAATACGCCTTCAATTGACATGATTTACTCCCAATCCAGGGCACCCTTTTTCCAGATGTACCAAAAACCGACAACAAATTCAGCGATGAACACCATCATCGTGACGTAGCCAGACCAACCGAGGTCGCGCATGGATACGCCCCACGGGAAGAAAAATGCAGTTTCGAGATCAAACAGAATGAACAGAATGGCGACCAGGTAATAACGCACATCGAACTTCATGCGCGCATCTTCAAAGGCTTCAAAGCCGCATTCGTAAGGAGAATTTTTGGCTGAATCAGGCCTGTGAGGACCAAGCAGACGACCAAGTAACTGAGGAGCGACACCGACACCGATGCCGACTAGGATGAACAAAAGAACGGGAAAATAATTTTCGAGGTTCACGATTTGGCGTAGGTTTGTTGATAATTAGCGGAATGATTCTCAATATCAAACTGCTTCTTCCTCGACAAAAAGCCAGCTCAGGTTTTTGTCCTTTGCTGGCTTTTTTCAGTATTGCTATGGTGCCGACGACGAGACTCGAACTCGTACAGCTTTCGCCACTACCCCCTCAAGATAGCGTGTCTACCAATTTCACCACGTCGGCTTGAGGCTGCTATTGTAACTCGAAATAATGCTATTGTTCAATGCACAATCGTACTAAAACTTAAGAAAGTGCTTTAACTTTTACGCATTATTGCAGCCTGCGTAAAAACTTATTTCGGAATCTGACTGGATTTATCCGCCGGATTCGCTGACACTCCCGCAGCAGGCGCAACAGCAGCAGCTTTGGTTGCATCAGAAGGCGCTGGAATTGCCGCTGCAGGCGCAACAGCTGGCGCAGTCGCAGGCAGATTATCCATCACATCACCAGTCGAGGACAAACGATGTGTACTTGCGAACGACAAGCCTAAAGTCGCAATAAAAAAGACCGCCGCAGCGACTGCAGTCGACTTGGACAAAAAGTTGGAGGAACCTGTCGCACCGAACAAACTACCCGAGGCACCCGAACCAAATGCCGCCCCCATGTCTGCACCTTTGCCGTGCTGCAGCAGCACCAGACCAATAATCACCAGCGCCGCCAGAACCTGAACGACCACAATCACCGTAAATAAAGTATTCATATCACCATCTTCAAGTAAAACAACAATTCATTATTCCAACATTCCAGCATCCCATCAGACAGCGTCAGCAGCAGCCTCGACAATCGTCAGAAAATCCATCGCATTCAAGGCTGCCCCGCCGATGAGGCCACCATCGATATCAGGCTGAGCCAACAACTCCCTCGCATTGTCGGGCTTCATGCTGCCACCGTAGAGCAATTGCACACGAGGTGCCCATCCCGCATCTTTTTGCGCTAACTGCGCCCGCAACTGCGCATGCACTTCCTGCGCCATTGCGGGCGTCGCAGTTTTGCCAGTACCAATCGCCCACACAGGCTCATAGGCCACAACAATATTCTCAAGATCAGCCGGCGCCAGCACCGCAAGCACCGCGCCCAACTGACGACGCACCACTTCAGCAGTATGCCCAGCCTCGCGCTCGGCGAGCGTTTCACCAACACAGATCACCGGCACCAGACCTGCCTGCAGGGCTGCACGTACTTTAGCCGCCACCACCACATCCGTTTCACCATGATAGGCGCGACGCTCTGAGTGACCAACAATCACATACAGACAGGTAAATTCACGCAACATCGACGCCGACACCTCACCAGTGTAAGCACCACTGGCGTGCGCCGATACGTCTTGCGCCCCCAGCGCCAGCATTGAACCCAGGATCTGCGCCTGCACTTGGGCAAGATAAGGTGCCGGCACACAGACTGCCACATCGACATCCTCACCCAGTGAGGACAGGCCAGCCCTGATCTGACTGATCAAGGCCGTATTGGCAGCCAGACTGCCATTCATTTTCCAGTTACCGGCTACGAGTTTGCGGCGCATATAGGAGACTTTAGCAAAATAACCCCACATTCTATCTTGTCGTGGCAAAGCCGGTCAAACCAATAACAGAGGCCCAATCAAGCAACGGTGAGCATGATCTTGCCTATATGACTGCCTTGCTCCATCAGGGTATGCGCCTGTGCCGCCTGTGCCAAGGGCAAAGTCTTGAATATGACTGGCTTGATTGTTCGCTGCTCAAGCAACGGCCATACGCGCTCGCGCAGGCTCGCTGCAATCGCAGCCTTGAAAGCCACCGGACGCGGACGTAGCGTAGAGCCAGTAATGGTGAGCCGACGGCGCAAGACCTGACCTGCATCAATTTGCGCTTTAGCGCCACCAAGTAGCGCAATCACGACGACACGTCCATCGTCGGCGAGTGCCGAAAGCTCACGTGACAAATAGTCTCCCGCGACCATATCGAGAATGACATCCACACCGCAACCGTCCGTCAAGTGGCGCACCACCTCCTCGAATTTCTCCGTGCGATAGTTGATCCCGCGCTCGGCACCCAGTGTCTCACAGGCCACACGCTTGTCTTCCGAGCCTGCTGTCGCAAACACCCGATGCCCCAGTGCAGTGGCGATCTGAATTGCCGCAACACCAATTCCTGACGTTCCACCTTGCACCAGCAAAGTCTCACCGCGCGCCAGCCTAGCCCGCTCAAATACGTTGCTCCAGACCGTAAAGTAGGTCTCTGGCAACGAAGCCGCCTCAATCATGCTCAACCCTTTGGGAACTGGCAGACACTGCGCGAGCGGAGCCGCACAATATTCGGCGTAACCCCCACCCTGCACTAGCGCACAGACCTGATCGCCAAGTTTGAAATCACTGCCGCTCAGATCACCGCCGACTATTTCACCTGCCACCTCCAGTCCCGGCAAATCAGAAGCCCCCGGTGGTACTGGATAATTTCCTTGCCGCTGAAATACATCCGGACGATTGACACCAGCGGCGTGTACTTTGATCAACATCTCGCCAACCTTGCATTCCGGTGTTGGACGCTCACACATCTGCAACACTTCCGGACCGCCGAACTGGGTAATTTCGATTGCTTTCATACTTTTCTCTCTTGCAATACTCGAATCAACAAATGACTACAGCGATGCCGCAGCCCTTGCCGCTGTGTCATATAAACCAGAGGCGTTGCGCAGCAGTTGCGCCGCCTCACCAATAGCTTCATTCTGAATCCCGCTCTCCACCTGGACCTCGATCAGGCAGCGCTCGCGCACTTCCTTATACTTCATGCACAGATCCTGGCCGGCCTGCGTTGTATAGAACAACAGCTCCTTGCCCGCCTTTTCACTCTGCACCAGGCCTGCCTTGACTAATTTTTTGAGCGCATAGGTCACCACGTGGGTATCCTCAATGTTGAGCACAAAGCAAATATCGGCCAACTTCTTCTTGCGCTCACGATGATTCACGTGATGCAGTAACGACACCTCAATCGCTGTCATGTCTTTGGCGCCAGCCGCCATCATGCACCGCACCATCCAACGGTTGAATGCATTGCCTGCCATGATCAGTGCATACTCCAGCTCAGAAAGCTCGGCGCTGCGTTCGGAAACCAGGTGATTGGAGGACACAATCTTGGTCGTTTTTTTGTGTACCTCTGGGTCTGCCTGCATAGAATCGAGGGCGTTATCACTCATCAGCGTCTCTCAAAGTTTTGTCAGATTAGCGACACTATATAGCAATCTTAAATAAGTAATTTATCGATATATTGTTTATACTTTGATCGAATTATGTGACAAACAATGTCTAACCAAGGTCATGCTGCCCTTCCAGATATCACCACCATGAGCCAACCACAAATTCACTTCCTGGGCGACAGCGCCTTGCTGTGCACACTCGCACCGCCGGCCACACTCAAGCAGCAACAGCGTATCTGGGGACTTGCCGATCAGGCTGTCAGCTGGCCTGAAGTTGCCGAAGTAGTGCCAGGCATGAACAACCTGACACTGATTCTGAAACGCGCAGTTACCGACCTCGATCCGTTGGCACGTCGGATCTTGGCACTTTGGAAAGATATTGATGCCAACAGCGTTGCCGGACGGGATATCGACATCCCTGTCGTCTATGGCGGCAACGATGGCCCGGACCTTGAGGCCATCGCCCGGCACACCGGTTTATCGACAAAGGAAGTCATCGAGCGGCATAGCAGCGCAGACTATGTGGTGTATTTCATTGGCTTCATGCCGGGCTTTGCCTACATGGGCGGCTTGGATCCGGCACTGGCAACACCCCGCCACACGCAGCCACGCCTGTCCATTGCGGCCGGCTCGGTCGGTATCGGCGGTGAGCAAACCGGAATTTATCCCATGACTTCTCCTGGCGGCTGGCAATTACTGGGGCGCACCGCGCTTTCCCTTTTTGATCCTGCACAAGAACCCCCAACATTGCTGCGACCGGGTGACCGGGTACGCTTTACCGTCGAACGGATTGCCAAATGATCGATATCCTGCAACCAGGCATGCTCACCTCGGTACAAGATCTGGGCCGCATTGGCCATCGGCAGCAAGGAATACATCCGGGCGGTGCATTGAACCTACTGGCACTTTCGACAGCCAACTTACTCGTTGGCAATCCAAACACTGCCGCCGGCCTAGAAATCACTATGGGCGCCTGCGAAATGCGCTTCACCGATGACACCCGCATCGCCTTGTGCGGCGATGATTTCGATGCACGCCTGGACGGCAAGCCAATTGCCACCTACTGGAGTATTCCGGTCCGTGCTGGTCAGTCACTCAAACTCTCACCTTGCGGCCCCGGTGGCGCACCTGCGATTCGCACCTATCTGGCGATTGCCGGCGGTATCGATACCACGCCAGTACTCGGCTCACGCAGCACCGATCTGAAAGCAAGCTTCGGAGGCTACAAAGGTCGGGCACTGCGCAAAGGCGACCGCCTGCCAACCGCCGAAGTGAATTCTCCTACCGTATTCGGCCCTGCTTTCGGTGTGCGCTCACCACAATGGAGCGGGCTCGGCGTATTGGAACATGACAGCAGCAAACAGATCACGCTACGTGTCCTACCAGGCCCCGAATACGAACAGTTTACCGTCGCCGCGCGAGAGCAGCTATGGCAAGACAAGTGGCGCATCACCCCCAACAGCAACCGCATGGGTTATCGACTAGAAGGCCCCGAACTCAAGCGTAAGCCAGGGCGAGATCTGCTCTCCCATGGCGTCGTGCCCGGCGTGATTCAGGTACCACCTTCAGGACAACCGATCATTTTGCTGGGAGATGCGCAAACTACCGGCGGCTATCCGAAAATCGGTGTAGTAATTTCAGCCGATCTGTGGAAACTCGCGCAAGCCCCCCTGAACGCGCAGCTACAGCTGCGGCTGTGTGACCTGGAACAAGCCTTGCGTGCCAGCGAGGAACAGCAGAACTATTTAACTCACATTGAACAGACAGTTGCGGCACTAAGTTGGTCGCGCGCTACTCAATATCGAAAATAGCCGGCGAAAAATCATCAAAGAACCATGACTGGAATGATCATGCATATCGATCTGAATGCCGACCTCGGCGAGGGGTGCAATAGTGACGAGCAACTGCTGACTCTGGTCAGCTCAGCCAACATCGCCTGTGGCTGGCATGCAGGGGACGCCAACACGATCGCCCAAAGCGTCCGCTGGGCACTGAAAAATGGTGTAGCTATTGGCGCCCATCCCAGCTTCCCCGACCGAGAGAATTTCGGCCGCAGCGCTATGCAGCTGACTGCTGATGAGATTTTCAACGGGATGCTGTATCAGCTTGGTGCACTCGATGCCATCGTGCGCGCCCAAGGTGGTCAGCTGGCGCATGTCAAACCGCATGGCGCCTTGTACAACCAGGCTGCGCGTGAACCAGCACTGGCTGATGCCATCTGCAGCGCGATCAAGACATTCAATCCGAAACTCGCCTTATTTGGCCTGGCGGGAAGCGAGTTGATTCGCGCCGCACAGCGCGCCGGCGTGAAGGCAATTGAAGAAGTCTTTGCTGATCGGGGCTATCAAGCCGATGGCAGTCTGGTCAACCGCAGTCTTCCCGGAGCCTTGATTGAAGATGATGACAAGGCGCTGCAGCAAACGCTGTCGCTGGTCAAAGACAAGCAAGTGGTCGCCATTGATGGCAGCATCATCCCGGTCAATGCGCAAACAGTCTGCCTGCATGGGGATGGTGCCCACGCGCTGAGCTTCGCCCGTCTGATCAGAGCACGGTTAAATCAAGAACATATTAGTGTGCAGGCGCCAGCCTGAGTAGCAAAAAAGTAAAGCCGCAGTTCGTCATCTGGATCATTGCAGGACAACATAAAGGGAGAACTTATGAATACGGCAGTTAATCTATGGCCACTCATCGGAGTTGCCGTCATTATCGTGGGCTTTGTGCTCCGATTCAATCCGATGCTGGTCGTAGCGGTCACCGCAATCGTCACCGCCTTCGCTGCCAACTTTCCGGTTGATAAAGTCTTGGCTGCCCTCGGCACAGGTTTCGTCAAGACCCGTAATCTGCCGCTTATTATCCTGCTCCCATTGGCAGTCATCGGCTTGCTGGAGCGACATGGTTTGCGTCAGCATGCACAAAGCTGGATCGCCAACATCAAGTCTGCCACGGCCGGCCGTCTGCTCATTGTTTATCTGTTCGTCCGCGAAATTACTGCAGCACTGGGTCTGACCAGCCTCGGCGGTCACCCGCAAATGGTTCGTCCACTCATTGCACCGATGACAGAAGGCGCAGCAGAAAGTCGCTACGGCAAACTCTCTGACAACATCCGATTCAAGCTGCGCGCCTACAGCGCCGCTACTGACAACGTCGGCCTGTTCTTTGGTGAAGACGTGTTTGTCGCCTTCGGCGCTATCGTGCTGATGTCGACCTTTCTGCATGAGGCCGGCGTGGACGTCGAACCTATTCACATTGCCATGTGGGGCATTCCGACGGCGATCAGCGCCTTCATTATCCACGCCTACCGGCTGCGTCGACTCGATGCTGCACTCGACAAGGAACTGGCCGCGCAGCTACAAACACAATCCAAGAAAAATCAACACGATGGCGGTGCAGCATGATTATTTCGATCAACTACCTCTACTACCTGGTCGGCGCAATCCTGGCGCTGACCGCGCTGATGACGCTGGCCGACAAAGAACATCCAAAACGCTTTTCAAGCGCCCTGTTCTGGGGCTTGTATGCGGTCGTCTTTCTGATCGGCGAACACCTGCCACCGGAACTGGTTGGCGTTGGTGTGATCGTGATGGCCTTGCTGGCAGGTTTTGGTGGCGTCGGTATCGGCAAACACCGACCACTGTCTGAACAGGATGCCAAGGCCAGCGCCAAACGTCTGGGACACAAGCTGTTCATTCCGGCACTCTCGATCCCATTGGTGACCGTGATCGGTACCGTGATGATGAAAAACGTCAAGATCGGCGATGCTTTCCTGCTGGATCCCAAAAACATCACCCTGGTGAGCCTCGGAATCGGCTGTATCATCGCGCTCGCACTGAGCTGCTGGTTGACGCGTGACACTCCGGCGCAAGGTATGCGCGAATCGCGCCGTCTGACCGATGCGCTAGGCTGGGCTGTGGTCCTACCGCAGATGCTGGGCATGCTCGGACTGGTATTTTCCGATGCTGGCGTTGGCAAGGCGGTCGCCCACTTGACCACCTCCTATATCAATATGGACATGCGGCTGGTGGCAGTCGTGGTGTACGTGCTGGGCATGGCGCTGTTCACCATCATCATGGGTAATGGTTTTGCGGCCTTCCCGGTGATGACAGGCGGTGTTGCCGTCCCGGTATTGATCGGCATCCATCATGGCAACCCGGCAGTGATTGCAGCGATTGGCATGTTCTCTGGCTATTGCGGCACCCTGCTCACGCCGATGGCAGCGAACTTCAACATCGTGCCAGCAGCACTGCTGGAGTTACCTGACAAGAATGCCGTCATCAAGGCACAGGCGCCAACCGCTGCGGCGTTGCTGATCGTGAATATCGTACTGATGTATTTCCTGATGAGCTAATCAATAACGGCGCAAGCTTGTTTCAAACTTGCCGACTATCGCTGCAGCGTCCAATCTGCCAATGATCTGACGCTGCAGCGCCCTTCTCCAACGGAGACTGCATCATGCAACTCACTTCTGAACGCGCTACGGCGTTTGCCGCATTACCACTAGCCTATCTGCGCCTCGAATATCCGAACCACATCATGCACGTGCTCAACAACAGCAGCGATGTGCTCTCACCACGCGCACTGCATCCGGTGTTCTACGGCTGTTATGACTGGCACTCTGCAGTACATGGCTACTGGCTGCTGCTGCGCTGCCTGCGCCGCTATCCAGACTTACCAGCCGCCACCGAGATCGGCGCTCTGTTTGACGAACACTTCACACCGGAACGCATGCAGCAGGAAGCCAGCTACTTCCACGCAGCGGGACGCAATTCATTTGAACGTCCTTACGGCTATGGATGGTTATTGGCATTGGCACAGGAACTGGCAGCATCATCCCATTCGCACGCCGCCGGCTGGTTGGCCGCCATGCAACCATTGACCAGTACCATCCGCAACAATCTGATCAGCTATCTGCACAAGCTGACCTATCCGATTCGGGTTGGCACTCACTACAACACAGCGTTTGCTCTGGCACTGGCACTCGATTATGCGCGCGCAGTAGCTGACGACGAGCTGACCACCGCGATCACCACTGCTGCCCTGCGCTACTATGGAGAGGATCGCGACTACCCCGCGCATTACGAACCCGGTGGTGACGAGTATCTCTCGGCAGCATTGACCGAAGCGCTGTTGATGAGCAAGGTATTGCAAGGCTCTGCGTTCACGACGTGGTTTGACGGATTCTTGCCGCGATTAGCACACGTCAGGCAACTGATGCAACCAGCCACCCTGAGTGACCGAACCGATCCCAAAATCGCGCATCTCGACGGTCTCAACCTGAGCCGTACCTGGTGCATGAAGCACATTGCGCGGCACTTGCCTGCCGATCATCCTGCACAGCCTGCCTTTGCTCAGGCAGTGCCGCTGCATCTGCAGGCGAGCATCGATCATGTCGTCGGCAGTCACTACAGCGGTGGACACTGGCTGGCGACCTTTGCCATGCTGGCACTGGAAGACTGACCTTTTATTTCAGTGTAGTTCGCCAGGATTGCTGATCCGCCTGCATCTGTTCACGAATCCACTGCAGGAAGGCTGCGCGACGAGGGTCACTCTGCATCGCTACAGGCGATAGCAGCACGTAGTGAGAACCATCCGGCACAAAATCAAACGGTGCCACCAGTCGTCCTTGCGCCAGTTCTTCCTGCACCATGAACAATGAGCCAATCGCCACGCCCAAACCGGCACAGGCGGCCTGCAGGCTCAGATAGAAATGCTCGTAATGCAGATTGCCATGCTGCCAGGCCGCTTTCTTGCCCGCCTTGCACCAGTTGCTCCAGGCAGTTTTGCGCGAACTGGTATGCAAGAGTTTGTGCCGCGTCAGGTCAAGACGCTGACGTTTCAACAACGTCGGAGCACAGACTGGCCCGATCCATTCCTCACCGACGACCTCACTGAAGATCTCGGCACCCCAGTTGAAATCGTTGCGACGTAAGGCCAAATCAACCCCTTGCTGCTGGAACGCAATCGGACCGCCTGCAGCAAACAGATGACATTGCACCTCCGGATGGTGCTGATAAAAATCGCCGAGACGCGGAATCAACCACTTCATAGCAATTGTCGGCTCACATGAGACAACCAAGGGCTGCGTATATTCCGGCTCGCGTAGTGCTGCCATCGTCGCATTGAGATGCTCAAAGGCCTGCTGGGTTGCGGCCAGCAATTGCACGCCTTTTTGTGTGAGAAAAACACCCCGATTACGGCGCTCAAACAAGGCAACCCCCAAGGACTCTTCCAGCAGGCGTATTTGTCGACTGATCGCACCATGGGTCAGATGCAGCTCCTGCGCAGCATCGACAAAACTTCCCAGGCGTGCAGCTGCCTCAAAAAAACGCAAAGTATTCAGCGGTACTGAATTCGACATAATCTGTGATTTTTTCTAACGTATCAGTGCCACTATAAATCGTTTTTCGTATGGCATGGCACATCCGATAATGGCCGTGTCACAACAATGGAGAACGAAACATGAGCGAACTCATTGCCGTAGCACTCATCACCATCCTGGCAACCATCAGCCCCGGCCCCGATTTTGCGATGGTCACACGTAACAGCTATCTATATGGTCGCAAAGCAGGCGTATTGAGCGCACTAGGGATTGCCTGCGGTGTACAAATCCATGTGTTCTACACCATGTTCGGCGTTGGTTTTGTGATAGACCACTCGCCTACCCTGTTCACCGCGATCAAGTTGGTCGGTGCCCTCTATTTAATCTACATCGGCTGGAAGACCTTCCGCAATCGCAGCAGTTTGCAGATCAATTTGCAGGCTGCGTCCCCGATGTCCACGATGACAATGTTCAGCAATGGTTTTTTGACCAATGCCCTTAATCCGAAAACCACACTTTTTGTGGTCAGTACCTACACGCAAGTCGTCAATCCCGACACGGCATTGACGACGCAATTTGGCTATGGCTTATTCATGTCGGCGACACATTTTCTGTGGTTTGCGATCGTTGCCCTGCTCATTTCCTGTCCAACGCTACGTACACGGTTGTTGACTCAGCAACGACGCGTTGACACTTGCATTGGCATCGTCCTGGTAGGCTTGGGAATTGCACTGTCACTGAGTCAGATGCCCGGCTGATACACCGTTTATCAAGCCTTGTTTAGAGGGATTTTCAGATAGCGTGTGCCGTTTTCTTCTGGCTCCGGCAGATGTCCGGCACGCATGTTGATCTGCACGGATGGCAGCAACAGGGTCGGCATATCCAATGTCTTGTCACGGCTGGTACGCATCGCAACGAAGGCGTCTTCGGTGACGCCATTTCGAAGGTGAATGTTATTTTCACGTTGTTCTGCGACCGTTGTCACAAATTGTACCGGCCGGCCGTCGGGCTGATAATCGTGACACATATAAAGCAAAGTTTCCGGCGGCAGGCTCAGGACCTTGTTGATCGAGCGGAACAACACCCGCGCATCGCCACCGGGGAAGTCACAACGCGCTGTGCCATAGTCGGGCATAAACAAGGTATCTCCGACAAAGGCGACTGATTGCCGGGGATCACTGACCACATAGGTCATGCAGGCAGGCGTGTGGCCAGGAGTGTGCAAGGCAACTGCACGCAAGCTACCAATGGAAAACGATTCACCGTCCTGGAACAGGTAGTCAAACTGACTGCCATCTCTGGCAACCTCGGCACCGACATTGAAGAGTGCACCAAAGGTTTTTTGAACAGTCGTAATGTGCGCACCGATGGCGATTTTTCCGCCCAACTTGCCCTGCAGATACGGTGCAGCGCTCAGATGATCTGCGTGAACATGGGTTTCCAGTAACCACTCCACCCGCGCATCAAGCTCCCGGATACGTGTTATCAGGCGATCTGCAGACGCTGTCGAGGTATGACCTGATTTGGGATCGTAATCGAGCACACTATCGATTACCGCGCACTGCCGTGTCTGCGCATCCATCACCAGATAACTGACTGTGCTGGTTGACGGATCAAACAATCCCTCAACAAGAACTTGCTCGCTCATGCCACATCTCCGCAATAACAAAAATTTACTCGTTATCGCAGTATCAACGATGGCAAATCGCATGCCAAGTCATCTTTTGGGAAAAATCGGGTATCCGCCCGCGATACGTGGGAGCAATTCTGAACGGCAATGCTTTAGCGCTGCATGCCCCAACGCTTGACCGTAAGCCGCTCAATGGTCGTGAAACCAAGGTTTTCCACCAGCAAACCAATCAGAATGACCATTGCCAATCCCGCAAACACCTTGTCTGTGAACAGCTCATTACGATTCTGAAAAATATACCAACCCAATCCGCCTTTGCCGCTGGAAGCGCCAAAGACCAGCTCCGCTGCAATCAGCGTGCGCCACGCAAATGCCCAACCAACCCGCAAGCCCGACAGAATCGAAGGCAGTGCAGCGGGAATCAGGATGAACAAGACAAAGCGCAAACCACGCAAGCCATAATTACGTCCAGCCATGCGCAAGGTCTCGGACACACTCAGGAAGCCGGTATACGCATTGAGTGCCAGCGCCCACAACACCGAATGCACCAGCACGAAGATCAGGCTGTTCTCACCCAGCCCAAACCAGAGCAACGCCAGTGGCAACAAGGCGATGGCCGGCAACGGATTGAGCATTGCCGTCAAGGTACTCAACAAATCACGACCAATCTGGGTGGATACCGCCAATGTCGTCAACACAAAGGCAAGCGCGATCCCGATCAGATATCCCTTGATCAATACTTGCAGCGAAATCCATACTTTTTGCAGCAACTCACCAGTCATCACGCCATCAATGAAGGCCTGAGCTGTCTCGATAAAGCCAGGCAACAACAGATCATTGTTTTGCCAGCGCGCCACTCCCTCCCACACTGCGATCAAGACCAACAGGATCAGCGTTTTACGTATCCAGCCTTGCTGCCAGATACGTTGGGCCAGCGAGAACTGGCGCTCCAGCGGTAGATCTTCAAGTGGCGTCAGAGTGACTTCGTATTCTTCACGAATCGGAGGTTGGAGAGGCATACGTGATCCGGCAGAGAAAAATGACATGAAAAATAGGAGAAATCGGAACGATCAGCAGTTCAGTAAGAAAAGCGCACATCCTTGAAATTGACCTGCACAGACTCAGGGACGCTTTCTGCACTACCCTCATCAAACAGAAGGCGATGAATACGGCGCGCGCTTTCCTGAAAACTGACATCGCCGAGATTCTTGAGGTCATATTGATGACTATTGATTTCTGCCCGCACGCGGCCCGGATGGGGCGACAACAGCAAGATGCGGTTGCCAATCACCAGCGCCTCCTCAATCGAATGCGTGACAAACAGCAAAGTAAAACGGACCTCATCCCACAAGGCCAGCAACTCCTCCTGCATTTTGCGACGTGTGAGAGCGTCGAGCGCGGCAAACGGCTCATCCATCAAGAGGATCTTTGGCTGCATGGCCAAGGCCCGCGCAATCGCCACCCGTGCTTTCATACCGCCAGACAAGGTATGCGGATACGCGTCGGCAAAGCGACTCAGACCAACCTTGCCCAGATAGTGCGTAGCACGCTCGGCGGCCTCTTTTTTGTTTAACGTCTTGGATGCCAGCAGTGGAAACATCACGTTTTGCTGCAAGGTCTTCCACGGCAACAGTTGATCAAACTCCTGAAAAACGACGATACGGTCAGGGCCAGGTTGCCGCACAAGCTCACCATCGAGCCGAATCTCACCGGCTGCCGGCGTGAGGAAGCCGGCAGTCGCCTTCAGCAGGCTCGACTTGCCACAGCCGGAAGGCCCCAGCAACACAAACCGATCTGCCGGATACACATCAAAACTGACGTCATGCGTCGCCTGTACCAGCGCTGTCTGCGTACGATATTGCAAGCCAACGCCATTAACCTGCAGCAGCGGCGCGGGAGAAAAATCAGCTACCGGGCTGCGCATATGCTTCCTCAAAGAAATAATCTTTCCAGGAGGCGGCATGGTTCTTCAAGACGCCCAACTCGTGCATCTTGTCTGCATAGACATAACTGCGCTCTGGAGATACGGTGAAATAGATTTCAGGGTCTTCCACAATCCGGCGAACAAGTGCCGGAGCAAGCTTGGACTTCTGTACCCGGATAAACGTATCGGCAGCCTTGGTCTTATTGGCACGGATAAACTGCGCGGCTTCGACCAGCGCGTTATATAGCGCCTTGTAGGTCTTGGGATTCTCATCATGGAACTTCTGGCTGGTGTAGAGCACATTGAAGGTTGCCTGACCACCGAGCACGTCGTAAGAGCTGAGAATTTTATGCACGTTCTTGTTTTCCAGTTCCTGATACTGGAAAGGCGGGCTTGAGAAATGCGTATTGATTTCCGAGCCACCCGCGATCAATGCAGCGGTCGCATCCGGATGGGCCAGACTCACCGAAAGACTGTCGAAGCGCTTGTAATCGGCCTTGCCGAACAGGCGCGCTGTTTCAATTTGCAATGTCCGCGACTGAAAACCAACGCCCGCTGCCGGCAGCGCAATCCGGTCTTTATCACTCAAGTCAGCGATCGTCTTGACCTTCGGGTTATTGCTCACCAAGTAATTAGGCATGGAACCGAGCGAGGCAATCGCCTTCACGTTCTGGCGGCCGCGGGTGCGATCCCAGATCGCCAGCATCGGCGGCAAACCGGCTGACACCACGTCCAGAGCACCTGCCAGCAAAGCTTCATTCATGGCCGTTGCACCAGAAATACTGTTCCACTCGACCTTGATATCAATCCCTTCCTGCTTGCCGTACTTCTCGATCAGCTTTTGATCCTGGACGACATCAAGAATGAGATAACCGATACCAAATTGCTGAGCGATACGGATATGACCTTCGGCGTGAGCAGCTGAACTCAGCAGCAGACTCGCCAATACCGCAACCGCGGCAACCATTTGCTTGCGAAACATGACCACTCCATCGAGGAAATAACAAAAAACTTCCGTTATCGCGGAGATAGCGGAAGCTTAATAAGGAAACTGCAATAAAACGTGCTTGCTTACTACCTCGAAGTATATAAAGCGATGGAGCGAATGGAAAACGCGTTTACCGTCTATCCATATGCGTTTTTTGATTTTGATGCTGTTCAGACGGGCGAGTTCGTCACGCACACGGGTCTCTTCGGCTAAAGACCACTCAACTCTTCTTGCGAATCTCATCTCTTAAATCAGCCACAAATGTTTCTGCCAGCGATAGCCGCTTACCGGGATACGGGAAAATGACAGCAGAGCGTGAATGCAATTCTTCAGCGATGGGGCGCATCACGACATTGGAAGTAATAAAGGGCTCTGCCGCGAAACGCGTAACCAAGGTAATGCCAACACCCGCGGCAACCGAGGCGCAAGCCACGAGCGAGTTCGGGGTTTCCATCACGACATTGGGAAACACGTTAAGGATCGAAAAGGCATCGTCGATCTGATATCGCATGTAGCTCTGTTGCGATAAAAGTATCATCCGCTCACCGTCGAGTTCTTTCAGGGATATGCGGCGCTTGCTGGCCAGGCGGTGGTCGGCCGGCATGACTAACGCTAGTTCGAATGGCTCCAGCGGCTCGATTGAAATGGATGGTTGTGATAGCGGTAGCTCTACCACGCCCACATCAAACTGTTTGCCAGCAACCATGGCGGCAATTTGCCGCGATGGCAAGGTCTGTACCAATACAGTGACCTGGGGACGCGTTGCCAGAAAGCGCGCAATGGTACGCGGAATCAAACTCTGCGACATTGCTGGCAAGGTCGCCACACGCAGTGCCCCGGAACGCTGGTGACCAATGTCATACGCAACCTGGGCAATTCTGTCCAGGCTGCCATAGATTGGTTCGATTTCACTGTACAGCGCTTGCGCCTCGGGTGTCGCCACCAGCTTGCGCCCAGTGCGCTCGAACAACTTATAACCAATACGAATCTCAAGATGGGCAATCGCTCGACTGATAGCCGGTTGGGTCACACTCATCATCTTCGCTGCACCAACCACTGTTCCTATCCGCATGACGGAATAGAACGCCTCGATTTGTCGCAGATTCACGCTATTACGCATATAAGACTCAGCACTCCAGCACAGTAAGCAGGATAAAAAAGATAGCTAACGAACTTCAGTATCGCATCGTTTGCGCCTACTTTTTACGTTTTCCCCCTCTGGTCTCCCTTGCTTCTGAATGTATAACATTTAGACATAAGCAACACCAAAAATTTTAATATTTAAGAAATTGTATAAAGCATAGACTACGCAAAAGCTAACTCGCCAAGGCTGCCACTGGCGAATGACGAATGGCGAATGGCTAAATTTTCGACAACCACTTTCAAAGGAATCCGATGATGCGCAAATATCTGAGTGTGATGACCCTACTGACGTTGGTGAATATTTCAAGTGCGCATGCCGCGGAGACGATGTATGTCGGCGGTTACGGTGGCTCCGTCGAGCAGTTCTTTAAAGACAAAATTATTCCCCCCTTTGAAGCAAAAACTGGCGCCAAGCTTGTCTACGTGCCGGGTAACTCAACCGATATTTTGGCCAAGCTTCAGGCACAAAAGGGCCGCCAGGAGCTTTCTGTTGCGATGATCGACGATGGCCCGATGTACCAGGCTGTAGGACAGAATTTGTGTACCAAAGTCGAAGACAGTGCGGCCCTCAAGGAGGTCTATCCGAATGCCCGCATGATCGGCGACAAGTCCGTCGGTATCGGCTTTATTGCAACCGGACTTGCCTACAACAAGGAGATTTTTGCCAAGAACGGCTGGAAAGCACCGACCTCCTGGATGGATCTCACCGATCCGAAGTACAAACAGAAAATTGTCATCCCTCCCATCACGAACGGATATGGTCTCCTGACACTGGTGATGATGGCAAAGCTCAATGGCGGCGGTGAGCAGAAAATGGATCCCGGTTTCAACGTCATGATCAAGAAGGTCGCCCCCAATGTCCTGGCATGGGAGCCATCACCAGGAAAAATGGCGCAAATGCTCCAGACCGGCGAAGCCGCCCTTGTCGTATGGGGTAACGGTCGCGTACAAACCGTCATAGACCAAGGCGCACCAGTCGAGTTTGTTTATCCCAAAGAGGGTGCCGTGACGCTATTGAGCGCAGGTTGCGTGGTCGAAGGTGCCCCTCAGGCCAAATTGGGCCAGCAGTTTTTGCAGTACATCCTGTCCCCGGAGGTGCAGTCGATTCTTGCTACGGCGCAGGGCTGGGGCCCCGTCAACAAGAACACCAAGCTCTCTGCTGAGGTGATGAAGAAGGTCGTCTATGGTCCGGAGAAGGTCAACGCATTGTTTGCCCCCAACTACGATGTCATCAATACCAAGCGCGCTGAATGGACCAATCGCTGGAACCGGGAAGTTGAACAGTAAGAGATTACGGACGAGACATATCTTATGAGCTTTCTGACATTGAAAGGACTCTCCAAGCGCTACGGTGATGTTACCGCCGTTGCTGCCTGTGATCTGTCGGTGGAAAAGGGAGAATTCATCAGTTTGTTAGGCCCTTCGGGGTGTGGCAAGACGACAACCTTGCAGATGGTGGCAGGATTCGTCCAGCCGACCACTGGTCGTATTTACCTCGATGGGCGCGATATCACTGATGTCAAACCTAGTCGGCGCGGCTTGGGGATTGTCTTTCAAAACTATGCGCTGTTTCCGCACATGACTGTGGCAGACAATGTGTCGTTTGGCATGGAAATGCAGGGCGTTCCATCCGGGGAGCGTCGCAAGCGCGTGACCTCCACCCTGGAGCTGGTTCACCTTGGCGCAATGGCAAACCGCTATCCAAGGGAGCTGTCCGGTGGACAACGTCAGCGCGTCGCTCTGGCGCGTGCGCTTGCGATTCAACCACCGGTATTGCTGCTTGATGAGCCGATGGGGGCACTCGATGCCAAATTGCGCGAGGAAATGCAGATTGAACTGCGTGCACTGCAACATCGCGTCGGTGTCACCACAATCATGGTCACGCACGACCAGGCCGAAGCGATGACGCTGTCAGATCGCGTTGTCTTGATGAACAAAGCCTGTATTGAGCAAGTCGGACGACCGTTTGATATGTACGAACATCCCAATGGTCGCTTCTCCTCCACCTTTCTGGGAAAGGCTAACGTTTTTGAGGGCAGGCGCTCGCAGACCTCTGCACGCGTGGAGGTCGGGGAGCTTTTTTTACCGACCAGCGATACCGAGTGTGTCGGCTCTCTTGAGTACATTGTGCGGCCCGAGAAAATCCAGTTTTCAACTCGCACGGATGCCCTACTCCAAGGGGTTGTCAGTGCCCGAGTATTCCTTGGCAATCACTGGTTGTTCCAGGTCGAGACGCCTTTGGGTAGCGTACAGCTGACGCACGTCAATGCCGGTGCCCCACAAGCTGCTGAAGGGGACCAGGTTGGTCTTCACTGGCCTCCCGAACATGCGCGACTCGTCGTGCGGCAAGGAACTGCCGCAGGTGTGCAGTCATGACTGCGGGAACGCGTTCCAGACGCAATGAACTGCCCTACTGGCTCTCCGCTCCCGGCATGTTGGTCGTGCTGGCATTGGTTGCCTTGCCTTTGATCGTCACCCTCTCACTGAGTTTTTTTGCCTTTTTACCCGGAGGTGGTGTTGGCGAGCAGATCACGTTTGCCAACTATGCCGACATCGCCAGCGATGGTTATTTTCACACCATTTTTGCGCGTACCTTTGGCATGTCTGTCATGGTCACGCTCATCTGCATTGTGCTTGGCGTGCCAGAAGCCTACGTTCTCAGTCGCCTGAGCGCCCGTTGGCGGGCCGTATCCATGGTGATTGTTCTCGGTCCATTGCTGATCTCCGTGGTCGTGCGCACGCTAGGCTGGGCGATTTTGCTCGGCAACGAAGGCGTCATCAACAAGGTTCTGATGGCAACCGGGGTCGTGTCTGAACCGATCAAGATGATGTTTACGCTGGGCGGTGTCGTGATGGCGCTGGTCCATGTGCTCGTACCGTTCATGGTCCTGGCCGTCTGGGCTTCTTTGCAAAAACTTGATCCGGCCATTGAACAGGCGGCGCAATCGCTAGGTGCAGGGTTGCCGACCATGCTGGCTCGTATCGTCTTCCCGCAGGTTATTCCCGGCGTGCTCTCTGGCGGTCTCATCGTATTTGCGTTGGCAGCCAGCGCATTTGCAACGCCTGCCATTATTGGCGGACGACGCCTGAAGGTCGTGCCAACCAGTATTTATGATGAATTTCTGGGCAATCTGAATTGGCCTTTGGGGGCTGCATTATCGGTGGTTCTTCTGGTCATCGTGCTGATGATTTCTATCGGTGTGAACCGCTGGGTTGAGCGTCGTTACAAGCAGGTGTTTCAATGAAAAATCGCACTCCACTTCCCCTGCTGATATTCCATTGGCTGTTTGGGGCGTTCATGCTGGCGCCGCTGCTGGTCGTTGTGCTGGTATCGTTCACCGACAAGGGCTATATCGCCATGCCCTTTGATGGTGCCTCGTTTCGTTGGTATCTGGCGATTCTTAAAGATGACAGCTTCATCGATGCCTTCTATCGCAGCCTGACCTTGGGCGTGGTTGCGGCAACGCTGGCAACCTTGCTAGCGGTGCCGGCTGGCATGGCAATCGCATGGCATCGCTTTCGTGGGCGGGAAGCAATTCTCAGCATCTTGCTATCCCCACTGATGGTGCCCAATGTTGTACTCGGCATTGCGCTGTTGCGTTTTTTTACCCTGCTGGAATTGCCAGGCACGCTGTCAGGATTAACCGCGGCGCATACCGTCATTGTGCTGCCGTATGCGCTGCGCCTGGTGGTGGCTGCGGCAACCGGCATTGACCGTACCGTGTCGCAGGCAGCCGAGTCACTGGGTGCTTCGCCCTGGACCGTGTTTCGTCGCATTGAGCTGCCGCTTATCCTCCCCGGTGTCGCTGGCGGCTGGATCATTGCCTTCATCAACAGCTTCGACGAACTCACGATGTCCATCTTTGTAGCTTCATCCGGGACGGAGACATTACCGGTCAAGATGTACAACCACATCGCCAACACGATTGATCCCCTGCTGGCATCCGTGTCGGCGGTATTGATTGTCTTGACGCTGGTATTGATGGTCTTACTTGATCGCTTCTACGGACTTGATCGCATTCTTGTTGGGAAAACTTCATGACAATACGTGACATAGACACACTGATCATTGGCGGTGGCGTGGTCGGGATGTCCATCGCCTATGGTTTTGCCAAAGCCGGTGAAAAGGTACGCTTGCTGGACGAAGGCGATGACGCCTTTCGTGCCGCACGCGGTAACTTTGGACTGGTCTGGCTGCAGGGAAAAGGGTTGAGCAATCCCGACTATGCACGCTGGACCATGGCCTCGGTCGGTCGGTGGTCATCGTTTGCGAAAGAATTGACGCAGACATCCGGTGTCGATCTTGAACTTTCTCAAGTAGGTGGACTAACCATCTGCCTTGAAGAAGCTGAGTTGCGCGAGTACGTCGCCAGTCTTGAGACGCTGAGAAGCGCCATTGGCACGCACTATCCGTTTGAAGTACTGGATCCGCAAAGCCTGCGCGAACTCTCTCCCCATATCGGGCCTGACGTGGTTGGTGCCGTCTACGGGCAGCTTGATGGTCATGTCAGTCCTTTACGACTGCTACGTGCCCTGACCGAAAATTTCAGGATGCTCGGTGGGGAGATGATTGGCAGTGTCCACTGTGACCGGATTGAACATCGTGACGGGGCATTTCATGTCTGGACCGATGGCCGCGAGCACGTTGCTGGCCGTCTGGTTCTTGCCGCCGGACTTGGAAACCGGGACCTGGCACCCATGGTCGGCATGCAGGCACCGATTGCACCGAACAGAGGCCAGGTGCTCGTCACGGAACGCATGCAACCCTTCTTGCGCCACCCCTCTGTGCATGTGCGGCAGACCGGAGAAGGCGTTGTCCAGATTGGCGACTCAAAAGAAGGCGTGGGATTCGATGACGGCACCACAATTGACCAGTTAGCCCGGATCGCCCACCGTGCGCGACGCTACTTCCCGATTCTGGAGAATGCCAACATCGTGCGTACCTGGGGTGCTCTCCGGGTCATGACACCGGATGGTTATCCCATCTATCAGGAGTCTGGCGACTGCCCTGGTGCTTTTCTTGTGACTTGCCACAGTGGCATCACGTTGGCCGCCATGCATGCTGGTCCGTTGGTGGACTGGATGCGCGGCGCCAGCGAGCCGCCAGAAATTCATACTTTCAAATCGGAGCGCTTCGATGTTTAAAACAATGTTGGCTTCTACGGAGGAACTGCGTCCTCTCGTGGAAATTGTTGTCGACGGCAGGTCGGTACAAGCACGTGAGGGGGAAATGTTGGCCGCAGCACTCCTCAATGCAGGCGTGGTTCCGTTTCGACACACTGCAATATCGGGCCAACCACGGGCACCGTTGTGTCTGATGGGCGTGTGCTTTGATTGTCTCGTTGAAGTCGATGGCGTACAGAATACGCAATCGTGCATGATCGAAGTGCATGCGGGAATGACAGTACGCCTGCAAGATGGCGCCCGTCGGGTAGGAGATGTGAAATGACGACCTCGACATTGACATTCACACACGATCTCATCGTCATCGGCTCAGGGCCGGCCGGTATGGCCGCCGCGTTGACCGGCGCGGCTCAGGGATTGAAGACGCTGCTGCTCGACGAACAGCCGCGACCGGGTGGACAGATTTATCGCAACATCACAGCCGTAGCGCCCTCCGTTGCTGCGTTGCTTGGCCCTGATTATCGTCACGGCAAGACACTGTCTGACCGTCTGTCCAAGGCCAACGTCGAACGTCGCTTCGGCGCTATGGTTTGGGAGGTAGCCCCCGACCTCACGGTAACGGTACAGCAGGATGGCCGCTCATCGCGCGTACGTGCACCACAACTCATTGCCGCCACCGGCGCAATGGAGCGCCCTTCTCCGATCCCGGGATGGACGCTGCCCGGTGTGCTCAACGCAGGCGCGGCACAGATTGCCATGAAGAGTGCTGCCATCGTGCCTCAGGGACGGGTTGTTTTGGTGGGTGCGGGGCCTTTGCTGTTGTTGGTAGCCTGCCAATTGCTCGATGCCGGCGCATCGATTGCAGGCATCGTCGAAACTTCACCGCGAGAAAACCGGCAGAAAGCCTTGGCGCATATCGGAGCAGCCCTGCTGGCACCATCCTATCTACTTAAAGGCATGCGCATGCTGTGGCGCTTGCGCCGCGCAGCAATCCCTTTGTTTTCGGCAGTCACGGAGGTACGCATCGAAGGCACAGAGCACGCCGAAGCAGTGGTGTTTACCGCCAATGGCATCCATCATCGCCTGGATGCCGACGTCGTGCTGTTGCATCATGGTGTGGTCCCAAATACGCAACTCAGCCGTCAACTTCGCGTCGCCCATGATTGGGACGACACTCAGGTAGCCTGGCGACCAGTTGTCGATGCCTGGGGCCAAACGTCGCTGACTGGCTTTCGCATTGCTGGTGATGGTTCAGGAATTGCCGGTGCCAGAGCTGCCGAAGCAAGCGGTGCCTTAGCTGCACTTGGTGCAGCCAGCGTATTGGGACGTTTGAATGAGGATGATCATGCTCGCCTCACCCAGGTAGAAAGTCAGAAGTTGACGCAGCATCTGCGTATTCGCCCTTTCCTGGATGCCCTCTACCGGCCGCCGCAATGGCTGGCGAACCCGAGCGATGAAACAATCGTCTGTCGTTGTGAAGAAGTCAGTGCCGGTCGCATCCGCGAGATGGCCCGTCTGGGCTGCCAAGGCCCCAATCAGACCAAGTTTTTCAGCCGGTGTGGCATGGGGCCTTGCCAAGGTCGGATGTGCGGATTAACGGTTACCCAAATCCTCTCTACGGAACTCCAAAAATCGCCTGCAGAGGTCGGTGCCTATCACATACGCACACCACTCAAGCCGGTGTCATTGGGGTCGCTCGCGTCGCTGGCCTCGCTGGCGAACGAAAAAGAGACGCAAGCAGAGTAATGACGACACAGCAGATTTCATCAGGCCACACCTGAACATGGTCTTGCTAAATGGTCTTGCTATTGACGTTGGCAAGACTACTTGTACGGTAGAACGTATTTTCAACCAGGAGATTAATTTGAGCGATATTGAACGAAAACACACTAATTCGCGGATGAGCAAGATCGTCAGTTATGGCGGTCTGGTTTATCTGTGCGGGCAGACCGCTAACGGTAGCGAGAGTGCGACCGGTGACATCACAGCACAGACACAGGAGGTACTGTCCCGTATTGACAGCTTGCTGGCCGAAGCAGGAAGCAGCCGGGACCGACTGCTCTCCACCACCATCTATCTACGCAATATCGACGACTTCGCAGCGATGAATGCGGTCTGGGATCAATGGGTGACACCAGGCACCGCACCGGCAAGAACGACCGTTGAAGCCAAGCTTGGCGCTGCTAGCTTGCTGGTGGAAATGACGGTTGTTGCTGCACCAAATTAAGCGTTAACAGAAAGAAACAGCTCATCAGTTACGGTGATGTGCAATGCTTGCTTTCCTGATTATCACGCCACATCGGCTGTCGTCAGGAAAAAACTGCCACAAACTGCCCCCCGAAAGTTGGAGATCAACTTTCGGGGTTTTTCATTGGCTAAATACCCAACACAATTCAAATTAGCTGTTATTGAGCAATATCTTTCAGGTGGTGGAAGATATCTCCCCGAAACAGCAATAATTTTTCCTCAGTGTTATATGAAAGTAGTTGTAGTACTATTTTTTAATTCTTTGCAAAAGGTATGGCGTCATTTTTTCCGCGATCAACTGGGACAATTTTCTGAGATGTTCCTCAGTGAGAATATCCCCTTCCTTTGCCCCGCAATTTGCAAGACCATAGTCAACGGCTTCTCCTAGCACTTTATTCTTCTGACGCTCGAGGGAGGCCGCGTAGCCTATCCGCATAACTTCCCCCACCGCAAAGTGCATGCCCTCCTGTGAGGCTCTTTTGTAGTCGCATATCGCTGCCACATCAGCCTTCGAAAATGAAAGGTCTACTTTCAGCTCCAATTCATTTCCATCACGTGGATCAATGGCGTACATGGACTCAAAGTCATCTCCTTCATACGTATCAGACAAACAAACGACAACACGCTGAACACTGAAATACTCGACATAACCTAGGAGCATTTGGGATTTGGAGTTACCCGTAACAGCAACGCAATGAAAGATGCTATCAGGCGGTCTATTCAAAACTAAATCACTGTCGTAGTAGCCCCCAAAATTTGCCGAACCACCGTAATTCAGATAGTGGTCAGCAGGAGAGCATTGATCAATATCGATTCCCCGGAAAGAGGCTAATGCAAGGCAAGATTTCACCACCGAACGACCACATTCCTCACCACCAAGTTCAATCGACATATTGACGATTCGTGGAGTGTAGTCATCCGTCACCTGCATTTGTTTCATCACCTCATCAACATCCAAATTTGGATATTTAGACTTAGCGCCCCGCAGCAATTGATAGGCTTCTTTTTCGGTACGGGCTTGAATTCTTAGCGTTCCAATTCCGTCATTTTCGGTCACTTCATAGATGGGCTTAGTCAATGACTGCGTGCCATCATAGTGAAGAATGAGTTTCCCAATATTCGTTTCTACCGTCATGGAAGGCGGAGTTCCACGTTCTCTGACAATTCCAAAAAAATAGGGAAAACCAGTTCAACTGGGAAGCCAACTCGGCGTCCCAAGTCTCGCCGGCCTTATTGTTACACGACTTGCAAATGAAACCCGAAACCTTCTTTTTACCCCCGATTGCATTGGGGATGATGTGCTCCTTTGAATCGTTGGAGTGATTCAACTCATCCCTGCATAACTGACATTTCTTAGTATTCATTCGCAAACCATTAGTCTAGACGGTGAATTATCGGTAAAGCAGATCATGCAAGAGATGCTTTCAACGCCTCCATGTGGAGCGGGTCTTTCTCATTGAGTAGCGTCATCAGGTCATCCACCGCCCCCTCGATATCACACATCAAATCGTTTTGCTCCACCATTCGTTCGATGTTGTTAGCATGGCTAAAATAGTGAAACACCTTCAACAGCCGTTTCGACTTCTCCCCACCGAACAATATTTCCGCCCGCTGATCCACCGTCATGTCTTTCTGGCCGGGATACTTTGAATACGTATAGAGTTCCACGAACCGTCGAACCGCGTTGGGTAGCAGCATCAACAATTTCAAATCAGTCTTATCTTCTGCCGGTGCTGTATGAAATCCATTCAGCACGTCAAAGAGGAAATGGTATTCAGACGAATAGCGATACATCGACTTGGGCATGTTGCCGAACGTTGAGAACAATGGCGAAATCTTTTTAACCAAGTAATGGCTCGATGCCTTCCCATCGGGCTTCAGTTCTCTGAGCAATGAAAAGAACTCGAAATTATGCGTGGACAGAAAAATCTGTTTGCACGTTGTCGTGACCGGTGCTTGCTTGTCGTTCGGGTCTTTGTAAAAGAATGTCTCTTTGATGATCGCATTCACTTGAAAAATATGATTGCTGTCCAGGCTCGAAATCGGATCGTCGATGTAAATGATGGCTTGACTGAAATCCTTGATCTCTTTCAAGGAGGTAATAAAGAACGAGAATGCAATCGCTGTCTTTTCACCTTCGCTTAAATGGTTTGCAGGCTTCCCGCCTTTTCGGATGAGTTGAAACTGCTCTTTATCGGCCACCTTCGCCACGACAATCTGGACACTATCGCTTCCGAGCAATCGCTCAATGAGAAGGTTGATCTCTTCTCGGCCACGCTGGGCCTGACTGATCGTGGCTTGTAATTTTTCAATCTCTACGCCGATATTGGCCAGATACCCCATGCACCGTTTAACCTGCCGCTCTAACATGGCCTGCTTGTCTTCAAACTCTTGAAGTTTCTTTTCTTTGATGAAAGCTTGTGCGAAATGCATTTTCAACCGATCAATCGCTTGCTCTTTTTCGGATGAAAAATTATTGGATATCTTGTTGTTGTCGGCAATCACGACATTGATGGCGTCGATCGAATCCGATAAATCGGATTGAATTTTCGGATCAATTGCGGCGAGCATACCGAGAACCGTTGGGGCATCAAATTTCTTTTTAGCTCTATCATCAAGCACATCGAGGGCCGCGTTGTAAGCACTGACCGCCGTTTTTAACGTGGCATTCAAGGTCGTGAACTGCTCTCGAAATTGAGCATTGAATTCCGAGGCTTTATTGGGGCTGTAAACAACTCTCGCAGACGACACCTGTTCTCTTAAAGTATTGAGGGCGTGTTTGTGATCTGCAAGGTCGAGAGAGAAATGATCCCTCAATTCCTGCATTCGCTTCTCGGTCAATGTATTTCCGCAAAACTCACATTCTGCTTTATCGGCATGCAGGTCTAATCCCGTCTCCACCCAATTCGAAACAGCAAGATGCTCCAACAGATAGTCGATGGTGTTGGTTAGGTTGAGTTTTGTTGAAAGTAGCGTTTCTGCCTTCTTATGGAGTTGATCGTAATTCAAGGCATACGACAATTTCGGAATGGAAGCGAGTTGGTCTTGATCAGACGTTCTGGCCAATTTCAAATCGGCCTCATAATTTGCAGGCAGCAATTCATGATCCGTGACCGAGAGATTACGGATGGTCTGAATGTCTTTATCAAGATGGGAAGCTCCATATGCCTTCACCAAAGACATCGTAGCCTTTACGGAAGAGGCTTTATCCGTTTTGGCTCGATCCATTGCTGCTTTTGCGTCTGCAAAGGCTTTGTTCTTTTTAACGACCCTTGCGGAGATGTTCTCTTGATACTCCTGAAATCGGTCAATTTTCTTTTGGGCATCTCCTGCATCTGCACCTAACAGCAAAATGGGCTTAAAGGGATTGCCGGCAAAGTTGATATTCTTGGTGATGAAATCCGAATTGAAGACCCTGCATACGACCGAGGAGGTTTGAAAGTTGATCTCATTGATCACGTCCGCACCACTCAAGATTGAGAAAGAGACGTTGGGTAGATCGGGGTCAGGCTTTTTATGTTCCAGCAAGGAGATCAGCCGTGACAACGTGGTTTTCCCGGAATAATTCCAGCCGTAAATCAGGTTCTTAACGCCAAATTCGGTGGTTCCCGCTGGCATGACGTAATCGTTGAATACTCCCAGTCCTTTGATCTTTTGAATGCTTTTAAGCATTTCTTCCCCTAGTGTTATTTATCAAAAAGCGATTTCCCGATTCGCTTCATTGTTTTTATGGATTTCATATTAGCAGCAGTCCCGTTTTTTTATTTATCAACTTTCAAGTGATGGAACCGTGAATCGAGAAAGAACCATTGAAAATCTGTGATGGTCGTTGCATCCAGTAAAAAGGAACAGACCTCATGAAAATGACTTGGATCCTGTTCCGTTGTTTAACGCTGAAAGACCATAGTCTTCAATCAATTTGACGTCATTTCACAGTCTTAAAAAATGACCTTACGTTGGGAATCAGTCCTTTTTTGCAATTTCATTAATCCCGGTCAGCCATTCAATAGAGAATCCATACTGGCCAGCTCGGTGCATTCTTCCTCCGACCGCCGTCAACTCTGTGATCAATGCACGCAACACCTCCACAGAAGGCAGTCCAATCACAGCCTTAAATTTTTCAAAATACTTCTTGGACGAAGATCGAGCGAACACGGGAAGCGGTGATCGGCCATGCCCCAAATAAAGCAATGTATAGGGCCACCAATAACCCTGGTGCTGCATCGAATTCAAATAAATCACAAGATCCGCCTGAGCGAGAATGTCATACCGAACGCCAGAGGTTTTGTTTCGGTCGTGCAGTAATTGTGATCTGAGCGATTTTTTCCCTAGGATAAGTCGCTGGTTGCGATGCTCCAATGAATCCATGTTTTGATCAATCATTTCGCTAGAAATCATTGGACCATCACCATACGAACCTCTGTTACCGACATAAAAATCCGTGGCAATCAAGGCCCGGGCTTGCTCAAATTGCTCTCGCTCAATGAAGATGGCGACAGTGTATAAAAACAATTCGTGAACGATGAAAAAGAAATTATCAAAGTCCCATGACTGGTAACTTGAAACATTACTTGGTGGTGAATAATAAGGAAGCAATCCCTCAAAAAACCTATGGATCTTCTTCACATTGTCTTCCGTGGGCTGATATCTCGAAACAGCCTGCATCACAGAAATAACGTCATCTCGGGTCACTAAGAAATTGTCGATGGATTGAACGATCTGATCGTCAAACTCCACGGAAGCCTCTTTCTTAATCCGCATTTCTTCCATTGCAGAAGAAACACTCGATAGATATTCCTCCAAAATGGCAGATGCCGTGTTCTTACCTTCCCGCAGATGATCAATCGCACGTTTCATTGACGAGCGATTTCCAAATGCTCGGACGGTCTCACCCAAAATAAATTCCGGCGTTTTTCCAAGGCTTGGCTTGACGTAGAGAGGTTTGTTGTAGATCCAGCGGAGTAATTTTTCATACTCGGCTTCAAAGCGGTCGGCGTCCGTCAAGTCGATGTAAATCCGCCCCTTGTAGTACACGGGAACAGGGGCCTTTCCATCGGGATCTTTCTCCGCAATAACGGCTACAAACTTATCTTGATCGGTCTGACCGTATATTTCACCGGTGATGATCTGCGTTTCCGTTCCTACGCCGCCACCTCGCTTGTTGGCCTTTTCGACATAGGTGATGTCGAAAATCATGGCTACTTTTTTTATTTCGTCATCAGAAACCATCTTCTCCATGAATGCATGGGCATCATGACCTTCTCGAAGATCCCACTTGTCCAAAATGACATCTACATTGTCATCACGGAGGCGTTCTGCAAGTTCTATAACCCACCGTTCATGGGTCGGCGTCGTCCAACTGTACGAAATAAAAAGTTTTGGTGCCGGCGTATTCGTCATTTCTTATCCTCAATTTTTCTGTTACTTGGTCCTCGCCCTCGGTAAAAAATTTTAACAAACACTAATCCCTATGTTCATTGCCCGACCCCGTTCAATGACTGCGTTAAGTTGTAACGCAACAATGTTAGCAGTCACCGGGCATTTCGTGCGGAAACTGACTTTCCGGTCTTTTTCTTTGGTTTTTAAGCGGAAGTAGAACACTCCGCAACGGTTGAGATACAACCTTGGGGCCTTGATCTGTGGCATGTGTAGGTGGCTCACTTAGTGGCACACCAGCCGAAATGCAAAAAACCGCTGAAAGCCATAAGCGATCAACGGTTTTAGACAATTTGGTTGCGGGGGCAGGATTTGAACCTACGACCTTCGGGTTATGAGCCCGACGAGCTGCCAGACTGCTCCACCCCGCGTCTGAAGAATGAAAGTATATGCGATTTATCGAAACTATGCAAACCATTCGTTGAAATAGTTTTATCCTACAGAAAACATCGCCCACATAGCGGCGCCAGCGACAATAATAAAAGAGTCGCCGCGACTTCCTATCCCTGCTAACGACAGTGTTACACTTCGATTCACACTTTTTCCAGGAATGATCCAGGCAACGACGATTTCTCCCGAGTTGTCGACAGGACACCAAAAAATTGACGGGTTTTATGAAATTTTGTTCTGAATGTGCGCATCCGGTTTCCTTACAGATACCTCCTGACGACAATCGCCCGCGCTTCGTCTGTAGCAATTGCGGCGCGATTCACTACCAGAATCCCAAACTGGTAGTTGGCTCCATTCCGCGCTGGGAAGTCGAAGGTGAAGTGCAAGTGCTGCTGTGTCGGCGGGCCATCGAGCCCCGCTACGGATTCTGGACTCTGCCTGCCGGCTTCATGGAAAACGGAGAAACCACCACCGATGCCGCCCTGCGTGAAACCGAGGAAGAAGCCGGTGCCCACATCACGCTCGGCGCTTTGTTTGCGATGATCAATGTGCCGCATGTACATCAGGTCCATCTGTTTTACCTCGCCCAGCTCAAAGATCTCGATTACGCCGCCGGTACCGAAAGCCTGGAAGTGGCCATGTTCAAGGAAGCCGATATCCCTTGGGGTGAGATCGCCTTCCCGACCGTCGAATATACGCTGCGCTCCTTCTTCGCCGATCTGCAACGCCATCACAAAGACAGTGATGGCGACAGTCAGCCAGTCTTTGGCCTGCATACCGAAGATATCCGTAAACGCATGATGCAACCTGACTAAGAACGTGTTTATGATCGTACTGCGTGCCCCTGATTGTCCGCCAACCAGTGCTCAACATCTTCATGTACTTGAGTACATTCCGGTGTTAGTCACCACGTTCTAAGAAACGGGGCGCGACATGATTGCCTGGCTGGATGTCAACACCCCCTTCCCTGATGTCTCCAAGGCACTGACCGATCCGGCCGGCCTGTTGGCTGCGGGTGCTGATCTATCTCCACAGCGTTTGCTGCAAGCCTACCGGCAAGGCATCTTCCCCTGGTTTTCAGAAGGCCAACCGATCCTTTGGTGGAGCACCGATCCGCGTATGGTGCTCTACACCGACCGCTTCATCATCTCCGATAGTCTCAAAAAGACCCTGCGCAAGATCGAGCGCAGCCGTCATACCGACCATCGCTGGGAAGTGCGCTTCGACTCTGCCTTCCGCGAGGTCATGCGCGCCTGCGCCGAGCCCCGCCGCAGCGAAGTCGGCACCTGGATTTCCAAAGACATCGTCGACGGCTATTACGGCCTGCATCGCGCAGGCTATGCCCATTCCTCCGAAGTCTGGCTTGACGGCAAACTGGTCGGTGGTGCCTATGGTGTCAGCATCGGCAGCATGTTTTATGGCGAATCGATGTTTGCTCGCGTCAGCGATGCCTCGAAGGTAGCACTCGCCTATCTGGTCCATTTTCTGCGCCAGCAAGGCGTCAAGATGATCGACTGTCAGCAGGAAACCCAACATCTGGCGTCGCTCGGTGCAGCACCGATACCGCGCAGTGAGTTCCTCCAACACTTGCGCAGCGCCATCGACACACCCCAAATCAATTTCTGGCATCCACTTGATTTGTTTCCCACCCCCAGCATCCAGAAAAAGTAGTGTAAATTACTAGAAATCCATCGATTTTGTGACAACGATAGTGGTGATCTCCCGCCCGCCAGCGCATGCCGGGCGAGGGATCATCAAGGACTTCTCAGGACGCTCATGACGCACCTTAAAGACCTGCCGTTTTCCACCTTGCAGTTTTATGCAACGGCACCCTATCCCTGCAGCTACCTCGATCACCAGCAAGCCCGCTCACAGGTTGCCACGCCATCGCACCTGATTAATGCTGATGTCTACTCCGAACTGGTCAAGACTGGCTTTCGGCGCAGCGGTATCTTCACCTACCGCCCTTATTGTGACGGCTGCCAAGCTTGTGTGCCGGTGCGTATCCGGGTCAACGAGTTCGAACCCAATCGCAGCCAGCGCCGCGCCTGGAGCAAAAACCAGGAACTCATGACTCTGGTTACCAACCTCAATTACGCCCACGAGCACTACGAACTGTATCTGCGCTACCAATCCGTGCGCCACGCCGGCGGCGGCATGGATCAGGACAGCCGCGACCAATATGCGCAATTCCTGCTGCAGAGCAAGGTCAATACCCGCTTAGTGGAATTCCGCGAGCCCGATGGCACATTGCGCATGATCAGCATTATCGACGTGCTTGATGATGGCTTGTCCTCGGTCTACACCTTCTACGACCCCGATATCCCCGGCAGCTCATTCGGTACCTACAACGTGTTGTGGCAAATTGAGCAGGCCCGGCAACTCGGCATACCTTATGTGTATCTCGGCTACTGGATCCGTCAAAGCCCAAAGATGGCCTACAAGACCAACTTCCAGCCGCTGGAAGCTTTGCAGAATGGAGAGTGGGCTCTGCTACAAGACCCGCTCTAGAACGCAGTTTTTCCAGAAAATACACGCAGACACGCTAAAATAGCGGCACTTTTTCACTCCTTGCCGCCCATCGTGCCTGACAATTCCCTCTACGGCCTGGTCCGTCCGCTGCTGTTTTCTCTCGACGCCGAGTCCGCCCACAACCTGACCCTGCCAGCACTGCGCCGTGCCGCCGCACTTGGCCTGACCAAACTGATCGCCAAACCAGCTGACGACCCACGTACTGTCATGGGTATCCGCTTCGCCAACCCGGTCGGCCTGGCCGCCGGTCTCGACAAAGATGGCGCCTATATCGATGGCTTGGCCGCACTCGGTTTTGGCTTTATCGAAATCGGTACCGTCACGCCGCGCGCCCAACCCGGCAATCCAAAGCCACGTATTTTCCGTCTGCCAGCTGCGCATGCCGTGATCAACCGGATGGGATTCAACAACGGCGGCGTCGATGCCTTCGTCACCAACGTACAAGCCTCGCGCTTCTACCAAAGCAAGCAAGGCGTACTTGGTCTGAATATCGGCAAGAACCTCGATACCCCAATTGAACGTGCCGCTGACGATTACCTGTATTGCCTGGAAAAGGTTTATCCCTACGCCAGCTACGTCACGGTCAACATTTCGTCGCCCAACACCAAGAACCTGCGCCAGCTGCAAGGTGCCTCTGAGCTCGACGCACTGCTATCCCAGCTCAAGGAGGCGCAACTGCGTCTGGCAGACCAGCACAAACGCTACGTGCCATTGACGCTGAAAATCGCACCCGACATCGACACCGAGCAGATCAAAAACATCGCCGATGCCCTGCTGCGTCACAAGATTGATGGTGTCATCGCCACCAACACCACCATCAGCCGTGATGCGGTCACCGGCCTGCAGCATGCAGAAGAAACCGGTGGTCTGTCCGGCGCACCGGTATTCGAAGCATCCAATCGTGTGGTGCGTGGCCTCAAGGCCGAGCTGGGTGATGCGCTGCCGATCATCGGCGTCGGCGGTATTCTCAGTGGCAGCAATGCCAAAGCCAAGGTGCAGGCAGGTGCTGCGCTGGTGCAGTTGTATTCAGGGCTGATCTATCGTGGCCCGGCACTGGTCAAGGAATGTGCTGACGCGCTGCGTTGATTCTGGCTGGACAAAATAAAACGCCATTGCATGTAGTTGCAATGGCGTTTTTTTATGGCGATAGCTTCACTGATTAACTAACTTCAACCTCATTGCAATCCTCCACCTGCCGCCACGCCTCATCGCGTAGCAAGCCTGCAGACACAATTGCCAGCCGCATCAACTGATCAGCGTGCATCACACTCACCGCCGGTGATGCCTTCTCACCGTCATCGGCATCGTCGTTGGCGGCATGTTCCAGTGTATTGGTATAAATAATCTGTAGACAGGCATGAATGCCGGCGCTGACATCGAGCGTGGTTTCCAGAAGATTGCCATACAGGCTGCCTTGCTGCGGGCCTTCTATCCAGTGGAAATCTTCGTGCGTGGGTGCATCAGATGCGGAAGTGGTGTTGGTGGAATGACGGGTTGAATTACTGTCGTGATTGCTCATGGAGCCTCCGTTGGATAAACACAAAAATGCGTCGTAAAGACGCGGCTTTCACCAACTACGCAATCAGGTCGTCAAACCAGTTCCCCTCTTTATCAGGGACGTGCAAAGGATACCGTTCGATAAAACAGGGGTCAATGAAAAATCCTGCACGAATCGCTCAAGAAGAGACCTTGCTCGATAATCCAGAGATTTTATGTAGCAAGCGACCAGATCCTTTCAAAGCATTGTTTGATTATCTCTTCAGCGTATCAACGTCGACTTCCCAAACAGGCTCTCCACCAATTCCACCACCAGCTCTGCCGTCTGATTGCGCACGTCACAGGCAGGATTGAGCTCCATGATGTCGAGCGAGGCCAGACGTCCGGTATCGGCAATCATCTCCATGCAGAGCTGCGTTTCGCGATAGGTTGGACCGCCCGGTACCGCCGTGCCCACACCGGGCGCCACCGCCGGGTCCAGAAAATCAATATCGAAGCTGACATGCAGATGGGTGTCGGCATCGATGCCAGCCAGTGCCTGTTCCATCGTCACGCGCATGCCATGCTCGTCGATGTGACGCATGTCAAACACTTGCAGGCCTAGTTCACGTAGATGCTGCTTTTCTTCCCGGTCAACGCTGCGGATGCCGATCTGGCGAATCGCATCGGGAAGCAGCGCCGGCGTTTTGCCACCGATACCGGTGAGCGCAGCCGGCCCGATGCCGAGTAGCGAGGTGACCGGCATGCCGTGAATATTGCCGGTTGGTGTCGAGGTGTGGGTATTGGCGTCAGCATGCGCATCCAGCCACAGCACCAGCAACTTCTTTCCGTGCTGGCGACAGTGTTGGGCAATGGCGCTGATGGAACCGATGGCGAGCGCATGATCACCACCCATCAGGATCGGCAACTGATGTTCTTGCAAACTGGCCTGCACGGCAGCATGGATCTGTACGTTCCAGGCCACTACTTCGGGCAGATGGCGAAAGCCATCCACTGGTGGCAGCTGGGGGTTGGCCGGGCCGTTGACATCACCGCTGTCGATCACGCGCAAGCCGTGTTCCTGTAATGCCTGCTGCAGTCCTGCCACGCGTAGGGCTTCTGGCCCCATGGAGGCACCACGGCGGCTGGCACCGATGTCGGTGGGCGCGCCGATGAGTCGAATTGTCTTCATTCCACTTCCTTGATCAAAGAAACCAGTTCCGGTATCCGCACTGCCGGGCTGTGCGGCGCAATCGCACCGTACAGATTTTTGGGGTCGGTCAGTTGCGGGATGAGGCCAATCACCTGCGCATAGTCGGAGAGATGGGTATCGAGATAACGCAAGGCAGAAAAATCTTCCAGCGCAAAACCCACTGAATCAAACACCGTCACTTCCGCATCACTGCCGCGCCCCGTGGCTTGCCCATGCAACACTTGCCATAACTCGGTGACGGCAAAATCTGCCGGCATTTGCTGCAATTCTCCTTCAATACGCGACTGCGGCTCAAACTCTACCACCACCCTTGCCTGCGCCAGAATCGCCGGATGCAACTCGGTCTTGCCGGGGCAATCTCCTCCGACGGCATTGAAGTGCATGCCGGGCGCGACCATCTCTGGCGTCACAATGAGCGCGTTGCGTTTGTCGGCGGTCACCGTGGTGACAATATCTGCGCCCTGCACCGCCTCGGCGACGCTGGCAGCACGTCGCACGGTGAGCTGGGCATAGGCTCGCAGATTGGCACATAGCTTGTCGGTCGCGGCTGGGTCGACATCAAAGACACGGATTTCATCTATCCCCAGCAGGCAGTGAAAGGCGATTGCCTGGAATTCACTCTGTGCGCCATTGCCGATCAAGGCCATGACCCGGCTTCCCTTGCGCGCCATGGCACGCGCTGCCAGTAGCGAGGTCGCCGCAGTGCGCAAGGCAGTCGTGATGGTGAGCTCGCTGAGCAGCCGTGGATATCCAGTCTCTACATCGGCCAGTACACCGAACGCGGTCACGGTCAGCAAGCCTGCTGCGGTATTGGCGGGATGGCCGTTGACGTATTTAAAGCTGTACAGCTGACCGTCCGAAATAGGCATCAGCTCAATCACGCCAATCTTGCTATGGCTGGCCAGACGGGCTGTTTTGTCAAAGGCGTGCCAGCGCAGGTAGTCGGATTCGATATAGCCAGCAATCGCGTCGATGACTTGCGGTACCGGATGATGGCGCAGAAACGCTTGCAATTCCTGCGTACCGATGTAGTGAACGAGGCTCTTCATGATAGGAGGCAGCAAGGTTTCCGCAGCTGCCTTGGCAGTGGTAACGAAGAAATTTTACTGAATATTTATAGAAATATGCTTTCGTTATCATGCGATTTATTCTATTAAAATGCAGTTTTATTTCATATTTAAAGAAATCACATGGATAAAATCGACATCAAGATCATTGAACTGTTGCAACAGGATGGGCGCATGAGCAATGTCGAATTGTCCGAGCGCATCCATCTGTCGGCACCGCAATGTCTGCGCCGGGTGCGCATGCTGGAAGAGCAGGGTGTGATCCGGCGCTATGCAGCGCTGGTGGCGCCCTCTTCTGTGGGCTTGGAGGTGACTGCCTACGTTGCCCTGTCGCTGGATCGGGCGCAGTTCAAGCAGGTGCGGGAAGTCGAGCAGGTGATCAAGGCATTTACGGAGATCATTGAATGTCACACCATTTCGGGGGACTTCGACTATCTGCTGAAGGTGGTCGCCTGTGATCTGAAGGGCCTGTCGCACTTCCTCACGGATCGGTTGATGCAGGTACCGGGCGTGGCTGGCCTGCGATCGATGATTTGCATGGAGGAAGTCAAACCGGTGTCGGGCTTGCCGCTAGATCTGCAAGCGCAGTTGGATAAGGGATAAGGTTCGTGCTCAATCTGGTGAGCCGGAAGCATAAGCAGCCTGCTGCCCGACAAAACCATCAAACGCCTGCAGCAGCGGCAGATAACGCTCCTTCTCCTGTCCCTGCTCTAGTTGTGCCAATGCATGACAGCTTGCCTCCAGCGTCGACAATTGATCCGGCCGATGCGCTTTGCGAATGCGGTAGTGCGACGGCGGCGGATTTTGTAGGGATAGGCGTGGCAATTGCTGCAGCATCGGGTTGAGATACAGCATTTTGCGACTCTTGCGCCAGGTCGCATCCAGGATCACCAATCTGAGTCGCTGCTGCGCGGGCACCATCACCGGCGGTGAGGCAGTTTGCCCGGTTTCCGGATATAGCAATACAGGCTGAACTCGCTCGACTGGCTGATCTGCACCGGGCCAGACACCAAACAGCAGGTCCTGCAATTGCGCCACATCGAATTGTTCACCAACCACCAGTTGACTGCCCTGCAGACTCAGTTGTAGCAATCTTCCACTGCCTTTTGCCTGTTTCACTTCCAGCGGATGCTGCAAGACCAGTACCTGATGGTGTGGCGTGACAGGACAAATCCACTGACAAATGCAGGCCGACTGTGGTCGCTGACAGCGTTCACAACTGGCACGCCGGGCGCTGGAGGTGAGCGGCATGGAAGAATGTCCTTTCTTTTACTGCGATCTGCAATAGTGGGCGGGCCGCAGTATAACGCGCGATGCGGTCTGAACTGCTGCTTGCCGTGACTCGATAACCTCCTGCGCAGTTTTGGGACGTTGGTAAAAATCCTGACACAATACTCAAAATATATCGCAAATAATTGATTTTTAAACAACAAAATCTTCTAGTTTAATTTCAAATTATTTCCTGTATCGATATACTGCTGACAACTTCCGAAGCAACTTCGTGTGACGGCATACCAGGATAATTTTTGTTGATGCAACCCTTCTTCCCTCTCTCTTCGGAGCGCAAATTTGGTTTGATGTTTGCCGTGCTGTTCGCCTGGCTTGGCCTGCGTGCGGCGCATCATCATCGTCCGGGCGTGTTGCCCTTGCTGATACTGGCACTGCTGTTCTTGCTGGCGGCGCTGCTGTTGCCAAGGGTGCTTGCGCCGTTGACCAAGGCCTGGTTTCTGCTGGGTAACGTGATGGGTAAAATTGTCAGCCCGGTGGTATTGGGAGCGATTTTCTTCCTGTGCATTACGCCTGTGGGCCTGTTTCAGCGGCTGTTGGGACGCGACTCCTTAAAAATGCGCGCCAATAGCCGCAAGGTAGCGAGCTACTGGATTGATCGCACGCCTCCGGGCCCTGATGCTTCTTCTTTCAAAAACCAATTTTAAGGCGGTCCATGTCTTTCCTGTCCGAACTGTGGTCGTTTCTGCGCAAGCGTAAAAAACTGTGGCTGTTGCCAATGATTGTGGTGATGGTGTTGCTGGGGGCCTTGCTGATTTTTGCGCAGACCTCGATCCTCGCACCGTTCATCTATACGCTGTTCTGATATGAAGATTCTTGGCATTTCCGCCTTCTATCACGATGCGGCAGCTTGTCTGGTGGTCGATGGCGAGATCGTTGCTGCAGCCCAGGAAGAGCGGTTTACACGCAAGAAGCATGATCAGGACTTCCCGGTGCAGGCGATTGCCTATTGCCTGGAGCAGGCTGGCTGCCTGCCTGCGGAGATTGATCATGTGGTCTTCTACGACAAGCCTTTCCTGAAATTTGAACGGCTGCTGGAAACCTATCTCGCCTTTGCTCCCCGTGGCTTTGTGTCGTTTGCCAAAGCGCTGCCGGTGTGGCTCAAGGACAAACTGTTTCAGAAACGGGCGATCGAGGATGCGCTCAAAGCCTTGTGGGGCAAGGATTTTGATTGTGCCAGCCGCTTGCTGTTCTCGGAACACCATCTGAGCCATGCCGCCAGCGCCTTCTTCCCTTCCCCCTTTGAGGAAGCGGCCGTATTGACCATGGATGGCGTCGGTGAATGGACCACGACTTCGCTGGCCATTGGCCGTGGTAACAAGCTGGAAGTGCACAAGGAAATCCACTTCCCGCATTCGCTGGGGCTGTTGTATTCAGCCATGACCTATTACCTCGGCTTCAAGGTCAATTCGGGTGAGTACAAGGTGATGGGACTAGCACCCTATGGCACGCCGAAATATGCCGCGCTGATCCGCGAGCATCTGCTTGATATCAAGGAAGATGGTTCCTTTGCGCTGGATATGCAGTATTTCAATTACTGCACCGGCCTGACCATGACCAATGCACGTTTTGACCAACTGTTTGGCGCGCCGCCGCGCAAGCCTGAATCGCCTTTGACACAGCGCGAGATGGATCTGGCAGCGTCGTTGCAGGCGGTGACCGAGGAAGTGGTGATCGGTCTGGCGCGTGGTATTGCGAAATCGACCGGGATGAAGAACCTGTGTCTGGCCGGTGGCGTAGCGCTCAATTGCGTGGCCAATGGCAAGCTGCTGCGGGAAAAGATTTTTGACCATATCTGGATTCAACCTGCCGCCGGTGATGCCGGCGGTGCCGTCGGTGCTGCGCTGTCTGCCTATTACATGGTGCATGACAAGCCTCGCCAGGTGACGCCGGGACGTGATGCCATGCATGGCTCCTATCTCGGTCCCAGCTATACCCAGGACGACATTGAGCGCCGCCTGCAGGCTGCCGGTGCGCGCTTCACGACGCTTAGCGACGATGAGACCATCAATGCTGCGGCACAGGGTCTGGCAGAAGGAAAGGCGCTCGGCTGGCATCAGGGACGGATGGAGTTTGGGCCACGGGCGCTAGGCGGCCGCTCGATTCTGGGCGACCCGCGCTCGCCGGAGATGCAGAAGCTGCTCAATTTAAAGGTGAAGTATCGTGAATCCTTCCGTCCGTTTGCACCCAGCGTATTGCGTGAGGATGTGGCGGACTGGTTCGATATCGACACCGATAGTCCCTATATGCTGCTGGTGGCCGACGTCACGGCATCAAAGCGGATAGCGATGACAGATGAAGAGCAGCAACTGTTCGGGATCGACAAACTCAATGTGCCACGCTCGACCGTGCCGGCCGTCACGCATGTAGACTATTCGGCGCGTATCCAGACGGTGCATGCCGATACCAATCCGCGCTATGCGGCGTTGATTCGCCGCTTCAAGGCGCTCACCGGTTGCCCGGTGGTGGTCAATACTTCCTTCAATGTGCGCGGTGAGCCGATTGTGTCGACACCCGAGGATGCCTTCCGCTGCTTTATGGGGTCCGAGATCGAGATGCTGGTCGTGGGTAACTGTTTGCTGCACAAACATGAGCAGGACCCTGGCCTCAAGCAAAGCTACGAAGGCGCTTACGAACTGGATTGATGATGACGAAGAAAACCTGGGGCGTGCTGTCTGCCGCCATCGCGCTGGTGGCAGCGATAGTTGCTGGCGCGCTGAGCCTGCATGAAAAAAACGTCAGCCTGATGTTGTGGTCGCTTGGCCTGCTCTGGCTGGCGATGACCATTGGCTTGACGCGTGGACGCAATGTGTTTCTGTTTCTGACCTCACTGACAGTCTCGCTGGCCATTGCCGAAACAGTATTGACGGTGTTCAGCCCGATCAAGGTGGAAACCCATTTTGATCCGACGTCCGGCTTCGTCAACGACTTCTGGTTCAAGTCGGATATCGGTCCGCAGCCGCGTCCGGGCCAACACACGGCGCGCTCGCTCGATGACAAGGACAACGTGGTCTATGACGTCATCTACTCGATTGGCACCGATGGCTTCCGGATCACACCGGGCAAGGTGGCGCTAGATGGCAGAAAACATCTGCATATCAATTTCTTTGGCTGTTCCTTTACCTTCGGCGAAGGCTTGCAGGATAACCAGTCCCTGCCCTATTTTGCGCAGCAGGATGGCAAGGATGTCGAGGTCAAAAATTATGGTGTCAGTGGCTATGGCGTGCATCAGGCGCTGGCAATCATGCAGAGTGATCGCAAGCCGACCGGTGAGATCAACTTCCTGCTGACGGCACCGTGGCATGCCGATCGTTCGGCCTGCATCCCAAGTTATGCAGCAGGTACGCCGCGTTACCGGCTTGCCCCCAATGGCGAGTTGGTGCGTGATGGTTTCTGTGGCGGCAATGCCATTACCAAGCGCTCGGCACTGGTGGCGTCTCTGAAGACACTGCTGCATTATGGCGGCACGCAGGACCAGCAAATTGCCTTATATCTGGCCATCATCAAGCAGATGCAGGCGATCTCGCAGGCTCGTGGCCAGAGTTTTGTGATCGGGTTTATCAAGGCGGATCAGGATTTCTTCCAAGGGACCAACTGGTCAAACGAAAAAATCATGGATACCTTGCGTCAGGATGGTATCAAGGTGATCGATATGACCTTGGCGCCGACCAGCGAGCAAACACCGATGATGTATTTCCTCAGCCCGCTGGACAAGCATCCTTCGATGCAGGCCAACAAGGCGCGTGCGGATTTGCTGCTGCGGACATTGCCGCACTGACGCTGGCAATGCCGGGATGAATAGCCTGAATGCAAACGGCCCTCACTATGTGAGGGCCGTTTTACAGGGATTGCTTCACGCCGCTGACGACAACATCAAACCTGTTCGTTCAATGCCGCAATGATGTCACCACGTTTGAGCGATGGTGCAAACTGCAGAATGAAATCATAAGTGTAGGCCCTGAGATAAGCACCGCGACGCACCGCAAGTCGCGTGATGTTGGGCGCAAAAAGATGAGACGCTTCAATGGCTTGCAAGCCGTGATGCTTGCCCTGTTCAACCGCCATTGAGGCGATGATCCCGACACCCAGACCGAGCGCTGCATATTGCTGGATCACGTCTGAATCCATGGCGGTGAGGACGATATCCTTGTCGATACCGGCATCGCGGAACGCTGCGTCAATGTGACCACGACCGGTGAAGCCGACATCGTACGTAATCAATGAATGCTCGGCCAGATCGTCCAGCGTCAGTGAACGCGACAGGCTCAATAGCGAATGGCCCTGCGGTACCACCACCGCGTGGCTCCAGGTATAGCAAGGGAAAGACACCAGATCCTTGAACTGGCTCAGACCTTCGGTCGCAATGCCAACATCGGCCTTGCCGGAGATCACCCACTCGGCAATATGCTCTGGCGCACTTTGCTGCAAGGCGATACGTACCTGCGGGAAGCTGCTGCGGAAGGCTTGCACCACCTGTGGCAGCACATAACGGGCCTGCGTATGGGTAGTGGCAATGCTGAGCGTACCACTTTGCTCACCGGCGTATTCCTGACTCGCGTGGCGCAGGTTCTCGGCTTCCAGCAGCAAGCGTTCGATGATGTGCAAAATGCCTTTACCCGGTTCGGTCAGGCCGATCAGTCGCTTGCCGTTGCGTTCAAAAATCTCGACCCCGAGCTCATCTTCGAGCTCGCGAATCTGCCGACTCACACCTGGTTGAGAAGTGAACAGCACATTGGCGACTTCCGTCAGATTGAAGCCGCAGCGAGCAGCTTCACGGATGGAGCGCAATTGTTGAAAATTCATGATCGTTGTCCTGCTTCTATTCTAGTGTTGTAGCGGATTGACTGAGATGTCACGCAGCCGGCTTATCGACAAAAACCTGGAGGCGACGTGGTCGCAGCACCAGGGTTTCGCCCTCTTTCAGGTTCAGTTCACGAAAGCGCTCATGCGAGATGACGGCTTCAATGAGGCCTTTCTCGTCCTGACGTTCCAGCTCCAGCTGCGCCAGCGGGCCGATCGCATGCGCCCGCTGCAAGGTCGCGACAATGCCATCGGCACCGGCGGCATAACGCTCGACTTCGAGATCATGGGGCCGCACGTAGGCAACGCCCTTCTCGTCCTGTGCGCGGGCATGTTCGGGAGCCTCGAAACTGACCGTACCGGTATCCAGTACGCCCTCATGCACGCGGCCATGGAACAGATTCACATTGCCCAGGAAGCTGTAGACGAACGGTGAAGCCGGCTGGTTATAGACCTCGGCCGGGGCGCCAATCTGCTCGACATTACCCTTGTTCATCAGCACGATCTGATCGGCCACTTCCAGCGCCTCTTCCTGATCATGGGTGACGAAGATGCTGGTCACATGCAGCTCGTCATGCAGACGGCGCAACCAGCGGCGCAGCTCCTTACGGACCTTGGCATCGAGTGCACCGAATGGTTCGTCGAGCAGCAGCACACGCGGCTCAACTGCCAATGCCCGGGCCAGCGCAATACGCTGACGCTGACCACCGGAGAGTTGCGGCGGGTAGCGATCCGCCAGCCAGTCCAGCTGTACCAGCTCCAGCAATCGTGTGACCTTGTCGCGAATCTGCGCTTCCGATGGCCGCTGACTGCGTGGTTTAACGCGCAGACCGAAGGCAATATTTTCAAACACGGTCATATGCTTGAACAAGGCGTAATGCTGGAACACAAAGCCGACCTGACGTTCGCGAACATGGCGCGACGACGCATCCTCACCATCGAGCAATACCTGTCCGGCATCGGGCGACTCCAGACCGGCGATGATGCGCAGCAAGGTTGTTTTGCCACAGCCAGATGGCCCCAGCAAGGCGGTCAATTCCCCGGCAGGGAAATTGAGCGACACATTGTTGAGGGCAACAAAATTGCCAAAACCTTTATGGATATTCTTGACTTCGATGCTCATGCCTTACTCCTGATGCGGCTGGTTAGTCGCCGACTGTGCCGATAGCTGCTGATGCAAGCGCCATTCGATAAAACTCTTGATGGCCAGTGTCACCAAGGCCAGTGAGGCCAAGAGCGAAGCCACTGCGAATGCGCCGACGATATTGAATTCGTTGTAGAGAATTTCGACCTGCAAGGGGATGGTATTGGTCTCGCCGCGGATATGTCCCGACACCACCGAGACGGCACCAAACTCACCCATGGCACGGGCGTTACAGAGAATCACGCCATACAGCAAGCCCCATTTAATGTTAGGCAAGGTGACATGCCAGAACGTCTTCCAGCCGGAAGCACCGAGTACCAGTGCGGCCTCTTCTTCTTCACTGCCCTGCGACTGCATCAACGGGATCAGTTCGCGTGCGACAAACGGGAAGGTGACAAACACGGTCGCCAGCACAATGCCGGGTACCGCAAACAGGATCTTGATATCGTGCTCGCGTAGCCAGGGGCCGAAGTAACCTTGCAGACCGAACAGCAATACATAGATCAAGCCGGAAATGACCGGCGAGACCGAGAACGGCAGATCAATCAGGGTCAGTAATATCTGCTTGCCCCGGAACTCGAACTTGGCAATGCTCCACGCGGCGGCGACACCAAACACCAGATTGAGCGGTACGGCAATGGCAGCCGTCAGCAAGGTCAGCTTGATGGCAGACCAGGCGTCGTCTTCCGTGATGGAAGCCACATAGACATCCCAGCCCTTGCGTAAGCCTTCATAGAAAACCGCGATCAGCGGAACAAACAGGAACAGGGTGAGGAACGCAAATGCGACCACTAGCAAGCTCACTCGAACCCACAACGGCTCTAGTGTGGCGGCGGGGGTTCGTGGACCGCGTTGTGCGGGGGCATGAATCGGTGGCGTCGATTGCGTCGGCACCGCAGCAATAACAGCGCTCATATCAGTCTTTCCCGGCGCGACCACGACGACGCGTCCAGGCCTGCAGCAAGTTAATACTCAGCAGGAGGACAAACGATACCACCAGCATTACCACCGCAATCGCGGTGGCACCGGCAGAGTCGTATTGCTCCAGCTTGGTGATGATGAATAGCGGCGTGATTTCGGAGACCATTGGCATATTGCCGGCAATGAAAACGACCGATCCGTATTCCCCTGTCGCGCGTGCAAACGAGAGCGCAAAACCGGTCAACAAAGCCGGCAGCACGGTCGGCAAGATCACACGCCAAAAAATTTGCAGCCTTGAGGCACCGAGACTGGCTGCAGCTTCCTCCAGCTCGCGCTCAGCATCCTCAAGCACCGGTTGTACCGTGCGCACAACGAATGGCAAGCCAATAAAGGTCAGCGCCACCAGCACGCCGAGCGGGGTGAAGGCAACCTTGATACCGAGTGGTTCGAGATACCGGCCGATCCAGCCATTGCTCGAATACAGGGTGGTCAGCGCAATACCCGCCACGGCGGTGGGCAAGGCGAAGGGCAAATCGACCAGCGCATCAATGATGCGCTTACCTGGGAATTGATAACGCACCAGCACCCACGACACGATGCCGCCGAAGACTACATTCAGGAGCGCCGCCAGCAGCGATGCGCCAAATGTGAGGCGATACGAAGCGACCACCCGTGGCGAGGTGACCACGGCGACGAAGTCCACCCAGGTCATGGTGAAGGTCTTGAGGAAGATTGCCGATAGCGGGATCAGCACAATCAGCGTCAGATAAAACAAGGTGAACCCGAGTGACAGCCTGAAGCCCGGCAAGACGCGAAAAGGCGTCTTTCTGGCAGGGATCACGGGTGCAGCGAGCGATACAGTCACTTTCAACTTTCCTTCAGTTCTGTCATGGCAGCCGGTTGGGATTGCTTTGTTAGCCTTATCTATCAGGCTTGTTTAGGCGTTCTTATTACAAATACGACTAACGGGAGTCGATATTCGCATCGCGATGTTATAAAACGAAGTAACTTTTTGGAATGTTCATAGATGTATATGGAATAAGCATCTAGAAATTTGCCTAACCCAGCGCCTCAAAAATGCTATGTTCAGGTGATGCGCTGTAGTAAATCCAGCAACAGGCATTGACCTTCGATCCAGTCTCCCAGACCCGACTCGGCATTGATGTGACCCAAGGCACCCGCCTGCACAAAGTCACTGCCCCACTGCCCGGCCCAGTATCTGGCGCGACTGGCCGTCATCCAGGGATCGTTGCTGCTGCCGACCACCAGCGAGGGGAACGGCAGCGTGGTCTGCACTTCTGGCACTACCTTGAACTTTTCCGGGTCGGCTGGTGCCACCAGCAGTGCCGCCGCAATCAAGCCGTCATCCTGCTGCAATTTGGCCAGATGCGCTGTGGTCAGACAGCCAAAGCTGTGCGCCACAATGATGGCTGGTTGACCACTGGTATGCAGTACCTGTTGCAGGCGCTGCGACCAGACGGGTAGCGCCGGTGTGTCCCAGTCGTCTTGCACCACTCTCTCAAAGGCTGGATACAAACGCTCCCAGCGCGATTGCCAGTGCGCCGGTTCACTGCCATACAAACCCGGCAGCACGAGCACCCGGTAATCGGCCAGACTGCGGCCTTGATTGACCACGATGGGCTTGGTCTGCACGGCTGGCATGTCAGGCTACCTTGTTGTGGGTGAGTGCACTGCCACTGTTTTCGGTAGTGGCCAGCGTTGAGCCGGGCATATCCCAAATATAGCCTTGCCCATATACTGTCTGCCCGAGCACTGCGCTGAGTTCGGTCAGTAGTTGTGCCACCTGCGGATTTTCCACGCGCTTGAACACAATCTGCACGCCGCTGGTGGCGGCCTTGATCAAGAGACGTTCGATATCAGCCGGATAAGTAATTTCACGGGCATCGACCTTGATCATGTCAGGTCGAACCTTGTCCAGCAGGAACAGCGCATCGCGCGCATCGACGGCACCGACGCCCAGCTTGAAGCCATTGCGACGGTAATTATCGAGTACGTAATTGAGTAACCAGCCCTGACTTTGCGTGACCACGGGCATCTGCAGCACAATATTGTCGTGCGGCAGCTCCAGCAGATTCAAGAGTCGCCGGAAGGCAATCCCGTGATTGCTATCCACCGCTGCCAAAAGACGCGCATGCACGCTGAGATGCAGTTTGCTCTGGTCTTCTATCTGACGATAGAAATTGACCGCGTGCAAGACCCGGCACAGCCGATCCAGCGCCACCGATTCATCATCGCTGGCGGCCTGATCCAGCAATCGCCAGAGATGCAGACCAGTATCGTCCTGCGAATAACTACGGGCAAAGCCTTCATGGGCCACGACAGTCGCGGGTGTTTCGGTCCCACTGGCGACCACCCGAATCGGCTGGAATGCGGAGGTGAGCGTCGTATTGAAATACTTCCCCTGCGCCCTTCCCTGCGCATCCAGCCATACCCTGGACTCCTCCTTGACGGTGTCGTTAAGGCGAGCAAGATATTTTTCCAGGGCTGGATACTTCATAGGTACTCCTGAGAAACTGATCGTGATTACAGTTTGGCGATCGATACTTCAGTCGCCTTGACCAGCGCCACCACTTCACTGCCAACCACCAGACCCAGATCCTTGACGGAACGTGTGGTGATGACGGAGGTGACGATACCGGCCGGGGTTTCAACATCGACTTCGGAGACGACCGAACCTTCGATGATGGTCTTCACTTTACCCTTGAATTGGTTACGAACGTTGATAGCTTGAATGGTCATGCTTGGCTCCTTGAGTCACTACGGTTGGAAAAAAATTTCAATCTTGTCTTGCCTAGACGGCCCACTGCACCTGACCGACGGTCTTTTGCAATGAGATATCGCCCAGTGTGCTGTCGAGTGCGATCGCCGGTTGCTGCAACACGCGCGCCAGAATGCTCGCCTCCAGATGCGCAAACTCGGGATTGCCGCGTGCCCGTGGGCGTGGCAAATTGATCGTCTGATCGAGGGTGATCTTGCCATCTTCAATCAGGACAACGCGGTCAGCCAGTGCAATCGCTTCCTGCACATCGTGAGTGACCAGCACTGCGGTAAAGCCACGTGCTTGCCAGAGTGACTCGATCAGTTGCTGCATTTCGATCCGGGTCAGCGCATCGAGCGCACCCAATGGTTCATCCAGCAGCAGCAATTCGGGTTCATGTACCAGCGCACGGGCCAATGCAACCCGTTGTCGCTGACCGCCTGACAGCACTGCCGGCCATTCGTTGGCACGTTCACTCAGGCCAACCTGGCTCAGCGTCTGTGCTGCCTTGCCCAGCGCGGTCTTGGGCAAGCCCAGCGCGACGTTTTGCAGCACGCGCTTCCAGGGCAGCAGACGCGAATCCTGAAACATGATGCGCGTTTGCGGCTCGGTCGTTGCTATACCTGCCTCGGTAAAAAGGAGCTCGCCAGCGCTAGCATGTTCCAGCTTGGCGATCAGGCGCAGCAAGGTACTCTTGCCGCAACCGCTACGGCCAACGATGGCGACAAATTCGCCCGGCTCTACCGTCAGACCGACTGACTTCAGCACGTCACGCTGGCCATACGTTTTGGACAGACCCTGCACAACCACGCGTACGCCGTTGGCATGGGCGCTGCTGGTCTGCTGTATCTGGCTGTTTTCTGCGAGATTGATCTGCATCATGCGGTCCTCATTGAAATCTTTACTGATAGTTCGGATGCCAACGCAACCAGAATCGCTCAAGCCAGCGCGCCAGCACATCGGCCAGCTTGCCTAGCAAGGCATAGAGCAGAATACCGACCAGTACCACATCGGTCTGCAGAAATTCCCGTGCATTCATGGTCATGTAGCCAATACCCGCCTGGGCGGAGATGGTTTCCGCCACGATCAGCAGAACCCAGACCAATCCCAGTGCAAAGCGCACGCCCACCAGAATCGACGGCAAGGCCCCAGGCAGAATCACGTCCCGATAGAGCGGCCAGCCAGACAAGCCATAACTCTTTGCCATCTCAATCAGGCCACGGTCAACCGAACGAATGCCGTGAAAGGTATTGAGATAGATTGGGAAGAACACGCCTACCGAGACCAGAAACAGCTTGGCGGTCTCATCAATGCCAAACCATAGAATGACCAGCGGAATCAGCGCCAATGCCGGGATATTACGAATCATCTGCAGGCTGGTATCGAGCAGCAACTCGGCCTTGCGAAAACTGCCGGTGAGCAGACCCAGCAACAAGCCCAGACCGCCTCCGACCGCAAAGCCGCTGGCCGCGCGCCAGGTACTCACCCACAGATGGGTCCACAATTCGCCTGTGACAGCCAGGTTCCACGCAGCGCTGAGGATCGCCAATGGTTCCGGCAGAATGCGGCTGGACAACCAGCCAACGCGGGCAGCAATCTCCCAGATCACAATCAAGGCGACGGGCAAAGCCCATGCCAGCAACTGCGATCCGATCACGCCTTTGGCGGCTGCGGCGCGCTGCCCGACTTTACTGCTGACGGCTCCGGCTGACGCGCTGACGATGCTGCTACTCATGACAACTCCTTCATTCCTGACGTTTGCGCCCCTCAACTGGCAACGGTCTGTGGCGCTGTGCTCGACGATCCGGGCGCCGTCGGCACATGCATGTTGCCGACAATTTCACCGAATGGACCGGTCAGATTAAAGCCCGGCAGACTCTCTTTCAGTTTGCGCGGCAACAGCGGGAAGACCAGTTCAGCAAAGCGATAGGATTCCTCCAGATGCGGGTAACCAGACAAGATGAAAGTATCAATACCCAGGTCAGCATATTCCTGCATGCGCGCAGCGACGGTCTTGCCATCCCCCACCAGGGCAGTGCCGGCACCACCGCGTACCAGACCGACACCAGCCCACAGATTAGGGCTGACTTCGAGCTTGTCGCGGCGGCCACCATGCAATGCTGCCATCCGACGTTGCCCTTCCGAATCCATCTTGGCAAAACTGGCTTGTGCCTTGGCAATGGTGGCATCGTCGAGCTTGCTGATGAGCTCGTCAGCGGCACGCCAGGCAGCCTCATTGGTCTCACGGACGATGACGTGCAGGCGAATACCGAAGCGCAGGGTGCGACCAGCCTTGGCGGCACGCGCGCGCACCTTGGCAATTTTTTCGGCGACCGCTACCGGTGGCTCGCCCCAGGTCAGGTAGACATCAACCTGCTCGGCGGCAAGGTCAATGGCCTCGTCCGATGAACCACCGAAATACAGCGGTGGATAAGGCTTCTGAATCGACGGATAGAGTGCCTTGGCCCCCTTCACGCTCAGATGCTTGCCTTCAAAATTGGTCTCGCCACCGGTATGGGTTTTGGCGAGTACATCGCGCCAGATTTTCAGGAATTCATCTGAAATCTCATAGCGTTCGGCGTGCGTACCAAAAACACCATCACTCTCTTGCTCAACCGGATCGCCGCCGGTGACGACATTGATCAGCAGGCGTCCGCCCGAGAGCCGGTCAAAGGTCGCTGCCATGCGTGCCGACAGGGTTGGCGCTGTCAGTCCGGGGCGTACTGCGATCAGAAACTTCAGTTGTCGGGTTTCTCCGATCAGGCTGGCAGCCGTCACCCAGGCATCTTCACAGGACCGCCCGGTAGGCAGCAGGACACCATCGTAGCCGAGCGTATCAGCCGCAACAGCAACCTGCTTCATGTAGTCATGACTGACCAGACGTCCACCCTCGGCGGTACCAAGATAGCGGCTGTCGCCATGGGTAGGGATAAACCAGAAAACATTCATGTCTTGCTCCGAATAAAAAACAGCAGCGTTATTTATTTCAATATGGCGTCACTGACGTTGATCTTCTTGGGAATCAGCTTCAGTTCGTAAAAAGTGTCAGCAATGCGTTGCTGCTCTTCCAGCACCTGTGCATCAACCGGCTTGAAGATATGGGCGTAACGCTTGAGACCGACTTCGATCACATCGGGATCGAGTCCTTGAATCGGTGCTAGCTGGGCTGCTGCCTGCGCCGTATTGGCGCGGATCCATTGCCCTTCGCGAGACACTTCTTCCAGCACGATACGCAGCACATCAGCGTGTTTTTCCGCAAACGGACGGGCACTAAGGAAGAATTGATGATGGCTGACGGCACCGACACCAGAGGCCAGACGACGTGCTTGCAATTGCTTCTCGGCGGCTGCCTGGAACGGATCCCAGATTGCCCAGGCATCAACAGCACCTTTTTCAAACGCCGCGCGGGCATCGGCAGGCGCCAGATAGACCGGTTCGATATCGCTGTAGCGCAGGCCTGCCTTCTTGAGCAAGGCGACAACCAGCCAGTGCACGTCAGAGCCCTTATTGAAGGCGACCTTTTTGCCCTTCAGATCAGCGACCGACTTCAATGTCGAGTCTTTCGGCACCAGAATGGCTTCGGCATCCGGCGTTGGAATTTCATAGGCGCTGTAGACAAAATTGGCGCCGGCGGCCTGTGCGAACACCGGTGGTGCCTCACCAACGTATCCAAAATCAACCGAACCGACATTCAGGGCTTCGAGCAATTGTGGTCCGGCTGCAAACTCAGCCCATTTGACCTCAACGCCTTGTGCCTTCAGGCGCTTTTCCAGTGCGCCATGTGCCTTCAGCAGCACCAGCGTGCTGGCTGCCTTTTGATAGCCAATACGCAAGACGGTGTTGGACTCTGCCTGCGCCAGGTTGCAGACAGACAGACCGACAGTGGTCATCAGGGTCAGGGCGCAGAGTGCACCAAGTGTGCGGCGACGGATTGCTTGTGTAGACGGACGATCAGTAAAAATGGACATGAACTTCTTTCTCCCGAATTTGTAGACAAGCGGTCCCCGCTGCACCAGCAAACTGGTGCTTCCCGGACGACCTGCGGTAATGATTACTAGGCGTTAAATTGATCTCAGACGCTACAGCGAATCTGCGAGAACGGCACATCGGCGAACGCTCCCGGGTTAAGCTGCTGCAACGCATACAAGCTCAGCGACAGCTGGTTCACGCCTTCTTCGACGCGCTCGACAATCGGGCGATCAAGGACCAGCCCGTCCTGCTCGGACCACGTCACCTGCGCTTCTGTCGCATAAATGCTCGGCAACACATGCTTCGGGCCCAATGACGACAGCACCGGACGCAGCGCGTAATCGAGTGCCAGCATGTGTGACTGACTACCGCCGGTGGCCAGCGGCAATACCAGCTTGTCGGTCAGACCGAACTGCGGCAACAGATCCAGAAAAGCCTTCAACACACCGCTATAAGCGGCTTTATAAACCGGCGTGGCGACAACGACGGCGGACGCTTCGGCCACTTGCGCGATGGCAGCCTTGATCGTGCTGTCATTGAAATCGGCGCGCACCAGTGCCTGTCCCGGCAAATCACGCACTTCCAGTTTGGTATAGCGATGCCCAAGGGCTGCCAGCTTCTCGCCAACATGATGCAATAAGCGGGTGGATCGGGATGGAGCCGAGGGACTACCTGCCAGCAAAAGAATCGTCATGATCAAAATCGTATGGATAAGTCGTTACTTCTGGTCGCCCAGCCCGCTCGGGTGAGCGACTACTATTACGCTCGAATGACTGTCACCAGACCAGCCAGACTTCGGTCTTACTTGCGATTGGGGACATACAGCTGGTCAAAGCTGGCGCCGTCAGCAAAGTGATCTTTCTGGGCTTTCTGCCAACCGCCGAAGGTATTGTCGACTGTCACCAGATTGAGCTTGGGATATTGCGAGGCATACTTGGCGGCGATCTTCGGATTGATCGGACGATAGTAATTCTTGGCAATGATTTCCTGTCCTTCGTCGCTATAGAGGTGGTTCAGATATTCCTCAGCGACCTTGCGGGTGCCACGACGATCCACCACCTTGTCAACCACGGCAACCGGTGGTTCAGTCAAGATCGAAATCGACGGTGCGACGATCTCAAACTTGTCTGGCCCCCATTCCTTGAGCGAAATCAATGCTTCGTTTTCCCAGGCCAGCAACACATCACCAAGACCGCGTTCGACAAAGCTGATCGTGGCGCCACGCGCACCCGAATCGAGGACGGGTACGTTCTTGAACAGCTTGGCGATATAGTCACGTGCAGCAGCGTCATTGCCACCCTTCTTGAGGGCGTAGGCCCAGGCTGCCAGGTAGTTCCAGCGGGCACCGCCGGAAGTCTTGGGATTCGGTGTAATCACGGACACGCCGGGCTTGATCAGGTCATCCCAATCCTTGATGTGCTTGGGATTGCCCTTGCGCACCAGGAACACGATGGTGGAGGTATAGGGTGAGCTGTTGTTCGGCAGGCGCTTTTGCCAGTCAGGCGCAACCAGCTTGGCTTTTTCGCCGATTTCATCGATATCGTAGGCCAGCGCCAGCGTAACAACGTCGGCGTCGATGCCATCTATGACGGAGCGCGCCTGCTTACCGGAACCACCATGGGAGGCCTTGATGGTCACGTTGTCACCGGTCTTGGCTTTCCAGTATTTGGCAAATGCCTTGTTGTAATCGGCGTAGAGTTCCCGCGTCGGGTCATAAGATACATTGAGCAAGGAAATGTCAGCAGCATGCGCCAGCGGCACCATCTGTGCGAACAAGGAGGCTACGGCGACTGACTTGATCCATTTTTTGAGGCGCATCTGTTTCTCTCTTCTCTGTTACTTCATTGCTTGATTTCGGGAAGAGCACAGGTTAATGAGTGGCTATAAAAAAACGAACGAATACTTTCTTCTCTGATTATGCGAAAAACAGATATGCAATCGCAATCGCGCTGAATATAGAAGTTCGCAAACTGCTTAAAAACCATATAAGCACATAGCCATACTTTTTGATTTTTTCACAATGTGGTATAAAAGCGTTATTGCAATGCATCAAATACGGACATGAAAAAAGAAGCCACCGACGAGACAGGCGCCATCTCCATCCAGGTCATTGAAAGACTGGTCTCCCTGCTGGATGCGCTCGCCCAGTATCCCGACCCGGTCAGCCTCAAGGAGTTGTCTGCCGCCACCAAACTGCACCCTTCCACTGCCCACCGCATTCTTAATGATCTGGTAGCCAAGCGCTTTGTGGATCGCTCGGAGCCAGGTAGCTATCGTCTTGGTATGCGTTTGCTGGAGTTGGGTAATATCGTCAAGAGCCGCCTCAGCGTGCGCGAAGCAGCGCTGGATTTCATGCGCGCCCTGCATCGCAAGACCCATCAAACAATCAACCTGTCTGTGCGTCAAAGCGATGAAATCGTCTACATTGATCGCTCTTTCTCCGAGCGTTCGGGTATGCAGGTGGTGCGCGCGATTGGCGGTCGTGCACCATTGCATCTGACCTCAACCGGCAAGCTGTTCCTGTCCATTGATGACCCAAAGGCCGTGCGTGCCTATGCCACCCGTACCGGACTGGCGGGCCACAACAAGAATTCGATTACCGATCTGGCCAAACTGGAGCGCGAGTTGAGCATGGTGCGTGCGCTCGGCTATGCGCGTGACAACGAAGAGCTGGAGCTGGGTGTACGTTGCATGGCTGCCGGTATCCGGGATGATTCCGGCAAGCTGGTCGCCGGTTTGTCGATCTCGGCACCGGCTGATCGTCTGCAGGAAGACTGGGTAGATGATCTGATTAATACCGCCGCACAGATTTCGTCTGCGCTGGGCTTTGATGTCGATCAGCAGAGCAAGTGATCCTAGGATCTGCCAGTGGCAAGGCTGCCGCAATCATTCCCAGGCTGCGTCCACAATTACCGCGAGTGACTTGAATGCCGGTTTGGCAAACCAGTAGCCCTGCATCAGGCTGATACCAGCTCTCAACAGAAAATCCCGTTCAGCACGGGTCTCAATACCTTCGGCCAGCACGCGTATGTCAAGATCACGACAGATGGCAGCGATGCCTGCCACAATCGCCTGACGCGGGCGACTCTGATCGACGTTGCGTACCAGGTCCATGTCGATCTTCACCAGGTTCGGCTGATACTCGGCGAGCAGGTTTAGCCCGGCGTAACCGGCACCGAAATCATCAATCGCTGTCTGAAAACCAAAGCGCCGATACTCCCTGAAGATGTTGACGAGATGCGGTCGGTCCTGAACCCGTTCACCTTCTGTGACTTCAAAAATGATGTTTTCAATCGGAAAGTTATGCTTGCGCGCGGCCTCGAACGTACTGCGAATACAGACCTCTGGCCGATACACTGCATTGGGCAGGAAGTTGATCGAGAGGAGTTCGCGCATCCCCAAGCGAGATGCGCCTTCAACCGCCTTCATCCGACAGGCCTGGTCAAAGCGATAGCGATTATTGTCATTCACCTGCGCCAAAACACTGGCTGCAGACTCCCCTTCAGGGCCGCGCACCAATGCTTCATAGGCGTAAATAGAGCGTGTATTGAAATCGACGATAGGCTGATAGGCATATTCGAATTCGATGTCCAATTGTGCGCTGTCGCCACAACCACCGCAGGCGGTCTCCTGCCCGGAATGATGGGACGCGCCTGCAGACTCTGTTGAAATTGGGATCATGGATGCTCCAGTGCGCACTTTGCCGTGATAACGTCAGCGCTTAAAAGCCTCTATGTTACCAATAATTCAGCCTCCCTGAAGCTGCTCTATTTTCCTCAGATCTTGATCAACTCTCCCTTGAGCAGCACTGGCCCACCGGGCGCATTTGGATTCCCGGAACCGCCTTTATGTTCCAGTGACACTGCCAACGCGGGTACCTGTGCGAGCATCAGACTGTCGGGCAGCGTAACGATAGCCTCGCCCTGATTGACCAGCAATCCCAGCGAGCGCGGAGGCCCCTGTTCGGGCAAGGCCCACAGTTCCAAATCTTCGTTGCTGGTAACCGGCTGTGGCATGACTACCCTGACCTGTAATTGATGGCGTGTCTGGTCAGCGGTCACTACCATGGCGGCTTGCGCATCCTTGCCGGTAAGGACAGCAACGTAGCTGACACCGGCAGTGGCTGCGTGCTGCTGATCGAGGCTAGCCTGCATCGTGGAGGAATCATCCAATGGTGAACGCTGTTGCGAATGCAGCACGATAAAAGCCGCCAGCACGAGTGACAATGCGAACGAAGCCATACTGAGTGCGCGCCAGAAGCGCAGACTATCGAGCCAGTGCGCGGGTTTGCCCGCCTTACCTGCAATCTCAGCAGTGATCTGACGATCAATGCCTTGCCAGACCTGCGGCGACGGCAGCACTCTGGCAGCCATCTCCGACAACGGCAGCAGCCTGTCCTGCCATTCAGCGACAGCACGCCGCAAGGCCGCATCTTCCAGTAGCCAGGATTCAAGCCGGCGACGCGCACCGCCCCGCAAAGTCCCGAGCACGTATTCGGCGGCCAGCTTTTCCCGTAGTACTTCGTTGTGACGAATGTTCATACGCCTCCCAACTTGCTCATACAGCCGTGCAGACTGGACAGGCCACGCCGAATCCAGGTCTTGACGGTTCCCAATGGCAGATTGAGCTGGCTGGCGACCTCACCATGAGTGAGATCGTGATAGAACGCCATTGCAATGGCCTGACGCTGCGCGCCATCGAGCCGCTGCAGGCAACGCGCCAACGCCAGCGCTTCCTGACTGAATTGCAAGGCATCGGCTGGCTTGAGGGCTGCGCTTTCGAGAGAGAGCATCAGGTCTTGCATATCCGGGTCTTCCAGGCTGTTGTGTTGAGTTGAGGTGAGTTCATTGGGGCTGCGCAGAAAATCGAGCGCCTTGTTGCGCACGATGGAAGTCATCCAGGTCAATGGGGCCGCCAGACTGCTTTGGTAGTCGGCCGCGTGGCTCCATATGTTGACGAAGCTCTCCTGCAAGACCTCTTCAGCGATTTCCTGCTGCCGCAGCACGCGCATGGCGTAGCCGAGCAACTTGGGTGCCGTCGCCGTATAGAGTTGCTCAAAAGACTGTCGATCTTGTCTGGCAACAGCCGCCAGCAAGCGCTTTAATTGCTCGTTATCGGGAAACGCCATACAAATCCAGTTCGATGGTAATGCCGACGTTGGCACGGTTGCTGGTGCACCTTCGCTCGCCTGACCATGATTATGGCGTAGATTGTCGAGCCCGAACGGCCCGACAACAAGACAACAAAAATACGACAAAACGCATCCAGAATGAATCTATCCATGCTAGTTAGTAGCTTCCAATCGTTATTGCTAGTGACCACCACGCAGGCGTATCACCGCCATGCGTGGCAATATTGGCTCACATTTATTTGGGAATCAGAACGGTATCGATGACGTTGATGACGCCATTGGATTGATAGACGTCGTAGGTGCTGATGCTGGCGACGTTACCTGACTCATCCTTGACCTGGATATTGTGTGCACCATTCATCATGAACATAAGTTTGCCGCCGCTGACCGTTGGCAGCTCGGCCATACCTGCATGCTGCTGGATGGCGCTGGCCAGAGCGTTGAAGTCGTATTTACCGGCGACCACGTGATAGGTCAGGATCTTGGTCAATGTGGGCTTGTTTTCTGGCTTGACCAGGCTATCGACCGTCCCTGCCGGTAACTTGGCAAAAGCAGCATTGGTCGGTGCAAATACGGTAAAGGGACCCTTGCCCTTCAGAGTGTCGACCAGACCCGCAGCCTTGACCGCTGTCACCAGTGTGGTGTGATCGGCAGAATTGACGGCGTTATCGACGATATCCTTGGTCGGAAACATGCTTTGTCCGCCAACCATGACGGTGTCGGCGGCTGCGACCAGACCAGTTGTTGCTAGGGCGGCTGAAAAAATCAGCGCTTGAGTCAGCTTGTTCATGGCAATTCCTTTAAAGTTGAATCGATTGATCGTAAGGCAATGACTGCTTTGTCACGCATAGTCTTATACGAAGCCGGTGTCGATTTGGATTCAACTTTTTTCAGAATTGTGTAAATACCCTTTCCATCACGATGGTTCAGGTTGATCTTGTCCTCACGTGCATCTGATCAGGCAATGGTGACGGGAATCGACGCCGATGCAATGCCCGCCTCGGAGAGCTCCTCTATCAGTATGCGCCACTGCTGACGATAGGCTTGCCAGCCGCGTAATGGCAACGGCGTAGCCACGGCAGGCAGCGTTAGTTGGGCAGACCGCTCATTTTCCTGCCAGTGGTGTAACAGCCAGCCACCAGCCGTGGTGCCGCTGTTATCGCTAGAGCAATAGACGGCAGGCGTACCGGCGAGGCTGGCGAGCAAAGGCGCAAAATATGGATTGGCCGTAAAACTTCCCTCTACCACCACTGGCGTCTGGACATCGAGTAACTCCAGACAATATTCGGTCATCAAGACACAATACAGCGTTGCCATGGCATAGCGCTGCGCCGCGGATGCTGGCAATGGCCCAAGCAAACGTCCGACTTTACCGGCAAAAGGTCCACCGCAGTCGGCAAAACTTGGCAAAGCCATGCTGTGTTGATCGATCAGCATCTGAAGGTCAGCGATGTCGCATACCTGGGTCGGCGAGCCAGCCAGCTCGGCAAACTCCCGACCGCCCATGAAGCGCATGCAGCTGACCGGCTGGCCCAGCACATTGACATTGCAAAGCATGTCGCTTTGTTCCTGCAAGTGCTCTGCTCGGCCATCCAGCGCGGCGGCAATGACCCAGGTTCCAGTGGAAAGCACCGTCCGCGGACCTTCTCGCGTCGCCTTGAGATAGCGCAGCAGCGAGGCATTGCTGTCATGCGCTCCGCACAGAATGCGACATGCGGGCGAAAGCCCGGTAGCCGCTGCCAGATGGGGCTGCAAGTTCCCCAACACATCCCAGGCAGCGCGTAGCGGCGGCATCAGCGGTAACCAGCCGCAAGTACTGACCAGTGTCGAATAATCAGCCTGTGCGGGTTGCCACAAGTCCGTATGGCAGCCCAGCGAGCTCACTTCAGCGGCGGCCACGCCGCAGAGTCGCCAGGCCCAATACTGGGGATACATCAGGAGATGACGTGCGCGGCCAAAGGCATCAGGATAGCGCTGCTGTAGCCAATGGAGTTGACGTCCCAGATTCAGGCCCTGCCCTAACAAAGGTGAACAGGTCTGGCCAAATGGTGCACGCAGCGCCTCATACTGTTGCGCCAGTGCGGCATCGGGCAAACCTTGCTCGTAATCGACAATGGGCAATACCAGATCAAGCGCATCCACCAGCGCCGCAGTCGCGCCGTGGGTAATGGGTACGATGGCGGTAATATTGGCCTGCTGGGCCAGCTCTTTCAGCGTAGCCAGCAGCCAGCTTTCAATTGCTGTGACGTCATGATGCGGATACAGGCCATCATGACGGATCACATTGGCGCGACGACGTACCACCAGTTCGCGGCCATCGTCATCGACCAGTGTCAGTTTGATATTGGTTTTGCCGATATCGAACACGGCTAAGGCTTCAACCATGAATTCCCGATCCTTCGCGGTGAAAAACACTTATTCCAGATGAAATAGCGGCTGCAAATCGAACGTCAGTGGACGCTGATCAGGGCCGGTTTCCATCAAATCCGCCATGTAACGCCACCAGCGTTGCATGAGCGGGTGTGAGGGCAAATCATCCATACCATGGGCACCGCTGCGCCGTAACACGGCAAACAGTTTGCCGCTGTCAGCGTCGAGAAAGATGCTGTAGTCACTGATTCCGGCAGCACGCAGCAGCTCCCCCAGCTCGGGCCACAACGCATCGTGGCGACGGCGGTATTCGTCAGCACAGCCTGCTCGCAACTGCATCGTGAAGGCGATCTGTGCGTTCTGTTCTCTTTGTTCTTTTTGTTCCATCTGCACTCCTTGGCTAGCGGCGCTGCTTGCCGCGCAACAGACGTGGCACAGCAATGGTGATCAGCAGCAGCAAGCCAATCACGATGGTCATGATGATCCCGGGAATATTTGCCAGTGCCAGACCGTAGGTAACCATGCCCAGCGTCAGCACCGCCAACAGCACACCACCGATGCTACCGGCTCCGCCGCTGATACTGACACCGCCCAGAATGACGACGGTGATGATTTCCAACTCCCAGCCCATGGCGATATTGGGGCGGGTGCTGCCAATGCGACCGGTCAGCAAGCAGGAGGCGAGCCCCGCCATGGCACCGGTGAGGATGAACAGCATCAGCCGATAACGGTCCACTGCAATCCCGGAAAATCGCGCGGCTACCGGATTGTTACCAATCGCGTATAAACGACGGCCCCAGACGGTGGCATGCAGCAACAGGGCAAACAGGATCGCGGCGACGATGAGGATGACGAACGACCGCGGCACGATCTCAAAGAAGTAGCCCTGCCCCCAATCGCTGAGTAACTCGGGATAATTGGTGAATGCCTGATCCCCCAGAACCACGCTGGCCAGTCCACGGAACAGCGACATGGACCCAATCGTGACAACAATCGATGGCAGTGCGAATCGGGTCACCAGCGTACCATTGAGCAAACCACACAGTGCGCCGGTACCAATGCCGATCACATACAGGCCCGGCGCGGGTATCCCTTCGTGATTGGCCAGTCCAATGGCTACCGACGATAGTGCAATGATGGCCGAGACCGAAATATCGATTTCCCGGCAAATAATCAGCAAGGCCATCGGCAGCGCAATCAAGGCCTTTTCATTGAAATTGAAGGTGCTGTCGGCCAGGTTATAGATATCCAGAAAATGCGGCAAAAACAGACTGTTGATGCAAAACACTGCCAGCAACAGCATGCCCAGTAAAAATTCCCAGTGATTGAGGACATCTGCCAGACGCCACTGCCCACGGTCATTGATGCGATAACGGGATGGATTGACCGAAGAGGTATGCGATGGGGGGAGACTTGTTGTGCTCATGACGGCATCCTCGTGATGGTCTTGCTGGTTTTACTGACAGCGTGAAAATGTAAAGGCAGGATTTGCTTGTGACGTTTTTTCTCACCACGGCCATTGATGATGACAGCGCAGAGGATCACGATGCCAGTCAGGGCACTTTGCCAGAACGGTGAAATCTGTACGATCGGCAAGGCATTGCTGATGACCGCCAGGAATAATGCCCCCAGTACTGCCCCGCTGATATTGCCGACACCACCGGCAATGCTGATCCCACCGATCACGCAGGCAGCGATGACGGTCAGCTCAAAGCCATAGGCAATTTCAGAATAGGCCACGGCATAACGGGCCACCCAGAGATATCCACACAAGCCTGCCATCGCGCCCGACAGGCCATAGGTCCAAAGCAGCCGCTGAGGTGCCTTGATACCGACATAACCAGCCGCTACTGGATCATTACCAATGGCATACAGATCGCGGCCAAAACGGGTGTAGCGTACCAGTGACCAGAGTGCAATCACCGCCAGCAGCGCCAGCCACACCAGATAGGTCAGTCCGGCCAGCCGCGTCAGTGGAAAAGCAATGAAGTCGGCCGGCATATTGCGCGACGAGACCCAGGCACCGCCGGAGAGCACAAAGACCAGGCCGCGATAGACGCTCATGCTACCCAGCGTGACCACGATAGGCGGCAATGAGAGATAACCAATCAACCAACCGTTGAGCAAGCCCAGTGTCAGGCCAATCGCCACCGAGAACAGAATTACCAGTTCGACCGGAAGTTGCGGGAAATGCATGGCCAGCAGTGCCGCCATCATGCCCGACAAGGCCAGATTCGATGCTACCGACAAGTCAATTCCGCGGGTCACGATCACTAGCATCTGGATCAGCGCCAACATGATGATCAAGGCACTGTCGGTGAGCAAATTGTCCATACTGTGCAGGCTCAGGAACACCGGAGCACGCCAGCCAACCAGTGCGATCAACAGCGTGATCAGGAGCGCCAGCAATGGCTCACGCGGGCCGCGCAGAATTCTGGCACCGAAGCCAGTAGCGGTACCAGAAAAAGATGTTACTGACATGAACGACTCCACAAAACAAAGGCAGATCTATGAAGAAAAATGGCATGGCGCCGGCGCATGCTGGCTACTTCCTGAGGCGGCGGCCATGAGCAGTTCCGGCGTTGCCTCATGCCGCGCAAACTCCTCCTGGACGGTACCCTGATGCATCACCACCACTCGATCCGCCATGCCCAGTACCTCCGGCAACTCGGACGAGACCAGAATGACCGCCAGCCCCTGTTGCACCAGCTCACTAATGAACCGGTGTACCGCTGCCTTGGAGCCGATATCAATGCCTTTGGTTGGCTCATCGAGAATGATTACGCGTGGATTGGTCGCCAGCCATTTGGCGAGCACCACCTTTTGCTGATTGCCGCCTGAGAGTTGCGCAACCTGCTGATGAAAATGGGTTGCCTTGAGTTCAAGCTGGGTGCTCAAACGCCGGCTGATCTCCATTTCGCGCCGGCGATGCCGGCGTAAAAAGAAGCCAAAACCGGAGAGCACCGGTAAGGTAATATTTTGAAATATCGGCAATGACAGCAAGACACCTTGATGCTGACGATCTTCCGGCACATAGGCGATACCGGCCGCAATCGCTTGTGCTGGCGAGGTAATCCGCAAGGTCTGGCCTTCCATACGCAACGTGCCGTGCGCCGCTGGAGAGAGCCCAAACAAGGCCTGCATCAACTCGGAACGACCGGCACCGACGAGGCCATAAAATCCGATGACCTCACCGCGCCGCAAGCTGAAGCTGACGTCGTGGAATTCAGTCGGATGCGAAAAATGCTCCACCTCCAGCACCACCGGTGCAGCCTCAGGGTCGGCAATCTCGTGATGGGGGAAGACTTGCCCGACTTCGCGTCCGACCATGAGGGCCACCAGTTGCGGTTCACTGATATCAGCCAACGCGCCAGCGGCGATGAAGCAGCCATCGCGCAGTACCGTGTAGCGATCGGCAACAGCAAATATCTCATCGAACTTGTGTGAAATGAAAATCACGGCCGTACCGCTAGCACGCAGCTGTCCGATGATCCGATACAGTTCACGGATTTCGCGCTGTGACAAAGCCGCAGTCGGCTCATCCATGATGACCACCTGTGCCTGCTGCGACAAGGCACGGGCAATTTCAACAAAATGCCGTTGCGCCACGCTCAGGTCCTTGACCTTCGCCGTCACCGGCAACTCGACCTCAAGCCGGGCAAATAGTTGCGCCGCCTCGCTCTGCATGCGTTGCCAATCAATCCGTCCCGGCATGCCGCGCAACGGCTGACGGCCGATATAGATATTCTCGGCCACCGTCAGCTCTTCAAACATGACGGTTTCCTGGTGTACCGCCGTGATACCCGCTTGTATCGCAGCCTGCGGCGTGGCAAACGAGACTGTCTTGCCACCAAGCCGGATCGCGCCTTCGTCGGGTTGATGAATTCCCGTCAGGATCTTGACCAGCGTGGATTTGCCGGCACCATTTTCGCCCAGCAAGGCCATGACTTCGCCAGGACGCAGGGAAAAGCCGACATCCTGGAGCGCTACAATGCCCTGAAAGCGTTTGCTGATGCCGGACAATTCCAGTACTGGTGCCTGCGCCTGATCGGCCACAGTCGACGCAATACCTTCAGGGACAAGCTGCGAGCCCGAAAACAGGCTGTCATGGACAGATAAGACAGAAGAAGACATGTCGGTTCAGTAATGATATTGGAATGCAGAGAACACCCCCACGCAAATCGTGATGCGCGGGACGACACCGGTGGGCATCAAGTCGTCCCGACCTGACGCAGATCAGAAAATCTTGGCAAATTTATCGACATTGCTGGCGTCGTAAGTGAACGGCGGTGCCAGCGCAGCTTCACCGCTGTCGTCGAGCTTGATGCTACCCATCCGGCCAACAGCAATCGTTTCGCCCGGCTTACCCTGGGCGCGGCCTTTGACAAACTCATAGGCCGCATAGGTGGAGGCATAACCGAGATCGATCGGATTCCAAATTGCAAAGCTCTTCACAGCACCACTCTTAACATGCCCTGCCATCTCCGATGGCAATCCCAGACCAGTGACGTAGACCTTGCCCACCAGCTTCTCGTCGACCACTGCTTTACCAGCGGCGTTGATACCAACGGTGGTTGGCGCAATGATGGCCTTCAGGTTGGGATAGCTGCGTAACAGGCCAATCGCTTCGCGATAGCTCTTGTCGGACTGGTCATCACCATAGACGGTTGCGACCAGCTTGATTTTGGCAAACTCCGGTTTAGCCAGCGCCTTCTTCATTTCGCCAATCCAGATATTCTGATTGGTCGCCTGCGCCGTGGCCGACAGAATGGCGACGTCGCCGCTACCACCGATGGCTTCAGATGCCATTTGAATCTGCTTGCGACCGATCAGCTCGGCATTGGACGGATTGAGTTGCATCAGGCGCCCCTGACGGGCGATACCGCTATCAAAGGACACGACCTTGATCCCACGTTGCATCGCCTTCTTGGTAATCGGCACCAAGGCGTTGGCATCATTGGCCGAGATCACGATGGCATCGACCTTTTGGCTGATGAGAGAATTGATGATTTCAATCTGCCCTTCTGCCGTCGGTGTGGTGGGGCCGGTGTAAATGATCTCGACGTCACCGAGCTGTTGTGCCGCTTCCTTCGCACCTTCATGGGCGGCGTCGAAAAAGCCGTTACCCAGACTCTTGACGACCATCGCAATACGTACCTTGTCTGCGGCGATGGCTGGTAAAGTCCAGCCGAATGTAGCGACCAGCAGGGTCGCGATCCCTGCGCGCAATGCGGCAGTAGCTGCGGTTCTTCTTATCATGAAATGTCTCCTGTTATAGTGAAATGAAGGCCACACTCGAATGGACGATTGGCCTTTTGCTGCAGTCGCTGCCGGGTCTGTTCCGGTAGCCGACGTTCAGTCCGCCAGCGCCAGTTCTGGTGTTGCTGCCACCGTCACGACATTGACACCCGCCTGCTCCAGCATCTGTACCGCCGCATCACTAGCCTGATCGTCGGTGATCAGACAATTGACTCGGTTCAGTGCGCACAGAATCAAACCAGCCTTGCGGGAAAACTTGGAACTATCGATCAGTACAATCAACTCTTCTGCCTGACCGATCAGACGCTTTTCTGCCTGAATCAGGAGCGGATCAACTTCCATCAGTCCCAGCATCGACAGGCCATATACGCCCATGAACATCTTAGCGGCGTAATGGTGTTGGGTAATGTCGTTGTCGAAGGGGCTCAGGATCACGTTCTGCTCGCGATAAACCTGACCGCCGGGAACGATGATCTGGTTTTCACTAGTGGTCAGCAGTCGCTCCGCCATCAGGAAGGAATTGGTCAGAATCTTGAGCTGCTTGTCGGCCAGATATTCGGCCATCATGAAGGTCGTGGTGCCACCGTTGATGATGATGGTCTGGCCATCTTCACAGAGACTGGCAGCATATTTGGCGATAGCCCGCTTTTGTGCAGGAAAGCAGGCCAGACTCGCCTGAAAGCTTTCTCCCGAAAGCGCATAGGGATTGCGTTTGGGCGCGACCTGTTCGGCACCGCCACGAATGCGGTTGAGCATATTGCGCTCGGACAGCCAGGCAATATCACGTCGCACCGTCGCGGCCGACGCATTGAGCCATTGACACAATTGCTCAACGGTAGCGTTGCCATGGTCGCTCACCAGCCCGAGCAGCCGCTTGCGGCGTTTGTGGTTGATCATGCTTGTCTCCATCATGTGGCACTGCGCATCGTGGTCATTGCCACGACATCCATTTCAGTGCTTTTCGTTATGCTGCAAGACTAAGCGATCCACGAAAAACAAGTCAATCCACAATCAATCAACTTGATGATTACTTCACAATCAATCAAAAAGTTGATTGCAGAACGATTGACTCTGATTGTCGACTGTTTTCTACTTCATTCTGTGCATCAGGGTCCGATCAGATCAGGAAGGCCCGCAACACATCCGCTTCAGATTACCTATAAAACATTACCGGAGACGCCATGACAACGACCCTCTTTGCAGATGCCAAATCTGCGCCCGCCCCGACCAGTACGCCACGCATTGTTTCCGCCTGGGATAACACCTATGCAGCCACGCTCGACGAACCACAACTGCTGCTATACCGTTCCAATTTGCTCGGGGCTGACAAGGCCATCACCAATTTCGGTGGCGGCAATACCTCTGCCAAGATCAGCATGCAGGATCCACTATCGGGGCAGGCTACCGAGGTGCTCTGGGTCAAAGGTTCGGGTGGTGATCTTGGCAGTATTCGCCTTGATGGATTTTCGACGCTGTACATGGAGAAGCTGCAAGCCTTGCGTGCCCGCTATCGCGGCCTCGAACATGAAGATGAGATGGTCGCGTATCTGCCGCATTGCACCTTCAATCTGAACCCGCGAGCGGCCAGTATTGATACACCGTTGCACGCCTATATCCCGCACGCTCACGTGGATCACATGCATCCGGATGCGGTCATTGCCATTGCGGCCTGCAAGAATAGTGCGGCGCTGACCGCCAGCATCTTCGGCGGCGAACTGGGCTGGTTGCCGTGGCAACGCCCTGGCTATGACCTTGGTTTGAAGCTGGAAAAAGTGGCACGCGAACAGCCACAGCTGAAGGGCATCGTCCTGGAGGGACATGGTTTGTTCACCTGGGGCGATAGCGCCAAATCCTGCTATGAAACAACCATCGATATCATTCGTCGTGCCGACACATGGCTGGCAGCCAATAGCCGTACACCCGCCTTTGGCGGCACGCTACATAGCGCCCTGCCAGCTGCCGAGCGCGCCGCCCTTGCCGCACGGCTGATGCCACTGCTGCGCGGCAAGATCAGCAAGCAGGAATTCAAGCTGGGGCATTTCGACGATAGCGCCGCTGTGCTGGAATTTGTCTGCAGTCGCGATCTGTCTGCACTGGCGGCGCTTGGCACCTCTTGCCCCGATCATTTCCTGCGCACCAAGATCCGGCCATTGGTGCTGGACTTCTCACCCGCGGCACCCGATTTCGACGCACTGGTTGCGAGCCTCGATCAGGCGCTGGAAGATTATCGTCAAGATTACAGCGCCTATTACCAACGCTGCCGTCGCAGCAACAGCCCAGCCATGCGCGATGCCAATCCGATCATTTATCTGATCCCGGGTGTGGGCATGCTGTCCTTTGCCAAGGACAAGGCAACTGCGCGTATCGCCGGCGAGTTCTATATCAATGCAATCAATGTCATGCGCGGCGCCAACGGCGTCGATACTTATGTCGGTCTGCCGGAACAGGAAGCTTTTGACATCGAGTACTGGCTGCTGGAAGAAGCCAAACTGCAACGCATGCCCAAGCCCAAGAGCCTCGCCGGACGAGTCGCATTGGTGACCGGTGGTGCCGGCGGCATCGGTCAGGCGGTAGCGCGCCAACTGCTGGCCGAAGGTGCATGCGTGATGTTGACCGATATTGATCAGAGCGCGATTGACAGTGCCTATCAAAGCTTGCTCAAGCAAGGCGGCCCGGATGCCATCAGCGTCGCGCGTGCCGATATCACCAAAGAAGGTGAAGTCGAACAAGTGCTGCAGAGCGTTGCGCTGCGCTTCGGTGGCATCGATTTGCTGGTCTCCAACGCGGGGATCGCCTCAGCATCTCCGCTCGAAGATACTAGTCTTGACGTCTGGGAACGTAACATGTCAGTGCTGGCAACCGGTTATTTTCTGGTCAGTCGCAGCGCCTTCCGCAGCATGACTGCGCAGGGACTGGGTGGCAGTATTGTCTACGTCGCCAGCAAGAATGGTCTGGTTGCCTCTGCCGGCGCCTCGGCTTATTGCACCGCCAAGGCTGCCGAGATTCATCTGGCACGCTGCATTGCGCTCGAAGGTGCACCGCATGGCATCCGCGTCAACGTCGTCAATCCCGATGCTGTCATTCGTGGTTCGCGCATCTGGGATGGAAAATGGAAGGAGGAGCGCGCCGCCTCCAACAAGATCGAAACGGAAAATATTGAGGAATTCTATCGCCAGCGCAGCCTGCTCAAGCGCAGCGTCTTGCCGGAAGATATTGCAGAGGCGGTCTATTTCTTCGTCAGCGAAAAATCGGCGAAGAGCACCGGCAATATTCTCAACGTTGATGCAGGCAATGCCGCGGCCTTTACACGTTAAATACGCTCGGTAAATGATCACCATCACTGATAAGACATGTCCGGCGCACTGCGCCGAGACCACAAAACAAACTATGGAGACAACATGCCCTACCTGATCCAAGACGATTTCATCGCCCAGCAGAATGCGCGTCTGCGCAGCCAGCTGCAAGCTGACTATGATGCTCTGGCCGGCGTGCTGCAACGCCGCGGTATCGATATTGAAACATTGACCCGGATGGCGGCTGACTTTGCCGTATCACTACCGAGCTGGGGTGTGGGTACCGGCGGTACCCGCTTTGCCCGCTTCCCGGGACAAGGTGAGCCACGCAATGTTTTCGAAAAAATTGATGACTGCGCAACGATCCACCAGCTTACCCGCGCGACGCCGGGCGTATCGCTGCACTTCCCCTGGGATCGCACTCAGGATCCACGTGCACTACGCGAAATCGCCGAGGCGCGGGGCCTGCATTTTGATATCGTCAACTCAAACACGTTCCAGGATGCCTCTGGTCAGGCATTGAGTTACAAATATGGCAGCCTGACTGCGCGCGATCCAGCCGTGCGTGCGCAGGCGGTTGCACACAATATCGACTGCATCGAGCTTGGACATAGTCTGGGATCGAAAGGATTGACCGTGTGGGTGGGTGATGGATCCAACTTCCCCGGACAACATAATTTACGCACTGCGCTGGAGAATTATCTGGAAAGCATGCGCGACATCTATGATGCGCTACCGCCTGACTGGCTCATCTATATTGAACACAAGCTGTTTGAACCAGCCTTTTACGCCACCACCATTGCCGATTGGGGCACCAGCTTCGCCTGCGCGACAGAACTCGGTCCCAAAGCCAAATGTCTGGTTGATCTGGGGCACCATGCACCGAATACCAATATCGAAATGATCGTGGCACGTCTGGCGCAGTTCGGAAAACTCGGCGGCTTCCATTTCAACGACAGCAAGTATGGCGACGATGATCTGGATTCTGGCAGCATTAATCCTTTCCAGCTGTTCCTCATCTTCAATGAGTTGCGCGATGCGGCAATCCGCGATGGCGCGCAATTCAAGCCTGCCTACATGCTGGACCAGTCGCATAATGTGACCGATCCAATCGAGAGTCTGATGACAAGCGCCGTGGAAGTACAACGTGCGTATCTGCAATCAGCCTTGGTGGATCTCAGCATTCTGGGACATTATCAGCAAAACAATGATGCCTTGATGGCAGCACAGATGCTCAAACAGGCATTCCGCACTGATGTCGGCCCGATTATGGCCATGGCCCGCGTACGTGCCGGCGGTGCTGCAGATCCGGTCCATTGCTATCGCGTCAGTGGCTATCGTGAGCAGAAACATGAGGAGCGCCCTGCACGCAGCGGAGTCAGCAGCAGCGGCATCGTCTGAGTGCAATATAAAAAGACGCTGCAATACAAAAAGGCGAACCAGATGGTTCGCCTTTTTGTTTGACTGGCTGATGCAAGCGCCACTGCTGCACGCTAGCGATAAGATCAACTTTCGTCAGCACGGGCACGCAAATTCATGCGTGTCAGATTCTGCGGCCCCTGCTCGGTCAACCAGCGCCGCATACGCGCAGCATCGGCGACGTGGGAAGCGCGGCCCTTGGAGTCGAGGAACACCATCAGCACCGAACGGCCATCGATTTTGGTCAGCATGACCAGACAATGACCTGCTTCATTGATGAAACCTGTTTTTTGCAATTCAATATCCCAATCCTTGCTGGCAACCAGACGATTGGAGCTGGCATATTGCAATGGACGACCGCTTGGCTCGACGACATATTTTGCATCAGTCGAATATTGGCGCAGGATAGGATAGTTGTAGGCAAACACGACCAGCTTGGCCAGATCGCGGGCACTGGCCACATTACGGCTGTCCAGACCGGTTGGATCGGCGTAGTGGGTATCGGTCATTCCAAGCGCACGAGCCTTGGCATTCATGGCCGCAACAAAGGCTGTGACACCACCCGGATAATTACGTCCCAGTGCCGAAGCAGCGCGATTTTCAGAGCTCATCAGGGCGATGTGCAGCATGTCATCACGCGACAGTTGCGCACCCACACGCAGGCGCGAGCTGCTGTGCTTTTCACGATCGACGTCGTCTTCCGTCACGGTGAGAACTTCATCCATGTTCTGATGCGCTTCGACAACAACGGTTGCCGTCATCAGCTTGGTCACCGAAGCAATCGGCAAAGCGACTGTGGAATTTTTTTCAAACAATACCTGCGACGTTGCCTGATCAATCACCAATGCCACATTGGAGCGCAGCGACAAGGGATCAGGAGTACGGTTCAGACCAGCGAGATCACCGGCGGTTTCTACAGGTGCGACTGGAATAAATGATGCTCGCTGGATACCTGGCCGATGATTCACAGCAACCACCTTACGTACCACCCGGCGATGTTGCGCAGGCTTGACCGCTACCACTCTGCGAGCGGCGGCTGGCCTACTCTTGACGACAGGCTTCCTGAAGGCTGTCTTCTTGGTTGGCGTCTTGTTGGCGGTACCCGCATCCTGTGCGGCAACAGGGCCCATCGTGACCAGCACAAAAAGAAGCGTCGTAGTTGCAGCTAGCGCAGATTTAAGCATTGGCGGATCTCCCCCTGAATAATACGTACATGAAACTGTTGGCAGTGTAGCAAACCAAGGGAAAATCGCAAGATAATTAGGCAGTTAGCGCAATTATTTAAACAAAATTCTAGAAAAATTACGGAACGTTGTTAGGAACAACTCGATGTAATGTTTTTCTCGGTTTCCCCGGGCCTTCCGGTTCGCGTAAAACCGATCCGCCAGCACATTAAATTAAAACCCACGCATGATATCAGTCTAGGCTGCTCAAGCGCCATGCCATCGAAACAACAAAGGCATAAACTTGCGGCAATTCTCTGTGCTGAATCGGCAGGATGTGCTGCGATTAACGAACATCTTCCATGCCAGGTTGACCTGCAGGCAAGATTTTCGTCACCAATCTTGCCTGCTCTAGACCAGCTTTGCCAACCATTGCAGATTCATCGCCGTATTGACATCATCAACGCTTAATTGCCTCGATCATGACTGTATCGATCTCGAATGAATAATCTTCCGCGAGCCGAAAATATTCACGTACTTCTGCGGGTGCCGACTGCCAGAGCGACTCGATTGCGCGTACATGATGTGGCGGTGTGCGCATGCGGGCGATCCAGGAAGAGAACTCTAGCGGCAACTTCCATGTTTTCTCGGACGCAATCACCAGCCCAGCCTGGCTCAGCAGCTTTTTCCAGGAAGACGGACTGACGTTTCGCACATGTGATGTATCACGCAACAGTTCGATCGCTTGCACATAGCTGTCAGCCAGAACATCCTCAGGTGCCGCCGTATCGATGAGGATAAAACGACCACCCGGCTTGAGCACCCGCACCACTTCCAGCAAAGCCTGGGGCAAGCCACGCCAATGATGCGCACTGTAGCGCGTGCACACCAGATCAAAGCTGGCATCGGCAAAGGGCAATTGATCAACACTGCCCTGCTGAATCACAACGTTGCCGAGGCCGCGTTCCCGTGCGGCCTGATGTACCACTTCCAGCATCGATGCCGACAAGTCATAAGCGACCACTTCCGCCGCATGAGCTGCCATGGCAAAACTGGCATGCCCGCCGCCACATCCGAGATCCAGTACCCTGACTGCTTTGACACCACCGGCATTGTCAGTGGCACTGGCTGCAACATAGGCTGCAAGCTCTTGCAGATCCGCCCCCTGCGAATGCACTGCGCTGGTCAGGTAGGCAGCAGCGGTGCTGCCGAATTGTTCCGAAATAAGCTGATTGTGACTACGCATGACAGGCTCCTTAAGATGGTGAAGTTGACGAATTAACCAAACGGCGATCCCTATTGACCGCACACGGCAACGCTAGTCTAATCATCCTGGATGCTGGTACAAGTTCAGCATTTATACTATTACTAAAGATAACAGGATCATGCTCACTGACGACAACAAGCGCCGCGCACTGGGTGAATTCATCAAGTCGCAACGCGAACAAATCACGCCGGCCCAAGCGGGCGTGGGACATCTCAGCCATGCAACACGACGGCGTACACCAGGCCTGCGGCGCGAAGAAGTGGCACAACTGTGCGGCATCAGCGTGACCTGGTACACCTGGATCGAACAGGGTCGATCGGACTCGATCTCGCCTCAGGCCTTGGCAAGAATTGCAGACACGCTCCACCTGCCGCGTGCCAAGCGCGCCTATTTGTTTGAATTGGCAGAGAAGAAAGATCCGGCGCAACCCAGTGACTATGATGAGCCTGTGCCTGAAGACATATTGGCCGTGGTCAACAGCATCAGAGCACCGGCTTACGTTCTGGATAGGTATTGGAATGCTCTGGCCTCGAACAGCCCCGCGCGCAGCTTGTTCGTCGGCTGGCTCAGTAGTCGTAGCGAGAGCACTAATTTGTTGGTCTTTACGCTTTGCAATCCGGCCTCACAACATCTCATTACCGATTGGGAGCAACGCGCGCACAGGTTGGTGGCAGAGTTCCGCGCCGACTGCGGACATTATCTGGATGACCCGCAATTGCATCGCATGGTGGAAGACTTGTCTGCACGCAGCAGTTTGTTCAAGCGGGCCTGGCGCTTGCAGGATGTCGTGGAACGGGAAGGTGGCAGGCGCCAGTTTCATCACCCGGCGCGCGGCTTGCTGACCTATCAGCAGGTCAACTTCCGGGTTGCACACCGACCTGACCTGAAGCTGGTCACACTCATGCCAGCCGACACTGCTGAGACCAGTAACAGCAGTGCGACAACAAAAGACAAAGATGATGAATGATATTGAATTTTAGAGCGATTTATACAATATTTGACGTATATTGAGCCGCAATCGAGATCGTTTGCACGTGCACTGCAACGGTATCTTCAATTTTCTTGCCGTAGCCGCCTGCCATCGCCACCGCAATGGGGATCCGATGTTGTCGCCCTAGCGCAAAGACCTGTCGGTCACGCGCTGCCAGTCCTGCCAGAGTGAGTTTCATGCGGCCCAGCCGATCTCCTTCGTGCGGATCGGCTCCTGCCAGATAAATGATCAGCTCTGGCACAAAGCGCTGCATGAGCTGTGACAGGGCACCCTCGAGCGCTTCCAGATAATCATCATCAGTGACGCCATCGGGCAAGGCCACGTCGAGGTCACTGCGTTCTTTCTCGAACGGATAATTGTTCTGACCGTGCAGCGACAAGGTGAACACTGAATCGTCATTGGCCAGAATGGAGGCGGTACCATTACCCTGATGCACATCGAGATCAACTACTGCAACGCGTTTGACGCGCCGTTCTGCCTGCATCAAGCGCGCTGCCACGGCCGCATCATTGAATACGCAAAAGCCGGCACCGCGGTCAGCATAAGCATGATGGGTTCCGCCTGCCAGATTGACGGCGACTCCTTGTTCCAGCGCACTGCGACAGGCGGCAATGGTGGCGCCGGTAGAACGTCGGGAGCGCTCCACCATTTGCAGTGACCAGGGAAAACCAATGTCTTTCTGCACCCGCTCAGGCAATACACCACGCGATACCTGATCCACGTAGACCGGATGATGAGCCAATGCCAGCACGCCATCGGTAGCTGCAGCTGCCTCATGAAACTCGACCGATACGACACCTTGCGCCACCCCTTCCCGAATCATCCGGTACTTAGCCATCGGAAACCGATGGCCTGGCGGCAAAGGCAAGACAAAATGGTCACTGTAATACGCACGCACAGAAATTCCTCACTTATTTCTTTACATCAACTTGCTTCACCGCCTTGAACACAAACATCACGCCATGATGGCCATATTGCCAAGATGAAAGAGGTTTTATGCGGCAAATCAAAAACTACCCAGAATTATTTTAAAAAGTCAATTGTGCCTATTGACAATGGATTGGGTTATCTTAGAATCCATATTGTGCACCGCACAAATCGAGTTGTAAAAAAACGGGTGCATATACTTTTTCGCTTTATCTACTTGTATCTACTTGATTAGGACCAAAGGACTGAGCATATGACAACCTTCACTGAACAATTTTCTGCAGCGACCAAAGCCAACGTAGAAGCGCAAATTGCGTTGTTTAACCAATTTGCCCACAAGACGTTTGAAGGCGTGGAAAAACTGATCGACCTGAATCTGAAAGCGACCAAATCTTCTCTGGAAGAAGGTCAGGATGCAGCACACAAGCTGCTGTCTGCAAAAGATGCACAGGAATTTTTCTCGCTCTCGAGCGCCCATACTCAACCAGCAGTGGAAAAGAGCCTGGCCTATGGCCGTCATCTGGCAGGTATCTTTTCTTCAACCCAGGCAGAATTGACCAAGACGGCAGAAGTACAGATCGCCGAAGCCAATCGCAAGGTCATCTCGCTGATTGATGAAGCATCAAAGAACGCTCCGGCAGGGTCTGAGTCGGCAATTTCACTGGTCAAGAGCACGATCGGGAATTTCAACGCCGGTTACGAACAATTCAGCAAGACCGCCAAGCAGGCAGCCGAAGCGCTGGAAAGCAATGTCTCGAGTGCAGTCGAACAATTGTCCCAAGCCACCGTCAAGGCTACTTCGCGCAAGAAATAAGCGACTGGAAGCGCCTGCGCGCTTCCCCGCTTTCTCCTCGGCAGGTGGGTTGCTCATGACCGCCTGCTTTTGCAAATGCCTCGGCTAAGTGAACCGCACCCCAAAAGTTGGACACCAATCCAACCTTTGGGGTGTTTTTCATGGCGAAGTACGAAACGAAATTCAAGCATGAGGTAGTGCAACG
>NZ_JACHYE010000002.1:255258-490570 GCF_014192645.1 Herbaspirillum sp. Sphag64 | reverse complement strand
ATGTGATGGAGTCGGGCCTGATTACGATGAATGGCCTGGCCAAGGACATGCTCGATGATCCGCGCGTGAAGGCGGCTTATTTGGGGGAGGGGTGATTACCTGATTAGCTTACTCAGGTGTTAACCAATGAGCGGCTTGGGCATTGTTGGCCCAAGCCGCTTTTGTGCTTTCTGGAGCGTCAGTCGGGCGTCTGCTCAGCTCGTCATGCTTGTTGGTTGCTGGTTGCTGAGCAGTTTCAGAATACGTTGAGCACGTGCTTTGTCCGCAGCATGGTTCTCCCTTGCTTCGTGTCGGCAGTTTTTTGCGTCCATTCCCTTGAGCGCTTTGCATTCCTGGAGTGACTGTGCATAAGCTGCACGGGCCTCCTTGAGCAGATTTCGGTAATGCTTTTTAGGGGTATCGTCCTGTTGATACCAGCGCGGAGGATCGTTCTGGGATACGTCTTCTTCCGCTGCGGCAGCGCGCGTGGGCATGGATGATGTCATGATGCCGAGACCCAGCGTGAGCGATAGCAATAGGTGCATTCGGTGAGTTATTCTTATCATTTGGTCTCCTTCCAATTAATCCAAAAACGGTGACTGGATGTACGCCGTATATCATACCTTTACATAGAACCTGCGTTGCCTTTGTACGCTGCCCACGCCACTAGTATCCAGCTGGCGAGGAATGCCAGTCCGCCTATGGGGGTAATCGCACCGAGCAAACGTATTCCACTCAGTGCCAAAGCATACAAACTGCCGCTAAAAATAACGATGCCAACAAACATGGCGCTGCCAGCCCATCCAAGGAGCATGGAACTGAATTTTGGGATCAGTAAGGCGATCAGGAACATGCCCAGAGCGTGCATCATCTGATAGGTTACTGCTGTGTGCCAGATTGCCAGCATCTCGCTATCGAGCACCTGTTTCAAACCATGTGCACCGAATGCGCCAGCGGCGACAGCGATGAACATATTGATGGCGGCAAGAATGACCAGAAGACGTTCGCTCATGTTGGATAGCCCGAATAGATGTAGTCTGGGCGTATTGTAATGGTACTGTTATCGTTGTGTGGCGTGGATTGTTGTGTTCAGTAATTGGTTTGGTTTCAGGCGCCGAAAATTGGCATGAGATGCATGATCGAGTCACGCCACTCTCTGGGTTCCGGTTGACCGTTGGCTTTTTTACTCAGGAAGCTCGCAATGTGCGTGCCCTGACGATTAAATAATTCCAGAGAAGTGATGATGCCATCCGTGGTCGGTTTTTTGGCAACCCACACAGAATCAATGTGATCCTCCCGCAGCAGCATGCGGAATCCCGTGTTCATGATCTTCAGGCGCGAATTTTTTGTTCCGACCTTTTTAATCTTCCCGTAGTAGGCTTGTACGACTCCAGCATTGCCAACCTGTGCAAGGATTGCGGTGCCGATCTCTGTCATGCGCTGGAGAATGATGCGGGCTGAGTCGTTGGCGACCTGATAGGCAAATGCTTTACCGGCCAGTCTCAGCTTGCGGAGCCGTTGTTGGTCGAAGATTTCCTGGCGCTGCAGGAAGTCACTATGGTTGTGTGCATGTGCCCATTCGGCGCGCAAGGCATCGACATCAATCTGGGAAATCTGCGATGCGGGTTGTGTTTCCACGGCGGGCGCCAACTGTACTGGGGTTAACTGTTCGGTTGCAGCATGGTCGGCAATGAGGCGTTTCAATGCGGTGAGATCACTACCTTGGTCCATGATGACCTTGTGCATCATACTGCCGTGCCGGTCGAAAAACTGCAGGCTGTGTCGTTGCGTACCAGTCGTCGAATCGCATTCTTCCAGAGCGTAACCGTGTTCCCACTGCGGATAAAAGATACGCATATGGGTAGACTCCGCTGGTGCTAGCTGTAACTCGTTCTGAACATACAGCGCACCACTGACATTGTCTTTTTCTAGCAGTGCTGACTCGTTACGGGTCAATTCAGTAAGATTGCCGAGTGTGGCAAGGTGCTCCAGCAATGGCGCGAATTGGCCGTTGAGACGGACTGCGCTTGGATGCAGTGCAATACGTTGTACATCCGTAAGATGGGGGAGTTGCTGATCGTCAAAGGGCCATGGACGCATCATTTTTCCTTCTTTTGTGAGGGGTGGCGAGAGACAGTCGATCTAGGGCAATTTTTTGTCTCAGCAGTTCCGCATCAAGCATTAAGCTCCAGTAGTTCTTCACTAATTACAATCCGCTGTCGATAGAGAGCTGAGCATGTGCGAAGTTTTTGCGATAGGAGGCATGCGAATCAGTATCTTTCAAATAAGAACTGTTCTCATTTATTATTGACGGTGCGACGCCAAATAGCAAGCTCGGTTATGTTTTATTACAGAAAGTTGATGAGGATCTTTTGTTGGCTGTAAGAGATCTGTTTGAAATGTGTCCGTATGTAAGACCTTTGGCGCAGGCCTCGGTGATTGCTTATAGTGGACTCGTCTCCTCTGATTCTCCTCTTGAATTGGATTTCACGCCGGCCTGCACAGGTCGGCGTTTTTTTGTGCATTTGTAGGAAGCTAGGGCGGTAGGAAAATGCCAGTTGATTAACGCAACGCTTCTCTCCGCCAGATTTAGTGTTTGCTGTGAGGCGGGTTCCAGCTAAATGCATCGTCAATTGCCGATTTTACTTTTGAAATTTCCTGACGTAATTGGTCCAGATCTCTATTTGACTGACATGCAGGGACGTTCAAATCGTTTTCCGATTCGTTCAGTGCCGTCAGAGCACGATTCATTCGAGGATGTCCATGACTACCGAGATAAGGTGCTTTCTCTTTTCCAGGTGTTGGCGTTAGTTGAGGATCACCGTGCAAGCGCTCAAATTCGCCAAGCGCGGCCTCAATCGAATCGATTGCCCGTTGTCGGGCAGGCCCGAAATTGTCTTTCGAGCTCTTCAAATAGACGCTCGTCACTTCCAAGTTGTCACGGAGTCGTTGAATGTTATTGGCGGGGCCTAGGCAATGCAAGAGATCTGCGGGCCCCTGTGAGCTCGATTGTGCACAGGCTGATCCGGCACAAATCATCACTGCTGCAAAAACTCCGATGTGAGGTGCTCGAAACAAGAAGCCATTGTGAAGATCGAATCTCATTGAATATGTTCTCGATACGTTGCGGGAAGTCTGGCGCCTGATATGCCGTGCAGGAGGGCATAAATCCGCTACCGATCTCCGCACATCGGCTTTTTTCAAGTTGCCCATAATCTGCTTATTTGTAAATCTGGATTTTTCATGGCGAGCCCTTCAATAGCACAGCCATTAACTTTACATGAGGATACTTTTACAGGGGGGGCAGTCGTGCAGGATAGATTGAGCTGCAACGAAAATGAGATGTTGGCAAGCGAGGCCGACATTTGCTGGATGGCTTTATTCGCAACAAAAAACAAAGGAGGTTACGATTTCTCGTAACCTCCTTGTTTGCTGCTGAATTTCTGGTAGGCCGTGCGGGACTCGAACCTGCGACCAACGGATTAAAAGTCCGCTGCTCTACCAACTGAGCTAACGACCCGAAAGACCGCTATTATAGACACTAACGTTTGCGCATGTCAAACGGATGGCATCAATTATTTCAATGCTGCCAATCTTTCCTTGCCGGTTTGTGCCGCCGGACTATCAGGATATTTGGCTATCAAGGTTTCCAGTGCCTTGCGCGCGGAGGCTTTGTCCTTCAATTCTGTGAACGAACTGGCAATATTGAGTAATGCATCGGCAACCTTTGGATTGTCAGGATAGTTTTTGACAACCGTCTGTTGTGCAGCAATGGCGCCCTTGTAATCGCGCTGTGCATACAGTGAATTTCCCATCCAATATTGGGCCGAAGGTGCGTAACCAGACTGCGGATAACGCTTCAGGAAATCGCCGAAGGCCGTGCTGGCACCTTTGTAATCACCACCTTTGAAGACATTGAGTGCGGCATCGTAGGTTTTTTGTTCGGTGACGTCGACGCTGACTTCTTTACCATCGACATTGACCTTTTGCGGCTCCAGCTTGGTCAGGCGTGAATCCAGATCGACATAGAAGTCTTTCTGGCGCTGCTGCGTATTGGAGAGCTCATTGGTCAACACTTCAATCTGACCGCGCAGCCTTGCCACTTCCTGGCGCAATTGGTCGTTTTGATCAGACAAGCTCAGTACGCTGTTCTTGTCCGCCTTGTTGGCGACATCCTTTTGCAGGGCCTCAACCTGACTGCGCAGATCGAGAATGGCTTTGCGGGCATCGTCATCGCTGAAAAGGCCGGCATGGGCTGTCATCGGCAAGTAAGCCGCAGCAGCCACGAAGGCCGCTGCGGACACCGATTTCAGCGCAGTTTTGAAAGAAGTGCGCATGGTTCAGATCTTTTTAGTAAGCGATGTCAGCACGACGGTTTTCAGCCCAAGCTGCTTCGTCGCTGCCCAGAGCCTTTGGCTTTTCCTTGCCGAAGGAAACAGCTTCAACCTGTTCGTCCGATACGCCCAACAACACCAGTGCCTTACGTACGGCTTCTGCACGCTTTTGACCCAGTGCCAGGTTGTACTCGGCGCCACCGCGATCATCGGTATTACCCTGGATGATGATCTTGCGATCCTTGTGTGCATTCAGGTATTTGGCGTGCGCTTCCACCACAGGACGGAACTCTTCCTTGATGGAGTAGCTGTCGTAGTCAAAGTAGATGCTGCGCTTGGCCAGAATGCTTTGCGGATCGTTGAGTGGATCAGCATTGGCATCGCCATTGTTGACAGCATTTGCATCAGCATTGCCGGTGGTGCCCATGGTGTGGTTTTCCACCGGAGCGCTCTTGTCGTCAAGCTTGGTCGACGAGCATGCTGCCAGCAATACGGCAGCCGAAAGAATGATTGCTAAGGAACTGAATGTACGCATCTGAAACTCCTGGTCGTGAATGAATGTGATTAAGAAATTACTTCAAGAATGGTCCCCAGCTTGGCTCTCTGACATCGCCAACCTGCATGGACAAGCTTTGTTTGACCCGGCCGTCTGTGGATACAACGGCAAGCGCGCCACGTCGACTCGATTCGGTCGCATAGATAATGTATTTGCCGTTCGGCGCAAAGCTGGGCGACTCATCCTTGCTGGAGTCCGACAAACGTAACTCCTGACCGCTGTTCAGGTCGAGTGTGTACAGCTGGAATTTACCTTCGCGCCGGGAAATGTAAGCCAGAACTGTGCCATCGGGAGAGATGCGTGGGCTGATGTTGTAGCTGCCATTGAAAGTGACGCGCTGTGCATCGCCACCATTGATGCTGATCTTGTAGATTTGCGGTCCGCCACTGCGGTCACTGGTGAAGTAGAGCCAGTTACCGTCAGGTGAGAAGCGTGGTTCGGTATCGATACCTGTGCTATTGGTGACGCGGCGCAGTCCACTGCCATCGGCGTTGATGATGTAGATCTGGGTCAGTCCGTCACGCGTGAGTGCTACTGCCAGGCGGCTACCGTCAGGGGACCAGGCAGGTGCCGAGTTGCTCCCCTTGAAGTTGGCGACCAGCTTGCGTTCTCTGGTGATCAGATTTTGCGTAAAAATAACTGGCTTGCGGGCTTCGAAGGAAACGTAGGCAAGCTTGGTGCCATCCGGTGACCAGACAGGCGAGATGATCGGCTCGGAGGAGCGCAATGCGACCTGCACGCCATCGCCGTCGGCATCGGCAACTTGTAATTGATAATCTCTGCCGACACGCGTCACGTAGGCAATGCGAGTGGAAAAGATGCCGGGAATGCCGGTCAGCTTTTGGTAAATGTCATCAGAGATTTTGTGTGCGGTCAGGCGGATCAATTGTGGTTGGCTGCCAAACGACAGCGCTGACAGTTGGCTCGCCTTGATATTGTCAAACAAACGATAGCGCACATCGAAGCGGCCATCGGCAAGGCGTTGTACGCTGCCGACGGCGAGTGCATCAGCACCGCGCTTTTTCCAGTCGTCGTAATTAATTACTGAGGCATCCGATAAGGAGTCGCTGGTGTCAATCAGTTTGAAGATCCCACTGCGCGTCAGGTCTGCCTTGACGATCGAAGTAATGCGTTGAGGTGCAGTATCTTCGCCAGGGAAGCCGGCAATCGCAACCGGTATTTGGGTCGCGCCTACGCCGGAAATGTTGATCTGCAATTGGGCATGTGCCACGCAGGAAAATGTCAATCCCATTGCGGCCAATGCCAAGACTGTCAGCTTGCGTGTCGTGCGAATCATTTGTCGGTGTCTTTCGGTTGATATCTAACGGGGAAGCCGCTTGGCACCTTGCCATCGGTATCGGCAGGGAATGGTTGCGATTTGGTGATGCCCTGCTTTACGGCCTCATCGAAACCCGGAACGCCGGAAGGTTTGGTCAGCCGAATACTGCGGATCGACCCATCGGGAAACAGATCAACAGCATATTCCACAGGAGGGTTTCCTGCCAACCCTGGAGGGATGTCGAACCGTGTATTGGAACGGATCAGCATCGCGATTTTGGTACCGTAGTCTGCATTGCCACGAGGGCCTTGCGACTTCGCTGCGGTTCCATTGCCGCCGCTGGCGCTCGTGGCCTGGTTCATCATGCGTTTCAGGTCATCCTGATGCCGTTGCTCGGCAGCCTTGCTTTCAGCAGCCTGCAGCTTCTGTTGGCGTTCCTTGGCAAGTTTGTCGGCGTCAGCCTTCTTCTTGGCATCGGCGTCTTCTTTCTGTTTGGCGAGCTTCTTGTCGGCTTCTTGTTTTTCCTTTTTCAGGCGGTCAGCCTTGTCCTGCTTTTCACGCGCCAGACGTGCTTGATCCTCTTGCTCACGCTTGGCCTGTTTTTCCTGCTCAAGCTTGGCCTGTTTTTCCTGCTCAAGCTTGGCTTGCAACTCTTGCTGCTTACGTTTTTTTTCCTTTTCTTTTTCCAGGGCAATATCCGGCTTCACCACAGGTATTTCTTCTGCCTTAGGTGGTGGCGGAGCGGGCTCTGGTTCAGGAGCTGGTTGTGGCGCCGGTGGTGGTGTTGGGTCTGGCTCGGGGAGCGGTGCCGCTTCCTTGATCTGAGGATCCCAGATTTCTGCCTCGACAGCCAGTGGTGTTTTGTTTTGCCAACTGATACCGATCCACAAAAATGCCAGTAGCGCCCCATGCACGATCAGCGCCAGTGTGATGGCACGCCAGCGGCCGGGTGCTCTGGGGACTTGGTAAGGAGACGATCCGCTCATATTACTTCGTGGCTAATCCAACGCGCGTAATGCCTAATTTTTTGGCTTCGGAAATGATCTGAATAACCTCGTCGTACTTGATTTCCTTGTCCGCAGAGATCATCACAGGCAGATCAGGGCTGTCACTGTGGATGGCTTGCAACCTTTGTGTCAGATCACTGCGGCTACTTGCAGTCTGCGTGTCACCACGCTTCGGCCCGGTAATCTTGATCGTGGCCTTGGCATCCGGTTTGAGTGCAATTTCAATGTATTCGCTCGGCGGTACGCTTGACTTACCCGCAGTGGGAAGGTTGATCACGCTGGGATCGTTGACCGGTGCCGCCACCATAAAAATAATGAGCAGCACCAGCATGACGTCGATGTAAGGAACGACGTTGATTTCCGATTTGAACTTGCGGGCTCGTCCCCCGCGCATGGAGGAACCAGCCATTAGCGTGCCTGACGTTGCAAGATATTGGAAAACTCTTCGATGAAGCTTTCAAAGCGGATCGCCAGGCGATCGATGTCATGCGAGAAACGGTTGTAGGCGACGACTGCCGGGATCGCAGCGAACAGGCCAATGGCTGTTGCAATGAGTGCCTCGGCAATGCCAGGAGCAACCGCAGCAAGAGTCGCCTGCTGGACGTTTGCCAAGCCGCGGAATGCATTCATGATGCCCCAGACCGTACCAAACAAACCAACGTAAGGAGAAACCGAACCAACCGAAGCCAGGAACGCCAGGTGCGATTCAAGTGCATCCATTTCGCGCTGGTAGGCAGCGCGCATGGCGCGACGGGCACCGTCGAGCAAGCCAGCAGGATTGATCGGAGCACCTTTGCCAACCTGGGTCTTGGCTTTATTGAATTCGCCCATGCCTGCCTGAAAAATGCGTTCCAGCGCGCCGCCATGGCCATCACCTTTACGACGATTGGACAGTGAGTCCTGATATAGCGCGATCAGATTGCCGCCGGACCAGAAGGCACGTTCAAATTCCTCAGTCTGAATACGGGCGCTGCGGACCGTGAACATTTTTCGGAAAATATAAGTCCAGCTGAATAGCGAAGCCAACATCAGCAGCGCCATGACTATTTGCGCAATAAGGGAAGCGTTGCTGATCAGTGCAAAAAAGGAAAGATCTTGGGTAACAGTCATGTGGGGAGGTGATTCAATCAGAGAGCCGACATTGTACGTGCTATTTTTTCAAGCGCTTTCGCAGCGTTTGTAAAGATCTCGCAACAGCATGTATCAATGCCTCGAACGCAAACTGATTAAATGCAATCAAATGTTGATAAACGAATAATTCAAATCTACTAAATATCTTTATGCATCTGCTCGACCAACTCTTCAGGTATCGGCTGAGGACGGATCGTTTCGGCATTCACACAAACGATTGTGACCTGACCGTTCGCCAGCAGTTGTTGCTGATCTGACGCCTTGCCTACTCGCCACGCCTTCTGTGTAAAGGTCAGCGAAGCCGTGCGCAGTTCTTTGATGGTCACGGTGATCTTCAGTTCATCGTCTAGTCTTGCCGGTGCCATATACTCGACAGAGGCTGCTTTGACGACGAAGATCAGTCCTTTTTCATCCACCAACTGTTGTTGCGAATAGCCCTTGGCACGCAACCACTCCGTGCGGGCGCGCTCAAAGAATTTCAGGTAGTTGGCATAAAAGACGACGCCACCAGCGTCCGTGTCCTCATAGTAGACCCTTAACGGCCAGGAGAAGACTTGGTTGACGTCGTCGCCAATACTATTGCTTGCGTTTGTCATCTTGCGGGAGATTTCAGCCTGTGCGTTTGATGTTCAGTGCGCCGAAACCTTGGCAGGTTGGCATCAGTTCGATGTAGTTGATATTCACGTGTGCAGGCAGTGTTGCCACCCAGTAAGCTGCTTCGGCAATATCTTCTGCGGTCAGTGGCGTCGTGCCTTCGTAGACTTTTGCTGCTGCTGAGTCATTGCCTTTGAAGCGTACATTCGAGAATTCCGTACCACCGCATAGTCCAGGTGCGAGATTGGTAGCGCGTACACCTGTGCCAACCAGGTCGGCACGCAGATTCAGTGTGAATTGATCGACGAAAGCCTTGGTCGCACCATAGACGTTGCCGCCTGGATAGGGGTAGGCGCCAGCGATGGAACCAAGATTGATGATGGTGCCGCTACCGCGTTTGACCATGTTAGGCAACACAAAGTGAGTAACTGTGACCAGGCCTTTGACGTTGGTGTCAATCATGGTCTCCCAATCTTCCAGTGCTACCTGATGCGCGGGCTCCAGGCCGAGCGCGAGTCCGGCATTGTTGATCAGCACGTCGATTTGCTGCCAGTCTGGAGGCAGGCTTGCCAGTGCAGTGCTGATTGATTGTTTGTCTGTCACGTCCAATGCCAGTGGCAGCAATTTGTCGCCGAATTCCTTTGCGAGTCCGTCGAGGCGCTCCTTGCGACGGCCGGTAGCAATGACCCGATGTCCATTTTTGATGAATTTACGCGCCATTTCAGCGCCAAAGCCTGCAGTTGCCCCTGTAATCAAAACGATCATCTGTATTCTCCGGTAAATCGGGTGGTTGTTGCGCGCAAAACAGGCCTTGCGGCCGCGAAAGCCTGAAATTGTAGCCCAAAGCATGATTTTCGTTGCACCAGTCTGTTACGCAACGTCCACGCTTGCCGAGCAAGTGAGAATCTTGCCGAATCGGTTGCCTTCCCTTACAATGCATATACCATTTCGTCTCACGTAACTGGCGAAAGCCCGGACCTGTTCCGGGCAAGATGGGTATCCATCGGGAAGCGTGAGATTTCATGGAATTGATGGCGATTCTGTTGTGCATCTGACGCAAAGACTGCTGACATCACCATCGGTTCCAAGCCGTGCGCCTGGGCAGCCCTGTAATGGAACGTACGACTGAGGCTGCCTGCAATTCCCATACTTTCTGGCCCTCATTCGAATTGGAAGTCGCGTTGTGGCGGCGTGCCTCGAATATTTGCAGGCAATGTTGCCCCGGTTCGTCTTCAGGCACACCCTTATCCATTGGAGAAATCATGTTTGCAAAGAATCATACCGTCGCCAATGTCGACCCGGAATTGTGGTCGGTCATCCAGAAAGAAAACGTTCGTCAGCAAGAACACATCGAGCTGATTGCGTCCGAAAACTATACTTCCCCAGCTGTCATGGAAGCGCAAGGTACCCAGTTGACCAACAAGTATGCTGAAGGTTATCCGGGCAAGCGCTACTACGGTGGCTGTGAATTCGTTGACGTTGCCGAGCAACTGGCAATTGATCGTCTGAAACAGTTGTTTGGCGCCGAAGCCGCCAATGTGCAGCCAAACTCCGGCTCGCAAGCCAATCAGGGCGTATTCTTCGCCATGCTCAAGCCAGGTGACACCATCATGGGTATGTCGCTAGCAGAAGGTGGTCACCTGACGCACGGCATGGCATTGAACATGTCGGGCAAATGGTTCAATGTGGTTTCTTACGGTTTGAACGACAAGGAAGAAATCGACTACGAAGCGATGGAGCGTCTGGCCCGCGAGAAGAAGCCGAAGCTCATCATCGCTGGTGCATCAGCGTACTCGCTGCGTATCGATTTTGAACGTTTTGCCAAGATCGCCAAGGAAGTCGGCGCTTATTTCATGGTCGATATGGCTCACTATGCAGGTCTGATTGCTGCAGGTGTCTATCCTAATCCAGTGCCACATGCTGATTTCGTTACCTCGACTACCCACAAATCTTTGCGCGGTCCTCGTGGTGGTGTGATTCTGATGAAGGCCGAGCATGAAAAAGCCATCAACTCAGCGATCTTCCCAGGTATTCAGGGCGGCCCGTTGATGCACGTGATTGCGGGTAAGGCAGTGGCGTTCAAGGAAGCCCTGTCGCCAGAATTCAAGGAATATCAGGCACAGGTGGTCAAGAATGCTGATGCATTGGCCAAGACCTTGATCTCCCGCGGATTGCGGATTGTCTCTGGTCGTACCGAGTCGCATGTGATGCTGGTCGATCTGCGCGCCAAGAAAATTACCGGTAAAGAAGCGGAGGCTATTCTGGGTGCGGCGCATATGACCTGCAACAAGAACGCCATTCCGAACGATCCTGAGAAGCCATTTGTCACCTCCGGTATACGTCTGGGCAGCCCGGCAATGACCACACGTGGTTTCAAGGAAGCTGAAGCGATCAAGGTCGGTAATCTGATTGCAGACGTACTGGATAATCCGCATGATGCTGCCAACATTGAGCGCGTGAAGGCAGAGGTCAAGAAGCTGACTGATGCATTCCCGGTCTATGCCGCTTGATGTTCTTTTGATTGTCTGATTGTTTGATTGATGCCATCAACTGCCATGTCTGGTTGATGGCATCGTGTTTGTGAGCCTCTGTTGAGGAGGTTCGCAGCAAGCTGAAGCGGGATACGATGTACCCCGTTTTTCCTGATACGGTAGTCCGTTTGTACTGGCCTCTATGAAATGCCCATTTTGCAATCATGACGACACTCCCGTGCTGGATACGCGGCTCTCGGAAGAGGGCGACGCGATCCGACGTCGACGCCGTTGTGCCAATTGTGACAAACGTTTCACTACCTATGAGCGTATCGAATTGACGATGCCTGTTATCGTCAAGAAAAATGGCAGTCGTACTGAATTTGATCCTGTAAAGCTGCGAAGCAGTTTGATGCTGGCCTTGCGCAAGCGTCCTGTGTCTGCCGAAGCGGTTGATTCGGCAATTCAAAGTATTCAGGAAAAGCTTCTCTCAAGCGGTGCCCGTGAAGTCATTTCCGGGCAGGTTGGTGAATTGGTGATGCGCGAATTGAAACGGCTCGACAAGATTGCCTACATTCGCTTTGCGTCAGTCTATAAAAGCTTTGAAGACGTTACCGAATTTCAGGATGCAATCGCTGAAGTTGGACCGGAGCGCAAAGGTGTCTCCCGAAAACGCACTGAGTAACTGCTTTTTGGGTTTCAAAAGAAGACGTTGAGAAAAAGAAAAAGCGACTGTATTCATACAGTCGCTTTTGAATTGAGTCCCGCCAGTGCCGCTATGCCGGCATCCCGAACCAAACGGTTCAAGGTGGTTGCAGTTAGTTTAATTTCGGGTTCATCGGACTAGCGACGCTCACGCCCACCAAACAAAATCCCACAACCTATGCGCATAAATGGTTCAAGGAATATATGACATTCGCGAACACGGCAGGAGAGCTAAGTCTACTCCAATCGCGATTTCTGTCAAAGCCTTTACATAAAAAAATCACCTTATTTTTTTGTGCCCAGACCTGATTCCTAAACACATTGATGACATGCGTTGAATCGATACCAGTTCCTGGTTATCACGACGCATCCTACATCGTGTGCGGCTCACTGAATAACGATTGCCTATCTGAACATCATCACGCAATCGACAGCGCTATCAGAATAGTTTTTCCTGGGGAGCAAGAGCCTCATCAAGCACGTCGTGCATGGCAGCAATGCTTTGCTTCCATTCTGCAATGGTCATTCCTGCGAAAGGGCCTTCGCCTGGTTGGGTCGATAACAGCTCCGCTGCGATACCAAGCGCTGCCATGACTGCGATTCTATCGTTGCCCTTGATTTTGCCGGTGTCACGGATGGCGCACATTTTTTCATCAAGATAAGCCACGGCCTGCAGCAACGTAGCCTGTTCGCCGTCCTTGCACACCAGCGTATAGGAGTGGCCCATGATGTTGACGTTAAGCTGAGTCACGCTGTTTCCTCTTCATCAATGGATGAGGTATCTGGCGAGCCAGATTGTGTCACCGGCAGTTTTTCCAGCAGGGCGCTCACACGCAGATGCGCCTGTTCCACGCGTTGCAGCAGCTCTGTATTCTGATTGGTCAGCGTAGAGACGTTAAGACGTAAGTCTGCATTCTCGCGACGCAATGACTGAGTCAAGGCGGCAAGCTGCGCGACTTTCTCTGAGAGTTGGTGGAATTCGGGGCTCATGGGAAAAACGATACAGGTCTGAAATATGTGCGCCATTATATTCCGTTGCTGCCATTCGGCGCGACAAATCGCTTTGTAGCAACAGGATGTTACAGCATGGTGCCGATCTTCCTTTGTCTCGTTTTAAAGTTATGCTGAATTAATAATGGAAAGCGAGATCAGAGGAGATTTTTCGGATTCGCCCAACAATATGTGTTACTTGTAGACCATCTGCGGAGCTTGTTTGGCTTTTTATTCGTTCGGTCCGGATCCAGCGATGCCTGATGAAATATGCAACCGATGATTTATGTTTTTTCTCCCAATGACAAGCGCCAAAGTTCATGTCACTCCAATAAGTGCATCGTTTTGATCATTTCGGTGTAAAGCCTATGACAATGACGCGATATTTGTCGATGAACTAAGACGATGGTAGTTGTGTCGTTATCTGTCGGCTGTGCTTGTCTGAAAACACAGTCTCAAGTTAAAGCCCGTACATTTTGTTAAGTTGCATAACGGTTATATCTGTGACGAGGGAACTAGTCTTCCTCCATGACGTGTCGTTATTCAATTTAGAAATTGTGCTGATATTTTCCATATTGAAATAAATGACAGTAGTTTGCTCCTGAGTCGATGAGATCGGCATGTGCCTTTGCCTTTGCAATGCCAGAGCCCTTCCAACTGAAATGTGAATACACGTTGCCATTCCAGAATTTTCATCATGATGTGGCCTCAATAGGCGCTCAAGCGCGGCCGTTGAAGATAGCGCTCATCGTGTTTCGATGTAGAGCGGAAAGGTAAGATATGCAAGCTTATAAAATCAGAGTAATTATTGCTGACGATCATCCTGTGATCGTCGAGGGACTTAAACAGACCTTGTCTGTTGCAACCATAGAAGTCGTCAGCACAGCACGTAATTCGACAGAAGTTGTTCAGCTTTTGGATAAGAAGGAGATTGACGTCCTGGTGACTGACTACGCAATGCCGGGTGGAGATTTTGGAGATGGACTACCGTTTCTGGAATTTATTTTTCGTCGTTATCCGGATCTCAGAATTGTCGTCATGACGATGATGGACAATCCCGGTGTCTTGCGGACTCTCATTACCTTGGGCGTGCGTTGTATCGTTAATAAATCAGATGACGTTAGTCATTTGATTCCAGCCATCCATGTGGCCAGCGCTGGTGGCCAGTATTTTTCCCCGGCGATGAAAGCCATTGTCGACACGCTTGATCGTTTTTCTGTCGTTGACAGTAAACCAGTCAGTCTTTCAAAGCGCGAAGTAGAAGTCATTCGGCTCTATGTCTCAGGGATGAAGATCAATGACATCGCAGTAAGACTTAGTCGGAGCAAGCAGACTGTGAGTTCACAGAAGAACAGCGCGATGAGAAAAATTGGTGTTGCCAGTGATGCCGATCTGTTCAAGTACGCATTAGAGGTTGGTCTGGTCCCACTGTCTTCGGAACAGCCTATCCAGCCTGTTTAGTTAGTGATTATTCGTTGCCATTCATCTGGATTGGCCTGGTGTGATGTGCGCGCTGTGCTAGCCAATATTTATCGTCGATGAATTCACTCAAAAACATACTGGGTATATGTTGTCAAAAGATGAACTTGTAATCATCCGCAGTATTTTTTTATAGTCTCTTTACAGAGCATTGTGCTTATCAGGTATCTTCAAGTAACTTGTTATATCAAACCATGGCGCTCTATATGGTAGGCGTAGTCGACCATGCGGTTCGTTCAATGGGGGAGGATGAATGGGATACACTTTTCACGACTTCGTTCTTCGAGTGACGCCGCCTCGTGCTCACAAACTAGATCTGACACGTGAATATTTGCTCGCGCTATCGCCTGATATTGCAGGTAGGTCATTGATCGTGTTGCGTGCTCCCTCCGGCTACGGAAAGACTTCCTTGCTGCTGCAGTGGCGTAAGCAATGGATAAACGATGGTAGCGTCGTTGCCTGGCTGGTGCTTGATCAACGGGAGAGCGACAAACGTTTTCTGCAGGGATTGATGATTGCGTTTGAAATAGCCTGCGGCAAGACTCGTCCTCAGCCAGTCGACATGTCCGAGCTTCCAGCCAACCAGTCAGGGCTTGATCTTCTTCAGGAATTACTCACAAAGATAGAGGCAAGCGGCAAAGACACCGTATTCATTCTTGATGACTTGCATCATTTTGTTGGCGCAGTTGATGTCGATATCATTCATCATCTGATTCAACATGCTCCCACCAATCTTCGTATTGTTCTATCTTCCCGCGAAGTACTCGATTTGAGCGAAATTGAAAAACATATCAGTCTCGATAACTGCTGTGTCCTGGGGCAGTCGAGTCTCAAATTCAGGCGTGAAGAGACGTATAGTGTTCTAGCAAATTGGTCAAATGCTGCCATCGAACGAAGTGATGCAGACACCTTGCACGAGCTGATCTGTGGCTGGCCTCTTGGATTGCAATTCGTTATGTCCGTGATTGGAAAGCCCCTCAATCTCAAAGACGCGGTAAAAAAAATCGCTGAGCGAGGTATTGATCTGGAGCGCTATTTTGCGCATCTCCAGGTCGAGGGATTAAGCCCCGACGCGATGAGGTTTTTGGTTGAAATATCAGTTCTGAAAAAAATTTCACCAGCGCTCTGCAACGACATAACCGGCGTTGATGATGCGCGCCATCTGCTGGCGTCATTGTGTAGGAGCACACCAATTTTTATTGAGACCAGTGCGCCTTGGTTGAAAATACATCCCTTATTTAAAAATTTCTTGCGGGAGCAATGGATGTTGCTGCCAATAGAAAGGCGAAATGCCATCCATTTGAGAGCCATGCATTGGTTTGCGCGTGAATCGCTGGACGAAGAAGCAGCCTATCACGCGTTGCAGGCTGGAGAAAGCAGGCTGGCATACGACATGATGGATCGTTTTCTCTATCGTATCGTGGAGCAAGGCAAATTTAACGAGGCAGAAGACTGGCTGGCGTTATTGCCTCGCGAGGAAATCGAACGACGTCCCAACCTCAGGTTGGCTTTGACCTGGATACTGGCTATGAGTAAGCGTCATGGCGAGGTAGAGCAGCATGTCAAACCTTTGCTTGAGGCATTTCAGCTAACGCGCAGTGAAGAGCGTGAATACGCGCTTATCCGCGCCTTTGCTGCCTTTCATCGTGACCGTATTCATGAATTTCAGTCACATATTGCCCCCTGGTTGAATGTGCCAATGGAAAAAAGTGGGCGCATGAACAAGCTCATTTTTGCATTGCACGCACTGGATATTCTGTGTCGCGATGAACCGCAGGCTGCGCGCTACTTCCTATCCACATCGGTGCCGTTGTCGCAACCGTTCGATACGGTGAGCGGATTTTCCACATGGGTTATCGGGATTACTTATTTATGGGAAGGGCAGGTCCGTATCGCTGAGAAATTTCTGCATGAAAATCTACTTCTGGCCGAGCGTGATATTGGGCGGAGGAGTGGTATCACTCTGTCGCTTGCTGTGACATTGTCTTTTGTTCTACTGGAACTTGGGCAGCCTGAAGAGGCGCGTAAAGCGCTTTCGGTTCGGATGGAGCTGGTTGAACAATATTGTTCGCCCATCGTGATCGCGCTGGCGAGTATGGTCGATGCCAGATTGCTGTTGATTGAGAATAAGGCCGCACTGGCACACGACCGGTTGAGAGAACTGTGTGTCATCGGAGAAGTTCGGGATAGTCCGACCTTGCAGATTTTTGGATTGGCTGAGCGGATCCGGTTGCATGCCTGGAGGTTTGAAGCGTTTACCTGCGTCGCACTGAAAGAGGAGCTTGATTCGATTGGCACCAATATCGTGATGAGCAGATCTGGAATCTTTTCCTCGGTATTCTCGCTCACTATTCTTGTTGCGCATGTCTACGTCGCTATGGCACGGCGCGAGTGGCACGAAATGCTCGATTTACTTTCACAAGCCGACGCCTTGCTTAATCATCTACACCGCGGCAGGGAACGCTTGCATGTTGTGCTGCTGCACGCATTGGCAACGATACAGCTTGGTGGTAACAGTGATGCAGTGTTGGATGAAGCATTCAGTCTGGCGGAGATGTATGGCTTACGTCAGATGACGAAGGACTTTCTTCCCTTTCTTGGCGCATGGGGAAATCGGTATCAGGCAGCACGGCATCTCGGCGAGCGTATTGTCTCAGTCAAACAAGCTGAGCTTCCGGTCAAGGTGGCACCGGCTGACGCTCAGCTTGCCAACAATTCGGGGGTGCATATGCAGAATCTGCTGACTCCCAAAGAGCACCAGATACTGTTCTTGCTGACCCGCCACATGACCAACAAGGAAATTGGCAACGCCATGAATATCTGCGAAGAAACAGTGAAATGGCACCTTAAGAACATGTATGGAAAACTTCAGGCCGGAACCCGCAAGCATGTAGTCGCACGTGCCAAACGAATTGGCATCATTGAGTGATTGTATCACTGCGCTCTTCTTATCGTCTCTTTAGACTCTGCATATCATCTTTTCTCCCGGTTCACAGCAATGGCTGATATGGCGTCAATGCGAGGTCATGGTGTCCGTCGTATTGGCGTTCTTTGTCAAGACAGAATGATGTGCCGACGTGGAGTGAACCACACCAGTGATCATCAAACCTATCGCCGCCAGTTCAAGCGCCGAAGGCCAGCGCTGCTCCCAGAGGAATCCATAGGCCAAGCCAAATATAGACTCAGATACGATCAATTGCCCGGTCAGCGTCAAAGGCAATACTTTACTGGCATAGTTCCACAGACCGTTGCCCATTACCGAGCAAAAAATGGCGACGCCACTGACCACCAAGGTAAAAAGAAATAGGTCCGATTGGCTATGTGTTGTAGGTGTCAACAGCACGCTGGGTATGGCTAGGATTAGCGCGAGCGCACCCGTCACAACGCCCGTGAGCAGATTCCATTGGTGTGCTGAGATTGAGCGCAGTCTGCCTAGCCATCTGCTGTTGCAGACGGCATACATGCTCCAGGAGAAAAGTGCCGCCAGGGCGTATAACATCCCGGATAAACCATGATGCTCTTGTGCCGTCAATGCCTGCCAGCTAATACAGATCAGGCCAGCGATACTGAGCAGCAGCGAGGGAATGAGTTTGCGTAGCCGTAGTGAATTGTTATCGAGTCTGCCGGCCAGGGTGATGACTACTGGCAAAAAGCCAATCACCAGAGAAGTCATGGCGACGCCGCCAGTCTGGACCGCGGTAGCAAGAAAGAGATAATAAAAGATATTGCCCGTCAGGCTGAGAAAGATGAGTCCGCGCCATTCTTTCCATGACAATTGCTGCCAAAGGCGTCGCCACGAAGAGGCGATCAGCAGGGCTGAGACGACGCCGTAAGCCACGTAGCGACCAAGGGATAGCTCCAGCGGTGTGAAGTTGGTAGCGATCTCCGGTGCCAGAAATATGAGACCCCAAAGCGCGCCAGCAGTAATGCCCGAGCCAATGCCAATCCCGATTTTTTTGATGACCATGTGTATTTCCCCGAAAAGGGAAATTGTCCTGGCTTTAACGCGCCAAATCTTGACTCTGGCTACTGCGATTTTGACGTGTTCTCTTGGCGCTGTACTTGCCGACGATAGGCCGCTGGTGTGCGGTCAATGTTGTCACGCATCGCTCTGGTTAATGCACTCTGGTCAGAAAATCCTGATGCCAGTGCAATGTCAGCGACATTGGAATTACTATGCGCCAGCAATTCACAGGCATGGCTGATGCGTTGTTGCAGCAACCAGGCATGCGGACTCGTTTGCAATTCATCACGGAATACCGCGTGCAGGCGACTTATGCTCAGGCCCGCATAGTGTGCCATAGACTGTGTCGTCCAAGGCAATCCGGGATTTTCCTGTAGACGGGCTACAAGCGCGTTCAAACGTGAGCCGGTCTGTGTTTTACCCAACGCCAAAGTATCCAGCAACAGTGGCGTCCAGCCCGCAACCAGAGTTGGCGTCAGCGATGCATGCTGCGCCATGATACCCATATATTCGATCAGCTTTCTGGCGCCTGGATTGATCGAGATAAACGACCGATCCAACAGGCGAGACCACGCCGCTTGTACCAGAAGTGTTGAATCCATATCAACAATAATTGATTGGTTCGCCACGCGACCGCATTGCGAATGCCAGGTTTGAGGAGCGACGACTCCTCCTAGTAGCGCATCGACCAGGCCATGTCTGCCACCGATCTCAAGTTCAATCTGCCCGGTGACAGGCAAGACCAGCTGCGCAAAGTCATGCCGATCCGACTTACGGGATGCGTCGTAACTCCGAAGATGAAGATGGATGGTTGATGGAGGAGGGCAGAGCACAGCACTTGAATCCGTGTTGAAAATGCAAATATTCTAGCAGGTAGCGTCTGCTCTTTCGCACCAGAGGAAGATGGTGCGAAAGTGTTTCTCACAGCCAACTGATGCAGGGTTAGTGTGTTGGCTCTGTGTCTCTCACCAGACGCATTCCCACCAGGGTATAGCGGGTAGTGGTGGTATTCCAGTTGCGGAAGGCACAACGTGCATAGAGTGACCAGGTGTGCCACGAACCTCCTCGCCGCACTTTGACATCACCCTCTGCTGGGCCATGTGGGTCCGCCAGTGGAGAATGTGCATAAGTGTCCTCGCCATACCAGTCGGAAGTCCATTCCCAGGCGTTGCCGACCATGTCATACAGCCCGAATCCATTCGGCTGAAAACTCCCGACAGGAGAAGTAAAGGCAAAGCCATCATGGCTCTTGAGTGCGTGACTGGCGAAGCGCGGCCAATAAGGTGCGGCATCTGCATCGAAGGTATTGGCAATACGGCTCAAGCCCTCCGGATCATCGCCATTGGGGTAGCGCGTCGAGGTCCCTGCGCGGCATGAATATTCCCACTCCGCCTCTGTCGGCAGCCGGTAATGCACATGTTCCTTCTTGCTCAGCCATGCTGCCAAGGCTTGTGCATCATTCCAGGTGACGTTCACCACCGGATGATTGTCGGCCTGCGGAAAGCCAGGATTTTTCCAGCTGTAGCGTGGGTTGCGGCCTTCGAAGGCATCTTTGCGTTCGGTCTTTTCTGGATCATAGTCGGGGTTGTAACCATAACCACCGGTCTGATCCCGAATGGATTCAGGGACATAGCCCGACTCAGCCACAAATTTGGCAAACTGCCCGACCGTGACCAGATACTTTCCCACATAAAATGGATGAGTGATCAGTACCTTATGCCGAGGCCGTTCATCATCAAGGTCCTGCAAACGGCGCTCTTCATAGTCCGGATAAGCTGTTCTCAGCGACGCCAGCGATTCATCGGTTCCCATCAAAAATTCCCCCGCAGGGATCAATACCATTTGCATCCCGATTGAATTTTCGATGCTTGCAGGTAGTGGAGTGGTTTCTTCGGCATGCACCGACGTGCATGCCATGCTAAGCAGCACGCTCAGCAACCCAGCGTATTGTTGTTTCAAGTTCTCTCCCTTGGTGTCACTGTTGACTATTGTTGTTCTGATCCAACCCAACGCCAGCAATGCGCTCAAATCATTGCTGCCTATCCCAACATTGCTGAAATAGGCGACTGATTCTATCGCAAATGCCAATGCGGATAGCGAACGAGGGCGTATGCAGGATGGTACGGAATGCCGGAGGAAGTAGCTGTATGCGCATACGGACAATCAGATCTCGACTATCGGAATCTGTTCAATTTTTGAAGGGGTTTCACTTTGGGTATAGCGAGCGATGAACGCCTTGTCATCACTGACCGGTAACTTGAGCCACACCACATGGCCAGAGCCAGGCGCCAGGCGAATCGCTTCGCCATCGAGATTCCACATCTCCTGCAAAACGACATCCCGATTGCCGGTTGACTCAATGATTTCCAGTCGGTCTCCTATTGCAAAGCGATTTTTTACATCGATTTTGACGCGTCCCTGCGCTGCATCGATTTCCAGCACTTCACCCACATACATGCTGCGACCCGATAGCGAAAATCCGCGCAGATAGTGTTGATAGTCTTTGTTGTGGTGACGTTGATAAAAGCCATCGGTGTAACCCCGATTGGCAAGTCCTTCAAGATGGCCCAGCAAGACTGGATTGAAAGGGCGGCCGTGCGCTGCATCGTCAATCGCTGCGCGGTAGGACTGGCAGGTGCGGGCAACGTAGTAAGGTGATTTGGTCCGTCCTTCAATCTTGAAAGAATCGATACCCATCGCCGTCAGTTTTTCCACATGCTCAATGGCGCGTAAATCTTTTGAATTCATGATGTAGGTACCATGCATGTCTTCTTCGATCGGCATCAGGTCATTCGGGCGCTGACCTTCTTCCAGCAGATAGATATCACCACTCGCATCTTCCTGTGCAGGATGCACCTTGTAGTCCCAACGGCATGAATTGGTACAGGTACCTTGATTGGAATCTCGATGCGACATATAGCCCGACAGCAGGCACCGTCCTGAGTAGGCAATACACAACGCGCCGTGAATGAAGACTTCCAGCTCCATCTCCGGACAATCCTGGCGAATGGCAGCAATTTCATCGAGCGACAACTCACGCGACAGGATCACCCGGCTGACCCCAGCGGCACGCCAGAATCTGGCAGCGGCACCATTGACCGTATTGGCTTGCACTGAGAGGTGAATTGGCATGTCTGGCCAGCTCTCGCGTGCCATCATGATCAGCCCCGGGTCGGACATGATCAGTGCATCCGGGTTGAGATCAATCACAGGTGACATATCGCGCACGAAGGTACGGGTCTTTGCGCCATGCGGAAAGATATTGGAGACCAGATAAAACTTCTTGCCCAGCGCGTGCGCGGTATCGATCCCTTGTTTGAGTACTTCGAGTTTGCCAAAATCATTGTTACGTACGCGCAGGGAATAGCGCGGTTGACCGGCATAAATGGCATCAGCGCCAAAATGGAAAGCAGTTTGCAGCATGGCAAGACTGCCAGCGGGCGCGAGAAGTTCTGGGATTTTCATCGATCTGTAAAAGGATAGTGACTGGCGAAAGCAGGTTTGTCCTGGAGTGGGCAAACTGCTGGCAGACTATATTTTTACAAAAGAGGGCAGAGGGAGCATTGACCTGGGTCAAGGATCGTCAATAACATCTTTTAAGCCAGTTAAGAGGCCTAGCGGCTTATTCCTTGACTTCGTCATGCAAGGATTGAGTGCAACGGACTCACACTGAATGGTTGTTCAAGCATGCTGGACAAGTTGAGGTTTGGGGCGATATATGGTGCTTCGGTTGCGTCCCGCCTTTTTTGAATCGTACATTGCCTCATCCGCTTGGCGTATTGCTTCATCAATACTGGTATTGGATACGCTGATGCCAACGCTAGCACCAATCCCTTCGCCGATCTTGGCGATCTTCTCAACGATTCTCTCTGATAGTTTGGTGGCAATTTTTTGCAAATTATCACCAGGGGCGGTTAGGCAGACTACAAATTCATCACCACCAATGCGTCCAGCGATATCTTGTTCACGTAACAATGAGCTGACTGCATCGGCTGCGCGGATTAAAACGATATCTCCGTGCTCATGACCAAAGCGGTCGTTAATATTCTTGAAGCCATCTAAATCAATAAATAACGTAGCGAAACCGGCGCCTGCTTCTACACTTGCCATCCTCATGTTGTCAGCTTGTTCCAGAAGCATGTCTCGCATCGGTAGTTTGGTCAGGGCATCGATTCTTGCTTCGTCGACGCGGATGGCAAGTTCGGCATTGGACACAATCAATTTCCCAGCCATCATGGCAGTGTGCATATAAGCGCGTCGGATTTCACGCAAATAAACACACATGATCAAGGTCGCCGACAGCAAGGCGTTAGCGCGACCGACGTACCAGCCCAAGGTCAGTCGACTACCGGCCATCATCGTTAGTGCATTGTCACAAAATAGTGCAAATACTGCCACGCCTAGCCACACGTGCAATACGGTACGGAGACGACTGGCTCTCCATAGAACCAGCAGCGATATCGCCAACGCAATTTGAATTGCTGGCGCTACACCGATCACATCAGCTCTGCTGTAATCGCCGTTAATATCCATCACCGGCAGCCACTTCTTAAAAATTGTGACTGATGCAATCGTGAAGGCAAATACGGCACACAGCACAAGCGCTGTCAGCATTGTCGAACGATCAGGGTTATCGCTGAGGCGATTGGGATGACGATATTCAGCCCATGCATAAAATAAAATACCAACGGCAGGACCTACATGCCAATAGGCCCATAACCAAATCGTAGTTTGCGCTCCGCCTAATAGCTGAGTATTGGCAATAAAGGCATTCGGGAAGGATAGAAACTGGGCAATCAAGACACCGGCAGTATAAAGACTGGCTGCACTCAGGTGAAGAAGTGATACTATTCGCGTCGCTTGAAATTGCATGTGGATCAGATAAGAAGTGATCAGGTAAGCGACAATCACAATGGATTGATAGGCGGGGAGAAATGCCAAAACCAAGGGTATTTTGACTTGCGCAAATGGTGACAGGATGATTGTGATCACACCCAGCACAGCAACAATACGCATGGCGGTCAAACGTTGCGTCCAACTTGCGATACGGGTCGCTGGCGATGCATCTTGGTCAGCAGTCAAGGAGGGGCTGACGCTGGAACCATCTGTTGCTCGGCGGGTATAAGTCATGGCAGCTCCTCGTCCCTAACTAGAGCTTGATCAAATCAACATTCTTGGCAGTATGCTCCGATGTGATGGAATATCCCAACGTTATTTACAACATTGTGCATGCCTTGCCGGCGGGAAATATTGTTGTTTATGTATTAAGACTTTGATTAGCATTGCGATATTGTCCGGCGCGCCGCCGTGATGCGTGCAAAACGGGATTCGCCCCGCCGACGGCACCATCCGGTGACCTTCCTCCGTAAAAGTATCCCAATGTACAGTTAGTGACTTTGCTGCAATACACTTGGGGTCCAACTCGGTCGCTGCTGGGGCAATTTGTGGGGGCATGTCAGCCAGATAGACTAGCTTTTGCGTGCTAAATACGTGCTAAGTCAGAGACAATTAAAGAGCACCCCTACAAACAAAAAAGACCACGAAAAAACATTTAGTATCAATGTCTTACGTGGTCTTTGATGGTCTTTCGTACTACCGTGTTTTGGTGGAGCCGGCGGGAATTGAACCCGCGTCCGCAAGCACTCTACAGACAGTTCTACATACTTAGCGCTGCCATTTGATTTAACCCGAACGACGCGGACGCGCACGCTGCGTTAAGGCGAGTCACCTTAAGTTTAGCCCTAAATCAAGTGACCCGATTTAAAGCGATTCTCTGTAAATGACTCTACTGCTGTTGCCAGCCCACCCCAGAGACGAGATGGTGTAGAGCTAACCGCGATTAAGCGACCAGTGCGTACGAGTTACCGTTTGCAGTTATATAATTTCTGATTGTATTTACGAGGTAGTCAGGCCTCGGTATGCCCTGCGCTGCTTTGCAACCCACGTCGAAACCAAGTCGGCCCCATGCAGGCTCGTATTATAACGCAGCCTGTACCTGACTGCACCGCTATTGCCATTGTCGCTACAAAATCAGTGCGACACCGCATGCAGTCACGGTTTCATGATGAGCTCAACCCGGCTGCCTGTGGATTTATCATTTATCCCTTCTGCATTGAGTTTGGGCGCAATCAAATAAATACGGTCAGCGGCGATGATGCTCTGGTCCTGCAGGTAATTGCGAACCAGATCGGCGCGGCGCTGGGCCAGATCACGTAAATCATCTTCGCTGATCTGCATAGTTCTCAGGATAAATTCCTGCATTTGCTCAGCTGGAAGTGTCTTTGCCAATCCAATTACATTGCGCGGCTTCTTGAATCGGCTGCTGTCATAAATCTGTCCTACATACTTGTTGCGCTCGTCTTCCGTGACTTGTTCGGCATCGGTGTCGCTTTGATTCCTTTTTTTTGCGCTGTCGAGACGTTTGAGTGAGAGGATTTTCTGGTTCAGTTGATCCAGGCGCAGGCCGTCCATATCAGTCGCTGGATCGACCCGGCCCATCACATCAATCTTCAGAGCGGGGCGCTGATGCAACGCATAACCCAGCGTGTCAAGCTTGTTGCGTATGGAGGCAGTCAATTCGGCAGAGCCTGGCGCAAATTCGATGGTGTTCAATTCATCGCTGTGGCCGTTGCCAAACAGGGAATTGATCAGCGCAAACGGAGAGGTCACGGCCTTGACGATCAAATTGCCAATGACGCGCAGAATCACGCCGCCGATGGAGAATTGCGGATCCGAGAGTGAGCCCGAAATCGGCAGATTGAGTTCAATATTGCCATTCCGGTCTTTGAGTAAGGATATCGCCAGCATCACCGGCAGCTTGGTCACATTGGGTCCGTCGACGTGATCGCCGAAACTCAGTTGCTCAATCCGGATATCATTCTGTGCGACCAGTTTGTCGTTCTCTATCTTGTATTGAACATCCATGGATAGCTTACCCTTGGTAATCGGGTAGCCAGCATATTTGGCCGAGTAGGGTGTCAGTCGCGGGAGTTGTACGCCATTTGCACTGGCTTTGATGTCGAGGAACATCGGCTTGAACAAGGGGTTGAGCGTGCCGGAAATCTGCAATGGCGCATCATTGTCGATCTTGCCGTGCAGATCGATTGCTGCCGGGGTGGATTGGTCTGACGCGATGCTGCCAATGCTGCCGCTCATGCCCGTCATGTTGGCGGAGTAATTGGGTTTGACGAAGTTATCGGTGTAGTTGATGTTGCCATCCTGGAGCACCGTTTGTCCTATCCGGATCAGTGCGGGCTTGCCGGTACTTGCTGAGGTGGTAGCGGGTGAGGCGCTATTGCTGTCATCCTTGTGAACCAGAATATTTTGCAGATTCAATTGTCCTTGATCCGACAAAATCGCACGTGCATAGAAATCCGACAAGCTCACCTTGTCGAGGATGATCTTTGGTTCTTCGCCGATCTTGGCATGGATGCCTTGCAGGTTCAGTGCACGCCATTTCAGAAAATCGGCACCGCTGAGCTTGTCGAGCAAGCGCAGATTACCCAGATTGCCGCCACCGTCATAGGATAGTGCCAGTTTTTGCTTGCCCAGCGGCGGAGTTAGCGCGAGTTTGCCTTTGGCGCTGATCGTGCCACTGGTGAGCGACACGTTCAGATAGTCGGTGAAGTAGGACTGGAAGGGGGCAATCGGCAGATTCTGTGCGTCGAGATCGAGTGCGACTGATTTCAGATGCGGTGCCGATTGACCTGTGATGATCAGTTTGCCGACCTGATTGAGCTTGGCCTGCAGGGATATCTTGCTGCTCTGATCGAGTGTCGATGAGAGATTGTTGACCTTCAGATCGACACTGCTGACTCGCAGTTTCTGTGTAGGCACGACGCTGGCATCCTGGTACGACACGGTACCATCGGTGAGTGCAAACGTGCCAAGTCTGGCTTGCCATGCTGGGGTATTCGGCATGGTTGTCTGCGCGCTTTCAACGGTTGCCGGGTGGGGCGATGCGGGTGGCGTTGCTATCAGTTCCAGTAGATTGATACTGCCATTTGTACTGCGTTGCAGATCGCCTTTGAGGCCTGCGATGTGCAGTGCGGAGGCATCGATCCTGCGGCTTTGCATGTCCAGGCTTGCATCCTCGAGCGCAATATTGCTAATGCTGATGATGGGCTTGTTACGTGGCGTCGTCGCTGTTGTGTTGACGTTGGCTTGCAGGTTGTTCAGTGTCAGCCCGAGCTTGCTCAGGCGTATGTTCTTGCCATCGCTCTGTAGCGTTGTCTGTCCGGACAGTTCTCCGCTGAGTCTTCCGTTTAGTGCGCGACTCAGGTAGTGTTGATAGCCGCTTAGCTGTATGGCGCTGAGACGGATCTGGGCATTGATATTGCCGGTCGTCGGCGTGACTTCTCCTGTCAGACCAATGGTCCCCTGACCGTTTTCGCGCATGGATACGCTGATCGTTCCTGGTGGTGCGTTTGACGGTGTTGCCAGCTTTGTGCCTACGATATTGATATTGTCCAGTTGAATTGTCTGACGGGGCGAGGCATTGGCAGCATCAGTCCAGTTGACGAGGCCGTCATGCAGGCTGAATTTGTTGACCGTCATTGCCGGAAGTAGGAGCTTGTCCTTTGCCGTCTCTGCAGATGTCTTGGACTGAGCGACGCTTCGGTCTTTGCCGATCTGCATCCAGTTCAATTCGCCGCGCTGATTGAGGTCTGCCCAAAGTTGTGGGTGGTCGATCTTGATTTCATCGATAACACCATTGAGATGTATGGGGTCAAATTGCTTGATCTGCGCCTCGATGGCATCAAGTTTGAGCAGTGGTGCGGCATTTTTGTCCTGCACTGCAAGATTGGCCAGGCGGATGTTGCCATCCATGCTGATCTGCGGTTGTGTCGCGTTGCGACTGAAGTGCAAATCCAGTCGTGTTGACAGGCTGGCACTTTGAATCGCGACCGGCAACGCGACGGGTGAAAACGGAAGATAGCTGGCGATGTCGAGTTGATCGATGTCAATCGCTAGAACGGTGTCGAGCGAATCGGCAAATGGTTTGCTGCGGCCCTTGAGCGAAAACGGTGTGCCATTAACCGTCATCGATAAATTTGGCTGTACGAAAGTGTCGATATTGCGTGGCAGGTTTGACAGCTGCGGTATGCCGATATTGAGTTTCTCGATTGCAATCGTCTTTCCGGTGACCTTGTCGTCGAATGCGATACTGCCCTTCTGCAGGTTCAGGTTGGCGAGCGAAAAGTAAGTCTTGTCCTCGCTTTTGGGTAAGGCCAGTACACGATCCAGCACGTCCGAAAAATTGTAATGACCAAACCCATCGGCATTGAGCCGCACCAGATGAAGCTTGGGCGCGACCAGTTTGACCTCATCGAAAATGGCCGAGACACGGACCAGTGAGGTGGAGGAGGCGTTGATCAGCAGTTCTTGGGCACTGAAAGCGGGAGTGACCTGATCTTCTTCGTAGAGCACGACGTTGTCGGCGGTGATCGAGAGCTGAAATGGATTGAAATGGATTTGCTCGATACTGAGACGGCGGCCAATTTTTTCCTGGGTCTGTTCAATCGCTGTCTTTTTGATCAGGGCAGGAAGGCTGAGCCAGCTTACCAGCGCGAACAGGAGCCAAAGTGAAAGAATCACGCTTCCCCAGCGTATGCTGCGCCGCAGCCAAACGGGGCGGGATGGTCGGGGAGGTTGGGACATGGGGGCTCCTCTCAACAGGTCAACGCATCAATCGGTGCCTTGGCTTATTGGTTCAGTGATGCTTGATGGCCGCAGGTTCATGCGGCCTCATTTAGATTCAGGATTTCAGCAGATTGAGTAGCTCCATGGGCTCGTGCAATACTACATCGGCCTCCCAGGAGCTCGGCTCGACATGCCCGCAGTAACCCCAGGCGGCTGCGATTGTTTTCATTCCGGCAGCACGTCCAGCTTGAATATCGCGTAAGTCATCACCAACGTACCAGCAATCCTGTGCGGCAACCTGAAGCCGGCTGGCTGCTTCAAACAGTGGTGCCGGATGAGGTTTGGGATGGGGCGTGGTATCGCCGGAGATAACGCAGCCTGCATGTCCCAGTGCGATCTGCGGTACCAGTGCATCGGTGAGGCGGGCGGCTTTGTTGGTCACGATGCCCCAGGCTAGCCCGCGTGATTGCAGTTGCTTCAGCAGTTCTGGAACGCCTTCAAAAAGTTGGCTTGCGACTGCAATATTGGCTGCATAAGTATCAAGAAACGCGACGCGCAGCGCTTCATAGTCTGCATGATCGGGTTTAATGCCGAAGGCGGCACCAATCAGCCCCCGCGCACCTGCTGATGCGACTGGTCTTAATTGGGTATAAGGAGTCGGGGCCAGTCCGCGCTCAGTACGTAATACATTGACGGCAGCAGCCAGGTCTGGGGCCGTGTCGGCAAGCGTGCCATCAAGATCAAAAAGAATAGCGCGAGGTTGTGACTCAAACATGGCGAACCTGGGTAGAGAAAATGGCAATTAACCTGTGCGTTGAACCGACATGTCGCAGATAAATCAGGTAAGGACACGGCCGTAGTGAGGGCATGCCGCTGACAGAGCGACGCGACTCAAATCGGCTTGCGACAGGCGATCATGTAGTTCACGGAAGTATCCTGATTGAGCGAATAGATCTTCGTCAGGGGATTGTAGGTCATTCCCTTGATCGAATGAAATTCGAGATCAGCTTCACGCACGAAGCGTGTGAGCTCAGCAGGCGTGATGAACTTCGCGTAATCATGCGTACCGCGTGGCAGCAGACGTAATACATACTCTGCACCAATAATGGCAAACAGATACGACTTGATGTTGCGATTGAGCGTGGAAAAAAATACCTGACCTCCCGGCTTCGCCAGCGCCGTGCAAGCACGCACGATCGAGGCTGGATCTGGTACGTGCTCGAGCATTTCCATGCAGGTGACGACGTCGAATTGCGCAGGCTCGCGAGCTGCGAGGTCTTCTGCAGAAATTTTCTCGTAACGCACTTGTACGCCGGAGTCCATGCTGTGCAGGTCGGCAACCTTCAAGGCTTTATCCGAGAGGTCGATACCTGTGACTTTGGCATTTTTTCTGGCCATTGATTCGGCCAGGATGCCGCCTCCGCAGCCTACGTCGACAACCGTCTTTCCCGACAGGGCAACGATATTATTGATCCACTCCAGGCGTAGCGGATTGATCTCGTGCAAGGGGCGGAATTCGGAAGTGGGATCCCACCAGCGATGGGCGAGGTCACTAAATTTTTTGAGTTCTTGAGGATCAGCATTCATGTCCTCAATGATAGCCGAAAGTCGTTCTCTGCTCTCAGATGCTTCCTAAAAATAGCAGTCAAGCAACGGTATTACACTACGCATTCGGACGTAAAAAAACCCCGCCGAGGCGGGGTTTTCATCGATTGAAACTCGATTAGTTGGTGCGTGTACCAACAACTTCGATTTCAACGCGGCGGTTCTTGGCGCGGCCAGCTGCAGTTTTGTTGTCTGCGACTGGTTGCGATTTGCCCTTGCCTTCTGTGTAGACACGGTTAGCTTCGACACCCTTGGAAACCAAGTATGCCTTAACAGCTTCAGCGCGACGTACCGACAGTTTTTGGTTGTAAGCAACAGTGCCAACGGAGTCGGTATGACCAACAGCGATGATGACTTCCAGGTTCAGACCCTTCAGGTTTGCAACCAGTTCGTTCAGCTTGTCTTTACCAGCTGGCTTCAGAACTGCCTTGTCGAAATCAAAGAACGCATCAGCAGCGTAGGTGACTTTTTGCGATGTTGGAGCAGCAGCAGCAGGAGCTGGCTTCGGAGCTGCTGGGGCAGCAACTGGAGCTGGAGCAGCAGGTGGTGTTTCGCAAGGACCATTTGCGAAGGCAGTTTGCCAGCACAGACCAAATGGGTCACGGACGACAACGTCACGGCCGTCTTGCGCGAACAGGCTGTTAGGACGAACCTTGATGTCCTTGATTTCCTGGGCAGTCGCGGAAAATGCGATTGCTGCGGACGCAGCAGCGAAGACGAGTTTTGCTAATTTGTTCATGTTTCTCCTCTCGGGTGAGATATCCGCAGATAAACTGCGCTACAAAATTACGACATCAAAAAAACGAATAATATCATGTGTTCAGGTCGTCACATGGCCCCATATCAGCTAGGGCCATGCAATGAACTTAGTCGCCATTCTGCCACAGGCTGGTGCAATCGGCGAACGTTGCCAAATAGTCCAATCAACGTTTTTAATACTCTGTTGTTTTTTGGTAACAGTGTATTTGCCGCCAGAAACTGAAAATTTTTGTTGTTCAAATTGCCAGCTTTTGCGAGAAAAACCTGTGCTTTCAAGCTTGTTGACCTAGTAATTATACTGCTAGAGGTGGCGTGAACAAGTTGTCAATTTCTGTTCGGGAAGTTTTTTTTCGGATTTTTCTGATGTGCCCTGGTTGTTAATTTGATATTGCTGCGTGATTGGTTTCAGGCAATAAATATTTCCACAGGGATTTTCATCGTCTTCGTCATGGTTTTAGGTGGTCATGATTTTTCCGATTTTGATTGAGTACTTCCGAATCATGTTTTTCCCTGTTTCGATCCTGGATGGAAGTCTGCCAAGTCAGTGCCACTATGTGAGGTAAGCGCGCTAAAAGGCGCGGTAACAAAAGTTGGCATGCTAGAATCTATGGTTTGAAGTCGTCCCCGCATGTGCTTGGTAGAAATCCTTTGCTGGTCTCTATCGGGTGGATGTTGTGGGGTCTGATTGAATAACCAAAATCAACACCTTCCGACTTGCCAATGGATCAATTCGCTAAAGAAACCATCCCCATTTCTCTTGAAGAAGAGATGCGCAAGAGCTACCTCGATTACGCCATGAGCGTGATTGTTGGGCGTGCTCTGCCGGACGTGCGTGACGGCCTCAAGCCGGTGCATCGCCGTGTGTTGTTCGCGATGCATGAAATGAACAACGTCTGGAATCGTCCGTTCGTCAAATGTGCACGTGTGGTCGGTGAAGTCATGGGTAAATACCACCCGCATGGCGACGCCTCTATTTATGACACGCTTGTGCGTATGGCGCAGGACTTCTCCCTGCGCTACATGCTGGTTGATGGCCAGGGTAATTTTGGCTCCATCGACGGCGATGGCGCTGCGGCAATGCGGTACACCGAATGTCGTCTGGATAAGATTGCCAATGAACTGCTGGCTGATATCGAGAAGGAAACGGTCGATTTTGATCCCAACTATGACGGCAAGGAAAAAGAGCCGTCTGTACTGCCGACCCGGATTCCGAACCTGCTGATCAATGGTTCCTCCGGTATTGCGGTGGGCATGGCGACAAATATACCTCCCCACAATATTACCGAAGTCATCAATGGTGCCTTGCATGTGCTGTCCAATGCGAATTGCACGGTCGATGAGCTGATCGAGCTGATTCCCGCGCCAGACTTCCCTACTGGCGGAATTATCTATGGCGTGTCCGGTGTGCGTGATGGTTATCGTACTGGCCGTGGACGTGTCGTCATGCGCGCCAAGACCCATTTTGAAGAATATGGTCGTGAGGCGCGTACCGCAATCATCGTCGACGAGTTGCCGTATCAGGTTAACAAGAAGGCTTTGCTGGAACGCATCGCGGAGCTGGTACGCGAGAAAAAGCTCGATGGTATTTCTGATCTGCGTGATGAATCCGACAAGTCGGGTATGCGCGTCGTGATTGAGCTCAAGCGCGGCGAAGTTCCGGAGGTTGTACTCAATAATCTGTATAAGCAGACGCAGCTGCAAGACACCTTTGGCATGAATATGGTGGCGCTGGTAGACCGTCAGCCGAAGCTGCTGAATCTTAAGCAAATGCTGGAATGCTTCCTGTCACATCGACGCGAAGTTGTCACCCGTCGCACCATTTTTGAATTGCGCAAGGCGCGCGAACGTGGCCACGTGCTTGAAGGTCTGGCTGTTGCGCTGGCTAATATTGATGATTTCATCGCTATCATCCGTGCGGCGCCGACACCACCAATCGCTAAAACTGAATTGATGGCACGCGCCTGGGATTCCTCCATGGTACGTGAGATGCTCGCGCGCACAGGTGCGGAAAACACAGGCGGCATCAGCGCCTTCCGTCCAGAAAATCTGCCGACTCACTACGGTATTCAAACCGATGGTCTGTACAAGTTGTCCGACGATCAGGCGCAGGAAATCCTGCAAATGCGTCTGCAACGCCTGACCGGACTTGAGCAAGACAAGATCGTCAATGAGTACAAGGAAGTGATGGAGCAAATCGCTGACTTGCTGGATATTCTTGCCAAACCGGCGCGCGTGACAGCGATCATCACCGATGAATTGAATGCGGCCAAGAACGACTTTGGTATTGGCGCCAAGGATGAGCGTCGCTCGCAGATCGAGCTTAACGCGACCGATCTGGGCACGGAAGATCTGATTACACCACAGGATCTGGTGGTGACCTTATCGCATACCGGTTATATGAAATCGCAACCGGTGTCCGAATATCGTGCGCAAAAGCGTGGAGGTCGTGGTAAGCAAGCGATGGCAACCAAGGATGATGACTGGATCGATCAACTCTTCATCGCCAATACGCATGACTATATTTTGTGCTTCTCCAACCGTGGCCGTCTCTACTGGCTGAAAGTCTGGGAAGTGCCGCAAGGTTCGCGCAATTCGCGTGGCAAGCCTATCGTCAACATGTTCCCTTTGCAGGATGGCGAGAAAATTACGGTCATTTTGCCGCTGTCAGGTGAAAACCGTACCTTCCCAGAAGATCGCTATGTCTTCATGGGAACCAGTCTGGGTACCGTCAAGAAGACGCCGTTGTCGGACTTCAGTAATCCACGTAAGGCAGGCATCATCGCCGTGGATCTGGATGAGGGCGACTTCCTGATTGGCGCAGCACTTACAGATGGTCAGCACGATGTGATGCTATTCTCCGACGCCGGCAAGGCTGTGCGCTTTGATGAGAATGACGTGCGTCCGATGGGTCGTACGGCGCGTGGTGTGCGTGGTATGAATCTGGAAGACACTCAGCAGGTTATTGCCTTGCTGGTTGCTGAAAACGAACAGCAATCGGTGCTCACTGCGACCGAGAATGGCTTCGGAAAGCGTACGCCAATTACCGAGTACACTCGCCACGGCCGCGGCACCAAGGGCATGATTGCGATTCAGACCAGTGAGCGCAATGGCAAGGTGGTCGCTGCAACGCTGGTGGAGCCAAGCGATGAAATTATGCTCATCACCACTGGTGGCGTGTTGATCCGTACCCGTGTCGCGGAGATCCGTGAAATGGGGCGTGCTACCCAGGGTGTGACCCTGATTGCTGTTGAAGACGGCACCAAGCTGAGCGGCTTGCAGCGTGTGGTGGAGTCGGATGCCGAGGCTGATCTTGATGCTGCTGAGGGCGGCGAAGCCACGCCGGGTGATGCAGAGGGTGATCCTCTGCAATAAGTTAGTGTCACCACGAAACGACCGGATTCCGGTCGTTTCCTTTTTTGCTTGCTTTGCTTCCTTTGTTTTTTACTTCAAAACATGATCTACAATTTTTCCGCGGGTCCGGCCGTACTGCCGAAAGAGGTGCTGCAGCAGGCGGCAGATGAAATGCTGGACTGGCACGGCAGTGGCATGTCCGTGATGGAAATGAGTCATCGCGGCAAGGAATACATGTCCATCATTGAGGCTGCCTTGCGTGACATGCGCGAGCTGCTTGCCGTGCCGGCCAACTACAAGATCCTGTTTCTGCAGGGTGGTGCGATCGCCGAGAATGCCATTATTCCGATGAATCTGTCTGCCTTGCGTGGCGGAGCTCAACCAGGTGTGGCGGACTATATCAATACCGGTTCCTGGTCAGTCAAGTCGATCAAGGAAGCCCGTCGTTATTGCGAAGTCAATGTGGCCGCTTCTTCCGAGGCGGAAAAGTTTGCCAGCATCCCGGCCCGTGAAAGCTGGAAATTGTCGCACAATGCCGCCTACGTTCACCTCTGCACCAATGAAACCATTGATGGTGTGGAATATCAATTTACGCCGGATGTCGCTGCTGACACCAATAACGCACCGCTGGTGGCGGATATGTCGTCACATATTCTGTCGCGTACTCTCGATGTATCGAAATATGGCGTGATCTACGGTGGTGCCCAGAAAAACATCGGGCCTGCCGGTCTCACAATTGTGATTGTGCGAGAAGATCTGCTGGGTCATGCCTTGCCGATTTGTCCATCGGCGTTTGACTGGAAGATTGTTGCTGATAACGACTCCATGTATAACACCCCGCCGACCTACGCGATCTACATCGCTGGACTGGTTTTCCAGTGGCTTAAGCGACAGGGTGGTGTGGCTGAAATGGAGCGTCGTAACATTGCCAAGGCTGGCTTGTTGTACGACTACCTGGATAGTACGGATTTTTACAAGACACGCATCGCCAAGGACAGTCGTTCGCGTATGAACGTTCCGTTTTTCTTGCACGATGACAGCTTGAATGACATCTTCCTGGCCGGCGCTAAAGAGCGTGGCCTGTTGCAGCTGAAGGGCCACAAGTCGGTCGGCGGCATGCGAGCATCGATTTATAACGCGATGCCCCTTGAGGGTGTGCAGGCACTGGTGGAGTATCTCCGCGAGTTCGAGCGCACCCATTAAAAACCGGCTGAGCGATGTGTCCGCCAGTAAATGTTCTTTAGATCATGCCGCTGCCATTTGCATGGGGCGGTTTGATATGCGTGGCTTTTCGCTGCCTGATGTGCATCGCTCGCGGCATGCATTGACAGCAGCTGGCTGCGATATGACAGCTCAACAAGAAAGATATTCATGAGTGACGATAAACTTTTGCCACTGCGTCAAAAGATTGATGCCATCGACGCGCAAATCCTGGATCTGCTGAATCAGCGTGCACGTCTGGCGCAGGAAGTCGGGCATGTCAAGGCAGAAACCAATGCGCCTGTATTTCGCCCCGAGCGCGAAGCACAAGTCTTGCGCAAGGCTGCTGAACGTAATCCTGGGCCCTTGCTGGGCAACGATGTTCAAACTATTTTTCGCGAAGTCATGTCGGCTTGCCGTGCGCTGGAAAAGCGTGTCGCGGTCGCGTATCTGGGGCCCGAGGGAACCTTCAGCGAGCAGGCTGTGTATCAGCAGTTTGGTCATGCCGTTGAGGGCTTGCCATGTGTTTCCATTGACGAAGTATTTCGCGATGCGGAAGCTGGCACTGCCGATTTTGGCGTGGTTCCTGTCGAAAATTCCTCTGAGGGTGTGATTAATCGCACCCTCGACTTGTTGCTCCAGACGACGCTGCGTATCAGCGGTGAAATCTCCATCCCTGTGCATCATAGTCTGATGAGCAAAGAGGGGGGCATGCAGGGTATTACACGGATCTGTGCGCACTCGCAAGCGTTGGCACAATGCAATGCTTGGCTCAATCAAAACTACCCCAACGTCGAGCGCCAGGCCGTCGCCTCCAATGCGGAAGCGGCGCGTATGGCCAGTGAAGATGTCACCGTAGCAGCCATTGCTGGCGCTATTGCTGGTCAGAAGTACAGCTTGCAGACTGTCAATGCGCACATTCAGGATGATCCTCATAACAGGACCCGCTTCGCAGTGATCGGACGTTTGCAAACTGCGCCCTCGGGACGCGATCAAACTTCAATTGTTTTATCAGTGCCGAATCAGGCGGGTGCAGTCTACAAGCTGCTGGCGCCGCTGGCGCAGCATGGGGTGTCGATGACGCGCTTTGAATCGCGTCCGGCCCGCATGGGTGCCTGGGAATATTATTTCTATGTCGATCTTGAGGGGCATGAGCAAGACGACAAGGTTGCCAAAGCGCTGGCCGAGCTGAAACAGAATGCTGCATTTTTCAAATTGCTGGGCTCCTATCCGCTCGCGTTGTGAATCTGCTGCGGATCGCCATTGATCTCGGTTGATCGCTGTGGAATGTCGCTTGCCTGCGGACGTTGATTTGGTTTTGGGTCGAATATCGTGAAAAAAATTGTTGTTTTCGGGGTTGGTCTGATTGGCGGTTCATTCGCGCTGGCGCTCAAACGTGCCGGTTCGGTGCAGCGCGTGGTGGGTATGGGACGTTCGCTGTCGTCAATGGAGCGGGCACTCCAGTTGGGAATCATCGATGAGATTGGTCAATCCGACGAGGCTGCATTGCAGGACGCGGATCTGGTTATGCTGGCCGCGCCGGTGGCGCAGACTGAAGCAATTCTGGCCCGTATTGCACCGTATCTGGGGGCGAATACAGTCGTGACCGATGCGGGGAGTACCAAGGCAAACGTGGTCGCGGCAGCACGTGCTGCGTTAGGTGACAAGGTTGCGCAATTCGTGCCGGGGCATCCGATTGCCGGCGGTGAGCAAAATGGACCAGAAGCGGCATTGGTTGACTTATATCAGGGCAAGAAAGTTGTCATCACGGCCTTGCCAGAGAATCAGCCCGCCGATATCGCACGGGTGCAACAGGCGTGGCAGTCATGTGGCGCTGTCATTCATACTCTTACCCCTGCCGAGCATGATGCGGTATTTGCCTCTGTGAGCCATTTGCCGCATCTGCTGGCATTTGCACTGGTTGATGATATTGCTTCCAAGCCACATGCGGATATCCTGTTCCAATATGCCGCCAGTGGTTTCCGTGACTTCACCCGGATCGCCGGCTCATCGCCCGAAATGTGGCGCGATATTTCCATGGCCAATCGTGCTGCCTTGCTGCATGAAATGGATGCCTACCTGGTGCAATTGATTCGAATGCGCAAGATGCTGGTTGAGCGCGATGCTGACGGGATTGAAAAAATATATGCCAATGCCCAGCAGGCAAGGCATAGCTGGCTCAATTCGATTGAGCCGGTAGCGCCTGCGGGCAACTGAATGTGCTGCAGCCGTCATCAACGGATCCTTGCGCGGTATCCATGCTGCCATCTTGTCTTGCGATGTGCAGTCAACCTATTTGAAGAGTAAAGTGATGAAGCAAGCTTCCTATCCGCACCATATTGATCTGACGCCGGTGGCGCATATGCAGGGCACGGTCAAGCTGCCGGGATCGAAAAGTATTTCCAATCGTATTTTGCTATTGGCAGCCTTGTCGCGCGGCACAACCACGATCAAGGATTTGCTGGCTTCAGATGACACGCTTGTGATGTTGATGGCGCTGCAGCAACTGGGCGTCAAGTGGCAGCAGGTTGGTGATACGCAGGACTACATTGTGCATGGTGTGAACGGCATCCTGCCGGTGCATCAGGCGGATTTATTCATGGGCAATGCGGGCACCGCGATTCGTCCTCTGACGGCGGCGCTGGCAGTGATCGGTGGTGATTACAAGTTACATGGCGTGCCGCGCATGCATGAGCGGCCCATCGGTGATCTGGTCGATGCGCTCAATGCGGTTGGCATGCGCATTGACTACACCGGCAATCCTGGCTATCCGCCGTTGCATATTCGACGCGGTGCGCTCAATGCGCATCGGATGAAAGTCCGCGGCAATGTTTCCAGTCAGTTCCTCACGGCATTGTTGATGGCGGCGCCACTGATGGCACGTCATGAAGAAATGGTCATTGACGTGGTTGGTGAGCTCATTTCCAAGCCCTATATTGAAATCACACTCAATCTGATGCGTCGCTTTGGTGTGGAAGTGCAACGCGATGGCTGGCAATCCTTCTCGATTGCGGCTGGGCAGCATTACGCCAGTCCAGGCACCATTCATGTTGAAGGTGATGCTTCCTCGGCTTCGTACTTTTTGGCGGCCGGTGCAATTGCTGGCGGGCCAGTGCGCGTCGAAGGCGTCGGGCGGGACAGTATTCAGGGGGATGTGCGCTTTGTTGAGGCGCTACGTCAGATGGGTGTGCAGATCGTTATGGGTGAAAACTGGATTGAAGCATCCTCCAATGGTGTGCTCAAGGCAATCGATGCCGATTTCAATCACATTCCTGATGCGGCCATGACGATTGCGGTAGCTGCGCTCTATGCCGACGGCACCAGCGTATTGCGAAATATCGCGAGCTGGCGCGTCAAGGAAACCGACCGCTTGAGTGCAATGGCGACCGAGTTGCGCAAGCTGGGTGCCACTGTCGAAGAAGGACCTGATTATCTGAGTGTGACGCCCCCAGCGCAACTCACGCCGGCAAGTATTGCGACCTATGACGATCATCGCATGGCGATGTGCTTCTCACTAGCATCACTGGATGGTGTGGCGCGGCAGGGCACGCGGGTGCGTATCAATGATCCCAAGTGTGTCGCCAAGACCTTTCCTGATTATTTCAGTGTGTTCCGGCATATTGCCGAGCAGACATTGATCTGATCCCCTGAGGATTTGAGTGGATACGCAAAGAACCAACCGGAACACCTATGACCACCGCTAATTTTCCTGTGATTGCCATTGATGGCCCAACTGCATCGGGTAAGGGTACCGTCGCGCAACAAGTTGCCAATCAGCTAGGGTTTCACTACCTAGACTCTGGTGCACTGTATCGCCTGACTGCCTTGTCGGCAATCCGTCGTGGTATTGCCTTGAATGATGAGCACGCGCTGGCCAAGGCAGCCGAGCATCTAAACTGCCACTTTGATGGTGCGCACATTTATCTGGCGAATGAAGATGTCTCACATGCCATTCGGGCGGAAGAGGTGGGGAACATTGCATCAAAAATTGCAACTTTAGCAACGGTCCGGCATGCACTGTTCGGACTGCAACTGAGCTTTCGCAAGGCACCAGGGCTCGTAGCGGATGGTCGTGACATGGGAACCGTGATCTTTCCGCATGCGCCGCTGAAGGTATTTTTGACTGCCAGCGTAGAAGCAAGGGCACAAAGGCGCTATAAGCAATTGATTGACAAGGGTTTTCCTGCTAATATGGACGATCTTTCAAGGGATTTGAGGGAGCGCGATGCGCGCGACATGAGTCGTTCCTCTGCTCCGCTCAAGCCAGCGCAAGAGGCTTATCTACTGGATACTTCTGACATGTCAGCCGATGAGGCGGTGAAACAGGTACTTGGTTGGTACGCAGCGTTGTAGTTGTTTGTTTGAAAAATCTGTATCAAAAGCTGTTTTTGCTGTTTTGAAGTACCTGTAGTGCCATTGGTGCTCGCCGGATGCAAAGTCTGACGAGTGTTGATAAACCTAAACCCATTATTTAACGCCTTCTATATCTCTCGTCAGTAGCTTCAAGTCTCTAGCTTCACTGAGGCAAATGATGCGAATGAATGCGATCAAATATTGGCCAACACCTTTCTTAATTCTATGTCTACCACTACTGTCCTGGCTCCTGGAGCCGCTGGCGCTGATGCATTTGCAGCGCTGTTTGAAGAATCGCTGTCGCGTCAAGACATGCGTTCTGGTGAAGTTATTTCCGCTGAAGTTGTCCGTCTTGACCATAACTTCGTTATCGTTAACGCAGGCCTGAAGTCGGAAGCCTTCATTCCTATCGAAGAATTCAAAAATGACAACGGTGAGCTCGAAGTCAACGTCGGTGACTTCATCTCCGTAGCTATTGAGTCGCTCGAAAACGGTTTCGGCGACACCATCCTGTCGCGCGACAAGGCCAAGCGTCTGGCATCGTGGCTCTCCCTGGAAAAGGCGATGGAGTCTGGCGAGATCGTGGTTGGTACTGTCAATGGCAAGGTCAAGGGCGGTCTGACCGTTCTGACCAACGGCATCCGTGCGTTCCTGCCAGGTTCGCTGGTGGACACACGTCCAGTCAAGGACACAACGCCTTTCGAAGGCAAGACCCTGGAATTCAAGGTCATCAAGCTGGACCGCAAGCGCAACAACGTGGTGCTGTCGCGCCGCGCTGTCATCGAAGCTTCGATGGGCGAAGAGCGTCAAAAGCTGATGGAAACCCTGAAAGAAGGCACCGTGGTTACCGGTGTCGTCAAGAACATCACCGACTACGGTGCGTTCGTCGATCTGGGTGGTATCGATGGTCTGCTGCACATCACCGACCTGGCATGGCGTCGTGTGCGTCATCCTTCGGAAGTGCTCACAGTTGGTCAAGAGATCACTGCCAAGGTCCTCAAGTACGATCAAGAGAAGAACCGTGTTTCGCTGGGCGTCAAGCAATTGGGCGACGATCCGTGGACAGGTCTGTCGCGTCGTTACCCACAAGGTACACGTCTGTTCGGTAAGGTTACCAATCTGACCGACTACGGTGCATTCGTGGAAGTCGAGCAAGGTATCGAAGGTCTGGTACACGTTTCCGAAATGGACTGGACCAACAAGAACGTGGCACCAAACAAGGTTGTCCAGCTGGGCGACGAAGTGGAAGTCATGGTTCTGGAGATCGACGAAGAGCGTCGTCGTATCAGCCTGGGCATGAAGCAATGCAAGCCGAACCCATGGGACGACTTCGCGATCAGCCACAAGAAGGGCGACAAGGTCAAGGGCGCAATCAAGTCGATCACCGACTTCGGCGTGTTCATCGGCCTGACCGGCAACATCGACGGTCTGGTTCACCTGTCCGACCTGTCCTGGACGGAAACCGGCGAAGAAGCTGTACGCCGTTTCAAGAAGGGCGACGAGCTGGAAGCCGTTGTTCTGGCAATCGACGTCGAGCGCGAGCGCGTTTCCCTGGGCGTGAAGCAACTCGAAGGCGACCCATTCAACAACTTCGCTGCCATCAACGACAAGGGTGCACTGGTTACCGGTACAGTTAAGTCGGTTGAGCCAAAGGGCGCAGTGATTCAGTTGTCTGAAGAAGTTGAAGGCTACCTGCGTGCATCCGAAATCTCGCGCGATCGCGTTGAAGATGCTGGTACACATCTGAAGGTTGGCGACAGCGTTGAAGCATTGGTCATCAACATCGACCGTAAGGCACGCAGCATCCAGTTGTCGATCAAGGCAAAGGACAATGCTGAAACTCAGGAAGCAATGCAAAAGATGTCGGCAGATTCGAATGCCGCCTCTGGCACAACCAGCCTGGGTGCACTGCTGAAGGCAAAGCTCGACAACAAGAACTGATTCGTCGAGCATAATGACCAAGTCTGAGCTGATCGCTCGCCTGGCTGAACGTTATCCGCAACTTGTCGCCAAGGATGCGGATTACGCGGTCAAAACCATACTCGATGCGATGGTCGATGCTCTTGCAACCGGCCAACGTATCGAGATCCGTGGTTTTGGCAGCTTTGCGTTGAATCGCAGGCCGCCTCGCATCGGTCGCAATCCTAAATCGGGTGATAAAGTGATGGTGCCGGAAAAGCGTGTGCCGCACTTCAAGCCCGGAAAGGAATTGCGTGAGCGAGTCGACGCCATGGTGGGGCAACCCATCAAGGAAGATTGATCGCTTGGTGTCAGTCATTGCAGTGCAATACGGAACTAGTTATCAGGCGTAGCAATTGATGTAAATAGCGCCTAATAAATCAGACGGCATCTTTGGATGCCGTTTTTTTTCACGTACAATTTCGAACCTGTAGCAGTATTGATGTCAGGCATGAAGTTCGGTTGTTGTTCTGGATGTGTTTTGGTACACAGGCAGGTAAGATCTTGCCCGGATGTCAGCACCAACCGACCGCTAAACCCGCTAAAAGGATGTGTGCCATGAAGATAATTACCCGAGTAATAGCCGCAATCCTGTTCATTCTTTTCTTTTTCTTTGCGCTCAGAAATACGCAGGAAGTCACGCTACATTTTCTCCTCGGTTACGAGCGCACCGATCCTTTGGTGTTAATCTTGTTGGCATTCTTTGTTGCTGGTGCCGTACTTGGTGTGCTGGCCATGACGCCAACCCTGTTCCGGCATCGCCGGGAGGCGGCACGTCACAAAAAGGCAGTTGCGCTTCTGCACAAGCAGTGGGAAGAGCAGAAAGCGGCGGAAAAACAGCCGCCCCAACCTGATAGTGTGGTTCCACCGCAGCATCTTATATAAACGATAACGACTTCGTATGGAATTTGAATTCTGGTGGTTGCTTGGTATTCCGGTTTTTTTCGGTCTTGGGTGGATTGCTGCTCGGGTGGATATCAACCAGTTGATTTCCGAGTCGCGCACGCTCCCGCGCGGCTATTTTAAAGGTTTGAATTTCCTGCTCAATGAACAGCCGGACAAGGCAATTGATGCGTTCATCGAAATCGTCAAGCTTGATCCGGAAACAGCCGAGCTCCATTTTGCGCTGGGTAATTTGTTCCGGCGGCGCGGCGAGACAGAGCGCGCCATCCGTGTGCACCAGAACTTGCTGGCTCGTCCCGATCTGCCTGCCGAGCACAAGGCGCACGCCCAATATGAGCTAGGACAGGACTATCTCAAAGCCGGTTTGCTGGACCGCGCGGAAGAAACCTTCAATCTTTTGAGTGATACCCAATATGGGGCCCAAGCGGGCCGCGCCTTGCTGGAAATTTACCAGCGTGAAAAGGAGTGGGCACGTGCGATTGAAGCTGCCGAAACGCTGCAAGCCGCAGGCGCAGGTGGTCGTCAGCGGGAAATCGCTCAATTCTATTGTGAGCTGGCCGAAGATGAGTTGGTGCATACCCATCCTGACGCCGCCATGAACATGCTGGAAAAAGCACTCAATGCCGATCGCAAGAGTGTGCGTGCCAACATTCTGCTGGGCGATGTACATCTTGCCAAGGGTGATGTCGAGGCTGCCTTGCTTGCGTGGCGTCGTGTCGAACATCAAAGCGTACCGCACGTGGCACTGGTGGCGCAGCGCCTGCTAGATGGTTATCAAGCGGTTGGTCGCATGCAGGAAGGGCTCAATCTCCTTCGCTCCTACCTCGCCGAGGCACCTTCAATCGATTTGCTCGAAGTCGTGTTCAAGGCGGTACTCGAGCTTGATGGCGTCGAAGCTGCCAATCAACTCGTCAGTGATGAATTACGGCGCACCCCAACGTTACTCGGCCTGGATAAGTTCCTCGAAGCGCGCATGTTGATTGCGACAAGCGAGATACGTCCAGAACTGGCGGTGGTGAAGACGTTGGTGCATAGCTATACCCAAAAGCTGGCACGTTATCAGTGCACGCACTGCGGCTTCAAGGCACGTCAGTTTTATTGGCATTGCCCTGGCTGCAATCATTGGGAAACCTATCCGCCACGTCGCACCGAAGAACTCAATGTGATGAACTAGTATCCTGTCTGGCGGATTCCTTGATTCGCCGGGCGGTACACTAGCGCATACGGTTTCGCATTCTTAAATTGCACTTGCAGGAAGATTATGAAAATTACGATTATTGGCACCGGCTATGTAGGTTTGGTGACTGGGGCTTGTCTGGCCGAACTGGGTAATGATGTTTTTTGCTTGGACGTTGATCAGAACAAAGTGGATATCCTCAACAATGGCGGCATCCCGATTCATGAGCCAGGACTGGAAGATGTTGTCGCCCGTAATCGTGCTGCCGGTCGTCTTACTTTTTCGACCGATGTGGCGGCCAGCGTCGCTCATGGTGAAGTGCAGTTTATCGCTGTTGGTACTCCGCCTGACGAAGATGGTTCTGCTGACTTGCAATACGTCCTGGCCGCGGCCCGTAATATCGGCAAGCACATGACTGGCTTCAAGGTGATCGTTGACAAGTCGACCGTCCCGGTCGGTACTGCTGACCGCGTACACGCTGCAATTTCCCAGGAATTGCAGCAGCGTGGCGTACAAGATGCCAGCTTCTCGGTCGTTTCAAATCCAGAGTTTCTGAAAGAGGGTGCGGCGGTTGAAGATTTCATGCGTCCCGATCGTATCGTGATCGGCCATAATCAGACTGCGCAAGGCATGCAGGCCTATGCGGTCATGAAGACGCTGTATGCACCGTTCAATCGCAATCACGAGCGTACCTACTGGATGGATGTGCGTTCCGCTGAATTTACCAAATATGCGGCCAACGCCATGTTGGCGACGCGTATTTCCTTCATGAACGAGTTAGCCAATCTGGCTGACAAGGTGGGGGCTGACATTGAAGCGGTACGTCATGGTATTGGCTCCGATCCCCGTATTGGGCATAGTTTCCTTTACGCTGGTTGCGGCTATGGCGGCTCCTGCTTCCCGAAAGACGTACAGGCGTTGGAGCGCACTGCGCGTGACTACGGTCAGCAACTGCACATCCTGCGCGCTGTAGAGCAGGTCAATGATCACCAGAAGCACGTATTGGGCAACAAGATTGTCACGCGTTTTGGTGAAGATCTCCAAGGCAAGCATTTTGCGCTGTGGGGACTAGCCTTCAAGCCTAATACCGATGATATGCGTGAAGCATCGTCGCGCGTATTGCTGGGCGAATTGATTCGTCGTGGCGCAACGGTGGCGGTGTACGATCCAGTTGCGATGACCGAAGCCAAGCGCGTATTGCAACTTGATTTTGAGGGCGATCAGCAGGCGTTTGCGCGTATCGTCTTCAGTGACAGCCCGATGGCTGCGCTGGAAGGCGCGGATGCACTGGCGATTGTGACGGAGTGGAAGGCCTTCCGTAGCCCTGATTTTGCGCAGCTCAAAGCCAAGCTCAAATCACCGGTTATTTTTGATGGCCGCAACCTGTTCGAACCGCAAGTGATGGCTGATGCAGGGATCGAATATCACGGCATAGGACGTTCCATTCTCACCAAGGCTTAAGTCAATGACGACACTTACTTCTCTTGAGCGCGCCCGTATTCTGATCGTAGGCGATATCATGCTGGACCGTTACTGGTTCGGTGAAGTCAATCGTATCTCTCCCGAAGCGCCAGTGCCAGTAGTGCGGGTTGAGCGCAGTGAAGAGCGTCTGGGTGGCGCCGCCAATGTCGCGCGCAATGCGGCCACGCTGGGTGCCACAACCGGGTTACTGGGCGTGATTGGCGACGACGAAGCCGGTCGTGCAGTCGAGACACTGTTGCGGGAACTCGGTGTCAGCAGTTACATGGCCCGTGATCAGGCCATTTCCACCATCATCAAATTGCGTGTGATTGGTCGCCAGCAGCAACTGGTGCGCGTCGATTTTGAGGATGCGCCTACCGATACGGTATTGCGAGACAAGCTGACCCAGTTCAATGCGCTGGTCGACAATTATGATGTGATCATTTTCTCCGATTACGCCAAGGGTAGTCTGGTCAACGTTGCTGACATGATTGCTGTGGCCAGAAAGCACGGCAAACGCATCCTGGTGGATCCCAAGGGAGATGATTTTTCCCGTTATGCGGGAGCATCCATCCTCACGCCCAATCGTTCCGAGCTGATCCGGATTGTCGGCCAGTGGAAAACAGAAGAAGAACTGACCACTAAGGCACAAAATCTGCGCAAGTCGCTGGCATTGGATGCCTTGTTACTCACGCGCTCGGAAGAGGGTATGACCCTGTATCAGGAAAATCAGGTAGTCAATTTTCCTGCTCTCGCACGCGAGGTCTTTGATGTCTCGGGTGCTGGTGATACCGTCATCGCGACCTTGGCAGTCATGCTGGGTAACGGAGTCGCGTTGCCAGAAGCTGTCAGCATTGCCAATCAGGCAGGTGGTATCGTCGTTGGCAAGCTCGGAACTGCAACAGTCACACGGGAAGAGTTGGCGCTTTAATCGTCTGTTTACTTGGGAGTTGAGGCTAAGTCTAGGTTCAGTTTGAGACGCAGCTAAAAAACCATCGTGGTTGAATCCCAAATTACACGATTTTTAACAAAATGTTATTTTTTTAACAATTGTTTCCTGATGGCATTATAAAATCCGACACACTGATTGCCCTTTGCAATCAGTGGTGTGCGTCACAGAAGTGATGTCACACCTGGACTGCAACACGCCTCAGAAAGGAACAATATGTTCAAAAAAGTCGTCGCGGTATTTCTTGGTCTTGCTGTCATTGCGGGCTCCGCAATGGCGCAGGTTGATGTTAACAAGGCAGATCAGGCTGCACTGGATGGGATCAAGGGTATTGGTCCTGCCAAGTCCAGCATGATTCTGGAGGAACGGAAAAAAGGCTCCTTCAAGGACTGGGCTGATTTTGAATCACGTGTTAAAGGTATCGGTGGCAAAAGTGCGGTCCGACTCTCGGACGCCGGTCTGACAGTCAACGGTAAATCGCGTGATGCCACGACTACGACAGGCAAAAAAGCTGTTTCGGGTAGTCAAGCCAGTGACAAGCTGCCAAATGACGTCAACAACGCTGCAAACAAAGCGGCAGGGACAAAGAACTAATTAATCCAAGTCGTAATTTGTGCCGTCAATCACCCCGTGCAAGCGGGGTTTTTTAATTTTGCTGCCTTGTCTGCCATGATACGATTGACGACCTGATACGCTCTGATGCCAGCTTGATATGGCGTGAGCGGAGGCTAGGTGGACGCACAAGCAGGTTCCTTTTTTATTTGACGACACTCTGATGATTTCACTGCAACAAGTCATTCTCTCCGGCGGTTCTGGCACGCGCTTGTGGCCCCTGTCACGGGAACAATACCCCAAACAACTTCTTCCACTGGTTGGCAATGACACCATGCTGCAGGCCACAGCATTGCGCTTGCAAAGCGACCATGATGCCTTTGCGCTCGCCGCAGAGCCGATTGTGGTTTGTAACGAAGAATATCGCTTCATTACGGCAGAACAACTGCGAGCTGTTGGCAAAGCCAGCCATCAGATCATCCTTGAGCCATGCGGACGCAATACTGCGCCAGCGGTCACCCTGGCGGCCCTCCTTGCCGTAAAGGGAAATGCCGACCCGATTCTGCTGGTGATGCCAGCCGACCACGTGATTGGCAATGTTGAAGCATTTCAACAGGCTATTGGTGCTGCTGTGCCGCATGCACTGGGTGACAGTATCGTCACATTCGGTATCGTTGCTGACCAACCTGCTACTGGCTATGGTTATATCCAGTGCGGTGCGCAACTTGAGGGAGCACACCAGATTGCCGGTTTTGTCGAAAAGCCGGATGTCGCTACGGCGCAAGCTTATATCGAGAGCGGTGACTATCTCTGGAACAGCGGTCTATTCATGATGCGCGCCAGTGTCTGGTTGCGTGCCATTGCCCATTTCGAACCTGATATCGACCGCGCTTGTCGTGCAGCGCTGGAGGGGGGGCAGCAAGATCATGATTTCTACCGCCTCAATCGAGCGGCGTTCGAAGCATGCCCTTCCGATTCGATCGATTATGCCGTCATGGAAAAGCTCGCCGATGCCGATGCGCTTGGTATTGATGGCCGCATTGTTGCACTCGATGCCGACTGGTCAGATGTGGGGGCATGGGATGCCCTGTGGGATGTCTGCGAAAAAGATGCGCAAGGCAATGTGCAGCGCGGGGATGTGTTGCTGGAGCAATCTTCGGACAATCTTGTTTTTGCCCAAGATCGTCTGGTGGCAGGCATCGGTATTGAGAACCTGATCATCGTGGAGACCCCAGACGCCATCATGGTCGCTAGTAAGGACAAAATCTCGGCAGTCAAGCAAATCGTGGCGCAGCTTAAAAAGAGTCAGCGTGGTGAGGCAGTGACCCATCGCAAGATTTACCGTCCCTGGGGCTGGTATGATTCCATTGATTCCGGTGAGCGCTTCCAGGTTAAGCGTATTGTAGTTAATCCGGGCTCTTCGTTGAGTTTGCAGATGCATCATCATCGTGCCGAGCACTGGATTATCGTCAAGGGGACCGCTCGTATTACCCGTGGTGAAGAGGTATTTCTGCTGTCAGAAAATCAATCGACTTACATCCCGCTAGGCGTCAAGCATCGGCTTGAGAACCCTGGGAAATTTCCATTGGAAATGATTGAGGTGCAGTCAGGTAGTTATTTGGGTGAAGACGATATTGTTCGTTTTGATGACACCTACGGCAGGAAGTAACGACGATTAAAACCGGTTGCTGTATCGCGCAAGCTGGTGGGCATGGAAATAGAATAAAATGCCCACCTGATCCAATGTTGTTGCCTGATTGCCCAAGCCCATGTCCTATCAAGTTCTAGCCCGCAAATACCGTCCCCGCAGTTTTGAAACACTGGTCGGGCAGGAACACGTCGTGCGTGCGCTGACCCACGCACTTGAGCAACAGCGGTTACATCATGCCTATTTATTTACCGGCACCCGGGGTGTGGGCAAAACAACGCTGTCGCGGATTCTCGCCAAGTCGCTCAATTGTCGCGGTGCAGATGGCAATGGTGGTATTACTGCGCAACCTTGCGGCGTGTGTGAGGCATGCACAGCGATCGATGCTGGGCGTTTTGTCGACTATATCGAAATGGACGCTGCCTCCAATCGTGGTGTCGATGAAATGGCGCAGTTGCTCGAGCAAGCGGTTTATGCTCCCTCGAATGCGCGCTTTAAGGTCTACATGATTGACGAAGTGCACATGCTGACCAATCATGCCTTCAATTCAATGTTGAAGACGCTCGAAGAGCCGCCTGAGCACATCAAATTCATTCTGGCGACCACCGATCCGCAAAAAATTCCCGTGACCGTGCTGTCGCGTTGTCTGCAGTTCAATCTCAAGCAGATGCCCCCGGGTCACATCATCAGTCATCTTGACAATATTCTTGGTCAGGAAAATATCGAATTCGAAGCCCCCGCCTTGCGTCTCCTCGCGCAAGGTGCGCATGGTTCCATGCGCGATGCCTTGTCACTGACTGATCAGGCAATTGCCTATGCTGCCGGTAAAGTGACGCTCGACGCGGTGCAGGGCATGCTGGGAGCTCTCGATCAATCCTATCTGATCCGCGTGCTCGATGCACTCGCTACGCACGATGGTCAGGCCTTGCTGGCAGTGGCTGACGAGATGGCAACGCGCAGTCTTTCCTATAACGCAGCCTTGCAGGATCTGGCGACCTTACTGCACCAGATTGCGCTGGCACAGACTGTCCCGGCAGCGCTGGCCGAGGACCTTCCTCAGCGCGAAGATATCGTGCGACTGGCGGCGCAGTTCAATCTTGAAGAAGCGCAGCTGTTTTATCAGATTGCAGTCCATGGGCGTAATGAGCTTGGTCTGGCGCCGGATGAGTATGCTGGTTTTAGCATGACCCTGTTGCGTATGCTGGCGTTTCGCCCGGTAGCAGCCAATGCAGCGAGCATTGCCAATGGCGTCTCTGGTGGCAATACAACATCTCCGGCACGCGTGAATGTTGCACCTCCACGCAATGCACCGGCAGTTGCTCCTTTGAGTGCTGCACCGCAGGTTGCCACCGCCAGTACACCGGTGGCACGTGCGCCGATGGTGGCATCTTCCGCTGCATCTGCACCTGCAGCGGCGCCGGTGGGCCCGGCGGCATCGGCTCGTGCCGCGGCACTGGAAGCAGCGCGTGTTGCCTCTGGCAAGAGTAGCCCGAAACCAGTGGCAGCATCGCCGGCCCCCCCAGCGGTCTCAGTACCTGCAGCACCTGTCCAAACTACCGCGGCTACGACCTTCCCTGCGGCTGAAAATGTACAGCCACCATGGGATGAAGAACCGGCAGCTGGCAACGCTCAAAAAAAAACTGAGCAGCCCGCAGTAGACGTTGGCAGTGATGGCGTATCACCAGCGTCTCCCGAGCGTCCCGTTCCAGCGTCAGCACCAGCACCAGCCAATGCGATTACGCCAGCGATGGCGGCGCAAACAGCGCAGATCGCCGCCGAACTTGGTTGGGATGGTAACTGGCCACATTTGTCGGCGGAGTTGCCCTTGCGTGGCATGGTGCAGCAGATGGCACAGCAAAGTGAACTGATCCGTTGTGACTTGCAGGGCAACACACTCTGCTTGTATCTGCGTATCCCGGTGGAAACGTTGAGGGCCGCTGGTAATGTCGAAAAATTAAGCGCTGCACTTGGTGAGCGTTTCAACCGTGCTGTACGTGTCGAGACTGAAATCGGCGCCGTGAGCAATACCGCCAATGCCAGAGCCCAGGCTGACCGTGCCGAACGGCAGCGGGAGGCAGAGATGACAATACAGACCGACCCTTTTGTGCAGACGCTGATGCGGGAGTTTGGCGCGACAGTTGTCCCTGGCTCCATCCACCCCATCCTGAACTGAAGCGCTAAAAAAACGTACTCAGCGTTGTGCTTTTTCCACGGCGTGAATGTAAAAACGAATCAACTTATTATCAAGGAGTGTAATCATGATGAAGGGCCAACTCGCAGGTTTGATGAAACAAGCCCAGGCAATGCAGGACAACATGAAGAAGATGCAGGATCAGTTGGCATTGATCGAAGTCGAAGGACAGTCTGGTGCCGGGCTGGTCAAAGTAGTAATGACCTGTAAGAATGACGTCAAGCGTGTTGCCATCGATCCATCGCTGCTGGCGGACGACAAGGATATGCTGGAAGATCTGGTAGCGGCAGCGTTCAACGATGCTGTGCGCAAGGCAGAAGCAACGACTCAGGAAAAGATGGCAGGTGTGACCGCAGGAATGCCATTGCCACCAGGTTTCAAGATGCCGTTCTGAGATCGGAAAACGGTGCGGTAAAACGCGCTGGAGCTGTGACAATACAGTCAGACGTAACAACACGCCCACAAGGAGGCATCATGTTCGTTATCTCGATTACCTATACCAAGTCGGCAGGTGAAGTAGATGCCTTGCTGACAGCGCATAAGCAATTCATGGATGAACAGTATGCAGATGGCGTGTTTTTGATGTCGGGCCGTAAAATCCCCCGCACCGGCAGCGTGATCATCGCCGACGCCGCTGACCGCGCCGAAGTGCAGGCGATCATTGAGACCGATCCCTTTTTTGTTGGTGGTGTTGCCGACTATGAAGTCATCGAATTCGTGCCGTCCATGACGGCCGAAGCCCTGTCTGCATTTCGCTACAGCACGGAGCGAAGCTAGGCAATGCAGGAGTCTATGGAACAACGCAAAGCACAATTGAAAACGCCGTCCAGTCTTACCTTGCTCACCGAGTCACTGCGTACGCTCCCCGGCGTTGGTCCGAAGTCCGCGCAGCGCATGGCCTACCATCTGTTGCAGCATGACCGCGATGGTGCGCTGCAGTTGAGTCGCGCTCTGGCGCGTGCGGCTGAAACGATTCGCCACTGCGCACTCTGCAATACTTTCACCGAGCAAGTCATCTGCGATACCTGTCAGAACAACGAACGTGACAACACCGTGCTGTGTGTCGTCGAGACGCCTGGCGACCAATTGATGATTGAGCAGACACTCACGTTCAAGGGACTCTATTTTGTTTTGATGGGCAGACTATCACCGCTTGATGGTGTCGGCCCCAAGGACATCTATCTCGAAAAGCTGATTACGCGTGCCACCGATGGTGTTGTCGCCGAAGTTGTGCTGGCCACTAATTTCACCAACGAAGGAGAAGCCACTGCCCATTACATTAGCGAGACCCTCAAGGCGCGAGGTCTAAAAGTGAGCCGCCTGGCACGCGGCGTGCCGGTCGGCGGCGAACTGGAATATGTCGATGCAGGCACTATTGCACGCGCCATGCTGGACCGCCGCACGACATAATAAGGTGCGAATGTACTAGTCTGGGCCAGTTGCAGGATCGCACTCTACGTTGCCGTTCCAAGGGCAACAAAGGTAACCACGGGCATCAATATAGCAAGCCGGATTTGTACTTTCAGCAGCAGCGATGCTGCCATAGGACAGCAAGCCTATAACGATAGTCATTTTTAATATTTTCACCATTAAAACTCCTTCTGTGTAGTCATTCATGTATCTCGCCAGAATATTGCCATTCCAGCAAAGGTATTTCAGATTATTGCAATTGATTATCACTTTCCATTTCTTTTGCACTCCGTGCGTGTTTTTTGTAAGTTAGTCAGATATTTCTCAATAGCTTTAATACCGGTCCCGTAAAATCGAACGTAGTGCTCAGAGACAAGATGGATTCTGCGACCACATGGGATCATCCAACTTGCCGAGCACCATGTGGTGTAATCCTGAATCAGCATAGAACAAGAATTGATAGGAGAGCAGACGTGAAGTACAACACGTTGCGCAAAAAATCATGAAACACCAGACATCTACCGGTCCATTGTCCGGCATCAAAGTTCTTGAACTCGGTACCCTTATTGCAGGACCTTTCTGCTCGCGCATGCTGGCCGAATTTGGTGCCGAGGTCATCAAGATCGAAGCACCGGAAACTGGTGACCCTTTACGTCAATGGCGAGTGCTTAAGGATGGGACTTCGCTGTGGTGGTCTGTGCAGGCACGCAACAAGAAGAGCCTGACGCTGAACATGAAGAATCCGCGTGCGCAGGAAATTGCGCTGCGACTAGCGCTGGAAGCTGACATCATCATTGAGAATTATCGTCCCGGTGTGCTGGAGAAGTGGAACCTCGGTTACGCCGATCTCAAGCAGCGCAATCCTGCCACCATCATGGTGCGCCTCTCAGGGTATGGCCAGACTGGCCCATTGCGCGATTTGCCGGGCTTTGGTGCCATTGGCGAGTCGATGGGCGGAATTCGCCATGTCTCCGGTTATCCGGATCGGCCACCGGTACGTATCGGGATTTCCATCGGCGACTCGATCGCTGCGCTGCACGGTGTGATCGGTGCAATGCTGGCGCTGCGCCATCGGGATGTCACCGGGGGACGTTGGAACGGCAAGGAAAGCGAGCATTGCAAGGCAGGGCAGGGGCAGATGGTTGACGTTGCCTTGTACGAATCGGTCTTCAATCTGATGGAGTCTCTGGTGCCCGAATACGCCCAGGCTGGCGTGGTGCGCGAGCGCACTGGTGGCGCCTTGCCCGGGATCGTACCTTCCAATACCTATACCACCGGTGACGGCAAGAATATCGTTATCGCTGGCAACGGCGATGCCATCTTCAAGCGTCTGATGATTGCCATCGGGCGGCAAGACATGGCCGATGATCCGCAACTGGCACGCAATGATGGCCGCGTACCGCGCACCGCCGACATTGATCAGGCAATACAGGCATGGTGCGACACGCAGACCATTGATACGGCTATGGCGCTGCTGCAGGCCGCAGACGTACCTGTCGGAAAAATCTATTCCGTACGCGACATGATGAGTGATCCGCAATTCCTGGCGCGCAACATGTTCGAGCAACATGCCTTTGCAGATGGGGCGCCGCTGACATTGCCAGCGGTCACGCCCAAACTGTCGGAGACGCCTGGGGTAACCCGATGGATTGGTCCCGCACTGGGTGAGCACAACGCTGAAATCTTGCGTTCGCTGGGGTATGATGACGCACAAATTGCGCAGTTAAAACAAGACAGGGTAATCTGATCCTGCGCATAAGGGCCTTCTGGCAGGTCCAATAACAATCCCACGAGGAGGTGACATGAAACCCAATTTCAAACTAAGTCTAAAGCAGTTGGCCATCGCACTGGCGCTTTTCCTGGCTGGTTATTTCAGCTTCAATCATGAACTGTTTGCGCAGACGCTGGAGAAACCCAAGGTCTCTATCGCCGTTGGCGGCAAGAATCTGTTTTATTACCTGCCGTTGACGGTCGCCGAGCAGCTCGGCTATTTCAAGGATGAAGGCTTGCAGGTCGAGATTTCCGACTTCGCCGGTGGTGCCAAGGCATTGCAGGCGCTGGTTGGTGGTAGCGCAGATGTGGTTTCCGGTGCGTATGAACACACCATCCTGATGCAGACCAAGAACCAGCCGATTGTCGCTTTCGTGTTGCAAGGCCGGGCCCCGCAGATTGTGCTGGCGGTCAATAACAAGACCATGCCCAACTACAAGAGCATTGCCGATCTCAAGGGCAAGAAAATCGGTGTGACCGCACCCGGTTCATCGACCAGCATCATGGCCAGTTTCGTGTTGGCCAAGGCAGGTCTGAAGCCGACCGACGTTTCCTTCATCGGTGTTGGTGCCGCCTCAGGAGCACTGTCCGCGATCCGCTCCGGTCAGATCGATGCGATTGCCAATCTTGATCCGGTCATCGCCATGCTGGAACAAAAGAACGAAATCAAGGTCGTTGCCGATACCCGCACCCTGAAAGATACCAACGAGGTATTTGGTGGCCCGATGCCGGCAGCGACGCTGTATGCCTCAGAAGCCTTCGTCAAAAAATATCCCAATACGACCCAGGCGCTGGCCAATGCGATGGTGCGTGCCTTGCGCTTCATTCAGAAGGCAGGCCCTTCCGATATCATCAAGGCTGTACCTGAAAGCTATCTGCTGGGTGACCGTGCACTCTACATCGCTGCTTTCCTGAAGGTGCGTGAAGCGATCTCGCCCGATGGCCTCATGCCCGATGCCGGTCCTGCCACTGCACTCAAGACGCTGCAAGCATTCGATACGGAACTGGCCAGCAAGAAGATCGACCTTTCCAGAACCTACACCAATGACTTCGCCAAAAAGGCAGACGCGAAATACAAGTAAGTACGTATTTCGAAGCACGTGCAGTGACTCTCGTGATTGCACGTGCTGCCAGTAGTGGCGCAATCTCATCCATCGATTCTTATTCTGCATCTCTTCTGCTGCTACTTCCCTCTCTATGACGCCCGCACTTTTTCTTGACGATATCACCTGCACTTTCGTCTCCAAAGATGATCGCTCGCAACGTTACACCGCTGTTGCCAATACTACGCTGGCAATTGCGCCGGGAGAGTTTGTCTCCGTGGTGGGACCGACCGGTTGCGGCAAATCTACTTTGTTGAATGTCAGCGCCGGATTGCTGCAACCCTCATCGGGTAACGTCAAGATATTCGGTGAATCCCTGAACGGCATCAATGCGCGTGCCGGTTACATGTTTCAGGCTGAAGCGCTGATGCCGTGGCGCAGCGCGCTGCACAATGTTATCGCCGGCCTGCAATACCGCGGCATGGACGAAGCGCAGGCGCAGGAGCTGGGCAAGCAATGGCTGGCGCGTGTGGGACTCAAGGGGTTTGAAGATCGTTATCCGCATCAGCTCTCCGGTGGCATGCGCAAGCGGGTGGCACTGGCGCAAACGCTGGTGATGGACCCAGACATCATTCTCATGGATGAACCGTTTTCAGCGCTCGATATCCAGACCCGTCAATTGATGGAAAACGAAGTGCTAGAGCTATGGAATGCCAAGAAAAAGGCTGTACTCTTTATCACTCACGACCTCGATGAAGCGATTGCGATGTCGGATCGCGTCGTGGTGCTGTCGGCCGGCCCGGCCACGCATCCAATTGGTGAATTCGTGATCGACCTGCCACGTCCGCGCGACGTTGCCGAGATTCGTACCCATCCGCGTTTTGTCGAGTTGCACCAGCAGATCTGGAGCGTCTTGCGCGATGAAGTGCTCAAAGGCTATCAGCAACAAAAGACAGCGACCTGACACCGCACTTCGCGCATCAGACATATCAGACATATCAGCTATTTACGATCAAACATCATGTGGAAACTCCTCAAACCAAGTCATAAAAATCTGCGCTTCTGGCAATTATTGTTGTTGCTGCTAATTCTGGTGGTGTGGCATGTCGGCACGCGCAACGAGCAGGCTGCTTTCTTCTTTGGTGAACCGTTAAAAGTCGCTGTACGTATCTGGCAATGGTTCACGGTCGGTAGTGGCTCACTGGAAGTCGGTTTTGGTGACTTCACCTTGTTTACGCTCAATTTCCCGGCTGAGATTTATTCACATCTGTTGGTCACCCTCACAGAAACGGTACTGGCATTTATCGTTGGTACTGGTCTTGGTTTGGGTTTTGGTCTGTGGCTGGCATTGTCACCACTGGCGTCAGCCATTCTTGATCCCTATGTCAAGGCGGCCAATTCGATGCCACGGGTGATTCTGGCACCGATCTTTGCGATGTGGTTTGGGCTGGGTATCTGGTCCAAGGTGGCATTAGCGGTGACCCTGGTATTTTTTGTGGTGTTCTTTAATGTCTACCAGGGAGTCAAGGAAGTCAGCCCGATCGTATTGGCCAATGCCCGCATGTTGGGTGCCAATGCGCGTCAGTTACTGCGTACCGTCTATCTGCCATCTGCAACATCGTGGGTATTTTCCAGTCTGCATACCTCGATTGGATTGGCCTTCGTCGGTGCCGTTGTTGGCGAATATCTTGGTTCGGCACGTGGCGTCGGCTATCTGATCTTGCAGGCCGAAGGCAGTTTTGATGTCAATACGGTGTTCGCAGGTATCGTCGTTCTGACTATCTTTGCACTGGTACTCGATTCCGCAGTCGGGCTGCTGGAAAAACGGCTCATGAAATGGCAGCCTAAATCCGGCGAGACGGAGAAGCTGTAAAGTCAATCATTTTTCGGTTCTGACGATCAATGGCGTCGCTAATTGAAAACGGAGACGGATCCATGCAGATTCGCCTCCGTTTTTCTTTCCTCTTACCGCTTATCAAGCCTTGCTGGCTTGCACAATCTGTTCCAGTTTTACGGTGTCAGCACAAAACAGGCGAATACCTTCGGCCAGTTTCTCGGTCGCCATGGCATCGTTGTTGAGCTGCAGACGGAATTCCTGCTCATCGAAGACCAGACGCTGGATTGATCCCTTATCCTCTTTTGCAGGCGTCAGTTTGCGGCTCACAGGTGCGTCGCTGTCAGCCAGTTGCTTGAGCAGATCAGGGCTGATGGTCAGCAGGTCGCAGCCAGCCAGTTCAATAATTTGCGAGGTGTTGCGGAAGCTCGCACCCATGACTTCAGTGGCATAGCCGAAGTAACGGTAGTAATCATAAATGCTGCGCACTGACTGCACGCCGGGATCGTTAGCACCGCTGTATTCCTGCCCGGTTGATTTCTTGAACCAGTCATAGATACGGCCGACAAACGGCGAAATCAGCTTCACGCCTGCTTCGGCACATGCGACTGCCTGCGGCAGCGAGAACAGCAGGGTCATGTTGCAATGAATACCTTCCTTCTCCAGAATCTCAGCGGCGCGAATACCTTCCCAGGTGGAGGCGATTTTGATCAGAATGCGTTCGCGGCTGATGCCAGCCTGTTCATACAGCGCAATCAGTTTGCGGCCCTTGGTGACTGTGGCAGCTGTATCGAAGGACAAACGTGCATCGGTTTCGGTCGACACACGGCCCGGTACCAATTTGAGGATTTCCAGTCCGAAAGCGACCAGCAACTGATCAATGATTTCACTCACAGCTGCCTGTGGATGAGCACGTACGATCTGCTCGAGCAAGGGCTTGTACTCGTCCTTTTGTACCGCTTTGAGGATCAGTGAGGGATTGGTCGTGGCGTCTTGAGGTGCGAACGCCTTCATTGACTGGAAGTCACCGGTATCGGCGACGATGGTGGTGTACTGCTTGAGTTGCGCTAACTGATTCATGGCATGTAGTCTCTGGTCGGTTGTAGGTTGTATGGTGTTGCTATCCAAGGTACCCGAGTTAGCGACGTTTGGGCAAGGGTGCACCGAGTGCCTGGAGCGACTCCAGATATGCTCCCAGTGGATGATAGAAATCGGTTTTGCCATGTGGTGGCTTCTCGGGACCGTAGCGCGTGTTGTCGCGTTGCAGGATGCGGTACCAGCCGCCGCGTTCGACATCGATCAACTGCGCCATGCTGTAGGCCCACAGTCCCTCATAGACTTCCCAGTACAGCTCGACACCAGTCCGTTGCGCCAGCAGCGCGGCGGTCGCCATCGACTCTGCTTGCACCCAGAAATACTTGTCGCCATCGCAGACCTGCATGTCAGGCGCAATGCCGTACACCAGCCCGCCATGCTGTTGGTCCCAGGCAACCGGGATGGTGGCATCAAACAAGGCCTGCGCACGTGGCACTAGCCAGCCAGCGTCTTCCTGCAGGTGCGCCGCATGGCGTTCCAGAATCAGCAGCAGTTTGGCCCATTCGGTCATATGACCTGGTTGATACCCCCAGGGCCGGAACATATTGGTATTGTCGTGACGGTTATAGTCCCAGTCGATGCGCCAGTCGGCATGGTAATGCTCCCAGATCCAGCCATTGGCCAGCGCCGCTTGACGCACGGTGATGTTGCGCGCCAGCCGTTCGGCACGATGCAGGTAGCGCAACTCACCGGTCGCTTCAAAAGCTGCCAGCAGTGCCTCGCAGCTATGCATGTTGGCATTCTGGCCGCGATAGCTGGCGACCTCGCCACCCGGTGTTGCTTCGTCGGCATAGAGGCCATCCTGCTCGGACCAGAACAGTTTTTCCATTAACGCGAAGGTGGCACCAATACCATCCTGCGCTTCGGTAATGCCAATATCGAATGCATGGGCATAGGCCAGCAGGACGAAAGCCAGACCGTAGCAGTGCTGGGTGCGATCTACCGGCAAGCCATCATTGAGTACCCAGGCATAGCCGCCATAGTCGGCTTGCCAATGTTTTTCTTCGATAAAACGCAGGCCATGACGCGCCGCCTCGCGATGCGCTTCCTTACCGCTTTGGCGATAGGCCAGTGCGTGGCAGAACACCATCCGGGTGCTGTTGACCAGATGCCGGCTGGCAGCATCGTAGACGCTGCCGTCATCGTTGAGATAATGAAAAAAGCCACCCTTGGGATCGAAGGCGTGGCTGGTGAAGAAATCGATATCGCGTTGCAGTCGCTGCTGCACGAAGGCAGGGTCGCGGTAAGTGAGTGCTGAAGCGGCAGTCATGAAAAATGTCGGCGTCGTATCGGGTAAGGGTGAACAGAAATCAACAGTAATCAATAAAATTCAGCGAAAAAATGAATCGAATTGCATGTCAAATTTCTGCAGGGATTTTTGGGCATTTTGCATCTTTTTACGGAATTCCGGTCCACGTCGCAAGGCCAGCCCGACTGCCAGAATATCGATCACGACCAGATGCGCCAGACGGGCAGAAATCGGCGTGTAGGGGTCAATATTGAAACTCAGGTCAATCGGTACCAGCACGGTTGCCAGTTCGGCCAGCGGCGTGCCACTTGGTCCCAGCACAATGATATCAGCGCCGCCCCGGCGCGCCAGCTGTACGCTGCGCAATAGCGCGGCATTGCCACCGCGCTGGGAGATCGCTACCACTGCATCACCGGGTTTGAGCAGGGCGGCCGCAATACTGTGAATATGCGGGTCAGAGTAGGCCACGGTTGGCACGCCCGAGCGGAAGAACTTGTGTTGCGCATCGTTGGCGACGATACCCGAGGTACCTTGACCATAGAACTCGATCTTGCTGGCGCGTGCCAGTACATCCAGCGCCAGTTGAATCGCATCCGGATTGAGATGGTTACGTAAGTCCAGCAAGGTATTGATTGAGCGGCTGCAGATCTTGTTGACCAGATCCACCGCCAGATCATCCTGACCCAGTGATTCGTTGGCACCGGGCAAAGCCAGCGCCAGACTCTGCGCCAGCTTCAGCTTAAAGTCGTGCCAGCCTTCGTAACCGATGGCGCGACAAAAGCGGATCACGGTCGGCTCCGAGACTTCGGCGTTCTTGGCCAGCGCGGTCAGATTTTCTGACAGCGCCAGTTGCGGATTGGCCAGGATGGCAGCAGCAACCTTCTTCTCCGACTTCGAGAGCGAGTTGATGTGCGTGCGAATGGAGTCGAGCAGCATGGTGATAGCTTATACCTCCGGCAGCGCTTCTTCGCGCCATTGCAAACCGTCTCTGCCAATCAGGGCGCTGGCCGCCGCCGGGCCCCAGGTACCGGCACTGTAAGGAATGGGATCGGTTTCTTCGCGGTCCCAGTATTCCAGGATCGGCTCTACCCATTCCCAGGCAGCTTCAAGCTCATCACTGCGCATGAACAGCGTCAGCTGACCGCGCAATACATCAAGCAGCAGACGCTCGTAGGCTTCCATGCGCGGAGTCTTGAATTTTTCGCGGAAATCCAGTTCCAGTTCAACCGGTTTCAGGCGCATCCCATCACCGGGTGTCTTGGCCATCAGGTTCATATGCAAGCCTTCATCCGGCTGCAGACGAATCACCAGGCAATTCGGGGTATCGCTGGTATTTTGCGTAAAAATGGAATGCGGCACACTCTTGAAGCGCACTACGATTTCCGCCAACTGGTCCGCCATGCGCTTGCCGGTACGCAGATAAAACGGAACGCCAGCCCAACGCCAGGTATCGATCTCCGCCTTCAATGCGACGAAGGTTTCGGTGCGTGACTCTGGATTGGCATCGGCTTCCTTGCGGTAGCCGGGGACAGGGGTGCCGTTGACATGACCGGCGCGATATTGCCCGCGCACCACATTCATGGCCAGCGTCGTCGGCGTAAAGCGCTTGAGCGACCGCAAGACCTTGAGCTTTTCGTCCCGCACGGCATCCGCCGAGTTGGATACGGGCGGTTCCATGGCGACGATACATAACAGCTGCAACAAGTGGTTTTGCAGCATGTCGCGCAGCGCACCTGACGTGTCGTAGTAATCGAAGCGACCACCGACACCCAGTTCCTCGGCAATCGTGATCTGCACATCGGAGATCCATTCGCGACGCCACAAAGGCTCGAACAGGACATTGCCAAAACGCAGCGCCAGCAGATTTTGCACCGCTTCCTTACCGAGATAATGATCGATACGATAAATCTGCGATTCGTTGAAATAGCGGCCTACCTGAGCATTGATGTCTTTGGCGCTGGCCAGATCATGCCCGAGCGGTTTCTCCAGTACCACGCGCGAGGTAGTCGTTGCCAGACCCGATTGTGAGAGGTTGTCGCAGATCATCGAAAACAGCGTCGGTGGGGTCGCCAGATAAAACACGCGTGAGATCGCCGGGTCGTCACGCAATGCCGCCGCCAGATTCTGATAAGAGGCTGGCTCCTTGGCATTGAGCGATACATATTCCAGACGTGAGCAAAAGCGCTGCCATATGCCCGGATCCATCGTGTCGCTGCTGATGTGCGGCTTGGAATTCTGTTCGACAACGGCAATGAATTCTTCCTTGCTCTTGTTGTCACGGCCAAGGCAGATGATACGTGCGCTAGCGACCAGATCGCGGGCACGGTCGCGTGCATACAGAGCTGGCAGCAGTTTGCGCATGGCCAGATCGCCGGTACCACCAAATAAAACTAAATCAAAGTCAGAAATTGCCATAGCAGGTTTGTCTCGTTCTTTATCTGTTGAGAGAGTGATCGATAGTGTGTGGGGCCAACACGTCAGCCCAGCGCCTGTCTGGCCAGTGCGATCAGTGCATTGGTCGAGCAGTCATGGCGCGCGGGAACCGGTTTGTCCGCCAGTTCCGACTGGATGGTTTTGGCTAATACCTTGCCCAGTTCCACACCCCATTGATCGAAGCTGTTAACGCCCCAGATCGTACCCTGTACAAAGGTCTTGTGCTCGTAGAGTGCAATCAGTGCGCCGAGCGTCGCCGGTGTCAGCGACTCCAGCAGCAGCGTGTTGCTGGGGCGATTGCCGTTGAAGGTCTTGTGCGGTAGCAGGAAATTGATTTCCTCTTCCGGCAAGCCTTGCTGACGGAGATCCTCGCGCACTTCTTCGGCTTGCTTGCCGCGCATGAAGGCCTCGGACTGGGCAAAGCAATTGGCCAGCAATACGGCATGATGCCCTGGTAAATCATGGGCAGGCTTGAGCACGGCGATGAAGTCGATCGGCGTGATATCAGTCCCCTGATGTAGCAGCTGGAAGAAGGCATGCTGACCATTGGTTCCGACATCACCCCAGATGAACGGGCAGGTCGCGACATCGACGCTGCTGCCATCACGGGTGATGCGCTTGCCGTTGCTCTCCATCTCCAGTTGTTGCAGATAAGCCGGGAAATGGCGCAGACCATGGTGATAGGGTGCAATCGACAAGGATTCGCTGTTGAAGCCGTTACGGTTCCAGATGCCGATCAAGGCTTGGATCACCGGCATGTTCTGTTCCAGCGGTGCCTGCAGGAAGTGCTGATCCATTGCGTGCGCACCGGCCAGCAGTTCGCTGAAGTTGTCGAAGCCAATCGCCAGCGCAATCGACAGACCAATCGACGACCACATCGAATAACGTCCGCCCACCCAGTCCCAGAACGGGAACATGTTCTCCGGATCAATCCCGAACGCACGCACCGCCTCAGTATTGGTAGAAACCGCGACAAAATGACGCGCCAGATCTGAAGCCGTAGCATGCTGCAAGAACCAGTTACGCGCCGATTGCGCGTTCATCATGGTTTCCTGCGTGGTAAATGTCTTGGAGGCAACGATGAACAACGTTGTCTCCGGATTCACCTGCCGCAGCACCGCATGCAGATCATGGCCATCAACGTTCGACACAAAGTGCATTGTCAACCGTGCATGTGAGAAATGACTGAGCGCGGCACAGGCCATTTGCGGGCCCAGATGCGAACCACCGATACCGATGTTGACGATGTCAGTGATCTGCTTGCCAGTATGCCCGGTCCAGCGTCCGTCACGCACCCGCTCAACGAAGGCATGGATGTGATCGAGTACCGCATGGACATCGCCATTGATATCTTGTCCGGCCACCTGCAATGCCTTGCCACGCGGTGCGCGCAAGGCGGTATGGAGGACTGAGCGATGTTCGGTGAAATTGATCTTCTCGCCGCTAAACATGGCATCGCGATGCGACTCCACATACCGTTCGCGTGCCAGCTCAAACAGTAACTTGAGCGTAGTATTGTCTATGCGATTTTTGGAGTAATCGAGCAAAATGCCGGCCGCCTTCACGGTCATCTTGTCGAAGCGACTGGCATCGGCCGCAAACAGGTCACGCATATGCCAGTCCTGGACCTCGGCATGGTGCTTCAGTAATCTCTGGAACGCAGGTGTCGCTGTCAGTGCGGCGGGAGCAGTTGGTGCGGTGTGCGGCATGTTCGGCAATCTTGGCTAGTGGCTGAGAGGAGATTGGAAGATGCTTCACTATACATGATTTACTACTTATTAGGTAATTTCACTACAATATTTGCTGTGGATTTTGTAGTGATTCAGGCCCTGCTTTCTGCTGTTGATTAGCATTCTGCTGCCTTGTAAAGAAATGATGACGCGCATTACAAAATATTGTGTAGCAGGCGCGGCCTGAGGAAGCGCGCAAAAATAAGAAGTTTTATTTTAAAAATTGTAGTAAAATTACATTTATCGAAGCTATCAGGAACTCAGACATGTCTCTCAATGCGACCTTAGCCAGCGTCACCGAACGCATCGCCGAACGAAGCCGGCCTTATCGTACTGCCTATCTGACGCGACTTGATGCCGCCCGGCATCAGGGGGTGCAACGCGGCGCGCTGTCGTGTACCAACCTGGCACACGGCTTTGCCGCCTTTCCCGCCAATGACAAGCTCAAGCTGAAGCAGGATCGTGCCGCCTCGGTAGCGATTGTTTCTTCGTATAACGACATGTTGTCGGCGCATCAACCGTTTGAGCGCTTCCCTGAAATCATCAAAGAAGCGATTCGTGCCGAAGGTGCCGTCGCCCAGTTTGCCGGTGGCGTACCAGCAATGTGCGATGGCATTACGCAAGGTCAGCCGGGCATGGAGCTGTCGCTGTTCTCGCGCGATGCCATTGCCATGGGCACCGCCGTTGCGCTGTCACATAACATGTTCGATGCTGCCCTGTATCTGGGCGTGTGCGACAAGATCGTCCCAGGTCTGCTGATTGGCGCGCTGCACTTTGGTCATATCCCTGCCGTTTTCGTGCCCGCCGGTCCGATGACCAGCGGCATGACCAATAGCGAAAAGGTCAAGATTCGTCAGCTCTACGCCGAAGGCAAGATCGGTCGCGCCGAATTGCTAGAGGCTGAGGCGCAGTCCTATCACGGCGCTGGTACCTGCACTTTCTACGGCACCGCCAACAGCAATCAGATGTTAATGGAAGCCATGGGCCTGCACCTGCCCGGTGCCGCCTTCGTCACCCCGAATACCCCGATGCGCGATGCGCTGACCGCCGAAGCGGCCAAGCAGGCACTGAAGATTACTGCCCAAGGTCAGAACTACACGCCGGTTGGCCGTCTGGTGGACGAAAAGTCCATCGTTAATGCGATTGTCGCGTTGCTGGCCACGGGTGGTTCAACCAATCACACCCTGCATCTGGTCGCCATCGCCAAGGCTGCCGGTCTGGTGATCGACTGGGATGACTTCTCCCGCCTCTCGTCAGTCGTACCGCTGGTGACGCGTATCTATCCCAACGGCACCGCCGACGTCAATCATTTCCATGCCGCAGGCGGCACTGGTTTTGTACTGCGCGAACTGCTCGATGCCGGTCTCATGCATGATGACGTGCTGACCGTGCTCGGCAAGGGCTTGCGTGCGCACTGCACCGAACCGACACTGGAAGACGGCAAGCTCAGCTGGAAAGCCGCCCCCGCCAAGAGTGGCGACGACACCGTGCTGCGTCCGGCCACGCAGGCATTCTCGGCTGATGGTGGCTTGAAGTTGCTGCAAGGTAACCTGGGCCGTTCGGTCATCAAGGTCTCGGCAGTCAAGCCCGAGCACCGCATCGTCGAAGCACCCGCCATCGTGTTCCATTCGCAAGACGCTTTCATGAAAGCCTTCAAGGCCGGTGAGCTGGACCGCGATTTTGTTGCCGTGCTGACCTTCCAGGGACCACGCGCCAACGGTATGCCAGAGCTGCACTCGCTGACACCGGCACTGGGCATTCTGCAAGACAAGGGGCGTCATGTTGCGCTGGTCACCGATGGCCGTATGTCTGGTGCATCCGGCAAGGTACCGGCGGCCATCCACGTAACGCCAGAAGTACTCGCCGGTGGACCATTAGGACGCGTGCGTACCGGCGACCTGATTCGTCTGGATGCCGAAACAGGTACGCTCGAAGCGCTGGTCGATAGCGCCGTATGGGCGCAGCGTGAAGTGGAAACAGTGAATCTGGCAGGTAATCAAACCGGCATGGGACGTGAATTGTTTAGCGTCTTCCGCGCCACCGTCAGCGCAGCAGAGGAGGGCGGCACTAGCTTCGGTTTGCCTCCCGTTTTGGAAAATGAGAAAGCGACAGTATGAAAACCATCTTAGAAATCATGCGTACTTCGGCAGTCATTCCCGTGATTGCCATCGACAAGCTGGAGCATGCGGTGCCACTGGCCAAGGCCCTGGTTGCCGGCGGCATCCGGGTACTGGAAGTGACCCTGCGTACCGAACATGGCCTGCCAGCCATTCGTGCCATTGCCGAGCAGGTACCTGATGCCATCGTCGGCGTCGGCACCCTGACCAGCCCTGAAGAATTTGCCGCATCGCGTGATGCTGGCGCCGTCTTTGGCGTCTCGCCCGGCCTGACATCTGCCCTGATCGCCGCCGCCAGGTCAAGCGGTCTGCCCCTGTTGCCAGGGGTCATGACTCCTTCGGAAGTCATGGCCGCCCGTGAAGCCGGTTTCCAGCAATTGAAGCTGTTCCCGGCAGTACCAGCCGGTGGCATCGGCATGCTCAATGCGCTGGCAGGTCCGCTGGCCGATGTGACCTTCTGTCCGACAGGCGGCATTTCGCAAGAGACGGCCACACAATTCCTTGCCTGCAAGAATGTGGCATGTGTTGGCGGCTCCTGGCTGACGCCGAAAAATGCCATCGAGATCGGTGACTGGGCCAAAATCACTGCTCTGGCAAGCGCTGCCAGTGCCTTGAAGGTAAAGTAAATCTCTGGATTAGTTACTCAATGAGTTACTGAATTAATTGCCAGATAATGCAGGCGGGGAATTTGTATAACCACAAATTCCCCGCCTTGCCTTTTGCGGTCCTTTAACTGACTCACGTCTTACCCAGCCGACACGTTACAATATTCGTCCTTCTCAGCCGTCATGATGCTGCCAGGACATGGAGCAGGCGCCATGTCCGATGATGCGAACTCCGCTCAACCAAGAAAGAAAATATGACATCTCCCCAGTCCAAAGCGCCCACCAACTTCTCCCCATACCAGAAAACCGTCGTCGGTATGCTGGCCTTCCTGCAGTTCGCCGTGATTCTCGATTTCATGCTGATGTCACCGCTAGGTGCGGTCATCATGCCAGCCTTGAGCATTTCGCCAAGCCAGTTCGGTCTGGTCGTCTCGGCCTATGCCTTCAGCGCCGGTATTTCAGGCTTGCTCACAGCAGGTTTTGCCGACCGTTTTGACCGCAAGCGCCTATTACTGTTTTTCTACACCGGTTTCATTTTGGGCACGTTCTGGTGTGGCATGGCGCAAAGCTTCGAAAGCCTGCTGCTGGCGCGCGTCGTCACTGGTTTGTTTGGTGGTGTGATCGGCTCCATCGTGCTGGCTATTTCGACCGACCTGTTCCCGCCAGCCATGCGTGGCCGCGTGATGGGCTTCATCCAGACCGCGTTTGCCGCCAGTCAGGTTCTCGGTATTCCCATGGGGCTGTATCTATCGAATCACTGGGACTGGCATGTACCGTTTCTGGTGATGGCCGTCATGGGCCTTATCGGTGGTCTGATCGTGGCATGGAAGCTCAAGCCAGTTGCCGATCACCTCAAGATTGCGCAAGAACATAGCGCGTGGATGCATCTGTGGCACACCGTTACCGAACCACGCTATCTGGTTGCTTTCGCTACCACGGCGTTACTCATGACCGGTGGCTTTATGCTGATGCCGTTCAGTAGCGCCTATCTGGTCAACAATCTTGGCATTGACCTGCATCACCTGCCAACGGTCTATTTGATCACCGGCTTGTGCAGCATCTTCGTCGGTCCATTGGTTGGTCGGGCGGCAGACCGTGTGGGTAAATTCCGCGTGTTCCTGTTTGGCAGTATGCTGTCCATCATCACGGTATTGGTTTACACCCATCTGGGGCGTGTTGGTCTACCGCTGGTTGTGCTGGTTAATGTGGTGCTGTTCGTCGGTATCTTCTCGCGCATGATTCCGTTTCAGGCGATGGTGCAATCGGTACCAGTACAGACCCAGCGCGGCTCCTTCAATGCCATCAGCGCCTCAATCCAGCAACTCTCTGGTGGACTGGCATCTGTCGTTGCCGGGCATATCGTGAGCATTGGCGCTGACGGTACCCTGCATAACTTTGATGTGATTGGCTATATCGTGGTTGCTACCGGGCTGGTTGCCATGACGCTGGTGTGGCGATTAAACCGTAATCTTCAGGCGGCGGTGAAAGTGCCTTTGCCTGCCTGATTGTGTTTGCTGTTTATCTGTTTCTTCGCTGATGCTTGTTGTTCTTCGGACGACCTAGCCGGGGGTGGCCCGGCAGCCACTCACTTTTCTTGCTTCGCCAAGAAAAGTAAGCAAAAGAAGGCGACCGCAATTTACGTCGCCCCTGCGGGGTGCCCGGCACCGTGCCGCATCAATCGGGACCGATGCAAACTCGCTTCGCTCAGACAAGCATCGATCTTCTTCCGATTGCTGCAACACAGTACCGGCGACTCCACATGCGGGATTCCCAAACTGCTCGCTTCGCATCGCGCTGACGAATGCACGCAAATTCAGACTTGGCATTCACGCTAAAAAACACAGCGAAAAATCTCACAATAAATACCGTCGCACACCGCCCTACCAAGGCAATGCGAAGCGAGCCGGTAAAAAGAATTCCGCATGTGGAGTCGCCGCTGATGCGCTGCGGCAATCGGAAAAAGAGAAGCGCTTGTCTGAGCGAAGCGAGTTGTGCGCTTCTCCCGATTGACGTGGTGCAGCGGCGGGAACCCCGCAGGGGCGATGGAAGTTGCGGTCGCCTTCTTTTGCTTACTTTTCTTGGCGAAGCAAGAAAAGTGAGTGGCTGCCGGGCCACCCCCGGCTAGGTCGTCCGAAGAACAACAAGCATCAGCAAGGACTGCAAGGACGAATGAGCAAACAACTTGACGCTCTCACTTCGCCGGTCTATTCTGCCAACGTCCCTGATAAAGAAGGGACCTGGTTTAGCGACCTGATATGCAAAAAAGCGCACAGACCGCGCAATGCGGTTTTTTTACGTGCGTCCGTTGTCGCACGTCCTCTATGGGCGGCGGTGACGGGGAAGCCTTCGGGCTTGCCGGTTTTCCTTTTTTGCACCGGTTCGCTAACCCTGTCATTTGCCGCCCACCCCGTTTAGCGACGGGAGGTAGCTTTAACATGCAAAAAGGAGGCTTACATGCCTAGTACCACCACGTCTGATAAAAGCACCATCCCACCTCACCACGAAGATTTCCGCTGGATTCACGGCCCCGGCCGCGAGGAGAAATTCGCTGACTTCATTGAACTCACCCGCGACATCACCGCAGGCATTACCTCCTGCATGCACATCATTTACGCCCGTGATTTAGCCAATGAAATGAATCAGGACAACGATCCTGAACAAGAGGTCGCGCCATCGATTGGAAAATCCGATAGCGCCAACTTGTTTCGCCTGTCGCTAGCAGCAGCGACCTTGCTACGTAATGTGTCTGAGGAACACATTGCGCGCTTGAACAAGTTTTGGGATGAATAATGAAGCACAGGAGAAGCTCGGGCATCTGTATCCCGGCCAACTCCATGCATCATAAAAAAGCCCCTTCGACGCCAAGATCAGAAGGGGCTTTGAAGTTACATGCTGGCCGGTTGCTCGCCCGGCAGCGCAGGCTCTTGAGGTTTATTTTGCAGCTTGTGTTTTTTCGCAGCATTCATGGTCACGATCAGAATGCCTGCTGAAATCAGCAACAGGCCACCGCCCAGCGGCACCGTCAGATGTTCCCCCATGAAGGCAACCGACATCAACAGTCCGATCACAGGCACGCCCAGCATTGCAGTCGACATGCTGGTGCTGGAGAGCCACATGCTGGCCGCATTGACGGCGCAAAAGCAGAATGCGGTAGCAATCGGGCCAACGAAAAGCAGAATCTCGAGGAACGAGCGTGAGCTATCACCGGTGTAAGGACCTTCGACAAATCGTGCCATCAGCGCCAGAGGAATACTGGCCAGCAGCATCTGCCACGGCGCCAGTTCGTAGGCAGTGCAGACACCTTTATGATGGCGCAGATGCAGAATGCACATGGCCCAGATGAAGGAGCCGGTCAGCAGCATCAGGTTGGCCGCGACCAAAGTATGATCGCCCCAGTTGAAAGTGAGCGGGTTGAACAGCACCATGACGCCGACTGCCCCAATGAGGGAGCCGATCAACTGACGGCGCGACAGCGATTCGCGGAAGAACAGGACGGCGACCGGTGTTACCCATAGCGGCGTGGTGTAAGCCAGCACGGCAGAGCGGCCGGCCGGTACCTTGGTCATGGCAATGCTGCCCAGTACCGTGAAGGTCATCATCTGCAGCAAGCCGACGCTGATGACCAGCGACCAGTCCTTGCGCGGAGGGAAGCGTAGCTTTCCGGTCACGCTTTGCAGAGCGAACAGGCAGATGGCACCCAGTGAAAAGCGCATTGTGGAGAACCAGATCGGGGTGATGTGGGACAGTCCCAGCTTCATGACAGGCCAGTTTGCGCCCCAGATCATGATGGCCCCGATCAGCAGAAACATGCTCTTCAATTTCGCGCTGTCATCATTCAGGCGCAAGCTATTTGCTGCGCTGCTCAGGGATTTACTATCGGCACCCACAATCATTTCTCCATAGATAAAACTGGCGGGAATTTTATCTTCAGATCCCGGGATAAAAATCCTCATTATTGGATAATATTGGGCATAATAAGGGTAAATTATCTTTATTATTTCGATTAATAGTGTAATTTATCCTATGAAAAAACTTGATCGCACCGATGTTGCTATTTTGAATGCGCTGCAGGACAACGCACGCATTACCAATGCCGAGCTGGCGCGCTCGGTCAACCTGTCTGCCACACCCTGTTTCAATCGGGTCAAGCTGATGGAGGAGCTGGGTGTCATCAGTCGCCAGGTCACACTGCTGGAGCCATCGGTATTGGGATTGCATGTGAATGTGTTCATTCACGTCACGCTGGAGAAGCAAGGCGAAGATGCGCTGAAGATCTTTGAAAGTGCGATCGATGGCCGGCCTGAGGTCATGGAGTGCTATTTGATGACGGGTGATCCTGATTATTTGCTGCGGGTGCTGGTGCCGGATATGCGTGCATTGGAGCGATTTATCCTCAATCACTTGACCAAGATTCCGGGCGTTGCCAATATCCGCTCCAGCTTTGCGCTCAAGCAGGTCCGTTACAAGACGGCATTACCGTTGCCGGCAGAGGGTGTGCTGGTCGATACCGATAGCTAGTCTCTGATACCAGCGCATTGCGGATACTCGAAAAAAACACGGCGTCAGATGTTGCATCTGACGCCGTGTTTCATTGTGCTGACCTGATCCGCAATTACATGCAGGGATCAGAAGGTTTCCCATTCATCGTTGTTGCTTTTGCTGGTCAGTGCAGGAGCTTGCTTCTTTGGTGTGCTGGTAGTGGCGATTGCCTTGCTGACCTTGACCGGTGCAGGCAGTGCATCGGCACGCGTGGTGCTGGCAAGTGCAGGGGCGTTGTGTTGCTCAATGATCTGGATCTCGCTGAGCTTGAAGACACTGACCAGGCTATTGAGGCTATGCGCCTGGTCACGCAATGCCTGGGCAGCAGCGGTAGCCTGTTCCACCAGCGCCGCATTTTGCTGCGTGGTTTGATCCATGTGCGCAACAGCACGATTGATTTCATCGATACCGGCACTTTGCTCTGAGCTGGCGGCGGAAATTTCGGCAACAACATCGCTCACGCGGCGAATGCTGGCAACCACTTCGGTCATGGTGTTACCCGCGTTTTCAACCAGCTTGGAGCCTTCGCCAACGGTTGAGACCGAGTTGTCGATGAGTCCTTTGATTTCCTTGGCGGCGGCTGCCGAGCGTTGTGCCAGGCTGCGTACTTCGGACGCCACGACCGCAAAGCCGCGACCCTGTTCGCCGGCGCGGGCAGCCTCGACGGCGGCATTGAGTGCCAGGATGTTGGTCTGGAAGGCAATACCGTCAATGACGCTGATGATGTCGGCAATCTGACGCGAGGATTCATTGATTGAGGACATCGTTGACACCACCTGATCGACCACGTTGCCGCCGGCAATCGCCACTTCCGAGGCGGACACTGCCAGCTGGCTTGCCTGGCGCGCATTGTCGGCGTTCTTTTTGACGGTGGAGGTCAGTTGCTCCAGTGCGGATGCGGTTTCTTCCAGCGAACCGGCTTGTTCTTCCGTGCGGGTATGTAGGTCGTGATTACCGGCAGCGATCTGGCTGGAGGCGGTGGCAATTGTGTCGGTGCCGCCGCGCACCTGTCCCACGATTTTTTGCAGGCTGTGGTTCATGGCTTGCAGCGAGTGCATCAGTTCGCCGGTTTCGTCAGCGCTGCGGATTTCAATTTTGCTGGTCAGGTCGCCTGAGGCTACCTGTTTGGCAATCCCCACGGCGACATTAAGCGGTTTGGCAATGGCGCGTGAGATGAACAATGCCATTGCAAGACCTACGGCTAAGGTTCCCAGTACCAGGGCAATAATCCAGACGCGGGCACTGCTGTAAGTGGCATCGGCTTGACGTTGGGAGGCGTCACCGCCGTTGAGGTTGATCTTGCTGAGTTTGTCGAGGTTGTCCAGCAGACTGAAGTAGGTATTGCCAACCGGGCTGATAAACAGTGCCTTGGCTTCATCGATCTTTTGTGCCTGGGCAGCGGCAATCACCTTCTCGTGCAGGTCGAGTACCGTCGTCAACTGTTGTTTTACTTCGGGGTAGAGCGCTTTTTCTTCCGGCTCGCTGATGAGCCCTTCATAGGTCTTGATTTCCTTGTTCAGTCCATTGACCAGAGACGGCATACGTTGCGAAAAGCTGCGCATGAATTCTGGATTGTCACCGTACAGAATCATCTGGGCATCGGCACTGCGAATACGGGCTACCAGCAGCTTGATTTGTCCCAGACTCTGAATCGTGGGGAGCCAGTTGGTGGCAAGCTCATTGGAGGCGCTGCTGACGTTGCCAAGTTGGGCAATTGCGAAAATTCCGGTAACACTGCTAAGCATCAATACGCAAGCGAACGATAACAGGAGCTTTTTTGCAATCTTCAGATCAAAAAACCATTTCATGACGAGCTCTTCAGTGTGGGGGTGGGGTAAGAAAAAACACTACTGCAAGTAGGGTTGTCGAAGGTTGTTGATTTTGAAACAAATAGAAACATCATTGCAAGTATTATTGTGCTTCTTATCATTGTTTAACTCGCGTTTGACGTATTTCTGCTGCGCGACGCATTGATCTGCCTCATTTCACCTTGTTGCATGAAAATATTGATGTATATCAATATGTTAGATTTTTATTTGTATTGCTTTTGCGCAAAGAAGTTGTGTCGTTTTAAAAAACTACTCGCCATGATTTGGCGTGGGTCAATAAAGCATTACGCATAATTGCTACAACGCACGACATTGCTTATTTCCACTGTGAAGGAAATCCGCTATAAGGAATGAAACCCTCACAGGAGTCTGTTATATGTCCAGCTTGCTGCCGCTCGGGTATCAGATCAACCAACTTGCCAAGCGGTTAGCGCGGCATTTTTCTGCAGGGTTTGAGGCTGATTACCAGCAACGGATTACTGTCGGTACAGAAGTGACGCCGGTGCTGCGCAGTGGCGAAGCGATGCTCAATCTGAATTTCGATGTCATCGATCAGTTCGCCAGCCAGACTGGTGCAGGTGCGACGATTTTCGTTAAACGCAATCAGGACTTTGTCCGTATCTCCACGTCAGTCAAAAAGGAAAACGGCGAGCGTGCCATTGGTACCTTGCTGGATCACTCGCATGCCGGTTACGGCGAATTGCTGGCCGGACGAACTTATATCGGTTTTGCCCAGCTGTTTGGGCGGCAATATATGACCCGTTACGATCCGCTACGCAACCGCCAGGGGCAGGTCATCGGTGTGTTGTATGTCGGTATCGATGTCAGTCATCGCTTTCAGTTTGGTGTTGGTGGCCGGATTGCCACCATCGGCCTGTTGCTCTCCGCTGCGGTTCTTGGTTCGTATGTCTGGGTATGTCAGCGCGTACTGGACACCGCGATGGATTCTCTAGGGCGAACTGCTTCGCCAGGCATGCTCAGTGTTATTACCGATGCTTCTGCCGCACAACTGCGCTATGGATTGATTGGTATGGCGGGGATGGTGCTGGTGATGGCCGTGTTGTTCTGGATGCTCCGTAGCATCATTACCGCACCGCTGGTAGATGCCACTGCCGCCGCACAGCAGTTGGCCAAGGGGGACCTGACTACCATGCTGCACGTGGGCCGGCGTGATGAGCTGGGGCAGTTGATGCAGGCTATCAATGGTATTGCGCAGGGCTTGGCAAGTATTGTCGGATCGGTACGTGGCAGTTCTGAGCGCATTGATACGGCGGCCAAGGATATTGCTGCCGGCAATCAGGATCTGTCTGCACGCGCCGAAGCGCAGGCTGGTGAGCTGGAGCAGGTTCGGGCCAGCATGGAGCGCTTTGGCAATGGCATTCTTGCTAACGCCGAACATACCCAGCGCGCCGGTGCGCTAGTCAACGATGCGGCGGTACAGGCGACCGATGGTGGTCAGATCGTCAATGCCGTGGTGGATACGATGGGGGCCATCCGCAGCAGTTCGCACAAGGTGACCGATATCATCGGTTTGATTGACAGCATTGCGTTTCAGACCAATATTCTTGCCCTTAATGCGGCGGTCGAAGCGGCCCGTGCCGGCGAGCAGGGGCGCGGGTTTGCCGTAGTTGCCTCAGAGGTGCGGCAACTGGCGCAGCGTAGCGCTGCCGCGGCCCAGGAAATCAAAACGCTCATTGGCGAGTCGGTATCCAATGTGGACAGTGGCAGCGAGCTGGTCAGTCGTGCCGGTAACGCCATGCACAACATCGAAACGGCGATTGGCAACGTCGCAGCGATCATGCGCGATATTGCCGCCGCAGGTGTCGTACAGCGCGACGAGATGGGTGAGGTGACGCGGGCAGTATCCGACATCGATCAGATGACCCAGCAAAACGCGGCTTTGGTCGAGCAGGCTGCTGCAGCCACCGAGAGTCTGCGACGAGAGTCAGCCCAACTGGTCGATAACGTGCGGGTCTTCAAACTGGCGCAGCGGCGTTGAGACTGTTGCTACCAATCTTTGCCTGTCATTGCCATAACGGGTGAAGGGACTCAGGAATCAGGCATGTGCATGGCACAAGCACCTGTGATAGTCGATAATGGAACCTTTGTCCCAAAAGAGGTAAGTTGTGGCCGTCACCATCAAGACTCCCAAACAAATAGCAATGATGCGCGTGGCTGGCACGCTGGCGGCAGAGGTGCTGGAAATGATCAGCGAATACGTCGTTCCCGGTGTCAGTACCGAAGAACTCGACCGACGCTGCCATGACTATATCCGCAAGGTGCAGAAGGCCACACCGGCCAATGTCGGTTATCACGGGTTCCCCAAGACTCTGTGCACTTCTGTCAATGGTGTGGTCTGTCATGGTATTCCCAGCAGCACGGAAATTCTGAAAGAAGGCGATATCGTCAACATTGACGTTACTGTGATCAAGGATGGCTGGCATGGTGATACCAGCCGCATGTACTTTGCCGGTACGCCCTCCGAGTCGGCGGCAAGACTGGTACAGACGACGCTTGATGCCATGCTGGCCGGAATCGCCGAGGTCCGTCCCGGCGCCCGTCTGGGGGATGTGGGTTATGCCATTCAGCACCTGGCTGAAGCGGCTGGCTATTCCGTAGTGCGCGAATATTGCGGCCATGGCATCGGCAAGATCTATCATGAAGAACCGCAGGTATTGCACTATGGTCAACGTCACACTGGTCTGCTGCTACGCGAGGGTATGACGTTTACGATTGAGCCCATGATCAACGCTGGTGCGCGTGGTGTGGAGCTGCAGCCCGACGGCTGGACCGTACTTACCCGTGATGGTTCGTTGTCGGCACAGTGGGAGCATATGGTTGCAGTGACCGCTGATGGCGTCGAAATCCTGACGCCTTGGCCAGCGGCTCAGTGAGCAGGTAACGGTTTGTGCCAGCGGGCAGGCAGGTCCTGATTTTTTTATTGTTTTATCCTTGCTGGAAAGTGTTCATGAATACATCGAAGTCCTTGCCCTTATGGTCCATTTTGTCGCCATTGGCAGGCTGGTTGCTGATTGTTGCCAGTAAATTTAATCCGGGAAGCTGGTTCCTGCTGCTGTTGGTGGTGGCGCTGATGGCGAGCGTGCTGGCGGCCGTCTATCACGCTGAGGTGGTGGCGCATAAGGTCGGCGAGCCGTTTGGCACGCTGGTATTGGCGCTGGCGGTTACGTTGATTGAAGTGGCGCTGATCGTCTCGCTCATGCTCAGCGGCGGTGAGGCCACCAACGGTCTGGCGCGTGACACCGTGTTTGCGGCAATCATGATTATCCTCAACGGCATTGTCGGCATCTGTTTACTGGTTGGCGCCAGCCGCCATCGAGAACAAAGCTTCGGACTCAACGGCGTCTCTGCATCGATGGCTACACTGGCAGCCATCTCGGTATTGACGCTGGTCCTGCCGAACTACACGCTGAGTTTGGAGGGGCCGTACTACAGTGCGCCGCAACTGGCCTTTATCGCGATTATCTCGATCGTCCTTTACGGTACTTTTGTGTTGGTACAAACCGTGCGTCATCGTGACTATTTCCTGCCAGAAGAAGCCGTTGACAATGAGGAAGTCCACGCCAAACCACCCTCAGACAAGGTCGCAGCAGGCAGTGCCGTGCTGCTACTGGCCTGTCTGGGTGCGGTGGTGTTCCTGGCAAAGTCACTGGCGCCAGCGCTGGAGGTCGGTCTGGCGCGGCTCGGTGCGCCTGATACGGTCGTCGGGATCGTGATTGCCGCCATTGTGCTGATGCCTGAAGGCCTCGCTGCGGTGCGCGCCGCGCGTGCCAATCGTCTGCAAACCAGCCTGAATCTGGCACTCGGTTCGGCACTGGCGAGTATTGGCCTGACCATTCCGGCAGTCGCAGTGGTGTCGCTCATTACGGGTTGGACCATCTCGCTGGGGCTGGATGTGAAATCGACGGTGTTGCTGATGCTGTCCTTTTTTGTGGCCTCGTTTTCTCTCAGTACCGGTCGTACCACGGTCATGCAGGGCATGGTGCATGTGGTCATCTTTGCCGTTTATCTGTTCATCACTGTTGTTCCCTGAACGCGGCTGCGCCCTGGTTGTCACTGCTTGGTCATAATCCCTCGCTAAGCTGCAGCCATCAGCGATGATGGCTGCATTGCCTACGGAGAGGGAAGATGAAAGACGACGAGTTGGTACTGCGTATCCGTCGCGAGCTGGCTGACAGCTACGACGAAGAACTGGAACTGGAAATTGAAGACCGGACCATCGAACAACTGGCCGACGGCGTCTACGACACGGATGGTTCCGGGTCCGGTAGTGAACAGGAAAAGGCCGAACGCCGCCTGTACTTCCGGGAGCTGTTCCGGTTACAGGCCGAGCTGGTCAAATTGCAGGACTGGGTGGTAGCCACGGGTCACAAGGTCGTGATCCTGTTTGAAGGGCGCGATGCGGCAGGCAAAGGTGGCGTCATCAAACGCATCACGCAGCGTCTCAATCCACGCGTCTGTCGCGTCGCCGCATTGCCGGCACCGAATGACCGCGAACGCACACAATGGTATTTCCAACGCTATGTCTCACATCTGCCTGCGGCCGGTGAGATGGTTCTGTTCGACCGCAGCTGGTATAACCGCGCCGGTGTGGAGCGGGTGATGGGATTCTGTAGCGATGACCAGTATGAAGAGTTTTTTCGCTCTGCGCCGGAGTTTGAACGCATGCTGGTGCGTTCCGGTATTCAATTGATCAAGTACTGGTTTTCGATCACCGATGAAGAGCAGCATATGCGCTTTCTCAGTCGTATCCACGATCCGCTCAAGCAATGGAAACTGAGTCCGATGGACCTCGAATCGCGTCGTCGCTGGGAGGACTACACCAAGGCTAAGGAAGTCATGCTGGAGCGTACCCACATTGCTGAAGCGCCGTGGTGGGTGGTGCAGGCAGTGGACAAGAAGAAGGCGCGTCTGAACTGTATTCATCACCTGCTCAGTCAAATGCCTTATGCCGAGATTGCGCATCCGGGTATTGAATTGCCGGAGCGGATTCGTCATGATGGTTATTTTCGGCGTGAGGTTGCCAATGAAATCATGGTGCCAGAGGTCTACTGAAGTGCCGTGCCCTTTAAGAAAAACGGGAGCATCAAGCTCCCGTTTTTTATGTACACATGTGTTTGTCGCTGAGCTGCTGGCGACAAAATCATGTGAGATCAGAAATATTTTTTCAACACTTCACCAAACGCCTGTTCAGCCGACATGCCGCCACGCATCAGCGCAGTAATTTCAGTTGAATGTTCGCCGATCGTATCAGGCAGGGTGCCACGGTTGGCCTTGAAGTATTCGTATTTTTCGGTATCCACCAGATCCTTGGCACGGGTCGCCGCACTTGGACCACGCGGGCCGGTGGCGCGTGTGACACGGCCGCTGCTGGTGCGTGCTGGCTTGAGGGCGCCAGCTTTTGCCAGTTTGATCTGTTCAATGGTAAAGCTGCCGGTAGCGTTGCCCGGGGCAAATTCAGCGGCTTCAGGATGATGCAGGTGATGGTTGCCGTCGAACGCCATTTTCTTGCCAGCACTATTGGTCAACTCATAGCGGGGGCCGTTGCCTGACGTCACCAGTGCAAATTGCACTTTTTCTCCGTAGGTTTCCATCTGGCCGATGACACCGGTGAGATAGTCGCTTTTGAGGGTTTCGATATTGCCGTTCCAGCGTTTGCTTCTTGTCGTAGTCAAAATACGTACTTCCTGTAATGATGGCAACCGCGCGCGAGGGGATTCAGGGTACCGAAGACCAGCCTGCATACCATTGTTAGCGACAATAGCTACGATGGCAATGTTGGTACTGGTCAGGTACTCCTTTAGCGGGAGAGGCAAAAATCCGTGGCGGTTGGCCGTGATAAATTAGCCCTCCATTATCCTCTTCTCGCGCAAGGAATAACAGTACAGGGGTCAGATTTGTCCGAATTTTTTCGTGCGATGGTCTGGTATGCCGCCTGATAGCGCTACTTATGCGCATCTTTACCTTGTTTTTCAGATTTATCCTAAGTCTCTGCCATTGAAAAAGATGGTGACATACCAACATGCACGCAACGATGCCATCCGGCATTGTCTTCGGATTGTCAGTCAGACAGGAGTAAGACCTTATGCCTTCCCGTTTTGCCATCATTTTCGTGCTATCGGTGCTGGGTGCTTTGCATGCCTGGATTGGCTGGCGCCTCTTGCCTGCGCTGAGTGGCAACACTGGTGTGATCCTGTTGGGCAGCCTGTACTTACTCTTGTCATCGCTGATGATACCGATCGGCTTGCTGGCGCGGTTCCTGAAGGTACAGGCCTGGGCTGACCGTCTGACCTGGGTCGGGATGCTGGCCATGGGCTTCTTTTCGTCCCTCCTGTTGCTGACGCTGGCGCGTGAACTGGTTCTGCTGTGTGTACCTTTACTGTGGCCAGCATTGGCTCATCAAGCGTTGTTGACGTGGTCGGCGGTAGTGGCCTTGGGAGGCGCTGTGGGGCTGACGCTATGGGGCCTGATCAACGCCCGGCGCGTGCCTGCCGTGGTGGAGGTGGACGTGCCGATCAGCAACCTTCCTGCAGCATTGCAGGGATTCACGATTGCACAGATCAGTGATATCCATGTCGGTCCTACCATCAAGCAGAATTATTTGCGCGCCATCGTCGACAAGGTCAATGCGCTGCATCCTGATCTGATCGCCGTCACTGGCGACCTGGTCGATGGCACTGTGGCGCAGCTGGCGGAGCATACGGCACCGCTGGCGCTATTGCAGGCGCGACATGGCAGCTATTTCGTTACCGGCAATCATGAGTATTACTCCAACGCCGATGCCTGGGTTGCCGAGGTGCGACGGCTGGGGCTGACAGTGCTTATGAATGAGCATGTGGTCTTGCATCATCGCGGTGCGCCGCTGGTGCTGGCCGGCGTGACCGACTACACCGCACATCATTTTGATCCGGCGCAGCGCAGTGATCCGCACGCTGCGCTGGCGTATGCACCAGCCGACAGTGGCGTCAATATCCTGCTGGCGCACCAGCCACGCAGCGCCGAAGCAGCGGCCGAAGCCGGCTTTGACCTGCAACTGTCCGGGCATACGCATGGTGGCCAGTTTTTCCCGTGGAACCTGTTTGTACCGTTGCAGCAGCCCTATGTTGCCGGGCTCAACAAGCTGCGCAATCTGTGGATTTACACCAGTCGCGGTACGGGCTACTGGGGGCCACCGAAGCGTCTGCTGGCACCCTCTGAAATTACCCGCTTGCGCCTGGTCGCTGCCTGAACGACCGAACTTGTCAAGACAGGTAAAGCGACTCCTGCTGGCGCGTCGCACGCCGGATCGCCTGCGGGGCATAACCAAAGACGCGCAAAAAGGCGCGTCGCATCCGTTCCGGATCATCAAAGCCGACTGCGCGCGCAATGTTCTCCAGCGACTCGTCTCCGGCTTCGACGCGTGGTCGGGCCACCTCTGCACGTAATTTTTCGATCGCCTTGGCTGGTGTCTGGCCGGTCTCGGCACTGAAAGCGCGGTCAAACTGACGGCGACTGAGGCAGGCCACCTCAGCGAGTCGTTCCGCACTCAGAGATTCATGCAAATGGTCACGCGCGTAACTGAGCGCCTGACGGATACGTCCTGATGGCGGATCCATTGCCAGCAGGCTGGAAAACTGCGACTGACCGCCCGGACGCCGGTGATACACGACCAGTTCGCGTGCGACTGCACGTGCCAGCTCGGCACCATGATCTTCTTCAATCAGCGCCAATGCCAGATCAATCCCCGCAGAAATCCCGGCCGAGGTCCAGACCTTGCCATCCTTGATGAAAATCTTGTCACTATCGACCTGTACCGCCGGATGCATGCGCTGCAGCCGCGTCGCCATGCGCCAATGGGTGGTGGCACGCTTGCCATCAAGCAGTCCGGCTGCTGCCAGGACAAAGGCGCCGGTACACACGCTGGCGACGCGCCTTGCCTGTGCCGCGGCATGCTGCGTGTAGTCGAGCAAGGTCGCCGACAGCAAACCTTCACGTGGGCCGGCACCGCCCGCCACGATCAGGGTGTCCAAGGGAGCACGTTCCAGTGGTCGGGTAATGACCGCGATGCCGGAGGCGCTCTCCAGCAGGCCGCCCTGTTCGGACATGACGCGCAACTGGTAGTGCTGATGACCAGCGAGGCGATTGGCGACATCGAAGGCGGTCAGCGGACCGGTGAAGTCAAGCAGGCTGCAATCGAGGAAGAGCAGGAATCCGATCTGACGAGTCGCCATAGTAGATGTCTCAAAACGAGGGTTTAATGTCATTTTGGTCGGATGCTGCCACGTCACACTACTTCTGTCAATTTGCTCAGGAGTGACCATGGCGTCCAATAACACACCCTTAACCGCGCCGATATTGCCAACCAATGAAGGCGCGACCTCAATGCCAGATCTGACCCGCCATCGCTGGAAAATTCTCGGCATCGGGGTGCTGGCCAATGCCAGTTTTTCTGCCGCCTTTTCAGGGATACCGATGACGGCGATTGCGCTGCGCAGCGATTATCGCCTCGACAACATCCAGTTGGGACTTGCAATGGGCGCATTGGGGTTGGGCGTAGCCTTGAGTGAGTTGCCGTGGGGTGTGTTGACCGATCGCTGGGGCGACCGGCGTGTGTTGCTGATCGGTCTGTTTGCGACAGCGCTGGCGTTGATGCTGATGGCAATCTGGATCGTGCCGGGCGCGGCTGGCGTGCCGCCGGTAGCGTTTCTGGCACTGGGTTTGCTGTTGGTTGGCATGCTCGGTGGCAGCGTCAATGGCGCCAGTGGCCGTGCCGTCATGGGTTGGTTTCACGAGGGGGAGCGTGGCTTGGCCATGAGTATTCGTCAGACCGCGGTGCCGCTGGGAGGAGGGGCCGCAGCGCTGGTATTGCCGTATCTTGCCGTGAGTTTTGGATTTATGCCGGTATTTGCATTGCTGGCGCTGCTATGCTCTGGTAGCGGGGCATTGGCATGGCGCTGGTTACATGAACCACCGCCGGCGAATACGGTGCATGTCGGCAAGTCTGATTTGCCAGCAAAAGCAGCTACTGCACTGCGCAATATCGGGGTTTGGCGTATGGCGCTTGCTACGGGCATTCTGTGCTTTCCGCAAGTATCGATCCTGACCTTCGCGTCGATATTCCTGCACGATGCCGGTCATGCCAGTTTGCTCCTCATTAGCACCAGCTTAGCCATGGTTCAGATCGGTGCTGCGGTGACCCGCATCTGGAGCGGCCGCTGGACGGATCGGCATCGTAATCGTCGCGCCTATCTGCGTGCCTGCAGTTTGCTCAGTGTGCTGTTGTTTGTCGTATTGGCATGTCTGGCAGCCTGTGCAGGTCATGCCGGGCAGAGCGGACATTGGTCGCCCACCATGCTGTTGTCAATGACGGGAGTACTCATAGCAGGTGGTATCTGCGCCTCCGCCTGGCATGGTGTGGCTTACACCGAGCTGGCCACGTTGGCTGGCGCACGTCAGGTTGGGACGGCACTTGGACTAGGCAATACCTGCGTGTTTCTGGTGTTCTTCCTGGCGGCACAGATAGTGCCTGCCTTACTGGCGTGGCAGGCCTGGCCAGCAGTATGGCTGGCGGGAGCGGTTGCCGCTTTACTCGCATGGAAGATCTTTCTCGCTCCGGGACCGTAGCCAATCTGTACCGGGAATAGAGGGAAATGAGGGTTATAGGCGACCGGTCTAATTTTTCGGTAAAATACGATTCTATGAGAGATACCTACCTTGAAAACAAGCTGCATATCCTGCTGGTCGGACGTCGTCTGATTGCCCAGAAGGGTTTTGCCAGCGTTGGACTGAGCGAAATACTGAGCGCCGCCGCGGTGCCCAAGGGCTCGTTTTATCACTACTTTGGTTCCAAGGAGCAATACGGACTAGAGCTCATTGAGCATTATGTGGCCGAGTATCTGCACATGCTCGATGGCATTCTGGGGCAGCCAGGTCCAGCCCGTGAGCGCTTGCTGGCGTACTGGGGCCATTGGCTGGAAACCCAATGCTGTGACGCGGTGGAGCACAAATGTCTGGTGGTCAAGCTCAGTGCCGAAGTGGCCGACATGTCGGACGCCATGCGCTTGGCCCTGCACCATGGCACACAGGCGTTCATTGGCCGACTTGCCGCATTGATCGCGGCCGGCGTGGAAGATACCTCGCTGCATCCTGCGCTGGAACCTGCCAGTACCGCGCAGCTCTTGTATCAGTTGTGGCTGGGCGCCAGTCTGCTGAGCAAGCTCAGTCGCGACCGTCAGCCATTGCAGGCAGCCATGGACGTTACCTTGCGCGTGCTGATCGCACCCTGACACCTTCTTCTCTTTGCCTGCGGCATCAATGATCTGCACGCTGCCGTATTGGCCACTTTCCCAAAGGACATCACATGACACAGTCATCCACCATCAATCGGCGCATTGTGCTGGCCTCGCGCCCGGCAGCAGCACCAACGCCAGCTAATTTTCGTCTTGAAGAGACCGCTGTGCCGGTGCCGGGCGCTGGTCAGTTCCTGCTGCGCGCAGATTACCTGTCGCTCGATCCCTATATGCGTGGCCGCATGAGTGATGCACCTTCCTACTCGCCGCCGGTCGAGATTGGTGGTGTCATGACCGGTGGCACGGTCTCGCAGGTGGTGACTTCGCAGCATCCGGATTACCAGGCCGGTGATCTGGTCATGGCCTATACCGGCTGGCAAGACTATGCCGTCTCCGACGGCACGGGCGTGACGCGGCTTGATCCGGCGATGGCGCATCCTTCCTATGCGCTGGGTCTGTTCGGTATGCCGGGCTTTACCGCGTATGCCGGTCTGCTCGATATTGGTCAGCCACAGCCGGGAGAAACCGTGGTCGTTGCCGCCGCTACCGGTGCCGTGGGCTCGGTCGTCGGGCAGATTGCCAAGCTCAAGGGGTGCCGCATTGTCGGCATTGCTGGTGGCGCAGAAAAATGTCGCTATGCGGTCGAGGAACTCGGTTTTGATGCCTGCATCGATCATCGTGCCAGCGACTTTGCCCAGCAACTGGCGCAAGCCTGTCCGCAAGGCATTGATGTCTATTTTGAAAACGTCGGTGGTGCCGTGTTTGAAGCGGTCTTGCCGTTACTCAATGTGCATGCACGCGTGCCGGTATGCGGTCTGATTGCGCAGTACAACGGTGTGACGCCGAATGCTGCCTTGATGATCGCATTGCCCCGCAAATTACTGACCACCCGCATTCGCATGCAGGGCTTCATCATTTTTGACTATTACCAGCGCGCTGGTTACTTCGCTGAATTCTTCCGTGACATGAGCGCCTGGGTTGCTGCCGGCAAGATCAAGTACCGCGAAGATGTCGTACAAGGACTGGAAAATGCCCCACAAGCCTTCATTGGTCTGCTGGAGGGAAAGAATTTCGGCAAGCTGGTGGTACAAGTGGCTTGAGTTACCTCGATGAATAAGTAGCTGTAGCGATAACAAAGGATTTGCATGATTCCGTTTTCCGTACTGGACCTGTCGCCGATTGCGCAGGGTGACAGCGCCACACAAGCTTTCAACAACAGCAAGGAGCTGGCGCAAAAGGCCGAGCAGCTTGGTTATCAGCGCTACTGGCTGGCCGAACACCACAACATGAGCGGCATCGCCAGCGCCGCCACGGCGGTGGTGATCGGCCATGTCGCCGCGCACACCAAGACGATTCGGGTCGGTGCCGGTGGCATCATGTTGCCCAACCATGCGCCACTGGTCATTGCTGAACAGTTCGGTACGCTGGAGTCACTTTTCCCTGGTCGGATTGACCTTGGTCTGGGGCGCGCACCGGGTTCGGACCAGCGCACGGCCCGCGCACTGCGTCGTCATCTGGGAGACAGTGCCGAGACCTTCGCCGACGATGTCGCCGAATTGCAGGGATATTTCCGTCCGGTGTCACCAGGGCAGGCGGTACGTGCCGTGCCGGGTGCCGGTTTGCAGGTCCCCATCTGGTTGCTCGGTTCGAGCATGTACAGCGCCCAGCTTGCCGCAGAAATGGGTTTGCCATTTGCCTTTGCCTCGCATTTTGCTCCGGGCTTTATGCAGGCTGCCGTTGAGGTCTATCGGAGTCGCTTCAAGCCGTCTGCCGCGCTGGCGCGTCCGTATGTCATGTTGGGCTTGAATGTGTTTGCCGCCGATACCGATGCTCAGGCGCAGCTGCTGTTTACCTCCCTGCAACAGCAGTTCGTCAATCTGGTACGTGGCGTGCCGGGACAATTGCAGCCACCACGTGCCAGCATGGAGGATTACTGGCGTCCGGAAGAAAAGGCCCACGTTGAACGTGCTCTGGCTTGTGCGGTGGTCGGTTCTCCCGACACCGTGCGTGAGGGGCTGCAAGCCTTTATCGAGAACACCGGCGCGGATGAATTGATGATGACGGCCCAGATCTACGACCATGCTGCGCGTTTGCGTTCGTTTGAGATCGTGGCTGCGGTGCGTGAATCGCTGACCCTGACACCACAGATCTGATCTGCGCTGCCCCTTGAGCTGGTGTAAGCGTCGGGCAAGTGATTTGCCATAAAATGGATTCTTTCTTTATTTCATTGCTGGCATCATAGCAAGGCACCAATTCAGGGGGAATCCATGTTGTATAGCAAAACCAGTCTGGGCGGGATGGTCACCGCGCCACATCATCTTGCGGCACAAGCTGGTGCCAGCGTGCTGCGTGAAGGTGGTAATGCGGTCGAGGCCATGGTGGCGGCAGCCGCTGCCATCGCCGTGGTTTACCCGCACATGAACGGGATTGGTGGCGACGGCTTCTGGCTGATCAGCGAGCCCGGTCGTGAGCCAGTTGCGATTCAGGCCTGTGGACAGTCGGCAGCGTTGGCGACCAAGGATTTCTACGCCAGCCATGGCGATACCAGCATCCCCAATCGCGGCCCCCGTGCCGCCTTGACCGTCGCTGGTGCAATTGGCGGCTGGCAGGTGGCGCTGGCGCATGCACAGACGCGCCAATGGAACAAGCCTTTACCGTTGTCGCGTTTGCTGGCCGACGCCATTGGGCATGCTGCCAACGGCATACCCGTGACCCGTTCGCAGGCCGAGCTGACCCGCGACAAATGGGATGAACTCAAGGATCAACCGGGTTTTGCCAGCACCTATGCCGCGCAAGGTATTCCCGTACTCAATGACATCCTCAAGCAGCCGGCACTGGCGGCCACATTGCGCCAGCTGGCACAGGCTGGCCTGGATGATTTCTATCGCGGTGATCTGGCCCAGCGGCTCGCGCAGGGTCTGGAACAGGCTGGTAGCCCGTTGCGAGGCAGCGATCTGGCAGCCTACCGGGCCCAGGTGGTGCAACCGTTGATGGTGCAGCTCAAGTCTGGTCGCGTCTACAATCTGCCACCGCCGACACAGGGCGTTTCTGCACTGATGATCATCGGCCTGTTCGAGCAACTCGGTGTGACGGAGGCGGAGGGCTTTGCCCATGTGCATGGGTTGGTTGAGGCAACCAAGCGTGCGTTCATCCTGCGCAACCGTTATGTCACCGATCAGGCCCATATGAGCGTCAATGCGGCGGACTGGCTGCAACCAGCGGCGTTGGCGCAGGAGGCGGCGCAGATTGACAGGCAACGTGCCGCAGTCTGGCCGCATGTTGCCAAGCCAGGTGACACTATCTGGATGGGCGCTGCCGATGCACAAGGCAGGGTGGTCAGTTATATACAAAGTATCTTCTGGGAATTTGGCAGCGGCGTGGTGGTCCCGGAGACCGGTGTCGTCTGGCAAAATCGCGGTGCCAGTTTTACGCTGGATGCAGGTGCCAATCAATTGCAGCCGGGCAAATTGCCGTTTCATACGCTCAATCCGTCGCTGGCGCTTCTTAACGATGGGCGTACTCTGGCCTACGGTACGATGGGTGGCGAAGGCCAGCCACAGACGCAGGCGGCGGTTTTCACTCGCCATGTTCTGTTTGGGCAGAATCTACAAGCAGCCATCAGCGCACCACGCTGGCTGTTGGGACGTACCTGGGGTACGGTGTCGACCAACCTGAAACTTGAGGGGCGCATCGCGCCAGCGCTGGTAGCTGCGCTGCAGCATGCCGGGCATGAAGTCGAGATGCTGGACGACTATACCGACACTATGGGGCATGCTGGTGCGGTTTGTGTACACCCGAATGGCGTGATTGAAGGGGCAACGGATCCACGTGCTGATGGTGTTTGCGCAGCACTCTAAAACTTTCATGATGGAAATGTCATGGAAGTTTTGCTCGTCAAACAGACCCTGGGATGATGTCTATGGAGGGCGATAATCGATAATCGCTCCAGTTGTTAACCGGTGTTGCCCGTTAATTAAACGATAATATTGACTGATTGTAATCAATCACTGATTGCCCCAAAGCCATGTGAGCAGCTAATATTCGAGTTAACAATCGAAAAAATCGTATTTCCTTGAACGGCCAGACCAGCATCTGCAGATTGCCTCATTGCCTCAGGACTTACCTTGCATCCAAGCTGGAGTAGCCTTGCTGATAAAAAAACCATCATCGACGTTGAGTCTCTCATCGTGGGTCACCATTGGTCTGGTGCTCGCGCTGTTGATCACGACTTCGTCCATGTTGATTCTGGTCGACCAGTTTACACGTAGCTATGCGCGTAGTCAGGCGCAGGCGCGTCTGAGCCAACTGGCCTGGCAGATGCAGGAAGCGCTGGATCGCAGCCTCGGTGAACGCTTCATTGACGTCAAGATCATGGCGACCCGGCCGGCATTGCGTGAGGCCAATGATGTGTTCCGCATCCGCGGTATCTTCAATGAGTTGCAGAAAAACGTTCCCAATTACGCCTGGATAGGGCTTGCCATGCCCGATGGCAAGGTACTGGCGGCAGTCAATGGCTTGCTCGAAAAGCAGAGTGTGGCTGAGCGGCCCTGGTTCAAGGAGGGGCGCAAGGATTTTTACGTCGGTGATTATCATCCGGCACTAATGTTGGCAAGCAAATTGCCCATCAGCAATGAGCCTTGGCGCTTTGTGGATATTTCGACGCCCATCATGGGCACTGACGGAAAATTCAAAGGTGTACTGGGCGTACATCTGAGTTGGGAATGGGCGCGAGATCTGGTCAAGAAACTGGTTAATCCAACCAATGACCGTTTCGATGTCGACATTATGCTGGTGCGTGACGACGGCACGGTTGTCCTCGGCCCCAAGGACATGGAAGAAAAGAAGATGGATTCCGACAGTTTCCGTGCCTCCCTGCGATTGCCATCGGGGGCACTGCGTGAGGTGGGGCCTGATGGCACCCCTTATCTGACCGGCTTCGCCCGCACTGGGCTCAACAGTGAATATGGTGACCTGAAGTGGTCGGTATTAGTGCGTCAGCCAGAGCAGCTCGCCATGCGCGGTTTCAGGGATTTGCAACGCCAGATGCTGTTGGTTGCCTGCGCGGTCAGCATTGTCCTGATGGTGCTGGTTTTCGCGCTGGCGCGCCGGCTGGTGGCGCCAATGAATCAGCTCAATGCTGCTCTGGAGCGGCGTGCCATGGGGGATCATGATGTCGAGGTCCCGATCATCAATACCTACCATGAAGTTGCCTTGCTCTCCACCACGTTGGCTACGCTGGTACAGCGTGAAGAAAGCTATCTGAAGGAAATGCGCCAGCTCAATGAAGGCTTGGAGCAACGCGTGGAAGACCGCACCCGGCGTCTGCACGAAACCGCCATTGCGCTGCAACAGGCGCTCGATACCCAGCGCGAAAATCAGGCAAAGCTGGAAGAGAGTGAAAACGAGCTGCGCGCGATTCTGCACAATGCCAATGATGCCTTTATTGCCATGGATCAGAATGGCGTGGTTCAGGAGTGGAACCGGCAAGCCGAAATCCTGCTCGGATGGAGCCGTGAAGAAGCACTCGGGCGTGAGCTGGCCGAGATGATTGTGCCGCCTGAGCAACGCGATCTGCATCGGGCCGGCATGAAACAATATCTGGCTACCGGTGAGGGCTTGCTCATGAACACCCGGGTCGAGATGCAGGCGATCCGGCGCGATGGTGATGAATTACCGGTCGAGATGACGCTGGGATACGTGGAAGTGCGTAGTGGCTGCCTGTTCATAGCCTTCCTGCACGACATCACCGAGCGTCTTGCCTTCCGCAATTCGTTGCAGGAGATGGCGTTGTCGGACATCCTGACCGGTTTGCCGAACCGTCGTGCGTTTGCCCAAAAGCTGCCCGAAGCCATGGCCCGCGCTGAACGTGATCCGTTGAAGATGGGCCTGCTGTTTATGGACATTGACGGCTTCAAGCAGATTAATGACAAATATGGCCATATTGCCGGTGACGAATTGCTGATGCTGTTTGCCAGCCGCCTGCGTGAATCGGTACGCGATGTGGATACCGTGGCGCGTCTTGCCGGGGATGAGTTCACCGTCATTCTCGAACGTTTACATTCACGCGATGATGCGCTCGGGGTAGCCAGGAAAATTTTGGCGGCAATGCGCGCACCTTTTTATTTACGCGAAGCCACGATCAATATCTCGGTCAGTATTGGCGCGGCGATGTTCGATCCTGCCGTGCATACAACTCAGGACCGTCTGGTGGCGCAAGCCGACAATGCCATGTATGTCGCCAAGAATGCCGGCAAGAACCGGGTCGAAGTCAGCGCCTGATCGCGTGATCTGGCATCCGCGTGCCATTTTTCAAGTTATTTCCCTTCTGTGCTGCCGGCCGGCGGCACTGCCTGCCACCTCGTGGTGTTTCACGCCATCATCCGTTTGTTTACACAAAATTTATACCCCTGACAGATAGTTTTATCTGTATTTGACGGCGCCCGCGCTATCGTTCGCTCCGCAAGCTGCCATTACGGCAGCATCTTTATCAACAAGGGAGTGGAACATGGATTTCATCTATGCCGGGGGCCTGCTGGTGTGCGGTGTCCTGATGTGGGCATTCGTCGTCGGGTGCAAGAAATTGGAGGATATGCAATGAGCTTCATGCAAATTATCGGTCTGGCCGCTTCGGTAGGCATTCTGGTCTACCTGATCGTGGCCTTGATTAAACCGGAGGCATTCTGATGACTCAGTCAACTACCCAGCTAGCGCTCTACCTGGTGGTGCTATTGCTGTTGTCATTCCCACTGGGTTGGTACATGGCGCGCGTGATGGAAGGCAAGTCTGCCGTCAATCGCGTCTGCGGCGGCGTCGAACGCCTGTTCTACCGTCTCTGCGGCATTGATGCGAATGCCGACATGAGCTGGAAACGATACACCCTGGCACTGTTGTTGTTCAACGTGCTGGGCATGTTTCTGGTCTATGCATTGCAACGTCTGCAACTGTGGTTGCCGTTGAATCCACAAGCAATCGCCAATGTGAGCGAAGATTCCTCGTTCAATACCGCAATCAGCTTTGTGACTAACACCAACTGGCAAGGTTACTCGGGCGAAAGCGCCATGAGCTACCTGACCCAGATGTTGGCACTGGCAGTACAAAACTTCTTCTCGGCAGCGACCGGTATTGCGGTGGCATTTGCCCTGATCCGTGGTTTTGTTCGTCACAGTAGCAAGAGCATTGGTAACTTCTGGGTCGACTTGACCCGTTCGACCATGTACATCCTGCTGCCACTATCGCTGATCGTGGCCGTGATCCTGATGAGCCAGGGCGTGATCCAGAATTTCAGTTCGTATCAGGAACTGACCACCATGGAAACCACGACCTATACGCAACCAAAGGTGGATGCCCAAGGTCAGCCCCTCAAGGATGCACAGGGTCAGCCTGTGACAGAAACGCTGCAAACCAACAAGCAGACTTTGCCAATGGGCCCGGTCGCTTCCCAGGAAGCGATCAAGATGGTTGGTACCAATGGTGGCGGCTTCTTCAATGCCAACTCGGCACATCCTTATGAAAATCCGACACCACTGTCGAACTTCATTCAGATGCTGGCGATTCTGATCATTCCAGCCGGTCTGTGTACCAGCTTCGGTGTACTGGTTGGTGACCGGCGTCAGGGCTGGGTGATTCTGGCAGCGATGACCTTGCTGTTTGTGGTCATGGCGGTGACGCTCATGTACTTCGAGCAGCAGCCTAATCCGGTGATGAGCAATCTGCATGCAGTCTCGACCAATGGGGTCGCAGGTACCGGCACTATGATGGAAGGTAAAGAAACACGTTTTGGCATCACTGCCTCGAGTTTGTTTGCCACGATTACGACGGCAGCTTCTTGCGGTGCGGTCAACGCCATGCACGATTCGTTATCGCCAATGGGCGGCTTGGTACCAATGCTGCAGATGCAGCTGGGTGAAGTGGTCTTCGGTGGCGTCGGTGCAGGCTTGTACGGCATGTTGATCTTTGCTGTGCTGGCAGTGTTCATTGCTGGTTTGATGATCGGTCGTACACCCGAATATCTGGGCAAGAAGATTGGCGTCTTTGACATGAAGATGATGTCCATCGCGATCCTGATGACACCTGCCCTGGTGCTGGTATTTACCGCCATCTCGGTCTTGGTGGAGAACGGACTGGCAGGTATTTCCAATCCGGGTGCGCATGGTTTCTCGGAAATTCTGTACGCCTTCAGCTCTGCCGCCAACAACAACGGTAGTGCGTTCGCAGGCCTCAATGCCAATACACCGTACTACAACATCACCACCGGTATTGCCATGTGGCTGGGTCGTTTCGGCATCATCGTGCCGGTCCTGGCGATGGCTGGCTCACTGGCTGGCAAGAAGCGTCTGAGTGCAACTTCGGGCACCTTGCCGACACATGGTCCGCTGTTTGTAGCGCTGTTGATCGGTGCGGTATTGCTGGTCGGTGCATTGACATATGTTCCAGCGTTGGCGCTGGGTCCGGTGGTCGAGCATCTGCAAATGCTGGCTGTGCATTAATTGACCGGCATCAAAGCTGAAAATGGAGAAAAAAATGGCAAATAGTTCTGCCACCAAATGGATGTTCGATCCGGTGATCGTGAAACCGGCACTGATCGATTCTTTCAAGAAGTTGTCACCCCGTGCGCAATGGCGCAATCCGGTGATGTTTGTGGTCTACCTGGGTAGTATCCTGACCACCTTGCTGTACCTGCAAGCCCTGAACGGCCAAGGTGAAGCCCCGTCCGGCTTCATCCTGGCTGTCACCATCTGGTTGTGGTTTACGGTCTTGTTCGCCAACTTTGCCGAAGCATTGGCTGAAGGCCGCAGCAAAGCCCAGGCCGCATCGTTACGCAGCGCCAAGAAGAGTGTCATGGCCAAGAAGCTGCTACGCGCCAACCGTGGCGACAAGCCTAATCTGGTCGAAGGCAGTACCCTGCGCAAGGGTGATCTGGTGCTGGTCGAAGCGGGTGATACCGTGCCGGCCGACGGTGAAGTCATCGAAGGCGTAGCCACCGTTGACGAAAGCGCCATCACGGGCGAATCGGCACCGGTGATCCGCGAATCCGGTGGTGACTTCAGTGCAGTCACTGGTGGTACCCGCGTGTTGTCGGACTGGATCATTGTTCGCGTGACCGTTAATCCCGGCGAAGCCTTCCTCGATCGCATGATCGCCATGGTCGAAAGCGCCAAGCGTCAAAAGACGCCGAACGAGATCGCGCTGACATTGTTGCTGGTCGCGCTGACTATCGTGTTCCTGCTGGTGACCGTGACGCTGCTGCCGTTCTCGGTGTTTAGCGTCACTGCCAACCATGCCGGTACACCGGTGACCGTGACCGCGCTGGTCGCACTACTGGTGTGTCTGATCCCAACGACGATTGGCGGTTTGCTGTCCGCTATCGGTGTGGCCGGTATGAGCCGCATGATGCAAGCCAACGTGATCGCGACTTCCGGCCGTGCGGTCGAAGCCGCCGGTGACGTTGATGTGCTGTTGCTGGACAAGACCGGCACCATCACCTTGGGTAACCGTCAAGCCTCGACCTTCCTGCCTGCCAATGGCGTGAGCGAGCAAGAGCTGGCCGATGTGGCACAACTGGCATCGCTGGCTGATGAAACACCCGAAGGTCGCAGTATCGTGGTGTTGGCCAAGAAGCGTTTCAATCTGCGTGAACGCGAAATGGCCAGCCTGGATGCCCAGTTCATCGCCTTCAGTGCACAGACCCGCGTTTCGGGTGTGGATATCGGCAATCGCTTGATCCGCAAGGGTGCATCAGAAGCCATTCGCAAGCTGGCTGAGGAAGCTGGTTCTGGTTTGCCAGCCGATGTGGCGGCCAATGTTGACGTGGTCGCTCGTCGCGGCAGTACGCCACTGGTGGTGTCTGAACAGAATGGCGATCAGTTCCGCGTGCTGGGTGTGATCGAGCTCAAGGACATCGTCAAGGGTGGTATCAAGGAACGCTTCTCGGAATTGCGCCGCATGGGCATCAAGACCGTGATGATTACCGGTGATAACCGTCTGACTGCTGCAGCGATTGCCGCCGAAGCGGGCGTCGATGATTTCCTGGCCGAAGCAACGCCAGAAAACAAGCTCTCGCTGATCCGCCAGCATCAGGCTGAAGGCAAGCTGGTGGCGATGACCGGCGACGGTACCAACGATGCGCCAGCACTGGCACAGGCAGACGTGGCCGTAGCCATGAATACCGGTACCCAGGCCGCCAAGGAAGCCGGCAACATGGTCGACCTGGATTCCAATCCGACCAAGCTGATCGAGATCGTGGAAATCGGCAAGCAGATGCTGATGACCCGTGGCAGCCTGACCACCTTCAGTATTGCCAACGACGTGGCCAAGTACTTCGCCATCATTCCGGCGATGTTCGCGACCACCTATCCGCAACTGGCAGCGCTGGACGTGATGCATCTGAACAATCCAGCCTCGGCGATTCTGTCGGCAGTGATTTTCAATGCGCTGGTGATCGTGTTCCTGATTCCGCTGGCATTGCGTGGTGTGCAATACCGTGCGCTTGGTGCTGCTGTGCTGCTGCGCCGTAATCTGTTGATCTACGGTGTGGGTGGTCTGCTGGTTCCCTTTGTCGGTATCAAGCTGATCGACGTATTGCTTGGCCTGTTCGGGCTGGCTTGATTGTATTTTGACCAAGGAGTCATTCATGAAAACTTATTTACGTCCGGCCTTGTCGCTGTTCATCCTGATGTCGGTGTTACTGGGACTGGTCTATCCGGCAGTCGTCACCCTGATCGGGCAGGCCGCCTTTCCACAGCAAGCCAACGGTAGTCTGATCAAACGTGGCGATGTGGTGCTTGGTTCTGAACTGATCGGTCAGAACTTCACCTTGCCGAAGTATTTCTGGGGCCGTATCTCGGCTGCAGGTAACTTCCCCTACAACGGCTTGGCCTCGGGTGGCAGTAACTTCGGTGTGCTCAATCCGGCGCTGGGTGATGCTGCCAAGGGTCGCGCTGATGCGCTGGTAGAAGCCGATCCGGAACACAAGAAGGACATTCCGGTCGATCTGCTGACCGCCTCGGCCAGTGGCCTGGATCCGCATATCAGCCCGGCGGCAGCGGAATATCAGGTAGCGCGTATTGCCAAGGAACGTGGCCTGTCGCAAGACAAGGTGCGCTCACTGGTGAAGGCGCAGACGGAAGGGCCGCAATGGGGCTTGTTCGGTGAATCAACCGTCAACGTTCTCAAGTTGAACCTGGCACTGGACGCACAGGCCAAGTCCTGAACCAGGCGTTGTTAAAATGAGAAGGGCCGGGATGATCCCGGCTTTTCTCATTCTGCCTATCCACTACAATAGACTGCACCATGATCAATCGCCCTGATCCAGACGAACTGCTTGACCGCGTCATGCGTGAAGAAGACCGCCAGGCACGTGGCCGGCTGAAAATCTTCTTTGGCGCATCGGCTGGCGTCGGTAAGACCTATTCCATGCTGGCGGCCGCCCAGACCTTGCATGAGCAAGGTGTCGATGTGGTTGCCGGTATCGTCGAAACCCATGGCAGGGCAGACACCGAGGCGATGTTGCAGGGGCTGGAGCGCCTGCCATTGCGCACCTATGAATACCGCGGCCGTGCGCTTTCTGAATTCGATCTGGATGCAGCGTTGGAACGCCAGCCGTATCTGATTCTGGTGGATGAACTGGCGCATTCGAACATTCCCGATTCACGCCATGCCAAGCGCTGGCAAGATATCGAGGAGCTGTTGCACGCCGGTATCAACGTTTATACCACCGTCAACGTCCAGCATCTGGAAAGTCTCAACGATGTGGTCGGACAGATTACCGGTATCCGGGTTCAGGAAACCATTCCCGATCATGTGATTGATGATGCCGATGAAGTGACGTTGGTCGATTTGCCACCTGACGAATTACTGCTGCGTCTCAAGGAAGGCAAGGTCTATCTGCCGCAACAGGCGGAAAAGGCCAGTCGCAACTTCTTCCGCAAGGGCAATCTGTTGGCGCTGCGTGAAATCGCCTTGCGCCGCACCGCCGACCGCGTCGATGCCGACATGCGCGCCTACCGCGCCGATCGCTCCATCGCCCAGCTATGGCAAACCAAGGAACGGATCGTCGTCGGTATCGGCACCAGCGCCGATGAAGACAAGCTGGTACGCGCAGCGGCACGTCTGGCGGCAAAACTACAGGCCGACTGGCTAGCGGTATTCGTGGATGCGCCAAGCTGGCCGCGGGCCACACTGGCGCGCCGCGAACGCATGTTGAAGACCCTCAAACTGGCCCAATCGCTGGGCGCAGAAACGGCCAGCATCACTGGTGACGATGTGGCACAGGCATTGGTACAGTTCGCCCGTAGCCGTAATGCTGGCAAGCTGGTGATTGGTCAGTCGCGTCGTCGCAACTGGTTCAAGCGGCTGCGTACCAGTCTGACCGAACGGATTGCCTTGCTTGGCGAAGAGATTGACGTTTATGCGGTCGCGCGCGAAGACAAGGAAGAACCAGCCGGTCCACGGGACCCATTGCAGGGTGAATTTTCGACCGGCAGTCAGCGGCGTCGGCAAGGTTATCTGTGGGCTAGCATCAGTTGTGCGGTCACTACTGCCTTGGCATGGTGGCTGATTGGTTTTCTGCATCCAGCCAATGTCATCATGGTGTATCTGGTTGGTGTCATGATTGTCGCGGTACGCTATGGTCGCTCGGCCTCGGCACTGGCTTCGGTGCTAAGCGTACTGGCTTTCGATTTCTTCTTTGTCGAGCCGCGCTTTTCGATCTCGGTATCCGATGCGCAATATCTGGTGACGTTGCTGGTCATGCTGGCGGCATCGCTGTTCATCAGCACCTTGGCCTCACGTCTGCGGCATCAGGCCAATGTCGCCATGCTGCGGGAAACCCGCTCCGGCAACCTGTACATGCTGGGCAAGGAACTGGCAGCGGTGCTCACGCTAGAGCAGATTCTGGAAATCGGCCGTCGCCATCTGGGCGCCGTGTTTGGTGCCAAAACTGCTTTCCTGCTGCCCGACAGCAGTGAACATGTGCGGGTCGCCATACCCAACGAACACGATCCCCATACCCTCGATGAAGTGGATCTGGGCGTGGCCCAATGGGTTTATGACAATGGTCAGCCTGCCGGTAGCGGCACCGCGACACTGCCAGCGGCGGAGGCATTGTATCTGCCGCTCAACGCGACCATGCGTACCCGCGGCGTGCTGGCATTCATCAGCGACGACAACAATGCAGCAGGTCGCAATACGCAACTGGCGCTACCCGAAAATCGGCAGATGCTGGAAATCTTTGCATCGCAGATTGCCATGGCTGTCGAGCGTCTACATTACGCCGAGGTGGCGCAGGATGCCTTGTTGACAATGGAGTCGGAGCGCTTGCGTAATTCCTTGTTATCGGCGATTTCGCATGATTTGCGTACCCCGCTGACCTCGCTGGTCGGCAGTGCAGATGCACTGGCTAGTCATCCATCGCTGGGTCCTGACGAACGCGCGATGGCACAGGTCATCAGTGAGCAATCGCAGCGCATGTCCGGACTGGTCGAGAACATGCTCGACATGGCACGTCTGCAGTCTGGCGGGGTGACGCTGAACCGCCAGTGGAACGCGATTGAAGAAGTGGTCGGTACTGCCTTGCGCTTGCTGCAAAAGACGCTCGGTGAACGCAAAGTGGAAGTGCACCTTCCCGTCGATCTGCCATTGGTCAGATTTGATGCGGTATTACTGGAACGTGTATTTGCCAACCTGATCGAAAACGCGGTCAAATATTCACCGGGGAATCAACCGATTCTGATCGAGGCACACGCCGTACCAGGTTATCCCGGCACGCTCGATATTGACGTCATTGATCATGGCCCTGGCTTTCCTCCCGGCATGGAGGAACGGGTTTTCGAGAAATTCACCCGTGGCGACAGTGAGTCCAGCACGCCCGGCGTTGGCCTGGGCCTGGCGATCTGTCGCGCTATTGTAGAGGCGCATGGCGGTACCATTCGCGCCTTACCCAATGATGCGCAGCGTCCCGGAGCGCATGTCCGATTCACCTTGCCACTGGAAAAAACACCCGCATTGCCGGAGGAAGATTAAACATCATGCTTGATCACGCAGGTAACATCGTTTTCGTCGAAGATGACGCCCACATCCGCAAGCTGGTACGCGGTGCGCTGGAACAGGAGGGCTTCATTGTCCATGAGGCGCGCACGGCGCGTGAAGGCATGGTCGAGGCGGGTACCCGTAAGCCGGATCTGGTGATTCTGGATCTCGGCTTACCCGATATGGATGGCAAGCAGGTGATCGCTGACATCCGCTTATGGAGTGACATACCGATTGTGGTGTTGTCGGCACGCACGCAGGAGGCAGAGAAGGTGGAGGCCCTGAATGCTGGTGCTGACGATTTTCTGATCAAGCCATTTGGGGTACCGGAACTGTTGGCGCGTATTCGCGTCCAGTTGCGTCGTCGCAGCCAGTCAGGCGCGGCGTCAGGACGGTTCCGTATGGGTGAGCTGTTTATCGATCTGCCGGCACGCAGCGTTACCAAAAATGGTCAGCCAGTGCATTTGACACAAATCGAGCATCGTCTGCTGGCAACCTTGCTACGCGATGCCGGGCGTGTCATCACCCATCGTCAGTTGCTGGTCGCCGGCTGGGGCCCGAGTCATACCGATGATCATCATTACCTGCGCATTTACATGCAACGACTGCGTCAGAAACTGGAACAGGATTCGACCCAGCCGCAATACCTGTTGACTGAAATCGGGGTTGGCTACCGGGTCGCCAACGTCGAGCCTGGCTGAAACAGTCGACTCTTGACAATATCACCGGATCTGCTGTGCAGAAGAACTGGTGGCGACAGCGGAAGAAGTCAGTGCTCAGGAAAATGCATTGCGCCACGCAGTGACTTTCTTCAAGCTGCCGTCGTAGCCGATGGCTTACATCGTGTGTGAGACCGACAGCACAACGTGGCTGCGGCCGAGGTTTTTGCCATCGACAAAGTAACCTGCATTCTTGGCAGTGGTGTCAGTGTAGAACGCACCCACCACATAACCAGAAAAGTCACGCGACACGCCCAGCTTCCAGTCGGTATAGGACAAGTTGCCAGAGTTGCTTCCGGTGTAAGCCTGGCGACCAATATGGGCAACCCCGCTAATGCCTGCGAACAGATCATGGCTCAAGGTCAGATCGGTATAGCTGGTGCCACGGGTATTGGCTGCACCGAAGGTGTCGCCCAGGCTATAGGAATAGCGCAGAGAAATCCATTTGGCGTCGACGCCGACATAGACTTCATTGGTATTGGCCGAGGTTGAACCGGCTGGCATGTCGCCTGGATAGGCGTAATGCAGGAAGCCGATATCGGTGGTGATGGTATCGGTCACGGCATATTTGTAACCACCATACAGATCGGCCTCCAGGCTGGCTGAGGCACCCGGTGTGGCATCGCTGATCCAGCTGATGTTCGAACCCCAGACGCCGGCATACAGACCACTTTCATGCGAAACGTCGAAGCCGCCTTGCAGCGCAGGCTTTTCATTGGTCTGGGTCAGACCTCGGAACACATACTGGGTGAACAGTCCTACATTGGCAGTGGCGGTGAATGCAGGTGCTGGCGCAGTCGGAGGTGTTGCGGCAGGAGTTGCCGCAGGCGCGGCCGCATCTGCAGCGGGTGCTGTTGCTGGTTCGGTCGCATTGGTTTCCTGCGCACTCGCGGGCAGTGCCTGCAACAACAATGCGGCAACTGCAGCGCTAGCGAGTGTCTTCAGGTGAAACGATCCGGATGTCATGTTCTGGTACTCCACTATGTTGATTAACGAGGGGCACACTGTAGAGAACGCGACATTGATTCCTTATAAAACTTTGACCTGCGCCGATAAATAAAACGTAAATACAAAACGTCAATGACCGGCAACAATGAACCAGCCACCTACTCACAAGTCTGAAAAAATCAATCTTTTCAGTAGGGGCGGTTTGTGAGGGTCTCGTTGATGAGCACGGTGCTAGCATCAGCTCAGATGCTGAGCGATATCGCTTGAAGACATCGGTTTACATCTTAAAAAGGGGAAGCAAATGAGGCAGATAATGGGGAAGTTGGTGGCACATATCACGCAGACAATGATAGGGCAGGCAGTGCTGAAGACGCTACGTATTTTGATCGGCACTATGCTGCTCCACGCGGCCTTCGGTGTACAGGGAGCATATGCTGCGGGTGGCATGAATGTCGATGATGCGCAAATCCTGGAAGCAGATACCTGCCAGCTGGAGAGTTGGGCGCAGTTCAATCACACGGGGACGGAGCGTTGGTTCAGCCCCGCCTGTAGTCCTAACGAACATGTTGAATTTTCATGGGCTGGTGCATGGCAGCGCGATCTCAGTGGTACCTATCTGGCCGCCAGTCAGTTCCAGGGCAAGACGGTATTACGCGAGCTGTCCAGTGACGTCACTGCGATCGGCATGCTGGCCGGTGCCGAACGGATCACCGAAGGCATGACAGAGAGCGATAGCGCCAGACAAGCGGACTGGAACTATTATGCCAAGCTGCTCACCACAAGCTCTTTCCGTGATAATGACATCCTGCTGCATACCAATCTGGGTGTCAGTCAGAGTAAGAAAGATCACACCACCAGTCTGACCTGGGGTGTGGGCAATGAGACCCGCTTGTTCGAAAAATCCTCATTCATCGCCGAAGTTTTTGGCGAAAACAAGGGGCGGCCATCCTATCAGGCAGGCGTACGTCACACCTTGATTCCTGAGCAACTGGAGCTTGATCTCACCTATGGCAACCGCTTCGGTCGTGATACCCAGGAGGCCTACTTTGTATTGGGTTTGCGGTTTATTGCGCCGGGCTTGTTCCGTTGAATTTTCTGCGGTGTCAGAGGCGCGATGTTGTGTACCGGCGCTGGCATGTAAAATACTGCCTGTAGCACCTCTCCTCAACACCCCATAGGATGACCGTTGGAAAACTTTTTGCTGATCGTCGTGGCCCTTTTTCTGGTCGCGTTGAACGGTTTCTTTGTGGCTGCCGAGTTCGGTCTGGTGAAGCTGCGCCAGACCCGCATCCGGGCCATTGTCAAAACACAAGGTATGCGTGGACGTATCCTGGCAATCGTACACGAGCAGCTTGATGCCTATCTGTCGGCTTGTCAGCTTGGTATCACGCTGGCGTCGCTGGGGCTTGGCTGGATTGGCGAGCCTGCCTTTGCCAGCTTGCTGGAACCCATGTTTGGCTTGCTCGGCGTGGTCTCGCCGGAAGTCATCCATGGCGCATCCTTCATTCTGGCCTTTTGCCTTATTTCCTTCCTGCATATCGTCGTCGGTGAGCTGGCCCCGAAATCGATGGCCATTCGCAGCCCGGAGCACATTGGATTGTGGTGCGCACCCCTGTTATATGTTTTTTACTGGATGATGTTTCCCGCGATCTGGCTTCTCAACAGAAGCGCCAACTGGGTTTTACGCGTGACCGGGCTGGGTCGGGCAGTTGCACATGACGCCCATTATTCGTCAGAGGAGCTCAAGCTGATCTTGCGCAGTGGTGCCAGTCATGCCATGAGCGAGCAGGGCAGTGGTAGCGGCACCGGATTTACTCAGCGCGAATGGAATCTGCTGGCACACTCGCTGGACTTTGGTGAACTCAAGGTCTCCGATCTGATGCGTCCTGCGCACGAGATGGTGGGACTGAGCGCTGGCAATACCCAGGCGCAGAATTTCGACATCATTTATCGCAACAGCTTCAGCCGCTATCCTTACTTTGATGCCGAGCACCAGCAAGTGCTTGGATTGTTGCATCTCAAGGATGTCTTCATTGCCCAGCAGGATGGCAAGCCGGTTGCCGCGCTGAGCAGCTACCTGCGGCCAGTGCAGGTGATTGCGCCGAGCATGCCGGCGCAGGAATTATTGCGGCACTTCAAGGCTGGCGCACCCCATTTTGCGGTGATTGGCCGGGCAGGCCAGCCACCGCTCGGGTTTGTGACACTGGATAATCTCTTGAGCGTCCTGGTGGGGGAGATTCGGGACGAGTTCCGTCACACCAGCAATGAATGGACCTGGCAAAGCGATGGCACATTGCTTGGCAAGGGGAGTTTGCCGATCGCGACTCTGGAACACATGCTGGCCACTGATCTTGAATGCGACGAGACTGTCGATTCGGTCGGTGGACTGGTCATGGCGCAATTGGGCGAGATACCTCAGGAAGGCCAGAAGGTGATCTTTGAAGCTTTCGATATCGTCGTTGAAAAGATGAGGGGAGCAAAGATCTTGTTGGTGAAGGTTTATCCAAAGATATCGAACAGCCAGCACTAAAAACCTGTTAGCGATTTTAGTGTGAAGTCATGGTCCGGCAGCGGACTGTGCCCGTTACTCATGGATTTAAAGCCATGGAGTGACCACACCACTCCCGTCATTGATCGATCAGGGCCACTCTCAACATATACGTAGATTCAGGAAGAATGCCGCTCAGCTTGGTGCTGAGCGGCATTTTTTTTAGTCGACATGCGTGATGCAATGCTTAGCAGGAGCAGTCAGTCAAGCCCATCACTCCAGGTGGTTTTATGCCGTTTGTTGCGTCTTGTTCAGAAGTCACAAGAAGAAAACTGTATGCCATCACACACGCTGTGCAGTCTGGGAAAGGAGTTTCAGTTCCGCTGACAGGAAGCCTTTTTATGATGCAAGCATTCCAGTAGTTTTTAACAACTATGTTCAGGAGCTTGTTGATGAAAAAGAATTTCTCCCGAGTGAGGCGATATCCGCTTTTATGCTCGCCCCTGGCATATTTTCGTAACGCCCCATTTTGCCGAGCACGACTACCTTTGCTCATCAGTGGCCTGTTTGCCCTGAGTTACCCATTTCCGTCGTATGCAGCTGGGAATTTTACAGTAGGTGGCGGGACGACCAATAACTTGGTCGGAGGACCCGGTTTTGGCGCTGCAGGCTTGGGCGGCGGCGGTTCAGGTGTTTCCCAAATTGGCGGTGCAGGGGGGGCGGCCGCGACATTAGGCACACCGACTGGAACAGCTGGTTCTGTGGGACCAAATGGTGGCCCTGGAGGTACTGCTGGTACTGACTTGAGTGCTGGCGGTGGAGGTGGCGGCGGGAGTGGCACCGCGGCAAATGGTGCCGGCGGAAATGGCGGGGTCGGTACTGTCGATAATAGCAACACGGTCGTTGTCAGTGATCCTAAAATAGCGACCGATGGCGGTACTGTGACCACCACCACAGGCGGTGGCGGTGGCGGTGGCGGGGCTGGTTTGGTCGTCACAGCCACCGCTGTGACGGTCACTAATAATTCCATCATCCAGGGTGGTAATGGGGGTGATGCCTTAGGTTCTGCAGGCGGAGGCGGCGCGGGTCTGGTCGTGGTGAATGGCGGTACGATTGAAAATAATACCGGTGCCAGTATCGTTGGGGGAAATGGGGGAACTTCAGGTGTTGATCATAACCTGCAAGGTGGTGGTGCTGGTGGCGTAGGTGTATTTTTGTACGATGGTGGTACTTTGAACAATGCGGCTGGAGCAAGCATCACGGGCGGTGGCGGGGCGGTACGTTCTGATGGTGATGGGGTATTGAGCAATGGTGGCACGATTAATAATGCGGGAACGATTAGTGCTGGTGTAACGGCCTATAGTTTCGAAAGTGGAAGTTACGGTATCGAAACCAATGGCACCATCATCAATAATCAGTTAGGTGGCACCATCAGGAATGCAGATTCCTCGCTATCAAGTTCAACTGATGCGGCTATTCATCTAACCAATGGCGGCGGTTCGACGCTGAACAATGCAGGTCTGGTGCTAGGTGGCAACGGCACAACGACGACTTCTACTACTTCTGGAACCCTGATCGGCAACGGCAAGAGTGCTGTTCTGATCGATAGTGCTAACAATATAGTCAATAATCAGACTGGTGGTGTGCTGCAGGGCGGTAGCGGTACGGCGACCACTACTGGTGGTGTTGCTCTTGTCGTCACTGGTAATGGCAATACGATTATTAATGCAGGAACCATTGCTGGAGGTACTGGCAATGGTACACGCGCCAATGCGGTGAATCTGGGGGGGAGCAATAATCAACTGGAATTGAACGCAGGGTTTAATTTTAACGGTAACGTTGTTTCTTCCAGCAACACGAATGTGCTGGTGCTGGGGGGAGCCACTAACGCTGCTTTTGACATTTCCGGGATTGGTGTCGAGTACCAGGGATTTCTCAATTATGAAAAAACCGGTACTAGCATTTGGACGCTGAATAATACAACGTCGAATGCCATGAATTGGACCCTCACAGGCGGGACACTGGTGATTGGCCAATTGACGTCCATAGGCAATGGCAGTACCAGTTCACTGACCTTCAATGGCGGCACGCTTGAGTACAACGGACCGGAAGCCTCGACTGTGCGTGCGGTCAGCCTGACCGCAAATGGTGGAACCATACAGATCGACCCAGATGCTACTTTGACGATTACGCAAGGTATCACCGATAGCACTCCTGGGGCTGAGGGTGTACTGACCAAAACGGGTGCAGGCACTTTGATTCTGGCGGGTAACAATACCTACAGCGGAGGCACCACCATCAATGCCGGTACACTGCAAATAGGCAATGGCAGCAATAGCGGCAGTATTATCGGCAATATCGAAGACAATGCTCAGCTGACGTTTAACCGTAGCGATGATTTTACCTATACGAGCGTGATTTCCGGGGCCGGTAATGTGACCAAAATGGGTACGAACGTGCTCACGCTGACCGGTAACAACACGTACAGCGGAACTACGACCATCTCTGCAGGGACCCTGCAACTAGGTAATGGTGGTGAGGGTGGCAGTGTCGTCGGCAATATCACCGACAATGGTCAGCTCACGTTTAACCGTAGCGATGATGTCACCTACAACGGTGTCATTTCCGGCTCAGGTAGCGTTAGCAAACTTGGAGACGGCATACTCACTCTCAACAGTTCGAATAGCTACTCTGGTACTACCAATATCATGGCAGGTACCATATTGGCAGGTAGCGCGAATATCTTTGCTCAAAGCACTGCCGTTAATGTCGCAGCGGGGGCCGACCTGAGCCTGGCTAGCAACAACCAAATTGTTCAGCAACTCAGTGGTGCAGGCAGCATAGTATTGGGTGATGCGACATTGACTGAAACCAATGTTACCAATACCAGCTTTAGTGGTTCCATTATCGGAAGCAGCACAAGTGCTCTTTTCAAGACAGGAGCAGGCAGTCTTACCCTGAGCAACTTTGGCAATACTGTTGGTGCCGTCAATGTGTCTGGCGGTAATCTGAATGTGACAGGGGCGATAAATGTCAATGGTAGCTATACGACCGCCAGTGGAGCCAGCACTACGCTAGCTCCGGCAACCGGGGGTGTTGCGCTCAATGTTAACAACGTCTTTGACCTGCAATCAGGTAGCACACTGATTACCAGCGTTGGCATTGCTCCAGCGATTCAGGCGCAAAGTGCTGTTCTGAACGGAACTTTGTATTTTTCTGGATTCACTCCATCTGTAGATGGTATTACCACCGCCAGTGCCGTCGCGCAGCCGGGCAAGATATATACCTTGATCACGACCGTTGATGGCATTACTGGGAGCTTGTCGGCGGACGCGGGCGTATCTGTTTCAGGACTGGACTATCTGGTCTCAGAAGGGTCTGTCACCCGTAGTGGCCAAGATTACAGTATCGGCCTTAAGCTGGCATGGACCGATAGTTCGGATGCGACAGCGACCGGTACTTTTACATTGAATGCGGGTACCGCTTTTAATGTCGACATTCTTTTGGGGAATGAAGCTGGGGCTTTCATCTCTGGTTGGGATGGCGAAAGTCTGGTCAAGGCTGGCCCTGGACTGCTGGTGCTTTCTGCAGCCAATACTTACACCGGTGGCACGACCATTGATGCAGGCATTTTGCAGATATCGCAAGATGCCAATCTGGGCGCTCTGAGCGGTGCGCTGACTTTTAATGGCGGTACGCTGGAGACAACGCAAAGCTTCAACACAACACGCAGCATGGTGGTGCAAGCAGCAGGCGGCACACTGGATATCGATACCGGCACTGTGCTTGGCATCGACAACACGATCAGTGGTAGCGGGGAGCTGGACAAGATCGGAGCAGGCACACTCACGCTCTCCAATGGCGCCAGCAGTTACACCGGGACACTGAGTATCAATGAAGGTCAATTGAATGCGGGCGGTACCCTCGGTGGTAATCTTGTTATTCAAAATGGCAGTCATCTGTTACTGACCGGTACACCTCAGCCCGGCACGCTGCACACACTGACGGTCAGGGGCAATGCCACTTTTGCCGCTGGCGGTACCTATCAGGTGAATGTAGATGGTCCGGTAGGTGCAGACCTGCTCTCGGTCGGCGGCACCGCGACTCTCACAGGTGGCAACCTGGATATCAACATCCTGAATCCGAGCAATTTCCGGTTCCAGAAATACACTATTTTGAGCACGGCTGATGGTGTTACTGGCCAATTCGTCGTTGAGGATAGTCCTTTTTCCTTGATCGACTACACGGTCAGTTACGATTCCAAAAGCGTCTATCTCAGCTTGAGCCGCGACGATATTCCAATCAAATCGCTGGGCAGCACGCCGAATGCCGCAGCCACCGGAGGAGCACTCGATAGTCTTGGTACTGACAATATCCTGATTGATCGGATTGTGGTGCTATCGGGTGATCTGACGACGCTCAACCGGGCTCTCAATCAATTATCAGGCGAAGTTCATGCCTCGACTAAAACGGCACAGATTGCCGATAGTCACTTCATCCGTGATGCCGCCAATGATCGTCTGCGCGCGGCTTTTGGCGGTGCCGACAGTGATATGAAAACCTACAACGAAGAAGGTGAGGTCGTGGCCAGCGATACCCGCGATCATCTGTTCTGGGTGCAGCCCTTTGGTACCTGGGGCAGTGTGGACGGCGATGGCAATGCGGCCAGCCTTAGCAGTGACACCACTGGGGTATTGATCGGTTCGGATATCCCGGTAGATAACTGGATACTTGGCGTCTACGGTGGCTATAGTTCCAGCTCGGTCGAGGTGGATGAGCGCGATTCCAGTAGCAAGAGCGATAATTACCATGTGGGATTCTATGCCGGTACTCAATGGCAAGATGTCTTGTTCCGCACCAGTGTGTCCTACACCTGGAATAACATTAGCAGCACTCGCCAGGTCAGTCTGTTGGGTTACGGCAATAACCTGAGTGCTGACTATAGTGCCGGTACGCTGCAGGCCGCTGCTGAATTGGGATTGCCTTTCCACTGGCAAAACACGCTGCTGGAGCCTTTCTTTAATCTTGCTATGGTCAATCTGGCGACCCAGTCTTATCAGGAAAGTGGCAATGCGGCAGCGCTAAGTGCAGGTAGCCAAAACACCACGACCAGTTTTACCACGCTGGGGCTGCGCGCCGATCACGACATTGAGGTCCAGAATACGCCTGTCAAGCTCGGTGGTACCTTGGGCTGGCAACATGCATTTGGCGATACGGTACCGCAAACGACGCAGAATTTTTCGGGTAGCAGCGACTTCACGGTAGCCGGTGTGCCGCTGGCCAAAGATAGTGTCGTACTTGGCTTGTCTGCCTCCATGCACCCGCTCCCGAGGATGACCTTGGGCATATCCTATAGCGGGATATTTGGCAGCAACACAAGGCAGAATGGTCTGACTGCGCATTTCAACTGGATGTTTTGATCAGCGCACGCCAGCTTATGCCTGCTTGACCACCGCGTAACGCGCCAAGGTTCGCATCCTGGCATCAGCATGATCGATGACAGGGTGCGGGTAATTTTCTCCTAGTGTCACGCCAGCATCGATGAGCACCTCGCGTGGCGCTAGCCAGGGGGCGTGCAGATATTTATTCGGTAGGCGTGCCAGTTGCGGCAGATAGCGGCGGATGAACTTTCCGTCGGCATCGAACTTTTCGGATTGGGTGATCGGATTGAAGATCCGAAAATAGGGTTGGGCATCGCAGCCCGAGGAGGATGCCCATTGCCAGCCGCCATTGTTGGCAGCCAGATCGAAGTCATTCAACTGTTGTGCAAAGTAACGCTCGCCCCAGCGCCAGTCCAGCCCCAGATCCTTGGTCAGAAAACTGGCAGTCACCATGCGCAGCCGATTGTGCATGTAGCCGCTCTGATTCAGTTGCAGCATGGCGGCGTCGACTAGTGGATAGCCAGTGCAGCCCTGGCACCAGGCGGCGAAGTCTTGCTCGGCACGGGCGTCGGTTTCCCAAACGATGGCATCGTATGCGGGCTTGAAGGATTGCTCTACCACCCGCGGATGGTGATGCAGGATCATGAAATAAAAATCGCGCCAGATCAGTTCTCCCAGCCAGACCGCTGCACCACTACCACCTTGCCCGGCACGGATCGCGGCCTGTGCCGCACGTGCCAGCGCGCGGATGGCAATGGTACCAAAGCGCAGATGTACCGATAAATAGGAAGGCCCTTTCTGGGCCGGGAAATCGCGGCTGTCGCCGTAGCGGCTCAAGCGTGGCAAAAAGTCTTCCAGTAACCGACTGGCACCGGACATGCCGGTCGGAATGCGCAGCGACTGTAAATTGGTCGGCGCAAAGCCCAGTGCTTCCAGCGTTGGTAGTGCTGTCGCCAGCGGTGATGGTGCCGCCAGTCGCTCCAGATACTGCTCAACCGGATAGGCCTTCAGATAGAAGTCGCCATCAGGACCGGCGAGCTTGTTCATCCACGCATTCTTGTAGGGTGTGAAGACCGAGAATGGGCGTCCCGCCTGTGATAAGACTTCCTCTTTTTCAAAGATCACCTGATCCTTGTAGGTCAGCAATTGCTGGCCCTGCTGGCGCAAGGCGGCAGCAACGGAGGCATCGCGCGCCAGCGCACCCGGTTCATAGTCGTGATTGGCAAATACGGCATCGACACCGAGCTGCCTGGCCAGAGCGGGAATTTCCTCGTTGGCCCAGGCATGGCGCACGATCAGCGCACCACCTGCGGCCCGCAGCGCACCGTCCAGTTCAGCGATAGCGGCGTGAATGAAATCCACCCGGCGGTCTGCCTGCAAGCCTTCAGCCAGCAAGGGATCCAGAATCTCGCGGTCAAAGATGAATACACAATGGACCTGCTTGCTCTGGGACAGCGCGTAATACAGGGCGGCATGATCGCTGAGGCGCAAATCACGGCGGAACCAGACCAGGGATGTAGTGAATGTCGGCATGCGTTATCGCTAAAAATACGGTTGAACAGAGAGTCGGAGCAAGGATGGTAAAACATCTTACGATCTTGTGCGGTGTTTCAAGATTTCCTGACAGAGGCAAGATGATCTGCAGACGTAAAAACAGCGGCACCAGGCCGCTGTTTTCTTGGCGCAAGCCATGGTGTTACCCACCCAGATAGGCTTCCACCACCTTGGGGTTATGCAACAGGTTGGCACCGCTGTCTTCCAGCACGATCTTGCCGGTTTCCAGGACATAGCCGCGTTGCGCAATACGCAGCGCCTGCCGCACATTCTGCTCAACCAGCAGGACTGTCATGCCGGTCTTGTTGATCTCTTGCACGATCCGGAAGATTTCCTGAATGATCAATGGCGCCAGGCCCATCGAGGGTTCATCCAGCAACAAGACCTTGGGTTGTGCCATCAAGGCCCGGCCGATCGCCAGCATCTGCTGCTCACCGCCCGACAGATTGCCGGCCAGACCGCTGGCGCGCTGCTTGAGCACCGGGAACAACGAGTAGACCCATTCCAGATCGCGTGCCACGCCAGCCTTGTCCTTGCGGGTGTAGGCGCCCAGTGCCAGATTCTCTTCGATGGTCAGCGTGGTCAGCGTAGCGCGACCTTCGGCGACCTGAACGACACCACCGGCGACGATGCGATGCGGTGACCACTGGATCAGATCTTCACCGTTAAACAGCACCTTGCCCCGGCTCGCCTTGACCAGCCCCGAGATCGCCAGCAGCGCGGTGCTTTTGCCGGCACCGTTGGCACCGACCAGCGCCGTGATTTCGCCTTGTTTAAGGCTTAGATTGATGCCTTTGACAGCTTCGATATGGCCATACGAGACAGCCAGATCGTCAATCCGCAGGATTTCCTTATTATTTGCTGTACTTGCTGCCTGCTCACTCATGCTTCTTCCTTGCCGAGGTAAGCCTCGATCACTTCCTGATTGTTCTTGATCTGGTCTGGCGTGCCTTCGGCGATGATGCGGCCAAAGTTCAGTACGGCGATACGGTCGCACAGTCCCATGACGAAACGCATGTCGTGTTCAATCATGAAAATCGAAAAGCCGCGTTCCTTGATATTGATGATTTCCGCCATCAGTTCGCTCTTTTCCGACGGATTCATGCCAGCGACCGGTTCGTCGAGCAGCAACAGCTTAGGCTTGGTTGCCAGCGCACGGGCAAACTCCAGCTTGCGCTGTTCGCCATAGGACAGACTGTCGGCCAGCATCTCTGCCTTGTGGTCGAGTTTCACCCACGACAGCAATTCCAGCGCGCGCTCTCGGGCCTGCTTCTCGATGCGGCGGTAACCGCCAAGGTTCAGCAGCAGGCCAGCCACGCCATAGTCGAGATGCTCATGCATGCCAACCACGACGTTTTCGAGCAAGGTCATTTCCTTGAACACGCGGATATTCTGGAAGGTGCGGGCAATGCCACGTTCGGTGATCTTGTGCGGAGCTACGTTGCCGATGTCTTCGCCATCAAAAATGATCTTGCCCGAGGAGGCGCGCAGCAAGCCGGTGATCAGATTGAAGACGGTCGTCTTGCCGGCACCGTTGGGGCCGATCAGACCAAAGATGCCACCTTGCGGTACATGGAACTGAACACCCTGCAATACTTGCAGGCCGCCAAAGTTCTTGCTGATATCGTTGAATTGTAAAAGCATCAATTCACCTTCTTGCTAGCTGTCTGTGCGCCATCGCGGCGTTGCAGGAATTGTCGGATGCGGCGTGGGTCCCAGATGCCCTTTGGCAGATACAGCACCACCAGAATCAGGATCAGACCGTTGATCGCCAGGCGGAAGTGCTGGAACTGGCGTAACAGTTCCGGCAGCAGCGACAAAATGCTGGCACCCAGTACCGGGCCGACCAGATTGGCGGTACCACCGAAGACGGCCATGGTCAGAATGTCGACCGCGTTTTCAAAGCCATAGTTGTTGGGGCCGATGGTGAAGGTGTAATGGGCATTGAGCGCACCGGCGACGCCAGCGATGGCAGCGCCAATCACGAAGGCCAGCAGTTTGTAACCAGCCACATTGACGCCCATGAGACGGGCCGCAACTTCATCTTCCTTGATGGCTTCGAAGGCGCGCCCGATCTTGGAGCGACGCAGGCGTGCCAGAATGTAGATGGTCAGCGCCAGCAGCAACACAATATGCCACCACTCGGTAACGGGTGGTACGCCATTGAGCCCCATCGGGCCACCGGTGATCTCCAGGTTCAGCACTACGACCCGCACGACTTCACCAAAGCCTAACGTCGCCATGGCCAGATAGACACCCGACAGGCGCAGGGTGGGAATGCCGATGATCAGCGCTACCAGTGCCGGCAGCACGCCACCGGCAGTCAGCGCCAGCGAGAATGGCAGGTCGGCCTGCATGGTCATCAGCGCCGCAACATAAGCACCGATGCCCATGAAGGCAGCATTGGCCAGCGACAGCAGGCCGCACGACAAGGTGACATAGATCGACAGGGCCAGCATGGCGTTGACGCCGACACCGAAGATGACGGTGTTATACGTCGCCCAGAATCCATCCCACCAGTCCATCAATGACAGGGGTAACATCATGACATCAAGCCTTTCTTTCCAGCACTTTGCCAAACATGCCTGAAGGCCTGACGAGCAAAATCAAAAACAGTAAGCCGAACGCCACCGCATCGCGGAAGTCGCTCGAAATGTAGGCCACCGTGAGCACCTCGGCAAAGCCCAGAAACAGCCCACCGATCATGGCGCCACGAATATCGCCCATGCCGCCCAGAATGATCACGGCAATGCCCTTGTGCAGCATCGGCTGGCCCATGAACGGCGAAATCGCATTGAATGAGAGACCAACCAGCACTCCAGCGGCACCACCCAGGGCGGCGGCGGCAAACGAAGTCAGATAGAACAGGCCTTCGACGTTGATACCCAGCAGATAAGCTGCCTTGGGCGACTCGGCAATCGCGCGCAGTGCACGGCCCAGTTGGGTACGGCGCATGATGGTCAGCAGCACCAGCATCAGCACGAAAGCGATGATCACGATGCCAATCTGTACCGCAGTCACATGCAGATTGCCGAAGGTGACGCTATCCTCGGGAATGGTACCGACCGGGAAGCGCTGGTTCTCGGCACCAAACAGGCCTTGCGCCAGATTGGTCAGCATGATCGCCACGCCAATAGTGGCAATCATCGGAATCAGGTGGGGCGCATTGCGTTTGCGCAGTGGCTTGAGGACCAGAATGTCGACGATCAGACCAATCAGGCCAGTAACCACCATGGCGGCCAGCATGGCTAGCCAGAGCGGCAGTGCCAGTTGTTGGACCAGTAGCAGGGCAGCATAGCTACCCAGCATGAAGATTGCGCCGTGCGACAGATTGATGACACCGAGCACGCCGAAGACCAGCGTGAAGCCCAGCGCAAAGAGCGCATAGACGCTACCCAGTGAAAGGGCGTTGATAAGTTGTTGTTCTAACATGGGACCTGCCAATAATGATGGGCTCGCGTCAGATTTACGCTGACACTCTGCAATTGCCGTACGACCAGCACTGCACGCATCGGAGCAAATAAAAGGACTCCGGAAAATCAACCGGAGTCCAGGCGCTGCTTGTGTTTCTCTCCCTGCTTCGACGACGTAGAAGCAGCTGCAGCGGGTGATGATTACTTCAGCAGGACAAACTTGCCGCCCTTGGCGATATTGACGATGGCTTCCTGCTGCGCATCGAAACCGACCTGCTTGCCAGCTACCGCCGGTGCCGGACGGAATTCAAAGGCACCGGTGGCACCCTCGATCTTCACACCTGGCAGCGCCAGACGCAGTGCATCACGATCCTTGGGCAGCGCGCCGCTGAGCTTGACGTTCTTGAGCGCGGCCGCAACGATATGCATCGCGTCATAGGCTTGTGCAGCGAACTGATCCGGATCGGTACCGAACTTGGCCTTGTAGGCTGCAATGAAAGCCTTGTTCACTGGTGTGCCGTTTTCAGCGGACCATGGACTGCCCATCAAGGTGTTGTCGCCGGCATCCTTGGCAATATCAAACAGCTTTGGCGAGTTCAGGCCATTACCGCCGATGAACGGTTGCTTCATGCCAAGTGCGCGGGTTTGCAAAATGATGTTGGCAGCTTCTTCAGCCAGGCAGGAGCAGACGATGGCGTCAGGATTGCCAGCCTTGATCTTGGTCAGCTGAGCCTTGAAGTCGACGTCACCCTTGGCATAAGCTTCGGTGGTGGTGGTCGGAATCTTTTGTTGTTCCAGCGTGGCCTTGAAGACATCGTAGCCAGACTTGGTGAAGGCATCGTCATTACCGTAAATCACGGCGACTTTTTTGATACCGAAGTGCTTCACTGCGGCCTTGACGGTGACTGGCAGCACGTCGGCTTCCATGACCGAGTTACGGAAGGTGAACGGGCCCATGGCAGTAATGCCGTCAGCTGTGTTGCTAGTGCCGAACACTACGACCTTGGCAGCGTTGGCAATCGGGTCAGCAGCAAATGCCGAGTTCGACAAGGTCGGTCCGAATACCATCAGCACCTTGTCCTGGAAAATCAGTTTCTTGAAGACGTTGATCGCTTCTTCTTTTTTGCCTTGTTCGTCTTCGGCGACCAGAACCAGTTTGTCGCCATTGACGCCGCCCTTGGCGTTGATTTCATCGGCAGCCAGTGTGAAGCCGTTCTTGATGGCGACGCCATATTTGGCAGCCGGACCAGTCAGTGCGGCAGCCAGGCCGAGCTTGACGTCGGCAGCCAGCGCAGCATTGGCCAGCGTAGCGCCGAGCAGCAGCGCAGGAATTGTTTTAAGCAGGGTATTGAGTCGCATCGAGTTCTCTCCATAGTTAGATATTCTTATAGAGGATGATGCGAAATATCACCGGGGGTACCGGAAAAGGCGCGTGGGTGAGCTCCTCCTATTTTGCGTCATCCTCTTCAGACTGTCGTGCAGTCGCGGGATACAACCGGTCAAGAATACCGTAAACCGGTTTGAACATGCTGTTGCAGTGCAACCGGATAAGTCACTCTGCAACAGCCTGCAAACTCCGCCTGCGCGGAGTTGATGCTGATAGCGATTGTGTTGCAGGTCTGCATCGCTGCAGACCGGTAGTACGAATAAATGGATGTCGGCTTACAGGCTCTTGCGGATTTCCTGAATTGCCAGACGGACCTGATTCGGTGCCGTGCCGCCGATGTGGTCACGGGCCGCAACGGAGCCTTCCAGTGTCAGTACGCCAAAAATATCCTGTTCGATCAATGGCGAAAACGCCTTTAGTTCGTCCAGCGACAGATCCGACAGATCACAGTTGCGGTCGACGCAGGTACGCACCGCATGGGCGACGGCTTCGTGGGCATCGCGGAACGGCAGGCCCTTCTTGACCAGATAATCGGCCAGATCGGTTGCCGTAGCATAACCTTGCAGTGCTGCAGCGCGCATTGCCTCAGGCTTGACGCTGATGCCACGGGCCATATCAGCAAAGATGCGCAGGGTATCGGTGAGCGTATCGACGGTATCGAACAGCGGTTCCTTGTCTTCCTGATTGTCCTTGTTGTACGCCAGTGGCTGGCCTTTCATCAAGGTCAGCAGGGCGATCAGGTGACCGTTGACGCGGCCGGTCTTGCCACGCGCCAGTTCCGGGACGTCTGGATTTTTCTTTTGCGGCATGATCGAGGAGCCGGTACAGAAACGGTCAGCAATATCAATGAAACCCACACGTGGACTCATCCAGATCACCAGTTCTTCCGACATGCGCGAGACGTGGGTCATCACCAGCGCGGCGGCAGCGCAAAATTCAATCGCGAAGTCGCGGTCCGAGACGGCATCCAGCGAATTGCGGCAGACATCATCAAAGCCCAGTGTCTTGGCGACACGCAGGCGATCAATCGGGAAGGTGGTGCCAGCCAGAGCAGCAGCGCCCAGCGGCAGGCGATTGACGCGCTTGCGTGCATCCGCCATACGCTCGGCGTCGCGACCAAACATTTCTACATAGGCCAACACATGGTGACCAAAGGTAATCGGCTGTGCTACTTGCATGTGGGTAAAGCCGGGCAGGATCGTGTCAGCATGTTGTTCCGCCAGATCCACCAGGGCCGCGCGCAGTTCACGCAGCAGGCCGAGGATGTCATCAATAGCCGCACGCATGTACAGGCGAATATCGGTTGCGACCTGGTCATTGCGCGAACGGCCGGTATGCAGACGCTTGCCGGCGTCGCCGACCAGCTCGGTCAGGCGCTTTTCAATGTTCAGATGAACATCTTCCAGATCCAGCAGCCACTCGAACTGGCCTGCTTCGATCTCGCCCTTGATTTGCGTCATGCCGCGCTGGATATCAGCAAAGTCCTGATTGCTGATGATGTTCTGATGCGCGAGCATTTCGGCATGGGCCAGCGAGCCGGCAATGTCGAACTGCGCCAGGCGCTTGTCAAAGAATACAGAAGCGGTATAGCGTTTCACCAGATCGGAAACGGGTTCAGAAAAGCGCGCCGACCAGGCTTCGCCTTTTTTCGATAATTGTGCGGTCATGATGGGGTCCCGGAGAATAGGCGATTATAGCAAGTCGATAGCATTTCAGCCACGCGGGTGGCTGATCCGGGGCCAAGCCTCTCGGTAGCATCAAATTTTTTGAAGTAAAAATATCGTTACAAGCCAATTTTTAGTCACAAAAGGCATTGCACTTTTATTAAATCTTCAAGATACTCAAATCGTAGTTTTACTGTTTCTCTGCTATGACTCGAACTGGGAGAGCTCTCATGAATTTTGAAGCACTGTTTCAACAGCAAGCAGCATTGCCAAGCATTCCCAAGGTAGTTCAGGAAGTGATCGAAAGTTTCAACAATGAAGACGTTTCGATCGAGGAAATCTCTCAAAAACTCAGTGCCGACCAGGTATTGAGCGCCAAGATTCTGCGCTTGGCCAATTCCTCTTATTACCACGTCTCCCGCAGTGTCGGAACCGTTGATGATGCCGTATTGATGCTCGGGTTCATGACGGTGCGTACGCTGGTTGTCAGCACCGGCCTGACTGGCAGCTTCAAGGCCATGAACGGCGTCGATCTCAAGTTGTTCTGGCGTTACAGCCTGCACACCGGGATCGTCGCCAAATGGCTGGCCAAGAAATTACACCTCAATTCGGATCTGGCGTTTACGGTCGGTCTGATGCATGCCATCGGGCAACTTGTCATGCATGCCGCCATGCCTGAGCAGACGCGTCAGGTAGATAAAATGGCAAGTCCTATCGACGCCCGGCGGCTGGATGTGGAGCGCACCACCTTTGGCTATGACTTTGCCGACGTTGGTGCCGAGCTTGCCCGGCGCTGGCGCTTTCCAGATGATTTCAGCACGGTCATCAAGGGCTTTTCGTCACCGTTGGAGACTGAACCATTCAACAATATGGCTGCGATTGTCCATTTGGCAGCCTGGCGTGCACGGGCCGAAGAAAACCAGTATTCGGAGGAGGAAAAGGAGTCTACCTTCCCCGACAAGGTCGCGCAGCGGCTCGGTATTGCGCCAGCGGTGTTGCTCAATGAGTTGCCACCACTTGCCGAATTGAGTGCGGGAATGGAAGAGCTGGTTGCCTGATCGGCTGACGCAAAGAACAGCTAAGCCATCGTTCCATCGATAAACAGGGCGTTGCAGTCAATCTGGCTGCAACGCCCTGTTTATTTGAATGCGTGCTTTTACTGGTAAGTTGCTCAGCTATGTAACGACTTAATTGAGCTTGCTTTTGAGAAACTTCATCATTTCCTGATACGCCTCGGCGCGGGATTCCGCGTTGCCGCCGATGGTCACCCCTTCGCCGCGTTTGCCAACACCGGGAATATCCATGCGCACATGCAATGGCAGTCCCGGCGCATCAAAGTCATGATAAGTCTCTGGATAGAGCTTCAGGATGAGTTCGGTATCGCTACCTTCCAGCTTATGCGCTAGCGCCTGACAGTCTTGTGGTGGTGCCCAGTCGTCATCCTCGCCCATCAGGATCAGCATGGGTGCGACGGGCTTGTAAAGCGTTTTTTCCTTGGAATAGGCGGTGCAGACCGGATAAAACGCCACTGCCGCCTTGGGTTGAATCTTGCGTACCGCGACTTCCGGCGTGGCGATATTCATCCCCGACAGGATTGTCGTGGCACCATGCGACCAACCCAGGAAAGCGATGCGGCTGGTATCGACATCATCTTGCGTAGCGACCCAGCGCAATGCTGCGGCCAAGTCTTCCCGTCGTAACTCGCTGCTGGCAATACGCTGCTGCTGACTTTCCTGGCAGATCGAGCGACGTCCGCGCGGCGTGAAGCTGTCCGGGAACAAGACGTTATAGCCAGCATCGGTGAGCGTACGCGCCATACCTAAATAACGCGGCGTGAACAGGATGTCTTCCTTGCCCACGCTGCTATACAGCCCGCCACAACCGTGCATGGCAATGATGGTGGCCTTTTTGTCGGGTGTCTTGCCTTTACCCTTGAACCAGAAGCCAAATAGTGCCGTCGCTTTGCTGCTCGCGCCTTCCTCGCTGGTCAGGCTGACCCGTTCGGTATGCAGAGGAGGTAGCTTGGGCTGTTTGCTCTGTGCAATGACAGTACCGCTGAGGAGGAAAAGGCAGAGAGCCGCAATGGCGTGAGCCCGGGTTTTCATGGCGGATTCCTTTGTTTTTGCTAGACGAGTGGTTTGGCTTATGTGCATTGCCTGTGGCAATGGTGAATTCGATCTTCTGATTCTGTTGCAGGGACAATCTTTGTATATCGGCAAGTTGCCAGAAAAATGAAGTCATGCTGTGCGGCGGTAGCGCAAGTCTGAGTAATACTGACCACAATTTTACTATCGTCCGTTAGCGCAGTTTGAACGGGGAGATGTTAATTTGAGCAAACCAGTGCGCCAGTTTACAGCGCACCGGTGTTGTCACAGCAATTAGCCGGTGTTGCGCAGGCCAGCCGCAATACCGTTGATGGTGAGGTGGATGCCGCGCTGAACACGTTCCTCAACCGCGCGACCTGCTGCAGTGGTGCTACGGTGACGTTTGATCAGCTCGACCTGCAGGTGGTTCAGTGGATCCAGGTAGGCGAAGCGGTTCTTGATCGAACGGGCCAGCAATGGATTGCCTGCCAGGCGCTCCTTGTTGCCGGTGATTGCGCTGAGTATCTGGCTGGTGCGTTCATGTTCATTGACGATACGGTTGAAGATCGCATTGCGTAGTTTGCGATCCGGCACCAGTCCGGCGTAGCGTGCTGCCACCGCAAGGTCGGTCTTGGACAGCACCATGTCCATGTTCGACAACAATGCTGCAAAGAACGGCCATTGCTTGACCATTGCCCGCAGGCTGGCCAGACGCTTGGCGCTTTCCTTGCTACCACCTTGTTCCAGCCAATCCGAGATGGCAGTGCCAAAACCAAACCAGCCCGGCAACAGCAGACGGCATTGTCCCCAGGAGAAGCCCCATGGAATCGCACGCAAGTCTTCGATACGGCGCGTCGATTTGCGCGATGCCGGGCGCGAACCGATATTGAGTTCGGCAATTTCAGCAATCGGTGTCGCTGCAAAGAAATAATCGGTAAAGCCCGGGGTTTCATAGACCAGATTACGATATGCCTGATAGGCACGCTCCGACAGATCGTCCATGATGCGCTCAAACTCACCCAGCTTGCGGGTTTCAGCGGCATCGCCAGTTGCCGGCATCAAGCTTGCCTCCAGCGTTGCTGCGACCAGCAGTTCCAGATTGCGGCGACCGATTTCAGGATTGGAGAACTTGGAGGCAATGATTTCGCCTTGCTCGGTCAGACGGATCTGGCCGTTCACGGTGCCCGGTGGTTGTGCCAGGATCGCCTGATAGCTCGGGCCGCCGCCACGACCGACAGTGCCACCGCGACCATGGAACAGACGTAGTTTAACGCCGGCGCGGTTGAACAGATCGACCAGCCGGTTCTCCGATTTGTAGAGCTCCCAGTTCGAGGTGAGGAAGCCGCCATCCTTGTTGGAGTCGGAATAGCCGAGCATTACTTCCTGCAGCTTGCCCTGTTTGGCGATTAACGGTGTGACCAGAGGAAAGGCCAGCCATTGCTCCATGATATCGGCGGCGCAGCGCAAGTCCGGAATGGTTTCAAACAACGGTACGACCATCAGGTCCAGCGCCAGCAGTTTTCCGCCGGCAGTATGCAGCAGGCCGGTTTCCTTTTGCAGTAACAACACTTCCAGCAGATCGGAGGCGGTCTCGGTGTGCGAAATGATGTAGTTGCGGATTGCGCGTGCACCATAGCGCTGACGGATTTCACGCGCTGCGCGCAGGATGCTCAGTTCCGAGTTGGTTTCGTCCGAATAATCCAGGTAAGGCGAATACAGTGGGCGTGGCTTGCTCAGTTCGGCCAGCAGCAAGGCGACCTTCTTGTCTTCTGTCAGACTGGCATAGGATGCCTCGACCTGGGCCGCGGCAAACAATTCGCCGAGTACGCGTTCATGCACATCGGAGCTTTGACGCATGTCCAGCGTCGCCAGATGGAAGCCAAAAATCTCCAGCGAGCGCTTCAGGACCGACAGTCTTGGTTTGACCAGCGCAGCACCGTGGTTGGCACGCAGCGAGTCGATCAGGATCTGCAGTTCCGCAATACATTCTTCCGGGCTGGCATAGGCCGCCGCGGCGCCGACTTCCTGGCGCAGAATGTTGACCACGCCGAGCGCACGGGCAGTTGCCGCCAGCCGTGCATAGACGCCAATTAGTGCGCGCCGGTAAGGCTCGTCAGCACGATGGTTGGAGTTGTCCGGCGAGGCGTCGGCCAGTGCCAGCAGTTCAGTGCTGGCGTCAACCATCAGCGTCGAGATCGACAATTCGGCACCCAGCGTATGGACTTCATCGAGATAGAAGTCAAACACGGTAGCCGATTGCCGCTGCAAGGCACGTTGCATGGTGGTGGCGTTGACATTGGGATTGCCGTCGCGATCGCCACCGATCCAGCTACCCATCTGCAGGAACGGCGTCAGTTCACTCGGGGCGCTGCTGCGTGCGCGGGCCGGGAACTGGGTATTGATCTCTTCTTCGATGTCGTCATACAGTGCCGGCAACTCACGCAGGAAGGTGATGCGGTAGTAGGACAGGGCGTTTTCGATTTCATCGGCAACTGTCAGCTTGGTGTAGCGCAGCATCCGGGTTTGCCACAGCGTGGCGATACGGGCGCGCAGCAGCGCGGTATTGTCGCGCAGCTCCTTGGGTGTCAGCGGCTGGTCACGCAGCGCCAGCAGGCGGGCGATTTCGCGCTCGGCATCGAGGATGCTCTTGCGTTGTACTTCGGTCGGGTGTGCCGTCAAGACGGGCGAAATCAGGGCATCGTTGAGGAAGCTGCGCACGGTATTGCCGGACACGCCAGCATCGTCAAGTTGCGCCAGCGCGTAGGCAACGCTACTTGGTTGCGGCGTGCTGCCAGCCAGCAAATGGGCGCGACGACGACGGTTGTGGTGTTGATCTTCGGCAATATTGGCCAGATGCGAGAAATACGAAAACGCACGCACCACTGAGTTGGTCTGGTCCCGCGTGAGTTTCTTGAGCAGCTTGTCCAGTTCGGCACCAGCGGTGGCATCACCCTTGGCATCGGAATTGCGGCGCAGACGCACGGCAGTCTGGCGAATCGTTTCGACCACTTCAAAGACCGCTTCACCTTCCTGATCACGTAGCACATCACCCAGCAGGCGGCCCAGCAGACGTATGTCTTCCTTGAGCGGGGCATCCTTGTCTGTACTGGTTTTGCCAGTGCGCTTGCTGATACTGATGCTGGTGTCATTGATGCGTTGGGGGGCAATCGCGGCTGGCGCAGCGGCGGCAGCGGAGACAGGCTTGGTACGGGCGGAAGGGCTGTTTTTTTGTTTGGTTGCCATAATCAACAAATGCTACGGTTTCGGGGTGAAAGACGGACTTGATGCGACGGACTTACTACGCGAACTACCAATATGCTGCGTGCTAGAATTTGCCTCACTTTATCGTTGTAATTAATCTCTTTTATATTTTTTGTGCGGCAGCAGTTGTGCCTCCAAGGCCTCTGCCAACGACTACCGAAAGAACCGTTTTGAAAGAATTTCCTCCCTCCAGTCTGGTCATCGCTTCGCGCGAAAGTCGTCTTGCCATGTGGCAGTCGGAGCATGTGCGCGATCGGTTGGCAGCATTATATCCGCAGTGCAGCATCAGTATTCTCGGGATGAGCACGCGCGGCGATCAAATTCTTGATCGGACCCTGTCCAAGGTTGGCGGCAAGGGCTTGTTCGTCAAGGAACTGGAAGTGGCCATGGCCGAAGGACGGGCCGATTTTGCGGTGCACTGCCTCAAGGATATGCCAATGGAATTGCCGCCCGGCTTTGCGCTGGCCGGCATCATGGAGCGCGAGGATCCACGGGATGCTTTTGTCTCCAACGACTATGCGTCGCTGGATGATTTACCTTCCGGTGCGGTGGTTGGCACCAGCAGCCTGCGTCGTCAGGCACTGATTGCAGCGCGTTTCCCGCATCTGGTGATCAAACCTTTACGGGGTAATCTGGATACCCGGCTGGGCAAACTCGATAAAGGCGAATACGCCGCCATCATTCTGGCTGCCGCTGGCCTCAACCGGCTCGGTCTTCAGCATCGGATTCGCGCATTGATTTCGCCTGAAGACAGTTTGCCAGCGCCAGGGCAGGGCGCACTGGCGTTTGAGATCCCGGCGCAGCGTGCGGATCTGCAACAGGTCCTGGCACCACTGAACCATATCGAGACCGCCCTGACGGTAGCCGCCGAACGCAGCTTGTCACGTATTTTTGGCGGCAGTTGCCAGATTCCGCTGGCGGCGTTTGCCACACTCGACGGTGATCAACTGCATCTTCGCGCCATTGTGGCTATGCCTGATGGCAGTCAGATCGCCAGCGCTGAAGTACGCGGCGCGGCAGCTGACCCGGAAGCGCTTGGGCAACAAGTCGCCACTTTGCTGCGTGCGCAGGGGGCTGATGCCATTCTGGCTGCCTGCAAGGTGCAGGCAGATGGCAACTGAGCCTTGCCTGACTGCGGCATGATTGGTGTCCTGCTAGCTCACGTCTTAATGTCAATGATCCGAAAGGAAGCAGCGTGACTACCTGTGCGCAAGGCCCTGTTGTGATCACCCGCCCATTGGTGCAGGCCACGCTTTTTGCACAGCAGGTACGCGCCATCGGGCGGCAGCCTGTCGTGTTTCCGTTACTGACCATTGCTGCGCTGGAGGATTGTTCCGCGCTGCAGGCCGCGTTGGCAAGGCTGGTTGACTATGTGTTGGTGGTGTTCGTCAGCCCCAATGCCATTGATGCTGTCTTTGGACAGATCTCGCAATGGCCCGCCGGAGTTGCCATCGGTATTGTCGGTGAAGGCAGTCGTCTGGCATTGCAACGTCACGGCGTGGATACTGGCAATGCGCAAATACTGGTACCCGGTCCGCATCAGCGCATGGATTCAGCAGCCTTGTTTGAGGTGCTCGATCTGACCCAACTGCGTGGCAAACGGGTATTGATAGTGCGTGGTCAGGCGGGCCGTGATTTTCTGACCGAGATGTTACGTGCCGAGCAGATCGATGTAGATCATGTGACCGCATACCAGCGTCTGGCACCGCAACCGGATGCGCACATGCTGGAGCAGTTGAGTCAGTTGCTGGCAATGGAGAGTGTCTGGGTGATCACCAGTTCGGAGGCATTGCGTAACCTGCTTGCGCTCGCGACGATGGCGCTCGGCACCGAGGCTGTTGTAAAATTGCAACGACAAAAAATTCTCGTATCACACCAGCGCATCGCGGAAACCGCGCAATCGCTGGGTTTCTATTCTGTCGTCGTCTGCGGATCAGGCGACGAACGCCTGATTGCCGCGTTACAATCCGCACCATGAATGAACTGCACTCTTCCCCCGACCAGAATCAGCCAGACGCCAAAGTGGAGTCTGTGCTGCCGGCCAGCGTTGCGCGGCCTTCCTTTGACCTTGTGGATAATGGCGTGCTGAAAAAGCGCCTGCGCCTGCTGACTATCTCGGTGGCCGTACTGGCTGTTGTGGTGGTTGCACAATGGTGGGTCTCGCATACCGAAATCCGTGGTTTGCGTGAAGAAGTCGCACGTCGCCTGCAGAGCAGCGACACTGCCAATGCCGAAGTCAAGGGCGCACTCAAGACCTTGCAGGACAACACCAGTCAATTGCAGGCGCGGGTCGGTGTGCTCGATAGCAAGCAGGCGGAAGCCCAAAGCCAGCAACTGGCACTGGAGCAGCTGTATCAGGATCTATCCAAGAATCGCGACGACTGGGCGCTGTCTGAAATTGAAGAAGTTTTGTCGACCGCCAGCCAGCAGCTGGAATTGGCAGGCAATGTACAAGGTGCACTGATCGCGTTGCAAAATGCGGACAAGAGCCTGTCGCGTTCCGACAAACCACAATTTGTCTCGATCCGTCGCGCCATCGCCCGTGATCAGGAACGGTTGAAAGCCTTGCCGATTGCCGATGTGACCGGCATCGCCGTGCGCCTCGACAGCATCATCGGCCAGATCGACGGCATGCCTTTGCTGTCGGATGAAAAGCCGGTGGAGTCTGCCACGCAACCGAAGCAGGCTTCGCCTGTGCGCGTTACTGCCAGTGCCAATAATGCCCACGACAAGTCCGGCAAGCCAAATGGCAAGAGCGCTGCCAACGTCACCGCCACCAGCGAATGGCTGGCCGGTGCACAGGACAAGTGGCAGAGTCTGAGCGCCGAGATGTGGGGCGAGATCAAGCAACTGGTACGTATCCGCAGCGTGGATACACCAGATGCCTTGTTACTGTCGCCGACCGAAGCCTACTACGCACGGGAAAACCTCAAGCTACGCCTGCTCAATGCCCGTCTGGGGCTGCTGTCGCGCAATGAATTTGCGTTCCGCAACGACCTCGGCGCAGCGCAGGATACGATTGCCAAATACTTTGATAGCCGGGCCAAACAGGTACAGACTGCACAGGCACTGCTCAAGCAGGTGCAAAGCAGCAACCTGTCGATCCAGATGCCCACGCTGAGCGAAAGCATTGATGCGGTTCGCAGTTACAAGAGCCAGCATTAATCTCAAGCGACAGAAACTCTTATGCGAATTCTCCTCTGGCTCCTCACTCTGTTTGCTTCTGCCATCGGTCTGGCAGTGCTGGCACGTTTCAACCCCGGTAATGTGGTGCTGTTCTATCCGCCGTACCGGGTTGACCTGTCGCTGAATTTTTTCCTGACTGCACTGGTGGTGCTGTTTCTGGTGCTCTACGTACTCATCCGTGCTGTGCGGATGACGCAAAAACTGCCTGCGCGCGTGATTGCCTACCGCCGTCAAAAGCGTGAAAGTGAAGGTATCAAGGCATTGCGTGAATCGCTGAAGGCCTTCTTCGAAGGTCGCTTCGGTCATGCCGAAAAGGCTGCCACACGTGCTGCTGATCTGCCTGAAAACGCTGGTATTGCCGCACTGATCGGTGCGCGTGCAGCGCATCGTATGCGTCAGGTCGAGCGGCGTGATATCTGGCTGGAAACCACGGTCTCTGATCCAACCCTGAAGGCGGCGCGGCTGATGACCTCGCTTGAACTGCTGGTCGATGACCATCAATTCAAGGCAGCACTGGAAACGGTCGAAGAACTCAATGCCAATGGCACGCGCCATATTCAGGCCCTGCAATGGGCGCTCAAGGCCAACCAACAGGCCAAGAACTGGCCTGAGGTGTTGCGACTGGTGCAAACGCTGGACAAGCGCAATGCGCTCCACCCAGCCTTGTCCAACCGCCTGCGTGAAATGGCCTACGACGCCTTGCTGTCGGATCGTTCACATGACGTTGAATCGATTCGTGCACTGTGGGCAGAAGTACCGCATGCAGATCGCCTGAAGCCATTCATTGCTGCCCGTGCTGCACAGGCATTTGGCAGTCGTGGCCTGCACGCTGAAGCACGTACCTTGCTGGAACGGGCACTGGCAGCTGACTGGGATGATCGTCTGGTGCGTGCTTATCGTGATTCCACCGCCGAAGCGGGTTCGTCAGAGTTGCTGGCGCAGATCGAGCGCTGTGAAGCCTGGTTGGCCAAACGTCCCACCGATGCCGAACTGGCCTTGACGCTGGGTATGTTCTGCCTGCGCCAGAAGCTGTGGGGCAAGGCCCAGCGCCATCTGGAGCAAGCCCTGTCGGATGCATTGGAGCCGCGAGCAGTTCGTGAGTCGCATCTGGCGCTGGCGCAATTGTTCGAAGCACTCGAGCAGCCGGAAAAAGCCTCTGCGCACTACAAGCAATGCGCGCTGGCGACGGCGATCCGCTAAGCCTCGTAGATATTTTGTATATTTTATTCACGGCTGCCTTTATCAAGCGGCCGTTTTGTTAAGCTCCCCTCACTTGCTCATCCCCCTTAACGTCTTGCAGATTCGGGCTTTGGCGCTGAAAGCGGCTATAATTCTGCAGTTCTGAAAATTTGAAATTCTGCATTTTTCCTCTTTCCATTCTTTGCGAGAAAGCACCATGAGCCTCAATAACGTCCCATCCGGCCGCGATTTGCCTAACGACTTCAACGTGATTATCGAAATTCCGATGAATGCCGATCCAATCAAGTACGAAGTGGACAAGGACAGCGGTGCGATTTTTGTTGACCGTTTCATGGGCACCGCAATGCACTACCCATGTAACTACGGTTATATCCCGCAAACTCTGTCGGAAGATGGTGATCCGGTTGACGTACTGGTGATTACACCGTTCCCGCTGTTCCCAGGCGTCGTCGTGCGTTGCCGTCCGATCGGCGTGCTCAAGATGACTGACGAATCCGGCGTCGATGCCAAACTGCTGGCCGTGCCAGTGGACAAGGTCTTGCCAATCTACACCCACTGGCAAAAGCCGGAAGACCTGAACGAACTGCGTCTGAAGCAGATCCAGCATTTCTTTGAACACTACAAGGATCTGGAAAAGGGTAAATGGGTCAAGATTGACGGTTGGGAAGGCCCTGAGTCGGCGAAGGCAGAAATCCTGGCAGGCGTCGCGGCATACAACAAGGCGCAAGAAGCCAAGTAATTCTGTTCCGGCTTGGTTGCATTAAAACAAGCGCACTTTCGGGTGCGTTCAGGCGTGGGATCAACTCCCGATGTCCCCTGAATACTCTCCCCCTATTTTTGGGGGAGACAACATATTGAGCGAAGTTGGTCTTGCCCGATATGTCTTCCCTTATTCCAGAAACGTTTGCAGAATCCAGCGCACTTCACGCTCGACCTGTATCGTTGGCAGGCGTTGTCGTTGTGCCAGCCAGGTATTGATGCGCTTAGGTAACCAGCGATAGGGAACTGCTTGCATGACCGCAATGGAGGGCATGAGATTGCCCTTGAAAACCAGCCGGGAATAGGGTTCGCCATCGCACCTGGTAATCCAGTGACCGCTCTCCGGACAAGGCTCTCCACTGCTGACGATGGGTACCGTGAGTGTCGACCTGGGTAGTACTACCGTCTTGAAGTCCATCGCTTCCGGACGCATGCGGATCGAGCGGGAGATGGCATCCCAGACAGCGATTGCTTCGCCTTCAGTCAATGAGGCATGCTCTGGTCGGTCCACTTGATCTATGTCGAATACACCTGTTTCCATATTGAAGGAAAGCAAAGGCGTTTTAGCGTTGTTGTTGCGTGAGTTGGCTTCCAGCATGAAGAAATGACCGAGTGCACCTGCGTGCATCCTGGCAGAAGCCAGCCATTCCTCGGCTGTTGGCAAGTCCTTTGAATCCAGATTTCCCTTGCGTAGGGTCTTGCCATCACGGCTTTTAAGGGCAGCCTTAATCTGGCTGCCGCGCTGTAGCAGGGTATCTTTTTCCGTAAGGTTGGTATTCGTATCGAATTCAAAAAACACATCTCGATATTGCTTCAATCGGAATTCTATCGAGACTTCCTCCTGGTCAAAAATGCTGGTCTGGATAAAGCCGCCGGTCAGACAGACACCAGGATCTTTCGGGATTTCGCCCGGCTCCAGTGCGCGGAACCGATATAGCATGCTGAGGACGGCTTGTAGTTTGCTGGGAACATCGTTTTGCTCCTCTTTCGACATTTCTTGAATCCATGGCTCATCTTTGTCACTAGACATTGCAAAATCCGCACCCTCTATTTTTAACTTGATGCGATAACCACGATCCCATTTATACGCCTCGATCACGCGTTTGGTATCTCCCGGATCCGCATAGCTTCCCAGCGAAATGAAATGCCAAATACCTTTTGATCTTAATTTCTCAGTGCTTTCCCCTGGGACGGGATATTCTTTGTCGCCGTAAAGAAATTGGTACTTGAACACGTTCTTGGTTGTTTTCAACTCGGCTTCCCGTTTTCGCATTCCATGAAGAAATTCCTCTTGTGTCATCGCTTCCACTTTGACATCGATGCCACGCAATTTAGCGTTGCCATAAGCCTCGATGTCAGCAGGCATGTCAATCAGATAACGGCCCACGCAATGGGTCTTCATGTCGGTAGTGAGTTCGGTCACGGTAGCGTGCTCCTGTGCGGTCAAGGGTGCTGGTTGGCAGGCACTGAGTGAGAGCATCAGACTCAGTGCACACATGGTTTTTAAAAGAGGGGGCAATGTCATGGCGGCGATAAAAATAAAATGCATCAATGTCAGGTGACGGAACACTACGGCGAACAAGCACTGAGAGTGTTATCCACTATTCCAAGAACGTCTGCAGAATCCAGCGCACTTCACGCTCGACCTGTATCGTAGGCAGGCGTTGTCGTTGCGCCAGCCAGGTATTGATGCGGGTAGGTAACCAGCGATAGGGAACTGCTTGCATGACCGCAATGGAGGGCATGAGATTGCCCTTGAAAACAAGCCGGGAATAGGGTTCGCCATCGCACCTGGTAATCCAGTGACCGCTCTCCGGGCAAGGCTGTCCACTGCTGACGATAGGTACCGTGAGTGTCGAACGGGGAAGTACTACTGTCTTGAAGTCCATCGCTTCCGGACGCATGCGGATTGAGCGGGAGATGGCATCCCAGACAGCGATTGCTTCGCCTTCAGTCAGTGAGGCATGCTCTGGAATGTTTTTTTGGTATTTTTCGAATACACCTGTTTCCATATTGAAGGAAAGCAAAGGCGTTTTAGCGCTGTCGTTGAGCGAGTTGGCTTCCAGCATGAAGAAATGACCGAGTGCACCTGCGTGCATTCTTGCAGAAGCAAGCCATTCCTCGGCTGTTGGCAAGTCCTTGGAATCCAGACTTCCCTTGCGTAGCGTTTTGCCATCACGACTTTTAAGGGCTGCATTGATCTGGCTGCCGCGCTGTAACAGGGTGTCTTTTTCCGTAAGGTTGGTATTCGTATCGAATTCAAAAAACACATCTTGATATTGCTTCAATCGGAATTCTATCGAAACTTCCTCCTGGTCAACAATGCTGGTCTGGATAAAGCCGCCGGTCAGGCAGACGCCAGGATCTTTCGGGATTTCGCCCGGTTCCAGTGCGCGGAACCGATATAGCATGCTGAGGACGGCTTGGAGTTTGCTGGGAACATCGTTTTGGCTTTCCTTCGATTTCTTCTTAACCCATGGCTCGTCTTTATGACGCGACATTGCAAAGTCTGACCCCTCTATTTTGAGCTTGATGCGATAACCACGATCCCATTTATATGCCTCAATAACGCGATTGGCATCACTTGGCTCACCGTCACTACCAAGCGAAATGAAATGCCAAATGTCTCTGGACCTTAATTGTTTCGTGCTTGATCCGGGGATAGGATATTCTTTGTCGCCGTACAAAAACTGGTAGCCAAGCAAGCTCTTTGTCGCTTTTAACTCGGCTTCCCGTTTTCGCATTCCATGAAGAAATTCCTCTTGTGTCATCGCTTCCACTTTGGCATCGATGCCACGCAATTTAGCGGTGCCATAGGCCTCGATGTCAGCAGGCATATCAATCAGATAGCGACCTACGCAATGGGTCTTCATGTCGGTAGTGAGTTCGGTCACGGTAGCGTGCTCCTGTGCAGTCAAGGGGGCTGGTTGGCAGGCACTGAGTGAGAGCATCAGGCTCAGTGCAAAGATGGTTTGTAGAAGAGGGCGTAATGTCATGGCGGACAATCTCCGTCGATCTCATAACGCAAGGGGGGCTTGACCTGTTGGGCAATCTTGACGATGGACCACAAGGTGAACAGACGTTGTTTTTCCTCTTTGTAGGCACCTTCGTGTTCGACCCCGGGATAGCCTACGCAAACTCTGACTTTCCCTTGCGGTGCTTTGCCGGAGCGGATTGGTACCGTGCCGTCACCATGTTCATTGGCTTCTGCGAGGGTGAATACGCTTGGCATGGCAGTATTACCTGTTTTAAGCCAGAGCACTTGCTGGCCTTGTCCAGAGTCGTGTAGCACGCGGCTGCCCTGGATATCCTCACTGGGCTTGACGATATTCAACTTACCCGTAGCAAGGGTGGGCTTGCGCTCCCATAGGACGTCTCCCCAAGTGCTGTGTGCCTTGTCGTCGCCATAGAAGGCATAGGTGACGGGATGGTAGCGGTGGGCGATGGCGTCGTGAAATTGACTTACTGGCTTATCAATGAGTGTTTCAAATGCCGCCCAATCTGAATCCAGCGTTTTCTTTCTTGGATCCGAAGGATTAATCAGCTTGTCATCAATGAGTCCCCACCATTTCCCGCGTACGGTATAGATCTCACCATAAGGATCATTGTGCAGCGGCAAACTAATGCGCTGATCCCCATTTTTGATCTTGAGCCAGCCGTTGCCATACTCTCTGCTGGGCAGCAGTTGCAATGGACCGGGTGCCTGCGCAAACACGGCGGTGACTTTTGCAGCGTCATCACCGACCACAATGCCGGCAACTCCTTCGACACCGGCTTTTACACGTTTGTAGGCGGTAGCAGCACCTGTTGCTGGCATGACGCCATGTACCACACCCAATACCTTACCCTGTTGCTTGCGTACTTGAGTACAGTAACGCGCCACCAGCCCCCCCATCGAGTGGGTGACCAGGATCACGTTTTGACAGACATAGGTCCTGTTGTAATAGGCGATGAATTCATCAATCTTGGCTTCTAGCCGGGTCGCTGAATCGCTGTTTGATTGCAGCCAGTTGTAGCCGACCGCATGCACCGGAAACTGATAGCGGTAGGACAGCCCGACTTCATCAAAGGTGAGTGGTTCAATCCCGGGTGCATTGGCGACCAGTTCCTTCATCAATCGTGGACGCAAACCGCTGCTGGCATATTCCATTCCAGACTTGCTGTAGTCGGCGTCGTTGAGACTTTCTTCCAGCCATTTGAGCCAGGGGCCGTAACTCAGATGAGAAACTTCACCCCAGCCACGCCGCCGTAGCTCCTGATCAATTTCTTCCTGAGTCGGTGCTGGGTGGGTATGGAACACACCGCGTGGAGCCGCGTCCGCTGGTAAATCGCCAGCACGGTAGAGTTCGGTTTTGGCAGGGTCAAGAAGACTTTTGCGTCGCTCCGCACCTTGAAAAGCCCAGCTTAATGCGACACCGAGAGTACTGTTGACCAGCCATACCGGATTTGATTTTCCACCCTTGTTCTTGGTAATCGATTGCAAATTCGATCCCATCACGCCCGGCACAAAGATCACCGGGATAATCCGGTCGGGTACCTTGTGGCACATGGCGATGCTGTCATCTGGCGGCGAGGTGACAGAGTGATATTCGACTACACCGCTTTTGAGAATGCGCGGTGGAATAATGCGTTTGATAGTAGCCATGGTCCTCTCTGGAATGCATTCTTGGGTCACGTTGGAGCAACGTAAAAGAAGGCGAATGCTAAGAGAGGTATTGGCAAATAAATATAGGACGTGTTCTAAAGTTGCTGTCTTTTAGGTATTAAGTATCCAGCTTGATCGCAAAGCCACAGCTGTCAGCGCTGCCACCGCTGTCCTCTCAAGACCGTCGAAATGGATTGTGCTCGTTGAGCTCATTGAGATAGTTGTCGATGCCGCCGCCTTCGCGCTCCAGGAAGCGTTCGATGGCGTCGGCAAAGGCCGGATGCGCTAGCCAATGCGCCGACCAGGTTTTCTGTGGCAAAAAACCGCGGGCCATTTTATGTTCACCCTGCGCGCCACCTTCAAACCATTCGATGCCATGCGCAATGCAGAATTCCAGCGGCTGATAGTAAGCGGTTTCAAAATGCAGGCAGGGTACTTCTTCCAGCGCTCCCCAGTAGCGCCCGTAGAGACGCTCGGCATCATGCAGGACCAGCGATGCGGCAATGGGCTGGGCGGTCTGAGACGACTCACCATCGCGGTAGGCCACCGTCAGCAACAGATGCTGTGGCATCGTCGCGGCAATGCGCAGGAAGAAATCCAGATTCAGGTAAGGGCTGGAATGATGCGCTGCATACGTGTGGCGGTAGCAGCGATGAAAAAAGCGCCAGTCAGCCTCACTCGCCTGCGTACCGGACAGGTGTCGGAAACGGATGCCGGCATCACTGACCTTGCGGCGCTCTGCCAGAATATTCTTGCGCTTCTTGCGCTCTAGCGTCGATAAGAATTCCTCAAAATTCCGGTAACCTTGATTGTGCCAGTGGAACTGCACCCCGCTACGGAGCAGGAAGCCTGCCTCGGCCAGTTGTTCTGCCTGCGCCTGAGGTGGATACAGGATATGGGTAGAGGAGGTCTTCGCAGCTAACTGCAGTTGACCTAACGCTGAGATCAGTGCGCTACGGGCGGGATCATCCACCGCCAGCAGGCGGCCACCGGTGACCGGTGTGAAGGGGATCGCTGACAGTAGCTTGGGATAGTAGGGCAGACCATTGCGCTCGTAAGCGTCGGCCCAGGCCCAGTCGAATACATATTCACCATACGAATGCGACTTCAGGTAAAGCGGCATGGCGGCAGCCAGTGTCGCGTGCGCAGACGGTCCTTGCCATAGGGTCAGGTAGTGCGGTTCCCAGCCGGTGTCAGCGCTGGCAGAACCGCTTTCATGCAATGCATGCAAGAAGGCGTAGGACAGGAAGGGTGTTCGATCAGCCGGGGCTTGCAAGGCAATCAGTGCATCCCAGGCGTCGGCGCCGACTTCGTCCAGAGAAGAAATGATTCGCATGCGATAATGCGCTTCTGGTTTCGTATTTGGCTGCACATCGCCCTTTGCGCTTGCCACCGTGTCGGTTGCACCTTTGTCTTTCACGGCCGGGTGCTCCGTGCAACCAGATTCAGCATGCGGTTTTTTTCATTCGTCATCTTCTTACTTGTCGCCATCATGTTAGTCAAAGTCGCCATTGCCCAGATCAACAGTACCGTTGGAGAAATTGCTGGCAATCGGAGCAAGATCGCTGAATTCGCCCGTCGCGCCGCTGCACAGGGCGCTGATATCGTGCTTACCCCTGAATTGTCGTTAGTCGGTTATCCACCTGAGGATTTGCTGCTGCGTCAGGCATTCTACGCAAAATCCGATACGGCGTTGCGTGAGCTCGCACTTGAGCTGGCCAGCTTGACCGATGTCAGTGTGGTGGTGGGGCACCCCAGCCTGCAAGATGGCGTGCGGTTCAATACCGCATCAGTATTGCGCAATGGTCAGATTGTCGGCAGCTATCACAAGCTGGAGTTGCCCAACGATAGCGTGTTTGACGAAAAGCGTTATTTCACAAGTGGTGAGCAGGCACTGGTATTCGAGGTCAAGGGCACCCGCTTCGGCATCAACATCTGTGAAGACACCTGGTTGCCACGGGCACCGGCGCTGGCACGTGAAGGCGGTGCCCAAGTGCTGCTGGTACTCAATGGCTCGCCGTATCACATGCACAAGCAGTCGCTGCGCCATGAGGTGATGCGTGCGAATGTCACCAGCCAGGGGTTGCCGCTGGTATTCGCCAATCTGGTCGGTGGCCAGGATGAATTGATTTTTGACGGTAATTCCTTCGTCATGGACGCTGCCGGGCAAGTCGTAGCGACGCTGGCTCATGCTCAGGAAGACCTGCAATTGATCAGTTTTGACGGTGCTGCGGTGCAGGCTGGCACACAGGTGCCGGTGCTGTCGATCGAAGCTCAGGTGTACCAGGCATTGGTGTTAGGCGTGCGTGATTATGTCGGCAAAAATGGCTTCCCCAGCGTGTTGATCGGCTTGTCCGGCGGTGTCGATTCGGCGCTGACACTGGCCATCGCTGTCGATGCACTGGGTGCCGACAAAGTGCGTGCCATCATGATGCCATCGCCTTATACCGCTGATATTTCCTGGCTGGATTCGCGCGACATGGTTGAACGGATCAAGGTGCGTTACGACGAAATCTCGATCAATGCCTGTTTCTCCGCCTTCCGCGAGACGCTGGCGCAGGAATTCACTGGTCTCAAGGAAGACACCACCGAAGAAAATATTCAGGCCCGTATCCGCGGTACGCTACTCATGGCGATGTCCAATAAATATGGCTCGATTGTGTTGACTACGGGTAACAAGAGCGAAATGGCCGTCGGTTACTGCACCCTGTACGGCGACATGGCGGGCGGTTTTGCGGTAATCAAGGATATTGCCAAGACACTGGTCTATCGTCTGTGTACCTACCGCAACAGTGTTTCGCCAGTGATTCCCGAGCGGATTCTGACGCGCGCGCCTTCGGCCGAACTGCGTCCCGACCAAAAAGATCAGGATTCATTGCCACCGTACGAGGTACTCGATGGCATCATGCAGCTGTACATGGAAGAAAATCGCAGCATTGCCGAGATTGAAGCAGCCGGTTATCGGATCGAGGATATTGAGCGCATCACGCGTCTGATCAAGATCAACGAATACAAGCGTCGCCAGGCACCCGTTGGCATCCGGATCACCCACCGTGCATTCGGGCGTGACTGGCGCTATCCGATTACGTCCAAATTCAGAGAATAGCCGCAGGAAGCCGTTGTAGCAAAGGATGGTTGTGCAGCAAATGCTGCAATGCAGCTGAAATTTTGATAAATTGAATCGTGTTTAGCGCGATCTTATAGGGGAGAGTTGCCATGAAGCAAGTTACTGCAGTGATCAAACCGTTCAAACTGGACGAAGTGCGCGAATCGCTGGCCGAGGTCGGTGTAACTGGTTTGACGGTCACCGAAGTCAAGGGTTTCGGTCGCCAGAAAGGCCATACTGAGCTTTATCGTGGCGCCGAATATGTGGTCGACTTTCTGCCCAAGGTCAAAATTGAAGTCGTGGTCGACGACAGCGTTGTCGAGCCTGTGATCGACGCCATCATCAAGGCCGCGCGCACCGGCAAGATCGGCGATGGCAAGATCTTCGTTCAGGATATCGGTCAGGTGATCCGTATCCGTACCGGTGAGACTGGCGCCGAAGCGGTCTAAAATCGGTTTCAAGTCAGGATCCAAGGCAGGATTCAACATACTCCCTTGCCCCCATTGATGAGATATACTGTCTATATATACAGTATATTTTGTTGTGGCAAGGTGAGTGCACATGGGAAAGTCCAGTTTCAAGCGAGTACCCTTGCAGACGGCGCGCAAGCGAGAGAGTGCTGCCGAGCAGTTCTCGCAGGCCTATACCGGCATCAAGGGCAGGGGTGCCGTCAGCAACATGCAAGGCCGCTATGAGGTACTGCAACGGGTTGATTTTGATGATGGCTGGGCCTCGGCTGAGGGCGCGGATCAAGCTGATCATCATCAGCAAGAAATCGACCCGCCGCCACTGCGTACCATCGTTACCCCAGAGACTGCGCGCTCCATTCTCAGTCGCAACACCTCTCCTGATTTACCTTTTGACGTATCACTCAATCCCTATCGCGGTTGCGAGCATGGTTGTGTCTACTGCTTCGCCAGACCGACCCATAGCTATCTGGGTTTGTCACCGGGGCTCGATTTTGAGAGCCGTATCTTTGCCAAGATCAACGCGCCGGAATTATTGCTGCACGAACTGTCCAAACCCGGCTACCGTCCCGACACCATCACCGTTGGGATCAACACGGACGCTTACCAGCCGTGCGAGCGCGAGCTGAGGATCACGCGCGGTATTTTGCAGATTCTTGCAGACTGCGCTCACCCGGTCGCACTCATTACCAAGTCCTCCCTGATCGAACGCGACATTGACTTGCTGGCGCCGATGGCGGCGCGCCGCCAATGTATTGCAGCAGTGACGATCGCCACCCTTGATTCTGCCCTGGCGCGTCGGCTTGAGCCACGTGCGGCCAGCCCGCAGCGACGTCTGCGCGTGATCCGCACGCTGGCGGCGGCCGGTATTCCCGTCAGTGTCAGCATCGCGCCGGTGATTCCCTTTATCAATGAACCGGAGATCGAACACATTATTGCGGCCGCAGCCGAAGCCGGTGCCTGCCGTGTCGGCTATACCGTGTTGCGTCTGCCATGGGAAGTCAACTCGCTGTTCCAGCAGTGGTTGCAGACGTATTTTCCCGAGCGTGCCGCACGGGTCATGAACCGCCTGCGCGAGATGCGCGGCGGCAAGGATTACGATGCCGATTTTGCCACGCGCATGCGAGGGGAAGGTGTGTGGGCTGATCTGATCCGTCAGCGTGTCGAGAAAGCAGTGCAGCGTAACCGGCTGGCGTTGCGTGGCTGGTTTGACCGGCTTGATGCCAGTGCCTTTGTCCCGCCGGCTCGACCCGCCAAATCGGCAAACCGGGCGCAGCTGGATTTATTCTAAACAGCCCGCACTGGTTTCCTGTCGCATTGTGGTTTCAGGTTCAAAGGGCGGGAGCGGAGTTTCTGCCGTGGCTTAACCATGCTGAGAATGACCAGATATGAAAAGCATGATTGCTAAAGCGTTTTTTGAATAAATAACGATAAAATGTTTTATTCATTCGAAAAAAAATAATTATTAATATGGACCGTCTACAGGCAATGGAAGTCTTTGTGCGGGTCGCAGAGCGGGGAAGTTTCAGCAAGGCGGCGGAGCAGTTGGGCTTGCCACCGGCCACCGTAACCAACGCCATTCAGACGCTGGAAAAGCGGGTCGGCGTGCGGCTGCTGCAACGAACCACGCGCAAGGTCTCGCTCACCGATGACGGTCTGGTCTATCTGGAGCGGTGCCAGCGCCTGCTGGCTGAATTTCAGGATGTCGAAAATCTGTTTGATTGTGAGCAGCCACAGGGTGTGGTGCGCGTTGACCTGCCTGAGCGAATGGCGCATCAAACTGTGATCCCTGCCCTGCCAGCCTTCTTTACACGTTATCCTGAGATCCGCGTCAAGCTCAACGCCAGCGATCGCTTTGTCGATCTGGTCGGGGAGGGTGTGGATTGCGTGGTGCGCGTTGGACAGTTGGCTGATTCGACACTGATCGCACGCCAGATCGCTGTCTTGGAGCAGATCACCTGTGCCTCGGCCGCGTATTTGCAGCAGCATGGCCGACCGCAGTCGCTTGACGATCTGGCCCGACACCACATGATCAATTTTTTTTCCAGCCGCACCGGGCGAGACTTGCCGTGGGAGTATGTGCAAGGTGGTGAGTTGCGCACGCTGAAATTGCCCGGCAAGGTCTCGGTTGCCAGTTCAGAAGCCTATATGGCCTGCTGTCTGGCGGGCTTGGGGCTGGTACAGGTGCCACGTTATGGGATTGAAGAGTTACTCAAGCGTGGTGTGCTGGAAGAGGTATTGCCCGACTATCAACCACCGCCGTTGCCGGTGGCGATCGTGTATGCGCATAACCGGCACCTCTCACCCCGGGTGCGGGTATTTGTCGACTGGCTGGCAGAATTGCTCAGCCCCATGTGATTTCCAGCCGCGTCGACAACGTCCTACTCACATTCACACCAGCTTTGGCCGCTGATCTACCACCCGGCGTGCCTTACCGACGGCAGAGCGTTCAATCTTGCCACTGGCGACCACATCAACGATGGTGGTGACCCCGACATAGGTTTTGATATGGTGCTGCAATTCATGCGCCAGCGCTTCGGCTTCACTGCTGGAATAGGGCACTTCAGGACGCAGCTCGACGGTGACGCCAAGCGAATCGAGATGACCGTTGCGACCCAGTACCAGTTGATATTGCGGTGCCAGTTTGGGCATCTTCAATACCAGTTCTTCGATCTGGGTCGGGAACACGTTGACCCCGCGAATGATCAGCATGTCGTCCGAGCGACCAGTGATTTTGCCGATACGACGCATCGCCCGTGAAGTCGGTGGCAACAGCCGGGTCAGATCACGGGTGCGATAGCGGATGATGGGCAAGGCTTCCTTGGTCAGTGAGGTAAATACCAGTTCGCCATCGCTGCCATCGGGCAAAACCTCACCAGACTCCGGATCGATGATTTCGGGGTAGAAGTGATCTTCCCAGATCACAGGACCATCCTTGCTCTCGATGCATTCACTGGCCACGCCCGGCCCGATCACTTCCGACAGACCATAAATATCGACCGCATCAATCCCGGCACGCGCCTGGATTTCAGCGCGCATGGCATCGGTCCACGGTTCGGCACCAAAGATTCCCACCTGCAGCGAGCTATCGGCGGCATCGAGCCCCTGGCGCTGAAATTCCTCAACGATATTGAGCATGTAGGAAGGCGTCACCATGATGATGCTAGGTTTGAAATCCTGAATCAGCTGTACCTGTTTTTCGGTTTGACCACCCGACATCGGGATCACGGTACAACCGAGTCGCTCGGCACCGTAGTGCGCACCGAGTCCACCGGTAAACAAGCCGTAGCCATACGACACCTGAATGATGTCACCCCGTCGGCCACCGGCAGCGCGGATCGAGCGGGCTACCACATCAGCCCACATATTGATGTCGTTCTGGGTATAGCCCACTACGGTCGGCTTGCCGGTAGTGCCACTGGAGGCATGGATGCGGACTACCTGCTCGCGTGGCACCGCGAACATGTTGAAGGGATAGTTCTCGCGCAGATCTTTCTTGCCGGTAAAGGGAAAGCGCGCCAGATCGGCCAGCGTTTTCAGGTCTTCGGGGTGCACACCCGCCGCATCAAAGGCGGCGCGGTAATGTGGCACATTGTCGTACGCATGCTTGAGCGACCACTTCAGACGTTGCAGCTGCAAGGCCTGCAGTTCATCCTTGCTGGCGGTTTCGATGGCGTCGAGGTCGCCGGGTTGAGGAATACGTTGGGGCATGATGGTCTCCGTATTGTGGCTTATGGCTATTTTTATGCGTAATGGTTTGTGCGGGTATCTGAATCGCCGCTAGCGTCGCGCAGCAGCGGCATCAAGTCCGGCGATGACCTCGCCATTGAGGCGATAGGACTTGCCACGGAACAGCGCAATCCGCGTGCCATTCTGATTGGTGACGGTAATGTCGTAGACGCCGGTCCGTCCACCCAGTGACTGTTCAGTCGCTTCGGCGATGAGGATGTCATTGACGGCGCCCGGTGCCAGATACTCGATACTGCAACCTGAAGCAACCGTGGCTTGATTGCGACTGTTGCAGGCAAAGGCAAAGGTGCTGTCGGCCAGTGCAAAGATAAAACCGCCGTGGCAGGAGGCGTGACCATTGAGCATGTCCGAACGCACCAGCATCGACAAGCGTGCATAGCCGGGGCCGACTGCGTGAATCTTCATGCCCAGCGATTGCGTTGCATTGTCGCGCGCATACATGGCCTTGGCGGTAGCATTGGCTAGCGCCTGGGCCTGCTCGGGTGTTGCGGTGTGGTGCTCAGACATGAAGGACGTCTCCATTGGAAGAATGGCAGAAAATGCGTTTTAGAGGCTGTTACGAAATTATCGTAGCGTTGTTGCGGCTCCTTGCCGTACTAGTCGTACAGTCTGCGTCACCGCGCCTAGCCACAGTAATTTCGCAGCAGCCTCTTAGTGACCCTTGAACAGTGGGGCGCGCTTTTCCAGAAACGCTGCCACACCCTCCTTGTAATCGTGACTATTGCCGAGCGTGCGCATGCTGTCGCGCTCCAGCTGCAATTGCTGTGTCAGCGTATTGGCCGGGCTGGCGTAAATTGCTGCCTTGGTATGCGCCAGTCCCAGCGTCGGCGCCTGTGCAAAATGCTGGGCCATGGCGCGTGCTTCGCTTTGCAACTGATCATCATCCACACACTTCCAGATTAACCCCCATTGTTCGGCCTGCTCGGCGCTGAGCTTGTTGCCTAGCATCGCCAGTCCCATCGCGCGTGCCGTACCCAGCAGACGTGGCAGGAAATAGGTGCCACCGGTATCTGGCAACAACCCGAGCTTGCAGAACACTTCGACAAAGCTGGCCGAGCGTGCCGCCAGCACGATATCGCACGCGAGCGGAATATTGGCACCGGCCCCAGCAGCCACACCATTGACCGCACAGATCACCGGGAACGGTAATGCCCGCAGCGACTGCACCAGCGGGCCGTAATATTTGTCGATCGATTCACCCAGATCAACTGCCTGATCGCCCGGTTTGACGGCCCGGTCCGACAAGTCCTGACCGGCGCAAAAGCCACGTCCGGCACCGGTCAGCAACAACACCCGCACGCTGCTGTCAGCCTTGATGCGTTCCAGTGCATCACGCAACTCCAGATGCATGGCGACGGTGAAGCTGTTGAGCTTGTCCGGACGATTCAGGGTAATGACGGCGACACCGTCGGTGTTCTCGAACAGGATGGATTCGTAGTGCATGAGTGGTCCTTGAGTTCAATTGTCCTGATCGAAGTCGATCAACAGGTTATCGGTTACCGGGAAGCTTTGGCAGCTCAGCACAAAGCCGCGGGCAATTTCGTAGTCTTCCAGCGCATAGTTGGCATCCATATCCACCTTGCCTTGCACGACTTTGCAACGGCAGGTCGCACACACGCCGCCCTTGCAGGAGTAGCGCATGTCGATGCCATGTCTGAGCCCGGCGTCCAGCAGCGACTCCTTTTCCTTGACCATGGTGAAGACGGTGTGATTACCATCGATGACCACCGTGACTTCACACTCCTGTGCACCAACCACGGGTCGCTGCGCATTGCTCTTGTGCTTGGGAATGCTGGCGGCAAACAGTTCAACCTTGATATTGCCCTTGTCCATACCATGGTGTTGCAGTGCGCCACTGACGGCTTGAATCATCTCTTCCGGGCCGCACAGGAAGGCCGCGTCAACATCATTGAGTGGAATCCAGGAGCGGAAGAACTGTTCACACTTTTCTGCCGTAATGCGGCCATTGAACAGCTCCACATCCTGCTGTTCGCGACTCATCACATAGACGATGTTGAGACGTTCCAGATAGATATCCTTCAGATCGGTCAGCTCTTCCTTGAAAATCACCGATGACGAGGCGCGGTTGCCATACACCAGCGTGAAGCGGCTATGGGGTTCGGTCAGCAGGGTGGTCTTGATGATCGACAGCATCGGTGTGATGCCGCTACCGGCAGCAAATCCCAGGTAATGTTTTTCGTTGGTCGGTGACAGCGGCAGGTTGAAGTGACCCATCGGTGGCATCACCTGCAGCGACTGACCGGGCTTGAGCGTGTCATTGGCCCAGGTCGAAAATACGCCTCCCGGGGTGCGCTTGATGGCAACCCGCAATTGCTGGTCTTGCACTGCCGAGCAGATCGAATAGGAACGCCGCAGATCTTCACCGTTGATGTCGGCACGCAGTGTCAGATGCTGCCCCTGCTGGTAATGAAAAGTCTCCTTCAGGTCATCCGGTACTTCAAAGGTGACGACGATGGTGTCGCGGGTTTCCTGCTTCACCTTGCCAACGGTCAGTGGATAGAATTTGCTCATGATGTTTTTACCTGAGTTCAGGAAGCTCAATGTGCCTTGAAATAATCGAACGGTTCCAGACAGTCCTTGCATTGATACAGTGACTTGCAGGAGGTCGAACCAAACTGGCTGATGCAGACGGTACTTGGCGAGCCGCAGCGTGGGCAGGCCACTAGTGGCGCACGCTGATGCAAGCGGCTGATGCTACTGATATCAACGACCTGCTGTGCCGGTGGCGCAATCCCGTAATTTTTTAGCTGCGCACGGCCGTTTTCGCTCATCCAGTCGGTACTCCAGGCCGGTGATAACCGGGTTTCGATCTGCACCTCAGCGACGCCATGTTGCTGCAGCACTGCGACGATGTCGGTGGCGATCACCTTCATGGCCGGGCAGCCGGAATAGGTCGGGGTGATCACCACCTTGCAGGCAGCTTGATCCTCTTGCACTTCCACGGCACGGACGATGCCCAGATCAACCACCGAGATGACCGGGATTTCCGGGTCCGGCACCTGTTCCAGCCATTGCCAGATTTGCGCCTGTAAGCCGTTGGTGTCTGCGTCAGTGTGGGTGTTCACCATTTCGCTCCGGGATAGGCACGTTGCAGAAACTGCATCTCTGCCAGCAGGTAGCCAAGATGTTCACTGTGGCGACCTTGCTTGCCTCCACTTTGCATCCAGGCATCAGCGGCAGGCATCTGCAAGGTGCCTGCCTGCAGAATTTCAGCCACATGCTGCATCCACTGCTCACGCAGCGATTCGGGTGCGACGCCAGTCCCATCGGTTGCGACAGCAACATCAATCGCATCGCCACTGAACATTTCGCCGGTATACATCCATAAATGATCGACTGCCTGCTGCAGCATACGGTGACTGAGTTCCGTGCCATCGCCCAGACGCACGATCAAATCGCTGCTGCGGCGCACGTGATAGGTGACTTCCTTGAGCGACTTTTGCGCAATCTCGGCAATGCGTGGATTGGTGGACTGGCTCAACGCGTTGAGCTGGAAGTAATGCCCGACATCAAAGAAAAACTGACGCACCAGCGTGTTGGCATAGTTGCCATTGGGTTGTTCCACCAGCAGCAGATTGTGGAACTGATGCGCATCGCGCAGAAAAGCCAGTTGATCCTCGGTGCGGCCAGTGCCTTCCAGTTCAGCCGCATATGACAGCCATAACCGGGCTTGACCGATCAGATCCAGTGCCACATTGGTGAGCGCCATATCCTCTTCCAGCGCCGGGCCTTTACCGCACCATTCGCTCAGACGTTGACTGAGGATCAGCGCATTGTCGCCGAGCCGGCGTACGTAGCTTGCGGTAGCGGAATGGGTAGACGGTGCAGAAGGTGCAGACATGATGTTTTCCTGACGACAGCGATCAAATGGCATTACAGATTCTTCAGTTCTTCCGGCATCGGGAAGAACGTCGGATGGCGGTAGACCTTGCTGTTGGCAGGGTCAAACAAGGCGCTCTTGTCGCCGGGGCTGCTGGAGACGATATCGGCGGCGCGCACGACCCAGATACCGACGCCTTCATTGCGACGGGTATAGACGTCACGGGCATTGTTGATTGCCATCTCGGCATCCGGCGCATGCAGACTACCGACGTGCTTGTGCGCCAGCCCATGCTGGCTGCGGATGAACACTTCCCAGAGCGGCCATTCTTTACTCATGATCTTTCCTTTGCGATGTGATGTTGGGGCGCTGTATTCAGGCTGCCTTGGCCGTGCGTTTTTGCTTGTCGGCATGGGCCTGCAAGGCATCGCGGAACCAGGCACCATCCTCGTAAGCCTGCTTGCGGGTTTGTAACCGCTCGCGGTTGCAGGGGCCATTGCCGCGCAAGACATTGTTGAACTCGTTCCAGTCGATCTCGCCAAAATCGTAGTGACCGCGCTCGGCGTTCCACTTCAGGTCAGGGTCTGGCACCGTCAGTCCCAGATACTCGGCCTGCGGGACAGTCTGGTCGACCATGCGCTGGCGTAATTCATCGTTGGAAAACAGCTTGATGCGCCATTGCGCCGACTGCGCACTATTGACCGAGGCCGCGTCCGATGGGCCAAACATCATCAATGACGGCCACCACCAGCGATTAAGCGCATCCTGCGCCATCTGCTTTTGCTCAGGAGTGCCACGGCACAGCGCCATCATGATGTCGTAGCCCTGACGCGCATGGAAGGATTCCTCCTTGCACACACGGATCATGGCGCGTGAATACGGGCCATAAGAGCAGCGGCACAAAGGAATCTGATTGATGATGGCCGAACCATCGACCAGCCAGCCGATGGCACCCATATCCGCCCAGCTCAGGGTGGGATAATTGAAGATGCTGGAATACTTGGCCTTGCCGGCATGCAGATCGTCCAGCAATTGCTCACGCGAGACACCCAGTGTTTCGGCGGCGCTGTAGAGGTACAGACCATGACCTGCCTCATCCTGAATCTTGGCCAGCAAAATCGCCTTGCGCTCCAGCGTCGGCGCGCGTGTGACCCAGTTGCCTTCGGGGAGTTGACCAACGATTTCAGAATGCGCATGTTGCGAGATTTGCCGTACCAGCGTCTTGCGGTAAGCCTCCGGCATCCAGTCCTTGGGCTCGATCTTGATGCCGTCATCGATACGCGCCTGGAATACGCGTTCTTCCTCGCTCATCTCTTCAGCAGAGCGAACATTCTTGAGGCCGGTATCAACCAGTTGTGCATACATGATGGGTTCTCCGCGAGGGGATTGCTGGGTTAGGTTGTTGCTTGTCGCAGCGCGATCAGCGGCTCGACTGCAGGTGCTTTCAGGCTGGGGCGATTGGCTTCGGCTGCGGCCAAAGGTTGCACCTCTTGCATGCTGCTCAGGCAACGCTTGGTAAGGTCTTGATAGGTTTCAGTACCGGTGCGCTTCCAGACAATTTCCTGCTCGCTGAGTGCGCGCAGGATCTTGGCCGGTACCCCAGCCACCAGCGAGCGCGCTGGAATCTGCATGCCTGCCCGGACGAAGGCGCTGGCGGCGACAATACTCTGTTCGCCCACTTCGGCATCATCCATGACCACCGCGTTCATGCCGACCAGCGCGTCGCGCCGCACGATGCAACTGTGCAGTACCGCACCGTGACCGATATGGCCGTTTTCTTCCACCACGGTGTCATGTCCTGGAAAGCCGTGTACCACACAGGTGTCCTGCACGTTGGCACCACGCTCCAGCACAATACGTCCAAAATCGCCACGCAACGACGCTGCCGGACCGATGTAGCAGTCCGGGCCCACGTGCACATCACCAATTAACACCGCAGTGGGATGCACGTAGGCAGAAGGGTCCACCACAGGAATCACACCTTCGATCGAATAACAGGGCACAGCGGTCTCCTCGCTTGTTGAGATTGCCTGGTGTTTTTGTCGATATCCGCAACGTAAAAATCATTTGCCTGACACCGTATTTTGATTAATAATAATTTCAACCGACCGGTCGGTCAATAATGTTTTTAAGAAATTTTCGATTTATTGAGGCGAGAAGCAGGGCAGCATGTGCTGTTCTTTCAGCAAGAGGGACCTTGATTTGCGGCACAATCACGGCTTTGTGGACATTGTTGAAAGGAACAGGCTTATGCCTCGCAAGCGTGCAGCAGGATTTGACAACCAGCGTGAGCTCATCATTGAGCAGGCTGCCACCTTGTTCGCCCGCAATGGCTTTCCTGGCACCTCCATGAATGAGGTGGCGCAGGCCTGTGATTTGTCCAAGGCCTCGCTGTATCACTATGTGTCGGATAAATATCAGTTGCTGATGTACATCTGCGAAGGCCACATTGAACGTCTGTGTGCGCTGGTCGATGAAGTCGGCAGTCAGCAACTGGCACCGGAAGAGCGTCTGCGGCTGATGGTGCAGCGCTTTGTTGAGGAATATGCGGATGCGCAGAACGAACACCGCGTCTTGACTGAAGATGTGCGCTTTTTGAACGAAGCCGATCAGCAGCGTATTCTCGGCGGCGAGCGCAAAGTGGTCGACGCCATGGCGCAAGCCATGATTGCCGTGCGGCCCGAGCTGGATGCCAGCAAGATGGCCAAGCCCTTGACCATGTTGTTGTTTGGCATGATCAACTGGATGTTCATGTGGTTGAAGCCCGACGGCGAATTGACGCATGCGCGTATGGCAGCAGTGGTATCGGATCTGTTGTTTGGCGGGATCGGTGCGGTACGTCTGGAAGAGATCGGCAGTAATCAGGGCAATGAAGATAGCAGTCAGCTAAGTAGTAACGTCAGAAGCAAAGGCAGGAAATGACGGCAATCCCCCTTTAGGAGTGCGCGAGCAGCGCCGAGGAGACAGGGCGACGTCATTTCCAGACATTCACCAATGGAAGAAAAATGACAGCACAATCGACTCTCTTGCAAAGTTTCATCGGCGGCCGCTGGATCGGCAGCAGCCCCGCCCAGTCCCTGCACAGCGCGGTCAATGGCCGCCTGATTGCGACCACCCATGCAGAAGCTATCGACTTTGACGAAGCCGTCAGCCATGCCCGCCAACAAGGTCTGCCAGCCTTACTAGCACTGGACTTCCAGAAACGTGCCGCGATTCTGCGGGCGCTCGCCAAATATCTCAACGAACACAAGGAAGCCCTCTACGCCATCTCGGCGCATACCGGTGCCACCCGTGCCGACAGCTGGATCGATATCGAAGGCGGATCAGGCACGCTGTTCGCCTATGCCAGCGTCGGTGGTAATGAATTCCCGTCCAGCAATCTGGTGCATGAAGGCCCGGCCTTCCCGCTCGGCAAGCAGGGCAAGTTTGTCGGCTCGCACATTCTGGTGCCGCGTGGTGGTATCGCGGTCCACATCAATGCTTTCAACTTTCCGATCTGGGGCATGCTGGAAAAATTTGCTCCGACCTTCCTCGCCGGTATGCCATGCCTGATCAAACCCGCCACCGCGACCAGTTACCTCACTGAAGCTGCGGTGCGCCTGATCAATGCCTCCGGCCTGTTGCCAGCTGGCAGCCTGCAATTGATCATCGGCGGTACCGGTGACTTGCTGGATCGCCTGCAAGGGCAGGATGTCGTGACCTTCACCGGCTCTGCCGACACTGCCGCCAAGCTGCGCGTGCATCCTAATCTGATCCGCAACGCCATTCCCTTCAATGCCGAAGCCGATTCACTGAACTGCGCCATTCTGGGTCCCGATGTCACGCCCGATGAGGAAGAGTTCGATCTGTTCGTCAAGGAAGTGGCACGCGAAATGACCACCAAAGCCGGTCAAAAATGTACCGCCATCCGCCGCGCCATCGTGCCGCGTCAGCATCTTGATGCCGTCGCAGAAAAGCTGCGCGCCCGTCTGGTCAAAGTGACCGTGGGTGACCCGGCGCTGGAGCAGGTGCGCATGGGCCCGCTGGCGACCAAGGCACAACAGCAGGACGTGGCGGAGCGACTGGCATTGCTCAAGGCTGGTAATGAAGTCATCTTTGGTGAGGCCGATGGCTTTGCACCGCTCGGTGAGAATGTCGCGCAAGGCGCCTTCTTTGCGCCGACGCTGTTGCTATGTCGCGATGGTGTTAGCAACACGGCAGTACATGATGTGGAAGCCTTTGGCCCGGTCAGCACCCTGATTGCCTACGATGATTTTGACGCTGCGCTGGACCTGGCAGCACGCGGACGCGGCAGTCTGGTCGGTAGTCTGGTCACGCATGATCCCAAGGTGGCGGCCAAGGCAATTCCAGTCGCAGCAGCCTGGCATGGGCGTTTGCTGATTCTGGACCGTGAAGCCGCAGTGGAATCGACCGGTCATGGTTCACCGTTGCCACAGCTTAAGCACGGTGGCCCGGGGCGTGCCGGTGGTGGCGAAGAGCTCGGCGGCGCGCGCGCGGTCAAGCATTACCTGCAACGCGCCGCCGTGCAAGGTTCACCGACCATGCTGGCAGCGGTCGTTGGTGAGCACGTACGCGGTGCCGTCGTGCGCGAGTCGGAAATTCATCCGTTCCGGCATTACTTTGAAGACCTGCAAATCGGCGACTCGCTGCTGACGCATCGCCGCACCGTCAGCGAAGCCGATATCGTCAATTTTGGTGGCTTGTCGGGCGATTACTTCTACATGCATTTTGATGAGATTGCGGCCAAGGAGTCACCGTTCGGCAAGCGTATTGCGCATGGGTATTTTGTGCTGTCGGCAGCGGCGGGATTGTTTGTCTCGCCAGCGCCGGGGCCAGTGCTGGCGAACTACGGCCTGGATACGCTGCGCTTTGTCAAGCCGGTTGGTATCGGCGACACCATCCGTGCACGCCTGACCTGCAAACGCAAGATCGACCGCAACAAGAGGGATGCCAATGGTGTTGGTCAGGGCGTCGTTGCCTGGGATGTTGAAGTCACCAATCAGGACAATGAACTGGTGGCGTCCTATGACATCCTGACGCTGGTCTCGAAAAAACAGGACTGACTTATATCGGCAAGGCAGTTTCGTATTTCACTTCACGCATGGCCACGCTGGTGTTGACCTGAGAGACACCATTGATCTTCACCAGCACATTATGAAAGAAGTCGTGGTAGGCCTCCATGTCTGCCACGATCACCTTCACCACATAGTCGGCACTGCCGGTGGTCTCGTAGCATTCCACGACCTCCGGGCGCAGCCGCATGGTCTGCTCAAAATTCTCCACCACACCCTCCGCATGGCGCAGTAGCGTGATGTGCGCCATGCAACATACCGCGAGTCCCAGTTTGCGGCGGTCGACGATGGCGGTATAGCGCAGGATATAGCCGCTATCTTCCAGTTCCTTCTGACGACGCCAGCACGGACTGGCCGACATCCCGACTTTTTCGGCTAGCTCACTGGACGAAATCCGGGCATTTTTTTGCAGCTCGACCAGGATCTTTTGCGATGCGGAATCGAGAGGTGAGTTTTTCATTTTTTTGCCTGTATGGGGAAAAACGATTTCTATTGTAGGTAAATTTCGAGAACATTTAGGAATAATTTTCCCTTTTCATCGACATATCATTTTCATCAACCTCAGTGTTTTTTGAGCAAGGGAGACTTGCCTGACTGAGCACAACGATGACAACGATAACGATAGAGACCACGCGATGAATACCGTGACCATTCCGCCCCTGCAGGAGGTAGCAGGCATGACTGCTGCACCACTGGCAGACCCCGATTATGCATTGCAAGACAACCTGACGCGCCAGACCGGCCGCGTCTTTCTGACCGGTACGCAGGCGCTGGTGCGCTTGCTGTGCATGCAAAAAGCGGTCGATCAGGCCCAAGGCTGGCAGACCGCCGGTTTCATCAGTGGCTATCGTGGTTCACCATTGGGTGCCGTTGATCAGGAGTTGTGGCGTGCTTCCGCTTTATTGCGCGCTCATGAGATTGATTTCCTGCCAGCCATCAATGAAGAGCTGGGCGTTACCGCCGTGCAAGGAACCCAGCAGGTCGAAGCCAATCCCAGCCGCAAGGTCGATGGCGTGTTTGCCATGTGGTACGGCAAAGGTCCCGGGGTGGATCGCTCCGGCGATGCGCTCAAGCATGCCAATGCCTATGGATCATCACCGCATGGTGGCGTGCTGGCGATTCTGGGTGATGATCACGGCTGTGTGTCGTCGTCCTTGCCGCATCAGAGTGAAGCCGCGTTGATGGCGTGGAGCATGCCGGTGATTAACCCGGCCAACATTCAGGAATACCTGGAGTTCGGTTTATATGGTTGGGCGCTGTCCCGTTTTTCCGGGGCCTGGGTGGGCTTCAAGGCAATTTCAGAAACGGTGGAAGGTGCCGCCGTGGTGGAGCTACCTGCGCTGCCGCAATTCACCGTACCAACAGATTACGTCGCCCCCGCCGCTGGCCTGCATAATCGCTGGCCCGATTTGCCCGGTCTGGCACTGGAGCAGCGCGTGCACGACAAGCTCACGGCGGTGCAGGCATTTGCGCGCAGCAACAGCGTCGACAAGCTGGTGGTGTCAGCGCCGGCTGCACGCATTGGCATCATCAGTGCAGGCAAGGCCTATCTGGATCTGCGTGAGGCATTGGAGCGGCTGGGTTTGTCATTGGCAACGCTGGAGCAATTGCAGATCCGCGTCTACAAACCGGGCTTGACCTACCCCTTGGAGCGCACCCGCTTGCAGGCATTTGCCGAGGGGCTTGATGAAATTCTGGTGATTGAAGAGAAGGCGCCTGTCATGGAAGAGCAGATCAAGAATCTGTTCTACAACCTGCCAGCCGGACAGCGCCCGCAAGTCATTGGTAAGAGCGATGCGCAGGGCGAACCCTTATTGTCAGCACTCGGTGAATTGCGACCGTCACGGATCGCGCCGACGCTCATTCGTTGGCTGGATACGCGCTTTCCCGACTTGCAGTTACCTCGTTTTTTGCCCGATTTCTGTGCCGCAGAATTGTTGTCCAACAGCGCTGACAGCGTTAAACGCACACCGTATTTCTGCTCCGGTTGTCCGCACAATACCTCAACCAAAGTGCCTGAAGGCAGCCGCGCCATGGCGGGTATTGGCTGTCATTTCATGGCGACCTGGATGCAGCGCGATACCGACTATCTGTCGCAGATGGGCGGTGAGGGTATCAACTGGGTCGGTGCATCACGGTTCGTGAACGAGCCACACGTATTCCAGAATCTGGGCGATGGCACCTATTACCATTCCGGTTCACTCGCAATCCGTCAGGCGATTGCAGCTGGTACCAATATTACCTACAAGATTCTTTATAACGACGCCGTCGCCATGACTGGTGGGCAGCCGGTCGATGGCAAGCTCTCGGTGCCACAGATTCTGCAACAAGTGCTCAGCGAGGGCGCACGCAAGGTTGTGGTGGTCACTGACGCGCCAGAGAATTACACCGCGCTTGCTTTGCCTGCTGGCGTGACGGTACATCATCGTAGTGAGCTTGATGTCGTGCAGCGCATGTTGCGTGACATCGCAGGGGTTACCGTGCTGGTCTACGATCAGACCTGCGCGGCCGAGAAGCGTCGGCGGCGCAAGAAAAACAAGCCCGATCACACCGTCTTCCCGGATCCACCGCGCCGCCTGATGATCAATCCCGCCGTATGCGAAGGTTGTGGTGACTGTGGCGTGCAATCGAATTGTCTGTCGATCCTGCCGCTGGAAACCGAACTCGGCCGCAAGCGCCAGATCGAGCAATCATCCTGCAACAAGGATTATTCCTGCGTCGAAGGTTTTTGCCCCAGCTTTGTTTCTGTCATCGGTGGCAGTCTCAAAAAGCCACCGCGCAGTACCTTGACCCAAGCCGATCTGGAGCAGGCACTGAGCGCGTATCCATTGCCGATCCTGCCGGTCTTGCACACCCCGTTCGAGACACTCGTCGCCGGTGTTGGCGGCACCGGTGTGGTGACTGTCGGCGCGTTGATCACCATGGCGGCGCATCTGGAAGGCAAGGGTGCTTCAACACTCGACTTCATGGGGTTTGCCCAGAAAGGTGGGGCGGTGCTGTCCCATGTACGTATCGCTGCCACACCGGCTGCCTTGCATCAGGTCCGCATTGATCTGCAACAGGCTGATGCTGTATTGGCCTGTGATCTGGTGGTGGCTGCCATGCCGGATGGGCTGGCAGTGATCCGTCACGGACATACCCGAGTGATTGCCAACCAGCACGAGATTCCGACCGCTGAATTTACCCGCAATCCCGATGCCTCGATTGATAAGCCCGGTTTGCTGGCCAAACTGGACGCTGCCGCTGGTCCAGACAAACTCTTGCCGCTCGATGCGCAAGAGTTGGCGACGCGTTTTCTGGGTGAGCCCATCGGGGCCAATATCCTGCTGATGGGCTTCGCCTGGCAGCAAGGACTTGTACCAGTCGGTTTGCCGGCGATGATGCGCGCCATTGAGCTCAATGCAGTGGCTGTCGACATGAACAAACGCGCCTTCCTGATCGGCCGACTGGCAGCGGCAGATGCAGCGGCGCTGGAGCGCCTGGGCAAGCCGCAGCAGCAGACGATTCAGTTTGCCCTGCCACAGTCATTGGCATCGATGGTGGCATTTCGCACCGACTACCTACGCAAGTATCAAAGCCCAGCCTATGCCCAGCGCTATGCCGATATCGTTGCCGCCGTCGAGCAGCGTGAGATTACGCTGGAGGGCAGTGCATCACGGCGACAGTTGAGCAAACTGGTGGCGCGTCATCTGTTCAAGCTCATGGCCAGTAAAGATGAATATGAGGTTGCGCGCCTGCATGCGGATCCGGTCTTCCGTGAACAGATTGCCGCGCAATTCGAGGGCGACTATCAGTTGGCATTCCATCTGGCACCACCCTTGCTGGCAAGGCGCAAGCCTGGCAGCACGGTACCGGCCAAGATCAGGTTTGGCAGCTGGATGCTGCCGGTGTTTTCCGTGCTGGCGCGTGGCAAAGTGTTGCGCGGTACGCCCTTCGATGTGTTTGGCTATACCCACGAGCGACGTCGCGAAAGAGCCATGCGTGATCGTTATCTGGCCTTTGCGCATGCATTGGCGCAACAACTTGATCACGATAATCGTACATTAGCGATCAGGCTGGCACAGCTGCCTGAGTTGGTGCGTGGTTTTGGCCATGTAAAATTGAAATCGATGGAGCGCTCTGAGTCCGAGTGGGCTGGACTGATGTCGCAATGGAGTGCCATTGGCGCTCCATGCGCATCACAGCCGGCGTGACTGTTCAGACTTGAGGATGATTTTTAACGCTGACGCAGCCAGCTGTGGTCGCTACCGATCATCGCGTGTCCGGATAAAGGAGCGATCTCTTCCAAACGGGGCAGTTTCTCTGCGAGGCTGATCAGGATCTGGCTCGTCAGCGGGTGGTCGCAGAGACGTTTCAACTTCTCCAGTTCGACAAAGTGATAAATGTCGGGAAAGTGTTCGAACAACACCGTATTGAGCACGTCCGGCCCCGTCAGATAGGAGAGCTTTTTAGCGTAGTCACTCATTTCTAAGCTATACAGATTGGCGGGACGTGGCTGCTTGTAGAACTGAAGACTGTCGGGCTCCTGGTAGCGCCGATGAATTTCCTTGAGCATCTCGTCAATCAGCGGGTTACCAGGATGTGATCCAAAAAAGCTGTTGCCGAACTGACAGTGCATATCCAACTGAACATTGGACAGTAGATCTCCGAGGACGATACCGTCATCGCCAGTCGCCAGTGGGATGCTGCCAAAGGTATCTAACAACATGTCATCAAGGTCCTCAACGATTCCGCCTCTTTGTTTTAATATGACCAACTTGAGGATGTCAGCTGCCGAAGCAAAATTAGTGGCGACACCACCATTGCCATCAATGGCGTCCTGATATTGCGCGAAGTTGTCACTTTGACTGAAAGTTTTGTAGAGTTCAGTCTCTTCCAATATCTTCACTTTGTTGGTCTCAGGAAGAATAGATAAACACTTTGCAGGATTGTCGCCGCACATGGCACTCTGCACATCGGCTAAATTCAGCGATTTGGCCTGATTCGATAGGTAGAAGCGGACCTGGTATCCTTTTTCATTGGCGATAGCACAGTTCAAATGGAGCTTTGTGAGCGACAACGGCGCTATTTTTTTGTTGCCAACCCAGATATAGCTGATTCGTTTCGGAATCTCTGTGACGGCCGGTTTTAACGACGTCGGTGCCCCCAGTATTGCCACCAGGTCGAGATCAATGCCGAGAGCCTTGATGACGCCGCTACGCTCGTCCAGACTGATGCTGGTTGCTCTGGTAATGGCCTCGGGCATCTTTATCATTTTCAGGGAAGTTCTGTCAGACCTCGGCAGGTAGGCCTGTTTGAAATCACCATATTTTTTGTCTGTAAAACAATCGAGATCAATATTGTAACGATAGGGAGCGCCCTCGATATCCTTGATGGCGTCCCCGTCGTTGAACAGGCTTTTTTTGACCGCCTCATTCTCCTTGATGGAGCGCGAGGACAGTGGGTTCATCACATCAAGCGGATGGCCAAGACTCAACACGGGTGATCTCAGTACGTTACTCACAAGAGCATGAATGCCGTATTTGTTATTGGCGGTTACATCAAGGCTGTTACTACGAACCGTTTTCTCTTGATTATCGCTTATCGCGCCAAGAGACTTCGACGAGCTATGGGACTTGGCTGCGCCAAGGAACTTAGTCGAAACGGAGGAGCTGGCCGAGCCAAGGGACTTCGCCGATCCGGGGGACTTAGCGGAGCTGGGGGATCTCGCTTCGGCCAGATCAGCCAGATTCACAATCTCCTTGCCCAGCGGAGTCAGTTCTCCCGTATCTGACAGATAGGGGCGCAGCGTGTGGTATCCCAAACCACGGTCGCTGGCGAGTTTTTCTAGCGTTTCTCCATTGCTGATTTCTTCTTGTAATTTTCGGAATAATAGTGCGCCAAAGTTATCTTTGTCTTCCAATGGTAAATTTATCCGCAGGCTGCCCCGACCACTCAAGCCTTGTTCTGCGATATTTTGTAAATGGACGGCCAAGCCAACAGGTACCGGCTCCAGCGTCCCGTCTTCAAGCAACAGGTACTTGCGGCCAAAGCGTTCGCCGCTGTCCGGGTTGACACGCACATAGATCGGCTTCCCGTTGTAACGTTCTGTACTCAGCATGACGATTGGCACATCTGTCTTCATGCCACGCCAATGGGCTGTCACATAGCGGTCTGCTGTCAGTGGAGATGGCAGATTCGCTAATTGTTGTTCCATTCGCTCCAGCACATGCATGCGACGATGTACGCTGCCAAGCATGTTTTTGCTCATCTGCAGGCTCTGCTTTACAACGCTCGTGCCGATACTGGCGATCAGTTCCACGCCGAAGGCATCCAGGGCCCTGATACCATCGAGTCCCAAGCTGGGCAGCGTCGGTTTATTGAGTAGATGAGATGCAGGTAATAGTGCATGGCGGACAAATGCCGAACCACTCGTTCCGATGGTTTTCTGCACTGACTGGCGCAAGGCAGTCTGGGCGATCGCGCTGCGCAATGCGACGATACTGCCGAAGCTAATGAACTGTCCGAGCCTGATCGACAGCTTCGCTAAATTGCCGATCAGTGGTATCAGCGAAATGGCATCAATACTGCAGCTCAGGACCATCTGTCCGGTATTGCCTTTGGACGCAGCAGAGGCGCAGCCAACAAATGGAACGAACAGATCCACCAGTATCTCCTTGATCTGCTCGGACGTTGTTTTTTGGTAGCCATAGGCGTTCATCAGCTCGGCAAGAGAGACGCTATGTTTTGTCGCAATGGGTTCGAGTCGTTGCGACAGATCTTGCTCAGCTCCACAAAATGGCGCTGTCATTGGCGTGACCTGTAATTGATACAGGGGATATTGCCGAGAGCTTGGATCGAGGGAAAAATACGGGTAGTACTCCTCGATGTTGCGATCAATACGCTTGAGTTCATATACCTGCCCCTTGTTATGCAGGACGTAAATACGTTCGGCTTTGCCGGGCTGGCGTGCCACTATAAATTCCGCACCTGGAATCGGATGACGCGTGACTGCTTCACACCCTTTCTGATTGGCGCACAGTAAAAACGGCGTCTTGTTGTAGTGACTGGGGGCAGCGAATGATACTTTCGCCCAGCGTAACTCAGCCTTGCCAATAAAGTCGAAGTCATCGACGTTTAGCTGGTTCCAGGCGGTCAGCAGGAACGCCTTATCCACCAGTTTGTAGAGTGCTGAGATATTCTCAATCTGGGCCTGAAATTTCTCATTGATATCCGGCATTTGAATGATCTCTTTAATACCATTCAAGCGCCAGAATGTGCCGGGTAATGATCTCGGTTTACTGGCGTCCTTGGATAAGCATTGCGCCGGGTTATTGTTGAGATAGAAGTCCACAGGCATACCCGGGCATATCTGCTTAATGGTTTGCTTGGCCATCTCTGGACGTGTCTCGAAGTTATCCAACGCCTCTGTTAATTGCTGCAAGGGAAACTGGTCAGATACCAATTTTTCAAGGGCCCGGGCAAAATCAGTGAGCGCATGGCCTTGAATCTCGGCGTCGAGCAGACCGCCGGTTTCGCGCAGTAAATCGGGTTGTTCCTGGGCATACCGAATCAAAGCTGGTAGCTGGAACAATGACCACCACTCAGCAGGCACCAACCCTTCCTGTAACTGTGCCAATAACATTTCCCCTAACTCTGCGGCATCGTCAAGATCAATATCGATACCACGTCCGAGCAACTGATTAAAACGCAGCCCGGCATGGATGTGCCCCCACTCAAAGTCATGCAGTTTCAATTCTTTCAGGCGGTTGAAGTCAGGATCGTTGGAGGCAGGATAACTCTCGAAGAATCCGATCATGGGGAGTTCTTCCATCAACACATTGTTGACGATCCAGGTTTTAAAACCGTCATCGAGTTGAACTGCGCGGAAGGCTTCTTGCATGATGAATTGATGCAGATCACGGCTGCGCATTTGTCTGGCCGGCTCGGACGCTATTATTTTTTGTGTGATCACTGCATCGATACTGGTACCTAACAGATTCTGTACGATCCAGTCACGGATGATTTTTTGTTGCATGGCAGGCGATATGAGCTCGTCGCTATAGCCACCGTAGTTGTCATTGGCATGTTGAATTTGCCTGGCCAGGGCAGCATATGATTCGTCATTGATAGACAAAAAGATAATGGCCGACTTGAGCAAAGTTTTCTCTGAAATCTCAACATCCAGAATCTCTTTCTCATGCTGATGCAACAAGCTGAGTACCGTTTTGTTGATGTTGTCCAGATGCCTGGGATTTTCGATGGTTGGTGAATTTTCGGCTGGGCTTAATGTTGTTTCTGTTGGCTCGGGTGGCAGTTCCGCAGGACGACCCGCGGTTATTTTGATGCGTTCGCGTGGGATTTTCTCGGCACGGAATGGGACCACATTTGGCGCCACGCCCAGGTCGGATCGGGCGCTCTTGAGGCTGCGTACCTCTCTGATATGCGTAGGTAGTTGGTTATTGATGAAATCGGTCGTGGCGTTGCCCGGATTGCCGCGCTTACCGCTCTGTTGCGTCTCCGGTATCTGGAATACCTGTCCGATCGGCAATACGCTCAGGATACCCATGGTTCTCAGGAAATTCAGTGGGTTCACATGGCGTGGTGCTCGCTTGCGCGAGCGGGTCGGGCTCTGGTTGCGCAGGTCTTTGTCTTGGCTTTGGACCTGGAACCGATCATGCCATCCCTCGTTGTTCTGTAGTGTCGAGCTACTTTTTCTCTTATGCGGACCTTGATTGAACGATGCCGCCTGTGTGTTGCGGGTCTCGTAATGTCCTTGTTGGTGACGAATTGCAGCAGCTTGGGGGGCTGCACTCACTATTCTCATTTTTGCTATTCCTGTAGGCGATTAAATTGCCATTGATCAATATTGCAAAATAGCAATATTGATCAAATGCTAAATAATCCACGTTCTGGAAAGCATGCAAAAAGCGATCAAGGTGGCGTCAGGGGAGCAGCGTCAAGCGCGGCAAGAGCGGTAGGGAGATGGCCAGCAGTGGTGGGATCAGTCGTGCTCAGTTGCCCTGGGTGGCAGCGCTGGACCGCAGCAACACCACCAATGCACCAGCACCACCTTCGGCCGCACGCGCCTGACAGAAGGCCATGACCTCTTCCTTCTGCGCCAGCCAGCTGCGCACCTTATGCTTGAGTACCGGCTCTTTATTGATCGAGCCATGTCCCTTGCCATGAATGATGCGCACGCAACGCTGGCCTTGCCGCTTTGCCTGACGCAGGAATTCACCGAGCGCTTCACGCGCCTGATCGCGGCGCAGGCCATGCAGATCCAGTTGCGCCTGAATCACCCAATGTCCGCGCCGCAGTTTGCTCACGACATCGCTGCCGACGCCAGGACGGGCAAAGCTGAGCTCTTCATCGGTATCGAGCAGGGTATCTAGGGTGAACTCATCAGAGAGTGATTCCATCAGCGCCGCCTGTTCATCGGCCAGATGCTGGCGTGCGATGGGCAAGGGCGGCACCGGCTGAAACGGCGCCTTTTCAGGCTGGCGCAATGGTTCAACTTTGCCGATGCTGTTGCGGAAGATGTCGGCTTCGGCGCGCAGGCGTTTTTCGTTTTCCACCCGCTCACGTTCGGCGGCCTGCCGTGCTTCATGCTGGGCCTTGAGGTCTTTGCGCAGGGACTTGAGTGCGGAGAAATCCTTGATGGTCGCCATGATCAGTACCGAGAAAATTGCCGAGATATCAAAAAAAGCCCTCCGCAACAACGGGAGGGCGGGGCACCACATTGTAAGGCCTGACGGTGCAGTCTGCTGCCGTCAGGCCTTACGGTTGATTACTCCAGGCTTTCCAGATAACGCTGGGCATCCAGTGCTGCCATGCAGCCGGTACCGGCGCTGGTGATGGCTTGACGGTAAATGTGATCCTGCACATCACCCGCTGCAAACACACCCTGAATGCTGGTTGCGGTGGCATTGCCTTCGAGCCCGGTGCGGGTCTTCAGGTAGCCGTTGTGCATGTCCAGCTGGCCCTCGAAGATGCCGGTGTTGGGTTTGTGACCAATCGCAATGAATACGCCATGCACATCGACCGTGGAGACGCTGCCATCCTGGGTCGACTTGAGCTTGATACCGGTCACGCCGCTGTCGTCGCCGACCACTTCATCCAGTGTATGGTGGAACTTGATCTCGATCTTGCCTTCGGTGACCTTGTGCAACAAACGGTCGATCAGGATCGGCTCGGCACGGAACTTGTCGCGGCGATGCACGATGGTGACCTTGCTGGCGATGTTGGACAGGTATAGCGCTTCCTCGACAGCGGTATTGCCACCACCGACGACGGCGACTTCCTTGCCACGGTAAAAGAAGCCATCGCAGGTAGCGCAGGCAGACACGCCTTTGCCCATGAAGGCTTCTTCCGATGGCAGTCCCAGATATTGGGCCGAGGCACCGGTGGCGATAATGAGTGCGTCACAGGTGTATTCGCCGGAGTCGCCGATCAGACGGAATGGTCGTTCTGATAACTTGGTGGTGTGGATATGATCAAAAATGATTTCTGTCTGGAAACGCTCTGCATGTTGCAGCAGGCGTTGCATCAGTTCCGGACCTTGCACGCCCATAGGATCGCCGGGCCAGTTCTCGACATCGGTGGTGGTCATCAACTGACCGCCTTGTTCGACACCGGTAATCAGCACCGGGTTGAGGTTGGCGCGTGCAGCATAGACTGCGGCGCTATAGCCGGCGGGGCCGGAACCGAGAATCAAAACCTTGGCGTGTTTGGAGGTGGTCATAAAGTACTCTGAAAGCTGAGTTGAACGAAATTGCGCAACATTGTGCGAAGTAAAGCAAAAACAGGGCAAACAATGACGTCGCCGTATCCAGTTTTCGCACTGGTACCGGGTATTGCCATATTGCACTGCAAAACGGTTAAGATTATAGACGAAGCACCGGTTTCGCCTGATGGTATTACGCTATCCGATCCATAGCCAGGCGGTGAAGGCAACGCAATATAGTGCGATTGAATAAGGTTACCAAACGTTTGTCGCTGTCCCGATGCCCGCTATCGCCGTTACAATATGGCCTGAACAACTTGGCCCGATTTGTGGTGACCTGATGCGAGGCGCCGTTCGTACCGACCGGATTGGCCTGGCCGAGGCAAGACGTGATGATCTGCCCGCGGCAGTTTTCCCCTTTAAAGAGTTATGACCAAGACCAGTCAAGCCTACACCCGAAAAACCAAACCTGAAGCACCGCCATTGCCCAGTCGGCTTGTTCGTCTGCTGGCCGAGGCACGTTGGTTGGCATTGGCCACCTTGCTGGCTTATCTGGCGCTGATCCTGCTGACCTATTCGCGCACCGACCCCGGCTGGTCGGTCGCCAACAGCGTGCCGCATCTGCACAATTGGGGTGGACGCATCGGTGCCTGGCTGGCTGACCTGTTGCTGTATATCTTCGGCTTGTCGGCCTGGTGGTGGTGCGTCTGGCTGGCCCATGCCATCTTCCGCAGTTACCGGCGCATGAATGCACGGCTGATGATGGAGCAACCGCTTGAGGAAGAACACCATCAGGAAGGGCTGATCCGCATCGTCGGTTTTGCCTTCCTGCTGGCCGGCAGTGTTGGTATTGAATACATGCGCATGTACTCGATCAAGGCCCAGATGCCACGCGCACCCGGCGGTGTGGTGGGCGAGATGATCGGCGGCGCAGCGCAGACCTCGCTCGGCTTTACCGGTGCCACGCTGTTGCTGATGCTGCTGTTCGGGCTCGGTTTCAGCCTGTTTTTCCATGTCTCCTGGCTGACCCTGGCCGAACGTGTCGGCGATGCCATCGAAGGCAGTATTTTCTGGCTGCGCAATTTCTGGTCGGCACGCGAAGATCGTAAGCTCGGCCATGTTGCCGCCGTCAAACGGGAAGAAGTCGTGGTGCAGGAACGCGCCAAGATCGTGGAAGCGCCACCGATCCGTATCGAGCCGCAAGTGGTTGCCGTACCCAAGTCAGAGCGCATCGAGAAAGAGAAGCAGACCAGCCTCTTTGAAGACCCTGATTCCAGCCTGCCACCGCTGTCTCTGCTCGACGAAGCACCACCGGCACAACAAACGGTCACGGTCGAGACTCTGGAGTTCACCAGCCGCCTGATCGAAAAGAAGCTCTCTGATTTCGGCGTCGAGGTCAAAGTTGTCGCCGCCTATCCGGGCCCGGTGATTACTCGCTATGAGATTGAACCCGCCACCGGCGTCAAGGGCAGCCAGATTGTTGGTCTCGCCCGCGATCTGGCACGCTCGCTGTCGCTGACCTCGATTCGTGTCGTGGAAGTGATTCAGGGCAAGAATTACATGGGCCTTGAGCTGCCGAACCCCAAGCGCCAGATCGTGCGTCTGACCGAGATTCTCGGCTCCAAGGTCTACAACGACAGCGCCTCCAACCTCACCGTCGCACTCGGCAAGGACATCGCCGGTAACCCGGTGGTGGCCGATCTCGCTAAAATGCCGCACTTGCTGGTAGCCGGTACCACCGGCTCTGGTAAATCGGTGGGTATCAATGCCACGATTTTGTCCTTGCTCTACAAAGCCACGCCCAAGCAGGTCAGACTGATTCTGATTGACCCCAAGATGCTGGAGTTATCCATCTACGAAGGCATCCCACATCTGCTGGCACCGGTTGTGACCGACATGCGGCAGGCTGGTCATGCCCTGAACTGGGCCGTGGCAGAGATGGAACGCCGTTACAAGCGCATGTCCAAACTGGGCGTGCGTAACTTGGCTGGCTACAACCAAAAGATCGCCGAAGCCGACAAGCGTGGCGAGAAAATCCCCAATCCCTTCAGCCTGACACCGGATGCCCCAGAGCCGCTGGAACAGCTCGAAACCATCGTCATCATCATCGACGAACTGGCCGACCTGATGATGGTGGTCGGCAAGAAGGTGGAAGAGTTGATCGCCCGCATTGCACAAAAGGCGCGTGCCGCCGGTATCCACCTGATTCTGGCCACCCAGCGCCCTTCGGTAGATGTGATCACCGGCCTGATCAAGGCCAACGTGCCGACCCGTATCGCCTTCCAGGTCAGCAGCAAGATCGACTCCCGCACCATCCTTGACCAGATGGGGGCCGAAACGCTGCTGGGCATGGGCGACATGCTCTACATGCCACCTGGCACCGGCTTGCCGGTGCGTGTGCATGGTGCTTTTGTATCCGATGATGAAGTCCATCGCGTGGTCAATCATCTCAAGGAACAAGGCGAGCCTAATTACATCGAAGGTATTCTCGAAGGCGGCGTTGCTGACGATGGTGACGGCGCATCAGGAATCGGCGGCGGCAGTGCCAGTGGCACCGAAGGTGATGAGCTCTACGATCAGGCGGTAGCCGTGGTCCTCAAGAACCGCCGCGCCTCGATTTCTCTGGTGCAACGTCACCTGCGTATTGGCTACAACCGGGCAGCGCGTCTGCTGGAGCAGATGGAGCAGAGCGGATTGGTCTCGACCATGCAATCCAACGGCAACCGTGAAATTCTGGTCCCCGCAGGTGCGCCAGCGGAATAAGCTGCTGAACAACGCCGCAATCGCCCATTCGAATAACGCAACATCACGGAATTTATGCTGAAAAGAACCTCGTTTTTATCCCTCGCCTTGAATTTGAGCGTGAGTCTGAGCCTGTTGGCCCTGTCTGCACACGCCAGCGCCAGCGCACTGGACCAGTTCAAGCAATTCGTTAGCTCTACGCAATCGGCCAAGGGCCAGTTTGTGCAGCGACTGGTCAAGATCGACAGCGGTACCGTCAAGGTGTCCAACACCTCCAGCGGCACGTTCATCTTCTCCCGTCCCGGCAAGTTCATCTGGACTTACCAAAAGCCCTATGAGCAGTTGCTGCAAGCCGACGGCCAGACCTTGTACATCTACGACAAGGATCTCAATCAGGTCACCACCCGCAAGCTGGGCAATGCCCTCGGCTCGTCACCGGCAGCGATTCTGTTCGGCAGCAACGATCTGGAACAGAACTTCACCCTCAAGGAAGGTGGCACCAAGGACGGCATGGAGTGGTTGCAGGCTACGCCCAAAACCAAGGACACCAGCTTCGACCAGATCGGTATCGGCTTGAAGGATGGCGTGCCAATGGCAATGGAGTTGCGTGATTCGTTTGGCCAGACATCCTTGCTGACTTTCACCAACTTTGAAAAAAATCCGCCGCTGAAGGCCGACAGTTTTCGCTTCGTGATCCCCAAGGGCGCTGACGTTTTCAATAATTGAGTCGGTGATCAACCGGCGCCAGCGCCTCTATTTCAAGTCCATTCATGTCTGATCTGTTCGCACAGGAACCCTCCGCCCCGCTAGCTGAAGCGCTACGCCCCAAGACCCTCGACGAGGTCATCGGGCAATCGCACTTGCTCGGCGAAGGCAAACCATTGCGATTGGCTTTCCAGTCCGGCAAGCCGCACTCGATGATCTTCTGGGGCCCACCCGGTGTCGGCAAGACCACCCTGGCACGTCTGACCGCAACGGCGTTCAAGTGTGAATTCATTGCGCTCTCAGCGGTGTTCTCGGGCGTCAAAGACATCCGCGCCGCGATGGAGCAGGCACAGCAAAATCTGTCGATGGGTAAGCACACCATCCTGTTCGTTGACGAAATTCACCGCTTCAACAAGTCCCAGCAAGATGCGCTGCTGCCGTATGCAGAAAGTGGCCTCGTTACTTTCATCGGCGCCACCACTGAAAACCCGTCTTTCGAAGTCAATTCAGCGCTGTTATCAAGAGCGCAGGTCTATGTCCTGAAGTCGCTCACCGACGACGAAATGCAGTTCCTGCTCAAGCGCGCACAAGACAAAGCGCTCGGTGGGCTGGCCTTTGATGACCTCGCCAGAGACACCATCATCGGCTATGCCGATGGCGATGCCCGACGTTTCCTGAACCTGCTGGAACAATGCCAGACCGCAGCCGGTGCGACCGGTGTCGAGCGCATTGATGCCGAGTTTGTACAGAATGCGCTGACCCTGAACAGTCGGCGTTTTGACAAAGGCGGCGACAATTTCTATGACCAAATTTCCGCCCTGCACAAGTCGGTGCGCGGCTCCAATCCCGATGCAGCGCTCTACTGGCTCACCCGCATGCTCGACGGCGGCGCGGACCCGCGCTATCTGTCGCGGCGCATCGTGCGCATGGCATGGGAAGACATCGGTCTGGCCGATCCCCGAGCGATGCAAATCGCCAACGATGCCGCCTTGACCTTTGAACGCTTAGGCAGCCCGGAAGGCGAGCTGGCACTCGGGCAAGCCGTAATTTATCTGGCCGTTGCCGCCAAGAGCAACGCTGGCTACATGGCCTACAACCAGGCCAGAGCTTTTGTGAAGCAGGACAAGAGCCGCGAGGTGCCGGTGCATTTGCGCAATGCGCCAACCAAGCTCATGAAGGAGCTCGGTTACGGCCACGAATACCGTTACGCCCACGACGAACCCAATGCCTATGCAGCTGGTGAAACCTATCTGCCGGAGGGGATCGACGAGCCCGGTTGGTACCAGCCGGTGCCGCGAGGATTGGAAATCAAGATCGGCGAGAAGCTGGCGCAGCTGAAGCAGTGGGATGAAGAAGCGGGCAAAGAATAAATTTGCAGCTCTCCAACGCCGCACGCAATCTGATTCATCACAATCAGACAATTACCATTGACCCTCGTTTTGCCGACCGGTATTCTTGACGCGTTCCCGATAAAGAGGGAACCGGGTTTAGCGGCCCGTACTTGTTTCCGGCGAAAAGCCGCGTCCTTCGTTGACGCGTTTTTTTCGCCCTGTCTTTGCACGCCTCTACGGCGGGCCTTGGCAGGGATGCCTTCGGGCATGCCGGTTTTGGAAATGAGTCCGGTCCGCTAACCCTGTCTTGTGCCCGCCACCCTCATCTGTTGAGGAGCTGACGGGTTCTGTCCTGCATCTACGGAGGCTTCATGAACTACACCGACAGTAATGCCAGCACCGCGCATGACGAACAACAACAATATTGCGATCCCACCCATCAAGATTTTCACTGGATAGAAGGTTCACACCAAGGCAGCCTTTACGGCAACTTGCTGGAGACAACGCTCGACGTCTCGGCAGGAATACACGCCTGTCTGCAATTGTTTTACACCCGCCAACTGGAGCACGAAGCCAATCAGGATGCCGATGCTGACAATATCGTCGCACCGGCGATTGGCGTCGTCCATGCCGATCAATTGATGCGGCTGGCGATTGCCTCGGCAGGCTTGCTGCGCGATGAAGCGCGGCGGCAGGTGGAGGTGTTGAATCAGGAAGAAGAGGGCGAAGAAGTCGAGGAGGAAGTCACACCTGCAGCAGAAGCGGCGCTGTAATCGAAGTCAATGCGTGGTCAATTCACCGAGCCCTGCTGCGTTCATAGCGCGGCAGGGTGGTGTACTCAAGCGGCAAACATTTCTCATTATTTCCCATCGCAATCCGTATTTTTATTGCAGCAAGTTGGCTGCTAAATAGAATCGGCACTGTTGATACATTGGCTACATTTTATGTTGAGCTGGCCAGTCGTTTCCCCCTAGTCCTTGGTAATTAGTAATCCGCAATCCGCAGCGGGCATCTCATGTGCCGGCTGCGTGTTGCGCCATACCAGCTTTACTTGAGGCCGGATAAATCGCGTTAATGAAAGGTTGGTGAATATGTCTTGGAGAGCATTTGTTTGTGAGGGTGACCGGGTGTATTGCAAGACGTATCAAAGCTGGGGCGAGCAATGAATGCATCAGCCAGCCCTCCGCCTGTCAAAGTCGCGCAGATGACACCTGCAACGATGATCGAGGGTGTGCGCGTCAATGTGGATGTGCTTCATCTGGATGATCTTCCGGGTGCTATGGAGAAGATGGGATGGAGAGTTTCCGCTCAGATGATGCGGCATTGGTTTTCGATCAAGCCGGCGTGGGGTATGCCGGAGAGTTGGCGAGGTGGACAATATCCTGCTGATGCTCTCGGTCTGCGAAAAAACATCGATTACACCCGGCTCCCACCGAGCCAAGTGAACGACAGTATTATCAAAATGGATTGGGCAATGCGATATCCGCAGGTCAGGGAGGCGATGGCTTATCTCAGACAGCATTGGAACTCTCGGGGTGGCGCAATTGTGTTTCGTGAAAAATTATTTCGCCATGGTTGGGAGCGTGGGCAATCATTTGCACTCGGTAGCAAGAGAATGTCGGCTTACCAGTTGGACTACATATGCCAGATGAATATCAGGAAATTTGGCGGTATTTGGGACACGTTAGATGATTTCTATGGAGCCATCTTCAGAGCAACGCTCAAGGTAGCAGTCGTTGGTAATGCATACCGCAAATTGCATGGTGAAGACCAAGGCAAAGATTTCTTCAAGGTTGATGCGCTCGGTTTCTATATTCGTGACACTTACGACTTCAATGCTAGCTGGTTCGACGATGGGTTCATGGGGCTCGGTGTATGGAGTAAGGAGCGTTGCCTGTCTAAGGCGGAGATGGCGGAATTCAAGCTACATAGCGCATCTGGACCAGCATCATTGTTAACACGTCACTTACGATTTCCTCACTTTGTACCGGTCCAGAACAGGGATTTTCAGCGCTGGCAACATGCGCACAACGCTGGTGGCGATTTCTTCGTTTTTTCTGACGTACTTTGGGAGCCATACAATGGACCAGATATTGAAATCCCTCTGGCTTAAGCGCCTAGTGTGGTTTTTCATCATTGTCAGCAACGTTTGGTACTTCGGATTCAAGATTTCTATTTTCAACTACGAACCTGGAGCAGAGGGATATATCCCCTACTATAGTCCGAATTGCGAGTACTACGTCCGCTATCGGCAAAGTCTGTGGGAGAAAATGACAGACCCCTATCCTTGGGGCGTATCAACTGTTTACTTATACAATCAGGCAGGAAAATTGCTGCATAAAAGCAAGACATCAACAGGAAATAGCTTTAATCCTTATTGGTTATCAGGACGAAAAAATTCTGTTTTTCAAGGCGATACGGAAAACTGGTGGGAATATGATTTACCCACAAGCCCTGGTGATAGGTGGCATCCGCAAAACTGCCACGCGCAGACAAAGTAGAGCACATGGATCAGATATTGAATCCCTCTGGTTTAAGCGCGTGGGATGGTTTTTTATCATTGTCGGCAATGTTTGGTACATCGGGTTCAAGCTTCCCCTTGTTGACGCGCAGTCAATTTACCGAGCCCTGTTGCGTTCATTGCGCGGCAGGGCGGTGTGCTCAAGCGGCAAACTTTTTTCATCATTTCCCATCGCAGTCCGTATTTTTATTGCAGCAAGTCGGCTGCTAAATAGAATCGGCACTGTTGACACATTGGCTACCTTTTCTTTGCGCTGGCCAATCGTTTCCCCCTAGTCCTTGGTAATTAGCAATCCGTAATTCGCAGCGCGCATCTCATGTGCCGGCTGCGTGTTGCGCCATACCGGCTTTACTTGAGGCCGGATAAAACGCATTGATGAAAGGGTAGTGAATATGTCTTGGAGAGCATTTGTTTGTGAGGGTGACTCGGTGTATTGCAAGACGTGTCAAAGCTGGGGCGAGCAATGAATGCATCAGCTAGCGCCACACCTGTCAAAGTCGCGCAGATGACGCCGGCAACGATGACCGAGGGTGTGCGCGTCAATGTGGATGTGCTTCATCTGGATGATCTTCCGGGTGCCATGGAGAAGATGGGATGGAGAGTCTCCGCTCAGATGATGCGACATTGGTTTTCGATCAAGCCAGCGTGGAGTATGCCGGAGAGCTGGCGAGGTGGAAAGGATCCCAATCCACGGCCTCTCGGAATGTCGATTGATTACACCAAGCTGCCTGCCAGTCAGGTCAATGATTCCATCATCAAGATGGATTGGGCAATGCGGTATCCGCAGGTTAGAGACGCGATGAACTATCTCAGACAGCATTGGAACTCTCCGGACGGAGTAGATGAACTTCGTGAAAAATTATTTCACCATGGCTGGGAAAGGGGGCAACCATTGACGCTTGGTAGCAAGAGAATGTCTGCCTACCAGTTGGACTATACATGCCAGATGAATATCAGGAAATTCGGCGGTATATGGGACACGCTAGATGATTTCTATGGAGCCATCTTCAGAGCAACCCTCAAGGTAGCCGTCGTTGGTAATGCTTACCGAAAACTGCATGGTGCAGACCAAGGCAAAGACTTTTTCAAGGTTGATGCGTTTGGTTTCTATATTCGTGACACCTACGACTTCAATGCCAACTGGTACGACGACAATTTCATGGGACTCGGTGTATGGAGTAAGGAGCGTTGCCTGTCCAAGGCGGAGATGGCGGAATTCAAGGTGCACAGTGCCTCCGGCCCAGCATCATTGCTAACACGCCACTTAAGATTTCCTCAATTTGTTCAGGTACAAAATAGGGATTTTCAGCGCTGGCAACATGCGCACAACGCTGGTGGTGATTTTTTCGTATTTTCCGATGTACTTTGGGAACCATACTATGGACCAGATCTTGAAATCCCCTTGGTTTAAGCGAGTAGTATGGTTTTTCATCATTGTCGGCAACGTTTGGTACATAGGATTCAAGCTTCCCCTTGTTGACTATGCTCCTGGACCAAACGGTAACACCCGATTCTATAGCCCGAATTGCTCTTACTACGTCCTCTATCGACAGAGCCTGTGGGAAAACTTTTCAGACCGCTATGTCTGGAGCTTGGCAACTGCATCCTTGTATGACAAGACCGGAAAACTGTTATATGAAAGCAAAACATCCATAGGGGATAGACTTATGCCGATTTGGCTCACCAATCCCAATACTGTTTCGCAAGGCGATACCACCAAATGGTGGAGATATCGTTTGCCGACAACCCCTGGCAATTTTCTGTATCCGGAAAGCTGCCTTGTGCAGAAAAAGTAGGTCACATGCCTTAGATATTGAAATCCCTCTGGTTTAAGCGCGTGGGATGGTTTTTTATCATTGTCGGCAATGTTTGGTACACCGGGTTCAAGTTTCTCCTTGTTGACGCGCAGTCAATTTACCGAGCCCTGTTGCGTTCATTGCGCGGCAGGTTGGTGTACTCAAGCGGCAAACATTTCTCATCATTTCCCATCGCAATCCGTATTTTTATTGCAGCAAGTTGGCTGCTAAATAGAATCGGCACTGTTGACACATTGGCTACATTTTCTTTGCGCTAGCCAATCGTTTTCCCCTAGTCCTTGGTAATTAGCAATTCGCAATCCGCAGCGGGCATCTCATGTGCCGGCTGCGTGTTGCGCCATGCCGGTTTTACTTTTTGAGGCCGGAGAAACGCATTGATGAAAGGTTGGTGAATATGTCGCGGAGAGCATTTGTTTGTGAGGGTGACACCATTGTGCCCGGCGGTGGAAGAGTCCAACCTCGAAGCCAGCAATGGCCGATTATGTATGACGGTAAGCGCCCCAGTTTTGAGGGGGACCCGGTGTATTGCAATACCTGTCAAAGCTGGGGCGAGACCCGATGTGTCGGCCCTCGTCATCGGTTCACCGGGCCCGATGGCAGGCAGATCAATCTGGATGATGATTTGTGTATCTGCAAATGCAAGAAATCACCACGATTGAGAGCTTCTTCCCGCAACCACGGCATGTACTTTGGTGCGGACGATAGGCTCAGCGCGGCGCACACACCGACGGCCTCAGCGCGTGCGGCCAGCAGCGATGTAATGGCGCGCTTTGATCAACATTTTGTGGTCTACGACAAGGCAACCGAAAGGCCAGCGACAGGGTTCAGCTACGGCATCACAACCCAGCGCGGCGAGCATCACCACATCCTCGATGAAAACGGCGCGACGACCAAGGCTGACGCAGCGCAAGCAGAGTCACTGACGCTGACCTATTTAGTCCAGACCACGATTGGAGTACGCCAATGAATGCCCCCGCCAGCGCCCCGCCTGTCAAAGTCGCGCAGATGACGCCTGCAACGATGACCGAGGGTGTGCGCGTCAATGTGGATGTGCTTCATCTGGATGATCTTCCGGGTGCTATGGAGAAGATGGGATGGGGAGTTTCCGCTCAGATGATGCGGCATTGGTTTTCGATCAAGCCAGCGTGGAGTATGCCGGAGAGTTGGCGAGGTGGTAAGTATCCCAATCCACCGCCTCTCGGAATGTCGATTGATTACACTAAGCTGCCTGCCAGTCAGGTCAATGATTCCATCATCAAGATGGATTGGGCAATGCGGTATCAGCAGGTCAGAGAGGCGATGGCTTATCTCAAAAAGCATTGGAACTCTCCGGACGGTGTAGATGAACTTCGTACAAAACTATTCCGTCATGGTTGGGAGCGTGGGCAATCATTTGCGCTCGGTAGCAAGAGAATGTCGGCTTACCAGTTGGACTATATATGCCAGATGAATATGTGGCCGTTTGGAAGTATCTGGGATACGCTAGACGACTTCTATGGTGCCATCTTCAGGGCAACGCTCAAGGTAGCAGTCGTTGGTAATGCCTACCGCAAACTACATGGCGCAGACCAAGGAAAAGACTTCTTCAAGATTGATGCGCTTGGTTTCTATATTCGTGATACCTACGACTTCAATGCCAACTGGTTTGAGGATGGGTTCATGGGCCTCGGCGTATGGAGCAAGGAGCGTTGCCTGTCCAAGGCGGAGATGGCGGAATTCAAGGTACATAGTGCGTCCGGCCCAGCATCATTGATAAAACGTCACTTGAGATTTCCCCACTTTGTACAGGTACAGAACAGGGATTTCCGGCGCTGGCAACTCGCGCACAACGCTGGTGGCGATTTCTTCGTTTTTTCTGACGTGGTTTGGGAGCCATACTATGGGCCAGATATTGAAATCCCTCTGGTTTAAGCGCGTAGTTTGGCTTTTCATCATTGTCGCTAACGTTTGGTTCATGGGATTCGAGCTTCCACTTGTCGGTCACGTCCCAGGGCCAAACAGCAATATGCGCTACCCCAGTCCAAATTGTGCGTACTACGTAATTTATCGGCAAAGTCTATGGGAGAAGTTTAAAGAGCCATATTCCTGGAGCTCGTACACCGTGTACTTATATGACAAGGCTGGGAAGTTATTGCATAAAGGAAAAACATCATTAGGGAATGGCCTTAATCCTCGTTGGTTACCCAACACGGTGTCGCAAGGCGATGCCAAAAATTGGTGGAGATATCGCTTGCCTACAACTCCAGGCAACTTTTTGCATCCAGAAAACTGCCTTGCGCAAGAAAAGTAGACCACATGGACCAGATCTTGAAATCCCTTTGGCTTAAGCGCGTGGTCTGGTTTTTTATCGTTATCGGCGGTCTTTGGTATGTGATGTTCAGACTTCCTATTGTCGACTACGCCCCCGGACCAAACGGTAACACCCGATTCTATAGCCCGAATTGCGCGTACTACGTCCTCTATCGGCAGAGTCTTTGGGAGAACTTCGCAGACCACTTTGTCTGGAGCTTGGCGACCGTATCCCTATATGACAAGACCGGGAAATTGTTATACGAAAGCAAAACATCGCCGGGGGATAAACTTATGCCGATATGGATGTCAGGGCGACAAAACTCTGTTTTGCAAGGTGATACGACTAAATGGTGGGAAGCTGATTTACCCGCCAGTCCTGGAGATATATTGCATCCAGAAAATTGCCTCGCACAAAACAAGTAACTGATGCTGGCGAGGGAAACAAAAACAAAACCAGCCAGCTCACCGTTTGAACAATTCTTCAAAGGCATCGACGGTCAGCGGCCGGCTGAACAAATAGCCCTGAAAATGTCGGCAGCCGTTATCCAGCAGGAACTGGCGCTGACTTTCTGTTTCGACCCCTTCGGCAATCACATCCAGACCCAGTGTCTCGGCCAGGCTGATCACAACCTTGGCAATGGTGGCGTTGTTGGCGCCGTCGAGTACATCGCTGATGAAGGTTTGATCAATCTTGAGCTGGTCCAGCGGCAAGCGCTTCAGATAGCTCAGTGATGAATAACCGGTACCAAAATCATCAAGCGCAAACCGGATACCCTGACTGCGCAATGCGGTCATGGTTTGTATGATCTGGTCCAGATTGTCTGCTAGCAGCGATTCCGTCAGTTCCAGTTTGAGTAGTTTGGGATTAGCTCCCGTTTCATGCACGATCAACATCACCTGATCCGCAAAATCAGCTTCACGGAATTGCCGGGCGCTGACGTTGACGGCGACGCTGAGCTCGGTAGTTGCAGGATGCGCTGCCCACTTCACTAATTGTTCGCAGGCCATGCGTAACACCAGCCGCCCTAATGGCAGGATCATGCCAGTCGACTCGGCAATCGGGATGAATTCGGCTGGTGAGATCAGTCCATGGTTGGGGTGCAGCCAGCGCACCAGTGCCTCGGTACCAATGACGCGTGCTTCATTGTCGACCTGTGGCTGGTAATACAAGGTGAGCTGTTTGAGCAGGATGGCATCACGCAGCTGGGATTCAATCTCGACCCGGTGGTCCAGCGCAATCTGCATGCCGCTGTCAAAGAAACGCAGCGTGTTGCGGCCTGAGGTCTTGGCCTGATACATGGCGAGATCGGCTTGCTTGAGCAGCTCTTCCATGGTTGGCAATTGCTGGCTGAACAGGGCAATGCCGATACTACAGGTGCTGCGGAAATGGTGACCGGCCAGATCGTAGGGCAGGTTCAGGTTGGTCAGGATTTTCTTGCCGATGTGTTCGGCTTCATGGGCGGCGTTGTCCTTGTTGTCGTTGAGGCCTTCCAGCATGACCAGAAATTCATCGCCGCCCAGCCGGGCAACGGTATCGGTATCGCGTACGCAGCTTTGCAGGCGTTTGGCAACTTGCTGCAGCAGGTCGTCGCCTTTGTCGTGGCCGAGTGTATCGTTGAGGGATTTGAAGTTGTCCAGGTCAATGAACAGCAGGGCACCGTGTTCTGGGGAGCGCGTGCTTTGCTGTAAAGCTTTTTGTAACTGCACCATGAAGAGTCGGCGGTTGGGTAGTCCAGTCAGGGCGTCATAGAAGGCCAGCCGGTTGATTCGTTCTTCGGATTGCTTGCGTTCGGTCAGGTCAGAGTTGGTACCCGAGATGCGAATCGCCCAGCCGGTGGGGTCGCGCAAAATGAAGGCGCGCGAGAGGATGGGGACGTAGTGTCCATCCATGTGGCGGATACGAAACTCATCCTCGAAGGAGTCGACCCCGGTCTTCAGGTAACCGATCAGATCCTTGGTGAATCGCGCACTATCATCGGGATGGATGATGTCTCTCCAGATGGAGGCGTGTTGTTGAGACGGAACGTCTTCGTAGCCAACCATCTGCCACCAGCGAGGGGAGAGGTAGAGTTCATCCGTTGTCAGGTCCCAGTCCCATGGGGCATCGCGTGATCCTTTCAGGATCAGGTTCAGACGTTCCTCTGAACGACGCAATGCGGCTTCAGCGCTTTTCAGATCGCTGACATCGACGAAGGTGACCACGACGCGTTCGATGGCACCGGTACTTGAGATGACCGGGAAGGCATTGCACAGTGCCCAGGTCGTGTTTTCGATACCGTGTTTGTGCACGCCGACAATCATGCCATGCACTTGTTCTTTACTACGTAATACCTGATTGACCGGGAAGTTATCTACCGGCATGGTGTTGCCGTCCTGGTCGGTGAAGCGCCAGTCTGGGTCGATGGCAACACGACCCATTAACTGGTCGATGCTCAGGCCCAGCATCTGCGATGCAGCATTGTTGGCCATTTGAATTTCTGACTGCGGCCCATGAATGACGACACCTGCCGGGATATTCTCAATCAGCTTGCGCAGCAGCTCGTCACCGGCCTGGGCATTTGCCTCGACTTTTTTGCGTTCCGTGACGTCCATGATCAGGGCGATGAAATGTGTCGCCTGACCCTGGTCGTCGAAGACCGGAGAAATCGTGAGCTGGTTCCAGAAGGGTTCGCCGTTCTTTCGGTAGTTCAGAATTTCTAACGATACCTGCTGGTGGGCATCCATTCCTTCTCGCAGTCGGGCAATGCTGGCGGGATCGGTTGCCGGTCCTTGCAGGAAGCCGCAGCCACGCCCGATCACCTCGCAGGCTTTGTAGCCGCTAATTTTTTCAAAGCCAGCATTGGCGCAGAGCAGTCGTCGATCCAGCCCGGCCATCAATACTCCTTGTGCAATACTGCCCAGGACATGCCGGAGCTGGCGGGTGTCCATGGCGTCAAGGAAATCGTTCTGCTGGTTCATTCGTAATCACGTGAAGGGTTAATGGAAGACGATCGCAGCAGCGATCAAGTCGCGTCACATCTGTTGACTTCCCTTACTTGCTTTATGGAATATGTGTTGACTATAGGGGAGCGGTAATTCATTTGCTAGCAAATCACAACAATCTCGGTCAATCGGTGTCATCTAGTGCAACACCGCGTTGCCAGAGCGTGAAACTGCCCTGCGCTGCGCCCATGGCACTGATGATCGCGGTATCGGTGGCATCGTTGTCATAGCCGCTCAGTCGTAATCTGAATTGTTCGGTAAGTTGCTCTATGCCAAGTGTGTCGTTGGGGATCCGGATGGTGCTCTCGCGATCCTGGGCGGTCAGGACCCAGTTGGGGATCGGCAGCTTGCTGCCACCAATGTCGATGACGATCCCGTCCAAATCTTGCCAGTCGATGCTGTGCAATTTTGTCGTGCCGCGCAGGATTTGTATTTGATCTTCGTCAAAGGTGACGTTGAGTGGCTTGGCATTGGCTGCTGCGCGTTGTGCTGGACGTAGTTCGGCGACTGCGGCTGGGTTGATGGGACGTTTCTGTTTGCGTTGAGAGGATGCTGGCAGGAAATACTGTTTGATACGTTGACCAAACGCAAACAGTGCGCCAAAACTCAAGCCGGTCAGCGCTCCGTAGCCGATGCTGGAGGTGCTTTGTGCGAAGTGGACACCGGCCCAGACTGCGCAGGCTAGCGCCAGCAGAAAGCCGATGGCGGAAGAGATCAGGGTGGTACGCGTGGCTACGGGAGTTGCTGCTGAAGGTGGCGGTACGGAGTCTGACATAAGTAATATGGGTTGGGTGGTGAATGCCGTGTTGGCGCCTTTGCAATGGTAAACCAAGCATAGATATTTTTAGTGCAATCGGCCGAGCAGGTGCGAGCAGGGCTGATGTCCTTGGTACAATCGGGGGTTTGTTGTCTGCTGTTTCGGTATTTTCGGTATTTTCGGAATTTTTCGGTATTTTTTCTTTTGGTATTCCATGATCGACATTCAACTTCTTCGTAAAGACATCGCCAATGTCGCAGCACGTCTGGCGGCGCGTAAATTTCAGCTTGATGTGGCTGCTTTCAATGCGCTTGAAGCTGAGCGCAAGCAGATTCAGACCCGCACCGAGGAGTTGCAGGGTAAGCGCAATAGCTTGTCCAAGCAGATCGGTATGCTCAAGGGCAAGGGTGAAGATGCGTCTGCCGTGATGGCCGAAGTGGCTGGGATCGGCGACGATCTAAAGGCATCGGCCGCACGTCTTGAAGAAGTCCAGACGCAGTTGAACGAGTTCCTGCTGGCGGTTCCGAACCTGCCGCATGAGTCGGTGCCCGCTGGTCATGATGAGAGCGGTAATGTCGAGCTGCGCAAGGTTGGTACGCCGCGTAGCTTCGATTTTGAGGTCAAGGACCACGTTGATGTCGGTGCGGCACTGGGTCTGGACTTTGATGTGGCGGCAAAGCTCACTGGTTCGCGTTTTGCCGTGATGAAGGGTGGCATTGCCCGTTTGCATCGGGCACTGGCGCAGTTCATGCTCGATACCCATACGCTGGAACATGGTTATACCGAGTGCTATACCCCTTATATTGTGAATGCCGATTCCTTGCGCGGTACCGGTCAGTTGCCTAAATTCGAGGCGGATCTGTTTGCTGCCAAGAAGGGCGGTCAGGAAGGCGATTCCAGCGACAATGCGGCGCTGTACCTGATTCCTACGGCAGAAGTGCCGCTGACTAATCTGGTGCGCGACGAAATCGTGGCCGGTGACACCTTGCCGCTGAAGATGACGGCGCATTCTCCCTGCTTCCGCTCGGAGGCGGGCAGCTATGGTCGTGACACGCGCGGCATGATCCGCCAGCATCAGTTCGACAAGGTGGAAATGGTGCAGATCGTGCATCCCGAGAAATCATACGAAGCGCTCGACGAGATGCTCGGTCATGCAGAAGCGATTCTCAAGAAGCTGGAATTGCCGTATCGCGTCATTACCTTGTGTACTGGTGATATGGGCTTTGGTGCGGCCAAGACTTACGATATTGAAGTCTGGCTGCCAGCACAGAATACCTACCGCGAGATTTCTTCGGTGTCGAACTGCGAAGCCTTCCAGGCGCGTCGTATGCAGGCGCGTTTCCGCAATGCGCAAGGCAAGCCTGAGCTGGTGCATACGCTCAATGGTTCTGGGCTGGCGGTTGGCCGTACTTTGGTGGCGGTGCTGGAGAACGGTCAACAGGCTGATGGCAGCGTGATTATCCCGCAGGTACTGCGTCCCTACATGGGCGGTATCGAGAAATTGAGCCCGCAGGCTTGAGGCATTACTGAAAGCAGAAAGGCCGACCCCACGAGGGTGTCGGCCTTTTTTATTGCCGCTTGAAGTCGTAGAAAACGTTTACAACGCCCAGGAAAAAGTAGCTGGTGTACGGCGTTCGATGAAGAGGCTGTTGCCGGCGGTCTTCTTGGCCTGTTTCTTGGCTTTGGTGGCAGCCGAAGCAATCTGGTGAGGCGAGGAGTACTGCGATGGTTCGATCTTGACCGCGCCCAGTGACAGGCTGACCAAGGGATGCAAGACCCGATTGCCCTGACGATCTTCGCTGTAATAGCCGCCGCGTTCTTTGTCTTCCAGATAGTAGAAAGTTTGGGATGCCTGTTCGAAGGCTTCCAGCATCGATTTGCAACGCAGCTCCCAGTCATCGCTCTGGAACATGATCAGAAAATCGTCGCCGCCGATATGGCCGATGAAATCATGTTGCGGGTCGCAGAATTGGCTCAAGGTGCGTCCGGTCAACTGGATCATGTCATCGCCCTTGCGATAGCCATAGACATCGTTGAAGGGCTTGAAATGATCGAGGTCGCAGTAGCAGATGCAGAACTCTACGCCGCTTTGCAGCAGAAATTCGATGTGTTCATTGATTGGCACATTACCCGGCAGCTGGGTCAGCGGGTTGGCATAGCGCGCTGCCTCAATCTGCATCTGGGTAATTTCGCGCAGCAGGTCGTGGCCGGTACCCATGCCAACATATTGCCCTTGATCGACGATGATGAAGCCGTTCGACAAGTGATGCGATTCGGCCTGTACCAGAATATGGCTGAGATCCTGCAGGCTGGTGTCCTGTTCCGTCAGCAGAGGGTTGGGGTCCATGAAGAAGGTGCAGGACTTCTTGCCGTACAGCTCGCGGCCATACAGACGTGCAAAGCGTTCGACCATGCTGTAGCGGTTGATCAGCCCGACTGGTGTACCGTTGTTGATGACAGGCAGTGACTGCAGCGACGGGTCATTGACGAAGAGGTTGTAGACGTCATCGTTGGAGACATTGGGTGTGACGTATTGGGTTTCGCGCAGTAATTTGAAAACAGTGGTGCTCTTCTTGCCGACACCGTATTTCTGCGCGGCCAGAGGGACCTTGTCGCGCCGCAGGATCTTGCTGATATCGTCGGCGACGATGGTCTTGGGCGTGGCATTGGGGCGTGCGATATGGTAGCCCTGACCACAGGCGATGCCGAGATCACGGATAGTGAGCAGCTCGGCTTGGGTTTCGATGCCTTCAGCGATGACGATGGAGCCAGATTTTTCCGCAATTTCCTGAATTGAACGAACAAATTGCAGCTTCATGGGATCGTTGTTGATACCCTGAATGAAGTGCATGTCGACCTTCACATACTCGGGTTGCAGCTCCGACCACAGGCGCAGGCTGGAGAAACCTTCGCCCAGATCATCGATGGCAATCTGGAAGCCCATTTCGCGATAATGCATGGCGGCATTACGCAGCAGGCCATAGTCGTAGGTGGGTTCGTTTTCGGTCAGCTCGATGATGATGCGCTGTGGATTGATGCCCAGTTTGTCGAGGTGTCGCAGGGTTTCCCCCTGAATGGCTTCTGGTTGCACCAGTGCGCCTGGACTGACATTGAGGAACAGATTGCCTGGCAGCCCGGATTGCGCGAACTGCGCCATGACGATGTGGCGGCAAAGGTGTTCGACAGGCACTGATAAACGATTGGCGCGGGCGACCTTGAACAGATTCAATGGCGAGTGCAGCGGACTGTTCGACGGGCCGCGGATGAGACCCTCATAACCAATGATCTCGCCGCTGCGCATGCGAATAATTGGCTGGAACAAGGCTGTCAGACTCCGCTGCGAAATGATTTCATGCAGATGGGACAGTAATTGCGAGTCGCCCTGAGAGAGCTCGTCAGTGATGCCGGCGCGCGGTTCGAACCCTTCTTGCGTATGCGTGTGCGCGAAAGGGTTGTCGAATGTTTGTGAAGAGAATGGAGCCATAGTGGGCCAACCAATGATAGGAGTATTGCAGCGGGGAGCGCTGAGCAACATCAGATCGTAAAGGCCATTTATGACAAGATGATGATAAGAAAATATTTCCGTGCAGCAGCTCAGGTAGCCGGTGGAGGAGGTTGTTGGCGGGTGTTGGCAGGCTAACAATTTCAGGTCCACCCCTTTTTTATCTGAAATGTTTCTGCTATACTCTTTTGCTTTGCTGCTTCCGGGTAGCAAATTCGACTAGGTTAACCGGAGAGGTGGCAGAGTGGTCGAATGTACCTGACTCGAAATCAGGCGTACGGTTTCCCGTACCGTGGGTTCGAATCCCACCCTCTCCGCCAGTATTAAGTAAAAAGCCCTTGAGTTTTCAAGGGCTTTTTTATTTTTTGCTGCGCAAACATACTTGCATTCTTGCAATGGATTCTCGCATGCTCCTTGGCCTGATATGTGGCTGTGCCGGAGTGCTGCTGAAGTGTTGCGCTGGCCTGTTGCATTTTCGCGGTCTGATAGGGTCTGCGTCGGCTGTCCTATAAAATAGAGCACAATTTGGCTGTGGCCATTATTTACCATCGCCTGGGTATGAACCGGCAAATCGAGATCTTCAGATGTCACTAAGTCGCCTGTTCTGGCTAATTTCCATTGCATTAATGCTGTTGTTCTCTGTGTTGACGGCGCGTATCGTCTTCGTGGAGTGGGGTGCCTATGCGCGTGGTGCTGGCAGTACTGAGGCTGTGCGTTCGCTGCAGTTGGTCATGATTGCCATGGAGAAGGTGTCGTTTGAGCGCGGGCCGTCCAATGCACTGATGGGAGATCATGAGCAGTCACCGGCTCGGCAGCAGCAACTGGCGGCGGCGCGGGCGCAAAGTGATGCGGCATTGGCGGGGGCGCTCGCAGTGCTGCGTGAGGAGTCGGATGCGCGTTATATACCTGCGTTGCGTAAGTTGGAGCGGGTAAGTCAGGCGTTGGTGCCGGCGCGGGAGCGAGTTGATCGACAGGCCGGGCTGGCATATGGGCAGCGTTCGTCTATGGCAATTTCGCAGGCTGTGCAAGGCATGGTGGGCTTGATGCCGGCGCTTATTTCTGCGGTTTCTGATATCTCTGCCATTGCTGTGCAGGCAGATCCTCAATTGCTGGATGGCTTGACCGGTATGCGGGTTGCGGCCAGTTTGCGTGAATACGCGGGGCAGCTTGGCTCGCAGTTCACGGCGCCAGTAATTATTCAGCGCCCTCTGACAAAGGGTGAGGTGATCGAGATTGGCAAGCTTTATGGGCGTATTCAACAGCTGCGCTCTCTGCTGGATCTCGAAATGCGTGAGTATCGTGACAATACCGGGTACTTAACTGCGCTCTCGGTGCTGGATCAGCAATATTTTGGACAGGGCTTGCCCTTTTTGAATGACTTGGTGCAAACCGGGCTTGGTAATGGAATCTATGGGCTTGATACCGCGACGCTGGCGCAGCGCTATGTGCCGACCATGTCGTCGATTCTTCTTTTGCGCGATGTCATATTCGCTGATCTCATGCATCAGGCTGAGGCCCGCAACCAGCAGGCGCGGAACGTCCTGATTTCGGCTGTGGCAATGGCGCTGTTTGCTTTTCTGTGCTTTTTTGGCTTGATGTATGTTGTCCGGCAACGGGTGTTGGGGCCGGTGCTCAAGGCAACTAATATTGTCGTGGGGCTGGCTGAAGATAAGGTTGATATAGAGATTCCTGTTGCTCGGCATGCCGATGAGGTGTCCAGTATGCTTCAGGCTCTGAATGTCTTGAAGGGGCGCAGTGTTGAGCGCATCAGTCTGGCCAGTGAGCGTGAAACATTGATTGCGCAACTGCGACAGTCATCCAATACTGATTTTTTGACCGGCGTGTTGAACAGGCGGGCTTTTTTTGTGCAGAGTGAGTCGCACATTGCGATTGCCCAGCGGTATCGACGACAGCTTGCTTTGATCCTCATGGATATTGATCACTTTAAGCAGATCAATGATGTGCATGGTCATCTGGCTGGCGATGAGGTCTTGCGTCGTGTTGTGGGGATTGCCGGCAAGGCATTGCGGAAGATGGATCTGTTTGCCCGCTATGGTGGGGAGGAGTTCATCATTCTGTTGCCGGAGACCGATTTGGATCAGGGCTTGATGGTTGCTGAGAAGTTGCGTTCGGAGCTGTCGGTTGGTGAATTCTCGATTGAGCCGGGGAAAACTATTGCCGTGACTGCCAGTTTTGGTGTGAGTGCGCTGACGGATCAAGAAACGCTGGATCAATTGATTAGCCGTGCTGATGAAGCCCTGTATGCGGCCAAGAGTGGGGGGCGTAATCGCGTTGCTGCTGCTTGAGGCAACGCTTGGTATTGGAGGGGTGGTGATATCTGGACGGCTTTATAAGTTATTTCCTTGGTGAATATCTGCTATTAGTACAATAAAGCAGACATCGAATGGCTGGCCGCGTAAAGTTGCACCTGTCTCCTCCAATTTTCCTCCTTAAGAGATTGGATTCAGCCCGCAACCTCTGGTTAGCGGGCTTTTTTTTGTCTCGCTGTGAGTGAGTGCGCTTCTTGGTAAGATGTGGGCTGGATGTCGTTTTCTCTTGCTTAAGCTATTTATGTCTCAAACTCCTGTAGTTCGCCCTGATACTCCCTGCGTTGCCGTTTGTTCGACGACTTTTGATGATGTTTGTCGTGGGTGTGGTCGCACTGTGTCCGAAGTAGCGCACTGGGTATTCATGACGGAGGCGGAGAAGGATGGTGTCTGGAAGCGTATCACTGCGGAAGGCTATCCTCGGCGCCAAACCTGAGTATTAGCTGCTGGTGCCGAAAAATGGCATGCCGGCCTGACGCAGCATACTGGTGAGTGCAATCATTGGTAGTCCCGTTAGCGCGGTAGGGTCGGTGCTCTCAATCTTTTCCAGAATGGCAATCCCGAGGCCTTCATTTTTTGCGCTGCCTGCGCAGTCGTAGGGTTGCTCAATGCGCAGGTAGGCATCGAGTTCAGACTCGCTGAGATGGCGAAATGTCACGAAAGTCTGCACGTTTTCAGTTTGATAATGTGGTGTCAGTGGCTGGCGGTTGTCGAGAAGGCAAAGCGCGGTATGAAAGACGACGCGACGGCCGCGCATTTTCATGAGTTGTTTTAATGCATTGTCGTGATTGCCGGGTTTGCCAATTTGCTCGCCATCCAATGTTGCCACCTGATCGGAGCCGATGATGAGTGCGTCCGGATGAAGGGTGGCAATCGCCTGACTTTTTTGTTGTGCCAGGCGCAATGCGGTTTGTTCGGGTGATTCATGGCTGGCCGGGGTCTCGTCAATGTCTGGTGAAATAGCATCAAATGGCAGTTGCAGCCGAGTCAGTAGCTCTTTGCGGTAAGTCGAGCTGGAGGCTAGTATCAGGCGTGGTAAGTGTGCTGGATTGGGTAGGTTGGTCATGATTATTCAGGGCGGATGGGCGCGATCCAGCAATCTGACAGCGCAATCGTATGGTGTAGTGTTGGCAAAATGCGCTAACACTTTGACGAATAAGGGAAAAGGCTGGTATTATCGCAGGTTTTCCGGATTCTGCTTTCGCCATGACCGCTTTTGTGATCGACGCATTTCAATTTAGTCGGCTTCAGGAGCAGGCCGAGGGTGAGCTCCAAGTGGTCCAACTGACGCGGCTTGCGGGTGAAACTGTAGATCGCGCGGGTACCTTGCACTGGTCTCTGAAGGGCGGTGTCGATAAGCTGGGTCATCCACAGCTTCTCCTGGCGATTTCGGGGCGGGTCAATCTGGTATGCCAGCGTTGCATGGCACCAATGCCTTTTGATATTGCTTCTGAATCTGTGCTCGTGCTGGCCAAGGATGATGATGCTGCCGACGCCATTGAGGAGTTGCTCGATGATGAGGCGATTGATGTGATCATCGGCGAGCCCGAGTTCGATGTGATTTATCTGGTTGAGGATGAGGCTTTGCTGGCATTGCCGGTAGCGCCGAAGCATGATGTTTGTCCGGGTAAGGCAGTTGAGCCATTGGTGGTAGCCGATAAGGTGTCGCCGTTTGCGGTATTAAAGAATTTGAAGCAGTAATGTGGTTAACGCGTTTGCGCGCGTCAAATGTAGGAATTCTCGGTTGGTCAGTGAGTTTGCTAGCCGGATATGTTAAAATTTTAGAACTTAAGGTTTAGGAGTTATCATGGCTGTTCAGCAAAACAAAAAGACCCCGTCCAAGCGCGGTATGCATCGTGCACACGACTTCCTGACAGCGCCACCGCTGGCAGTTGAGCCAACAACGGGTGAAACACACCTGCGTCACCACATCAGCCCGAACGGTTTCTACCGTGGTCGCAAGGTTCTGAAGACCAAGAACGACGAGTAATTGGATTTGCTGTTAAGGCGGAACGCGGCGCAATGATTTTTTAAATTGGCGCCGCTTTTCTTATGCTGATTCAGCGTAGAGCGTCATTTTGAATCGCGCCAAATCTGCCCCATAATGCGGGTTGGCAAGGCTCTGAATCAAAACAATGACCATCAAAATTTCCATTGACTGCATGGGCGGCGATTTCGGCCCGTCAGTTACTATCCCCGCCGCCATTTCTTTCCTGAATCGCGAACCTGATGCTGAGTTGATCTTGGTCGGTCAGGAGGATTTGTTGCGTGCAGCCTTGCGCAAGCATCGCAAGGGGGACTCCTCCCGTCTCCATATCCAGCACGCGTCTGAAGTCGTTACGATGGACGATCCGATCGAGGTTGCCTTGCGCCGCAAGAAGGATTCTTCCATGCGTGTTGCCGTCAATCTGGTCAAGGATGGTCGTGCTAACGCGGCAGTGTCAGCGGGTAATACCGGTGCGCTGATGGCGGTATCGCGCTATGTCCTCAAGACGATTCCAGGTGTTGATCGCCCGGCAATCTGTACCATTCTTCCCAATCAAAAAGATGGTCCTACCTACATGCTCGATCTGGGCGCTAACGTCGATTGCGAGGCTGTGCATTTGCATCAGTTCGCGTTGATGGGCTCTGCCTTGGTGTCGGTCATGGAGGGTAAGCCGAAGCCGACCATTGGCTTGCTCAATGTTGGTGAGGAAGAAATCAAGGGTAACGAACTGGTTAAGCAGACTGCTGAGTTGCTGCATGCGGATCACGAGAAGGGTATTCTTAATTTTTATGGCAACGTCGAAGGCAATGATATCTTTGAGGGTACGACTGATCTGGTCGTCTGCGACGGCTTTGTCGGTAACGTCACCTTGAAGGCATCCGAAGGTCTGGGACGTTTTGTTAAGTCGGTGTTGACCACCGAATTCAAGAAAGGCTTTTTCAATAAGCTGGGCGCCTTGATTGCGTATGGTGCCATCAAGGCATTGTCACGCCGCCTGAATCCGTCCCGTTACAATGGCGCAAGTTTACTGGGTTTGCGTGGTCTGGTGTTCAAGAGTCATGGCGGCGCCGATGTCTATGCATTCGAATGGGCGATTCGTCGCGCTTACGATGCTGCCAAGTATGATGTATTGTCCCGGATTACCACGACGATGGCAGAATTGATTCCCCAGGTTGAGGCATTGCATGTCGCCGAGCGGACTGCGCCTGCCTCCGGTCATCAAACGATCTAATCAGAACAGAAAACGGTATGACTCTTTATAGCAAGATTGTCGGCACAGGCAGCTATCTGCCACCGAAACGGGTTACCAATGATAGTCTGGCCAGCCAACTGGCGCAGAAGGGAATTGAAACTTCTGACGAGTGGATTTTCTCCCGGAGCGGTATTTCAGCGCGTCATTACGCTGAGGTGGATGTCTTGTCCAGTGATCTCGCGGTAGCTGCTGCGCAGCATGCGCTGGAGGTGGCCAAGCTGCAGCCCAATGATATTGATCTGATCATCCTGGCGACGTCCACTCCCGATCATCTGGGTGGCTTTCCTAGCACTGCCTGTGTGGTCCAGCACAAGCTCGGCATCACCAATGGCGCGGCGGCAATGGATGTGCAGGCGGTTTGTAGCGGTTTTGTTTATGCCATGTCGGTGGCTGACAGCTTCATCAAATCAGGTGCGCACAAGAATGTGCTGGTCATCGGTGCTGAGGTGTTTTCCAAGATTCTCAATTTTGAGGATCGGACGACCTGTGTATTGTTTGGTGATGGTGCTGGCGCAATCGTCATGACGGCATCGGCCGAGCCTGGTGTGCTGGCTTCAAAGCTGCATGCGGATGGTAGTCATGGGCACATTCTTTGTGTCCCTGGTAATGTGAATGATGGTGCTGTCGCTGGCAGTGCTTATCTGTATATGGATGGTCCTGCTGTGTTCAAGCTGGCTGTTTCAGTGCTCGACAAGGTCGCGCGTGAGGTATTGGAAATAGCGCGTGTCGATGCTGCTGAAATTGATTGGTTGATCCCGCATCAAGCGAATATTCGTATCATGCAGGGTACTGCCAAGAAGCTTGGATTGCCGCTCGAGAAGATGGTGGTCACGGTTGATCAGCACGGTAATACTTCTGCTGCATCGATTCCACTTGCCCTGGATCAGGCGATGCGGGACGGCCGTGTTAAACCGGGTCATAACGTGATGATGGAAGGCGTTGGTGGTGGCTTCACGTGGGGCGCTATCCTGGTACGCATGTAATTCGCGCACCTAATTTCGTGCATTTAATCTCCATTAAACATTCAATACTCATAATTTCATGACAAAGTTTGCTTTTGTATTCCCGGGTCAGGGTTCGCAAGCCATTGGTATGCTCAACGGTTTTGCAGACAATGCTGTTGTCAAGGCAACCGTTGCTGAGGCCTCTGAGGCATTGCAATTCGATTTGGGCAAATTGATTGCCGAAGGGCCGAAAGAAGATCTGGATCTGACAACCAATACGCAGCCGGTCATGCTGACTGCTGCGGTGGCGTTTTACCGTGCCTGGTTGGCCGCAGGTGGTCCTGCGCCAGCACTGGTTGCAGGGCATAGTCTTGGTGAGTATTCGGCTTTGGTGGCTGCCGGCGTAATTGATTTCAAGGATGCTGTGCCGTTAGTGCGTTTTCGTGCGCAAGCCATGCAGGAGGCGGTACCGGTGGGGCAGGGCGGGATGGCTGCCATTTTGGGTTTGTCGGATGAGGATGTGCGTGCCGCTTGCGCTGAAGCAGCGCAGGGAGAGGTGGTCGAGGCAGTCAATTTCAATGCGCCAGCGCAAGTCGTGATCGCAGGTCACAGGGCGGCCGTAACTCGTGCGTGTGAAGTCGCCAAGGCCAAGGGCGCAAAGCGTGCTTTGCCTTTGCCGGTATCGGCGCCGTTTCACTCGTCGTTGCTCAAGCCTGCTTCAGATCGTTTGCAGGCTTATTTGCAGCAAGTTCCGTTTGCGGTGCCAGTATTGCCGATCATTAATAATGTCGATGTGGCAATCGTGAATGATCCTGCTGCCATCAAGGATGCTCTGGTGCGTCAGGCTGCAAGCGCCGTGCGCTGGGTGGAAACCGTGCAAAAAATGGCAGAGCAAGGCATTACTCATGTTATCGAGTGTGGTCCTGGCAAGGTGTTGTCAGGTTTGACAAAGCGTATCAATGGCGATCTGGTGGGTGAGTCCATCGTAGATCAGGCATCGTTGAATCAAGTATTGGAGTTGCTCAAGTGAGTGATAAAAATTTGCAGAATCAGGTTGCATTGGTGACGGGTGCATCCCGCGGTATTGGTCGTGCGATTGCGCTGGAGTTAGTGCGTCAGGGTGCGAAGGTGGTCGGTACCGCAACGTCGGCTGCTGGTGCTGAGGCGATTGGCGCTTATCTCAATGAACTGCAGCCTGGTAGTGGTCGGGGTATGGTGCTCAATGTCACCGACGTGGCGGCATGTAATGCGGCAATTGAAGAAGTGCAAAAAGAATTCGGAGGGTTGTCGATTCTGGTCAACAATGCCGGTATTACGCAAGATCAACTGGCTATGCGCATGAAGGAAGAAGAGTGGGATAATGTGATCTCCACCAATTTGACTGCGGTCGGCCGGCTGTCGCGTGCGGTCTTGCGCGGCATGATGAAGGTAAAGCATGGTCGTATCATCAACATTACGTCGGTCGTTGGTGCTGCCGGTAATCCTGGGCAAATGAACTATGCAGCAGCGAAGGCCGGTGTTGCGGGCATGAGTCGGGCGCTGGCACGTGAGATCGGTAGTCGCAACATTACCGTCAATTGCATCGCACCGGGTTTTATCGATACGGATATGACGAAGGCCTTGAGTGAGCAGCAAACTTCGGCGCTGCTGCAGCAAATTCCGCTGGGACGCCTTGGTGAGCCTGAGGATATTGCCGCCGCAGTTGCCTTCCTTGCTTCCTCGCAAGCAGGCTATATTACCGGCACTACTTTGCACGTTAATGGTGGTATGTACATGAGTTGAGTGCGGATGCACTTAATTAGATGGTAGTTGGCTGTAACTTAACTATTCTTTTGAAGAATATTTAAAAGTGAAAATTTTGGCGTGCAAACCTGCTAAAATGCGCGCACTTTTGTAACCTATCCACTGGAGGCATTTATGTCCGATATCGAAGCACGCGTTAAGAAGATCGTCGCAGAACAACTGGGCTGCGCAGAAGCAGACATCAAGACTGAATCTTCATTCGTCAATGATCTGGGCGCTGACTCGCTGGATACCGTTGAACTGGTCATGGCACTGGAAGACGAGTTCGAAATGGAAATCCCTGACGAACAAGCAGAAAAAATCACAACCGTGCAGCAGGCGATTGATTACGCCAAGGCACACGTCAAGGCCTAAGCTGGTTTTGAACGACTCTAGGAGAATTGCTTGAGCCGCTCGCGTGAACGTCGTGTAGTCATTACCGGTCTTGGTTGCATATCCCCTGTTGGCAATTCTATTGCTGACGCATGGGGTGCCGTCAAGGAAGGTAAGTCGGGCATCGCCACCATCACCAAATTTGATGCCACTCCCTTTTCCACGCATTTTGCGGGGGAAGTGAAGGGCTTCAATATTGAAGACTATATTCCTGCCAAGGAAGCGCGCCATATGGATACCTTTATCCATTTTGGTATGGCAGCAGGAATGCAGGCCATGCAGGATTGTGGTCTGGAAGTCACCGATGAAAACGCCGAGCGTATCGGCGTGATGATCGGTTCAGGTATCGGTGGCTTGCCGATGATCGAAGAAACGCATGCAGAATTGACTAATCGTGGCCCACGCCGCATCAGTCCTTTCTTTATCCCGGCGTCGATCATCAATATGATTTCCGGGAATCTGTCGATCAAGTACGGCCTGAAAGGCCCTAATCTTGCGATTGTGACAGCCTGCACTACTGGCTTGCATTGCATTGGTGTTGCTAGTCGCATGATTCAGTATGGCGATGCCGATGTGATGATTGCCGGCGGTGCTGAGTCCAGTGTTTCGCCACTGGGTATTGGTGGCTTTGCCTCTGCACGTGCTTTGTCCAGTCGCAATGATGATCCGGCGACGGCATCGCGTCCTTGGGACAAGGATCGTGATGGCTTTGTCCTCGGTGAAGGTGCTGGTGTCATGGTGCTTGAAGAGTATGAGCACGCCAAGGCACGTGGCGCCAAGATTTACGCCGAGGTACTAGGTTTTGGCATGAGTGGTGATGCATATCACATTACGGCACCGAGCCTGGATGGCCCTCGTCGTTGTGTGGCGTCTGCCTTGCGCGACGCGGGTGTCAATGCAGACGAGGTTCAGTACCTCAATGCACACGGCACGTCCACGCCATTAGGTGACAAGAATGAAACCGATGCCATCAAGGCTGCTTTCGGTGATCATGCTTATAAAATGGTGGTTAATTCGACCAAGTCGATGACCGGCCACCTGTTGGGTGGAGCTGGAGGTCTGGAGTCTGTGTTTACTGTGTTGGCTCTGCATCATCAGATTTCACCGCCAACAATGAACATCTTTAGCCAGGATCCGGAGTGTGATCTTGATTATTGCGCCAATCAGGCGCGAGACATGAAGATCGATATCGCCGTCAAGAATTCATTCGGATTCGGTGGTACCAACGGTACTTTGGTCTTTGGTAAAGTATAAAATCGGCTCGACCCTGTTAGGGGTCGAGCTCGTTTTTACATTCCTTTATCTATGTCGATAGCAGTCTCTGCGGATATCAAACCTTCCCGTCTGCTTTTGATTCTGGTGGCAGTCTTGGCCATCATGGTTGCTGCCATTGGTGTGTTCGTTGCTTTTGCATGGACCGGACACCTGTCTTTTTTCATCAGAACTTCCCTGGCAATTTTCTGTATTGGCGCTACAGGGGGAGTCTTTTGGTTAATATTGCACAATCGCAAGGCGGTGTGGTTGCATGTATCGGGTACCGGGCAGATCCGACTGGTTGAGCATCATGTTGCTGCGCAATCCCGTTCAGCCAAGCAGGTTATGCGTGGAGGTGTAGCGCAGTTATTAGCGGGTTCCACGATTTGGCCGAGCCTGCTTGTTCTGCGCTTGCGACTGGAAAACGGTCGGGTTCGCACGATTCACGTATTACCCGATTCTGTATCGAAAGAATCTTTTCACGCACTGCAAGTGGCTTGCCGTTGGGTTGCAAGTCATAATGGCACGCTGTCCTGAGTCCGTGTAGCTAGTGCGGATGATGCCGGCTGGTACCTAATGTGTACTGGATTCAGGCTGTGCAAACGCCGGGTGTATCGGGTTGCAATGATTCGATGTCTGCCTTTTCACAGACATGACAAAAAACAAGGAAACTTGATTTGACGACGGAACGCGAAATAGATCAGCTGCTTGTTGAGCGCGTCCAGCGCGGAGATAAAAAAGCGTTCGAGCTGTTGGTTGCCAAGTATCAACGTAAGTTGATGCGCCTCGTCTCGCGACTGGTGCGAGATCAGGCTGAGGCTGAGGATGTTGTTCAAGAGGCCTTTATCAAGGCCTATCGTGCGTTACCACAATTCCGCGGTGACTCCGCTTTTTATACCTGGCTCTACCGGATTGGCATCAATACCGCCAAAAACTACCTGGTCACAATGGGCAGACGTGCGCCGACATCGACTGAGGCAGATGCTGAAGAAGCTGAAACTTTTGAAGACGGCGACCACCTAAGGGACATCAACACTCCCGAGTCCATGCTCGCAACCAAGCAAATTGCACAGACCGTTAATGTTGCCATGGAGGCATTGCCGGAAGAGTTGCGCACGGCAATTACCCTGCGCGAAATTGAGGGCTTGAGCTACGATGAAATCGCGGAAGCAATGGGGTGCCCGATCGGTACGGTGCGAAGCAGAATATTCAGGGCACGCGAGGCGATTGCTGATAAATTGCGTCCCTTGCTGGGGACGGCAGTCGACAAGAGGTGGTAGTGTTATTGTTCGAGAGTTGTCGGTCTAATTCGACTTGTTTCTCGTATACGCTGGGAACCGATTCAGGGTTGATCATCGCGCAAGAATTGATTTTTGGAAACATGAGCTGCGTAATGTAACTAGTGTTTTGTGGCTGGGTGACAATTTATGAAAACCATAGAAATGAGCAGAGAGCAAATTTCGGCATTCGCCGACGGTGAGTTGACAGAGGCACATTTTGAATTCGCCCTGGCAGCGTTGCGTCAGCCCGAGGCGCTGGGCACATGGGAGCTTTATCATCAGATTGGCGATACGCTGCGTTCTGAGGAAATGGCTTTTTCTCTGAGCGATGATTTCAGCGCAAAAATGTCGGCGCGTCTTGCTGCCGAGCCACTTATTCTGGCGCCGCTGTCTGCTCAAGGTATTGCTGATATTGCCGTCGGCCCAGCTGTCGTCAATGGTGCGGGGTTGCCGTCAGCGATTCACAGGCAATTCATGCGACGCTTTGCTGTTCCTGGTGTAGCAGTTGCTGCGGCAGTGGCGGCGATCGTTTTTGTGGCTGCACCGCAGCACCCTGCGTTGACATCTGGTGACAATGCATTGGCTAGTGGTGCATCGTCTACATCGGCCTCGCCTGGCAATGTCATGAGCGTGGCTACTACGTCAGGCACCATGCAGCGGGCCGGGCAGATCAGTGCGCTGTCACAACAAGGCGAGGTGGCACGTGATGCCAACATTGACGAGTATCTGGTGGCGCATCAGCGGTTTTCTCCAGCGATGTACAGTTCTGCACAATATGCACGTTCGGCAGGTTTCACCATTAATTCTGATAAATAATATGCAGCAGACAAAAGGCTTGCTCGGTGTCGTTTTTTTTCTTTCGTTGCTCGTTGTATCTCCTGTCAGATCAGAAACGGCGGTAACGACAAAAACCGGTAGCGATCAGGATGTACAGGTCTTGCTGAAAAAAATCCAGGTTGCTGCACAGCGGCTGAATTATTCGGGTACGTTCGTCTACCAGCAGGCCAATGAAGTCAGGTCTTCGCGTATTACGCACATCCTCTCGGGCAAGAATGAGATCGAAAAGCTCGAAGTAATGGATGGCAAGCCGCGCGAGTATATCCGTAACAATGAAGATGTCGCATGTTACGTGCCGGAGGCAAAAACGGTCCTCCTGGAAAAGCGTCTTACGCGCGATGTGTTTCCAGCGATTCTGGCGGCCAGTCCAGCTGACCTGGCCGATCATTACACGATCCGGATGGACGAGTCGGGACGGGTTGCTGGGCATGATTGTCAGGCCGTTGTCATGGAGCCTAAGGACAAGTTGCGTTATGGCTATCGATTTTGTGCGGACCAGGCTACCGGTCTGCTGCTCAAGGCACAGACTCTCGACGGTAAAGGTAATCTCGTCGAGCAGATTTCTTTCACTCAGATTGAGATCGGCAATATCGATCATAATCGGGTGAAACCGAGTTTTGCCAATACAAATGGATGGCATGTCGAGAACTCGATTGTGAGTCAAAGCCATCTGAGCGGTTGGACCGTCGTTCCTCCGCCAGGCTTTCATAAGATTCAAGAGGTTAAGCGCCTGATCTCGGATGCGCAGGCGTCTGGAAATGCCTCTTCGCCGCATCCGGCGGCATCGCCGCGTGAGGTGTCGCAAATTGTATTTACCGATGGTCTGGCGGCTATTTCCGTTTTCATTGAGCCGGGCGTGCAAAATCGCAGCGAAGGTGCGATGCAGCAGGGTGCGTTAAATATTGTCAGTCGTCGCCAGGGTGACTATTGGTTGACGGTGGTTGGTGAAGTTCCGGGAGTCGCGATTCGGCAAGTGTCGAATTCGATAGAGTTCAAATCCAAATAATACGAAAATCGAAAATGATGAGCCCTGCCAAGAAAATCTTGTTGCCATTATTGAGTGCTTCAGTTGTCCTCTTTTCGCCCGCCTTGTATGCGGCTGCGCCAGTCTCAACTGCAGCGCCGCAACTGGCGGGATTACCTGACTTTGCTGACATCGTTGAGCGTACCGGACCTGCCGTGGTGAACATTCGTACAACCGAGCGCGTCAAGGCGGGTCAGGATCAAAGCACGCCGGATGACGAAGAAATGCAGGAGTTTTTCCGGCGCTTCTTTGGTGTGCCGATGCCGCGTCAGCAACCGAATACGCCAAACTCACCGAACACTCCCCGTAATAATCGCAAGGGCGGCAGTGCTCAGCAGGAAGAAGTGCCGCGTGGTGTCGGGTCCGGCTTCATCATTTCTCCTGATGGCTATCTGCTGACCAATGCACATGTGGTCGATGGTGCGAGTGATGTTTATGTCACTTTGACTGACAAGCGGGAATTCAAGGCCAAGGTCATTGGCTCGGATGCGCGTACTGACGTTGCGGTGCTGAAGATCGATGGTAGTAATCTGCCGCGTCTGGTGATGGGCGATTCGGACAAAATTCGTGCCGGAGAATGGGTGCTGGCGATTGGTTCGCCATTTGGTCTCGAAAATACCGTCACAGCCGGTATTATTTCTGCCAAAGCGCGCGATACAGGTGATTATTTGCCGTTGATTCAGACCGATGTGGCAGTGAATCCCGGTAATTCCGGTGGTCCGCTGATGAACCTTAAAGGTGAGGTAGTCGGGATCAATTCTCAGATATACAGCCGATCGGGTGGATTTATGGGGATTTCGTTCGCAGTACCGATTGATGAGGCGCTGCGTGTCTCGGACCAGTTGAAGGCGAGCGGTCATGTCACGCGTGGTCGTATTGGCGTGCAAATCGGCGAAGTCACCAAAGAGGTTGCTGAGTCACTGGGGCTGAGTAAGGCGCAAGGTGCCATCGTACAGCGTGTTGAGCAGGGTGGCCCTGCTGATAAGGCCGGGCTTGAGGCTGGGGATATCATTCTCAAATTCAATGGAGTGGCGATTGACAAGCCAAGCGATCTCCCTCGGATGGTTGGTGCCACCAAGCCTGGTTCGCGTGCCACTGTGACTATCTGGCGCAAGGGTAGTACACGGGATGTTGGCCTGACTGTCGTTGAGCTGGAGGCCGATAAGCCTGCCAAGGAAGAAAGCAAGAAATCCAAGGTAGACGCAGTACCTAATGCCTTGGGATTGGTTGTCAGTGATCTGAGTGAGGCCCAGAAAAAGGATCTCGGAGTCGAAAATGGCGTCTTGGTGGAGTCCGCTGTTGGGGTTGCAGCTGCGGCGGGCTTGCGTGCTGGTGACGTTATTCAGCGACTTAACGATGCCGATATCAAGGATTCAAAACAGTTCAATGCACTGACGTCCAAGCTCGATTCCAAGCGGCGTGCTGCGATTCTGGTGCGTCGTGGTGATTCCTCGCAATTTGTGCCGGTCCGTCCGGGTAGCGGTGATAACTGATTGAGACTGTATGTTGATGAAAAGGCTGCCTCTCACCGACAGGCAGCCTTTTTCAATGGTCATTAACCTGTTCGTGACGCTGCGTCCTTACATTGCCTATGCTTCATTTCATTATCTATTCGCGTTCCTACTGCCATCTTTGTGAAGACATGCTTCGTGCACTGGAGCAATACAGGCATGCTTACACCTTCACTGTGGAAATGCTTGATGTCGATGCTGACGAGGACTTGCTTGCCCGTTATGACGAACTGGTGCCGGTGTTAATGGGCAGTCGTGCCGGTCAGGCGCCGCGCCAGCTGTGTCACTATTTCCTGGATCCGGGACAGGTAGAGCATTTTCTAAAGGATCGGGATTGATTGTTTTGGGGGCGGCAAATCAAGCCTGATAGCGGCCACGCCATTGCGCTACTGTTAATAATTTGCCATCGTAATGAAGGATGGGTGGCTAGTTAGGGATTTAGCCATTGAAATCCGGTAGAATGATGGGTTGAACAAGCTGTAGTAAAGGCGCTCACCTGGGAGACGCTCCCGCTTGGAGCGCCTTTTTTCATCGTTTTCTGCAATTTAATGAACAATATCCGTAACTTCTCGATCATTGCCCATATTGACCACGGCAAATCCACGCTTGCAGACCGCATCATTCAGCTGTGCGGTGGCCTCTCTAATCGTGAGATGGAGGCGCAGGTCCTCGATTCCATGGATATTGAGCGTGAGCGCGGTATCACGATCAAGGCGCAGACCGCTGCCTTGCAATACAAGGCGCTGGACGGCAATATTTACAATCTCAACCTGATTGATACGCCCGGCCACGTTGACTTCAGCTACGAAGTCAGTCGTTCGCTGTCGGCGTGTGAAGGTGCGCTGTTGGTGGTTGATGCCTCTCAGGGGGTCGAGGCGCAGACAGTGGCCAACTGCTATACCGCGCTAGACCTTGGCGTTGAGGTCGTTCCTGTTCTGAATAAAATCGATCTGCCGTCTGCGGACCCTGATAACGCCAAGAGCGAAATTGAAGAAGTCATTGGGATTGATGCCAGCGACGCTACACCTTGTTCAGCCAAGACGGGGCTGGGAGTACAAGACGTACTCGAAGCACTGATCGCCAAGGTGCCAGCACCGGTGGGAGATCCTGATGCGCCGTTGCAGGCACTGATCATCGATTCCTGGTTTGATAACTATGTCGGTGTGGTGATGCTGGTGCGTATCGTCAATGGTACGCTGCGTCCCAAGGACAAGATTTTCCTGATGGCGACGGAGTCAACTCACCTGACCGAGAGTATCGGCGTCTTCACGCCAAAATCGCAGGCCCGCGAGTCACTCACTGCCGGTCAGGTCGGCTTCATTATTGCTGGTATCAAGGAGCTCAAGGCTGCCAAGGTCGGTGATACAGTGACGTTGGCGTCCAACAAGGCGGCCGAGCCGCTGCCAGGCTTCAAGGAAGTGCAGCCGCAGGTTTTTGCTGGCTTGTTCCCGGTAGAAGCCAATCAATACGATGCACTGCGTGACTCGCTGGAAAAGCTCAAGCTCAACGACGCGGCGCTGCAATACGAGCCTGAAGTATCGCAGGCGCTCGGTTTTGGTTTTCGTTGTGGTTTCCTGGGCCTGTTGCACATGGAGATTGTGCAAGAGCGCCTGGAGCGCGAATTCGACATGGATCTCATCACCACGGCACCGACGGTCGTCTATGAAGTGGTCATGCGTGATGGCAGCATTCTGATGGTTGACAATCCATCCAAGATGCCCGAGCCATCCCGTATCGAAGAAGTGCGCGAGCCCATCGTTACTGTCAATCTGTACATGCCGCAGGAGTATGTTGGCTCGGTCATCACCTTGTGTACTCAAAAACGCGGTGTCCAGATCAATATGAGCTATCACGGTAAGCAAGTGCAGCTGACCTACGAAATGCCAATGGCAGAGATCGTGCTGGACTTCTTTGATCGCCTTAAGTCCACTTCGCGCGGTTATGCATCCATGGACTACGAGTTCAAGGAGTATCGTGCCGCCGATGTGGTCAAGGTTGACATGTTGATCAATAGCGAAAAGGTCGATGCGTTGGCAATTATCGTTCACCGCGCCAATAGCCAGTTCCGTGGGCGTGCGGTAGCGGCCAAGATGCGCGAGTTGATTCCACGTCAGATGTTTGATGTCGCAATTCAGGCTGCCATCGGTGCCACCATCATCTCGCGCGAGAACGTCAAGGCACTGCGCAAGAACGTGCTTGCTAAATGTTATGGCGGTGACATCAGTCGTAAACGTAAGCTGCTGGAAAAGCAGAAGGCTGGTAAAAAACGCATGAAACAGGTCGGTTCTGTGGAAATTCCACAGGAAGCATTCCTGGCAATCTTACAAGTGGAAGAAAAATGAACCTGCAGTCGCTCTTGGGAAATTTCGCGCTTATTTTGTTCGTATTGATGCTGATCACCGGTGTGATCTGGTGTCTGGATGTGTTTGTATGGGCCAAGCAGCGCCGTGCCAAGGCAGATGCCGCATTGGCCGAGTTCGATGCGCGGGTTGCCAAGCTCAGCAGTGAAGGTATCAAGAGCGATATCACCGGCCGCGGCGCGCTGCAGGAAAATCTTCTGCGTCAGCCAACATGGATTGAGTACTCAGGTAGTTTCTTTCCAGTGATTGCTGCAGTATTTTTTCTGCGTTCTTTTCTTTATGAGCCGTTCAAGATTCCATCCAGCTCAATGGTCCCAACCTTGTTGATCGGTGATCTGATTCTGGTGAACAAATACACCTATGGTATTCGCCTGCCGATCATCAACAAGAAGATCATCAGTATCAATAATCCACAGCGAGGTGATGTCATGGTGTTCAAGTATCCCAAAGATACGTCCATGGATTACATCAAACGGGTGGTCGGTGTTCCTGGTGATAAAATTATCTATAAAAACAAGCGCTTAACAGTGAATGGTGAAGCGGTTTCTTATAAGCCGTTACCGGACTATCTGGACGACGAAAATTTGGCGTACTATAAGCAATGGCAAGAGAATCTGACTGGAGTCGAGCACAAGATCATCACCGATGAGCGCGCCCCCAATTTTGTACCCAATCCTGACGCATTTCCGCAGCATGAGCTGTGCAGCTACAACACGGAAGGCTTTGCGTGTACCGTTCCTTCGGGGCAATATTTCATGATGGGAGATAATCGTGATAACAGCCTTGATAGTCGTTACTGGGGCTTTGTTCCAGATGAAAATATTGTCGGTAAGGCATTTTTTGTGTGGATGAATCTGAGTAATCTGAAACGTATTGGCAGTTTTCAGTAAGTTTTCTCGCGTATTGCTATAGTGAATGAAGGCTGCCCCTCGTTGATCGTGATGGGGCAACGGTCTTGCGAGTGAAGTTTGGCCTCGCCTATTTGAGCGACTAAGCGACGGATGAATAAATGGATCCATTAGTATTGCAAAATCGGCTCGGCCACGTGTTCAAAGACGCTTCATTATTGCAGCAGGCCTTGACGCATCGAAGCCATAGCAGCTTGCATAATGAAAGACTGGAGTTCCTTGGTGACTCCATTCTCAATTGTGTCGTCGCCTCGTTGTTATTTGATCGATACAACAAAATTGATGAAGGTGATTTGTCGCGTCTTCGCGCCAATCTGGTCAAACAGCAGTCGCTCTATGAGATCGCGCAGAGGCTGGATCTTTCCCAATTCTTGCGACTCGGTGAGGGTGAGTTGAAATCCGGCGGGTTTCGTCGTCCCTCCATCCTTGCGGATACGCTGGAAGCCTTGTTCGGAGGAATCTTTCTGGATGCTGGCTTCGACGTTGCACGTGATGTGATTCGTTCGCTCTACATTCCTATTCTTGACACAGTTGATCCCAAAACACTGGGCAAGGATGCCAAGACCTTGCTGCAGGAGTATTTGCAGGGCAAGAAAATACCGCTGCCACAATATAACGTGGTAGCAACGCATGGAGCGGCGCACAATCAGGAATTTGAAATCGAGTGCCTGGTACCTAAGCTTGACATTCAGGTGTTCGGAACAGGCGGTAGCCGCCGCGCTGGCGAGCAGGCCGCTGCAAAGCTGGCATTGGAGGCTGTGCAGGCAGCCTTCGTCAAGGCCCCTACCTCAACGCGCAAGCCGCGTGCACGTACAACTCAGTTGAAGTTGGCTGGTATTGCGACGATACAGCTGGATGCGCAGGTAGACGAGTCGGCAGCTACTGCCGCCGTAGCTGTCAGGTCGGATAAGCCGCTCAACGCCAAAATCAGCAAAGTTGAGGCCAAAGCCGACAAACAGGATAAGCAAGACAAGCAGGATAAAAATGAAAAGTCTGACAAGTCGGACAAGAGCATTGACAAGAATGAACGAGGGATTGCATCTGCGTCTGGATCCGTACCGGACGGCCGCAGCGAATCTCTTGGCCCAGCATCCACAGTGACACAAAGTAAAACAGCATGACAGAAATTACCGCCCCTGACGACGCATCGAGCGATTATCGATGTGGATACATCGCTATTGTCGGTCGCCCCAACGTAGGCAAGTCGACATTGATGAATGTGTTGGTAGGCGCCAAAGTCAGTATTACCTCCCGCAAGGCACAAACGACCCGGCATCGTATTACCGGCATTCAGACTATTGCGAATACACAATATGTCTACATTGATACGCCGGGTTTTCAGACACGCCACAGCAATGCACTGAACAAGACACTCAATCGCACCGTCACGACGACGTTGACTGCGGCGGACGTGATTCTGTACGTCATTGAAGCAGGCACCTTCGGACCTGCAGACAAGCAGGTCATGGATTTGCTACCGGCAAATGTGCCTTGCATTCTGGTAATGAACAAGTCTGATCGTAACAAGGACAAAGCGGTATTGATGCCATTTGCGCAGGAAGTCGCTGCGCAGCATAATTTTGCTGCGGTGGTACCCGTGTCTGCCAAGCAGCGTTTTCAGCTTGATCATTTGCAGGAGGAAATCCGCACATTGCTGCCGCTGAATCCACCCATGTTCGATGAAGACGACATTACTGACCGCAGCGAAAAATTTCTGGCGTCGGAAATTGTGCGTGAAAAAGTGTTCCGTTTTGTTGGCGAGGAGCTGCCCTATACCAGCACAGTCCTGATCGAGAAGTTTGAACAGGAAGGTAATTTGCGTCGTGTATTTGCGGCCATTTTGGTCGAGCGTGATGGTCACAAGGCCATGGTCATCGGTAATAAGGGAGCCCGACTCAAAGAAATCTCCACCCAGGCCCGCCTCGATATGGAGCGCCTGTTTGGCGGTCCGGTCTATCTCGAAATCTGGGTCAAGGTCAAATCCGGCTGGGCCGACAATGAAGCCGGTTTGCGCGCATACGGCTACGAATAGCATCATTCACAGGACGAAGCGTAAAACAGATCATGGCCGCAATCTCCGCTGATACTACCGACGTTGTTGCGCTCAGTGCTGCAGCAACGGAATCGGCGTTGGCAACCGCCAGAAATTCCTCCGTAACAAAACCAAAGCGCGCTGCGCGTTCTGCGCAGGCGGGTACGACAGTGCGCCGGCCGAAGTCGGCTGAGCAGGATACCCGTATCCTGGCACAACCTGGATTTGTCCTGCACAGCTACCCTTACAAGGAAACCAGCCTCATCGTTGATGTGCTGACGCGCGAGCATGGCCGTATTGCGTTGGTGGCAAAGGGCGCCAAGCGGCCTCACTCGACTCTGCGTGGGGTGCTGCAGACATTTCAGCCGCTGTCGGTGAGCTGGAGCGGAAAATCGGAAGTGCGCACACTGACTGCTGCAGAATGGGTCGGTGGCTTGCTCCCGTTGGAAAAATCAGCACTGCTATGTGGTTTTTATCTGAATGAATTGTTGGTAAAACTGCTGGCTCGGGATGATTCTCACCCAGCTTTGTTCGATCACTACGTATCGACGCTCAACCAGCTTGCGCATGGAGAATCGGCACCGATTGTGCTGCGCCAGTTCGAGCGCGCACTGCTCAAGGAAACCGGTGTCGCGGCTGATTGGACCACCTGCACTTTGCTCAACAAGACGGTTGATCCCGCTACTACCTATGTGGTTGATCCGGAGCATGGTGTGCGTCCCGCCCGCGCAGCCGATGTATGGCCAAAGGTGAGTGGCAAGACGTTGCTCGACATGGAGAGTGAAGACTACAGCGATCCGACGACGCAGGCCCAAAGCAAGTTTCTCATGCGTTTTCTGCTGTCGCATCATCTGGGTGGTGTTCAACTGAACACGCGCCAGATTCTGATCGATCTCACTCAACTTTAGCAGCTCGGAGTCTATAGTGTTCAAGGATTTTTCCTGGTCCGCGTTGACCACAGGTTTTGTGGTTGTGCTGGTTGGCTTTACCAGTTCAATAGCGATCGTTTTTCAGGCAGCTGGCGCTGCGGGCGCGACGCCAGGTCAGATCAGTTCGTGGATATTCGCGCTCGGATTGGCAATGGGCGTGACCTGTATTGCGCTCTCCCTGTATTACCGCACACCGGTGGTGACTGCCTGGTCCACACCGGGCGCGGCGCTGCTCATTTCCGGCTTGTCTGGATTGAACATGTCGCAGGCAGTTGGTGTTTTCATGTTCTCGGCGCTGCTGGTGACCATTTGTGGTGTAACCGGCTTGTTTGCCCGGGTGATGAACCGCATCCCTGTATCGATCGCTGCTGCCATGCTGGCGGGGACATTGCTGCGGTTTGGCATGGATGTATTTGGTGCCATGAAGCTGGAGTTTGGCCTGGTGTTGCTGATGTTCATTGCCTATCTGATGGCCAAGCGCCTCCTGCCGCGCTACGCCATCATCATCGTGCTGGCACTTGGGGTTGCTTTTGCCGCCGCGCAGGGGATGCTCAAGCTTGATCATTTCCAGTTTGCGCTGGCCCGCCCGGAGCTGGTCATTCCTCAATTTTCCTTTACCAGTTTGATTGGCGTCGGTATCCCATTGTTCGTTGTTACCATGGCTTCGCAGAATGCGCCGGGTGTAGCGATCATGCGCGCATCGGGCTATCAGACGCCAATATCACCATTGATTACTGCGACTGGCCTGACCACGCTTTTGCTGGCACCGCTGGGTTGTTTTTCTGTCTGTCTGGCGGCAATTACCTCGGCAATGTGCATGAGCAAGGAAGCGCATGAAGACCCGGCCAAGCGTTATGTCGCCAGTGTTGCCGCCGGCGTGTTCTATCTGCTGGCGGGTATTTTCGGTGCCACTGTCGTTGCCTTGTTTGCAGCATTTCCCAAGGCGTTGGTCATGGCAATTGCAGGACTGGCATTGTTCGGTACGATTGCCAACGCGCTGACTACTGCCATGTCTGACGAAAAGCAGCGTGAAGCATCTCTTGTCACTTTTCTGGTGACGGCTTCGGGTATCTCTCTGTTCAGTGTTGGTGCGGCTTTCTGGGGGCTGGTTGCTGGTGCCCTGGTTATGCTTATTTTCAATTGGCGTGTTGCTGCGCCGCTTAATGTCTCTGGTGTCGCGGATAATGCCGGCCGCTCCAATGCCAATATCACCACGACGACTTCATCCTCATCCACAAGCATATCTCGTTAAATCATGAGTTTCCTGCATCCTGTTGGCCCAGCCATCGAGTTGGGCGTCAATATCGATCACGTTGCTACCTTGCGCAATGCGCGCGGCACGCGTTACCCGGATCCGATCCAGGCGGCACTACAAGCCGAGGAGGCCGGTGCTGATGCGATTACCTTGCACATGCGCGAAGACCGTCGCCACATCCGCGATGCCGATGTGGAGGCAATTCGTCCTCTGCTGCGTACACGGATGAATCTGGAAGCTGCAGTGACAAGTGAAATGATCGATTTTTCCTGTCGCATCAAGCCTCACGACTCTTGCCTGGTGCCAGAAAAACGCAATGAAGTCACCACGGAAGGTGGGCTCGATGTGGTGACGCACTTTGCGCAAGTACAGGCAGCCGTGCGGCAATTGCAGGCAGAGGGCATCCGCGTGAGTCTGTTCATCGATCCGGAGGCCGAGCAGATCAAGGCGGCGGCAGAAACCGGTGCGACGGTGATTGAGCTGCATACCGGGCGTTATGCCGAGGCGCATGACGAGGCCGAGCTGCAAAAAGAACTGGAGCGAATCCGCGCTGGTGTTTTGGCGGGACTGCAAAATGGACTCAAGGTCAATGCCGGGCATGGATTGCACTACACCAATGTGCAGGCAATCGCCGCCATCGCCGATATCGCCGAACTGAATATCGGTCATGCGATTGTGGCGCATGCGCTCTTTGTTGGCTGGAAGAATGCCGTCAGTGAAATGAAGGCGATTATCCAGCAGGCGCGGACCAACAGTGGACGAGGCTGAGCGTGATTTACGGAATCGGGACCGACATCCTGCAGACCTCGCGCATCAAGGCTGCACTTGCCAAGTATGGGGATCGCTTTGCTGAGCGCATTCTTGGCCCCGAAGAGATGGTCAAGTATCTGAATCGCAAGGCCAAAGTCGAGTCTCGTGGAATCAACTTTCTGGCCACACGGTTCGCCGCCAAAGAAGCTTTTTCCAAAGCTATTGGCATGGGTATGCGTATGCCCATGACGTGGCGCGCCATGCAAACACTCAATGCGCCGAGTGGCAAACCCGAAGTGGTATGCAGCGGCGCCCTCAAGATCTGGATGGAACAGCAGGGATTGACCGCACAAGTCTCGATTACCGATGAGGCAGAGTATGCGGTCGCTTTTGTCATTGTGGAGAAAAAATGAATTCAGCAGTACAGCAATCCAGCAAGCCACTTGGTCCGATCATGCTCGATGTGGTGGGGACCACGCTGACGGCAGATGACGTTCGTCGTATTCAGCATCCGCTGACTGGCGGCGTGATCCTGTTTGCCCGTAATTACGTCGACCGCAAGCAACTGGTGGCGTTGACTCAGGCCATCCATGCGGCGCGTCCCGGGGTCCTAATTGCGGTCGATCATGAGGGTGGCCGGGTACAGCGATTCAAGACAGATGGTTTTACCCATTTGCCAGCCATGCGCACTCTGGGAGAGTTATGGGATCGTGATGTTCTTGCCGCTACCAAGCTGGCTACGACCGTTGGTTTTGTACTGGCAGCGGAATTGCGCGCCTGCGGTGTTGATTTATCGTTCACACCGGTGTTGGATCTGGATTTTGGTCAGTCTGATGTGATCGGTACACGGGCGTTTCACCGCGATCCACGCGTTGTCAGTCTGCTTGCTAAAAGCCTCAATCATGGCCTCGCTCTGGCCGGGATGGCCAATTGTGGCAAGCATTTCCCGGGACATGGTTTTGTTGCTGCGGATTCGCACATCGCGATTCCTGTCGATGACCGGGAATTCAAGGACATCATGCATGATGACGCCGCACCCTATGACTGGCTTGGCATGAGTTTGACGGCAGTGATGCCAGCGCATGTCATCTATCCTAAGGTGGATCCACATCCGGCCGGTTTTTCGAAAAAGTGGCTGACTATCCTGCGTCGCGATCTGGGCTTTCAGGGCGTCATTTTCAGTGACGATCTGAGCATGCATGGTGCCAGCGCCGTTGGTGGTGTTCTCGAAGGCGCACAGGCTGCGTTGAAGGCCGGTTGCGACATGATTCTGATCTGTAATTCGCCTGATAAGGCCGATCTGCTGTTAAACGGTCTGAAGACCAAAGTCTTTCCGGCATCGGCTGCGCGCATTGCGGCGTTGGTGCCGCAAAATCATGCGCTGGATTGGGCTAGCCTGCAGCAGGATGCACGTTATCTTGCTGCCAAGGCCGCGTTGCAGAAGCTGCCATAAGTATTTCTCCCGCAAGTATGTCCTCGACCCTGCCACCTGTGCCTCCAGAATCATCAGAGCCATCAAAGACTTCCGAGCAGGCAGCTGCGTCGCAGCAATCTGATGTCTCTGATGCGCGTGCGATTGTGTTGGCGACGGTCTCGAAGCTCCCGCATTTACCGGGTGTGTATCGCTATTTTGATCATCAGGATCAGTTGCTCTACGTTGGCAAGGCGCGAGATCTCAAGAAGCGTGTCTCCAGCTATTTCCAGAAGACGCTGACCAGCCCGCGCATCGCCATGATGGTCGAGCGTATTGCCCGGCTGGAGACGACGGTGACCCGCAGTGAAGCCGAGGCACTGCTGCTGGAAAATAATCTGATCAAGACCTTACGGCCGCGTTTCAACATCCTGTTTCGCGATGACAAGTCCTACCCGTATCTGAAGATCAGTGGTCATGCCTTCCCGCGTATGGCCTATTACCGTGGCGCCGTTGACAAGAAGAATCAGTATTTCGGCCCCTTTCCCAACGCATGGGCAGTCAAGGAGTCGATTCAGATTTTGCAAAAGGTATTCCTCCTGCGAACTTGCGAAGATACTGTCTACGCTAATCGGACCCGGCCGTGCCTGCTGCATCAGATTCACCGTTGCAGTGGTCCGTGCGTGAACCTGATTACCACTGAGGATTACGCCCAAGACGTCGAAAATGCCTCCAAGTTTTTGCGCGGCAGGCAAACCGAGGTGCTCGACGTGCTGGAAAAGAAAATGCATGCCTTCGCCGGCGAGCTTAAATTCGAACAAGCCGCTGCCGTGCGCAACCAGATCACCTCGCTGTCGAGTGTGTTGCACCAGCAAACCATGGAAACCGGCAGCGACGCCGATATCGATATCATTGCCGTGGTCGTGCATGGAGGCCGCGCCTGCGTGAATCTGGCGATGGTGCGTGGTGGTCGTCATCTGGGTGACCGTGCTTATTTCCCGACTCAGGTCGAGGGTGCTGAAGCGCTGGCCGATCAGGAAGAGGCGATTGAGGCGGCTGTTCTCAAGGCTTTCCTGGCGCAGCACTATATTGATACCTTCATCCCCGGCAATCTGATTCTCAACCATGAGTTCGATGACCCAGCCTTGATGCTGGCACTGATGGAACAATGCGGGCATCGCATTACATTGACCTTTCAACCGCAGGGACAGCGTCGACAATGGCTTGAAATGGCACACAAGGGTGGCGAGATCGCACTGGCCAGGCTGCTTTCCGAGCAAGGTTCACAACAGGCACGCACTCGCGCACTGGTGGAGGCCTTGAGTCTGGAGGTCGAGGATATTGATAGCTTGCGCGTGGAGTGCTTCGATATCAGCCATACCCAAGGTGAGGCAACTCAGGCATCCTGTGTCGTATTTCACCATCATGCCATGCAAAATGGTGAATATCGTCGCTATAACATCAACGATATTACCCCGGGCGATGATTACGCCGCCATGCGTCAGGTCTTGATGCGGCGTTACGAAAAATTGGCCAATGGTGAAGGAACGATGCCTGATGTGGTTCTCATCGATGGCGGCAAAGGCCAGGTCGAGATGGCGCGGCAAGTGTTTACCGAGCTTGGGCTGGATCTGAGCCTCATCGTTGGTGTCGCCAAGGGAGAAGGGCGCAAGGTGGGACTGGAAACCCTGGTTTTTGTTGATGGACGACTGGCGCAGGAGTTAGGCAAGGAGTCCGCTGCATTGATGTTGATTGCGCAGATTCGCGATGAGGCCCATCGCTTTGCGATTACCGGAATGCGTGCCAAACGCGCCAAGGCGCGTCAAACATCCAGACTGGAAGAAATTGAAGGCATTGGCGCCAAACGACGACAAAAATTGCTGGCCCGCTTCGGTGGTTTGCGTGGTGTCACTGATGCCAGTGTCGATGAGTTGGCCTCGGTAGAAGGGATTTCGCGAACGCTGGCGGAGGAAATCTATCGGCAATTACATTGATGTTGTCGCTTTTCCTGCGTATAGGCAGCGTCTGGCATCGTATTTTGTCAGGCTGCTCTGATACTATCTCGGTAAATTTAATCCTGCTCAGCAGTTCCTGATAATAATTCAAGGTATGCCATTTAACTTTCCCATTTTGCTCACCTGGTTGCGGGTCGCTCTGATTCCCTTGGTTGTCGGTGTGTTCTACGTTCCCGAACTCGGACTGAGCCGCTATCAGCAAGGAATGGCATCGACCATCATCTTTATTGTGGCGGCTGCGACTGACTGGTTCGACGGTTTTCTGGCTCGTCGCTGGAATCAGACTTCTGCATTTGGTGCCTTTCTGGATCCGGTGGCAGACAAGTTGATGGTTACGGGTGCCTTGCTGGTGCTGCTGCATCTTGGGCGTGTTCATCCCGTAGTGGCATTTATCATCATTGGTCGTGAAATCGCTATCTCGGCGCTGCGTGAATGGATGGCGCAGATTGGTGCATCGAAATCCGTCGCAGTCAGTTCCTTGGGCAAGATCAAGACGACTGCGCAAATGATCGCCATTCCCATGTTGCTGTACTACGATGAGCTGTTTGGCGTCATTGATACCCGCTTGTGGGGGCATGTCTTGATGCTGGTGGCAGCTCTGCTGACAGTCTGGTCGATGTTTTACTATCTGCGCAAGGCATGGCCGATGATCAAGAAGATTCAATAAAACTCAATAAATCAAATATCAGGTATTGACTTTTTCTGCCAAGGCGCTATAGTGGCGGTCTTGTCAATGCGGGAGTAGCTCAGTTGGTAGAGCGATACCTTGCCAAGGTATAGGTCGAGAGTTCGAGACTCTTCTCCCGCTCCATTATTCTTTGTGTAGTTACTTAAGTAGCTATGCGGTAAAAAACAGGCACTTCGGTGCCTGTTTTTTTTCGTCCACATTCTTGTTATTCTAAGGTTGCGCCGTTTTGGTTTTCTACTCCACAGCGCGCAGATAAACATCTGTCTGCGGCGCTGTTGTCTCATCAAGCGGAGATTCAGAAATGCTTGGACATCGCCAGATAAAATCCGCGTCGCTGTCCATATTGTGGTGCGCCGACACCAATGCCGCTGCCATCTCGAATTTCATAGGTTGCATCGAGTAGATTGACGACGCTCAAACGCAGCGTCACTTTTCCGATAGGGGAATCGTCGAAGGTGCGCGACGCTGCCAGATTGAAGGTGGTGTAGAAGGGCAAGTGTTCGCTGTTTGCGAAGCCGCTGCGCAAGCCGCTACCAGCGATGGCGTCGCCACTATAAGTGGTGCCACGATAGAGGTAGGAAACACCTGCCGATGCAGTGAGCTTCTGGTCATGATCCAGATGTACCCAATTATTGGCAATGTAATTCAGTTCTGCCTGCGTGAAATTATATTGGCTTGAAATAATGTTCTTGCCCAGTGCGGTTGAACGCGCCAGATTGAAATAGGCAGACAAGTCATCCTGACGATAGTTGAGGGTGAGCTCCAGTCCGTAGATCTTGCCTTGCGCATAATTGAAGGGCGTGTAGAGCAGGGCAGATCCGAACTGTCCTTCATCAAGTAAATTCGTGACTTGCTTGTAATAGGCATCTGCGCCCAGTGTTAGTGTTTCGGATACCTTGTGGGACACTCCTATATCGTAAGTATTGGATCGTTCAGGTTGTACCGCGCCGTTCTGGCTACTTGCCGCAGCCCCGGTTGTCCCTTCAAAGCTGGCAACGGTAGAGGCCGGTATCAATTCATTGGCTGGTGGCGTGAAGTATCGCGCATAGCCAGCGTGCAAGGTGGTATCGGGGGTCATTTGAAATACCATGCCAATTCGCGGACTCAATTGGCTGCCGGTGACATAGGCATTGATTTGATCAAAGCGGGCGCCGTAATTGAGGGTGAGCTTGTCGGTGAGTTTCCATTCGTCTTGCAGGTAAATTCCGCTTTGTGTTGTGACTTTACTTGCGCTATCGCTGATCGAGATCGGTGTTGTGCTGGTTGGATTGCCATCAGCATCGGCAGGCAGTGTCAGAGACTGGTCGCTGTTGGAGAGCTTTTCCCTGGTTGTTGATAGTCCCGCACGTAGAGTGTGATTGTCGTTGAGCCTGTAACCGGTATCCAGTTGCAGGCCATTGGCCAGTCCCGAGCGGGAGACCTGGCTAGTGACGCCGGTATAAATCAGGTCGCCGTAATTATCTGGTTGATAGGACACGCTGGTATAGCGGCTGAAAAGGGCGATCTGGTAATCGATATCGTCGCCAACGGCACCTTGCAAAGAAATAATTTCGTAGCGATTCGTTTCGCGCTGGGTTTCATGCAGATTAGCAGACGCAATATTAACCCCGGGTAGTGGGTAGCTTGGTGTTTCGCCAGCAGTATTGGGTATCTGAAAGCGACTGTTGGTGTTGGCTAAAATCAAGCTGATCCGTGTGTCTGGGTTGATCAGATATGAAAAATAGCCGAATCCCTTGTTTTGCACTGTGCGGTCATGCAGTGGCGAAGAGGAACTTGTAGGGTTCTCAATGCCGAGATTGTTGGCATTCAGAGAGCCAGAAAGATAATAGTTAATACCGTTGACGGTGCCGCTCGTATCTATATTCAATTGGCGGGTATTGTTGCTGCCGACGACGATGCCGATATTGCCCTCTGGTGTCAGTTGCCCGGTTTTCGTTTGGATATCCACGATGCCTGCTGTGCGATAGCCGTATTGCGCTGGTAATGCGCCAGTAATCAGGTTGACACTATCGATAAAATGCGTGTCCAGGGTTTGACCAAATCCGGAGATGCTCTCTGGTAGCAGGATGCCGTTGAGACGGTACTGCAGGTTTGCATGATCTCCACGCACATGTAACTGGCCATACGAGTCTTGTGCAACGCCTGGCGCTTGCAGCAAGACCTGGTTGAAGGAGCTATCTTCTCCCAGTGGGAGTGATTCGATATCCTTGTGGCTGATGTGGTAGGTGCTACTTCCTGTTTCTACCTGAATGCTGTTGCGCACACCATTAAGACGATCGCTTGAGACTTCAATGACCGGTAATGCTTCGGTTGAGGTGCCATCTGATTTTGGCGTGTCGTTTTGCGTCTGTCCTTGTTGCTCTGCGATGGTGGGCGTGATCGGTTGAGAAAGCGATTCAGCCTGGCTTGCTGAAGTCGATGTTGTGTAGGCGAGCGCAACCAGCGCGCTTAGTTTTAGCAAGCGTGTATTCATGGTGGGATTCAAGTGGTTGAGGTGATCACTCGCAACCAATTTCGCTGGGAGTGATATTGCTGACTCAATGGGTGGCTTCGGGAGGTGCCTGTGAATGAGGGGTATGAAAAGGAATATGCATGGTCGCGGATTTTATTTGCAACAAAGTTGCATTTACGATGTGGGCATCTTAATCCGAGTTCGTTTTAAATGCAACTTAGTTGCATTAATGACGGGTGCTGTTTTGCTTTCAGTGCAATTTTTCTCGGAATGGCCTTGCGCGACACTTCATGTCGATATACAATATGGCCTTCTTTGAACAGCAGTGGTTCCTGGTTGTTCGATGCGGGAGTAGCTCAGTTGGTAGAGCGATACCTTGCCAAGGTATAGGTCGAGAGTTCGAGACTCTTCTCCCGCTCCAGAATACATAAAGGAAGCGTTCAGTGCGCTTCCTTTTTTTATTATGAGCATATGGCTCTTGGTGTGTAGTAAGGAAATTTCCTTAGCGCCAACAGTTTGTTGTACTGCGTCTGTCACGCGTCCCCTTAGGCGGGGTAGCAAAGTGGTTATGCAGCGGCCTGCAAAGCCGTCTACGCCGGTTCGATCCCGACCCCCGCCTCCAAGATTCAGGTAATATAAAAAAGCCCGCAAATCGCGGGCTTTTTTTGCGTGGTTTGTACCTAACATGCCTTTTGTATGTGGCTAGGTCATGCACTGGTCCGACTAAGTTTGCTTAAAAATTGTAGCGCACGCCGATGCTCAGCAGTTCGTTGCCCAATTTGAAATCGGTGTCTTTCAGCTTGGATTTTCCAAAATATTCATACTCTGCTCGTAAGCTCACGTTTTGTGTTAGGTGGTACTCAGCGCCAAGTCCCAGCATCGGTGCAATTGAAGTGCTCTTGTAGGTCTGTGACGTGATCTGATTTTCCGGGCCCCCCTCGACGTAGTCTTTTTGTCCATGCACTCTCGAGAATCTGGTGAGTGCTCCAAGTTTGCCGAATACACTGAATTCATTTGATAGTGGGAGATTGCCAACTCCGCTAATGCCAATACCTGAGCTGGTAATCCTGATCTCGTTTGAAGGATAGGCGCTTGCATGCGTCTTGTAGGTAGAGGTTCCGAATTCGACATACTCAAATTCGACCGCCCAGATATTGTTGAACTGATAGCCGCCATAGAGCTTCACCCCGGTGCCACTATTTTTCAGCTCGCCGTCTTCGTAAATTTCTTCAGGTTTTGGGACCTTGTAGTGACTGTATCCGATACCTGCGCCTAGATACCAACCTTCCTTTTCTGGGGTGGCGGCATTGGCGTAAGTCGAGGCCGCCAGCAGACAGGCGCCGATTGAAATGGTCAAAATACGTGAATTCATCAAAATCCTTAGCTAACGATTAAAAAAATATCCAGCCGTATCTCTGTTGACGGAGCTACGCACTTATTCTGTCGATGGTGATGTAGTCGATCTCGGCGGGAGTATTGAGGTCCGGCCATCTTTTTGTGCAAGAAAAAGGATGGTGTTCGGTAGGGGCAAGTCTATGAAGTCGCTGTTATCAGCGCCATCAGCTGATTCTCAAAAAAAAATCGAATTATTTTTAGTTTTAGTTGGCATAGTGAAGTGCAAATCAAATTGATTGATTTTCTGTGCGGTGCTTGTCAACTTTCTTGAAACTGTATATACTCTTTTTCTTCGTTTATTTTGCTGGCTGGTGGCGCTAGTGCCTTGTGAAAAACGAATTCTGGTGGCATAGGCAAGTGTCAGTTATTCCAGAACGACATTTTGATATTGCTTAGTTAATGTCAAAAGTATTACTGTATTACCTCTCTATGCGGGAGTAGCTCAGTTGGTAGAGCGATACCTTGCCAAGGTATAGGTCGAGAGTTCGAGACTCTTCTCCCGCTCCAAATTTGGAAAAAGGAAGCTCATTGACGAGCTTCCTTTTTTTTCGTCTTTCCTCAATGCTCATCTCTATTGACTCCCGCATTTCCTAGTGGGGACAAGCAGAATCACGTGCCGTGTTTTGCAATTTTGGAAGTTCCAAGGTCTGGCATGTCAATATCACTGCTAAAAAGAGCGATTTATTAACGTTTCGCGGAGATTGAATTGTTTTTCCAGACATTACGCTTTACATTGGCGTGATTGTTGGTTCGAATAACTGTTTTGATGGTACGGGGGAGGGCTGAACATGGATGCTTTTCAAAAAGAGATTGACGAAAGAACGAACCTGACTAGTTCAAACAAGTTTGAACTATTGCTTTTTCGTCTGGGTGCTGATCCACATGGCGTGCGTTCGGAACTGTTCGGCATCAATGTATTCAAGATTCGGGAAATCGTTCCCATGCCGCATATCACGACCGCAGCGGGTACCCAGTCGCCAATGCTGGGTATGGTGAATATTCGCGGTCAGATTATTTCAGTCATTGACTTGCCTAGTGTCGTGGGCTGTGTCCCCAAAACCGGTCTTAATATTTTGCTGGTGACTGAATATGCGCGGAGTACTCAGGCGTTTGCCGTCGAGTCAGTCGAGGAAATCGTCCGGCTGGAGTGGAGCCAGGTACTTTCAGCCGAGACCAAGGCGGGAGGAAACTTCGTCACCAGTATCGCGCGCCTTGACGATGACGAAAGTGGGAGTCGTCTGGCGCAGGTGCTGGATGTTGAACAAATCTTGCATGAAATTATGCCGGTCGAACGCGATATGGATCTGGTTGGTATGGAGAAGATTACTCTCAAACCAGGCTCGGTCATTATTGCTGCAGATGATTCCAGAGTCGCTCGCTCACTGGTTGAGCAGGGCTTACAAGCGATGGGCTTACCGTTTGAAATGTTCAAGACAGGTAAGGAAGCCTGGGAGCGGTTGGTACAAGTCAATCACGAAACCCGTGAGCAGTCCGTACCAATTACCGATCGCGTTGCGCTGGTCCTGACCGATCTCGAGATGCCCGAAATGGATGGCTTTACCTTGACACGTAACATCAAGAGAGATGATCGACTGAAAGCGATTCCGGTCGTGATTCACTCATCCTTGTCGGGTTCCACCAATGAAGAGCATGTCAAGAATATTGGTGCGGATGGGTATGTAGCGAAGTTCGCGATCGAGGACCTGACCAAGGCGCTGCTGCATGCGTTGAAAAAATAGAGTCTGTCAGCGAGGCGTCAGCGGCGCGATCAAGCAGAATCGTACAATGACGCGCAAAATTATTCTTTTATTATTTCCATTATTGCCGATGTTGCTTAGGCTGACAGTGACTGCTTTAAGCTGTCGGTGAGAGATATATTCGTTTATGCGCATTCCAACTATACCTACTACGCGCGATGAGCAGTTAATAACTGCCTTGCAGTCCGCGATTGATAACAAGACCAAGCCTCAAGGGAGTTTGGGGGTGCTGGAGTTCATCGCCAGTCGTATTGGCCGGATCCAAAATTCCGTAAAACCGTGTATTGATCGTGCTGCCATTATCGTATTTGCAGCCGATCACGGCATCGTGGAAGAGAACGTATCGGCTTATCCGCAAAGCGTGACGTGGCAAATGGTAGAGAATTTTCTGGCCGAGGGCGCCGCCATTAATGTCTTCGCGCGTCAGAATCAATGTGCATTACATATTGTTGATGCGGGCGTCAACCATGATTTTGGACAGCGCGCCGGACTGATGTCTCACAAAATCGCCTACGGAACGCGAAATTTTGCCATCGAGCCAGCGATGACCGTCGCGCAATGTGAGCAGGCAGTCCAACGCGGTATGGATCTGGTCGCAGCACTTGATGCCGAAGTGATCGGTTTTGGTGAAATGGGCATCGGTAATACTACTGCTGCGGCCGCCATCATGCACAAGCTCACCGACATTGATTTGTCTGAGTGCGTCGGGGCAGGCACCGGACTGGACGCTGCGGGAATTCGCCACAAGCTGCAGGTCATCGAGCGGGCAGTTGCTTTTCATGCTGCCCAATCAGAAACGGCGACTGCGCTGGAGGTGTTGCGAACATTTGGCGGATTTGAAATTGCCATGATTACCGGCGCCATGTTGAAGGCAGCAGAGCGACGCATGGTCATCCTCGTGGATGGTTTCATTGTGACGTCTGCATTGTTGGTCGCGGCGACGTTAGAACCTGCCATTCTGGAATATTGCCTTTTTTCCCACTGTTCCGATGAGCAAGGCCATCGTCGTATGCTCAGTTATTTGCAAGCTCGCCCACTGATGCAGTTGGATCTGCGTCTGGGAGAGGGAACTGGTAGTGCGTTGGCGCTGCCACTGCTGCATGCTGCAGTGAATTTCCTGGCGCAGATGGCGACATTTTCATCGGCGCAGGTAAGCGAGAAGAGTGTCTGAAGTGGATCAGGAGGGCAGGCCATCTTCCGAGGCATCATTGGTCAAGTCTAGTGGTGTGAAATACCAGTTGCGGCTGTTTTTTACCGCGGTGCAATTTTTTACGCGTCTGCCAATACCACGTTGGGTTGGTTTTGATCCGCAATGGTTATCCCGAGCCACAAGATATTTGCCCGCAGTAGGATTACTTATCGCAATCTTGTGTGCCGGGGTCTACGCCATCCTTGTATACTGTCTGCCGAAGTCGGTTGCAATATTGCTTTCAACGGTGGCTGGCATTTATTTCACCGGAGCATTGCATGAGGATGGTTTCGCGGATGTTTGCGATGGTTTTGGTGGAGGATCTCAGCCTCAGCGTGTGATGGAGATCATGCGTGATTCTCGCCTCGGTACTTTTGGTGTGCTTGGCCTGGTTTTGCTGGTGGCAGTCAAGCTTGTCACACTGACGAGTTTGCCGGTTGAGAAGATCGCGCCAGCCTTACTGGTGGCACATCCCTTTTCGCGAGGTTGCGTCGCAGGTTTGATCTGGGGCATGAAGTATGTGCGCGAAGAAGGTAAGGCCAAGCCAATGGTGCAGCAGATGACCGTGATCGAGTTTGTCGTCTCAACGCTGACCGCTCTGTGTCCTCTGATGCTTTGCGGGATGTCAGGCTGGTTACCGTGGTCTGCATTGCTACTGGCTTCAGCGGTAGCTCTGGTTGCTGTTATGTTTCTCGTGCGATTGTTTCAGCGTCGCCTCGGAGGATATACCGGTGACTGCCTTGGAGCGGTGCAACAATTGAGCGAAGTGGCGATATATATTGGCCTGTTGGCTGGGTTGTCGCCGGCGCTTTCTTTATGAACAGAAAGGTTGAATATGCTGCTGCATCTCATTCGTCATCCCTTGCCAGTGATCGATAAAGGTCTGTGCTATGGAAGTAGCGATCTTGCCGTGACCGAAGAGGAGTGCCGATCAGTATTGGAGAATGTCAGTCCAGCGTTGCCACCTTATGTGCCTCTCTATTCCAGTCCCTTGCAACGTTGCGTATTCCTGGCTGAGCCGCTGGCGGCAGCGTTGAATGCAGGCCCGGTTCGCTATGACCCGCGACTGATGGAAATGCATTTTGGCAGCTGGGAGCAGCGTGCCTGGGATGATTTGCCCCGTGAGGAAATCGACCAATGGGCTTCCGATGTCGTAGGCTATCGCCCTGGTGGTGGTGAAAACGTATTGAACGTTGCTCAACGCATCGATTCGTTTTGCGGAGATCTGCTACAGCGCGGTCATGGTCAGGCTATTATTGTCTGCCATGCCGGAACGATTCGTCTGTTACAGGCCCGTGCGCAGAATTTACCAGTGCTGCAGATGGCCATGCATGCCGCTACCAACACCCAGGCAATTGCTTTCGGAGAGGTTTTGACTTTGCAGTTATAGGCTTTCTACGGCCTTATCTCGTCATTTCCACATTTGCTATTTCCTTTTCCTGATTACCTGCATATTGAGCAGTGATACCGCTGCTCAAGCATTGATATTCGCAAGGCCCGCCTGCAGTAAATTTTGAATCGTGATAAATTCCCTGCTGACAAAAATTTGCACGAAATCCATGTGCAATTTTTTGATCATGATGTTCTCGGGGCGGGGCGTAATTCCCCACCGGCGGTGATGTCGTTATTGCTTCGCTTGCGAAACAGGAATGACGAGCCCGCGAGCGCTTGCCTGACCATTGTGTTTACCGCAATGACCAGGCAAGGTCAGCAGATCTGGTGAGATGCCAGAGCCGACGGTCATAGTCCGGATAAAAGAGAACGGGATTTCCGCTGTATTCAGGCGCCTTGGCGTTTGAGCAGCCGTCTTCCCACGCGCCCTGTTTTTTCAACAAACAGGAGTCCTGAATCAATGCCACATCCATCTGTAGTTCCCTCTCAGCAAATTGAGCCTCATGGCGCAGTCAGGCAACGTATAGCCTTTATTCAGGCTAGCTGGCATAAGGAAATCGTTGATCAATGTCGTCTTTCGTTTACGACTGAAATGGCTAAGCAGGGCTTTCCAGCGACGTCGATTGATTTTTTTGAATTGCCTGGCGCATTCGAAATTCCGTTACATGCCAAAGTACTGGCAAAAACAGGCCAATACGCTGGTATTGTTGCGTCTGGCCTCGTCGTCGACGGCGGTATCTATCGCCATGATTTTGTAGCGCAGTCTGTGATTAGTGCACTGATGCAAGTGCAGCTGGAAACTGAGGTACCGGTGTTTTCAGCAGTGCTTACCCCTCACCATTTCCACTCACATGGTGAACATCAACAGTTTTTCCATGAACACTTTGTGGTCAAGGGGCGTGAAGTTGCGCAAGCCTGCGCCAGCACCGTGAGCAAGCTGGCGAATCTGAGGACGACGCAATCGATCTCGGCGATCCGTGATGCAGCATAAATACGGCTGCATCGTCTATTGAGTGCGGATCGGTTTAACTGGTTGCCAGTGGTATCTCTAGCTGCGGGCTAGTGGTGACGAACGCAGTCAATTTCACATAGTTACCCACAAAAAATGTGGGCAACTATGTGGATAACTTGTTTGTGAAAGTGCAAGTTATTGATTTTATTAAATATTTGTTCCCGCCTCAAAATCAGGCATCGCTCGCCAGAAGAGTCAATGCTGGCGGCAGCAATTACTGGCATCTGGCTTAATGCGTGTCTTTTTTATCCGATACTCCGACAGGTCCATCGAGTTGATGTTGATTGATACCGTCAAGGGTGTCTTCGCCTGGTGTCAGATAGCGTTCCACGGCTCCGAAGAAACGGTCATAAAAATCAGCAGCCCGGATGGTTTCACTCGCAACCTTCACCATAGAGTCATCGCTAGAGCTGAACGGCATGGAGACAGAGCCCAACACGCTCAAGCCTAGGCTGGCCGAGTTATTTGTTTTCTTGAGTGCATAGCGATCTTGCGTCGCGCTGACGAATACGGCACTAGAGCGATCTGCCTTGCCATTAGATGCACACACGATGTGGAATGCAATCTCGACATGTTGATCAGCCTCAGGCTGGAAGCTCTTGGTGCCGTCAATCAAATTTGTTTGCGCTTTGCTGATGATATAACCCTGTCCAAGCAAGGCGCGACGAGCAGCCTCACACGAGGCTGCATCATTGACGCTGAAAGTACGCGAATAGGTATCTGTTTCACTGAAATCTTCCTGATGATACAAAGAAGGCTTTGAAGATGCACAACCTGCCATGGAGACCAGAATGCTTAATGGTATCAGGGTAGTCATGAAGGAAATAGATAGGGATGGATGCAAGCGATGCATGCCTGGGTTCTCCTGAGATCGAAAATGACAGTCTTGAATGATGTGTGAAGCAATTGTAAATGACTCGCCGGTTACGAAGTAGTTGGATAAAGTAATGAGAGGTAACAGGAAATCATTGCAAATTCTTTCCAGCGTAGAGCAGGAAAGTTTTCATGTACTATATTTCCGCACTGAAATGCGCGTGGCCGCCATGGTCTCCTTGTTTTGATTGCAGAAAGCCGAGATGGACGACACCAAGAAAATTGCGCTGGAGCGTATCCGCAAAGAATTGATCAATGCACACAACCGCGCGGCATGGCATATGGCGGCGACCATCGTCAAAGCGTCGCAGGTCAAAGGGGGGATGGATTTGCCACCCAGCGCGGGTGAGTTGGCTGAGCTTAATGCCACTATCAACAATTTGCGCAGTGTCGCAGAGGATGCCATTGCATTGCTGAAAGAATAAAGTAACGGCTTCTGGGACTTCTTGCATTTCTCGTTTGTTGATCCTTGTGTCGTTTTGGGCACATTTCTCTAGTTCAGGAATTGGTCATATTCCTGTAAAAACTGTTTCCTACAATGCCGAGCATCGCGCAATTCAGTATTGCACCTACCGGAGCCGGCGGTCGGGAAATATACCGGCACCAAATTAAGCAGACCCGCGAATCGTCATGGTTTCGCGGGTTTTTTATTCGCGGTTGCCAGACCAAGTGAAATACCTTAACTGTACTGGTGCAAAGTGACTCTGTGCGATTTTGTAGCAAGCAGATAAGATGATGTTTTAGATATTTCCTTCTGGAATCTATCATGCTCTCTGCAATTGCCATTGCCAAGAAACGTGTCGATAACCTCTCCTCATCTTCAACGATTCGCTTGCCGCGTTTTGTCTTCCGGTTCAATACCGCCGGAAATCAAATAGGGCGGAATGTTCAATGACTACAACAGCGATGCGGCCTGCGCACCTTGGTTTGGCGTTAATTATCATTGCGGTGTGGGGTGTCAACTTTGCCATCATCAAAGTAGGCCTTCATGGCGTCCCTCCCTTGTTGCTGGCAGCCGTACGCTTTGTACTTGCGGCATTCCCGGCGCTTCTTTTTCTGCGGCCACCCAAGGTACCGCTGCGGCTATACATCGCCTATGGCATGACGATCTCTGTTGGCCAGTTTGCCTTTTTGTTTACCGCAATTCACGTGGGCATGCCTTCTGGTCTGGCATCACTGGTATTGCAATCCCAAGCATTATTTACCTTGTTGCTGACTGCATTTTTTCTCAAAGAGAAGTGGCATGCCAATCAACTTGTCGGTCTGTTACTGGCAGCTGGCGGCCTGATCCTGATTGGCAGTGCACATGGTGTCGCCATGCCGTTGACAGGATTTCTGCTGACTATTGCAGCAGCGGTCATGTGGGCTTGTGGCAATATCGTCAGCCGTGCGGTCGGACGATATGGCCCTATGAACCAACTGGCATTCGTTGTGTGGTCAAGCCTGGTGCCACCAATGCCACTGCTGGCATTGGCTTGGTACGTTGATGGTGGGTCAGCGATATGGCAATCGGTGCAGCATTTCAGTTTGCAATCATTGGGCGCAGTAATTTATATTGCCTGGGCATCCACTTTGTTTGGGTATGCGGCCTGGAATTTCCTGCTTTCGCGCTATCCGATCAACCGGGTCGCTCCTTTTAGTTTGCTAGTACCTCTGGTTGGGTTGACCACTGGCTGGTTGAGTTTTCACGAAGTGTTGGGGGCCGTTCAATTGGCAGGTGCAATCTTGCTGATGATTGGCTTGCTGATCAATCTATTCGGAGCGACCTTGTTAAAGTGGATCGGTTGGAGCCAATCCTGATAGTCGGATGGCACCGTGCTACCTCTTGCTGCATATGTCCGACGTTTCATGCATATACGCATGATGACTATAGCCGAAAATCAGGAGTCCATCCCAATATAGCGCGTGCTTTGTGATTGCTCACACTTGCGCTATCTTCCGTAATGTTGAAGATGCCAGACGCATCTTGTTTCAATGCCAGTATCGCTGCGTGAGCAGCGGCATCGATATGTATCGGGACACTGCCGTTCACTTTCAGATGGGCGGTGCCTGGACCGTAAAGCTGTCCATACCTGAGTAACGTGGTGACCAGACCTGGTGTTGTCAGCAAGCAGGTTTCGAGCGCAATCACGCCATCGATGCTGATCTTCCTTGCGCCTGTGGCGTGCGTATCAAGTTCTGCCTCCTCCTTGCAAGATAGTGTTGATGGCGCATATGCCCAGGCAATACTCTGTGCAATGATTCTAGGACAACTCGCAGCCAGCGCAGCATCCACCAGATTGCGGGTTCCCTCACGGCGAATTCTCGCATTTTTCACGACGGCATCGTTCATCAATGCAGGGTCCAAATTGTTCGGTAAATCCGTCAGTTGATGGATCACTACCGAAGGGGCACACCGTACAACGGCCTCAATCAGGGCATCACGGTCAAATACATTTACCAGGATCGGAGTAACTCCCTTCGACTCAAGCTCCAGTGCACGTTCTGGACTTCTTGTGGTACCACTGACAGCATAGCCTGCAGCCACCAACATTGGTCCTAGTCTGCTGCCAATCGCGCCGGCAGCACCAGCCAGAAAAACGTTTCTTTGCATTGCACTTCCTTGTGTTGAATGATGCTGACAACATAAATCGCGCAATGAAACGCGACCAGTACCAAGAATGCAGTAAACCATTAGGCCATTACAATTGCTGTCTAAGTCATCCGGTTTGCAAACATATAAATCAAACGGAGAGTTAAAAACCTGCATTTGGTACCAGACCTAGTGTTTGAGCCAATCAATTGATCGCTGTCCGGTTTTCTCAGGGAGCTGTATTCGCTACTATGTTTTCAGCTTTTAGCATGTGCGAAAAGTGGATAGCTTTAGATGAAAAGCTCAGATATCACCATTGGCTTTGCTAAACAATGACAGACATATGGAATCCGATCTCCGCGTCGAAACGACTAGTCTTACGTTACATACTATCGACAATGGTAATACTGCTTGCCATGACGAATGTACACGCCAGATGCTTTGATGAGGCAGGCAAGAAGCACGCCATTGACCCTTTGTTACTCGAAGCGATCGCGTACGTCGAGTCATCGATGAACCCGAAGGCTGTGAATGTCAACCGAAATGGAACACAAGATATTGGTCTCATGCAGATCAATAGTTCGCACCTTCAACGGCTTGAGAAGCAAGGCGTCACACGCGAATTGTTATTGAGCGATTCTTGTCTATCAGTAATGGTTGGCGCCGAAATTCTGGCCCAATTCATCGCGCGTTTTGGGTATACATGGCGTGCTGTCGGTGCATACAACGCAGGTGCTGGATTAGGCAAGCAACGTGATGAATTGCGTGATCGTTATGCCCAGAAAGTGGTCAAGCAATATCAGATCCTCAAAGCGAAGCCACTCCGATTAGCTGGTACAGGAAAGTAAGTTATCTGGATTGTAAGCGAATGCCATCGGATTCTGATTCGTGGGTGTCTATTTCAGTTATGGGTGGATTTTGAGACTCTATTGCTGAAATATTCACAATAGCCTGTTGCGCTACTGCACCTAGCCATTCCAGAAAAAACATCACAATACCGAACGCAATAATGGGCATACCTTCTGGCATATCGAAAAAGAGATGTGCGACATAATTGCCAAGCTGCAGTAGCCCGGTCGCAAAAATTCGCATCGCTGCCGTCGTCAAGAAGACATGCGGTTGTGGTATCTCTATTGAGAAATTGTTAAATTGAAGCGAGCCAGGAAACGCTGAAAATATGACGGTGGACGCTGCCGCCTCAGTGGCTTCGATCACTGCCGCCGGCGCGATTGTATGGATGGCGCTATAGGCAAGTGGACCAAGTGTCAGTGATACTGGGTCGATTTGCGTTTTAAATGCTAGTAACCATAAAGCCGCTGATACTGCATACACCACGCTCAGTGGGACGAATGCGGGCAGGTTGGGCGAGCCCGGAGATGCTTTGGCGCTGAGCGATACGCGGGGACCAAAATTACGCAGCATATTTTGAAGCGGATCGCGAACAGCGACATAAGCCAGATCAGCCATATTGTTGCGCAAGATATGCTTGGCTAGAGCCGATGACGGATTTCTCCCAACATACAAGGCTGGTGCCAACATCAGGGCACTACAAAGAACGCCGCCGACCCGTGCTGCTCGACGTGCTAATTTGCTCTCGACCGAACGAGAGGCGTTATGTATCAGCGCGTAGGTGCCTCCAGATCTGAGTATGCTAGTGCCGATGCCTAATGGCGCCGTCATGGAGCCCAAGCTTGACGGAAGGTTTTGATTTACAAGCCAGCTCGCTGTGCGTCCTGCCCCAGTGCAAAGGCCGACTCGAAGCGCTTGCGTAATTGGTGTTGAGATTGGGCAGAGACGTTTTCTTATATTACTAGACAATTTTGACCTTTCTCCTTTCGATCGGTTAGGCACGGATGAGCCCGTTGTAATACCAGACAGGTCCTTGGTTAGCTTCTCGATTTGCTCAACCTCAATTGAGACATCACTGGACTCGGCACTACTTTGATTGCTATTTGCGCTTAGCTGTGACGATATCGCCTTATTGCCCTGATGTTGACTAACTGGCGATTCGCCTATTTCACGGTCATCGGGTGTGTGGGGAACAAATCGCTGAGATGAATTCGATAAACCAGAAAATTCTTTACGCAAATTTGGAACGTCTCCAATATCCGTCGAATTGGGTTGCGGAGAATGATTGACATCCGGAATTGAAGCGACATAGCTTCCTGGACTGATGTTGTTGGGCATCGCTACTTTCTTCAAAGATAGGGACTGCATCAGAGGGTGCAGCTCTTTACCGTGCACTGGGCAGTGCTGATGGACACATTCTGCTGAGATGAGTTCGTAATATTTCTAAAAATAATATGTAAATTTATTGGATTGATGTGCTCTGCAGCCGAATGCGCAGGAGGTTATAAAAGATATTTTCAGTATCGTCTCAGGACTACGTCATTGCATTTAAGTCCAGTCCTATTTTTCAAAAATCGCACTCAGCATAAACTTTCCCTGTACTTCAACGACTGTTCTATGAACGATTTATGAGGGTGATATTTGCTCTCTCGCCGGGTAGAAAACTATGGAAAGTAAGGACGTGAAAACGTTGACCAAGCTACAGGCATTCATTGACCAAGCGATGGGAATTTCGCTTGGATCACTGGCAGTATCTCAGCGCGAGGTAAAACCCCACTTGGTCGAATCAGATCTGCCAGCATTGATTGCTGCAGCATCTCTAAGCGGTAAAGAGATGACAACCAGATTTATACGCATGGCAGTGAGCAATACACCTGAATACCGCGATATAGCGAGTTTGCTGAGACGCACCGAAGCCTATTCAATGGTTTCCTTCTTGCTGCAGGAGGGGCAGGGAGAAAAAGTAGAGGCGCTCAGTGCACGCTATGGTGTTTCAGCAGGCCACTTTCGTCGTATTTTTCGCGCGTCACTGGGTAGTAGCCCCAAGTCATCTCTGAACGACTGGCGCTTAGCGAAAGCAGTTCTTGCGTTCATAGAACGCCAACAATCAATCACCGATGTGGCAATGGCGCATGGATATGCATCGCCGTCACATTTTTCGAACGAAGTCAAAAAAACTCTAGGTCTTAGTTTGACGCATTTGTTCGATACGTAAAAATGGAAGAGGGAAAAGTGAATAGAAGGAAGATGCCAGGTATTTTTACATGGCTTATCGTATTAGCACTTTGTTCTGTGCATCAGACAAATTTAGCTCAAGAAATAACCGGCAAAGAAGTGGGTGTCGCAAAAAGTCACCTGGACAAACGAGTCACGGAAGTGTCTGGTTACGTTGCACGCCAGGAGAGTATGCGTGCGTTCTTTGGTGCTATCTCCTCGTATCTTGGAAAGCCCATTATCGTCAGCAAAACTGCTGCTGCAAGACAGATTTCAGGTGAATTCGATTTCAAAGACGGAGATATTGTCAGCAAGATCAGCCGGCAACTTGGTCTGATCAATTATTACGATGGGAATGCGATCTATATTTACGATGCCAGTGAAACGAAAAATAGCGTCATTCAACTAAAAAATATCTCACCCAAGACGCTGATTTCCTTTCTTACAAAATCCGGTCTTTCTGACCCGCGTTATCCGTTGCGCGGCGACAGTGTTGATACATTTTATTTATCCGGCCCACCGATATACGTGGATCTGGTGACACAAGCAGCATCATTGATGGACAGCCAGACTGCTGATCTTGATGATCAGCGCGTCGAGGTAATTAAGCTGCAAAACACTTTTGTGACGGATCGTGCGTACACTCGGCGTGAGGAAAATATCCTGATTCCTGGGATAGCGACGATTATTGAAAAGCTATTGGCTAGTGACCAGCGGCAGACTCTGTCTCTTCCTGTCAAAAAAGAGAGCCCACCATCATTGCTTGATTCACGGATCGAGCTTCCAGTGCTGGAGATCCCACCAGTTTTGCCAGAGACACAGCGAACAGCATCGCAATCAATAGAAACAGCCCCGAAGCTCAATATACGTGTCATTGCCTATCCTGAGACCAACAGTTTATTGGTCAAGGGAACTGTCGATCAAATTCGCTTCGTACGAAATTTGGTGGAATCGCTAGATGAGCAAAAAAGACATGTCGAACTGGCGCTATGGATCATCGACTTACAAAAAGATGACCTCGATCAATTGGGTGTCAATTGGCAAGGTTCGGTATCAATAGGAAATTTCTTTGGCGCAGGACTGAACACAGAAGCCTCCTTGAACTCGTTCAGTACACTCGAAAGTAGTCGCTTTGTTGCATCGATACTTGCACTGTCACGCGAGAACAAGGCGCAGATTGTTTCCCGACCAGTATTGCTGACGCAGGAAAATACACCCGCCATGTTTGACAATAATCGCACCTTTTATACGCCATTGATTGCAGAGCGAGCAGTCGAACTGCAGCAAGTAACCTACGGCACTCTGGTGCATGTTTTGCCACGCTTTACCAGCAAGGACGAAATTGAATTGTCGTTGAACATCGAGGATGGTAGTGAAATTGCTAGTGAGCTCGAAAATAAGACTAATACCTTGCCTACAGTTGGTAGAACAAAAATTAGTACTGTGGCACGCGTACCGAAAGGCAAGAGTCTGTTGGTGGGGGGGTATACCCGCGGTGAGAGTGGCCAAAACACAGGGAAAATTCCACTATTGGGGGATTTACCTTATATCGGCGGAGCCTTCCGTTACAACAAAGAGATTAACAAAAACACTGTTCGTCTATTTTTGATTCAGCCACGTGAGATCACCGAAAGCCTCGATATCGATACCAGGAGCGTGCAGGAAGAAGTGTCATTCGAAGCGTTGATCAAAAAGCTGGATAAGACACGAGAGACTGCGGCTATCAATAGCGAGAGTCACTACCATGGTAGCTAGTATTCACGGTGGTGGCAGTGCCATGATCATGGCCGCCAGACTTCAGGCAGAAACGCGTCAGAAAGAATCGGTCAAGGCGGCTAGTGACAGCATCTCGTCACAGCCACTCTCTGATGCAAGTGATGACGCAACACCCGCAGCATTACAACAAAAGATCGTCGAAATGGCAGACGATATGGCGAGCGTTGCATCCCAGTTTCGCAATCGTCGTGAGCTCGAAAAAAAGACAAGTTCAGCGACCGAGAATTTCGATCACGTCCTTGAGCAAGATGCCGTTCCAAAGTCGCAAAAGCTTCTCGAAATTACAAAAGTGGCTCAGCTTTCAATCGACAACCTTTTGGCGCAGGCGCGCAGCCTGTTTTCGGATGAAAGTGACCTTTTTCTCGTGCTCAGGGAATTACTCAAGCGCAAGCAGGTATCACAGACTCAGCGCCGTCATTTGGAAGCATTGCTGGAGAAAGTGACGCAAGAAGCCGATCCCAAAATGCTGAAAGCTGGAATTCATTGTGCACTCAAAGCACGACTGTTCGGTGCGCGTTTGGGCCTGGAAGCAAAATTTTTGCGCCAGACCTATCGACGTTATCTCGAAAGCGGGCGCAGTCCGATTGCCGACTATGAAGGCTGGATCTCCAGCTATGGTTATCAATCGCGTCACTTCATTGTCGATTTCATTGAGGAAAGTCTGGGAATCGATATTCGCTCCGAAGATCCAAGTTGTGATCATCTGGAGTTCAGTTATCTACTGGCCCACATGAAGAAGGTACATATCTTGAGGACCGCAGATCGTGAATTTGTAGGCGCGCTTTTGAACAGAAGGCTGGTCCCAGCTTACAAGGAAGAGGAGGCCGATTGGCTGCTCCTATTTTTTGGGTTGACTAGTAGAAGTATCGCCGCAGGTCAGTTACTTCGCGAAATGCTTGGTGCTTCCCTGCTGGCCACGCATAGCCAGCGATCCGCCTGGATCAACGCTGTTCGCAGTGCATATAAGCGCTTGCCAATCAAGCTTCTGATGGATTTTCCTGAGCCGCTCGACGACGAAGAAATCGATCAGGTAATTGAGGAGACGATCGTAGCGATGGACAAGCTGATTGATCAAAGTTATGCAGCGGAGATGCTCGAAATACGCCGCTTTTCGGAATAAGTTAATGCCATGATTCAAAAAATACTAAACAACGTCGGCGCACGCCCTGAACTATTTATTGTTGTGCTGATGGTGATGATCATCGCGATGTTGATCGTGCCATTGCCGACGATAATGGTCGACTTTCTGATTGCATTGAATATTGTGATTGCGATTCTGCTGTTCATGGGATCGTTTTATGTCGACAAGATTTTGAATTTCTCGACATTTCCCACGATTTTGCTGATCACTACCTTGTTCCGGCTTGCGCTATCGATCAGCACCAGCCGCCTCATTCTTACGCAGGCAGATGCCGGAGAAATTATTGCGACCTTTGGCGAATATGTCATCGGCGACACACTGATCGTCGGCTTTGTCATTTTTTCAATTGTCACCATCGTTCAATTCATCGTGATCACTAAAGGATCGGAGAGAGTTGCAGAGGTAGCGGCTCGTTTCTCGCTGGATGGTATGCCCGGTAAGCAAATGAGTATTGATGGCGACCTGAAAGCTGGCGTTATTGATGCAGAGGGAGCGAAAGAGCGCCGTAACGTGCTTGAACGCGAGAGCCAGTTATATGGTGCTTTCGATGGCGCAATGAAATTCATCAAAGGTGATGCTATTGCCGGGATCATCATTATTCTCGTCAACCTCGTCGGTGGAATTGCGGTAGGGGTAACACGGCACAACATGGATATGTCGACCGCCTTGTCGACTTACACCATGCTTACCATTGGCGACGGACTGGTGGCTCAGATTCCGGCACTACTCATTTCCATCAGCGCCGGCTTCATCGTGACACGGATTAATGGCGATAGTGCCAATCTCGGTCGCAATATCATGGGGCAACTACTTGGCATGCCTTTTGCCGTTGGTATTACGGCTCTCTTGGCATTGATGGTGGCATTTCTCCCAGGATTTCCAGCAATAACTTTTATCCTATTAGCCGTTGTTCTGGGGGCATTTCTCTACATCACCCATCGACGCAAACGGCGCGTTGAAAAGGCCGATAGCCACAGCGATGATGCTCCCAAGAACACATCGATTAATAACGCCGCAGAGAATTCACATCGGATGGGTTTGATTGCGGATCTGGACAAAGTGGCAATTGAAGCGGTGGCATTCATTTTGATGATTCCCCAAGCCCAGGAAGGTGCCTTCGTTGAGGAGCAATTGATACAACGTATTCGTAGCCAATTTTTTATTGATTATGGCGTGCGACTAAGCGAAATCGTATTACGCGGTACCAAGCAGCAGCCTGACAATGCGGTTGTCCTTCTCATTAACGAAATTCGTACAGAGTCAATGTATGTGCGATTTGAAAAACTACGCGTTGTTAATTTCTCCACTGAGGTGGAACGTCTTGGTATCGATGTCGAGATACTCAATGACTCGTCACAACAGAATTCCTACTGGGTAGAGTCGTCCCAACGTGCCACGTTGGAGAATCTCGGATTTCAATTGCGTACTGCGCCAGAAGAGCTGTATCAGTGCTTTGTCGCATTGGTCGTGAAGCATGTGCCAGAATTTTTTGGTATTCAAGAAACGAAAAAAATGCTCGACAAGATGGAGGCAAGTTCCCCTGATCTTCTTAAAGAGGTGCTGCGTAACGTGACTGTACAGAAGATCGCAGAAGTCTTGCAGCGTCTTTTATCAGAGCGCATTTCAATCCGCAACTTTAAGTTGATTCTTGAAACGCTGGCGCAATGGGGAGGAAGAGAAAAAGACGTGATTGCGTTGGTCGAGCACGTACGTGGTGCGATGGCTCGCTATATTTCTCACAAGTTTGCAATCGGCAATAGCTTGCGCGTGGTGATGTTGTCGGCAGAGACCGAGGAACAGGTCAGAAAAGGAATTCGCCAAAATTCAGCGGGGGCCTTTCTCAACATCGAACCTGCAGTATCTGATGAGATCGTCGATAAATTCGCGCTCTTTTTTCAAAGTTTTCCAGTCGCTCAAAAAGATCTGATTGTTCTAACTACGGTCGACGTACGCCGTTTTGTGAAGAAATTACTGGAAACAAAATTTAAGGATCTGGATGTTATGTCGTTCGGCGAGGTTGCCAATGATGTCGATGTCAATGTCCTGAAAGTTATCTAATTTCACTGAAAGTTCAAGGAGAAATCATGAATAACCAAACACTTGCAGAACTTGTAAAAGATGCCTTACTGGAGACGGGCTGTGACCCTTCGCTGATTCAGAAACTGGATCAGCATGCGACAGTACAGATTGAGCTCAACGACAGTCCTTCTCTTTATATTGGAAAGACCGATGAAAGAGTGGTTATCTGGAGTGACTTATGTGACTTTCATGAAAGCATCGTCCGTCACTCGTCAGAGCCTTTGTTACAAGAAATTATGCTCGGCTTCCCTTATGGGCTGAATCAACAAATTGTATTGCGTGAGAGCGAAGGCCGATTGCAGCTGTATAGCAATATTTCAGAAGAGTTCCTAGAGAATGCTCAGCGCATGTCAGAGGCAATCAATGCTTTCTTTGAGCGCCAGACGCGATTCCTGGAAATTATCCGTCAATGAAGTCTTTGTCTTTACTCAAAGCGGCTGTACATCCGCATCATCTTTCGGGGCCGATTATCGAGGCGCCATTGACGGATGTTGCTATCGGCGAAATTTGCGAGATCCGGAGACATTGGCGTGATGCCGAAATAAGTGCTCGCGCTCAGGTGGTTGGTTTTCGGCGAGACATGGCAGTGTTGAGCCTGCTCGGTAATCCCAAAGGATTGTCACGGGAGTCTGTGCTGATGCCTACCGGCGGTGCGCAGACCGTATTGCTTGATGGAAGTGTCCTTGGGGCGGTGCTTGATTCCGATGGCAACCATGTTGACAGGATGGGAATTCAGCAAAACTCTTTCTATCCTCCTCAAGTATGTGCACTGGATGCTGCGCCACCATCATTTCAGCAGCGCGTACCGATCACCGAGGTGTTCAGTAGCGGTATTCGTGTAATTGATGCGCTGACTACATGTGGTATCGGGCAACGCATGGGTATTTTTTCTCCTGCCGGAACCGGTAAAACCACATTGGTCAACATGTTGATGGAGAGATCGTCTGCAGATGTCTATGTCGTCGGTTTGATTGGCGAGCGTGGCCGTGAGGTTACGGAATTTGTGGATGCGATGAAGCGCTCTGAACAACGAAGCCGGACCGTTGTCGTGTACGCGACCTCTGATGCCTCCTCAATCGACCGCTGCAATGCAGCTTTGCTGGCAACGACGGTGGCGGAATATTTTCGTGATCAGGGACAGCGCGTGGTGCTGATCCAGGACTCTCTGACTCGTTATACGCGTGCGCTACGCGACGTCGCGCTTGCGGCAGGAGAAGCACCGGTTCGACGGGGCTATCCAGCCTCGGTATTTGAAGCACTGCCGCGCTTGCTGGAAAGACCTGGTGCAACGCATATCGGCAGTATCACTGCATTCTATACGGTGCTATTGGAAAGTGATGAAGAAACTGATCCGATGGCGGAAGAAATTCGCTCCATTTTGGATGGGCATATTTATCTCAGCCGCAAGTTGGCATTACGGAATCAATATCCGGCAATCGACGTGTTGAAGAGTCTGAGCCGTGTCGTCGGGCATGTCTGTAGTCGCGAGCACATCAATGCAGCGGCTGCGATTCGACAGAAATTCAGCAGATTGGATGAACTGCAGTTAATGCTCGATTTGGGGGAGTACAGACCTGGTGAAAATCCAGAAAATGACTACCTGCTGCAGAAAAAAGATGATCTCGCGGCATGGTTGAAACAGGATATTGACGGTGAATTCATAGCTGACACCTTATTAGATGAATTGAGGGAGCATGCTGCATAACTATCGCAAGCTTTTACAGCACAGTACGCAACGGGCAGCTATTGGTAAGTCACGTCTCGTTCAGGTATCGACCAATCTTGATCTCGAGAAAGAAAAGCTGACCAAGCTGGAAAATGCCATCTCACTCCAACAGCAGCTGGAGCAAGTCGAAGAATTCGCAGGTGATGCGTTAAATCGTCAACAACTATTCGATCTACTTCGGAAAACGGCGGTAGCGCAACGACGGACCCAGTTACTAAAAATTGAACTACATCGGCAGGAAGAAACAACGAACGAATGCAGTCTCCAGGTAGTGGAACATCAAGAAATCTACCGGAAGCTGGAGAAGCGCCGCGAACGTTATCGCTTATTGCATGAGAAAGAGCGTGCGTGGTTACGACTGCGTCAGATGAATACTGAAGAAATTGAAATTGAGGAATATTTGTCATGGTCAATGTGAGTGGTGCATCCTTCGCACAAAGCAACATCAGTTCCCTATTAGTAGCAGATGAATTAAAACTCATTCCTACGGACAAGAAGGTCGGGGAGCGTATCCTGGAATCTGAGAAGGACGAAAAAAAAGACGACGGGCGGGAACAAATCTTGGTCGTCTTGCAGCAATTGCGACCAGATGAGGCTGAGCTGCAATCTCATGCAGCCATTGCAACAGCAAATATTTCGACACCTCCAGGAAGACCTGATGGCGTCTTGGGCGTTGATGGTTCGGTATTAAATTCGGCGATGGCGCTCAAGATATCCTCGAACTCGCCAAAGGCGAGAGATGCACATGCGCTACGAACACATCCGATTGCGTTAGGTCTGGAATCAGAGCGTATGAAATTATCTGGCGTCGATCCAGTCGGCACTACCAAGAACAAAATGGATATCTCTGGAGGCGCTGAAGCGAAGTCCAGGGAGCAGTCTCTGATACAAGACATCGTCATGACCGAGTCTGCCCGTTCCGAGCCATTGGGTCTTAAGGACAAACCATTGGGTCACTCGGTAGGCCGCGAAATGACATCCGAAGAATTGCATCAAGGACAGTTAGCTGGCTTGAACACCGGTGGCAGACCTGAGATGAGCTCTGCGATGCTGAAATCAGAGAGCGTAATGATGCAACCAACGATCCCGCAATCGTCAAAGGCAATGGCAATGGCATCCGATGCTAAAGCGGACGGAACTTTGTTATACAAATTTCGTTCCTGGGGGAGTGAGCATGCCGTGCGAATAGTTCCGCCAGCGGTAATGGCTACTGACGGCGCATCCGCATTACTTCAACCCAGCAGCCAATTGGTCGAGCAGCGCTTAAATGCCTACGGAGGGATAACTGATAGCGGTGATAGGTGGCAACTACGGGAACATCGTGATGCTACGGACGAACACAAAGAGCAGCGCTCGCAACGTGAGCGGGAAGAGGATGATGCATGAAATATGGGGTGTTAAGGCAGCTACATGGTACAGAGCGCGAAGCAAGAACTGCGCTTGCACTATGGCCACTACGCGATGCTTCTTTGGGTAAGTTACTTTCATATTTGCCATTCCCAGAAACGGGATCAATTGTCGCCATTTCTGCCTATCGAGATAAAGTTTGCTGGCGCGGATTTTTAGATCTGGATGAGTGGGTTTCACTAAGTGTTCCCAATTTATATACGCTTTCAGGCATCACCGAGATGTCTCTGCCAGCGGAAAGTAATCGTTATTCGGAACAGGTGAAGACACTGTTTGAGGCGTCTTTAAATCCAATTGAGATCCCTATTCCTGAACTGTTCTATGAAGTAATTCAGATACGCTCGGAAGTTGAGTTGCCTCCTAAAGGAAGCCATTTACTGTCGGTTGCTACCCCTCAGGGAAGAGTCTGGTTAGAAGATTTTCCTCGCATAGAAACACCTATGCTTCCAGTATCAGGAAATTTTTCAAAATCAATGGAAGCACTGCCAATCAACATCGAATGGCGTCTTGGGTACAGTCTTTTAAACCGGGCGCCTTTGACGCAAGTTCGCCGCGGGGACGTAATGCTGATTAGTCGAGAAACTTTCGATATTGGCTCTGGGGATACGGTAATTGGAAAATTTTCTATCGATGAAAACGGAGAGGTATTTGTGCAAGTAATAAATCCTGAAGACAAGATGAAGCGACAAGATATGAATGAATTCGTAGAGAAGAGCCACACGGCATCTTCGGCAGTAGAAACTTCATCAGAAGAAGCGCTGGAAGTGGGCACAGCGATTGCTGATATCCCGCTGCGGGTTGACTTCATTCTGCAGCGTAGTGTGATGACCGTGGCGCAAATGGATGCACTCTATCGCGGGCAGATATTTACTTTTGATCAGGATGCCGAGGCACAGGTGGAGCTTGTCGTCAATGGTCGACGGATCGGTCAAGGCGAGTTGGTTGAGTTGAACGGTCGTCTCGGAGTCGAACTACACGAAATCTTGGTAGGTCGGTATTCCAAAGAGAAATAACGTGACTAATGATATCTCTCTCATCGGTGTTCTCGCACTAGCAACTTTACTGCCATTCTTGATCGCGGCGGGCACGTGTTATCTCAAATTCTCGATTGTATTTATCATGGTTCGCAATTCGATGGGGCTGCAGCAGGTGCCATCCAATCTCGTGCTCAATGCTGTTGCCTTAATGATGGCAGCGTTCGTCATGATGCCAGTGGTTAAGCAGGTAACCGATTATCAACGCGAAAACAAGGTCAACTTTGCAAGTCTTCCTTCTGTCATGTCATTTGTCGATAACGGTATGGATGCATATCGCGGTTATTTACAGAAGTATAGCGATCCTGAATTAACGCAATTTTTTGAGAAAATTCAAAGCGCACGGCTAGAGAAGGAAAATGAAGTGCGGGTTGAAGATATCGATCGGCCATCGATTTTTGCTTTGCTACCAGCATACGCATTAAGCGAAATCAAGAGTGCATTCAAAATTGCCTTCTATCTCTATTTACCATTCGTTGTCATTGATCTGGTGATCTCCAGTATTTTACTTGCATTGGGCATGATGATGATGAGTCCCGTCGTTATCTCGGTGCCTATCAAACTGATCTTGTTTGTTGCACTGGACGGTTGGTCATTACTTAGCCAAGGGTTGATTCTGCAATATATCGATCTTGGTAGCGGAGGCTAGAGCCATGGGAGATATCGTTTACGCAGGCAATAAGGCTTTGTACCTGATTCTGATACTTGTCCTGTGGCCTGTAGCAGTTGCTACGTTAGTTGGTTTGTTGGTCGGTTTGGTTCAGACAATAACGCAGTTGCAGGAGCAGACTTTGCCATTTGGTATCAAATTGGTCGCCGTCAGCTTGTGTCTTTTTCTTTTGTCTGGTTGGTACGGCGAAGTCCTGCTCAACTTCGGCCACGAGGTCATGCGGCTGGCGTTACGATGAATGATATTTACTTTGTAAGTGTCAGTGTATGAATACAGCACTCGTTTTTGATGTTAATACATGGTTTCTGGGCGCGAGCCTCGGCTTTGCCAGATTAGCACCGATCTTTTTTTTTCTGCCATTTTTTAAATCAAGTGTGCTCAGTGGTATTTCACGTACCGCAGTCATCATGGTTGTCGCACTGGGTTTCTGGCCCATGCCACTCGAGACCTTGGCGCATATTGAGCTGTCTGTATATTTGCCAGCGATTGCTCAGGAGCTCTTGGTCGGCCTGATTCTAGGTATGCTACTGGGCTGGCCTTTCTGGGTTTTTCACGCGGTTGGCAACTTTATCGACAATCAGCGCGGCGCGACACTAAGCAGCACGATTGATCCGGCTAATGGCGTAGACACCTCCGAATTATCGGAATTTCTTAATTTTTTTTCAGGAGTCGTCTACTTGCAGACAGGTGGCCTGATGCTGTTTGCTGAGACAGTCAATCAAAGCTACCGTCTTTGTGATCCCTTGCAGGGCTGCACTTTCTCAACCGAGCCGGTATTGCAGTTACTGAATAGTTTGATGACCAACATGATCGTACTTGCCAGTCCGGTAATCGTGATCTTGCTACTGTTTGAATTTGTCCTGGGTTTATTGTCGCATTTTACGCCACAGCTCAACGCCTTTTCAATCTCGCTCACAGTGAAAAGTGTGGTCGCGCTGGTTGTTTTGCTTGTCTATTTTGCGCCCATTCTCCCCGACGAAATTATCCGTTTCGGGACAATGGCAGAACATTTCTCCCTTTGGATTGAAAGGCCCTAAATATGTCTGCCAGAAAAGGAGAAAAACCCACTCGTAAGAAGTTGCGAGATGCAGCGAAGAAGGGACAGACATTCAAAGCCCGAGATCTGGTAGCGGCTTGTCTTAGTCTTTGTGGCGTCCTGTTTATTGTCTGGTTTGGATCATTTGATGAAATAGGTTCCAGCATAGTCGCCGTAATCAAGAGTGGGTTCACACTCAATATGCATGAATATGTCATCACTGTTTTTTTGCTCGGTTTCAAGAGTCTCGCGCCTATTATTGTCATAAGCATTATTGCAACTGCTCTTCCATCGGTACTTCAGAGTGGTTTTAATGTGGCACCTGAGGCATTGAAATTAAATTTTGGTGCTATCAGTCCGAGTAAAGGATTGAAAAGGATATTTAATTTGCGGACGGTAAAAGACTTTGTCAAAGCAATCCTTTATTTATTTTGCTTCGGTATCGCCTTGGTTGTTTTTTGGTCATCGAGTCGTGATTTGATATTTGCACAATTGCACTCCTCAATTCCTGGATTAATCACAATTTGGTCGAAGTTGTTTCTGCGCTTGTTTCTTATTTGTCTTGCTTGTGTCATTTGCGTACTCATACTAGATGCGTTGGTTGAGCTATTCCTTTATTTGAAGGATCTGCGCATGGACAAGAATGAGGTTAAACGTGAGCATAAGGAGCTTGAGGGGGACCCGTTGCTCAAGACTGAGCGTAAGCGAATGTACATGGAGTTGCTAACAGAGCAGGAAAAACACGACATCGAAAATTCACGGGTTGTGGTTGCTAATCCAACACACGTTGCTATCGCTATTTACTTCAAACCCGAACTGACACCAATACCTTATATCACCATACGCGAGCAAAACCAACGCGCTTTGGCGGTACGCCGCTATGCGGAAAAAATCGGTATCCCAGTGGTGGTCGATGTTGCTCTGGCCAGGCGCTTATTTCGTACACACAAGCGCTACGACATGGTCAGCATGGACGAGATTCACGCGGTGGTAAGAATTCTGTTGTGGCTACAACAGGTGGAAATTGCTAGCGGGGTGCCCATTGAAGCTGATCCTCCGGTAGCAGATGCTGGTGCTGAGGCAACGCCAGATGGACCCGAAAAGACAGCAGATGACAATTCAAGCAAATAAAGTAGCTAAATTATGCGCGCTTTTTTAACGCTTTTGCCTGCTTATTCCGAGATACTGACGCTATCAATTGATGGCATGAAAGGAGTTTTATATGAGTCATCAATCTGATGAAAAAATGGAAAATGATATTGAATTAATCATTGATGCAGTTAATAAAGGAGTCACTCTTCGAGAAATTCACGGAATATCCGAAGAGCAAATGCAAGGCCTGTACGGACTTGCTTATGATTTTTATAACAAGGGGAAATTAGAAGAGGCGGAAAAATTTTTTCGATTTCTTTGTATTTATGATTTTTATAATATCGATTTTCTTTTGGGTCTTGCGGCAGTCTATCAACTGAGTGGAATGTATCAAAAAGCCAGTGATCTATATGCGGTTGCGTTTGCGCAGGCTGATTCTGATTATCGCCCCATGCTATATGCGGGGCAGTGTCAATTGGCGATGGGGAAGTCTGGCAAGGCGCGTCAATGCTTCAAGGCAGTGGTCGAGTACGCAAGCGATGAGGCTATTGTCGTTAAGGCGCTGGCATATTTAGAGGCACTGAAGAAAGAAAGTGCTTCAAATCATAAACGGAATAAGTAATCGGAGAGCAGTAATGAACATGGCAAGCAATGGTATTTGGCATACTCAAAATACCTTTTTATCCGATATCGCGACGGTAAAGAGTGCAGAGCGTCTCACTATAATGCCTAATGATCGTCTTGAGAAGGCACATTTGGCAGCAAAGGAGTTGCACAATTTGGTTTTGGAGCTCAAGTCAGGTGATCGGCAAGGAAGGAATTCCGATTCGATCGATACCGATCCATTTCGACCGCAATTGACTGCGCCAAAAAACGAAGTGTCCGACGCGGAAGCAGCGAATGCAGCGAGCTACAAAGCGAACATTTTGCTGGCCGAAATGGTTGAAACCTTGGAGCGAGGTGATGTCAATAAATTTGCATCGAACGCACACACTGCAATGATAAAAAAAGAACTGCAAAACGCCAGCCTGGTAAAAATTGCAAGTGACTACAAGCTTGCCGTCGATGCAATGCCGGAGGACCTGGCGGAGCTGGAAACGCTGGCGGCTGAGCTGTCTGGTGTTATCGAAAAAATCACGTCGGCAGAGAGCAAGCTTGCCGCCCTGCGTTTGATGCTAAAAGATTTGGACCCGGATAGCCCAGATTTTACGCAATTAAATGAGGCTTGTGAGTCGCTTGGTGAGGAACTCAAGTTGATGAGCCTGGTGCGCAGTGATTTGAGTCATAAGGCCGATAGTGTCGAAAAAAAGTTAATTGGTCTGCAAAAAGTGGCGGATGAGTTATTGACTAGGTCAGTGTTGGAAGAGGTGCGTCTGGACAAGTTGGACTTACAGAAAGACGTCAGCAATATTGCACGACTGATGGCATTAATGATGAAGCTCGGTGAGTTGATTCTCACAACTGGAGAGCGACGAAGCGAAACCCAGCGCGAATTACTAAAAATTCAGGAAGAGAATCGCATCAAGCAAATGGTTATTGAGGCTAAAAAAGCTGATGACGAACTGGCTAAAGCCGAGTCCTTGAATAAAGCCGCGGGATGCGTAGGCAAAATTCTTGGTGCCTCACTGATGGCTATTGCAGCGGTTGGTGCAGTGTTCACAGGCGGCGCAAGCCTGGTATTGGCAGGTGTAGGGTTAGCTTTGCTGCTGGCCGATGAGATTTACCGCGGAGTGACAGGCGACTCATTCATGGACAAGCTGATGCAGCCTATCGTTGCTGCATTACAGCCAATCATGCAGTTCGTGATCGATAAATTGGTCAATGTGCTAAAAGAAATGGGCGTCAGCGAGCAGACCGCACGAATGGCTGCGATGATTGCCGTCTCAATCGCGATCGCTGTCGCTGTTGTTCTAGTCATGGTGACGGGAGCAGGAAGTGCGCTGGCTAGCGCAGCTTCCAATGTGATGAGCAAGGTGGCGACCGTTATGTCGAAGGTACTTGAAAAGACAATCGGCAAACTCATCCCTGAAATCGTTAAAAAATCAGTGATGAAGACGACACAACAAATTTCCAGCTCTTCGACGAAAATGTTTGATGCCGTATCTCAGCGCCTTGGCTTGTCGACTGATCCTGCGAGCAAGCAGATTTATGCACATCAATTGGGGCGCGTCGGTGCCAGTTTGAACGTTGCGCGTGCCACCACCGAGGGCGGGCTGGATATCAGCATGCAGCTTGCCAATATCGAGGTTGCCAAGGCGGTGGCAAATATGAAGTTTTCCATGGCTGAATTGGATTTAATCAGTGACATGTTTGCACAGTTGATTGATATGCTGCAAGCATCGCTAACGACCGCAAATGAATTTTTTAGTGAGACCAGCAAGGCCATTGAGCAATATTGTGGGGCGGGAACTGCCGTCGCCAGATCCATTCGTGGCATGCGCGCTGCTTGATTTTACGCACTTTAGAAAAGGAATTTAATTTTATGAATACTGCTGTATCGAATCTCCCTGCAAATGCTTACGTATCACCTCTTTTTTCTGAATCTCAGCGCTCAATTGGTAAAGAAAATGTACCGGATCAACCAGTATCAGAACTAATTGATTTATTGACATTAAAAAATAAAATTGATTTATTGATATTAAAAAATAATGGTGAATTTGATCCTGTCGTCGTGCGGAACGTATTGCGAAGTCATCTTCAGGCTATGACACCTGATGGGCGTAATCAACTGATTACTTGCCTGGAAAAATTGGCGGAGGATGACGTTGGCGAAGAAGTGAAGGATTTACTTGAAAGTAAGTTGCCAGCTGTGAAAGAAGAGGCCGAAAATGGGTGGGGTATTGATCACTTGGTGGAATTGCTGTTTTTACTTTACATTGTGTTGGGAAAGGCAAATACCGAACGGAGGAATAGTGCAGCGAGCCTTGCTGAAGTCTCGACGCTGCAAGCCAAGGCCTCCGGGGAAAATGGAATTAATGGTGCGTTTGCCAATCTTACTGGATCAGTCGTTGGCGCAGGGCTGGCTGTTGGCGTGGCGGGAGGAGGTTTTGCGAAATACTCAAAGGGCACTAATGGTCAAATCAAAAATATTCAGACCAATGTGCGGGATGTCGATCGCAATCGTCAAATGAACGCTGACCTGAATAACGCCCTACGTCGACCGGTGGAGCCATTGTCGGGCAATAGTCCGCAGGAACGTTTAAAGACTCTTGATACCGCTAATGGTAAGGTCTCGATTGCACCAAATCAGCCTAATCTCACCAGCGAAGAGCAGCATACTTTACAGCAGCTAGCAAATCGCAATGAAGTGACTGCTGCGGCCCAGGATGCGTCTCGCAGGGAAAATGAATTTGTGTTCTCACGGGATCAGGCTGCTGGGCAAACCACCATGGCAATTGCTCAACATATGGCCCCGATTGGGCAGACAGGATTTGGTATTCAGGCTGCTTCCGCCAATGCGCAAGCCAAGGTCAACGACGCTGAGGCGGCTGTAGCATCGACAGCACAGCATAGCGATGAACAGGCAGTTCAACGTTTAGTAGATCTTCTTACGAAGATATTTATGTTGATTACCTCTGTTTCTGATTCAAACAATCAGGTAAGTAGTGAAATCGTGAGGTCAATCAGAGGCTAATCTCAGTCGCTCTACAGCAGACAACAGCACAAGTGCAAAATGTTGTGGAGCGCCTTCTCAACTGCCGGAGAATGTATCTCTCGGTTATTCCTGTTTTTTCATTGTTTTGCCAAAATCGGCCCTATCTCGATGCTTTCAATACATCCAAATTATACTTTTGAGAAATTTTATTTTCCGACGCAAGAGCTTGCCACAGACCGAAAGACTTCTGAGTCGCTGAATGAAACTAACTCCGAAACAGATGAGTTGCAAAAAAAGCTAAAGAAGCTTCAGTCTGTTGGAAGCAAGGTGAAGTCGCTTTCTGAAGAAATGCGTGATATTTATGTCCGCACCAATGAAAAGGCAATAATACCACTGGATAAAGTGATCGGACTAAGAAAAGCTAATTCTGAGAAAGAAGCTAATCTTAAGGAAAGCCTACAGGAAATCAATGACTTCTTGAGTTCTGAGAACGCGAGATTGGCAGTGATTAAATCGGAAGATGGTTTTTCTCAAACCGAAGTTATTGACGAACTGAGTCCCATCATCGCTCAGTTTGCCGAGCAGAAATTGTCACCAGAACTGGCGCAATTGGTGGGAGAAAGCAAAAGTCAAAATCTTGGTGAAGTCTGGCAAGAACTGGCTAGCTCGATTACTGACAAGAATGAAAATCTGGAGGATTATGCCAAGGCGCTAGAAAAATATACTGCGTTATATCAGAAGCTGACCAACATAATGACCGACTTGGCAAATTGGGTCTCGGCTGATGGCGAAAATCGTATGAAGGTCGAGTGGGGCAGCTTGAGTAAAGCGTTGGTGGAGATATTGAATACTCCAAAAAATGAGATGGCGATTGCAGGTTCTGCTCCAAGTGGAGGGCTGAGCAAGAGTGACGCGATGGATATCTGCCAGAAGTTGGGGCTAGATTCTGCAAATTGCTTACATGAAAATACCTTGAGTAGTGGAGGCGATGGCAGTTTTTGCGTGATACCTGATCTGAGTCAGATCATGAGCATGCAAAAGGGTATGCTTGAGAAAAATAATAGTATGTCGATTACCGAATATAACGTATGGAAAGCAGGTTTTGATTCGCAATTCAGTCGTGTTGAAGATGCCTTGCAGGCTCGTGGTCAGAAATATACTAATGCCTATACTCGCTTTGATACTTACACCAAAATGATGAGTTCTATTATTCAGACGATGCATGACATGCTGAAGAACTTTCTAAATTTTTAAGATTTTAAAAAAATGCCAGTAAAAAATAATTATCATCTCCCTTTTTTGGGGGGGGTGAACGTAGAAGTAACATCAAATAACGTAAAATCTGGTACTACTGTATTAAGCGGAGAGATAACCCGTGTAGCTAGTTCGGGGCAAGAAATTACCCCTGAGGTAAGTGCTTTTTTTAATGCAAAATCTTCTCCTGATATTGATCCTAAAAAAGTATGCTCTGAGATTAAGAAAAGCGCTGAGAAGAATGTCTCAGAACTTATTGAATCTGTTGTTGAAAAAAATTCTAATGAACAGCTAGAATCCGTTAACCAAAATTTAATGGAGCCATATGAAAAACGCGCAATCGAAAATTTGTTAGTATCGGGTTCTAAATCTGATGCGGATATATTAAGACGTAAGTTCGAGACAGCTAATCATGCTGCTCAGATCGGAGTAATTAATTTAGCGATGCTTATTGAGGCATTGAAAGCAACTGATTGTACTGCGGAATCAATTCAAAAGTTGGAAGAAAATTTAATTGGATTGATTAAGAACGATAAACTGGACAATCAATCAGGATTTGTAGCTTTTCATCCAGGAAATTTGTATGAAAAGGTAAATTTACTCAGAGATGATATCGAAAAAGAAACCAAAAAGTTTTGCAAGTCAGGTGTTTACGAATTTATGTTGGATAAAGAAGTTATTCCGGCCATACATAATTATATTAACCGGAAACTCACGGTGCAGAATCCCGAGACGATAAAATTGATTGATTTTAGGGGGTTGATGTCGAGCGGTGGAGCTGAGATGGTAAAGCATCTTGTAGACACGGTGCTACCAAAGAGTTTAAATCGCTTTGAAAAGAACGTCGTTGAACTACGTCTCGCCCTGCATGAGGCTGAGATGCTTCGTCGGCTTATTAAAAACGATACTAAGCCTTTGTCCGAACCAATGCCAGCATCGGCATCGAGCAAAGGGCAGGCGAAAGATCCAAAAAACAGTGTGATCAATGTCAACGTTATTAATAATAATAATGGTTTCCCGGAAGCCTGCGCAGGAAGCAACAAAAGTGATTCGATTCACGTGAATCGAGATGTGACCTACTCTGGAGCGACCGGTGAAACTAATGTGCCAGTATCGCAAAGTCCAATAAAAGAAAATCAAAATGGTTCATGCTTTAGTGATCAGACTCAGCAGCGTGACATGGGTGAAATAGACGACGGACTGAGCCGGCTCCCGCAAGTTATCATGCCCAACTCGACTAGGTTGTTTGAACCTATTGGCCCCTTTCGCATGGAGGGTCAAAAGGCATTTCCTTCTCAGTTTCCCTATACTCCTACAAAGGAAGATCTAACAGAACCTTTAACCGTACGACGTACGAGCGTATCACTTCAAACTG
>NZ_JACHYE010000002.1:0-255163 GCF_014192645.1 Herbaspirillum sp. Sphag64 | reverse complement strand
AACTGCTGATCGAGAGATGACGGGGGAATCTGTCACAGTGCCAAAAGTTCCGAGCAATGATGAGCAGGTAGTGAACGATGGTAGCTCGCCGACGGCGGAAAGAACAGACCTACGGGGAGGCACCGCCGAGACCAAATGGCAGGTGGACGTTCCTGCTAGAATATCGTTAACTGGATTTCCTATACTAGCCGGACCTAAACAGCATACTCAGCTCGCTATGACCGGATCACGTACGGGCGTACCACTTCAAACTGCTGATCGAGAGATGACGGGGGAATCTGTCACAGTGCCAAAAGTTCCGAGCAATGATGAGCAGGTAGTGAACGATGGTAGCTCGCCGACGGCGGAAAGAACAGACCTACGGGGAGGCACCGCCGAGACCAAATGGCAGGTGGACGTTCCTGATAGAATATCGTTAACTGGATTTCCTATACTAGCCGAATCTAAACGGCATACTCAGCTCGCTATGACCGGACCACGTTCGAGCGCACCACTTCACACTGCTGATCAGGCAAAGATGGAAATGCCATTCTCATCAAGTGAGAATCCTTGCCAAAGCCACCCGTTCAAGAACTATGGAAAATTTCGCGTCAATATTTAGTGAGGGCGACGCTGCTCATGCTGATACGGCCGAAAAAGTAAATGCTTTTCTTGCTGACTATTTCATGGTCAAAGGCGATCTTGAAGAGGCCACTTGCCTCGTTGATGACCTTGGCGCAGATTCTCTGGATCTGCTCCAGGTGATACAGGAATTAAGCGATATCTTTCAGATTGGTATCTCTGCTGATCATTTGCCAAGAATGCTTACCGTTGGTGGTGTTTGTGAGGTAGTTGAAGAGCTTCGCTCTCAGTCGCCTGGTTAATGTCGAAGAGCGAAATGTTGTTGCTCGCTTAATTTGGCATGGTACGTATCAATTGAAATAATCAAAGGTGGCTGCAGAGAAAATAATAAAAATTACTGTAGCTCCTTTGTAAGAAAATTATTAGATAGTGGGCTTATCTGATGCTATCTGTTTTTGAAACAGGAAATTAATTTCCTATGATAGTCTATTTAAAAATCTCCTTGCCCTGATTTGAAGTTCTTCGGATTTCGAATCGTTATCATCGATTCAAGAAAATATTCGCCACGCTCCCAATGTGATGTCGTGGACACTGATTGTTCAATCGGATGCTGAACATGTCTGGCAAGTATTCCTGCATGTACCTTGCATTTTCTTGGGTAGTGGTTCGTGCTCAAATTGGGAATTTAGATATCCTTTTGTCAGAGTACATAATGAAAATAATCACTAGCTGATATTCCCAGTAGCAGTGCTAACGAAATGAGTCTCCTGCTCATGTCAAATTCAAATGTTCCTGTATTGCCCATTCTGATTGTAGAAGATCACCCTACTAGCCGCCGACTCCTTGGTAAACAAGGTAATCGCTTAGGTTTTCATTGCTGTAAAGGGGTATTCGTCATGCAAGGGGCTGGGATATGTCTATAAGCACAAAGTACTTGATAGTTTTTTTCAAATAGATTTTCTCCAACTATTAATTCGAGATAAGTTGGGAGAAATGCTAGCTTCCGCTGAATCTGGTATGCAAAGAATCACAGATGGGTGAGGAGACCATCGAGAGTGTTTTTTCTTACTTGTCATAATAAATTGTTTGGGATTTTGGGTCTAGTCAGATATTGCTGGCAGACGGAAGTCTCTACACTGGGTACATCTCTTCTGGCATTAGAACTTAAATTTTTGTTCCTATACCAGATTGGCTTGCCCACTTAATCGAAGAAGGCAAGTTCGTTTAAACACATCAATTATAAAAAGTATCAGCGAAACTCATCATGTCATTGTCTTCTGAAGTAGATAGTTGTAAAGATAAAGCGATTATTCGTCTGCTGAGCGGCCCCCTCAGTGGCTGTGAGTATCGAATCTCAAAGGGAATTACACTCGTAGTTGCCCAGCGGGCAAAGGATCTGACCGGTCACCAAAATGATGCCGAGATACCTGAGTTTCCGGAGAACGCATTAGTCCTTGCTGTCGAAGGTGGGATTAATTTTGAGCTGACAATTTCTGACGAGAACGCTGATGAATTCATGCTGCGCAGCTTATTGCCTGATCCCGTTGTCACTACTCATCGTTACCACCAGTCCTGTCAGGTAGGCGCGCTTCATTTTTCCGTTCGGCCAATTGGCACAATGTGGCAGCCAGAATCCATTGCTGCCGATTCAGTGGTGGCAACCGGACTGTCTTCGACAAAACGCCCCAAACGCGCCAAACTCCTGGTGTCTTTCCTGGTGGCTGTCCTGGTGCTCACCCTTGGAGCTTGTGCCGTGAAGTTATGGATAGTACTGAGCGAAAAGAAGCGGGATACCAGATTGACAAAGATAGTTGCAGGCTCTAGCGAGCCCTTGCAGATGATGCGAGGGCGCGATGGTCAGACGTATATCTTTGCCAACACCGAGCGTGACGTTTCTTGGGCGCGGCAGGCATTGATGCGCGAAGGTCTGGCGGAATCAGTCCAGATATCGACATTGCATACCGAAGAGTTAAGGATCACCAATCTGATTCAGGCAAATTATCCTTCGTTGAATTTTCACCGTATCAAATTGGATGATCCCGCCAAACCTATACTCTTCATGAGTGAGGAGCGCGGATACGTCGAGGAACAGAGGCGTCGTCAGTTGGTCGCAAACATGATGTCGTGGATGCCGTACGCCGATACCATCAACCATGCGATGTGGTCCGATGCCATGCTCGAAACACAGGCCAAATCAGGTCTTGACCGGCTGGGTATTCCCTACGCTCGTGTCAGTGGTGAAAACATTATTAATTACGCTATTGAAGGTAATTTGGATGATATCGATCTTGCCAAATTACACAATTTTTCTGAAAAGTTCTATCGTGATTTCGGTAAGCATTATATTAATTTTTCGGTAGCGTTAAAAGAAGACTGGTTGAAAGGGAAGTCCTTTCGCTACGGTATCTCCGGATACGTAAAAATGGCTCCACAACATTGGTATTTTCCACAAACTTTTTGATATGAGGTGAATTATGGGATTAATGATTGATACAGCACAAGCTTTTGAAGTAGGTGCAGGTACGTTGTTTGCGGACGAAATAAAGCAGCGCGCAGATTTGACGACTAATGGGACCTCAGACCCAACGAAGCTCGCTAAATATCAGGCGATTATTTCTGAAATCAGCATTTTGAGAAATGCCCAGTCGTCAACGGTCAAGGTGTTCAAGGACATGGATGCAACCATTGTTGCAAATTTCCGCTAATTTTCAAAGGGATAGTGACGTGATGAATGCTGAAATTAGCGCTATATCAAAAATTTCTGATACGCAGATAGTAGATATCTCACCGAAAGATAGTGATGTCGTATCACTGGATGATCGGCTTCGCGATGTGTTCTCCGAGAAGTCAGTGGAGACGCAAACTGAGTACCTCAATATTATGGCGAAAGTAAATGACCCGGATTTTCTCTCGACGCCGGGCGGTTTGTTTGAGCTGCAGGTAAGGCTTGGCGAGTATAAGCAGGAGGTCGAGCTGATCAGTGCATTGAGTCGCAAGGCAGTGGCTACTGCAGAAACATTATTACGAGCATGAAAAAATTGTTGGCAGTGTTGGCATTATGTTTTTTATCAACAGCTTGTAGTGAAGATAATTTATTGCAAGGGCTGGATCAAGGGCAGGCCAACGAGATTATCGCGGTATTGCATCGCCACAATATCGATACCGACAAGAAGAACGAAGGGAAAAGTGGCTACAGTGTGTCAGTCGGAAAGAGAGACTTTGCTGCAGCCGTAGATATCCTGAAATCTTATGACTTGCCTTCGCGTAAGCCGCTGCAGATTTCGGACATATTTCCGGTCGATAGTCTGGTCGCATCACCGCGGGCAGAGAAGGCGCGGCTATATTCCGGCATTGAGCAACGACTTGAGCAGTCTTTATACACGATAGCAGGCATTATTTCAGCACGGGTACACGTGAGCTACGATTTGGATGCGGGTGATGGTGGTCGCAAAACTCGCCCGATACATTTGTCTGCATTGGCAAGTTATGAAGGAGATATTGATGTTGCGGTCATGATTAACGATGTTAAAAGATTCCTGAAAAATAGTTTTGCTGAAGTTGAATACGACAACATTTCCGTCGTTCTCTCGAAGCGGACAGCATTACAGCATCAGGCCCCAGGGAAATCGGAAGGAACGGATTTTTCCATCGCTTTTCTCATAGCTGCATTTGCGGGTGTCATCATTGCTCTTATAGGAGGCTTGTGGCTGTGGAAGCGTCAACAAATTCATGCTTCGACACGCGAGGTGCGAACTAATGGCTAGCGTGCCAAATACTTCTCAATTCAGTGCCCAACTGCAGGAAATCATGTTTGATCCCTTGCGATATATCCATGCTGAGAGATTGCTGCTGCCATCTCCATTGAAAGTGCCAAGGGCGCGCGCGGTGATGAATCGCATATTGTTGGGAAGTATTCCTCCGTCACCTCTCTCCATTGATATCACTGCGTCGTGGCATAGCTGCGCACGGCATATGCAGCTACTGAAGCAATGGTCGCGTCTGCCATACATCTGTAAGTTAGTTGGCGCACAGCGTTCCCGGGAATGTCTGGCGTGGGGTGGGAGAAATTTGAAGCTTTCACCTGTGGTTCGCAATTTTATGGCGTTACCGCTTTGGCAAGCAGATGATGACGACTGCTTTGGGTCAGACAAGATGCGTTTCTCATCAACATCAGAGATGGAAGGCATTGAACTGAGTTCCGAGTTGCAGCTACAGGCGGCTGGACTGGCATGTTTATTGAACTGGCAGATAGCTGCACCATCGACATTAATTAGTCGTATGCAATTGATGTTTCATCCTGAGCTTGACAAATTGTTCGCGTCTCGTCGCAGACAGCCGACATATCCTGAGCTCATATTGATCTTACAAGCAATCGAGTATGCCAAAAATTATCCAGACGACGTTTGACGTTATCCCCGAGGCGGGGGTTATCGTCCGTAGCGCTTATTTGCAGAATGATATCAAGGCAACAGCGCTGGTCTCAGCGGCAAAGCGGGTTGTCCGTAAAATGAGTATTGAGTCCGAACGGCGCGCCCAGAGTCTCTTTCAGGAAGCGAAAGCGGAGGGATACGCAGCGGGAATGCTGGTCGCCGCTGAAGCGTTGACGCACTATCTGGTAATAAATGCAGAGCACACGACGCGCTTGCGTAAGCAACTGAGCGAAGAAATCATTGGCGCTCTCAAGCAATGCATGAACGATTCGCGTGTTCTGATAAGTGTATTTGAGGAAGCCTTCCGTGATAGAGAGCTTGCCGAAATATCCGAACTCAATATCGTTTTACCAGAGAGCTTGCGATTGAGTCATTCTGGCCTCGTGGAAAATCTGCAGCGACACCTCAAGATAGATATTGCAATTGAATACTCCAAGGAGTCTCGCTTCATATTTCGTTTTGGGGATCATATTGCCGAGTTTGTCCCAGACGAATTCAATTCCAAATTGATGGCTAAAGCCATGCGAGAAATTCCATTGATGCATGCTAAGCATCACGCTATTGCAGATGAGTGTCGCCAGCAGTTGGCGGCGTTATTTGATGGTCATTTTTCGGATACTGGCAATTCAGAACAGTACGATGACGAACTGCTGAACAAAGATTAAGGAAAAACCGAATCATGATTAACGTGGTTTCACCTTTTACCCCGGTCAATGTTACGGGCGATGGTCCCTCTGAGACTGTTAATGTTGAACAAAAGTTGGGCATAGATGAGGTTAGTAAGAAAGAGAAATTGTATCTTGACGGACTATATGCGAGCTTGAAAAAAATCTTCAAGAGTTCTGCTGACGTTAAGGCGAGCGAAATTGTTCAGTATGTTGGGAAATTTGTTGCAGCCGATGGTACATCGCCCTATCAAGACATAAGCACACAGCCGGTTGTGGCTGACAAAATAATAGAAATGTCTGATACAGAGAAAGCGAACGAGAAATTGTATCTTGACGGTCTCTATGCGAGCTTGCAAAAACTTTTCAAAAGCTCTCCTGGTGTTAAGACGGACGAAATTATTCAGCATGTGGCGAAATTTGTCGCAGCCGATGGCACGTCGCCCTATAAAAGCATACGAACGCATACGGTCACGATCGCAAAAATAATGGAGATGTTTAAAGCAGACGGGAAGGAGGGAGAGGATTTTTATAAGACGTTAAATCAATGTGTTGGATATTCAGTTGTTTCGAACGGAATGTTGGATAAATTTATTGGCGACATGCTTCTACGTTCTGAGGAAGAGGAACCGGAAGCGTGGTAACAGAACTGTAATGGGGGCAGGAGTCCCGCGAAGCGGCGGCCAATTTCAGAGGCATGAATTTGAAATAACGTCTTTGCGCCTGACTTTCTGCAATAGATAACGTTTATATATATGTTGGGATGGGATGATATTTTGAATATTGAGAAATTATTGCTGGAATTCTCCAAGCTGTCCAAGGCAGAAATTAAGCAATTTACCGCCGGTATGAACCATTATTTGATTGCCTCCCCGTCAGCACGTCGAGAGATGCAGGATATGTGGGCAACTATCTCCAACTCTTCTAATGAAGTTGAGTCCGATTATCGTGAAAAAGTCATAGAACACGTCGAGAGGATTGAGGGGTCATGAATGCATGCCTATAAAATCAAGGTCGTTATCGCTGATGATCATCCTGCAATCATTGAGGGTATCAAACGGTCGATAGCAGTCAATACCATTAGTCTGGTGGATGCCGCGCGTAATTCCACAGAAATTATTGCGCTCATGGACAAGGGAGGAGCAGAGGTCCTTGTTACCGACTATGCGATGCCTGGTGGTGAATTCGGCGATGGCTTGCCACTCTTCGAGTTCATTTTGCGGCGTTACCCTGATCTCAAGATCGTTGTCATGACGATGATGGATAATCCAGGCGTATTACGGACCCTGATTGCTTTGGGCGTCAAATGCATCATCAGCAAGACAGATGATGCAAGTCACCTCATTCCGGCAATTCATATTGCAAGCGCAGGTGGCCAGTATTTTTCACCAACTGTTCATGCAATTGTGCAGATGCTGGAACAATTCCCTCTCTATGAAGAGAGGCAGGTGAGTCTTTCCAAACGAGAGGCCGAAGTTATTCGCCTCTTTGTCTCCGGATTGAAAATCAATGAGATTGCTGTCCAATTACATCGCAGCAAACAAACGGTAAGTTCACAGAAAAATAGTGCGATGAAAAAACTTGGAGTAGCCAGCGATGCCGATTTGTTTAAGTATGCTCTGGAGGTTGGTCTGGTGGTATCTGCGGCGACAGTCTGATCGGTACCATATCGACATGGTACTTCTCTGGCTGTTTCGCGCAAGCCGGCATGAGAGCCGACTTGCACACCTGACCTGTTCATATTGATCTTCTCAGGTTTTCTTGGCCGGATTAAATATCGAGCTGAGTCACAAATTTAGTATTGACGTACGCCTCAATGGCTTCTGTTCCACCTTCGGAGCCGTAGCCGCTATCCTTGATTCCACCAAATGGCACCTCAGGCAACGCCAGCCCAAGATGATTCATCGTGAGCATACCGCTTTCCACTCTGGTCGCCAGAGCATGTTTGGTGTGCGCTGATCTTGCGTAAGCGTAGGCCGCAAGCCCATAGGGCAGTCGATTTGCTTCAGTAATTACCTCGTCGAGTGTTGCAAAAGAGTTGATAAGGGCAAGTGGTCCAAACGGTTCTTCATTCATGGCGCGCGCGGATAGGGGAATATTGGTCAAGACAGTGGGTTCAAAGAAATATCCTTTGTTGCCAATACGCTTGCCGCCAAAGCGTAATTGCGCACCATGCTCAACAGCATCTTCGATCAGCGCTTCCAAGGCCGGGATGCGACGCTGATTGGCGACGGGCCCCATGGTAGTGCCCGGCTCGCTGCCGATGCCTACCTTGATTTGACTGACCGCGGTAATGAATTTGTCGACGAACGCATCGAAAACGCTTTTTTGAATCAGGAAGCGTGTTGGAGCCACACATACCTGACCTGCATTGCGGAACTTCGCGATCGCCAACTGTTTGGCAGCGGCATCAATGTCGGCGTCATCAAATACGATTGCGGGTGCGTGACCACCCAGTTCCATCGTGGCACGCTTCATGTGCAGTCCGGCAAGTGCCGCCAGCTGCTTGCCCACAGGTGTTGAGCCAGTGAATGAAATTTTCTTGATGACTGGATGTGAGATCAAAAATTCTGAAATTTCAGAAGGGACGCCATACACCAGATTGATCACGCCTTCCGGAATGCCTGCGTCAGCAAATGCACGAATCAGCTCTGCAGGGGATGCCGGCGTCTCTTCAGGTGCTTTTACGATAATCGAGCAACCTGCTGCTAGCGCTGCCGATAGTTTTCTTACCACTTGATTAAGTGGGAAATTCCAGGGGGTGAACGCTGCGACTGGACCAACCGGTTCCTTGATGACCATCTGATAAGCACCGGGCACGCGCGCTGGAACAAGGCGGCCGTAAGTGCGACGCGCTTCCTCGGCAAACCAGTCGATGGTGTCAGCGGCACCGAGGGTTTCTGCTTTTGATTCTGCTAATGGCTTACCTTGTTCCAGCGTCATTAATTGCGCGACGTCACCCGCACGTTCACGTAGGATATCGGCGGCACGACGCATGATTTTCGAGCGCTGGAATGCCGAAGTCTCACGCCATACGGCGAATCCCTTTTGTACCGCAGCAACTGCTGCGTGGAGATCCTGTTCGTTGGCATGCGCAATATGGCCGATCACTTCCTCGGTCGCTGGATTGATGACGGGAAGAGTGCGTTTTGACGAACTATCAATCCATTGCCCGTTGATGAAAAGTTGAACATTTTTATACATGGTTTTTCCTGTTGTCGTCACGTTGTGGCGTTGTTGAAAGCCCTAGCGGGCCAATGGTATGCTGCCCAGTCGCGTCACTTTACCTGGCATCGAATCAATCGAATGCACTGTAGTCAACACTGCTGCGTAATGGTGTTTTGCTTGAGGCTGCGCGCACATATTGCGGTGGCCAAGCGACATTTTCCTTGAGTGTGTCGGCTGCGTGTAATGGCCAGTATGGGTCGCGCAGTAGTTCACGTGCCAGCAATACCAGATCGGCCTGTTCAGTACGCAATACATGTTCGGCCTGAATGGCATCGGTGATCATACCGACTGCGCCGCTGGCGATGTTAGCTTCCTGTTTGACGCGCGCAGCGAATGCCGTCTGATATCCCGGCCCAACCGGGATCGTGGCAGTGGCCACATTACCGCCACTGGAGACATCGATGAGGTCTACACCGAGGGCGTGCAATTGACGCGAGAGCGCAACTGTTTCGTCGGCGTTCCAGCCACCTTCCGTCCAATCTGTGGCGGACAGTCTGACAAATAATGGTAGTTCATCTGGCCAGACCTTGCGCACGGCGACAACTGTTTCCTGCAAAAAACGGATGCGGTTGTCAAAGCTGCCACCATACTGGTCTGTGCGTTGATTGCTCAGTGGCGATAGAAATTCATGCAAGAGATAACCATGTGCCGCATGGACTTCCACGACCTTGAAACCTGCCTGTAAGGCGCGCTTTGCTGCGGTTGCAAATGCATTTACCTGCTCTTCAATATCCGCTATGGTCATTTCAGCAGGGCTGCGGAAGCCGGCATCGAAGGCCAATGCTGAAGGTCCAACTGTCGCCCAGCCGCCTTCTGCCAGTGGCACGGAGCCGACAGCACTAGCCCAGGGACGGTAGGCACTAGCCTTGCGTCCAGCATGTGCCAGCTGAATACCTGCGTATGAACCTTGTGCTTCGATGAAGCGTGTTAGTCGTCGCAAAGGGGCGATATGATCATCGCTCCAGATGCCTATGTCTTGTGGAGAGATTCTGCCTTCCGGGACAATAGCGGCAGCTTCGGTAATCACGAGTCCGGCACCACCGACCGCGCGGCTGCCGAGATGAACCAGATGCCAGTCATTGGCTAAACCATCCTCGGCCGAGTACTGACACATGGGCGAAACGGCGATACGGTTAGGCAATGTCAACTGGCGTAATGTCAGGGGAGAAAATAGTTTGCTGCTCATGGAAGACTCCTTACTTCTGGCATAACTGGTGTAATAAAAATACAGTTTATTTTATTTTTTAATTCTGTGTTTGAGCTCGCCCATTTGGCATGACATCTGTCGGAGAACGCGCTTCTAGTCAGGATGAAACTGGAGTGCAGCGAGGCCCGCGTACAAGCCATTGGCGGCGACCAGCTCGGCATGGGTTCCGGTTTCGACAATACGTCCATGTTCCAGCACGATGATGCGGTCGGCTTTTTGCACGGTCGCAAGTCGATGCGCGATGACCAGTGTGGTGCGTCCAATCATGGCCGCTTCTAGCGCGCCTTGTACCAGGCGCTCTGATTCAGCATCAAGGGCACTGGTTGCCTCATCCAGCAGTAGCAGTGGAGGATTTTTTAGCAGCGCACGGGCGATGGCGATACGTTGGCGCTGTCCACCAGATAGGCGGACACCGCGTTCGCCCAGGAAAGCATGGTAGCCATCAGGAAGGCGTTCGATAAACTCATGTGCTGCCGCCATTTTTGCGGCAGCAACGACTTCATCGTCGCTGGCGTCAGCACGACCAAATCGAATGTTCTCGAGCGCGTTTTCAGAGAAAATGATTGTATCCTGCGGGACGATACCGATGGCACTACGTAGTGCATGCAGATCGAGATGACGAATATCCACACCATCGAGCTGGATGCTACCCTGCTGCGGGTCGTAAAAGCGGAGCAACAATTGAAACAGCGTGGTCTTGCCTGCGCCGGAAGGGCCTACGATGGCTACCGTCTCGCCGGGCTGGATGTTGAGCGAAAAATGCGTCAGTGAGCTGGTGTCGGGGCGCGAAGGATAATGAAATACGACGTCGTCAATTTGCAGTGCAGCGCCACTGGCGGTACGCTTGGGCAGAGTATCCGGTAGCAAGGGCGATTTGACTGGCGATTGTGCTGCCAGTAGTTCCAGCAAGCGATCGGTCGCACCGGCAGCGCGTTGTGCATCACCAAGCACTTCAGACAATGCACCGATCGCACCAGCGACCAGCGAGGCATAGAGAATGAACTGCCCCAGCTCGCCACCACTCATGCGGCCTTGTACCACGGCGTGTGCACCCAGCCAGAGCACAAATACAATGGCGCCAAATACCAGCAGAATCGCCATCATTGTCAGTACCGAACGTGCCCGGATTCTCTGCATCGCCGTATGAAACGCGCGTTCGACCGACGTACCGAACCGGCTTGCTTCAATCTCCTCATGTGTAAACGCCTGTACGGTCGGCATGGCATTCAAAATTTCACCAGCCAGCGCGGAGGCGTCTGCAACCCGATCCTGCGACTCGCGCGAGAGCTTGCGCACGCGCCGTCCATAAAAGACGATTGGTAATACCACTGCCGCCAACATGATGATAATCAGAGAGGAGAGTTTGACGCTGGTGACGAACAACATCACTAGTGCACCGGCAAATAGCAGAACGTTGCGCAAAGCCATCGAAATGCTGGTACCGACCAGGGTCTGAATCAAGGTGGTATCAGTGGTCAATCGGGACAATACTTCCCCGGTTTTGGTGGTTTCAAAAAACTGTGGACTTTGCGTGACGACATGCGCGTAGACGGCTGCCCGTAAATCGGCAGTGACGCGCTCACCTAGCCACGACACCATATAAAAGCGTGCCGCTGTGGCTATTCCCAGAATGCAGGCCAGACCAAACAAGCCGAGAAAATAAAGATCGATGTGCAAGGTGCCGGTCCCTGCGGTACCGCCTGTGTTGCCGGCACTACCAAAGCCAAGATCGATCATTTGCCGGAAGGCATAGGGAATGGCCAATGTGGCGCCGGCGGCAGTGAGCAGCGCCAGTCCTGCCAATAGAAATTGGCGGCGATAAGGCCGCAGAAAGGGAATCAGGCCGAGTAGAGTTTTGATGCTGCCTTTGACGGGTTCAGGTTTGGTGCTAGATGACATGTTAGCAATCTTGGATGATGTTATTGATGCAACCAGGTGGCTGACGCTGCTGTTACGATCACAGATTTTCGGAAGATGTGCGCGACATTGGTAATGACAAGTGGATAAAATACATGAGTTCATTCGCCAGACACGTTGTTACTTTTCGCTTTGTGCAACAAGTGTAGTGCAGCCGTCCGGTATGATGCTCCCGTTTGCCTACCTGCGAGGTGGCGATCAACCAATAAAACGCTGTAGCAGACTTTTTCGCTGTTTCAACAAAGGAGAGCAAATTGGCTCAACGATTGTTGCAGGATACGCAAGTCAAGCTGGCCTCGGAACAGACGCAGAAGTCTGCCAACTGGTCCATTCAAACGGAGTTGGCAGCTGGGTTAAACGCCCCGCAAGCCAGCATTTCTCCTAAATACCTTTACGATCCGCTGGGCTCAAAATTATTTGAAGCCATCTGTATCCTAGACGAATATTATCCTACCCGTACCGAGGCCGATATCTTTGCACTCCATGCAGAAGATATTGCTGCCACGATTGGTCAAGGCGTTACCCTGATTGATCTTGGCGCGGGAAACTGTGCCAAAGCGGCGCATCTGTTTGCATCGTTGCAACCCCGCCAGTACGTACCGGTTGATATTTCTGCTGATTTCCTGCGTGAATCAGTGGCGGCATTAAGGCAAAAATTTCCCTCTCTTCCCATCGTGGAAGTGGCGATGGATTTTTCGTCGTCGTTGCATTTACCTACTGGTGTGGGCCATGAGCATCGTCTGTTTTTTTATCCAGGTTCTTCTCTGGGTAATTTTGCTCCTGAAGAGGCATTGCAGTTTCTGCGTCGAATCCGCCAGAACTTGCCATTGGGGCAGCATGGCGGTCTCCTGATCGGCATTGACCTGATCAAGGATAAGGCCTTGCTGGACGCCGCCTATGATGATGATCTGGGTCTGACGGCCACGTTCAATCGCAATGTGTTACGTCATGTCAATCGTTTGCTTGGTAGTAATTTCGTTCTGAATGACTGGCTCCATCGCGGGTTTTTCAACCCTGTCGAGGAGCGTGTGGAGATGCATCTTGAAGCACGCCGCGATGTCATTGTAAGTTGGCCTGACAAGGGCAACCGTCGTTTCCTTCAGGGTGACCGTATTCACACCGAGAACAGCTATAAATTCACGCCGGACGGTTTTGGTGAGTTATTACGATGCGCCGGCTTTGGGCAAAGCAAGATGTGGTTCGATCCGCACCACTGGTTCATGTTGTGCCACACGCGACCGATCTAGTCCATCCAAATATTGATGTCGAGGAAAATGGTATGTCCAGCTTAAGCGAAGTCGTTGTGCCGAATATCGGGTCAAAGCTTCAGCCGCAGGAGGCTCTCGTCGCCCTGTTTGATGACTTTTTGCGCTTGCGCGAATACTCGATGTTACTGGCTGCGCCACTTTCCGAAGAAGACTGTGTCGTGCAATCGATGCCGGACGCCAGTCCGATCAAATGGCACCTGGCGCATACGACCTGGTTTTTTGAGACCTTTGTTCTGGCGCGTTTCGAGCCACAATTCTCGGCCTTCAATTCTGCCTATCGGTACTTGTTCAATTCCTATTACGACGCAGTCGGAGAGCGTCATCCACGGGCACAGCGCGGGTTGCTGACGCGACCGGCAATGTCCGAGGTGCGCCGCTATCGTGCCGAGGTTGAACAGCGTCTGCAGGCAATCGTGCTTGGTCCGGACTACCCGGCCGAAGGTGTGGAATTGCTGCAGCTCGGGATGCAGCACGAGCAGCAGCATCAGGAGCTCATGCTAACGGATATCAAGCATCTGTTGTCATGCAATCCACTCAAACCTGATTATTTGCCCGGTACCTTGATCGGTTTATCTGTGGCATCAGAGCTTTGCTGGCATCAATTTGATGCGAGCGTGGCAGAAATTGGTTATCGGCCGGCCTTTGATGGTGAGTTCTGCTTTGACAACGAGTTGCCGTTGCATCGCCAATTCGTCGAGCCATTTGCGATTGCATCGCGTCTGGTGAGCAATGGTGAATACCTGCGTTTTGTCGAGCAGGGAGGGTATGCTGATCCTGCGTTCTGGCTGGCCGCAGGATGGGATTGGCGATGTAGCAATAACTTCGTGCATCCACTGTACTGGCAAAGTGCCGAGGAGGGTGAATGGCAGGAATTCACTTTGCATGGAATGCAGCGACTGGATCCGGATGCGGCAGTACTACATCTTTCCTATTTTGAAGCAGATGCTTATGCGCGTTGGGTAGGAGCGCGCTTGCCGACGGAAGCGGAATGGGAGCTCGCGGCGCGCAGTGTTTCCGGGTTGCGACGTGACTGGTTCGGGGTTGCCTGGCAATGGACTTCCAGTAGTTATGCGCCGTATCCAGGGTATGCGATTGCACCCGGTGCGGTGGGTGAGTACAACGGCAAATTCATGGTCAATCAGTATGTATTGCGCGGTGCTTCTGGGGCCACTCCGGAGGGGCACGCTCGCATGAGTTATCGCAATTTCTTTCCTGCTACTGCGTGTTGGCAGTACAGCGGAATTCGACTGGCGCAATCGCTGTAAATTGCAATAGACATTGCTAGGCTGTATAGATGCAGTTGCTTTTGTGAGTTTTTTAGTTGACTTTCAGTCCAGACTATTTTGACGTCAGGCTTGATTAATGAAGGTACACGTGTCCAAAAAAATGGATGCTGTATGTTTTTTCAGTTGATTCGAATCCATGATTGCCAATACACTCCCTGCCTTTTCTCCCCCTGTTCTTGATCCCAGCCCTTTGCAGGAGGAATTTTCTGCCTTTTTGGAACTCCCCGATACTGCTCACCAGGTATCATGGAAAATCAAAGATGCCGTGCGACGTAATAATTCGCTAGCCACTGAATTATTGTTTAGTAAAGCCTGTAGCGGGAGTCCTCTGGGGCGAGCATCGGCCAGTTTCCTTTTGGCACTTTATTCCGGCAAAGAGGGTGCAAGCAATGACCTCATGTTGCAACTCGGTAAGGACAGTTTGAAACTGTGCGAGATTGTCTTGAGCAGAAATGCTAGAAAGGCCTCCAGCGATCAATGGAAAATCGCTCCCAAGATTTTGGTGATGGCAGGATTAGAGACGGTGGGTAATTCCCAGGTAAGAAGTAATATCGTTCAAGAGATCAAGGAGCAGGAAATTTTTGGTTATTTGATTGAGGAAAATCAGATTGATAATTCTCTCTTCGGATTGAACCGGATGATCACCGACGCTGAATTGAATCTGGTTTCTGCCCGGCTCAATGACCTGACGCAGCACTTCCATTTTAATGATGCAAGAAAAGTCACCACAGAAGCAATGGCAAGCGGAGAAATTGACCAGTCAGCACTTCAGCAGCTATTGCCCTATGTTGCTTCGATTGCTCCTAATTCTGGACGGTTCGTTCCGTTGTTGATGGACGATCATTGGATTCTTTTTGGTATTGGCTCCAACACTAGCGGTGAAAAATTTGCAATGGCATTTAGTAGTCTGGAGGAGTTAAAGCCACACCATGCGGAGTATCTGAATGCATTGGGAGGTGCGGCTGGCGTATCCCATTCTTTAATGATTACAGGCGATTTGCAGCGACATGCTCCGAATGCATGTGGATTGTTTGTTACACAGGCGATGGAACGAATTGCTGAATGTTACGAGGTAAACAAAGATTCCATTGCCTCTGATTTAGAGCAGTTCATCGATTCATTTCAGCAATCAGATTGGCAAGAGCAGAGCCTGTTCAATCGTAATGGGCGTGCAGGCCTATATGGTGTGCTGATCGACGCTGCCGCAATGAGAGACGAAGGCACATATAAGATTGAACATCAGCACAGCGATCCGTACTCACAAAAAAAGCAACCAGCTGGATAAGCTGGCGGCTTTTTTTATCTTGCTGAATCAAGCTGCCTTCGCTTGTGACGAGGAGGACTGATTCGCGCTCTGATCAATCGCGATCTGGCGATTGATGGCACTGAGTACAGCTTTGAACGATGCGGTGACGATGTTGGCATCAATGCCAACACCGAAACCGGTTGGTGCTTCATTGAGACGCAATTCGATATAGCTTGCCGCTTGTGCGTTGGCACCGGCGCCAATGGCATGTTCATGGAAGTCCATCAGCTTGATGTCGAGATTGAGTGCATTGATGAAGGCATCAATCGGTCCATTGCCAGTGCCGCGCAGGGTTGAGGTCTCACCGTTGCGCTCGATATCGATTTCAATCTTGATTGATTCCTTGTGGGCAGAATCTTCCGACATGCGATGGCCGCGATAGATGTACGGGGCATTGCGGTCCAGATATTCGCTCTTGAAGATGCTGTAGATGTCCTCGGCCACGATTTCCTTGCCGGTAGCGTCTGCCTCGCGCTGGATCGCGCGACTAAATTCGATTTGCAGACGACGTGGCAGTGCCAGACCATATTCCTGCTCCAGCAGATAAGCCATACCACCCTTGCCGGACTGACTGTTGACGCGAATCACCGCATCGTAGCTACGCCCCAGATCGGCCGGGTCGATCGGCAAATAAGGTACTTCCCAGATGGCATCTGGCTGTTGCTTGGCGAAACCCTTCTTGATTGCATCCTGATGCGAGCCCGAGAAAGCCGTAAATACCAGATCGCCAACATAAGGGTGGCGCGGGTGAACCGGGATCTGGTTACACTCTTCAACACATTGACGCACGGTATCGATGTCGGAAAAATCCAGGCCAGGATTCACCCCCTGGGTATACAGATTCAGCGCCAGTGTGACCAGGTCGACGTTGCCAGTGCGTTCGCCGTTGCCAAACAGACAGCCTTCCACACGTTCTGCGCCAGCCATCACTGCCAACTCAGCCGAAGCGACAGCAGTGCCGCGATCGTTGTGCGGATGGACCGAGATGATTGAGGATGCACGGTACTGCAGGTTACGATGCATCCACTCAATCTGGTCAGCGTAGACATTGGGTGTGCTGCACTCCACGGTGGATGGCAGATTCAGAATGACTTTGCGTTCTGGTGTGGCACCCCAGGTAGCACAGACTGCGTCACAGATTTCGCGGGAAAAATCGAGTTCGGTGGTGCTGAATGACTCAGGCGAGTACTCGTAGCGCCATTGCGTTTCTGGACGGGCATCGGTGAGCTCCTTGACCAGACGTGTGCCGGAGACCGCGATTTCCTTGATTTCATCACGGCTCATGTTGAAGACAATCTTGCGGAAGGCGGGAGCAACCGAGTTGTACAGGTGAACGATGGCCTGCTTGGCACCCTGCAGAGAGTCGATGGTACGACGGATCAACTCTTCGCGTGACTGCGTGAGTACAATGATGGTGACGTCGTCAGGGATACGATTTTCTTCGATCAGTTTGCGAACGAAGTCGAAGTCGGTTTGCGATGCGGAAGGGAAGCCTACTTCGATTTCCTTCAAGCCCACCTGAAGCAACATTTCAAAGAAGCGCAGCTTGCGCTCTGGACTCATCGGTTCAATCAACGCCTGATTACCGTCGCGCAGATCCGTACTCATCCACATCGGCGGTTTGGAAATGAATTGATTAGGCCAGGTCCGATCTGCCAATGGGATGGTCGGGAACGCGCGATACTTTGCTGCCGGATTGCTTAACATCATGGTGAAACCTCTTTAATTTGTCACTGCAGTGAAATGATGAATCAGGGAATTCGATGTGGCTGACAGGCCACCTGACTGCCACGTGCGCCAGGTCAGGTGACCGGTCGGTAGCGGCAGTAGCGCAAGCGCCCGTGCAAAGATCATCGCGGCAATAAATTCACCGGAAGTCAGGGTAGCGTTGATGGCTTTGAAATGCATGAGCGGCTTTTCAGAAAACGTGCAACTAGTTAATCGAGCTGCGATGCCGAAAGAGTACTATCAACTCAATCAAACCAACGCGGGCTGGAAACTGCAAAAAACGACTGGAAAAACAGGGAAAAACAGACTTGAAACTGAATTAGCGCGAAGCTGGTAGTAGCGACACTAGTAGCAGCGATAGCAGTGCGCCAGCGCCGTTTAGTAGTGTCAGGGAGAATTGTGTTGCGGAGTTCATCTGGCCACTGTAGAAGATTGACGCCGTGATTGTCAAGCTTTATCTAAACCTAAACCATTCAATCTGTCATTTGTTGCTAGAATCACAGCGATAGCATTTCAGCGAAGCGCTTGCGCAAGCATCTCTTGCGAACAGGGTTCGCGATGTGAAACGATGCGTTCTATCGTGATTAACCGGAAGCAACATTTACCTTGAACTCATCTCATGCTTGAACGTCCTGACCTGATTGTCTGTGAGCAGTGTGATGCGGTGCATCACAGGCAACCACCTGGCGCGTGTGAAATCGCGCGTTGTCAGCGCTGTGGGGCCGAGCTGGAGCGTCATATCGGTCGCCGTTATGAGCGCTTGCTACCGTTGACGGTGGCCAGTCTGATCATGTTTGTGATCGCCAACAGCTTCCCGATCGTGGAGATCGAGTTGCAGGGCCTGAGTAGTCGCACCACGCTACTGGGTGCCGTGTTCACACTTAATCAAGATGGCATGTCTTTGGTGGCAATGTTGGTACTGGCGACAACGATCCTTTTTCCATTAGTGCAGTTACTGATTCTGCTCTACTTGTTGGTCCCTTCCGTGAGGCAGTCCCCGAGACCGGGTTTCAAGTGGCTGTTGCGAATGATGCACGCGATTCGTCCCTGGGGCATGGTGGAAGTCTTCCTGCTGGGCGTGCTGGTCGCGCTGGTGAAGCTATCGCATATCGCTAATGTGATTCCCGGCATGGCGCTTTGGGCCTTTGCTGCGCTGACTATTTTGTTGACTGCTGTGGTCTCCTTCAGTCCTCACTATTTGTGGCAGTTGCTGGTTGTTGCGCCCGCGGTAACCACCGGATTGCATCATGCAGATCGCGAGGCCGCACCATGACAGTTTCGGTCGTCACCGCAGCTGAATGCGGGCTTGTCAGCTGTCATCACTGTCGTACGGTCTGGCAGGATGCGGCGGACAACGCGCACTGCGGCGTTTGTGGCGGTACTTTGCACAGCCGCAAGCCAGATAGTCTCAATCGTACCTGGGCTTTTCTCATTGCTGCCTGCATCATGTATATTCCGGCCAATCTGTTGCCGGTCATGGTGACATCGACATTGCTCGATCAGCAGCGGGATACGATCATGAGCGGCATCATTTATTTCTGGCTCTCCGGTTCCTGGGAGCTGGCGCTGGTGGTCTTTGTCGCCAGTTTTCTGGTTCCCCTGTTCAAACTGGTCGCACTCATATTGCTGACCGTGACAGCGCGTCGTCGCAGCAGTTGGCAACGCTTGCAGCGCGCCAAGCTATTTCGGCTGGTAGAGGCAATCGGGCGCTGGTCGATGCTCGATGTGTTTGTTGTGGCGCTGCTGGCCGGGTTGGTGCAGATTGAGGGCTTCGCTAGGATTACTGCCGGATTTGGCGTTGCCGCCTTTGGTTCTGTGGTGGTGCTGACCATGCTGGCTTCGCTTAGCTTCGATCCCCGTCTGATCTGGGACGAGGGGCAAGAGGAAGAACAAGAAGGGGAGCTGGATGAGGCGACTGAGATCGTTCATGATCCGGAAGGGTCGCAAGCCAGTCACGTCACAAGTGCAATAAATACAAGAAGTGCAATAGGCGCTACAAGTGCAACAAGTGCAACAAATGCATTAAAAGAAAGACAACAATGAGTCAATCCTCTGTGCCACCACGCAACTTGCCCGAGCAGATTCCTGAGCCTAGACGTGAGCCTCGCCGTCAATGGTTGCCGTCGCTGGTATGGCTTATTCCAATTATCGCCGCCGTCGTGGGACTGACTCTGGTGGTAAAGATCATTCTTGAACGGGGGCCTGTTATTACGATCAGCTTCATTTCTGCCGAAGGGCTGGAAGCGGGCAAGACCAAGGTCAAATACAAGGATGTTGATATCGGTCAGGTACAGTCCATCAAGCTTAGTCCTGACCGTTCGCACGTGGTAACGACAGTCCAGTTGACCAAGGAGGCCGAGAGCTTTACGGCCGACGACACACGTTTCTGGGTCGTGCGTCCGCGGGTCGCGGCGTCCGGTATTTCAGGATTGAATACCTTGCTATCGGGGGCCTACATTGGTGCTGATGCAGGTAAGTCCGAAGATACCAAGCGCGATTTCTCAGGGCTTGAGCAACCGCCGATCATCACTCGGGATACTTCTGGCAAGCAGTTTGTGCTGCATACCGCCGACCTGGGTTCGCTTGATATTGGTTCGCCTGTGTTCTACCGCCGCATTCAGGTCGGGCAGGTGGCCGCCTATGATCTGGATCAGGATGGGCGTGGTGTGACACTGCGTATTTTCGTGAATGCGCCGTACGACAAGTTTGTGACCATCAATTCGCGTTTCTGGCATGCCAGTGGCTTCGATATGCAGATCAATGCTAATGGTTTCAAATTTCAGACCCAGTCTTTGGCGACCGTGATTCTTGGCGGAATTGCCTTCCGTCCTCTGGACGATGCTGACAATGTACCGATAGCCCGCGAAAATACCAGTTTCCGTCTGGCTGATGACGAGAGCACTGCCATGAAGGAGCCGAATGGCCGCTCGCAACTGGTTCTGATGTACTTCAATCAATCTTTGCGGGGCTTGGAACCGGGAGCGGTGATCGATTTCCGCGGCGTGGAGTTGGGTGAGGTCAAGTCGGTTGGTATTGAATACGATGACCAGACCCAGCAATTCATCATGCCGGTACTGGTCGAGTTGTATCCGGACCGCCTCGGGCGCAAGTTCAATGAGGAGCGGACTTCGCGCTATACGCCACGTGAACGGGTGCGCTATCTGGTCGCGCATGGCTGGCGAGCACAATTGCGCAGCGGAAATCTGTTGACTGGTCAGATTTATATCGCGCTGGACTTTTTCCCGGATGCTGCAAAGGCTCAGTTCGATCTGGATCACAATCCGCCAGTGTTCCCCACGGTGCCCAACTCGATGGATGAAATTCAGACCCAGATTGCCAGCATCGCGCGCAAGCTCGACAAAGTACCGTTCGACAAGATCGGTAATGAACTGCATACCACGCTGACAACGCTCGACCACACCCTGCGCGGCGCGGAAAAAACCATGGATCGACTGAGCAACGACGTCGCACCTGAAATTACCGCAGCCATGCGCGACGCCCGCAAGACACTCAATGCTGCCGAGCATACGCTCTCTGACGATGCGCCGTTGCAGCAGGATGTGCGTCAGACCATGCAGGAGTTGTCACGTGCTGCTGCCTCGATCAGGGTACTCACGGATTATTTGCAGCAACATCCCGAATCACTGATTCGCGGCAAGCAGGAGGATAAATAATGCAGTCTAAAGTTACCGTGGCGATGGTCGCCGCCTTGGTGAGCGCACTGGCGGCATGCGCATCAGCACCGACGCGGTTCTATACATTGGCGCCGGCGGCGCAGACGCCGTTATCGTCAGCAGCAACTGCACCGCTCTACATTGAGGTGGCGCCGGTCAGCGTTCCCGAGCGTTTGATGCGCCCGCAACTGGTGCTACGCACCGATACTGCGCGTATCGATATTCTGGAGCAGGATCGCTGGTCTTCTTCATTCAATGACGAATTGCGCGATGCCCTGGCCGCGCAACTGGTCAACCGTTTGGGAGCAATTGATGTGACCCGCGGTGCGCGTCCCGCCAATATACCGGTGTACAGAATCGGTGTGACGCTGACGCAATTTGACGCCGCTCGTGCTGGCAAAGTGGATGCGCAATTCAGCTGGACGGCAACCCGCAGCGATCAGCGTGGTACGGCAGGCAATACGGCTTGCCAACTACATCTCAGTGAGCTTGCTGCAGGTGATGACGTGGCTGGTGCGGTGCAAGCTGTGCAACGGGTTGTTGCCAATCTAGCGCAAGCTATTGCCAGGGATGTTCGGGGACTCAGTGAGGGGGCTGCGGCCAGTTGCAGCCAATGAGGTTTTGAGGCAATAGATTGCCATGCAAAAAGGCCGCTTCAGTGAAGCGGCCTTTTGATTTTTAGCAACAGCTAATCTGAACGATCAGCGATCACCGTAGGAGCGACGTGCACCATCAGTACGTGCTGCGCCGCCCTTGTAGCCGCCGCTACCTTCCTTGCGTGGGCCGCTGCCTGGTTTACCGGCACCGAAGCTACGACCACCGCCATTGCCGCTACCGGCACGTGGTGGGCCGCTGCGGTTGTCGCCTGGACGCCAGCCACCTGGCTTGCGACCAGTACGTGCCGGTGCTGCTGTTTTCTTTGGCTCATAGCCTTCCACGACGTCCACTGGAATCGGTTGCTTGGTGAAGCGCTCGATACGTTTGACGTGCATGCCTTCTGCATGATTGACCAGCGATACGGCAACGCCGTTGCGGCCAGCACGACCGGTACGACCGATGCGATGGACGTAATCTTCCGGGAACTTCGGCAGATCGTAGTTGAATACATGGGTAATGCCTGGCACATCGATACCGCGAGCAGCAACGTCAGTTGCTACCAGTACGCGCACCTGACCACGACGCAGGCTGTCCAGTGTGCGGTTACGCGCACCCTGATGCATGTCACCATGTAGTGCCGCCGCGGCAAAACCAGCAATATTGAGGCGATCAGCGATGGTGTCGGCGTCACGCTTGGTGGCCGTAAACACAACTGCCTGATCCATGGTGACGTCGCGCAGCAGGAAGTCCAGCAGGCGGTTCTTGTGTGACAGATCGTCCACGAAATGCACGCGTTGAGCGATGTTTTCATGCTTGGTGGCCGAACCAGCGATCTGGATGATCTGCGGCGCGTTGGTGATGCGCTTGGCCATGTTGCCGACGACACCGTCCAGCGTTGCCGAGAACAGCATGGTTTGACGGGTAGCCGGTGTGGCAGCTACGATTTTTTCGATATCTTCGATGAAGCCCATGTCCAGCATGCGGTCAGCTTCGTCCAGCACTAGAATCTGCAGTTCGGAAAAATCGATCTTGCCGGAATCCATGTGGTCAATCAGGCGGCCAGGAGTAGCGACCAGAATTTCTGGATTACGCGACAGCAATTGCATTTGCTTCGGATACGGCATGCCACCCAGAATCGATACCGCCTTGATACGGCGCATATGGCCGCAGTACTTGTCGGTTGCAGTGGTGACTTGCAAAGCCAGTTCGCGGGTTGGTGTCAGAACCAGCATCTTTGGCTGCGCAGCGCGAAAACGCGGACGATCACCGCGGGAGCGCGCAGCTTGCGCTTCTTGATTCGGGGTCTTGGTACCAGCCGGGGCAGGTGGCAGGGAGGCAAATTTGTGCAGTGATGGCAGCATGAAAGCGGCAGTCTTGCCGGAGCCGGTTTGCGACGATACCAGCAGATCCTTGCCAGCAATGGCGGCTGGAATAGCTTGCTCCTGTACCGCTGTTGGCTTGGTATAGCCAGCGTCAGTCAGGGCTTTGATAATGGAAGGATGCAGGCCGAGTGTTTCAAAAGTCATGTTTTCTTTCGGTATATATATGAGCGCCAGACAAATGCAATGCAGCGCAGCGATTGCGGAATAGGCAACGCGCGCAGTACAAATGCGGTGAACGCAAAAAAGCGACGCCAACCAACGAAATGACTAAGAAAAACAAAGAAATTTCGGCACAAAAGCTTTGCGCCGGGACGGTGTCACAGAGGGACACTCAAGGCGGGAGGGCTTTTACTACGTACTGTCGAATGTCTAGCGCGACAGTGTGGGCTTGCGAAGCTGCTCAGTACAACTAGGTTCATAACCCGTTGACTTAAGGCGATGGTGGATCTGGTCAGATCACCCTTTGTCGCAATAACATCGGATTACGGTTCGTGCATCGTATTGCAATGCACAAACCGAATGATACAACAATTTACTACTTTTGGTACGAATCTATACGGGAATTTTATTCCGAGATACCGCCGACGATGCGAGAGAAGCCACCATCGACGTAAGTAATCTCGCCGGTGATGCCGCTGGCCAGGTCCGATAACAGGAAAGCCGAGGCATTGCCGACGTCTTCAATCGTCACATTGCGGCGCAGTGGGGCGTGGTCGGAGACGAAGCCCAGAATCTTGCCAAAACCCTTGATGCCACTGGCTGCCAGCGTCTTGATCGGACCTGCCGACACGCCGTTCACACGCACGCCCTTCGGACCCAGCGACTCAGCCAGATAGCGCACGCTGGCTTCCAGCGAAGCCTTGGCCAGACCCATGGTGTTGTAGTTTGGCACGACACGCTCCGAACCCAGATAAGTCAGCGTCAACAGCGCCGAATTTGGACGCAGCAGAGGCAGTGCTGCCTTGGCCATCGCCGGGAAGCTGTAGGCCGAGATATCGTGGGCGATCTTGAAGCCTTCACGCGAGAAACCTTCCAGGAAGTCGCCTGCAATCGCTTCGGTAGGGGCAAAACCAATCGCGTGTACCAGACCGTCTAGATGGTCCCAGGACTTGCCCAGATCGGCAAACAGGGCGTTGATCTGCTCGTCGCTGCCGACGTCGCAATCAAAGATCAGCTTGCTGTCGAATTCTTCGGCGAACTTGGTAATACGGTCCTTGAAGCGTTCGCCTACATAGGTGAAGGCCAGTTCCGCGCCTTCGCGCTTGCATGCCTGTGCGATGCCATAGGCGATCGAACGGTTGGATAACAGACCTGTGATCAGGATTTTCTTGCCTTGCAAAAATGCCATGTTGACTCCGAGTGATTCATCTGGTCGCTGCGACAACTGCCGCGGCTGGTCAGACGAAGTAAGAGGGATTGCGGTTCCCGACACGCCACTGGCCTGATTGTTGCGTGCACATCGCGCAGCAGATTACCTCCGCCACACGCATTGTCAACCAGCAATGGCCATCGTTTTATGCCTGAACTGGGCAAGATTGTAGGGGCTTGCCGCCACGAGGGCAACTTTTGGGCTCAGGTACGCTATTGTTTTGTTTTGGCAAGACTGCACGAGAGCATCTGTCGGTAAAATGCGATAACAATTTGTTTACACTCTCTTAGGACTTCGACTCGATCATCACGCATGCGCAAATTTTTACTCCACTTTTTATGGTCAATGGCCGTCATGGCGACTGGCTGCAGTAATACAGCAATGGCCGCGCACGCTTTTTCGCAGTACGACACGCCCAAGTATCCGCCCGGTTTTACCCATTTTGATTACGTCAATCCGGACGCGCCCAAGGGCGGCACTTTGTATCTGGCCAATCCTGACCGCCGCAGCAGTTTCGACAAATTCAACCCGTTCTCGCTCAAAGGCGTTGCCGCAGCCGGTATCTCTACGCTGATGTTTGAAACCCTGGCGACGTCTTCATCGGACGAAGTCGCCACCATGTATGGCTTGCTGGCTGACGATATGGTGCTGGCACCTGATCGACTGGCGATGAGCTTTCATCTCAACCCGCGAGCGCGCTTCAACAATGGTGATCCGGTTACGGCCGAGGATGTGAAATATTCCTACGACACGCTGCTGGCCAAGGGCGCGCCGCAATTCAAATCGATCTTTGTCGATGTCAAAGACTGCATTGTCGTTGGTCCGGCCACCGTCCGCTTTGAGTTCAAGACCCCCAATCGCGAATTGCCGCTCATCGTTGGTGGTGTACCCGTATTTTCCAGAAAATGGGCCGCCGGCACCAGCTTCGACAAGATTCAACTGGCAGCGCCGATTACCAGTGGCCCTTACCTGATCGACACCTACGATGTCGGTCGCAGCATTACCTATAAACGTAATCCAGCCTATTGGGGCAACGATATCCCGGTGCGCAAGGGGAGCTTTAATTTCGAGCGTATCGTCTATCGCTTCTATCAGGATGATGTGGCGCGACTGGAAGCCTTCAAGGCTGGTGAATTTGATGTCGTGGTCGAATATAGCGCCAAGAACTGGGTACGCAACTACAACGGTCCTAAATTTCGCAGCGGCGAGATCGTCAAGCGTGAGCTGGCGCATTCCAACGGCGCTGGCATGCAGGGCTTTGTGATGAATCTGCGGCGGCCGCTGTTCGAGGATATCCGCGTGCGGCAGGCTTTGGGGCTGGCGCTCGACTTTGAGTGGATGAACCGGCAGCTGTTTTACGGCCAGTACAAACGTATTTACTCCTTCTTTAACAACAGCGAGCTGGCAGCCACCGGCGTACCTCAGGGCGATGAGCTGAAGTTGCTGGAGCAACTCCGCAATGCTGGTGGCAGGATGGATCCCGCCGTCTTTGGCGCAGCACCCGTGCCACCGGCGACTGACCCACCGGGTTCGCTGCGCACCAATTTGCTGCGTGCGCGCGAACTCCTGCGTCAGGCCGGCTGGGAATATCGTGATGGTGCCTTGCGAAATGCGCGGGGTGAAGTGTTCGCGTTTGAGATTCTGGATGATCAGTCGGCCATGTCGCGCATTATCAGTATTTATGCGCACACGCTGGAAAAGCTGGGCATGCAGGTGACTCAGCGCACCGCCGATTACGCACTGGTCGCTCAGCGCATGGAAAATTTTGATTTCGACATGACCAGTGTGCGCTTCCCCGATGTCAGTAGTCCCGGCACTGAAATGTTCGATATGTTCGGTTCCAAGGCTGCCGATGAAAAGGGTTCCAACAATGTCTGGGGTCTCAAGGATCCGGTAGTCGACCAACTGGTAACGGCGCTGGTCAAGGCCACGACCCGCAAGGAGCTGGTCGCTGCCGCACGTGGTCTGGACCGGGTCTTGCTGCATCAACACATCGTGATACCACACTGGTATTCGTCGACACACCGGATCGCCTATCGCAATCGCTTCGGCATGCCGGAGCGCTTGCCGCTGTATTACCAGGCCGATCCCTACGTGATCTCAACCTGGTGGCAGGTCAAGCCAAAATGAGGAAAGCACAATGAAACTCTGGCTCTATATCCTCAAGCGCATCCTGTTGATGGTGCCAACTTTGTTCGGGGTGATCGCCATCACGTTTGCGGTGATCCAGTTTGTTCCAGGTGGTCCGGTCGAGCAGCAATTGCTGGAAATGAAGGGGCGCGGCGGCGCTGGTGAAGCATCCGGTGGTGGTGCCTCGGCCTATCGTGGCAGTCAAGGCGTCGATGCCGAGCGGATCAAGGAAATCAAGGCACTTTATGGCTTTGACAAACCACCTGTGGAGCGCTTCTGGAGCATGCTCAAGGGTTTTTTACGGTTCGATCTGGGGCAGAGCTTCTATCATCATGCCGATGTCTGGCAACTGGTGAAATCGAAGTTGCCAGTCTCGATTTCGATTGGCTTGTGGACATTCTTTCTCACCTATCTGATCTCGATACCTCTGGGGATTGCCAAGGCTGTGCGCGAAGGCAGTCGTTTCGATGCCATCACCAGTGCGCTTGTTCTGGTCGGTTATTCCATCCCTGGGTTTGTACTTGGCGTGTTCCTGCTGGTGGTGTTTGGTGGTGGCAGCTTCCTGCAGTGGTTCCCGCTGCGCGGTCTGACCTCGGATAATTGGGCCAGCCTCTCACTGGCAGGCAAGGTTGTCGATTATCTGTGGCATATCACCTTACCGGTGATTGCCTCGGTGGCTGGCGCGTTCGCAGTCATGACCATGCTGACCAAAAATACCTTCCTCGACGAAATCCGCCGTCAATACGTGCTGACTGCGCGCGCCAAGGGGCTCAGTGAAAGCAAGGTGCTCTACAAGCACGTGTTTCGCAATGCACTGATTCCTCTGGTGACCGGGTTCCCGGCAGCCTTCATCGGTGCCTTCTTTGCTGGCAGTCTGCTGATCGAAACGCTGTTCTCACTCGATGGACTGGGATTGCTGTCGTATGAATCGGTGATCCGACGTGACTATCCCGTGGTCATGGGCACACTGTATCTGTTTACCCTGATTGGTCTGGTGGTCAAGTTGCTCGGCGATTTGTGCTACGTCTGGGCTGATCCGCGCCTTCAGTTTGAAAGTCTTGCCAAATGAGTGCTAAACCATCGATTTCTCCGGGGCGTCGCATCTGGCTGCGTTTCCGCCAGAGCCGTAGCGGCTACTGGAGTTTGATCATCTTCCTCGTGCTGTTTGGCATCAGCCTCGGTGCCGAGCTGATCTCCAATGACAAGCCGCTCATGGCCAGTTATCACGGCAAAATTCTCTTCCCCATTCTGCACGATTACTCTGAGCAGGTATTTGGTGGTGATTTCGAATCGCCAGCTGACTATCTCGATCCCTTCATTCAGGAGCAATTCAAGAAGGATGGCAACTGGGTCATTTATCCACTGAATCATTACCGCTTCGATACGCTCAATTACTTCGCCAAGGCACCCAATCCGGCGCCACCCTCCAGCGATAACTGGCTCGGTACCGATGATCGTGGGCGCGATGTGTTGGCACGCCTGCTGTATGGCTTCCGGATCTCGATCCTGTTTGGTCTGGCGCTGACTGCTACGGGTGTGGTGCTGGGTTTGCTGGCAGGCGCGCTACAAGGCTACTTCGCAGGTCGCACCGATCTGCTGATGCAGCGTGTGCTGGAAATCTGGGGCTCCATGCCGGAGCTGTATCTGTTGATCATCTTTTCCTCGATCTTTGCGCCCAGTATCGGTTTGCTGCTGGTGCTGTTGTCACTCTTTGGCTGGATGGGCTTGTCCGACTATGTGCGTGCCGACTTCCTGCGCAACCGCAATCTGGAATACGTACAGGCAGCGCGTGCGCTCGGTTTGTCGAATGCACAGATCATCTGGCGACACGTCCTGCCTAATAGCCTGACACCAATCGTGACCTTCCTGCCATTTCGCATGAGCGCCTCGATTCTGGCACTCACCAGTCTCGATTTTCTGGGGCTTGGCGTACCGCCATCGACGCCCAGCCTGGGGGAATTGCTGGCGCAAGGGAAGAACAACCTCGACGCCTGGTGGATTGCCTTATCCACGTTCGTGGTCCTGACTGTCATGCTGTTATTGCTGACCAATATTGGCGATGCGCTGCGCAATGCCCTCGATGTGCGGAGAAAAGCATGAGCCTGCTCAGTATTGAAAATCTCTCGGTGCACTTTGGCAGTGCCCAGGTGGTGGATCAGGTCAGCTTTTCTGTCGCCGCCGGGGAAAAATTTGCGCTTGTTGGTGAGTCCGGCTCGGGCAAGACCGTGAGCGCCTTGTCGATTTTGCGGCTCAATCAGGATGCCCAGTACAGCGGTCGTATCCTGTTCAATGGCGAAGATATCCTGCAAAAATCGGAACGCGCCATGCGTGGTGTCCGCGGTAATGATGTTGCGATGATTTTTCAGGAGCCGATGACGGCACTCAATCCGCTATTCACCATTGGCAATCAGATTGCCGAGGTATTGCAGGAGCACGAATCGCTGAGCGCCAAGGCAGCAGCACTGCGCAGCATTGAGTTACTGGAAAAGACCGGGATTGCGGAGCCAGCGCGGCGTGCCTTGGCCTATCCCCATCAGTTATCCGGCGGCCAGCGGCAACGTGCCATGATCGCCATGGCACTGGCGTGCCGGCCTAAGCTGCTGATTGCCGATGAGCCGACCACCGCGCTCGATGTCACGATTCAGGTGCAGATACTGGAGCTACTCAATCAATTGCAGCGCGACGACAACATGGCAGTGCTGTTGATTTCGCATGACCTGAATCTGGTACGCCATTTTGCTGATCGTGTGGGGGTGATGGAGCAGGGCAGGCTGGTCGAGAGCAATACCACCAGTGCCCTGTATGTCAACCCGCAACAGCCCTATACCCGCAAGCTGCTGGCCAGCCAGCCGGTGCGCAGTGTGCTGCCGGTAGCTGAGTCGGCACCGGTGCTGCTGGCAGCGGACCAGTTGACATGCAGCTTCCAGCTGACACAGGGCTGGTGGCGCAAGAAGACATTCGCTGCCGTCGATGACGTCAGTGTGCAGTTGCGCAAGGGCGAGACGCTGGGAATTGTCGGTGAATCCGGTTCGGGCAAGTCGACGCTGGGGATGGCGCTGCTGCGCCTGTCGAGCGCCAATGTCGAGGGCAGCATCATCTTTGACAGGCAGTCGATCAGCGCGATGAAGGCCGCTACGCTGCGGCCATTGCGTGCGCGCATGCAGATTGTGTTCCAGGATCCGTTTGCAGCCTTGTCACCGCGGATGACGGTAGAACAGATCGTCGCCGAAGGGCTGGCCTTGCATCGTCCTCAGCTGATGATTAGCGAACGTCGTGCAGCGGTACAGGAGGTCTTGCAAGAGGTCGGTTTGTCGGCGGACATGCTGCAGCGCTATCCACATGAATTTTCTGGCGGCCAGCGTCAACGGATCGCCATTGCGCGTGCGCTGATCCTGCAACCTGAGCTGCTACTGCTGGATGAGCCGACCTCGGCCCTGGATGTTTCCGTGCAACAGCAGGTCTTGCAGTTATTGGCGCAGCTGCAGCATAAATTTGGCCTGAGCTATTTATTTATCAGTCATGATCTGGCCGTCATCCGTGCCATGGCACATCAGGTGGTGGTGATGAAAGACGGTAAGGTGGTCGAAAGCGGACCGGTTGAGCAGGTGCTACAACAACCAGAACATGCCTATACCCAGCGCCTACTGGCAGCGGCCACCTATGCTGCTGATCCGGACCCGGACGATCTGGTGTTGACGGATTACTGACGGCAGTCAGATAAGAAAGATTTCATTTTCATTCCTGTCTTATAGGAATTTCCTCGCAGAAACCTAAAATCTCATGCTTGGTAGTAGGTGTGATTGGTTGTCTTGATACCCAACAAAGTGAGGTAAGAATGAGTAATGTAATAGGGTCTGAAATTTCTGTAAGAAATATGGTGGCGCTTTTTGACCAGCATTCTGAAAAAAATGCTTCTTCTCCGATTTCACAAAAAGTCATTAGTGCCAAAAATAGTAGCCAACATTTCGTCAGGCCTCCGGTTCAAAAGGCGGAGAGAGAGCCTTATAAGGTTGTCGCATATTCTGGGTCTCCTGTAAAAGATATGGCGAAGAAGTTCGACTTACATTTTGAAGGAAAAAAATCGTCTCCGCTTTCACAAACGGTCAGTGATACAGAAGATAGCAGTCAATACGTCGTCAGATCCCCGGTTCAAAAGTCAGAGCAAGAATCTAGAACAGGTACGAGAGAACCTAAAAAGATCAGTCCATTAATAGCCGCGAAAATTAAAGAAATGGAAGAATCGTCTTCCACTGCTAATAAAATCAAAGTTATCCGCACAGGTAGTTCCGGCGTCACGGCGATCGATGGAAGTAAGTATCGGCATGAGGGTGATAAATACAAGGTGCCTGAGATTATTACTGAGGTAGATAAAAGTAAGGCATTCTATAACCTGGCTGAAAACCCTGGGCGTAACATTGTCAATCCACAGGGTACTTTTTATTGGGGTATCCCTCCTGGTGGCGACAAGAGTAAATCGGGCGAAGTTATCGGACCAAACGTCCTCGTGAAAAAAGTTGTCAAAGACTTTGCACATTTACAAACTACACACCCGGTCAACAAGACACCAATCACGGTGCATGATGCGCCTAAGTTGATATTAGAGGAATCAAACTCCGCGGATACTCAAAAAGTGCCAATCAAAAGGTGGGGCTCTGATGAGAGTGGTATCGATATGGGCTATGATGGTTTAGTCTCCGATAATCAAGCCAAACCGAAATTTGATCTATCCCTCTCAGAGATGTGGTGGGATGGCACCGCCGATATCGAAACCGAAGAGTCTGTCGATTCAACAGGTAATAACGTTCTTTTCAATACAACAAGTTCGTTTCTCGGTAACGAAATAAAGATTGCTAAACAAGTCCATCAAGAAATGGAGGAGATGCTTACAGAGCTTTCCCGATTGACCAAAGAATAATTAAAGCGCTCCCAAAGCATTGAATATCCAATACCTGCTTTGGGAGTTTCTTATTTGAGATCAGCAAGTGATAAACAAACCGATTCAATCCTGACTCAAAACACCACACCAGCAATCAAAATAATATTCGCATAAGGCGTAAATTCGCCTGTGCGAATACACGCTTTGGCGAGTTTCGTTCGCTCCTTGAACTGCTCATGCGGTAATGCCTGCTGTCCAGGCAGACCCAATTGCTCAATCTGTTGCGCGATCTCCGGGCTGCGCTCCGCCAGTTCGGTCGCAACAATGTACTGCTCTACCTGCATTTCACTCAGTATTGTTTCCAAGGTTGCCATGAAGCCTGGTATGCCACGGGTCAGTGCCAGATCGATCAGGGGCACACCGGGCGGCACTGGCAGACCGGCATCTCCGATGACGATGGATTCGCCATGTCCAAGCGAGGCAATTACCTGTGACAGCGCGGCGTGCAGCAAAGGGGTCTTTTTCATGCAAGTCTCCGGGAAATAGATTTTATTGTTCGAGTTCGCTGCGATAAGGGATTGACGTCTGTGCACCGACCCTTGCCACGCTCAGCGCAGCGGCGCGTTGACCGAAGGCAATCGCTTCGGTCTCACTCAAGCCTTCTGCCAGTGCTGCCACAAAGCCACCGATGAAGGTGTCGCCTGCTGCGGTGGTGTCGATGGCGTTGACCCGTTGTGCCGGGAAGTGCTGCGCCTCACCGTCCAGTGCCGCATAGACACCTTTGTCACCCAAGGTCACCAAGACTTTGCGGCATCCTTTGGCACGCAACGTGCCGATCATCGCATCTAACTGTCGTGTGCCGACGTTGCTGGCAATGTCGGGCTTGGCCATGCTGGCTAGCATGGCAGCCTCAATTTCATTGGGGATCAGGTAATCCACCTGGGCCAGCGATTCTGCTGGCAAGGCTTGCGCCGGCGCTGGATTGAGCATTACCGTCTTGCCTAATGCATGGGCGGCGGCAATCGCGTGGCGCATGGTTGCCAATGGCGTTTCCAACTGCAGCACCACGATGCTGGCTTGTGCAATCACTGCGTGCGCGGCATCGATATGTGCCGGACTGAGGGCATCATTGGCACCACCCGCCAGCACGATACTGTTTTGGCCGTTGTCGTCTACGATGATGGTGGCGATACCAGTGGCGGTATTGGCAATGGTGCTGACATGACGGTCATCGATACCGTCTTTTTGTAGTGCGGCGCGTAATTGTGTTCCGAAGCCATCGTCACCGAGGCAGCCAATCATGGCGACCGGCGACCGGCCAGCCGACAAGCGGGCACAGGCGACCGCCTGATTGGCTCCCTTGCCGCCGGGGATGGTACGGAACTGGCCACCACTAATGGTTTCGCCTGGGACCGGCATGCGCGAGACGCGTAATACCAGATCCATATTGATGCTGCCGATGATGACTATCATGGTGAAGTGTTCTTGGTAAAAATTCAGGAAAGCACGGTCGAGCCGCGCACATGCAATTCAGGGGTGATGGTCTGATGCTCGATCGGGCGGGCGGGATCAGCGATACGCTCCAGCAGACATTGCGCCGTCAGTTGACCGAGACGACGGGTGTTTTGTGCCACGCTGGTCAGCGGCGGATGCACAAAGCGGGCCAGATCGATATCGTCGAAGCCGACCACCGACAAGGCCTGTGGTACCGCAATGCCAAGCTCGGCAGCTGCACGCAGTGTGCCAATGGCCATCAGATCGTTACAACAGAAAATAGCGTCCGGTACCTCACCGCGACTGAGCAGCGCGCGTGCCGCTTCATAGCCGCCGGCACTGGTAAAGTCGGCATAGCGCAGCAACTGTTCTGGCAAGGTCATGCCAGCATCGGCCAATGCGCGACGCATGCCGGCGACCCGTTCTTCCGAGATATCCAGACCTTGTGGCCCCGCGATGCAGGCGATGCGACGACGCCCCAGCGCCAGCAGATGTTGTGCCGCCAAAACGCCACCGGCGGCATTATCGACCGCGACCAGATCAATGCTCAGCTCCTTGGGAGCGCGGTCAAGCAAGACCGTTGGCACCTTCATCTTGCGCAACAGCTCACCGTCGGTCTGCGCCAGCGTGGCGACGATCAAGCCGTCGCAACGCTTGGTCAGCAAGACGTTCAGGTAATCGCGCTGCTTGGCTGGATCATCATCGGAATTGCACAGGATGACGCTGTAACCAGCGGCATAGCAGCAATCTTCGATACCCCGCGCTACTTCCGAGAAGTAGGGATTGGTGTTGTTGGGAATGATCAAGCCGATACTGCCGGTAGCCTTGCTGCGCAGCGAGCGTGCCAGTGCACTGGGCACATAGTGCAAGGCCTCGGCAGCGGCCAGCACGCGTTGACGGGCGTCACAGCTTACTGGACGGGTCTTGTTCAACACGTGCGAGACGGTGGTGTAGGAAACACCTGCGTGGCGGGCAACATCCTTGATGGTAGCCATGGCGGATCAATCAGTAAAAATGATAACAATGCATTGATACAGCATGCATCAGTGCAGACTGCGCTCGCCGCGACGACGGTAGGTGTCCAGTACCACGGCAGCGACGATCACCAGACCAGTGATGATGCGCTTCATCGGCTCACTGACACCGATCTGCGCCAGACCTGCTTCCAGCACCGAAATGATCAGCACGCCAATAAAGGTGCTGATCACCGAGCCACGGCCACCCATCAGGCTGGTACCACCGATGACGACGGCCGCAATCACTTGCAGTTCCATGCCGACACCGCCGTTGGGATCAGCCGCTTCCAGTCGCGATACCTGAAACAAGGCACCAACGCCAGCCAGCAAGCCCATCAACGCAAACACCAGAATCTTGCTGGGGCGCGGGTTGATCCCTGCCAGCCGGACAGCTTCTTCGTTGGTGCCGATGCCGATCCAATGGCGGCCGAGCACCGTACGAGTGAGCACCAGATGACCAATGACGACAATCACGATTGCCGCAATGAAGGCCGGTGACAAGCCCAGAAAGATCGGCGAGCTGATGCTGTCAACTGCGCTACCGATATATTCGGTACGTGAATTGGTGACCTGATAGGCCATGCCGCGCGCCATTTCCAGCACACCCAGCGAGACAATGAAGGAGGGAATGCGCCAGCCAACCGAAATCAGCCCGGTCAGCATGCCGCACAGACTACCCACAAATATGCCCAGAATACTGGCGCCAACGAGCGGCCAGCCCCAACGTACCATCGCCATTGACAGCATCGATGCCGATAGCGCCATGACGGAGCCGACCGACAGATCGATACCGCCAATGATCAACACAAAGGTCATGCCAACAGACATGACGACGAGCGTCGGTATGTCGTTGGAAAGGGTGCTGAAGGTCGCCAGCGTGAGAAAGTTTTCACTCAGAAAGCCGAACAGGGCGCACATGGCCAGTAGCGCCATGATCAGGCCCAGATAGTTTTTCAGTCCTGCCAGACTGGCCAGCATGCCAGAGGTGGTTGAGGTAGCGCGGGAAGAAGTGCTCATGGTCGTAGAAGCTGGCGTAGAAGAGGGGAGTGGAGTCGACATGATGAATTAAATAGTCAGTGAGCAAGCGCTCAGGTGGCGACTTCAGTCGCAGCAGGTGTGACATAGCCACTGAAGGCGCTGGCCAGAATCGCTTCCTGAGTCCAGTTGCCACGTTCATAGGTATCAACCAGATGGCCTGCGCTCATGACGGCGATACGGTCACAGATGAGCATCAGCTCACGCAGATCACTGGAGACAATCAGCAGGCCCTTGCCTTGACGCGACAGGTCCGCCATCAGTTTATAGATATCGAACTTGGCACCGATGTCGATGCCACGGGTCGGTTCATCGAACAGCATGATCGGGCAGTCGCGATACAGCCAACGTGCAATCACCACCTTTTGCTGATTACCGCCGGAAAGTTCACCAGCAGCCTGTGCGCCATTGCGTGAACGGATGCGCAGCCGCTGGATATAGTCCTCGGCAACGTCCGCTTCGGCCTGGCCATCGAGTATGCCCAGACGACTGACATTGCCCAGTTTGGCCAGCGTGGCATTGATACCGATTGATTGCGGCAGCAGCAGACCCTGACTCTTGCGATCCTCGGTAATCATGGCGATACCGGCCGCAATGGCAGACTTAGGGGAGTCAATACGTGCTGCCTGGGTTTGGTCGCCGATAAAAATCTCGCCCTGATCTGCACGGTCTGCGCCAAAGATCAGGCGCAACAGTTCGGTACGACCAGAGCCAATCAAACCAGCGATACCGAGGATTTCGCCAGCGCGCAGTTCAAATGAAGCCGGAGCGACCACCGGTGCACGCCCCAGGTTACGCACCCGCAGCAGCGGTGCGCCGATCTGGCGCTGGCCCAGGTCCAGTTCGCTTTCAGCGGTACGACCGACCATCAGCTGTACCAGCGCATCGCTGCTGTAACCAGCGATAGCATCGTCACAGACCAGCTTGCCGTCACGCAGCACCGCGATCCGGTCAGCGACCTGTTTGAGTTCTTCCAGTCGGTGCGAGATATAGATAATGGCGACCCCCTCAGCCTGCAGGCGGGCAATCTGGGCAAACAGCAATTCCACTTCGCGGCTGGTCAGCATGGCGGTCGGTTCATCGAGCACCAGCAGGCGACAGGTGCCGATCAGATTGCGCGCAATCTCTACCATTTGCTGATGTCCGACACCGAGCTCGCCGACCAGCGTCCATGGGTCGATATCGGTCAGGCCAACTGCCGCCATCTGGGCCCGCGCCGCTGCCGCCAGCCGTGTTCTGTCGATCCAGCCGAAGCGTTGAGGTAACTGGTTCAGGAACAGGTTCTCGGCAATGCTGAGGGTCGGGATCAGGTTCAGTTCCTGCATCACCATCCGGATACCCAGTTGCTCCGCTTCGCTGCGTGAGCGTGGCGCATAGGTTTTGCCGTCAAGCAGCATGCTGCCGTCGGTGGGTGTCACCAGACCACAAATGATCTTGGACAAGGTACTTTTGCCAGCACCATTCTCGCCAGTCAGCGCCAGGATCTGACCGGGCTCAAGCGTCATGCTGACGTCACTGAGGACGGGCTCTACATAGGTCTTGCCAACGCCAGTGAGGCTCAGCAAAGGTACGGTTTGTTTGGATTCTTGAGACATGTCAGCTCCAGCAGAGGACGCTGTGTGTGAAACGACAAAGGATAAAGGCATCTCGTCAGACGGGCAGCACACCGGTGCCCGTCCACGATATTAGGTCTGGTTCACACCGTGGGGTAGTGTGAACCAGACATTGCTTGTTACCGATTACTTGGTATCTTTGGTGATCAGTTGTACCTTGGTCTCGACGACACCGCCGAGGCTGTTCTGTGGCTTCTTCTCGTTGATGGCCTTGAGTGCAGTTTCAATACCGAACACCGCTTGCTGCGAGGCGAACTGGTCTACCGTACCCAACACACGACCGTCCTTGAGCATCGGCTTGATGGCGTTGATATTGTCGTAGCCCACCACCAGCACCTTGCCAGTCTTGCCGGCGGCCTTGACTGCGGCAACCGCACCGAGCGCCATGTTGTCGTTGCCTGCCAGCAGTGCCTTGACTTCAGGATGGGCATTCAAAATGGATGCGGCCACCTTGTTGCCAGCATCGATTTCCCACTGACCAGACTGTACCGTGACGACCTTGGCACCGATGGCGCTCATCGCATCCTGGAAGCCCAGAGTACGTTGTTGTGCATTCACCGTGGTCGAGACGCCTTCAATGATCGCGACTGGATCGCCACTCTTGAGCTGCTTGCCCAGATAGTCACCCACCAGCTTGGCACCCTTGCGATTGTCCGGGCCAACGAAAGGCACCGAGATACCTTTTTCCTTGAGCGCTGCGTCATCGAATTTATTATCGATATTGACCACGATGATGCCTGCATCAATCGCCTTCTTGATCACCGGTACGAGTGCCTTGGAGTCGGCTGGTGCAATCACCAGGCCATTGACCTTGGCCACGATCATCTGCTCGACGATCTTGATCTGATTAGCGGTGTCCTGCTCATCCTTGATGCCGTTAGCGATCAGGTCGTATTGTGCAGCGTGGGCTTTCTGATGTTCCTTGGCGCCATTTTCCATGGTCAGGAAGAACTCATTGGCCAACGACTTCATCACCAGCGCGACTTTCGGCTTGGCAGCTGTCTGGGCCATTGCAGGTGCCAACGGCAAAGCACAAGCCAGAACGGTTGCAGCAATCAACTTGAGGCGGATACGTGTCTTCATCAAAGTCTCCAGATATTCGTTGTAGTTGACAGCACCTTCATCATGGACGATGCCGTCTTTGGATTGGGCGCAAACGTTTGCGCGAATGGATAATAGCACCAGATTTCAGGAAATAGAAGCAGATGACGCGGTCTCTTATGTCGCGCTGCGACAAGCCGGGCGCGGGTATGAGCGGGTTTTGACAGGTTTTTGCGAGATCGTAGTTCAGCTGGGAACGTTTGCGCGCGCCATGTGCCATCAAATTTTGCGCTGCAACAATAAAGTGACTTCGAAAGCATCGGTCAAACAAAAACGGCTGGCCCTTGCAGGGAGCCAGCCGTTTGGCGTATTGGTTAGCGATAATACTGATGCTGCTCTACGTAGCCTCAGCGTATTACTGCTTGCGTGTACCGCGTTCCGAAGCCAGCGTGATTGGTGCTGCATTGGCCGCACGACGTACCGGCGCCTGTACCGGACGGCGGGTGTTCTTGACCAGCACCGGTGCCCGGCGGATCGGGCGTGCTGGTGCGCGCACTACCTGGCGTGCACGTATCGGTGCGGCGGCGCGGTTCGGTACTTGCAGTTGCAGGCTTTGACCATTGGCCAGTACATCGCGACGCAAACCGTTCCACTGCTTGATCTGCATCACGCTCACGCCATAGCGGCTGGCAATCGAGCCGAGGGTATCGCGGCGACCAGCTTTGACGTAAATCCGGCGGGTTTCTGGAACATCCGGCGCCACTGCCAGATGGGCGTTGTCAGCCACTTCCTGGGTAATATCCTGCTCCATGGTGTCTTCGGTCTTCGGCACCAGAATGGTGGAGCCGGCCTTGAGTACCATACGCGGCGGGATCTGGTTGACGCTACGGATCACTTCAGGCGTGGTGCCAAACCTGCTGGCGATGGTTTCAATCCGCTCGCGGGCGCTGGAGACAGTATGGGCTGTCCAGGACGACAGGGTTTGGGTGAACTTGGCAATATTGGCCTTGAACTTCTCGGCATTGCTCTGTGGTAACAGGATCTTGGTATCTTCGCCACCAATGATCACCGGGCGATTGAATTGCGGATTGAGTGCCTTGAATTCATCCAGCGACAGTTCTGCCAGCTGTGCAGCAACCTTGACGTCGATATCGCGGGTCTTGCCGATGGTCACGAAATAAGGCTGGTTATCGACCTTGGGCAGGTCAATGCCATAGTCGCCGGGCGAGGCGATAATATTTTTGACGGCTTGCAGTTTCGGCACGTAGTTGCGTGTTTCCACGGGCATTTGTGCTGACAGGGTATTGAAGTCAATCGGCAGGCCGGCTGCCAGATTGCGGTTCACGGCGCGCTGCACGGAGCCTTCGCCCCAGTTGTAAGCTGCCAGTGCCAGTTGCCAGTCACCAAACATGCCATATAGCTTTTGCAGATAGGTCAGTGCGGCATCGGTGGAGGCCAGTACATCGCGGCGCTCGTCGGTAAACATGTTTTGCTTCAGGTTGTAGTCGCGCCCGGTTGCTGGCACAAACTGCCACATGCCGGCTGCCTTGGCCGTCGACAGCGCTTGTGGATTGAACGCTGATTCAATGAAGGGAAGCAAAGCCAGTTCTGTTGGCATGCCACGCTTTTCGAGTTCCTGAACTACGTGGAACAGATAGCGCGATGCGCGCAGCGTTGTACGTTCTATATAGTCAGGGCGTGAGCTAAACCACTGGGTTTGGCTGTCAACTAATGGGTTTTCCAGATTGGGGATGCCAAAACCTTTGCGAATCCGCGCCCAGACATCAATTTCTTCCATGCCTGGCGTGGCATTGGCGGTCGGATTATTTGGATCAATCGCGTTGAACGGGGCAGGGTAGATTGAGATGTCGTTGGCGTGAACCAGGAGCGGCGTGCCTAGAGAGAAAAGCGTGGCAATCGCTAGTGTCTTGAGTATTCGCTGCATGGGCACGAAATCCTGTTCAGTTGGCATTGACATTGACGCCGGGCACTCTATCAATCGCAGTTATGTGCTTGCCCTCCTGCGCGAGAAGGCAGGAAAAAGCAGCAGTTGGGAACAGATAGAGACAACAGCGTCATTTAAGATGATGTCGCTAAAAAGCAACAAAATCGCCTGTTTGTCTTAAAAACGGCTTGCAAGCCGTTGAAATTTGCAGAATAGACGGAGTGTACGTAAGCCCCTTTTCACTCGTCAAGTAAAAGTTCTATAAAAGACCACGAACTTCCGTGATCTTTTTGCAAGCCTTTTTCTAAAAGGTAGTTAAAAGACTCTATTTTTGCTTATCGGTAGTTATTTTTCCATTCTCGCAGTGCAGCAAAAATCCTGGGGGAATCCTGGTTCGAGATGGATGGGGAGAGGTGCTCAGTGGCCTTCAGTCGAGTGACGATACTGTTTTCGCGGAAACGCAAAAAAGGATTGGTGGATTTCTCTAACGCAATGTTTGACGGTACGGTTGGTATTCGCTGCGCACGCTTGTCCTGTTCCGCGACCATACGTTGCTGCAGGGCACGATTATCTGGTTCAACCTCCAGTGCAAAACGCAGGTTGCTCAAGGTATATTCATGGGCACAATAAACGCTGGTGTTGTCTGGCAGGCTGGCAAGTTTATCCAGGGACGCCACCATCTGCGCCGCCGTGCCTTCAAACAGGCGGCCACACCCCCCGGCGAACAGCGTATCGCCACTGAACAGCCAGCTTTGCTCAGCCGCCACATAGGCAATATGGCCGCGCGTATGGCCCGGCACATCCAGTACCTGCAAGGACAATCCCAGCGCAGGTAGTTGTACCAGATCGTTCTCCCACAGCGGGTTGGTGACGGCCGGGATGTTGTCACTGGCGGGGCCGTAGACCGGTACTTGCCAATGTCGCAACAACGCCGGTACGCCACCGACATGGTCAGCGTGATGATGTGTCAGTAGAATAGCGACCAGCGTCAGGGAATGCGCTTCGAGCGCTGCGAGTACGGGAGTGGCGTCACCCGGATCGACAACGGCTGCATGGACACCATCATGGATCAACCACAGGTAATTATCGTCAAATGCAGGAACAGTTAATACAGTCAGGGCTGGTGTCGCTGGTGTCTGATGGGCAGGCATGGTCATCTTGGTCGGCGTGGGCGGAAATGTCAGTCAGCCATAGTGTACCCGCTGAGAGGCTGGCGTGATGCGTGACGACCAAAAGCCGAAACCCGCTCCCGAAGAGCCTATTGGCAGCAGTGGGCTGTCCGCGCAGCAAGCGGCGGTGACGGACCTCGACAGCTGGTTGCAGACGCCCATCGGCAATTATGTACGTGCCTGGGAGCAAAAGCATCTGGATGCCCTGACAGCCGATATTTTCGGATTCAATGCGGTGCAGATCGGTTTGCCGCAGATTGAGGCGCTCAACGCCAATCGTATGCCTTATCGCTGGCTGACAGATACTGCTATGCCACTGGTTTCTCAGGATGGTCGGGCAATACCGCAGGTGGTCGCGCATGATTTTTCAGAGTTGCCGTTTGCCACGCAAAGTCTGGATCTGGTGGTATTGCCGCATGTGCTCGAGTTCAGCGCCGCGCCACATCAGGTACTGCGTGAGGTCGAACGGGTATTGATTCCCGAGGGGCAAGTCATTATCTGTGGCTTTAATCCGATCAGCTTGTGGGGCATGCGGCAAGGAGTCGGTCGTCTGACCGGTGCGCATTTCCTGCCGCAGGATGGTGAATTCATCAACCTACCGCGGCTTAAAGACTGGTTGCAGCTGCTCAATATGGAAGTCAATCGTGGTCACTTTGGTTGCTACGCGCCGCCGTGCACGACTGACAAATGGCTGCAGCGCTTTGACTTCATGGAAAAGGCGGGTGACCGCTGGTGGCCTTATCTTGGTGCGGTCTATATTGTGCAGGCGATCAAGCGTGTCAAGGGTATGCGCCTGATTGGTCCGGCCTGGCAAAAGCAAAAGGTGAAGGTGCCCAAGGGTGTTCCCGCCACCAATCGAATTCATCGCGAACACAGAGAATAAAATAGCGGCCGGATGCTATTCCGGTCCATTCAACACGCAACAACATCGAAGGTCTAACAAGAAGTCAGTATGGAAAACGTAGAACAAGCAGGGCAGGACAGTCTGGACAAGGTGGAAATTTACGCTGATGGCGCCTGCAAGGGTAATCCCGGCACTGGCGGTTGGGGCGCGTTGCTGGTCGCCGGCGGACGCGAAAAGGAGTTGTGCGGCGGCGAACGTAACACCACCAACAACCGGATGGAACTCAAGGCCGTAATCGAAGCGCTCAACGCGCTCAACCGCCGCTGTGATGTCACCGTCTACACCGATAGCCAATACGTACAAAAAGGGATCAGCGAGTGGATTCATGGCTGGAAGGCCCGTGGCTGGAAGACCGCATCGCGTGAGCCGGTCAAGAATGTCGATTTGTGGCAAGCGCTCGATGCCGCGCAAGCAGAGCACAAGATTGTCTGGCGTTGGGTCAAGGGACATGCCGGTCATCCTGGCAATGAGCGTGCCGATCAACTCGCCAATCGTGGCGTGGAGACAGTGCGTTAATGTCATCCGGAGAAAACATGCGTCAAATTGTTCTTGATACTGAAACCACGGGCCTGAATGCGCGCAGTGGCGATCGCATTATCGAAATCGGTTGCGTCGAGCTGGTTAATCGCCAGCTCACCGGCAACAACCTGCACTTCTATATCAACCCCGAGCGCGACTCGGAAGAGGGCGCGCTGGCGGTACACGGATTGACCACCGAGTTCCTTCGCGACAAGCCCAAGTTCGCGCAGATTGTGGATGAGTTCCGGGATTATGTGCGTGATGCAGAAATCATCATTCACAACGCGACCTTTGACGTTGGCTTCCTGGATGCCGAGTTCAAGCTGTTAGGTCTGCCACCGTTTGCCGAGCACGTTGACAATATTGTCGACTCGCTGCAAATGGCCAAGGAGCAGCATCCGGGACGACGCAATTCGCTGGATGCCTTGTGCGACCGTTACGGTATTTCCAATGCACACCGTACCTTGCACGGTGGTTTGCTGGATGCAGCCTTGCTGGCCGAAGTCTATCTGGCGATGACGCGTGGTCAGAACAGTCTGACCATGGATCTTGGTGCTGCCGATGAGCAGGATGAAGGCGCTGTTGAGATTGAGTTGGTACCGTTGGCTGAGGTGATGGTGGTTGCTGCCAGTGAAGATGAGCTGGCCTTGCATGAGGCTGTGCTCGGTGCGCTCGACAAGGAGGTGAGAGGCACTTGCGTATGGCGCACGGAACCTGTGCCCGAAGTCGCCGCTGCGCCTGCTCCGGCGCAGTAAGTAATCACTGCCGGGTAACTGGTGTTGAAAGCTGCTTGCCCGGGCAATGAATTCTATGCAATAATACGCGCCGCTTCACATAAGACGTGTTTGTGAAAGCATCAGCAATAAACCCATCGGAAGGTTAGCTCAGGGGTAGAGCACTGCATTCACACTGCAGGGGTCGCAAGTTCGAAACTTGCACTTTCCACCAGAATTTCTAAAAGCTCGCTTCGTGCGGGCTTTTTTGTTTTTGCGGCTCTTCAGCGAAAAAACTGATAAGAAACAAACTCACTGCCTGTCAAACTCATTGCCTTGACGATAACCGAGGCAACAAAGGATACTGCGCAAGTCCCGGAGAAAAACGGGTCCGAGTTGGGAAGCTCGAATTCATAGATGGCGAACAGGCCGCGCTTCGGCTTTGCTGTTTATATTTGCTAAGGATTCTGTGATGAGCATTCCCCAAACACCTGATCAACAAACCATCCCCCCCACCCACGAAGACTCCCGCTGGATCTTCGGCCCCGGCAAAGAAGGACGCTTCGCCGATTTCATCGAACTGACCCGTGACGTTACCGCAGCTATCCGCAGCAGCTTGCAAATCGTTTATGCCAGTGACTTGGTACGCGAAATCAATCTCGACTGTGAAGCCGAAGAAGCCTCACCACCGGCCATCGGCAAAACCGATGCCGCCAATTTGATGCGTCTGTCGATTGCCGCCGCGTCCTTGTTGCAACACGTCTCGCAAGAGCATATCGACTCACTCAACAAGTTCTGGGCTGAATAAACTACACGGAGAAGGTAACTTGCATGGCCTTCAGGATGTCATGCAAGTGATCGCTCATGGCGTGTTGCTCAACGCATCGATTAATACGTAAAAAGTATTAATAACCATCAAATTATATATTTGACAGTTGGTAGCACTCACGGCAATCTTGTCGCCTTGATTTGATACCAGTTCTGAGGAGACCCCATCATGCCTACATACCGTTCCCGCACGACCACGCAAGGTCGCAACATGGCAGGTGCCCGCGCTTTGTGGCGCGCAACCGGCATGAAGGACGGCGACTTCGAGAAACCAATCGTCGCCGTTGTTAATTCGTTCACGCAATTCGTGCCAGGCCACGTTCACCTGAAGGATCTGGGGCAACTGGTAGCGCGTGAGATTGAAGCCTCCGGCGGTGTTGCCAAGGAATTCAATACCATCGCCGTCGATGATGGTATCGCCATGGGGCACGGCGGCATGCTGTACTCCCTGCCATCGCGCGATCTGATTGCAGATTCGGTGGAATACATGGTCAACGCGCACTGTGCCGACGCCATGGTCTGTATCTCCAACTGTGACAAGATCACCCCAGGCATGCTGATGGCTGCCATGCGCCTGAACATCCCGGTGGTGTTTGTGTCCGGTGGTCCGATGGAAGCCGGTAAGGTGATCAAGGTTGTCAACAACGACAAGAAAGTCATCAAGCTGGACCTGATCGACGCCATGATCAAGGCCGGTGACACCAATGTTTCGGATGCCGATGTGGCAGAAATTGAGCGCTCGGCCTGTCCAACCTGTGGCTCCTGCTCAGGTATGTTTACTGCCAATTCGATGAACTGCCTGACCGAAGCGCTGGGTTTGGCCCTGCCTGGTAACGGCACCATCGTGGCAACCCATGCTGACCGCAAAGAGTTGTTCCTGCGCGCTGGCCGACTGATTGTCGAACTGGCAAAGCGTCACTATGAGCAGGACGATTATTCGGTACTGCCACGCAGCATCGCCACCAAGCAGGCGTTTGAAAATGCGATGGCGCTGGATGTTTCCATGGGTGGCTCGACCAATACCGTGTTGCACTTGCTGGCAGCTGCGCATGAGGCGCAAGTGGCGTTTACGATGGCGGACATCGACCGCATCTCGCGCAAGGTACCTTGTCTGTGCAAGGTGGCACCGATGACCGACAAGTTCCATATCGAAGACGTGCATCGCGCCGGTGGCATTATCTCGATTCTGGGTGAACTAGCGCGTGCCGGTCTGCTCGATACCTCCTTGCCGACCGTGCACAGCAAGACGCTGGGTGAGGCGATCGAAAAATACGATATCAGTGTCAGCAAAGATGCCGCAGTTCTCCAGCTGTTCCGCGCTGCGCCAGGTGGGGTGCCGACTCAGGTGGCGTTTTCTCAGGCAGAACGCTATGAAAATAACGACCTCGACCGCACTGCCGGTTGCATCCGCGATCGCGCGCATGCTTACTCGCAGGATGGTGGTCTGGCGGTCCTGTATGGCAACATCGCCGAGAAGGGTTGTATCGTCAAGACGGCTGGCGTGGATGAAAGCATTCTGAAATTCTCGGGTACCGCACGGGTTTTCGAAAGTCAGGATGCGGCAGTGGAGGGCATTCTGGGTGACAAGGTACACGCCGGTGATGTGGTCATCGTGCGTTACGAAGGCCCTAAGGGTGGCCCTGGCATGCAGGAAATGCTGTATCCGACCTCGTATATCAAGTCGAAGGGCCTTGGTAAGGCATGTGCATTGTTTACCGACGGTCGTTTCTCGGGTGGCTCGTCGGGCCTGGTGATTGGTCATGCTTCGCCGGAAGCGGCTGAAGGCGGTGCTATCGGTCTGGTGCAAGAGGGCGATCTGGTGGATATCGATATCCCCGCGCGTACCATCAACCTGCGTGTCTCTGCCGAGGAACTGGCGAGCCGCCGTGCCGCGATGGAAGCGCGTGGTCAGGATGCCTGGAAGCCCGTCAATCGTGAGCGTTTTGTGTCACAAGCGCTGCAAGCCTATGCAGCCTTGACGACGTCCGCGGATCGTGGCGCTGTGCGTGATCTGGAGCAGCTCAAGCGCTGAACTACCAGCGCCAGGCGCTGATATAGTCGTTGTGAAAAAGCCAGCTTATTGCTGGCTTTTTTGCTTTTTGAGGCGATCCACATGGGCATGCGGGCGCGTCATTGCCGTTAGGACATTTTGTCCACTTTGGCGTATTCTTTCATCCATTAACAACCGCGCAAAGCGTGGATCGTCAATGAACACATCGACAAACTCGTCCCTCGTCAATGCAACAATTAGAATCAATAATCATGAGTCGATAATCATGAGCAATCACCGTGATACATGCTGGTCGTTGAAGTTCGTTTTTGTGGCGCGTCTCTTTTTCTATACGCTATTGATAGCGTTCTCGCAGCTCAATGCGCAGGCGGCAGAAGCCCATTTTGTGCTGATCAGTCATGGTGCTGACGGCGATCCCTGGTGGAATATCGTGAAAAACGCGGTACGTCAGGCCGACGAGGACTTCGGTGTGCAGACCGATTATCTCAATCCGGCCAATGGTGATCTTAACCAGATGGTCAAGATGAATCGCCAGGCAGCGCAGGGCAACTATGATGGCGTGATCACGACCATCCCAAACTTTGACTTGTTGCAGGCGTCCATTACGCAGATAACCCTTAACAAAATTCCACTGGTAACCATCAACGTCGGCACTGACGAGCAGGCGATCAGGCTGGGTGCCTTGATGCACATCAGTCAGAATGATTACCGGGCAGGCGAACAGGCCGGCAGGAGGGCCAAGGCAGCGGGTGTGACATCGTTCCTTTGCGTGACGCACTTTGTCAATACCACGTCGCCGGCGGATCGCTGTCGTGGTTTTGCTGATGCGTTAGGTGTTGATTACCGTGATGCGATGCTCTATGCCGGTACCAATCCCGCTGACATCAAGCGTGAAGTCACCAACTTTCTGCGCGCGCATCCGAACGTGGGTGCCTTGCTGGCACTGGGGCCACCCTCGGCTGCACCCGCGCTGGAGGCAGTGCGCGATCTGGGACTCACTGGCAAGATATTCTTTTGTACCTTTGATTTTTCCCGTGTGATCGGTGCAGGCATCCGGGCCGGTGCCATTCAGTTCGCGATCGATCAGCAACCCTATCTACAGGGCTATATCGCCGTGGCTGCGCTGGCGATTGCAAGGCAGGAGAAGACTTCGGTTCCACTGAAAATCCGTCAGATTCTTAACGACAATCCTAGGTATCAGAAACGCCTCGAGGACTATGGTTTGCAGCCGTCCTATAGTCTGGGAAGAATCAGTTCCGGGCCCGGTTTCATCACACGGGATAACCTCGACATTGTGGAGAAATATGCGGATAAATATCGGTGAGAAATGCGCTGAAAATTTGCTGCGTTGTTCGCTGACGATATCTGTCAGCCGGTGAATGATTAGTCAAACACTCCTGGCGCGGGGCATCCAGGCAAGGCAACTGTCACCACCAGTCCGGTACCTGGTTCGGCCGTGCCGAGTGTAATTGTGCCTTGTGATGCCTCTACGATTTCCTTGACGATTGCCATGCCCAGACCTGCGCCATGCTGGTCTGGCGAGCCGTGGCGGTAGAATCGCTCAAACACCTTTTCGCGTGCTTCGACGGGAATGCCGGGGCCATTGTCGGTGACGTTGATGACGACCTGCTTTTGCCCATCATTGCTCAGGCTGATGGTGACTTTGCCCTGTTCCGGCGTGTAGCGTAGGGCATTGTCGATCAGGTTCATCAGCATGCCCGAGAGCAGTGTTTCGCTGCCCATCACCCAGCTTTCTTCAAGCGTGGTTTCCATCCCCAGATCAATTTGCTTGCGTTGTGCCAGGCTGACCAGTTCTTCCAGTACGGTAGCCGTCAGGGCGACCAGTTCGACCGGCTGACGCGGGAAGGTGGCGCTATTGGACGCTTCCGCCTGTGACAGCTGGAGCAGCTTGTTGGTCAGGTCAGTCATGTTGCGGCTGCTCAGTTGCAATGCCTGCAATACCTGCGGCATACGCTCCTGATTGTTGAGCTGGCGCGCAAACTGGATCTGTGAATCGATCAGTGTCAGTGGCGTACGCAACTGATGCGCGGCATCGGTGATGAAGCGCTTTTGTTCCGATACCTGCTTGTTGAGTCGCTGGATATACAGATTGATGGCTTCGACGATGGGCCGTAGTTCCAGTTGTAGTTGCCCGATGCGTAGCGGTGTCAGTGAGGTTGGCTCACGGGTGGCGAGTTCGTCCTTGACCCGTAGAATCGGCCGCAGTTCGATGGTCAGGCCCACCATTACCAAGGCTACGGCCAGCAGCAACATGATGAGCTGGCGATGCAGTGCCGGTTGCCAGGTATCGTCGAGCAGTTGCTGATGGCCGCGCATGGTCTGACCGACCGAGACTGCGACCATGCGTAAGGTGCCGTTGTCGTACAGCGCCCGCACGTAGCTGACCACGCGCAGCGGCTGCTGATTGAAGCTGGTCGTGCTGTAGCTCGGTGTAGTCTGGGCAAAATCGATCGTGACGGGGACGTCGGGACGACCGGCGAGCAAGGTATCGTCATCCATCAACACCTGGTAGTAGACCTGATCATGACTGGGCGAGGCAAACAGCTCCAGCGCTGCTGGCGGGATGCTGACCGAGGGAGCACCATCCTGCCAGTTGACCTGCCCGGCAATCATGCGTGCCGAGGCCAGCAGCGCACGGTCCTGTACCAGGTCAGCACTAGCCACGGCGCTGTCATAGGTGTAGCGGGTGCTGATGCCGACGTAGACAGTCAGCGGGATCAGTAGCCAGAGCAGCAGGCGCAGGCGTAGGCTAACGATCATCTTTTTGCTTGAGCAGGTAGCCCAGACCACGCAGCGTCATGATGGAAGCCTGGCAATGTTCGAGCTTCTTGCGCAGGCGCGAGATATAGATTTCGATGGCGTCCGCGCTGGGTTCTTCAGATAAATTGAAGATGCCATTCATGAGCGCATTCTTGGAGATCGTCTTGCCTTGCTTGAGCATCAGGATTTCCAGGACGTCGTGTTCACGGGCTGGCAGTGCCAGTGTTTTACAGGCAATCGCAAACTGGCGGGTGTTGCTGTCATAGCTGAGGTCGCCGCAATGGATTTCGGCGGCCTTGTCGGGGGTCTGACGGCGGATCAGTACCTTGATGCGGGCGACCAGTTCGCGGACTTCAAATGGTTTGACCAGATAATCGTCAGCACCGGCACCGAGACATTCGACTTTTTCGTCAATCGAGCCGCTGGCGGTCAAGATCATCACCGGCACGGCATTGTGACGCTCACGCAGGCGCCGCAAAACACTTTTCCCGCTCATCTTGGGCAGCATCAGATCCAGCAGCACGACATCATAGTTTTCGGTCAGCAATACCTGATCTGCCATTTCACCATCGTTGGCGACGTCGACACTGAACTGGTTCTCGCGCAGGATTTGCGTGAGCCAGTGCGCCAGCTGCGGATTATCTTCGATGAGCAGCAGTTTCATGCCGTGAACCTAAATCTTGTTGCTGAGTAGAAGCCAGCATTATCCGGGAAAGCTGCCAAGCGCGCTATGCAACGCGTCATGCGACCAACAAAATGGAAGTATATGTCGTCGTGCTAACGCACAGCGGCGTGCTTAGGTTTAGAATTTTGCCTTTTGCAGAACTATGGACAGGTACTGTCGCTGGCCAGAAAACCATGAATCAATCATTGCACCGAATTTTGCTTTTGCTGCTCAAGCCCCTGCTATCGGCTCTGTTGGCTGTCGTTGCCATGGCCGGCCTGCTCATGCCGGGACAAGCCGTAGCGGCCAGCAAGATTGCCATCATGGTCGGCGGCAGCACCAAATTGATTTATCTGCCGGCCAAGCTGGCCGAGCAGCTGGGTTATTTCAGGCAGGAGGGGCTGGAGGTCGAGTTACAGAACCAGCTGGCCGGTGTCGATGCAGAGAATGAGTTGCTGGCTGGCGCGGTGCAGGCGGTGGTCGGCTTTTACGATCATACGATTGACTTGCAGAGTCGTGGCAAGGACATTACTTCCATCGTATTGCTGGCGCAGGTGCCGGGTGAAGTGGTACTGGTTTCACGCCATGCTGCAGGCTGGATCAAGAGCATGAAAGACATCAAGGGCAGAACCATGGGTGTAACCGGCTTGGGGTCGTCCACCAATTTCCTGACCCAGTATCTGGCCTCACGTCAGGGTATTGCACCAAATCAATATTCGCTCATGCCAGTCGGAGCTGACAACACCTTCATTGCGGCGATGAAGCAGGGTCGTATCGATGCAGGGATGACCACCGAACCGACTGTATCGCAAATGCTCAAGAGCGGTGAAGCATCAATCCTGGTGGACATGCGTACTGCTGAAGGTACGCGTAAGGCACTCGGCGGCTTATATCCTGGCGCGAGCCTGTATGTGCAGACCAATTGGCTGCACACCCACAGAGAGGATGCCAGTAGATTGGCGCGGGCGCTGGTGAGGGCCTTGAAGTTCATTCAAACGCATAGTGCTGCCGAAATCGCGGCACAGATGCCGTCCGATTATGTCGGTAGCAACAAGGCCTTGTATGTGCAAGCCTTGCAAAATTCCCTGAGCATGTATTCTCCGGACGGCCGCATGGCGGCCGGTGGCCCTGAAACGGTCTTGTCGGTGCTTACTGGATTCAACCCCAATGTGAAGGGGAAGCACATTGATCTGTCGCGTACCTTTACCAATGAGTTCGTCAATCTTGCGAACCAATCCAGTCCGTCACGCTGAGGCTAATCTGCGCGGTTGATCGACTCAGGTCTCAGCCCATTGACGCATGAGGTTGTGGTAGCAGCCGATCAAGGTACGTCGTGCGCCTTCGTCGGCACCGGTCTGGTTCAAGGTCTGAATGGCGTTGTCCATGTCGTAGAGCATGCTGCGCTGACCGTCATCCCGAATCAGGCTCTGCACCCATAGAAAACATGCCACACGGACGCCGCGCGTCACCGGGGTGACCTGATGCAGGCTGGTGGAAGGGTAGACCACGATATCGCCGGCAGCCAGCTTCACGCTGTGCAGACCATAGGTATCGTGAATCTGCAGTTCGCCGCCGTCATAATCTGCTGGGTCAGACAGAAACAGCGTGGCCGAGATATCGGTCCGCAGCTTACGGCCATCGTGCGGGTGGATGCGCACACTGCCATCAACGTGCGCACCAAAGGTCATGCCTTCGCTATAACGATTGAACATTGGTGGGTAGACGATATTGGGCAGGCTGGCGCTGATGAAACGTGGATGGCGCTCCAGCGCCGAGAGTACGATCTGCTGGCATTGGTGAGCGACTTCTGAGCGTTCGTCAATCTGCTGGTTGTACTTGACGGGAGCGCCCTGATAGCCAGCAGTGGCGCGCCCGTCCACCCATGCTGGTCCGGCTTCGTGCAAGTGTTGACGTAAACGGTCAAGCTGGTTTGCACTGAGGACGTTGGGAATGGCAACTAACATGGGTGGCGCTCTCTTGATTACATACGATAGGTGACCGACAGCATGGCAGTACGGCCGGTACCGGGCACTGAGCGACCACCGTCGGACTGGATCAGGGCATCGTAATACATCTTGTTGGTCAGATTGAACAGATTCAGGCGAATATCATAATCCTTCTGCAGATAAGCGACCGTCGCATCCCAGCGCACGTAGCCTCCAACCTGTACCGTATTGGTGGCGTTGGCATAGCGTTGGGACATGTAGGTGGCACCACCGCCGACCTGCCATTGCGGTGCAACGTCGTAAGTGGTCCAGGTTGCGACCGTGTGCTTGGGCGTGTTCACAGGAATTTTACCCAACGTGCCATCGAGTGAGGAGGCTTCGATGACCTGTGCATCCAGATAAGTGTAATTGGCAGCGACTTGCCATTGCTTGGTAATGCGGCCGGTGGCACCGGCACGCGCACCGCGCGCACGTACGGTACCGTCGAGTGCATAGACGCCGCTCTCGACCTGACTACGGGCGTTTTCCTTGGTGATCTGGAATAGCGCCGCATTGAGTGACAAATCTTCGGCCAGATCCCATTTACCACCGACTTCATAGGCCTTGTTCTTTTCCGGAGCCAGAGCGCTGCTGCTGGTAGTTCCTGAAGTCGAGACAAGTTGCTCCAGCGCGGGATTGAACGAGGTGCTGTAAGACACGTAATACGACTGTGCTGTAGTCGGTTGCCAGATCGCGCCGCCACGCACGCTCAGGAAGTTGACAGTCTGACTGGCACTGAGGGGAGTGGTGATGGTGTTGGAAATGCTGGCAACGTAGTGGTCAAAGCGCAAGCCACCGACCAGCTTGAAGTGCGGGTTGAGCTCCATCGTGTCATTGATATAGGTTGCAATGGTATTGGCGCTGCCGCTAGCGTGATTGCCGAGCTTGCTGGTAACGCTGCTGCCGGCTGCGCTATAGCTTGGATCGGTGGCTGAAATACAGTCGACATAACCTGTCGTGCTTGTGTTGAGCGCGGTACCGTTGCAGGTGCCATTGCGGTAGTAAGCCTGGTTGTCGTAGCCGTCATGACCGACTTCGAAACCTGCCAGTACCTCATGGCGTATGCCCAGTGCATCAAACTTGGCAGTCAGTTCACTTTGGTTGAAGATGGAATAGTCGTGGATGCTGCGATCGTGACTTTGGCCGCGCACATACAGGCTCGATAGTGGCAGGCTGCTCGATGTAACGGGGGTAAAGACGCCGCCGCTAACTGTACCGAGCGTGTTGGGTGCCGTTTCCACTGCGTCGGTGTGGACGTAGTTGAACTGGGTCTGGTTACGTACGGTGACGTCTGGCGTCACCTTGTACTTGATGCCAGCTCCGAGTGCAATAACGTCTTGATTGGTGCGGTCACTGTTGAGGCCGTAGGCCGTGTCGCGATCGACATTGATCGGATGGCCGTTGAGCGCGGGCACGCCATAGTCAGGCATATCGTGATTGTGCTGGATCAATGCCGACAGTGTGACTTCGGTCGCGGTGCCAAGACCATTGACGTAGGAACCTGCCAGCCCCCAATCCTGCACCTGGCTCTGGTTACGCGTTGTAGCGGGGCCATTTTGTGCCATGGCTTCGATCCGCATGGCCGAGGTGTCCGACAGCGGGCGATTGGTATCCACAGTGGTGCGTACCAGGCCGTTGGTGGTCACCGAGCCGGTAATTTCGGTACTCGCCTTGAGGTTGGCTTTCTTGGTGGTCTGATTGATGGCACCACCGGTCGAGCCGCGACCGAACAGCATCGACGAAGGGCCCATCAAGACCTCGATTTCATCGAGTGCGAAGGTGTCGCGATAATACTGGCCGCGATCACGGAAGCCATCAAGATAAATATCGGTACGGGCTGAAAAACCATTGAGGTTGATGTTGTTGCCGATCTGACCACCCTCGGCGCCGCCCAGCGTGATGCCGGACACATTGCGCAACGCGTCTGCCAGCGAGGAAACGCCCTGTGACTGCATCAGCGCCTTGTTGACTACCACTACCGATTGCGGCGTGTCGTGCGAATCGGCCGGTATTTTGGTCAGTGAGGAGTGACTGGCGTTGAAGTCATCCCGCTGTCCCTCAACGACCACTTCCTTGAGGGTTGTATCCGCAGATGTGGCAGGGGTTTCTTGTGCGTGCAGTGTCAGGGGGGCGGAGGAGAGCGCAAGCAGCGCGGCAGCAATAGGCGTCAAACGGTTCATTTTCTTGTCATCAGGTTGGGTCATGGCTGAGGAAAACTGGCTACGACGGGCTGATGCCGTTTGGCTGGCTAAATCCTGTGTTAACTCTCTACATCATAATGATTATGATTATCATTTGCGATAATGTAACGAGATGATACAAGGAAACTGCTTAGAATGTTGATCATTTGTAGAAAAAAATCGATCTGCAACAAAAAAATAGGCATTCATTTGCCTATACCGGCGGCATTCATGGCGGCGCGGAGGCTACAATATGGTCCAATTCGGTGCACTCACTGTGTTGTTTGGTAGTAAGCAGTAGAGGCATGCGTGCAGGACTATTTTTTGTCATGAAGCGATTTTTGAATGTGGTTTGAGCTATGAACGTTTTGCTGGTCGAAGATGATCTGGTATTGGCCGATGGCCTCACACGCATGCTCAAGACTCATGGATTGACCGTCAATACGGTCAACAATGGCACGGATGCCGATGCACTTCTGCAGCGCTATTCAGCTACCGTACTGGTACTCGACATCGGTTTGCCGGGGATGGATGGTTTTGAGGTGGTGCGGCGTTTGCGGGCGCGGGGCAGCAATATGCCCGTATTGTTACTGACCGCACGCGATACCGTGGCCGACCGGGTGCATGGTCTTGAATTGGGTGCTGACGACTATCTGGTCAAGCCGTTTGCGACACCAGAACTGGTGGCACGTATCAAGGCCTTGATACGCCGCAGTACACCCCAGCCCACACAATTGACGGTCGGAGCACTATCGCTCGATACCGCTGCCAAGCGCGCCACCATCGAGGGGCGTAAAGTGGACTTTTCCGTACGCGAATGGACCGTACTGGAATATCTGATGCAGCAAGCCTCGCGGGTTGTCTCCAAGCAGCAGATTATTGATGCGGTCTTGCCTTGGGGCGAAGATGTCACGCTCAATGCGGTGGAGGTTTATGTGTCGCGGATTCGGACCAAGACCGCTGGCTCGGGCGTGGCAATCCGCACCATTCGCGGTTTTGGTTACATGCTGGAGGAAGCGACTTCCGAGGCTTGATGCGGCGGCGACATGATAAGGTGGCGGGATCTCAACCTTGCTACCTTGCTACCTTGCTACCTTGCTGTCGTCCTATGCCAATCGTTCGTCATTTTTTTCAAATCCATCCTCGTCTGATCATTGCCATTGTCATTGGCTTGCTTGGCTACATGGTCGTCCCTGAACGCAGTCTGGTAACGCGCTTGCTGATCGGCTGGAACGCTGGTGTCTGGTGTTATCTGGTGACGATCTGGCTCATGATGCTCAAAGCCAGACCGGATGAGGTGCGGCGCTTGGCCGGTGCTGAGGATCAAAGTGCACAGCTGGTGCTGACGCTGGTCTGCGTTGCGGCAATTGCCAGTCTGGCGGCAATCATCATCGAATTATCCGGGGTCGGGCATATCGATGGTTCACACAAGTTATTGCGCTATGCCTTCACCGGTGGCACGGTATTGGGTTCCTGGTTGCTGATTGGGACCATCTTCACGCTGCACTATGCACGCTTGTTCTACAACGATGCTATTGAGCGGTTGCCGCTGCGCTTTGCTGACAACGAGCCCAACCCTGATTATTGGGATTTTCTCTATTTCTCGTTCACCATTAGCGTCGCAGTGCAAACCTCTGATGTGGCGGTCGCCACGCGCAGCTTACGCAGGACGGTGCTGGCGCATTCGATCATCGGCTTTCTGTTCAATGCGGCGATTCTGGGTTTCGCCATCAATATTGCCGCCGGGCTGGCAGCATAAAAAAAGCGGGATGTGATCAACACATCCCGCTTTTTTGTTGCGTCATAGCGCCGGTGAGGCGCTGTGAGGAAGGGCTATTGCCAGCCGTAGCGGCGGTCGTACCAACCCTTCATCCATTGGATCAGTCCACCGTAGGCCAGCAAAATCACGACCAGCCAAGGGAAGTAGCTCAGTGGCAGGGCTTCCAGCTTGAAGTAGCTTGCCAGTGGCGACATCGGCAGAAGGATACCAATTGCCATGATGACGATGGTCATTCCCATCAGTGGCCACGATGCGCGACTTTGCAGGAATGGAATCCGCTTGGTCCGAATCATGTGCACGATCAGGGTTTGTGACAGCAGACCTTCAATGAACCAGCCAGACTGGAACAGGGTTTGATGATCGACCGAGTTGGCGCCGAAGACGAACCACATCAGTGCGTAGGTACTGATGTCGAAAATCGAACTGATCGGGCCAAAGTAGACCATAAAGCGACCGATTTCACCAGGATTCCAGCGTTGTGGCTTTTCCAGGAATTCCTTGTCGACATTGTCAAACGGAATCGAGATCTGCGACACGTCGTACAGCAGATTCTGGACCAGCAAATGCAGCGGTAACATGGGCAGGAAGGGCAGGAAGGCACTTGCCACCAGTACCGAGAACACGTTGCCGAAGTTGGAGCTGGCGGTGATCTTGATGTACTTGAGCATGTTGGCGAAGGTCTTGCGGCCTTCCAGTACACCTTCTTCCAGCACCATCAGACTCTTTTCCAGCAAAATCAGATCGGCAGCTTCCTTGGCAATATCGACCGCAGTATCGACCGAGATACCAATATCAGCTGCACGCAGAGCTGGGGCGTCGTTGATGCCATCACCCATGAAACCGACCACATGGCCCTTGTCGTGCAGCACACGGACAATGCGCTCCTTGTGAGTTGGGCTGAGCTTGGCGAACACAGTGGTTTTATCAACGATCTCGCTGAGTTCGGCATCGCTCATCTTTTCCACTTGCGAGCCCAGCATCATGCCATCGACCTCCAGACCAACCTGCCGGCAGATCTTTGCGGTTACCAGTTCATTGTCACCGGTCAGGATCTTGACGGTCACGCCATGATCACGCAATGCAGCCAGGGCTGGCTTGGTCGACTCTTTTGGTGGGTCGAGGAAGGCAATGTAACCGATCAGTACCAGATCACTTTCGTCGGCTACGCTATAGACTTCCTTGGTCGGCGGCAAATCCTTGGCAGCCACAGCAACGACGCGCAGACCTTCTGCGTTCAAGCTGGCAGTGGTTTCCCGGATTTCTGCCAGCAGCTCAGGTGTGAAGGGGACAATCTCACCGTTGTTACGGGCATGGGTACAGATTGAGACGATTTCTTCTACGGCACCTTTGCAGATCAGTTCATGGTGATCTTCACGTTCGCTGACCACAACCGACATGCGACGACGCTGGAAGTCGAATGGAATTTCGTCAACCTTGCGATAGACCGAGGCAATCGACATCTCGCGTTGCAGTTCGGCATGCTCCAGCACAGCGACGTCGAGCAGGTTTTTCAGGCCGGTCTGATAGTAGCTGTTCAGGTAGGCATATTGCATCACCTCGTCGTTAGGCTCGCCCAGGATGTCGGTATGACGTTCCAGGAAAATCTTATCCTGGGTCAGCGTACCGGTCTTGTCGGTACACAGCACATCCATCGCCCCAAAGTTCTGAATCGCATCCAGACGTTTGACGATCACCTTCTTGCGCGACAGCGCTACCGCGCCTTTGGCCAGCGTGGAAGTAACGATCATCGGCAGCATTTCCGGGGTCAGACCGACCGCGATGGAAAGCCCGAACAGGAACGCCTCAACCCAGTCGCCCTTGGTGAAACCGTTGATGAAGAACACAATCGGCGTCATCACGAACATGAAACGGATCAGCAGCCAGCTGACCTTGTTGACGCCCGACTGGAATGCTGTTGGTGTGCGATCCGTCGCGGTGACACGTTCTGCCAGTGCGCCGAAGTAAGTCCGTTGACCGGTAGTGACGACCACGGCGGTAGCCGATCCGCTGACCACGTTGGTACCCATGAAGCACAGGTTTTCCAGTTCCAGCGGATTCGTGGTGGGCTCACCCCGGTGTTCGATGAATTTCTCTACCGGCAGTGACTCACCAGTCATGGCCGCCTGGCTGATGAACAGATCCTTGGCGGTCAGCAAGCGCAGGTCGGCTGGAATCATGTCGCCGGCCGAGAGTTGCACGATATCGCCGGGCACCAGTTCCTTGATCGGTACTTCAACCCGCTTGGCACCCTTGGGATGGAGCCGGATATCAAAATACCGTTGCGCTTCCGCAGCGATGTCTTCCACCACATCGTGGCGGCTCACCGTTGCGGTATTGCTGACCATTTCCTTGAGCTTGTCGGCAGCGGTATTGGAGCGCGATTCCTGGATGAAGCGCATCAAGGTGGACAGCACGACCATGGTGCCGATCACAATCGTGGCCTTCATGTCTTCGGTGTAATAAGACACCGCAGCCAGGATGGTGAGTAACAGATTGAACGGGTTCTTGTAGCATTGCCACAGATGGACCCACCAGCTCATCGGCTTTTCATGGCCGACTTCGTTGGGACCGACCTTGGCGCGGATATCTTCGGATTCCTGTTCGGTGAGCCCGTCGGCACGGCTATTGAGTTGATTCAGCAGCACTGCCGGATCGGTCATCGAGGCAGTGGCGAGGTTTTCTGCAATGCTTTGCGGGACATCCTTGTTGGGGGTATTGAGAAACATATCAATACCAAAGCGGCGGAAGTGGCGGTCCATGCCGTGCGCACGGACAAAGACGGCGAAGGTTTCTTTCAGTATATCCAGATTCATAAAGAAGCTCTTTTTCTTTACAGCAGTTCGTGGCCGGAGCTGGGATGTCGCCATCCGGTTCTGGCCATCATGGGTGGAAAACGCAAGAAAACGTCAAACTGTAACGAGTCCGCGTGACATATCGATGACATGCGTCTCAGGGTTGTTGATGCTCTGGCATATGGGCTCCGCAGGTTGAGGTTGCGAAGACCCTTTCGTCGGTATCTGTTGCGCACAATGACATCGGCCACATCGGTCATATCGCTGACAGTCAATGTGAATAATGCGCCGCTGGTACATGCAGCATTGAACTCGAAGCAGCTACGTTTGACAATCAGGATGACCGCCAGGCGTCTGATACAAGAGCGTCAATGTGCACTGCGAACCGTGTGCATGCGTTGGGATGTTGCTTGGTGGAAAAGCAAACGCTTCAGAAGGAAGCTTTGCAAAATGCCATCATCTGCTGTGACAAGATGACGGCAGGGAGGACTCCTGCGTTATCTTGACGAGGCGAGCCGGAACACATTCCGGCAACAACTACCACTCGAACAAGTACCCATGAGAGGGACTCCATAAAATAAAAACGAGCCGATTGTAAGCTGGTCGACGGAATCAGGTCAAGCCTGATTTGTTGCGTTGCAATACGGATCTGTCTTGTTTTATGCCGACCACATCCTATACTCAAAGCACAACAACACCGAGCAGGAGACGCATCATGCCGCATATCATTGAACACAATCTGATGTTCTTCATTCCGTTGGCACTGGCAGGTTTCTTATTATGCGGGGAGGCTCCGGTCGCATCCAAAGCATGGCGTGGCGTGTTGCGCGCTTGTGGTGCAATCTGTGGGGCGTTGTTGGCGCTTTTGGTACTGGAGGTACTGCCAGTGCTAATTTAAACGAGCTTCTTTGCTCGTTCGCCGCAGCTGCGGCGTCGGTTGGAGCGCCGGAGGAAGCCGGATGATCTTCCTGCGGTCAGTGGGCGTGATACGGTTTCAGCGTCTCGTCGGGCGTTCCACCTTTCCATTTACAGGGCTGAGCCAAGGCATCCTCCATGCCGGGCTTGGCCTTCTTTATTGCTGGCAGCCGATGCGCGCGCCCGTTTCTTTGCCGCCATCCACGACCAGACAGTCGCGACCGCGTCCCTTGGCTTGATACATGGCATTGTCTGCCCGTTGCAGCCATGAATAATGCGCTTCCAAATCAGGCTGGAAAGGCACCAGCCCAGCGCTGATGGTGCAACCCCATAGACTGTTTTCCTGCCCGCGGCACAAGCGGACCTGATGCAGCAGACGCTCCGTGATGGCGATTGCTTCACTGAGATCGACATTACGCAGAATGGCGACAAATTCTTCGCCGCCATAGCGGCCAATCAGATCTTCTGCACGCAGATGTTGCTGCAGCAGTGAAGAGAAATTTTTCAATACCGCGTCACCAACCAGATGTCCGTAGTTGTCATTGATGCTTTTGAAATGATCAAGGTCAAGCAGTAACAGACAGGAGTTGCGCTGTTGGTGATGGCTGGCTTCGAACTCTTCAATCAGCAGGGTTTCCCAATAACGTCGGTTGAGCAAGCCGGTGAGGCCATCGCGCTGACTGACGGTCTCGAATGCGCGGGAGCGTTCGGCCAGTTTTTTGGACATGTCATAGGTGGATTTGCCCAATGCCAGTGGATAGAGCGCCAGCATCGGCATGCAGGCAACGATGGTGTACAGGTCGGACAGCGGTTGAAAGTGGAAGTCGAGCAGCAGCAGACCGAGTAAGGCACCCACAACGCTGCCAATCAGACCGCGCAGGAATAGCTTGAGTCCGCCTGCGGCAATGTTGTCCATCGACAGCATGGCCAGAATCAGGGTGCTGGGAACCAGATTGCCCTGCATGGCAATGACCCAGAAGCCGCCGAAGATGGTATCGGCGACTAGGTTGCGGCGCTCGGCACGGTAGGGGACGATGTTTCTGAGTGCCAGATGATAGGCCAGATGAGGCCAGAGGTAGCCGTGAAAAAATAGCAGCACCCATAAGGGCCAGGGAACAGGATTCTGCACGAATGCTGCGGCCACGCAAAAAAAACCAATTGACAGGCCAATCATGCGCAAGCGGTAAATTCGCGCCGCAAAACGAACGCCCTTGCCGATCAGCTCATCTGGTGCGCTGGCATCGCCGAGCGCTTGTCTGAAATGCGCCAGAGACAGCAGGGACAGCAGCGATTGCAGCCGTATCCTGTTGCTGTGGTTCTGCGAGTGAGGTTGGCGAGTGGGCATAGTGTTTTGCTTGGAGGTGACGCCTGAGCCGGGTCGGGGCGCAATTGCCAGGTGGTAATCTGAAACTCCACTTTTCTAGACTACAACATCTATTGCCTTGATGCCAGAATGCCGAGCTGCAATGTCGGAAAACGGTCAAGGACAAAATCCCTGAGTGAAGCGCCTATAATGCTGCATCTTATTTTTCGGTTCGGTCATGCGGATGCCAATAGTCAAGATGAGTCGTTTGTTTGCCACCCTGGTCGTGGTCGGAACTACGCTCGGCGCTGTCAATTTGCCAGTCAGTGCGCAGGAGTTGCCTGCAAGCATGGTCAACGCCCTGCGTCAGGCCAAAATCCCGGTACGGAGCGTGGGCGTGTTTGTACAGCAGGTGGACACCGCTCAGCCTGTGCTGGCTGCCAGTGCGGCAACCGCCTTCAGTCCTGCCTCGGTAATGAAGCTGGTGACGACCGATGCTGCGCTGGAATTACTGGGGCCAACCTATAGCTGGAAAACCCAGGCATTCATTGATGGCGCGCTCCAGAATGGTGTGTTGTCAGGCGATCTGAGTATCAAGGGAAGTGGTGACCCGAAGCTGGTGATGGAGAATTTCTGGATGTTTTTGCGGCAGATACGGGCTAAGGGCGTGCGCGATATTCGCGGCAATCTGGTGCTTGATCGCAGCATCTTCGCAGAACAGGAAGTCGATCCTGCTCAGTTTGATGACGATCCACAGAAACCTTATAACGTTGGCCCAGACGCCTTGTTGCTCAATTACAAGACGATTGCGCTGCATTTTCTGCCTGACGAGAGTGGCAAACAGGTTGTTGTCAGCGTTGAGCCACCACTGGCTGGCTATGTCGTCAATCCACCAAAGCTGTCTGCTGACGTCGCCTGTGGTGACTGGAGGACCCGGCTCAAGGCGGATGTTGGCGATGTGAGTACCTCGTTCGCTGGCAGTTATCCGGCTGCTTGCGGTGAGCAGGTCTGGTATATCAATCCTTATCGCATGAGCGCCAACCAGTATTTTGGTGCCGTATTTCGTCAGATGTGGGCCGAGCTTGGGGGGACATTTTCCGGGCAGGTAGTCGCTGCAACGGTGGCACCGGCAGCGCATTTGTTGGCAGAGTGGCAATCGCCGACGGTGCCTGAAGTGATTCGCGACATCAATAAATACAGCAACAATGTCATGGCGCGTCAATTGCTGTTGACTATGGCAGCCCAGGCTGCAGAAGGTCCCGGCAATGTCGCGCGCGGTGCACAGACGATCTCTGCCTGGCTCTCCAGCAAAGGTATTGCCAGCAATGCCGTGATCATCGATAACGGCGCAGGCCTGTCTCGCACCGAGCGTATTACGCCGGCGATACTCGGGCAATTATTGTTGACGGCTTATCACTCTGCGGTGATGCCGGAATTCATCGCCTCGCTACCGCTGGTCGGCTATGACGGCACCATGCGCAAGCGCCTGCGCAGCGATGCCGTGGCGGGGCAGGCGCACATCAAGACAGGTTCGCTCAACGAGGTACGCTCCGTGGCTGGTTACGTGCAGGCAGCCTCAGGCAAGATGTATGTGGTGGTGTGCCTGATCAATCACCCTAACGCTGCTGCCGGACAGCCAGCGCAGGATGCCTTGCTGCAATGGGTATTTCAGAACGGATAGCCGGGCGCGGCCGCGTTACAATATCGCACCTTTGCAATTGAAAGCTTACCGTGACATTTATCGACAAGTTATCCGCGGCCTGGAGGGCCAATGACTCGCTGCTGTGTGTGGGTCTGGATCCGGATATCAGCAAATTCCCTGCGGACTGGAAAAACCGGCCGGATGCCATCCTTGCCTTCTGTCAAGGTATCATTGATGCAACCGCTGACATGGCTTGTTCCTTCAAGCCACAGATCGCTTATTTCGCGGCCTTGCGCGCAGAAGACCAGCTCGAAGAGATTTGCCGTTACATCAAGACCCGTTACCCCCAAATTCCGATCGTGCTTGATGCCAAGCGAGGTGACATCGGTGCCACCGCTGAGCAATATGCGCGCGAAGCATTTGAGCGCTATGGCGCCGATGCTGTCACCGTCAGCCCTTATATGGGGTTTGATTCGGTCGCGCCTTATCTGGAATGGAAGGATCGTGGCGCCATCGTGCTGTGCCGTACTTCTAACGCTGGTGGTTCTGATCTGCAATTCCTGCAGGTGGACGGCGTGCCGCTGTACCAGCACGTTGCGCGTCTGGTCGCAGAAAAGTGGAATACCAACGGTCAATGTGGTCTGGTGGTCGGTGCGACCTTCCCTGATGAACTGGCACAAGTACGTCGCATTATTGGCGACATGCCCTTGCTGGTACCGGGTGTCGGCGCTCAAGGTGGCGATGTGGCGGCAACCGTGAAAGCTGGCAAGACCGCTGACGCCTTGGGGATGATGATCAATTCTTCGCGTGCGATCCTGTACGCCAAGCCCGAAGCTGGGGAAGATTATGCTGCTGCGGCGCGACGGGTAGCCGCAGAGACACGTGCTGCAATCAATCTCCATCGCTGAAATTCCTGCTCCATCATGCGCCATAGCCGCTAACCCGACCCAATAAAAAACGCCGTGTCTCTGCAGAGCACGGCGTTTTTTTGCTGTAGCGAAGACCGCTCAACTCAGTAATCTGATCAAGCCTAGCAGGGAGTGAATCACCGACTGTTCGCGCACACTGTGACGATCACCGCTGAATACCTTGCGCTCGGTGAAAGTCTGATCGCCCACGCGCCAGCCAAAGCACACGGTGCCGACAGGCTTGCCTGGTACAGCGCCGCCCGGCCCGGCGATTCCGGTGGTAGACACAGCGACCGAGGAATTACTGTTGGCTACTGCGGCTTCGGCCATGGCGCCCGCGATTTCCTCACTGACTGCCCCATGCTGGGCGATCAGTGCTTCAGGAATATCGAGCAATTCATTTTTGGACGCATTGGAATAGGTTACAAAGCCGCAGTCGAACCATTCTGACGAACCGGCGATTTCGGTGATGGCCTGAGCGATGCCGCCGCCGGTACACGACTCGGCCGTCGCCAGTAGCAGGTTTCTGGTTTTGAGTACCTGGCCGACGCGCGCAGCCACTTCTGTGGTGGTGTCCATGTTGATGTCATCCTTCTGGTTGGGTGGTCAACGTGTGCCAGAGCGCCGGGACTGAATCCAGGCGTGCACATGATAAGGATACTCTGGTTGGCAGCGCTTTAGATAGTACGCCAGATGGCAAATGCCAGCAGGGTATAGAAAGCGGCAACAATATCATCCCACATGACGCCGAATCCACCTTTGAAATGACGGTCAAAATAAGCAATCGGTGGTGGTTTGACCATATCGAAAAAGCGGAAACCGATAAAGGCCCAGCATTGTGTTTTCAAATCGGCAGGCGAAACCATCAACAGCACCAGCCAGAAGGCGATAATTTCATCCCATACCATGCTGCCATGGTCGGGCGCGCCAAGGTTACGACCTGTGATGTGACACGCCCAGATGCCGATGACAAAACCAATAACAATGATCAGGCCCCAGGTGAGTGGCGTGAAGAGAGCAGGCCAACGGAAATTCAGGACGACATAGGCCACCCAGGCAAACAGCGTACCGCAGGTACCGGGCATGATGGGTGATAGCCCGCTGCCAAAGCCCTGTGCCAGGATATGCGCAGGGTGTTGGCGCATGAAATGAGACGTTGCCCGGATTTTTGTGCCCGATTTGCTGCCCGGATTGTTGTCTGGATGTTGATTCAAGGTCGTGCTCATGCGCTGAAATGGTCAAAGGAATGAAGGTTGAGTGCTACCGGATCGCCGTTGCCGTCGACCAGTCTTAGGCCGGGTGTTGCCTCAATGACACCGACCCGGGTTACTTCTGCGCCGGCTTGTGCTGCTGCCAATAACACCTGCTCACGACGAGCTGAGGAAGCGGTGAAGCAAAGCTCGTAATCGTCGCCGCCATTGAGCATGAAGTCATGCCGCAGACCTTGCGGCTGCTGTTGCAAGACGGTCCCAGCCGGCAAGGCGTCCAGATCAATGCAGGCACCGACTCGGGAGCGCTGCAAAATATGCCCCAGATCGCCGGACAAGCCATCAGAAATATCAATCGCGGCGTGGGCAATGCCACGTAATCCCATGCCCAGTGCGACCCGAGGTGTAGGTTGGTGCATGCGTTGTGCTGCCGTATGAAGTGACTCAGGATCCAGATGCAGTTCATGCCGGTAGGCTGCAAGTGCCAGACGTGCATCACCGAGCGAGCCGGAGACCCAGATATCGTCGCCTGTTTTTGCCGCATCGCGTCGCAATGCCTGGGTAAGCGGGATTTCGCCGAATACCGTGATGCTGATGGTCAACGGCCCCTTCGTGGTGTCGCCGCCTATTAACTCGCAGCCGTGCTCCTCTGCCAGTGCTAACAGACCGTTGGAAAACGGCTCCAGCCATGCTTCTTCAGCTGCTGGTAGTGCCAGGGCCAGGGTAAAAGCAATCGGTTGTGCCCCCATTGCTGCCAGATCTGACAGATTGACCGCGAGGCACTTGTGGCCCAGCGCATAAGCATCTGCCTGGGCAAAGAAGTGACGACCTTCCACCAGCATGTCGCTGGAGATTGCCAACTGACAGCCGGGCGCCGGTGTCAGCAATGCGCAATCGTCGCCAATCCCTAGCGCAGTGCGGCTGCCGGGTTGCAGCGGACGTGTGAAATAACGGGAGATGAGTTCGAATTCGGAGAGCATGGCGCGATTGTAACCAATACGTCATGCTTTTCGGCAGATTCCACGTTTTCTCCACGGGTTTTCCACGATTGACAGTGGTGCACATTCAGGCAATCCTGATGCCCCGGAAAGCTCATGGCTTCGTCGCGGAAACCACGCCGCCACTGGCTTTTTGGATGGTGCGCCGCACCACAAGTGGCCTATGAGAAGGGGGGGACCTCTGCTAGAATCATAGGTCTTCGACACGTCTAGAAAAGAGAATGCAGAGTATGGATTCGATGATAAGCAAGAAAGAAGAATTGCGTCAGCAACTTCGCCAGGCAGCGCTGGAATATCATGAATTCCCGACCCCGGGAAAGATCAGCGTCACACCCACCAAGCTCCTTACCAATCAACGAGACCTCTCTTTGGCGTACTCTCCTGGCGTCGCTGCGGCCTGTGAAGAGATCGTCGCCGATCCCGCGAACGCCTTCCGCTATACCGCACGTGGCAATCTGGTGGCGGTCATCAGTAACGGTACTGCGGTGCTGGGCCTGGGTAATATCGGCCCGCTGGCCTCCAAGCCGGTGATGGAAGGCAAGGGCGTGTTGTTCAAGAAATTTGCTGGCATCGATGTCTTCGACATCGAAATCAACGAGACCGACCCTGACAAACTGTGCGACATCATCGCCTCCCTGGAACCAACCTTCGGTGGTGTCAATCTGGAAGATATCAAGGCACCTGAGTGCTTCTACATCGAGCGCAAATTGCGTGACCGCATGAAGATTCCGGTCTTCCATGATGATCAGCACGGCACAGCGATCATCGTTGGTGCAGCCATTCTCAATGGCCTCAAGGTGGTCAACAAGGACATGAAGGAAGTCAAGCTGGTGGTCTCCGGCGCGGGTGCGGCCGCACTGGCTTGTCTGGATCTGATCGTCGATCTGGGCTTCCCGATTGAGAATATTTACGTCACCGACCTCGCAGGCGTGGTCTACAAGGGCCGTACCGAGTTGATGGATCCGGACAAGGAGCGTTTTGCCCGCGAAACCACAGCCCGTACCTTGGCTGATGTGATTCCCGGTGCTGACATTTTCCTCGGTGTCTCCGCTGGTGGCGTGCTCAAGCAAGACATGGTCAAGCAAATGGCGGCGCGTCCGCTGGTGCTTGCGCTGGCCAATCCAACACCTGAAATCCTGCCTGAAGAAGTCATGGCGGTGCGTGACGATGCGGTCATTGCGACTGGTCGCTCGGACTATCCGAATCAGGTCAACAACGTTCTGTGCTTTCCGTATATCTTCCGCGGTGCGCTGGACTGTGGTGCCACCACGATTACTCGTGAGATGGAAATCGCAGCGGTCTACGCGATTGCCGAACTGGCGCAAGCCGAGCAATCCGACGTGGTGGCAGCGACGTACGGCATCAGCAACCTGTCGTTCGGTCCTGAATACATTATCCCCAAGCCTTTTGATCCACGCCTGATGATCAAGATCGCAACTGCTGTTGCGCAGGCTGCGGTGACTTCGGGCGTGGCGGCGCGTCCGATCAAGGACATGGATGCCTATGCCGAAAAGCTGGAACAGTTTGTCTATCACAGCGGTACCTTCATGCGTCCTATCTTCCAGGTTGCCAAGAAGGCGCCGGAAGCCAGAAAACGTATCGTTTATGCCGAAGGCGAAGACGAGCGTGTACTGCGCGCAGTACAGGTGGTGGTCGACGAAGGTCTGGCCAAGCCAATTCTGGTTGGCCGTCCGGAAGTACTGGAGCAACGCATCCAGAAATTTGGTTTGCGTCTGCGTCCGGGGGTTGATTTTGAAGTCATCAATCCTAACTTCGACAGCCGCTATCGCGACTACTGGCAGACATTCCTGCAAATGTCCAAGCGTCGCGGTGTAACCGAGCAATATGCCAAGCTGGAAATGCGTCGCCGTCATACGCTGATCGGCTCGATGGCGATCCACAAGGGCGATGCCGATGGCATGATCTGCGGCACCTACGGCACAACACAATTGCATCTGCATTATATTGATCAGGTGCTTGGCAAACGTGATGGCGTCAATGTCTATGCCGCCATGAATGCCGTGATTTTGCCGAATCGACAACTGGTGCTGGTCGATACCCACGTCAATGAAAATCCGACAGCGGAAGAGCTGGCTGAAATCACGATCCTGGCGGCGGAAGAAATGCGTCGTTTTGGCTTGCACCCCCGTGCAGCCTTGCTGTCGCATTCAAACTTCGGTTCCAGCAACAGTGAGTCGGCACGCAAGATGCGCGCAGCGCTGGCATTGATTCAGGAGCAGGCGCCTGAACTGGAAGTGGATGGCGAAATGCACGGTGATACAGCGCTCGATACCAAGGTGCTGGCGCAGTTCATGCCCGATTCGCCACTCAAGGGTGACGCCAATCTGCTGGTGATGCCGAATATCGATGCCGCCAATATTGCCTACAATCTGTTGAAGACTGCTTCCGGCAGCGGTGTGGCAATTGGTCCGATCCTATTGGGTTGTGCCAAGCCGGTTCATATCCTGACCGCGTCGGCTACGGTTCGTCGTATCGTCAACATGACGGCATTGTGTGTGATGGATGCGATGTCAGTGCGTTAAATCGGCCATCAAGGCAGGGCAACAATGAAAACGGCGCATTTCTAAAGAAATGCGCCGTTTTTTATTTTTTCTGGGTCAAAGTTGATTTAAAGCTGATCAGGCCAGTACACGTTGCAGCCAGTGGCCGATATCGTCGACTTCTTCTTGGCAGACAGAGTGTTGCATCTGATATTCATGCCACTCGATCTGGTAATCCAGTGCCAGCAAGGCATCACGTGACTGTTCGCCGCGTCCCAGCACGACAATCGGATCTTGCCTGCCGTGCGCCATGAAGATGGGCGTATGCTGGTTGGCGGCAGCACGTTCGGCGGCGATGGTGGATGCCAGTGGCAAGTAGCCAGACAGGCACATCAATCCTGCTAATTTTTCCGGGTGGCGCAGACCAGTTTGCAATGTCATCGCACAACCTTGTGAAAAGCCAGCCAGTACGATGCGATTGGCAGCAATACCGCGCGCACGTTCTTTTGCAATCAACGCTTCGATCTGTGCCTGCGAGGTGCGCAGACCCGGTTCATCTTCCCGACGCACCAGATCCGGTGCGAAAATATCGTACCAGGCGCGCATCACATAGCCACCATTGACGGTGACGGGGCGCGTATCCGCGGTCGGGAAGACAAAGCGAATAGCCGGTGCGACAGTCAGATCAAGCTCGCGCACGATCGGTACAAAGTCATTGCCGTCGGCACCCAGGCCATGCAGCCAGATGACGGCTGCGGTGGGATTGGGGGCTGTTTCAATTTCGATCGTGGCAAGCGGATTCAGAGCGGTGTTAGTGGAGGATGTTGACATGATATTTTCTTCGCATCACAGCACCGAGGGCTTGATGCACAATAGAGGTTTGCAGTGGAGTGAATCAGGGTGTTCATGATACGACGATATTGGTCGTGACGCTGCCCTCCATGTTCTCCAAGGATAGGTAATGAAGCAAACAATCAAGATTGTATTGACCATATCGCTGGCTGCCGCTTTCCTTGCGGCGTGCGCCACCAGAGCTGAAAAAATGCCTCAGGTAAACGGCGAGAATCTATTGATTCATCCGCCATCGGGTTGGCGTCTGGCTCATACCAATGGTGATCCTGACGGTAATTACGTGGTTGAGTTCATGCCCAACGCAGAAGAAAAAGAGGCGTGGCGCGAGGGTTACATGTCGGTACAGCGTGGGGCATTTAATCCGAGTTCAGGTCAGCATATGGCACCGCAGGCGCTGGCGACGTTGATGCAGGTGGCACAAACCAAATGTCCGGGGCGCTTCGTGCCAATGACGTCCAAGGATACCCAGATCAGTGGTGCCTATGCAGCGATAGGTGGTGGCTTCTGCAGCCGTGATGGTGATGTGGCACCGTATGGCGAAGGTAATCTCACTGCCATCATCGAGGGAAGGAAAAATCTGTTTTTGGTGCAGTTTGGCTGGCGTCCGGCAACCGAAGATGATCAGAAGGACTCTGGTTGGCGCATCCGGCCCGAGCGCCTGAAGCAGTATCTGGATTTGATCAATCAGGCGAGTCTGTGTGGTGCTCAGGGGGAGCTGCCATGCCCGCCCTGATTATTTGATGGGGTTTAACGCGCAGGACGGATGGCGGACTTGGGCCGAAATGCCTTGCAGACGGCCTCATCGGTTTCAATATACGGTCCGCCGATCAGATCGATGCAATACGGGACTGCTGCAAAGATGCCGGCAACCAGTTGCTTGCCGTCGTTATCCTTGAGGCCTTCCAGTGTTTCTTTGATTGCTTTGGGCTGGCCCGGCAGATTCAGGATCAGGGCCGCGTGATCGGCGGTTTCACGGATCACGGCAACCTGTCGCGAGAGAATCGCCGTTGGGACGAATTGCAGGCTGATCTGGCGCATCTGCTCGCCAAATCCGGGCATTTCCTTGGTAGCAACGGCCAGCGTCGCTTCGGGTGTGACATCGCGTCTGGCCGGGCCGGTGCCACCGGTGGTGAGCACCAGATTGCAGCCAAGTTGGTCGACCAGCTCAATCAAGGTGGCTTCAATGCTTGCCTGCTCGTCCGGAATCAGACGGGTTTCCATACGCCATGGGCTGGAGAGGGCCGCACCAAACCACTCCTGCAAGGCAGGAATGCCCTTGTCTTCATAGATGCCGGTGGAGGCGCGGTCCGAGATGGATACCAGACCGATCAGCAGTGTTTCTGACGTGTCTGCCATGTCAGTCGTTGTGCTCATGCCCGCTGTCTTCGTCTGCGTCGTCGCCATCCGACTCGGACTCGGTGCTGCCGGCACGTGACTGCGCCTGCAATTGCTTCAGAATCTGGAAGATTTCGCGATAGGCCTTGGGTGGCTTGTTTTCTGCCTGTTCCTTGCGCGCATTGCGAATCAGTGTACGCAGGTGCTGTACGTCCAGTTCAGGATGCTGCGCCAGCAGTTCAGTCAGAGCGCCATCGTCCTTGAGCAGCTTTTCGCGACGTCGTTCCAGCGCGTGCATGGAAGCGGTATCTGCCTTGGACAGGCCACGCCAGCTATCGAGCGTGCGCTGGATGGCAGCGATTTCGTCTTCCTCCAGCGTGCGCATCTTTTTGCCAACATATTGCATCTGGCGACGACGACCTTCATGGTCCTTGATTTGCTGGCATTCCAGAATGGCATCACGCACATCTTCTGGCATAGGGACGCGTTTGACGCGGTCGCGAGGTTCGGCAACCAGTTCTTCCCCCAGCTTTTGTAACGCGGTCATTTCGCGTTTGAGTTGTGACTTGGAGGGGCGATCGTATTCCTGCTCGAATTCATTCGATTGGAATCCGCAGGATCCGCGATTGGGATTTGGCATGATTCAGATAAATAAGCTAAACGACTGCTATGATACCCCCTTTTATCTGCATTTCGAAAAATCAGGCCCATGAGCGAATCCGTATTTACCCACAGTCAAGACCAATTGAAACAGCTGGCACAGGACGTGTTGCGCTATGCCAGAGAGAAGGGCGCCTCGGACGCTGCGGTGGATATCAGTGAAGGCAGCGGCTTGTCGGTGGCAGTGCGCCGCGGCAACGTTGAGACCATCGAGCAGAATAAGGACAAAGGTATTGGCGTCACTGTCTACCTCGGTGAGGGCCGCAATGTACGTCGTGGCAATGCCAGTACCTCGGATTTCTCGCAACAGGCTCTCAAGGAGACCGTCGAAGCCGCTTACAACATTGCGCGCTTTACGGCCATTGATGACTGCGCTGGCTTGCCCGATGCTGAGGATCTCGAAATGCATCCCCGTGACCTGAAATTGTGCACGCCCTGGCTGATTACGGCCGAACAGGCGGTACAAATTGCCCAGCGTTGCGAAGCTGCTGCTCTGGCGGTGGATAAACGTATTACCAATAGCGAAGGTTCCAGTGTCTACGCGCAACAATCGCACTTTGTCAGTGCCAACTCGCGTGGTTTTATTGGTGGCTATCCATTTTCCCGCCATACTATTTCGGTCGCGCCGATTGCCGGCAAGGGCGGCAACATGCAGCGCGATGACTGGTATTCCTCAATGCGCGATCCCAGCAAGCTGGCTGCGCCCGAAGCGATTGGCCGCTATGCTGCAGAGCGCGCACTGGCTCGCTTGAATGCACGCAAGCTGTCGACCCGCAAATGTCCGGTCCTGTTCGAGGCGCCATTGGCCGCAGGCTTGCTGGGAGCGTTTGTACAGGCGGTTTCGGGTGGTGCTTTGTACCGCAAGTCCTCATTCTTGCTGAACTCGCTCGGTCAACAAGTCCTTCCTGAACACATTCAGATTCTCGAAGATCCGCATGTTATCGGTGCCGTCGGCTCTTCTCCATTTGACGATGAGGGTGTCAAGACCCAACGTCGCGCCGTGGTCAGCAATGGCGTGGTGCAAGGCTACTTCCTGTCGACCTATTCGGCGCGCAAGCTGGGCATGCGTACCACAGGCAATTCCGGTGGCTCGCATAACCTGTCGTTGACCTCGTCATTGACACGTGCCGGTGATACGTTCGAAGGCATGCTCAAGAAGCTCGGTACCGGTTTGCTGGTCACGGAGTTGATGGGGCAGGGCGTCAATTATGTGACCGGTGATTATTCGCGCGGTGCCTCCGGTTACTGGGTAGAGAATGGTGTGATTCAGTATCCGGTCGAAGAAATCACCATCGCTGGCAACATGAAGGAGATGCTGCGACATATCGTAGCAGTTGGTAACGACACACTGATCCGTGGCACCAAGGAAACCGGCTCCATCCTGCTGGAGAACATGACAATTGCTGGCGACTAATTGCCCGCCAGCGGCGTTGCACATGACCGGGTGTGCCAGTGCTTTGGCACACTTGGCGGCGAATTGATAGAATACCGCCTTAGTCACTGCAGGCCGGAACCACAGCGAGGTCAGGCAGATGTCAGGACGCAATCTCATCTGTCTTGTCATGTTGCCAATGCACTTCTCTGCTAGCGCCGGCCAATCAATTCTTCCATGTCTGCAACTACAGAAACCGCTCACTCCAGCGGTCAGGTCTTACCGTTCCGAGCCTCCCTGATGGCGACCCTTGGGGTCTGCTTTGTGATCATGCTGGTTGCCCTCGATCAAACCATCGTTGGCACGGCCTTGCCGACCATTGTGGCTGAACTCAAAGGTTTTGATCTGTATGCCTGGGTTGCTACCTCCTATCTCCTGACTTCGGTTATCACGGTGCCAATCTTTGGGCGGCTGGGTGACTACTTTGGTCGCAAGCCGTTCTTGATTGCCTCGATCATCGTCTTCGTGGTGGCCTCAATGCTGTGTGGCATGGCCCAGAGCATGTTCTTTCTGGTGCTGGCGCGTGGTTTGCAGGGGATTGGTGGCGGCATGCTGGTGGGGACTGCATTCGCTTCCATTGCCGACCTGTTTCCAGATCCGCATGTGCGTCTGCGCTGGCAGATTATCCTCAGTGCATCCTACGGCATTGCCACCTCAGTTGGCCCTTCGCTGGGTGGATTTCTGACCCAGTCGCTCGGCTGGCGCTGGGTGTTTTACGTCAACTTGCCGGTGGGCATCCTCTCCTTGTTCTTCGCCTGGCGTTATCTACCGCATATCCGCCATATCAAGCATGAGGGCAAGATGCGAATTGACTGGCTGGGAGCCTTGTTGATCACCGTTGCGCTGGGCAGTCTGCAGTTGCTGGTTGAGCTCCTGCCAAAACGCGGTTTGACCATGGGGATGGCCTTGTTGCTGATCCTCAGTGTTGGCGCATTCTATGCGTTGTGGAAATGGGAGCAGCGTGCCGCACAGCCTATTTTGCCGTTTGAACTGTTCCGTGATCCCGCCATGTCGAGTCTGTTCCTGCTCTCCATTCTGGCTGGTTTTGCGATGTTCTCGATGCTGATGTATTCGCCACTGCTGTTTCAGGGGGGCTTTGGCATGTCGCCGCGCGACGCTGGTTTGCTGATTACGCCGCTGGTGGCCTGTATTACCGTGGCAAGCATCATCAATGGGCGTATTGTTACGCGCATTCCGAATCCGAATCTGATGATGTATGTCGGTTTTGCGCTGGTGGCGCTGTCCTGTCTTGGCGTGGTGCTGTCACATCGCAGTACCCCAACCAGTGTCATTCTGGCAGCGATGCTCGCCGGAGGCCTTGGACTGGGACTGGTATTGCCGAATCTGACCGTGTTTGCACAGCAGTCGGCCAGTCGCGAGCATCTTGGGATTGCTACCGCGTTGTTGCAATCACTGCGCATGATTGGCGGCATGCTGGGTACCGCCATCACCGGTACGTTGGTCACGCAGATTTATGGCAAAGGCGTGACCCAGGCACTGGAAAGCGATCACGCAGCGCAATGGCTGGCTGAATTCAAGGATCCGGAGATCCTGGTCAATCACGATATCCAGTCGACCTTGCTGGCGCAGATGCTGCAAGCCGGTCACAACGGATCGGCATTGCTGGATGCAGCGCGCGCCTCCCTGGTGAGCGCGATTCACATCGGCATTGCGCTGGCGATTGTGGCGGCATTGGCAGGATTATGGTTCGTCCGCCGTGTGCCGTTAATCAGGTTTGCCAAGCGCCATCAGGTCGAGCCGGTGCTCTCAGAGTGAGCTGCTGTAGGGATGCTGGCGACGCCAGTGATCTGCAATGTCAATCCGGCGGGTAATCCACACCTGGTCGTGCTGCTGTACATAGTCCAGAAAACCCATCAACGCCGCCGCCCGGGCAGGGCGACCGGCAATGCGGCAATGCAGGCCAATCGATAGCATCTTGGGGCGATTCAATCCGTGCGGGTCGCCTTCCTGATACAACACGTCAAAAGCATCCTTGAGGTAGTCAAAGAACTGACTGCCCGAATTGAATCCCTGTGGTGCTGCAAAGCGCATGTCATTGCTGTCGAGGGTATACGGCACGATCAGTTGCGGGGTGCTTGCCATGCTGCCATCGCCGTTGTGGATGTTGACGCTTTCCCAATAGGGCAGATCATCGGCATAGCTGTCGGCATCGTAGGCCAGTCCGCCATGTTCGGCGACCAGACGCCGCGTATTCGGCGAGTCGCGACCGGTGTACCAGCCCAGCGGAGCATTGCCAGTGATTTCCTTGATACAGGCAATGGCTTCGGCCATATGGGCGCGCTCGGTGGCTTCATCGACGTTTTGGTAGCTGATCCAGCGCAGCCCGTGGCAGGCAATTTCATGACCCAGTTCCAGAAACGCTGCACAGGCTTCCGGATTGCGTTGCAGTGCCCGTGCCACACCGAAGATTGTCAACGGCAAGCGGCGGCTTTCAAAGATCCGCAATAAACGCCACAAGCCAGCGCGCGAGCCATATTCATAGAGCGACTCCATACTCATGTGGCGTGCCGCAAAACTCTGGGCACCGATGATTTCGGAGAGAAAAGTTTCTGAACCGGCATCGCCATCAAGCACGCAGTTCTCGGCACCTTCTTCATAGTTGAGCACAAACTGCAAGGCAATCCGTGCATTGCCAGGCCATTGTGCGTGCGGTGGGGTGTGGCCGTAGCCGATCAAGTCGCGTGGATAATGCTTGTTCATGGTTGTGCAGCCTTCTTCAAATCGGTTGTAGCGAGTCGCCGCATTATGTCTGCAGATTGGATGATCAATATAATGGTGAGGCTATATTGATCGGAGGGGCGCGGTATATGATGTGCCGCACCAATCACCGAAACCGAGCGCTCCTTGTGGATGCAGCAATCTGAATAACTGGCCTGAGGGCCTAAAGAGAGGGAAGACAATGGGAAAACTGAGCACGCATGTACTGGATGTCACGCAAGGAAAGCCGGGCGCTGGCGTGAAACTGGCGCTGTATGCCATCCATGGCAACGAGAAGAAACTCCTTAAGCAAGCTGTCACCAACAACGATGGTCGCTGCGATGCGCCACTGCTGCAGGGTGATGAGCTTCAGGCCGGTCGCTATGAACTGCTGTTTGGGGCCGGAGACTATTTTGCGTCACAAGGCGTCACGGTACCGACTCCGCGCTTCATCGATGAGGTGGTGATTGCGTTTGGTATCGCCGACCCGACACAGAACTATCACGTACCGCTGGTCGTTTCACCCTGGTCCTATTCAACCTATCGCGGTAGCTGAAATCGTCTAAAGCTGCTGCTACAGGGAGTAACGACAGGACATAAAAATCCGGCCCATTGCGCACGCAAGGGCCGGATTTTCTTTTCTACAACGGTATTTTCAGCGTGGTATCAATAACGTTGCCAGCCACCGCCAGACATGGCCCAGCCATTGCCGCTACGATACCAGTGTGCGGGAGCCCAGAAATAGCCTTCGCGGCGCGCTTCCCAGTGACCACCGACCCAGACGTGATGACCATGATCCCAACGCCAGTAACCACCGATCCAGACATGATTCGGGCTTGGTGGCGGTGGCATCACTTCGACACGCGGCAATGGCGGTTCAACCTCTACCAGCACGGGAGCCACTGTGCGCTCCTGCACCAGTTCGACCCATTTACCAGGACGGAAAATCCATTCGCCGTGCTCAAAGTCCCAGTGCGCATGCTGATACACCATATTCGGGCGAGCCCGTTCCCAATGACCACCATTCCAGACATAGCGCTCGTGTTCCCACTGCCAGTGACCCGGAATCCAGTAAGAATCGGAATAAGGAGCAGCCGGAATGACTTCCACGATCGGTGCTGGCGGCGCCTGCACGATGCGGTGCTCCTGAACTGGTTCGATACGTACCCGTGGTGGCTCTACCACGCAGGCGCTCAAGCAAAGCGTCGACATCACCAGCGCAATGGCTGGCAATTGACGACCCATTGAAATTCCAAACATGTTGATTGTCCTTTAAGATAAATCAGATGAATTGCTTGAGTGCAATCCAGTCGGCGAGAATGCCGAGATTTTTGGTTTTTTGCAAGCGGGAGATCGGGAATTGACAAGCGAAAGTCGGGTGCGCAGCAAAGCGCGACAATCATGAACGATTGTCAGTCGTGACGCCATAACCTGGCGGGATTGCCTTGATTTAACTGCCTTTTGCTTTTTCGATGGTAGAGCGCGCTGCTTCCATCATGGCTTGTGGTTCTTCGCAGTCAGAGTCGAGGTATTGGTTTTCCAGGCTAATGGACAGATTGCTCATTTTTTCAGCAAGATCTGCCAGGGCGACACTGAGTTCGCACATCAGGCCGGAAATTGATTTAGGTGGATTCGCCATGTCTTATTCCTTAAAAGGACTCGACAGGCGGAACCTGTCAGACACACTTCGGATTGTTCAGAAGACCGGAAGCGGGACTCAAGCGCAACCCGCGAGACTATTTTATGCCTAATTTGCGCGGCAGGTGTGGTGCGCTATGGATACAGACAAAAGGGCTTGCATTGCAAGCCCTTTTAAGTAAGGTGAGGTTAGCGCCGTCGGGCGCTGAAGGAGCCGACTAGAAGGTTTCCCAATCCGCTTCCGAACTGGCACTAGCACTGGTCGCCGTGCCGCCAGCAGGTTTGCCGGTTTCATGTCCAACCGCCTTTTTCGGTGCTGCTTGCAAGCGTGTCGTCGGGGCTTTGGTGACGGTCTTCAGTGCTGAGGACGTTGTCGGTGATGGTCGAGCGACCGGCGCATTGCTTGCCTTGACGACAACCTTGTGCTGCACAGCGTGTGCCTCCAGTGTGAAGCGTCCGACCAGTGTCGCCAGCGTGGCTGCCTGATCCTGCAGTGATTTGGCAGCCGCAGCAGCCTGCTCCACCAGGGCGGCATTCTGTTGCGTACTTTGATCCATCAGTCCGATTGCCTGACCAACCTCGTTGATGCCTGCACTTTGTTCCTGGCTGGCGGAACTGATTTCCCCGACGATATCGGTGACACGTTTGACGCTGGAAACGACTTCATTCATCGTATCGCCGGCCTGTTTGACCAAGGTACTTCCGGCGTCAACCTTCGATACCGAGTCATCGATGAGCAGCTTGATTTCCTTGGCAGCGGCAGACGAGCGCTGCGCCAGACTGCGCACCTCCGAGGCCACCACTGCAAAGCCCCGACCTTGTTCGCCGGCACGTGCTGCTTCGACCGCAGCATTGAGCGCCAGAATATTTGTCTGGAAGGCAATTCCATCGATCACACTAATGATGTCAACGATCTTGCGCGACGAATCATTAATCGAGCCCATCGTCGTTACCACTTCACTAACGACATTGCCACCTGCAACCGCCACTTCCGATGCGGAAACGGCGAGTTGATTGGCTTGGCGTGCATTGTCAGCATTCTGCTTGACGGTGGAGGTCAGCTCTTCCATGGCCGAGGCGGTTTCCTCGATAGAGCCTGCCTGCTGCTCGGTGCGCGAGGAAAGATCAAGATTGCCACTGGCAATTTCGCTAGATGCAGTGGCAATAGTTTCGGCGGCAGTTTTGATGTTGCCGATCGTATCGGTCAGCGAATCGCGCATGCGCTTGAAAGCATAGAGCAAACTCGCACTATCATCGGCGCGTACGTCAATGTGCAGCGTCAGATCACCGTCTGAAATACGGTTAGCTACCTCGGCGGCGACCCCAGGATCGCCACCGATACTGCGCAGGATGCTGCGATTGATATAGACCGCGAACAGGCTGAGGATAATGATCACCACCAGCAGTACTACCCCGGTCTCAGAGAGCGATTTGTAAAATGCGGCGTTCACATCATCCATATAGATGCCAGTGGTGATGATCCAGTCCCAAGGCTCATAGCGCAGAGCAAAGGATGTTTTTGGTACCGGCTCGTCATGACCGACCTTACTCCAGAAATACTCGACAAAACCACCTTCTGGTTGCGCAGCGGCTTTTGAGATGTTGACGAAGACCAGATTGCCGACCGGATCCTTCATGTTGGACAGGTCTTTGCCATTGAGCTCAGGTTTGATCGCATGCATCAATGTGATCTGGTTCGAATTCGATACCGAGAAGTAGCCATCCTTGCCATAACGCAGCATCTTCAGGCGGGCCAGCGCCTGAGTTTGGGCCTGTTCCTTGCTGAGCGTGCCATTTTGTGCCTGGCCGGCGTAGTCCTTGATCACGCTCATCGCCACCTGGGCGAGACTGACCAGCGCGGCCTTGCGTTCTTCCAGGCGCTGACTGCGTAACTGGAACGTGTCAAAGGTGGCAATCGCCAGCAGAGCAATCAGGCTGACGACCAAGGGTGCCCAAAGTCGTTGATTGAATGATAATTTCATTTTAGTGTCTCCAGAGTTTCCTTGGATTGAACAGGCTTAGTGGGGTAGGTAGATCTGGGGATGCCGTAAGAAATCGGGGCAAGGGGCTTGCATTTTTGCTACCGATTTCTTGCGTGGTTGTTGTCATTTTTTCATCGTTGCAAAAACTTGCGCTTGCACCATCAATACCGGAACCGACTTGGGAATGAGCTTTATTCCCTGAGTCGATACCACAGCATACCAATCCATTCGTGCACTGCATAGCTGGATCGGCGTAGTCCCTCTCCACTCGGCAGAAAGTCATTGATGGAGCGGCGCTCGGTACTGAAGAACATGGTTGGCGCGGGTGTGATGAGCATGTTGGCATCGGCGTAATGGAAACTGGCCAGTGCACGCGGCATGTGAATTGCATCCGTCACCAGCAGCAGCCGATGCACGCCAGCCTGATGCAGGATACGCGTCGAGTAGATTGCATTTTCAGCGGTGTTGTTCGACAGTGACTCCTGCCACGTCGCAATGACGCCAAAATCATCAAGCAATGATCGTGCCATTAATGCTGCTTCACTCTCGGCATCCCCATCGGGGTTGCCACCACTAACCAGAATTGGCAAATTGCTGCTGCGATGCAGTTGCGCTGCGTAACGAAGACGCGCAAGCTCAGTCGCCGAAGGTAGGTCTTGTGCAGTTGCTTCGGGCGCATTCGAAAGACGCCCGCTAGCCAGCACGACAATGGCTTGTGCATCACCCGGCTGCGTGAGCAATGGTGGATTCTGATGCTCCAGTGGTGCCACCAGCAACAGTGCCCCGGCGCGGGTACTGAAGAGCAGCAATAATCCCAGCGACGACCAGCAAAGCCAGATTGCACGTGGGTGACGACGTTGGCAGTAGAGTCCAGCTGCCATCAGTATCAGCAGATTGGCGGGCAATAGCAGGGCAGTACTGAGCAGGGTGCTGCCCAGTTTGAGAAGCACAGGAAGTGAAATGGTCATACCATGATTGTCGCTGATCGAAAGGTTTTTTTGTCAGTTGCTTGCCGCCTCACAATGACGCGCTAAGCATTTTGTGTTCTGATGGTGGATCGCATATGTTCAACCTGATTGATTTGTCATTTTGTCAGGTTGACGGTGCTGTCTGTGAACCTCCAACACGATCGACTAATTCAAGCGATGACGACATTCCAGGACAACACCAATTATCTTCACACCGTGGACGGCACTCGCCTGTTTTATCGAGAAAATCTGCACCCCAACCCGCGCGGCAGCATTGTGATGGTGCACGGTCTGGGCGAACATAGTGGCCGCTATGGTGAACTGGCTGCGCTGTTTCATGCGCTAGGTCTTTCTGTACGCATGCATGATCACCGTGGCCATGGTCGCTCCGAGGGTCCACGTGGCAGTGTGCACCTTAGCGACGATTATCTGACGGACCTGCGGCTCGTATTCAACGATTTTGCTGAGCAGACCGGTACCACCCCATTGTTGTTTGGTCATAGCCTCGGTGGGCTGATTGCGGCGCGCTTTGCCACCGCAGGCTGGTCGCCGGTCAGGGCCTTGCTGCTGTCATCCCCGGCGCTGGGCCTGCGCATGACATTGATGCAGAAGTTACTGTTGGCGATCAGCACCCATATCGCACCAGCGCTGGCAGTCGCTACCAGTTTGCCTGCGCACGGTCTGTCGCACGATGTCAATGTCGTCAGAGAGTACGAGAAAGATCCGTTCAATCACGGCAAAGTTGCCGCGCGCGTGGTCAATTTCATGCTTGAAGCAATCCAGCATGCGATGGCAGATGCCAAGCAATTGACTGTACCTTTATTGATGCAGGTTGCGGGTGATGATGCCTTGGTTGAGCCGGCAGGCAGCCGCGAGTTTTTTGACCAGGTACCTGAGGGTGCTAAGGAGATCCATTGGTATGCAGGTGCTTACCATGAAATATTCAATGAGGCGCCGCCATATCGACAGCAGGCGCAGGACGATCTGCGCGCCTGGCTGAAACGCCATGTATAGCAGGAAAATGCATCCTGCTACCGGCCGGCAGCGGTCAATCTGTGAGGTCAGCTCAAGGCTGGCCGCTCGGAATGTTGGTGAAGGAGCAGCGACTGTCATTGCAGCCGCAGCCGGACAGACCCAGCGACAGCGCGACAGTAACAGTGATGGCCAGCAAGACAGGAATGATGCGCGACATGGAAAGTCTCTCAAAAAACAGAATAAAGAGTTGCTGCGCTGAAATAATATCCCAACATGAGACAGCGCCCAGATTATAGACTGCCATGATGGGTTGTTGAAGGTGTTATCAACCTGGTATTTGTTGTTGTGACTTGTGGTGACTTATAGTGTCCTTGAGCAAGTCATGCGACATCAGGCGAAAAAAAAGAGCAGAGAGTCTGCTCTTTTTGTTTCACTCCCAGTGAGAGAGATTAGCGTGTTGCGGCGAAATAACGTGCAACCATAGCAGCGATCAGCAAGGTATAGGGCAAAACGTCAATCAGAATACGCATGGCAGGCTCCGCAAGAAAGTGAGTTATGTTGCGGTGCAGTATGCGTGTTTCCGGTGTCTTCCGCCAATTTTGATTCTCAATATCAGTTATCTGTCTGTTGAATATCTACCGATAGGTACAGATTCAATTGAATACCGTTTTTATTTGCCCGATCAATTTGCGCGGTGCAACACATAACCCTTCTCATCGGCATCAATACTGATCCGATACCCACCTGCATTGGTCAGATCGACAGTGATGTCACCATTTTGCATATAGGTCGGGATGCGAAGGCTTTGCTGGGGTTTGGCACTGAAGGTGTAGCTTGCACCTGGTTGGAGCCAGATACTCAGCTTTTCTCCGGGTAGCAGCTTGGCCAGTGCAACATCGTTAATGGCAAGCTCGACAGGCCATTCACCCGAATAAAATTTCTCTGGACGCGAAAACTGGACTTCTGCCAGCCCTGCACGTTGTATCGCCATTTCCTTGATATAAATGCGTGTTGTCGGCACATTGCCGTCCGCAGTGCGCTCTTCGCCTGGGGGCGTGACGGCGCAAGCCGCCAGCGCGAGTGTTATCAGGCAGGCGGTAATTGTGGTTTTCATTGCTGCGTCCTTGTTGGTATTCTGGCAGTCGATACCGGTGTTGGTAGCAAACTGGTTGTGGTCTATACGTGAGAAGCCCTGTGTCTGGACCGAGATTCTGACACGAAGCCGACGTACTTGCCAGTCACTGACTCAGTCGTTGTCCTGATCGAATGTTGTGATCGAGCAGCGAGTGATATCTGCCACCAAGCGCGGCAATGCTTGTCTGAGTCGATCAAGCTCGGTTGCGGGAAGTCGGACGTGCAGGTGCGCCAGGTCGTCATGACGGCTCGCCAGCAGCTGAAAATTTTGTTGTTGCAGCCAGTAGCGCAGATGTGATTCGTCAGAATAATCGAGCGCAATTTCAATTTCAGCAAACGCTATGCGCTCAATCCGGACTGCCAGTTTTAGCGCCGATGCCACAGCGTCGGTATAAGCCCGCACCAATCCACCCGCACCCAGTTTGATCCCGCCGTAGTAGCGCACAACAATTGCCAGTACACCCTCCAGCTCATGGTGGCGCAGTACCTCCAGCATCGGCCGTCCAGCAGTGCCGGCTGGCTCACCGTCGTCTGACATGCCCGAATGCCCGCCTGCCATCAGTGCCCAGCAAACATGGGTTGCACCGCGATGTTGTGCGCGCAGCTGCTCCAGCTCACGCTGTGCTGCTTCACGGTGATCAACCGGCAGCACCAGTCCAAGGAAGCGGCTTTTGCGGATTTCCAGTTCGACCTCGACAGCTTGAGCAATGGTGTAGGTCGGCATGCGCGTTGAGCTGGGAGTGGGCCTCAGGCCGCTTTGTTACGTAGCTGGGCGAGTTCTGCCTGCAACGCCTGATTTTCAGATTGCAGACTGGCCACTTGTCCTTGCAGTCTGGCAATCTCAGCGCGCAGTTGAACCGCATCGTCGGCAGCGGCAGGTGCACTGCCTGATGTTGCGGGTGCAGTAGAAGGTGCGAGCTCTGCTTTAGGTGGTTTGCTGGCGGCTTTTTGTTCGCGCACCATCTTTGCAGCTTGTCTCAATTCCTTTTTGCCACCGGCCACAGCGATCACCTGCTCCTCGCTTGGCAGTGAGGCCACGGCAGCAGCGGCGTTGATGGAAATGGTACCGATGCGGACCGCTTCGACCAATTCGGGTGCCGCCGTTTTGCGGATTTTCTCGATCTGACTGATGGTGTTGCTGCTGATGCCAGCGACCCGTGCGATATCTTCGCGGGTCTTGATGGTGGCCGTCCCTAGGTCAGCATCGGTATCGGCTGTGCCCTCGGCCTTGGTTGCGCCGGGGCTGGCAACTTCCGGTGCTGCACTACCATCGCCGGACTGTCTAGCTTCCAGGTTGGCATCCATTTCTACTTTGACCCGCGCAGAAATGATGTCGCGCTTGCGCAGTGCCAGCACGCCACGCTGAAAGTCAGTCACACTGCGGCGCCCAAGCTGGTTGTCGATCATCCATAGCATGACGTCTTCCAGCGAGTTCAGGCTGGGATGTTGGACAGTCTTGAATTCAATGCCGTGCTTACGGCAGATTTCGTAGCGATTGTGACCATCGATGAGGACCTCGCCCCAGAGGACCAGGGCGTCGCGGCAGCCATCAGCTAGCAGGCTGCGCTCCAGTGCCGCATATTCATTGGCGGTGAGGGGATCGATATATTGCAGGAGTTCTTCGTTGATCGTGATATTCATGGCATTCCCGTGCACCAGCAGGATCAGGGCAAGTCGCTGGCGGAGCGGCATTTTACACCAGCGCTGCGGCTATCCCGAGGAAGGCAAGCGAGTCCGCGCCGGCGCTGCTAGAATTTGCATTCGTCACCGGTATTTTTAAGCCGGACTTTCTCTTCTCGATGCCACAGGAGGCCTCATGGATGCATTTTTTTTCATTCCTATCGCCATCATGCTGGCGCTGGTGCCGGGGCCAAACAATTTTTGCGCCCTCAATAATGGCTTGCGACGTGGTGTTGGCACCGCCTTGCTGGCCACCTTTGGTCGCGTGACTGCATTTGCCATCTTTCTGACGATTTCCGCGGTTGGTCTGGGCGCCATGTTGCTAGCCTCTGAGGCGGCGTTCAATGCGGTCAAGTGGGTGGGCGCCGGCTATCTGTTCTACCTTGGCTGGAAGGCGTGGCGCAGCAGGGACTTTCACGACATTGCGCTGTCCGACAGTGGTGACGTTGCCGCAGAGGGTACAGCGCCAGTCAAATCCACTCGCGCACTGGTGATGCAGGAGTTCCTGCTGGGCATCACGAATCCGAAGGCGATCATGTTATTCGCGGCTATTTTTCCGCAGTTCATTGATGCAACACGGCCTGCGGCCCATCAATTCCTGGTGCTGGGCTCTATTTACCTGTGTGCCGAATTTGTGTCGAGCGCTGTGTATGCCTCTGGTGGACGCCAGATTCGCCGTTTCATTCGTACGCCGCGCGGCGCAACGCGTCTGAACAAGGCGACCGGCGGTTTTTTTATCGGTGCCGGTGCGTTGCTACTATCGGTGCGTCAGTAAATGGCGCTCGATGGTAAACACATGCGAATCTTCCTCTCCCAGCCCACGCAAGGCCTCCGCCAGGCCTAGCAGGTAATCGGCATTGCGTCCGCTGGCGCCACGGGCGGTCGCGATTTGTCGGGCAATTTCTTCCTCGCTGGCTGGCCCGAGAAAGGCGCTGTTTTCTTCCGTGGCAATGTAGACCAGCCCAGTGGCATGCTCACCATTGTCAAACGTCATCTCCGTCGATAAGCGCAGGTAACCGTTTTTTTCCCGGTAATCGAGTTGTGCAAATACCGCTGGCGTGATCAGAAACGCCATCCCGGCGCAACGCGCGCCCTGTTTTGGTATGAGTGTTGCGACTCGGCCGGGGGCATCCACCGTGCCGCGGTGATCATGCGAGCCCTGCCAGAAACGGCGCTCCCAGCCCGAGATAAAGGCGGGGCGGCGGGCAAGAAAAGGGAAATCAACCTTGAAAATCAATGAGCCATAAGCAAACATCCAGACACTGTCGTGCTGGTCGAATTGCGTCATGCTCTTGTTGAGATCGATGGTATTGGCAGACATAGGCAGCTAACGGAAAGCATCAGATGCCGCAAATTATAGGGTAAGTCAGCACCGGAACCACCCATCAACAGTGCCGCCCGGTGTGACTTATACAACGCAAATTCAATGCTGGTGATCGTTTTGGTCAGAGGTCCACAGCCCGGAATAGAGCCCGATATGATGTGGCGCGCCGCGATGGGCGCCAGTATCGAGCTCGCTCGAATCATTCAGATAATTGACCAGATCGCGGTAGAGCTTGGTGAAGAACGTTTTCATGTTGTCCTCCCGAGGTAAGTTGAAACTGAATCCTGTATAACCCGCACAAATCGGATATCGGCAACAGATATCCGCGTAAATAGTTTATATCATTAAAATCAGCGTCTGTGCAGGGTTTGCTGCATCAGTCATTTCCTGATGTGGTCTGATTTCATGGTCATCCTTGTGCTCATTGAGGGCAATCCCGGATACCTGTTTGCTTGTGCGTTGCAGCAAGTCATGGTGACTAACTTTGTTGAACCCGATTGCTTGCATTGACATCAAATCTTGCTTGATACGACACTATTCTCTCCCTATCATTCACTAGTCAGGCGGATTTCCAGAACATGTGTGGGGGAAATTCCGGAAATTCGCAAGATGGTGCTACAGTGATCGATAGCTTGTTGATAAAAGTCTTTCAAAATCAATGACTTGATATTTTTACTCAATCTGGCACGAAGGCTGCATAAAGAACAGCAAAACAAAAAATCAGGAGACAGTTTTTAAAGCCTCTTCATGCGCGTTTCTCTACGGTACTGGTGACCATCGGAGTACGGCGTGGGGTGCGTCTCCTGCATGGATTTCTTTGTCCGGGCGGCGCAGCGGAGCACGAGCCGGTGTGCCTGCCACCCTACAAAACTGGAGAGATGATGTCTACACAAGTATTTTCTACCGCCCCTGAAACGGGCAGTCCGGCGGATACCCGCAAACGTATTTTCGCCATTCTCGGCGCTTCCTCCGGCAATCTGGTCGAGTGGTTTGATTTTTACGTCTACTCGTTCTGTGCCATCTACTTTGCGCCGGCCTTCTTCCCCAAGGGCGACAGCACGAGCCAATTGCTCAATACTGCCGGCGTATTCGCCGCGGGTTTTCTAATGCGTCCGATTGGCGGCTGGCTGTTTGGCCGTATTGCTGACAAGCATGGCCGTCGCAAATCGATGATGATTTCGGTGCTCATGATGTGTGGTGGTTCGCTGATGATCGCTTTCATGCCGACCTATGCTGCCATCGGTGCTGCTGCGCCGTTGCTGCTACTGGTTGCGCGTCTGTTCCAGGGACTGTCAGTAGGTGGCGAATACGGCACCAGCGCCACCTACATGAGTGAAGTCGCGCCCAAGGCCAACCGCGGATTCTTCGCTTCGTTTCAGTACGTCACGCTGATCGGCGGGCAGTTACTGGCAGTATTGGTGCTGGTGGTCATGCAGCAAGTGCTGAGCAACGACGAATTGCGTGCCTGGGGCTGGCGTATTCCGTTTGTGCTGGGCGCACTCGCTGCGCTGGTGTCGCTGTATCTGCGCAAGTCGCTCACCGAGACCGCTACCGACGAAACCCGCAAAAAAAAGGAAGCCGGGACCTTTGCCGGACTGTGGAGACACAAGCGCGCATTTTTCACCGTGGTTGGTTTCACCGCCGGTGGCTCGCTGATGTTCTATACCTTCACCACCTACATGCAAAAATATCTGGTCAACACGGCCGGAATGAATGCCAAGACCGCCAGTGCCGTGATGACTGGCGCGCTGTTCGTCTACATGGTGCTGCAGCCGGTATTTGGCGCCTTGTCTGACCGTATTGGCCGACGCAACATGATGCTCATCTTTGGTGTGCTCGGCACGATCTGTACCGTCCCCATCCTGCATCTGCTCAAGGATGTCAGCGATCCTTACGCGGCGTTTGGTCTGGCGGTGCTGGCGTTGGCGATTGTCAGCTTCTACACCTCCATCAGCGGTTTGATCAAGGCAGAAATGTTTCCGCCTGAAGTGCGTGCGCTGTGCGTCGGCTTGTCCTATGCCGTTGGCAATGCACTGTTTGGTGGCTCGGCTGAATTCGTAGCGCTGTCCTTCAAATCGGCTGGATCCGAATCGAGTTTTTACTGGTACGTGTCGATCATGTGTGCGATTTCTTTGCTGATTGCCTTCCGCATGCAAGATCCTACCAAGGTCGGCTACCTGAAGGATGAGGACTGAGTCTCCGGAAGGATGTGCGGTAGGCATCGGAACCGCGTTTCCTGTTGCCTGCAGCACAATCTCCTGTCGACATGACTTCCCGCAAAGCCATTTTGTCCCTCACTGCCGCTGCACTTTGTGCGGCGGTGCTTTTTTTTGCCGTCTATACCATTGCTGCCAGTAAGGCGCGCGACGATCTGTACGCTGCCGGAAGTCGTCAATTGCAGATCATTGCACTGGATTTGCAATCCATTCTCGACAAATTCGAAAGCATGCCGTTTGTCTTGGGTGGCCTGGCTGACGTCGAGCAGGTACTGCATCACCCGGATGATCTGAGCGCCGTAAAGCGCCTGAATCACCGGCTGGAGTCAATCAGCGCACAGTCACATGTGCTCGCCATTTACATGATGGATGCCAACGGTGTCACGCTGGCGGCCAGCAACTGGCGCGAGCAGACTAGCTTTGTCGGCCGTGATTTCGCATTCCGGCCGTATTACAAGGAGGCACTATCCGGACGTCTAGGACGGTTTTACGGTATTGGCAATGTCTCCAGCGCGCCCGGTTATTTTATGGCACAGCCGATTTACGCGGCCGCAGCGTCAGGCACAGACAAGCCTATAGGCGTCATGGTGGTCAAGGTTGATCTCAGTGAGCTGGAGCGCACCTGGAACAGTAGTGAGGATCCAATTACGCTGGTTGATCACAGCGGTGTGGTATTTCTCAGCAATCGGTCTGACTGGAAGTACCATAGCCTCGCACCGCTAGCGACAGGGCTGCAGGAAGAGCTTGCCGGAACGCATCAATATGCTGATCAGCGCATCACCCCGGTTGGTGCCATGCCACCAGCATTGCGTCGGGGTTTCGGCGAACATGTGATGCAGCAAATTGACAAGCAGGGCTGGCAGTTGATGCTGTTTCCCTCGCAGCAGCGCATTGCACGGATGGCGTGGTTGTGGTCGATGTGGGTTGGATTGGTTTTGGTGATTGCCGTGCTCTCATTGTGGGCCGTGCATCAACGTCGGCGCCGCCTGCAGGAGCGTCAGGAATCGCGCCATGCACTGCAACGAATTGAGCGGGAGCTCGAAGCAACGATCGCCGTCAGAGTGCAGGAGCTGCGGCAGGCCAATCAGGCACTGGAGAGCAAATACAGTGCATTGCAAGACACCGAAAGTCTGTTGCGATCAACCCAGAGTGAACTGGTGCAAGCCGGCAAGCTGGCCATGCTGGGGCAGATGGCTGCCGGTGTGACGCATGAATTGAACCAGCCGCTGGCAGCCATTCGGGCATTTGCTGACAATGCGGTGCAATTTGTTCGCCGTGGCCAGTTACCGCAGGTCGAAGAAAACCTCGAACACATCAGCAACGCCAGTGCCCGCATGGGTAAAATCATTGCCCAGCTCAAGGGCTTTGCCCGCAAGAGCGGTGACGCCATCGCCGTTGTTGATCTGCCGCAAGCGGTAGACGCTGCCGTCTTGTTGCTGCGTAATGAATGTCAGCAGCAGGGGATTCGGATTGTGGTGCAAGTGCGCAGTCAGGTGCAGGTTATGGGCGACGCGGTGCGTACCGAACAGGTGCTAGTCAACCTGCTGCGCAATGCGATCGATGCGATTGGCTTGCACAATGATGCGGATGACAAATGCATCGGCATTGAGATTGAACGTGACAGCGAGCATCTCCAGACGTACGCCCTGATCCGGATACGTGATACCGGTCCCGGCATCGCCGCCGAAGTCGTACCCCATCTGTTCGAGGCATTCTTTACGACCAAGCCAAGTGGCAAGGGGCTCGGACTGGGACTGGCGATTTCCTCATCAATCGTACAAGCCATGAATGGTCAATTGTCTGCACAAAATCTGCCGCAAGGCGGTGCGGAATTCACGATCCGCTTACCGTTGTCCGAGCAAGGGATGGAGAAATAATGGAGCAAACAAGCACGATCACAGGCGCACAGGCGATTCTGATTGAAGACGAAGAGAGCGTGCGCCGGGCCACAGTCCAGACGCTTGAACTGGGCGGCTTTCAGGTGCAGGCCTGCGCCGATGCGGAGCAGGCCCTGATCTTGTTGAGTACGGCCGTAGCAAACTACCCTGGCATTATCGTCACCGATGTACGTCTGCCGGGCCGCTCAGGGCTGGCCTTGCTGAACCAGATCAATACTGCCGACAGCGATTTGCCGGTCATTGTTGTCACCGGACATGGCGACGTCGGGATGGCAGTCGAGGCCATGCGCGCGGGTGCCTATGATTTTATTGAAAAGCCGTTCAGCGCTGAACGACTGGTCGAAACCGCCCGCCGTGCACAGGAGAAGCGCCGTCTGATTCTGGAAAACCGTCGTCTCCGGCAAGCCTGGATCGAGCATCCTGAAACCCCGCCTCTGGTTGGGCAGTCGGCTGCCATCGAGCGTTTGCGTACCCTGATTGCCAGTATCGGACCAACCAATGCGGATGTTCTTATCAACGGCCAGACCGGAACCGGCAAGGAAGTCGTGGCGCGTCAGCTGCATGCTGCCAGCGGCCGCACAGGACCGTTTGTGGCCATCAACTGCGGTGCCTTGCCCGAGAGCGTGTTCGAAAGCGAGATTTTTGGTCATGAAGCTGGCGCCTTCACCGGTGCCCAGAAGCGCCGCATCGGCAAGCTTGAACATGCCCAGGGTGGCACGGTCTTTCTGGACGAGATCGAAAGCATGCCGCTACCGTTGCAGATCAAGTTGCTACGGGTATTGCAAGAGCGACAACTGGAGCGCCTTGGCAGCAATGAGCTGATCGCCTTCGATTGCCGTGTCATTGCGGCCAGCAAGTCAGATCTGCTGCAACTGGCAGCGCAGGGGGGCTTTCGGGAGGATCTGTATTATCGCATCGGCGTGGTCAGCATCGCGTTGCCCCGCTTGTGCGACCGACGTGACGACATTCCCTTGTTATTGGCACATTTCATGCAGGCGGCTGCACTGCGGTATCGGCGTGAAATTGCGCCGTGGACTCAGCAACAGATGGCAGGCTGGCAGCAAAAGGACTGGCCAGGCAATGTGCGCGAATTGCGCAATTTTGCCGATCGGTGGGTATTGGGGGTGGTCGACCTGGTTGCCGATCAAGAGGCTGATGTCGTTGAGGCGGCTGCCATGAGTCTGCCGCAGCAGCTCGATGCCTGTGAAAGGGCGCTGATCGAGCGCGCCCTATTGGCAACCGGCGCCAATGTTGCCAATGCCGCGGATCAGTTGGGCATTCCCAGAAAAACCCTGTATGACAAAATGAAAAAGTACGATCTGCCTGCGGGCCGCAGTATTACAAGCTGATGCTTGCGTTGCGTGCGCCATTGCTTGCTCGGCACGCCATTTTTTGTTGCGTCGTTTGCTGTTGTTATGGCCGTAGAGTAAACTTCTCTCTGCAGGAGAGGGTATTCAAGCGTCAACTGACCACCACGTTACCGTAACACCGCAGAGGAATATCATGAAACGCTTTTTCGTTCTGGCATTGGCCGCATGTATCGTACTGGTTGTCTGTGCCTGCGAGCGCACCGAATTTGAAAAGAAGTCCGAGCGAGATGCCGATGCGCGTCGTGAGCTCAACACCAAGCCCAAAGGCTCATCGTACTGAATCCCTGTCTGTTCTGTCGCTCGCTGACAAATCGGGCGCAGAACAGACAAGCATCCCGCCTCAGATCCTCAATACTGTTGCGGCCAATGTTTCGGCGTCTTGTAGGCATGACTGACCACAATCCGTGTCGCGCTGATCAGGCCACTCAATCCCAATATCAGTTGTGTCAACGTATCGCCGGGCAGTGCCCAGATGGAAGTTGACGGCGGCGCGACGCCCGTCGCAGCAGTGATGACAGGCGCAGCCCAGCTTGCTTCTTCGCTCACATCGAGCAGAATATCGCCTTCCGAAGTGGTATGCAGATAGATCTCTCCACCCAGTTCCAGCAAAAAGCAGATGCCATAGCCTTTGGTATTGTCCTTCTTGACGGCTTGCTGCAAGTCGCGGTTGTAGCTGTCGATCCAGGCTTCCACGTCATAGGTCGTCGCTAGCACGATCCACGGCCGCGTCGGCTGCTGGGCATTGTCATCGTCGGGTGACGGATTGGCGGTAAGAGTCGGGTCGTGCATCATTCAGCGTTTGCCTTGTAACTGGTAAAGCAGGGTATCGAGCCGCGTCACACCTCGTTCGGAGAACTTCGGTTCCTTATCCAGGATCGCGCGCTGGTCCAGCACAATCGCTTGCGAATGCGCGGCCATCAAGGCTTGCACTTCGGCATCAGGCACCGAAAACGGTGGCCCGTCCATCTGCTGCTGCGGATAATCGAGTGTGATCAGCATACCGCGATAGCCCGGCGGTAATTGCGCATAGACCTGCTGTGCATATTGCGCGCGCATGGCCGGTGGCAGGGCAATCAGCGCAGCTCGGTCATAGACGGCTTCGCATTGGGCAAAGACGCTCGGCGGTACTGCAAAAATATCGGCACAGAGGAGCTCAATATTGTCACTGTGATAGCTGACGCCAAAGGGGAGGGTGCGCTTTTCAGGATGCAAACCATGTTCGCTGAAGAACTGTTCCACAGCGACCTCTGACAACTCGATGCCCAACACACGATGGCCTTGTGCTGCCAGCCACAGCATATCCAGCGACTTGCCTGCCAACGGTACCAGTACCTGACTGCCAGCAGGCAAGCCGAGGACAGGCCAGTATTTTTGAAGCAAAGGCATGACCTTGTCCTGATGAAAGTGTGTGCGCCCGTCGCGCCAACGTTCAAGCCAGAATTCTGCGTGCATGAATGGATTCTATGGTTGCTGTTCAGTGAGAGCGGTATTGTAGTGCAGTCTTAAAAAATAGCTGGCTTTTAGTACTTGCACTAAGTCAAGAAGAGTGTATTATTTGTCCATGCTAGTTCCGTTCTGGCAAGCTGTAGATTCAAACTCTCATTAGAGAGGGGATACCTGAGCAGATTCAACGAGCAGACCACCTACAAGATATGTAGGGGTTTGCGAATCTTCTCAAATATACTTCTTTGATTGTCGTGTCGGATGACTGATAAAACGCTCCGCTTTTAGCGGGGCGTTTTTGTTTGTGGAGCGCTTATCTTTGCCGGTCTGTGAGCAAACTCATAAATCTTTTTAGAATCAAATATATAGCAAGATATCAGTGTACTTATCCACAAGCCTGTCAACAAAAACAGTGGATAAGTCGGCTACCGTCGTTCTTGCTGCAAGGGCGCCAACAAGGCTTCAAGGAAGTCGATGAAGACCCTGACCTTGGCGGACAGATTGAGTCGTTCCGGGTAGACCGCGTATATGTCTGCCGACGGTAACGACCAATCCGGTAACAGGCGCACCAGCGTGCCATTATCGAGATACTGTCCAACATCCCATTCTGATCGCGCCAATACACCATGTCCCTGCAACGCCCACTGTAGCGTTGCTTCTCCATCGTTACTGCTCATGACGCCGTGCACTTTGACGGTCTGATTGCGTTTGCCTTTGTTGAAATGCCAGGTACCAAAGGCGCTATCGTTTTCTCGCAGCACGATGCAGCGATGACTGCGAAGATCCTCGGGTGAAGTTGGCATGCCATGCACCTTGAGGTAGTCAGGGGCGGCGCAGACAAAGCGCCGATTGACGGCAAGTTTTCTGGCGACAAGGCGCGAGTCAGGCAAATCGCCAAAGCGGATGCCAACATCAAATGCCGACTCGGCCAGATTCAACGGCCGATCCGTCAGGTCCAGCTGAACCTGGACTGCCGGATACTGATGTGTGAATGCTGACAAGGCCGGTACGATGTGGCGGCGTCCAAAGCCGAAGGTGGCGTTTACCTTCAACAGCCCACGCGGAATATCGCGGCTGCTTGAGACCAGTTGCTCAAGCTCTTGCACTTCCACCAACAGTTTGGATCCCGCACGCAAATACATTTCACCTTCTTGCGTCATGGCGATTTGTCGTGTTGTGCGATTGAGCAGTCGCACACCGAGACGCTTCTCTAATTGTGCCAGTCGTGCACTGACCGCTGGGGGCGTGATCCCAAGCTCGCGCGCCAACGCCGAAAGGCTGCCCTGCGCAATCAATCGCGTAAAAAACTCCAGATCGGCAATGCTATTCATTATTAAATAAAATTGAAAAATAGATTCAATAAGTATGCATTATGGCGTTGTTGTTATCAAATTAAACTTCTTCTCGTCAGCAATATCACGGCGATCCAAACTCGCCCCGTCGCAGAGCAGGAGAGAGGAAATGAAACAAATCAAGCATACGAATCAAACGCAGCAAACAATGTATCGGAAGATCGTGGCAAGCCACACGGTGTTCCAGATTGATGGGCAACACGTCGCACTCTATGCCGATCTGCACATCATGAATGAGTACACCAGTCCGCAGGCCTTTGCTGGTCTGGCAGAAAAGCATTTACCGGTGCGGTGTCCCGAAAAGCAGATGGGAGTGGTCGATCACGTTATTCCGACGCACCCGGTCGCTCATCAACAGCGCACGATCATGATTGATGCCGCAGCCCACCAGGCGGCCAACTTCACCCGCAATTGTCAGCGGCATGGCATTCATCTGTTTGATGTGCAAGACCGAGAGCAGGGTATTGAACACGTCGTGGCTCCCGAAATCGGCCTGATTCGGCCGGGAATGGTCGTTCTCTGTGGCGATAGTCACACCACGACCTACGGCGCACTGGGTGCCCTCGGCTTTGGTATTGGGACTTCAGAGGTGGAGCACGTACTGGCGACGCAGACCCTTATCTACCGACTGGCGCGCGACATGCATATTCAAGTTGACGGTCAGCTACCCGGCGGCACCACTGCCAAGGATCTGGTGCTCTATATCATCTCTAAAATCGGTGCACAAGGTGCGCGGGGATATGTCGTTGAATATGGCGGCGCAGCCATCGCCAGCTTGTCCGCCGAGGCGCGCATGACTTTGTGCAACATGACCGTCGAAGCCGGCGCGCGTGGCGCGTTGATTGCTCCCGACCAGACCACCCTTGATTACGTCTCGGCACGGATCAAGGATATGTCGCCCGCTGCGATTGCAACAGCCAGCGAGGACTGGCTGGCACTGCGCTCCGACGCTGATGCCACCTACGATGCAAGGCATTGCTTTGATGCCAGCGTTGTTGCACCGTTTGTTACCTGGGGCACCAGCCCCGATCAGGCAATTGCCATCGACAACAAGATTCCTCCTTTATCGACGACTGCGCTGGACGCCGCCAACGCCACCAAGGCGCTCACCTACATGGGGCTTGAGGCTGGCCAGGCAATGACCGGGCTGCCGATTGACCATGTGTTCATCGGCTCTTGTACCAACGCCCGTATCGAAGATTTGCGCGCGGTCGCAGCCGTTGTAAAAGGACGTAGAGTTGCCGCCTCGGTGCGTGCAATGGTGGTACCCGGTTCCGGGCGGGTGCGTGAACAGGCCGAACGCGAAGGCATTGCACAAACCTTGCGCGATGCCGGGTTTGAATGGCGCCAACCAGGTTGCTCCATGTGCCTGGCAATGAATGACGACATCCTCCAGCCCGGCCAGCGTTGCGCCTCGACGACCAATCGTAATTTTGAAGGACGTCAGGGACGCGGTGCACGCACCCATTTGATGAGCCCGGTCATGGCCGCTGCCGCAGCGCTGGCAGGTCATCTGGTAGATGTACGTAAGGAGATTGAATATGTCTGAACAACATACTGTCGCAGGTATCGCCGCACCGCTGCCACTGAATAATCTGGATACTGATCAGATCATGCCCAAGCAGTTCCTGCTGGGTATTGACAAGAGCGGGCTCGCTGGCGGGCTTCTCTACGATCTGCGTATGGATGGTGCTGGGTTGCCGAGGCCCGAATTCGTCCTCAATCAGCCGCACTACCAGCATGCCCGCATCCTTATTGGCGGCACCAACTTCGGTTGTGGCTCCAGTCGTGAGCATGCTGTGTGGGGGTTGCAACAAGCCGGCTTTGAAGCGGTGATTGCTCCCAGTTTTGGCGAGATTTTCTATTTCAATGCACTCAATAATCGGCTGCTGCTGATTATGCTGGAGCCACAAACCGTCGCTGAACTGATGGCACGTGTGGCGCGCGCTGATCAATCCTTCCTCACGATCGATGTGCAAGCGCAATCTGTGTTGACGTCCGATGGGGCGACTTACCACTTTGCCTTGCCAGAACGACAAAAGCGCATGTTCATTGAAGGGCGCGACATGATCGGCATGACTCTGCGCGACAGCGACGCGATTGCCGCATTTGAAACACGCCACCACGCGGCACATCCATGGATGCGCATCAATTTGCCACTACAACAAGCTTAAACGAGGCGCCGCAGCGCCCAAGCTATCGCATGACTTCCTCAGGAGACAACAATGGAACATTCCACAAATCACGTACGCCTGCCAGCGGTCGCACACCTTGCACAGCTGATTCAGATTCGCATCGGCGGCATGGCGCTACCGGTATTTTTCGCACTAACGCTCGTCACCGCGCTGGCGATCATCACCAAGCGACTCCCCAATGACATGATCGGCGGTATCGGCGTGTTGATGCTGTCCGGGATGTTACTGGGAGAAATCGGAGGACGCATTCCGTTTTTCAGGGATATTGGTGGGCCGGCAATTCTCTGCCTGTTCCTGCCCTCGGCGCTGCTCGCCTATGGCGTCATGGACAGCGTGACATTGAATGCCATCACCACCACCATGAAGACGGCCAATCTCCAATATCTCTACATTGCCTGTCTGGTTGCGGGCAGCATGCTCGGCATGGAGCGAAAGATTCTGATCGATGGCTTCCTCAAGATGTTTGTCCCGCTGCTGGTCGGTACACTCGCCGCTGTCGTCGCCGGCAGTTTGGCAGGTTTGCTGTTTGGCTATGATCCCGAACATACCTTTTTCTTTATCGTTATGCCGATTCTAGGCGGCGGTATCGGCGAGGGAATTTTGCCATTATCGATTGCCTATGCCGACATCATGTCAACCTCACAAGCACATCTGGTCGCGACCATGGTCCCGGCAGCTTTGATTGGCAACGTCGTCGCTATCCTGATCAGTGGCGTACTTAAACGATTCGGTGAAAGACATCCTGCCTACAGTGGCGAAGGCACCCTGGTACGTACCGGCGAGGATCAGCTTCTACTCAACAACCGAAACCCCGATACCGCTATCGATCTGCGTCTGATGGGGGCAGGGCTCCTGCTAGGCTGCAGCTTGTTCACCCTGGGCGCCTTGCTGGCGCCACTGACCGGCATTCCCGGACCAGTTCTGATGATCATTGCCGCTGCATTGCTCAAGGTACTGCGGATCTTGCCGGCATCACTGGAAGCGGGTGCCAGTCAGATGTACAAATTCATGTCCACCAATTTGACGTTTGCCATTCTGGTCGGGCTCGGCACCTTGTTTGTCTCATGGGACAAACTGATTGCCGCTTTCTCGCTGGCGTACTTCGTCATTTGCGTCGTCACGGTACTGGCGATGGTGATGTCGGGATTTTTTGTCGGCAAATGGCTCAACATGTATCCGGTTGAGGCAGCCATTGTCACCGCCTGCCATAGCGGGCTGGGTGGCACTGGTGACGTCGCAATCTTATCCTCCTCCAACCGCATGGAGCTAATGCCATTTGCTCAGATATCGACGCGTATTGGCGGCGCAGTGATGGTCGTCATTGCGACCCTGCTGATGAAATGGCTGCATTGAGCTGCATTTCCTGCGAAAAACAAAAATGTCATATCCAAATGCGGTTTAGTTCTTTGCCGGTAACCGGCGTCACTAGGTAGGATGCCTGCATATTTCCATCCGCACCGGGACGCATCGCCATGAGTCAGGCACAACACACGCAGCACGCAGAATCCAGAAACCCACAGATTGCCCTTGATTTACCGACCCTGTTGCAGCATGGCCGTGCGTTGCTGCCAGCGTTTGCCAAGGGTGCCTCGGCACGCGAGAGTGAGCGTCAGTTACCGTACCAGCAAGTCAAAGAACTGGCGCAGGCCAAACTGCTGGCCTTGCGCGTGCCACGTCGTTATGGTGGCCCTGGTGCTTCGGTACGTGATGTGATCGACTGGCTCATCGATGTCGCCGCAGCAGACTCCAATATTGCGCAGAGCTTGCGGCCTGCCTATCTGTATCTGGAAGGCCTGCTCGCCGGTGATGACGAGGCTGCTCGTCAGCACTGGGCCAAGCACTATCTGGCCGGTGAATTTGTCGGCAATGCCGGTTGGGAAATTGGTGGTGCCAATGGCGCCATCAGCAGCCGCATCGTCGCCGAGGGAGATCATTTCCGCGTCAATGGCAGCAAGTATTACAGCACCGGCTCGTTGTACAGCAACTGGCTGACCATCACCGCCCTCAACGAGCAGGATCAGGAAACCCGCTTCATCATCCCCAGTGATCGTGAAGGCGTTGAGCTGGTCGACGATTTTGATGCCATGGGCCAGCGCCTGACCGCCAGCGGCACTACCCGGCTCAACAACGTGCGTGTTAATGCGAATGAGCTGGTGCGCAATCCGCAATACCGCGATGGCAAGGCGCAGCGCACTATTGTCACGCCATTTGCTCAATTGTTTTTGGCGGCAACTTTGGCCGGCATTGCCCGTAACGTCTTGCATGACGCGATTGAATTCACCCGCCATGTGGCACGCCCGATCAAGCACAGCAGTGCGCAGAAATCGGTCGACGATCCGTATGTCACGTTGCGTGTCGGCCATATCTCGGCACAGGCATTCGCCGCCCGTGCAGCAGTGCTGCAAGCGGCCGACAAGATTGATGCCGCCTGGGCTGCCGGGCTCGACAATGACGCTGTGGTTGCCGCTTCAATTGACGTCGCCCAAGCCCAATATATCGCCGCCGCTGCCGCGCTGGATGGCGCACAAGCCTTATTCGATGTTGCCGGTGCATCTGCCACGTCGCGCAAGCACAATCTGGATCGCCATTGGCGCAACGCCCGCACGGTCACCAATCACAATCCACGTGACTGGAAGGCAGCGGTCGTTGGTGCCTACTACCTCAAAGACCAGTTGCCGCCAACCTCCGGCCTGTTCTGAAGGAGCTGTCATGTCTGATCTCGACACCACATTGCGCCATGCCGGTGACATAGAAATTGCCCGCTATGCCGACGAATTGGCACAGGAGTTGGCGCTCACCGCCGCCGAGGTGGACCAGAGCGGTGCCTTTCCGCATGCGCATTTCGCCTTCTTGCGCGAGCGGGGTGCATTGACGCTGACACTGCCAAGTGAACTGGGCGGGCAGGGGCAGTCACTGTATGGTTTGCTGCTTTTTCAGGAGCGGCTCGGCAGCGGCAGCGCGGCAACCGCGCTGACATTGGGCTGGCATCTGATGGCATTTGCCTATCTCAGCTTCGACCTGAAATGGTCACGCGCCAATTTTGAGCAGCTGTGCCGTGATGTTGTCGAAAAAGGCCACCTGATCAATATTCTCGTCACCGAACGCGAAGGCGGCAATTTATTGCGCGGCGGGCGTCCTACTACCGTTGCCAAGCGGGTCGATGGTGGCTATCGCCTGCGCGGCCAAAAGGCGTTTTGCTCCGGTGCCCCAGAAATTCGACAAGCCGTCGTCTACGCCTGGATCGAAGAGCAACAAAGGACTGGCGAATTCATCGTTCCCATCCATGAGCAAGTTCGCATTATCCCGAGCTGGAATACGCTCGGCATGCGCGGTACCGGCAGTCATGACATCGCCTTCGACGATGTGTTTGTCCCCGCAAGCGCGCTGGCTAACACGATCGAACCCGGCAAGGCCAGCAGCTTTACCACCGGCAGCCGCGTTTTTGGTCTCCAGATTGCTGCGGTCTACCTTGGTGTGGCGCAGGCGGCACGGCGCTTTGCGTTGCAATTTGCCGCGGCCCATCCAGCCAGCAACGCACCCGGCGTGATTCTGGACCTGCCACAGGTTCAGCAGCGAATCGGCGAGATTGAGTATCAGATCGGCGCTGCCAAAAACCTGCTCTATGGTCTGGCCGACCGCTGGGAGCGCTACGAGCACATTCGTCACCGCCTCGATAACGAAGTCGGGATCGTCAAATCGGTCGTCACCAACCACGCTGCCAATGTGGTCGATCTGGCCATGAAGATCGTCGGCGGTCACAGCCTGTCACGCGAGCTGCCGCTGGAGCGTCTGCTGCGGGATGTACGCTGCGGCCTCTTTAATCCGCCGCACGATGACATGGTCTTGTCGCGTCTGGCACAAGATGCTGCCAGCAACATCCGACAGAGCCTGTCGACCCAGTCCGGTGAAGTCGTCAATATCATTGCTCAGCAAACTGAACCGGTAGCCGTACCCGTTTAACGCGCACGCCAAGCCGCGCCAGCAAGACAGCGCTGCGTCAACCCCAGCCGCCGACGAATTTCTGACGATATGGCGCGACCTGTTTGACGGCAAGACCGTGAATGTTGAAGGTTGATATTTCGATATCAAGGCTGCCAAGCGTGCTGCGCAGCTTGGTCGTACGGTGCGCTTTGGCGTGCGCTTTCAGGTGATCGTGCGCGAGACCGAAGTGCAAACCTGGGCTGCTGCCGAAGCGTTAATCAGCCACCTCACCGACGAAGACATCGCGCAGGCGCAACAAAACTTCAAGTCCATGGCCTCGGTAGGCCAGTAACCCCTTGTTGCCGGGTAAGCAGCCAGTGACGATTCGCCAGCACTCATTTACTGGTGGGGCATTTGATGTGCGCGCTACTGCGGCGACGTCGGCATCCTGAAGCGGATTGGATGCCTTCAAGTACATGAAAAAAATGGATATCCATGTACTTTTTACTTCGTAGTAAGCCATTGATCGCGATGCTAAAGTTGTAGATCGAATTGCAGCAGGCATGGCCTATAAGGCGATTGCCTGCGCAATGAACGGACTTCATTTACCGATCAGGCCATGCACGCAAAAACTCTCTCCCGTTTTATCCTTGCCGCTTCCATCAGTCTTTCTTTTACGCTACTTCATGCTCAGGTATTAACCATTGGTACCACCCCGGGCGTACTGAACGACTCTGTCGAAGTGGCCGCGCGTGAAGCCAAAAAGCAAGGTCTGGAAGTGCGTGTCGTCGAGATGACAGACTGGACCACTCCAAACGTTGCACTGCAGTCTGGCGATCTCGATCTGAATTACTTCCAGCATTCCGCTTTCCTGGAAAACGCCATCCGTGATCGCGGCTACAAGTTTGCCAAGGCTGGCTATGGCGTGCTGCCAAACATTGGTCTGTTCTCGTCTCATATCAAGACACTGTCCGATCTGAAAGACGGCGCGACTGTTGCAGTAGCGAATGATCCTGTCAATCAAGGCCGTGGTCTGCTGCTGGTAGAGCGTGCCGGTCTGATCAAACTCAAGCCAGGCATCGGCAGCAAGGCCACGCTGGCTGATATTGTCAGCAACCCCAAGAAACTCCAGTTCAAGGAAATCGAAGGGCCACAACTGGTGCGAGCACTCGATGACGTTGACCTCGCGCAAGGCTATCCAGCCCATTTCGTCGCCGCCGGTCGTCCTGATATTGCCAAGAGCGGCTTGCAGTATTCGACCGTGGATGATCTGCAATACGCGATCGTCTTCGTCGCCCGCGCCGATAAAGTCAACGATCCACGGATTCAGAAATTCATCAAGATCTATCAGGAGTCACCTGCCGTACTGGCCAAGATTGACGCGCTCTATGTCAACGACAAGCGGCTCTACAGTCTGGCATGGCAAAAGAAGTAATCGCCTGATAGCGGCTTTTTTAGCTGCATTTCCACTGTCTTTCCCCTTGACCGTTTTATCTGTTTTCTGGAGTTGTTCATGAAGCTTTCCCATCTGTTCGCCATTTCGCTGACGGCCTTGTCCGTCTTCAGTGCCCATGCGGCTGACAAACTGCGCATCGGCGTGGTGCCCGGTGCCTATGCCGACTCGATCGTTGCTGCTGCCAAGGAAGCCAAGGCGCAGGGGATTGATGTTGATGTCGTTGAATTCACTGACTGGACCACACCAAACGTCGCCGTCGATTCAGGGGATCTGGATATCAACTACTTCCAGCATCAGCCTTTCCTCAACAACGCCATCAAGCAAAATGGCTACAAGCTCGCCAGCGCCGGCACCGGCATTCTCGCCAACGTCGGTCTGTATTCACTCAAGCACAAAGCGATTGCCGAGGTACCGCAGGGCGGTAAAGTGGGGATCGCCAACGACCCGGTCAACCAGGGGCGTGGCCTGTTGCTGCTGCAAAGTGTCGGCCTGATCAAGCTCAAGCCGAACGTTGGCTATCTTGGCACCATCAACGATATTGTCGAGAACCCCAAGAAACTCAGCTTCGTCGAAGTCGAAGGACCACAGCTGGTACGTATCACACCTGATGTCGACATCGCACAGGGCTATCCGCATTTCATCGTGGCAGCCAAGGCATTCAATCCGTCCAGTGGTCTGGCGTATTCGGGCATTGAAGATGCACGCTTTTCCATTCAGTTCGTGGTCAAGGCCAGCCGTACACAGGACCCGGTGGTACAAAAATTTATCCGTATCTACCAGAACTCTCCTGCGGTGAGGGCCGATATCGACCGCGCCTTTGCCAACGACAAACGCCTGTACACGCTGGCCTGGCTCAAGCAGTAATCCAGCAGCAATCCAGTCAGACCACTTTACAAGGAAACACCGGATGGCACTCTCAATTACCGCCAGGCAGTCTCTGCACAGCCCTGCCGTGCAGGAGACGCAGGCGCGAACGTTGCATCGCGCCTCACCCACTGCGGCGAATGACACAGCCACTGCACGTGGCGCAGTTGCCTTTCGCAATGTCGGCAAAACCTACCAGTCGTCGGGGCGATCAGTGCAGGCGTTGGCAGACATCAGTCTTGAGATTTCGCCCGGTAGCATCTTTGGCATCATCGGGCGCAGCGGGGCAGGCAAGTCCAGCCTGCTGCGTACGATCAACCGGCTGGAACAGCCAACGCAAGGACAGGTGCTGGTCGATGAGATCGATATCGCTACGCTCGATGATGCGCAACTGGTGGACTTGCGCCGACGCATCGGCATGATTTTTCAGCACTTCAACCTGCTCTCGGCCAAAACGGTGTATGACAATATCGCGCTGCCGCTGAGGGTAGCCGGTGTTGCCAAGGCCCAGATCGACATCAGGGTGCGTGAGCTGCTGGCGCTGGTTGGCCTGCAGGATAAGGCTGACGTTTATCCCAGCCGCCTCTCGGGTGGACAAAAGCAGCGCGTCGGTATTGCCCGTGCGCTGGCCAGCGGCCCGGAGATTCTTTTATGTGACGAAGCAACCTCGGCACTCGACCCCGAAACCACCCACGCCATCCTGCAACTGCTGCGTGACATCAATCGCCAGCTGGGGATCACCATCATATTGATCACGCACGAGATGAGCGTCATCCGCGAGATCGCCGATCAGGTTCTGGTGCTGGAACAAGGGCGCATTGTCGAGCATGGTGAGGTCTGGAAAGTCTTTGGCAATCCAACGCACGCCGCCACTCAAGCCCTGCTGGCGCCACTGCAACATGGTTTGCCAGATGACCTGCAACAATCTCTCCTGAACGACAAACCAGCAGGACGTACCAGCCGTGTGCTGCAATTGATCTATCGCGGCGCCGACGGACTGGAGCCCGATTTCCCGCGCATTGCCGAAGCACTCGGTGGCAAGGTGCGTTTGCTGCATGGTGGAGTCGACCGGATTCAAGGTCATACCCAGGGGCAGTTACTGATTGCCCTGCAAAGCACCGCCAACGCTGCGGATTGGACAACCCTGACGCAAGGCCCGCAAGCCATTGCACATGACATCAAGGAGCTTGGATATCTTGCTGAACCTGACTATCTCCATTGACCGCTACTGGAACGCGCTGCTGGACACGCTGATGATGGTCGGTATCTCCGGTGCGGTTGCCTTGCTCGCCGGTGTGCCGCTGGCGATCGTATTGATTGTCACAGCACCCGGAGGCTTCCTTGCCTCACCGCGCACCCACCGGCTGCTTGGCGGGGCGATCAATGGTTTTCGAGCAACCCCTTTTATTGTTCTGCTAGTCGCGCTGATCCCGTTTACCCGCCTCGTTGCTGGCACCACCATCGGTGTCTGGGCCGCCATCGTACCGCTGGCGATTAGTGCCACGCCATTCTTTGCGCGGATTGTCGAGGTCAGCCTGCGCGAGGTTGATCCCGGTCTCATCGAAGCCGCACAGGCGCTTGGTTGCAAAAAATGGGACATCGTCCGCCACGTCTACCTGCCCGAGGCGCTCCCCGGCATCATTGGTGGTTTCACCATCACGCTGGTTGCCCTGATCAGCTCGTCGGCCATGGCCGGTGCTGTCGGCGCAGGCGGCTTAGGCGATCTGGCGATCCGTTACGGCTACCAGCGCTTCGACACACAGGTCATGCTGATCGTGATTGCGGTGCTGATTGTGCTGGTGACCGTGGTACAGGTTATTGGTGACCGCTATGTACGCTGGCTGCGTGGTCGGTGAGTTGACGGTAAAAGCAGCCTGACACGCGCTGTTACTGCACTCCAGCAACGCCGGGCAGGAAGTCGGTCCCGGTGCGCTTAACCAGCTCCGCATAGGAGATCGGCTTGCCAGCCTTTGCCTCATCCGTATTCTGTATCCAGTACGCCCAGGCGCGTTTGGTCGTTGCATCAAACACCAGCTTGAACAGATACGCCGGTACTGCCACTTTGCCATCGCCAATCGTCGCAGGTGTTGGCGCAAACACCGGTCCCGAGATCACATACACATCGCCTGCTGCCCGCATTGCGTAATTGCGGGTTGCACGTTCGATGCCTGCCCAGGATTTACGATTATTGACCGGTGCCTGCGGCACCATGTTCGCCAGCGAGAACGACTGCGCCATTGCTTGCGCCGTCGGCATATCTGCCGCAGGAGCCATATGGCCACGGTCATAACCACTGGCGCGGTAGTCATCGAGTTGTGAGCGCTCGGCGAAGGGGAGTCGGGCTTCAGGGTAGAAGCGGTTGGTGCGCTTCTCATCCAGCGCATCGTTCAATTGCGCCCGGTTGAGGCGCTCTGCGACATAGAGCGGGGTCTTGGTTTTTCCCGCGTGCATGACCGCGAATGCGTCAAAGCAGAGTGCGCGCGGTTGCCACTGCTGAATCTCCCGCACGACCGGCGGCGCACCATTGGCGAAGAATTGTGGACATTGCGTGAAGTCGATTTTTTGCGCCGACGCAAAAGAACTGACGGCAAACAGCAGAGAGACACCCCATTTTTTGAACATGTTGAAACCTGTATTTTTTTATTTGTCTATCGGAAAGGTACGAATTCTAGGTGATAGATCAGTTCTTGTGTCGCTGCAACGCCATAGAAATGCCTACGCAGGCGTTTGCGCGCTGATTTGCGCGTTATTCACAGGACGACAGGGTGTTGATTCGGCTTGGCACGGAAGGGGGTATTCGCGGAAACCCGCTACAGAATTGGCTTTGAAGTGTGTGTGTAGAAGGTTTTCCACAGGCATATCCACAAAATCTGTGGATAAAGTCGATGAGCAACGAGAGACATCAACGGGGCAACGGCGTCACTAGCACGGTCGTAACAAGCACCGTGCAAGCCCCTTCCTTCGTTAATTATTTACTCATCCCAAAACTTGTTGAGCTGCGCGATATGTTCCTCGGACACATCACGCAGCATCGTCGCTGCTGCTAGCGAGAGGCGATACAAGTTGGCGCTATCGGATTTTCCAATCGATGACGCCGCCCGCGCTGCTGAATCAGCATCAATGTCGGCATCCTGATTGAGCTCATTGACCAGCTCGCAGGCGTAAATGATATGCAGGCAAGAGGGAATGCCTGCACTGACGTCGCGGGTGAGTTCAATGAAGTTGGCGAATTTTTCCTCACGACCGTTGAGATACCTGAATCGAGGTTTAAATCGGGCCTCCTTTTTATCTGGTTTTACCGAGCGCATCAGGATGACGAGCTCGGTCTTCCCTCTCAGAACCGGGTCCGGATACCGACGCCGACCGTCCGTCCAGAACCGATGGCAGCGTAATGGTCTTGCAGATACATGGCATACACATCGGTACGCTTGGACAACGCGTAGTCATAGCCGAACGAGACTGTTTGCCGGGTCTGATCGAGGCCACCGGCATCACGTGAGTAGCCGTAGGCGGCCAGGATTTTACCGGCGCCGAGTGGCACCGCCACGCCAGTCTCCCAGACATTGACGTGGTAGCTTTTATTGAGAACAGTATTGTTGGTCAGCGTGTATTGCGCATACAGTTTGACTGCTGTGAAATCGTAGGAGGTGGCGAGCTGGGTCGCGCTCTGGCTTTGCATGCTGCTGATCAGGTTGGTCAGATCAGCCGCGGAAGAATTGAAGCTGGCATATTGGTAGGTAGCACCCGCAGCCAACGGGCCATTCTTGTACGACGCTTGCAGCGCCATCTGTTTGCCGGCGATGGTGCTGTCGTCGAATGCATACATGGCATTGGCGGAGAATCCTCCCATGTCTGGTGAGTAGTAGGCGACGGCGTTGCTCCAGGAGGTGCCACCGACGAGTCCCTGATCGGTTTTGTAGGTCGGGTAGGTGCCGAGGCCGGAATATAGCTGGACGATGGTGGGCGAGAACGTGAACGAGGCATAAAACGGGTTGAACTCACAGGACTGCAGATACAACAGGCTGCTGCGCCGCCCAAGGGCGATGGTACCCGCCGGTGCGGTCAGGCTGACATAGGCATTGCGCGATAAAAACGTATCGCCATTAAAGCTACCATAGGCACCATTTTGCGGACGGAAAAAGCCCTCCAGCACAAAGCTTGTTTTATAGCCACCACCAAGGTCTTCCTGCCCACCCATACCCCAGAACGAGGTAGACATACCACCGCCGCCTTGCTGCCAGCTGGATGCTGCACCCGGTGTTTTTTGGCTTCCTACCCAGGCATCGACGATGCCGTATAGCTGTACGCTTGATTGCGCCTGCGCCGCAGCGCAGTAGCCGATAGGGGGACACAACGCCAGCAGCCAGAAAATACGGTAGAAGGGGGTAAGACAAGCCTGTTTCTTGCGCATGACAAATCCTCTTTAAAAAAATTGGACGATGGAATGCCTTCCCCCTGGTTGGGGAGAAAGGCGGGAATGGTGTAGTGGTTACCGAAGGTTGAGGTGCTGACGAAGGCGGTATCTGTCGTCTATCGCCTATCGCTTATCGGTAGTGGTGTGATCCAGCTGCGTGACTACGACGATTGTCGTTCCAGCGTCTGGCGTTGGTGGGTGCCGAAGGCGGCTTTGGCTTTGTGGAACAGGTAAAAATAGAGCTTGATATATTGCCCGACCAGAATCGCATTCATGAAGGTGCCTTCACGGATGAATTTGGGGCCACCCAGAAACAGCAAACCGATCACTGCACTGAGCAGCAGCAAGCTACAGTCAAAGGTGGTCTTGATATCGCCCCATTTGCGCCCGGTCCGTTTGAAGACGGTGTTGACGAACATGTCGATCGGCATCAGCACCAGGTTGGCGCGAATCATCAGAAACAAGCCAAGCGCCAGCGCGGCATCACCAATCGTCAACAGCAGCAGGCGCAGAGAATAGCTTTGCAAGTGGATCGATTTGGTCAGCATCAAATTCACATCCAGACAGGCGGCCAGGACGAATGCGGGGATCAGGGAGGCGAAGTTGCTGAGCCTGAAGTCCTTGCGGGCGACCAGATAGGTTAGCAACAGCATGAACATCTCCAGCATGAAATTGTAGGTGCCCTGCGTCAGCGGCGGGTACACCAGTGTCATCGAGCGGGTCAGACTGCTTTGCGGTGAAATGCCGATGTCGGCTCTGATGGCCAGACTCAGGCCGAAGGTCAGAATGTAAATGCCGGCGAGATAGGTGATCCAGCGTCGTTTCAGACTACCGGTATCGATGACTTCTGCTTCCCCTGCGTGGTGTGCCATGATCGCTCCTCGTGTCTTCCTGCTGTTTTTGCTGTTTTGCTGTTATGTGATGGCGTTGGGCTGCCTGATCTTGCCTCACTGTATTGGTGTTTGCTCGCTCCCTCGCGTCAACATTGTCGTCGGCTGTCGCAAGGGATGATGCCTCCGGCCAGTGAAAGGTGAGCACACTGGCCGGTTTTCTCCTATGGCATCGGTATTACGCCATAAAACCGAAGCGATCGAGTGAAATAAACAGGGTCAGCAATTTGTTGACCACCGGTTCACCTTCATTGCGGTTGCCCAGTTCCTCCAGCGCGGCATCGATACTGCGAGTGGCCGTGATCAGATCAGTCAGGTTCATGTTGGCCATGACGCCATAAATCTCCAACGGTAATACTGCTTTGACCCGCTGGTTCTCGGTCACCACGCAACCGCCGGCATAGGCGTCGACCTGCTTGAGGCTGTAACACATGTCGGCACTGTCCTGACCGACAGCGACAAAGTAAGCCTTCGGTGCGGGCCAGAAGGTGGCTACTGCGCCACGGTCTACGAAGACGCCCTTGAACAGGCCATTGACCACATGGCGCTTGTCCTTGGCATAACGCTGCACGACCGTGATACGGTTGTATCTGACGCCGTTGATTTCCGGCACCACCTTGCCATCCTGGTACGGTACCCAGACTTCCTGGAAGAACTTTTCATGGCCGCGGCCATAGACGTCAAACAGATAGACCTTGGCCTGCTTGCCATCGGCAGAGATTTCCAATGGTGTCAGATCGAGTTGTTGCGGCGTCAGATCGACCAGTCCCGGCACTGGTTTTTTGGCCATGCCGGAATAATCCAGATCAGACTGCTTGAGCATTTTGCGATCCTGCGCCACCAGCTCGCCATCCTTGAAAACAAAACGCGGATTGATCTTCGACAGGCTATCGGTCAGCACGATGTCGGCAAAACGTCCCGGTGTGAGTGAGCCGATCTTGTTATCCATGCGGAAGGCCCGCGCAGTGTACAGGGTGGCCATCTTGATCGCCTTGATCGGATCAATCCCCATCTCGGCACACAGGGAGACGATCCAGTCCATATGTCCCTTGGTCAGGAGCCGGTCGACCGAGATATTATCGGCACAGAGCTGAAAGTTCTCTGCCGGCCAGCGCCGTTTGACGATAGCGCGCAGCATGATCTTGATCACTTCCGGGCTGCCGACGCCAAACTTGATCTGAGTCTGCAAGCCATAGCGCACGCTTTTTTCGATATCGTCTTCTTTCCAGACGTCGTGGTTAGCAAAGGCACCGATGGCGGGCATGTAATTCAACATCATTTCTGACAGCGTGGTCACACCCCAATGGGTATTCATGAAGCCACCCTTGGCCCGGCCCAGCGCCGATTTGCGGAAATCATCATCGTTACCGACGCTGTAGGTCAGATGCGCCAGCTCACCGAGACCGATCACCGGCTCCATCTTCAGCAGGGCATCGGTGACTTCCACTGAGGTCTTTTTGCCCGGTGCAAAGGCATAAACGCGGTAAGGCAGGCGCTCATGGTTTTTGAACAGTTGCTCGGTCGCCGGAATTGCTTCAGGGCCAGCAGCGCTGACAAAGTCGAGGCATTCGGAAAAGATGGTGGTAGTACCGCAAGGGACGATGGCTTCGGCAAAGGCGGCTGGGTGTGCCAATTGCGCGTCGAAGTGGACGTGTGCGTCGATCAGCCCGGGGATCGCATACAAGCCCTGACCGTCGAACACCTGCCGTACCTTGATCTCGGTTTCATTGGGATTCAAGGCAATGATGCGTTGGTCATACACCAGAATTGACCCTTGATACACAGACTCGCTGTGGACATCGAGGATATTCAAATTCTTCAGGAGCAGATCGGCCTCCCGTTTGCCGTTGAGCACCTCGAAAATGGCGCGCACTTTGTCGTAATGTTCTGCAACCAGACCTTCTTGACCAGCTGCGGTGACGTTTCTTTCACTGACTTCTTGATACATGGCTGTCTCACTTTCATCAAATAGTTTTGTTTGCTGCATGCCGCACCGAACCAACTGACTTGACAGCATCGCTGGCAGCCGGGGCGAAGCCCTGACGCCAGAATCCGTGTTTATCCGGTTGTCGATTCAGTCATCAACGATCACGACTGATGCCATTAAAACCGAAGTGAGTGCTTCTAAAAAGAACCATTTTTTGCTCGGAGTGTGCACTTTTCGAGTACGATAAGCCGAACTCAATGGGGACAACCATGTTGCATTCCAGACTGCTGCGTTATCTTGATGAAGTGGCCCGTTCCGGCTCCATCCGTGCTGCCGGCGAGAAACTGCATATCGCGCCGTCGGCCATCAACAAACATTTGCTACAGCTGGAGGAAGAGATTGGCGAGCAGTTGTTTGAGCGCCTGCCACGTGGTTTGCGGCTGACAGCCGCGGGCGAGATTCTGCTCGCCCATGTGCGCAGAACTATGCTCGAATACCGTCAGGTGGAAGCCGAAATCCGTGACCTCAAAACCATGGCAAAAGGTGAGGTGATCATTGCCACGCTGACGGGGCTGGCCAGCGGCATTGCCTCGGCTGCGGCAGCCAGTTTTGGGGCACAGCATCCGCACATCAAGATCACGATCCGCGTCATGTTCATGCGCGAGATCCATGATGCACTGGTCAATGGCGATGCCGATCTGGGACTGAGTTTTAATTTGCCTCCTTCGCCGCAGCTGGAGTGTCTCTGGGAAATGGATACCACGCTGGGTGCAGTGCTGGCACCGATGCATCCGCTGGCACGCATGGAATCGGTGCCGCTGGCGTATTGCACGCCGTATCCACTGATCTTCGCTGATCGCTCCATGCTCATGCATGGCATCGTCGCAGACACCTTTGCGGAGGCGGGCTTGCCTTGCGAGCCTGCGTTCAGCACCAACTCGATCGAAACCATGAAGCGACTGGCGGCCAACGGCGATGGCATTGCCTTTCTTAGCAAGTTTGATATTGCCGAGGAATACCGGCAGGAGACATTGGTGTATCGGCAGATTCGCGACCGCGCCTTCAGCAAGAATGTGCTCTCGCTGGTGCGCCGGGCGAAGCGCGAACATGGCTTGGCCAGTCTGTTGCTGGCAGAAGAGATAATGGGCGTGCTCAGGGCCACCAGCGGCGGATAAGGTGTTGGCACAGGACGTTAAACTTGCTTACCTGTTTTCTGGATTGATTGTTGTTGCCCGACGACGCAAAAAGCACAATCTGCTCAACTTGCCGCTAATATAAATGCTACGTGGCATTTCGCTGGTCGATATGGGCCAGTATCACTGGCAGGTCAGGGCCGACATTGCTAAGAATATGCAGTATTGGTTTTGTATTGCGGTCAAGTAACTTCCCAAGCAGTTGCTTTCATCCATTATCAAACGAGGTACTTCATGCGCAGACGTTATTTCCTGCTCACTCTGGCCGTTCTGGCAGGTACGGCGGTGATAGCCAAAGCCAAAGTGATCTGGGGCGGGATGCCATGGAATGGGCCGCCCGCCAGTCCACCACAGCCGGTCATTGCCGATGGCTGGAAATTTTTCACCACCGATGAAGCTGCCTTGGCAGAGGCCATTGCCGAGCGTCTGATTCCTGCTGACGAACTGAGTATCGGCGCGAAAGAAGCCGGCTGTGTCGTCTTCATAGATGCCCAGTTAGCCGGCGACTATGGCAAGGGAAGCTATCTCTATCTCGACGGTCCACTCAAGCAAGGTCTGCCGCAAGCCGGGCCACAGTTCAAGGACGGCCCGGCAACGCGCTGGCGTGTCGGACTCGCTGCTCTGGACAAGGCGGTACGCGGACAATACCAGGGCAAGCGATTTGTCGAGCTGTCACCAGACAAACAGGATGCCTTGATCAATCAGTGGGAAGCTGGCAGCCTCGCCCTCGATGGCGTGGATGCCAAACTCTTCTTCAATCTGGTGTTGTGGAACGTCCGTGAAGGCTACTTTGCCGATCCCATTTATGGCGGCAACAAAGACATGGCGGGCTGGAAGCTGGTCGGTTTTCCCGGAGCCCAGTACGACTTCCGCGATTACCTCAATCAACCCGGCAAAAAACTGGATATTCAACCGGTCAGCTTTATTCGCAAACAATCGTAAATTTCACTATCACTCGGGAGTGCTGCATGGCGAATAAACGGCCCAAAGTGGATGCGGTGATCGTTGGTTTAGGCTGGGCAGGATCATTAATGGCCAATGAACTGACCGACGCCGGCCTGAACGTGGTGGCGATCGAACGCGGCGCATGGCGCGACACCAGTACTGACTTTCCCACCACCATCGATACCGATGAATTGCGCTATGCTCGCCGGCGAGAGTTGTTGCAACCGTTGAGCGTGGAGACCATGACCTTCCGCAACAAGCCCTCGCAAGAGGCTTTGCCTTTGCGTGAGATGAACACCTATCAGTTCGGCTGGGGTGTCGGTGGGGCGGGATCGCACTGGAACGGCATGACCTGGCGCTTCCTGCCGACTGATTTTGTTACCTACAGCCACACCATCGAGAAATATGGCAAGAAACGATTCGTCGAGGGTTTGCAGGTGCAGGACTGGGGTGTTACCTACGACGAGCTGGAACATTTTTACGACAAATTCGAGCGCATAGCCGGCACTTCCGGCAAGGCCGGTAATATTGGTGGCAACAAAATCGATGGCGGCAATGTTTTTGAAGGGCCGCGTCAACGTGATTACCCTTTGCCACCACTGGCCCGTACCCAAGCCTCACTGCTGTTTGACAAAGCCGCCAAAAGTCTCGGCTGGCATCCCTTCCCGGTCCCTGCGGGTAATACCTCCGGTGCATACACCAATACCCTTGGTGTGAAGATGGCACCGTGCACGTATTGTGGTTACTGCGAATTCTTCGGTTGCGGTAACTGGTCCAAGAGTAGCCCGCAAGCCTGCGTATTACCGGCGCTGATGATGCGCAAGAATTTTAGCGTTATTCCCAACGCGGAAGTGCTGCAGGTGAATCTGACGGCCGATAAAAAAATGGCCACCGGTGTCACTTTTATCGACAACGAAGGACAAGAATGGGAGCAACCTGCCGACATCGTGGTGCTGTCGGCCTATCAGTTCGACAATGTGCGCCTGATGCTTTTGTCGGGGATCGGCAAGCCTTACGATCACACGACTGGAGAGGGCGTGGTGGGGCGCAATTATGCCTATCAGACCATTTCGGGTGCATCAATCTGGTTCAAGAATGAAACCCTCAATCCATTCATCGGTGCCGGTGCGCTGGCACAGGCGGTTGATGATTTCAATGGTGATAATTTCGACCATAGCAAAGAAGATTTCATCGGTGGCGGCACCTTGCTGATTCATTCCACCGGTGGTCGTCCTATCGGGTTGACCGGCGGCGTGCCGCCCGGGACGCCGCAATGGGGGGCGGAATGGAAAAAGGCCTATCAGAAGGCCTACCAGAACTACAACTCGATCTATGTCATGGGCAACAGTTATCCGCACCGTGATGTGTTCCTCGATCTCGATCCGACCTACAAGGATCGCCATGGTCGTCCGCTGCTGCGCGTTACCTTTGACTGGAATGAAAACGACAAGCGCATCGGTAAATTCATGGCTGATCGTTCCATGGACATGGCCGATGCACTCGGGGTTGAAACCAAACATCGCAGCGAACCGACGGCCGAGCCATATACACCGATGACCAATCTCTCCTCACACACCACAGGTGGTGCCTGCATGGGCGATGACCCACGCACCAGTGCGGTCAACAAGTATCTGCAGAGCTGGGATGTTCCGAATACCTTTGTGTGTGGTGCGTCGGCATTTGCCAATAATGGTGGCTATAACCCGACAGGAACCGTCGCCGCACTGACCTTGCATGCCGCACAGGCAATCCGTGAGCAATATCTCAAATCCCCAGGACCCTTGGTGAAGGTGTGACATGGTGACGACACAAAACAAGCCCCCTTCAACAAGCAGGCGATGGGTCAAGTATGTGGTGGCGCTTTTCGTGCTGGCGCTGATTGTGTTGCTGGGCTTGATGCAATGGAGAAGCGCGCAGCGTAACAGCACGGTAGCCGATACGGCCTTGCTTGATCAGGTCACACAATATGATCTGGCGCATGGCGGCTCAAAAGACACCGTGCAACGTGGTAAATACCTGGCGCAGGCAGCAGATTGTATTGCCTGCCATAGCGTTCAGGGAGGCAAGGATTTTGCGGGTGGCTTACGCATGGCGACTCCTTTTGGCGTGATCGTGTCGAGCAATATCACGCCAGACAAAGAACATGGCATCGGCAGCTGGAGCGAGGAGGAATTTATACGCGCCATCAAGCAGGGTGTAGCGCCGCACGGCAAACTGCTTTATCCCGCCATGCCTTACAACCTGTATGCCGTGATATCAGATCAGGATATCAAGGATATCTTTGCATACCTGAAGAGCATCCCGCCGGTACCGGAAGCTGCACCACCGACGCAGTTGCCATTCCCCTTCAATATCCGGCAATTGATGTTTGGCTGGAATCTGCTGTTCTTTAATCCCTCACCGTTCAAGCCCGATTCGGCCAAATCGGTGCAATGGAATCGTGGTGCTTATCTGGTCGATGGTGTCGGCCATTGCGCCGCCTGCCATAGCGGCAAGAATCTGTTAGGTGCCAACAACGATTACTTGCTTGGCAATGATCTCGAAGGCTGGCATGCGCCTGAACTCAGTGGCAACACGTATCTTGGTATCGGCAGCTGGAACGTACAGGAGACCGTCAATTATCTTCACAATGGCGGTAACCGTAGCAGTGTGGCCGCTGGTTCGATGGGGGAAGTCGTCAGCAATTCGACGCAATACCTGAATCAGGATGATCTCAAGGCAATTGCCGTCTATCTGAAGAGTCTGCCCGGCTCCGGGCAGACCGCACCGGCTCCGCTGGCACAAACGGATCAGACGATGCTGCTGGGCCATCAACTGTTTCAGGTCAATTGTGCCGCCTGCCATGCCAGCAATGGGCAGGGTGTGGATGCCATGGTGGCATCGCTGGCCAATAGTCCTGGCGCGCAGGCACCGGGTGCCAATAACCTGATTCGTGCTATCTTGCTCGGCGGCAGAGGGGCAGCGACGCAGACCAATCCCACGAGTGCGCAGATGCCAGCCTTTGCCTGGAAATTATCCGATGTCGATGCGGCAGCCATTGCCACTTATGTCCGCAATACATGGGGGAATGCCGCATCTGCTGTGTCTGATAAAGATGTCGCCAGCCTGCGGACCAAACTCGGCGCTGCGCCCTTGTTGGTGCACCGTTAACAATGAACATATTCAGCGACCTGCATGTTGTAGGAAGCGCAAAATGGGGCGGCGGCCAGCTGACATTTGCCGGGTTTGATGATGCAGGATATCGGAATTCGCTTGAGATAGCGCTAGACAATGTCGTCCTCGACGCAACGCCACCGACATTTTCCCGCGGCCGCAATGGTGCTCCAGAACAGCTTCCTGCGGCAACCCATTTTTCCTTGGGCCGGAAGCGGTGAGTTTTACATCCAGCCTGATGGCTTCATCTGCGCGTGACGTGACGATCAGCGGGATGGCTGGGACTTCGGTTCCGCTTGATTGTGGAACGGATTTTGTTCCATTGCGGACGGTACTCCCGGTGTCGCCTGTTTGAGGTGGGATGACTGTCTTCCGCTTAAGTATTCTAGTTAAAATAAATAGCTGCGCTGATTGCTTGAAAGCGTCGGTACTGCTTTGTGGGATAGGGTCAAGTCAGGGGTAAGGTGGCCTGGCTCGGTTTGGGATTGGGTTGCATGTCCCTGGGCAGTTGTTAAAACAAACTGGCAGCTCGGGAGTCAGCTCGAATGGCTGATTTTGTTGCTGAGTGTGCAAGAGAAAAACAGAGAACGGAGAGAGGTAAGCGCCATATTTCACCTCAAAACTGAGTCATGTCGACTAGTCATGTTCAAGAGGGCAATCCGGGATGTCCCGCCAGGACTGGCGCTACGGACAAAAAAAATCCCAACCACAGATGGTTGGGATTTTGAGTTCTGGTGGTGTGAGGGGAAGCGAGCGTCTGCGTTTTGTGCGAAGTGGATGGAGTATTTTTGTCAAAAAATAAACTTATTCTATGATTTTTCCAGACTAGATTGTAGGTCATAGTCGCCCAATTTGTATTGGGATACTTTTACGATGACAAGGCAAGTTTCTCCGGTACATACGGTCTCAGTATGAAATCTTAGTTACCCGAACCTAACTCGGCTAGTCTAAGCGTGCCGACTTTTCTCATTGCTGCCAGGAGAACCAGACTCGCCGATGCACGCAACGCACCGACATCACCTTCTGGAAACGTATTTCGAAGGGCCGTCTCCACCGCTTTCCAAGCGTATAACTTACCCTTAACATCCGCTACAGGTAATTGAGCAAGCTCCTCAGTCACACGCGAAAGTTTCTGGGCATCATCCTTAGTGGGAAACCATGCGGTTGGCCAACCTGGCGAACCGTAATCAGTATAAGGACCGAAATACCCGATCCGCAAGAAGGTCAACTTGTACGCCAGTGTAGTCACCGCAAAAATCCGCTGGAGATGTTGCTGCCATTTTTGAGGATCGATCCGAAGGGATCCATGAGCCGACGTATTGCGGAGTTTCTTCCAGTGCTGCAGCTCCATTTGATTGACTAGTCCCAGTTTCTGCAGTTTTTCCAGTTTGTCCCGAGCGCGAATTGACTTAATGCCGCTCATTGAACCTTTCATACGGCCTCGGGACTTCTCACGTATGGTGGTCAGAGAATTAATAACGTCTTCCACCACCTCTACTTCCACGATGATCTCGGGATCAATTTCCTCTAGCTCCGAAAATCCTTCCTTCAACAGCGCTTCAATTGTTACGCCGATCACGAGACTGATTTCGCCGATGGCCAGTCCCTTAAGATTGAACAACGCACCTATGGCGACGGACAGCTGCGAAAATTCCTCGCCCTTGGCATTTTCACTTGAATGAACGTAGTAGGAATCAAACAATCGGAAAAAATCTAGCGCGTTCTCGCGAGCTTGCAGCGGTTCATCGACTAAGTGGTTTAGCGCAGGCCTGTACGGACTTAGTTCGAAATGTACCAGTCCATCTTGAACGTACTCCAGCATGACCCACGATGCGGGTACGGCCGTAGAGAACCTGATCGCCTCTAACAGTCGGTGTTCGAAGCCCAACGGTGCGGTATCGAAAAATATCGCTGTGACTTGGGAGTGAGTAGTCTTCTCCTTCCATTCGCGATATTTCAAGTGCATCCGAGCTGTGCGAGCCTCACCTTGATCTCGTTTCCAACGGGATTGTTCTCCGTCCAGTCCCTTCTCGATAGTATTCGTGCCATGAGTTAAAGGAAAGGGAAGTGTCTCCAGAAAAACGAAATTGGCTACTGTCTGGGATGCTTCGGTTATTGGGCGTAATGTCGACAGGAAGTCCGGTTCGAAGGTAACTAATGTCCCCGTAGCATCGAATTCAAGCCCAATAGCAACTTTAGGATTGCCCCATGCTGTTCCATCTAGGGAAATTGCTTGAAGACGATAGAAATATGAATCTGGAATAATTTCGCCGCTAACCAGTTGCTGGTCATCCATTAGTTGCCTGAATGTATCCAAGGGCACTGGCGACACAAAGCTCCCAGTGAATCCTTTTCGGGGATTTAGCGCAATCGAACCTGATCCTGCGTAGATTTTTGGCTCTACTTCAGTGCCACACTGCTCCAAAGTTATTAAGGAACAGTGAAGGACAAAATCTCCTGAGAGAAATCGATCTTTTATTTTCGGTAATAACATTGTCACTACAGCCCCCTAGTAAATCTTGCTATTAATAATTTATGATTTGGCGCCCTTCTAGTCGGAACGCTAGGTGCCAACTGAAAAAACTGCATCGCTCGAAGATAAATCAGCGATTGGCTAGTTAGGTGCATTCAATACCCCATCAAGTTATCCTGATTTTTTCATCACTTCTTCTTGTATTAATTCCGATTGTATTCGAATAGCATCCACTGCTCTTGAGGATTGTGGCGATAGGTCTTCGAAAGAACTCGGCGCTCAAAGAAAGACAGCGGTTATAGCGTACGGTATTCAAGAGATGGGAACAATGGGCCTTTGGATGCACGGGGCAATCTAAGATGCTATTTAAACTAGTATGGTCCGAACCAATGTTGAAGGTGATGGCTTGGCTTGGCATGAGCACTATATGTATATATCAGGGTAAATAGGCCCTACTATTACCTCCTTATTTTTTAGGAGGGCATATGGTTTTATCGGAAGCGGCTAGCTTATTTCTGAAATTTTGTGAAATTGAAAAAAAACTGAGTCCCTATACGCTTAGCGCTTATCGGGGAGATTTGCTTATGTTCGGGCAAAGAATAGGTCTATCTCAGCCTTTGAGCAATTTTTCAGAGCTATGGATAAACGACGTAGTTCATATTTGGCGAAGCGACCAGGACTTAAAAGCATCAACAGTAAAGCGGCGGGTAGCATGTATTAAAGTCTTTGCGCGCTGGTTGTTTCAACACAAATTTCTTGAATCTAACTGCCTTGAACGCCTACATTTGAATATCAAACTGCCAAAACGCCTTCCCCGTCATTTACAAACGAGTGATATGAAAAAGCTCGTCTCTATAGATCATGAAATGTTGACTGTAAATGTCGACAACGGCTTACATAATAAGTGGGCAAGACGTGACTGGGATATGTTGACAGCGAGACTTGCAATCGAGGTGCTCACATTGACAGGAATGAGAATTGGAGAACTGGCAAAGGTGGGTATATATGATATAGATCACGGATTGCGAAAAATTCAAATTCTCGGCAAGGGAAATCGTGAGCGGCAAGTTTTTTTCCCAGACCGAGTTACGTCTACAAGAATTCGAGACTATCGGCAGAGTGCTATCGTCAGATTTGGAAAGGTCATACCTGATGCGCTTCTTTTGAACGGTCTGGGAAGGCCTGCGACAGATCAGTATTTGCGCAGAATTATTCGAATTTTCGCTCAAAATGCAGATCTGACGAAAAAGGTTACTCCTCATATGTTGCGACATACGGCCGCTACACAGTTACTAGAAGCTGGTGTCGATATTCGTTTCGTACAAAAATTACTTGGGCATGCAAGTATCACAACGACTGAGATTTATACGCATGTGGCAGATCACGCCCTTAGAGAGCGAATTTCGCGTGTCAACATTAGAAAGCGGCTTGAAATGCATCGATAACTAAGAATTATGGATGAATTTAATCGTCAGCGAACATGGGATGGAACCGTATTGCTAGTGGCAGATCCTTCGACAGGAGATGTTCCCGCCACTGAATTTGACAGACGTATTGATCGGCCTCTAGAAGGCACTGTCAAAATGATTTACGAAGGACTGAAAGCTTCTTGCGACAACGTGGTGCAGTTCTCAGATCTCACCGCGTTCACGACAGCGCTTGAGCAATATAAAGATTGCCTCGTTTTTCCCTATTGGTTCGGAGAAAGCAGTCGTAGCCGCCACGGACTCGTTCCCGCAATTTGCGAAGCAAACGACGTGATGTTTGTTGGTGCTGACGCGTACGCTAAGGTAGTTTGTAATGATAAAGAGCTTACGAAAGCCATCTGCAAACAATCGAGATTAAAGACACCCAATTCAGCCGTGTTGACGTCAGTGCAGGACATTCAATATGCCAACTATCTTTCGCTTCCAGTCGTAGTAAAACCGAACTATGAAGGTACATCGCTTGGTATTACAGACAGAAACCTTTGTAATTCTTGGGAGGCTGTGTCCGCAGTCGCAGCGGAGCTCTTTGAGAACTTAGGACAGCCGGTCATTCTCGAGGAGTTTATCGTGGGCCGTGAATTCTCAGCCTGCTTACTTGGAAATCAACACGACCAAATTGCGATGGAAATCGGTGGATGGAAGATCAACGGCGATTCGAATTTCCTTAATAACCGATTAAATACCTTCGATCTCAAAATGCCCAGTGGTTACCGATTCGCCTTCGAGGACCTGAAAACATCCTTTCAGGAAGAGACCGTCGAGGCCTTTATCGATTGCTTTCATCGACTTGGCAAGACCGAACTCTTACGAATTGACGGACGCATCACCAAGGATAACGAGATCATCATCCTCGAATTGACACCGGACATTTACCTCGGCGCCGACGGAGAGTTCTGTAGCGCCTACGGCTACGACGAGAAAACGTTTAATAACTTCATTTCACGCATTGTCAGCAATAGCATTAAAGGGTACAAGGCCAGTATGCCAATGCGCTAAATATACGGGATGAAAGAGCATCTGAAAGCGCGGCGAAGAGGATGAGGCCACCGTTTCGCCTCGACGAAACTTCCAATATTTTTCATCGATACCAGAGTCCATTTTTGACCAAGTTTCAAATAACTCTTGCGCTTGTTCTTGTTTTTCTTGCGCGCGTTCCAACTGCTCTAGGTTGTACAACGCAATGCGTCGGATCTCCGTATCGATTGTGGCATTTTGGGCCACGCGATATAGCGGTATGGCGACACGTGCCGCTTCATCGAACTGTCCGGCAAGAGCATGCCAAGCAAGAATATTGATCTGGATGAGAATTCTATCGAGCGGATCGTAGGACAAAAGGAGCGCCTGTCTTAGGCTGTCGCGATCAGTGACGTCGGAAATGCCACGATACATCGAGAGGACGGCCCAATTCGTCAACAATGTCGCTTGTTGAATCCACGAGTCTTGAGCAATGCTATCGACTTCATGCAAGTAGACTTCGGCTTCGCCTAACGCATCGGTATAACCGAGTTGTTGGACTAGCGACAGGCATATGCTTGCGTATTCTTCTTTTTCTTGATTCTTCTTAGTCAGTTCTGCGGCCTGCCTCAGGTACTTCAGGCAACGAGATTGATCTTCATCTTTAAACAAACAAAAATCCGCATATCTCAATAAGGTGGGAAAAGCTTTCAGCGATGCATATTTTTTCCGCTCGATTGTCTCGAGATAATAGTCGCGGGCAGATTCTAGTTGATCTGAATTGCGTAACGCATGCATGATAATCAGTCGCAGACATAACTCAGCATCCAATGCGTCCTTTTCGTTAGAATCAAGCTGCTCGATATAGCGTTGAGCCAAGCGTAGTCCCTTCTGCTGTTGTTCTGTAGACGCATACAGTTCTGCCAACAGATATTTATAGGCGCGTGGAATCGGTTCAACCATGAGCAAGCAAGTCAGTGCTTCATCGAACCAGCCAGTCTGATAGAAGAATAGGCACTGAGACAGGGCTATACGCGATAGTGCTCGACGGTCATCGGTGAACTTCAGCTTACTGACGATGTTTTGCAGATATGAAACAATGGTTCGTGGATTGCGTCGGGAAATGCCTCTCCGCCCGACTTCTTCGAGGGTTCTGGCAATACCGACGAAATCATCGAGTTCAGCACACTGATGCAGTAGTTGTCGGCAACGTTCTTCGTCGGAGACAAATAGCTGCTTAGCAGGAAGATCCTGGTAGAAATTTTTCCAGTACTTGCGGAAGGTTAATCTGACAAGTGACAGTTGACGGTCAAGGTCAATTTTCTTGTTGACGCGCGTCTGACTCATGACGTCGTTGATGGTCGCCACGACCAACAAGTCTCCATCTAACTGATCTATAGCGTGGTCAATGTCGATTGACTCGGGCAGACCCGCTTCAGGAGGCAGTGAATAGATAAAATCTTGCAGGAGCGCTCGCTCTACTGGACCTGCGTGAGCCGAAAGCGCAATAAGTAAATTCTTGTGAGCCTTATCTAGTCTTTCTAGCGACAGCGAAATAGTACGCTGCAAGCTATCTTCGGCAATATCAAAGACCTCAACCGTATTGTGCTTACGGGACTGAATAGCGACTGCTTGGTCAAATAAGCGTAAATCTCCATCTGATTGCTCAAATTGCTTTCTCAGTACCGCTGCAAATCGTTCTGGTAAGGTTGCAAACAGTCTATCTGCGTATTGATCTCCCAGTTTTTCGACAGCTAAGGCCAACACCTGCCGCTCGGCCAATAGGGGAGGCAGATGGGATAGTGAAAAGGAGCTCGGAGAGGCGTACTCTAAGAAAAGTACTGCCTTGGTCGCATCTACCAAATGCAGCAGGATCTCTAACTCCGCATCCTCAAGGTATTGCGCATGATCAATGTGAATGATGGCCGGATTTTTCTCAAAAATCGTCAATGCATATACTAGCCGCTGGTCGTCAATATCGAAGGATTTCGGTAAGTTCCGCCCCCGCTTCTCCCACGTAGTTCTGAGATGTTGATAGCCCTCAACTGCGAAATCAGCAGTACTGCTAGGAAGCAGTGTTTTCGCTACGACGAGACCTACGGCCTCGCCCCCTCGGACGAAGGTTTTGACCCAATGTTTATCTGTCACAAAAACATCAAATGACATGAAACCACTTTCTGCTGCTAGCGCAGATAAACGTCTTTGAAGTAGTTCCGGTAGAGGTTGGCCACTTAAAATCCCTTCGGTTTTTCTATCGCAATAAACGTAGCAATATTTCGACGAAAGGGACTTCGTCGCCTCTTTCAACAGCGCAGATTTTCCTACCCCGGGAGCACCAAACGCGACCACCACGGCGCCTTGCGCGGCATCCTCTTTAAATAAGCTGGCAAGACGCTCTAGGTGCGGACGTCGGTTTAGAAACTCACCCATAATTCTTAGTTATCGATTGAAGTAGGTATTACTGCGGAATGTAATATATGAATATTTTAAATCTTGCTTATACGCTTTTGATTATCAAATTAAGAAGCCAAGTTGTCATATGTTTTTTGGAAAATTGAATGTATTCGAGTTTTTTCACTTTAAACCAATTGTGCAATAAAAATACAATTCTATTAAATTAATTGAATTTAAAAAATTAATAATTTATTTGTTAATTTTTTGATTTTTTTGGCGAATTTTATAAAATATTAGTGGCTAAAATTGTGATCTTAGTTACAAGCGTATATGTCTAGATTCATTTTTTAGTTATAGCGAAGGCGAAGTGTAAAAAAGATACGTTGACTTGTAAATGTATGTTTGCAGGTGTCAGTTGTCAGCGATTCGACAGGTTACTTACGTAAATTAAACAACAAAATTGCCTGACAGCTATCGCATCATTTTAAATACTACCAAGTATCTTCTGATAAATCTCTGGTTCGATTGAATTAAATAGTTAAGTGAAAATGTGACGTGCGTTAGTGACACGTAATTCATGCATAAAAATATAGTATATATAACTAGTATCTAATAATGAGTGTCACCGCAGACTATCAACACATTGAGCACCAACAGCTTGAGAAAAAATTGTACCCTCCTGTGTACGATGCAGTGCGATCTCAGCCCGAATGGGCTGATTTGCGCAAAGAGATTTTACGTAAAGCTATTCAATTAACTGGTTCTGGCGTCACATTTGACTTCCGCGAGATGTTGTTTAATGCGGATAATGCGTCGCGTGCCGCTCAATTATTATGGAAGCTCATAAAGCCATTCGGTGTGAAGTTGTTGATCGGTCCTGGATTTGGCGCTGCTCCTCTCTTATTCTCCATTGCACACGCTGCTCGTGAAGATGGTGACGAGCTAGATGTGCTTATGGTACGTGATCAGCGCAAGGGACATAACAAGAAAAAATGGGTTGAAGGAAGATTACATCCAGCTGGAACCAAGGCAGTCATTGTTGATGACTTCATCGACGCTGGCTCTGTCGTTTCTCTCGTAGAGCAGGCGTTGGAGGCGGACGGTCATGATCTTGATATCGTGGCCATGATTGTCTTTTTCGACATGTGGCAACCTTTAGGCTCTCGCCAGATCAGTCTCAGAAAATTCCCCGTTATACCACTCTTCAAACGCCACGATATTGGCTTGTCGCGGGATGCCTTCGACGCAAAACCTCCCAAAATGAGAGGGGCTTATCCTGACTTCATCGAAAAGCCGTTATGGTGGCGATTCGAGTTAAATGAAACAAAATCATATCGCTATAAAAGTACGCCAATCGTCACTGAAGAGGCAATTTTTTGTGCTGACGATAGCAGTAGGGTAAGCCGATATAACGCAAAAACCGGAGCTCTTGAATGGGAATATCAAAGTCTTGAGCGTCCTCTGAAGGGTATCGTTCAGCTTTTACAGCACGTTGACGAGAGTCTAATTTTCGGATGCTACGACGGGACTGTGACGCGGCTGCGCGCGTCAACGGGAGAGGTTCAGTGGCGCTGGCGTCAAGGATCTAGTATCCATGCGACGCCTGCTATTGATTTGGTTAAAAAGCGCCTTTTCATTAATACTGAGCAGTGGAATGGAGGTTCTCCATGCGGGCACTTACAGGCGCTGGATTTGGATACCGGGCGTCAACTCTGGGCTGCATCCCATCGATACTGGCCACCGGGTAGTCCTGTCTATGATGGAACTCATCAATGCGTTGTTGCAACCTGCAATGACGAAACTGTGGTTTGTGTGGATGCATCAACCGGTGTAATTCGTTGGACGGAGCGCACCAAGGGATTGGTACGTGGGCGTCCAGCGATTGATGGCGATAATCTCTTCTTAGCTACGGAAACTGGCATGTTGCATTGTCTTGACATACGCGACGGGGCTACCGTGTGGGAGCGACGCTATGGAAAACCTGGAGCACATCACTTTGTCGAGACTGGAGAAGGCTGTGTGTACATTCTCGATGGCAAATGGAATTTCGTTGCGTTGGACATAAAGACTGGTGCTATTCGTTGGTTGAATCGATTGCGCAGTCCAGGAGTATGGGCTCCTGTTCGGATGGGAAAATATTTAATCGTGGTCTCTCAGGACGGTCAGATTGCTGTTATGGACTCGGAAAAAGAGTTGAAGGTTTGGGAGGGGCATGCTGGCGGAAGAGTATTTCAACCACCTGCAGTAAGTGTCGGCTTGCTGGCGTTGGCTACAAATGATGCAGGGCTCAAAGTCTATTCTGTTAATGAATTTTACCAACAATGAATACAATAATTTCGGCTGATGTTGTGGATAGTGAGCAGGCCAAGTCGAGTGTAAATATTGACTCATCCGCTGAGCAATTGGAAGGCCAACAGTACGTTGTATTGACACAAGTAAAGTCGTATCGCGTGGTGTATTTCACCACTGATCCGCAATATGTTCCGCCCATGGAAGGAGATTGGTATTTTGCATCTACTTACCAAGGAGTCCTTCCTCAGGGAATGACTCTACAAAATTGCTGGGCGTGGCGATTTAATGGAAATACATTTGTTCATGCCGGTGATCAGGCTCGAAAAAATAAGACAGAGGAGATTATTGAGACTAACAAGCGAGCGCTCAAAAATATTCTTCGGGACAAAATTCAACGCCTACGTGAGCCGTACTTGCCGAGTGATAGCTTTGGATACGAGTTGCGGGCACGTAAGCGGCAGGAGGCAAAGCTTTTTCTTGAACAGCCTGATGCAGAAGCTACTTATCCTTATCTGGAAGCGACTGCTGTCGCGCGAAATTTGACGATGCATGATGCCGCTAGGCTAATTCTTTGGCGTGCAGAGAAAACGGAAAAAGTAATGATTTCGACGGAGCGTGTGCGCGAGCGATTTAGTTTGCTTGTTGAGCAGGCTGATAGTCAGGAAAAGCTACTGACTTTGCGAAGTATGCTCCTGGAAGAGTTATATCCAGAATTGTCGAAAGAGTTTCGATATAACATCAGCAACACGATCCCAATGGATCATCAAACTCCACTGTCTGAGCAAGCACTTGTACATGAAAAGTCTAGGTTAAGAGCAATGCTATTGGAATGCATCAATGAATTACGAGGTCGAGGGGATAATCGTTATTTGCAAAATGAGAAAATAGTCATTTACAAAGCTAAATTGGCAAAAATAATTAAAAGTCGTGATGCGCCTTCTGAAAACAAGTTAGATGTTAAATTTTTAGATGAGATCGCAATCATGTGGGGTAAAGATCGAGGGGATTTAGCGAAATTATGGATGGAAGATTTAATTAATAATGAAAATCTTCTCTTAGAATCAGAGAAGGAGAAAGAAAATTTTATGTATTTGATTTCTAAAATTAATTGCTTAAGTGATGTTAGAAGAATAGAAGAAAATATATTTAATTTTATTTCCTATAAAAAAAATGAAAAAAATAATTAATGTATTTTCTGTATCTATGATAATTCTTTGGATTTTTAGTGTGGCAACTGGAAATCACAAAGAATTTGTTGATGGAGAATGGATTCTTGTTGTTGATTATGATAGTTGGAAGATAAAATTTTTTGCTTTTTCGATTCCATTAATTATATTTTGTGTTTTTTGGTTGATATATCAATGTGTAAAAAAATATCCTATATTTTTTTCTAGATTGTTTGATCGGGATAAAAATAATTATTTAAGAAATAATTTATTCAGTTTAATTGCTGGTTTGTTAATAGCAATGTTTTTTGTTTTTATTTTTAAAATCAGAATTTATTTTCTTTAATAGATTATTATAATGCCATCTACAACTTCAACTTTAATAGTTAATGCTCTAGCGATTGGTGATAATGCAAGCAGTGCATTTAACGGAGGTGTTTTTAATGGAGCAACAGTCGTAAACTCTGTTGGCCAAGTAATTGGAGTTTTAACTTCAGTGTCACCTGGTGCAACAATTGCAACTGCGCCCGGCTTGATGCTTACGGCAACTTATAAGTTTGTTATAGATTTTAAATCTGGTACAGATCCCCGTAATTTGGTGAGCGATGGATTAACAATTATTGGTAATGGAATTTCGTTGGTTGGTGCCTTTGCTACGTTTATACCGGGTGCGCAACCTGTTGCAACTGCTGCAGTTGTTATAGGTAAGACTATTACCTATGGCGGTATTATTGTCGATTCTCCAGAAATATTGGCAACCGTAAAAAAGGTTTTTGATGCTATTGATCAAGGTATTACTCCCTATATCGACGCAATTGGAAACGCATTTCTTCGTAGCATTAAGGATCCAAGCAGCTTCAATTTGCTAGGGGATGCAGTAAATATACCGTCTGATCAAACATCAGGAAATGATAATTCAGTCGTCGCCGCAGCACAGAGTTTGGCTGATATAATATTTCCAGAGAATAATATTTCTGCCGGTGATAATAGTTCTGGTGGCAATGTCAATGCCTATGCAAATAGCTCGCTTGCTCAGGCACTCAGTACTCAACTCACTGGGATGACTGGAAATTTTAAAATAGGGAACAATGCCGATGGGACTATTGTTGTAGTTGGAGACAATGGGGTGATCATTAATTTTAATGCAGATTTATCTGGAACGAAACGTACTCAGATAGATAGTGCTGGTAGCTATAGTGAGATTACATTTGGTAGTTCCCAGCAGCCAATTTCTCGCACCGATAATACATTTTCATTAGACAGCAACGGTAATTTAACTCAATCGACTAATTCGTACACTTATGTCGATTCGCAATATTTAATTACCAATTCTTCCGTGACAAAAATTGATGCGATTACTGGGAACTCTGCAACATCTTTGACAAATTTTAATTTAAATGGGGTTCCAACTAGTGTTGTTAAAACTAATTTGGACGCTGCCACGGGCACTGTTGTTAGTAGTGTTTATGATGGTACTGGCACCTTCCTGCAATCCCAGACGGTTACACAATCGAGCGGTGCTTCGGTACAAACGGTATATAACAGTGCTACTGATAGCAATCTCACGACAGTAACGTCGCGAGATCAAACTGGGCAAGTCGTACAGATTTCTTTGACGACAGCCGGAAGTGATTCAAATAGTTATCATACGTCGGTTACAGACGGCAGCGGCAATCCAATTAGTAGCCAAGATACTTCCATAGCGATTAGTATTGATGGCATCAAAACTGTTACTCAAGTCAATTACAACGGCACCGGATTGATTATCAGCCGTATTGAAACTTCATCTAATGCAGATGGAAGCGGGGCCGTCACAACAAAAAATTACAACGGCAATAACACGCTTCAATCTGTCAATGTAACTCAGCCAGATGGCTCAAGTGTTTCGACGGCATACAATAATGCAAACGATCCCAACGTCACGACAGTCATAACAAAAGATTCAAACGGAAATATTTTAAGTGACATCAGTACTACAGCTACTTCTACTCCCGGGTATTACATTCAAGACAATGGGACGTCGAAGTCAGTTGTGCAGTTATCTACGAACACATCCACACTGCAAACTTTATCGGATGTTGATGATGCTTTGAAATTGGTCCAGGCAATCCAACAAGGTCAGCCACTTCCGATTCTTGCATCCGGGCTGACACTTGCTAATGCCTTGTCACCAAACGTTTACCTCAACGAAGCTGCGAGCGTAGCTGGTGGTGCAGTTTCGCTTCTTGGGTTAGAGCAAGCTATAAAGAATGATAACTACGCAGCAGCAGTTGGAGATGCTGCAAGCGCAGTTGCTGCTGGAGCTCAACTATATGCTTCGATTGAAGCATCAGCAGCTGCCGATTTGGCTAGTGCAGGTACTGCCACTGCTGCGGCCACTAGTGCAGCTGAGGCTGCACAGGCAGCGTCGGCTACTGCAACCAATATCGCTACTGATGCATCGTACATTGGTGTTGCGGTTGATCTTACTGAACACAATTATGTCGGTGCTGCTATTGCCGCAATTACCGTCGTGAATCCTCCACTCGGAATTGCTTTAGATGTTGTTGATACAATCTTTAGCCTTTTTGGGGATGACGATCCTCCGGTCCCTTGGGGATCAGGGAATTTTGTATGGAATAGTGATGGTTCGGTTGGCTTGCAAGTTACGGGGGAAAATGGCGGAGCAGATGATGTAGCAAACGAGATGAATGCAGTATTGGGGTATCTCGAACAGCAAGTCAGCTCTGCAAATTCACATTCTCCGAACGAACAAGTCGGTCTCATCGCAAGCCGTTTGCCGACGTTGTCTTATAACAATTATGTCTTTACTCTGACGGAGATTAATCCTGTCACTGGTGTGACGTCGACTTTTAAATTCGATCAAAATGGCAATCCTTTGGATGCCACTGTCGGATCGAAGAATTATTATCTGAGTCTGACCCAGCAGTATGTCGAGGCAGCTCTAGCGAATAATGCAATCGCGCCCGAGTGGGAAGCTCGAACCATGTTTGATCAGTCCCAAAATGGCCTGCCTCAAGCTGGTGAATCAGAGGTTCAGCGTGATGCCGCAACTGGCGGTTTGGCTCAGCCTATCGCCGCTACGGCAACTACCCAGCAGTTTGATCCGATTGCCCTGGATTTGACCGGAAATGGTATTCAAACGGTTCCTCTGGCACAGAGTAATGTGTCGTTTGATGTCGACGATTCAGGGTATTTAAAAAATACGGCATGGCTTAGTCCAAACGACGGATTTTTAGTGCTCGACGTAAATGGTACAGGCGATATTAATGTTGGAAGTGATTTATTTTCAAATTCACAGGTAGTCCCAGGAGATCGTGGAGTCGCATCACTGAGTTGGATCGATTCTAATAATGATGGAATTTTGACCTCTGCTGATCCTGTATGGAATTCTCTGCAGGTTTGGCAAGATGTAAATGGCGACGGTATTGCTCAAGCGAGCGAGCTGCATTCATTGAGTAGCCTAGGAATCACAGAATTAGATTATGCGAACGGTACAATGGTTCGCAATGGGCAGGTTTATCAAATGGCAACTGCTGATTTGACAGCCGATGCACAAGGGGTTAAGACGACAGAAACCAGTAACGGTCTGCTGGTAAATGCTAGTGACGGCCAAGTTACATTGGTTATCGATAACACTAGTCAGATTCAAACGATTACGCCAGGTAATCATCAGGTGACTACACCAGAGAATGTGGAAGTCGATATTCCTGTTAGTGTTTTGACGCAGGTCGACGTTGCAACAGGACCAGGTGTCACGGGATTGACAATTACTGCCGTGGGTGGAGCAGTTGACGGCACAGTATCTTTAGTGAATGGTGTTGTTCATTTTGATCCCAATTCTGACTACTCAGGTAATCAGGCAAGCTTCACCTACACAGAACAAGACAATCTCGGAAATATTGCCCAGGGTAAGGTCGGCGTAGATGTATCTTTTGTTGCTCAGCCGCTCTCCATTACTGGAACAGGTGCAACCTCCAATGCTCCATACAATGGACAGCTCCAAGTCGTCGATCCAGATGACACTCACTTTTCTTATTCGATAGTAAATCAGGGACGTGATGGCGTCGCTACGATTGACGTAAATGGAAATTGGTCCTTTTCTTTGGACAGTAATTACACTATCAATTCGACTGAAACTGATGCGTTTCAGGTGAAGGTCTCTGATTCTTATGGTATGTCGGCTGTTGATACTATTACAGTGCCTATACCTCCAGCTGTTAGCCCAACTTATGGTGAAGGCGGTGGTGGCGACGATACGGCTGGGTCCGGGGAAACCGATGGTGGAGATACTGAGGGAACTGGCGTTGGTGGCACTGGCGGATCGGGAGCTGAGTCGGGAGAAACAGAAGGCGCAGAAGGAGGGGGAGGAGGAGGCGGGGAAGGCGGGGAGGGCGGTGATCCAATCGTTCTTGATCTCCATAAAACGGGCATCGTCACGACTTCCGCACAAAATAGTAATGTCTATTTTGACCTGAGTGGTGATGGCTATAAGAACAGCGTCGGCTGGATCGGTGCGCAGGACGCGTTTCTCGTCTATGACCCAACCGGGAAGGGAGTGTTGACGAGCGGCAAACAGCTCAATTTGATGAACTATGTACCCGACGCTACTAGCGATCTCGCGGCATTGGCGTCATTTGATACAAATCACACCGGTGCACTAAATTCGTCTGATGCGATTTGGAACGACTTATTTGTTTGGGATGATGCAAATGGGAATGGAACCGTCGATCCTGGAGAAATGAAAAGTCTGGCGCAAGTAGGGATCAGCCAAATTTCATTACAAAACACTGGAACCTTCAGTGTCCAAAATAATAATGTAATCAGCGGTGGCTTTTCAGTCAGTATGACTGATGGGAGTCAGATTCAGGCTGACGAGGTCACTTTGCAAATGTCTAATCAGGTGCAAATAACAAATGCGAATGGTACGACCAGTATCGTTGCGCAGACCCCGAGTGCGTCTAACGCAGTAGTGTCTGGAGACGGTGTTTTACTGGGTAACATCGGTAATACAACGATTACGGGGGGTAATGGTACCGATGTTGTGTTCTCTGGAGATGGAGATGACACTATCACTGTGGGTAAGGGTAACGATGTAATTTATGCAGGTAACGGCAAGGATGTCATCAAAGTTGGCGATGGGAATGACGTTATCTACACTGGTGGTGGTACAGATCTGATCGTTGCTGGCAACGGTGCAGACAATATATTTGCAGGTGGCGGCAATGACATCATTTTTGCCGGTAACGGTAATGATCTTATCTATGCTGGAAACGGAAATGACCTTATCTCTGTCGGTGATGGAAATGACAGCGTAATTGCAGGGAATAGTTCAATCGAGATCTTTGCGGGAAATGGCAACGATTTGCTGCAAGGCGGTGCAGGCGTTGCTCAAATTACTGCAGGAAACGGTGACGATAATCTAGTCGCTGGCTCCGGTGTGGCTACACTGATCGGTGGTCTGGGTAACGATAATTTTGTCGTGAACAATACTGCGGATGTGGTGCAGGCGCAGAGCGGGGCAAAGAGCAACACAATCACTACCTCAGTGACTTATTCGGCCGTCGCGAACGTTCAGGCTTTGACTGGTACTGGTAGTGCAAACCTGACCCTTACCGGTAATACCCTCAATGACGTCATTACTTCCAATAGTGGTGTGGATACGTTGATCGGCAACTCTGGTAACGATACCTTCGTTATTAACAATGTAGCTGACGTTGTCGAGGTGTTGAGCGGTAGCGTTAAGAATACAGAACTCACATCGGTCACATATACCGCTTCTAACGGTGTGAGCAATATCACAGGCACTGGTAATGCCAATCTCACATTGACTGGTAATAGCGAAACAAACGTCATCACTGCAAATAGCGGAAATGATACTTTGATAGCGGGAGCCGGTGTCGCTACCCTTGTTGGTGGTTCAGGCAATGATAATTTTGTCGTCAACAACGTATCTGACGTGGTCGACGCCCAGAGCGGTGCAGCTAGCAATACGATTACAACGTCCGTGAACTATACGGCATCGGCGAATGTACAAGCATTGACAGGAATGGGTGCTGCTAACTTGATTCTCACTGGTAACACACTGAGTGACGTGATTACAGCTAATGCTGGTAATGACATCTTGGTGGTGGGAGCAGGCGAAGATCAATTGATCGGTGGTGCTGGTAACGACACCTATTCCCTTGGCAATGCCGCTGATTCAATTACGTTTGGACAGGGTAATAGCGTCGTAACTGGTGATTCGGATAATGCTAATCTCAATGTCAACAGTAATGGCGGTGGTACTGAATCCATTACCTTGGGCAATGGCAATAGCACGCTCAATCTGGCCAGTAACAATGGTAACGATGCCATTGTTGTAGGTAACGGTAGCAACTCCGTTGCGCTCGGTGAAGGCAGCGATACAGTCACAGCAGGAAATGGTAGCGACACAATTACTGCAGGCGATGGCAATGACCAGGTGACGGTTGGCAATGGTGGTGGCACCGTCAGCTTAGGTAATGGTGCCGACACGATTGCGGTTGGCAGTGGCGGTTTCAACATCACGCTTGGCAACGGGAATGATCAGCTAGCTGTTGGCAATGGTATTAATAATATTGTACTGGGTAATGGCGCTGACACAGTTGTCGTGAACCAGGGTACTAATACTATTGCGGTCAACACAGGCAACGATACTGTGACTGGCAACAACAGTACTGTGACCATCAATGGCAGTACCAATATCTTGTCTGTCCAGGGGAGTAATGACACGGTAGCAGTCAACGGTCAAAGTGATAGCTTGAACTTTACAGGTAACAGCTCGGCCGTCACTGTTTCTGGTAACAACAATACGCTTTCTGTCTCAGGCACCTTGGATACTGTTGCTGTGAATGGCTTGTCAAACACGCTGACACTGACAGCATCGACATCATCGTTGATGGGGCAAGGTGATTCCAATACCGTTTCCATGACAGGCAGTAACGACAATGTGACGTTCAACGGTAACGGCAATAGCGTGAGCTTTACTGGTAGTAATTCAGCGGTGGTCGCAGCAGGTAACAACGATACGTTGTCTATCGCAGGTAACAACGACAATCTCAATGGCAATGGTCAAGGGGATACTGTAACGCTGTCGGGACTGAACGATGTGCTGACCAACGCCAACGGCAGTGTGAATGTTGTTGACGGCACTCAGGCTACGCTGGATGGCACCAGTGAGACGGTCACTCTGGGCAATAACGATCAATTGACAATCAATGGTGGTAGCTTCCAGACAACGCTCGCTGGTAATAATTCGGTACTCAATACTAATGGTGACAACGAATCCATAAACGTTAGTGGAAGCCACGACACCGTCACTGCCAGCGGTAATAACGGTTCATATGCAATGAGTGCCACTTCCAGTGCGATCACTGCGAATGGTAATGGTAATGCGATCACTGTAACGGGTAACGCCTTATCGCTGACGGTGAATGGCAATGCGAATACTGTGACCTTGGCTGGTAACGGTACGTCTGACTCCGTGGTGCTTAACGGCGTGAGTGACAATGTTGTTCTCAGCGGAACTAGTGATGCGGTGTCAGTCGCTGGCACGGGGTATGGTCAGATTACCGGTGGTTCAGGCAATGATACCTACACGCTGGAGAATGCCGCTGACACCCTTGTATTGGGGCAGGGTAATAGCCTTGTTACTGATACAGATAATGCCAATGTCACGTTAAGCACCAACGGTGGTGGTGTTGAAACGATCAATCTCGGCAACGGTAACAACTCGCTGAACTTATCGAATAACAGCGGTAATGACCAGATCACACTGGGAGATGGGCAAAACATTGTCACTCTGGGTAGTGGAAACGATATTGTTACCCTCGGCAATGGCAATGATAATGTGACTGCTGGTAGCGGTTCTGTGCAGATCGTGGCGGGTAATGGCAATGATGTCTTACAAGGTGGTGGTCAGTCATCGCAGCTCACGGTAGGAAACGGCAACGACACATTGATCGCCGGTAGCGGTGTGGCCACCTTGATCGGTGGCTCGGGGAACGATGTCTTTGTTGTCAACAATGCAGCTGATGTTGTCGAGGCTCAAAGCAGTGCCGATAGCAATGTCATTGAAACTTCAGTGAGCTACACCGCTTCCAGCAATGTACAAATCTTGACTGCGATCGGAAGCGGCGATGTCACCTTAACAGCTAATGGTTTGAACGACACGCTTACTGCCAACACGGGTAACGACACATTGGTAGCGGGTAGCTCCTACGATCAACTAATTGGTGGCGCCGGCAACGACACCTATGATTTGGGAAATGCAGGCGATGCCATTGTTCTGGGGCAAGGCAACAGCGTCGTGACTGCGGATACCGGCAATGCCAACCTTAGCTTGAGCAGCAACGGTGGCGGTGTCGAGACAATCACTTTGGCTAATGGCAATAGCTCACTCAATTTGGCGAGCAACAACAGCAACGATCAAATTACGCTTGGCAATGGCCAGAACAATGTCTCGCTTGGCAACGGTAACGACGTTCTTACTGCTGGCAGTGGAAATGACACCATTGTCGTTGGGAATGGTAACAACACCATTCAACTCGGGGATGGTGCTGATCAGGTAACCGTAGGCAGCGGTAACAATGCCATCACACTGGGCAACGGTAACGATACCGTTGTTGGTGGCAGTGGTGCCGAACAGATCGTCGCAGGCAATGGTAATGATGTACTGCAAGGTGGCGGACAGGCATCCCAGATTACCGTTGGCAGTGGCAATGACACACTGATTGCTGGTAGTGGTGTGGCAACACTGACTGGTGGTTCGGGTAACGACAACTTTGTTGTTAACAACATCGCTGATGTTGTGAAAGCCCAAAGTGGTGCCAAGAGCAATACCATTACGACCTCGGTGAGTTACACGGCATCGGCGAACGTACAGGCATTGACGGGAACGGGTAGTGCCAATCTGACCCTCACAGGTAATACCCTCAGTGACGTCATTACTTCCAATAGCGGCGTGGATACCTTGATCGGTAATTCCGGTAACGATACCTTCGTGATCAACAACGTAGCAGACACAGTCGATGCTCTAGACAATAGCAGTAATAATACTGAGCTCACGTCAGTCAGCTATACCGCCTCCGATGAAGTGGTTAATCTGACTGGTATCGGTACCGCCAACTTGACACTTACCGGCAATGCCTGGGCTGACGTCATCACGGCCAACGCTGGCAACGATACTTTGGTGGCTGGTACTGCCTATGATCAGTTGATTGGCGGTGCTGGTAACGACACCTATGTTCTTGGTAATGCCGACGATGACATTACCTTGGGTCAGGGCACTAGCGTAGTGACCGGCGATACGGGCAATGCCGATGTCAATTTGACCAGCAACGGTGGTGGCGTTGAAACGATCAAGCTTGGAGATGGCAACAGCTCGATTGATTTGTCGAGCAACAACAGCAATGACCAAATTACCTTGGGTAACGGTGACACCAATGTCTTGCTCGGCGGTGGTAATGATGTTGTTACAACCGGTACCGGCGGAGACAGCATCACTGCTGGTGACGGCAATGATCAAGTTACCATGAATGGCAATGGCTCAGTCACCCTGGGCAATGGTACGGACAGTGTCACTGTGGGCAATGCCGGAGGCACCACTGTTACGGTCGGAAATGGCAATGACACCATTTCCATTGGCAATGGCTATAAGGTTGTTACTGTCGGTGACGGCAACGACAACATTTCGCTCGGCACGGGAACCAGCAATATCACGCTCGGTAAAGGTACGGATGTGGTGACCTCGGGTAGCGGCTATAACCAGACCAATGGCGTCAATGGTAATTACAACATTACTCTCGGTGACGGTGGTACTAACCTTACCGTGGGCGATGGTAAAGATGTCGTGATTGCAGGTAATGGCTTCGATGTTATTACAGCTGGTAACGGCAACGACAGTGTTACGGCTGGTAACGGTGGGGCCAGCATCACACTTGGCAACGGCAACGATACGGTCTACGCTGGTAACGGCAGCAATACGATTCAGGTCGGTGATGGCACGGACACGATCACTGTGGGCAATGGTGCCAGTTCGATCAATACCGGTAACGGAAATGAAGTCATCACGCTTGGTAACGGTGGTAACTTTGTCGACCTCGGTAACGGCAACGATACCGTCGTCCTTGGTAATAAGAAGGACACGGTTGACATGGGGAGCGGTGCTGACACCATCGTAGTGACTGCCAATGCGGGTAATACCAAGGATGTGGAACAAGCAAAATTGCAGGTTAACTCGGGTGGAACCAGCGAACTCTTGTTTGCCGATGCTAGCAGCAGTCAACTTTGGTTCACCAAGTCCGGGAAAGATCTGATCGTTAGTGTGATTGGTACTTCGACGAAGATTGATGTGGCGTCCTGGTTTAGTTCCACCAGTAATCAGGTGCAATCCATCGTCGCATCAGATGGCAAGACCCTGGCGGATACCCAGGTACAGGCCCTGGTCAGTGCAATGGCATCATTTAGCGCGCCAGCTGCTGGTAGTACCGCATTACCTGCCGCCTACGAAAGCAAGCTCGAACCAGTGATCGCTGCCAACTGGCATTGATCGTTCTTTTCATCAGCAAAAAATGCCCGTGACTTCGGTTACGGGCATTTTTAATGATGGGGCTTGGCAGGTTGTATATCGTCCAAAACAAGTATCACGTTAATGTATTAAGAATATGAGCGTCCAGTTACAAGAAGCGCCAGTGGAAATGGCGCCACCCATTGATCCAGGTTTGGCCGCATTGGTTTTAATCGCCCGCTATCACGGCATTGCGGTAGATGCCGCCCAGTTGCAACACGCTGCAGGTACAAGCTCTCAGGCCTTCAGTGACCGTGATTTGGCGTTGGCCGCACGCTCAATCGGGTTGAAGACCCGCAATGTCAAAATAGATCCAGAGCGCCTCCCTCATACGCCATTTCCCGCATTGGTATTAAGTCATGATGGTCAGCACTTTATTCTGGCGGGCTGCGATGCTGAGAAGGCGCTCGTTCTGGAAGTTACAGAGAGCAGTCCCACGGTAAAACCACCGAGTGAAGTTATCGCAAGATCCGATGGACGTATGTTGCTATTTGCGTCGCGGGCATCTCTTGCAGGAGAGTTAGCTCGCTTCGATTTTTCCTGGTTTATTCCGGCGGTCGTGAAATATCGCCGCCTATTGCTTGAAGTATTTATCGTCTCGGCAATATTGCAGCTTTTCGGCTTGGTCTCGCCATTGATGTTCCAGGTGGTGATGGACAAGGTGCTGGTCAACCGCGCATTCAGTACCTTGAACGTTGTTTGTGTAGCCTTATTGGTCAGCTCGGTGTTCGAGATATTACTCACAGGCCTGCGCAATTATGTTTTTGCGCATACGACCAATCGTATTGATGTAGAGCTAGGTGCGCGCTTGTTCCGCCATCTGTTGACGTTACCCCTGAGCTATTTTGGTTCACGTCGTGTTGGTGACACCGTAGCGCGTATGCGTGAGCTGGAGAATATTCGCAGTTTTCTCACTGGTCAGGCCTTAACGGCAGTGCTGGACTTGATCTTCTCCGTCATCTTTATCGGGGTGATGTGTATTTACAGTGTCTGGTTGACGCTGATTGTGGTGATCTCTTTGCCGATCTACGGCATGATCTCGATGGTGCTCAATCCGATACTGCGTAACCGACTCAATGAGAAATTTGCACGCAGCGCCGATAACCAATCTTTCTTGGTGGAGACGGTATCCAGTGCAGAAACAGTGAAATCGATGGCAGTCGAGCCACAATTCACGCGGCGCTGGGATAACCAACTATCAGCGTATGTTGCGGCAGGTTTTAGAGTCAGTTCGCTTGGTAATATCGGACAGCAGCTGATTCAGCTGGTCGGTAAATTGGTGACCTTATTAACCCTGTACTTTGGTGCCAAACTTGTGATCGACGGCAAGCTGTCGGTGGGTCAGTTGATTGCTTTTAACATGATGTCGCAGCGCGTCGCCGCTCCTGTGTTGCGATTGGCCCAGCTATGGCAGGATTTCCAGCAGGTCGGGATCTCGATGGGGCGACTCGGTGATATCTTGAATACACGTAATGAGTTGCCGCAAAGTCGTCAAGCACTGCCAGCCATTCGTGGCGATGTTAGTTTTGAAGACATACGTTTTCGCTATCGGGCCGATGGGCCACCAATTTTAAATGGTGTGTCCTTAAATATTCATGCTGGGCAGGTGATTGGCATCGTCGGGCGTTCGGGATCAGGTAAAAGTACATTGACTAAATTGCTGCAACGTCTGTACGTACCTGAGCATGGCCGAGTCCGTGTTGATGGCATCGATCTGGCGTTAGCCGACCCTGCATGGCTGCGAAGGCAGATTGGCGTCGTGTTGCAAGAAAACATGCTGTTTAACCGCTCCATACGGGACAACATTGCAGTCAGCGATCCCGGTATTTCGCTTGATCATGTGATTCATGCCGCAAAGCTGGCTGGGGCGCATGAATTTATTCTGGAGTTGGCAGAGGGTTACGACACCATGGTTGGTGAACATGGTTCTAGCTTATCAGGTGGTCAGCGGCAACGTATTGCGATTGCACGTGCATTGGTGAGTAACCCCCGCATTCTGATTTTTGATGAAGCAACCAGTGCACTGGACTTTGAAACGGAGCGTATTGTCCAGCAGAACATGCGTTCGATCTGCCAGGGACGCACGGTGATTATCATTGCGCATCGCCTGTCGGCGGTCCGTAATGCTGATCATATCGTCGCCATGGATAAGGGATTGATTGTGGAAAGTGGCACGCATGACCAATTGCTCAAACAAGCGGGTTACTACGCCCATCTGGTCTCCCTTCAAAATAGCTGAGTCGATTTAAACCATGCAATTTTTGAGAGTTAAGGCGCTCACTGATCTGATGCGCCGATATCAAGCTGTTTTTAAGGCCGCCTGGGCGGTACGTCATCAACTCGATACGCAACCACGCCAGTCACATGAGCTAGCATTTTTGCCAGCCAATCTCGAGCTGGTTGAAACACCGGTACATCCCTTACCGCGCTGGACCATGATTAGCATCGTTGTGTTAACGATCATCATTCTTGGTATTGCCATTTTTGGTCAACTCGACATCGTCGCTGTGGCCAAAGGCAAGTTATTACCGGATGCGCGCGTAAAGGTCATTCAGCCAGCTATTACTGGCGTGGTAAAACGCATTCTGGTGAGTGACGGCCAACGTGTGAAAGCAGGTCAATTGCTGATGGAGCTGGATCCGACGCAGGCTGCGGCAGATGCCGACAACGCAAGATCCGCCAAAATCAGCGCGCAACTGGCCATGGTCAGATCGCAGGCGCTACTAGATGCGCAGAAAGCACAGAAAGTACCGCTGGTCGCGATGGTCCAAGGTGCCTCTGCTGAAGAGCAACAACAAGCACAACATTTTGCAGATGGCTTGTACCGTGAGTATCAGGATAAATATGCCAGTGCCCAGGCTGAACTGGCCAAACGGGAGGCAGAACTGGACAACACCAATAAAGAAATCGCCAAGCTGCAAGCGACGGCACCGCTTGCAAGACAACAGGCAGATAATTATCAGGCATTGTTGGCTGAAAAATATGTCGCTAAAAATGACTATCTGGACAAGGAACAAAACGCACTCGGACAGGAGCATGAGCTGACGGCCTTACGCAGTCATGCCCACCAGCTCTCGGCAGCCATCGTCCAGCAGCATGCAGAGATTGCTTCGATTACGTCTCAGTTCAGGCGCGAGCAACTGGATTTATTGGATAAGGCGAGCCAGCAGGCTGCACAAAGCAGCAATAACGAAACCAAGGCAGATACTCGCCAAAAATTGATGAGCTTGACGGCACCTGTGTCTGGCACGGTACAGCAACTGGTCGTACATACCTTGGGCGGTGTAGTGACAGCCGCACAATCGGTAATGGAAATTGTGCCAGACGATGCCGTAGAGGTAGAAGTCAGTGTCGAGAACAAGGATATTGGCTTTGTGAATGTCGGGCAGGATGCGGTGGTCAAGCTCGAAGCTTTTCCTTATACACAATATGGCTACCTGACAGGCAAGGTCGTGTCCGTCTCTAACGATGCCGTGCAGGACAAGAAGCTGGGGCTGACGTTCATGGCACATATCAAGTTGCCCACGAACAGGATGCATATTCACGATAAATGGGTTGCACTGACACCCGGAATGGAAGTAACCGCTGAAATCAAAACAGGCAAACGTAGTGTTGTGTATTACTTCCTGGATCCGCTGATGCAGACATCGCAGGAGAGTATGCGTGAGCGTTGATTTAAGTAAAACCTGCAAACAGTATCGGCAAGTATTGCTGGGAATTACATTGCTGGCCTTGGCACCGGTAGTTAGCGCACTAGATGTGTTTCGTACGGATCTGGCGGTACCACCAGAAGTCGCGGGCTCGATGTTGGTAGCGGAGAGCTCACAAGGCGTGTGCACTTTTGGTCCTGTCGGCAAACCTTTAACTTTGAAGGAAGCGATAGAGCGCTCCTTATGCAATAACCCCAAGACCAGAGAAGCATGGGCGACAGTCAAGATACAAACGGCGAATGTCGGTATCGCCAAGGCAGCCTACCTGCCGACGGTATCGTCAACCTGGCAGGCAATCAGGGACAATTCCCGGACGACTATCAGTGGTTTCCCAGACTTGAGTTCCAGGCAAACAGCATCTGAGCGTTCGGCCAGTGTTTCTCTGAGTTGGTTACTTTATGATTTTGGTGGTCGTAGCGCGGCGTTAAACAACGCTTCTGAATTGTTGGCTGCTGCCCAAGCGAATCATGAGGCTGCATTGCAAAGCACGTTTATGACGGCGGCCAAGGACTTTTATGCGGCTCAGGCAGCCTATGGTGGCTTGATTGCCGCTAACGATATTGAGCAATCAGCCAAGGATAGTTTCAAGGCTGCGAGTGGTCGTGTCGACAAAGGCGTTGCTCCCATCAGCGACCAGTTGCAGGCACAGACGGTTTATGCTCAGGCAGTTTTCAGTCGGACCAAGGCTGAAGGAGACTGGGAAGTTGCTTTGGGTACCCTGATGTCGGATTTAGATCTTGATCCCAATTTGCCAATCGATTTGCCAGATGTGACTGAAGGCGTGGTGACGCCCTCAGAATTTAGGCAGTCACTGGATGATTTGATTCTGGATGCCAAGCAGACTCATCCCAATGTTCGTGCAGCGCAGGCACAATTAAATGCCGCTCTGGAGAAAGTGCGACAGGTCGTTGCTGAAGGACTACCGCAGGTGAGCATGACGGGCAAGTATAGTTGGAACAATCAGCCTGTTAGTCCTAGTCTGGGGCAGCCAGGTTTGCCCTCCACAGCGAGTGACAGATATATTGGAGTGCAGCTCACAATGCCGATATTCGAGGGATTTGCTCGAACCTACCAAGTGAGACAAGCGGAAGCTCAAGCCGAACTTGCACGTGCTACGCTGGAAGAAGCGCGACAGAAAGTAGGGCTGGATGTCTGGTCGAGCGAGCATGCTTTGCGCACAGCGACGGAGAATGTGGGCAATAGCGCGACCCTGTTAGATATTGCGCAACGATCGTTCGACGCTTCTTTGCATCGTTATCTGGCAGGTGTTGGAAATATTTTGGAATTACTAAACTCACAAGCAGCATTGGCTGGAGCTAAGAAACAGCGTATTCAATCACTGACAGACTGGCGCACTGCTCGTTTACAGTTGGCCGCTACGCTCGGGAAACTGGGGATGTGGAATATTGCGCAGCCTTGAGTAGGCTGCGTAATTTGATTCTAGTTATTGCGAAGAAGTATCGCTTTTTCCGGTCAATTGGATATTTTCTGGTTTGGGAATCCCTATTTCTTCAAAAAATTTTGTGAGGGCTAAACTCCACAGCGTTGGATATAGGAATACGAAGTGACCATCTCCTGGTATCGAAGGCGCTAATAGTAGGTCCGCCTTACCGCCAGCATCTGTATACACTTTATAGCTAGTACGGATAGTATTTACAGTAAATTTGCTATCGTCTTCTGCATAGATCCAGATTGACGGGATATGTGTAGTCCTTCCGAGTTCTTCGAACCCAGCTATCATTGTTGGATTGCTATAGCTTGCAGCCTGTCTCAGATTCGCGTCGGTTCGACCGCCAGAAAAATTGACCGCTCCAATAATTCCATCAATATTTTGACTGGCGATATACATTGCGGCGTAGGCACCTGCAGATTGCCCGCCTATGATGATTTTATGGGTGTCGATCTCTCGCCGATTTCTAAGGTAGTCAATCGCAGGCAAAATACTATCTGTGTGAAATCTTGCAATGTAGAGTGGGTCGCCATCATTGGGGCCGTGCCCGGTCGGGTAAACTCCCTCAGAAAATCCAACCCCTGGACGACTTGGAAATGCTACCGCAATTCCATATTTTAGAAACTCATACGCAACTTGCATTATGCGTACCCTTACTTTTTCTTTCATCTCAGTAGATGCAGGCAATATGTCACCATGATTGAATATGAAAATAGGAAACGGACTGGTTCCTTCTGGGAACATCAATGTCATTTCCAATTGTTTTTTTCCTATCATTCCCGGTGCTTCGTAATGGACGATCTCTTCATGCCATGCAACTTGCGGGTGCGCATAGCCGATATTTTTGGGGGCTTCCTGACCATTGCACCAATTTGCAACCGATTCTGTAAGTTCTTTATCCAAGCCGTGCAGACCGTATTGGGACAGTAGATTACAAGTCGGACTGAGTTCAGTTTCGGCATAGCCTGCAGTTATAAACAAAAAATGGTTTTTCTTAGCAACAAATTGTGCTTCATAAGTGGGGGAGCGGAAGCATTTTGATGTTGGAGTCTGAATCAATAAAACAGGTGATTTCAAATTTCCCCATTCATGTGTTCTACCAAAAATAAAATCTCCATTCAGAATAATTGTTTTGCGCACATCTTCAATTGAATCTAATGCATCGAGAGTAGGTATTGCGGTATTTGAATAAACTCCTAGATCTATGGGAATGTCTGGATACTTATTTTTTAAATATTTTATGGTTTGTATCAGGTCTCTTTTGAATTCGCTCGAACGTACTTGAGGATATCTGCCGTTAGCATCGCTGGCTACATCAGAAAATGCAACGACAATACCCTTATCATTCAGGTTGGACGATATTCTTATCCAAGGGGTATTGGCTCTCAGATGAAGATTGATTGCAGATTTATTATCTGCAGATGCATACAAAAGAATACTCTTAATGGGAATGTTTGTAGACGGTTCGCGAACGGCGACATCAATGCTAGCATCCCCGATATCGGTCATTTTTTGTAATGGAATTGTGTCGACTTTCCATGCACTTATTTCCTGCCTAGTGGATTGAATTTGATTAGATTCAGCAGTTGGTTCAACTGCTTGAGTTGGGTTTGTGAATACAGTAATCAGTCCAGAGCAGGAAATAATTGTAAATATTTTTTTTATTTTTTCTGTGGAAAATAGCATATCAACTGTTTATGTAAATTTATAAAATTTATATTTATTATTGTATGTGATTTAATTTTTTGAAAAGTTATATTTTTTAAGGAAAGATGGTCGGGTGGCTATAATATTTTCGGAGCTAAGGATATTAATTTTGGTGGGTGTGAAATTTTTTCTATAATTAAATCATAAATGCACAATGTCGTAAAATTATATTTTTACAACTTGGATGAGCCCTACCAAGAAACTCGATTCGTCGCGCCGCTAGCGGCGAGCTGTTATTTATCGGCCCGGAACCGGCCCTGCGTCTGCAATCCTTGCGCAGCGTCGGGTTGTTCGATGGTGGACCGGCGCAATTGGGAGCGCCAAGGTTGGCGCAGCTAGCACTGTTCATCCTGCTGGCGCGTCGGGCTGAGCAAGCAGGCGCTCAATTCAGTTAGGGTCTGTGGCAGCAGCCAGGCATATTTCATGACGAGACTGGGCTGGCGGGTATGTGGAAGTTGATTAAGTCGCGCACCTTGCAGTCGGTGCCAAACGATGCCGACCACCAATTGGTCCGCAGTCTCAAGTAATGATCTCAATCACATGACGATCGGCACTTTCAAATAATCTGCCAGATCAGTCATCGCAGATTTGATAGCCTTATGCGAGTAGGTTGAAGGGTATTCAGAATCGTGATCTCGAACCAAGCCATAGACATCCGCAGTCGTGAAATCACACTGATCGTCGACCGCGATGATTCCGATCAAAAAATCCGACGCATCAATTTTTAAAACGCGCAGCATCAAGACGTTGGGAACTACGTTTTTTAGCTCTTGAACCTCTGTCAGATCATAAAGCGCAACTCCTCCAAAATCGACTGGCATCGGATTATTCCTTACTGACTGAGTTGTAAGCGGATTCCGTCCAGCGTCAGACACTTAACACCGTTGGAATATTCTGGGTATCTGTTTTCTTATGGCGAACTCAATCCATCAGAATGGTCGCGCGTCACTGAGTGGAAATTCTCCGAGAGCCGTTGCTGGTCTGCAGAACGGCTTACATCGGATTCGACTAGCTTGAGCACTTAGTGAGGAGAGAAATTGCATAATGAGAAACATTGTTATTTATAAACTATTTTTCTCTGAAAGCAAGGTCTTGTTATCAATCTTTTATTACAAACGCGAGGTGTCTCTGATCTGCTGGACTCAGCTGCCGGCACTGAGCATACGTACCTCAGTCTCACGCCGGGTCACCAAGCCAGGCAAGACTTTACCGCCAGCGTAGATCCAACGCCGTAGCTCTTGCGCCGCAGCATTCCAGTCACGCTGATTGACTCTGCGACGAAGAGTAGACGTCTGCAGCCGCCCGGCCCCCAGGTTAAAACAAAAGTCCACCATCGCAGCTAATCGCTTCTCTGACTCGAGCAAGAGAACAGGGCAGCAGCGCAAGGTAGCTGCAAGCGCCTTATCCAGATCAGCAAGCAGATACGCATCAGCTTCTGCCTTGGAAATGGGCGGATGATTCGCGTTGCAAAGATGACCATAACCTATCGTCCAGAATCCAGCAGGGCAGCGGTAGGGGACAACCGTAATGACGCTACCGCGTCTGATCCTGCGTTCGAGTCCTTCAAATTGTTTAACCAAATCAGTTGCTGTTTGTGGGACTGCGATCATAGTTTTACCTTGTCAAACACACGCCCGAGAAACCAAAAATTCAATACGCCGGCCCATAGCGCCTGATCTGATTCAGTCCAGGCATGCACGATGGCAGTAATCAATCCTGCGCCAGCATTGATTGCTGCAACGAACACTGCGGACTTTGCTGCACAGTACAAGGCCATCAGCCAATAGGTAATCACAGGTCGTACACTGGAGGAGAGTGCATCCACCCAGCGTACGGTGCTTGATTCGCCTTGCGCGCGTATGGCTTCACGCAGGCTGGCCAGCGCTCCCGTATTCCACGCCGCATCTGCATTCGCACCGATCTCAGCCATACGTTGCGCACCGCGCAGCTTTTCGAATTCGAGTGCCTTGTCCTGCATAGCCAGTTCATGATGGCGCTCGCCCTGACGGTCCAGCCATTTGAGTAATTCTGGTGCTAACCGGAACACGCCTCCGAGCAGTCCCCCAAAAAGTGTCTCGATCACTATTCACCTCTGTGTATTGTTAATTTATCTAACGCAAATGCCGTGCGCTCCGGAGGTCTGCCCGGAGTAAGTTCTGCTCTCGTTCGTCCTCTATAAACATCATCTATTTAGCTTGTATTGCCTGAGAGTCGTCGATCATTCGCTCAAAAGAAATGGAATGTCTCTGCAGGCTAACGACACCATTGCGGTCCGCTTCAAGTTCAATGCGCAAGGATGTATTGGGCCTGCCCAATCCGGACTCGGTAGTGTCATCGGCCAGGCTATAGCTCTGACTGGCTTCGCTCAAACCACGGTAGGTACGGCACAGCTTGCCGGTTTCTCCATAGATGCGCAGGGTGTAGGTCACACCGGGCTCAGGCCCGATATGTGAATAGTTTTGTGGCACGAGGTTCACTGTTTGGCTCAGCCTGTCACGGTGAGACCAACTGATCAACAGGTCACCTTTGACTTGCTGCGGGTAGGACAGACCGTTAATTCTGACGTTGCCGGGCGGGTAGGGACGGTTTTGTCGGCGCTGCATGGTGAGTGAGTCAGTTGGTGCGCTCTCCAGTGCCAACGATCCTTTACCTGTGACGGTGAGCAGCCGTGCATTGACGTTTTCTCCTGCTGCATACTCAGTCTGATCCGTACCTTGGGTGCCATCGGCAAACCAGATCCGGCTGCCGTTTGCATGCTTAACCGGTACCGTGTCGAGAATTCCTCGCCCCAACGTCAGACTGCAACTGATGGCATTGAGCGCGCTGATCTGAACAACTTCGTTGCCGATGTAGGCATAGCTGCCGACGGTCACCAGATCGATATCCAGTTCACTGTGGTAGCTGGCGATACTGATCGTCTCCTGTGACAGTGCCGTAGCCAGCACAGCAGTCGGACAAAACTCGCCCTGTCCGCGTTGCTGATAGCCGGTCGCTGAGCTTGTCTTGCTGTACAGGTCATAGTTCATCGCGCCGGGAGCCGGACGCACACCGAAGCTCTGCATGAAGCAGGTGCTCGCATCCAGATAATCCAGCTCGGATGCTGACAGCGCATGGACCAGATCCCAATACGGTGCCTCGGTCAGTCGCCGGTGAGGCATGACCGACGGTAGCGGAACAGGATCAATCCAGCCGCTTGCTTGCGATGCGGTATAGGCCGCTGAAGGTAGCCCGAACACATCTTCGACCGCATCAATACTGATCGTGCCGTTGGTCAGTGTGCCGCCGTCTATGGTGGCAATCCGCATGACTAAACTATTGATACCTAATGCCGGCCATTCGAGCTTAAAGACGTCACCCGGCGTTAAATTCCACGCGGAGCGGTTGACCTTGAGCCTGACGGTGGCCAGCGGGTTGGAGACTGCCGCCAGATCACGCATCGCTACGCGGGCAGCGAGCTGGTCTGAACAGATTCCCGGGTAGCGCCGGGTCTGAGAGACCACGGCACTCTGGGCCTGAATATTGGCAATGTCTTGTACGGTGATACTCGTATCTTTGAAGTTGTCTGGATTGGTATAGATGAGTACGACTTCGTTGGTTGTCTCGCCCCAGGCGGCACGCTGATAGCTTTCCAGTTCGATGACATTGCGCGCATTCAGGACTGGAAGCCCGGCAAGTTGGTAGTCGGCTCGAATCAGTTTCAGGATGAAGCGTCCTGTGGATGGTGAGGTAGTGAGTACAGCGCCGATATGATCGATCACTTCTTTGACGAACTGCTCGATCTTGCTCTGTTGTACCCAGATCAGGTTGAGCACGAATTCTTCCCGGAAAAGCTTATCGGCAGCCACCCGGAACGCCTCTTCATCCATACTGGCTGCGGGATAACCCATGCCCCAGGTATCATTGGTCAGACATTCATAAATGATGTGGGCTGGGTTGGCCGCTCCCTTGATTTCTGCCTGGGCACCGTTCCATTCCCGCATGCAGCGTTTCACGCGTATTGCCCATGGTTTGATATACGGATTATTGGCAGCAATGTAGAGCTGGCGTAGGATCAGGCTGAGCACGCCGCGATAGGCTGGCTGGGGGCGGCCTATCTTTGACTCGAGATAGTCATTTGGTAGCTGATCCGCTGATCCAAACGCGACATCGACTTTGCCGGAAACGCCACCTTCACGTTTGATGTCGCCGAACAATCCGGGGGCGCCGATGTGGATCTGGCCGCTGGTGCCGAGCTGGCCGCTCCAGGCGATATTCTCTCCGATCTGAATTTCGGTGATGGCATCGACCGGACCGTGGCAGATCACCAGATGCATGCCAAGGTAGTAGCGGTAGCCGATGGTCTGGGCTTTGCCGTTAGCACCCATCGTTTTCCCATGCCTGAGTTCTTGACCTGGCCACAGCGACGACTTCTTCTGCCATGCCGTCCCGAGTTGCCAGCAGTGTCGGGGCAGGGAGTCCGTGATCGAGGAAAACGCACCAGTCGAGCTGGTGTCTTTTGAACCACGCTCTTGCGCCCCGGTTGCAATAGCCCAGACTGCGCATGTCGCCGTGGGTAACCAGGATATTTTTCATTTCTTTCCTCCGTCAGATTTAATCGGCGTCGTCCGTAAATCACCGTACCAGACCACATTAGCGCTGCGTACCAGGACGGTACCGAAAACCACCGGTATCGGACGACCTTCATCCGCCGTCGGTGCGTCTAAGTCCTTGAGTTCAGCCGCTTGCGGTTGCGGCGGCTTGGGTTGTAGTGCGTACTGGATCAGTGCAGTGACGATCCATACAGCGATGTAGCTCCAGGGCATCTCAATACTTAAACGATCTGAATTCAGTAAACGGATCCGCCACCAAAGGGATTTTTGGGGGGAATAAAAGGGAAGCCGCCGAAGTTGGCGCTGTTCCCAAATTTGGCGTCACAGGTGCTCAGTGTGTGGTCGCAACCGGGATACAGCAGGATGGAATCACCCGAGGTGAGACTGGGCGGTACCGTGGACAGCGTGATGAGATCCCGCGTATGGGCGACGATCATGCGTTTCTCGGTCAGGCCACTGGCGGCCCATGTCGCAAAACCGCCCGCAAAATGTCCCTCCGGATATCCGGCTGCGGATGGCACGTTCAACACCACGCCTTCTATCCCTGCGACCTTGGCCGGGAGACGCACAATCACCGAACTGACCTGACATGACGTACCGTATAAAACATGCGGGCAGTTGCGCTGATAGAGCCGGCGCAGACCGGTCCGCTGCAAGCTGGTATAGACCGGCTCACAGTTCATTTCCGCCTCGCTCCCGCGCCATTCCACATTGAGTACACGTCCCATCCACACCGCGATGGCTTCTGCATCGTGACGGTGCAGGCGGTAGATGGTGAGCAGGGTGACCTCTGACGGTGGTGTGGCAATGAATGTGCGTACGATCTCGGCATCACGTGTCATCGAGATGCGCAGACCCGCGCGGCCCATTTCGCCGCTTTGATCGATGCTGCCGCGTTTCATCGGGATCGCCAGATAGCGCGAGGAAGCGTAACTGGTATCCTGCGCCGCACTGGTATAACACCAGGAATTGCCGCCCCGGCGGAATTCGAATAACTCAACCGGATGACCACCATCAACAGATGCTTCCTTGTCAGCGTAGCTCATCAATCCTCTCTCAGACTTTGAAGGGAAATGGAGGCCTCTGCTAATGCATCGGTGTGATGACAAATTTCGACAGCATCGCTGTCCAGACGCACCAGTTTCATAAAAGACACACTGACGATTTCCTCCGGCAACAGTGAACACCCCAATGCGTGGTCAATGGCGATCTGCTCGGCACTTGCAGACTGCACGCTCGAACCGGTAATGCGCCGGTAGTAAGTAGTGCCTGAGAGCGTCGTGATCATGATGTCGCGTCGTCCGGCAACTGCCGGTACGTTTGTGGTGTAAGCCCTGTTTTCTACCGTGATGGCAGCATCGAAGGCACTGATTGGACGCAGTACCTTCAGGTCAGCTAGAAAGCTGGGTAGCCAGAATGCGCCCAGCCTTCCTGCACGATTTTCTAACCACGTGCGAAACGCCATGATCTGGGTGCGTCCGTTGAGGAACCAGTGGTGAGTACGACGTACTGTGGCAATCCCTGAGAGGTCGTCAACCATCCTTCGGCCGGTCAGAAAGTCCAGCTCCTGACACTTGCGAGAGTAGTCAGACGCAATATCCTCAGCCCAGTTCGAGGGCGTGAGTAACACCGGATAAGCTCTGTAATCGGGTGTCTCCGGCAGATTGGGAAGCAAGTATTCATCTTCAAACTGAAAACGGACCGTAGCCTGAGCGATGGCGTTACTGAGGTAAATCAGGCCAAGTTCATTCTGAATGCGAGCGGGTAAGACCGGCAGAATTTTACTGCCTGTTGGCCAGCGCTGTATCAAGGGACTTTTGATGGTCACTGACGAAGGGAGGACGTCGGTAATCTCGGCAAATTCATACGCCATCCCGCACACCAGCCCCAGTAATCCGCCGACGGTCAAATTTTTACCTGCTGTTGTGAGTGCAATGGATGTGCTGCCAGCTAGGAGAGGTTCTGTTGCGAGGGCTACGTCGGTCCAGACCGGCAGGCCAAATATTTTGGCCTGCCAGGAAAGGAGCAGATTTTCTAAATGGACCCGTTCGCTGTCGCAGCCGACCAGGACGCTATACTCAACACTGCGTCTGGGACCAGCCCGCAGCCGCACGCGTTGTTCATGGCCAGCATGAGACTGCATCACATCAGTAAGCCACTCCAGGCGTTCAATGACTGGTCGGGTCCAGTTCGGCGCAAAAATCCAGGCAACGATACGACGTCCGCTGGCGCGCAAGCTGGCTGTGCCATGTGAGAACGTGAACAGAAAAACAGCATTCACGGTTGGTGGCCCGTCAGGTTTGACTGACAGCGTGTAAATCCGGGACTCATTGGCCGCAAACCAGGTTGGGGCAGGGATGGGGCCAAGTAGGCGCATTCCCTGCGCTCCGGTACTGACGGATGACATCAGGTGATTCGGTGTCAGTCCGGCATTCCAGATCTCAATCGTATGACTTTGCTCAGAAGCCACACTTCCGAGATCAATCAGCCCGGGCCGCAGGTGCATCCGAAAATAATAATCTTCGAAATAGCCAGGTGCCAGACGACAACGCAGTTGCCGCCGCGCCGGCACGCTGATCTGTGTCTGCCGACGGTAAGTGCCGCGCACCGCAGGCGCGGTGTCACTGGCAGCGAAAGGATAAATAGCGATAAGCGAATCTGCGTCCCTGCTCAGGTTCGGATTATGCGATCCGCCTTGTGGCCCGCCGATGCGTGCGCCCATCAGGACTGCCATGACAATGTATGTTCAGGGGCCGTCGTAGCGGACAGCGATGGCGATCGTCCCGGAGTGCGTCGCATCTTTATAGGCTGATGTGCTACGGCTCACGGTATTCTTGCGATATACCGGGGCGATAAACCAGCGTTCAGCACCGATCGTCAAGATTTGTCCGTCACTGATGTAATCGTTACGTAGCATCCTGAGATGCGGAAGTTCTGCGGCCAGTGACCAGAAATTAGATGGTTGCGCCACCATGATGTGGAGGCGTATCAGTACAGCTTCTCCGTTCCAGGCATTGGGTTGTGTCATCAGCAGAGGAGCTGCGGTAATCGAGGCACGGGCGTTGTTCGGATTGGCACTGTAGTAGCCGACTGAGTTATTCCACCAGCCGTGTCCATTGACGTTCAGGTAAATTGAACTATTTGGTACGCCGCTACCATCATTGGGCTGCCAAAACGGTGCGCCAGAGGTATGTCCGTAATAACCGCCGCTGCTACTGCCATCGACGTTCAGCGCGATACCAGCCTGGATTTTCATATCAGAAGTGGTGCTGCCCCATTGCCACACTGCATTGCCTAGCACACCAAAACTGTTCGCCTGACCCAGTGCCAGCCACTGCCACCACATCAGTTGGTAATTCACCGCGACAATGATCTCATCAGGCGCGGTATGCACAAAGATATGGTAGGTCAGTGGGTAGCTCAGCAGTGTATTGCCGGCATAACCGAGGCGATCAGTGATCCCTGTTTTTTGAGGAGCGGGAGAGACCAGTGTGTTGCCCGAATAACCGATAGCCAACTGGACCAGAAGATTGCAGTCACTGGACGTCAGCTGTCCATTGATGTCACCTTTGCACAGTATGTGGTTGCTGTTATCCCAGCGCCAGCCATGATCGGTAGCGAGACTGACTACGGCATTACACAGATCTGCGGCGCTATTGGCGATTCCGGTGACATAAGGCATCAGGAAAGCTCCAGTGCGAAGTAGTCGCCAAACGAGGTTCGGCTGACGTCTTGCAGGACTACATAGTTTTTGCCATCAATGACGAGGGTATTTTCAGAGACATTGTTAAATCCCGTGATGTGGTAAATCCCATCGAGCACACCGTAGATATTCTTTGCGTCATACAGAATGACCGGGTACAAAGCGTAGGTATCTTCTGTCGGTCGGCAGTTATGGGCTAATATCGGCAGGACCCATGATGCGTCGGTTGGTGAGCACCACGGCGTTGCCTGTGGCGTCTTCCAGCTGCCATCGTTGAAATGCATGCGAAGATTGTTGCGTTGACCTTTCCATGGCATGGTGTGGGTAATTTCCGAGTAGCGGGTGGCCGACACGGTGCTCAGCATACCTGCCGCGAATAAAGGCTGGGGATATTGGCCGGGTGATGCATACGGAAAAAATTTACCAATCCCGAACGACTCATAGACCGGTGTACCGACTTTCATGGCCACATTCAGGCGCTGTCCGTTCACAGCGAGCCAGTAGTCGATACGCAGATTATGGGCCGGTACCCCGAGTACCGGTGAAATTCCCGGCTGGGTCAGAAATGCATTGGCAGCGACATAACCTTTCATGGTGGCTACCGCCAGATTGTAGTAATCCGCATCATGGTCCTGATAGCAATAGATGCCGCAAAAGATTTGTTCACGACTGGACAAACCCGGCGCCATCATAATCAGTTCGTGGAGGTTACTGTCATAGCGCAGGATGGTCCAGCCTTCCGTCTGACAGGCATCCCGGATTGCTTCGAGCATCTTGAAATGCGCCAGCATCATCGTGTTGTCAACATAATCAATGTAAGCTGTCATGGTGAGTCTCCTTCAATTTAGCCAAGTACCTGCCGGACGGCACCGGCGTTACGCTGCAAAATGTTGAGAATAGTTTTTTCTCCTGCCGATGAGGTCAGATAATCGGCAGCCATTGCCGGATCAATCACATTGACGATACGCATGGACTGACCCGTCGTCTGTGCCGGGGAAGACGCGGGCGCAGGCACTAGTCCTCCGGCAGCAAACTTCCGTATCGGACCGGCCACCTCAGGGCCTGTGGACAGACCATTGATGCCCTGCAAAAATGCCACGCCGACCCGTTTCACTGCTGCGGCATTGAGAACGTATTCCCCTGCAGATAAGCGCGCCGGAACCGAGTCGCTAGTCGATGTGCCGGGGCCGGTCACCAACCCGCCACTGGCGAATCCTTTGAGTAAGGATGAGAACAGTGCACCCATTCCACCCACGCTACCAGCACCGCCAGTAACACCTGTGCCTCCTGGAGCGGCCCCGAATAAGCTCCCGATCAAGGCATCGGCGAGTTTTTGGGAGGCGATACGATTGATCGAGGTAAGCACGGACTTGGTAAAACCGGCAAAGGCATCCTGCGCAGACTTGGCACCGCTGCCGAACTCAGTGAACATCTGCGTGAGTCCGTCGTGAAGCGAAGCGTCAATTGCCACAGCGACCTGATCCACGACCAGTCTGAGCTGTGTAATTTCGTTTTTCCAAGCCTGAACGTGTGTCAGCGCCTGCGGGCCGATGGCGGCCGCACTGGCTTCAAGTTGTGGCAATAATGCCTCGAGTGCGACGCCTGTTTCCCGGTGTAACGCCAGGATTTGTGACCGTGCCTGTGACTCGCTGAGTAAGCCGGATTGCCGCTGCAGGTTGATGGCTTCCTCGCTGGCGCGCATGCGGCTGAGTGTCTCGTTGAACTGACGCTCGTAGGCGGCCAGATCTGCTGCCGCCACTTTGACATCAATGAGCCGGGATACGGCGGCTTGTCCTTCAGTATCTCCCTCTGCCTGCAAGCGTTCGATCAGTGATTGATATTGGCGTCCGATAGCATCTCGTCTGTCCTCTGCGGTGGCTGTGCCGGTGAGATCGCGTAATTCTTCGCGGACACCTCTAGGCTATGACGTCGCCAAGCGCCTGCTGGTCGTCAACGAGGCTGAAGCTGCATTGGTAAGGCGTGTCTTTGAGGACATGCTGACGGTTAGTTCGCCGACCAAGATTGCCAACAGGCTCACGGAAGAGGGGATCACCACCAAGGCCTGGACCACGCAAGAGGGGCAAGTTCGCCCGGGCCGACGTATCAGCACGAGGTATGTGCAGAAGCTGTTATGTAACCGTGTCTACCTGGGTGAAATGCCGCATAAGGGTACCTGGTACCCGGGAGTACATCAGGCCATCATCGACCCGGAGTTATGGAGCCGGGTTGAGACGTTAATATCCATCGATGGCCATGCGCGGTCAGTAGAAACCAAAATCCGGTCACGCTCTGATGCGCTACTGCGCGGCCTGCTATACACGCCCTCAGGGGAACGGATGTATTCGACCTACTCGCGCAAGAGCAGTGACAAGAACACACGCAAGTATTACTACTACGTATCAAAATCGGAGGCGAGGTTCGGTGCCGCTGGTAAGAGTCACCAGCGTCTTCCTGCGCCAGAGATAGAAGCTGCAGTTGTTGCCCAGATCCGTTCAGTTCTTACAAGCCCAGAAGCGGTTGCAGCAGTAGTGAGCCATATCCAGCGCAACGGCGCACAAGTCGATGAGGCGACGATCGTGCTTGCAATGGGCCGACTCAACAATGTCTGGGATCAATTGTTCCAGGTAGAGCGCCATCGCATCGTGAACCTGATGATTGAGCGTATTGATCTGGTTCATCTTGGAGAGATCCAGGGGATCAAGGTGAAATGGCGTGAGCTGGGCTGGAATACACTGATCGCGGAATTCTCTTCTGGCAGTATCGGTGCCGAACTGCTGGAGGTCGATAAATGATTAGCAAGGATATGCCAAGCTTTGTGCCACTGACGTTGCGTCGTCGAGGCATAAAACACGTGAATGCCGACAACCGTGTTCATGACGCTACGTTGCTAACCGGCGTAGGCCGTGCTTTTTATTGGCAGTATTTGCTTGATACAGGCGTCATGCCGAGCGCTCGGGCAATTGCCAGAGCCGAGAATCTGCACCACACCGTGGTTTGCGAACTCCTGCGTTTGACTTTACTTGCTCCCGATATTATTGAGCAATTCATGACAGGGGAACAGCCACGGAGCTTGACGTTGACGTGGTTTCAGCGGTGTTGGCTGAAGGTCGACTGGCATGTCCAGCGACAGCTTATTGCCAGCTTTGAGGAAGATGTATGAGTTTTAAGCATCGAGGGAAAATTACAGGTAAAGCTATGGCGTATGAGATACCACTGCCAGCAGGCGGAGTGCAGATTGAGACATTTATGCCATGGATGCTGGTGCGACGAGAGGTGAAGAGGGCGGTTATTACGCCGTTGGATCCAACACAGGATTTGGCAGGTAAGGTGAAACGAACGCGACATCTTGACGAGTATAGTGATGTTAGCCGGATCCTAAGAGCAGTAGGTCTCTCACATTACTGGCAACGCTTACTGCATGATGGAGCTGTCAAGTCGGTGACCGAGATCGCGGCTGCTGAGGGTCTTGATCTGGGTAGGGCCAGCAGAATAGCCAGATTGGCACAGTTGGCCCCTGAACTGATTGAATCTATCTTAGCTGGTCATGAGCACTTATACGGTAGTCAGCTTTTGCGACGAAAAATATCGTTCTCCTGGCATGCCCAGTGCCAACTACTGCCGGCCTGTCGAGGCTGAAAATGGAGCAATTTCACTGTGCGGCAGGCTTTACACATGCTCGTCTGACTTGTCACTAGGGGATAGTTCAAGCTCTGTAGCTAGCGCTAATATTTAAAAGGACTTGTTATCGATAAGGCACAAGTCCTTTTTTGTTTCGTGTATCGCTGGCCATTCAACTAATCCACCCGTATTTCAATGTTGTATTCCAGCTATTTTTCGAGTGTAAGTTTTCGTATTGGTGGAAAATATTTTCAGTTGCTATAATCTAAGCGCACATACACAAGCTTTTGCATACTGTTTTGATTTTCTATCATTTTACAACTGCTGTCGGTGCACGAGAAATCGTCAGAACAAGCGAAATTCAATTGGGCAGACTGCCCGCGTTTGAAAAAGAGCTGTCCGCACGATCCGGAGTTTCGCTTACAACGTCGGACCAACCAGATGGGCATGGTCTTCCAGACGGAAGAAAAGTCAGCGACCAAGAGTTTCAATATCTACTGAAGAATGCACCGGCCAACTTCGCTTTGGATCCAGATGGCAATGGGGGCTATTTTTGTGTAGACCACACGGAAGTTAGGCTGGAAATCGACATCCCCGATGCTCTTTGGGGAGAATATAGAGTTAAGAGAGTCATTGACTCATATGACCCTATTCAGCTCCTAGCAATGGACGTTACGGCTCATTTCCCATTAGGCGTGTACAGTGATGAGGAAATGCTTGAAACAATCGAGTCATTGCATACTGGAAGACTTGTTGCTAAGTCACCTACGTGGTGGTGGTCAGAAAAGGCAATTCCAATTTCTATGATCAAGACTGCAGCGATAAAATTTCAGGGACAGTACCAAGTATTACTGGCTGAAGAGTTCATCGCTGAAGTAAGGGCTTCGCTCGCCGATTAGACTTGCACTTACAATTCGTAATCAGGGAGCAAGTCCTCGAGCCAGTATTCAAAAAGACTATTGTTATAAATTAGAGTTAGCTAAATTATTTATCGCTAGGTTCTGCTTTGTTTTTTAGCGAAAGTTTTACATTGAATTGCGATTTAAGCCAATCAACCAATAGCTGTTTAGCATTACTCTCTTCAAGAACATCTTGCATAAATTGCTGTTGTAATAGTTCTTGAAGTGGGGATCCCTAGCTTTTGCGTGCTAAATACGTGCTAAGTCAGAGACAATTAAAGAGCACCCCTACAAACAAAAAAGACCACGAAAAAACATTTAGTATCAATGTCTTACGTGGTCTTTGATGGTCTTTCGTACTACCGTGTTTTGGTGGAGCCGGCGGGAATCGAACCGGGGACCACGAGGTCTTTAAAAATCAATGAGTTACGTTAGGGTTACTGAACCCTGTGGAGCATAGTTGTGTAACAGCTTGGAGTACGATCCTACCAGATTCCAGATTCCAGATTGCGTTGACGGGGGCTCATTCTTGCTCACGTTTCGGCAAACAGCATTTTGAAGCATGCATTCATTCCACTTCTTGCAAATGCGTTTTGTTCTTGGAGCTTTGTGATGATAGCCGCGAGTCGATCTGGCTCGTTTGCCATTCCGTGTAACTTGTTATCTAAGGCTCGCTGTCGAGTCGCAGCTGGAAAAGGAGCGTTGATAGCACCCAGCGCTATTAACTCCGCCTCCACTATATCCTGCGAGTTCGCATTTCTTAATAACTCAGCTTCCAAATCGTCAGGCCAAATCCAGCAATTTGCCTTTTGTAGAAGTGTCCGATAGGTTTTCACGGCACCTTGTTTCAACGCTTTCTTCAATGCAGTACGTTCCGCAACAGTTAATCCCCCCGATGAAGTAATCAGGTTTTCGACTGCTGAACCATCGAATTGAGCCATCAAGGGTGCTGCTGCATTTAATTCATCAATGAACGCGTGGACAGCTTTCGCCGCTACTTTCCCACGCTTCCTATCAACTTCAAGTTTTGATAGCAGAAGCTGGGCCGCTGCTAACAGGTCTGGCTTTTCTATGGGGGTCAACGGCAAGAAATGTGGGACCGCGCTTGAGAACACCGAGTCCCAATCAAAGACGGCACGCCATTCCACCTTCATCAAATTGAGAATCTCACAGAACTGAGCTACCCGATCTTTTCCGCCTGCCGTGATAATGAGAATATCGGCCGCGTCAATTGTCATTCCTTGGCGCAACTCATATAACGTTTGTAAGACTGTCCGATCCGTGGCACCTTCGACCACGATCACTAGTTTAGATAGCAATGGTTCAATACATTTCAGTCCGTAGGTTTCGGTGATGTAATGGAGTGTCTTCGGTGGGTACTTCGCTAAGAGGTTATCAAGAGGAAAGTAGGTCGTAGCATTACTTTTGATTCCGAGGCGTTTCAACTTAGTCAGTTCAAAATGGTTCAAAAGATATGGTGAATGGGTACTAAGGAGTACTTGATGTTGCTGACTCAACTCAATGAAATCGTCGGCTACACAACGAATCGTTGATGGATGCAAATGATTGTCCGGCTCTTCGAACATAAACAAAAGGCTACCTTCATAGGTGCTCCCGAGCTGTTTGAAAAGGTCCATGATCACTGTGCTCTGATGCCCGGTTCCCACAGAACTGAGGGGTATTTGGACATTCGCACGTTTCACCTTAAGGGATATCTGGGACGCCAGTGCATCTATTTCCATGCTGGAGAAATCTAGCTCAATCGTAGAATCACTGAGCAATTTGGATACACCGACGGAACTGTTTGATAGCACCAAACGGGCTTTGCGTTTAAAGAAGTCTTCAGCTTGTGTGCGTAGTCCATTAACGTTCCCCGCACCTTTTATTCGAAGAAGCGCTTCTTTCAGTAACCTTCTAAAAGGTTCAAGGCCGCCAGCATTGAGATCACGAATTGGAGGGACATACATGATCTGGAATCTACTCCTTAGGAGTGCAAAGTCCTGTGGGGTAGAAGAAGTTCCTATTTGTCTTGTGGTTGTTCCACTACGTAGGTACTTGAAAACGCACTTCAAGGTTCCATCCGCTTCTGCAAGCGCAGCCAAGATAGGATCACACTGCGAAAACGTCAGCTCAATAGAGATCGAAGTGCGTGCCCCAGTCCTCCATTGAGTAATGTTTTGGGCGATATCAGACGTACTAATCGTTTCCTGCAATGCAAACTGAATGGCCCGCATCACGTTCGATTTGCCGCAACTATTCGGGCCGCACACCACTGCCAGACTGTCGAAACTCAAAGATAAATCCTCAATGGACCGGAAGTTTCTTATCTTGACCTTAATGAGCTGCATGCCGTCCCCTTATTATTGATTTTGACTAATCCCCAGCGACATTATGAACCATCCCTGCGCGAGTACTATAACGAGGCTCGCCCTCACTCCGCATTGCAATGGATGACACCTACGGAATTCGCCCGCCAGTGCGTCATCCCGGCCGATGCGGCCACCCCTGAAGAGTGAGGAGTAAGGTGGTCTGGCTCAGTTTGGGATTGGGTTGCATGTCCCTGGGCAGTTGTTAAAACAAACTGGCAGCTCGTGAGTCAGCTCGAATGGCTGATTTTGTTGCTGAGTGTACAAGAGAAAAACAGAGAACGGAGAGAGGGAAACGCCATAATTCGTCTCAAAACTGAGTCATGTCGACTAGTCATGTTCAAGAGAACAATCCGGGATGTCCCGCCAGGACTGGCGCTACGGGCAAAAAAAATCCCAACCACAGGTGGTTGGGATTTCGAGTTCTGGTGGGGCGTGAGTGGCTCGAACACTCGACCTACGGATTAAGAGTCCGCTGCTCTACCAACTGAGCTAACGCCCCTCTCTGTTTGAGAGAGCACGCATTATAGGATGAGGTTTTTAGCTGTGCAAGTGTTTTTTAATACTTTTGTCATAAATTATTGTCTTCCCGCATCGCAGCCACTCGTCACAGCACTTTGCGGGGGTTACTTTTTCTTGCTCTCATCCTGAAAATTGCTCTTGATCCCGTTCACCCACGATTTGGCGGGTAATTTGGTTGCTGCCGTAATTGCTGCTGCGCGCTCATAGAGCGCCGGGAAGTCTGGCGCAACGGCGTTTTTGAAAGCAATGGCGACGACGTTGCCATCGTGGACTTCAGGCAGCGAAATCACCTGGTCGAAGGCATAGCGCATTGCCTTGAGGTTTTTGGCATAGCTTGGATGGTCGCCAAACAGGTTGACCGTCATCACGCCATGCTCGCTGAGACTGTCGCGACAGGCGGCATAAAACTCCGGGGTATCCAGTACCGGGCCGCGCGCTGTCGCGTCGTAGAGGTCAACCTGTAGCGCATCGATGGTGCTGATACGTTTGGGGTCATGAATGAAGTCGTTAGCATCCATTTCGAGAATGTTCAGACGTGCATCTTCTGGCGGTAGCTTGAACATGCTGTTGCAGATGGCAATCACGGAAGGATTCAGCTCCACCGCCGTGACTTGTGCCTGCGGGAATTGACGGTAGCCGAACTTGGTCAATGCGCCCGTGCCGAGGCCGAGTTGCACAATGCTGGCAGGCTGATCGTTGAAGAGCATCCAGCTCATCATTTGCTGCGCATATTCGAGTTCAATCCAGTCCGGCTTACGGATACGCATCGCGCCTTGTACCCATTCCGTCCCAAAATGCAGGAAGCGCACGCCATCCTGCTCGGACAGGGTCACCGGCGCAAATTTGGGCTTGCGGGTGGTGCCGGTGCTTGCGCCTGTTTTTGGTTTCGACTTTTCCTTGGCTGCGCTGGGGCCGGGGCCAGCCTTGGTATTGGCTTGCGCCTCAATGGATTTTCTTTTGATCAACATGACGGTGCCTGAATTCGAATTGCCGAATGATACCTTGCCGCGGCATGGTCCGGCGCAGCTAATGCAGCTCCGGCTGTTGGGCCGGAGTTGCGTTGTCATGTTGTCTGATGTACCTGGTATTGTTGCTTAGACGTCTGTTGTTTCTAGCCTTGTGCTCAACTCGGGGTTAGCCAGCTCACCCGGCGCTGATCGTGAGGCGGCTCGGCCTGGCAAGCTTGAAAGATGCGTTGCTGGGCGTGCGATCCCTTGCGAACTGAAGGCATAGGAACCTGGCTGACTTTCTGGCGGCGGTAACAGATCGTTAGCGCTGAGCTTGAAGATTCTGACGATCTGGTTCAGTCGGCCAGCCTGATCCTGTAGCGATTGGGCAGCGGCGGCGGCTTCTTCCACTAGAGCAGCATTTTGCTGGGTCACCTCATCCATCTGGGTAATGGCCAGGTTGATCTGTTCAATGCCTTCGCTTTGTTCACGATTGGCCGAGGTCATTTCGGACATCACCTCCGTGACACGTTTGACTCGTTCAACCACTTCTTGCATGGTACTACCGGCTTGTTCTACCAGTCGGGTACCGTTCTCGACGGTTTCTACCGAGGCATGAATCAGACTCTTGATCTCTTTGGCCGCACCGGCGCTGCGCTGCGCCAGATTGCGCACCTCGGTGGCGACTACCGCAAATCCTCGGCCCTGTTCGCCAGCACGGGCAGCTTCGACTGCGGCGTTCAGTGCCAGGATATTGGTCTGGAATGCTATACCGTCAATGACACTGATGATATCGACGATTTTGCGTGAGGAGTCGTTGATCGCACCCATGGTATTGACCACTTGGCCCACGACGCTGCCACCCTCGACGGCGACGGCAGAAGCTGATTCGGCAAGTGTGTTGGCTTCGCGGGCGTGGTCGGCGTTCTGTTTGACGGTAGCGGTCAGTTGTTCCATGGCGGATGCTGTTTCTTCTAAAGATCCGGCTTGTTGCTCGGTTCGTGAAGAGAGATCCAGATTGCCACTGGCAATTTGCACGGAGGCGGTCGCAATGGTTTCTGTGGCCAGACGGATGTCCTTGACAGACTTGAGCAAGTTCTCTTGCATGTGGCGCATGGAGAACAGCAGGCTGCTGTTGTCGTCGTTGCGGGTTACCACGGATACGGTCAGATCGCTGTTGGCAATGCTGCGTACAACCTGCGCTGCGTATTCAGGTTCGCCACCGAGTTCGCGATAGATATTGCGGATCAGCAGGGCACCAATGGCCAATGCCGCGCTCAGGCCAATGATCATGCCAGCCACCAGCCAATTTTTGATGACGATGTAGCGGTTGCTTGCCAGACCGTATTCATCCTTGGCGACGTCGACCTGAATCTGGCGCAAGGCAGAGATTTCTTCGGTCGTCGGCTTGACCAGATAGTCGCTTTGGTGCTGCAGCCGGTTGACAACATCGAACTTGCCATTTTTTAACGCATCTACCGCCGGGATGAACCACTCCTTGAGCAGTTTGGCTTTGTCGATAGTGAATTTTTGTGCAATCTGACTTTCCTCTGGTGTCAGATAGGTCGCCATGTAGTCATCCCAGGTCTGATTGATTTCAGCATCGTTTTTTTCTATCAGAGCGATCTCTGACTTGAGCCAGTCAGCATTAGGATTGAGGACGGCTTCGGCTAATGCGAGACGGTTTCTGACCATGAGCCGGTCGATTCGGGATACCTGTTCGAGTGCCACAGTACGGTCTTCATAGACCGTTTTGAGGCCCTGATTTGAACGGTACATCCCATACAGGCCAATGCTGGTGCCGCCTACCGCCAATAAAATGAAAATGAGTCCCACCACGCTCAAGCGTGCCTTCAGCGTCAACTTCATGTTTTTACCCTCCTGTGGTCAATACATGCTTATAAGCAGCCAATGTGCAGCCAAAAAGTAGTCAATCAGTAGCTTCGATAAGTAACCTCAGCTCTCTAACAACATCAATGGATAGCGATTCAGGAACAATTGCTGGTCGCGGAAAACGCTGGAATGCGAGCGTCTGCGGTCAGCATGGGTCTTAGGAGAGTGGCACCGGGCGAGCCAGTTGAGGGCGGTGGCAAGCAAACAGGGTAAACCTGGGCAGAGCATGCAGAGGATGGAGTGTTGCATGACCATTTTCCTGGTTCTCTCAGGCTATGGTGTGGAGGGGAATGAACAAGTTTTTCTGTAAGTCAATACTCTCGTTGATATGCGTTCTCGAGCGCTTTACCTCAATGACATCAGTACCTTTACTGTGGCACTGGGCGACAAAGATGACTGGCGTTATCACGGCGATTACTTTCCTGTTCTTGTTCTGTTTTTGTGCAGGATGTTTCATCCTGGTGCATTTAGTTTAGCTCTGTTTTTATCGATGACGGAAGTGCTGGCGCTAATTTGGGGTGTCGGCGCAACACTTGATGACGCGGGGGATTAGGAGTGGTTTCCTTGTGGAAACTGATGGGGTGCTTGCCCCATTAAAGATCATGGGCAGTATCTTTAATGTTCTAGTTTGGTGCGTTTTGCTAATGTCATTTCGGTATTGCTAAGTGTGAACCGGGATCTTATTTCCTGAAGAAAATAATGTCGTAGAAGGCGCCCGAAAAACCGCCATTGAAAATCAGAAACTCCATGGCCTTGGCGAACAGAACGATGGCAGCAAATACCAGTGCCAGTTTGAGGACGAAGAGAATTTTCTTGAGCATGTTCGCAAGTTTAGCTGATCGGGCCTGTGCATTGCAGGCAGGATTTCGTCAACACAGTACTGACCAGCAAGCCGGCCAAAAAATGCCGGCCGACATGCCGATCATGAAGCGTGACACGAAAAAATTAATGCGTCAGTGGTTCAGCAGGGAATCCCATCTTGCCCAGAAATTCAGCGACGACCGGCGACCAGATATTGATGCCGCCGGCGAACAGGAAATGACCGTTTTCTTTGAATGCTGGCATCAGATGGTACTCGGCATTGCCGCCCGCTTTGACGAAAGCGGCGTGCCAGGCTTGGCTGTGATCAGGATTGAAGAAGCGATCATTTTGAGTATAAATCCACAGCATTGGTACCTTGGTGGTCGCACCGAAATGGCTGTACATTTCTTCCAGCTTTTGTCCCTGGCAGGGGATGCCGGGGTGTTTGTCTGGATCCCCACCGGAGCCACCTGCAAAATTGATGGCAGCGACTAACCCATCTGGATTCTTGGCTGCCGCAGCGGTGGTGGTGTAGCCGCCGACTGACTGGCCGACCAGAAGTACCCGGTGCGGGTCGACGTAGGGCTGTTGTTTGGCGTAATCCAGTACTGCCAGAATTTCCTTGCTGGCGGCTTCAGCCATGGGGGCATAGTCTGGGGAGACGCAGTTGCCGCTAGTTTCCGGGTCAAAACTGGTACCCATGGCACCGTAGCCAATGCGGGTTGGTACAAATACCGCAAACCCCCGACTGGTGAAAAAACGGACTTGTGCGGTATAGCGGAAGCGCGGTGGTTCACCATGATTGCTGACGCTGCGGCCATGGTTGAGGATCATGATAGGGAAGGGCCCGTCACCATCCGGCTTGAATTGAGTAATGGTGACTTTACCACTTGCTTCCCGACCATACATATCCTTCACGGACACATCGATGGATGCGACGGATTCGTGCAGATCGGTGGCATAAGTCTCGGCTTGCACGTGCAATGACAGCAGGCTGAGTAGTAAAAGCAGGTAGCGCATGGCGGTTATTTTAGGAGGAAAAGAACAGCGAAATTAGCACATTTTGTGGCTGCATGTCTCCTTCAGTGAAGGGCAAGCAAAAGGCGTGTAGCGTCCATCTTTCCGGCTTCAGGTCAGCAGCTGTTGCCAGTTGTTGTTAGTTGTTGCCACATGTCGAGTTTCTGGGCGAATGATAACGTCGCATATGCCGAGCTGCTTGACGGCAGTAGCAGTATCCGGAAATCTCTGGCACGCTCTCCCAAGGTTTTCATCCCGATCCTGGCGGCAGTGCCGCCATTGAATGCAATTGTCTTCAGTTCGGGCAGGGTATCGATCAGCGCAGGCAGGTCGTTGTGGGTATGCTCTCGAATGTCACTGTCGAGACTGCCTCTACGTCGTGCATTGGCAATCACATCCCACAAGCCTATTTGATGGACCAGTAAGGTTGATAATCGCGCTGGATAATCCAGCGTCGCTAGTTCTACTCCAATCGAATCGCCCACCAATTTCCAAAACTTATTTTGCGGATGGGCATAATACTGCTGCTGCAGCAAGGATTTGTCGCCCGGCAGGCTGCCAAGGATAAGCGTGTGGGTGTGGGTATCGACGACAGGTGGAAAACTCTGTTTGGAGGACATGTGATGATCGCGCGGACAGATGCCGACGGTTAAAGTCTGTCCGTGATTATCTATCAGGAAGATGGCAAATTAAAAGTTACAGGCTATCGGTGCGAAGCCATGTCTGTCGTTGGGACAGACAATAAAGTCGAAATCGATATTGTTAACATCGCTCTTAATGAACTCCAACCAGTTCACCATGAATCGCCCCCAGCTTGAAGACACTGACCGTGTTGATCAGATGACTTGATTGCTGACGCAAGGATTGTGCGGCGGCCGCGGCTTGTTCGACTAGTGCTGCATTTTGCTGCGTCATCTCATCCATTTGGGTGACCGCCAGATTGATTTGTTCCAGACCGTCACTCTGCTCTTTGCTGGCTGCAGAGATTTCGGCTACGACGTCGGTGACGCGTTTGACGCTGGTGACGACCTCATCCATGGTCGTGCCGGCCTGAGCGACCAGTCGACTGCCGTTGTCGACCTTTTCCACCGATGCATCAATCAGTCCCTTGATCTCCTTGGCTGCGGCGGCACTGCGCTGGGCCAGACTGCGTACTTCGGAGGCGACGACTGCAAAGCCACGCCCCTGCTCGCCGGCCCGAGCAGCCTCAACAGCGGCATTCAATGCAAGAATGTTGGTCTGGAAGGCAATGCCGTCAATGACGCTGATGATGTCGACAATCTTGCGTGACGATTCGTTGATTTCACACATCGCTTCTACTACTTGCCCGACGACGCTATCACCCTCAATGGCAATCGTGGATGCGGATAACGCCAGTGTATTAGCTTGCTGTGCATTGTCCTCTTTATGTATTGATCGTCTTTTCTATCCTTGCCAGCAAGGTGCCTACAGTAGCGGTGTTTTTCTCTAGGTGGTCGAGGTACAGATTGAGCTCCTGCTGATTGCGTGCCAGTATTGCGTTCCTCAAGTTTTGGGCGGAGATGTTGACCTGGTCGGCTGTGGCAGTAGCAAGTGTGACTTTGACCTGGCGATCGCCGACGATTTCTCCCGTTGCTTCGCTGGCTCGCAACAGGCTTCTGATACCTATGCCTGCGATGATGCACATGATGAGAATCAATGTGCCAAAACTGAAGCCTAGTCTGGTGCTGATGTTGATATCGGTTGATTTCATTGCTTACTCCGACAAGTTTTGCGACCTTTGGGAGAACACTGATTGATGGCTGGCAATGCGTCTGTGTTTCCCCGCGAATAGATGTGACAAATTTGGCCTATGCGGCGAACTTCATCTTTGGGGTGAGTCCAGTCAGACTGGGATCACATCCGAAATCGGGGTAGCTGGCATCGACGCTGTACTCCGCGCTACACTATTGCTCTGAACATCCGGCGTTCTCGCTGTGCTATTGCTCATTGAATCGTGAACAATCAGATAAAGGTGGATTAATGCAGGGGAAAGTCATTATCGTCACAGGAGGTAGTCGTGGTATTGGTGCCGCAGTTGCGCGCGCGGCTGCACGGCATGGCTACGCTGTTTGTATCAGCTATGTGAGCAACAGTGAGGCTGCCGATGGCGTCGTACGCGACATTGAGCAAGCCGGAGGCAGGGCTATTGCCGTGCGTGCCGATGTCGCCGTGGAAGCTGATATCAATTACCTCTTCGAGACCGTTGACCGGGAGTATGGGCCGGTTACTGCGCTGGTCAACAATGCGGGCATCCTGGAGCAGCAACAACGGGTCGAGGTAATGACTGCGGAACGCATCAATCGGGTATTGCTGACGAATGTGACGGGTAGCTTTCTGTGTGCCAGAGAGGCGATAAAACGGATGTCGATCCGGCATGGCGGGAGGGGCGGTGCGATCGTGAATCTCTCATCGATGGCAGCCAAACTCGGTGGATCGAACGAATACGTTGATTACGCCGCTTCCAAGGGAGCAATTGATGCGTTTACCATCGGCCTGGCACGTGAAGTGGCAGCAGAGGGAATACGTGTGAACGCTGTGCGTCCAGGACTGATTCATACCGATATTCATGCCAGTGGCGGCGAGCCTGGCCGCGTCGAGAGGCTCAAAAGTGGTGTGCCAATGCAGCGCGGTGGCACGGCACAGGAGGTGGCTAACGCTGTTCTATGGCTGCTTTCTGACGAAGCTTCCTATGCAACAGGAAGCTTTATTGATGTTTCCGGTGGGCGCTAATTCCTCTGCGGATTGTATCCATGAATACCTGATCGATTCTCGATGCGATCTGTACAGTTCTTGATAGCGCCACAGTTTCACTCCTTTAAAATAGCGGCCGTTTATGCGCCGAAGTTGGCTGGTAGATTGTCAATTATTGCGTCTTCTCAACAGCCTTGTTACCCACGCTAAGTGGGCTATTTTCTTGGGAGTTCTCGTATGAAAAAACTGTTATTGATCGCCACCGCAGCGCTGAGTATCGCTGGCTGTGCCGTTACCCCAAACTCTTCGAATGTCTATAGCGCACGCCAGACTCAGGGTGAGCAAACTGTGCGTATGGCTGTGGTCGAGTCTGTTCGCAACGTCACCATCGACAAGGGTGCCAGTGGTGTTGGTACCGTTGCTGGGGCTGCATTGGGTGGTATTGCGGCAGGTTCGACGATTGGTCGCGGCAATGGCGCATTGGCCGCCGGTATCGTCGGTGCATTGGCCGGTGGCGCCGTCGGAAATCAGATCGAATCAAGCAGGGCCAACCGTCCTGGTCTTGAAATTACTGTGCGCCTTGATAGTGGTGAATTGCGTGCCATTACGCAGGATGCGGATGAAATGTTTCGCGTCGGTGACCGTGTGCGACTGTTAACAGCTGGCGGCGTGACTCGCGTGACACACTGATTGCTGCCGCCTGAACAGTGTTGTTCAGGTGTTATCGCGAATCGTCACGTAACGGCTGGCGCGACCATAACGTTGTGCCAGCCAGTCTTCACGAGTCAATCGATAGAGCAGGTGTACCCGTAAGGGATGACCGTGAGGTAGTCTAGGGTGTTCAAAGGTGTCCAGAACCCTGCTGACCATCCCCAGTCGTTGCATCACAGCCTGTGAGCGCTTGTTGGCAGGCACCGTCAATGACACAATTTCCTTGAGTTGCAGCGTCATGAACGCGTGCTGTAGCGCGCATTGCGCAGCCTCTGTTGCATAGCCATTTCCCCATGCCGAACGTACCAGGCGCCAGCCGACTTCCACCGCAGGTGTGAAGTGGGCATTAAAGCCGACCTGCAGCAAGCCGACGAAGCCTGCAAACGGGAGCACGCCGGGAATCTCCAGTACCCACAAACCAAATCCATGTTGCGCAAAATGGGCAATGATACGTTGCACCATGATGTCATTTTCAGCGCTTGTCAGCGGAGCCGGGAAATAACGCATCACTTCAGGATCGGCATTCATGGCTGCGCAAGCAGCCAGATCTTCCTTGCGCCAGGCACGTAACACCACGCGCGGCCCTCTGAGCGGTGTGATTGTGGTGGCTAGCATGAGCTCAGCCAAGGCGCTGCCTGCGATTGACCAGACCAATGTAAATCACGGTCTGTAGTAAGGCCAGGGTGCTGCCGGCAATGACTTCGACCACTCTTAGCAGCGCCAGATTGAGTTCCTCATGCAGACCGGCGCCACTGAACGCCGCTGACATCAGAATCACCACGGTAGCCGGGCCGAGACGCCAGTTGCTGGGATAGTTTTGCCACAGCATGGCGATGATGACTGCACCGGTCAGCGCAATGAGCATGGCCCAGAAAGTCGCGCCAAAAATGATTAGCGCCGCGCAGGCGACTACGCAGCCAGAAAGGGTATTGATCAGACGTGCGCGAAAATTCGCTTTGGCCTGGGTGATGTCCGGTTCAGTCACAATGATCAGCGAGATCATGGCCCAGTAGGGCGAGGTAAAGCCAATTGCGCGCAGGCCAAACCAAAGAATCAGTGATCCGGACAGGATCTTGACCAGATAAACCAGTGAATTTTTGCGCGGCGTAATGGTTGGCAGGGTGGGCAGTTCCATGGTCGACAGTGAGGGTAGCCAGATTGCTCGTTCAGGGCATGATACAAAATGTGTCATGAAATGTAACGGAAAATGCTCGCCAATGCGACCAATGCAACAACGGCGACCATATGGTCGCCGTTGCATGTTTGTCAGGTCAGATCCCGAGGGGCCTGGCTTTCAATGTAGTGCTGATTACCTCGATGCCATGCCGAGCAGCATCTCGTTGAGGCGTTTGACGAAACCGGACGGGTCCGCCAACGCGCCACCTTCTGCCAGCAGTGCCTGATCGAACAAGATGTGTGACCAGTCGTTAAACTTGGCTTCTTCGTATTTCAGACGTTGCACCAGCGGATGGTCCGGGTTGATTTCCAGGATCGGTTTGGAGTCTGGTGCGTTTTGACCGGCCGCCTTGAGCATACGCACCAGATTGCCCGAGAGTTCGTTCTCGTCGGCCACCAGGCAGGCTGGCGAATCGGTCAAGCGGAACGTCACGCGCACTTCCTTGGCCTTGTCGGCCAGTGCAGTCTTCATCTTCTCGGCCAGGTCCTTGAACTCGGTTTCAGTCGCTTCGTGCTGCTTCTTTTCTTCCTCGTTCTCGAGCTTGCCCAGATCCAGTCCGCCCTTGGCAACCGATGCCAGTTCCTTGCCATCGAATTCGGTCAGGAAGGACAGCATCCATTCGTCGACGCGATCTGTCAGCAGCAGGACTTCAACACCCTTCTTGCGGAAGATTTCAAGGTGCGGGCTATTCTTTGCAGCATGGAAGGTTTCACCAGTGACGTAATAAATCTTGTCCTGACCTTCCTTCATACGGCCGATGTAATCAGCGAACGAGACGGTTTGTGCTTCGCCATCCTGACTGGTCGACGCAAAGCGCAGCAGCTTGGCAATACGGTCCTTGTTGGCCGCATCTTCGCCGATACCTTCCTTGAGCACTTGACCAAATTCGGCCCAGAAGCTGGCGTACTTGTCTTTCTGTGCCTGTTCGTCGCTGTTGGCGAGTTCTTCCAGCAAGCCCAGCACGCGCTTGGTTGAGCCTTCGCGGATGGCCTTGACGTCACGTGACTCTTGCAGGATTTCACGCGATACGTTCAGCGGCAGATCAGCCGAGTCGATCACGCCCTTGACGAAACGCAGGTAGACCGGCATCAGCTGTTCGGCATCATCCATGATGAACACGCGTTTGACGTACAGCTTGATGCCACCACGCTTGTTGCGATCCCACATATCAAACGGCGCGCGGGTAGGGATGTACAGCAGCTGGGTATATTCGCTACGACCTTCGACGCGGTTGTGGGTATAGGCCAGCGGCGCACCAAAGTCATGCGAAATATGCTTGTAGAACTCTTCGTATTGCTCTGGTGTGATATCCGACTTGCTGCGGGTCCACAATGCGCTGGCCTGATTGACAGTTTCCAGCTCGTCCTTGACCACGGTTTCATTCTTCTCGGCATCCCATTCTTCCTTTTGCATCAGGATTGGCAGGGAGATATGGTCCGAGTATTTGCGGATGATCGTCTTGAGCTGCCAGGACGACAGGAACTCGTCTTCGCCTTCACGCAGGTGCAGGATGATGTCCGTACCGCGATTGGCTTTATTGATGGTTTCGATGGAGAACTCGCCAGCACCTTCGGATTCCCAGCTGACGCCTTCGCTGGCGGGAGCGCCGGCGCGACGGGTATGCACAGTGATGCGGTCAGCAATGATGAAGCCAGAGTAGAAGCCGACGCCGAACTGACCGATCAGTGCCGCATCTTTTTGCTGGTCGCCCGACAGTTTGGAGAAAAATTCCTTGGTGCCCGACTTGGCAATGGTACCCAGATGAGAGATGGCCTCATCACGGCTCATGCCAATGCCGTTATCGGAGATGGTGATGGTGCGTGCAGCCTTGTCGAAGCTGACCTTGATCTTCAGTTCCGGATCGTTTTCGAACAGGGCGCTATTGTTGATGGCCTCAAAGCGCAGCTTGTCGGAGGCGTCAGACGCGTTGGAGATCAGCTCGCGCAGGAAAATTTCCTTGTTGGAATACAAGGAGTGAATCATCAGCTGTAGCAGCTGTTTGACTTCGGCCTGAAAGCCAAGGGTTTGTTTCTCGGACGTTGTCTCGGACGTTGCCATGTGTAATTACCTCATCAATGGAAAAAGGACTGCTTTGATTACCTGAAATTGCTTGTCGTTACTTGATTCAACTGGAATAACGCTATCTGGGTTGTTTTGGGCTCAATGTGAGCAATTTAGCGGCGTATTTTGCCATTATTGGGGCGGTAGACGTTATTTCAATAACCCGCGCATCGGCATTTTTCAGGGCGCTGGCAGCAGATCATGATTCATGCGTTTAACCGCCTGTTGCATCATGTCCCGCAGCCAGATCAAACCAGGGTCCATGGTGCGGTATTTATGCCATTGCACACATTGCTCCATGTGGGCAATGTTGATCGGCAACGGCTGGATTGCCACGGGCATAATCCGCTGCACCATATGCGCGAGACGCCGGTGCACGGTGGCGATGCGCTCGGTACCGATCAGCATGGCCGGCACCGAAAGGAAGTTATGGGTCGTAATTTCGATACGCCGTTCAATCCCGGCACGCATTAAGTAGGCTGATTCAATACTGGGCGTGGTAATGGCGGGCTGCATGCGGATATGGCCTGCGGCGAGATAATCGTTGAGCGTCAGCGCTCCCTGCGCCAGGCGATTGCCATCCCACATCAGGCAGACAAATTCCTCTTGCCAGAGAAACTCCTGCGGATGGTCTTTGCTGCAGTAATTGCCCGGGATGATCACCATGTCGGCTTCGCCATGCTCGAGTTTGTGCTCCGGTCCCTCAACCTGGGCCAGCAGGTGGAAGCGGGTACCCGGGCTTTGCTGCGCTGCCAGTGTAATCAGGTGGGGGATGAAGGTCATGAGTGAATAGTCGGAAACCAGAATTTTGAATTCCCGTGTGGCGCTGGCGGGATCAAATTCAGGCTGCTGCATGATGCTGGTGTCGATACGCATCAAGACGTCGCGCACTGCCTCGCGCAACATCAAGCCACGCGGTGTGATTTCCATACGCCGTCCCACCTGGACCAGCAACTTGTCGCCAAAGTGCTCGCGCAAGCGTCCCAGCGCATTGCTCATGGCCGACTGGCTCATGTGCATTCGCTCCGCAGCGGCAGTCACGCTGACCTCGGAGAGCATCACGTCCAGTGCGACCAGCAAGTTCAAGTCCAGCTTGTTTAAACGCATGTCGAGCTCTCCCGATTCTGAGAAAAATTGCACATCAACCCATTCATGAAATCGATGAATGGTATTGATGGATGCAATTTTACTAAATGGATTGTGCTTCGTACACTGCGTCATCTGCTCAAGAATCCACATAAATAACTGCGCCAATCAGGCGCAAGAGCAGAACAACAACGACACATTGGAGACATCAATGCATCTGGCAGCAAACCAGCCCGGTGAGACCGGTGCAAGAGGTTATTGCATTCAGGAAATGGCTTGGGCTGAAGCGCTTTTGCCAGTCAGTGGCAGCGGCTTGCCTGATTGCTAATGTGCAACAACGTGCGTTATCCAAAAACTACAACATGGAGACAACATGAAGCACGCATTTGGAAGGGCCGTGGCCGGCACTGTCGCTGCCACATTAGCTGCAACATTCGCACCGGCGGTACAGGCCACTGAGGGTGGCGGGTCGGTAGTTCCGGTGGGAGTGCAGACCATTATGACAGGCGTCTTGCAGGAGCCTGGTGACTATCTGTTGACCTACAACGAGTGGATCAAATCCTACAAGATCACCGATAGCAAGGGTAACAATGCCTTGCCGGGTGCATCGCTGAGCGTGGCAGTACATGCACTGCGTTATCTGCATGTGTTCGACGATATTCATATTCTGGGCGGCACACCGGCGTTTGAAACATCCAGTTCCTATGTCGAGTCCTCTCTCTCCTCTCTGTATGGCAGCAGTAGCGCCAAAGGTGGCGGAGATCTTGAAGTCGGTGGCTCGATTGGCTGGCATGGACAGAATTACCACCAGATGGTGTCGCTGCTGACCATCAGTCCCACTGGTGCTTACGATGCGAATCGCAGCGTCAACATTGGTCGCAACTATTACGCTCTGCAGCTGGACTATGCGATGACCTGGTTCTTCGCGCCGGACTGGGAGTTGAGCGCCTTGGCCAAGCTGGTCTACAACGCCAAAAATAACGCAACCAACTATCGCTCCGGCGTCGAGTTCGAGTCTGACTACGCGCTCAATTATCACATTGGACCGCAGTGGTTTGCAGGTCTCGGAGGCTACCTTCACAACCAGCTCACGGACGATACCAAGAACGGTGTTTCTTACAACGGAGGTAACCGCGTACGCGAACTGGTGATTGGGCCTCAGTTTGGTTGGGGAACAGAAAAATATGGTGCCTACGCGGCCTGGCAGCGTCAGGTCGTGGCCCGTAATGCTGCCAAGGGAGATGTGATCTTTATTAATGGCTTTTACAAATTCTGACCAACGGCGCCATCGCTGACCGGCGGGTGCGCGGCGTTGGCAGCAGCACGATTAATTTTTACAGCAAAGAGAATCACTTTATGTTTCGTTATTTTCCTACTAATTACGTCTGGAATCTTTCGGTAGACCTTTCCATAGAAATGGGTGCCCGGATTGGTGAGATTGAGGAGATGTGCGCGCCTTTGCAAGAGGCCGCACGCCAGCCCGATGCCGCCGGTACGGCGGCTTTTCGCGCCACCTGGCAAACCATGGCGGAGAAATTGTGTGATCTGGCCACAGAGGATGAAGCGGCACAGCGCCATTATTCAGCAGGTGAGAAATATCTGCGGGCAGCCAATTACCTGCTGACCTGTGAACGGCTTCAGGGGCGCCATGCGCCGGGCCGTCTCGCGCTGTACCAGCGTTTTCAGGAGATCTTTGCGCGCGGTCTCACGCTGTCTGGGGCGCGTTGCGAGCAGGTCCAGATTCCTTATGGCGACAGCTTTTTGAGTGCCCTGTACGTACCCGCAGAAGGAGTCACAGGACCGGCTCCGGTATTGGTCCAGGTCAATGGACTCGATTCCACCAAGGAAATGAAATACCTGGTTGGCCTGCCAGGCTGGCTGGCACGGCGCGGGGTAGCTTCCTTGATTGTTGATCAGCCGGGGACCGGTGATGCATTGCGTCTGCGCGGCCTGACGGCGCGTTATGACAGTGAGCACTGGGCCAGCCGTATTGTTGACTGGCTTGAACAGCGTCGCGATGTAGACCCCAAGCGGATCGGAATGGAAGGGGTCTCGCTGGGCGGTTACTACTGCCCACGAGCAGTGGCGTTTGAGCCGCGGTTTGCCTGCGGCGTGGTGTGGGGTGCCAACCACGACTGGCGTGATGTCCAGAAAAAACGTCTGGCACGCGAAGGCAATCTGCCGGTACCGCATTACTGGGAACACGTTTTCTGGGTATGGGGTGCCAAGGATATGGATGACTTTCTGCGCATTGCCGAACAGGTGCATCTGGATGGTGTGCTCGACCGTATCAAGGTGCCGTTTCTGGTCACGCACGGCGAAAAGGATAGCCAGATTCCTGTGCATTGGGCCGAGCGCACCTATGCACAACTGACCAATAGCCCACGACGCGAACTGAAAATTTTTACCCAGCGTGAGGGAGGTGTGCAGCACTCAAGTTTCGATAATTCAGCCAACGCCGGCATGTATATCGCCGATTGGGTCGCTGAGGCCTTGGGTGGACATACCGGTAGCGAACCTTCAACCAAAAGTCACTGACAGATCGAGAGAAACTGATGAATATTATTGGACCTGATGCTCTGGTATTTGGGGTCGATGACCTGGCGGCGAGCATCCAGTATCTGATCGATTATGGTCTGCAGCAAGTCAGTCCCCAACGCTTTGAAGCACTCGATGGGACAGCTGTCATTCTGGCGCGTCACGATGATCTGACATTGCCACCTGCCATGCCAACCGCTAGCAAACTGCGCAAGACGGTTTATGGGGTGGCTGATCAGGCCAGCCTGGATGCGATTGCTGCCGAGATCGGACGCGACCGCGCAGTACGCCGTCTGGCCGATGGCGCTATCGAGGCAGAAGATAATGCGGGCTTCATGCTCGGCTTCCAGATTACCTGCCGACGTCCACTGGCGTTGGCAGCGGAATCCGTCAACGCCCCCGGTGCACCGGCACAGCGCGGTATCAATCAGCTCGGTGTGAACCCGGACGCAATTCCACGCCCACGCTCCTTATCCCACGTTGTTTATTTTGTGCCGGATGCAGCCCATGCCGAAGCGTTCTATACGCGGCTTGGCTTCGTCTGTACCGACCGCTTCACAGGCGTCGGGCCTTTTCTACGACCAGCAGGTACGCAGGATCATCACACCTTGTTCCTGATTCAGACGCCGCCGGTCATGAAGGGTTGTGAGCACTTTACCTTCCACATGGGTGGCCCCACTGAGGTCATGCAGGCCGGTACCAATATGGTGAACAAAGGGTATCAATCTTTCTGGGGGCCGGGACGCCATCGGTTTGGCTCCAACTGGTTCTGGTACTTCAATAGCCCGCTCGGATGTCATGTTGAGTATGACGCCGATATGGACTTGCACGATACACAGTGGGTTGCCCGTGAGGCTGGCATGAGTGCTGATGCATCCCAGTTATTCCTGTTTCAGCAGCGTGACAAATGGGCTCCCGGCGGACCGCCACCGAAATCGGCTGCGGTGTCCCCTGACGAACTGGCAGTACACGTCAAATGAATCGACCCGGCTATCTGTGCCATGTCGCGGAACTACCTGAAGGGAGCAGTCGCGGCTTTTTGCCGGATGGCCAGCAGCAGCTGATTTTTGTGCTGCGAGTTCAAGGGCAGGTCTATGCCTATCAGGATGCCTGCCCACATTATGGCAACACACCACTGGCCTGGCGACGTGATGCGTATTTGAATGCCGATGGCACGCGCATTATCTGCGCCGCCCATGGTGCTGAGTTTTTACCGGCCACCGGCGTTTGTGTGCTCGGGCCCTGTCTGGGACAGGCGCTCACGACAGTGGCATTGCAGCAGCATGAAGATGGCGCGCTGACCTTGGTCAGACCTATAACGAATAACGAATAACCACTAACGATAAGGAGACAACAATATGAGTACTGCACCACAACACCTGAGCAAGGCACTGATTATTGGCGGTGGATTTTCCGGGATGGCGGCGGCGATCGCCTTACGCAAACGCGGTGTCGCTGTCGATCTGGTGGAGATTGATGCGGGCTGGCGTTCCTATGGTGCTGGCATCAGCCTTGGCGGCGCCACCTTGCGTGCCTTCAAGGAGCTGGGCATTCTCGATCCATTCCTGCGCATTGGGTATGCCGCAGATGGCGTCGATCTGTATACGCCGACTGGTCATTCTCTGGCCCAATTGCCGACGCCGCGCCTGGCCGGACCTGATGTTCCTGGTGGCGCTGGCGTGATGCGTCCAGCGCTGGCGCAACTGATGGCGACAGCGACGCGAAGCGCAGGTGTCAATGTTCGCCTCGGATGCAGTTTCAGTCACATCCAGCAGGATGCTGCAGGTGTTGATGTCGTGTTCACTGACGGCACCAGTGGGCGTTACGATGTCGTCATCGGTGCCGATGGCCTGTATTCCAGAGTACGCAGCACATTTTTCCCGGACGCACCGCAACCAGGCTATTCCGGCCAGGGGGTATGGCGCGCCGTGTTCCCGCGCCCGCAGGAGCTGGTGCGGCCAGCGATGTGGCTGGGGCAGAAGGTTAAAACGGGCGTCAGTCCGGTGACTCAGAACGAGATGTACCTGTTTGTAACCGAAGATCGCGAACAGAAAATTCATATTCCGGCAGCCGATCAACCGCAGATGCTGCGCGATTTATTGCAACATTTCCCGGTAGCGCTGATGCAGACAGTGCGCGAGCAGATTGGTGAGCATTCACAGGTCATCTACCGCCCACTTGAAAGTCTCTTGATCAAACAGTCCTGGTTCAATGGCCGCATTGTCCTGATTGGCGATGCTGTCCACGCGACAACGCCACACCTTGCCTCTGGGGCCTGTATCGGCATTGAGGATGGTCTTGTTCTGGCCGATGAGTTGGGTCGTGCGAGCGACGTCATGCAGGGCTTGCAACAGTTTCAGGCGCGACGTTATGAGCGCTGCCGGATGGTCGTCGAAAACTCGGCACGCCTGGGCGAGATCGAGATCGCCGGCGGTGATAAACAGGAGCATGCGGGGATCATGCGTAGTTCATTGATGTCGTTGGCAGAACCAATCTAAGTCTCGAAGAAGACACGACCAACACATTGCAGCACTTCATCAGGAGACACGCATGATCAAAATAGACAGTTGGAAAGGCCGCCTGGTTCTCATGACGGCACATTGCGCAGGAATGCTGGATCTGGTGGCGCTACCGGTCTGGGTGGGAGCTTTGATTTCCTACTATGGCCTCGATCCGCAGCAGGCCGGTGGGCTGGCAACGACATTCTTGCTGGGCACGGTCGTGAGCAGCGCCATTTTTGCACCTCTGGTGCTGCGCTTTCAGGCACGCAGGATGGTGACTATTGGATTCGCGCTGGCGACCGTCTGGTTTCTGGTCGTCACGCAGGTATCAAGTTTTGGTGCGATGCTGTTGCTGCATGCGCTGGCCGGGATGTGCTCAGGTTGCGGGCTGACTTTTACGCACGGCATGATTGGTCGCAGCAAAAATCCACACCGCCTGTTTGCGACGGTCGGTATTGCCATTGGTTTCTTTGGTGTGCTGTTCTATGCCTTGGCGCCCCAGTTGCTGAAACATCTTGGCGGATCGGCGATGTTTTATCTGTTTGCGTTCGTCATGGCCGTTGCGACGCTGATGAGTGCACTTGGATTTCCCTCCGATGCCCAAACTGAGCAGGTATCCACCATCCCCACTGCTACTCACGCCCGTCTTGATCCGGCAGTCTGGTACGTGGTGCTGGGAGTGGTCTGTATCTGTGTTGTGCAGTCGATGACCTTCAGTTTTGTTGAACGCATTGGTATTGATCGCGGCTTTGGCTTTGATGCGGTCGCTGCTGTGCTGATTGCACTCGGCTTGGTCAATCTGATACCGGCTCCGCTAGCCGCCTTGTTACAGCGCCGCCTGTCACCGCATACCGTGCTGCTCGCAGGACCATTGCTACAGGCAATGCTGGTGCTGGTCATCAGCCAGAGTTCGACGTTTATTCCGTATGCGCTGGCGGCATCGGTCCTGGTGAGTATTCAGATCTTCACCCATACGTTTGCATTCGGCGTACTGGCCCAGCTGGATGCGACCGGGCGCGCCGCAGCCTCGACACCGGCGACGCTGATGATTGGTGCCGCCATCGGACCTGTGCTGGGCGGCACACTGGTCAAGAGTGCGGGCTATGGCAGTCTGGGTTTTGCCGCGATGCTGTTGGCATTGATGGCCATAACCTGCTTTCGTCAGGTACGTCAGCATCCTGATCTTGTTCCTTCTGTCTGAGGTGTTTCTATGCGCAGCAAACCTGCTTACCGTTTTGTCGACCTGTCGATTTATCTGGAGAATGATGTCCTCTCCGATCCACCACCACTGGCGCCGAAAATTACCTATCAGCGTCATGCCGATACCTTGCCCGAGTTCATGAGCATGTTGCCGGGTACCAAGGCATCCGATTATCCCGATGGCGAGGCTGCTGCTGCCGAATGGGTCACGCTGACCACACACAACGGTACGCATCTGGATGCACCGTATCACTTTCATTCAACCATGGATGCTGCGCTGGGTGAGCGCAAGCCCTCCATCACGATTGATGAGGTGCCGCTGGAGTGGTGCTTTCAGCCGGGTGTGAAGCTCGATTTCCGGCATTTTCCGGATGGCTATGTAGCGACTGCCGCCGATGTTGAGGCCGAACTCCAGCGTATCGACTACCAGTTGGCACCGCTCGATATCGTGGTCGTCAACACACGTGCTGGCGCACGCTATGGGCATCAGGATTATCTGGGAGCTGGCTGCGGTATGGGCTATGAGGCCACCATGTATTTGCTGGAACGTGGTGTCCGTCTGACCGGTACCGATGCCTGGAGCTGGGACGCACCGTTCTCGTATACCGCAAAGAAAATCGCCGAAACGGGTGACACGTCGCTGATCTGGGAAGGCCACAAGGCCGGGCGTGACATTGGTTACTGCCATCTCGAAAAGCTGCATAACCTGGAAGCACTACCAGCACACGGTTTCACCATCAGTTGTTTCCCCCACAAGATCCGCCGTGCCTCAGCCGGCTGGACACGTGCAGTTGCTATTTTTGAATGAACAGGAAGGATTCAGGTATGACATTTCCCGCTATACACCGTGTGGTGACTGGTCACGATAATAGTGGTCGCGCCATTATCAGTAGCGCCGGACCGCTCCCGAGCGTGGCTGAAATTGCAGCCATCCCGGGTACCGTATTTCACGAAGTCTGGAGTACCGACCGTACACCGGCCTTGGTCGATAACGGTGTCGATCCGACCCTGGGTCCGCTGACGCTGCCACCACCAGCCGGCGGTACCCGTCTACGTTTCGTTGATATTCCACCGGACAGTGAAGAGCTGCTTCAGCATGGTGCTGCCCGGATGAAAGATGCATTCACCCAGATTGGGGATGCAAGCGCTTCGACCGTCGCAGCCGACTCGCCGCATCCGCTGATGCATCGCACCGAATCGGTTGATTACGGTGTGGTCATGGAAGGTGAAATGACGTTGATCGTTGATGACGGCGAAGTCGTTCTGAAGCCCGGCAGCGTGGTGATCCAGCGCGGCACCAATCACGCCTGGGCCAATCGCTCCGGGCGTCCGTGTCGCATGTTGTTTGTGCTGGTGAGCGGACAATACGATCCAGTCATTGCAGCAACGCTGCCACACGCTGGCGCTTGATAGAAAGTCATTCCATGAAACTCGCTACTTTGAATAACGGTACTGCCGACGGTCAATTGCTGCTGGTATCACGCGATTTGCGCAGCGCAATTGATGCCAGCATGATTGCACCGAATCTATTAACGGCACTGGAACGCTGGGAGCAGGTTAATCCGCTGCTGGAAAAACGCTACCAGGAGCTCAATGCGGGCAGTCTCGCAGATCAGTTTGATTTCCATGCGCAGCATTGCCTTGCCCCTCTGCCGCGTGCACCGCAATGGCTGGATGCGTCGGCTTTTCTACATCATGGCCGCTTGATGGAGCAAGCCTTCAAGACGCCGCCCATCCCCGATTTTGATCGTATTCCCGTGATGTATCAGGGCGCCAGCGATGACTTTTTGGGGCCGATGGCCGAGGTTGTTTTACCGAGTGAAGAGGATGGGATTGATTTTGAGGGAGAGTTTGGTGTCATTGTGGGGCCGGTGCCGATGGCGGCGTCAACCAGTCAGGCTCTCGACGCGGTACGCCTGATTGTGCAAATCAACGACTGGAGTTTGCGCGCACTCGGTCCGCGTGAAATGAAGAGTGGCTTCGGTTTTTTGCAGGCCAAGCCTTCTACCAGTTTTGCTGCTGTGGCAGTGACGCCAGATGAGTTGGGAGACGCCTGGCGAGACGGGCGCGTGCACCTGCGCTTGCAGGTTGACCGTAACGACAGCTATTTTGGCGCACCGCATGGCGGTGAGATGCACTTCAGTTTTCCCGAATTGATTGCCCATGCAGCACGTACCCGGCGCTTGCACGCTGGCACCATTGTCGGCTCAGGTACCGTCTCGAATCAGGCGCGTACTGCCGGGTCTGCCTGCATTGCAGAGCGCCGTGTGATTGAGATGATTGATCAGGGTGCTGCACAGACGCCGTTTCTCAGGTTTGGTGATCGGGTCCGACTACAGTCATGGCACGATGACGGCCGCGCAGGTCCTTTTGGTGTGATTGAGCAGACCGTCGTCAGCTTGTCTGCAAGACAGGTAGCAATACCGGCAGTAGCGACACCTGCACTCGCTCTTGCAGACCACTAACTACCAAGGAGACACACAATGAAGCTGATGATCATAGGGCGACGTCGCGCAGGGATCACGCTGGCAGAGGCGCATCGTTACATGCTGGAAGTGCATGGTACGGCTGTTGTTGGGATGATTCGTGAGCAGCCTGAGCTAGCGCCTCGGCGTTATATCCAGAATCACGTATTCGACGGCAGTTATCGGCTCGGCGTGGATCGCAATGATTTCTTCGCACTGAACCGTGACTTTGTCACGCAGGTCTGGTTCGATCATCCTCAGCAGGCTGCTGCGGCGATGCAGGCGCCGTTTTACCTCAGTCATTTGCAGCCGGATGAAGATCGCTTTGTCGATCAGGAGAGTGTGATTCGCCTTCCCGTACGTGAGCTGGAAGTACGCTCGCCACTGGGAGCAGAGGGTGCAGAAGGTGCAGGCAGGCGTCGTAGCACCAGCAAGCTGTTCGTGTTCCATCGCGCAGGCGAGGGCGTGAGCGGAGAAGACCTGGCAACGGCAACGACTCCCTTATGGGACAAGGCTTTGCAGGATTTTGGCAATGCTATCGATACGGTTGTCCGCAATATCGTCCTGCGTCGAGATGGCCTGCCTGCGGCTGCCGATGTCGTCGATGAGGTGTGGCTGCGTGATGATCAGGCCGCACGGGCGCTTGGCCAATATTGGATCGATCAGTCCGATGCCGCCACTGCACCAGATGCGTTGGTCGCAGCAAGGAGCAGTATTTTACTGACCCACCAGCATGTGCTCTTTGCCGGTGATCAGGCATGAGCATCCAGATGACCAAACCAGAGGTGCAAGCATGCATGTCTTGATTACAGGGGGCGACGGATTTGTGGCTTGCGCTTTGCAGCAACGCTTGTTGGCAGACGGGGTGGCCGGGCAAAAATTGACGCGGCTGACGCTGATTGATCGCCGTTTCGCGGCGGAGCCTGCAGCATCGGCGGTACACCAGATTATTGGCAGTATCACTGACCCTGCGATACTGGAGCAAGCTTTTGCGCAACCGGTGGATATTCTGTTTCACCTTGCCAGCCTGCCAGGCGGGGCTGCAGAGAAGGACTTTGCGGCTGGACTGGAGGTCAATCTTGGTGCCACCCTCGGTTTGCTGGAACAGGCGCGCAAGCAGGCGCAACAGCATGCCCATGCCCCAATGATGATATTTTCCAGCTCCATTGCCGTCTACGGTGAGCCGGGACAGCAGACGATTGATGATGCCACACCGATGCAGCCGCATCTTAGCTACGGTGCGCACAAGCTGGCGAGTGAAATTCTGATCAAGGATTACAGCCGGCGTGGCTGGGTCGACGGCCGTATTCTCCGGCTACCGGGTATCGTTGCCCGCCCACCGGCACCGTCGGGTCTATTGTCGGCCTTCATGAGCGAGGTGTTTTGGCGGTTGGCCGCTGGTGAACGCTTTGTCTGTCCGGTATCGCGGGAGGCGACTGCCTGGTGGATGTCTGTTCACTGTTGTGTCGACAATCTGTTGCATGCGACTACCTTGTCGCAAGAGCAGCTTGCGCAGCGGCGTGACTACACTCTGCCAGTATTGCATCTGAGCATGGCGCAGTTGATTGACGCATTGGCGCAAACTTACGGCACAGACCGGCTGGCGCTGGTGGAGTATGCGCCGAACGCACAACTAGAAGCAGGCTTTGGCCGGCAACCGCCACTCGATGCAAGGACAGCACAAGCGGTGGGATTTACCCACGATGGCTCAGTCGCCCAGCTGATCCGCAATGCAATAGCCGGGGCAGGTGCCGGATCTGCCTGATTGCATCCTCAGGCGCTTTTGATTTCACTCTCAAGAAAACGCCAGATGCCAGGATCTGCCATGGCGGCAACGTTGATGCGCATTTTGCTGGACGGCAACTGGTTGGGCGAGAACAGGCTGCCCGGCGCCAGCAAAAAGCCTTGAGCCATGGCTTTTTCGGTCAGTACATTGGTGTCGCGACCGGCATCAACCCAGACAAACATGCCGATCGGACTGGGGTTCCCGGTATCCAGTCCGACCCGCTCCATCTGGCGGATAACCTTGTCGCGAACGGTGCCAAGGCGGTTACGCAGGCGCTCGGTATGTTTGCGGTAATGGCCTTCCGAGAGGATCTTGTAGATGACGCGTTCGCCCAGTTCACTGGTGGTCAGCGTCGAGAGCATCTTGCGATCCGCCAGATGCCGCGCCAGCTCGGGAGAGGTGGCGATGAATCCGACGCGCAGATTGGCTGACAGCGTCTTCGAAAAGCCCCCCAGATATATCACCCGATGCAACTGGTCCAGTGCCGCCAGCCGGGTCGCTGGCTGGATGCCAGCACCAGGGTGCATGTCGCAGTAGACGTCATCCTCGACGATGGTGAAATCGTATTCCTCGGCAATCCTGAGGATCTGAAAGGCCTTGGCGGCAGACAGCGAGGTCGAACTCGGGTTGTGCAGTACGGACGTGATCACATACAAACGCGGCTTGTGCAGCGCTGCCAGTTCAGCCAGTTTAACAATGTCGGGTCCATCTGCGAGCCGGGGAATACCGACTACCTTGGCACCCAAGGCAGAAAATGAGCCAAACATCAGGAACCATGCCGGATCATCAACGAAAATCACATCGCCCGGACGCAGAAAATGACGCGCCACAATATCCAGCCCCTGCGTGACGCCCGCCGTCATGACGATTTGCTCTGGCGGCGCTGCAATTTCAAGTTCTGCCAGTTTTAGCTGCAACTGCTGACGCAGCGGTAAAAAGCCCTGCGGCGTGCCATAGGTCAGCAACAAGGCTTGATTCTGGCGGCCAACAGCGCGTACCGCGTTACCCAGCAGTTCGCCATCGAGCCAGTCGGGCGGCAAGAGCCCGGCTCCGGGCATTTTGTAGGCAGGCATCTGACGGAACATGTTACGTACCAGCCAGACGACATCTAGTGAAGGTGCTGAGGTGTCGAAGCTTTGTTGATCAAGCTCCTGACTAAGTGATCGGGCAACTGTACTGGTATTGTTGCCGCCGGCAACCGGTGAGCGTTCGCGCACGTAAAACCCCGAACCACGGCGCGATTCCAGAAATCCCTGTGCGACCAGGCGGTCATAAGCTTCCACCACCGTAAAGCGCGATACCCCGTGTGTATCTGAGAACTGTCTGATGGATGGCATCCTCGCACCGGTGCGAAGTAGCTTGTCGTCGATCCGTGATTTGACCGTGCGCACAATCTGATCGACCAGAGAATCTCCGCTTTCGCGCGACAACAAGGGGAGGGCTGGCGCGACAGCGCTGGAAGTGGCAGGTGTGAGTAAGGGAGCTGTATTGGTCATATTGCCGTAACACTGTGTGAGATTATTTGACTGACTGTACTGGTACTGTATCGGTCATGTCGAGTAGGATAGACCCATGTCACCAGTGCAGTCAATCTTGTTGATAGGCATCGATACACTTTGATATGCCTACGCTGCCTGATCGGCCACGACGATCACGACTAATTTTATTGCAACATTGATGACCCAATGGAGAGCCAGCATGACCGAATTATTGCCAAATCACGACGACATTGAACAAGCCGCTCGTATCGTCTACGCGGCGATGCCGGCCACCCCGCAGTATTGCTGGCCACTGCTGAGTGCAGCATTGGGCGCGCAAGTCTGGGTCAAGCATGAGAACCACACGCCAACCGGTGCCTTCAAGATTCGCGGTGGCCTGGTTTATCTGCACGGCCTGGCACAAGCCAGTCAGCGCGTGGCTGGGGTTATTTCGGCCACACGCGGCAATCACGGTCAGTCGGTCGGCCTCTCGGCGCGTCGCTATGACATTCCCGCCACTATTGTTGTTCCGCGTGGCAACAGCAAGGAAAAGAACGCTGCCATGCAGGCACTTGGCGTACAGCTGATTGAGCACGGTGGTGAGTTTCAGGAAAGTCGTGAACATGCTGCGTTGCTGGCAAGGGAGCAGGGCTTGCACATGATCCCATCGTTTCATCGGGATCTGGTTGGCGGCGTGGCGACTTACTGGATGGAGCTGTTGCGCGCCCAGCCAGAGCTCGATGTGCTGTTCGTAGCGATTGGTCAGGGTTCGGGCATCTGTGCCGCCGTGGCAGCGCGACGTGCCTTGAATCTGCGTACCCGAATTATTGGCGTGGTGTCGTCGCATGCACAAGCCTATAAATTGTCGTTCGAGCAAGGTCGCAAGATGGAGTCGCCAGTCACCACCGAGATTGCCGACGGCATGGCCTGTAGGGTGCCTGATGACGCCGCGTTGGCAGTCATCATGGATCAGGTGGACGAGGTAGTGGCCGTTAGTGACGACGAGGTTGCTGAGGCCATGAAGCTGTATTTCACAGCGACGCACAATGTTGCCGAAGGTGCCGGCGCGGCATCGCTGGCGGCGGCCATGCAGCAGCGTCACCGCTTGCGCGGGCAGCGTATTGGCCTGACGCTGTCAGGCGGGAATGTTGACCACGATATGTTTGCCCGTATTTTGCAGCGTCCGGCAATGGTAAGTCGTAGCACGACAGGTTTTGAGGATGACAGGAGAGCAGCATGAAGATACTTGATCAAGAACGTCTGCAATATCAGTTGTCGGCAGGTAACGTCGTCAGTTTCCGCCTGGCTAGCGCACGCTTGCTGGTCGTTAGGCGCGGAATGGTGTGGATCACGCAGGAAGGCCGTAGCGAAGACTTCTGGCTACGTGCCGGTGACGGCATCATTGTCTCGTCGACGCAGTTACTGGTGATTGAGGCTGAGCACGATAGTGAGCTGGCGCTGGAACCTGCGCCCTCAGCGCAGTTTGCCGCTGCCGCTAACTGGTTTTCTGAAGTTGCCGCGACGCTTGGGCGGGCGATATCCCATCTGCTGGGGCGTCCGCTCAGACGTCACCGCGTTAAGCAAAAAGGGGTGTGAAATGGAGTTTCTCTGGCCGCTGGCAACGTATGCATTTGTCAGTTCGATCACGCCCGGGCCGAACAACATCATGTTGACTTCATCAGGCATCTGGTTCGGCTTTATCCGCTCGATTCCGCATATGCTGGGCATCACCTGCGGTTTTGCGGTGTTGCTGGCTATTTGCGCCGCTGGGATAGGCAGTCTGGTGATGGCCGTGCCGGCCGCGCACGTGGTGCTCAAGGTCGGTGGCTCCGGTTATCTGTTGTATCTGGCCTGGCAACTGCGCAGCATGGGAGCGGTGAGCGAAGCCCCCGTCGCGGCGAAGCCGATGAGCTTCACGGCAGCAGCCATGTTTCAGTTTGCTAACCCTAAAGCCTGGATGATGGCCATCACTGGTGCCGCTGCATTTTTACCATCGATGCGGCCGACGTGGCTGGCCATTGCCGTGTACTGCCTGGTGTTCAGTGTGGTCAATCTGCCTTGTGTGAGCGTCTGGGCCGGGGCTGGCTCATTGCTGCGTCGCTTTTTGACGCAAGCATTGTGGCGCAAGCTGTTCAGTGCGGTGATGGTGCTCCTGACAATCTACGCGGCACTGTCGATCTGGCTATGAGCAGACAAATCGAAACGAAAGGCATGTGGCTTGGTTTCGTCGGCGTTGCCATTTTCAGTTTGACGTTACCGTTTACGAGATTGGCGGTGACTGAACTGAACCCGGCTTTCATCGCCTTTGGTCGTGCTGTCGTGGCGGCTGGATTGTCGCTGGGTGTGCTTTGGTATCGCCGCACGCCGTTACCAAGCAGGGTGCAATGGCGGGCATTACTGATCACTTCGCTGGGGGTGGTGGTGGGATTTCCGTTGTTCTCATCGATGGCCATGCAACAGGTCCCGGCTGCACATGGTGCGGTAGTGTTGGGTATCTTGCCACTGGCAACCGCCTTGTTTGGCGCGTTGCGCTTCGGTGAACGTCCATCGACCGGCTTTTGGCTGGCGGCCGCTGCAGGTAGTGCGATTGTGGTTGCTTTTGCCCTGCGTCAGGGAGGGGGCAGTCTGCAGCCTGCCGATCTGGCATTGCTGGCAGCGGTGTTCGCCGCTGCCATGGGCTATGCCGAGGGTGGTCGGCTGGCACAAAGCATGGGCGGCGAGCAGGTGATCTGCTGGGCCTTGGTGCTGTCCTTGCCCCTGTTGTTGCCGGTCACGCTCTGGCTAGGCTGGCACTATGGAGTAACGGCGTCGCCGCAGGCCTGGCTGGCATTTGCGTACGTTTCGGTATTTTCGATGTTTATCGGTTTTTTCTTCTGGTACAAGGGTCTGGCATTGGGCGGGATTGCCCGTGTGGGGCAGGTGCAGTTGCTGCAGCCCTTTTTGTCGCTGCTGGGAGCCAGCCTCATTGCTGGCGAGGCACTGGATACGCGCAATCTGGTGTTTGCTGCTGCGGTACTTGCCGTTGTGGCAACAGGGCGAAGAATGAGCGTTAAACGTTAAGGATGTTGTCGATGTTTTTACTTACGTTGTCCGATAAAAAGTTGGGATATTTGCGATAATGACCGACTAAACTTTTTTTAACTTGTTGTCTTGCCCGGCGTCAATCTAATGGCGCCCGTCATGCAGCTATTGTCAACAGGAGCACCGCATGTCCGTCTACGAGAAACTCAAAGCCTTGAATATTGAACTGCCAGCCGTTGCCGCACCGGCAGCCGCCTACGTCATGTACGCACAAACTGGCAATACTGTCTTTCTGTCCGGTCATCTGGCAAAGAAGGACGGCAAGGTCTGGGTTGGTCAATTGGGCAAGGACATGACCACTGAAGAAGCCAAGCCAGCCGCGCGTGCGGTGGCAATCGATCTGCTGGCAACCTTGCAGGCAGCTTGTGGTGGTGACCTGACACGCGTCAAGCGTATCGTCAAGCTGCTCAGCCTGGTCAACTCCACTGGCGAGTTCACCGAACATCATCTGGTGACCAATGGTGCCTCGGAACTGATCGGTGAAGTCTTTGGTGAGCAGGGCAAGCATGCGCGTTCAGCGTTTGGCGTTGCCCAGCTGCCGTTTGGTGCTTGTGTAGAAATCGAACTGATTGCTGAAATCGCCTGATTTGCGTGCTCGACGTTGAGCATGACTGTAGCACGGTAGTGCTTGCCAGCTCAGCGTCATATTGATCGGGATGCGCTGTCGTGCGCCTTCCCATCTGTCTACTGCCCCTCTATTTTTCGCAGGTTCCTATGAAAATCGAAAATCCTAACCCGCTTCAATGGCATTTCTCCAAGCGTTCGCAGCAGCTCAAGAGCTCCGCTATCCGGGAAATCCTGAAGATCACCATGCGCCCGGAAATCACTTCCTTTGCCGGTGGCTTGCCGTCGCCAGCGACCTTCCCGGTCGAGCAGATGAAGGCGGCCTTTGACAAGGTGCTATCGCTGCAAGGCAAGATCGCGCTGCAATACGGCCCGACCGATGGTTACGGTCCACTGCGTGAATGGGTGGCTAATTCCTTGTCCACCAGCGATGGCAAGATCCTGCCCGAGCAGGTGCTGATGGTCTCTGGTTCCCAGCAAGGTCTCGATCTGCTGGGCAAGGTCATGATCGACGAAGGCAGCAAGGTCCTGGTCGAAACACCGAGCTATCTGGGTGCTTTGCAGGCCTTCTCGGTGTATGGTCCCGAATTCGTTTCGTTGCCTAGCGATGAGCAAGGCTTGATTCCGTCTGGTGTCGATACTCTTGGTAAGGATGCACGTCTGCTGTATTCGTTGCCGAACTTCCAGAATCCTACTGGCCGCACATTGCCGCTGGAGCGTCGTCTGGCATTGGTTGAGGCCTGCGCCCGCAATGGCTTGCCGCTGATCGAAGATGATCCGTACGGCGCGCTGAGCTACCGCAACGATCCGCTGCCGAAGATGCTCAACATGAATCCAGGTGGCGTGATTTACATGGGTTCCTTCTCCAAGGTCCTCACACCAGGTATTCGTCTGGGCTATGTGGTGGCACCAACGCCGCTGATCGCCAAGATGGAACAGGCCAAACAGGCAACCGATCTGCACACCGCGCAGTTGACCCAGATGGTGGTCTACGAAGCGATCAAGGATGGTTTCCTGGATCAGCATATCCCGACCATCCGCAAGCTGTATGCCGACCAGTGTCAGGCCATGCTGGATGCATTGCAGACCTACTTCCCGGCAGCCGCCAGCTGGACCCGTCCAGAAGGTGGCATGTTCATCTGGGTGACGCTGCCAGATCATATCGACACCGGCGAGCTGCTCAAGGAAGCGGTGGAGCAGCATGTCGCCTTCGTACCAGGTGCACCGTTCTACGCCAATGCACCACAGAAGAATACGCTGCGTCTGAGCTTTGTGACGGTGCCGCCGGAGAAGATCCGTGTCGGTATCGAACGTCTGGGCAAGCTGATCGCCAGCAAGCTGTAACCTGGGTTCATTCTGATCTAACGAAAACGGCGCACATCAACCATGTGCGCCGTTTTCAATTGGACGCTTGCCAGCTCTTAGGTGCGCTACAGCTCGTACTGTGCCAATCCAAGGCCAAAGGACCAGTTTTCCTTCTGCACCTCTACCAGATTGATGAAGATATCTTCCGCCCGCAGTCCCGGGTTGTCGACCAGCCGCTCCACGATACGCTGAAACAGTGCCTTCTTTTGCTCCACCGTTCGGGTATTGCTGACCGTCAGTTGCAGGAGCACGAAGTCATCGCTGCGGGCGATGTTCATATATGACTTGCTATAGATGAAGTTGGCCGGGTCAATCTCGTCGATCACGACGAATTTATCTTCCTCAGGCACATTGAAGGTCTCGCGCAGTGCTTCATAGACATTCTCCGCGATGGCTTGGCGGAAGGCGAGAGTTTGGCCGCGGCGTAGATGGACTCGGACGAAAGGCATGGTGTTTCTCCCAGATTGAATGAAACAAATGGCGTCATAGGTTGATTGACGGTATGGCCTTATCCTAAACATCGCGTATCATTTTAAAAATATATCACTGAATATTTCAGAAATTTCATTTGAAAATGAATGAATCAATGAGTGAGAGAAATTCACGATGGAACCTCAACTGCGCCCCCTCGATCTGGATGCTGTACAGGCCTTCGTACTGGTCGCGGAAATGCAAAGTTTTACCCGCGCCGCCGAAGCGCTGCAAACGACACAGTCAGCCATCAGCCTCAAGCTGAAACGTCTGGAGAGTCGTCTCGGTCGGCGTTTGCTGGAACGGAGCCCGCGCTTGGTAAGGCTATCTGCTGACGGATTGCAATTTTTGGACGCAGCACGTGCCTTGCTGATTGCGCATGAGCAAGCGCTGGGGCAGGTGACGGTTGCCAGCGAGCGGCTCGCCGTGGGTATCAGTGACCACGTTGCCGGTGCCAGCCTGCCTGCCATGCTGGCGCAGGTCAATGCATTTGATCCGGGTGTTTTACTGGAGGTGCGTATCGCCAGTTCGCGGGACCTGCTGGCGATGTACGATCGCGGCGAACTGGCTGCGGTGATCGTGCGCAGGGAAGGGGATCGCGACGACGGTGAACTGATCCAGGTGGAGAAAATGGGCTGGTTCGCTGCCCCGCACTGGCAGCCGCAGCCGGGCCGACCGCTGCCGCTGGCGATGTTTTCCTCGGTCTGTGCCATCCGTGAGCTGGCAGTACGTCGTCTGGACGATGCCGGCATTGTCTGGGCCGAAGTATTCATTGGTGGTGGTGTCAATGCGGTGGCGGCCGCTATTTCGGCAGGTCTCGCCATCTCGGCCTTGCTCTACAGGGTACGTCCACCGGGAGCGATCGATATTGGCAAACAGTTGGATTTGCCAAACTTGCCATTGGCACAAGTGATGCTGCACAGCAAGATCGATGAGGTCAATGCGCCCCGACCGTCGGCCGTGTTGCGGTTGTTGGTGAGCGCAATAAAAAACTCTTGAAATCAAAAATCATGGCCGTATATCGGAAACAAGGCAGCGACAACACAGTAAAAATTCTGTGTAAATAACGAATGTTTTTGTTGCTACCCCAGCGGATGCTCAAGAGAGGTTCGCGTTTTTATATCGCTTATATATCGCTTAATTATTGAAAGGATATCGCCATGCGTACTTATGATTTCTCCCCCCTGTATCGTTCCGCCATCGGTTTTGATCGTCTGGCACAATTGTTCGATAATGCGCAACGCGCTGATTCGCAACCAAGTTACCCGCCTTACAACATCGAACTGGTCACCGACGACAAATACCGGATCACCATGGCCGTAGCTGGTTTCAGCAGCGCTGAAATCGACATCGAAGCCGAGAACGACACACTCAAGGTGATCGGTCGCAAGCAGAAGGAAGAAAGCTCCGCCACCTTCTTGCATCGCGGAATTGCCGCGCGTGATTTCGAGCAGCGCTTCCAGCTCGCTAACCACATCAAGGTGGTTGGTGCACAATTGGAAAATGGCTTGCTCAACATCGAGCTGGTACGTGAAGTGCCTGAAGCACTGAAGCCACGCAAGATCGAAATCAACGCCGACAATATCCATCGTCTGCAACGTGATGCAGCCTGATCGAAACGTCACACCAAGTTTAGCAATTAGCTCGTAGTCATTGCCGCCCACCCTGTGTGGGCGGTTTGCATTGCACGTGCCATCTGCAACGGATGGCGTCGACAGCATCGTCGGTCTAGCTCTGATTTCCGCGTGATTCGATTTTTCCATTAGTACTGCCCTAGCATTGACTGCACGGTCGATGACGGCTTATCGACTGTTGTGCCACGCTGTGATAAATGGCGTGTTTCATTTAATCGATGGATTGATGTCCCGCTTCTGCAGTGGGGGAGGAGAGCAACTATGTGCCAGCAATGCGATAACGAATCAGCGGTTTCCGATCATCAGATCAGTAAGCGGAATTTTCTCAAGACAATCTCTGTTTCAGGGCTGGCAATGGCAGGTCTGTCAACTCGGGAGGTGCTTGCTGCAGTACCCAAGCCGGACAACGTGATGACACCGGAAGCTGCTTTTGCTCGCCTGATGGCAGGTAATGAACGCTATGCGACAGGCGCTTCACACCCGTTTGATTTTCAGCGTGATCGTGCTGCATTGGTGGATGGGCAAAACCCTTACGCCAGCATCGTCAGTTGTGCCGATTCCCGGATTACGCCAGAGTTGTGTTTCGATGAGCAGCGCGGTGACTTGTTTGTGACCCGGGTGGCAGGGAACTACGTGACAGCCGACATCCTGCCCAGCCTGGAGTTTTCAGCAGTGGTGCTCGGTGTACCGCTGATCATGGTGCTCGGTCATCAGGGTTGCGGCGCGGTAGTCGCCTCGATCGCTGCCACTGAAAAGCATCAGGATTTTCCTGGCCATATTCAGACCATCACGACGGCGATTGCACCGGCAGTCAAGGCGACCGCGAAAGAATCAGGTGACCGATTGGCCAATGTAACGCGCAAAAATGTACTGCTCAATGTCGAGCGACTGAAACATGCGGCGCCATTGCTGAGCAAGCTGGTCGCCGAGAAGAAGCTGAAAATTGTCGGTGGTGTCTATAATCTAAGCACTGGCAGAGTGGAGTTACTCACCTGAGTTTGGTGCTGCTGTTGGCAGTCTTTGCACTGCCAACAGCGTTGTTTTCTCCTGCCATTTCATCCTCTGTCGCGTGAGCACGCTGGTCACGCGATAGAGGATATGATCACAGTGCCGTCAGTGCCGCAGGCTTGAGTCGCGATTCGATTGCCTTGCCCTTGCGCGCACGTTTACCAATATGCAGTCCCAGTGCTGCTGCCGACAGGGAAACATCCTGGGCCTTGCCTCCACGACCTATACCACTGACGACCACCCCCTTTTGACTGATGGCTTGTGCCGCCAGCAATTTCTCGTCTTTTTCCAGTTCCATCAGAATCACACCGCGACCACCGCTGGCCAGATTCTTGATTTCATCCAGACCAAATACCAGCAGTCGTCCTTGCGCCGACAGGCAGGCAATGGCACTGGCATCAGCCGGGATGACACGCGGTGGCAAGGGTAGGTCACCCTCGTCAACGGTGATAAAGGCCTTACCACCCTTGAAGCGGCTCAGCATGTCACCCAGCTTGGCGGTAAAGCCGTAGCCAGCATCCGAGGCCAGCAGCAATGGCGTGTCGACCGGGCCGGCAAAATAATGCAGCAGGCTGCTGCCGCTGGCCAGTTCGATCAGTGTCGTGATGGGCACACCATCCCCGCGTGCATTAGGCAAGGCATTGACGCCGACTGCGTAGATCCTGCCATTGGAGCCAAAGGTCAGCAGGTTGTCGACCGTGCGACATTCAAACGCGCCGTACAGGGAATCACCGGCCTTGAAGGTGAATTGGCTGGCATCATGGCCGTGACCGCTACGTGCGCGCACCCAGCCCTTTTGCGAAATGATGACCGTGACCGGTTCATCGACGATCTTTTGTTCGACAACGGCTTTTTCTGCCGCTTCGATGATGGTGCGACGGGCATCGCCAAACTGCTTGTTGTCGGCTTCGATTTCCTTGATCAGCAGTTTCTTCATCGAATTCGGGTTGTCCAGCAAATCCTGCAGATTGGCCTTCTCATTGCGTAACTCGGCCAGTTCCTGCTGAATCTTGATTGCTTCCAGTCGCGCCAGTTGGCGCAGACGGATTTCCAGGATGTCTTCGGCCTGACGATCCGACAATTTGAAGGCGGCAATCAGTGCCGGCTTTGGTTCATCGGATTCGCGGATGATCTTGATGACCTTGTCGATATTGAGCAAGACTGCTTCGCGGCCTTCCAGAATATGGATACGGTCATCTACCTTTTGCAGACGGAAGCGGCTACGACGGGTGATGGTCTCGAAGCGGAAGCTGATCCACTCACCAAGAATGTCGCCCAGTCCCTTTTGACGTGGACGACCATCGCCACCGATCATGACCAGATTGATCGAGGAACTGGTTTCCAGTGAGGTATGGGCCAGCAGGGTGTTCATGAACTCGGTCTGGTCCTGATTCTTGGACTTTGGTTCGAACACCAGTCGTACCGGTGCTTCGCGACCGGATTCGTCGCGTACCGCATCGAGCAGCGCCAGAATGCTTTGCTTCTGGACCTGCTGTTCGGGCGTGAGTGTCTTCTTGCCGAGTTTGACCTTGGGATTGGTCAGTTCCTCGATTTCTTCCAGCACCTTTTGCGACGAGACGCCCGGTGGCAGTTCGGTAATGACCGCTTGCCACTGACCGCGTGCCAGATCTTCGATCTTCCAGCGTGCACGCACCTTGAGGCTGCCGCGTCCACTTTGGTACATCTCGGCAATGGTTGACTGTGGTGTGATGATCTGGCCACCACCGGGGAAATCCGGGCCGGTGATATAGGTCATCAATTCAGCATGGCTGATCTGTGGATTGCGGATCATGGCGACTGCGGCGCGCGCAACTTCCTGCAGATTGTGCGAAGGAATTTCCGTCGCCATACCGACTGCAATACCGGAGGCACCATTGAGCAGCAGGAACGGCAGACGTGCCGGCAGCAGCTTCGGTTCTTCGGTTGAGCCATCGTAGTTAGGCTGGAAATCGACCGTACCCATGTCGATTTCATCAAGCAGCAGTTTGCTGATCGGCGTCAGGCGTGCTTCGGTGTAGCGCATCGCTGCTGCACCGTCGCCATCGCGCGAGCCAAAGTTGCCCTGACCATCGATCAAGGGATAGCGCAGCGAGAAATCCTGGGCCATACGCACCAGCGCGTCGTACACGGACTGGTCACCATGGGGATGCAGCTTACCCAGCACATCACCGACCACTGCCGCGGACTTGCGTGGCTTGGCGGTAGCGTTCAGGCCCAGCTCGTTCATGGCAAACAGGATACGGCGCTGTACCGGCTTCTGACCATCGGCCACATCCGGCAGGGCGCGCCCCTTGACCACCGAGATGGCGTAGTCGAGGTAGGCGCGTTCGGCAAAGGTCGATAGCGTTAGCGCTTCACCGTCTGGCGGTGGTGCGGTTTCAAACAGGTTGGCTTGTTCAGTCATGGGTATCGCTTGCGATTACAGTTCAGTTGAATACGGCGCGACGGCGCAGCCAGTCGCAATTTCAAAAAAGACAGCGAGGTCGAGAACGGGCCGCTAGCAAGGCGCTGACGCAGATGGTACGCAAGTACTGCAAGTCGGCAGCAACGCAGCGAGCATCCCGTTCTCGATCTCGCTAGATATCTGCCTCTGCTTCATTACCATGCTCCTCAATCCAGGCACGGCGGGATGAGGCTTCTCCTTTGCCCATGAGCATTGTGAAACGCGCCTGGGAGGCATCATGGTCGAACTCGCCCAGCGCCACCGGTAACAGGCGACGGGTATCCGGGTTCATGGTGGTTTCCCAGAGCTGTTCAGCATTCATTTCACCCAGACCTTTGAAGCGGGAGATGCTCCAGGCACCTTCCTTGAGGCCTTCCTTGCGCAGTTTGTCTTCAATTGCCTCCAACTCGCCGTCATCAAGCGCATACAGTTTTTGCACCGGTTTCTTGCCGCGTGCCGGGGCATCCACCCGATACAGCGGTGGTCGGGCGATGCAGATGTGGCCGTGGTCAATGAGCTTGGGGAAATGCTTGAAGAACAGTGTCAGCAGCAAGACCTGAATGTGCGAGCCGTCAACGTCCGCATCGGAGAGGATGCAGATCTTGCCATAGCGCAGGCCGGACAGGTCTGGATTGTCATGATTGCCATGCGGATCAACACCGATGGCAACCGCAATGTCATGAATTTCATTGTTGGCAAACAGGCGGTCGCGTTCGGTTTCCCAGGCGTTCAAGACCTTGCCGCGCAACGGCAGAATGGCCTGAAACTCCTTGTCTCGCCCCATCTTGGCGGAACCACCCGCCGAATCTCCCTCGACCAGGAATAGTTCGTTGCGGGTGATATCGTTGGACTCGCAATCGGTCAGCTTGCCGGGCAGCACGGCGACACCGGAAGATTTCTTTTTCTCGACCTTTTGTGCCGAGCGCAGGCGGCTTTGAGCCTGCTTGATGACCAGATCGGCGAGCTTTTTGCCGTATTCGACATGCTGGTTAAGCCACAACTCCAGCGCCGGCCGGGAGAAGGTTGAAACCAGTCGTACCGCGTCGCGTGAATTGAGGCGTTCTTTGATCTGGCCCTGGAACTGTGGATCCAGCACCTTGGCCGAGAGTACGAAGGAGACCCGCGCAAACACGTCTTCCGGGAGCAGCTTGACGCCCTTGGGTAGCAGCGAGTGCATTTCAACGAAGCTCTTGACGGCGCCAAACAAGCCTTCACGCAAGCCGGACTCATGCGTACCGCCGGCGGAGGTTGGGATCAGGTTGACGTAGGATTCGCGCACTACGTTGCCTTCTTCGGTCCATGCCACAACCCAGGCTGCACCTTCGCCTTCGGCAAAGCCATCGTTGTCGGTGCCGGCATATTGCTCGCCTTCAAACAGGGGAATCAGCGGTTCGGCGCTGGTTGATTGCGCCAACGACTCCAGCAGATAGCCGCGCAAGCCCTGGTCGTATTGCCAGCTTTGGACGTCGCCGGTCTTGGCATTAGCCAGCGAGACCTTGACACCCGGCAACAGTACAGCCTTGGAGCGCAGCAGGCGTTGCAGTTCCTGTTGCGAAATATTGGGGGAATCGAAGTATTTGGGATTCGGCCAGACAGTCACGCGGGTACCGGACTTCTTGTCCTCGCGGGTCATTGGGCGCGATTGCAGCTTTTCGATCAGATCGCCATCGGCAAAGGCCAGATTGTGTACGCCAGCTTCGCGCCATACCGTGATCTCCAGACGGGAGGCGAGGGCATTGGTGACCGAAACACCGACGCCGTGCAAACCACCCGAGAACGCGTAAGCACCGCCGCTACCCTTGTCGAATTTACCGCCGGCATGCAGGCGGGTGAAGACGATTTCGACCGTTGGGACCTTTTCTTCCGGATGCAGGCCAACGGGAATGCCGCGGCCATCATCTTCAACGCTGATGCTGCCGTCGGCATTGAGCGTGACCAGGATGTTCTTGCCGTGGCCGCCAAGTGCTTCATCGGAGGCATTGTCGATGACTTCCTGCAGGATATGCAGCGGGTTTTCAGTGCGGGTATACATCCCCGGGCGCTGTTTGACCGGTTCCAGTCCTTTGAGGACGCGGATGGAGGATTCACTGTAATCGGACGGAGTGGTTTTTTTGGTTGCCATGCAGATGAGGATCGAATCAGGTGAGCGGCCAGAATGGCCGCAAAAAACTGTCTACGCGCATTCTAATGAAAAATCGCCGATGGCAGGAGGTTTGGTCTGAACTTGCTTGACTAAATCGATGGTAAAGCAGGCCTCAGATGCAACAAGGCGGATCTGCAACCGGTGCAGATCCGCCTTGTCTGGTCTTGCTGGCAACAATGCTTCAGGCTTCAGGCAACCGGGGCAGCTTGAATACGCCCCGGCTGCCAGGTTTTAGCCCGCTACCGACTTCAGTGCAGCATTGAGGGTGGCGCTTGGACGCATCACTGCGCTGACTTTGGCCGCATCGGCCAGGTAGTAGCCGCCGATTTCCACCGGCTGACCTTGCACTGCCTTAAGTTCGGCAGCGATCTTTTGCTCGTTCTCGGTCAGTGTCTTTGCCAGTGGCGCAAACTTGGCTGCCAGTTCCGCGTCATCCTTTTGTGCTGCCAGTTCCTGTGCCCAGTACATCGCCAGGTAGAAATGGCTGCCACGGTTGTCCAGCTCGCCGGTCTTCGGGGAAGGCGACTTGTTGTTGTCGAGCAGCTTGCCGGTCGCATCATCGAGCGTCTTGGCCAGTACCTTGGCCTTGTTGTTACCATTCTTGATGCCCATGTCTTCCAGCGACACGGCCAGTGCCAGGAATTCACCCAGCGAGTCCCAGCGCAGATGGTTTTCTTCCACCAGCTGCTTGACGTGCTTCGGTGCGGAGCCGCCGGCACCGGTTTCGTACATGCCGCCACCGGCCATCAGTGGCACGATCGACAGCATCTTGGCGCTGGTGCCCAGTTCCATGATCGGGAACAGGTCAGTCAGGTAGTCGCGCAGGATGTTACCGGTCACCGAGATGGTGTCCAGACCGCGAATCACGCGTTCCAGGGTGTAACGCATGGCGCGTACTTGCGACATGATTTCGATGTCCAGGCCGGTTGTGTCGTGATCTTTCAGGTAGGTTTGTACCTTCTTGATCAGTTCCGCTTCGTGTGGACGGTATGGGTCCAGCCAGAACACGGCAGGCATGCCGGAGTTGCGGGCGCGGGTGACGGCCAGCTTGACCCAGTCACGGATCGGCGCATCCTTGACCTGGCACATACGCCAGATATCGCCCGCTTCGACGTTTTGCGACAGCAGCACTTCGCCAGTTGCCAGGTCAACGATGTTGGCTACGCCGTCTTCAGCGATTTCAAAGGTCTTGTCATGTGAACCGTATTCTTCCGCCTTTTGCGCCATCAGGCCAACGTTTGGCACGGTGCCCATGGTGGTTGGGTCGAAGTTGCCGTTGGTTTTGCAGAAGTTGATGATTTCCTGATAAATACGGGCAAAAGTGCTTTCTGGAATCAGCGCCTTGGTATCTTGTGGCTTGCCGTTAGCATCCCACATCTTGCCGCCGATACGGATCATCGCAGGCATCGAGGCGTCAACGATCACATCGTTTGGTGCGTGCAGGTTGGAAATGCCCTTGGCCGAATCAACCATCGCCAGCGAAGGACGATGTTCGTGACAGGCGTGCAGGTCACGGATGATTTCTTCCTTCTTGGACGACGGCAGGGTATCAATCTTTTCGTACAGATTGACCAGACCATTGTTGACGTTCACGCCCAGTTCATCGAACAGCTTGCCGTGCTTGGCAAACGCTTCCTTGTAGAAAATCTTGACGGCGTGACCGAAGACGATCGGGTGGGACACCTTCATCATGGTTGCCTTGACGTGCAACGACAGCATGATGCCGGTCTTGCGTGCATCTTCGAACTGTTCTTCGTAGAAGTCGCACAGTGCCTTCTTGCTCATGAACATGCTGTCGATGATTTCGCCAGCCTGCAGCGCGACCTTTGGCTTGAGCACGATCGCCTTGCCGCTCTTGGTGACCAGTTCCATCTTGACGTCGCGTGCCGCTTCCAGCGTCATCGACTTTTCGCCATGGTAGAAGTCGCCATGTTTCATGTGGGCAACGTGGGTGCGCGATGCCATGCTCCATTCGCCCATGCTGTGTGGGTGCTTGCGTGCATAACGCTTGATGGAGGCTGGTGCACGGCGGTCCGAGTTACCTTCACGCAGCACTGGGTTGACGGCGCTGCCGAGTACCTTGGAGTAGCGTTTGAGGATGTCTTTGTCAGCGTCAGTCTTTGGATCTTCTGGCAGGTCAGGAATCTTGTAACCGCGCGATTGCAGTTCACGGATGGCAGCTTGCAGCTGCGGTACGGAGGCGCTGATGTTTGGCAGCTTGATGATGTTGGCGTTGGGATCCTGAGTCAGTGCGCCCAGCGCAGCCAGGTTGTCAGGGACTTTTTGGTCATCATTCAGGAATTCTGGAAATTCGGCCAAAATCCGTGCCGCCACCGAAATATCGCTCTCGACCACGTTCACGCCCGCCGGTGCGGTAAAGGTGCGGATGATTGGGAGTAAGGAGTACGTCGCCAGCAGCGGCGCCTCGTCGGTAAGCGTATAGATGATGGTTGATTTATCTGCGGTCACGATATTGTCCTTGCGGTTAGTTGACTGTCCTGCCTCATTGTAATGGCGCTTCCTGTCACGAAACTGATGCGGCTCCGTTGCAATTTTATAATATGGGAGGGCATTTCGTGAAAAACTAGCCCGTAATAAGAAATTTTGATGCTTAAAATTGTCTTTTTGATAATAAAAACGATCAATTCAGGCTGCAAAAGGGCCATATCCCATTGCACCGAGAGTGCAGTGGGATTTTTATTGTTTTTGGGAAATTGATTGGTAGCGCAGAACGCGCTACCGAAATGATCAGTCCCGGTCGAGACGCCAGCTTGGCATGGCACGGACCACGCTATTGACCAGAATAGCGCAAATTGCACATTTGACAAGATCGCCGGGGATGAATACCAGTACTGCCAGTGCTGCCTGGGCAAAGCCCATGTGCGCTGCCAGCATCAGGCCAACGATCCCGAACAGGTAAACCACCACGATACCGCCGATGACCGAAGAGACGAAGGCCGCAACCAGCAGTGCCTTGCCTCGTGCCCGCGCCATGCGCCGCATGCACAGTCCGCAGACCCAGGCACCGACCAGCCAGCCGAGCAAAAAACCTGCAGACGGGGCAACAAAAACGGCCAGTCCGCCGCGACCTGAAGTCAGCAGGGGCAGGCCCAGCGCGACCGCCGTCAAAAACAGCAGCAGGGTCAGGAAGCCGCGGCGCGGGCCTAGCAGGCAACCAGCCAGCATCACACCCAGCGATTGCAGTGTAATGGGCACACCGAAGGGCATATCGATTTTGGGGATCAGGCCGAATGCGGCCATCACGGCAGCAAACAGCGCAATATAGGAGAGTGAGCGGGTAGAAGTCAGGGAGGCGGTGCGGTTCATCGGTATCTTGCCTGAAAGTGAAAAATAAAATTAATGCCCGAGTCGCGCTGCCAGTGCATCGGCCACACGCTCGGCACTTTGTAGCGCTCGCACGGCTAAGGGTGCCAGTAGTCGCCAGCTGCTGCTGCGACCACCGCGCGCCCTGTGAGCGTCATCCAGTCGTTGCCATTGGACAGTGAAATTTTCAGCGAAACGCAGCATCAGACCAATCCCGAGAGCGATTCGCTCGGTTGGCACACCCAGCCGTCGCAAAGGCGAAAGAAGCGTTTCAAGTACCTGCAGCAGATCGTCGAAACGGGTGGTCAGTGTCAGCATCAAGGCCAGCATGGTCGCGGCCATGAGTCGCAGTGCGGTGAGCAGCCCGATGGCCGGGTCGCCGATCCACCAGTGAAAGCCGATGATCAGCAGCGCCGCGACCAGCAAGCCACGCAACATGCGCCATTGACGCCAGGCTGCCCGACCCAGCGAGCAATAGAGTAGCGTGACCAGCGCACCGATCAATCCCATACTCGATAGTGAACTGACCATTACCAACGCAGTGCCTGCCAGCGACAGGGCCAGCAGCTTGCTCCAGGCTGGCAGCGCGTGCAGCCAGGTACGGCGGGTCAGGTAGAGACTAAGCATCGGTGGCCGGTTCGCTGGCAGTCAGGCTGCGGGTGCGGACATCTTCCGCATAAGCCGCACATATTTCAGATCCGGGACCATCACCGCGGAGCTGTCCACGGTCGATCCAGATGACACGCTCAAAGTCGCGCACGTGCTCCAGTAGATGGGTCGACAGGAGAATCTGCTGGGTGCTGGCCTTGATTTGCGCCGATAACCGGTATTGGCTCGGCAGGTCGAGGCTGGAATAGGGCTCGTCCAGTAACAGTGTTGTCGGTTGCGTGATATGCAGAGCCATCAGACAAACCTGCTGACGCTGGCCCTGACTCAGTTCGCCGATGGCGCGCTCAGCCCAGCTTGCCAGCCCGCGTCGCTGCAGGAACTGCAATGCCTGTGCACGGGCGGCGCGGCGCTCCTCACCGAGCGCCGTCAGGCTGAAGGCCAGCTCTTCAAGCACGGTGGGGAAGATGATCTGGTCATCCGGATTCTGGAACATCAGGCCGACCTGTCGCGGCAATTGCCGGCGTTGCTCCGGGCGCGCCGTATCCAGTCCATGCACCGTTACTCGTCCCGATTGGGGTTGTTCCAGGGCACTGATCAGGCGAAACAGACTGCTCTTGCCGGCGCCGTTGTCGCCAATGATGCCGATCCTAGATTGCGTCAGGTGCAGACTCAGATCGTTAAAGATCGGCTGATCGCCACGCTTGAGAGTGACGGCATCCAGAACCAGTCCAGTGGACAAGTTGGAGGATGCGTCATCGATCGCATGGATGGTTGATGTGGGCGTTGGCAAGGTCATGGTCAGAGGCAGCAGCGGCGCTGGGTACGCGCCGGGGCGCCATTATATGTCATGCCCTTTCAGTGCTGGCAGGTTCAGGCCTGCCGTAGTCCTGTTTCCACCGCGAGCGCAATCGAAAGCAGTCGATGGTCATTGCCGCCGGACGCCGCCAGACTTAGACCGACCGGGGCTTCACCATTGCCGGCATCGTGGCAGGGCAGGGAAATGGCGCAGCCATCCAGGAAGTTAATGATGCTGGGGTTGCGCAGCATCAGAGCGTTGGCGGCAAAATAGGCCTCATCGCTGGCCAACAGGTCGCGAATTTTTGGTGCCACGATAGGGACCGTGGGCATGATCAGCGCGTCGAAGCCGTCGAGCTGTTGCGTGACGGTTGCCATCCAGCGGCGACGGCTGTGCATGATATCAAGCAGATCGGCTGCACTTATTTCCCTGCCGCGCAGGATGCGGGAGATCACCCGAGGGTCGTAGGCTGACTCGGCGCGTGCAATCAGCTCCCGATGCCAGGCCCAGGCCTCGGCTGCGCTAAAGCCACCCTTGGCGTTGATTGCCGCCAATTCTCCCAGCGCAGGAAGTGTTTGTTCAATGATCAGGACACCCGCTGCCGACAGACGCGTCAAACTGCGCTGGAATGCGGCGGCAACCTCTGCATCCATGGCATCGAGCACGATGTTGGTCGGCAGCAGCAGGCGCAGACCGCGCAGCGACGTGATGGCAGGCGGGATAAAAGTTTCTCCGGCCAGGACCGCATCCATGATGGCACAGCACATCACGGTCGGAGCCATGGCGCCAATTGAATCCAGATTTTCTGACAGCGGCAAGACACCGTGGACAGGAACGCGCCGTGCGGTCGGCTTGAAACCGGTAATGCCCGTGAGCGCAGCAGGGATGCGAATCGAGCCACCGGTGTCCGAGCCCACTCCCGCTACCGCCATGCCATCGGTAACCGAAATGGCGGCGCCAGAGGATGAGCCGCCTGGAATGCGACCACCGTCAAGCTCGCGCTGCCAGGGATTGCGTGGCGTACCGTAATGCGGATTGATGCCTAGCCCGGAATAGGCGAATTCGGTCATGTTGGTGCGGCCGATAATGGATGCGCCAGCGTTGTTCAGGCGCTGCACGACCACGGCTGTTTCAGTAGCCGGTGGTGCCTCGCGCAGTGCTACTGAACCTGCCAGTGTGGGTTCACCTGCGACATCAAACAGGTCCTTGATTGACACTGGCAGGCCATCGATGGGCGAGCGCAGCAATCCGACCGGGCGCAGGGCGTCTGCTGCTGTTGCCGCGGCGCGCGCCTGCGATGGATAGAGCCGGGTAAATACCCGGCTGCCCTCGCCATCCGCTGCACTGGCGCGCTGTAATGCTTCTTCGGTCAGTTGGGTAGCACTCGTGCGGCTGCTGTGCAGATCGCTGATATGTTGTTGGATGCGGGTAATCATGGGTGTGCAGAGTGAGATGTAAGAATGCAGGCGAGGAAGGTGTCTTCTGGATAACAACGATACGGCAGTTTAGTCCACCTGCGCAAACTGGAATGGTTGTACCTCCCGTTCGATGGTGGGCCATAGTTCCAGTTCGGCTTTTTTGAGGTCGTAGGTTTGCTGCAGGGTAAGCCATGATTGCGCGTCACCGCCAAAGAAGCGCGCCAGTCGAAGCGCCGTATCAGGTGAGATGCTACGACGTTCATTGATGATCTCGCCGATGCGCGTCGCAGGCACGCGCAAGCCGATGGCTAGTGCATTGGCAGAGAGCTTGGCAGGGATGAGAAACTCTTCGCGCAGAATTTCCCCTGGATGAATCGCACGCAGGTTGTTATGACCTGGTTTGCTGATGGGGGGATGTTTTTTGCCTGCTGCTTTGGTCATGCTGTGCTCCTTGTGATAATCGACAATCTCTACCTGTTGAGCTCCTTCATCGCTCCAGGAGAAGCAGAGGCGCTATTGAGTATTGATGTGAATGCTGTACCGCCACTACAAACTGCCACTGAGGGCCTCCAGCCGATTACCCGGTGGCGAGCGCAGAAATTCGAGAGTTTCTTCGGCATCCAGCAGCGGTAGTTTGCGTTCCGAAATGGCCTGAATATTGACAAATTTCCGAACCTGCCGACTGTCAAAAAGCGCAGCGGTATCCTTGCATTTGGAGCTCAGTATCATATTGGATGTCGGTAGTTTATAACGTTTTACGTTATATGCATTGCGTTAAATATCGGGCGTTATGTTGCAGATGAACGGCGTTATCAGATTGACAGTGGACGAGTGGCAGAATTCTCTCTTTCTATTTGCAGAGACGCACACAGGTCTTTGGCGCAATTGACGATCATTTTTCAGCTATTGCTACGTCTTTTTTGGTGCATCCATCCCTGGCACATTCCACTTCTAGTGCATCGGTGCATGATCGCAGTGCAACAAAATTTTTTTTCATTTTTGAAAGAATATTTTCTTTACTTTTGAAAATAATGAAAATATATTTACATTTTTTACGGCTCTGATCTCGTGTTTTTACGAAGAATTCATGCTCAAAATGAACAACACAACACTGCAGGGTGCTGGCGCTGTAGCCAATGCGATAGGCAGGTTGTATCCCCATTTGTCAAAGTCGCATCGCAAGACGGCTGACTACGTGCTGGCCAACACCTTTCGTGCGGCCACGATGACCATTGATGAATTATCAGTGGCTGCCGGTATTTCGCTGGCGACTGCAAATAGGTTTGCCCATGCGCTCGGGTTTGATGGTTATGCGCCTTTCCGCAATGCGCTGGTGGCTGACTTCGCTACGTCACTGGCGCCAGTGGAGAAGATGCGTACCGAAGTACAGAAGAGCGCAAGTGCGACGGAAATCATCGCCAACGCTCTCAGTAATGACATTCACAATATCGAGGCAACACGCCGTGCGCTTGTGCCAGCCGATTGCGAACAGGTGGTGGATCTGATCTTGCAGGCCGATCGGGTATTTGTTGTAGGTTTCGGTGCAAGTGCATTTCTGTCCGGGATCATGGCGCATGCACTTGAGCCGTTTTGCCGGACGGTCTTGTCGGGGGCGCAGCCAGGTGGAGCGTCGCAGACTGCACGACAATTCATCAAGCTCGATGCGCGCGATGTCGTGATCGCCATGGCATATCCACGCTATGTAGTTGATACCGTGCGGCTAGCCAAGCGTGCGGTAGAGAAGGGCGCCAGGCTGATCGCCTTCACCGACTCGCCCGATTCGCCGCTGGCTTCGCTGGCCGAGGTCACCATCTATGCCACTACTGAGCGCCATATGTCACCGACCTCGGATGCTGCCGCACTGGTGCTGATCCAGGCTATCTGCGACGCCGTGGCGCATCGCGCCAAGCGCTCTGTGGAGGCGGCGTCCGAAATGACCGAATTCGTCTTGCCCTGGCTGTACCAGAAAGATCAGTCATCTGCACCCACAACTGTCTCCGGAAAAAGGCAGCGTATTCCCCCTAAGACAGCCACAAGGAAAAAAACATCATGACGCTTCCCCTGATTGCCATTCATGGTGGTGCCGGGACGATTACCCGTGCCGACCTGAGCGCAGCTGACGAAAAGAAATACCATGCTGCCCTGCAAGAGATTCTGGTAGCAGCACAAACCATCCTGACCAAGGGTGGTTCGGCCCTCGACGCCGTCACTGAAGCAGTACGACTGCTCGAAGATTGCCCCTTGTTCAATGCCGGAAAAGGCTCGGTCTACACCCGCAGCGGTACCCACGAGCTTGATGCCGCCATCATGGACGGTGCCACATTGGGCGCCGGTGCAGTGGCCAATGTGACGACTATTCGCAACCCAATCGTGGCTGCACGCGCGGTGATGACGCACAGCGCACACGTTTTGCTGGCTGGAAGCGGAGCCGAGACGTTTGCCAGGGAGCAGGGATTAGCGCCGGTGACGCCAGACTATTTTCATACCGAAGCACGCTATGCCCAATGGCAGCGGGTGCTGGCACAAGGCAATGGTCAGGCCGGTGCGCTCGATCACGATGGGGCTGCGTTGATTTTCCGGGAGTCCGCACATCAGGCAGCGTCCGCAGCACCGGTTGAGCCAATCGATCCTGACAGCAAGTTCGGCACGGTTGGTGCCGTGGCGCTGGACAGGCACGGCAACCTGGCGGCGGCAACTTCCACTGGTGGCATGACCAACAAGCAGGTCGGCCGGGTAGGCGATACACCATTGATCGGTGCCGGCTGCTACGCCGCCAACGCCACCGCAGCGGTATCGACGACGGGTACCGGAGAAGTCTTCATGCGTACTGTGGCCGCCTATGACGTTGCGGCGCGCATGGCCTACGCCGGTGCCAGTCTGGAGCAGGCTGCCGAGCAGGTGGTGATGCAGCTCTTGCCTGCCTATGAAGGACGTGGTGGCCTCATCGCCGTGGATGCACAAGGCAATCTGGCGTTGCCATTTAATACCGAAGGCATGTACCGCGGCTATGCCCGCGGCAGCGACACGCCAGTCACGGCGATTTACCGATAATAGGACGATCATGCAAGCTCCTCAGCATTCTCCGCAGGAACCAACTGCCGCTATTGCTAACGCTACCAACGCTGCTCAACGGGTGTTGACGGTAGAAAAACTTAGTGTGCGCTTCGGCCATGGTGAGCACGGCGTTGATGTGGTGCGCGACCTGTCATTCCATGTTGACCAGGGCAAGACACTGGCCATTGTCGGTGAGTCCGGATCGGGCAAGTCTGTATCGTCGCTGGCAATCATGCGCCTGATCGAACATGGCGGTGGCCGTATCGCCTCCGGCAGCATGCAGTTCCAGCGGCGCGATGGCAGCAGTCTGGATCTGGTCAATGCCTCGCAGGCCACCATGCGCAGCATCCGCGGTGCTGAGGTTGCGATGATTTTCCAGGAGCCGATGACTTCGCTCAATCCGGTTTTCACCGTTGGTGAGCAAATTGCCGAGTCGATTCGCCTGCATCAGCGCAAGAGTCACAGCGCCGCCCGTGCTGAAGCCTTGCGTATGCTGGAGCTGGTGCGTATTCCTGAAGCCCGGCGCGTGCTGGATCGACATCCACACCAGTTGTCAGGTGGCATGCGACAACGCGTGATGATTGCGATGGCCCTGTCTTGCAAGCCATCGCTGCTGATTGCCGACGAACCCACGACGGCACTGGATGTGACGATTCAGGCGCAGATTCTGCAATTGATTCGCTCCCTGCAGGAAGAAATGCACATGGGTGTGATGTTCATCACCCACGACATGGGCGTGGTCGCTGAAATCGCCGACCGGGTAGTGGTGATGTGTCGCGGCGAGAAAGTGGAAGAAAACCAGGTTGGTCCGATCTTTGCGGCGCCGACGCATGCCTACACCCAGTCGCTGTTGGCTGCGGTGCCGAGGCTCGGTGCCATGCGTGGTACCGATTTGCCACAACGCTTCGGAATTGCGGCGGAGACAACGACGCCAGCCGAATCCGGCGTGCCGGCAAAGCTGCCATCGGCGGCTGAGCCTATCCTCAAAGTGCGTGATCTGACGACACGTTTTGACGTCAAGAGTGGTCTGCTGGGACGCGTTAAACAGCGCGTCCATGCCGTCGAAAAGGTTAGCTTTGATCTCTATCCCGGTGAAACCCTCGCCATCGTCGGTGAATCTGGCTGCGGTAAATCCACAACCGGGCGTTCGCTCCTGCGTCTGGTCGAGATCAGCGGTGGGAAGGTTGAGTTCGGTGGCCGTAATCTGGCCGACTTACCGCGTGAGGAATTGCGCCATCTGCGTCGCGATATTCAGTTCATTTTTCAGGATCCGTTTGCTTCGCTGGACCCGCGCATGACAGTCGGTTATTCCATCATGGAGCCGTTGCTGGTCCATGGGATGAAGGAAGGCGCGCAGGAACGGGTGGATGCCTTGCTGACCCGGGTCGGTTTGTTGCCTGAACATGCACAGCGTTATCCGCACGAATTCTCTGGTGGTCAGCGCCAACGTATCTGTATCGCACGGGCGCTGGCTCTGAATCCCAAAATCGTGATTGCCGATGAATCGGTCTCCGCACTGGACGTGTCGATTCAAGCCCAGATCGTCAACCTGATGTTGGACCTGCAGGCCGAGCTGGGGATTTCCTTCATCTTCATTTCGCACGATATGGCGGTGGTGGAACGGATCAGCCATCGCGTCGCTGTGATGTATCTGGGACAGATCGTCGAGATCGGTCCGCGCCGCGCGATCTTTGAAAACCCGCAGCATCCCTATACCCGCAAGCTGATGTCGGCGGTACCGATTGCTGACCCGGCCTTGCGCCACCTGAAGCAGGCCCGTGCGGAGGAGCTCGCAGGTCAGATTCCAAGTCCGATTCGCGCCATTGGCGATGAACCGGTCGTTGCACCTTTGCAGCAGGTTGGTCCTGGTCACTATGTGGCAACGCACCGCGTAGCAGGGCAGTTCTAAGATACATTGTTAGTGATCAATCTTGTTAGCGGTTAACAGGGGGATTTGCAGTTAATGAAGTAAGTAATACCGCAGTCAATAAAGCAAGTCGGTTCAGTAGTCACAAGTCAAGCAACATCATCAGACAACAGGAGAGAACACATGACGACCCCTATTTTTCAACGCAGTGGCACGTTGGCGCGCTGGCTGGCGCTGGGCACACTGGGTGCAACGCTGCAGTTTGCTGCAACCCAGGCCTGGGCCACCAAGAGCGTAACCTTGGTCGTGGCACCGACCTTTACCACCATGGACCCGTATGATGCCAACGACACGCTATCACTGGCGGTGACCAAGTCCTTTTATCAAGGACTGTTCTCGTTCGACAAGGATATGCATCTGGTCAATGTGCTGGCCGAAGGCTATCTGGTCAGCAAGGATGGTCTGGAATACACCATCCGTCTGCGTCAGGGCGTCAAGTTTCATGACGGTACGCCGTTCAAGGCAGATGCGGTCAAGGCAGTGCTGGATCGGGTGACCAATCCGGATAACAAGCTCAAGCGTTACAACCTGTTCAATCGTGTGGCGCGTACCGAAGTGCTCAACGACTACACGGTCAAGATCGTCCTCAAGGAACCGTTCTCAGCTTTCATCAACGTACTGGCACACCCATCGGCTGTCATGATTTCGCCGACTGCACTCAAGCAATATGGCAACAAGGACATCGCATTTCATCCGGTCGGTACTGGCCCGTTCAAATTTGTTGAATGGAAGCAGACCGATTACCTGAAGGTCGAGAAATTCGCTGGTTACTGGAAGGCTGGTTACCCAAAGGTGGATGAAATTATCTGGAAGCCAGTCGTTGACAACAACTCGCGCTCGGCCATGATGCAGACTGGCGAAGCGATGTTCACCTATCCGCTGCCGTTCGAACAGGCCGAGCTGCTCAAGGGCAAGAGCAATATTGATCTGGTTAGCTCCCCATCGATCATTCAACGCTACATTTCTTTTAATACCCGTCAAAAGCCGTTTGATAACCCGAAGGTGCGTCAGGCAATCAATTACGCCATCAACAAGGACGCGCTGGTCAAGGTAGCGTTCAGCGGCTATGCAGCACCGATGGATGGTGTCTTGCCACAAGGAGTGGATTACGCCGTCAAGACTGGTCCTTGGCCCTATGACGTGAAGAAGGCCAAGGCATTGCTGGCTGAAGCTGGTTATCCCAATGGTTTTGAAACCGAACTCTGGTCAGCCTATAACCACACCACAGCACTGAAGATCATTCAGTTTGTGCAGCAGCAATTGGCACAGGTTGGTATCAAGGCCAAGGTGCAGGCGCTGGAAGCGGGTCAACGGGTGGAGAAGGTTGAGAGTGCGCCAAATCCGGATACGGCGCCGGTGCGTATGTATTACGTCGGCTGGTCGTCATCTACCGGTGAGGCCGATTGGGGCCTGCGGCCATTGCTGGCGTCGGAATCCTTCCCGCCGAAACTGTTCAATACTGCGTACTACAAGAGCGACAAGGTTGACAGTGATATTGCCAAGGCCCTTACAGTGACTGAACGCGATCAAAAAGCTGCTCTGTACAAAGACGCACAGCAAGAAATCTGGAAGGACGCACCGTGGGCCTTCCTGGTAACAGAAAAGATGTTGTACGCCCGCAGCAAGAACCTCAAAGGTATTTATGTGATGCCTGACGGCTCGTTCAACTTTGATGAAATCGATCTGAAGTAATCACGTTAGCGGAAGTAACCGACCTGCACCGGCGACGGTGCAGGTCCCCGATTGTTTGATTGAAGTGCTATTGATTCATTGCAGGACACGCCATGTTTTCTTACGTCTTAAAACGCCTGATGGGTTTGATCCCGACCTTGTTTCTGGTCGGTGTGATGGTCTTCCTGTTTGTGCACCTGTTGCCGGGGGACCCCGCACGTCTGGCCGCCGGTCCGGAGGCCGATGAACAGACGGTCGCCATGGTGCGCAGTGATCTGGGCCTGGATCTGCCGATCCACAAGCAGTTTGTGCGCTTTGTTGTCAATGCAGCGCATGGCGACTTTGGCATCTCGCTGCGGACCAAACTGCCCGTGACGCAGGAAATCATGGAGCGCTTCTGGCCGACACTCTGGCTGACCATTACCAGCATGGTGTGGGCGGTCGTGTTTGGCTTGTTCATTGGTATATTTTCAGCGGTATGGCGCAACGAATGGCCAGACCGTGTTGGCATGACACTGGCCGTATCCGGGATTTCCTTCCCGCCGTTTGCGCTGGGCATGGTGCTCATGGAAGTCTTTGCCGTGCAGCTGGGCTGGCTGCCAACGGTCGGTGCCGACAGCTGGCGTCACTATATCTTGCCATCGCTGACACTGGGTGCCGGTGTGGCAGCGATCATGGCGCGCTTCACGCGCTCCTCGTTCATTGAAATCCTCAAGGAAGACTTTGTGCGCACCGCACGTGCCAAGGGCTTGTCCGAGCGTGTGGTGGTTGCCAAGCATTGCCTGCGTAACGCGCTGATTCCGGTAGTGACCATGATGGGCTTGCAGTTCGGCTTTTTGCTGGGCGGTTCGATTGTGGTCGAAAAAGTATTCAACTGGCCCGGTATGGGGCGCCTGCTGGTCGATGCGGTTGAAATGCGCGACTACCCGATCATTCAGGCCGAGATCCTGCTGTTCTCGCTGGAATTCATTTTTATCAATCTGGTGGTGGACGTGCTATACGCGGTCATCAATCCGAGCATCCGTTACAAGTGAGGCACGCATGTCAACTTCTACCACTCCTATGAGCGTGACCAACACCAGTCAGCCGCAGAAAGTCCGTACTCCCTGGAGCGAATTCTGGCGCAAGTTCAAGAAGCAGCCACTGGCGTTGGGGGCTGCGGGATTCGTTATATTTCTGGTCATCGTTGCGATTCTGGCACCTTATATTTCGCCATACGACGCAGAGAATTACTTTGATTACGATGCCCTCAATGCCGGCCCCTCCTGGCAGCATTGGTTCGGCGTTGATTCGCTGGGTCACGATATTTTCAGTCGGGTTCTGGTTGGTACCCAGCTTTCGCTCACGGTAGGTTTTTCTTCGGTGGCGCTGGGCGCCATCGTTGGTACGTTTGCAGGCTTGCTGGCCGGATATTACGAAGGTTGGGCTGATCGCATCATCATGCGTATCTGCGATGTCCTGTTTGCCTTTCCCGGCATTCTGCTGGCGATAGCGATTGTCGCCATCCTTGGCAATGGCATGGGCAACGTGATTATTGCGGTGGCTATTTTCAGTATTCCGGCGTTTGCCCGTCTGGTACGCGCCAATACGCTGTCGCTCAAGCAACTGACCTACATCGAGGCGGTTCGCAGCATCGGTGCGCGGGATATGACCATTATCTGGCGCCATATCTTCCCCGGTACGATTTCGTCCGTGGTGGTGTATTTCACCATGCGTATCGGTACCTCGATCATTACCGCCGCCAGTTTGTCCTTCCTCGGTCTTGGTGCGCAACCACCAACGCCGGAGTGGGGCGCCATGCTCAACGAAGCGCGTGCCGACATGATGACTTCGCCGCATATTGCGATCTTCCCGAGCCTGGCTATTTTTCTGACCGTGCTTGCCTTCAATCTGCTGGGTGACGGCTTGCGCGATGCACTGGACCCCAAGCTGGATCGTAAATAAGGAACCATTCTGCGCCGGTCACGGCAGTTGACCCGCGCACCGGATTTCATGATGCAAACTTCTCCTCTGAACGCGGTTCCCCACATTGGCCGTCTGTCATCCGGCCCGGTTGGCAATATCGCCGACGTCAGTGGCGTCAGTGTTGGTCATTGCACACTCAACTACCAGCATATTCAGACCGGTGTAACCGTGGTGCGCGCCCATGCAGGTGATGCGTTCCTTGACAAGGTGCCGGCCGCAGCGGTAACCCTGAATGGCTTTGGCAAGAGTATCGGGCTGTTGCAGGTGCAGGAACTGGGTGTGCTGGAAACGCCGATCGCACTGACTAACACCTTTGCCGTCGGTACGGTGGCAACCGCACAGATGCGCGCAGCCTGTGCAGATAATCCTGAAATTGGTCGTGCCTTGCCAAGCGTTAATCCGCTGGTGTTCGAATGCAATGACGGTTACCTCAACGATATGCAGGCATTTGCCGTCGAGGAGCATCACTATCTGCAAGCACTCAACAGCGCATCGGGTTCGTTTGTCCAGGGGGCGGTCGGGGCCGGGAGAGGGATGTCCTGCTTTGAGCTCAAAGGCGGTATTGGTAGCGCATCGCGGCTGGTCAGTATTGGCGGGAATGGCTATACCGTTGGTGCACTGGTACTGGCCAATTTTGGCAAGCTGGAAGATTTGATCCTCAACGGCGATACCGTCGGGCGTCGCCTCAAGGGTATGCAAAAGGCCAATCGTGAGCCGGAGAAAGGCTCCATCATCATGCTCATCGCCACCGATGCCCCTCTGGACGCGCGTCAATTGCGGCGTCTGGCCAGTCGGGCTGGCGCAGGTCTGGCACGTACCGGGTCGGTGTATGGGCATGGCAGCGGGGATATCGCACTGGCGTTTTCCACAGCACAGACGGTGCCTCAATGGCAGCCTGCGCAAGTAGCTGTATCTCAATTTCAATGTATGCACGACGCCTTGCTCGACCCGCTGTTTCATGCCGCAGCCGATAGCATCGAGCAAGCCATTATCAACGCCCTGTTTGCCGCGGACGCGGTGACGGGCAGGGACGGTCATCAACGGCAGACGCTACGCGACATGCTGGCAATGCTGGCGACCATGGAGGAAGCATGAAGTGTTTGATTTCTGTCGATATCGAAGGTATCGCTGGCGTATTTCATCCCGAACAGACGCGGGCCGGTAATGGCGAGTATGAGCGCGCCCGTCGCCAGATGACGGCCGAAGCCAATGCCGCCATTCGCGGCGCATTGGCAGCCGGCGCAACTCAGATTGTGGTGAATGATTCACACGGTGGTTTCCGCAATCTCTTGCCCGATCTGCTGCATTCGCAAGCCCGGACGGTACTGGGCAAGCCACGCACGCTTGGGATGATGGGGGGGATTGATGCCGACACCGATGCCGTGATGCTGGTGGGCTATCATGCGCGCTCGCAGACACAGGGCATTCTGGCGCACACCATCAACAGCTTTGCCTTTTCCCGTGTCTGGTTCAACGACAAAGAGTTAGGTGAGGCCGGCATCTACGGCGCACTGGCCGGTGAACTTGGCGTACCGGTGATTTTTGGTAGTGGCGACGATGTCTTCGTGACGGAGACGCAACCCTTGTTCCCGCAGGCGACCTTCGCCGAGATCAAGCGGGCGCATGGTAGCAACAGCGGTGACTCGCTGTCGCAACAGGCCGCTTGTGACTTGATCGAGCAGACAGCGCATCAGGCGGTAGCCAGGGCGCTGGTGGCACGTCCTCCTGCATTCCAGATCGACGGGTCATTGCAATGTCGTCTGCAGGTGCAGACGCCGGCGTTGACCGACCTGTTCTGCCAGTTACCGATCGTAGAGCGGATCGACGCCGTTACGCTGCAATGGACTGCACCTTCAGTGGCCTATGCCGTTCGGGTGCTCAACTGCCTGTCAGCGATGTCCTTCATGCTGCGCTGATTCGAGATAGCGACAGCATCGCAGCGATCCGTTTTCATATCGTCTCGATCCTCCTTTAACGGCAGTAGTATCGTCCACAGCAAGTGCTCTGGCCTGGCTGCTACTGGCAATTTTCTCCGGTAGCAGCGGGGGTACCTGATCACGACCGCCAAACCGGACGCGCTTGCACTGATCGACATGGATGAGATGCGTTCCCCTTGCGACAAATGAATCGAGGAGCAGGAACCGTTATGTCTAAATCGGGAGAACTGGTGCGAGTGCATGTGCAATTGATGACAGCGGATACGCTGCTGTTTGCCAATGGCAATCAGCAAGTCACGGTGCAGGTCAAGGTAGAAGTGCATCTCTATCGCGACGGTAGCTTCTTCATGCGCGCATTGACACCGGTTGAGCGCGATAGTATTCGCTTGCGGCGCTGGTCAGAGCAGCTCGATGACTATTTGCCCGACGGCTGGTTCATGGATTACACGCGCAATGATTACGATCAGGGCGTACCGGGTCACACCCAGCCGTCGTCAGAAGCAGCGGCAACGCGAGCGCTTGCCCCTGAAAATACATTTACCCGCTATTTGCGGGCTTCCAAGATCGACACGCAGCGCTTCATGGTAGTGGTCGATATTGAGGGATATGGATCGGTGACCTCGTTTGCGACTGATCCAGGGGCAACGATTTCCTCGATGGTGCCGTTAGTGATTCCAGCGCAAACCTTACTGCGGCGCGATCAGCTAGAGCTTGATCAGGAGCGTGCAGACAACGCGCGGCGGCAGTTTCTTGTCAGTTACTTTGATTTTCCGGATTCGCGTATGTCTGTGCATTCGATGCGTTTTTACACAGGGATCGTCATTCCTGAAATGCCAAGTGGGTCGCGTCAATTCTATCGTCGCGACCAGCGGTTTATGGGAGGGGTATTGCCATCGGTGGTTTATCTGACACCGCGTCAGATTGTCGGGCGTGAACTTGCTGAGAGCTTACCCGATCCGGATCAGGAGTTGCTGATTGCCCCTGCCGCAGTGAGGGCATTCATGTTTTTTGATAGTGAGACCGAGCCTGGTTTTGACTGGGTGACCACGTCAACCATCCTCATTACCGACAACTTCGGTAACCCGCAGCGTTATATCCTCAGTGAGCTCGATCAGCAAATTGTCATCAATGACGATTGAAAAAGTTGATCTGGATCTGCAGCCTGCGAGAGCAAGGCCGCAGTAATCGCTTGCTCTCGCTGAGCACCTTACTCCAGCTTGGTAGCGTGTTCGCGAGTGGCGTGGAAGGTGACACCCGGCCAGCGTTCCTGGGTCAGACGCAGATTGACACCGGAGCTTGCCAGATACGCCAGATTGCCGGCTGCATCATGGGCTAGATTGAAGCCGGCTGAGGATTTTTCAAAATCAGCCATCATCTTCTTGTCATCACAGGTCACCCAGCGTGCGCTACTGATGCTGGTACCTTCAAATACCGCATCGACGCCATACTCGTTGAGCAGACGACTAGCCACGACTTCAAACTGCAGCACCCCGACCGCACCCAGGATCAGATCACTATTGTTGGTCGGCTTGAAGACCTGCACCGCACCTTCTTCGCCCAATTGCTGCAAGCCTTTATGCAACTGTTTGATCTTGAGCGGATTACGAATCCGTGCCACGCGGAAGAAGTCGGGCGCAAAGTACGGGATGCCGGTGAACTGCAGCATTTCGCCTTCCGAAAAGCTGTCACCAATCTGCATGTTGCCGTGATTCGGCAAGCCGATAATGTCACCAGCGTAGGCTTCTTCAACCTGTTCACGGCTCGAAGCCATGAACGTCACCACCGACGATACCTTGATATCGCGGTTCAAACGCAGATGCTTGAGCTTCATGCCGCGTTCGAAGCGACCCGAGCACACCCGCAGGAATGCAATGCGGTCGCGGTGGGCCGGATCCATATTGGCCTGGATTTTGAAAACGAAGCCAGAGAAAGGCGCTTCATTGGGAGCTACCTTACGTACTGTGGCATCTCGGCCGCCAGGGCCGGGAGCCCAGTCGAGCAGTGCATTGAGGATTTCGCGCACACCAAAGTTGTTGATCGCCGAACCAAAGAAGACCGGTGTTTGCACGCCAGCCAGGAAGTCATTCAGGTCGAAGGGATGTGAGGCGCCATGCACCAGTTCCACTTCCATTTTGAGCTGTTCGATTTCCAGCGGGAACATCTCGACCAGCTTGGGATTATCGATACCTTTGATGATTTCCACGCTGCCATCGGCGCGTTCTTCACCGGCCTTGAACAACATGATTTCATCGCGCAGCAAGTGATAGACACCACGGAAATTCTTTCCCATCCCGATTGGCCAGGTCACCGGTGCGCATTGAATTTTCAGTACCGACTCCAGCTCATCGAGCAACTCCAATGGATCACGGGTTTCGCGGTCCATTTTGTTCATGAAGGTGATGATGGGAGTATTGCGCATGCGGCAGACGTTGAGCAGCTTGATCGTCTGTTCTTCCACGCCCTTGGCCGCATCAATGACCATTAATGCAGAGTCCACTGCCGTCAGGACGCGATAGGTATCTTCCGAGAAATCCTGGTGGCCCGGTGTATCAAGCAGGTTGACTACATGGTCGCGATACTCGAACTGCATCACCGAGCTGGCCACGGAAATACCACGTTGCTTTTCGATTTCCATCCAGTCGGAGGTCGCGTGACGACCGCTCTTGCGTGCCTTCACCGTACCAGCCAGCTGAATCGCACCCGAGAACAACAGCAGCTTTTCAGTTAGCGTCGTTTTACCGGCGTCAGGGTGGGAGATGATGCCGAAGGTGCGACGGCGCGCAACTTCGCGTGCGATCAGCTCAATCGGCACGTTGCCGCGGGCACTGCTGTCTTGATCTGCGGTATCGGGAGTCATGTCTTGCATGGTGAGTCTGTGGAGCGTCGAATGATGGTGGAGCGATGATAGCGAGGGGCGCGTCACGCAGGCCAGGGTTGGCACAGCGATGACTCAGGCAAACACGGTATCGATACGGAAAACGAAAAAGGGCTGGATGATCCAACCCTTTAGATCCAAGCTTGGTTTTCCGCTATCGGCGGCGCCTGATCACGTCGCGAAAGGAGTAATTATAGCGTATTCAGACACCAGTTCCGCGTCTGAAGCCCCTGCGGCGCACGTCATGGATCGCCTGCAACGGCGTGCGTAGAAAGTAAGGATCTGATCATGATTTAGCTGAGTCAAATTTCCCGCTGCAGAAATAATTTACATTGATGCCGATGAGCACTCCACGATGCCCAAACGGCAGGTACGATTGCGAGACAGTTTCCAGGATTAAATGCAGATTTTTGAGGGAAAAACAAAGAAAGTGTTGACCGAATTCAGCAAGGGGGATATTATCTCGCTTCTCGGAGTGTAGCGCAGCCCGGTAGCGCACCTGGTTTGGGACCAGGGGGTCCAAGGTTCGAATCCTTGTACTCCGACCACAATTTGTCGGGCTGTCGAAAGACAGCCCGTTTTCACTTCCGCAGAGGGGGTCAGGCAAGTAAGCAGTATGATTGTCTGACTGACCGAACTGCCCTTAGCTCAACCGGATAGAGCAATGGCCTTCTAAGCCATAGGTTAGGGGTTCGATTCCCTTAGGGCAGGCCAGTTAAGCGGCTGACCTTGAGGTGAGCTGAGGATGTGAAGAAGTAGAGCAGTACCGGTTTTTCGGAGTGTAGCGCAGCCCGGTAGCGCACCTGGTTTGGGACCAGGGGGTCCAAGGTTCGAATCCTTGTACTCCGACCAGAATAAAGCGAGATCACCATCAGGTGGTCTCGCTTTTTCTTTTGGTGCTTCTGCTATTGACAGAGGCAGAGCAGGCGGGGAATCCAGCCGTTTTTCTTTTAGGATGCAGGCCCACATAGTCGTGCTGTTCGCATGGTGTTGTAGCGTTGGCTGGACGCTGTTCCACTGGCAGAGCCGTGTAGGCCTACCCTCGATTTAGAATTGCTCCCAGGAGGTATTACTATCTCCGGCAAGTGCTGGTACCAAGCCGTGCGATGGCGATGCGGCGTGGCGGACCTTTGCGATTGCTGGTGCGCTGACTGCTTTAAAGGTTGTCTTTTTAGTGCTTGCCTGAGCAGACTTCTTCGTCGTTGCATTTGCTGTTGCTGCAGTCCCATGCTGAGGCTGTTGACTGTTATCGAGTTTGAACACGGCGACTGCTTGCTCAAGATGCTTCGCCTGCTCCTGCAGAGATTGCGATGCCGCGGCAGCCTCTTCAACCAATGCTGCGTTTTGCTGGGTCACTTCGTCCATCTGGGTGATGGCTTGGTTGACTTGCTCGATACCGTCACTTTGTTCGCTGCTGGCGGCGGTGATTTCACTGACGACATCGGTCACCCGGCGAACACTGTTGACGACCTGTTCCATCGTTGAACCTGCTTGCGCGACCAATTTGCTGCCAGCCTCGACATTGTTGACGGACTCATCAATCAATTCTTTGATTTCCTTGGCAGCAGCTGCAGAGCGCTGGGCCAGCGTGCGTACCTCGGAGGCAACCACGGCAAAACCGCGACCTTGCTCGCCGGCCCGAGCGGCTTCTACTGCAGCATTGAGCGCAAGAATGTTGGTCTGAAATGCGATGCCGTCAATGACGCTGATGATTTCGACAATCTTGCGTGCAGAGGTATTGATTGCATCCATCGTTGTAACAACCTGACTGACGACTTCACCACCTTCTCCAGCTACCGTCGAGGCCGACATTGCCAACTGATTTGCCTGGCGCGCATTATCTGCGTTTTGCTTCACGGTGGAGGTCAGCTCTTCCATGGCGGATGCGGTCTCTTCCAGCGATCCTGCCTGTGCCTCAGTGCGTGAAGACAGGTCCAGATTGCCCGAAGCAATCTCACTGGAGGCAGTGGCAATTGTGCTGACGCTGTTGCGGACATCGCCCACGATATTGCTGAGGCTACTATTCATTTGACTGAGGGCTTTCATCAGCACGCCAACTTCATCATTAGAATTGGTTGGGATGGTTTGAGTCAGATCTCCCTCTGCGATGGCTTGAGTGACTGCTACTGCTTCATTCAGTGAACCCGAGATTTTTCGCGCTAATGAGAGAGCGACGAAAGTGATGATGGCTATCACGAAGATACTTACTCCGATGGTCATGGCGTTCGCTGTTGCTACTGTTTTGTTGGCATCATCAGCACCGGTCCTTCCAAGCTCTTCGTTATATTTCTTGTGCTCGCGCAGGGCATTCATCATTGCATCGACAGTCGCTTGCGCGTTAATCATTGCATTGATCGCGTCGTCTTGTTTTCCAGCTACGGCAAAACCCATCAGCTTCTGACGATAAATTTCGTATGCATCAAAAGTTTCTCGATCTTTTTTCAGAAATTCTCGATCCTTGTCATCGCTGAGGTCATCTTTCTCGTACTTATCGAAAGCGGCGATGACCTTGTCATGGGCATTTGCCATCTTTTTTTCTGCCCCACCCCTAACTGTGGGGCTCGGATCAGATATGAATTTCCAAATGGCTACACGAATGGAGTACGTGTTTTCCAATGCATCATCAATGTCGTGCAGGCTTGGCACTGTGTTGACCGTGGCATAACTAGCAGCAGTATTGACGCGATTGATTTGGGCAATGCTTATACCTGTCAGCACGATGAGGCCGACAACAACACAAGCAAGTAACAGATAGAGCTTTTTGGCGATGGTCATCCTCGTCTCCTTAAAGGTAAATGGCGCACTAATTGGCTGGTAAATCTCGGTATCTGAATCATACATCCAAATAAATGAAAAAATCAACAAAACCATTGATAAGTGTTAAAAAATATCTTATAGTTATAAAATTTAACAAAATATTGCAAAAATAAATTTTCATGGTATTTGGTTGTTATTTTTGTAATTTTTATGTCATCTGTATCTCGAATCTATTCTGTGGTGGATAGGTCAATACGCTGGTTGTATTAGTTATGTTGAATTGGGTCACTGATTCAGCGCCGTCAGTGGATAGAGGGCAGGGTAATCGTGCCGATTCTAGGTCTTTGAGACCAATGCGCTTGTCGTTGCGAGAGGCGCAATTCTTTGGGGCGGCGGGGCTGACATAGCCTCGGAAGTAATCGGAAGGGGGTGTAATTACTGAAGGAAGAAAAGAAAACGGGGCTCTAACCGTAGTGCCCCGTTTATGGATGCGCGAGCGTCAGTCGCTACGCGGCCAGCATCGTGTTACTTGACTTCAGTAATGAAGTTCTCGCGGCTGCGACGTACCTTCTTCAGGTCGACCAGCCAGTCACCTTCAGTGGCACGATAGCCGAGTGGCACAATCACGACACTACGCAGATTCTTCGCCTTCAATCCCAGAATCTCATCGACTGCAGCAGGATCAAAGCCTTCCATTGGCGTGGCATCCACGTCTTCAAAAGCGGCAGCGATCAGGGCTGAGCCCAGTGCAATATAGGCCTGCTTGGCGGCGCTCTGGAAGTTTTCTTCCTTGCTGCGGGCACCGACGATGCCGAGCAGCTTCTGACGATAAGCTTCCCAGCCTTCGTTGGTAAAACCGCGTACTTCATTGGTCAGATCGAACATCTTGTTCACGCGCTCTGGGGTGATGTCATCCCAGGCAGCAAAGACCAGCAGGTGCGAAGCATCGGTAATTTGTGCCTGATCCCAGCCGACGGCGCGGATCTTGGCACGCAGTTCGGCATTGGTAACGACCAGCAGCTCAAACGGCTGCAGGCCGCTGGAGGTTGGGGTCAGGCGAATTGCTTCGAGAATGCGCTCGAGCTTGTCATGCGGGACTGCTTTGGCGGCGTCGAATTTTTTGGTCGCATAGCGCCAGTTCAATTTGGAAATAAGGCTTGTCATTGACTACTCCATTACGTTCAGGTCATGTTGAGAAAAGACACACGGCCAGCTTCATGCCATGCACCGAAGGTGAGCACCCTCGGGCAGCCTGTTGCGTCTGTCCGTATAATCCGATTGAAGTTAACTTGAAGGTCAAGAAGAAAATGAAAATCGGTGAATTGGCGCAGAGAACCGGCGTTGCCGCCTCTGCCATCCGCTTTTATGAAAAGCAGGGATTACTCGGTGCGGCCAATCGTGCCGCCAATGGTTATCGTATTTATGACGAGTACACCGTGCAACGCCTGAACATCCTGCGCATGGTGCAAAAACTCGGGTTTTCACTGGACATGATACGCAACGTGATCTTGCAGGATGGCGCTTGTTCCAAGGCGCGTACGGTGGAACAGATCAACATCCGGCTGGAAGAAATTGATCAGCTCGAAGCCAGTCTGGCAGCCCAGCGTGCTGAACTGCAGGACTTGCGTCGGGTCCTGGAGGAAAGTATCCGCTCCGGCATTGACCTTTCATGCACCGATGCGACATCGACTGCTGCAACGGCGCCGGTGTATCAAACTAGCCAACGGCATCACGAAATGAATGTTCGCTGATTAAAATTGTTCCCAGGAATCATTATCGTCAGCAGTGGCGGTAGCAAGCTTGCGTTCTGGCGCTTTTGGCGCCAACTCACGTGAGCTCGCTGTAATCGCTGGTGGTGGAGTCGCTGCTTTGCCGGCATCTGCGCTGCCATCGTGCTTTACTGAAGACGGGCGCGCAGGGTGTTTGACGGGCGTCTTGGCACGGCTTGCGTGGTGTTGCACGCCAGCGCTGCTGTGGCCGCTATGGCTATTATTCTCAAGCCGGAAAATATCGATCGCCTTTTCCAATGTCTCCGCCTGATCCTGTAAGGATTTGGAGGCTGCTGCGGCTTGCTCCACCAGCGCCGCATTTTGTTGTGTCGCTTCATCCATGAGCGTAATGGCCTGATTGATCTGGCCGATCCCATTACTCTGTTCGGCGCTGGCAGCGCTGATTTCGCCCACGACATCGGTCACATGTTTGACACTGGAGACCACCTGTTCCATGGTGGTACCTGCTTGCGCTACCAGTTTACTGCCGTCTTCCACCTTGTGTACTGAATCGTCAATCAAGCCTTTGATCTCCTTGGCGGCGGCTGCCGAGCGTTGTGCCAGGCTGCGTACTTCCGACGCTACCACTGCAAAGCCGCGTCCTTGTTCGCCAGCGCGGGCTGCTTCCACTGCGGCGTTCAATGCCAGGATATTGGTCTGGAAGGCGATACCGTCAATCACGCTGATGATGTCGACGATCTTGCGGGAAGAGGCATTGATGGCATCCATGGTCACAATCACTTGATTGACCACATCGCCACCTTCACTGGCGACGCCGGACGCAGAAACCGCCAGTTGGTTGGCCTGACGCGCGTTATCGGCGTTCTGGGTCACGGTGGAAGTCAGTTCTTCCATGGCAGAAGCAGTCTCTTCCAGGGAGCCGGCCTGTTGCTCGGTGCGGGACGACAGGTCCATATTGCCGGAGGCAATTTCATTGGAGGCTGTGGCGATGGTATTGACGCTGGTGCGCACTTCGCCGACGATTTTGCGCAAGCTGGTGATCATGCTATCGATCGCCTGCATCAACTTGCCAAACTCGTCATTCGAATCGGTGCCGACATGCATAGTCAAATCACCACCGGCAACTGCTTTGGTGACTTCCACTGCTTCGAGTAGCGAGCGCACGATCCTGCGTGCCAGTAGCACACCAGTGATGGCGACAATCACAATCACCAGCAGACTCACACTGATGGAAATCGTGTTCGCAAAATTGATCGTTTCGGTGGCAGCCTCGGCGCCTTGCTGACCAAGTTTCTCGTTGTAACTGAGGTGCTCGCCAAATGCCTTTTCCATCTTTGCTACGGTGTCAGCGCCATTGGCCATGAGCTTTCTGGCTTCATCAATGGATCCCGCATCGGCGAGCGTCTGGGCCTTTTCGCGCATTTTCTCGTACTCGGCGAAAGTCGCTTTCTCTGCTTCAAGCATGCCCTTGTCTGTGTCGTCGGAGAGATCGTCTTTCTCGTACTTTGCCAACGCAGCGACAACCTTTTCGTGACTTTCGCTCATGGTTTTATCGATGGAGGCTTTCTCACTGGCACTGGGATCGGCGAGATAACGCCAGATCAGTACCCTGATGGTCGCCAGATGTTTAGTGGCAACGCCAAGATCCAGCAGGCTTGGTACGGTGTTGACCGTCGAGTAGCTGGCCGCAGTATTGACCTTGTTCAGTTCAAAGACGCTCAGCCCGGTGACCAGAATGAAGCCAATTACTACGGAAGAAATCAGGAGGTAAAGCTTTCTTGCTATCGTCATGTTCATCTCCGGTTGTTGCCAGGCCTCCAGCCTGTCTTTAGTTGACATCCACTAGACCGAACCAATCAATGAAACTTGAATAACGCGTTAACGTGCGATGTTGTCTTTACTCGCAAATTTTTAAGCAGGTTTTTTATTTCTTTTTATTAATGTTTTGATAAAAGCCGTTGGTGTAGCTTAGCAAAGTGCGGGCCTTGCGTTGCACCTAGTCGATAAAAAACTTCTCGGCATGTTGCGTTTTGGTATTTTGTCGTTTGTGCACGACGTTTATGCCTGGCGGGTGGGCTGAAAAAAAAGCACCGCGCCTTGCTGGTCGCGGTGCTTCGGGTTGTTGTTGCTATTTTTCTACTGTTGTTGCCGTACTACGCTGATGCTCGTGCCGGAGAGGATTCCATGGGCATCTACGCGCTGTTCACATTCAGAACTGTTCCCACGAGAGATTATCGTCAGTCATCACGGTCGAGATGGTCGAGATGGGCTTGCGCTCGATTGCCTTTGCTGATTTTGCTCGGGCAACGGCGGTCGATTTTGTGTTTGTGCTCGCTTTGCTTGCTGTATTGCTTGATGCACTATTTATTACTGTATCGACGTTACTGATGTTGCCGGTGCTACGGCTGCCACCTTCAAGTTTGAAGATTGAGACGGTCTTTTCCAGGCCAAGCGCCTGATCCTGCAGGGACTTGGCTGCAGCAGCGGCTTGCTCGACCAGTGCTGCGTTTTGCTGAGTCGACTCGTCCATCAGTGCAACTGCCTGATTGATCTGGCCAATTCCGTTGCTTTGTTCAGCGCTGGCAGCGCTGATTTCTGCCACGACATCGGTCACACGTTTGACGCTGGAGACCACTTGTTCCATCGTGGCACCTGCTTGTGCCACCAGCTTGCTGCCATCTTCGGCCTTGCTGACCGAGTCATCGATAAGGGTCTTGATTTCCTTGGCCGCAGCGGCCGAGCGTTGTGCCAGGCTGCGCACTTCAGAGGCGACCACGGCAAAGCCGCGTCCTTGTTCACCGGCACGTGCTGCTTCGACCGCAGCGTTGAGCGCCAGAATGTTGGTCTGGAAGGCGATCCCATCGATGACGCTGATGATGTCGACAATTTTGCGTGACGATTCGTTGATTTCATCCATGGTGGTAATCACCTGGCTGACTACTTGGCCGCCTTCGGTTGCCACCTCGGAGGCTGACACAGCGAGCTGATTTGCCTGGCGTGCATTGTCCGCATTTTGCTTGACCGTCGAGGTCAGTTCTTCCATGGCGGAGGCCGTTTCTTCCAGCGAGCCAGCTTGTTGTTCCGTGCGGGATGACAGATCCATATTGCCGGCGGCGATTTCGTTGGAGGCGGTGGCAATCGTGTTTACACTGTTACGCACATCGCCGACGATGGTAATCAGGCTGGTGCTCATGCTATCGATGGCAGTCATCAACTGGCCGACTTCGTCTTTAGAGGTAGCTTTCACGTGGGTGGTCAAATCACCAGCGGCAACCGCCTTGGTGACTTCGATTGCTTTCAGCAATGAAGTGACGATCTTGCGAGCAATCATCAGACCCATGAGCACTACTACGCCAATGATCAGCAAGCTTAATATCGTCGCGGTTGTATTGGCGAAATGCATGGTCTCTGCTGCAGAAACTGCCGCATCTTTACCAAGTTTTTCGTTGTACTGTTTGTGTTCCATGAACGCCTTTGCCATCGTATCGACAGTGTGCTGACCTTTACGCATCTCCGCGGTAGCGGCAGCACCACCGCCAGCTGTCATGGCGGCCATGACTGCTTCACGTTCTTTTTCATAGGCGGAAAATGTGTCGCGATCTGCCTGCAGCATGGCGCGGTCCGTATCGTCGGAGAGGTCTTCTTTCTGATATTTATCGAGCGCTGCAATGACTGCATCATGTCGTTCGTGCATGGATTTTTCCAGCGCGGCTTTTTCATCGGCGGGAGGGTTGTCTAGATACTTCCACAGTGCCAGGCGGATCGAGGACCCGTTCTCGATGGCGGTGTCCAGATCGAGAATGCTCGGCACCGTATTGACGGTCGAGTAACTGGCGGTGTCATAAACCTTGCCGAGCTCGTACATGCTCATGCCGGTGAGAATGATCAAGCCCAAGACGACAGAGGCGATCAAGAGGTAAAGCTTTCTTGCAATAGTCATTTGCATCTCCGTTTGTTACTTGTTTGCGGTCACGTTATGGGGGAACTCAATTCATGAGGGAATAATATCAAATAAATCAAAAAAAACAAATAAAACATTTAAATTAATTTATTTGTTGTTATTTTGGTTCAATTGTTTTTTGTTAAATGTCGCGAATAAAAATTTCTTACATGGCAAGGCGTTCATCGACCCGACGCGGGCGCGCCAGGAACGTTGAGATGCAAGCAATCGGGAGTGGGTTGGTGAGACAGAGTGCCGACCTCGCCGCAAGCGAGTGGCAGAGCAGGTAGCCGGAGCACTGCGGTGACGATGGCAATGCACATCATGCCGACCAGTGATGGGCATGTCATGGCCCTCTATAGGCAGGGCTGAACTTGGAAAGCTGTTGAGTCAATTCTTTTCCCAGGCTTCCAGCCGCAGATGCTTGTCAACGGCCCAGCAACCCCAGAGCATCAATACATCCAGTAAAGCGATGCCGACACTGGTGAAATGAAGTGTGGTGTGCATGATGCCCATCCTGTAGTCAATGTTTGCGATCAATCAGTCCGTCTTTGGCACCGCGACCAGCGTTGCCTGATATGCGGCATATCTAGGTGATGACGTCTTACTGAGTATATGGATGCTTGTCGCGAGCCTGTATCAGGTAATTCCTGAGGATTCCTGTCGTCAACAGGCGCTGCTTTTGTCTCAAACATATTCTTCGTGTTATAGTTTATATACTATAGGGGGGTAGGGTATGTCGCATCTAAGTAGTAACAAGGACAGCTTATTGAAGCGGGTAAAACGTATCCAGGGACAGTTGCAGGCCATTGAGCGTGCGTTGGAAGCCGATGCCGACTGCGCGCAAACCTTACATCTGGTCGCTGCCACGCGTGGCGCCATGAATGGGCTGACTGATGAAATCATTGAAGCCCATGCCCGCAGCCATGTCGCCGCCCCGGACCTGACCGATGATGAACGGTCGCAGGGGCTGGAAGAACTGCTGGCTGCCATTCGGCGCTATGCCAAATAACTCCCGCTAACCTCCATTTGACGAAAACTGACAGAACGCACACATGAACAACAAGAATCTGCCCCAGCCATGGGCGCATGAACACGTCTTTCTTGGCAAGGCACATGACGACAGTGCACGGCGCACGCTGTGGGTGCTGCTGCTGACGCTGGCGATGATGGTGGCGGAAATCCTGGTCGGTTACCTGACCGGTTCCATGGCGCTGCTGGCCGATGGCTTTCATATGGCCACGCATGCCGGGGTGCTGGCGATTGCTACGCTGGCATACCGCTTTGCGCGGCGCCACGCGCATGATCCGCATTATAGTTTTGGTACCGGCAAGGTCGGTGATCTGGCCGGGTTTGCGTCGGCGTTGTTATTGGGTGTGGTTGCCATCGGTATTGCTGTTGAGTCCCTGATGCGGCTGGTCGCGCCAGTGCAGATTGCCTTCGATCAGGCGCTCTGGATTGCGGTGCTGGGGCTGGTGGTCAATCTGCTAAGTGCCTGGCTGCTGGCCGGTGCGATGGGCGGGCATCATCACGACCATCATGATCACGATCACCGCGATCATCAGCATCACCACCATGGTCATCACCACGACAATAATTTCCGCTCAGCGTACGTACATATTTTGGCCGACGCCTTGATTTCGGTGCTGGCGATTATTGCCTTGTTAGCCGGCCGCTACTTGGGGTTAAGCTGGCTTGATCCGCTCATGGGACTGGTTGGCGCTTATGTCATTGCGCGCTGGGCGGTGGCGTTGATCAGGAATACTGCCCGGATGCTGCTTGATACCACCGATGCGCCGGTAGCCACTGAGATCCGCGCCAGGCTGGACGAGTTTGCCGGATTGCAGTTGACCGATCTGCATGTCTGGAAAGTCGGCCCGCAGGCGTGTGCTGCCATCGTCAGTGTCGTGGTGCCGACAGGCATCTCCGTACAGCAGATTCGCACCCACCTGACCGGGATTCACGATCTGGAGCATCTGAGCGTGGAAGTCGCATAATCCCAAATTGAGGTCCTGTCCCTGAAGGCGTTGTCAGGGGACAGAAAAGCCCTTGTCCCGAAATACCTGTCGGGCGTCCTCCTGTTGCAGAAACCGGATGAACTGTGCCGCACCAGCATGGTCGCGTACGTTGGCACCTATCGTCACAGCATAAGTCGTCAACTTTTGCAGCCCGGCAGGGAGTGGCCCGACCAGGGTGACGCCCGGTACCGGCAGAATCTCCGTAATCTGCTGCACACCCAATTCAATCTCGCCGCGTGCTACCGGCTCCACGACGAAGCCTGTCTGACCCAGGATGGTTTTTGCGCGAACCTGATCGGCAATGCCGAGTTGTTCCAGAACCGTAGCGAAGTACTTGCCGCTGGTGCCATTGCGGGGATCAATATAGGTAAGGCTGCGCGCGTTGAGCAGGCTCTTGCGCAAAGCCTCTGGCGTGCTGATATCCGGTAACGGTGCACCCGCCTTGACGGCAAGGCCAATGCCGACACTTCCCAACGCAGCGCTGCTGCCGGCAAGCGCCCAGTGATGCTCCTCCACTTCTGTCATGACATCTTGCGTCACGATCAACACATCCGGCGTACCACCGGCAGCCAACCGTTGCAGTAATACACCGACTGGTGCGTAATCAGCCACGATGGTGGTGCCGGTTTGCTGCTCGTAGCGATTGACCAGTTCCGCCACCGCCTTTTGTGCCGCCCCGGCACTCCATAAGCGCAGTTCTGCTGCATTGGCCTGGGTGATTGCAGTACTGGCGGTGAGCACCAACGCAAGCAGCAAAAGTAGATAACGGGCAATACAATGCCAGCGCGCGATACCCATGGTACGCATGATGTTTTCCCTGAAAGCGTGGTTTGCGTGCATCGGCCGATGACGCATGGCGTTCTATTATTCCTGAAAAGCCGCCACTCTGTTGCGACCGGCAGCCTTGGCCTGATACAAGGCCTTATCGGCGTTGGAAAACAGCATATTGCAGTTCTGCTGCGGGTCGCCGGAGATTTCTGCCACGCCGCTGGAGAAAGTGTACGAAAAGCCGGGCGCGATGCTATCGATCCGTTCTGCCGCCAGCGCAGTCGTAATGCGCTGTAGCACCGGAAGCGCCTCGTCGAGCATGGTTTCAGGCAGCAGCACACAGAATTCTTCACCACCGACACGGCCCAGCACATCGCCCGTGCGCAGATGCGATTGCACAAAGCGGGCGAAGTGCTTGAGCACGTCATCACCTGAGGCATGACCGTATTGATCGTTGATATTCTTGAAATGATCCAGATCCAGAATGGCCAGACATAACGGCCGGTTGTAGCGCTGTGCCCGGATATATTCCTCACGCAGCCGACCCAAGAGATAGCGGCGGTTAGGAATATTGGTCAGTTCATCTGTTTGTGCCAGATGCTTGATTTCACTGAGCGCTTCGGTCAGCTTTTTTTCGGTCTGCTTCTGCAGCGTGATGTCAGCACAATGGGTCACGATATAGCCAGAGTTGTAAATCTGCTCACTGACCAACAGCCAGGTACCGTCCACCATATCGCTTTCAAAGCGCCGGAATGGCTTGGAGCGATACACGCTGTGCACGTGATCGAGCCAGTCTTGCAGGCAGTCATCCTCAATATTGACGCCACCGCGATTGTTAAACATCCATGCCATCCACTGATCAACATGCCAGCCGATAATCGATATCTCGTCGAGGCCGAACATCCTGGCAAAGGCCTGATTGTGAAACACGAAAATATCCTGTGGGTCAAACACCGCAATGCCGTTCTCCGACAGTGTGATATGAGTAAGGATGACTTCCGTCAGAACGTCTGTCGGATCTTTTTGCAAGGTGCTCATGGCTGATCCATTCGGTGGCGTTATTGTGTGGACTGATCTCCAAGACTATTACCGCTATTGTCTGCCGCGTGGTGAATTGATGATAGCGCCGATAAACTCCCGTGTGGGAACAATTGTGTGATCGCCGTACCGGTTGCACGAACCGTCACTACCCACAACTTGCTTGATGGATAATTCGCATTTTAACCTTGTAGTTTTCCTCGCTTTTATAGAGACAGGATCGACATGCAACTCCACGAACTGACGTGTTTTGGCGAACATCCAGGCGACGGTAACCCTGCCTGCGTGATCGAAGGTAACCATGCTTCTCAGGCAGAGCGTGCCATCTTCACGCGTGAACGTAATATGACTTGTGTCTTTCTGGATGTCAGGGATGCTGCATCGGGAGCGATCCGTCTGGATTATTTTTATCCCCACATGCGCAGTCCTTTATGCTTGCATGCCACGCTGGCAGCGGCATATGTACTGATGACGCGCAGTCAGTCATCTGCGCCACTGGTTGTTAGCACGGCATGGCATGGTCAGCCCTTGATCCTGTCGCGACAGGATGAGGATTTCTTTGTGCAGGTTCAGCGCCAGACGCCGCCAGCAGACTTGCCAGCAGCTCAGCTGAGCGCTGAGCAGGTACAGCGCCTGCTCGCTGCACCAGCGTTACGCTTGCAGTCAATTCCCGTGGTGGCTTCGGTTGGCAGCCCCAAGCTGTTGATCGAAGTTGCCAACCGTGATTGCCTGTACCAGCTGCAGCCGGATCTAGCGCTAATTACGGCGTGGGGCCGGGAACACGGTGTCAATGGATGCTATGTCTTCTGTCGTCTACCGGATGGACGCTTTGAAGGACGCAATTTCAATCACCTCGATCCGGCACAGGAAGACAGCGCCACCGGTGTCGCAGCTGGTGCCTTAAGCGTCGCGTTGGGACACGGACTGAGCTTGCTGCAAGGACAAGCGACTGGACGCGCTTGTCTGATCCGTACTCTCGTTGATGGTGATGTTGTGCAGATTGGCGGCAGGGTAGAGTGCTGACCCGACAGTATGACTTGATGTGTTGCAGCCGTATCCGATTTCTGCAAACATGCACCTGCATCACGTATAAAAATACCTACAAGCCAACTCTCAGGGAGGAAACATCATGGGGTCATTCGCCCGCTTATCCATCATTTCCGCTGTTGCGTTCACCGCTGGTCTGGCTGTTTCGCCATGGCTGCAGCGTGCTTTGCCAGATGCCCATGCGCAAGGCGTGCTGGCACCGGCAGTCTATGATCTGGCCGCCATGCAGGCAGTCGATCTATCGCCAACGCCGTTCCCGGAGCTGCGCAACAAGACCCTGGTCACTACCGACAACGCCACCATTGCGCTGCAGATTGGCAACGTCAACAAGCACTACCATGCCAAGTCTGACGAGATTCAATACATTATCGAAGGCAGCGGCCAGATGTGGTTCGGTAACGAGCGCCATGAGATCAAACCGGGCATGCTCATTGTCATTCCCAAGGGCACCGCACACTCGGGAACCATCGTTACCAGCGGTCCGATCAAGACCATTGCGATCAAGATTCCACCACAGCAAAACGGCGATACCGTTTTTGTTGATTAACGCTGGTGGTGCCCTGATGCGGTCTGAGCAGAACAGGCTGCGTCAGGGCAGCAGTACCTGCAACTCTTGCGCACCACGCAATAGCACCGGCAAAAACTCCTCTTCCATCTGACGCCGACTGACCCGGCTGGCCTGTGCGCCCACATTGAGCGCCGCCAGTACCGTGCCTGACGCCCCACGTACTGGTACGGCAATCGAGCGCAGGCCGACTTCCAGCTCTTCATCAATGAGCGCAAAGCCAGCTTCTCTGATCTCGATCAGAATGTCGCGCAAGCGCTTTTGCGAGACGATGGTCTTCTCTGTCATCGCGCGCAGTTTGATCCTGGCGAAATAGTCATCAAGCTCGGCGTCAGGCAGATGCGCCAGCATGACTCTGCCAAGCGAGGTGCAATAGGCAGGCAAGCGACTACCGGTATTGAGCGCCACCGACATCACTCGCCCGGCTGCAGAGCGAGAAATATAAAGAATTTCCGTGTCATCGAGCACCGCCAGCGAGCAAGATTCATTGAGCTGGCGCGTGATGTTGTTCAGACAAGGTTGTGCCGACACCGTCAAGGGTGTCGACGACAGATACGAGTAGCCAAGCGTCAACACCTTGGGCCGTAGCGAAAAGTTGTTCAACTCCGCATCGACATATCCCAATTGCTTGAGCGTATACAAGCAACGTCGCACCGCCGCGCGCGGGATACCGGTCTTCTGGCTGATCTGGGCAATCGTCAACGGCCGCCGCGAATCGCTGAACGCACGCACCACTGCAAGGCCACGTGCCAGCGAGGTCATGAAGCTGGGATCGGTCAGGGCATCGATTTCCTCGGCGATGGTCAGTGCAGGCGCGGGTGTTGTGGACATAAATGGGTATCGGTTGTTGTTGTAATCAATGCAATCATCAATGGCTGTTCGGTCATCGCACAACCTTTGTGGCCACGTATTGACGCCAGGATGGCGACATCGCTAGACTCATTTGTGTGCGGTAGACAAACATTGGTTCGATTATCGCACAAACCTAGAGCGTGTAAGCCATGTCGCCACCAACAAGAACATGCCGACATCCTGACTGGAACTGTGCGTCGTTACAGACAAGCACAGACAAGCACAGACCGTCACAGGCACCATCGGAGACAAGATTCTTTGCCGCTCACCGCAAGCGCAGCCAGTCACTGCGATGACCATTGCGGCAATCCACTGACCTGACGTCTGAAAGAGACTTACCGTGATCGATAAAACCATAGACTCTCTGGAGCAAGCCGTTGCTGATATCCATGATGGCGCGACTGTCATGATCGGCGGCTTTGGCAACGCCGGCATGCCGGCGGCGCTGATTGATGCACTCATCGCGCAAGGTGCGCGTGAGCTGACCATCGTCAACAACAACGCCGGCAACGGCGACACCGGACTGGCCGCTTTGCTCAAGGCCGGTCGGGTGCGCAAGATCATCTGTTCCTTCCCGCGCCAAAGCGACTCCTACGTCTTTGATGCGCTGTACCGCGCTGGCGAGATTGAGCTGGAGCTGACACCGCAAGGCAATCTGGCTGAGCGTATTCGCGCCGCTGGTGCTGGCATCGGTGGCTTTTTCTCGCCCACCGGCTACGGCACCATGCTGGCTGAAGGCAAGGAAACCCGTCTTATCAATGGCCGCCACTATGTGCTGGAGTCGCCGATTCATGCTGATTTCGCGCTAATCAAGGCCTTGCGTGGCGACCGCTGGGGCAATCTGGTGTATCGCAAAACTGCCCGTAACTTCGGACCGATCATGGCGATGGCTGCCAAATGTACGATTGCCCAGGTCAGTGAAGTGGTGCCGCTGGGCGAGCTTGATCCGGAAGCCATCGTTACCCCAGGCATCTTTGTCCAACGCATCGTACCAACCGCCACGCCAGTGCAGGAGACCAAATAATGAACCGTTTTACCCGCGACCAGATGGCCGCCCGCGTGGCCCAGGATATCCCCGAAGGTGCCTATGTCAACCTCGGCATTGGCTTGCCTACCAAGGTTGCCAACTACCTGCCCAAGGACAAGGAAATCTTCCTCCAAAGTGAAAACGGCCTGCTTGGCATGGGCCCCGCGCCAGCGCCCGGCGAAGAAGATGAAGACCTCATCAATGCTGGTAAACAGCCCGTCACCTTGCTCACCGGCGGTGCGTACTTCCACCATGCGGACTCCTTTGCGATGATGCGTGGCGGCCATCTCGACTTCTGTGTTCTCGGTGCATTCCAGGTGTCGGCCACCGGCGATCTCGCCAACTGGCATACCGGCGCTCCTGATGCGATCCCTGCCGTTGGCGGTGCCATGGATCTGGCTAGTGGTGCCAAGCAAGTGTTTGTAATGATGGAGCATCAGACCAAAACCGGCGAAAGCAAGATCGTCTCGCAATGCAGCTATCCGCTCACTGGCATTGGCTGCGTCAACCGCATCTACACGGATCTGGCCGTGCTCGACGTCAGCAAGGATGGTCTGGTCGTGCTGGAAATTGTCGAAGGCTTGTCCTTTGAAGAATTGCAGAAGCTGACCGACGCGCCGCTGCGCCGCGCTGTTTGATCTACTTATTCCATTCGCGCACCGTGAACCCTTAACTTTCAGAGAATGCCATGAACGAAGTCTTTATCTGTGATGCTATCCGCACTCCCATTGGCCGCTACGGTGGCGCGCTCAAGGACGTACGTGCCGACGACCTCGGTGCCGTCCCCCTGCGCGCGCTGATCCAGCGTAACCCTGACGTCGACTGGACTGCCGTCGACGATGTCATCTACGGCTGTGCCAATCAGGCTGGCGAAGACAATCGCAACGTCGCTCGCATGTCGTCGCTGTTGGCTGGCTTGCCGCAGTCCGTGCCAGGCAGCACGATTAACCGCCTGTGTGGCTCCGGGATGGATGCCGTTGGCACCGCCGCCCGTGCCATCAAGGCTGGCGAAGCGCGCCTGATGATTGCCGGTGGGGTCGAATCCATGACCCGCGCCCCATTTGTGATGGGCAAGGCTGACAGCGCCTTCTCCCGCGTCGCAGGCTTGCAGGACACCACGATCGGGTGGCGCTTCATCAACCCGCAGATGAAAGCTCAGTATGGTGTTGATGCGATGCCTGAAACTGCGGAAAACGTCGCCGACGACTACCATATCAGCCGACTCGATCAGGATAAGTTCGCCGTTGCCAGTCAGGCCAAAGCCGCTACTGCACAAGCCAACGGGACGCTGGCGCAGGAAATCACACCAGTGATCGTGCCGCAAAAGAAGGGCGAGCCCATCACGGTCACACAGGACGAACATCCCCGTGCCACCAGCCTGGAAGCGCTGGCCAAGCTCAAAGCCGTGGTGCGTGCCGACGGCAGTATTACTGCCGGCAACGCCTCCGGCGTCAATGATGGTGCCTGTGCCTTGTTGCTGGCCAATGCCGAGGCAGCAAAACAATATGGCTTGACGCCACGCGCGCGCATCGTTGGTATGGCCACCGCTGGCGTGGCGCCACGCGTGATGGGCATCGGCCCGGTACCGGCAACCCAAAAGCTGCTCAAGCAACTGGGCATGACGATGGAACAAATGGATGTGATCGAGCTCAATGAAGCCTTTGCCGCACAAGGTCTGGCTGTCTTGCGTGGCCTCGGTGTGGCAGACGACGATGCGCGGGTGAACCCCAATGGCGGCGCGATTGCGCTCGGCCATCCTCTGGGCATGAGTGGCGCGCGCCTGGTCACCACGGCCATGTATCAGCTGCATCGCACTGGCGGTCGCTACGCACTGTGCACGATGTGCATCGGTGTCGGTCAAGGCATTGCAATCGTGATTGAACGGGTCTGATAGCGGGTATGCTTCCCGGTTATATCGGCAGGGAAGGTGCTACTGGCACCAGTGGTGTCAGTAGCGGCATGACGATAGATTGATTACGGCCTCGCCACTGCGGGCTTGCGCGCCATCTCGATAAAGGTGCGCAGATAGTCAATGTCCAGATCGGCTTCACGCACACCCAGAAAAATCTGTTTGGCGATACCGTCACGACCCAGCCGCAACGGCACCACGTCAATTTTGTCAGCGTATTCCTCCGCCAACCAGCGCGGCAGCGCCGCAACACCACGACCGCTGGCCACCATCTGCAGCATGATGTCGGTGGTCTCAATGGTTTTATGGCGCTTGGGAGTAATACCGGCTGGCATCAGAAACAGATTATAAATATCCAGCCGGTCGATCGCCACCGGATAGGTGATCAGTACCTCTCGCGACAATTGCTGTGGCTTCACAAAGCGCTCCTGCGCCAGCGCATGGTCACGCGCTACCACCAGCACCTGCTCATAATCGAACACAGGTTCAAAGTGCAGGCCTGGTTTAAACAGCGGATCGGGTGTAACCAGCAAGTCGATCTCATACGCAAACAAGGCGCCGATGCCGCCGAACTGAAATTTCTGCTTTACATCCACATCCACGTCCGGGCAAGCCGCCAGATACGGCGACACAATCTTCAGCAACCATTGGTAACAGGGATGGCACTCCATGCCAATACGCAACGTACCACGCTCACCCTGGGCAAACTGGCGTAGTTTGTCTTCGGCCAGCGTCAATTGCGGCAGCACGCGGTTTGCCACCGCCAGTAGATATTGCCCGGCCTGCGTCAAACGCAGGTTACGGCCTTCACGCAGCCAGATGGCGGTGCCCAGTTGCTGCTCCAGCTTCTTCATGCTGTGGCTCAGTGCCGATTGCGTCACGCACAGCACATTGGCGGCACCGGTCAGCGAGCCTTGCTTTTCGACTTCCTGTACAACGGCGAGATGGATACGTTCCAGCATAGTGATTGTTAATGAGTAAAATTCATGGATAATTGAAATAATACCATTTTACTTCATGGATTGTGACCTCTACCATCCGCTCATTCTTGATGATTTCACTGTAAGGAGCGGACCATGACCACCATTCACAACCTCGGCTTTCCCCGTATCGGCGCCAAGCGCGAACTCAAGTTTGCGCTGGAGTCTTACTGGAGGAGTGAAACTTCACGCGATGCACTCAAACAGACTGGTGCTGCGTTACGTCAACGCCACTGGAACAATCAGGCCGGTCTTGATCTGGTGCCGGTGGGCGACTTCGCGTTCTACGATCAGGTGCTCGACATGAGCTTCACATTAGGGAACTTACCCGAGCGTGTGCGCGGTTTCCATGGCGATGCGCTGGATAATTACTTCCGCGTTGCCCGTGGCCGCTCGGCCCATGGCAGCGATGATCACAGCGCCTGCTGCGATGGTGTAGCGGCCGGCGAAATGACCAAATGGTTCGACACCAATTACCACTACATCGTCCCGGAGTTCACGGCAGCAAGCACCTTCACGCTCGACAATACGCGCCTGCTGGCACAACTGGCAGAAGCCAGGGCCCACTCGGTAAACACCAAGCCCGTCATCATCGGCCCGGTGACCTATCTGGCATTGGGCAAGGCCAAAGATGACTCGGACAAGCTGGCCTTGCTGCCGCGTTTGCTCCCGGTCTACGCACAATTGCTCGCCGATCTGGCGGCACAGGGTGTGGAGTGGGTTCAGATTGACGAACCTATTCTGGTCACTGAGCTCGACGCCAGCTGGCAACAGGCTTTTCGCACTGCCTACGCAGCGCTCAAAGACAGCGGTGTCAAGTTGCTGCTTGCGACCTATTTTGGTCAGCTACTTGAAAACCGTGCACTGCTGGCGCAATTGCCGGTCGCCGGTGTCCACATCGACGCCATCAATGGCCGCCATGATGTACAGCCACTGCTCGACTTGTTGCCGGCCCAAACGATCATCTCGCTAGGCGTCATCAATGGCCGCAATATCTGGAAGACCGACCTCAACGCCGCACTGCAATGGCTGACCCCGATCGCAAGACGCCTTGGTGAACGGCTCTGGATTGCACCATCGTGCTCATTGCTGCATGTCCCGGTTGATCTCAACAGCGAGCAAAAGCTGGATGAAGAAACCAGATCCTGGCTGGCCTTTGCCTTGCAAAAGCTCGATGAACTCCGACTGCTCGGCCGTGCCCTGCGCGAAGGGGCTGATGCCGTCAAGACTGAACTGGCCGCCAATCAGGCGGCCTTGAGTGCACGTCGAGGCTCGCCACGCGTCAACAACCGGGCGGTACAGAGCGCGATTGCCAACATCAATGCCAAGCATGGGCAGCGTCACAGCAACTACCAGCAACGCGCGGCTAAACAAGCTGCTTTGTTGAAATTGCCAGCGTATCCGACGACGACCATCGGCTCCTTCCCGCAAACAGCGGAAATCCGTCACGCCCGCAGCGAGTTCAAGGCCGGACGTCTCGATATCACTGGTTACCAGCAAGCCATGCGCGCAGAAATTGAACGCAGCGTCCGCGAGCAGGAAGCGCTGGGATTGGATGTGCTGGTACACGGCGAAGCCGAGCGCAATGACATGGTTGAATATTTTGGCGAGCAATTGCAGGGCTATGCTTTTAGCCAGTTCGGCTGGGTCCAGTCGTATGGCTCGCGCTGTGTCAAACCGCCAATCCTGTTTGGTGACATCAGTCGTCCCGCTGCGATGACGGTCGATTGGATCACCTACGCCCAGTCACTGACCAGCAAGCCCATGAAAGGCATGCTGACTGGCCCGGTTACCATCCTCAACTGGTCCTTTGTTCGCGATGATCAACCGCGTTCGGTCTCCTGCAAACAGCTGGCGCTGGCGATCCGCGAAGAAGTACAGGATCTCGAAAAGGCCGGCGTACGCGTTATCCAGATTGACGAGGCGGCGCTGCGTGAAGGACTGCCGCTGCGTAAGTCGCAATGGAAGGAATATCTGAACTGGGCGGTCGAATCGTTCCGCATTACCGCCAATGGCGTCGCCGATGAAACCCAGATTCACACCCACATGTGTTATTCGGAGTTCAACGACATCATCGCCTCGATTGCCGACATGGATGCCGACGTCATCACGATCGAAACCTCGCGCTCGGACATGGAGTTGCTGGACGCCTTTGACCACTTCAACTATCCCAACGAGATCGGGCCCGGCGTCTACGACATTCACTCGCCCAATATTCCGACGCAGGAACACATTGTGCAACTGATGCAAAAAGCCGCTGAACGGATTCCCGCCGAGCGGCTGTGGGTGAACCCCGATTGCGGACTGAAGACTCGCCAATGGGCCGAGGTGATTCCGGCCTTGCATAATATGGTGGCCGCTGCCCGGACCTTGCGCGCGGCAGCTTGATGGTGGGAAGGTAGTAGGGAAGGGATTGCCCGGAGCTTGCTCCGGGCTTTTTTGCATTGATTGCATAACATTCCCGAGAGGCAGTGCGTATATCCCATTGACATATCCCTTCGTCTGGCTAAAATGGAGTAGCACTATCTGCCACGCCCCACCACTATTTCTCCGAGGCAATTTTCATGGAACAGGCATCTGTATTCAAGAGTAACCGCAGCCAGGCTGTGCGCCTGCCCAAATCGGTCGCGCTACCTGAAGACGTGACCCGGGTTGATGTCATCGCTATTGGACGCACGCGCTTGTTGACACCCGCTGGTGAAGGATGGGCGAGTTGGTTTGATGGCCCAGGCGTCAGCGACGATTTCATGCACGAGCGCAATCAGCCGGAGGCACAAGAGCGCGAGGCATTTTGATGCACAAGTACATGCTCGATACCAATATCTGCATTTTTACCTGCAAGAACAAGCCACAGGAAGTTCGCAATCATTTTGAACGTCATCAAGGGCAGATGTGCATCAGTACGGTGACCTTGATGGAGCTGATCTATGGTGCGGAAAAATCAGCGTTTCCCGAGCGAAATTTGGCGATTATTGAAGGGTTTGCCGCGCGATTGGATGTACTGAGCTACGACTTCAAAGCATCAGAACACACTGGCCAACTTCGTGCCGAGCTGTCAAAGCAGGGCAAAACCATTGGAGCATACGATGCCATGATTGCAGGTCATGCACGTAGCCAGGGTTTGATTGTTGTGACTAACAATCGACGGGAGTTTGAAAGAGTTCCCGGCTTGCGCGTTGAAGATTGGGTTCCCTCTGCCTGAACAATGCGGCTGTTTCGCGACATGTAGATTGATACAAGCAATGACTAAAAAAATCTTCTGGACTGCCCCCTACCGGAGCAGGCATGAGAGCCGCATCACCACAGTCAATGGCGCCGATATTACCGTCGACGAGACGATTTTCTTCGCCTTCTCCGGTGGACAGGAAAGTGACCACGGCAGTATCAACGGCATTCCTGTCATCACTGCCCGAAGAGACGGGCTGGAGCTCATCTATACGCTGCCACCTGAACATGGATTGACACTTGGACAAGCCGTCACCATCGAAATCGACTGGGACAGACGCCATCGCCTGATGCGTTTGCATTTTGCAGCAGAACTTGTGCTGGAGCTGTTCTACAAGCAACATCAGGGTATCGATAAAGTCGGCGCGCACATCGCACAAAACAAGGCCAGAATCGACTTCCTCTGGCCGCAGAGCATTGCACCGCTGTTGCCCGCATTAGCAGAGGAAGCTAATGCGATCATTGCCGCTAACCTCGACATCATCAAAGGCTTTGACGATGAAGCCAATGAGCGCCGCTATTGGGAAATTGCCGGCTTGTCGCGCGTGCCCTGCGGTGGCACGCATGTCAGTCGCACCGGAGAGATTGGCCCGCTCCGCCTGAAACGTGAGAACATCGGCAAGGGCAAGGAACGTGTGGAAATCTATCTCGCCGACTAAGCGTTATTGAAAATAAATACAATTTCTGACAACAAAATTGAGAGCGATGATGGTGGAGACAAATGAAAAGAGAAAGATCGCGGTAGTCGGTGTCGGTGTGATCGGCGCCAGCTGGGTGGCATATTTCCTCGCGCACGGCTTCGATGTTGCCGCAACCGATCCTGCCGAAGGTGCTGAACGCCAATTGCGCACGCTGGTTGACCGGTTTTGGCCAGCGTTAGAACGCATGGGTTTGAAGGAGGGCGCATCCCGTGATCGTCTGCGTTTTTACCAGTCAGTGGCGGAAACGGTTGCCGGTGCTTATCTGGTACAGGAGAATGGCCCGGAACGCCACGATATCAAGCGCGCCCTGATTGCCGAGATTGACGCCTTCGCCCCACCAGATGCGTTGATTGCCACCAGTTCATCGGGCATCGTCATCAGCGACATTCAGGATGCGGCAAAGCGCCCTGAGCGCGTGCTGTTAGGTCACCCGTTCAATCCACCGCATCTGATCCCGCTGGTCGAAGTGATTGGCGGGCGACTGACTTCAGAGGATGCCATTTCGCGCGCAATGGATTTTTACAATTCGATCGGCAAGCGCGCCATCCACATCCGCAAAGAAGTCAAAGGGCATGTCGCCAACCGGTTGCAGGCAGCGCTCTGGCGCGAAGCGTTTTATCTGGTCAAGGAAGGGGTGGTCTCGGTCAGTGATCTGGATACTGCCATCGCTTCGGGCCCTGGCTTGCGCTGGGCGCTGCTGGGTCCCTTCATGAATCTTGAATTGTCCGGCGGTACCGGTGGGATTGCGCACATGCTGGAGCACCTTGGTCCGCCGATTGACTCCTGGTGGAAGGATCTGGGCGACGTCACTATCGACCATGAACTGATCACTCAACTGGCGCAAGGCGTACAAGAGGAACTGGGTGCGCGCGATATCGTGGCGGTGCAGGCGGAGCGGGACGATGTACTGCTTTCTTTGCTAGCGTTGAAGGAAAAATCTTCCGGGCTGTAAGGCATCGTCTCGCGATGCGTGTGATGCCAATGATTCACTGAGCTGGCGCATTTCCTTGTGCCGCAACTTCACTCGCTGTCGCTTTGGCGACGCCAATTTCCTGCAAATACTGCAGCAAGGCGGGTCGCCACAAGTCGGGCAAGTGGTAGACATAGTGGCCATCACCAGGTGTTGGTGGCAATAGCAACAGACGCGACTTGGCACCTGCAGCGACGAAGGCTTCGTAGGAGCGCTGGATGGTAGTAGGCGTAAAGCGACTATCATTTTCAGCGTAGATCCACAAGGACGGGATATACGTTGTCTTGCCCAGTTCACCAAAGCTGTCGATTAACATGCGATTGAGATAGTGCGGTGATTCGTTTGCGTAACTGTCTGATCTTCCCCCTGAAAAATTGATGGCGCCAATGACACCATCCGGGCTTTGACTTGCCATGTACATGGTGCTGTATCCGCCGGCAGACTGGCCCACCAGAATCACGCGATGTGGATCAATTTCTGGGCGATTTTGCAGATATTTCAGTGCAGGGTACATATCGTTGGCATGTATTCTGGGGATATAGGCTGGGTCGGCGTCGGATACATAACCGAGCTTGTAGACACCCTCCGAAAGCCCTACACCATGGCGTGAGGGAAATGCCACGGCAATACCCTGATGCAGAAATTCCAATGCGACAATCATGTCGCGGTAGCGCTGCTTGTATTGAATCTCCGGTGCATTGAATTCGATATCTCCATGCGCATATAGCACCACAGGTACAGGGCCGTTCACCTTGGGGAAAAGCAGGGTCATCTCCAGATCGACATTACCCAACGGACCTGGCGCGGTGTAATGCACAATTTCTTCATGCCACGCAATAGACGGATCCGGATAGCCGATGACAGCTGGAATATCCTGATTATTGACCCATTTTGTGACCAATTCCATGAACGCCTTATTGATACCCCACAACCCCGCTTGCGATGTCATGGAACATTGGACGGTGGTTTCCTGCTGCTGGAATCCGGCTTTGACCAGTTTAAAGTTGTTTTTCTGTGCTACGAACTGTGCGTCCAGAAACGGTGCGCCGATGCAGCCCGAGCTCGGCGCTTGAATCAACAATACCGAGCCACCTAGCTAGCTCCAGTTAGCGGTACGTGCTGGCAGGTAACTGCCACTGACAGCAATCACCTTGCGTACACCATCAACCTGCTTCAACGCGTCCAGAATCGCGACTGCGCCTTGTCCGAAAATGCCGACATCAATGGGGAGCTGGGGGAATTTGGCTTGCATCAGCTTGATCGCCTGGACAATATCTCGCTTCAGTTCTGCAGGACGCTGGATGCCGACCCGTTCATTGGCATCGCTGGAGGTGTCGACTTGTCCGAACACAATGCCTTGCTGATTCAGATAGTCTGCATTGCGTATCCAGGGGTGGCGTGACTTTGACAGGAAGCTGGCATCGTCACCCGTGATTTCCGGGTGCACAAACGCAGAGATATTGAGTAGAACACTTTTGACGGCAATTTCCGCCGGCGGCAGATGCAAGGCGATCTTGAGTGTGACTGGTTTGCTGTCACTGATAGTCTGCTCATTGATGGTGGACACGACCCAGGGGGTAGATTGATTTACCTGCGCCGGATTGTCCTGAATGACATCGGCTGCTTTCACTTCCTGTGCTCGCACACCCGTTAGCGCAGCGAAAAAAACACATCCAGTCATGCATGCTGTCAGCAGCGTCTTTTTTACCTTCATTGTTCGACGTGGGTTGGTGGCGATCATCGAATGGTTAAACTCACGGGATTCTCTTTTACTTTGTATCGGTGAGGCGTCTTATTCTTGTGTATTGGGCAACAAAAAAAGATCCGCAAAAATGTAGCGCAACTGTTGCACGAATATGTCACTGCAGTCTGTCGTACCGCTTGTTTCCGGCGATTCGTATTATGCTGTTTGCCACATACTGTTATGCATAAACAGCATGAAAAATTTACAAAAATACACATACGTATGTCATTAAACCTTGTTAGCCTTGCCGGTTTTGTGACAAGTTGAAGTTCGGGCTTTATTGCTTATTCAGGGGTGGAATCATGATTTTCTCAACATTGCGTCGGCGTCTGATTGCCGTCTGCGTCACGGCTGTGGTGCTGTCCATGCTGGCCATTACAGCGGCCAATTTTCTGACCGCACGCTCGCGCATGCTGACCTCGCTGGATCAGCAGATGCATGACCTCTCCAGTAGCCATGCTGCCACCCTGGCGGGTTGGGTACTTGCTAACAAGAAAGTAGTAGCCTCGCTCAAGCAGGCTGCTGATGCGGCTGATCCATTACCGGCAGCCAAAGCCGCGCAACAGGCTGGTGGATTTGATATGGCTTATATCGGTTATGCCGACAAGCATTCGGTATTTTCCGAGCAACGAACCCGTGCTCCTGATTACGATCCTACCAAGCGTCCCTGGTATACCAAGGCGGCACAGGCCAGTGGCCCGATTGTGACTGCACCCTATAGCAGTGCCAGTACCGGCAAGCTGACGGTGACCTTTGCCGAGGCAATCAATAACAATGGAGCCACCACTGCTGTGGCCGCAGCAGATGTCTTGCTGGAGTCAGTTGTTGGTACGGTGCTGACGATCAAACCGACCCCCAACAGTTACGCCTTCCTCGCCGACAGCAGTGGCAAGATCATTGCGCATCCCAACACCCAGCTCGCACTCAAGCCGATCGGTGAGCTCGACGCCAGCCTGTCAGCACAGACACTGGCCGATATCGAAGCCTCGCATGAGAGCAAGCTGGTACGCCTGAATGGCCGTGAAGATCTGTTGCAGGTCGCCAAAATTGACGGCACCGACTGGCTTCTGGTGGTAGCCTTGGATCGTCAGGATGCGATGCAGCCGCTGACCGCCATCTTGCGTTCCTCCGCCCTGACCGCATTGCTGGTGACGTTGGTGGTGTCGGCTTTGCTGAGCTTTTCCATTGCCAAGGCACTCGAACGGCTGGCCTTGATTCGCAATGCGCTCGGTGAAATCGCCAGTGGTGATGGTGACCTGACCCGTCGTCTTGATGCCAGTGGTACGGATGAGCTGTCGCAGATTGCCGTAGCGTTTAACCGTTTTGTCGACAAGATCGCGCTGGTGTTGCTGGATATCCGCAAGTCCAGCGAAGTTATCAAGGAAGCATCACGTGAGATCGCGGTTGGCAACAGTGATTTGTCTTCCCGCACCGAGGCACAGGCCAGCTCACTGGAAGAGACCGCCTCTGCCATGGAGCAACTGACCGAAGGCGTTAAACACAATGCCGAGAATGCCCAGCAAGCCAATCAGCTGGCACTGGCCGCATCACAGATTGCGGCCGAAGGTGGCACCATGGTGTCGCAGGTGATTGATACGATGGGTGCGATCAACGCGTCCTCGCACAAGATCGTCGATATCATTTCAGTGATTGACGGGATTGCCTTCCAGACCAATATTCTGGCGCTCAACGCCGCTGTTGAAGCGGCACGTGCCGGTGAGCAGGGCCGAGGCTTTGCCGTTGTCGCCAGTGAAGTGCGCAGTCTGGCGCAGCGCTCGGCGACTGCGGCCAAGGAAATCAAGTCACTCATTGACGACTCGGTCAATCAGGTCAAACAGGGTGGTGAACTGGTTGAAAATGCAGGCACGACCATGCAGGAAGTCGTCAGCAGCATCAAGCGCGTGACCGAGGTCGTAGCGGAGATTTCGGTTGCCAGCCAGGAACAGAGCCGCGGCATCAATGAAACCAACGCCGCCATTGGTCAGATGGATGAAGTGACCCAGCGCAACGCCGCGCTGGTCGAAGAAGCCGCCGCCGGTGCGCAGTCGCTGCAGGAACAGGCGGTACGTCTGGCAACCGCGGTCAATACCTTCAAGCTCAGTGAGTCGGTCAGTAGTGGCAGAGAGTTGATGATGTGATTGTAGTGAAGGGTTGATGGCTTATTATTAGCTTTCTTCATGATTTCACGCTCAAAATGACACTATCTATCTGGCGCCTTGTTCCGGTAGTTGTCCTGTTGTTATTGGCATCCTGTGCCGCTAATCCGGTCGTGCCTGGCAGTCTGGTCACCGAGCAGTTGATGTTGCCAGCAACGTTTGAGGGGCAACAGGGTAGCTATGTGGCGCATCTCGATGCCCTCGTGATTCGTCCCGATGACAATCGGCGTCATCCCCTGGTGGTGCTCAACCACGGCCTTGACGGTCACGCACTGAAGCAGACATCGCCGCGTGAAATGCGTGCACTGGCAGTCGAGTTTGCCCGTCGGGGATGGGTTGCGATTGCCTTCTCCCGTCGTGGTTATGGCAAGTCGGAAGGGCGCTTTGCCGAAGGCGTACACCAATACACCGCCGCCGAGTATGAGCGGGTAGCGCGCTCCGGTGCGACTGATATCCGTGAAGTCATCCACCTGATGGCTGAGCAGCCCTATGTTGATCCGACGCGAGTGCTCAGTGTTGGCGTTTCGGCCGGTGGGTTTGCAACCCTTGGACTGAGCGCCGATCCTCCGCCGGGTTTGGTGGCAGCCGTCAATCTCGCCGGAGGGCAGGCTTCTTACCTGCCTTCTGGCACGGGATTCGTCGTGCACAACGAAGAGGCCTTGATCGAAGCCTTTACCCATCTGGGGCATACTTCCCGCATACCGATGCTGTGGATTTATTCGGTCAACGACAGTCACTTCAATCCGACATTGGTACATCAGTTGTTCAAGGGGTTCAACGGTGCCGGAGGTCAGGCGCAATTTGTGGAAGACGCCGCCTGGAACAGTGATGGTCACTCACTGTTCGGACGCGCGTTCATGTCGCTCTGGTTGCATGACGTCGATGCCTTCCTCGCTGCACATGACCTGAAACTGCAGGATGGCCTGATTGCCTTCGATGACGACGCTGGCGTCATTTACCCTCCGCACATGAATCCGAAGAGCAAAAGCGGTTTTCTGGATTATCTGGATGCTGGTGACCATAAGGCCTTTGCCATGTCACCGGCGCTGAACTGGAAATGGGTGAGTAAGAGTCCCAACACGGAAGTGGCGATCAAGCAGGCGCTTGAAGGCTGCGATGGCTGCAGCATTGTTTCAATCGACGGGCGCGCGCCTTAGCGGCTGATGCCAAGCGTAAACTCTTCAAGATGCCGCTGCCTCCTGCTGATAGAGTTTGAACCCGCCTTTACCGTTGTTTTTGATGCCATACATGGCTTCATCGGCGCGCGCAATCAATGCCGCCAGGTCAGTACCATCGCGCGGGAACAGGCTCACGCCAATACTGGCACCGACCGCATGGCTATGGCCGTTGAAGGGGATCTCGTCGCGTAACTGGCTCAGTAGTTTATTGGCGACTTCACAGGCTTGTGCTTCGTTGTCGAGCTGTGTGCCGATGACGATGAACTCATCGCCACCAATGCGGGCACAGATATCGGTGCTGCGAGTACTGCTACGCAGGCGGCTGGCGACCACCTTGAGTACTTCATCACCGGCGGCATGACCGGCGGTGTCATTGATCTGCTTGAAGTTGTCGAGGTCAATAAAGAACACGGCCACCAGATGGTGGGGTCGGGTTGCGAGAAGCAGGGCATGGTCAAACAGGCGGCTCATATAGCGTTTGTTGTTGAGTCCGGTCAACGGATCAAGCAATGCCATATCCAGTGCTTTTGCCTCGGCTTCCAGTAAGCGCATCTGAAACAGGGTCAGTACCGCGATCAGCAAGGATAGATATTGCACCGTCATCAAAACGGTTCCCAGCATGAATCCGTTTCTGAACCAGCTGGGGAAGGCGTGAATCGCTACTGATGAAGACAACCAATGCAGGCCCATTAGCAAGCTGGCTATTGCGGTCACGCGCAGTGGCCAGCGCGGTAGTTCAGTGCGAGCTTGCCAGGCTAACCGGGCCATCGCGAACATGGCACCCGCATTGAAGAGCGAATAGCCTGCCATGCATACCAGCGGAGGTAAATTGGTCTGCCAGGCGAACATGATCCAGAGTTCGGTGACCGCCAATGCAATCCACCAGGGGCGCATTCTGAAAGGCACATTCAGGAACCGTGCCAGGCCAGTCAGCAGAAACGGCTTTTCCACGACGTTGATCAGCGCATAGACCGTTGTTGCCACGGGCCGGTCACCATCGGGTAATAGCAGATACAGACTCAATCGCGCCAGCAGCGAAAAAGACAACGCCAGCGCCCACCATCCGGAGCCAGAGTTGGTTCTCGGAATCTGACCCATCCAGAGGAACAGCAACGCCAATATAAAGTAAGACGTATAGCCAATCGTATGCACGGTCTCATAAGACATCGTGGTCTCCTGGTTCTATGCAAGCTTCAGTTATCGCAAAATTTATAGGCAAAATGCGTAACGTCGATTCATGCTCCATTCCCGGAGAAATAGTCTGACACAAACCTACTTCGTAGTACATGCTGGCGTGGCGGGTGGCAAACCAGATGTTGCTGCCATTCAAGCATGATGCAGATGCACGCTTTCGTGTCGCCCTTCAACTTGTAGGGTGCAGCAAACGACAGAATCAATGCTATCGGGAAACTGATGCCACGACGGTTACCAGCAGCGACTATCGTCAGCTAAAAGCATTCTAAAGTTATTTGAAATCGTTCTTGGACGTTGTCAGTCGTCATTTTTATACTCATTTTTTTAGTGCTACCCCGTTATGGCCGGCAAATTGCCGGCCGCCGCCAGGAGATGAGATGAATGCCCTTGTGAACCCACCCGTTCCGACTTATGAACACATCAACGTGCAACCGCTGAGCTTGCATATCGGTGCCGAAATAAGCGGTGTTGATCTGACCCAGCCATTGTTGCCGGCGGTGGTTGCTGAAGTGCGTGCTGCCTTGTTGCAGTGGAAGGTTATCTTCTTTCGCGACCAGCATCTGAGCCATGCGCAACAGGTTGCCTTCGGCAAGCAGTTTGGTGAGCTGACGCTGGGGCATCCGGTATTTGGTTATGTGCCGGGCCACCCTGAGGTTTATTCGGTCGGCCGCGATCGGTTGCCGAATCGTTTTGAAGGACCGCGACTAGTGCGTCCCTGGACCGGCTGGCATACCGATGTCACGGCTGCAGTCAATCCACCTGCCGCATCAATTCTGCGTGGTGTCGTGGTGCCGCCGTATGGTGGCGATACGCAATGGACCAATCTGGTCGCCGCGTATCACGGCTTGTCACCCACGTTGCGCAGCTTTGTCGATACGTTGCAAGGCGAGCATCGCTTTACGCCGCCCGAGGGTAATCGCGGTAAGCAGGAGTTTGTCAGCAAGGTCGCTGCGCGACCACTGGTCAGTCATCATCCGCTGGTACGGGTCCATCCTGAAACCGGCGAACGGGCGCTGTATGTGAGCCCATCCTTCCTCAAAAATATCGTCGGTCTGCACCCGCGTGAGAGCGAGCAATTGCTGACGCTGCTGTTTGAACATGTCGTGCGTCCGGAATACACGGTGCGCTTCAAGTGGCAGGAAGGTTCGCTGGCATTCTGGGATAACCGCTCCACAGCCCACCTGGCACCAGTGGATTTCTATGACAGTGACTTTGATCGCCAGCTCTACCGCATTACGCTGGTCGGAGATGTGCCGGTTGGTCCCGATGGAAAATCGTCGGTAAGTATCGAAGGTGAGCCGGTGCTGGCCCATAGCGTTGAGTGAGCACGGCTGTGAGCGGGCGCTTGTTATGAAAAAAACATGCAAGCTTGCTTGAAATGATTATTGGAGTGCATGAGGCAATGTCGGTATAGTTTCTTCATTCCTCTTGCCCTCGGAATAAACAGGATGTCGTTGCCCCTCCCTCAATGACATCCTCATGTCGATCTGGTCTCAATCTAGCGTCGACATGTGAGCAGATTCACCGGCTGGCCACTTTGCAGATAGCACTGGGCTGGCAGAATCTCCTCACATGTCGGTGTTGGTGGCGACAAATATTTTCCTCTCCCTTCAAGTCACTGTATCGTTTTTTCGACGATGCTGCTCATTTGTCGCGCAGAGGCTTACGGCGAAAACGCATGCCGTGGCACCAGATAACCACCACCTTCGCGTAGCGTCATGGTTTGCGTGGTAATCAGGCTACTGCGCAATTCCCTGGCGTCGCTGTCTTTAAGTAGTGGGAAGATCGGCTGGCCATGGGCATCCTGGGTCAGCAGGTTGGCTTCTTCGTCGGTGAAGACGATGCGACGCTGATAGAAATCTACCTGATCCATGCGACCTGTAACCCGCGCACTTTGCACCTGTTTGGCGGCTGCAGCCTTGCTATCCAACACGTCTTGCAGCGCTGGATTGGCAGCCTTGGCTCTCTGGAAATTCTGCCACGCCTGATACCGGTAGCGCTCATTGGGCGATGGTGGTGCGCTTTGCCATTCCCGCAGCTGCTCGGCTTTCTCTTGGGCGGTTTGGTAACCAGCCAGATAAAAGCCTGCCAGCGAATCGTGTACCTGTTCCTCCAGCAAAGCGATTTCTTCCGGTCTTAGTCGCCCCTTTTGATGTTCAAATTCATGCAGCACCATCATTTCCCAATCATCCGGCGTGGCGCGTAGATCTGCACGCAGCAACTGTAATTGATTGGCGAGATGTTCATTGCCTACCGCATGCAGGGCGATGATCTGATTACCATCATCCCGCTGCCACGGGCGACCGCCGTTGGCACGTTCTGTCAATAGCTGCATATCGCCTTTGAACAACCAGTCGTAACTGATCATGTCCTGCTGTTCCTGACGGGTGGCGCGCTGGCAAGCAGGCAGTTGCGCCATGCGACCGATCCAGCGGTAACGGAAGCGGTAGTACAGGCGCATATGTTCACGTCTCTGATCTTCATAGGTGCCGGTAAAATCACCTGCCGCCATATAGGCATTCCAGTTGGTCGCCAATTCGGGGCTGAGCGCGTAGTCGGCTTGCAGATCGGGAGGCATCTGGCGATAAGTCACCAACGGCACACCCGCCAGACGTGCCGCCTTATGCATATGCAACAGCGGCACCTGACAGATCATCTGGTCCATACGCATGCCACGACCCTGCGTGCCGGGGCAATAACCACCACCGACATCAGAATGGACACCAGGGTAGGGTACTTCCACCACATTCTGACCCTTCACCCGAGTGATCGGGAAGTTCATCCGTTGCTCATGCGCGGCAATGTAATGCACGGTTTGCTTGACCAATGATGGCAATGGTTTGAGCGTTTCGGCTGCCCAGCTGAAGTGACCATCCGCGAAGAATAGAGGCGTGGTTTTTGCTGCAGAGTGGGCGAGACCGACTGAAGCGACGGAGTCAAACAAACCAAGAAAATTGATTTCAATCGGCATGCCAGCCAATGTGTTCTTGCCACCTAATGCGGCATCGAGCCAATAGCAGAAACTGCGTGCCTGAATTGCACCGCGAGAAAAGCCGAAGACGGCGACACGAATGAGGGGGATGTGCGGCTGCCGGATCAGATCACGGGCTGTTTGCAGCCGGTCGTTGAGTTCATCGCGTAGTTGTGTGAACCACTGTTGTCGGCGGACTTGTTCGGGGTACTCCTTGTCGTAGTTGTGTTCGACGTCGCGGGTGTAGCTTTTGAGTTTGGCGGTGATTTGCTTTTTGTCATAAAGAGGAGATCCTTCGTTAAACGCACGATAGACAGCATCATAGACACATAATATTCCATACAAAATGCGTGCTTGCCCTCCTTTTCCCATGGCTTTGCCATCCTGTGTTTCGCTCCATTCCTGATTTTCGGGAAAGCGTGTACCAACACCCGGAATGTAGAAACGAAAGCTATCGAGATCGCCAAGAAATTTTCTTTCATCAACGTCTTTATGTGCCTTGAACAATTTGACGATATTGGTATGTCCCTTGAGAGGTTCGTCGCGATCACGATTGTTATTGGTGCCGTCAAAGAACAAACCAATCCTGACCATCGATTGACACGAAGGCATTTTTTGGCCATTTGCTTTATAGACGGGTGGTTCTCTCAGTAAGTCTGCTAATGCTCTTTCTTCCTGCTTCGTTGTCGACATTTCTTGTGCAGTGTTATCCGCAATCGTCAGCGGCGGAAAATGAATTTTTGTGCTCATCATTACTCTTCCTCCGGAGGTGGAACAGTACTGCTCTTTAGAATTGGATGATATTTACTTTCTGGATAGTAAATAGATGACACGACTCTTACTTGATCGTCCGCGAAAATGTGTACAAAAATTTTGTCTGCTTGCTCATAACGAAGAATATTGGTGGTCTTCTCTATCCATTGCCTGCCATTCGGTTTCCAACGGACTCTTACTTTCATCCCCGGATGCCATTTTTCTGGTACCGCATAGCCTGCCGCAATTTGTCCCCCACACCCCGGGCCATGAGCGAATTTTCCGCCCAATATTCCGCTTGGAATTGGCTCTTCGATGGAGTATCCGGAAATATAAGGTGCACCTTCGTGCGCTACACAAGAAATTGATACGTATATTTCCGGTGTATACACATACGGATTTTTTGCGTCATTCGCATCTGATATTGGTGTGGTTGTGTTGCAGGCGGTTAAGGTGGTAAAGCTCAAAATTAACAATATTTTTTTAGTTATCATTACTGTTCCTCCGGTGGAGCGGACGTGACATTTGACAAGATAGGATGATGAGGACTTGCGCCGTTGGAATTTGCAGCCACAACTCTGACTTGGTCATGTTCAAAAAAATGGACATAAATATTTCCGACCCTGTCATATTTCATGATGTTCGTCGTTTTCTCTATCCATTCTCTGCTATCCGGCTTCCAGCGCACTCTTACCTTCATACCGGGAGTCCATTTTTTTGGTAGCGCATAGCCTGCCGCGATTAATCCCCCACAACCTGGGCTATGAGCGAATTTTCCTCCCAGTGGTCCGCTGGCGATTGGCTCTTCGATAGAGAAGTCGGAAATATAAGGTGCACCATCGTGCGATACACAGGAGATTGATACGTATGATTCCGGGACATATATATGCGGATTTTTTATGCCGTTCGCATCCGATGTTGGTGTAGTTGTATTGCAGGCAGATAAAGTAACAAAGCTCAATATCAATAATATTTTTTTGGTCCTGAAATGTATTTCAGCATTAAAAATTGGTACACGCATGATGACGATTCCTCCGTTGATGACCGTCGTGATGACGGCATTGAAAGTTCGTGATGCTAGAGGCTTTTTCGGGAGATTTGGGATGCCTGCGCTAAATAGGCAGTCAAATTCGAATTAATCCGAGCGCATTGTTCCTGCCGCCTGGGAGGTCTGCATATTCTTTGTTTGAGCAAGTATTGGCGCGTAATTAAGCACTCTGTAAAAGCCCTTGACGCTCCCCCTGCAAAAAGTTGATACTTTGTCTGCCCCGGAAAAAGACGGGGCGCGAGTTTGACAGCTCGGTTTACCAAAGCGCACAGACCGCGCCATGCGGTTTTTTTTCGTGCGAACTATTGCTGTGCCTTCTTTGGGCGGCGATGGGAGGGAGGCTTCGGCCTGCCGGAGTCTTTGGTAACCGGTCTGTCAACCCACTCATTTGCCGCCCACCCTGTTTGACAGCAGGGAGCGGATTCACGCTACCAAAGGAGGACACCATGCCTTGCAATTGCACGCCCAATGAAAACCCCATCCCTCCAACCCACGAAGATTTTCGCTGGATTCACGGCCCCGGTCGTGAGGAAAAATTCGCCAGCTTCATTGAACTCACCCGCGACATCAGTGCAGGTATTACCTCCTGCATGCAAATTATTTATGCGCGTGATTTGGTCAGTGAAATGAATCAGGACAGCGATCCTGAGCCGGAGGCCGCGCCATCGATTGGGAAATCCGATAGCGCCAACCTGTATCGGCTGTCATTGGCAGCAGCGACTTTATTGCGCGATAGGTCCGACGAGCACATCGCCTGTCTGAACAAGTTGTGGAATGATTGATTGACGCTCAAGGAGCCTCCTATAACAGTAACGCTAAAGGGGCTGACTCTCCCATAGAAGCGAAGGCACCGCTAGTGGATAGCGCGTGCTTTTCCGAATTCAGCGCGCGGTGCAGTGTTGATCAGGATTTCCTGATGCTGATGGTGTAGATGAATTCATCACAGTATTTCAAAGTCGTTTACCGGATATCGAAGCGCGAAAACATTCCTTATTTTTTACGCAGGCATTGATTACGATGCTCTGATTCGCAGCATTCACCTGCGTAGAAGGGAAGGAACCGCTCATGTCTGAACTGCTCAATGGCCTGGCCACCCCGGTGCTGGAGCCGAGCGCTGCTGCTACTGTTGCCGCTGCCGTGGCGCTGCCACGCGAATCTTCCAGATCACGCTCCTCATCAACAATTTCGCGCAAAGGCGTGCCGCTTGTCCTCAGTGCTCGCAACTATGTATTGCTGTCCTGGCTTGCGCCGGTACTACTGGTACTGGCATGGGAACTGTTTGCACGGCTCGGGGCCTTGTCGCCTCAAGTCTTGCCCGCACCCAGCAAAGTACTGGCAACAGCCTGGAACCTGATCCAGCAAGGTCGGCTGATCAGTGACCTCGGCGCCAGCCTGCTGCGCGCCATTGCCGGCTTCATCATCGGTGGCAGCATTGGCTTTGGTCTGGGGGTGCTGGTCGGTTTCTCGCGCCTTGCCGAAGCCTTGCTCGACCGTAGCGTGCAAATGGTCCGGGCGATTCCATTTCTGGCGGCCTTGCCGCTGGTGATCGTCTGGTTTGGCGTGGACGAAGGCGGCAAAATATTTCTGGTCTCGCTGGGCGTCTTATTTCCGATCTACATCAATACCGTGCTCGGGATTCGGCAGATTGATCCTAAGCTGATCGAACTGGCGCGCGTGACTGGTCTATCCAACTGGACCTTGATCCGGCGCATCATTTTTCCGGGGGCCTTGCCTTCGATTCTGGCTGGTGTGCGCTATGCGCTGGCTGTGGCCTGGCTGGCGCTGGTGATCGCCGAGACGATAGCGACCACTGTCGGCGTTGGCGCGCTGGCCATGGATGCGCGTGAGTTTTTGCGTACCGATGTGATCGTGCTGACCATCGTTATTTATGCCGGTATCGGCGTGGTCTCTGATCTGATCGCCCGTGCCCTTGAGCGCCGTCTGCTGCGCTGGCACCCCAATTTTTCAGCAAGGAGTCACTGATGTCCCTTTCCACTCTGTCCGTACAGCAGGAGCAGAACGGTCTGGCCGTAAATGTGAGCAGTCTGCGCCGTCGCTACGGCGAGCGCACCGTCATTAACGGTTTGCATCTGCAGATCCGGCGCGGGGAATTCGTTGCCTTGCTGGGTGAAAGTGGCTGCGGTAAAACTACGTTGCTGCGCGCCTTGTCAGGGCTGGACGCCATTGATGGTGGCCGCATTGAAGGCCCGAAACAGACTGCGGTGGTGTTTCAGGAATCACGCCTGATTCCGTGGGAGTCGCTCTGGCGCAACGTCGCACTTGGCCTTCATGATCGCCGTGGCAAGCCACTGGCGCTGGCGGCATTGGCCGAAGTTGGTCTGGGCGACCGCAGCGAGGACTGGCCCCGTACCTTGTCCGGTGGTCAGGCGCAACGTGTAGCACTGGCGCGTGCATTGGTACGTGAACCGGGGCTGTTGTTGCTCGACGAGCCGTTTGCCGCGCTCGATGCCTTGACCCGTTTGCGTATGCACGCACTGGTAAGGCAACTGGTAGCCCGCCATCGGCCTGGTGTGTTGCTGGTAACGCACGATGTGGATGAAGCCATTGCCTTGGCAGATCGCGTGCTCATCATGCGTGCCGGCGCCATTGCGGGTGACTATCCCGTCTCGCATGCTGCCGGTGGTAACCGGGCGCATCCCGAAGCCCAGCAATTGCGCGAGCATCTGCTGGCCGAACTCGGTGTCGAAGCGGTCGAATAGGGCCGCATCCGGCCAACCTTCAGCCTGCTTCAGCGAGCTGTGACGGTACTCCATTGATCAATGCTTACCGCTCTATCTTTTCACTATTCTTCTGATTGTCTTTCCTTGCATGTCTAATCAAAATTCCCGTTTTTCTTCTTCCTTCTTTTCTTCCCGACGTGGTCTGTTACAGGCGGCGCTAGCCAGTGCTGCCGGGGTTGCCATTGGTGCTGGCGGTGTGTCCGCAGCCTTAGCGGCGACTGGCAAATCCCGTAACACCGATACCGTACGTCTGTCCTGGGGCTATGGTGCCTTGCCCGGCATTGCACGTAGCCGTGGTGTATTCGAAAAGACGCTCGCGCAGGATGGTATCAAGGTGCAATGGGTTGGCCCGTTTCCCAATCATGCCCCCTCGTTGCAAGCCGTCACCGGCGGGAGTGCCGACTTCGGTTTTGGCGGTAGCACCACCCCGGCGCTGGCTGCCATGCTGGCCGGGTCGCCCTTGGTGTTCACCCAGTTTGCTGTGGTTGAACCGCGTAGTACATCGATCATTGCGCGCGATGGCTCAGGTATCAACAGCGTCAACGATCTGGTCGGCAAGTCAGTCGCGGTGAATCGCTCTGGGCTCGGTGAGTTCCTGCTGGTGGCGGCACTGGAGAAGCACGGCATTGACCGCAACAAGGTCAAGTTTGTCTATTTGAATCCACCGGATGCCGGACCAGCGTTTTCACAAGGCAAGGTCGATGCCTGGTCGATGTGGAGCCCCGGTGTGGATATTGCGCGTATCGAAGCCAAGGCCCATAACGTCTTCTTTGAAGGGCGCGATCTGGAGTTCCTGATCGACTTCAACTCTTACGTGACACATCGCCGCTTTGCCGAAGAAAACCTCGACATCGTGCGCGCCGTCAATGCGGCTTTCCGTGCCGAAGGGCAGTGGGTTACCCAAAACACGCGTGAGGCGGAAATTCTGGTGCAAAAGGATGCCGGGTACTCGGATGCCGTGCGGGATTCACTGATCCAGCTCAAGCGCCGCTGGGAGTTCCACGGCACTAGTGATACCGCGTTTCTGGCGACCTTCCAGAAGGCCGCTGACTGGCTCTCGGCACGCAAAATTCTGCCGCAGCAGGTCGTGATTTCCGATTATCTGGTCAAGGTCTAATCCACTGATTTGAAAGGTTAAGCATGAGCGTCAACTTTATCGGCATGATCACCCCGAACAAGAACTCGGAAATTCATCCACCCAGCGGTCCCGCAATCGATCACGATTATCTGACCCGTTTTGCGCAGGCGCATGAGCAAGCTGGCTTTGACCGGATTCTTGTACCGTACCATTCCACCGGCCCGGACGCGGTGCTGACCATTGCCCAGACCGCCGCGGTGACCGACAAGATTGCGCTGATGCTGGCCCATCGCCCCGGCTTTGTCGCCCCGACACTTGCTGCACGGCAGTTAGCCACGCTGGATCAGTACAGCCGTGGTCGCCTTGGGGTGCATATCATCTCGGGTGGCTCTGACAGCGAACAGCGCCGCGATGGTGACTATCTTGATCACGATCAGCGCTATGCACGCACGGACGAATATCTGCAGATCCTGCGGCGGGTATGGACAGAGGACAAACCGTTTGACCACGAAGGTACCTACTACCGCTTCGAGCAAGCCTTCTCTGACGTCAAGCCAGTTCAGCAGCCTCATATCCCGATCTTTTTTGGTGGTGCTTCAGACGCAGCAATCCCGGTCGCCGGGCGGCATGCCACTATTTATGCGCTGTGGGGAGAATCGCTGGATCAAGTCCGTGAGCTGACTACACGGGTGCGCGCCGAGGCTGCCCGGCATGGGCGAGAGATTGCTTTCTCGGTATCGTTTCGTCCGATTCTGGCTGATACCGAGGAAGCTGCCTGGGCCCGCGCCGAGCAGATTCTGGCGGACACCCGTCGCCTGCGTGCACAGTCGCTGGGCAAGCATATCGGCAATGGCGGTCCGCAGCAAAGCGAGGGGGCACGTCGTCTGCTGGCAGCCGCAGACAAGGGGGCGCGGGTGGACAAGCGCCTGTGGACTGAAATCGCCAAGGAAACCGGCGCCCGTTACAACGCCACCGCACTGGTCGGCACGCCGGAGCAGGTCGCCGATGCCTTGCTGGATTACTACGATCTGGGCGTGACCAACTTCCTCATTCGCGGTTTTGATCCGCTGGAAGACGCAATCGACTATGGTCGGGAATTGCTGCCAAGGACGCGCGCATTGGTGGCGGAACGACTGAAACAAAAACAGAAACAAGCAGCGTAAGCAAGCTGGTTAAGTAAGCATAGGCAGCAGAAGCTCAAGTACAATTCTCCCGATGTAACGGGAGAGTAGGTAATGTGTATCAATTACAAACCATCGAGTCGCGAGGAGATTCTGGCGCTGATGGACCTTGGCGAAGTGGTGCCCATGGACTGGCCGGAAGAGGTATGGCAGGACTATGCGGCACCAATCATCCGAAGTGACAGGCGCGGTACCAACGAGCTGCTGGTCGCAACCTATGGCATGGTGCCCAAGTCCCATTTGCCACCTGCGGCCAAACGCTTTACTACGATGAATGCGCGCGCCGAAACGATCGGGCAGAAGCCTTCCTACGCCAAGGCCTGGCGGCAAGGGCAGACCTGCCTGATTCCTACTGCCTGCTTCTACGAACCCAATTATGAGTCTGGTAAAGCCGAGCGCTGGGCCATCGGCAGCGCCGACGATGCACCATTTTGTGTCGCTGGCTTATGGCGGCAATGGGAAGAAGAAGAGGGTGGTCAAGCCTTCTCCTTCACCCAGATCACCATCAATGCCGATACGGATCCACTGATGCGACGCTTCCATAAACCAGATGATGAAAAGCGCAGTCTGGTCGTCGTACCACGCGAAGACTACAGCGCCTGGCTCAACTGTCGGGATCCGGAACTGGCCCGTTCCCTGTTGCGGCTTTACCCAGCCGGGCAATTGAAGGCATGGCACGCACCTAGAGGTGGTCACCAATCCGTGCAGGGGAGTTTGCTGTAACTGTGGCAATTGATGTGACAGGCTGGCGTCTCGGACTAAATCGAAAGTGAAGACCTAATTGCGGTAAGGATCGCCCAACGCAATCAAAGACCTCTAGCATCACACGCTTTCATTGAAAAACTTCATGGAGGCGGTCAAGATGTCCATCGAGAAATCAGCACGGCAAGCCGCAGGTCAATTTTCTACATCAATCACCGGACAGCAGCAATATCACGTTACTGTGCGCGGCACGGCTAGCGCAGCATTCTTGTCAGTCGTCTCCTTCGAAGCGGTCGAAGCCTTGAGCGAGCCGTACCGGATCACCATCACGCTGACCCATCCTCAGGAACTGGATCGAGCCGATTACCTTGGCAAGGAAGCCAGTTTCAGCATGGGTGCTGGTCCAAGCGAGCCACGTGAATTCGCCGGTTGTATTACCCACTTCAACAAGCTCAAACAAACCCACGACTTTCACAGCTACGAATTCGTCATCGAACCACCGTTGGCAAGATTGCGACTGACCCATGCCAGCCGGGTATTCCAGCATCAAACCGCACCAAAGATCATCGAAACCATCCTGCGTCGGCATGGTTTTACGGGAGATAATTTCAAATTCAGAACGCGACGAAGCTTTCCCCAACATGCGTTTCGTTTGCAGTATCAACAAAGTGACTGGGATTTCATTCATCTGCTGATGCAGCAGGAAGGTCTCTACAGCTACTTCATCCCCGGCATGCTGGGCGACATCATCGTCTTTGCGGATGACATTGATCACTACATTTATCAGCCTGAGCTCAAGGTGCCGTATCG
>NZ_JACHYE010000001.1:885169-1130318 GCF_014192645.1 Herbaspirillum sp. Sphag64 | reverse complement strand
CGTTGCACTACCTCATGCTTGAATTTCGTTTCGTACTTCGCCATGAAAAACACCCCAAAGGTTGGATTGGTGTCCAACTTTTGGGGTGCGGTTCATCATCACTGCGGCATTTTTCTTGTTGGCATCACGCTGCCAGTACTATTTTCCCGCTGCTGGTTTCGTATCCTGTTGGCGATATGCCAGGATCAGCAAGACAATCCCCAGCACGATCATCGGTACCGACAACATCTGTCCGGCCGAAATGGTGATTCCACCGAAGCTGACGTTGTAGTCCGGCGTGCGGAAATATTCGGTGAAAAAGCGTGCACAGCCGTAAAGCAGCGAGAACATGGCCGCAACCGCCATTCGTGGACGTGGCTTGCGCGCAAAGAACCAAAGAATGATGAACAGCAAAATGCCATCAACCAGCATCTGATAGATCGGAGAGGGATGGCGCGGCAGATTGTCCACGTTGGGCCAAATCATGGCCCATGGCAGCGATGGATCAGCGACGCGTCCTGGCAGTTCAGCGTTGATAAAGTTGCCCAGGCGTCCTGCGGCATAACCGAGCGGTACCATCGGTGCGATGAAATCCATGATGTCCATCAAATGGATGCCACGCTTGCGTCCCCACAGATACATCGCCAGGATCACGCCGAGGAAGCCGCCATGGAAAGACATGCCGCCCTTCCAGACCGCGATGATGTCAGCCGGATTCGCAAAATAATAAGCCGGGTTATAAAACAGGACTTCGCCGAGGCGTCCGCCAAGCACCACGCCAAGCACCCCATAAAACAGCATGTCGTCCAGGTCCTCCTTCTTCCAGCCGACTGCAGCAATATGCGGCTGCTTGATGCGCACCCGGCCCAATGCCAGGAATTGCGCGAACGCCAGCAGGTACATCAAGCCATACCAGTGGACTCCGAGAGGGCCGATATGAAAAGCGATCGGGTCGGGCATCGGATGTATCAGCATGAATCAAGTCTTTCACAAACAAGTTGGTTAGGGTGAGGCAAGTGTAATCAGTGTAATCAGTGTCATTACTACACCGGTCATTGCCCGGGCATGCAATCAGCGCATCATGTCGCAGGTTGCAGTACCGTCATGTCAAGGAACGCTCGCAATACCGCCGATGGATTGTCACGACGCCAGGCCAGTCCAGTCTCGATCAACGGTATCTTGCCGCTGAGTGCCCGATAGTCGACACCCGGGCGTTGCAGGTTCGAGACGGATTGTGGCACAAGTGCCATACCCATGCCAGCGGACACCAGACCGACGATGGTTTGCATCTGGATTGCCTCCTGTCCGATATGCGGGGTCACGCCTGCGTCGCGAAAGCAGCTCAGGATCGTGTCATGAAAGGCCGGTGCAATACGCCGGGGAAAAATAATCAGCGGCAACTCTCTCACCGTTTTGAGCGTGATAGCTCGTTTGCTGCGGATAAAGCCCGCAGGCAACGCTGCTACCAAGGGTTCAGACAAGACCGGCAGGTAGTCAAGTACTGCGCTGGCCTTGTCACTGAGCGGTGGCAGCAGCAGGCCAGCATCGATCTTGCCCTGCATCAGATCTTCCAGCTGGACGTCGGTGGTCGCTTCCCGCAGATCAATCTGTACCTGCGGATAGCGTGCCCGGAAGCGCTGCAGCAAAGGCGGCAGGATGCTGTAATCAGCAGTCGAAATGAATGACAGCGAAAGCAGACCTGAAGCACCAGTGGCAGCGCGTCGGGCCAGATCTGGCAGGCTTGCCGCCTGTTGCAGCAGGCGCTTCGCCTCCGGCAACAGGGCCTGTCCGGCAGGTGTCAAGGCAACACTGCGCTTGGTACGGACAAACAACGGTGTGTCCAGCATGTCTTCAAGCGCTTGAATGGTCTGTGATAGCGGCGGCTGGGTCATGTGTAGCAACTGCGCCGCACGGCCGAAGTGCCGCTCCTCGGCAACGGCGACGAAATAACGCAGCTGACGCAATTCAAGACGGGATTCCGGGTTCATAGGCTGCAACAATTCATTGAGGGGAAACCAGTGAGTTGACTGCGCACATTGTACAAGCACCGTGCTGCTTGTAACGTCGCAGTCATGGTGTCTATATCACGCAACCCATAGAGAACGGAATGGAAAGAGTTGTAGAATACGACACGCTCATTTCGCTAGTTCTCATTACCGAACGACCTGTCCGTTGAAGCGGCAGAAAACCTGCCGGATGGGGCTGAAATGGCTTTTCAACTTCTCGGAGGGTACACATGAAACGCTTATTTATCCTTGCCTCGGCCCTGGCGGCAATGGGCATTTGTGGTCAGGCATTTGCGCAGGCTGATCTTGCCAAGGCTAAAAACTGCATGGCCTGTCATGGCATCGATAACAAGATTGTCGGACCGGCTTACAAAGATGTTGCCAAGAAATACGCTGGTCAAAAAGATGCCGAAGACAAGCTGACCCAAAAAGTACTGAAGGGCGGCGGCGGTGTATGGGGTGCCATTCCAATGCCAGCCAATTCGCAGGTCACCGAAGCGGAGGCTCGCCAGTTGGTGAAGTGGGTACTGAGCCAGAAGTAATCAGCGACCAGGTATGAAAAAGCGCTCCGGGGAGCGCTTTTTTTGTTGGTCAAGGTCTTATTTGACCACGCCCAACATAGTGCGTTGCCCGTTTTTATAGGTGTACAGGGTGAGCGTGCCGTGTTTGATATCCCCCTTCTCGTCGAAGGCAATGGTACCGGTCACCCCCTTGTAACTGATCTTTGCCAGCTCCGGCAGGAACTTTACGGGATCAACAGAGTTGGCTTTTTTCATGGCGGCGACGATCGTCATGGTTGCATCATAGGCATAGGCAGCGTTATAGACGACATCGATGCCGAACTTCTTCTTATAGGCGGCGCGGAAAGTTTCCATCCCTTTCTTGCCTGCTTCGTCTACGCCACCTGCCTCGGCACAGACCACCTGATTATCAATTAGACCATCGCCCGCAAGGCCGCTCAGTGATCCGGTACAGATACCATCGCCCCCCATGAACTTGGCATTGATTGCCAACTGCTTCATTTGTCGCAGCATCGGACCACCGACGGCATCCATCCCACCGAAGAAAATCACATCCGGACGCTTTGCTTTGATCGACGTCAGGATCGCATTGAAATCAGTTGCCTTGTCATTGGTAAATTGCTTGCCTACGATTTTGCCACCAGTGCTTTGTGCGCCACGTGCAAACTCCTCGGCGACGCCCTGACCATAGGCAGTGCGGTCGTCAATGACGGCGATATTATGCGCATTGAGTGTCGTTACAGCATATTTACCGAGCACCGCACCAAGCTGCGCATCATTGGCCACCACCCGGAAGGTCGTCTTGTAGCCTTGTTGCGTGTATTTTGGATTGGTAGCTGATGGCGAAATCTGCGGGATACCTGCATCGGAATAGATTTTTGACGCCGGTATGGTGGTGCCGGAATTGAGATGGCCGATCACCGCAGCAACTTTTGCGTCCACCAGTTTGGTGGCAACCGCCGTAGCCTGCTTGGGATCGGAGCCATCATCCTCTGCCATCAGCTCGAACTGGATTTTTTTACCGCCGATGCTCACGCCTTTGGCGTTGAGCTCATCGATCGCCATCCGGGCGCCGTTTTCATTATCCTTTCCCATATGCGCATTGGGGCCGGAGAGCGGGCCAACATGGGCGATCCTGACGATTTCCTGTGCATTGGCAGTAGTGGAAAAACCGAACGCGATGGCACATGCCAGTGGAATAATTACACTCTTGAGTTTCATGGATTCCCTCTGTAAATTGAGATAGTTATCGCTCGTTCCGTTAGCCTGAGCTGGTCTAGGCAAGGAAGAGCCGACAATGCAAGGAATGGTGGATCGTATCCAGCGCTGGTTGCTGCAGATATCCCCGATTATTTTTTATATTCTTCGCAGTGCAGTGTTTGTAAGTTCAGCGATGTCAAGCAGGGAAAAGCAAATGCAAACGCTAGTATGCTAACGACATAATTGAACAGTGCAGACGTTACAACATTGAAAACAGCTTGCAAAGACTTTTTGACTACTTCTCATCAAAAAACAGAACTTCAGTTTTATGCCCAAATACCATACGCTCGATAAGGTTGATCGCAAGTTGTTGAACTTGCTGCAAAAGGATAATCAGATACCGACCCGTATCCTTGCCGAGAAATTGCACATTTCCCAGCCCACCTGTCTGCGCCGAATTCGCGAGTTGCGCGAAGCTGGTGTCATCCATGCCGAAGTTGCCATGGTTGATCCGTTCGCGTTGGGTTACGGTATGCTGGCTTTTCTTGAGATTTCACTCAACAACCAGTCCGACGAGCACATGCAGGAATTTGAAAAGCGTATGGCCAAGGAAGCGGAGGTCATGCAGTGTTATTTTGTCTCTGGTGAATATGATTATTTTCTCGCGGTTCACGTGATCGACATGGACGCCTATTACCAGTTCGTACGCAGAGTCATTTCCGGCTCCGGCAACGTACGGCATTTTCAGTCGCGCTTTCCGATGAAGCGCGCCAAATTTGCCACGCGCATCGCCTTCGACGAAAAGGCCGCTGAAATTCAGGTCCGTGTGCCGGACTAACAATCAACGTCGATACGCAACTTTAGCAATTGCAATAACTCTAATCGCCTTGCGGATATGCTCAGGTGGATCGCCACGCTGAGTACACCAGATTTTTCAAGGAACGCGTCTTATGCATGCAGTAGAGTTATTTATTCAGGATCTTGCAGTCATCATGCTGGTTGCCGGCATTGTCACGATTATTTTTTATCGTTTCCGGCAGCCAGTGGTACTGGGATATATTGTCGCCGGTGCCATTATTGGCCCCCATACCCCTCCTTTTAGCATGATCGTCGATGAGCAGACGGTCCACATCCTCTCCGAGCTCGGTGTCATTTTTCTGCTGTTTTCACTGGGTTTGGAATTCAGCCTCAAAAAGCTCGTCAAGGTGGGTACCACAGCGGTCGTCGTCGCGATTGTCGAAATTGCATTGATGTTGTGGGCGGGTTATCAGCTGGGACTGTATTTCGGCTGGAAGACCATGGATGCCGTGTTTCTCGGTGCCATGCTGGCAGTGTCGTCGACCACGATCATTGTCAAGGCGCTCAATGAGCTTGGCATGAAGCATGAAACCTTTGCGCAGATCATTTTCGGCATCCTGATTGTTGAAGATATCCTTGCTATCGGCATGATCGCGCTACTTTCCGGTATCGCCACCAGCGGCGCCGTCGACTCGACGGAAGTGGTCACTACCGTTGGCAAGTTGCTATTGTTCATGACCGTGGCACTGGTCGTCGGGATCCTGATTGTGCCGCGTATTCTGGCCTATGTCGCGCGCTTCAAGAGCAACGAAATGTTGCTGGTGGCGGTACTCGGGATTCTGTTCGGCTTCTGTCTGCTGGTCATCAAGCTGCAATACAGCGTGGCACTCGGAGCGTTTCTGGTCGGCGCGATCATGGCAGAGTCGCGTCAGATTCATCGTATCGAACGCCTCATCGAACCGGTGCGCGACATGTTCAGTGCCATTTTCTTTGTCGCTATCGGCTTGTTGTTTGATCCCGCGGTATTGCGTCAGTACTGGTTACCGATCTTGCTCATTACTGGCGCGGTGGTGTTTGGCAAATTGTTCAGTTGCAGTATCGGCACGTTTCTGGCGGGGCATCGTGGTCGCACACCAATGCGGGTTGGCATGGGACTGGCGCAGATCGGTGAGTTCTCCTTCATCATCGCGGGCCTTGGCATGAGCCTCAAGGTTACCAGCGATTTCCTGTATCCGATTGTCGTGGCGGTATCTGCCATCACGGCCTTGCTCACCCCCTATCTGATTCGCGCTGCCGATCCCTTATCTGCGCGCGCAGAGGCACTGGTACCAAGCAAGGTGGGCAGCATTCTTGGCCTGTATTCACAATGGCTGAGCAGTCTTCAGCTCAGCGGCTACCGGGCCGAAGTTAACCGCGCCATTCGCCGCATCCTGTTGCAGGTGATGGTCAATCTGGCACTGGTGGTGGCCATTTTCAGTGCGGCGACCTTTTTTGTGACTGGTATCAGTCACTGGCTCACGCGCTGGATCGATGATTCAGCCGTACATAATGCAGTGATCTGGGGCGTAGCTCTGGTATTATCGCTGCCGTTCCTGATCGCCACCTATCGCAAGTTGCAGGCACTGGCCCTGATATTGGCCCAGGTCGGCGTCAAGCCAGAACTGGCAGGTTCCTATACCTCCGCGGTGCGGCGTATTATTTCGGAAGTGATTCCGGTCACTTCGATTGCCTGCATCATGCTGCTGATTTTTGCGTTGAGTGCCAACATCTTGCCGCCAACCAACCTGTTGCTGCTGGTGTTGCTAAGTGCGGCGGGCTTGTTGTGGTTGCTGTGGAGTAAGTTTGTCAAATTGCATGCGCGTCTGCAGATTGCGCTGATTACGACATTGGACGAACCTCCAGAGGAGTCGCACTGAGCAGCATGGCGCCAGATGAAGGTACGGGCCGGGGACAAGAATTCTGCATCATCGGCGATCTGGTTTCCTCTTTCTTTTTAATTTTCTTTCTTATTTGTCATGACACAAGACGAACTCAAAAAAGCGGTAGCCCTGGCCGCCATCGACTACGTGGTTGATGGTGAAATCATCGGTGTGGGCACCGGCTCGACGGCCAATTTCTTCATCGATGCCCTTGCCACCATCAAGCACCGCATCAAAGGTACCGTCGCTTCGTCAGAAGCAACGGCAGAACGCCTGCGTGGTCATGGTATCCCCGTGTTTGACCTCAATGAGGTTAAGAGCATGCCGGTCTATATCGATGGCGCGGATGAAATCAACGGTGCCGGTGCCATGATCAAGGGCGGTGGTGCGGCCTTGACGCGTGAAAAAATTGTTGCCTCGGTGGCACAGAAGTTCGTCTGTATCGCCGACGGTTCCAAGCTGGTCGATGTGCTGGGCAAGTTCCCGCTGCCAGTCGAAGTGATCCCGATGTCCACCGGCGTAGTTGCCCGCAAGCTGGCCGCATTGGGTTGCGAAGCGCGCCTGCGCCTGAAGGACGGCAAGCCACTGGTGACCGATAATGGTTGCCACATACTGGATGCAATTGGCCTGTCCATCACCGCACCAGCCGAGCTGGAAGCAACGATCAACAACATCGTCGGGGTTGTCACCGTCGGTCTGTTCGCCCGCCAAGGGGCTGATGTCTGTTTGCTGGGCACGCCCGATGGCGTCAAGAAGTTGAGCTTCTGATCCCTCCACAGTCGAACCACAAAGCAAAACGCCCGCGAGGTCACTCAGCGGGCGTTGTTGTTTCAGCATGCCTGTGACGACAAAGCTGCTGTCATACGACTTACTCTGTCGGTGGAACATAGCCTTGTGCGGCATCGGCGCCATCGCCAAAGAAATGCTTTTCCATCTGTACGGCCAGATATTTACGGGCACGTGCATCGGCCAGCATCAGCCGATTTTCGTTGACCAGCATGGTCTGATGCTTGAGCCAGCCAGCCCATGCTTCCTTGGAAACGCTTTCAAAGATGCGCTTGCCCAGTTCGCCAGGGTAAGGCGGGAAGTCCAGTCCTTCGGCTTCCTTATTCAGTTTGATACAGTGAACCATGCGTGCCATGTCAATTCCTTAAAGCGTTATGTGAAGAACATCAGGTCCGGTCGTTTACCTGGCCTGCAACATGGCACTTCTGTCCACGTCAGCAAGTCTGGCGTCTGAGCAAACCTCACGTCCTGACTTCTTGATGACTAAACCTTCATTACAAATTCTTGATCAATACCAGCGACTTGCGCTGCCAGTTGTACATCCGCTGACGGTCAGGTGGCAGGTCGTCCACTGACGCCAGCACAAAGCCGCGTCGCAGGAACCAGTGCGAGGTACGGGTTGTCAGCACGAACAGACGTTTCAGTCCCGATTCGCGGGCGCGTGCCTCAATGTGTTTCAGAATCCGCTCGCCGTCGCCCTGTGCCTGCACCTCCGGATTCACCGTGAGGCATGCCATTTCACCCATTTGTTCATTCGGGAACGGGTAGAGCGCAGCACAGCCAAAGATCACGTTGTCATGCTCAATGACCGAGAAATAATGGATTTCGCGTTCAATCAGTTCCCGGCCGCGCTTGACCAATGTGCCATCGGCTTCCAGCGGCTCAATCAGCTTGATGATACCGCCGACGTCTTCAATCGTGGCTTCGCGCAGGCTCTCGATGTTTTCATAGGTGATCATGGTGCCGATACCATCATGGGTAAACAGCTCCAGCAGCACCGAGCCATCGGTCGCAAACGGCACGATATGTGCCCGCGACACGCCTGCATTGAGCGCCTTGACTGCACTCTGCAGATAAAACGCCGAATCGGTCGGCAGGAAATTCGCCATCAGCACCGCTTCGGCCTGATGCGACGACAGCTCGCGGATTTCGGTCCCGCCAGCGTCCTGCATCAAACCTGTTTCGCTGAGGAAGATCAGCTTTTCTGCCCGCAGCGACATCGCCGCCGCCACCGCCACATCTTCCATCGCCAGATTGAATGCTTCCCCGGTGGGGGAGAAGCCCAATGGCGACAACAGCACAATTGCGCCCGCGTTCAGAATCGGATGAATCGTGTCCGCCGCGACCTTGCGCACCAGGCCCGTCAGTTGCAGATCAGCACCATCGATGACGCCCATCGGCCTTGCCGTCACGAAATTCCCGGAAATGACACGAATCGAAGCATGCGCCATCGGCGTATTGGGCAAGCCCTGACTGAATGCCGCCTCGATATCCAGACGCAGTTCGCCAGCAGCTTCCTTGGCGCACTCCAGCGCAGCCGGGTCGGTGATGCGCCAGCCATTGTGGAAGCGCGCTTCAACGTTGCGCAGCGCCAACTGTTCCTCGACCTGTGGTCGTGAGCCATGGACTACGACGATGCGGATCCCCAGCGCATGCAGCAGCGACAAATCCTGGGCCAGCACCGGCAAGCCACCAGCGGCTACCAGCTCACCCGGGAAGGCGACCACAAAGGTCTTGCCGCGAAAGGCATGGACGTAGGGCGCAACCGAGCGCAACCAGGCCACAAAACTGCTGAAGTCGTTGTCATTTTCCATGTCGCGCATTATAACCAAGCACGCACCAAAAGGTGCAGCAGTCATACCATTGCGGAGTTGCGCGAGGGCTGTCTGGCACCGCACCGCGCGGGTATAATCGCGCCTGTTATGTCTGTCACTACACCCCCACCTGCACGGCCGCCGCGCCAACCCTCCCGTCAACCCAATGCGTCCGCTGCTACGTCAGCGCCCGAACGGGTTGCGGTTCGTCATCCCTTGCCACCGATCGTGTTCCCGGAAGAGTTGCCGGTTTCTGGTCGGCGCGAGGAAATTGCCGCCGCGCTGCAAGCCAATCAAGTCATCATCGTCAGTGGGGAAACCGGCTCCGGCAAGACCACCCAGCTGCCCAAGATCTGCCTGCAACTCGGGCGCGGTGCCAATGGCCTGATCGGTCATACGCAGCCACGCCGGATCGCTGCCTCGTCTACCGCCAAACGGATTGCCCAGGAGCTGGGTTCGCCAGCTGGCGAGCACGTCGGCTACAAGGTGCGGTTCAATGACACGCTGAGCAAGGGTGCCTGGGTCAAATTGATGACCGACGGTATTCTGCTGGCCGAGACCCAGACCGATCCGCTGCTGCGTCAATACGACACCATCATTATTGACGAAGCGCATGAACGCAGCCTCAACATTGACTTTCTGCTGGGCTATCTCAAGCAGTTGTTGCCAAAACGACCAGATCTGAAAGTCATCATCACCTCGGCCACCATTGATGCCGAACGTTTTGCGCGCCATTTTGGCAAGCAGGTTGGCGCTGAGCTCAAGCCAGCACCCGTGATCGAAGTGTCTGGCCGCCTGTATCCGGTAGAAATCCGCTACCGCCCGGTCGACAATGCCGACCGCAGCGGGATCAATCCGGCGGCTGCCAACACCTCGGCCAAGCCAGCATCGGCGGCCAGCAGCCATGCTCAAAAGGAGCGCGAGCAGCGTGACCTGATGGATGCCGTGATCGATGCCGTCGATGAACTGGCCCGAATTGGCAGTGGTGACATTCTGGTATTTTTGCCCGGCGAGCGCGAAATTCGCGATGCCGCCGAGGCCCTGCGCAAGCACCATCCACCGCATGTAGAAATCCTGCCCTTGTTCGCCCGCTTATCAGCGCAAGAGCAGGAACGCGTCTTTAAAAGCAGTAATGCGCGCCGCATTGTGCTGGCGACCAACGTTGCCGAAACCTCGCTGACCGTTCCCGGTATTCGCTACGTGGTCGATGCTGGTCTGGCGCGGGTCAAGCGTTACAGCTACCGCAACAAGGTGGAACAGTTGCAGATCGAGCCGGTAGCGCAATCGGCCGCCAATCAGCGCGCCGGTCGTTGCGGCCGGGTTGCTGCCGGTGTCTGTATTCGCCTGTATGACGAGCAGGACTATCTCGCACGTCCCAAATTTACCGAGCCAGAAATTCTGCGCTCCTCGCTGGCCGCAGTGATTTTGCGCATGAAGTCGCTGCACCTCACCGATGTCGAGACCTTCCCCTTTATCGAGCCGCCGCTGGGTCGAGCCATTGCCGATGGCTACCAGTTGCTGCAAGAGCTCGGTGCCGTCGACGACAGCAACCGGCTCACGCCACTGGGCAAGCAGTTAGCCAAGCTACCGCTTGATCCGCGTGTCGGTCGCATGATTCTGGCTGGGCGTGATAATGCCTGTTTGTCGGAATTGTTGATCATCGCCTCCGCGCTCTCCGTGCAGGATCCACGGGATCGCCCGATGGATGCACAAGGCGCGGCGGATCAGGCACACAAGAAATTTGCCGACGACAAGTCGGAGTTCCAAAGCTATCTGAAGATCTGGAAATGGTTTGAAGAAGCCATTGAACACAAGAAATCCAATCGCCAGCTGCAAGACCATTGCCGCGCCAATTTCCTCTCGCAGTTACGGCTGCGGGAGTGGCGCGATGTTTACTCGCAGCTGCTGACCATCGTGCGTGAGCAGGGCTGGCGGCTCAATGAGGCGCCAGCAACCTATGAGCAATTGCATACCGCCTTGTTGACAGGCCTGCTGGGTAATGTCGGTTTCAAGTCCGATGAAGATAGTCATTATCTCGGTGCGCGCGCTATCAAGTTCCATATCTGGCCCGGATCGCATCTGCTCAAGAAGGCTGGTAAATGGTTGGTGGCAGCTGAACTGATCGACACATCGCGCCTGTACGCCCGTTGTGTTGCGCAGATCCAGCCGGAATGGCTGGAGCGTGTCGGCGGTCATCTGCTCAAGAAATCCTGGGGCGAACCGCGCTGGGAAAAACGCAGTGCGCAGGTTACCGCTTCTGAACGTGCGACCTTATACGGGCTGGTGGTCTACAGCCAGCGTCGCATCAATTTTGGCTTGATCAATCTGCGTGAAGCACGTGAAATTTTTATCCGCGATGCACTCGTCGGTGGTGACTTCGAGACCCGCGCGCCGTTCTTTGCACACAACCAGAAGCTGGTCCGCGAGATCGAGAATCTGGAACACAAATCACGCCGCCTCGATGTGCTGGTCGATGATGAACTGATCGCCGCCTTCTACGACAAACTGATCCCCGCCGATGTCTGTAACGGTATCAGCTTTGAAAAATGGCACAAGGACATCGTCGCCACACAACCCAAGCTGCTGTTCCTCAATCGTGACGATCTGATGCGCCATGAAGCAGCAGGTGTCACCACCGAACTGTTCCCCAAGACCATGAACGTGGCAGGGCTGGCGATGGCCTTGTCTTACCATTTTGAGCCAGGCACGCCGCGTGACGGCGTCACACTGACGGTTCCCTTGTATGCCCTCAATCAAGTCTCGGCAGCGCGCTGTGAATGGCTGGTGCCCGGCATGTTGAAGGAAAAGGTACATCTGCTGCTCAAGTCGTTGCCGCAAAAGTTGCGCCGCCATTGCGTACCCTTGCCAGACTATGCAGCGGGCTTCTGTGAGCGGATGGAAGAGCGCAAACTGTTTGGCAAAGGTGGGTTAATTGATGCCGTGATTGCCGACATCCGCGAGCAGATCACGATCATGGTCAAGACCAGCGATTTCAAGCAAGAGACCTTGCCTGCGCACCACACGATGAATTTCAAGATTGTTGACGAGCATGGTCGGCAGTTGGAGATGGGGCGCAATCTGGGAAGCTTGCAGGCGGAATTCGGCGGGCAGGCGCGTGAGCAGTTCCAGAAGCTGGCAGAGCAAACGGCAATTACCGGTATCGCAATTGAAGTGCCGGAACAACGTGTCGCAATTTCAACCACTGTAGCCAAGGGCAAATCTGCAAGTGGCGCAGCGCCCGCGACGCCAGCCGGAGCGCCTGCCACGGTATCGGAATACAGCAATCTGACGGCATGGAGCTTTGGTGAGTTACCCGAGTTGCTGGAAATTCAGCGCGGTGGCAAGGCACAAGCCCTGATTGGCTTCCCCGCCTTGGTCGACAAAAAGACGCATTGTGATCTGGAAGTCTTTGATGACCCGACCGATGCCACCCGTCAGCATTTTGCGGGTTTGCGTCGCCTGTTTGCCTTGCAGCTGAAGGAGCAGTTGAAGTATCAGGAAAAGAATATTCCCGGCTTGCAGCAGATGGGGATGCAATTCATGGCAATGGGGTCGCAGGAAGAGTTGCGCGACCAGATCCTCGCAGCTGGCCTGGAGCGTGCCTTCCTGCAAGAGCCCTTACCGCGCAATGCGGATGAGTTCAACCGTCGCCGGGAGGAGGGCAAGGCACGCTTTGGTTTGCTGGTCAGTGAAATTGCGCGGCTGGCCGGTCAGATTCTGGCCGAATACCATACCTTGCCAAAGAAGCTGCAAACCGTGAAGGCGCATGCGCAGGCATCTGCAGACATGCAGTCGCAGTTGCAGCAACTGATTGGCAAGCGTTTTATTGCCGACAATGATTACGACAAGCTGATGCACTTCCCGCGCTATCTGAAGGCGATCAACGTCCGGCTGGAGAAGCTGCGCGCTGATCCCAGCCGCGATAGCCGGTTAGTGGCAGAGTGGCAGCAGGTTGCCGCACCGTGGCAGCGGGCGCAGAAGGATCGTGGCGCCAGCGATCCTAAAATGATCGAGTTCCGTTGGTTGCTGGAAGAATTACGTGTCTCCCTGTTCGCGCAGGAATTGCGCACGCCTATGCCGGTATCGGTCAAGCGGCTGCAAAAGGTGTGGGAGACTATGCAGCGTTGATCCGTCCGCGCTGGGGCGCAATCTGTTAGAAACTTGCGTAGCGATTCCGAATGGATAAGGCCCAGGTCCAGTTTTTTGGAACGTAATATTCCGCTTCTTGCAAGAGCGAGACATAGGCCTTGAATTGGCTGAATGTTTCGAGCGTAACGACATCCAGATAAGCTGCTGTCGATAAACCCGCCGCCTGCAGTGATGGTGGCTGAAAGACGGTAATGGGAAAGCCCTCGCCTTTTTCCAGATCATCCGCGGTCAGCGCCCCATGCAGGTGATTGCGATCCGCTTCCACACCATGATGCACCCGTCGGAAAACTGCCTCTTTATTGACCGCTCCCATGTTCTCATTCATTGCATTGATAGCGCGCAAAGTGCGGGCGCTGATATTGCCCATGTGCGGATGTTCCTGCAGCCGAGGAAGATCGTCTTTGGTGAGTCCCTGAAAGGTCGAGTCGCGCCTTCCTCTGCTTGGTCGCGCTCCGGTGTTGGTTCTCATCTCGAGTATTTTGTCGAGGCAGGTATGCGCCGCAAATACCAGCCTGGGTGGAGCTTTCTGCATGCAATGAAATACCAGTTCCGGTGCCGCAATCTCGCACTCCAGCGCACTGCCGTAACTTTTCCATCGCGGGCAAACGGTCATCAGGTCGTAATCACCAGTGAGCGACAGATTGCCTGCACCGACTTCCATCGTCGTCATCACGAGCAGCGGGCTTGCCTTCTCCGGCGATGCCATTAGCGTGAGGGTATCGCTGCCGGCTTCTTCCGGGTAGCTCATGATGCGATAGCTGCCGTCGTGATCCAGTACAGCGCGGAAATAAAAAGACTTGGTATCGCCACTTCGTTGCGCACTAAGGAAATAGTCGCTCGTGCCGTGAATCGTCTGCATACTGTCAATCGCCGTCCGCGCAGGCTCATCCCTGGGAACCTCCAGTTGGTACAACAGATCCTCGTAGGTTAGCTTTAACTCAGCAGTGCCAGCATACTTACATTGGATCGCCTCCTGATTGGCCTTGGTGCTTTTGTCAGCAAGCGACTGGTCATGACCCACTTTGCTATAAATGCCAGCGTATGGAATCAGTCCTGCCTGTGGCCCCCAGTCTGCACTTTTGCCCTTGATATGAAAACTCTTGGTGGGATAGCCTCGTTCAATCCAGTAGCGCGACCATGGCCCTGTAGAGCGAAACATGATCACTTCATCGAATGTAGCTGCACAGGCAAGTACCGCCCACATATCGGATTCCTGCATGCCGTTCTGCGGGTGATCGAGCGATGCGCGTAAGCCCCGACAATGACATTCACCTGCGCTGTTGGACATCGGTTTGGCAGGCATGAGTGCGGCATTGGGTATAGATGATTGTCCTGTTGCGTTTGGCGTAGGGATCACATCGACTGTGAAACTCATCGGTGTACTACTGACTTCCAGAATATCGCTGGTCCATGGTTCATCCACCTCCTGAGATGATGCATCTTCAAACGAAATGCACTTGTCATAGGTGGTGCTGGAAATGGTGGTAGAGGCGGAGAGAGTTTCAGTAGGTAACATCAGGCGAAGTGCAGTGAAGCGATGGCGAAAAACATTCGGATCATCATTTCTCAATAAAATTCATCGAAGGGGTGCTTTCCTGAAAAGCACATTTAGTTCCCTTCAATGCCTTTGCGCTAACCGAGCTGACAATAAGCATTGACCATCGTTTTATCGAACGGTATTCTGGCTGCGTCCCTAAAAAAGAAGGGGATCAGGTTTGACAGCCTGTTGACTTCACCGGCGAAAAGCCGCGTCCTTGTGACGCGTTTTTTTCGTCCTGCTTTCGCACGTCTCTATGGCGGGCCTTGGCAGGGATGCCTTCGGGCATGCCGGTTCTGGTGAAGTCTCCGGTCTGTCAACCCTGTCTTGTGCCCGCCACCCTTGTTATACATCGAGGCGCAGGCGGGTACTTCACTTGTGTACCCTACGGAGGCTCTATGATCGATAACGACAGCAGTTCCGCCGGCACTAACAATAACGCTAACGCCACTTCCCCCCACGCAGCAGATTCAACGATCCATCATGATTTTCACTGGATCGATGGTGAGCTCCAAGGCAGCCTCTACGGCAACCTACTGGAAACTACCCTCGATGTTTCCGCCGGTATTCACGCCTGCTTGCAGATTGTGTACGCCAGCGCACTGGAACGCGCAGCCAATGACGATGCCGACCCCGAGACGCCTGCAACACCCGTCGTCGGCATTGTGCAGGCCGACCAATTGATGCGGCTGGCGATGGCCTCTGCAGGCTTGCTGCGCGATGAAGCACGGCGGCAGGTCGATGAACTCGCAGAATCGCCAACCTAACCGCCATAGAAGGCAGGCCCGTGTTGCTTCACGGGCTGATGCCTGAAAATGGGGTGATCGACAGAATTGTGATGATAACAACCCGAAACTGCGCGATGTAGAGGTCATTTAGCGTAGAATGGCAACACTTTTGATGTACTTCCACTGCACTTCATTCTGAAATACTCCAATGGCAATCAAATCCGACAAGTGGATCCGGCGCATGGCCGAGCAAGAGGGCATGATCGAGCCCTATGAACCGGGTCAGGTGCGCGAGGTTAATGGCAATAAAATTGTCTCCTACGGCACGTCCTCGTATGGCTACGATATTCGCTGCGCCAACGAATTCAAGATCTTCACCAACATCAACTCGACCATTGTCGATCCCAAGAATTTTGACGAAAAATCCTTCGTCGACTTCAAGGGTGATGTCTGCATCATCCCACCGAACTCTTTCGCCTTGGCGCGCACCGTCGAATACTTCCGTATCCCGCGCAGTGTGCTGACCATCTGCCTTGGTAAGTCGACGTATGCGCGTTGCGGCATCATCGTCAACGTGACGCCGTTTGAGCCCGAGTGGGAAGGTTATGTGACGCTGGAGTTTTCCAACACCACGCCGCTGCCCGCCAAGATTTACGCTGGCGAAGGGTGCGCGCAGGTGTTGTTCTTCGAGAGCGATGAAATCTGCGAAACTTCGTACAAGGATCGCGGCGGCAAGTATCAGGGACAGCACGGCGTCACACTGCCCAAGACCTGATCCAGGATTACGTCAGGTCACGACAGCATTGTCTGGCCTGATCAATCATCCGCTGTGCCGCGCCTGACAGCGCACCTTCCAGATGGGCCAGATACAGCGGTGCGCTCAGGTCAGCGCTGTCCTCAAGGTCGAGATACACCACTTCGGCCAGCACCACATGCCGCATTGACGCCGGCACAATCGAGACCCCCAATCCAGCCGCCACCAGACTCAGCGTGGAGAGGTTTTTGCGTGCCTCCTGCACCACGTTCGGGCTAAACCCGGCAACATGACAGGCAGCAATGATGGTGTCGTACAGGCCCGGGCCGCTGGGCCGCCGGTTCAGGATGAATCTCTCCTGCGCCAGTGCTGCCAACGGTATGCTCTTGCGTAATTTGCCGGAACGGATGCTTGCCAGAGGATGACCTGCCGGTAGTGCCAGAATCATCTTTTCCACTAGCATGGTTTCAATCACCAGACCATCCGCATTGCCTACTGGTGAGCGGATGAAGGCGATATCGAGCTTCTTCTGACGCAGCGCATCGACCAGCTCCGTGGTGTTGCTCTCCTCAACGCTCAAGGCGACTTCTGGCGCAATCGCACGGAAGGCACGGATCACCTGCGCGATGAAAGGATGCAAGGCAGCCGACTCGGTAAAGCCGAGCGCCAATCGACCTGATTCCCCCTGCGCAATGCGCCGCACGCCGGCGATACTGGTATCCAGTTGCGCCAGAATGGCGCGTGCATCGGTGAGCAGGGCGTGGCCACTGTCAGTCAGTTCCATGCCGCGTGGCAGGCGGTTGAAGAGGCGTACACCAAGCTCTTGTTCCAGATGCCGGATTTGCTGGCTCAACGGTGGCTGCTGGATGCCAATGCGCTCTGCAGCCCTAGTCAGGTGGCCTTCTTCCGCGACGGCAATAAAGTAGCGCAGCAGGCGCAAATCAATTGATGACATATGTATTTAATATGAATAATGTGTTTGCCATATATTAGACAAAATAAGGGTGCAAGAGTAGCCTTCCGACTTGAGTAGACAAGCCGTTGCGAACAAGGCCCACCATCATGCAAACCATCAACGATTCCTCCCCCGTTAAGGCAATACCGACTTGCCGACAACTTTTTCTGGGCTTTCTGGGCCTTGGCATGACTGCCTTTGGCGGAGCCTTGCCTTTGGCGCACCGCATGATCGTCGAGCGCCACGGTTGGCTGGACAAGGAAGAGTTCGTCGAGCTGCTAGGCCTGTGCCAGTTCCTTCCGGGAGGCAATATCATCAATCTGTCGGTTGCGCTGGGGATGCGGTTTCGCGGTGTACGCGGGGCGCTGGCGTCGATCCTCGGGCTCATCGCGGTGCCGTCGGTGGTAGTCATTTTGCTGGGGATTCTGTATCAGCACTATCAGTCTGATCCGCATATCAAGCATTTGTTTGCCGGACTGGCGGCAGCAGCGGCGGGCTTGCTGATTCAGATGGCGGTCAAGATTGCGCTGCCTTTGCGCAATAATTTTGTATTGGCCACACTGGCTGCAGCCTGTTTTGTGGCGATTGCAGTGCTGCGTATTCCTTTGGTGTGGACCATGCTGGTGATGACGCCGATCAGCATCTTCCTGACGGCCAAGGTGAGTGCCAAAGAGGAAGCGCAAGGAGATGAAAAATGAACGATACCTTGTTATCGCTGGCATCGATATTTTCACAATTATCCCTGCTGGCCTTTGGTGGTGGCAACACCATCCTGCCGGAGATGCAGCGTCAGGTGGTGGAGGTGCATCACTGGATGACGGCCGAGGATTTCAGTGCCCTGTTTGCGCTGGGGCAGGCAGCGCCGGGCCCGAATCTGATGATTGTCACTTTGGTGGGCTGGCACGTGGCGGGTTTTTACGGGATGCTGGTGACCTCATTGGCGAAATTCGGCCCTTCATCGCTGGTGACGATTGCCATGCTACATGTCTGGGATCGCTTCAAAGACAAACCCTGGCGGCGTCATGTGCAGGCTGGTTTGATGCCGGTGACGGCGGGTCTGGTCGCGGCTAGTGCGGCGCTGATTGCGCATGCTTCCATCAGCAATGGTTTGCTTGCGGCGATAACAGCAGCTACGGCGGTGCTATCACTGAGAACCAAATTGCACCCGCTCTGGCTGTTGTTCGGCGGTGCGCTTGCCGGATTGCTGCTGCTTGGTTGATAGACGGCGCGTCATGCCGTCGGTGGTACGCCGATATACAGGGCAATCTCTTCGCCACTGATTACCAATAAGTAGTTGCTGAACCGCTCCGGACTGATATGCCAATGCCATGCGCGGCTGCGTCGGGCGCGACTGAGCAGTACTTCCTGTTCCACCCGTTGTTGAAATTGCCGCGATTGCACGCCAGCCTGCTCCAGTATTGCGAGTTCACGCGTGAAGCTGGGAGGATCCGTTTTCGCCTTGGATAGCAGCGAGATGAATTGCGTCACCGAGTCAGCGTTATGTAGTCCGGCCATACCGCCGAAATCGGTTGAGCTTCCGGCCAGACCGGGTAGGTCGGCACCTGCCAGTGCGCTGATGTATTGGCGTTGCCGGACGTGTAAATGCCGGTGGCTGAGATTGATCAGTTCGAACACATTGACGGCACCATTCTGGTATTGGCGACTGCCGACATAAATGAAATCCATGGTGTTGAGTGCACCATGCGACAACTCGTGGATCAGCAGATCGGCGATGGCGTTCTTGCTTTTCCCCATGTGGGTGTAATAGGCCTGATAGTTGTTCTTGCTGATACTCAGAAATTTGACCCTTTTGCTGCCAGTGTGATACTGCTGAATATCAATCTCCGCGATAAAACTCGTTGCCTCACTGGCGTGATCCAGGATGCGGATGTTGTCGGGCAGTAGTCGCTCAAATGCTGACTCCAGTGCATGTAGCCTTTTGAGAAAATCGTCTACCGAGAACGCCTGGCCAAAATAGGCATGTGCTGCGATGGCTATTTGCTCTGCATAGGCAGGGTCGCCAATGACCGCTTGTGTGTTACGCAGCTTGAGTAGCCCTAGCGGCTTGATGTCATTGATGATCGTGCGGCGGATTCGCCCGATGAAGAGGTTGCGCATCGATGGCAGCTGGAACAGAAATCGGCTGGCACTGTTGATCCAGGAAACGCTGCTGTCGAATCGTCTGGCACCTCGTGAGCGGGTGGATAGTGGTCGTCGCCCGACGCGGCATAGGGTGCTGTCGTCACTACGTTTACGTCTGCTTGGACAGACCAGATCAAATTTCTGCCCGAGTTTTTCGATCATGCGCTGCGAATCGTGAAGCTGTTTCCGGGGGAGACGGAGTGTATCGAGAGATCGGGTATAGATCTTTTTTATCCCGATTTTGAGCGCCTTCAGGAGGACTTTTTCAGCGGTGTTGCCAGTGGCTTCGAGTGCCAGCGCAAAGGCAGCATCGAGGAGATAGGATTCCTGCTCAATGCGACTGTCGCTGGCAGCGGCGCGCATCAGGGGAGGGCCTGCTGCAAGTAGTGCTGCCATCGTCAATCCGCCAGTTGGCCCCAGTGCCAGCGACGGCAAGGCGAGGATAAATGCCGAGTCGGCAATCCTGTTGGCGAGCATGAACATAGTCGCTTCCGTATGCGAGACGATCATCTGATCGATTTGCCTGATTTGCCAGTCTATGATCTGTCCATAGCGCTCACTGAGTCCAACCGCATCTCTGAGTGCGCTGTTGCTCACGTCGCCCTCATGATCAAGCAAAAAATGTCTGCTGAACTCTTCTGCCAGTGCAGGTACATTGTTACGCTCCTGCAGCATCGCTGCGAAGGAGGCAAAGTGATAGATTTTTCCAGTCATCAGCGACACCAGATGAAAGGGGATGGCACACAGTTTGACCAGTGCAAAGTCAGGTAGACGACGGTGGTGCCAGCCATCGAGTTCGAGATAGTCAGGACTGTTGTGATGACTCGCCCAGTGGCGATCTCTGGCAGTAGGGTCGCGCTCGGGGTAGATCAGTATCCAGGGCGTGTCGCTGAACTGAAAAGCGTGCTGGTGGTGTTTGGGGAGCTGGGCGATGACGAGTCTGGCATATTCCTGATAGAGCGCCTTGACATCCCTGTTCCTCCTGAGTCGTTCCAGCCCATCGCTGAAGATGCTTTGGGCCTGAACTTGCTGCAGGCTATGGACATATTTTTTGATGGAGGACGATGCATCGTCATGTCGGCTGTCAACGAGCGTCTCCTGGTTGTAGACCGCATATTGTGAGCGCCATTTGCGTTGCTGGCCGAGGAGGATATTTGCTGCCGTAAACGTCTGCGTGGTGACGGGATGCAGCATATTGGCGACATGTTGATGATGCATGTTGGCCGCCCGCACTGTGTAGGTGAATTGAAATTGTTGGGACAGTGCGCAGTGCAAGAGGCAGTGCGTCTTGCAGAGTGCCTCGATCAAGGCTTGCATTTGTACATGGAAGTCTGGCATCTGCTGTGTTAGCACTTGACTGACTTCACCGAGCAGCTGCGCCTGGTTGAGGCGCTGCCAAAATTGTTTGACGCGTTGCATACCCGTTACGATCTCTGTTTGCCGGGCTGCGGTAATCGCTGCAGGCCAGCGAATATTGACCTGCTCTCGCTGCGCAATCAGAACGTGGGGAGCACCGGATTGCATGGCTAGAATCTCGGTAAGTGTCGCCATGTCCATATGGCTTTGTGTTCCCTGCGCGTCTGTAACGGTGTACTGATAAAGATAGTCAGCTGCCAGTAAATCTTCTGGCAGCCCGAGCGCGCTGAGCTGACTGTCGGCATAGGCCAGCATGAGCGCTTCGAGCATGTTGTAGTCCGGAGCTGGCAGGGCAAGTCTGATCAGCGATGCCTGGCGGTCTTGTTGCATCGTCATCGATTGCACTGGCACTGTTTGTGGCGACTCAAGCTGGGTATCGATGATCTGCTGAATCAGTTGAGAGCGATATACCAGCGGTGGCGTGGTGGGTAACTGTTGTAGCTGTTGCTCAAACAAATGTGTTGCCATGATGGTGTCTTGCTGGGCGGAGTGCGCGGCGTTCGCACCGAGCCCGGCAATTGCCAGCAAGGCATTGGCCGATGCCGGTAATGCTGGCCCGAGAGTCTGGGTTGGCGCTTGCTGCGTCAGGGCATTCAGTGATCTTGCGATGCGTCGCTCATGCGCTGGCAGGTGCTTGATCCAGTCCGCATGCACCGGCCCGGTTGCGGCTGTCTGCCAGCGCTGGCAGACTCCGCGCACACAGTTGACCATGCCAGTGAAATGTGTCAGTGATGATGTCAGAAGCGGTGGTGCTGTTTGCGATTGTTGCGCGCCGGGATGGCTGACAATCGACGTTATACCGGTCATCACCGGCGCATTGCCGACATCACGATAGCGCATGAAAAACGCCGCTGTTGGTGAACCGGCAGCGGCGTTTCTGCTTGCAGCACTGAGATGTCTGTCAGGGCGTTATGCGTGTTTGCCTTATTGTCTTACGCAGTCAACGAAGTAATCCTTGCGGCCATCAACTTCACGCTTGACCAGACCATGGACGTCGGTTTCAAAGCCAGGGAATTTCTCATTGAAATCACGCGCAAAACGCAGGTAATCAACGATGGTCTTGTTGAAGCGCTCACCCGGGATCAGCAGCGGGATGCCCGGTGGGTATGGCGTCAACAGGATCGAGGTAACGCGGCCTTCGAGTTCATCGAGCGGTACCCGGTCAATTTCACGGTGCGCCATCTTGGAGAAGGCGTCCGACGGTTTCATCGCTGGTTGCATGTCAGACAGATACATTTCTGTCGTCAGACGGGCGACGTCGTAGGCGCGGTAAGTCTCGTGAATTTGCTGGCACAGATCGCGCAGACCAAGGCGCTCGTAGCGTGCATTGCGGCCTTGGTTGGCAGCAGCAAACTCGGGCAGGATGCGCCAGATCGGCTGGTTCTTGTCATAGTCGTCTTTGAACTGCTGCAAAGCGGTCACCAGGGTATTCCAGCGGCCCTTGGTGATGCCAATGGTGAACATGATGAAGAAGGAATACAGACCGCATTTTTCGACGATCACGCCATGTTCCGCCAGATACTTGGTCACGATCGATGCCGGGATACCGGTCTCGCCGAACTTGCCATCCAGCGACAAGCCTGGGTTGACGATGGTGGCCTTGATCGGGTCCAGCATATTGAAGCCCGGTGCCAGATTGCCGAAGCCGTGCCAGTCGTCTTCCGCCTTGATGACCCAGTCTTCGCGCTCGCCGATACCATCGGCGGAGAAGCTGTCTGGACCCCAGACCTGGAACCACCAGTCCTGACCAAATTCCTGATCGATTTTCTTCATGGCGCGACGGAAATCCAGCGCTTCGAGAATGCTTTCTTCCACCAGTGCAGTACCACCCGGCGCTTCCATCATGGCGGCGGCGACATCGCAGGAGGCGATGATCGAATATTGCGGCGAGGTTGAGGTGTGCATCAGGAAGGCTTCGTTGAAGGCATCCTGGTCGAGCTGCACTGTTTCCGATTCGCGTACCAGAATCTGCGATGCCTGTGACAGGCCAGCCAGCAACTTGTGGGTCGACTGGGTCGAGAAAATCATCGACTTCTTGGCGCGTGGACGATCCTTGCCAATGGCATGCATGTCCTTGTAGAAATCATGGAAGGTGGCATGCGGTAACCAGGCTTCATCGAAGTGCAGGGTGTCGATTTCACCGTCGAGCATTTGTTTCAGGGTTTCGACGTTGTAGATCACGCCATCGTAGGTCGATTGCGTGATGGTCAGGATACGCGGCTTCTTGTTCTTGGCTTCACGGGCAAACGGGTTGGCTTCGATCTTCTTGTGAATGCTCTCCATGGTGAATTCTTCGAGCGGGATCGGGCCGATGATGCCGAGGTGATTGCGGGTCGGCATCAGGAACACGGGAATCGCGCCTGTCATGATGATCGAGTGCAGAATCGATTTGTGGCAGTTGCGGTCAACCACCACGATGTCGCCGGGGGCAACCGTGGAGTGCCACACCATCTTGTTGGAAGTAGAGGTGCCGTTGGTGACGAAGTAGCAGTGGTCGGCATTGAAGATACGTGCGGCATTGCGTTCCGAATTGGCGACCGGACCGGTGTGGTCGAGCAGCTGGCCGAGTTCTTCCACGGCATTGCAGACGTCGGCGCGCAGCATGTTTTCACCAAAGAACTGGTGGAACATCTGACCGATGGGTGACTTCAGGAATGCCACGCCGCCCGAGTGGCCGGGGCAGTGCCAGGAGTAGGAACCATCTTGCGCGTAATGCACCAGTGCACGGAAAAACGGTGGTGCCAGACCGTCCAGATAGGACTTGGCTTCGCGGATGATGTGGCGTGCCACAAACTCCGGCGTGTCTTCAAACATGTGGATGAAGCCATGCAGCTCGCGCAGGATGTCGTTGGGGATATCGCGCGAGGTGCGGGTTTCTCCATACAGATAGATTGGGATATCCGCGTTCTTGTGGCGGATTTCTCCGACGAAGGCGCGCAGTGATTTCAGCGCGAAGTCGGTCTCTTCGGAGGAGCCGGCACCGAACTCTTCATCGTCAATCGACAGGATGAAGGCGGATGCTCGTGACTGTTGCTGGGCAAACTGCGACAGGTCGCCGTAGCTGGTCACGCCCAGCACTTCCATGCCTTCTTCTTGAATCGCATCGGCCAGTGCGCGGATGCCGAGACCGGAAGTGTTCTCTGAGCGGAAATCTTCGTCGATGATGACGATAGGGAAACGGAATTTCATAGGTTCTCCAGGTAGAACGCACCGTGGTTTGCGGTTGGATGCATTCAGTTGACACTGCGCCTGGGCGAAAAGCTTACGCGCTCTGAGGCTGGGCAGGATCGCAGGCGACCCTGTCCGAAAAAAAGAAAGCGAATTTTCGCAGAAATTGCGAAAACTTGGGGTGAAAAATCACCCCGTTATTACCGAAGTCCGGTAAAAAACAACAAAAATGGCAATCGGTTTTCAGCGTCTTTGGTATGTCACAAACGCGTAGTTCAAATCCTGCGTGGCGTCATGATGGGATTCACGGGCAACGGCTTGCCATTGTTGTGGGTCGATTGCCGGGAAAAACGCATCGCAATCAAAGCGCCGGTTGATTTCAGTCACGATCAGGCGTTGTGCCAGAGGCAACGCCTGCGCGTAAATCTGGGCGCCACCGATGATATAGGCATCGCTGCCTGCTACCAGCTGGGCCGCCGCTTCTAGCGATAATACGCTTTCTGCTCCGGGATGCGACCAGTCTAGATTACGGGTGACAACAATGTTGCGTCGGTTCGGTAACGGACGCCCAATCGAATCAAAGGTTTTTCGGCCCATGATGATTGGATGACCGGAGGTCGTGCGCTTGAAGTGCGCCAGATCCTCGGGCAGTCGCCAGGGCAGGGTGTTGTTGATGCCAATGCCGCCAGCGCTGTCGGTGGCGACGATGACGCACAGGGCGCCGGAGGGAGTGCTTGTGTTGGACATGCCAGTAAATAATAAGAGTGGCGAAAATGAGCGTGGTGCCGCGCGTCACTGCTTGCTGTAAGCGAGGCCGCCATGTTACAGGAGTTATGGGCGCCGCCGCGCATGCGCGGAACTTTATGCAGGACATACGTCCCTAAACTACTCCGCATTCGTCCTGCAGCGGCGGCATCGCGATGTCATTTTGGCAATGATGCAAAAAGGCAATATCAATGATGGCATGGCTGACAGAAATCAAACTGCGAGTCCATGTCGAACTCTTGTAACAAGTCACGCAACATTAGGTAAACTAGCGTCATTCTCGACTGCCGCTAGGGTCACGTCGAACAAGAAAAACTGCATGTCAGACGGAAATTCAATGTTTTTAACCTCCCATCGGTATGGCAAGCACAACGCCGATACCAGCTCGTCCCTTGCGCTTGAGTCAATATCTCCAATGCAATCGCGCAGGCAAGCGCACATTGTAGGTTCGGCAAAACGCTTGTTGGTGGTGTTGTCGACCGCTGTCGCTGCACTGCTTTATGTGCAGTCAGCAGTGGCATTTGACTTCAACGATGTCGCTGCCCGTGCCAAGGCTCTGGCCAGCAAGTCCTACAAGAAACCGGGCAATAAATTGCCGAAGGAATTACGCGAGCTGAGCGACGACCAGCTCAACCAGTTGCATTTCAGGATGGAACGTTCTTATTGGCGCGCCGAGAAGCTGCCCTTTGAACTGACCTTCGTGCATCCCGGCGGCGGCTATGTCGAGCCGGTGCGGATCAATGAGCTCAGTGGCGGCGCGGTGCGTGAAATCGGGTTCAATTCTGCTTACTTCGATTACAGCCAGACGCATCTTGATCCACGGCGCTTACGTAACCTCGGTTTTGCCGGGTTCCGGATTCGCTTTCCGGTCAATTCGCCCAAGGTCAAGGATGATGTGCTGACCTTCCAGGGCGCGAGTTATTTCCGGGCAATGGGACATGGTCAGGGCTACGGCCTTTCGGCACGTGGCCTGGCGATTGATACGGCACTGTACTCGGGCGAGGAGTTTCCGCGCTTCACCGAGTTCTGGCTGGAGCGCCCCAAGGCCGGCGATAAGGAACTGACGGTGTATGCGCTGCTGGATTCGCCGCGCGCGACCGGCGCTTACCGTTTCGTGCTACGCCCCGGGACCGATACCGTCATCGATGTGAAGGCGCAACTGTATCTGCGCGCCAATGTGACCAAGCTGGGATTGGCACCATTGACCAGCATGTTCTACTTTGGCGAGAACCAGAAGGGGCCCGCCGATGACTTCCGCCCAGAGGTGCATGATTCGGATGGCCTGTCGATCCAGTCCGGTACCGGTGAGTGGATCTGGCGGCCACTGGTGAACCCGAAGCGTTTGCTGGTGACTTCGTTTGCGCTGACCAATCCGCTTGGCTTTGGTCTGATGCAACGGGACCGGAATTTCTCCAGCTATGAGGATATGAATTACCACTATGAAGCACGTCCGAGTGCCTGGGTCGAACCGCGCGGCAAGTGGGGCGCAGGCCAGGTGGAGCTGGTGCAGATTCCGACGCCGGACGAGACCAACGACAATATCGTCGCCTACTGGATGCCGAATGTGATGCCCAAGCCAGGTCAACCGCTGAACGTGGAATACCGCATGTACTGGCAAAAGGATAATGAAAGAAAGCCACCTCTGGCCTGGGTCGCGCAGACGCGTGTCGGACATGCTTATCGCACCAAGTCCGACGATGCGATCGAGATGGCGATTGATTTTGATGGCCCGGCACTGAAGAAGCTTCCCGCCGGCAGCAATGTCGATGCCAGCGTGGAGAGTGATGCCAACGGTAAGGTACTCAGTGCCAATGTTCGGCGCAATGAAGTGACCGGTGGCTGGCGCATCGAGTTGAAACTGCGCCGCAATGAAGAAAACAAGCCGGTCGAGCTGCGTGGATTCCTCAGGAATACCGTGCAGGGGACCAGCACAACCTTGTCTGAAACGTGGAGCTACATATTACCCCCCAACTGAGGTCGGTCGACGACGCTGCGCAGCAGCTTGCGCGTTATCTGGACCATTTGCCGCTGTCCGCGCAGGAACGCGCGCAGCTGCTGGCCGTGGCCGGGCAGCCGAAGGTTGATGCTCCCCATCAATTCACTGAGCGTATGACCAGCTTGCATGACGCCATTGCGCGACGTGCAATCGCGGCAGGTCGTGCGCAGGAAGCCGATCCGGCGGCAGCCTCCGTGGCCGGGCGTCTGGAGTTCTGTTTCCCTGGTGCAGCCGAACAGGCGGTGACTGGCAACGCATTGGGCGAAGCCGCGGGGCCAGTGCAGGGCGATCATCTGAAAGTCGCGCCGCCGTTGCAACGGCGTTCCATGGTGCCGCGTCCCTGGGGCACGCTCAATCCTTTGTCGCGCTGGGTCGAAGAAGCCACGCGCCGGTTTGAGCAGCGTGCCGCGCGGCGTCGTGGTATCCGGCCGAAGGAACCGCAATTTGTGGAAGACAGCCTGCAATCGGATGCACCTGATCCGCTGGGTTACTGGCAACACAGCGGTAATGTGCGACGTTTGGTGCTGCTGGTGTTGATGCTGCTGCAGACGGTGATGGCGACTTACTTCATGAGTGATGTCTTGCCTTATCACGGTACCAAACCGCTGGAAATGCTGGTGCTGGGCCTGTTCGCGATTCTTTTCTGCTGGGTGTCTGCCGGTTTCTGGACTGCCATGACTGGCTTTCTGGTGCTGTTACGCGGCGATGATCCGTATCTGATATCGCATGAAGCTGCCGGCCCGAAATGGATTTCTCCGGAAGCAAGGACGGCGATTGTGATGCCGATCTGCAACGAGGATGTGGCACGGGTCTTTGCCGGATTGCGTGCCACCTATGAATCGGTAAAGCGCCATGGTGATCTGGATCGATTCGACTTTTTTGTGCTCAGCGACAGCGGTGACGCTGATATCTGTGTGGCCGAAGTGCAGGCATGGGCGCAGCTGTGCAAGGAAGTGGATGGCTTTGGCCGGATCTTTTACCGTCACCGACGTCGTCGCGTCAAACGCAAAAGCGGCAACATCGATGACTTTTGCCGACGCTGGGGCGCTAAGTACCGCTACATGCTGGTGCTCGATGCCGACAGCGTGATGAGTGGTCAGTGCCTGTCGACGCTGGTACGGCTGATGGAAGCACATCCGGGGGCAGGTATCATCCAGACCGCTCCCAGGGCCGCTGGTCGCGATACCCTGTATGCGCGGATTCAGCAGTTCTCGACCCGGGTCTATGGCCCTTTGTTCACTGCCGGTCTGCATTTCTGGCAACTGGGCGAGTCCCATTATTGGGGGCATAACGCGATTATCCGGCTGGCGCCGTTCATGCAGCATTGTGCGCTGGCACCGTTGCCGGGCGAGGGCAATCTGTCCGGCCCGATTCTGTCGCACGATTTCGTGGAAGCCTCGCTGATGCGACGTGCCGGCTGGTCGGTCTGGATTGCTTACGATCTCGACGGCAGCTATGAGGAAATGCCACCGAACCTGCTCGATGAGCTCAGTCGTGATCGTCGCTGGTGTCAGGGCAACCTGATGAATTTCCGCCTGTTTTTGGCGCGCGGTATGCATGCCGTGCATCGGGCGGTGTTTGTCACTGGTGTCATGGCTTATCTGTCGGCACCGCTTTGGGCGTTGTTTCTGGCGTTGTCCACCTTATTGCTGGCAAGCCATACACTGATTGATCCGCAGTATTTCGTGACACCGCGCCAGCTGTTTCCGATCTGGCCGGAATGGCATCCCGAGAAGGCGTTGGCTCTGGTATCGGCAACTGCATCGATCCTGTTTTTGCCGAAGATCCTGAGCGTGTTTCTGATCATCGTCAAGGGTGCACGCGATTACGGTGGTGCGCTCAAGCTGAGTGTAAGCATGCTGATCGAATTGCTGTTCTCGATGATGCTGGCACCGGTGCGCATGTTGTTTCATACCCGCTTCGTGCTGGGGGCATTTCTGGGCTGGGCGGTTGGCTGGAAGTCGCCACCGCGCGCCGACAATGAAACCGGTTGGGACCAGGCGTTCCGTCGTCACGGCTGGCATACCGTGTTGGGGCTGAGCTGGGGCGCGTTGGTGTATTGGCTCGATCCTTCCTTCGTCTGGTGGTTGCTACCGATTGCGGGCTCACTGACCTTGTCGATACCGTTGTCGGTGCTATCGAGTCGGGTCTCCCTGGGACGCGGGTTGCGTCAACGTGGTTTATTCACCATTCCGGAAGAGGTTGATGCACCACGCGAACTGCGCGATACCGTGACCTACGTCAATGCTGCCAGCGATGGCCGAGCCTTGCCGGATTTTGTGGATGCGGTGGTGGATCCGGCTGTCAATGCTCTGGTTTGCGCGGTTGGTCATGCCCATGCGCGCCAGCCTGAGCAGAGCCTTCATGCTGGTAATGCCTTGGTGCTGCAAGCCTTGCGACGTGGCCCCGAAGTTTTGACTGCGAAGCAGAAGCACATGCTGCTTGATGATCCGCGGCTGTTATCGGCGTTGCATCTGGCGGTCTGGTCGCAGCCAGTGCGGCACTCCATGTGGATGGCAAAAGTCAGGCAAACAGTATGAACAGCGACAATCCAGTGACTGAATCGGTGACCGCGCCGCCGCTGCATCTTGATGAGCATCGGCGCACGTTGTGGCGTTATGCGCGTGTAGCGACTGTAACTTTGCTGGTGCTGCTGCTGGCAGCTGGCTGGATTGCCTACGCCCGCAGCCATCACCAAGTACCGCCGCCGCGACTGGAAACCGTGCGTGCCGAGCGTGGGGATATCGAACAGGTCGTCAATGCCGTTGGTAATGTGGTGATGCTGAATTATGTCGATGTCGGGGCCAAAGTGACAGGGCAGATTTCGGATGTTTTCGTGGGGATTGGCGACGTTGTGAAAGAGGGGAAATTACTGGTGGCAATTTCTCCGGTGATTCCGACGGGCCGGATTGAAAACAATCGCGCCCAGCTGGCCAGACTCAAGGCGGAGCTAGCGGGACAGAATGCCCAGCTCGATTTTGCGCAGTTGCAGTTTCAGCGCCAAAGTCAGCTCAAGGCGGAGAACGCTACCCGCGAAGAGACCTATGAGTCGACACGCATGGGCATGTACTCAGCGCAAGCCAAGGTGGATGCGATCAATGCCCAGATCCAGCAGCTCGAAGTCGCCATGAAGGAAGACGACGCGATACAAAAACAGACCAAGGTACAGGCACCGATGAGTGGTACCGTCGTGGCATTGTCGGCACGTGTGGGGCAGACCCTGTCGGCCAATCAGGATGTGCTCATGCGCATTGCTGATCTGAGCAGAATGAGTGTGCAGGCGCGCGTGGCGGAGGAGGATGTGACGCGCTTGCGCAAGGGCATGCTGGCCTACTTCACCACACCCGGTTATCCCGGCAAGCAGTGGCTGGGCAAGCTGCGTCAGATCATGCCGTTGCCAACCGAGGACAGCGGCAAGCAGGGCAAGAAGGCTTACTACACGGTATTATTTGACGTCTCCAACCCTAGCCGTGAATTGATGGCAGGCATGACGGCCGATGTCTTTTTCGTGCTGGAGCGGGCGGAGCATGCGATCACGATCCCTGCGGCGCTGGTGGTCAAGCCCGACCGTAAGGGGTTGCAAACGCTGCAAGTGCTGCAGGTCGATGGCAAGCTGCAGATCCGTAGTGTGCGCATCGGGATTCACAATGGCGAACGGGCTCAGGTCCTCAATGGCTTAAGCGACGGTGAGCAGGTGGTTGTGCCGGATGGCACCACAGTGCGATGAGTCTGTGTGTGCCAGTTGGAGCCGAATTTTGACAGCTTTTCAATGAAGATAATGCATCGCCCCCTGAGATCGCCATTCACAGCAATAATCATGCTGCCATTGCTGCTGTCCGCCTGCAATATCGCTCCCGTGGCGATAGAGCCGGTTCAAAAGCCTGAAGTACCGCATCAGTGGAGCGATCCATCGGTCGCCACAGCCAAATCCCATGCAGACATACAAAGTGATGCTGACGGTGATAAGCCGCTCCCACTGGATGTGGATTGGTGGCGGCAGTTTGGCAGCGCGGAGTTGACGGCGCTGGTCGACGAGGGGCAACGTAATAATTTTGAAATCGCAGCAGCGGTATCCCGGGTCCGTCAGGCCGAGGCCAATGCACGTATTGCTGGTGCACCATTGTTGCCGGAGATTGATGCGACTACCATCGGCAATCGTGCGCCGTTGGTCAGTGGTGGTTCAGCTGCCACCACCACGAGTGCGGTGCTGGAAGTTAACTACGAAATCGATTTCTGGGGTAAGAACAGGGCTGGGCTGGCGGCTGCTGAAGCGTCACTTCGCGCTAATCTGTATGACCGTGAAACCGTTGCCTTGACGGTGACCAGCGGGATTGTTTCGACCTTCCTGCAGGTGTTGTCGCTGAGGGATCGTCTTGGTATTGCGCAGCAGAACGTCAGCAATGCACAACGCTTGTTGCGACTGGTGGAAGCGCAAAGTCGTGCTGGCGCCGCTTCGTCGCTCGATCTGGCGCGTCAGCGTGCGACGGTGGCACGATTGCAGGCGGTGATTCCCGATTTGATGCAGCAGGAGCGTGACGCACAGACCGCATTGGCAATCCTGCTGGGACGACCACCGCAATATTTTTCCGTCAGCGAGAAAGGGTTGGTTGCAATTAACATGCCGCAGATTAAGCCTGGCTTGCCTTCCGAGTTGCTGACACGTCGTCCGGATATTCGCCGTGCCGAAGCCAAGCTGGTGGCGGCCAATGCCAATGTGGCAGCAGCGCGGGCGGCACTGTTTCCGAGCATTCGCCTGACTGGTGCTACCGGTGCGCAAAGCAATGCCTTGCTGTCGTTGTTCAATGGTAGCAATCTGCTCCTCAATCTGGGGGCATCGATTACTACGCCGATTTTCGACGCCGGGTTGTTGAGCAGTCAGCGCGATCTGGCCATCGCACAAAAGCAGGAGTTGCTTGAGGTATATCGCTCTACTGTGATCGGTGCGTTGTCGGAAGTGGAAAAGTCACTGGGTGCCATTCGCAGTCTGGAAGAGCGTTATCGGCTCAAGAAGCAGGAAGTGGATCAGGCCCGTTACGCGTTTGATCTCTCAGAAATTCGCTATCGGGTTGGGGCTGAGGATTTGACGACGGTGCTGGATACGCAGCGTAGCCTGTCGGAAGCACAGGACCAGCTGGGTCAGATCAAGCTGCAACGCCTGCAAGCCACCGTGTCCCTGTACAAGGCGCTCGGCGGTGGCTGGAAGGATGACCTGTTGCAGATGCTTTACGGTGGCCAAAGCTAACGTTGACCACCGGTTTATCTATACCGCCATGGGGGCGGTGAGGGGCGCGTGATGCTGATAGCCCTCAAGCACAAAATCTCCCGGTTCTACCTTTTCGAGCCACTCTGGTTCGTACTTCCCGGTTTTTGCGTAGTCAGGAATACGGTCTGAAAGAATCAGCCGGGGAGCAGGAAAAGGCTCCCGTTTGAGCTGTTCCTGCAACATGTCGACGTGGTTTTCATAGATGTGCGCATCGCCGATGAAGTAGGTGAACCAGCGCGGCGTATAGCCGGTGAGTCTGCCGACCAGATGCAGCAGGGCGGCACCTTCAGTCAGGTTGAAAGGGGTGCCCAGACCGACGTCGTTGCTGCGAATGTAGAGGCACAATGAAATCTCGCGTTGTTCAGCGTTGACCAGAAACTGATATAGCAGGTGGCACGGTGGCAGTGCCATTTCTTCGAGTTGCGCCCAGTTCCAGCCATGAAACAGAATTCTGCGGTTGCCGGGATCGTTGATGATGGTATCGAGACACTGACGCAACTGGTCTACCGCTTTGTAGAGCAAGGCACTGGCACCTTTGCCGGTGTCCGGATTAGCGGCGACTTCGCCGATATGGGTATAGCCGCGTGCCAGTGCATCGGCAATCTGGGCGCTACTTTGTGGCAAGCCCAGATCAATCACCTTGTAAGCAGGCCATTGCCGCCATTGCACCCCATAGACCGAGCCCAGATCCCCCTCTTGCAGTCGATAGGGATTGGCCAGCCATTGCTTGTTTTCATTAGCATTCTGATCCCAGACCTTGCAGCCGAGCGCATTGAAGTCACTCGCATTGCGATAGCCGCGCAAAAAGCCGACGAGTTCACCAATCGCCGATTTGAAGGCCAGTTTTTTGGTTGTGACCGCCGGGAAACCTTGCTGCAGGTCAAATTTCATCATTGCGCCGGGAATGCTGCGGGTGCGGATGCCGGTGCGGTTGTTTTGCCACGCACCGTTGTCGAAGATGTCTTGCACCAGCTGGAGATACTGTTTCATAGTGTTTGAATGCTGAAATGGAGGGCGCCAGGGCGGCCAGAAATAGTCGTACAAGTATACCGGCCATGCAGCTTTTTTGTCCGTGTGTTGATGTCGAAGGGAGCACAAGACAGTGCCGGGTCACGTTGTGACCCGGTGCAAGAGGGGGATGCGGAGGATGAGGTGGTTTGCTTAGTGTTGTACCGGCGCGGTCCGCGAGCTTGCTGATTGCGTTCGGTGACGTGTCTGGCGACGTTTTTTGGGGTTGACACTGAAAACTGCTGCCAGCAACAGGCTCAGTAAAGGAATTGCGGCGGCCATCATTTCCAGCACGCCGGTATGCTCTTCTACCTCTTCCAGTCCGAACTGGTAGTGGCTGGCAAACACGAGCAACAAAAACAGCAATGCCGTTGACAGACCTGCAATCAATCGCAGATTCAGGTGGAAGCCGACTTTCCCGGTTGTCGATTTGCTTGCCATGCTGTTCTCCTTCAAGACGCTGTACTAGCAATATCGACAGTCTGAGCGAGACGTTGAGATGGCAATTTGTAAAGAAATGTAAGTTTATGGATTGTTAAGTGGCCTGCCTTTGTCTGCTCAGCAATTATTTGTGCGGCAGTTCAGGTCGATTGCTGTGGGGGCGCCCTTGATTGGTACAATGCGCGCAGCCGGGTTGCATCAGTATGGTTTTTCTATATTGTCTGTCTTTTTCATTATTTCTATTACCTCCTCACCGCCATGGATTTCATTCTGTTTCTGGTCGACTTCATCATTCATATCGATCGCCATCTGACTGAACTGGCCGTGGCCTATGGTCCATGGTTGTTTCTGATTTTGTTCCTGATCATTTTTGCGGAAACCGGTCTGGTCGTCACGCCGATTCTGCCCGGTGATTCGATGCTGTTCGTGACCGGTGCCATTGCGGCCACTGGCGCATTCAATGTACATCTGATGGCGGTGACGCTGATTGTGGCCGCCATCCTTGGCGATAGTACCAATTATCAGATTGGCAAATTTCTCGGTATTAAGGTGTTTGAGCGAGAGAATTCAAGGATTTTCAAGCGTGAGTATCTGGAGCGCACGCATGCCTTCTATGAGCGTCATGGTGGCCGGACCATTATCATTGCGCGCTTCGCACCGATTGTGCGCACCTTTGCCCCGTTCATTGCCGGTGTCGGTGCGATGACCTATCCGCGCTTCTTTACTTACAACGTGATTGGTGGTGTGTTGTGGGTGGCAAGTTTTACCTATGCCGGTTATTTCTTTGGCAACCTGCCTGTGATCAGACAAAACCTCAGTCTGCTGATTGTGGCGATTGTGGTGATTTCGTTTTTGCCGGGAATTATCCAGTTCCTGCGCCAGCGCAAGGCTGGCTGAATCGCGCAACATTGCCAGCCTGACATGATGCAGGCTGGCGAAATCGATAGGGCGAAGCCGGACTAGAAGAATTCGACCGTATCGTTGGTCGAGATTTCAGAACTCAAGACGCCTGAGGTGACCAGGTCGTCATAGAAGCAGATACGGTTGCGGCCATTCTTTTTGGCGTGGTAGAGCGCCTGATCGGCATGCCCTAGAATCACCACCGGTGTTTCGTGCGAAATACCCACGAAGCCCAGGCTCACTGTGACCTTGCCTACCTGCGGGAACTGATAATTTTCGACGTTTTGACGGAAGCGATCGAAAATCCGATTAGCGTCATCAAATGTGGTCGAGCGTAGCAGAATCACGAACTCTTCACCGCCGAAGCGGAAAATCCGGTCCTGCGAGCGAAACGACGCGCGCAAGATGTTCGCCATCAGAATCAAGACTTCATCACCGTATAAGTGGCCAAACTGGTCATTGACCTGCTTGAAGTGATCGATGTCCACTACAGCCAGCCAGTGCGCCTTAATGTTCTCGTGATGGCGTCGTTCATTGGAGTCGAGATGGTGGGATTCGTTTGGCGCGATCGAGAGCGCATTACGGGAGAACTGGTCATCAAAGGTCTTGCGATTGAATAAGCCGGTCAGCGCATCGCGTTCGCTGTAATCAAGCAGACTCTTGTAATTGCAATAGACCTTGAAGATGCCACCGATGATTTCCAGGGCGGCATCATCAAAGGGTTTGGTATTGGTGATTTCGAGGCAGGTATTGATTTTTCCATGGAGCCACACGGGCAGCCATAAGACGTGCTCGGTGCCAACCATGTCATTGTGGGCCGATTTGTGTTCACGGATACAGGTCTGGATCGCCGGATATTGACTCAGCGGTTCTTTGGCGTCATCGTGATGATGTTCGATGGGTTCACACAGTTGTCCGTCCCGAAACAGGATTTTCTCCTGGACGAACAGTTCCTCGCGCAGAGAGAAGATCTCCAGCACACGGACCTGACTGACGAGCGTCAACTCATGCAGAGCGGAAATAACGGAACGTTCCAGACGCGTGTGTTCACGGTGCGCTGTAATGTCGGCCAGATTATTTAGAAGCTGTTTCATCATCGGGATGTCTACTCCTGCATGAGCACATTATTCTATGTATGGTGGTACTCGAAAGGATGCTTGACCATTCACATAATGCATCAGGACTCTATGCAAGAATCACACCATTGATCAGGCAACTTAACTGACCGATTCTACACGGTCACTTCGTGATCAGCTAATGCCTTTCTGTAAATTTGGATGGAATAAGTCGCTTTGATTTCCTTGTGGAAATTTTTTATCAATTTACGATGTTATTACGCCAATTAAGAGAGGGATGCAGCGGCGTAATACGGTGGTGGCGGTCATTAGCCATAAATTTAAAAGGGTACCTTGAGGTACCCTTTTTTTATTACTGTATCGTCAGCCTAGCAGTCTGATTACCAATAAATGATCGCCAGAGCAACGCCAATGATGAGCGCAAACTTTGTGATTCGGTATACAGTGCGGTTCCAGTTCTTGAAGCGACGGCGATATTGACCGGCCAGCCAGACAAAGCGGAACAGCTTGTTGATTCGTCCGGTCTGGTCGCCAGTTTCATTGGGCGAACTGGCGGCAGTCATGATGGAGCGTCCAAACCATTGATTGAATGCCTCTGCCCAACGGTATCGCAAAGGCCGTTCGACATCGCAAAACAGGATGATGCGATTGCTGTCGGTGCCATTGTGGGCGGTATGAATAAAGGTTTCATCGAACACGACGCTTTTGCCGTCGCGCCAGCTGTAGCGCTGACCATCGACATCGATAAAGCAACGATCATCATTCGGAGTGACCAGCCCCAGGTGGTAACGTAGTGAACCGGCGTAGGGGTCGCGATGCGGATTGAGCGTGCCGCCAGGTGCCAGCTCGGCAAACATGGCCGCCTTGACGCAAGGAATCTGACGTAGCAGTTCCACCGTTTTCGGGCAAAACTGTTCAGCCGAAGGATGGCTGGCGTTGTACCACTTCAGATAGAAGCGCTTCCAGCCTGCCTTGAAGAAGGAGTTGAAACCGGCATCGTCGTTTTTCTCGGCAGCCTTGATCTTCGAAATATTGCGCAGATTGACGGCTTCTTCCTTGATGGTTTCCCAGTTGTCGTCCAGCAGATGCAGGTTTTCGAATTCACTGACCGCCGGATAGGGCACTGCCGGCACGCGGGAAAACGTATAGATGAACAGGTTGATAGGCGCCATGATCGAGGAGTGATCGAAGAACTGGCGCAGGAAGGGCAGCCTGACCTTACCCCGGAAATGGATAAATAAAATCGAAAAAATATAAAGACCGACGACGACCCACTTCATTGCAATATCCTCAAGTCGATGGCACCAGAGCCCCCTGTTAGTGGCCATCATGATTAATTCCCCGCGGCTGACATCGGCGTTGTTGATTCGGCCGTGCTGTCAGTACGATAGTAATTTTGTTGTTGATTTGACAAAATTATCCATTCATGCGCTCGATTTTACACCAAGCGGTCGATGACCAAGAGTGAGGTAGATCAAGTGGAGGTGGAAAAACAAAGCGGCCCCACACGGAGGTGTAGGGCCGCTTTGGCGCTTCCAGGCACCTGCAGTTGCCTGCAGCTTGCCTCGCTCAGTCTCAGGCGGGTTGGATTTGCAGCTTGCGCGGCGCCTGACGCGGCATACCGGTAAAGCCGAAGTCGATTTCTGGCTGACGTCCTGCGATGATCTCTGCAATTGCACGTCCTGAGCCGCAACCCATGGTCCAGCCGAGTGTGCCGTGACCGGTATTGAGGAACAGGTTGCTGAACTTTGTTTTGCCAACATACGGGATATTGGATGGCGTCAGCGGACGCAAGCCAGTCCAGTAGGTCGGATTGTCATAGTCGCAACCATCTGGAAACAGTTCACGGGTGCGGCGGGTAATGGCTTCGCAGCGGGTATTGTTGAGTTCACGGGTGTAGCCGTTCAATTCGCAGGTACCTGCCACACGCAAACGGTCACCTAGGCGCGATACCACCAGTTTGTAGCCGTCGTCGGTCAACGACACGCTCGGTGCGGCATCCGGGTTGGTCACCTTGTAGGTTGCCGAATAGCCCTTGCCCGGATACAACAGGAGGTTGATGCCCAGTGGACGCAGCAGCGCTTCCGAGAAGCTACCCATAGCGACCACGAACGCATCGGCGCGCAGGGTTTTGTGACGGCCTTCGCCATCGATGACTTCCACACCGGTAATCTTGGCAGCAGCGCCAGTGCCTTCGGTCAGCAAGCGGGTGATAGTGGTATTGAACTGGAAGTCAACGCCAGCTTCTTCGGCCTTCTTTGCCAAACCTGTGGTCAGTTTGTAGACGTCACCGGACTCGTCGGTGGCGGTAAAGTCACCGCCTACAATCTTGTTGCGGATGCTGGCAAGTGCGGGCTCAATCTTGACGACTTCGTCAGCGCTGATCGATTCCCGTGGGCAACCCAGATCACGCATGAGCTTGGCGGCTGGCAGTGACAGTTCGAATTCTTTTTCTTCGGTATAAAAATGCAGGATGCCGCGCGTCAGGTGGTCGTACTGAATATTGGTTTCCGCGCGCAGATTAACCAGTGTCTCACGGCTGTATTCGCATAGTGCGACGATCTGGCGGATGTTGGCATCGGTGCGGGCAGGAGTACATTCGCGCAGGAAGTTGACGGCCCACTTCCATTGCAGCCATTCAGGGCGGAAGCGATAGAGCAGCGGTGCGTCTTCCTTGCCCAGCCATTTCAGTACTTTTAAGGGGGCAGATGGGTTAGCCCAGGGTTCGGCATGCGACACAGAAATCTGACAGCCGTTGGCGAAGCTGGTCTCCTGGGCTGCACCTGGTTGACGGTCGATCACCGTCACGTCGTAACCTTCACGCTTCAAAAACCACGCCGAGGCGGTGCCGATAATGCCTGATCCCAATACGATGACCTTCTTCATCACAATCTCCTTAATCAATGACCAGCATTGTAAGAATTAACTGATTTTTTGGGTAAGCAATCAAGCCCGTTTTATTTGTATTTTTAAATACTAATTCCTGCTTTGTGTTTAAAAATGAAAATAATTTGGTACTTCACTTATTTTTTTTGCATTTGCAATCTTCGCCATTTCCTCTGCAAGTGCTTGTTCCACCGTCGCTACCAGTGCTTGCTCCATGCTGGCTCGCACGCGTGTCTTGAGGATGTCGGCCATGTTGTCGAGCACCACTGCCAGTTGATCCTGCAGATGCTGATGCAAGACTTGATCGACTTCTCGTAGTACGGCCTGCATGACGTTCTCGAATACTTCCTGACGGAGATGCTCTAGTTGCTCACTGCTGGGCGCAGCAATGGGGGCAGTTACCACACCATTTAACGCGGCACTGCCTGTCGCCGGTGCGACGGCAATGACATCGGTCAGTAGTGGAATGTTCTGGTACGTGGAGTTATCCATGATGGCACGTTCAATCGGCGACGAAGTGGCTCAGGGGATAGCCGCGTTCCTTGTAGAAACGATAACGATCGCGCCCGGCAGCCTTGTCGGTGTCGTCCGACGAGATGATTTCGAACATACGCTCGAAGCGCGCAAAATGCTGCGGTTGCTGACCGGACAGGTTGATCAGTACATGGTGGTGTGGCAGCTCGACTTGCTCATCGTCGGTCAGGATGATCGGTGTTTGCGGTGCCAGCGGATCCGTGGCGTGGACATGCGGCAGAAAATCCTGCTCTGAGAAGCTCCAGAGCAATTGATCGAGTTGCGTTAGCTCGTTGCGCTGGCTGGTCAGCACCACAATCTTGCATTGTGCGGCGTGCGCCTTGCGTACCAGCCTGCAGGCGTAGGCTAGTTTATTGGGGACATTGCTGTGGAAGTCGATGCGAGTCATGGTGCAAGTATAGACAAATGCGGGGCGATTGTTGCACTGCATTCCTGTCGGGCAGGAGCGCAGTGCAACAAACTAACTGACGAGCGTAATTCAGGCCGCCATGCCGCTATGCCGGAGCAAGGCATCGATGCGCGGTTCGCGACCACGGAAGGCCTTGAACGATTCGATGGCCGGACGTGAACCGCCAACTGCCAGAATCTCTTGCTGGAAGCGTAATCCGGTAGCAATCGAAATGACGTTGTCGCCAGCTGCAGCAGCTTCTTCAAAAGCACTATAGGCGTCCGCCGACAGCACTTCTGCCCATTTGTAGCTATAGTAGCCAGCGGCATAGCCACCAGCAAAGATATGGCTGAACGAATGCGGGAAGCGATTGAAGGCAGGTGGACGGATCACGGCAATCTGATCCCGTACCCGTTCCAGGACGCTTTGCACACCGGCCCCGCTGGCTGCGTCGTAGTCGTAATGAATATGCATGTCAAACAGCGACATCTCGATCTGACGCAGCATCTGCAAGCCCGACTGGAAGTTCTTGGCAGCGATCATCTTGTCGAACAAGGCGCGTGGCAGCGGCGCGCCGGTATCGGCATGCGCAGTCATGTGTTGTACAACCTCCCATTCCCAGCAGAAATTTTCCATGAATTGCGAAGGCAATTCGACCGCATCCCACTCCACGCCGGAGATACCGGAGACGCCGACTTCGTCAACTTGCGTGAGCATGTGGTGCAAGCCGTGACCGGCCTCGTGGAACAGCGTGATTACTTCATCATGGGTGAACAAGGCAGGCTTACGCACGCCATCGACGATCGCAGGTTCGCTGAAGTTGCATACCAGATAGGCAATCGGCGTCTGTACGCCATGGCTGGTCATGCGGCGGGCGCGTGCATCGTCCATCCAGGCGCCACCACGCTTGCCGTTGCGGGCATACAGATCGAGGTAGAACTGGCCGATCAGCTTGCCGTCACGTTCGATGCGGAAGAATTTGACATCGGGATGCCAGACCGGCGCGCTGTCTGGGGCAATGTTGACGTTGAACAGACGCTGAATCACCTGGAACAGGCCTTCAATCACCTTCGGCTCCGGGAAGTATTGCTTTACTTCCTGTTCCGAGAAGGCATAGCGTTGCTCGCGCAGTTTTTCGGCTGCGTAAGTCATGTCCCACGACTGCAGGTCGTCCAGGCCCAGTTGTTCACGGGCGAAGGTCCGCAGTTCATCCCAATCCTTGACGCCGTAGGAGCGGGCGCGTTGACCCAGATCTTCGAGGAAGGCGATGACTTCCTGTGGTGATTGCGCCATTTTGGGCACCAGCGACAGTTCCGCAAAGTTCTCGAAGCCCAGCATGACGGCTTCTTCATGGCGCAGTTGCAGGATCTCCTGCATGTTGGCGGTATTGTCCCATTCCGGCTTGACGCCCAGCTCCGAAGCCTTGGTCACATTGGCGCGATAGATCTGTTCGCGCAGGGCGCGGTTATCGGCGTATTGCAGGATCGGAAAGTAGGATGGGAAGTGCAGCGTGAACTTGTAACCTGGCTTGCCATCCTTTTCGGCCGCAGCACGGGCGGCCTGCAGCACGTCGTCGGGCAGGCCAGACAGCGTTGCTTCGTCGGTGACGAACAGGCCGTAATCGTTGGTGGCGTCAAGGATGTTTTCAGAAAAACGGGTCGTCAGTGCCGCCATTTTTTCCTGAATTTCTGCAAAACGCACTTTCTTCTCGTCAGGCAGTTCTGCACCTGAGAGGCGGAAGTCACGCACCGCGTTATCGATTACCTTCTTGCGTGCCGCTGACAGCGAGGCGTATTCGCTGCCGGTTTGCAGTGCCTTGTATTTTTCGAACAGCGCCAGATTCTGACCCAGCGCCGTCCAGAACTCGACCAGACGTGGCTGGTTTTCGTTGTAAGTAGCGCGTAGTTCAGGTGTATCCACCACCGAATTGAGATGCCCGACAATGCTCCATGCACGCCCGAGTTGCTCGGTGGCATTTTCCAGCGGTTCGACAAAACTGGCCCAACTGACAGTCGCTGTCGGTGATTCCAATTCCTTGATTAACCTCTCAGCCTTGGCCAGCAGGGTATCGAGGGCCGGCGTGACGTGCTCGGGTTTGATCGCAGCAAACTGGGCCAGGCCGGAGAAGTCCAGCAGAGGATTGGGCGAATTCAGGGGCATTGCGGTATCTGCGGTGGTGGTCATAAAGGTTCCGGCTTTCAGGTTCGTTCTGCAGCTTCAATGGTATTGACCAGCAACATGGTGATGGTCATCGGCCCCACACCGCCAGGCACAGGGGTGATATGACCGGCGACTTCCTTGGCATTGGCAAAGTCGACATCGCCACACAGCTTGCCGTTGTCATCCCGGTTCATGCCGACGTCGATCACGACAGCACCTGGTTTGACCATGTCAGCAGTGACAATGTTGCGCTTGCCAGTGGCCACCACCAGAATATCTGCCTGACGTGTGTGGTGACCAAGATCGCGGGTCTTGGAATTACAGATAGTGACGGTAGCACCTGCTTGCAAGAGCAGCATGGCTTGCGGCTTGCCAACAATATTGGAGGCACCGACGACGACCGCAGTGGCACCGCGTACAGGGTAGTTGATCGATTCCAGCATTTTCATCACGCCATAGGGTGTGCAGGGGCGGAATAACGGTTGACCGGTCATCAGGAGCCCCGCGTTGCTGACGTGGAAACCATCTACATCTTTCTCCGGAGCAATTGCCTCAATGACCTTGTGCGCATCAATATGGGCTGGCAGTGGCAATTGCACCAGAATGCCGTTGATTTTGGGATCGTGATTGAGCGCGTCGATACGTGCCAGCAGCGCCGCCTCGGTCAGGCTGGCTTCATACTTTTCCAGTACCGAATAGAGACCATTGTCTTCACAGGCCTTGACCTTGTTGCGCACATAGACCTGCGAGGCCGGGCTGTCACCGACCAGAATCACGGCCAGACCGGGTTGTTTGCCGGCGGCAGTCAAGGCTGCGGCGCGTTTGGCAACATCGGCACGCAGTTGTTGGGAGAGCAGGTTTCCGTCGATGAGTTGTGCTGGCATGATGACTAGGCTAGGAGAGAAGAAAGAAAAGGGCTAAAAAATCAAAAGAAGACGCACCAGGTGCGAATAACGTCACATTATAAATGCCTGAAGGGTCGTCTAGCCGGAGACAAATAGGATGCCCATTTGTATACAGCCTCGGATTAGGTCCGCGGACGACGTGATTCTGGATTTTCGGTTATTCTCCGCCAAACATTTCTAACGAGGACGCTGTATGACTGATCTGCTAACCCGCCGTCTGGCCCTGTTTAACAGCCAGCAACACCGCGCATTGCTGGCTCTTGGCCTGCGTGGCGTGGAGCGGGAAACGCTGCGCGTGACGACAGATGGTCGGCTTGCCACTTCACCACACCCGATCGGTCTGGGTTCGGCATTGACCAATGAAGAGATCACCACAGATTACTCGGAGTCCTTGCTGGAATTCATTACTCCCGCCAAACACGATATTGCCACTGCCTTGGCGCGCCTGGATGAAATCCATCGCTTCGTCCATTCACGGTTGCAGGCGCAAGGTGAGTTGTTGTGGAATGAGTCGATGCCCTGTGTGTTGCCGGATGAGCAAGATATTCCGATTGCCTGGTACGGTACCTCCCATATTGGCACGCTCAAGCATGTCTATCGCCGTGGGCTGGCGTTACGGTATGGCAAGACCATGCAGTGCATCGCTGGGATTCATTACAATTTTTCGCTCAATGAACAGGTCTGGGAATTACTGCGCCAACTCGACGACCGTGAGCAAAGCGTTGAGCCATCGGTCTCGGCGCGAGACTATCAGTCGGAGAGCTATATTGCGCTGATTCGTAATTTCCGCCGTTATAGCTGGCTGCTGATGTATCTGTTTGGTGCGTCGCCAGCACTGGCATCCAATTTCCTGCGTGGTCGCCCGCATCAACTGGGGACGTTGAGCGACGACACCCTGTATCTGCCGTATGCCACCAGCTTGCGCATGAGCGATCTGGGTTATCAGAGCAATGCGCAGGCCAATATCACGCCGGACTACAACAATCTGCACAGCTATATCAGAAGCTTGTCGCAAGCGGTCAGCCAGTCCTATCCGCCGTATGAGGCGATCGGCACCAAGCGCGATGGCGAATGGATACAGATCAATACCAATATTTTGCAGATCGAAAACGAGTTTTACTCCAGTATTCGCCCCAAGCGGGTAATTTATAGCGGTGAGCGTCCGGTACAGGCGCTGGCGGCGCGTGGTGTGCAGTATGTCGAAGTGCGCTGTCTTGATATCGATCCGTTTGAGCCCGTTGGTGTTGCTTTGACAACTGCACGTTTCCTGGACGTCTTCCTGCACTTCATTGCATTTGAAGAAAGTGCGCTGACGTCGCCGGAGGAGGGTACAGAAAATCGTCGCAATTTCGCGAGCGTGGTCAAGGACGGGCGACGTCCTGGCTTGCAGTTGCAACATCGTGGTCAGCAACTGGCATTGCCGGATTGGGGTTTGCAACTGATTGAGCGCATGCAGCCGATAGCGGCGCTGCTTGATAGCCAGGCTGGTGGTGAAGAGCATCAGCGTGCACTGGCGGCGCAGGCCGACAAGCTGCGTGATCCCGAGGTTACGCCGTCGGCACGGGTTCTGCGTGAGGTGCGTGCAGCCGGCAACTCCTTCCCGCGTTTTGTCTTGCAGCAAAGTCAGGCACAGGCAGCAGATTTCCTGGCGCGGCCGCTCGATGATGCGCTGGCGCAGGGCTTTGTCGCTGCCGCTGCGACATCCCTGGAGCAGCAGCAGTCCTTGGAGAGTACCCAGACCGGTGATTTTGATACGTTTGTTGCCGCCTATCGCGCCAGTACACTGGGCAATATCAGTATCTAGTAATTAGTCTCTGGTGCAGTAGGGCCGTTGCTGGTCCTTATCTTTTGTACTATCAATGTTGAGCAAGGCCCGCTCTCCTTCCGGAATAGCGGGCTTTTTGTCGCCTTGACATAAATAGGACGGTCGTTTCGGTGCACTGCAACTGAGCGCTAAACCCCAGTCTGGCGCAGATGGCTGAAAATACATGCCGCTAGAAGGCCCTGTTTATGCCGCTTTGCAGCATTATTTCATAATGCGGAATTGAATATCGCTATTTGAAAATAAAAAAAGCCCTGTTAAAATGCCTCGTCCACACGGCCCAAAGACCGTAAAGTATTGGCAAAAAACGCGTTACGGTTTCACGATCCGGCTTTATCAGGCCGGTTTCCCTTACAACTCAGGAGACATCACATGTCAGCCCAAATCGACCAAGTCCTGGCGCAAGCCGCCAACGATCCCGACGTCATTGAAACGCAGGAGTGGCTAGATGCCCTCGAAGCCGTGATCGAGGCAGAAGGCCCGGAGCGTGCGCATTATCTGATGGAGCGTATGGTCGATCTGGCCCGCCGCCGTGGTGCCCATATTCCTTTTTCCAGCAATACCGCCTACGTCAATACCATTCCAGCCGATCAAGGCGAGCACTGCCCTGGCAATCTGGAATACGAGGAGCGTCTGCGCTCCTGGATGCGCTGGAATGCGATGGCCATGGTGGTCAAGGCAAACCGTGTTGACGGCGACCTCGGTGGTCACTTGTCGAGCTTTGCCTCGCTGGCCAATATGCTGGGCATTGGCTTCAACCACTTCTGGCATGCACCGACCGAAGATCACGGTGGCGATCTGCTGTACATTCAAGGTCACTCTTCCCCAGGCGTTTATGCACGTGCCTTCCTGGAAGGCCGTCTGACTGAAGACCAACTGATCCATTTCCGTCGCGAAGCTGACGGCAAGGGTCTGTCCTCCTATCCTCACCCTAAGCTGATGCCAGAGTTCTGGCAGTTCCCGACTGTGTCCATGGGCCTGGGTCCGTTGATGGCGATCTATCAGGCGCGTTTCCTGAAGTACCTGCATGCACGTGGCATTGCCGACACCGAGAAGCGTAAAGTCTGGGCCTTCTGTGGCGATGGCGAAATGGACGAACCAGAATCGATGGGCGCCATCGGTATGGCAGGTCGTGAGCATCTGAACAATCTGGTCATCGTGGTCAACTGCAACCTGCAACGTCTGGATGGTCCGGTACGTGGCAATGGCAAGATCATTCAGGAACTGGAATCCGATTTCCGCGGTGCTGGCTGGAACGTCATCAAGGTCATCTGGGGCAGTGGCTGGGATGAGTTGCTGGCCAAGGACAAGGAAGGCATCCTGCAAAAAGTGATGATGGAAACCGTGGACGGTGAATATCAGAACTACAAGGCTAAGGATGGTGCATTCGTGCGCAAGCACTTCTTCGGCAAACATCCGAAGTTGCTGGAAATGGTCAGCAAGATGTCGGACGACGATATCTGGCGTCTGACCCGTGGCGGTCATGATCCACACAAGATTTATGCTGCCTTCAAGGCGGCTCAGGAAAGCAAGAGCCAACCAACCGTGATTCTGGCCAAGAGCATCAAGGGTTATGGTTTTGGCAAGGCTGGCGAAGCACGCAATACCGCGCACAACACCAAGAAGCTCGATGACGAAGCCATCAAGGCCATGCGCGACCGCTTCCAGTTGCCGATCTCGGACGCTGAGCTGCCGAACATTCCCTTCTTCAAGCCGGCCGATGACACGCCAGAAATGCAATACCTGCACGAACGCCGCAAGGCGCTTGGCGGTTATCTGCCGCAACGTCGTCCACAAGCCGATGAAAAGCTGGTCGTACCCGAGCTGTCTGCCTTCCAGGCGATGCTGGAGCCAACCGCTGAAGGCCGTGAAATCTCCACCACAGCGGCCTATTCGCGCGTGCTGACAGCACTGCTGCGTGACCCTAGCCTGGGTCAGCGCGTGGTGCCGATCATGGTCGACGAATCACGTACCTTTGGTATGGAAGGCTTGTTCCGTCAGATCGGTATTTTCAGCCAGGTAGGTCAGTTGTATGACCCGGTCGACAAGGACCAGGTGATGTACTACCGCGAAGACAAGGCCGGCCAGATTTTGCAGGAAGGTATCAATGAAGCGGGCGGTATGAGCTCATGGATCGCCGCGGCGACCTCGTACTCGACCAACAACCGCATCATGATTCCGTTCTATACGTACTACTCGATGTTTGGTCTGCAACGTATTGGCGATCTGGCCTGGGCCGCAGGTGATATGCGTGCGCGTGGCTTCCTGATCGGCGGTACTGCTGGTCGTACCACGCTCAACGGCGAAGGTCTGCAGCATGAAGATGGTCACAGCCATGTGTTCGCTTCAGCCATTCCGAACTGCGTCCCTTACGATCCGACGTTCGCTCATGAAGTCGCCGTGATCATCCATGACGGTCTACGTCGCATGGTTGGCAATCAGGAAGACGTGTTCTATTACATTACCGTGATGAACGAGAATTACGGTCACCCAGGCATCAAGCCAGGGCAGGAAGACGGCATCCTGAAGGGCCTGTATCTGCTCAATGAAGCAGAGAAGAAGAACAAGTTGCGCGTGCAGTTGCTGGGTTCCGGCACCATCCTGCGCGAAGTCATTGCTGCCGCGGATCTGCTGCGCGACGACTGGAAGGTCGATGCTGACGTCTGGTCCGCACCATCGTTCACCCTGCTGGCCCGCGATGGTCAGGATTGCGAACGCTGGAACATGCTGCATCCGGCCGAAGCCCAACGCAAGGGTCACTTCGAGCAATCGCTGGAAAAGACCGAAGGTCCGATCGTGGTCTCGACCGACTACATGCGCACCTATGCTGAACAGGTCCGTGCGTTTGTACCGAAGGGTCGCTCCTACAAGGTACTGGGTACCGATGGCTATGGCCGTTCCGACACCCGTGCCAAGCTGCGTGAGTTCTTTGAAGTGGATCGTCATTACGTCGCCGTGGCAGCGCTCAAATCGCTGGCAGATGAAGGCAAGATCAAGCCTTCCGTGGTGGCTGAGGCAATTGCCAAGTACGGCATCAATCCGGAAAAGCCAAATCCAGTGACCCAATAATTAAGGGTTACGCTGAACTTGCATCATCAGCAAGGCGGCTTGTCGTGACATACTTTGTCGGCAAGCCGCCTTCAACATGAGTGGACACAAGCACCGGTCGATCAATTTCCCAGTATCGGACCGGAGCCAGAACAAACGGAGCGCAAGAGATGAGTCAAATCGAAGTAAAAGTACCGGACATTGGCGATTTCAAGGAAGTTGAAGTCATTGAAATTCTGGTCAAGGTGGGCGATACCATCAAGGTCGAACAATCATTGCTGACCGTCGAATCCGACAAGGCCAGCATGGAAATTCCTTCCAGCCACGCTGGTGTGGTCAAGGAAATCAAGATCAAGCTGGGCGACAAGGTTGCTGAAGGCTCGGTCGTGGTCGTCGTGGATGCCGAAGGCGGCGCTGTTGCCGCTGCTCCAGCGCCAGCCGCTGCAGTGGTTGCACCTGTTGCAGCCAGTGTCGCTGCACCAGCGCCTGCACCAGCGCCTGCACCAGCAGCGCCAGCAGTGGCCGGTGGCGTGCAGGATATTCTGGTACCTGATATCGGCGATTTTGCCGAAGTCGAAGTGATCGAACTGCTGGTCAAGGTGGGGGATACCGTCAAGGTTGAGCAATCGCTGCTGACCGTCGAATCCGACAAGGCCAGCATGGAAATTCCTTCCAGCCACGCCGGCGTGATCAAGGAACTCAAGGTCAAGCTCGGTGACAAGGTTGCCAAGGGCTCGCTGGTCGCCGTGATTGAAGCGACTGGTGGTGCAGCCGCGCCAGCTCCGGTAGCAGCGGCTCCAGCCCCAACTCCAGCAGCGGCTCCAGCACCAGCAGCACCGGTTGCCGCAGCAGCTGTGGCGCCAGCCATGGCAGTGGCCGCAGTGACACCAGGCGCCGGCAAGAAGTCGCATGCGTCGCCATCGGTACGTAAATTTGCCCGCGAACTCGGTGTGGATCTCACCCGTGTCGCCGGTACGGGTCCCAAGGGCCGTATCGTGCAGCAAGACGTGCAGAATTTCGTCAAGGCAGCGCTGGCCGGCGGTGCAGGTACCGCAGCCGCCGCACCAGCCAAGAATGGCAGCGGTGTAGGCCTGGATCTGTTGCCATGGCCATCGTTGGACTTCAGCAAGTTCGGTAGCACCGAATTGCTGCCGCTGTCGCGCATCAAGAAGATCAGCGGTCCAAACTTGCACCGTAACTGGGTCATGATCCCACACGTCACGCAATTTGACGAAGCAGACGTGACCGAGCTGGAAGAATTCCGCAAGACGTCCAACGACGCCTACGCCAAGGCCAAGTCGCCGGTCAAGCTGACCATGCTGGCGTTTGTGATCAAGGCCAGCGTTGCAGCGCTGAAGAAATTCCCCGCCTTCAATTCCTCGCTGGATGCCAATGGCGAAAACCTGATCCTCAAGCATTACTACAATATCGGTTTCGCAGCCGATACGCCGAATGGTCTGGTGGTTCCGGTGATCAAGAATGCTGACCAGAAGAGCATTGGCCAGATCGCGACAGAAATGGGTGAGCTGTCGGCGCAGGCGCGTGACGGCAAGCTCAAGCCTGCCGACATGCAAGGTGCAACATTCACCATTTCCTCGCTGGGCGGTATTGGCGGCACCGCCTTCACCCCGATCATCAATGCGCCGGAAGTGGCCATTCTGGGTCTGTCCAAGTCGGCCATCAAACCGGTCTGGGATGGCAAGCAGTTTGCACCGCGTCTGATCCTGCCAACTTCGCTGTCTTACGATCATCGCGTCGTCGACGGTGCGATGGGTGCCCGCTTCTCGGCCTATCTGGCTGAAGTACTGGGCGACTTGCGCAAGACCTTGCTGTAATGCTGCATTCCGCCGTGGTCTATGCCACGGCGGCAACGTCCTTTACAGGCATGAGCGAACAACGAATATAACGGAGTCAAGACATGAGTCTCGTCGAAGTCAAAGTCCCCGATATTGGTGACTTCAAAGAAGTAGAAGTGATTGAATTGCTGGTCAAGGTCGGCGATACCATCGTGGTCGATCAATCGCTGATCACCGTCGAATCCGACAAGGCCAGTATGGAGATCCCCTCCAGCACGGCGGGTGTGGTCAAGGAATTGAAGATCAAGGTTGGCGACAAGGTTGCTGAAGGTTCGGTGGTGTTGCTGGTCGAAGCTGCGGCTGGTGCTGCTGTTCCTGTTCCGGCGTCAGCGCCTGCACCTGCAGCGGCGGTAGCAACGCCGGCTCCTGCCGCCGCACCAGTGGTAGCACCTGTTGCTGCCAGCTTTGGCGGTAATGCCGATGTCGAGTGCGACATGATGGTGCTGGGCGCTGGCCCTGGCGGTTATTCAGCGGCTTTCCGTGCGGCGGATCTCGGCCTGAACACGGTGCTGGTTGAGCGCTATTCGACATTGGGTGGGGTTTGCCTGAACGTTGGTTGCATTCCTTCCAAGGCCTTGTTGCACGTAGCCGCCGTGATTGATGAAGCTGCGTCCATGTCGCACCACGGTGTCACCTTCGGCAAGCCGGAGATCGATATCGACAAGCTGCGCGCCTACAAGGAAAAAGTCATCGGTACCATGACCACAGGTCTGTCCGGGATGGCCAAGGCACGTAAGGTCAACGTGGTGCAAGGTGTCGGCCAGTTTGTCGGTAGCAACCATATCGAAGTCACTGCCGCTGACGGTAGCAAGAAAACGATCAAGTTCAAGCAAGCCATCATCGCAGCTGGTTCGTCAGTGGTAAACCTGCCGTTCGTGCCGCAAGATCCGCGTATCGTTGACTCCACTGGCGCGCTGCAATTGCGTCAGGTGCCCAAGCGCATGCTGGTCATTGGTGGCGGCATCATTGGTCTGGAAATGGCGACCGTCTATTCGACCCTCGGTGCCCGCATTGACGTGGTTGAAATGATGGATGGTCTGATGCAGGGCGCAGACCGTGACATGGTGAAAGTGTGGCAAAAGTTCAACGAGAAACGCTTCGACAACATCATGTTGAAGACCAAGACCGTAGCAGTGGAAGCGCTGCCGGAAGGTATCAAGGTCAGTTTCGAATCTGCTGAAGCGGGTGGTAAGGCGCCGGATCCGCAACTCTATGATCTGGTGCTGGTGGCGGTCGGACGTAGCCCGAACGGCAAGAAGATTGCTGCTGACAAGGCGGGCGTGACCGTGACGGATCGCGGCTTTATTCCTGTCGACAGCCAGATGCGCACCAATGTGCCGCATATCTTTGCGATCGGTGACCTGGTCGGGCAACCGATGCTGGCGCACAAGGCCGTGCACGAAGCGCATGTGGCAGCTGAAGCAGCTGCAGGTCAGAAGAGCCACTTTGATGCCAGCGTGATTCCTTCGGTGGCTTACACCGATCCGGAAGTGGCATGGGTTGGTCTGACCGAAGATGAGGCCAAGGCCAAGGGTATCAAGCTGGAGAAGGGCCACTTCCCTTGGGCAGCTTCTGGCCGTGCGGTTGCCAATGCCCGCTCGGAAGGTTTTACCAAGCTGCTGTTCGATGCTGAGACGCATCGTATCGTCGGTGGCGGTATCGTTGGCACCCATGCGGGTGACATGATTGGTGAAATCGCGCTGGCGATCGAAATGGGCGCAGATGCCGTCGATATCGGCAAGACCATCCATCCGCATCCGACCCTGGGTGAATCGATTGGGATGGCGGCAGAAGTGTTTGAGGGCGTTTGCACGGACTTGCCTCCTGCACGCAAGAAATAAGTCTTTCAATCGATAGACTGACGCCTGAATGGCAAATCAAACGGCTGACATCGCTAGATGCCAGCCGTTTTTCATTGACGCTGCCTGAGGCTACTAATGCAGCAAGATCATCCGTTCAATGTGCGCATCGCCTCTTCCGGATAGCGCAGTCCGGCGGCGGCACCGAGCGGGAACAGTTGGTTCAGTTCGGTGAGATCAGCTGCCGACAAGGTGACGGCCAGCGCACCGGTATTTTCTTCCAGATACACCCTGCGTTTGGTGCCGGGAATCGGGACGATATACTCGCCTTGTGCCAGCACCCAGGCCAGGGCGAGTTGCGATGGTGAGCAGGCGTAACGCTGTGCCAGCGCTTTGACCTGGTGGACTAACTGCCGATTTTTGTCAAAGTTTTCACCTTGAAAACGTGGGCTGTGACGACGATAGTCATCTGCTGCAAATTGTTCTGGACGGGTGATAGCACCAGTCAAAAAACCTCGTCCAAGCGGGCTGTATGGGACGAAGCCGATTCCCAGACGCGCACAGGTGGCCAATACATCCTGCTCCGGGTCGCGCGTCCACAAGGAGTATTCGCTTTGCAATGCCGTAATCTTGTGGACCTTGCTGGCGCGCTCCAGGGTGCCCGAAGATGCCTCGGACAAGCCGATGTAACGGACCTTGCCGGCCTTGACCAGCTCCGCGAGCGCGCCGACGGTTTCTTCGATCGGAGTGGTGGGATCAATGCGATGCTGGTAATACAAGTCGATGGTATCGATACCGAGCCGTTTCAGGCTGCCTTCTACTGATTGCCGGATATAGTCAGGCTTGCCGTTCACGCCGCGTGCCGCTGGATTGGCTGGGTCGCGAACAATTCCAAACTTGGTGGCAATGAAGACTTGATCGCGCTTGCCACGAATTGCCTTGGCTAGTAGTTCCTCGTTGGTGTAGGGGCCATACATGTCGGCAGTGTCGAGCAGATTGATACCAAGCTCCAGTGCGCGATGAATGGTGGCTATGGATTCGGCATCATCCCGATTGGCATAGAAGTCGCTCATGCCCATGCAGCCCAGACCAATGGCTGAGACGTGCGGGCCGTCAGCGCCGAGTTGGCGAGTGCCGACCTGAGTTGCTGCCTTGATTGGCAGTTGTTGCAGTGTCGCTGTGCTGAGTGTATTCATGAAAAACATCCTCCGTGGATTGGGGTGGAACGCCCTGCGCAATGGTGGCTTCCAAAGCGTCATACATCGCAATCTTTTGATGCAGAACGGTGAGGTTGCTTTGCAACTCGATGAGCGTCTGTTGCACGGCCAGCGTATGCTGTTGCAGCATGGCTTTGCGTGCTGACACACTATCCCTGGTATTGCCAAGGCGTCGCAGTTCGGCGTAATGCAGCATGTCCCGAATCGGTAAGCCGGTCGACTTCAATTTGCGCAGAAAATCGATCCAGCGCAGATCTTCCTCCCGGAAACGGCGATGACTATTGTCTTCGCGTCGGATCGGATCGAGCAGACCGATGCGCTCGTAATAACGCAAGGTATGCACTGATAGGCCAGTGACGGCGGCGGCTTGCTGGATACTCAGGGAAGTGGTCATAGGAACGGAGTCTAGAAGTTTGAGTGCGCTCTAAGTCAAGGGTGATTATGCACTTCTGGTGTTTTTTTCATTTCAGGCGCTCGCCAGCAAACTTTTTTCAGCTGTGCAAAGATAGCGGCTCTCGCAATTTAGCCACTTTTGTTTTGTTCAGGAGAACACCGCATGTCTCACCATTTTGATCCCGCACCCATTGCAAAAATTGCCGGTATTGCCGCTGCTGACCTGGGTATCGAGCTCATCGCCCATCACCTTGACGGCGTCGAATATGAAAGCGTGTTGCTGTTCAATAAAACAGTGACTGCACCTGCAGCCGGCGTGTTGGCTGTACCAAATTACTTCGGTATCAGCCAGAAGGCCTTGCAGGTCGTGACGACCACAGCAGGTTTGGCGCAACCTTTGTTTATCGCCGATGTGTACGGGAAGACCGTGCGTCCTGCTACGCCAGATGAGGCACTGGCGACCATCATCCCCCTCAAGCAGAATCGTGCTGAATTGCGCAAGCGCATGCAGGCAGCATTGGATGCCTTCAAGTCGCAGGACAAGGTCAAGCTCAATGGCAAGCTTGCGGCGCATGGCTATTGCTTCGGTGGTACGGCAGCGCTGGAACTGGCGCGCTCGGGTGCAGATCTGAAGGCATTTGCGTCACTGCACGGCGCACTCGACACGCCGACACCGCAAGATGCGAAGAATATCAAGGGCGCCGTGCTGGTATTGCACGGCGTGCTGGATCCTTCGGTGCCCCGTGAGCAGGTCAATGCATTCATCGATGAAGTCAGTGCCGCTGGCATCGACTGGCAACTGGTCAACTACGGTCTGGCAGCCCACTCCTTTACCGATCCTGAGGCAAACAACCCAGGTTATTACTACCATCAACAGACGGCAGAGCGTGCTGCTGTGGCATTGAAGAATTTCTTTGCTGTGCAACTGGCTTGATTCAGGGCGATGAAAACCTGCTCCGTTGCGTGCTAATTGATTAGTTACTGAGATTTGCGACAACATAAAACGGCCGGCTTTTTGCTGGCCGTTTGTATAGGGGCTGGCCTATCTGCAAAGATGTCCCACCAGCATCGACGATTTGGTTTGTTTGATTTTTTAACGTTTTTTAATTGTTCTCGTGATAATAAATCAATCTCTTCTTTGTGGAGGGTAAAGTGGACAATTTTTCTATACTTCAGCCAGATGTATCACTTCACCGCGCCGATCCTGCCGCACCTCTCCCTAGCAGGAGGGCTAATACTAAGCCTGTTACGCAACACATTGTTCATGTAGCCAATGTTCCGGAGACTCCACCGGGCACAACTCTGGCTGTGGACGCGGGGATGACGGCGTCTGAATTACTAAGACTTCCGAGTGACTGTCTCGGGGAAATTTTCAAATACATCGTGGATTTGCCTGACTTGTACGAGCTGGCAGGTGCGCTGCCCCCCCGCTATCGGGGGGAGGTGCAGCGGGTTTTCCGGTTCGCCCATCCTATTAGTAAAACTAAACAGTGGTTGCAGCACTGCATCCAAGGCGAGAATGAATCGATCATGCGTTTTTGCCTTGAGAACAGCGTGGACAATGCATTGATCAATACCGTTAATGCGCGAGGCCTTACCGCGTTAATGTTGGCCTGCGAGGAGAATAAACTCCATATCGTGGAGTTACTGTTGCCGCATGCCGGACTCGATATCAATCTGGCCAGTGTTGTCGATGGACGTGGTTCGCCGAAGTCTGCACTGTCCATCGCCGTAGAACAGGGTTGTCACGCTGTCGTGGAGAAGTTATTGCAGCGTCCTGAAATTGACGTCAACGCTGGTACGCCCCTGGTGGAGAGCTTGTTGTATGAGCAGCTCAATATCTACCAACTGCTGTTGCGAGATCCCCGGACTGATATCAACGGCGTCGATGAGTTCGGTGATACTGCGCTGGTGTGGGTCGCGCAGCTTGGTGATACTCAATTGATTGAGCAGCTGTTGGCTTTTCCATTGATTGATCCCAATCGTGGAGTACCTTTGATTCAGGCAGCTATGCGTGGTGAGCTCAATACCATACGACTTCTGCTTGCGCATGAGCGGACTGATATCAATTGCCGCGATATGTGCGGCAGCACTGCGTTGCTGGAAGCAGCCAGATATGGGCATTTGGACGTTGTCACTGAATTGCTGAGCACCTCGCATATTGATATCGGAGTCGTCAATGCGCATGGCGAGACTGAGCTTGGCGTAGCGCCTCCCGAAATTCGTCAGCAACTTGAAATGCTGCTGCAGGAGCGCGCAAGGTCTCAGTCCAGATAGGTGCGCGCCATTTCAAAGCGTGGCGCAAAGTAGGGGTTGTCGAGGCGGGAGATATGGACGCGGCCATTGGTTGCTGGTGCATGCACGAAACGACCATCACCGATATAAATGCCAACATGAGAAAACGGCCGATGCTGGGTATTGAAAAAAACCAAATCACCGGCGCGCAAACGACCTCTGTCGATCTGTCGTCCTTTGCGGGCTAGATCAGCCGCGCTGCCTGTGAGCCGGAGGTTTGTGGCATGGCTGTAGATATATGTCACCATGCCACTGCAATCGAGTCCAGCTTCCGGATTTTTGCCGCCGAATCGATAACCTGTATCAATCAAGCCAATCGCAAAGAGGGCGACTTCACTGCCTTTCTCCGCCGCCACATCAGACTGTGGCGGCTGTACCGGCGTGCTATCCGGCGGCGCGATCGGGGGGCTGCTGCATGCTGCCAGCAAGGCAGCGAAGCAGCAGGCAAGCAGCGCGTTGCGCTGAACCGGAGACAGGTAGCAAATCGCCATCGCAGTTGCTGCGCTTAGTGTCCCAGCTTGACCAGTACGCCGTCGAGCATCTCCAGCATCTGATCCAGTTCAGCGATACTGACATTGAGTGCCGGCATGAAGCGCAACAGGTTCGGACGCGGTGAATTGAGCAGCAAGCCGACCGGTTCCAGATTTCGGGCTGCTTCCACCACTTGCGGGCCAATATCACGACCCAGCTTGAGTGCGCGCAGCAAGCCTTCACCGCGCTCGCCTTCAAAACCGTGCTTCTCTGACAGCTTGAGCAAACCCGCACTCAGGTGTGCGCCTTTGTCACGCACCGACTGCAGGAAGCCTGGCTTGAGCAATTCCTTGATGATGGCAGCACCAACTGCGGTCATTAATGGGTTGCCGTTGTAGGTACCCCCTTGTTCACCTGGCTCAAAACAGGCGATTTCTTCGCGCGCCAGCAGTGCCGCCAGTGGCACGCCGCCGCCAATACCCTTTGCCAGCGTCATGATGTCAGGCTCGATGCCGGAGAGTTGATAGGCAAACAATTCGCCGGTACGACCAACGCCGCTTTGTACTTCGTCGACAATCAGCAACAGGTTGGCATTCTTGGTCAGGCGACGCAGGCCTTGCATGAACTCATGGCTGGCAGGAATCACACCGCCTTCACCTTGCACCGGTTCCAGCATCACGGCGACAGTCTTGTCGGTGATCAGGCGCTCGACGCTATTGAGATCATTGAGCTCAGCCTTGACGAAGCCCGGTACCTGAGGTGCGAACATGGTGTCCCAGCCATCCTTGCCACTGGCAGACATGGTGGCGATAGTGCGACCATGGAAGCTGTGATTGAAGGTAATGATTTCAAAGCGGTTTTCGCCCTTGCTGTTCTTGTTGAGTTTGCCCCATTTACGTGCCAGCTTGATGGCACCTTCGTTGGCCTCGCCGCCACTGTTGGCGAAAAACACGCGATCGAATACCGAATTGGCGGTCAGCAGATTGGCCAGCTCAATCGATGGCGCATTGTAGAAAGCCGGGGAAGGATTGATGACCTTCTTGACCTGGGTGGTGAGGGCATCCTGAATGCATTGTGGCGAGTGTCCGAGGACATTCACGGCCCAGCCCTGTAGATAGTCCAGATAGCGCTTGCCAGTATGGTCGGTCAGCCACATGCCGTTGCCTTCGGTAAAGACAATTTCCGGGCGATTGGTGACATACATCAGCTTGTTGACGTCGAACTGGTTGAATTCCATTACATGACTCCTGCGAAGGCGGTGAATAAATTGATGGCCAGAGCCGATCTCGATCAGTTAAGCGCGGTGGTAACCAAAATGAAATAAAAGTGAACGATAAAAAAAAGCCACAGGGATTGCCTGTGGCTTCGTGACCTGACTTACTTCACGCGCACGGCAAACCCCGTTGGGGCTGGCTGCGACGTCGCAAGTAGGTAGTGGTAGCGTTCATGCAAATAATATTAGGACCTTTTGCGCGATGCGTCAAAACTAATTTGCGACAAATTGCAGCGCGGTTGGTAACAATATTGTCACGCTGCTGGCTGGTCTGCCGCCGAAGTAAAGGCATCGGCAAAGAACTCGTCTTCCGGTAGTTTGCACACAGCGACAAAATCGCGCTGCGCTGATTCCACCACAACCGGCGCGCCGCAGGCATAGACCTGATAGCCGGACAGATCGGGATGGTCGGCGATGACGGCCTGATGGACAAAGCCGGTGCGACCGCTCCACTGATCGTCAGGCTGTGCATCGGAGACTACCGGAGTGTATTGGAATCCAGGCAGGCTCTGCGCCCAGCCTTTGCACAAAGCATCCATGTACAGGTCTTGCGGACGACGACCGCCCCAGTACAGGCTGATCGGACGCTCGGACTTGCTATGTTCGAGCTGCTCAATGATGGCCTTGATCGGCGCAAAACCGGTGCCGGACGCCAGCAGGATGATCGGTTTGGTGGAATCTTCACGCAGGAAGAAGGTTCCCAGTGGACCTTCGATACGCAGAATGTCGCGTTCCTTGAGGGTGGAAAATACCTGGTCCGTAAACAGACCGCCTGGCATGTGGCGAATATGCAGCGTCAGATGTTCATCCTTGTGCGGTGCGTTAGCCATGCTGTAGCTACGGCGCTTGCCATCACGCAACAGAAATTCCACGTATTGACCAGCCTTGTATTGCAGGCGGTCATTGGCAGGCAGTTGCAGCGAGAGCACGATGACGTCGTCGGCGACTTTGTCCAGCTTTGCGACGCGCACCGGCATTTTCTTGACCGGGAAGTCACCAATACCCGCGACTTCGCGGGCCTCGATGGTGACATCCGAATTGGGCTTGGCACAGCAGAACAGCGAAAATCCCAGTTCTTCATCGGCCGCCGACAAGGCACGTTCCTGATGCGCACCATGGGTGATGCTGCCGTTGAGCAGTTTCCCTTTGCACGAGCCGCAAGCCCCATTCTTGCAGCCATAAGGCAAGCCGACACCGGCACGAATGGCGGCAGTAAGAATTGCTTCGCCTTCATCGCAGCTAAACTGACGGCCACTGGGCTGAACGGTAACCTGAAAACTCATAGAATCCTGTAATGATCAAAAAATTAAACAAAATTGGAAAAACACGTCTCTTGATGCTGGGTTGCGGCGATGTTGGCATGCGTATGCTGCCCTTGTTGCGTAGTCAATTCCGGGTCTTTGCCGTCACCAGCAACCCGGCGCGTTGTGCCGAGCTACGTGTTGCCGGTGCGACTCCCATCGTGGCTAACCTGGATGAACCTGCTTCGCTAGCCCGTCTGGCAGGTCTGGCGAAACTGATTGTTCATCTTGCTCCACCGCAATCGATGGGCGAAACCGACCGCCGTACGCGACATTTGGCCGCCATTTTACCCGACCGCGCTAACTTGGTTTATATCAGTACGACCGGTGTCTACGGAGATTGCGGTGGCGCCTGCTTTGATGAAACCCGTGTGGTTAGCCCGACCAATCTGCGTGCGCGTCGGCGGGTAGATGCAGAGCGCGTGCTGCGCGATTGGGCACGTCGCTCGGGCAGTCGGCTGGCGATTCTGCGGGTACCGGGGATTTATGCGCGTGATCGCCTGCCACTGGAGCGCCTGCAAAAAGGTACACCGGCGCTGATCGCTAGCGAGGACGTCTATACCAATCATGTGCATGCAGACGATCTGGCGCGCATTGCCTGTGCGGCGATTTATCGTGCATCACCGTTACGTGTCTACCATGCGGTCGATGATACCGACCTAAAAATGGGGGATTATTTTGATGCCGTGGCGCAGGCGCTGCAGTTGCCGGTACCGCCAAGACTGCCCCGTATTGAGCTGGAGCGAGAGGTGTCGCCGATGATGTTGTCGTTCATGTCGGAGTCCAGGCGCTTGCGTAATGAGCGCCTGTATCACGAACTCGGGATTCGGTTGCGTTATCCTGATGTGCAGAGTTTGCTGGCAGAAATGACCAATGTGTTAACCGATTGACAGTGTTTTTGTGGCCGCGCAACGGAATCTTGTCAGTCTGCCAATCCAGATTCATCGTCAGGCAGTGATGCCGCTGTGCAGGCTGCGTCAAAGGTGTAAGATATTTTCTGGCCCGTTGTGACTGGGTCGAGGCGTAGCGCGGTATGAGCAGTATTGAAAGGTGACCATCATGGATGTCGCAATTACTCCCAGTTCTCCGGCGGCAGTGCCTGGCCCGGGACCACAGCAGGTCAGCGATCTCGATGCGGCGCGACGTGCACAGGCACGTCAGGATGAGCAGGCTGCACAAGACAGAATCCAGCAGGAACGTATTGAACAGGCGCGACTGGCGCAGTCCCGTCAATATTCGCGTAACTCCAACGGCGAAGTCATCGGTACCACCATCAGTACCACAGCCTGAGCAGGTGCTGGAAGCGTCTTTCCCGTCTGCGTGTGAAAGTGCATGCCTGAAGCTGAGCGCCTCTATCCGTCAGATGTCGTTCTTGACATGCCTTCATCGCGTGCCTATGCTCACCCTCCATTGCGACCGGCTTGTTCGCGGTCCTTCGCTGCATTATCGTGACTCGTGACGACAATGCCTCCTTCTGCGCAGCCTACTATCCAGACTGACATGTCTTTTGATCCTATCGTCCAGAAATCCATTGCCGAGCAGGTTGCGCAGCGCCTGTTGAGTATGATCCGCAGCGGTCTGCTCAAGCCGGATCAGCAATTGCCTCCCGAACGTGAGCTGGCGACCATGCTAGGCGTTGGCCGTCCTGCAGTGCGTGAGGCGATTCGTGGCTTGTCCTTGCTCGGCTTGCTGCGTATCCGGCAGGGCGAAGGGACGTTTGTAGGCTCACTGCAAACGCGGGAGCTGCTAGAGCCGCTGGAGATGATCATTGATCTCAACGCCGGCACGCTGGACGCTTTGTTTGATGCCCGTCTGATCATCGAGAGTGGTGTCGCTGCGCTGGCTGCGACCAATATCAGTGAGGCCGAGCTGCAGAGTCTGAATCACAGCGTTCAAGCCGAAGCCGAACTGCTCAACGATCCGGTGGCCTTTGCCGCTGCTGATATGGCATTCCATGAAGCCATCATCGATGCTTGCGATAATCCCTTTCTGCAAAGTATCGCTGGCAGTCTGTACTTCCTTGGCAAGAAAAGTCGTAGCATCACTTCCCGCATTCCTGCCGTGCTCGAGCGCAGTCTGCAGGATCATCGTACGATTCTCGCTGCACTCAATGCGCGCGATCCGCAAGCGGCAGCACGCGCCATGCGAACCCATCTGAGCGGCGTCCGTGCCACCTATCGAGATGTTGCCAAAACCGAGTCTGACAGCGATAGCAGCAGGGAGAGCTTGATCAACCCGTAGTCTTCGTCCACCACAGGAGAACAGCATGGATCGTCATCAGGTTACACAGAAAATCATCAGTGCGAAGGTCAGAAAGCAACTCAGTTGGGCACAGGTTGCCAAGCACATTGGCCAAAGCAAGGAATGGACGACCGCTGCGATGCTGGGGCAGATGACCCTGACCGCCAAACAGGCGGCCGTGACGCAGGAATTGTTTGACCTCAGCGATGAAGAAACGCTGTGGTTGCAGATCGTTCCCTATAAAGGCTCTCTGCCCACTGTAGTGCCAACCGATCCACTGATTTATCGCTGGTACGAAATCGTCAGTGTCTATGGCAGTACCATCAAGGAGCTCATTCATGAAGAGTTTGGTGATGGCATCATGAGTGCGATTGACTTCAAGATGGATATCCAACGGCAGCCCGATCCCAATGGAGACCGCGTCAATGTTGTCCTCAGTGGCAAGTTCCTGCCTTACAAAACATACTGATACTGAAGCCTTCTGGTGGGAAGGGGATCCTCCCGCCAGCAGAGGATTGCGAGAGTTGTTATTGTCCGGCGCGGTGTCGTAGAATAGAAAAAACTCAAGTACTCGTGTGGATTGTACAAAAACAACGCTTCGCGAAACTACTGTTTATTTGTACAGTACTCGTGCTACAGTGGTGACTCATCATTCGAGATAGGAACCACTGCCATGACACACTTGGATCTCACTTCAGGCGCACGCTTTGGTCTGGAATCTTCTACCCCTTCATCATTCAGTCTGCGCTTCGGCCGTCGCGAAATTTTTGTTTGCCGAGACACCTATGTACGCCGTTATCGTGTCAATCCGGTCATTGAATGCAGTGCAGGCATTGAGCCGGGCCATCTGGAGGTACTCCTGTTCCGGCGCTGGTTGCTGGTGTTGTCCAAGGCACGTCGCTGAGTAACTGGCTTATGCTTGCGTCTGTGCGTTCGGTCTACCCTTGTGGTGCAACAGACGTCGGGCAGAGGGATCTGGTAGCCTTGAGGTTTTAGGCTTGAAACGTGCGGCGGCAGGTTTGTTCTGCCTGCCTTGGTGTGCTGTGTATCGACACATCCTTCGTTTTTCATCGGTGACAGGGTTCCTCCATGCAGCAATACGATTTCGATTTATTCATCATTGGCGGTGGTTCCGGCGGTGTCCGGGCCGGACGATTTGCGGCGCAATATGGTGCGCGCGTTGCCATCGCCGAGGGACGCGACTGGGGTGGTACCTGCGTCAATCTGGGCTGCATTCCCAAGAAGCTGATGTCCTACGGCGCACACTTCCATGAAGACTTTGCTGATGCGCGTGGTTTTGGCTGGAGCGAAGTGTCGCCAACACTTGACTGGTCTGCACTGATTGCTGCCAAGGACCGGGAAATCTTGCGTCTCAACGACATCTACCGCAACTTGCTCGACGGCGCCAAGGTGCATCGACTGGAGGGATATGCCTGCCTTGAGGATGCGCATACTGTTAGCATCAATGGCAAGCAATACAGCGCAGCGCACGTTTTGCTGGCGACTGGCGGCAGACCCAGCTTGCCCGGGATTACCGGACAGGAGCTGGGGATTACCTCAGATGATTTCTTTCATTTGCCGGCGTTGCCGCAGCGCACGGTTGTGCTCGGTGGCGGCTATATTGCCGTTGAGCTGGCATCGATTCTCAATGGTCTCGGCAGCGAAGTAACACTTGTTTATCGCGGCCAACATCTGTTGCGAGGGATGGACCGTGCGTTGGGTGATTTTCTGACGGCAGAGATGCGCAAGAAAGGCATCACGGTACTGCTTGAAAACAATATTGCCGCTATCACCGTGCATGTCTCCGGTGCACGCGATATTCAATTCACCGATGGCAACCAGCTTATGGCTGATTGTGTGCTGTTTGCCACCGGGCGTCACGCCAATACCGAAGGTCTGGGGCTGGCATCGGCCGGTGTCCGCTTACAAGAAAGTGGTGCAGTCTGGGTGAATGAACATTTTACGACCAGTGTGCCTTCGATCCACGCCATCGGCGATGTCATTGATCGTGTGGCGTTGACACCGGTAGCGCTGGCAGAGGGGATGGTTGTAGCGTCACGTCTGTTCGGGCAGGGTGAACGCACCATTTCTTATGACAATATTCCTACGGCCGTATTTAGTCATCCCAATGTCGCCACGGTTGGTTTGAGCGAAGAGTCAGCAAGAGCACAGGGCAAAACGCTGCGCATCTTCAAGTCAGAATTCAGGGCTCTCAAGCATACGCTCAGCGGTAATGGCGAACGCAGCTTCATGAAACTGGTGGTGGATGCCAACAGTGATCGTGTACTCGGCGTACATATGGTGGGGCCGGATGCTGGCGAGATTGTTCAGGGGTTTGCGGTAGCGCTCAATTGTGGCGCCACCAAGGCACAGTTCGATGCCACTATCGGCATTCACCCGACGCTGGCAGAAGAGTTTGTCACGATGCGCACGCCAGTGGCCTAAGTTCAACACTGTCAGTCCGATGTGGTTGGTCTGCAGATGAACCGGCAGACGCGTAATTTAGAGTACCTTGCCGGGATTCATCAGGTTATCTGGGTCAAGTGCCTGTTTGATCGAGCGCATCAACTGTAATTCCACCGGTGACTTGTAGCGCAGAATTTCATCGCGCTTGAGTGCGCCCAGCCCATGTTCGGCTGAGATCGAGCCGTGAAAGCGGTCAACGCTGTCGTGTACCACCCGATTGATTGCGGACTGTTGGGCGATGAAGTCGGTGTCTGTCACGCCGATGGGAGGGGAGACGTTGTAATGCAGATTGCCATCCCCCAGGTGCCCAAAGGTTACCATGCGGCAACCGGGTGCAGCTTGCTGCAGTAGCACATCGGTGACACGGATGAATTCGGCAATATGCGAAATTGGGACCGAAATATCGTGCTTGATATTTTTGCCTTCACGCGCCTGTGCCATGGAAATACTTTCTCGCAGTTGCCATAGCGCTTTCGACTGGTTAATTGACGTCGCGATCACGGCATCGCTGACGAGCGCTTCCTCCAGCGCATTCTCAATCAAGTCTTCGAAACGGCTGTTCGCATGCTCTGCCGATTCGCTATCGGATATTTCCAGCAGGACGAAGTGCGGCGAGGGTTGCGCAGATGGCTCGAATGGCAAGCGTTGTTGCGGGAAGTGTCTGATGACCAGTTCCAGACAAAATGCAGACATCAATTCAAAACCTGTCAGCGATGATCCGCAATGCGCCTGTGCCAGATTCAGTAGTTTCAGTGCATGTTCGGGGCTGGGCAGGGCAACCAGCGCCGTGACCTGTGCCCGCGGCTGCGGGAAAAGCTTCAGCACCGCAGCAGTAATCAAGCCCAACGTTCCCTCGGCACCGATGAACAGATCACGCAGGGCGTAACCGGTATTGTCCTTGCGCAGGCCGCGCAGGCTGCTCATGATGTCGCCTTGCGCCGTCACGACTTCCAATCCCAGGCAGAGCTCGCGGGTATTGCCATAGCGCAGCACGGCAGTGCCACCAGCGTTGGTAGAGAGATTGCCACCGATGGTACAGCTGCCCTCGGCGGCCAGTGACAGCGGAAACAGTCGGCCAGCGTCGGCCGCTGCCTGTTGCACCTGCTGCAAGAGGCAGCCGGCTTCCACCGTCATGGTGTTGTTGATCGGGTCGACCGTGCGGATGCGGTTCAGGCGCGTCAGCGACAGCACGATGGCGCGCCCGCTGGTATCGGGAACACTGCCCAGTACCAGCCCCGTGTTGCCGCCTTGTGGCACGATCGGTACCTGATACTGCTGGCAAAGCTTCACGATGGCCGCAACTTCATTGGTATTACCAGGTTTGATAACGGCCAAGGCGCGACCGGTAAACCGTCCGCGCTGGTCAGTCAGATAGCTGGCAGTGTCGGCAGCTTCAGTCAGGACATTGGCGCCTCCAATGGCGTTACGACAGCATTGCAGAAAATCGTTCATGGATGACAGGCACATCGCCTTCAAGAGCGGCGCGGTGAGTTGCTGCGCCAGTTGCTGAATTATCGCTGAGTGTTATTGCGGACCTTGCGCGCCGGTTCAGCGCGACGCTTTCTGAATGGCCTGACGGGTCAGTTCGCGGGCAGCCTTTTTGTAAGGATGCAGGTACAGGATGGTGCACAGAAAATAGATGCTGCTGATGCCAACTTCCAGCCAACCCAGTGTAATGCTCATTGTTGCGCGGTCACTGGTGGCGCGCACGATACCCTCGGCGATGTAGAGCAGAATCAGCATGGCTGACCACTGCATGGTGTAGATATCGCGCTTGAATACGCCACGTAAGGGAAATAGCAGTGGTACCGCTTTCAGGACCAGCCAGGATCCGCCCGGTCGCAATGGTGCCAGCCACAATTCCCAGGCCAGACACAAGGCGATCAGTGCAACCAGGCTGATGGCAGCGCCAAGATGCAGGAAGCGGATACGGGAGATGGTCATTTAGGCACCTTGGAGTTTGACGGCGTTTTGTGCGAGGCGTCGGCCAAGTGCAATAGCCAGCGCCCGGGTATCGTCGGAAATCGCCTGATGACCATTCACGCCAGCCCAATGACTGGCACCGTAGGGCGTGCCACCGGTCGTGGTGCTCATCAGTTCCGGCTGGGTGTAGGGCAGCCCGAGTACCAGCATGCCGTGATGCAGTAGCGGCAACATCATCGACAACAAGGTTGATTCCTGGCCACCATGCATGCTGCCAGTCGAGGTGAAGACGCAGGCCGGTTTTCCTGCCAATGCGCCGGAGAGCCACTGCGGTGCGGTGCCATCCCAGAAATACTTCATGGCAGCTGCCATGTTTCCAAAGCGGGTTGGCGAGCCCAGTGCCAGGCCAGCGCATTGTTCCAGGTCGAGCGTCTCGACATACGGTGCGCCTTCCGTAGGGATATCAGGAGCGCTCGCCTCGGTCACGGTGGAGACCGCCGGCACCGTGCGCAGGCGCGCATCGCAGCCGGCTACACTCTCAACACCCTGGGCGATGAGTTCCGCCATCTTGCGGGTTGACCCGTGCCGTGAATAGTAGAGGATGAGTATCGTGATGGATGTCTGTGTCATGTTGGTATTATAGGAGCCTTTACTTCATCATCGCAGCGGTACGCAGTTCCTGTGGGGCGTTTTTTGGGTTTTTTCTGGCACTTTTTTAGTACCTGTGCAGTCTCCTTGTTGTGCTCGCCCGAGGCGGTGTTGCGCCGCCCAGTCTTTTAATTTTTTGATTGTTTCATGCTGTCCACATTATTTAAGCCCATGCACGGCCTGACCCGAAACCAGTTGCGTAATCTGTTGCGCTTTGCCATGCAAAGGCTGGGTGAGGATCGTCTGCCGCAGGTGGCTGGTAGTCTGACCTTTACGACCACGCTGTCACTGGTACCGCTATTTACGATTGCGCTTGCCATCTTTACCGCATTCCCGCTGTTCAATACCTTTCGCGATGGGCTGGAAGCCTATTTTGTACAAAATCTGATGCCCAAGGGCGTGGCCAGTACGATTCTGGGCTATCTGAATCAGTTTTCTGCAAAATCAGCACGCTTGTCGGCGTTGGGTGGGGTGGCACTGATTCTGACATCGGTCCTGACCATGGCGACCATTGACCGGGTGTTCAATCAAATCTGGCGCGTCAAGAAATCGCGACCCGTGTTACAGCGCATCCTGGTTTATTGGGCCATCATTTCGCTGGGACCGTTATTGATTGGTGTCTCCTTCAGCGTCACATCCACCCTGTATTCTGCAACCAATGGCGTGGTAACCAGCGTGCCGCTAATTGGTGCCAGCTTCTTTACGCTGATCTCGGTACTGTTGACTACGGCTGCCTTTACGCTGCTCTATGTCATGGTGCCCAATCAATGGGTAGACTGGCGCGATGCTATCTGGGGCGGCTTGCTGGCAGGCGTTGGTGTGGAAATTGCCAAGCGCCTGTTTGCAGCCTATGTCCTCAAGTTTCCCACTTACACCGTGGTCTATGGTGCAGTTGCAGCATTGCCTATCTTCCTGTTGTGGATCTACATGCTATGGATGATTACACTGGTGGGTGCTTTGTTGACTGCGGCGCTGCCGGTAGTGCGTTATGAGCGCTGGTGGCATATAGCAGTGCCGGGCAGCGAGTTTGTGGATGCCTTGCAGGTGCTGAGAATTCTCCACCACGCGCGCACCAATGCCGAAACTTCGACGGTAGACATGGGCTTGCTGCGCGCGCGCACGCATCTGGGGTTAGAGGAGTTGCAGAACTTGTTGCAAAAGATGCTGGAGGCCGGCTGGGTCGGATCGATCAAGGCAGAAGCACCGAAAAAGGCTGCGTGGAACAAACGTGTGCTTGATGGGCTGGATAGCTGGACGCTGATCGTCAATCCTGACTTGCTCAAGCTCGATGAAGTCTACCGCCTGTTTGTCTTTGATGCGATTATGCATGCACCTGAGGATCAGCCATTGCTTGACAGGATCCACGGGACTATTGCCGTAGCACTCAATCAGAGTCTGACCGACTATTTTTGCCTACAGCAGCCAGTGGCTGGCGTAAAGGAACGAAGCGTCGTTGCCCATCCGGGCTGAACTGGAAAATTTCATTCCTGACACGAAATCTGAGTTGCCGAAGCGCCCAGAAACCTCGTACCATGACATTTACCGGGATGTGCTTGTAGATTTTTGGATCTGCATGGTCTACATTCCGGATAGAACCGCCAGAAAGTGATAGGCGGTCATCACGGCTAGCCCAACCTTTCAAGGCCATAATAACTTGAGGATGACACCATGAAAGTCTCTGAAATTCTAAAAGTCAAAGGCAATATTCTCTTCACCGTGACACCTGACACACCGATTGTCGATGCGGTTGAGGCGATGGCCGAAAAAGATATCGGCTCGCTGGTCGTCATGGAGTTTGGCGAACTGGTGGGTATGTTGACTTTCCGCGAAGTGCTCAATACCCTGAAGGAAAACAAGGGCTCGGTTGGACCCAATACTGTCCGTAAGCATATGGACGATCATCCGATTACGGTGACGCCGGACACGGATCTTAACGAAGTGCGCCGCATCATGCTCGAAAAACATGCGCGCTATGTCCCTGTCATGGATGCCAAGACACTGTTGGGCGTGATGTCGTTTTATGACGTGGCCAAGGCCGTTCTGGATGCCCAGGGTTTTGAAAACAAGATGCTCAAGGCCTACATTCGTGACTGGCCGGCTGAAGAAGAAAACAGCTGACATCGTCTACGCCCGAGCGCATGTGCAGGATTGCAGACGGCGAAGGGCATTGAAAACCGACGATGGGAACCGTTCATGCTTGCATGAACGGTTTTTTATTGGCTATATTGTTGCCTATTTGTCACAGTCTCGGAATTGACGCTATTGGTGATGATGGCGCTTCTCCACCCTCAAATACCCCATCAACGCATGCTCCATGAGTAAATCGAACCAGTTTTCCCTGCTTGGTCAGCGCCGTTTTGCCCCCTTCTTCTGGACGCAGTTTCTGGGTGCACTCAACGATAATGTGTTCAAGACGGCACTGCTGACGATCATTACCTATGACGCGCTGAGCTGGACCAAGCTTGATACCAGTTTGCTGACTAACCTGATTCCAGGTTTGTTCATTTTGCCGTTTTTCCTGTTTTCTGCCACGGCGGGGCAGTTGGCTGACAAGATGGAAAAATCACGACTCGCGCGCTATGTGAAGTTACTGGAAATTGTCATCATGGGTATCGCAGCCTATGGCTGGATGACGCATCACCTCTGGCTGCTGGTAGCGGCGGTCGTTGGTATGGGCATTCATTCCACGCTGTTTGGGCCAGTCAAATACGCTTATTTGCCGCAGCAGCTTAAGGCGGAGGAGCTCGTCGGTGGCAATGGTGTCATTGAAATGGGAACCTTCGTTGGTATCTTGCTGGGAGAAATTCTTGGTGCAGTACTGGTCGTGAGTAAGCCGTTCGGACTCGAAGTCATTGCTGTCGTCACGATCTCCTTTGCAGTCATTGGCTGGCTGACTAGTCTGGCGATTCCATTGTCGCCGGCGCCGGCACCGCAGTTGAAGATCAATTGGAATCCGTTTTCCGAGACGGCGCGCAATTTGCGCTTCTCACGTGCCAATCGTCCGGTGTTTTTGTCCATGCTGGGCAACTCCTGGTTCTGGTTTTATGGCGCCATCATGCTGGCGCAATTTCCTTTGTACGCGAGGAATTATCTGCACGGCGATCACGGCGTATTCGTGCTGTTGCTGGCAACATTTTCGGTCGGTATTGGCGCAGGTTCACTGTTGTGTGAGCGCTTGTCCGGGCATAAGGTGGAAATCGGACTGGTGCCATTCGGTGCCATCGGGCTTTCCGTATTTGGGGTGGATCTTTATTTCGCCAGCCTGAGCTATCAGGCGCAGGAGGCAGTTAACATCGTCGGATTCTTGGTGCAGCATGGCAGTCTGCGGATTTTGTTCGATTGTCTGCTGATAGGTGTTTTTGGTGGTTTCTATATCGTGCCACTGTTTGCGGTAATTCAGACCCGTTGTGACCCGCAGCATGTCTCGCGCACCATTGCCGGGATGAACATCATGAACTCCCTGTTCATGGTGGTATCCGCATTGCTGGCGCTGGTATTGCTGCGCGCTGGTTTGACGATTCCCGAAATATTTCTGATCACAGCGGGGCTCAATGCGTTGGTGGCCCTGTATATCTTCTCGCTGGTACCTGAATTCCTGATGCGCTTCCTGGCATGGTTGCTGATTCATACCATCCATCGTGTTCGCACCATCAATGCCGAATTGATTCCAGCGCGTGGTGCTGCCGTGCTGGTATGCAACCACGTCAGCTACGTTGATGCCATTGTGATCATGGCCGTCAGTCCACGTCCGATCCGCTTCGTGATGGATCATCAGATTTTCAAGATTCCGCTGTTATCGTGGATCTTCCGCACGGCGCGTGCAATCCCTATTGCATCGGCCAAGGAAGATCCATGGATCATGGAGAAAGCCTATGTCGATATCGCGCAGGCTTTGCATGAAGGTGATCTGGTGTGCATCTTTCCTGAAGGTAAGTTGACGCGGGATGGTGAGATCAGCGAATTCAAAGGCGGCGTCAAGAAGATTATCGAGCGCACACCGGTACCAGTGTTTCCAATGGCATTACGAGGTCTGTGGGGCAGTTTGTTGACGCGTGGCGGCGGCAATCCCTTCCAGCGTTCCTTCAAGCGCGGTCCTTTTTCACGTCTTGAGCTGGTCGTTGGCGCTCCGCTGGCCCCAGCGGAGGCAACGCCGGAACAGTTGCAGCAACGCGTCAAGGCATTACGTGGAGCGTGGAAGTAGCGTTGCCAAGCGGATGGAGAGCACGGATCTTCGTGCTCACTAGCAGCTGAGGCCGCTGCACTGGTAGAATCGCCTTCTCTCCATCCAACTCACAGCAGAGCTTCTTTATGTCCGGCAACACCCTTGGCACGCTATTTACGGTTACCACTTTTGGCGAATCCCATGGCCCGGCCATCGGTTGCGTGATTGACGGTTGTCCCCCGGGCATGACGCTGTCGGAAGCGGATATTCAGCCCGAGCTGGACCGTCGCAAACCGGGAACGTCGCGTCACGTCACGCAGCGGCAGGAACCCGATACGGTCGAAATCCTCTCTGGTGTGTTTGAGGGCAAGACGACCGGTACGCCAATCGCTTTGCTCATTCGCAATCAGGATCAGCGCAGCAAAGATTACGGCAATCTGCTCGATACTTTCCGTCCGGGACATGCCGACTATACCTACTGGCACAAATACGGTATCCGCGATCCACGCGGCGGCGGCCGCTCGTCGGCGCGCCTGACTGCGCCCGTGGTGGGTGCGGCGGCGGTGGCCAAGAAGTGGTTGTTCGAACAATATGGCACAACCTTCAAAGGCTGCATGAGTCAATTGGGTGAGATCGCGATTCCATTTGAATCCTGGGAGCATGTGCGCGAGAACCCGTTCTTTGCCGCCAATGCCAGCATCATTAATCAGCTGGAAGACTACATGGACGGCCTGCGCAAGGATGGTGACTCTTGTGGTGCGCGTATTGATGTGGTGGTGCAGAATGTGCCGGTCGGCCTCGGTGAGCCAATCTATGACAAGCTCGATGCCGAAATTGCTTACGCCTTGATGGGGATTAACGCGGTCAAGGGTGTAGAAATTGGCGCCGGCTTCAAGTCGGTTGCGCAAAAGGGCACCGAACATGGAGACGCGCTGACGCCAGCGGGTTTCGTCGGGAATAATGCTGGTGGCGTTCTGGGCGGCATTTCGACTGGTCAGGACATTACTGCATCGATCGCCATCAAGCCAACCTCCAGCATTCGTTCGCCGCGCCCATCGATCGACAAGGCCGGTCAGTCCACTTCCGTGGAAACTTTCGGTCGCCACGACCCTTGCGTTGGCATTCGTGCCACGCCTATTGCAGAAGCCATGCTGGCACTGGTACTCATGGATCATGCCTTGCGTCATCGCGCGCAATGCGGCGATGTACGGGTTGCGACGCCAAAAATTCCTCCCGGGCAATAAAATAGTCATGATGGTGCGGGTAGGCAATTGCCTGCCCGATGGCAAGCAGATGCTAAAACCATATTGACAACTCGGGTAGAGCCTGTTTATGGCATAATCATCCGTTCATTTTCAACGACTGGTGTCGCTACGACACGCCTGCATCATGCTTAAAACGCTTTATGACAAACTCTGGGAATCCCACGTCGTTCACGCCGAGCAAGATGGCACAGCCATCCTGTATATCGATCGACATCTATTGCATGAAGTAACAAGCCCGCAGGCGTTTGAAGGACTCAAGCTAGCCAATCGTCAACCATGGCGCAATGCTGCCAATCTGGTGGTTGCTGACCATAACGTGCCAACGACCAATCGTGCCAACGGTATCGCTGATCCGATTTCGCGGCTGCAGGTCGAAACCCTCGATGAGAATGCCAAAACCTACGGTTTGACCTATTTCGGCATGAATGACAAACGTCAGGGCATCGTCCACGTGATCGGCCCTGAGCAGGGAGCAACCTTGCCTGGTATGACCGTTGTTTGTGGCGACTCTCATACCTCCACCCATGGTGCGTTTGCCTGTCTGGCGCACGGTATTGGCACCTCCGAAGTGGAGCATGTGCTGGCGACACAGACCTTGCTGGCCAAAAAATCCAAAGCCATGCTGGTTCAGGTCGACGGTGCGTTGCCAGTTGGTGTGACTGCCAAGGATATCGTGCTGGCCGTGATCGGCAAAATCGGTACCGCCGGCGGTACTGGTTATGCGATTGAATTTGCCGGTTCGACCATTCGTTCGCTGACCATGGAAGGCCGTATGACGGTCTGCAACATGGCTATTGAAGCGGGTGCCCGCGCTGGCATGGTGGCGGTCGATGACACCACGATCAATTATCTGAAGGGACGTCCGTTTGCGCCGTCTGGTCCACATTGGGAGCGCGCTGTTTCGTACTGGCGCACACTGCAATCTGATCCGGGTGCTAAATTCGATATGGTTGTTACCCTCAATGCTGCCGAGATCAAGCCGCAAGTGACCTGGGGTACCTCGCCTGAAATGGTGGTTTCGGTCGATAGTCGTGTGCCTGATCCTGACAAAGAAAAGGATGCAACCAAGCGCGACGGTATGGAAAAGGCGTTAGTGTACATGGCGCTCAAGCCCAATACGCCAATTTCCGATATTCGGATCGACAAAGTATTCATCGGTTCCTGTACCAATTCGCGGATTGAAGATCTGCGTGAGGCAGCGGCTGTCGTGCGTGGCAAGTTCCGCGCTTCCAACGTCAAGCTGGCCATGGTCGTACCTGGCTCTGGTCTGGTCAAGGAACAGGCTGAGCGTGAAGGTCTGGACAAGATTTTCAAGGATGCCGGTTTTGAATGGCGTGAGCCAGGTTGCTCCATGTGTCTGGCCATGAATGCTGATCGCTTGGAGCCGGGCGAGCGTTGCGCTTCCACCTCGAACCGTAATTTTGAAGGACGTCAGGGTGCTGGTGGTCGTACCCATCTGGTCAGCCCAGCGATGGCCGCAGCCGCAGGTATCGCAGGCCATTTTGTTGACGTTCGTGCTTTGTAAGATCGGTAAATATCATGAATAAATTCATTGTCCATGATGGTCTGGTTGCGCCATTGGATCGCGCCAATGTCGATACCGACGCCATCATTCCCAAGCAGTTTCTGAAGTCGATCAAGCGTAGTGGTTTTGGTCCGAACCTGTTCGATGAGTGGCGTTATCTGGATCATGGCGAGCCAGGCATGGATAACAGCAAGCGCCCCCTCAATCCGGACTTCGTACTGAATCAGGCGCGCTATCAGGGGGCATCGATTTTGCTGGCACGCAAGAACTTTGGTTGCGGTTCTTCGCGCGAACATGCTCCCTGGGCGCTCGATCAATTTGGCTTCCGTGCCGTGATTGCGCCTAGCTTCGCCGATATTTTCTTTAATAACTGCTACAAGAATGGCTTGCTGCCGATCGTGCTTTCCGAGCAACAGATCGACCAGCTGTTCAATGAAGTCAAAGCATTCCCCGGTTTCCGCCTGATCATTGATCTGGAAAAACAGATCATTTCTACCGTCAACGGTAGTCAGACTTACCCGTTTGAGATTGGTGAATTCCGCAAATACTGCCTGCTCAACGGCCTCGATGACATCGGTCTGACCTTGCGCCAAGCGGACAAAATCCGCGCCTTCGAAGAGCGTCACCTGTACGAACAACCATGGTTGGCTAACACCATCTGATTTTTCAAGCAGGGATAGCAGTTTCAGATTGGCCGGCGCAGTCTTCGATGTTTTTACAGTCGAGGATCGCGCCGGCAATATTATTTTTCAGGATTGAAAAGAAACGATATGAAGATTGCAATTTTGCCAGGTGATGGCATTGGTCCCGAGATCGTCGACGAAGCCGTGAAGGTATTGGGCCAGCTCGACGAAAAATTTGAAATGGAAACCGCTCCGGTCGGCGGTGCAGGTTACGAGGCGCATGGTCATCCGTTGCCGGATTCAACCCTGCAGCTGGCTAAGGATGCCGATGCCATCCTGTTTGGTGCGGTCGGTGACTGGAAGTACGACACACTGGATCGTCCCTTGCGTCCCGAGCAGGCTATTCTCGGTTTGCGCAAGCACCTGCAGCTGTTTGCCAACTTCCGTCCGGCAATCTGCTATCCCGAACTGACCGGTGCCTCCTCGCTCAAGCCTGAACTGGTCGCTGGTCTGGATATCCTGATCGTGCGCGAACTCAATGGGGATATTTATTTCGGTCAGCCGCGCGGCATGCGTGAAGCACCGGACGGTCCGTTCAAGGGCGCCCGTGAAGGTTTCGATACCATGCGCTACAGTGAGCCGGAAATCCGTCGCATTGCACACGTGGCGTTCCAGGCAGCGGCTAAGCGCGGCAAGCGCCTGTGCAGCGTGGACAAGGCCAATGTGCTGGAAACTTTCCAGTTCTGGAAAGACATCGTGACTGACGTGCACAAGGAATATCCGGACGTTGAGCTGAGCCATATGTATGTCGACAACGCCGCCATGCAACTGGTTAAAGCACCCAAGAATTTTGACGTGATTGTGACCGGTAATATGTTTGGCGACATTCTGTCGGACGCTGCAGCCATGCTGACTGGTTCGATCGGTATGTTGCCCTCTGCATCGCTGGATGCCAACAACAAGGGCCTGTACGAGCCATCACATGGTTCGGCCCCTGACATCGCAGGCAAGGGCATTGCCAATCCGCTGGCAACCATTCTTTCAGCAGCAATGATGTTGCGTTTTTCGCTCAACAAGGCAACGCAGGCAGACCGGATTGAGCTCGCCGTAAAAAAAGTGCTTGCACAAGGGCTGCGCACCGCTGATATTTATGAAGCAGGCACCACCAAGGTCAGCACCAAGGAAATGGGCGACGCTGTCGTCAAGGCTTTGGGCTGAAATCAGCTGCACTGAGGTGGTTTTTTTAACGTTGTTTGTTTAATCATGGAAGTATTACTTAGACTTAGGGAAAGATGATGAAACTGGTTGGTTTGGTAGGCTGGCGTGGAATGGTGGGTTCGGTCCTGATGCAACGCATGCAGGACGAGGGTGATTTCGATCACATCGAACCGGTATTTTTCTCAACTTCGAATGCGGGCGGTAAAGCGCCGTCGTTTGCCAAAACGGCAACGACGCTGAAAGATGCCAACGACATTGAAGCATTGAAAAAATGCGACATCATTATTACCGCGCAAGGCGGCGACTACACCACCGACATCTTCCCCAAGCTGCGCGCAGCCGGTTGGGATGGTTACTGGATCGATGCCGCTTCGACCTTGCGCATGAAGGATGATGCCGTAATCGTGCTGGATCCGGTCAACGACAATGTGATTCGCGATGCCTTGTCCAAGGGTGTCAAGAATTACATCGGCGGCAACTGTACCAATTCGATTCTGCTCATGGGTGTTGGCGGCCTGTTCAAGGAAGACCTGGTCGAATGGGTCAGTTCGATGACGTATCAGGCGGCTTCTGGCGGCGGTGCTAATCACATGCGTGAACTGCTCAAGGGCATGGGTGTGATCAATGCATCGGTTGCCGAAGAACTGTCGACACCATCGTCGGCGATTCTGGATATTGATCGCAAGGTTGCCAAGACCATTCGCGAAGATGTCCCAACCGAGTTCTTTGGTGCGCCGCTGGCGGGCGGTTTGATCCCCTGGATCGATGCTCAGCTGGAAAATGGCCAATCCAAGGAAGAATGGAAGGGTCAGGCTGAAGTGAACAAGATCCTGGGTAATACCAACATCATTCCGGTTGATGGTTTGTGTGTGCGTATCGGTGCAATGCGTTGTCACAGCCTGGCGCTGACCATTAAACTCAAGCGTGATTTGCCCCTGTCAGAAATCGAAGCGATCATCAAGTCTGGCAACCAATGGGTTAAATGGGTGCCAAATGATCGTGGTATCACCGTCAAGGAATTGACGCCTGCAGCGATTACCGGTGGTCTGGAAATTGGTGTCGGTCGTGTGCGCAAACTCAATCAAGGACCAGAATATATTTCTGCATTCGTGATTGGTGACCAGTTGCTGTGGGGTGCTGCAGAGCCGCTGCGTCGTATGTTGCGCATCATTCTTGGTAAATAATGCGGTCTTGATTCGATCTCGGAACAGCGGGATGCAGCATCGATCCCTGTTTCGATTTTGTTGTCATTTTGCAACATTGACCCGCCATGTGTTCCTTTGCCGGAACCCTGGCGGGTTTTTGACCATTTTGAGAACTTGGTTACACTTGCAGGGCTAAGTTCTTGATGATATGTTGAAAAATCAGAATTTATTTCATCAATGTCAGTAGATTGGCAGTGCCACCCGGTTTTTTGGTTTTAGGTCATTGATGAAATAATTTTTTGGGATTCAGGCCTTCTTTGGCAGAACGTCTACCTAACCATATAAAAATGCCTTTACATACTGATAATAATTTTCCGCTCTCCCGCCTGAAGAAACTCAGTGTAGCCCTCACTCTGGTGTTCACCTTGCCGCTCAGCGTGCAGGCTGCCGGTTTGGGCAAGCTGACTGTTTTATCGTCGCTGGGCCAGCCACTGAGAGCTGAAATCGAACTGACATCGGTGACATCCAGTGAAGAGGGCACGTTAGGTGCCCGGCTGGCACCTGAAGATGCGTTTCGTAAGGCCAATATTGAGCTGAATCCTGTCCTGTTATCGCTGCGGTTTTCGGTTGAAAAGCAAGGCGACAAGCAGGTGATTCGCATTACGTCTTCGCAGCCAGTCAATGAGCCATTCATCGATTTGTTGCTGGAGCTGCGCGGCGGTAATCGTCAAATACGTGAATACACTTTCCTGCTCGATCCGCCAGAAATGCGCAAGCCACAGACGGCACAGGTCTCGCCACCTGCTGCAGCACCGATGGCCGCAGAAACGGCACCGGCGATGCTGCCAGAGCCCAAAATGGCAGAGGCCAAGGCGGCTATGCCAGAGGCTGCGCCAATGGCAACTGGTGCAATGAAACCAGCAGCTGCACCAGCATCGGCACCCAGCATCAATGATGAAGAGCCGACCTCGCGCATTGTCAGCAGACCGGCGCCATCCGCTTTGGCGGAAGACCTTATCCGGAATGGCCGCAGCGACAACAGCAATGCAAGTAATGCCCCTGTGCCTGCAGCGGTAGCAGCGAAAACCTTGGGTTCTGAGTCTGCGATGGCAGATGGCAAGGGCAGCAAGGCGGGCAAGGGATCCAGAGCGGGCCGTGCCGATATGCACAAGGACAGCGATGGCATGGCAGATAGCCAGGGCGACAAGTCTTATCGCGTCAAGGAAGGCGATACCCTGGGCCAGATCGCCGGGCGCAGCAAGGATGCAACCGTCTCGCTGGACCAGATGTTGGTAGCGCTGTACCGTGCCAATCCGGATGCATTTATTGGCGACAACATGAATCGCCTGCGTGCCGGTCACGTTCTGAATTTGCCTGATAACGGCACAGCAGCAGCGATCAATCAGCCCGATGCACGCGCTGTCGTAGTCGCTCAGGCCCAGGATTTCAATCGCTATCGTAACAAGCTGGCAAGCCAGGTCGCCAGCGGTGCGGCGAGCGATGCCGGTGAAGCCAAACGTAGTGGTGGCGGCAAAATTACCGCCAGAGTGGAAGAAAAGTCCGGAAGCGGCGACGCCAAGGATAAACTGCAATTGTCCAAGGCTGGTGTTGGCAGTGGTGACAAGGCTGCTGCAGAAGAAAAGATTGCTGCGGACAAGGCGATTGCCGAAGCAAATGAGCGGGTCAAGGAGTTGGAGAAGAACGTCAGCGATCTCCAAAAACTGCTCGAGATCAAGAACAAGACGCTGGCTGACATGACTCCGCAGACCAAGCACGCCGATACCAAGCCTGCGCCTGACGAGAAGTCTGCAGCGCCGATGGCTGAGAAAACCGGCGATGCGACAACCCCGCCTGCAACTGATGCGCCGGCAACTGACGCACCAGCAACCACTGCTGCGCCACCGGTTGAGGCGAAACCACCAGTGCAACTGCAGCCTGCGCCGGTCCCAGTGCCGATTCGCAAGCCAGGCTTTTTTGATCGCATTCAGGACAATCCTTTCGCGATTCCCTCAGCAGGTTTGCTGGTCGCATTGTTGGCTGCATGGGGTGTTGTTCGTGTTCGCAACAAGAGAAAGGCCGCTGCCGCTGAAGTTAGCGCAGGCGAAAATGATGGGCACGAAGTGGAAGGTGGTGGCGGTGACGAAGCAGTCGATACGCTTGCAGCTGAACCTGAGGTAACCGGTGATCCGATTGAGCAAGCAGATAAATATATTGCAATGGGCCGAGACGAGCAGGCTGAGGCCATCTTGCGCGCCGCATTGAAAAACGAACCTGAACGTCTGGCGTTGCATGCGAAGTTGCTGGATATTTTCTACAAACGCAAGGATACGGAAGCGTTCAATACTGTTGCGTTCCAGTTGCATGATGCCACCGGCGGTAAAGGTGCTGATTGGGAGGCTGCGGCCGCAATGGGAATGGTGCTGGATCCGAAAAATCCACTCTATAGTGCGCCTGTGGAAGAGCCGGAAGAGTTGGTGGAAGAAATTGCACCGCCACCGCCACCACCACCGCCACCACCGGCACCACCAGCCAAGCCAGCCGCTGAGGCCGATGCGGATGCTGGTCTTGAATTTGATCTGAATGATTTCAAGGGGGCAGAAATTCCTGCAGCAGCGAGCGCGGCAGCGGATATTGGCAGCAAGATTGACTTTGATCTGGAACTCGACAGTGGTGCGAATGAACCGGCTGCCGAAGAGCCTGCTCCAGAGCCTGAAGTCGCGGCTCCTGTGGCAGCACCAGCACCAGCACCAGCACCAGCACCAGCACCAGCACCAGCACCAGCACCAGCACCAGCACCGATTGAGCTGGAGATGCCTGACCCGGCGAGCGAGGCAACTGGCATGGAGGATGATGAGTCTGCTTTTGCCGCAGAGATGTCAACCAAGCTTGATCTGGCCGAGGCTTATCAGGAAATTGGTGACAAGGAAGGTGCGCTGGAATTGCTTGAAGAAGTCATTCGCGGTGGTAATGACAGCCAGATTGAACGTGCCAAGGACATGATGAGCAAACTCATGTAGCGCAGCGCTGGCGCTGTCAATGCGGCTTCGGTATTGACGGCGTAATGTTGCAAATCAAAGCGGGCGCCCTGCGGCGCCCGTTTGTCGTCTTCCCGGTCATGACTGGCCGGTTCATCTAGAACATCTTCAGGTAGTGCCATCGTGTCAACAGCCTCTTTTTCATCGATATCCGTGACGACGCCCGTGCAGCCGGGGCAAGTTTCAACGCTGCGCCGGATTGTGCTAGGTGTTCAATATGACGGCGCGTCTTGGCAGGGCTGGCAGACCCAGCCGCATGGGTTGACCGTGCAGGACAAGCTGGAGTCGGCCTTGCGCCAGTTCACGTTGCGGGAGATCGCAACAACCTGTGCCGGGCGTACTGACTCGGGTGTGCATGCGCTGGAGCAGGTCGTGCACTTCGATACCGAGATCGTGCGCGACAAGTTTTCCTGGGTGCGTGGTGTCAATGCCTTCCTGCCCGCATCAATTGCTGTGCGCTGGGCCTGCGAATTGCCCATCGAGGAGGTGGATGCCGCACGGTCGCGGACTGCACAAGATCGAGAGGGCGGCTTTCATTCCCGTTTCAGCGCCACAGCGCGGACCTATCATTATTTGCTGTACAACCATCCGGTGCGCTCTCCTTTACTGGCAGGCAAGGCAGGTTGGACGTTTCGTCCGTTGGATGTCGCATTGATGCAGCAAGGCGCTGATTTTTTGGTGGGGGAACATGATTTCACCAGTTTTCGTGCGGTTGAATGTCAGGCCAAATCACCAATACGCCAGATGGAGTCGTTGCAGGTAAAACGAAATGGCGACATGATCGTATTCACCCTCAAAGCCAATGCCTTCTTACATCACATGGTGCGTAACATTGTTGGTTCGCTGATTTTTGTCGGCAACGGCAACCAGCCGCCGGAGTGGATTGCACAGGTGCTGGCGCAGAAAGATCGCAGTCGCGCAGCGCCAACCTTTATGCCGGATGGGTTGTATCTGGCCAGGGTTGATTATCCGACGCAGTGGGTGTTGCCGCAGGAGTCTCATAGCTGGCCTTGGTGGTAAAGTCAGATCCTTGCAGCAGGTGTTCCGTTTTTTCTCCATCTCCGTTCACTATGTCCAGAACCAGAATCAAGATTTGCGGCCTTACCCGCACCGAAGATATTGCCGCCGCTGCTGCAGCAGGTGCTGATGCGCTAGGCTTTGTGTTCTATGCTGCCAGCCCGCGTGCGGTGACGGCCAGTCAGGCTGCGCAACTGGTTGCCAGCGTGCCGCCGTTCATCGCGACCGTTGGGCTGTTCGTCAATACCAGTATTAGCGAAGTCAGTGAGGTATTGGCGCAAGCGCCATTGTCATTATTGCAATTTCATGGCGATGAAACACCGCGGCAGTGTGCCGAGATCGCCGCAGCAGTCAAACGCCCCTTTCTGCGGGCAGCGCGTATCGGGGCCGACACGACTGCTGCGAATTTGCTAGAATACGAATCAGCATATCGGTCTTCCAGCCCCTTCTTCAGTGGGCTGTTGCTTGACACTCTGGTTGAGCAATATGGCGGTAGTGGAAAGGTTTTCGATTGGTCTCTCATTCCAAAAGAACTCGCGCCTCGGGTCGTTTTAAGTGGTGGCTTGAGCGTACAAAACGCGACTGACGCAGTCCAGCGCGTGCGCCCGCACGCCGTCGACATCAGTAGTGGTGTCGAAGCCGCGAAAGGTATCAAGGATGCCGCCAAGATCAACGCCTTTATTAACGCAGTTCGTCTGGCGGATTGCACCTGAGACCATGTCCAGGTATCGCAGGTCCCCGCGCATTAGCACGGGGTTGCTGCCATCAAAGGAGTTTCCATGAAAGAATTACAAGCCCTCGGTAATGTTGCCGAGCGTGAACCCGTTCCTGTTGCAGCCCTGCATCAGGTCGCCCCTTACAATCTGCCCGATGCACGCGGCCACTTTGGTCAGTACGGCGGTAGTTTTGTGTCGGAAACGCTGACCTATGCGCTCAAGGAGTTACGCGAGGCCTATGCGCACTATCAACACGATCCACAATTTCTGGCTGAATTTCACAGTGAGCTGAAGCACTTTGTCGGCCGTCCCAGCCCGATTTATCACGCCAGACGTTGGTCCGAACAAGCCGGTGGGGCGCAGATCTATTTCAAGCGCGAAGATCTCAATCACACCGGTGCTCACAAGATCAACAACGTCATCGGGCAAGCCTTGCTGGCCAAGCGCATGGGTAAAAAACGCATCATCGCTGAAACCGGTGCCGGTCAGCATGGTGTGGCGACTGCCACTATCTGTGCGCGGTTTGGCATGGAATGCATTGTCTACATGGGTAGTGAAGACGTCAAACGTCAATTGCAAAACGTCTACCGCATGGAGTTGCTGGGTGCCAAGGTGGTGCCGGTCGAGTCTGGATCGAAGACGCTCAAGGATGCCTTGAACGAAGCCATGCGTGACTGGGTGACTAACGTAGAAACCACCTTCTACATCATCGGTACCGTCGCAGGTCCACATCCTTATCCGATGATGGTGCGAGATTTTCAGTCCGTGATTGGCAACGAATGCCTGGAGCAAATGCCTGAGATTGCCAGTCGCCAGCCAGATTACGTGCTGGCATCGGTGGGCGGTGGTTCGAATGCGATGGGGATTTTCTATCCCTACATCAATTATCACGAAGTCAAGCTGGTCGGCGTTGAAGCCGGCGGTGACGGTATCGACACGCAGCGCCACTCGGCCTCGTTGACGCTGGGTTCGCCTGGCGTGCTGCATGGCAATCGCACTTATCTGTTGCAAGATGCTAGCGGCCAGATCATGGAGACGCATTCGGTATCGGCGGGTCTGGATTATCCGGGTGTCGGTCCAGAGCATGCATGGCTCAAGGATAGTGGCCGCGCCAGCTACGAATGTATCACTGATAAAGAGGCACTGGCGGCGTTTCATACCTGTTGCCGTATCGAAGGTATCATTCCGGCGCTGGAATCCAGCCATGCCCTGGCCTATGCCGCCAAGCTTGCGGCGACGCTGCCCAAGGACAAGATTATCCTGGTCAATCTGTCGGGTCGTGGTGACAAGGATATGCATACCGTCCAACAGCAACAGGTCTGAGTCTTGATCCCTAATCGATCCCAGGCTTAGTCACTGGTCCATGATCAACTGATGTAAATCGGTGGGTTGTGGACCTGAACAACATCACATCATCCACAACATGTCTCGTATTCAATCTACTTTCGCCGCGCTCACTGCCGCCAATAAAAAAGCGCTGATCACTTTCATCACGGCGGGAGATCCGGCGCCGCAACTGACCGTGCCACTGTTGCATGCACTGGTGGCCGGCGGTGTTGATGTTCTCGAACTTGGTGTGCCGTTTTCCGATCCAATGGCGGAAGGGCCGGTGATTCAACGTGCCTGCGAACGGGCGCTGAAGTTTGGTGTTACCACCCGAGATGTGCTCGATTACGTGCGCGAGTTCCGCAAGACCAACAACACAACGCCTGTGGTGCTGATGGGATACGCCAATCCGATCGAGCGCTTCGGTGTCGATGCCTTCATCGCCGCGGCCAAGGATGCGGGTGTAGATGGCACCATCGTGGTCGACTATCCGCCGGAAGAATGTGAAGAGTTTGCGCAGAAAATGCAGGCGCAAGGGCTTGATCCGATTTTCTTGCTGGCACCGACCTCGACTGAAGAACGGATTGAACAGGTGGCCAAGGTCAGCAGTGGTTTCAGTTACTACGTGTCACTCAAGGGCGTCACCGGTGCTGGCAATATTGACACAGCCGAGGTGGCAGCCCGTATCGCCGCCATCCGCAAGCATGTCAAATTGCCAATCGGCGTTGGCTTTGGTATTCGCGATGGCGCCACTGCCAAGGCAGTCAGCCAGGTTGCAGATGCGGTTGTGATCGGTAGCCGCATCATTCAGGAATTGGAAAACACGCCGCAGGAGCGTGCGGTGGAAGCAGTGCAGGCTTTCGTCAGTGATATCCGGTACGCAATGGATCATTGATGTCGGGTGCGACATTTTCCGCAGGGAAATTGTCGTTCTGCAAACAAGCAGGTGTGCGCGTTTTCGCGCCTTGCGCTCTGGTACAATGCGCCACCTGAAATTAGAAAGAGGTTTCTATGAGTTGGCTAGAGAAATTACTTCCGCCTCAAATTCAACGTAGTGATTCCACAAGCCGGAAATCGGTCCCTGAAGGTCTGTGGGTCAAATGTCCGTCCTGCGAAGCGGTGCTGTATCGTACCGATCTGGAATCAAACCTCCACGTCTGCCCTAAGTGCAGCCATCACATGCGTATTCGCGCCCGCGCGCGCCTCGATGCGCTGCTCGACGAAGGTGGTCGCTATGAAATCGGCCAGGAAGCCTTGCCGGTTGACACGCTCAAGTTCAAGGACAGCAAAAAATATCCGGACCGTCTGAAAGACGCGCTGGAATCCACCGGCGAAACGGATGCCATGGTGGTTATGGGCGGTGCCATCATGACCTTGCCGGTCGTGGTTGCCTGCTTTGAATTCGAATTCATGGGCGGTTCCATGGGTTCTGTCGTCGGTGAACGTTTTGCCCGTGGCGCGCAGATGGCGCTGGAGCAAAAAGTACCATTTATCTGCATTACCGCCACTGGTGGTGCGCGCATGCAGGAAGGTTTGCTCTCGCTGATGCAGATGGCCAAGACAACCTCGATGCTGACCAAGCTGTCTGAAAAGAAATTGCCTTTCATCAGCGTATTGACCGATCCGACTATGGGTGGTGTGTCTGCCTCGTTCGCGTTCATGGGCGATATCGTGATGGCCGAACCTAAGGCACTGATCGGTTTTGCTGGTCCGCGCGTGATCGAGAATACGGTTCGTGAAAAATTGCCGGAAGGCTTCCAGCGCGCCGAATTCCTGGTCACCAAGGGCGCGATCGACATGATCGTCGATCGCCGCAAGATGCGCGAAGAAATCGCCCGTCTGCTGGCATTGCTGCAAAACCAGGCCGCTGAAACGGTGTCCTGATTGCGGATTGCCTCGGCAAGCTGATCTGCCAACCCGAACTTGATATGCACTGCAAGTTCGGGTTTTGTTTTTATCGTATTTGATTCACTGCACAGCCTTTACTACGAAAAAGGCGTCCTCCGAGTTCACGTGATGCAAACGCAAGCAACAACTACTCCCTCGACGCTGGCCGACTGGCTGGCACTTCTGGAAACGCGCCATAGCAAGGCGATCGACATGGGTCTTGATCGTGTCAGGGCGGTCAAGGAAAAGCTCGACATTCGCTTTGATTGCCCGGTAATCATGGTCGCTGGGACCAACGGCAAGGGGTCGACCTGTTCTATGCTGGAGTCTATTCTGCTGCGCGCCGGTTATCGCGTTGGCCTTTACATCAAACCGCACTTTCTGCATTTCAATGAGCGAGCTCGTGTAGTTGGCGAATCTGCCAGCGATGGCGCGCTGATCGCCGCATTTGAAGCGGTTGAGGCGCAGCGCGGCGAGATTTCCCTGACCTATTTTGAGTTCACCACACTGGCCATCATGAAGTTGCTGGCCGATGCCAAATTGGATGTGGTGATTCTGGAAGTGGGTCTGGGCGGTCGTCTGGATGCTGTGAATGTGGTAGATGCCGATGTCGCCGTGGTCACCAGCATCGATATCGATCACACCGAATATCTGGGGAATACACGTGACCAGATCGCGTTTGAAAAAGCCGGTATCTTCCGTGCTGGCAAAGCTGCTATTTGCGGCGATCCTGTGCCGCCGGCATCGCTGATCAAGCATGCTGAGACCATCGGAGCGGATTTATGGCTGATGGGGCGTGATTTCAATTACATGGGCGACAAGCAGCAGTGGGCCTACGGTGGGCGTGCCCAGCGTCGCAATTCGCTGGCATATCCAAGCTTGCGCGGCGCTAACCAGCTACTTAACGCCTCGGCCGCACTGGCGGCGCTGGAAGCTCTGCGCGACCGCTTGCCGGTTGGTGCACAGGAAGTGCGTACGGGACTGGCGACGGTCGAATTGCCGGGGCGCTTCCAGGTCTTGCCTGGTCAGCCAACCGTGATTCTCGATGTGGCGCATAACCCTCACGCGGCGGCTACCTTGGCACAGAACCTCGATAATATGGGTTTTCATCCCTACACCTATGCGGTGTTCGGTTCCATGCTGGACAAGGACATTGAAGGTGTCATCGCCCAGCTCCGCGGCAAGATTGACCACTGGTGCGTCACCGGTTTGCCATTGCCGCGTGCAGCAACTGCGCAACAGCTCAAGGATAAGCTGCTGGAAGCCGGAATTGAGCCAGAGTTCAAGCCTGAGGCGCAATGCACCATCGAAACCTTTGATTCGCCAGCGGCAGCATTTGCGAATGCGCAAAGTCGCGCCAGTGAGAATGATAGAATTGTGGTTTTTGGATCTTTCCTCACGGTTGCGGGCGTCATGACAGCACGTAAACTGGAGTTGCATTGAATTGCGCAGCGTGGAGGATGAAGCTCTGTTCTCCGCTATTTTCCGACTACCTCACATAGATCAGCATGGGCTTGTTCTCGTTTTTTCGTAAAAACAAGCAGGAATCTGCTTCGGGTCAGGGCGATTTCCTTTCTCGTTCCGCCACTGAATCAGCAGCGGCGCGTGGTCGCAGCACCGGCAGCCGCAATAGTGCCGGAAGCGGTGCCGCTCGTGGCGGTAGCCGCAAGTCCGCCAAAGATGAAGCCAATGATCCGATGTTGCCAGAAAAGAAACGTGCCCGGCGGCGCTTGATTGGTGCCATTGCGCTGGTCCTGGCGATGGTGATCGTGTTACCGATGATTTTCGATTCCAAGCCACGCCCGCTGTCTGACGATATCGCTATCCAGATTCCGTCCAAGGATGGTGCCAAAGATGCAGGTAATGCCGCCAAGCCAGCCGATTCTGGGTTGGCTCCCAAGGAAGAGGTCGTGGATCCGGCGAATGCTGCGGCAGACCAGTCGGCTGCGGGACGAAACGCACAGGTCGCATCCACATCACCGGTAGCCTCGGCAGCGCAAGCATTGCCGTTGAATGCGACGAACGCGGCGTTGCCGGACTCGCCTGAGTCCACTTCAGACAAGCCTGACAACGCCCGCGCCTTGACAAAAACCGATACGAAAGTCGACACAAAGGACGTTGCTGGCAACAAGAGCAATGCCAAGAGCGACGACAGGAATAGCGTCAAGTTGTCCGGCGACAACGATGTCGCCAAAAAAGATGCTGCCAAAGATGTTGATAAGTCAAAGAGTGACGATAGTGCGCGTGCCATGGCGATTCTTGAAGGAAAGTCCGACAAGTCAGTCAAGTCTGACAAGGACAATTCCAGCAAGAAGCCAGTAGCCAACGGCGGCAAGGTCGTGATCCAGGTCGCGGCACTGGCCACCCAGGAAAAGATCGATGAGTTGAGGGGTAAACTGAGCAAGGCTGGCATTCCAACTTTCATCCAGAAGGTGGCAACTCAGGATGGTGAACGTACGCGGATTCGTGTTGGTCCTTTTGCGACACACGAAGAAGCCAATAAAATGCGGGCCAAGATCAATCGTCTTGGCTTGAATGCCACCATCGTGGCACCTTGAAATGTGTGACCTCGGTTCGCATCTTGCAGACAGGTTGTCGTGACTATCTTTGATTATCTGGTCTTGCTGGTGCTCGGATGCTCGATTGTCATCAGCATGTTGCGCGGATTAGTGCGGGAATTGTTGTCTCTGGCAAGCTGGATTATTGCTTTCGTTGTCGCTAACGCCTATGGTGAAGCATTGACGCCAATGTTGCCCGATGTGTTTCCGGGTGAGTCGACAAGATTGATTGTGGCTTTCATTGCCTTGTTTATTGGTACGCGCCTGCTGATGGCACTGTTGACCAGGGCGGTGGAGGAGCTGGTGAAGGCGAGCGGCCTGTCGCTGATTGATCGCGCGCTGGGTGCGGTATTCGGACTGGCGCGCGGCGTGGTGATTGTGCTGGTGGTTGTTTTATTGTGTGGGACCACAGAGATACCGCAGCAGCCGTTCTGGAAGAATGCCTTGTTCAGCCCTTGGGCGGAGCAAGCCATCGCAGTGGTTGAGCCGCATTTACCGGGCCAGATTACGCAACATGTCCATTTTTAATTTTGTTCTTGTTTAGGAGTCCACCATGTGTGGCATAGTCGGCGTCGTTTCCCAAAGTCCAGTCAATCAGTTGCTCTACGATGCGTTATTGCTTTTGCAGCATCGTGGACAAGATGCTGCCGGTATCGCAACCAATCACGCGAGTGGTTTTTCGATGCACAAGGCCAATGGCCTGGTGCGTGATGTGTTTCGCACACGCAACATGCGCTCATTGCCGGGCAATACTGGCATCGGTCAGGTGCGTTATCCCACTGCAGGCAGTTCCTCCAGTGAAGAAGAGGCACAGCCCTTCTACGTCAATGCGCCATTTGGCATCATCCTGGCGCATAACGGCAATCTGACTAACGCCGAGCAGCTCAAGGTAGAGATGTTCAAGAACGACCGTCGCCACCTCAATACCGATTCCGATACCGAGGTGCTGGTCAACGTGTTTGCGCACGAACTGCAGCAGGCAACCACCGGCTACTCGCTCGATCCGGCAGCCCTGTTCAAGGCAGTCGGCATGGTCCACAAGCGTGTGCGTGGTTCTTATGCAGTGGTGGCCCAGATTGCTGGCTATGGTCTGCTGGGTTTCCGCGATCCTTACGGTATTCGTCCGATGTGCCTCGGTTTCAATGAAACCGACCGCGGTCCGGAATACATGCTGGCCAGCGAATCAGTGGCCCTCGAAGGTCTGGGTTTCCGCTTCCTGCGCGATGTGATGCCGGGTGAAGCGATTTTCATCGACAACGATGGCAAGCTGTATAACCAGCAATGTGCCGAGAATCCGACACTCAATCCATGTGCATTCGAATTCGTCTACCTTGCGCGTCCTGACTCGGTTATTGATGGCGCGTCTGTCTATGCGACACGACTAAAAATGGGTGAATTGCTGGCTGAAAAGATCCGTCGCGAAATTGCCGGTGGTGATATTGATGTGGTCATGCCAATTCCGGATTCGTCACGTCCAGCGGCAATGGAGCTGGCATTAAAGCTGAATCTGGATTACCGCGAAGGCTTCATCAAGAATCGCTACATCGGTCGTACCTTCATCATGCCTGGCCAGGGTTTACGCAAGAAGTCGGTGCGTCAGAAGCTCAACGCCATTGGTTCTGAATTCAAGGGCAAGAGTGTATTACTGGTGGATGATTCCATCGTGCGTGGCACAACCAGCCGTGAAATCGTACAAATGGCTCGTGAGGCAGGTGCCAAGCGCGTCATTTTTGCCTCGGCAGCGCCACCGGTGAAATATCCCAACGTCTACGGTATCGATATGCCGACGCGTGACGAATTGATCGCCTACGGTCGTACCGATGAAGAAGTGTGCCGTGAAATTACCGCTGACGCACTGGTCTATCAGGACGTGGAAGCGCTCAAGCGTTCCATCTCTGATGTCAATCCGGCGTTGAAGAACTTCGAGGCTTCCTGTTTCGACGGACATTACATTACCGGTGATATTTCACGTGATTATCTGGATCGTCTGGAGTTTGCTCGCAAGAATCCGAAGCCGGCGCTCGAAGATGTGGTTCGTTCGCAGCTCAATCTGAACCTCGCACGCGCGGAGTAAAGTTACCGCTGTCTTACGACGCTGCTCAAACGCCGGATCGCTGGAATGCCATCCGGCGTTTTTGTTTCCGCTGCGAGCGTCGCTGAACTGGCTTATCATCATCAATTCTGCATACTCCTGCGTAAGTCTGTCCGCTATTTCACTTGCTCACCATGAACGATAAAAAGAATTTCGGCTTTACCACCACCATTTTGCACAGCGACCGTCAAAAATCGATTGAACACGGCTCGCTGCATAAACCGATTCATACGTCTGTCGCCTTTGGCTACAAGGATGCGCGGGTACTTGCTGAAGTATTTCAAGGCAAGCAACCTGGCTATCGCTATGGTCGGCAGGGCAATCCGACCGTATCCGCACTGGAAGACAAGATCACCAGAATGGAAGGCGGATTGTCCACGATCTGTTTCGCCACCGGCATGGCGGCCATCGGTGCGGTAGTACAAAGTCTGGTGCGTGAGGGCGATCACATCGTGTCTTCCGCCTTCCTGTTTGGCAATACCAATAGCATGTGGCTCACGGTCGCTGCGCAAGGCGCCAAAGTATCGATGGTCGATGCCACCGATGTGCGTGAAGTCGAGCAAGCACTGACACCGCAAACACGCATCGTCTTCGTGGAAACTATCGCTAATCCACGGACCCAGATTGCCGACCTCAAGCGTATCGGCGAGTTATGCCGTGAACGCGGGATTTTGTATATCGTCGATAACACGATGACATCGCCTTACCTGTTTCAACCACGTACCGTCGGTGCTGGGCTGGTGGTCAATTCGCTGACCAAGTCAATCGCCGGCCATGGCAACGCATTGGGTGGTGCGCTCACTGATACCGGTCTGTACGACTGGTCGCGTTATCCGCACATCGCCGACAACTACAAGAAAAACCCGCAGCCGCAATGGGGCATGGCGCAGATTCGTGCCAAGGGTTTGCGTGATTTTGGCGCTTCGCTGGGGCCAGAGGCGGCGCATCACATTGCCGCGGGTGCCGAAACCATCGCCTTGCGACAAGAGCGTGAATGTACCAATGCATTGGCCGTAGCGCAGATGCTGGCGGCTGACCCACGTGTGGCGGCGGTGCACTATCCAGGACTTCCCAGTCATCCACAACATGCACTAGCGGCGCAATTGTTCCGTCACTATGGCAGTCTGCTCAGCTTTGAATTAAAAGACGGTATCGATTGCTTCGACTATCTCAATCGTTTGCAACTGGCAGTTCCCGCCAGTAATCTGGGTGATACGCGTACGCTGGTGATTCCGGTGGCGCACACGATTTTTTATGAAATGGGTGCAGAGCGTCGTGCCAGTATGGGAATTGCAGAATCCCTGATCCGGGTCTCGATCGGTTTGGAAGATACGGTCGATCTGGTGGAAGATTTCCGTCAGGCGCTCGATAGCTGAGCCACGTGTTCGATGCCATACTCGGGCAGACAAATGCTTGCCCGAGCATGTCAATACGATAGGTTGATTTAATCCGGGCTGCGCAGCGCTGATGAACCGGATTCAGACCACTTGTTGGTGTAGCTTGGCTTGAAACTCTTGAACCGGCTCAGTAGTGCTGCCGGATCATTTTCGTGCATCATCAGGAGTGCTTGCTCGGCAGTGAGGAAGCGTTGCGAGACCAAATGCTCGATGAAAGCAATCAGATTGTCGTAAAAGCCTGCAACATTAAGTAGGGCAATTGGTTTGTAGTGAAAGCCGAGCTGCGCCCAGGTCAGCACTTCAAATAATTCTTCGAGCGTGCCAATGCCACCTGGCATGGCAATAAAACCGTCCGATAATTCAGCCATGAGTGCCTTACGTTCATGCATGTCCTTGACGATATGTAGGCGGGTCAGACCATGGTGTCCGAGTTCCTTGTCGAGCAAGGCTTTAGGGATCACGCCAGTGGCTTCACCGCCAAGACGGATCACTTCGCTGGCAATCACGCCCATCAGGCCAACGTTGCCGCCGCCATACACTAGCGCAATGTTGTCCTTCACCAGTTGTTGTGCCAGTGCCCGTGCACCTTCAGCATAAATTTCAGAGGCTCCGGATGATGAGCCGCAATAGACACAGATCGATTTCATAGTTGTTTCCTGCGAAGAGAGGTAGCAAGGCATGTTATAACATGTCAATTGCTGGCGACGATAGCGATTCAAAATGACCGTATTGTGACGTCCCGCGACACTGCCGATTTTCATTTGTTTCAGGCCGTCGTGGATTGATTGTCGAATGAGTTGGCGTCAGGCTATTCGGCCCTGATGCGATGAATCTGAGGAGCGACATGCACAACAAAATTGTGACGTTGGCATTGCAGGGGGGCGGATCGCACGGCGCATTCACCTGGGGCGTACTGGACCGTCTATTGGAAGATGCACGCATTGAGATTGAGGGCATCAGCGGTGCCAGTGCCGGTGCCATGAATGCAGCGGTGCTGGCACACGGATACAGTCGCGGTGGCCGCGAGGGCGCGCGCGAGGCGTTGGCTGCATTCTGGGATCGCATTGCCATCAAGGAGCCGTTCAGCTTTCTGGCGCCTGAATTCCAGTCCTCCGCTGGTAATCTCTTCAATCAGTCGGCACCGGCTGCGATGCAAGCCTTTCTGGCGATGACACGGTTTTTTTCGCCGAGCCAACTAAATCCATTTGATATCAATCCGCTGCGCGACATTCTGCAGGAGCAGATTGATTTCGAACATCTACGGCGGACCGGCGTGATCAAGTTGTTCATCGCTGCCACGCGGGTGAGCACGGGTACGCTGAAGATATTTAGAAATGTTGACCTGACGCTGGATGCCTTGCTGGCCTCAGCGTGTTTGCCGTCGATACATCGTCCGGTGGAGATTGATGGCGAGGCGTATTGGGATGGCGGCCTGACCGCCAATCCACCTATTTTCCCGCTGCTGCATCTTTGTTCTGCACGTGACTTGATGGTCGTCTTGCTGCACCCCTGTAGTCGCACCGGCACACCAACGACGATTGTAGATATCGGCCACCGGCTCAGTGAAATCAGTTTCAGCTCTGCTTTTTTTACCGAGCTCGGAGGACTTGCACTGGCCAAGCGTGAAGCGGAAAGCAGTATGTTCGCCTTTGGTACGCTGGAGCGACGTCTCAAGCGCCTCAACATGCATATGCTAGAAACCCGCGACCTGATGAATCAGCTCGATGTGATGAGCAAGCTAAACACGAAAACGTCCTTTATTCACGCGTTGCATACGGAAGGACGTGCCGTCGCAGAGCAGTGGTTGCTCGATCATTTTCACGTACTCGGTATTCGTTCATCGTTTGATCTCGGACGTTATCTGCAATAGCCTGCGTGATGGCTGCTTGTGTGTTGGCTGCGCTGTACAGCGAGTCCACTTATACTAGCGTTTTTCGTCGTCCATCCTCGCCATGAAGCCATCCCGTTCCGAATTCCTCACCATCCGTTCCTTGCGCTATCACGTTCGTCACTGGGGGCAGCCTGGTGCTCCCAAGCTATTCATGATGCATGGCTGGATGGATATGTCGGCATCGTTTCAATTCATGGTCGACCACCTGCAGCGTGACTGGCATGTCATTGCGCCAGATTGGCGCGGCTTTGGGCTGACTGACAGGCCGCAGGCAGATACCTATTGGCATCCCGATTATCTGGCCGACCTTGATGCAATCTTGAAACACTATGCGCCAGAAGAAGCGGTCAATTTGCTCGGGCACAGCATGGGGGCCAATATTGTTGCCATGTATGCCGGTGTACGCCCACATCGTATCGCTCGCCTGGTTAATCTGGAAGGATTTGGTCTGCCGACCACCAAGCCACAACAGGCACCCGGGCGCTACGCCAAATGGCTCGATGAATTGCAATCCAGTCCCGAGTTGCGCACCTATTCTGCGTTGGAAGGTGTGATCGCCAGACTAAAAAAAACCAATCCACGCTTGAGCAATGAACGCGCCACTTTTCTGGCGGCGCATTGGTCCCGTCAGAACGATGAGGGACAATGGGAGATTCTTGGTGACCCCGCGCACAAGAACGTTAATCCCATTCTTTATCATGTCGATGAGGTGACTGCCTGCTGGCAGCAAATCACTGCGCCTGTGCTGTGGGTCGAGGCTGAGCACACCGATATCTGGCGCTGGTTTGGTGAGAACGCTCTTGCACGTGAGGAAATCGATCGACGCATGACTTACCTGGGTGACGTGCGGGTGGAAATGATTCCTGAAGCCGGTCATATGCTGCATCACGATCAACCTGAATTGCTGGCTGCTACGGTTGAGCGTTTTTTGCTGGCATGAGCTTTCTCTGGTAGAGGAAATCCTGTTTGCCGCGTTGAGCAGGGCACGACTGTGCACGTGCAGCAAATCGGGCGGATGCGGCGTACAATGAATTGATATTGATCGTACCAATCCTCTGAAATCTGACCATGCTTAACGTTGATCTACACTGCCATTCCAATGTTTCTGACGGCTTGCTACCGCCAGAGCAGGTGGCTGCGCGGGCAAAGGCCAATGGTGTGGATGTCTGGGCACTCACCGATCATGATGAGGTCGCTGGCGTTGCTGCAGCACGTGAGGCAGCTAACGCATGCGGCATGAGGCATGTGGCAGGAGTGGAAATTTCAGTGACCTGGGCCGCTCAGACGGTGCATATTGTCGGTTTGCGTATTGATGAAACCAATGACACTCTGGTACGCGGTTTGGCTGCAACCCGCAATGGTCGTGAGCGTCGTGCCCGTGATATTGCCGCAGCGCTGGAAAAAGTTGGCATTCCCGATGCCTTTGAAGGCGCGCTCAAGCATGTAGGTAATCCCGACCTGATGTCGCGGACCCATTTTGCCCGCTATCTGGTGGAATGCGGTTATTGCGCAGACACTAAAGAAGTCTTTCGCAATTACTTGAGCGAAGGCAAACCGGGTTATGTCCCGCACCGCTGGGCGAGCCTGGGTGAGGCAGTCGGCTGGATTCTGGGAGCAGGTGGTGTGGCAGTGGTTGCGCATCCAGGGCGCTATCAATACACCGATGTGCAATTCGGCGCCTTGTTTGACGAGTTCAAGCAACTCGGTGGTGCGGCGATCGAAGTCACAACCGGTAGCCACACGCCGGACCAATATGAGGAATATGCCCGTGTCGCCCGATATTACGGATTTCAGGCATCGATAGGGTCGGATTTTCATGGCCCTGGTGAGTCGCGTGTTGATCTCGGACATTTGCCGCCATTGCCATCAGGTTTAATTCCTGTCTGGCGTGACTGGTTGCTCTGATTCTGGAGCGGGCAGCGCGCCGCCTCTTGATTTTCACCCTCCTGATCCTATTTAATAGGCACTTTTATAGCGGCACGTTGCCGACAGGAGCTTCAGCATGAAACGCCTATTCCTCTTCCTCGCGACCAATATCGCCGTACTGGTGGTCATGAGCGTGATTTTGTCACTGCTCGGTGTAGACAAATTCATGACACGCTCAGGTCTCAATCTGTCCATGCTGCTGGTTTTTTCGCTGGTGGTTGGCTTTACCGGTTCCATTTTCTCGCTACTCATGAGCAAACCGATGGCAAAGTGGAGCACTGGTGCGCGCGTCATCGATACACCGTCCAATGGTACGGAAGCCTGGCTGGTCAGCACCGTATCGACGCTGGCCCAACGCGCGGGCATTGGCATGCCTGAAGTGGCCGTTTATGATGGCGAGCCCAATGCGTTTGCCACCGGTGCGTTCAAGGATTCCGCACTCGTCGCAGTTTCAACCGGTTTGTTGCAAGGCATGACCAAGGAAGAAGTCGAGGCTGTGCTCGGGCATGAGGTGGCGCACATTGCCAACGGCGATATGGTCACCATGACACTGATTCAGGGTGTCGTAAATACCTTCGTCGTGTTTCTCTCGCGCGTGATTGGTTATTTTGTCGATTCTGCACTGCGTCGCAACGACAATGACTCCGGTCCCGGTATCGGCTACATGGTGACGGTCATCGTGTGTCAGATCGTGTTCGGTATTGGCGCTTCCATCATCGTGGCCTGGTTTTCTCGCTATCGCGAGTTCCGTGCTGATGCCGGATCCGCGCGTCTGCTTGGTAATTCGCAACCAATGATCAATGCGCTGGCGCGACTGGGCGGTATTCCTGTGAGCGGTTTGCCGGAGTCAATGGCTGCCATGGGCATTAACGACAAGCCTGGCTTTATGGCATTGTTTTCCAGTCATCCACCGTTGGAGCAGCGCATCGCCGCCTTGCGCGGTCAGCGCTGAAAGTAGTAATCTGACAAGACGGCGGCGTTAAGCCGCCGTTTTGCCTTTATAAGCCTGTTGAGTTCATTTGCAGAAAGACGCATGAGTCAGTTTTTTGAAATTCACCCTGATAATCCGCAGCTCCGATTGATCAAGCAGGCGGCACAGATCATCAATGCCGGCGGTATCGTCGCGCTGCCGACCGACTCGTGTTACGCACTGGTTTGTCAACTTGATAACAAAGATGCTGTGGAACGTGTGCGGCGCATTCGTGGTGTGGATGACAAGCATCATCTCACCCTGTTGTGTCGCGACCTGAGTGAAATTGCACAATATGCCAAGGTCGACAATCGGCAATATCGTTTGCTCAAGGCGGCCACGCCGGGACCTTACACATTCATTCTGGAAGCCACCAAGGAAGTGCCGCGCCGTCTTAGTCATCCCTCTCGCAAGACCATTGGTTTAAGAGTGCCGGAAAACCGGATTGCTCATGCGTTGCTGGAAGAATTGCGCCAACCTTTGCTGGGGACCACGTTGATTTTGCCGGATCAGAAAGAACCCTTGACCAATGCTGACGATATACGCGAACGTCTGGAGAAGCAGATTGAACTGGTGATCGATAGCGGCGCCTGTAGCCTTGAGCCGACGACAGTGATTGACCTGAGCAATGATGATGAACCACTGTTATTGCGCCAGGGGCGCGGGGATGCTGCAGCATTTGGTTTTTAATTTCCAGGAAGAAAGTTTCTGTCTTGTACGTAGTGTGTCCGAGTGAAAATGAAATTGCAATGGCGATACATGTTGGTATCGTTGCAAGCCTATCGACAAGCGTATAGATAAGCTAAAAGATAAGCTCATTTTCGGCTGAAATGCTTCTCTGTAAATAGCACGCGCTGATTTTTGCGCGGCTGCTGGCAGCCCCTCTGCTAAAATTCGCACCCATGAATGATCTTATCCAGACTGTCGCAGTCTATGCGCTCCCCGTATTATTTGCCATTACCTTGCACGAGGCCGCGCACGCCTATGCGGCTAAATACTTTGGTGATACCACCGCCTACATGATGGGGCGCATGAGCCTCAATCCCGCCAAGCACATTGATCCGTTCGGTACACTCGTCATTCCTGTGCTGTTGTATCTGGTTTCCGGCGGTAAATTTCTGTTTGGTTATGCCAAGCCGGTGCCGCTGGATTTTGGCAAATTGCGCAAACCCAAACGCGATATGGCCTGGGTGGCACTGGCAGGTCCCGCTGCCAATCTGATCATGGCAGTACTGTGGACTTACGCTATCTACCTGATGGTAGTGGTCGGTGTGCAGGAGCCTTTCTTCCTGAAAATGGCCAGGGCAGGTATTTTTACCAATCTGGTCATGATGGCATTCAACCTGTTCCCGATCCCGCCGCTTGATGGTGGTCGTGTGTTGACCAGTTTGCTGCCGAATCGTTATGCCTATAAGTTTGCCCAGATTGAGCCCTATGGATTTTTTATTGTCATGGCGCTGGTGTTCTTCAACGTTATTTACACCTGGTGGATGTTTCCGCTGATTTACGCTGCCTGCTGGTTCCTGAGCCTGATAACCCCGTTATCATTCCCCATTCTGTTTTCGTTGTTGTTTAATTCACTCTAAATAATCATCATGTACCCTGATCGCGTTGTTTCCGGTATGCGTCCTACAGGTGCGCTCCATCTGGGCCACTATCACGGCGCTCTGAAAAACTGGGTAAGACTGCAATCCGAGTTGCCCTGTCTGTTCTTCGTGGCTGACTGGCACGCCCTGACGACTCATTACGATGATCCAAGCGTCATCGAGCACAGCACATGGGAAATGGTGATCGACTGGCTCGCAGCCGGTGTCGATCCGTCCCAGTCGACGCTGTTCATTCAGTCGCGTGTACCTGAGCATGCCGAGTTGCATTTGTTGTTGTCGATGGCGACACCGCTGGGTTGGCTGGAGCGCGTGCCGACCTACAAGGATCAGCAGGAAAAGCTCAACGACCGTGATCTGGCGACCTACGGGTTTCTAGGGTATCCGCTGTTGCAGGCTGCCGATGTACTGATTTATCGTGCCAGCCAAGTACCGGTAGGTGAAGACCAGATTCCTCATATCGAAATGATGCGGGAAATTTCGCGCCGCTTTAATCATCTTTACGGCAAGGAAAAAGGCTTCGAGGAAAAGGCGCGCGAAGCGGTCAAAAAGCTTGGCAGCAAACGCTCCAAGTTATACTTTGAACTGCGTACCGAATTTCAGGAGCAAGGTAACGAAGAGGCGCTGGAGCAGGCCAAGGCGATGCTCGACGATGCCCAGAATCTCTCTATGATTGATCGTGAGCGTCTGTTTGGCTATCTGGAAGGCAGCCGCAAGTTGATCCTGACTGAACCACAGGCATTGCTGACGGATGCATCCCGCCTGCCTGGACTGGATGGCGCGAAAATGTCGAAGAGCTACGGTAATGCGATTGCGCTGCGCGAAGACAAGGACTCCGTGACCAAGAAGGTTCGGACCATGCCAACTGATCCACAGCGTGTGCGTCGCACCGATGCGGGCGATCCGGGTAAATGTCCGGTCTGGCAATTCCATCTGGTCTACTCCGATGACGCTACCCGGCAATGGGCTGACAAGGGCTGTCGTTCGGCGGGTATTGGCTGTATCGAATGCAAGCAGCCGGTCATCGATGCCATTCTCAAGGAACAGCAGCCAATGCTTGAGCGCGCACAGCAATATCTTGACGATCCATCGCTGGTTCGTGCGATTATTGCGGACGGTTGCGATCATGCGCGCAAGCTGGCGCAAGACACCATGCGCGATGTACGTGAGGCAATGGGTCTCGGTTATTGAGCTGATTGCCACGGTTGTAAATCGCCCGGGCTGTAGGTCGAGCCCGGGAAACTTGAACAAAATGACCGGTAGTTGCGGCGATCCGCTACAATCGGACTTTTTCCCTTTCAACGTATTACTTTCTACGCATTAACATCATGATCAAGGGCAGCATAGTCGCCATCGTCACGCCGATGCATCCGGATGGCAGTCTCGATTTCCCGGGCCTGCGCAAATTGATTGACTGGCATATCGCCGAGGGTACCGACAGCATCGTGATTGTCGGCACCACAGGCGAATCGCCAACGGTTTCGGTTGAAGAGCATGCCGAACTCATCAAAGTGGCGGTCGAGCACACGGCTAAACGCATTCCTATCATCGCCGGCACGGGTGGCAATTCCACCTCTGAAGCGATCGAACTGACCGCATTTGCCAAGCAGGTCGGTGCCGATGCGTCGTTGCAGGTTGTGCCTTACTACAACCGTCCAACCCAGGAGGGGATGTATCAGCATTTCAAGAAAATCGCCGAATCGGTTGATCTTCCAGTGATCCTGTACAACGTCCCAGGACGCACTGTTGCCGATATGAGCAATGAGACCATTTTGCGCCTGGCACAGGTCGATGGCATTGTCGGCGTCAAGGATGCGACCGGCAATCTTGGTCGTGGTACTGATCTGATCCGTCTGGCGCCTAAATCCTTTGCGGTTTATTCAGGCGATGATCCGACTGCCTTTGCACTGATGCTGTATGGTGGCCAGGGCAATATTTCGGTAACCGCCAATGTCGCGCCGCGTGATATGCATGACTTGTGTGTTGCCGCAATGAATGGCGATGTGGCGATGACGATCGCGCTGAACAACAAACTGTTGCCACTGCATAACAAGTTATTCGTCGAGCCCAATCCGGTTCCAGTCAAATGGGCCATGATGGAAATGGGATTGATAGAATCTGGATTGCGTTTGCCGCTGGCACCGCTGGATGCATCCTTCCACGATACCGTGCGTGCAGCATTGCGCGAATCCGCTGTATTTAAATAATTGATTAGAGCTAAACGGCAACGTCGTTTACCCTTGAACCCGAATCCGCTTTTCATTGTAACGATATGACAATTCGCAAGAACGTTCACTCTGTTTCACACCTTTTCCCGCAACGTAGTTTGATCGCGCTGGCGCTCATCACACTGGCAGGATGTAGCTCTGTCAACAACATGCTGGAAGGTGATCGTATCGATTACAAGAGTGCGGACAAGGTGCAGACACCGCGCCTGGAGGTACCACCTGACTTGACCCAGTTGCAGCGAGACAACCGTTACGCCCTGCCGGACGCAGCCAAGGGTGTTGCTACTGCATCGAGCTTCAATCAGCAGCAGGCGGCGGCTGCACCTTCGAATGAACCGGCTGCCGTGGCACCGGCGTCCAAGGGGGATATCCGTATTGAGCGTGACGGTACACAGCGCTGGCTGGTCGTCAACAAATCGCCAGAACAATTGTGGCCGGAGATCAAGGATTTCTGGCAAGACTCTGGATTCCTGATCAATGTGGAGTCTCCTGATACTGGTGTGATGGAAACTGACTGGGCAGAAAATCGTGCCAAAATCCCCCAGGACTTTATCCGTAATACCCTGGGTAAAGTGTTTGACTCGCTGTATTCGACCGGCGAGCGTGACAAATTCCGCACGCGCCTTGAGCGCGGTGCAAACGGCACCACCGAAATTTTCATCAGTCATCGCGGCGCAGTAGAGGTGTTGACTGGACAATCCAAGGAAACTTCGGTTTGGACTACACGTCCTTCGGATCCGGGGCTGGAAGCTGAATTCCTGTCGCGTCTGATGGTGCGTCTGGGTGCCGAGCAGGAAAAGGCGAAGGCAGCTGTCGCGAGCGCACCTGCAGTACAGGCACGCTCCCATTTGCTCAAGACAGCCAATGGGTCGACTGTTCAGGTGGATGAAAGCTTTGACCGTGCATGGCGTCGTGTTGGTCTGGCGCTGGATCGTGTCGGCTTTACCGTGGAAGATCGTGATCGCACCAAGGGCATTTATTTTGTTCGCTATGTTGATCAGAATACGGATGCCAAGGCCAAGGATGACCGTGGTTTCTTTGCACGTGTCTTTACGACCAAAGACAAGGACAAACAGGCTGCGCGCTACCAGATTCTGGTCAAGCCTAGCGGCGACAACAGCATGATCATTGTTCAAAATAACGACGGCAAGCAGGAAGTATCAGAAGCAGCTGACAGCATTCTTGGATTGCTGAACGACCAGCTGAAGTAATCATTATTGTCATTGTTGTTATCGAAATTCGTTCGTCAAGATTGTCTTCGCGGGGCCACTGTTGAAATTTGCAAGTCTGGGCAGTGGCAGCGAAGGCAATTCGCTCCTCATTTCTACCTCTGATCCTGGAGGTAATTCTGATAGTGAATCTACTCAACACCGATGCACCACGGTCATGCTCGACTGTGGTTTCAGCATCAAGGAAACCCAACATCGTCTGAGCCGGCTTGGTAGAACGCCCGAGGATATCTCTGGTATCGTGGTCACCCATGAGCATGCCGACCACGTTGGTGGTGTATTCAAATTTGCACGTCGTTATGAAATTCCAGTATGGCTGACTTATGGCACCTTTCAAGCGGTCGGTGCATCAGTCTGCAAGGATGTCGATCTGCATTTCTGTCGTGACAGTGAGGCATTCCGCATTGGTGATCTGACACTGCAGCCCTATACCGTGCCGCACGATGCCAGAGAGCCGGTGCAGTTCGTTGCTACCGATGGCGACTGCAAATTAGGTGTGTTGACTGATGCAGGTCAGTCGACCGGGCATCTGTTGCAGGCACTGGGAGGCTGTGATGCTTTGGTACTGGAGTGTAACCATGATCGGCAGATGCTGGCCGACTCAGTGTATCCGCCGTCGTTAAAGCGGCGTATTGGTGGTCCTTACGGTCACCTGGCCAATGATATCAGTGCGGAGATATTGGCTGCACTCGACAAGCACAGGCTCAAGATGGTGGTGGGCGCACATTTGAGTCTCAAGAACAATACGCCAGATCTGGCACGCGCTGCGCTCACGACTGCACTTGATCAGCATTCTGCCGAGGTCATGATCGCCTGTCAGGAGCAGGGGTTCGACTGGATAGTGATTGCTTGAATTTGATTCCGCGAAGCGAATCAGGCGAGCAGGCATAAAAAAAGCCGACCACTGGTCGGCTTTTTCAATAATCAGTTGATTATTTTGCTGGTGCGTCAGCTGGCTTAGCTGCGTCAGCTGCTGGTGCTGCAGCAGGAGCTGCTGCGTCAGCTGCTGGAGCTGCTGCTGGGGCTGCTGCAGGTGCGTCAGCTGCTGGAGCTGCTGCTGGTGCTGCTGGAGCTTCAGCTGCTGGTGCTGGTGCTGGTGCAGGTGCTTCTTCTTTTTTACCGCAAGCTGCCAGAGCAACAGCCAACAAAGATGCGATCAACAGAGTCTTTTTCATGAATATTCCTTCAATAATAATCAAAATTTTGCGATGAATAATTACCGGTAATTATCGCTCTACAGGATGTTTTCGCCGCTTCGTACTTTCACCAAACAACGAAAGCTTTCCAGCCCAACATTATAGCCAACTTTTCGAAAATTCACATGTGAATTATTCGTTTCTGTAAGCATTTGTAAGATTTCGCTGACCTTTGTCAGCTTGGCGTCAGGCCTGTCTCCATGCAGGTTTGCGGCTTTCACTCCAGAGTTACGTAGTGAAAAACAGCGTTTTTTGCACACGTTTATGCAAGCTCGATCCATCCATCCTGATACCAGCCATGGAAGGCCTCCAGAACATCCTGAGAGGCATGTTGGAGTCCTAATTTGTCCAGATGTCGCATGTCCGCCAGGGTGCTCAGAAGTGTTTTGTCAGCGCGACCTACGGCAAAAGACTCACCATTGATGAACACATGTTTGCCGCGGTAAAGCATGCTGGTCTTGCGTGAAAGTCGAATGCCACGTTTTTTTGCAGCCTGCTCAAAGCGGGCAGGAGTCAACGGTTTATCGATTGGATCGAAGAACACTGATGCCTTCGGCTCGGATAAATATTCACCAAGGAAGATGGTGATGTCATCCTGCGTGAAGCGCATTTTATTGATTTCTTCGGTTACACGCGTCAGCAACGGTGCTGGGATTTCTGCCGGATGTTTGGTAACGCTCAGTTCCGGATCAGCATAACGTCCCGGTAAATCAATGGAATCGGCCATGAATTGCAGAAAAGCTTCGCCTAGTTCCTGGAATGCCGGAGCGCGGAAGCCGATCGAATAGGTCATGCATTCACCGACGGCGACGCCATCATGGGCGTAATGCGGTGGTATATAGAGCATATCGCCCGGCTCCAGGACAAACTCTTGCTCCGCCTGGAAATTGCTCAGAATCTTTAGTGGCATGCCATCCACCAGTGATAAATCCTTCTGCGAACTGATCTGCCAACGACGTTTTCCGTGTGCCTGCAGCAGGAACACGTCATAGGAGTCAAAATGCGGACCAACGCCGCCGCCATCAGTGGCATAGCTGATCATCAGGTCATCCAGACGTGCATCCGGCAAGAAGCGGAACTGCCGCAACAAGTCATCGGCCTGGTCATCATGCAGATTGACGCCTTGTACCAGCATGGTCCATTGGGACTGTTTCAATGGCGGGAGTTTGGCAAGCGGGCCATGATCCATTTTCCAGTTGTCATCGCGTTGCTGGATCAGACGTGATTCAACATCATCACGGGCAGCCAGGTCAAACAGGGCCTGTCGCGACAGCAAGGGAGCAAAGCCGGGGATGGCCTGGCGAATCAGCAAAGGTTTCTTGTGCCAATAGTCGCGCAGGAAGACGGCGGGACTGATGCCGCCAAACAGTGTCAGGGAATTTTTCATGATGCCATTATAGAATCCCCTTGGCCCTCGTGGCAGCCGGTTTGCATGGCGATAACAGGTATAATTGCCGGGCAGATTGCAGCACACTTACCATGTCATGCCTTCTTGAGGCCGAATGCAAGGTCGCCAGACATTGTCTGGCCTTGCCGCTCGGTCCAGCAGCACAAGCGCAGGTCGCCACCGGCCAATCCGGTGCTTCAAGGACCTGCAATGATTGATGAACCAGATACCAGAGAAGGGGCATACATGAAGATTGCCAAAAATACCGTAGTTTCCGTGAACTACAAACTTTCCGATGCGCAGGGCGTATTGATCGAAGAGAGCCGTGAGCCAATGGTGTACCTCCATGGCGGCTATGAAAACACATTGCCCAAGATCGAAGAAGCACTCGATGGCAAGGAAACTGGTTACAACACCACCATCAAGGTTGAGCCAGCCGATGCGTTCGGTGAATACGACGCTGATCTGGTCAAGACCGAGCCCAAGAACCGTCTGCCATCGCCGATCGAAGTTGGTATGCAGTTTGAAGGCTCGCCAGATGACGAGCAGCAGTCTGCAGTGATTTTCACTGTGACTGAAATTGCCGAAGATACCGTCGTCCTCGATGGCAATCATCCGCTGGCTGGCATTGCGCTGGTATTCGAGCTGAGCGTTGCTGAAGTCCGCGCCGCCACTGAGGAAGAAATTGAACATCAGCACGTACATGGCCCGCATGGTCATCATCACCATGGTCATGACCACGGCGATGATGAGGGTGGTGATGGTGAAGAGGGTGATCACTTCCGCAGCCATCCAATCCATTAAAGTACGAATCGATTGACGTACTGCTCAGCAGTTGACGTCAACGATCGTCACGCAAAAAATGCAGCCCAGGCTGCGTTTTTTATTGTGACTGTTCAGTTGGTTCGGGTTGCTCGGTGGACTGTGGCAACTGTGGCGATGCTGGATATTGGGGCACTATCGGCGTGCTTTTTCGGTTTTTGGTAGATTTTCCATTTTTGCCATTGCCTGCCAAAGCGAACAACGCGGTACTGTGATTATCCACCTTCAGCCTGACCCAGCCAGAGGCAACACCGAGACTTCCCAGATTGTGATGCCAGACGATACCGTTCGCTGATGACTCGCTTTTCAGACTCTCGCCGTGGACCAGCAACACCTTGCCATGGTAGCCAGCGGCAAGCTGATTGATGCGCAGGCGCATCTCAGCAAAACCGTCACGCTGACCATGCAGCAAAAACGGTCGCTGACCTGGTTGTGCCAGTGGATTGGCATCGCAAAACAGCACGATGCCTGGTAACCTGCGTTGGGCCGCCAGCTTGAACAGACGCTGCAACCAATCCTTGTTGGCAATCAGCCTGTCTTCGAATTCTCCATTGCGTCCGCCTTCCTGGACAAAGTGATTGTTCGTCACCGGAATATTGATGGTGGCGAACAGGATGTCTCCAAACTCCCAACGCGCATTTTCGGCATAAGCACGAAACTGTGGCATCAGCGACTGCCGCAGCAGCGGGATTCTGGTTGCGCCCAATGAGAATTCATCGGTGAACAGTAATTCACGCAGCCGGTTAAGACGCTCGATAGCTACGTTCCCGCTTTGATTGCGACAGCTCACCCAGTCGCTGGCAGCCACGGCGACCACCACACCGTGTTGCGAGGTTTGCAGCAGGTCGCGGCGCTCTTCGTACAGTGAATCAGAGCACGGTTCGCCACTGGCCTTGATGCCATTGACGATCAGAAATGCCAGATTTTCGTTATCACTGTCAGCCAGGGCACGACGCAACACAGCATCATCCGCATTACTGGCAAATGAATGTCCCACCACGCCGAACTGGAAGCTGCTCTGCGCCATACTCACCATTGGGTTTAGCAGCGCAGTCATGGTCAACGCAGTCATGCAAACCGTTCTGCCGAGACTAGCCAGAATGCCTGCTTTACCTTGCACGCTAGTCAGTGTCGTCGTCATTGTTCGTGACTCAGCTGCTTCAGACGATACAAGGCATCCAGTGCCTGACGCGGTGTTAGAGCATCCGGGTCAATCTCGGCCAGTGCCTCACTCAGCGCGCGATCACTCGCTGGTACCAAAGGTAGCGCCGCGACCTCTTCAATATCACTGTCATTGATGGTGCCGGATGGTGCATTAAACAGATCAAACTGTGGTGTTGCCTGTACCGACTGCGATTCCAGCGCAGCCAGATGCTTGCGCGCAGCACGAATGACCGGTGTCGGTACACCCGCCAGTTGCGCCACTTGCAGACCATAACTCTGTGACGCCGGGCCAGCTTGCACCGCATGCAGGAACACAATGCTGTCCTTGTGCTCCACCGCTGACAGATGCACATTGGCTGCACTTGGATGCAATTCAGGCAATTGCGTCAGCTCGAAATAGTGCGTGGCAAACAAGGTGAAGCTGCGCGTGATATCAATCAAGTGTTTGGCAATGGCCCAAGCCAGCGCCAGACCGTCGAAAGTCGAGGTGCCGCGGCCGACTTCATCCATCAGCACCAGTGAGTTTTCCGTCGCGTTATTGAGGATGGCTGCCGATTCCGTCATCTCCACCATGAAGGTAGAACGGCCGCCGGCCAGATCATCTGCAGCACCAATCCGGGTGAAGATACGATCAATTGGGCCGATTGTGGCACTGTTGGCGGGCACGAAACTGCCGACATAGGCCAGCAACGTAATCAGTGCGACCTGACGCATGAAGGTCGATTTACCACCCATGTTGGGACCCGTGATCAGCAACAGTTTGCGTTCGGCACTAAAACTACAATCGTTGGCAATGAAGCGTTCGATCTGGTTTTCCACCACCGGGTGGCGTCCTTGCTCGATCTGAATGCTGGGCTCGTCCACCAGCATCGGCGCGCACCAGTTATGGCGCGCTGCGTGGTCGGCCAATGCAACCAGCGTATCGAGCTGCGCGAGGGCATGCGAGATGTCCTGCAACGTGACGATGTGTGGTGCCAGATCCTGCAATACCTGATCGTAAAGGAATTTTTCGCGGGTTAGCGCGCGCTCCTGCGCCGACAAGGCCTTGTCTTCGAACGCTTTGAGCTCTGGCGTGATGTAACGCTCGGCGTTTTTCAGGGTTTGCCGGCGACGATAGTCATCGGGCACTTTGTCAGTCTGACCATGCGTGACTTCAATATAAAAACCATGCACCTTGTTGTATTCGACGCGCAGGTTGGCAATGCCGGTGCGAGCCCGTTCCCGGGTTTCCAGATCGATCAGGAACTGTCCTGCATTTTCTGAAAGACCACGGAGTTCATCCAGATCGGCATCGTAGCCACGCGCAATCACACCACCATCACGCACCATTGCCGCTGGTTCCAGCATGATGGCCCGCTCCAGCAGATCAAGACAGTCAGTCGGCGTTGCTAGTGCTTCCTGCAGATTCAGCAGCAAGGGGGCATCGGCATCCCGGCTGCACATGGCGACGTAGGCACGTAACGAGCCCAGTTGTTGCAAGCCAGCGCGTAATCCTGCCAGATCACGCGGGCGCGCTGAAAGCAATGCAATCCGGGTGGTGATACGTTCGATGTCGGGGACCGAAGCGAGCGTGCTCGAGAGACCGGCGCAGGCGTCCGTACGCATGAGCGCATTGACTGCCGCATGGCGGGCGCGAGCAACGTGCTGGTCACGGCGCGCATGGTGCAACCAATGCCGCAACAGACGTGAGCCCATCGCCGTGCGGCAATGATCGAGTAAGGAGAACAACGTCGGTGCCTGCGCTGAGGCATCTTGTGCGCGAATGGTTTCGGTCAGCTCCAGATTGCGCCGCGTCGCCGCATCCAAGCCAATGAATTCGTTTTCCGATTCGACCGTGAGCGTGCGTACGTGCTGCAAGCCTTTGCCTTGCGTCGACAGGGCATAGCGCAACAGGGCGCCACCAGCACCGATGGCCGCCGTCATTCCTTCCGCCCCGAAGCCGTTCAGCGTTGCTACTGACAATTGATCCAGCAGAGAACGGTTGCCACTGGCTTGATCGAAATGCCAGTCGGGTACGGTAGTGGACTTGCTGCTCAAGCCGAGTAAAGCCGTGCAATTTTGCTCCTGAGTGTCGCCAATCAGAATCTCGGCCGGAGAAATGCGCTCCAGCTCCTGTTTCAGTCGCGTCTCCAGCAGGTTGTCGGCAACTGTGAACTCCATCAATTTGAGCGCACCGCTGGCCATAGCGAGCCAGGCCAGACCGACTGTCGTTTTGCGCTGCTTGCTGATAACCATGTTGATGGCCAGCAAGGCCTGATCAGATTTTTCTGGCAACAGATCGGCATCGGTGAGCGTACCAGGCGTAATCACCCGCACTACCTTGCGCTCGACCGGTCCCTTGCTGGTGGCAGGGTCACCAATCTGTTCGCAGATGGCAATCGATTCGCCCAGTTTGATCAGCTTGACCAGATACTGGTCGACCGAATGAAACGGGATACCCGCCATCTTGATTGGTGTGCCATTGGAACTGCCGCGCTGGGTCAGCGTGATACCCATCAAGCGGGACGCTTTTTCTGCATCATCGAAAAACAGTTCGTAGAAATCTCCCATGCGGTAAAACACGAGCGTGGTCGGATACTCAGCCTTGATGCGCAGATACTGCTGCATCATGGGCGTATGTTTGGCTGCACTGTTGTCCTCCTGCTGGGCTGCTGCCTTTTTGCTGCTTAAATTCTCTTTTTCCGTTTTCATTCAATGACTTATCTATTTTTCGCTCTGTTGGAAAAACGCAATTCATGATGCATTTGCCGGAGACCCTGAAAAGGTCCAGTCACGGCTAAATTACGAGAGGCCTAATTTTACTCTTCCACTGCCCGCAAGCCTCTTTTGGAGACTGGATTGGTGAAGGGAAATGATAGTTGATCACGATGAAATTTCCGACAGAAGGCGCATGCAGAAGTTCTCCCAGCCCAGTTTGGTTGGGTAGGTGTTTTCTTGGATTCTTCCGCAAAGGATCGCGTGCGTTGGCAATGGTGACACAGAGGGTAAGACGACGAGACGAGCGAACTTACGTACAGAGTTGCCCGTGAGGTTCCTTATTCAGGTCGAGGATAGACCTTGTGTGAGAGTGGCTTTCCGTGCGCATCGATATGAACCAATACCATTTCAGCCGCTGCAACGCTGACACCAATCCATCGCTCGATATTGATTTCGTGGGTTACTAGAATCAGGGCACGTCGATGTTTTTGGTCGACCGCGTTCACGATGAATTGCTCTAGCCGGATATTGGCACTGTCAGCACTAGCTGGATCATCGAAGAAGGAGGCCAGTGCGCTATCAGGCTGTGCGGTGCCATAGTTGAGCAAGGTCCCCGTCTCTTTGGTACGGCACCATGGGCTGCTAACCACCAGCGCGCTCTGTATATTCTGCTGATGCAGCCAAAGCCCCACTTTTCTGGCTTGCTCCCGGCCTTCGTCGCTTAGGTTGCGTTGGGTCCCGCAGTCATCGAGTGAGAATCGATCGGGATCTCCAATACCGGGCGCACGCGCATGGCGCATGATTAAGACATAGTTCGGACTGGCCAGTTGCTCTGATAGCTCTGAGGCATTTGCACTGTTAATCAGCATTAACTGGCAAAAAATGCTCGCAATGAGTTTTGTCATGATCGGTAGATGCCTAAGTAGCGAAGCTGATGAATAGCACACTGGGGAAAATTGGTGTGAATCGGCAAACTTAGTCTACCGGTAAATCAGCTTTGCTTCAGTCTCCCTTCGAATACAGCAGTCATTGCACAGCGCAGTCAGTAAACGAGTAAAAAATGAGCATGTTTGCAGATTAAAAATTCTCCACTACGTTGTGCAAGGGGTGTCGTTGATATTCAAAGACGAGCCATTTTTCGATCCCGGCGCCGGGGCTGGATGCGGCAGCCACTAATGGCTGCAATGCCAATCCCTGTTGAATTTGTAACGTTTCTGTAACGTTAGCTACTGCTTGATCCACGTCAAGGTTTAGACCCCCGCTAGGGCTATAGACTGAATTCATGCCTAGTCAATTTTCACGTACTAGCTATCTCCCCATTTACCCAAGGAATAGAACATGGATCTCCCTCTCAGTGGTATCAAGGTTATCGATTTTACCGGCGTTCAATCTGGTCCTGCCTGCACGCAGATGATGGCGTGGTATGGCGCCGAAGTGATCAAGGTCGAGCGTCCTGGCGTAGGTGACGTCACCCGTAATCAACTGCGTGATATTCCTGAACTGGATGCGCTCTATTTCACTATGCTCAATAGTAACAAGCGCTCACTGGAGCTCAATACCAAGACACCTGAAGGCAAGGCGATCATGGAACAGTTGATCCGGGAAGCGGATGTACTGGTGGAGAACTTCCATCCGGGCGCGATGGATCACATGGGCTTTACCTGGGAGCATTTGCAGAAACTTAATCCGCGTCTGATCTTTGGTTCGGTCAAGGGATTTAATGATGACTCGCCGTATGCTGATATCAAAGCCTATGAAAACGTTGCGCAATGTGCTGGCGGTGCAGCCTCAACGACGGGCTTCTGGGATGGTCCGCCAACCATCAGCGCAGCGGCACTAGGCGATAGCAACACTGGTATGCATTTGCTGATTGGATTGTTGACCGCATTGATCGGCCGTGAAAAAACCGGACGGGGACAGCGCGTGACGATCTCCATGCAGGACAGTGTGCTCAATCTCTGCCGGGTCAAGCTGCGTGACCAGCAGCGCCTGGAAAAGGTTGGCTATCTGGAAGAGTATCCGCAATATCCCAATGGCAGCTTCACCGACGTCGTTCCACGTGGAGGTAACGCCGGTGGCGGTGGTCAGCCTGGATGGATTCTCAAATGCAAGGGTTGGGAGACCGATCAGAATGCCTATATCTATTTCACTATTCAGGAACAGAACTGGGCAGCAACCTGCGACGCCATTGGCAAGCCGCAGTGGAAGGATGATCCTAATTACGTCACGGCCAAGGCACGACAATCACGCTTGTTCGATATCTTCGCAGAGATTGAAAAGACACTCGCCGAAAAGAGCAAATTTGAAGCTGTCGAGTATCTGAGAAAGTTTGATGTGCCTTGCGCTCCGGTGTTGACCATGAAGGAAATTGCTGGCGATGCGTCCTTACGCTCCAGCGGTACGATAGTGGAAGTGGAGCAGAAAAAACGCGGCAAGTATCTTACCGTTGGCAGCCCGATTAAATTCTCAGGCTTTACGCCAGCGATCAAGGGAGCGCCATTATTGGGTGAGCACAATGAGGAAATTCTCACCGAACTTGGTTACTCCGCACAGCAAATTGCCCACCTGCGTGAAGCCAAGGTGATCTGATGCAAGAAATGGCCAGCACCATATTGATACTGGCCATTTTTAGCTTCCCCCGTCTCAATTCATGGAACATAACAACATGGAAGACAATTCCCCTCAGGACGCCATGACGGATGGTTTTCATCTTGTCGTGCAGGCCCTCAAACTCAATGGTATCGAGACAATTTATGGTGTTGCCGGTATTCCGATTACTGATCTGGCGCGGCTGGCACAGGCCGAAGGTATCCGTTATCTAGGATTCCGACATGAACAGTCTGCCGGTAATGCAGCCGCCATTTCTGGCTACCTGAATCAATGGCCGGGCGTCTGTCTGACGGTGTCTGCACCTGGTTTTCTCAATGGACTGGTTGCGCTGGCGAATGCGACGACCAACTGCTTTCCGATGATCCTCATCAGCGGCTCAAGCGATCGCAATATCGTTGATTTGCAGCAGGGTGACTATGAAGAACTGGATCAATTCAATGCTGCCAAGCCCTATGCCAAGGCGGCATTTCGTATCAACCGACCAGAGGACATTGGTATCGGTATTGCCCGCGCGATTCGGGTAGCGGTATCGGGTCGACCTGGGGGCGTTTACTTGGATATGACGGCCGCCGCACTGGCTGCGGCCACGCAGGCAAGTGCCCTCGACAGTCTGGTCAAAGTGATCGATCCGGCACCGGCGAGACTCCCTGCGCCGGATGCCGTTCTTCGAGCGCTGAGCCTGCTGGCTGGTGCCAAGCGACCATTGGTGATCTTAGGCAAGGGCGCGGCCTACGCCCGGGCTGAAGATGAGGTGCTTGCTTTCCTTGAGCAAACCGGTATTCCTTATTTGCCCATGTCGATGGCCAAGGGCTTATTGCCGGATGGTCATCCTCAGTCGGCAGCCGCGGCGCGTTCCTACGCACTGGCGCAGGCCGATGTGGTGGTACTCGTTGGGGCGCGTCTGAACTGGTTACTGGGACATGGCAAGGCACCACAATGGGCCGCTGATGTACGTTTGATCCAGATCGATATCGCCCCAGAAGAATTCGATAGTAACCGTGCCATCGCCGCCCCCTTGGCTGGCGATATCGTCTCGGTCATGCAGGCTTTGCGTGCGGGACTTAATACCACTGGAGTGAAGTCACCAACAGACTGGCGCGCCGCCATCGCCGAGCGTCGCCGTCACAACGAAGAAAAGATGGCGCTCAACCTGCAGGCCGATCCTGACCCCATGACTTTTCAGAGTGCCTTGCGTGCAGTTCGCGATGTGTTGGCTACCCGGCCGGACGTGGTGTTGGTCAATGAGGGGGCAAATACTCTCGATTCCGCGCGCAATATCATCGATATGCAGTTACCGCGCAAACGTCTCGATGCCGGTACCTGGGGAGTGATGGGAATCGGTATGGGGTATGCGATCGGTGCGGCGGTCAGTACTGGTGCACCGGTAGTGGCGCTCGAAGGTGATAGTGCGTTTGGCTTCAGTGGCATGGAGCTTGAAACCATTTGTCGTTATCAATTGCCAGTCGTGATTGTCGTATTCAACAACGGTGGCATTTATCGCGGCGATGATGTCAATCGCGGTAACGGAAGCGATCCCAGTCCGACGGTATTGACGGCCGCAGCGCGTTATGACCGGCTGATCGAGGCCTTCGGTGGTACTGGTTATCACGTGACGCACCCTGCAGCACTGTCCGATGCATTGATAACAGCGTTGGCCGCTGCCGAGAGTAGTGGCAAACCTGCTCTGATCAACTGTGTGATCGACCCGCATGCCGGTACTGAAAGCGGACATCTGAAAAACCTCAACCCAAAGAGTGCATTGGCGCCAGCACAATAAGAGCGTCGTCATCGCATGCTGATATCGACCGGGTGGACACAATCCATTCCGCCCGGTTTTCAATCTGGAAGGCAAGTATGAATCAAGCAACAGGTAATACTGCACGTCCCGCCGGTCCGTTTTCCGATTTGCTGGTGGTTGATCTAACGCATGTCCTGAATGGGCCTTTCGGCACCAATATTCTCGCTGATCTGGGCGCGCGCGTGATCAAGGTGGAACAACCCGGGCATGGTGATGACACGCGCCTGCTTGGGCCGTTTGTCGACGGTCAGTCGCTCTACTTCAGCTTCGTCAATCGCGGCAAGGAGAGCATTGTGCTGGATCTCAAGGCAGAGGCTGACCGTACCGTCTTTTTGAATATGGTTCGTCAGGCTGACGTACTGGCAGAAAATTATCGTCCCGGTACCATGGAGAAGCTTGGTTTTTCTTACGCCGAATTATCCAAAATCAATCCACGCTTGATTTACGCTTCGTCATCAGGTTTTGGTCAGACAGGCCCACTGGCAAGCTATCCGGCCTATGACACTATTGTTCAGGGTATGAGTGGGATTCTCAACGGCACCGGGTTCCCGGACGGCCCACCAACCCGGGTCGGTACGTCCCTTTCCGATCTGTGTGGAGGTATTTACCTGTTCAGCGGGATTGCCAGTGCTGTGTATGACCGTACACGCACCGGCAAAGGCTGTCATGTGGATATCGCCATGTTTGATGCCACGCTGGCGTTCATGGAACATGGGTTCATGTCCTATGTAGCGACCGGACAAGCGCCAGAGCGAATGGGCAACCGTCATCCTTACATGGCACCGTTCGACGTCTTCCAGGCACGTGATCGGCAACTGGTGCTGTGCTGTGGCAATGACGCCTTGTTCCAGAAGCTGTGTCATGCCCTCAATCGTCCGGAACTGCTCAGCGACCCACGCTTCAGTGTCAACCATGAACGGATGGAAAATCAAACCGCGCTCAAACAGGAAATCGAAGCCGTCTTGCAGCAGCAGGATACAGCGCATTGGTTAGACGTGATTCACGCTGCAGGTGTACCGGTTGGTCCCTTGCTCAATATTGCCGAGGCTGCGCAATTGCCGCAGACGGCGGCGCGCAATATGCTGATTGAGGCCGGTGGATTGCGCATGCCTGGTAATCCGATCAAGCTTAGTGCCTATGCCGATCCGACAATGCGTCCCGGCGCTCCGCAACTGGACCAGCATGGTGCAGAGCTGAGGCAAGAATTTGCTCATACCGATGCGCTTGTCTGACTCTCTTGGGGAAAGGACCTGATATGACGACGCTCTCGCAAGATGTGATTTCCCTTGCTGCACCTGCTGTCCCATCCATGGCTGTCAATCTGCGTCGGGTGGTGGCACTGACGACCGTGTGTGGTTTTGTCGAGGTCATCGGTTACAAGGATGTCGGCGGTATCTATCCTGCCATCATGACCGGCAATACCGTGCAGCTAGGCTGGACGTTGGCACAGCAGAGCTGGTCACGATTCGGCTTGCTGGCTTTCGCAATTGGTGCCTTCTTTGTCGGCTGCATGATCGCCAGTGTAATTCGTCGCCATTTGCGACGGCCGGCATTGGAGCTGTCCTTGATGGCGATGTTGCTGCTGTTTACCGGTCTGGTACGTACCCATCCCGCCTTGCGAGTGCCGGTTGAATTACCGTTATTGGCATTGGCGCTGGCCATGCAAGGCGAAGCCATCAGTCGCTTTGGTGCTGTGTCGTTGCAGACGCTGGTGGTGACCAACAATATGGTGAAGTTTGCGGATGCATTTGTTGGTCGCTATTTTGGAAAAAAAGCCGAGCGTGCCAAACGTCCTGAGCTTGCCGAAGTCCTGTTGCCGGGTCTGGCCTGGCTAACTTACAGCGTGGCAGCTGCAGTGGGGGCGGTGGTAGATGGCTGGATCAGACAACCGTTGGTCATTCCAGCCTTGTTACTGGTGGTGATTACAGTAGACCTGTTGCGTCTACCTGAATCATGAATACAGCGGATCAGATGGGCCAGCTATCAAAGCAGCCCGTCTGATCTGGGTGATGCAACTTCAGCGCATATGCACAATGACACCAGCCGAATAGGTCGCTGCAATCGCGCGATCATCGGCCAGGATCGCCAGTGCAAACAATTGCTCTTCAAGACTGTTAGTGGTGGCGCTGCGACGAGCCAGCAACGGCGTGGCTTTCGGATCCAGCACCACGAAGTCGGCATCGCATCCGGAGTTGAAATTGCCAATCGTCCCTTCCAGTTGCAGCGCACGCGCACCGCCCAGTGTGGCCAGGTAGAACATGCGCTGCGCTGCCAGATGGGTACCACCCATACGACCCACCTTATACAGCTCATTCATGGTCTGCAGCATCGAAAAGCTGCTGCCGCCACCGACATCGGTCGCCAGCGAGTACGGCATGCGTAGCTTGTCGGCATTGGCAAAGTCAAACAGGCCGCTGCCCAGGAACAGATTCGAGGTCGGGCAGACTGTCGCCGCCGATCCAGTTGCCGCCATACGCGCGCGGTCGGCGTCATCGAGCCAGATGCAATGGGCATACAAAGCCCGCGTGCGCATCAGTCCATATTGGTCATAGACGTCCAGATAGCTGCGGCTGTCGGGGAAGAGTTCCTTGACCCATTTGACTTCATCGCTGTTTTCAGCAACGTGTGTCTGGATATAGGTATCGCTGTACTGGCGCGCCAGTTCACCGGCAAGTTTCAGTTGTTCCGGCGTCGAGGTCGGCGCAAAACGCACGGTAATCGCATAGTGCTGACGGCCTTTACCATGCCAGCGCTGGATCAGTTCTTCGGTCTCCCGTGCACCGCGCTCGGCGGTATCGCGCAGAAATTCTGGTGCATTGCGATCCATCAGGCATTTGCCGGCCACCATGCGCAGGTTCAGTGCGTGACTGCGGCTAAAGAAAGCATCTACCGATTGCGGGTGCACCGTGCAATAGACGGCTGCGGTGGTGGTGCCGTTGCGCAGCAGTTCTGCCAGGAAAAAGTCGGCGACTTCAGTCGCATGGCTGCCATCTTCGAAGCGTCGTTCCGCCGGGAAAGTATACGTTTCGAGCCAAGGTAACAAGCCCGGTGCCGGTGAACCAATGATGTCGGTTTGCGGATAATGCACATGGGTATCGATAAAACCCGGTGTAATGATCTTGCCACGGTAGTCGTGCAGGGTGGTATCAGCAGGCAGCGTTCCGATCAGTTGATCATGGTCGCCTGCTGCAATGATCTTGCCATCGGCGACGATGAGCAAGCCATCGCTATGCCATGCAGTGGCATGTTCATCAAACGCCGGATCGTTGCGGAAATGGAGAATGCTGGCGCGGTAGGCGTGTACGGAAGAAGTCATGGGTTTGCAGTCCTGATGAAACGTGAGGTCGGCCGAAATCTTGAGTGGCATGCCGACAGATTATGCCCTACAGGTGACGGTCCGGCACTGTCCTAGTGACGGCCGTCCAGAGCCTGTGTGGTCAGCCTCGTTCCAGACTTGGCGGGGTATGGCTGTGACTGCCGACATTCCCAGAGTTGCACCAGCTGCGCCACCACGGCAATGGCGATGCTGGCAGGTTCCTTGCCGTAAATGCCAGGAATCCCGATCGGGCAGGTCATGCGATTAAGCTGCTCTTGCGTGATGCCCCGTTCCAGCAGGCGATGTTCAAACTGCTGCCGCTTGGTACGGGAGCCGATCAGGCCGAACCAGCCAATATCGGGCCGCAGCAGAATCCGTTCGGTCAATTGCTGATCCAGTGCATGGCTATGTGTCATCACCAGATAATAGGCACCCGGATCAGCCTGATCGACGACTGCATTGGGGACGTCGGTGGCTTCTACCGTAATGTGGGCAGGCAGATTCTGCGGGAACATCTCTTCCCGCGCATCGACCCAGATCAGGCGACAGGGCAGCGTATTGAGTACTTGCACAATCGCCGCACCGACATGCCCGGCTCCGAACAGGACGACCTGTGGCAATTGCGCACGACAACGGTCGAGCAGCCATTGTTTGCCGCTGCTATCGCGCACCAGCTGGGTTGTACCTTGCCGGAGTAGCTGCTCATCCACGGACGGCAGGGCAGGCAGGTGATCACCCTCGGGTTCCAGCAGCAACGGCTGCTGCAGGGCCTCTAGTGGGATCGCACGCCAGACATCATGACCGCTACGCCGATGTTGTTCCAGATTGTCGAGCATGACTGCGACACTGGTATCGGCGACCGGATCAATCCGCTCAAAAGCCAGAAATACCACGCCACCACAGCATTGACCGAGGCTAGGGCCAAGTGCAATCCGTTCCAGTTTGCGTGTGCTACTCAACAAGGCCGGATCAGCGGCCAGCATGGCGCGCGCAATCTGCGCTGCGCGCCATTCCAGATGACCGCCACCGATAGTGTCAAATTGCTGGGTGCCGGTATAGACCATGCGCGCGCCCGCTTCCCGCGGGGTCGAACCCTGAATCGCAGCAACCGTCACCAGCACCGCCGCGGTGGCGTTGCTGTGCAGGTCTCGGAGTGCGTTGAGCCAGGTCGTCATGTTGATCTCGATCAGTTCAGGCTGGCGCGGACTGCTTCGATCGCATCGAGGATCGCTTCGCTGGTAGCGGGTGCTCGCAGCGGTGGATTGACGCGATGCTCGCCGACCGATGAAACCGCATCACGCAAAGCCAGAAACACCGAAAATGGCAGTAGCAGCGGTGGCTCACCCACCGCCTTGGAGCGGTGGATGCTATCGGAGACATTGCTGTTCTTGAACAGCCTTACCCGGAAGTCACTCGGGCAATCGGAGATCGCTGGAATCTTGTAGGTCGAAGGCGCATGCGTCATCAGCTTGCCATCCTTGTTCCACCACAATTCCTCGGTAGTCAGCCAGCCCATGCCCTGAATGAAGCCGCCCTCTACCTGACCGATGTCGATTGCCGGATTGAGGCTGTTACCCGCATCGTAGAGTGCATCGGCGCGCAGCAGACGCCACTCGCCAGTGAGCGTATCGACCACGACTTCCGCCACCGCCGCACCATAGGCAAAGTAAAAGAAGGGATGACCGGTCATGGTCTTGGCGTCCCAATGCACGCGCGGTGTTGAATAGAAGCCATCCGACCACAATTGAACCCGCTGCAGATACGATTGCATCACCAGCTCGTCAAACGGCAGCGATTGCGTACCGGCGCTGACGACGCCATCGGCAAACTGCACCTCGCTGGCATCGCAGGCAAATTTTTTGGCGGCGACCGCGCTCAGGCGTTGGCGAATCTGCAGGGCGGCATCCTGTGCGGCCTTGCCGTTGAGGTCACTACCGGTCGACGCAGCGGTTGCCGAGGTATTGGCAACCTTGCTGGTATCGGTGGCGCTGCAGCGTACCCGCTCCAGTGACAGACCGAGGGCATGGGCAACCACCTGCGCCACCTTGGTATTGAGCCCCTGGCCCATTTCGGTGCCACCATGATTGACCAGCACCGAACCATCGGTATAGACGTGCACTAACGCACCGGCCTGATTCAAGTGCGGCACATTGAACGAAATGCCGAATTTGACTGGCGTCAATGCCAGCCCCTTTTTGAGGATGACATTGGCGGCGTTGAAGGCATTGATGTCAGCACGTCGCTGCTGGTACTCGCTGGTTTGTTCCAGTTCAGTAACCAGTGCCGCGATGACATTGTCTTCCACCTTCTGGCCATAGTGGGTCACATTGCGGGCATCCGGACCTTCGGCATCGCTGGCGCCATAGAAATTGGCACGCCGTACGTCCAGCGCATCCTTGCCCAGATTACGGGCGATTTCATCGATAATATATTCGATTGCAATCGCACCTTGTGGTCCGCCAAAGCCTCGGAACGCGGTATTGGATTGGGTATTGGTCTTGCCGCACAGGGCGCGGATATCGACATCCGACAGATAGTAGGCATTGTCAAAGTGGCATACCGCACGGGTGGCGACCGGGCCTGACAGATCGGCAGAAAAACCGGCGCGCGAGACCATCTCAATCCGGGCGCCGAGGATGCGGCCACTATCGTCATACCCGACTTCATAATCGTAGGCGAAGCAGTGACGCTTGCCGGTGACCATCATGTCGTCATCACGGTCAGCGCGCAGTTTGACCGGGCGTTGCAGCTTCACTGCGGCAACCGCGGCTGCGCAAGCCCACAGCGCCGATTGCGATTCCTTGCCGCCGAAACCGCCACCCATGCGACGGCATTCCACCAGCACATCATGCGACGCTACGTGCAATACGTGCGCAATGTGATGCTGCATTTCGCTGGGATGCTGGGTCGAGCAATAGACATGCATGCCACGTCCCTCTTTGGGAATGGCATAGGAAATCTGGCCTTCCAGGTAAAACTGCTCCTGACCACCGACATCGAATTGGCCGACCAGTTTGTGCGGAGCCTGCGACAATGCTGCAGCCGGGTTGCCGCGCGCCAGATGCATCGGAGGCAACACATAGGATTGCGCTGCGTGGGCAGCCCGTGGCGTGAGAATGGCAGGTAACTCTTCGTATTCAATCACAGCCAGTCTAGCTGCACGGCGTGCGGCATCGTGACTACGGGCGACGACGATAAAGATGGGTTGGCCGACATACTGTACAAGCCCGTCCGCCAGTACCGGATCATCGTGGATGATGGCACCAACGTCATTGGTGCCAGGGATGTCTGCCGCGGTGTAGACGGCGACTACCTCCGCTGCTGCCTTGACCTTGGTCAGATCGATCGAGCGTAATTTTGCATGGGCTTTTTGTGACAGACCGAGTGCTGCATGCAGCGTGCCGTGCAGCTCGACAATATCGTCGGTGTAAGTCGCTTCACCGGCCACATGCAGCAGTGCCGATTCGTGCGCGTGAGACTTGCCGACCTCGTGCCAGTTGGACCGTAAATCGGCTTGCAAATGGGTGCTTTTGCTCGCCATGAATTCTTCAGTTTGCTTGTTCATTGTGATGTCCTCGCCTGTTTCTCTACGCGACGCTCTGTACCAGAGGAATGGCCGGCTTGCCGTGCGCAAACGCACGTAACGAAGTTGGTGCCAGTGGCGCGTCCGCACGGGTTTCCAGCCAATATCGATAGAGCAGATTCTGCGCGGTTTTCATGCGGTAGCCGGAGGATGCGCGCATATCCGACAGCGGTGCATAGTCTTGTGCCAATGCCTGCATTGCAGCCTTGACGTTGGCTTCATTCCAGTCCTGACCTTGCAAGACTGCCTCAGCTTGTGCAGCCCGTTTTGGCGTTGCGGCCATACCACCATAGGCCAGTCGCGCATTGACCACCTTGCCGCCATCGAGCGTGCAGGCAAAGGCCGCGCAGACCGCTGAAATATCCTGATCAAAGCGCTTGGACAATTTGTAGGTACGCAAGACCACCTTGTCGCGGGCACCGCCGGGTAAGGGAACGCGCACGGCCTGTACAAACTCATTGGCTTGCAATGCCGACTTTTGATACGCGATATAGAAATCTTCAAGCGGCATGGTGCGCTGACCATTGACGCCATACAGCACGATTTCGCTCCCCAAGGCGATCAGCCAGGGCATCGAGTCGCCAATCGGCGAGCCATTGGCGACGTTGCCGCCCAGCGTGCCGGCGTTACGCACCGGCAGCGAGGCAAAGCGTTGCCACAGTTCCGACAGTGCCTCCGGATAGTAGGCGCTGGCAGTTGCGTAGGCTTGTTCCAGTGTCACGCCGGCACCGATTTCCAGCCAGCCATCGGCGGCGTGAATGTGCTTGAGGGCGCCGACTTGTCCCAGATAAATGATGTCACCCAGATCGCGCATCTGCTTGGTCACCCACAAGCCGACATCGGTCGAGCCGGACAGGATACGTGCCTTCGGCAAGGCATCCCGCAGGCTGGCCAGTTGCTCCAGGGTTTGTGGCGCATGGAAGGTCTGACCGTTGTAGCTCACGCGCAGGGGCTGTTCGCGTTGCAGAGCGCGCAACGCTTCGATTACCGGTGCGCGATCAAAATTGACTTTGGGTAATTCACCCATGCGGCGGGCGGCATCAATGATCGGACGATAGCCGGTGCAACGGCATAGATTGCCCGACAGCGCATCGTCAATTTCGCGGGTGCTGGGAGCAATGCCATCCTGCTCATGCTTGAGGTACAAGCCCCACAGTGACATCACAAAGCCCGGTGTACAAAAACCGCACTGGGAGCCGTGGCATTCGACCATGGCTTGCTGGGTCGGGTGCAGGCAGCCGTCGGGCTGTTTCAGATCTTCTACGGTAAACAAGGCCTTGCCATCCAGAGTGGGCAGGAACTGAATGCAGGAATTGACTGTTTTCAGTTCTAGCGCATCGTCGCGCAGTTCACCGATGACGACAGTGCAGGCACCGCAATCGCCTTCGGCACAGCCTTCCTTGGTGCCGGTACAGTGCAGGTCCTCGCGCAGATGCTGTAAAACAGTGCGGGTGACGGGTTTGCCGGTAGCGCCAGCGTGGGTCTCCACTTGCTGGACCGCACCGCGGAAATAGAAGCGAATTGGATCGGACATGGTGTTTTCTTGTTCTGCCGTAAAAATAACGTTGATGACTTTTTGTTGATACAAGATCTGTGCCGGGTTGTCGGAAATACCGTGCAACTTTGCAGCAGAAAATTGTTGCGGCCGATTGTTGCAGTTGATTTTTGTGATGCGATCAACAGCGCGCGTCAGACGTGCTTGCTGTCGACCGTATCACTGCTATTTCCTGACTGCCATCATGCGCCCAGGTAGACCAGCTTGAACAGGAAAATTGCCGCGATGACCCAGATCACCTTCGACACTTCCCGGGCCCGGCCGGTCAGCAACTTCAGACCGGCGTAGCTGATGAAACCCAATGCCAGACCGTTGGCGATCGAATACGTGAAGGGCATGATCAGGGCAGTAATTGCCGCTGGTACGCACTCGGTGGTGTCTTTCCAGTTGATTTCAGTCAACTCGCGCAACATCAGGCAAGCTACAAAAAACAGCGCCGGTGCGGTTGCATAACCCGGTACCACACCTGCCAATGGCGCAATGAATAGCGCCAGCAGGAACAGCACAGCCACGGTCACAGCGGTCAACCCGGTACGGCCACCTTCTTGCACGCCTGCTGCACTTTCAATATAGGCGGTTGTGCTCGATGTGCCCAGCAGAGAGCCGGCGACGATCGCACCGCTATCAGCCAGCAATGCCTTGTTGATGCGCGCCATCTTGCCATCCTTGATCAGCCCGGCGCGTTGCGCCACGCCCATCAGGGTGCCGGTTGCGTCAAACAGTTCGACCAGGAAGAACACCAGTACCACATTGATCAGGCCCATCGAAATGGCACCCTTGATATCCAGATGCAACAAGGTCGGCGCAATTGACGGTGGTGCCGAGAAAATGCCCGAGAAATGATTCCCGCCAAACACGAAGCTCAGGATGGTGACCAGCAAAATGCCGATCAGCAAGGCACCACGCACCTTCAACTGGTCCATTGCCACGATGGACAGGAAGCCGATAATCGCCAGTACCGGTGCAGCCTTGTGCAGATCTCCCTGGGTCACGAAGGTGGCTGGGTTGGAGGTTACGATCCCAGCAGTTTTGAGGGAGATGAGCGCAAGAAATAGCCCGATACCCGCCGGTATCGCACTACGCAGTGAATGCGGAATACTGTTGATGATCAATTCGCGGATACGGAACAGACTCACCAGCACAAACAGACAGCCGGAGATGAAAACCGCGCCCAGTGCGGCTTGCCATGGAAAGCCCATACCTTTGACCACGGCGTAGGCAAAGTAGGCGTTGAGCCCCATGCCCGGTGCCATGCCGATCGGATAGTTGGCGTACAGACCCATGATCAGCGTGCCAATGGCTGCGGCCAGACAGGTCGCCACAAACACGGAATCCTTGGGCATACCGGCGTCGCCAAGGATCGATGGATTGACGAAAATGATGTAGGCCATCGTCAGGAAGGTGGTCAAACCGGCCAGTAATTCGGTTCGTACCGTGGTCCCGTTCTCACTCAGCTTGAAAAAGTTGTCCAGCAGTTTCATGAAGTTTGTCTCCGTTTATCGCTTGCGCGTTGTGCGCCGAAAAAAGCGTGGAAGTATCCCACTTTCGTCAAAAAGGCGCTGTTATTGTCTGCCTGTCACCAATGCGGATTTCTGTACTATCGGCGGCACGATTAGCAATCAAAGTCCTCACTTCGATGATTCGTGCTCGTTCTATTTTTGCGCGCTTTGGCTTCAGCGTCAGGTACTGTCGGTGAATTTTTTCCGGAAATCTCATTTTTTCGCACATATAAGCTATACGTCCTGCAATATAAGTGTGCATCCTAATCCGGCGCTACGCCTTTGCCAGTGCGGCACCGACGACTTCCAACAAGATTCTCAGAAGGTGGTCCAGTAATCTTGCTGTGAATACACTTCTTTCAAATAGTCAATAAAAAACCGTGTCTTGGCTGGCAAATGATGTTGTTGTGGATACACCGCCATGATGTCGTAATGCGGCAACGCATAGTCATCGAGTACTGTGATCAGCTCGCCCGATGCCAGCTGGGACTGGATCTCCCAGGTCGAGCGCCAGGCCAGTCCCAATCCTTCACAAGCCCAACGGTGCAACAGTTCACCGTCATTGCAGTCCAGATTGCCTTGCGCACGGATGATGACGGGCTTGCCGTTCTGCTGAAAATACCAGCCCCGTTGCTGACCGCCTTGCAAGTTAAAGGCGAGGCAGTTGTGCTGTGCCAGATCGTCGAGCGTCTTCGGTATGCCGTTGCGATGCAGATACTCCGGTGCCGCACACACCACGCGTCGGTTAGTGGCGAGCTTGACCGCAACAAAGCTGGGTTCGATGCTGCCGCCGATGCGAATCCCCAGGTCATAGCCCTCACGCACCAGATCCACTACGCGGTCGGTCAGGTTGAACGAAATCTGTACCTCCGGATTGCGTGCCAGAAAAGCCGGTGCATGCGGTGCCACGTGCAAGCGACCATAGGCGGCGGGAGTTGAAACCACCAGATGGCCGGTGGCTTTGTGCCGACCTTCGGCAATGCTTTTTTCCGCCACTTCGATGTCGCCCAGCAATTTGCGGCAATGATCGAGAAACACACTGCCTTGTTCGGTCACCGTCAGATGCCGTGTGGTGCGATGCATGAGCTTGGTGCCCAGACGTTTTTCGAGCGCATCGATACGACGCCCGAGCATCACCGGGGTGATGTTTTCTGCCAGCGCAGCGGCCGCCAGACTGCCTTTTTCGACCACGCTGACAAAGGCTTCGATTTGTTTGAGTTTGTCCAAAATATCTCCTTATTCAATACTTTTTGTATTTTTCCATATTTTTTGTATCGAATAAATAGACTTTTCTTCTTCTTATCAAACTTTATTGTTGGTTATAGGATGCTTCCAACGGTTGAGTTGGCTCGTCTTTGGGCCGCGACCGACCAGCAATCAGATTCCAACGAGGAGGCAATATGGCAAAGATGAAGGCAGTCGACGCAGCGGTCTATGTTCTGGAAAAGGAGGGCTGCCTGCAAGCCTTCGGTGTTCCGGGTGCAGCAATCAATCCATTCTATGCGGCCTTGAAGCGCCACGGCGGTGTCAAGCATGTTCTGGCCCGTCACGTTGAGGGGGCATCGCATATGGCCGAAGGATATACCCGCGCCAAGGCCGGCAATATCGGGCTGTGCATTGGCACCTCAGGCCCGGCTGGTACTGACATGATCACCGGCTTGTATTCGGCGCAGGCTGATTCGATTCCCATTTTGTGCGTTACCGGTCAGGCACCGCGTGCGCGGCTCTACAAGGAAGACTTTCAGGCAGTCGATATTGAGTCCATCGCCAAGCCGGTGACCAAGTGGGCCGTAACGGTGCGGGAGCCAGCGCTGGTGCCACGTGTATTCCAGCAAGCCTTTCATCTGATGCGCTCGGGCCGTCCCGGACCGGTCTTGATCGACTTGCCGTTTGATGTGCAAATGGCCGAGATCGAATTCGATCCCGATACCTATGAGCCGTTGTCAGTCTATCGTCCCAGTGCGACCCGCGCCCAGATCGAAAAGGCGCTGCACATGCTGAACCAGTCAACACGTCCCTTGCTGACCATTGGCGGTGGCGTGATTAATGCGGATGCGGCCGGTCTCGCGGTCGAATTTGCTGAAATTACCGGCGTGCCGGTGATTCCGACCCTGATGGCGTGGGGCGCGATTCCGGATGACCATCCGCAAATGGCTGGCATGGTTGGTTTGCAAACTAGCCATCGCTACGGCAATGCGACCATGCTGGCATCCGACTTCGTGCTTGGTATCGGCAATCGCTGGGCGAACCGCCATACCGGTTCCATCGATGTATTTACCAAGGACCGTCAGTTTGTTCATGTGGATATTGAGCCGACGCAGATTGGTCGCGTGTTCGGTCCTGACTTTGGCATCGTCTCCGATGCCAAGGCGGCATTGACCTTGTTCATCGAGGTCGCCAAGGAGTGGCGTGCAGCTGGCAAGCTTGCCGACCGTTCGGCGTGGTTGGCAGAATGCCAGGAGCGCAAGCGAACACTGCATCGCCGGACCCATTTTGATGAAGTGCCGATCAAGCCACAGCGCGTCTACGAAGAAATGAACCGTGCTTTCGGTCGTGATACTTGCTACGTCAGCACAATTGGTTTGTCGCAGATCGCGGCAGCGCAATTTCTGCATGTGTATCAGGCGCGTCACTGGATTAACTGCGGTCAAGCCGGACCACTGGGCTGGACCATTCCTGCTGCACTTGGCGTCTGCGCCGCCGATCCTCAACGCAAGGTGGTAGCGATCTCCGGCGACTATGATTTCCAGTTCATGATCGAAGAACTGGCCGTCGGTGCGCAATTCAACCTGCCGTATCTGCATGTAGTGGTCAACAACTCCTATCTGGGATTGATTCGCCAGGCACAACGCGGCTTCGAGATGGACTACTGCGTGCAGCTGGCGTTTGAAAACATCAATGCACCAGACCTCAATGGCTACGGTGTCGATCACGTGGCCGTGGTTGAAGGCTTGGGTTGCAAGGCGATTCGGGTGACTGATCCGAATGCGATTCAGGACGCCTTCGCACAGGCCAAGCGCTGGATGGAGCAATTCCGGGTACCGGTAGTGGTGGAAATCATTCTGGAGCGCGTCACCAATATCGCGATGGGCACCGAAATCAACGCCATCAATGAATTCGAAGAACTGGCGACCCGCCGTGAGCATGCACCGACTGCCATCAGCCTGTTGGACTGATGCTGTCCATCTATATAGAGAAGCACGACAAGACAGTTGATTACAAAGGAAGTCTGACATCATGACCAAACTCGCCGCCAACCTGACCATGCTCTTTACCGAGCTGCCATTTCTGGAGCGTTTCCGTGCCGCCGCACAAGCCAATTTCAAGGCGGTGGAATTTTTGTTTCCGTATCCGTTCGAGCCAGAGCAACTGGCCGAGCAACTGCGCCAGAACGAACTGGAGCTGGTGCTGCACAATCTTCCGGCCGGTAACTGGGAGGCAGGTGAGCGTGGTATCGCCTGCCATCCTGACCGGGTGGAAGAATTCCGTGAGGGAGTCGATCTGGCGATCCGCTACGCCAGGGCCTTGGGCGTGCGTCAGCTCAACTGTCTGGTTGGCATCAAGCCTGCCAGTGTGAGCGTCGAAGTGGAGCGACAAACCTTGCTAGCCAATCTGGCGTTTGCCGCTGACAAACTTAAGACAGAGGGTATTGCCTTGTTGATCGAACCGATCAATACCTTCGATATTCCGGGCTTCTTCCTCAGCACCACCAAGCAGGCTGTGGAGCTCATTACCGCCAGCGGCTCAGACAATCTGTTCGTGCAATACGACATCTATCACATGCAACGGATGGAAGGCGAACTGGCCAACACGATCAAAGCCAATCTGTCTCTGATCCGGCATGTCCAGCTGGCCGACAATCCTGGTCGCTTCGAGCCCGGTACTGGTGAGATCAACTATCGCTTCTTGTTCGCACATCTGGATGCGATCGGCTATCAGGGCTGGATCGGCTGCGAGTACAAACCGCGTGCAGGTACGGTTGAAGGGTTGGGCTGGCGTGCCGCCCACTGGGTCTGATCAGACAGCGGGATTCACGCAATTCACGAGATTCAAGATAGTCATTTTATTTTCAGAGGAGACACATCATGGCAAAAGTCGGATTTATCGGGTTAGGCATCATGGGATCGCCCATGGCAGAAAACCTGCAAAAGGGCGGTCACAAACTGTATCTGCATGACCAGAAGAACCCACCAGCTGCGTTGATCGAAGGTGGTGCTACCGTTTGTACATCCGGTGCAGAAGTGGCCAAGCGCGCAGACATCATCATCGTGATGGTGCCGGACACACCGCATGTGGAAGCGGTTCTGTTTGCCAAGGGCGGTGTGGCAGAAGGCTTGAGCGCGGGCAAGGTCGTCGTCGACATGAGCTCAATTTCGCCGATTGCCACCAAAGGCTTTGCACAAAAGATCAATGCACTCGGTTGCGAATATCTGGACGCGCCCGTCTCCGGTGGCGAAGTCGGTGCCAAGGCAGCGTCGCTGACCATCATGGTGGGTGGTAACGAATCGGCTTTCAATGACGTCAAGCCGCTGTTTGAACTGATGGGCAAAAACATCACGCTGGTTGGTGGCAACGGTGATGGTCAGACCACCAAGGTCGCCAATCAGATCATCGTGGCACTGAATATTCAGGCCGTCGCCGAGGCGCTGTTGTTCGCGTCCAAGGCCGGTGCCGATCCGGCACGCGTGCGTCAGGCACTGATGGGCGGCTTTGCTGCGTCCAGGATTCTGGAAGTGCATGGCGAACGGATGGTCAAGCGTACTTTCACGCCTGGCTTCCGTATCGAGTTGCATCAGAAGGACCTGAATCTGGCACTGCAGGGCGCCAAGGCACTCGGCGTCAGTCTGCCGAACACTGCGGCGGCGCAGGAATTGATGAATGCCTGCGCCGCCAATGGCATGAGCGGTCTGGATCACTCGGCGTTGTGCCGGGCAATCGAGCTGATGTCGAATCATCAGATCGCACAAGGCTGATCACGCTGCACCGTTGTGATGAGCGCGCACAAGTTTCCAACCGTGCAATAAGACACGGCTGCGCTTGCTCTCAGATCGTCGGGGCAGAGGGAGGGGCTGCCTCGACGGATCTGATTTATCCAATCCGCATGTCCCTCCAGTTTCAATCGCACTTCCTCGTCATTGATTGCCGCCTTGCCTTCATAAGGAAACCGACTCCATGTCATTGCAACCTCGTCAATTCCTGCTCGACCTATATCACAGTGCAGTCGCTGCTGTCAGCGCCGACAAATGTCTGCCAGCCTTTTTGCCGCCACCACCGACCCGTGGTCGCACGCTCGTCATCGGCGCTGGCAAGGGTGCTGCTGCCATGGCCAGAACCGTGGAGCAGCACTGGCCCGGTCAGTTGTCAGGACTCGTGGTCACGCGTTATGGACATGGCGCCGATTGTGGTCGCATTGAAGTGGTCGAGGCATCGCACCCGGTGCCGGACGAAGCTGGTCGGCAAGCTGCTGCCCGCATGCTGCAGATGGTGCAGGGGCTGACTGCCGATGATCTGGTGTTATGTCTGATCTCCGGCGGTGGCTCGGCGTTGCTGGCATTACCCGCGGCTGGCATCAATCTGGCGCAGAAGCAAGCCATCAACAAGGCCTTGCTCAAGAGCGGTGCCACCATTTTTGAAATGAATTGCGTCCGCAAGCACTTCTCGGCCATCAAGGGGGGGCGACTGGCGTTGGCCTGCGCACCCGCGCGGGTGGTGACGCTGATGATTTCCGATATTCCCGGTGATGATCCCGGCATCATTGCCAGCGGCCCGACAATGGCCGATCCTACCACCTGTGCTGACGCGCTGGCGGTACTCGATAAATACCAGATCGAGGTACCAGCCGAGGTGCGTGCGCATCTGCTGGATGGGCGTGATGAGACGCCCAAGCCGGGTGACCCGCGTCTGGCTGCCAATACCCATCACGTGATTGCCACTGCCCGTCAGGCATTGCAGGCTGCAGCAGCGCAGGCGCTGGCAGCAGGGATCACGCCCTATATTCTGTCGGATGACATGGAAGGCGAGGCGCGTGATATCGGACTGGCGCATGCCGCGATTGCCCGCCATGTCGCGCAATACGATCAGCCGTTCAAGAAGCCCTGTGTTCTGATCTCTGGTGGCGAAACGACGGTCACTGTGCGCGGTAGCGGGCGTGGTGGACGCAATGCCGAGTTCCTGCTCAGTCTGGCGACGGCGCTCAACGGGGCTCCCGGCATTCATGCCATTGCCTGCGACACCGATGGTATTGATGGCTCCGAAGACAATGCCGGCGCGCTCTACCAGCCGCAATCGATCCAGCGGGCGCAAGCCTTGGGACTCAATCCCAAAGCGCTGCTGGAAAACAATGATGGCTACGGTTTCTTTAGCGCCCTTGATGACCTGGTGGTCAGTGGACCAACCCGTACCAACGTCAATGATTTTCGCGCGATTTTAATTTTGTAGCTTTCATCATTTTGTTCTGATCCAGTAAGTGCGTTCCAACCAATAAAAGGGAGACCCGTCCATGCGACGTCAACGCCAGGCAAAAATTGTCGCCACACTCGGTCCGGCCAGTGCCACCAAGGACATGATCAAGGCCTTGTTCGAGGCCGGTGCCGATGTATTTCGCTTCAACTTCAGTCACGGCACCCATGCCGATCATCACGCACGGTTTGAGATTGTGCGTGCGGTCGAACGTGAAGTCGGACGTCCTATCGCTATCCTCGCCGACCTGCAGGGACCCAAGTTGCGCGTCGGGCAGTTTGCCGCCGGCAAGGTCGAGTTACAGGCCGGACAGGATTTTGTGCTGGATCGAGATAACCGTCCCGGCGACCAGCACCGTGTTTGTCTGCCGCACGCCGAATTGTTCGAGGTGATTGCGGCCGGTCAGTCGCTCCTGCTGGATGACGGCAAGCTGCGTTTGCAGGTGCTGGCCAGCGACGGCCAACGGATTCTGACCAAGGTCGTCAATGGCGGTATTTTGTCGGACCGCAAGGGCGTGAATGTGCCGGATGCGGTGCTGCCGATTCCGGCGCTGACCGAGAAGGACAAACGTGATCTGGCCTTCGCGCTGGAGCTCGGTGTGGACTGGATTGCCCTGTCTTTTGTACAACGGCCGGAAGATGTGGAAGAGGCGCGCGTCCTGATCGCTGGTCGTGCCGCCGTGCTCTCCAAACTGGAAAAGCCGGCTGCACTGGATCAGCTGGAAGCCATTGTGGCGGCCTCCGATGCGATCATGGTGGCACGTGGTGACCTTGGCGTGGAGTTACCGCCGGAGCGTGTGCCGGGCACGCAAAAGCGTATCTTGCGCAGCTGCCGCCAGCAGGGTAAGCCAATCGTGATCGCGACCCAGATGCTGGAATCGATGATTACCAGTCCGGTACCGACGCGGGCCGAAGTCTCTGACGTTGCCAGTGCCATTTATGATGGCTCAGATGCGGTCATGTTGTCCGCTGAATCAGCCAATGGTACCTATCCCTTGCAGGCGGTGACGATGATGGATCGTGTGATCAAAGAAGTCGAGCTTGACCCGCTTTACCGCAACATGCTAGACGCCCAGCATGAAGTACCGCAGGCCAATAGTTCGGATGCAATCTGCTCGGCACTGCGCGATGTCACCCGTATCCTGGGTGCTACCACGACGGTGACTTATACCAGCTCCGGTCATACCAGCCTGCGGGCGGCGCGCGAGCGGCCGATGGCACCGATACTGAGCATTACGCCCAAGCTCAGTACGGCACGTCAGCTGGCATTGGTATGGGGAGTACATTCGACCATCAGCGCTCAGGTTCATAACGAAAGCGAGATGGTGAGCGCTGCCTGCGAGACTGCTTTGAAGGAAGGTTTTGCTGTTGCCGGAGACCAGATTGCGATTACTGCCGGTATGCCGTTCGGGCAGCCGGGGAGTACCAATCTGCTGCGGCTGGCAAAAATATGGGGCTAGTCTGAAGTCATGATTTAAGGCGGGGTTGCCGGTGATGGTAACCCCGTCTTTTGTTGGTGTGTTGCTTGCGTTGATCTATCCGATTCGGAAAACCAATTTCGTGGAGCCGATCGAGGCGGCAGTCATGCCGCTAAGGCGAGATGATCAGCGCCAGCTACCGATAAGACTTATCTACCTCCAATTACGATTGAGATCGAGGTAGGAGTGACGTCCAATGGCGGAATTCTTTGCCCGTCAGGCGCTATCCAGCTTCCTACTCCTGACAGGGTAAATCTGGCTGGAGTGCGCCCGTATCTCGAAAGATCAAACAGCATGTTGGCATTGGTCACCGCTGAATTCACTATTTGCGTCCCTGAAGTGAGCTCGGCCGTTAGTCGGTATTGCGGCGTCATCGGACCATTAAGTTGCCCGCGTCCATCCATGAGTTCGGAGATGCCGAGCCTGACCTGACCGTCTACACTGTATTGCAGGCAAAAATTGAACACAAAAGGCTCTGGAATTTGAGTGCCACTTGATCTTGCATTCACTAACTGACAAGTCCAAGGAGACATCGCTTGTTCTGGATCTGCCGCGTTTGCATTCAAGCTCGCACACAAAAACAACAGAAGTAAAGTGGCGCTAAACCTGCTGATAGTTTTCATTTGAGTCCTACCTTTCATTTGTCCCTGACCTATCACGTATAGGTCTATGGTGATGAAAGGTTAAAGGCTCGCTGTCCCTAGTGTAGATTTTGACCGAAATCGGACCGGAGGAATTATCGAGAGCGGAGCGTGGCGATGCGATGCAGCTTTCGCCACATCGTTGATGTCTTCAAGCTCAGCTGGACTTTGCCGCCAAGAGATAGGCCAGTGCATTATGCCGCTCGATTACCGCACCCAGATCAATAGTCGCGAATTGGCCTTCACGCACAATCACGCGACCATTGATGATGCTGTAGTCAACATTGGCCGGCGTACAAAACACTAGCGCTGCTACCGGATCATGCAGGGCACCAGCGAAGGCAATCTGGTCCAGTTTGAACAGTACCAGATCAGCCGACATGCCGGGCTTGAGTGCACCGATATCATCGCGGTTCAAGACCTTGGCACCACCCAGGGTTGCGATTTCTAATGCCTGTCTGGCTGTCATCGCATCGGGGCCGAAACCGACCCGTTGCAGCAGCATGGCCTGACGGACTTCACCGAGCATGTGGGCTCCATCGTTGGAGGCACTACCATCGACCCCAAGACCGACCGTAACACCGGCATCAATCATTTTGCGCACCGGGGCAATGCCGGATGCCAGCCGCATATTGGAGCAGGGACAGTGGGCCACACCGGTGCCGGTGCGGGCAAACAGATTGATACCGTGATCATCCAGTTGCACGCAGTGCGCATGCCAGACATCCTGGCCGACCCAGCCGCAGTCTTCGGCATATTCAGCCGGCGTCATGTTGAATTTCTCGCGGCTGTAGGCAATGTCGTTGACGTTTTCTGCCAGATGGGTATGTAGTGAAACCTGATAGCTGCGCGCCATGTTGGCCGCTTCGCGCATCAGATCGCGCGAGACCGAAAACGGTGAGCAGGGCGCTACGACAATTCGCTGCATGGCATGACGCTCAGCGTCGTGATAAGTCTCGATCAGGCGTTGGGTATCGCGCAAGATGCTGACCTCGTCTTCCACCACGCTGTCAGGTGGCAGGCCACCCTTGGACTGACCCACGCTCATCGCGCCGCGTGCGCCGTGGAAGCGCATACCGATCTGTTGCGCTGCTTCCAGGCTGTCATCGAGCCGGGTCTGGTTGGGATAGATATAGAGATGGTCGCTGCTGGTGGTGCAGCCTGAGAGAATCAGTTCGGCCATCGCTGTCAGCGTAGAGACCTTGATCATTTCTGGGGTCAGGCCAGCCCAGATCGGATAGAGATTTTGCAGCCAGTTAAATAGTTCGCCGTTCTGCGCAGCCGGAATGACCCGCGTCAGACTTTGATACATATGATGATGGGTGTTGATCAGACCGGGTAAGACAACATGTTGCCCGGCATGGATCACTTCATCGGCAGTGTCTGGTAGATCGGCGCTGGGGCCGACCTGTTCGATGACATTGTCGCGGATGAAAACGGCACCGTTCAGGATTTCTTCACGGCGTTCATTCATGGTCACAACGACCCTGGCGTTCTTGATTAAGAGGGTTTTACTCACGTTAAGGGACTCCTGTTGAACCTGCACTGTGCTTGGGAATGATTTCAATGCGGCACAGGTGACAGTGGAGTCCCTTTTAAACCCTATTAACGCTGTGCCCGAAGGGGTGAATGAATAACTGATCAGATCACTGATGCAGACGCGATTTTATGACTTTGGCTGGAAGTTGCGCAAGAAGTCGAGCAGGATTTGTGCCGATACTTCCGCATCATCAGCGGTCATGGTTTCCAGTGGATTGTGGCTGATGCCGCCGTTGCCGCAACGTGTGAACAACATCGCGACATCGGTCATGCGGGCAATCGCCATGGCGTCATGGCCGGCGCCGGAAGCCAGCTCAAACGGTTTGACTCCCGCCCGTTCAGTGGCTGCAGCAAGCTGTTGCATGAGCCACGGTGCGCATGGCGCAGCAGCAGCCGAGACGGTTTCTTCGCGCTTGACGTCGATACTGCGGCGTTGACCAATCTCTTCGATTTTTTTCAGGATGTCTGCTACGGCAGCCAGTCGCACGCTATCTTCGGCAGCACGGATATCGAGTGACAGCATGCAGGCCCCGGGGATGACATTGGTGGAGCCGTGCGGCACCTGCAATTGACCGATCGTTCCCACCAGCGCAGCGTGCTGATCCTGACTGCAGCGTTGCTCCACGTACAGGATGATTTCAGCCGCTGCGGCTGCCGCGTCCTTGCGCATGTTCATCGGTGTGGTACCGGCATGGCTGGCGACGCCCTTGAGCTCGACCAGATAGCGTGAGCTGCCAGCAATCGAGGTCACTATGCCGACCGGCAGATCACGGTTGAGCAACACCGGACCCTGTTCGATATGTACTTCCACATAGCCCAGCAGATCGGCCGGATTACGGGCAATCGCAGGGATCGCTGCGATATCATGACCGGCAGCGGTAATCACCTCACCCATGCTGATGCCATCACGGTCCTTGAGCGCCAGCAGATTCAGGTCAAAGTGGCCGGTCACTGCGTTGCTACCGAGGAAGGTGCTCTTAAAACGTACGCCTTCCTCTTCCGAGAAGCCGATGACTTCAAAGTGGAAGGGCAGGGTTTCACCGCGTTCATGCAAGTGGCGCACGATCGCAATCGGAACCAGAATACCTTCACGACCATCGTACTTGCCGCCATTACGTACGGTGTCGTAGTGCGATCCGGTTAGCAGGGTTTTTGCCTGTGGATTAGAGGAGAGATAGCGACCAACCACATTGCCGACCGCATCGATGTGCACCTGCATGCCGGCCTCGCGCATCCATTGCGCCAACTGTTCGGCGGTACGGCGATGGGTCTCAGTCATATAGGTGCAGGTGAGGGCGCCTTCATCTTCACTGAGCGAGCCGATTTGCTCGGCCCATTCCATGACAGCGGCACCCAGTAGCGGACTATGTCCCAATAAATCGTTGAGCCGCATTTCGGCAATGCGGCCGATCTGGCGCATTGCTTCCCGTAATTCATCTTGCGGCTGGTTGCGCAGACGGCGGGTGAAGGTCGCAATGATCTGCTGGCGCGTCAGGCCCTTGCCAGTGGCACCCTTGACCGCCAGGATGAAGGGAAAGCCGAACTTGGCGTTGTAATCACTGTTGAGCTTTTGCAGCGTTGCAAATTCTTCCGGGCTGCACAGATTGAGGCCAGCCTTGGCTTGTTCACCGGTCGATTCGGCTGTCAATTCACCGGCGATGGCTGCCTTGCCGGCCAACTCCGGGTGGGCCCGGATCAGACGCAACTGATCGGTGACGTCGGCACCGCTGACCACGCCCTGCAAGGCCTGCTTGAGTGCAGTCAGGTTGACGAATGGCGCCAGTCTGGCGGCGCGTTCGGGTATCCAGGGGGAATGTTCGTAAATGCCATGCAGCGTGGCGACGAAGGCCGGCACATCGTGCGCCGCCTGTTCATTGAGTTGTTGCAATGTTGTCATAAACTTGCCGGATGGTCCCGCCATCCGGTCCTTAACCCGTTGTTGAATGTTCGAATCGTCGAATTACAGTCAGTGTTAGCAAGCGGGACTTGCAAACGTGTCAATTGTGTCAATTTTTAATGTTCTGCTGCTGCCAGCGCAAAGTCGGTGCTTTCTTCGCGTGCGCCGCTGCCATTGAAGAACAGATTCAGTACCACCGCCATGAACGATGCAAGCAATATGCCACTGTGGAAGATCGTGGACAAGACACTTGGCATCTGAGCAAAGAAGGTCGGTGCTACCAGCGGTATCATGCCTGCGCCGATACTGACCGCAACGATGAACAGATTATGCGAATTGGTATTGAAGTTGACCTTCGACAGAATCTTGATCCCGGTCGCGGCGACCATGCCAAACATCACGATACCAGCGCCACCGAGGACGAACTGGGGAATCGAGGCTGCCAGATGCGCCATTTTGGGGAACAGACCAAAGATCACCAGAATCACGCCGGCAGCGACGCAGACGTAACGACTGCGCACACCGGTGACGCCGACCAGCCCGACATTCTGTGAAAACGAGGTATGCGGGAAGGTATTGAGGATCCCTCCTAACACGGTGCCGAGACCATCAACCCGCAAGCCATCAGCGAGGATCTTGTGATCGACCTTCTTGCCGACGATGTCGCCCAGCGCCACGAACATACCGGTCGATTCGATCATGGTCACGATCATCACCAGACACATCGACAGGATTGAGGGAATATCAAACTGGGGCCAGCCATAGTGGAACGGCATCACCCAATCAAACCAGGCAGTCGCACCGAGGCCATCAAAGTTGATTTTGCCCATTGCCAGCGCTACCAGAAAGCCGATCACCATGCCCATGAGCACGGAAATATTGGCGATGAAGCCTTTGACATACTTGATGATCAACAGAATCGAGACCAGCACCAATGCCGCAATGCCCAGCGCCAGCGGTGAACCGTAGTCGGGGTTGGGCATCTTGACGAATACGCCATTGACCAGTTTGCCAATGATGGGCTGACCACCCGCGGCCCAGTTAATACCCACACTCATGAGGGAAATACCGATCACGGTGATGACAGTACCCGTCACCACCGGCGGGAAGTAGCGCATCAAGCGGCTCATGTAGGGCGCCACCAGAATACAGAAGACTCCGCCAACCAGTCCTGAGCCAAAGATGTGCAGGATGGTAAGGGAGGGATTGTTGGCAATAGCCACCATTGGACCCACCGCCGCGAAGGTCACCCCCATCATGACCGGCATGCGAATCCCGAAACGCCAGATCCCGAGGCTCTGGATAATCGTCACCAGACCGCAGCAGAACAGGTCGGCGCTGATCAGGAAGGCGATTTCGGATTTGGGCAGGTTCAGCGCACCGCCTACGATCAGCGGTACCGCAATGGCACCCGCGTACATTACCAGTACGTGTTGCATGCCAAGTGCGGCGAGTTTAAGGATCGGTAGGCGCTCATCCACCGGGTCAGCCGTTGCAGTCATACTTGTCTCCTGAATTTGTCATTGTTGTATCAAGTCTTGCGCGGCGTCGCTGGTTGACCAGCCTTGTGCAATCTTTGTTTTGAAGTACCTTACGCAGGCTTGTGGGGCGATACTAAAGTAATTGCTCCATCCCGATATATAGAGTGCTCAATACCGGATTTCGCGGACTGGATATATGAAACAGCAACAGATAAATACCCTTGGGAAACAATCGTTGTCCAGCTAGTCTTCCATGCCACGTGCCGCCGCGCTGACCTGGGCACGCAGCCATTTGTGTTCGGTCGCCTGATGGGCGCGCTCGTGCCAGAGTTGATAGAAGCGCAGCGGTGGGAACTTGATCGGTACCACATAGCTTTTCAGTCCCAGCAGTTTTTCGTAGAAGGCAGCGAATTGTTGTCCAGATGTTAACACCAGATCAGTCTGCGCCACCATGTAGGGCAGCATCCGGAAATGGGCTGACTCGACCACCACGTTACGCCGCAGATTCTGCTTTTCCAGGAAGGTATCAATGGTGCCGTGATAGCCGGGCAGGATTTGCGATGGTGCCACATGGGGCAGGCTCAGGTAATCCTCGATGGTCATGGCGTCGCGTGGCGTACGGCGGGCATAGGCACAGTCGGAGCGCATCAGGCACACAATCGGGTCATCGAACAGTTTTGAGAGGTGCAGGTGCGCCGGAGGTTCATCCCAGTTGGCAATCACCAGATCCAGTTCGCCATCGGCCAGTTGTCGCACGTAATCGGTTTCCGGGCCAAGGGCATGCAGCATGATGTGACTTTTGGGCGATTCACGCCGCAGACGGGCAATGATCTCCGTGAAGAACGGTGTGTTCATGTAGTCCGGGGCGGCAATATGAAAATTGCGGGCCTGCTCCTGTGGCATGAAGGCCGCCTTTGGCACGAACAGCCGCTCGGTTTCATCGAGGATGCGTTTGGCCGGCTTGAGCAGGCTTTCTCCATGCTGCGTCGGTACCATGCCGCGCGCACCGCGCACCAGCAACGGATCGCCCGTCAACTCCCGTAATTTACGCAAGGACGCAGAAATCGATGGCTGCGGCTGGTTCAGTTTGAGTGCCACGCGTGAGACGTTCTTCTCGCACAGCAACAGATAGAGAATACGGATCAGATGAATATCGAGATGGTCAGGCAGCCTGGACATGGTTTGGTCTCCGGGTAACGGCGCTGGGCCGAGATGGGGCGGCTCGGTGCATGCTTGTTAACAAACATCTCGGGTAGGTCGCCCTCTAATCATCTGTATTTTATATATCAATCAGCGTATGTCAAATATAAGACGCGGTTAATGTTTTATGAGCCAGCTGCGTTTATCGTTCGTGCCATCCTCCGTATTCCGTGTTGCAGACGCTTTCTGCGTTTTGCACTGCGACGGTGGACCTTGACAACAAGAGGGATGGCGTCGCCATTGGGGTCGTCGCGACAGTAGACGGCAGTTGGTGCCACTGGCATGGACTGTTGTTTATCCGGAACCGTATTGCCGTCTGATCACAATCAGATCAGCGGTGGTGTCATCTTCGGAGCGGCCAATTCGTGAGGCACAAGCCCACCTATCTGCAGTGTTCGCTGTGGCAGATACGCAATCAGGAGGAAATGATGGACGGAGTATTGGTGTCGTATGGACTGGAGTGGCTCAATCTGCTGGTGCGCTGGCTACACCTGATTACCGGGATTGCCTGGATCGGAGCCTCGTTCTATTTTGTCTGGCTGGACAACTCGATCCGGCCACCCAAGCCGGGCAGCGATCTGGCAAAAAAGGGCGTTTCGGGCGAGCTGTGGGCAGTGCACGGTGGTGGTTTTTACAACCCCCAGAAGTACCTGGTAGCACCGGCTGAATTACCGGCGGACCTGCACTGGTTCAAGTGGGAAGCCTATGCCACCTGGATCACCGGCTTTGCGATGCTGTTCATCGTCTATTACTTCAATGCCTCAGCCATGATGGTGGACCATAACGTGGCTGATCTGAGCGCCCTGCAGGCGGTTGGTGTCGGTCTTGGCACATTGCTGGTCGGCTGGATTTTCTACGATCAACTATGCAAGTCCGTGCTGGGACAGCACAGTGCCTTGCTAGCCATTGTGATGTACGTGTTCATCGTGGCGGTGGCCTATGCATTGACGCATCTACTTAGCGGCCGTGCAGCCTACATTCATATTGGCGCCATGATCGGTACCATCATGGTCGGCAATGTGCTGATGGTGATCATCCCTGGTCAACGCAAGCTGGTTGAGGCAATGCGCCAAGGTAAGTCGCCTGATCCGATCTACGGCAAGCGCGGCAAGCAACGTAGCGTGCATAACAATTATTTCACGCTGCCGATTCTGTTCATCATGATCAGTAATCACTATGCGATGACCTACACCAATGCCTACAGCTGGCTGGTGCTGGCTGCGATCATGGCCGCTGGTGTCTTGATCCGTCACTTCTTCAATCTGCGTCATGCCGGACGTGTCTCGCTGGCCTATCCGATTGCCGGTGGCGCGCTGTTGCTGGCGGTGGCGGTGGCGATTGCACCGAAGCCAGCGCCACAGGCTGCGGCTGTTGCTGCCAATGGTGGTGCTCCGAAATCGACTGATTTCGCGCGTGTGCAGGAAATCATCGGGCAGCGTTGTGCCAGCTGCCATTCCGATCATCCGACCCAGCCAGGCTTTGCGACAGCTCCAGCTGGCATGCTGCTGCAGACCTCGGAACTGATCCATCAGAATGCTGCCAAGGTCTATCAGCGCGCCGTACAAACGCGTGACATGCCATTGGCCAATCTGACCCAGATCACCGATCAGGAACGTGCGGAAATTGCCTCCTGGTATGAGGCGGGTGCGAAGTAATCTGGAAATAAAGGCAGGGAAGTCATGAGGGGGCGCTACCGTGATGCATGCCCAGCGGCGCATCACGGTAAGCGGTACGACTGCTTTACTGCATGAACCAGCCGTGGCTAACCACCACGGATTGACCAGTCAGCGCATTGGTCGGGAACGCAGCCAGAAATACCGCAGTCTGCGCGACGTCGGCGGTGGTGGTGAATTCACCATCAACGGTATCCTTGAGCATGATCTTCTTGATCACGTCGTCTTCGCTGATACCAAATTGCTGGGCCTGTTCGGGAATCTGTTTTTCGACCAGCGGAGTACGTACAAAGCCGGGACAGATCACGTTGGAGCGAATCTTGTCTTTGGCACCTTCCTTGGCCACTACTTTGGCCAGACCAATCAGACCATGTTTGGCCGTCACATACGGAGCCTTCAACGGCGAGGCTTCATGTGAGTGTACCGAGCCCATGTAAATGATGGAGCCACCTTTGCCACCCTTGATCATGGCGCGCATCGCAGCGCGCGTGGTCAGGTAGGCGCCGTCCAGATGGATTGCCAGCATCTTGCGCCAGTTCTCCAGTGTGCTATCAACTATCGGTGCAATGATCTGGATGCCGGCATTACTGATGAGGACATCAATACCGCCAAAGGTGGCGACCGTATCGGCAATACCCTGCTCTACTTGTGCTTCGTCGGTGACATTCATGGCGACTGCCAATGCGCTGCCACCAGCCTTGATGATTTCATCGGCGGTCGCCTGGGCTGCCGCCAGTGCCAGATCGGCGATCACAACCTTGGCGCCAGCCTTGGCGTATTCCAGTGCAATTTCCTTGCCGATACCGCTGGCAGATCCAGTGATCAGGGCGACTTTGTCTTTAAGTAACATGACGTTCCTTTAGGGTGCAAGATGGTTATTAATGCCGACGCAGCCAATGTTGCAGGTTGGTCTGGCGCGATCAGTCAGGCAATACTTTACCAGTTCGCAGAAACACAGTGTCACACGTACCAGAGCGGCCTTCCGTTGCGCCGGGTCAAGTGCAGGATGATGCCGGGGAAAATTTCTACAGTGCACGATTGGTAAGGGTTTGCGCGCCGTGTTGCTATCCAGTCAAGGACCACCAGATGTCATTTGCCTGAAATAATCGACAGTTACGCTCTGCATCGTTGAGAACCTTTTAAGGACGATGCATGAGACTGCTTACCAATTCAGCCGATGCCAACCAGAGTTCCTCCAAGCTCACCCTGAGTCTGGCAAGTACGCCGGAAGAGGTACGTGAAGTGCAGCGTCTGCGCTACAAGGTATTCATCGAATCGATGAATCTCTCGGCGCTGGCCAATGGGGAAGGTCTCGACAAAGATGAGTTCGACGAGTATTGCGACCATCTCATCGTGCGCGACACCAACACCCTCAGCGTGGTTGGTACGTACCGGGTCATGAGCCCGCACGCCGCACGCCGTATGGGTAAATTTTACTCGGAGCAGGAATTCGATCTGTCGCGCCTCGACAACATTCGCAACGTGATTGCCGAAGCCGGTCGTGCCTGCATCCATCCTGAATATCGCAGTGGTGCTGTCATCATGCTGTTGTGGGCTGGTATTGCCGACTACATGCGTCGCGAACGCTGCGACTATCTGATGGGATGTGCCAGTGTCAGTCTGGCTGATGGTGGTCACAACGCCGCAGCCCTGTACCACGCATTCCGTGAAAACAACATGGCGCCGCCTGACTATCGCGTCACGCCGCATACGCCATTCCCGATTGATGCGCGGGAAGGTGGACGTGATCCACAAGTACCACCGCTGTTGCGCGGCTACCTGCGCAGCGGTGCCTGGGTTTGTGGTGATCCAGCCTGGGATCCGGATTTTCACTCGGCAGACTTCTTCCTGCTGCTGCCATTAGCCAAGCTCGATAGCCGGTACGCCCGTCACTATCTGAAAGACGCGAGAACAGCATGAAGCCGCGCGATCAGTTTCTGGATAACACCGTAGCCGACACCAATCTGGGAATGAAACGCGACCCACTTCACTTCAGGACGATCTGGATTTCCGACGTCCACCTCGGCACCACAGGTTGCCAGGCACAACGGCTGCTGGAGTTCTTGCGGGCGACCGAGTCTGATACCTTGTATCTGGTCGGTGACATCATCGATGGCTGGCAACTCAAGCGCCGCTGGTACTGGGAGCAAAGTCACAACAATGTGGTGCAACTGGTGCTCAAGAAAGCCAAGAAGGGTACCAATGTAGTGTTCGTTCCTGGTAACCACGATGAAGTCATCCGCCAATTCATTGATCTCGATTTCGGCGGCATCAAAATCCGGGATGAACTGATCCATACCACTGCCAATGGCAAGCGCATGCTCGTACTGCACGGTGATCGCTTCGATGGTGTGATTGCCTGTGCCAAGTGGCTGGCCTATGTCGGCGATAATCTGTACACCATGATTCTCAAGTTCAATCAATGGTTCAACAGCTGGCGCGCACGTGCCGGTCTGCCGTACTGGTCGCTGTCGCAATATCTCAAGGGCAAGGTCAAGAACGCGGTCAACTACATTACCTCGTTCGAGGATGCGTTGGCAGCGGAAGCGGCCAAGAAAGGCCTTGATGGCGTCATCTGCGGCCATATCCACAAACCGGAAATTCGCGACATCAACGGTATTACCTACTGCAACGACGGTGACTGGGTCGAGAGTTTGTCGGCATTGATTGAAGAGCCTTCGGGCGAACTCCGGCTGGTCACCTGGGGCGAGATCATGCAACTGAAGAAGGCCTCGAAGTTAGCCGGAGTAGAAGATTTATGCGCATTGCCATCGTAAGTGACGCGGGTGAGCCGCAAGTCAACGGCGTCGTCAACACCCTGCGGGCAACCCAGCAATGTCTGCGCGGCAAAGGGCACGAAGTGCTGATGCTGGCGCCGCGTGATTTTCGCACTTTTGCTTGTCCAACCTACCCTGAAATCAGACTGGCCTATAAGCCGTATGCCAAGATTGCTGCGGCGCTGGATGCGTTCGCGCCGGACTGCATTCATATCGCTACGGAAGGGCCAATGGGCTTGGCAGCACGTCGTTATTGCCTGCGTCACAAGCTGGAGTTCACGACCGCGTATCACACCCGATTCCCGGAATATCTGAGTGCACGCAAGCTCTTGCCGAAGGCCTTGACCTATCGGTTGATGCGCTGGTTTCATGGCCCATCCAAAGCCATCATGGTGCCGACGCCGAAGATGAAGGCGTCACTCGATGAACATGGGTTTCGTAATGTCGTGCTGTGGAGCCGAGGGGTCGATACTGCGCACTTCAAGCCGGCACCAGAAGATCATGCCTGCATCGAACGCCCCTTGTTTCTCTACGTTGGACGCGTGGCGGTGGAAAAAAATATCGAAGCCTTTCTCAAGCTCGAGCTACCGGGCGCCAAGTGGGTCATCGGCGATGGACCGCAACGGGAAGAGCTTGAGCAGCGCTATCCCAAGGTACGCTTTCTTGGGGCAAAGGGGCATGATGAATTGCCTGCTTACTACAACTGCGCTGACGTCTTCGTCTTCCCCAGTCGCACCGATACCTTTGGTCTGGTCTTGGTAGAAGCGATGGCGTGCGGGGTCCCGGTCGCGGCCTATCCCGTCGAAGGTCCGATCGATGTTGTTGCCAATGGTATCGCTGGCGTACTCAATGAAGATCTGGGATCTGCCTGCATTGATGCGCTGGCATTGAATCGCGAAGCAGTACGTGTCTACGCTACCAGCTTTTCCTGGGAGGCTGCGACCCAGCAGTTCCTGCAGCATCTGCACTATGCCCGGGATCGTGTCGCCGAGAGGCTACACGAGCGTTCTGCATTGCACGAATCAAGCTGATCTTCGCAACAAACAGTTTGTGCGACCTGGTGATGGACACATGGCGTCCATCACGCCTCCTTTCCCCTCTCTACCTTTCTTTCTGCTTTCTTTGCTGTTGCGGTGTTTTTTATGCACAAAAAGAATAGATACATGCGTACAAAGCATTGGCGCGGTGTCAGTGGCTTGACTAAGATACGGCACCCCATGTTGCGTCTGGCAATTTCAGGTGCGCTTCGTCCTCATTGAGCGGGCAATCAGCAACTAGGTATTGTCGTAAAAATAATAAGAAGCGTGGAGACGATCGTGAGTCAGTCCTGGCATTGTCAGATCAGCAACAGCGCACAGTGACTGTCTGCCTTGCATTGATGCAGGCACGATTTCTGCAGCGCCCTCAGTTCCGAATGTCCGGAGTCGCCACCCCGGTTCAACTCTGTTGATGATGTTGCAAGCAACTCAACAGGAAGATATTTCACTCAGAGGAAATTGCATCGCTATGCGCACCAATTTGAAAATCAGCAGCCGTCTGGCACTAGCGTTCTTTCTGGTATTGCTTTGTGCCGCCGCCATCCTGCTCAACGGCCTTTGGCGCATGAGCGAAATGCAAAGCAGCAGCGCCTACATCATTGATCAAAAAGTCGGCAGCATGACAACCGCGATGAGCATGCGGGAGTCTGGCAGCGCGCTGGCACTGGCCTTGCGTAAGGTGGTAACGCCGACTGATGCAGCTGAGGGGCAACAGGAAAACCAGCATTTAGCCAAGATTCTTGAGGCCTATGTCAATGCCGAGAATCAGTTGGGGAAACTCACCGTGACTGAGCGTGGGCATGCCTTGCTGCAAGCATCCATTAATGAGCGCAAGGTGTTATTTCCCATCGTAGAGAAAGCACGGGAACTGGTAGGTGCAGGGAATTACTTCGATGCCGGTCAACTGATCAAGGGCGATTTTGCACCAGCGTATGAGAAATGGATGGCCACAGTTGCTGCATTGGCAGCCTATCAGCAGGTAGATATGGCCTCGGCCTATTCGGCATTCCAGGGGAGTTATCATATTGGCCAGATCAGCATGATCACCATTGGTGCATTAACGCTGGTATTGGGTGCCTTCTTTACGCGCTCAATTGGACGGCGGATTACCGTGTCGCTCAGACGTGCGGGCGAGATCACTGACACCATTGCCAGCGGTGACCTGACTACGCACATCACTGAATCCAGCCAGGATGAAGCGGGGCAACTGGTGCATGCCCTCAATAGCATGCAGCGCAAACTGGCAAGTACCGTACAGGAAATCAAGCAGAGCGCGAGCGTGATCGCACAAGCCTCGGAAGAAATTGCGCACGGCAATGCCGACCTCTCCAACCGCACAGAATCTCAGGCGTCCAGCCTGGAAGAGACTGCCAGCTCGATGGAGCAGCTTACCTCCACCGTCAAGCAGAATGCCGATAATGCTCATCAGGCCAATCAATTGGTGATATCGGCATCGGATCATGCGCTCAAAGGTGGCAAGGTGGTTGCTGATGTGGTGGAAACCATGGGTTCGATCAAGAGCAGTTCCAGCAAGATCGTCGATATCATCGGTGTAATTGACGGTATTGCGTTTCAAACCAATATCCTGGCGCTTAATGCAGCGGTTGAAGCGGCGCGTGCCGGCGAGCAGGGACGTGGCTTTGCGGTAGTCGCCTCCGAAGTGCGGGCACTGGCGCAGCGTTCGGCTGCCGCCGCCAAGGAAATCAAGATCCTCATCAGCGACTCTGTCAGCAAGGTGGAAGCGGGTGGTCGACTGGTCGACGAAGCAGGCTTGACCATGAACGAGATCGTCTCTTCGGTGCAGCATGTGGCAGACATCATGGGCGAAATTACCGCCGCCAGTAACGAGCAGAGCGCCGGTATCGCCGAGGTCAATCATGCGATTACACAAATTGATGAAATTACGCAGCAGAATGCGGCGCTGGTCGAGCAGGCTGCTGCTGCGGCTGAAAGCTTGCAGGAGCAGGCTGAGGTGCTGGCGCGTACGGTTGCCGTATTCAAGATCGATCAGACAGATATTTCTCTGCATACGGTGAGCATGCGTCAGAAGCGGCAAATTGAGACACCAGTAGCAGCATCAATCGCAGCGCCGACCCTAGCAATCCGCGCCGCAGTCAATCCCAATGCGCTTGCAGAAGTCAAGGCACCAAGGAATCTGCCCGCACGTCACGAAGCGGAGAACTGGGAAGAGTTTTGACGACAATGGCTAGAGTCGGAACTACAACCAGAACCAGACAATAAAAAAGGCGGCCTGACCGCCTTTTTTATTTGCCTATCAACTCCGGCGCCATCACTGCACGCAGAAAATTGGTCGTGATGTCGCCACGTTCGCGTTGGGCAATCCACCATATATTGCCTTTGCGTATCGACCATTCCTGCGGCTGACCACTCAGCAATTGAGCTGCCACCAGCCCCAACGTCGGTTGGTGGCCAACGATCAGCACCGGCTCACGGCTATCCGGCCAGTTCGCTGCTGCGAGCAGGTCGGCAGCATTGCGGTGTGGCGCCAGATCTTCATGGATTCTGAACTTCCGGTTCAATGCGATAGCGGTTTCTACTGTGCGAGCGGCAGGGCTGACCAGAATGCGACAACTCTCGGGCAGATTACGATCGAGCCAGTCCGCCATTTTCCAGGCTTGTTTCTGCCCCTTTGCAGTGAGCTTGCGACCCTCATCGGGCTCGCCGATTTCTGCTTCTGCGTGACGCCACAAAATCAGTTCCATGAATCACACCTCCAGGTTGTCGGGGCGAGTCATTCCTCGCCGCGATGGATGGAAACACCGAGCGTTTGCATCAGATATTGCTGGGCGCTGAATGCCTGTTGGCGGCTGTTGATCTTCTTCTGTGCATAGACACCGTCGGCATTGAGATGCCAGGCATTGGTATTGTCTTTCAGGTAAGGATCGAGGCCTTCACTCATGATGCGTTTCTTGAGTGCCTTGTCCAGAATCGGGAAGGCCACTTCAATACGACGGAACAGATTGCGGTTCATCCAGTCTGCACTCGACAGATAGATGTCGTGCGCCAGGTCGTTACGGAAGTAGTAGATACGGGAATGTTCCAGATAGCGGCCGATGACGGAGCGGACCCGAATATTTTCCGACAGGCCTGCCACGCCGGGGCGCAGGGCGCAGGCACCGCGTACGATCAGGTCAATCTTGACGCCATCTGCCGAAGCCGCGTAGAGCGCACGAATCACGGATTCATCGAGCAGCGCATTCATTTTGGCGATGATGCGCGCTGGCCGACCTTCGCGTGCGATCTGAGCCTCACGGCGAATGGCATTAATGATCTGCTTTTGCAGCGAAAAAGGTGCTAGCCACAGATGATGCATGGTGCGTGGCTTGGTCAACGTAGTCAGATGAATGAAAACTTCATTGACGTCGGCCGTCAACTCCGGATGCGAGGTCAGCAGGCCAAAGTCGGTGTAGAACTTGGTGGTATTCGGGTGATAGTTACCGGTGCCGAGGTGAGCGTAGAAGCGCAGGGCATTGTCTTCGCGACGGATCACCAGCGCCACCTTGGCATGGGTCTTCAGGCCTACCACACCATAGACGACCTGTGCACCTGCCTGCTCCAGCTTGACGGCCCAGTTGATGTTGGCTTCTTCATCAAAGCGCGCCATCAGTTCCACTACGACGGTCACTTCCTTGCCGCGTAGTGCGGCATGGATCAGTGCTTCCATCAGGTCCGAGTTCATCCCGGTGCGGTAGATAGTTTGCTTGATCGCCACCACGCTCGGATCCTGTGCCGCACTGCGAATAAAATCCACGACCGGCTGAAATGACTGAAACGGATGATGCAGCAAGACATCACGCTTGTTGAGCACCGAGAAGATGTTTTCGCTTTGCAGGTATTGCGGCATGCTCTGCACAAATGGCGAGAAGCGCAGTGTCGGCTCCGACACCAGATCTACCAGCTCCGACAGGCGCACCAGATTGACCGGCCCCTTGACGGCATAGAGGCGGTTCTGCTCAATGCCAAACTGGGTCAGCAAGAACTGTGACAAATGCTCCGGGCAATTATTGGCCACTTCCAGACGCACGCCAACCCCAAATTGCCGACTATGCAACTCGGTCTGCAAGGCTTGCCGCAGGTTTTTGACTTCTTCCTCATCGACCCATAGATCGCTATTGCGGGTGACGCGGAACTGCGAATAAGCGGTCACTTCGCGGCCGGTGAACAATTCATGAATATGCGCATGAATGACCGAAGAGAGCAGGCAGAAGGACACCCCCTTTTTGTCAGACAGATTGTCAGGCAGGCGAATCACGCGAGGCAGCACGCGTGGTGCCTTGACGATGGCAATCGCGGTACCGCGTCCAAAAGCATCCTTGCCGGACAGTTCGATGATGAAATTCAGGCTCTTGTTGAGCACTTGCGGGAACGGATGCGCCGGATCGAGCCCGATGGGGGTCAATAACGGGCGTACATTCTGTTCAAAGTATTGTTTGACCCAGGCGCGCTGCGCATCGTTGCGGTCTTCATGGCGCAACAGATGCACGCCTTTATGGGCCAGCTGCGGCAGGATGTCCTTGTTCAGCAATTCATACTGACGCGCCACGATCTGATGACACTCGACACTGGTGCGCTCCAGCGCGGCGCGCAGTTCTGGTGTGTCGAGATGTTCGCCTTCAATGCGGTTGGCCAGCAAACTAGCGATACGTACTTCAAAGAATTCATCGAGGTTGCTGCTGCAGATGCACAGGTAACGCAGACGCTCGAGCAAGGGAATCTGTTTGTTTTCCGCTTGCGCCAGGACCCGCCGGTTGAATGCCAGTTGTGACAGCTCGCGATTGAGGTAGACCGCAGTTGGATTGATGTCGGTGTGGATAGTCGTGTCTTCAGGTTTTTCTTTTCTGGTCATCCGGTACATCCTGTCTTTCACTGTGGCGATTGATTATATCCATGACTGGGCACGCAGTGTATGGCCTTGGTATGACAAGTTTATGACGAGCACGAAGTGGCTTGTCATATTCCACGACGCTATGAAAAGCGGCGCTGCAACGCCTGTTGCCGAAGGGAAATTGCATTCTTGCAAGTAGGTTTTTATGCCTGCGGAGGTGTTTGTTTTCTTTATGACAGGGCAGGGTCATAAACTCGTCACAATTGCTGGTTACAGTTCACCCCGTCTCTGCAATGGAATGCATTCGTGGGTCTGTCAATCTGCCTGACGTCGCGTCGGTTGCAAACGCATCATCCTCGCTGAAAACATTCAATACACACTCATCTCGTCAATCAAAGGAGTAAGACATGGGCTTGAATCATCTTCTCAAATCAGTCGCGGTTGCTGTTTGCGGCACGCTGGCATTTTCCGCGGCAGTACATGCTGCTGAAATCACTGGCGCGGGCGCTTCGTTCCCGTATCCAATCTACGCCAAGTGGGCTGAGTCTTACAAGGCAGCCACTGGTAACAGCCTGAACTATCAATCGATCGGCTCTGGTGGCGGTATCAAGCAAATCAAGGCGAAGACCGTTGACTTTGGTGCATCCGATGCACCTTTGAAGCAAGAAGAGCTGGAAGCAGACGGTTTGACACAATTTCCGGCTGTGGTTGGCGGTGTGGTACCAGTGGTCAATCTGGATGGTGTTACCCCAGGACAAATCAAGTTGTCCGGTGCGGTGCTGGCAGATATCTACGCTGGCAAAATCACCAAGTGGAATGCACCTGAAATCGTGGCTTTGAATGCAGGCGTGAAGCTGCCAGCTGACGACATTACCGTGGTTTATCGTTCTGATGGTTCGGGCACTTCCTACGTGTTCACCAGCTACCTGTCCAAGGCCAATGCAGACTTCAAGGCCAAGATCGGTGCTGGTACAGCGGTCAAGTGGCCAGTCGGCGTCGGTGGCAAGGGTAACGAAGGTGTCGCTGCCAACGTACAAAAGGTCAAGGGTGCAATCGGCTATGTCGAATACGCTTACGTCAAGAAAAACAAGCTGAACTATACTCAGCTGAAGAACCGTGATGGCGCTTTCGTGGCACCTGACGACGCTACTTTCAAGGCTGCAACTGCTGCTGCTGACTGGGCCAAGACACCTGGTTTTGCAGTAGATTTCACCGATGCTCCAGGCAAGAACAGCTGGCCAATCAGCAGTGCAACTTTCATCCTGCTGCACAAGTCGCAACTTGCCGATGGCGCCAAGGGTAAGGAAGTACTGAAGTTCTTTGACTGGGCCTACAAGAATGGCGGCGCAACAGCTGCTGATCTGGACTACGTGCCACTGCCAGCAGCAGTCACCAAGCTGGTAGAAGAGTCCTGGAAGGCAAACATCAAGGACAGCACCGGCAAGGCGATCTGGTAATCGTGTGTTGATCGGGGAATGCGCTGGCGAGGCACCGGTAACGGGTCAGCTGGCGCATTCCTGTTGTATTCCCTGATTTTCCAACCGATCCGGTTGTGTGCTATGGCCCGGTCCGTAGCATGCAGCACGCAATGGTGACAATAATGAGCTCAAACATCTCTGCCACGACCATGTCGAATACCGATTTAGGCAAGCCTGCCGTCGATAGCGCGAGCCAGCACAATAAGCAAGCGCACCAGGCGCTGTTGGCAACGATGCGCAAGCAACGTATTCAAGATTTTCTGTTTCACAAAGTCACGCTGATTTTTGCATTGACGGTACTGTTCATGCTTGGCGGGATTATCGTCTCCCTGTTTATCGGTGCATGGCCAGCTTTCCATGAATTTGGACCCGGCTTCATCACTCGCGTTGAGTGGGACCCGGTCAACGATCAATATGGCGCAGCGATTGCTATCTTCGGCACGCTGGTCACCTCGATTATTGCGCTGCTGATTGCATTTCCGGTCAGCTTCGGTATCGCCCTGTTTCTGACGGAGATCTGCCCTAGCAAACTGCGTCGCCCGTTGGGTACCGCGGTGGAATTGCTGGCTGGTGTACCTAGCATTATTTATGGCATGTGGGGTTTGTTTGTCTTTGCGCCGCTGTTTGCCCAGTATGGTCAGCCAGTGCTCAAGGCAACCCTCGGTCATCTGCCTCTGATCGGCGTGCTTTTTAGTGGGCCGACCATGGGCATCGGTTTGCTGACCGCAGGCCTGATTCTGTCGGTCATGATTATTCCTTTCATCGCCTCGGTCATGCGCGACGTGTTTGAAGTGGTTCCTGCGGTTCTCAAGGAATCTGCTTATGGCCTCGGCTGCACTCGCTGGGAAGTGGTGCGCAAGGTTGTGCTGCCTTATACCAAGACTGGTGTGGTCGGTGGCGTCATGCTGGGTCTTGGCCGTGCTTTGGGCGAAACCATGGCGGTCACGTTTGTGATTGGTAATTCATCGCGGCTGTCCTGGTCATTGTTCTCTGCCGGGAACAGTATTGCCTCGACGCTGGCCAATGAAATTGCAGAAGCGTCTTCGCAATTGCATGTGTCCGCACTATTTGCGCTTGGTCTGATTCTGTTCGTGATTACCTTCATCGTGCTGGCTGCGGCCAAGGTAATGTTGATGGGCATGGCCCGCAAGGAAGGTGCAAAATGACCCAGTCAGTCCAGCAAGTAGAGATCAATTCACCGATGAATCCTGTCTATCGTCGGCGTCTCTGGCAGCACCGGCTTGGCATGCTGTTTTCATTTCTCGCCATGACCGCAGGTCTGGCCGTTTTGGCCTGGATTCTGCTCACTCTCGTCATCAAGGGTTTCGGTGCGCTGCATTACACCATGCTGACCCAGAACACCCCCTCTCCCGGCGGTGATGGCGGTGGTTTGCTGAACCCTATCATCGGCAGCCTGATGATGGTTGGCCTGGGTACGCTGATCAGCACACCGATAGGTGTATTGGCAGGTATCTATCTGGCCGAGTATGGCGAAGAAAGTCGCCTGGCGCAGATTACCCGCTTTGTCACCGACATCATGCTATCGGCACCGTCGATTGTGATCGGCTTGTTCGTGTATGCGATCTATGTTGCGAATGTAGGCCATTTCTCTGGCTGGGCCGGTACCTTTGCGATTTCGCTGATTGCTATCCCAGTGGTGGTCCGTACTACTGACAACATGCTCAAGCTGGTACCGAGCAGCCTGCGTGAGGCGGCCTTTTCGTTGGGGGCGCCCCGCTGGAAGGTCGCCATGCTGGTGCGTCTGCGTGCCGTCAAGGCAGGTGTGGTGACAGGTATTTTGCTGGCGGTAGCACGCATTTCCGGTGAAACAGCACCGCTATTGTTTACTGCACTGAATAACCAGTTCTTCAGTACTAACATGAATCAACCGATCGCCAACCTGCCGGTGGTAATTAACCAGTTTGCCATGAGCCCTTATGACAACTGGGTTTCGCTGGCCTGGGGTGGTGCCTTGCTGATTACGTTCAGCGTCCTGGCACTGAATATCCTTTCGCGTACGCTGTTCAGCCAAAAAGTCCCCGGTTAATTGACAAGTGAATACTATGACTACTCCTATATCAGCAGCTACAGAACAGAAGTCGACGATCGAAGTTTCGCAGCTCAATTTCTATTACGGTGGCTTTCATGGCCTCAAGAACATCAATCTGAATATCTATGAAGGCAAGGTCACCGCTTTCATCGGTCCTTCCGGCTGTGGCAAGTCGACTCTGCTACGTACTTTTAACCGCATGTATGACCTGTATCCCGGGCAGCGTGCGGAAGGCAAGATCATGTATGCCGGCAAGAATATCCTCGAGCACGGACAGGATCTGAACATGTTGCGCGCCAAGGTTGGCATGGTGTTCCAGAAGCCAACCCCGTTCCCGATGTCGGTCTATGACAATATCGCTTTCGGTATTCGTCTGTATGAAAATCTGCCTAAGGGCGAAATGGATGAGCGCGTTGAATGGGCGCTGAAAAAGGCGGCGCTGTGGAATGAAGTGAAGGACAAGCTCAACAAGAGTGGCTTGTCGTTGTCCGGCGGTCAGCAGCAACGTCTGTGTATTGCTCGCGGTGTGGCGGTGCGCCCTGAAGTCCTGCTGCTGGATGAACCGACCTCAGCGCTGGATCCGATTTCGACTGCCAAGGTGGAAGAGCTGATTGGCGAACTCAAGAGCGACTACACGATCGCCATCGTGACCCACAACATGCAGCAGGCTGCACGCTGTTCCGATTTCACCGCCTATATGTATCTGGGCGAGATGGTGGAGTTTGGCGAGACTGACCAGATTTTCATGAATCCGGCGCGCAAGGAAACCCAAGACTACATCACCGGCCGTTTTGGCTGATCAGGCACGGCATAAGCTACTGCGCAGCCCGATCTGCGTGCTGTGATGCTCGCCGTACCCCAGTGCGGCTGTGCTTCTCGCACACACCTCGGACTGCTCGCTACGCTTCTGCCGCACCTCGTGAGTTCAGAGAAATATTCATTCATTTTAAGGACGTGCTATGACAGGCGATCACTCTTCTAAGCAGTACGACGCGGACCTGGAGACGATTCGTTCCAAGGTGTTGGCAATGGGCGGTATGGTGGAGCGTCAGTTCCAGGATGCGATTGCGGCATTTCGCAACGGTAATCTGGAACTCGCTGCGCGCGTGATGAAGGACGACGAGGCTGTCAATCGTCTGGAAGTCGAACTCGATGATGCCTGCAGTCATCTGATCGTGCGTCGTCAACCGACAGCTAATGATTTACGGACCGTGATGGCGACGATCAAGATCATTACTGATCTGGAGCGCGTCGGCGATGAGGCGACAAAAATCGCGCGCAATGCGATTCACCTCTACAAGCGTGGCCCGGTTGGACCGATCAATCATTATGAGACGGTACGTGTGATTGCGGAGGAAGCATCGGAAATGCTGCGCAGCGCGCTCGATTCGTTTGCCCGTCTCGATACCGAACAGGCAACCGCACTGATTGCGCAGGACGCCAGCATCGACCATGGCTTCCGCTCTATCACACGCAGTCTGGCGACCTTCATGATGGAAGATCCGCGCACTATTTCGACTTCTATCGATACCTTGTGGGTTGCCAAGGCCATCGAACGGATTGGTGACCATGCCAAGAATATCGGTGAATACGTGATCTATGTCGTGGGTGGTAAAGACATTCGCCATACCGACTTCGGTGCAGCCAAGATCGTTGAAGCGGACGAGGATTGATCCGGCTGAGCTGGAGATCTCTACACCAACAATAACTTCAGATTACCAGGACTGGAATACGGCGCACCATGACTACCATCTTGATCGTTGAAGACGAACCGTCGATTGCCGAGCTGATCGCATTCACGCTCAAGGAGGCAGGGTGGACCAGCTTTGTCGTGACCAATACCGCTGCTGCCTGGGAATTCGTGCAGCGGCGGGCGCCGCAACTGGTGTTGCTGGACTGGATGTTGCCTGACCGCAGTGGCTTGCATCTGCTCTCGCGGATTCGTGGCGACCGCCAGTTGAGTCAGTTGTCAGTCATCATGCTCACTGCCAAGAGCATGGAAGAGGACAAAATTGCCGGTCTTGATAATGGCGCTGACGATTATATTACCAAGCCATTTTCGCCACGCGAACTGACGGCACGTATCAAGGCTTTGCTGCGTCGCAAGAGCCCGGAGTTCGCGCAGGAAGAAATCCGTATCGGTCCGGTCACGTTGGATCCGGCCAGTTGCTCGGTGGCGCTCAATGACGAAAAAATTGATATCGGGCATGCCGAATATAAGCTTCTGAAATTCTTCATGGCCCATCCAGACCGCGTATTTTCACGCAGCCAGTTGCTGGATCGTGTCTGGGGAGACCACGTGGTGATCGAGGAGCGTACCGTGGACGTACACGTGTTGCGTCTGCGCAAGGCATTGCGGGAATCCGAAAGCCTGATCAAGACAGTGCGCAGCGTCGGTTACATGCTGTCAGCGCGTTAAGCTTGTCTCGGTCTGCAGGCCATAGGTCGCGGGCAACAAGTCGCCCCTAAAGACCTCTATACTGGGAGCTTTGCGACGCATCACGCGTCGTGCTCCAGACATCAGGAATAAATCAATTATGAGTCCACAGTTGTTGTTCTGGATTCCGGCCGCGTTGCGTCTTCTTGTGAGCGTAGCCGGCGTCGGTGTCGTTTATTTTTTCTTTGGCGCAACTGCCAGCCTGGTAGCTGCGCTGCTTGCCATGGCGGCGCTGGCGTTTACCCAGCTGCATTACTTGTATCGTCTTGGCAGCTGGCTGGATAATCCCACGCACTCAAAATTGCCTGATGGCTGGGGCGCATGGACCGATATTTTTGCCCGCCTGTATCGCATGCGGCGTGACGACGAAAAGAACCAGATCGAACTGGCCGAATGGCTGGCACGGTTCCGGCAAGCGATGAGCCTGTTGCCGGATGGTGTGGTCATCATGGACGATGTGCTGTTCCTGGAATGGTGTAACCCGGCGGCACAGCAGCACCTGGGCCTGCATCTGGAGCGAGATAAGGGCATGCGGGTGACCAATCTGATTCGCAATCCGGCATTCATTGATTACATCATTCTCGGACGCTACGAGCTGCCGCTGACCCTGGCGGTGCAGGAGCGCAAGTTGATCGTTCAGATTATTCCGTTTGAAAACCGGCGCCAGATTCTGGTCACGCATGATGCAACTGAGTCTGAGCGTATCGATATGATGCGGCGTGATTTCATTGCCAATGCCTCGCATGAATTGCGCACCCCATTGACGGTCATCAATGGCTTCTTGGAAATCGCACTGGCACAACCCAATCTTGATCCGCAAATCCGCACCGCCCATCTCAAACTGATGACGGAGCAGGGGCAGCGTATGCAGAATCTGATTGGCGATATGCTGACCTTGACCCGACTGGAGTCGGCAGACTATCCGTTGCGCACAGAGCATGTGCATATGACGACGCTGCTGGAGGGTATCCTGATCGAGGCAGAAGCCTTGTCATCGGGCAAACATCAACTCTCGCTGGTGGTCGAAGGCCCTGATTTGCTTGGGAACGTCGACGAGTTGCGCAGCGCCTTCAGCAATCTGGTCTCGAACGCGGTGCGCTATACTCCGCAAGACGGTAGTATCGATCTGGCCTGGCAAGCGCAGGCCGATGGTGGTGCGCGGTTTGTGGTGCGGGATACCGGGATCGGTATTAGCCAGGAGCATATTGCACGATTGACTGAGCGTTTCTATCGCGTTGATAAGAGCCGCTCCCGCGAAACACAGGGAACCGGACTGGGATTGGCCATCGTTCGGCATGTGTTGCTTCGTCATCGCGCCACGTTACTCGTGGAATCCCTACCCGGAAAGGGCAGTACCTTCACAGTGTGTTTCCCTGCCGATGCATTGATGAGCGTGGGGATGCCAATGACATCCGATGTCACAGAGCCACTGTGACAATTTGCCACAGTGGCATTACCGCGTTTATTTTTTATACTAATGGTTGGTATTTTGCTGGCATTGTAATTGTTGCATTATGAAAACATCATCTGACGCGCGTTCCGCAGACACTTTTCAATTGAGCAACCTGCATGTCATTCTGATCTTGCTGGTGGCGGGCACGCTGCTGATCATCGGCACCTGGATTGTTGCGGGTGAATTTGGCAAGGTGCCAGTGTCCTTGTGGGATATCTGCACGACAGCCATCAATGATGTGACTGGCAAAGCAGCTGCACCAATCAATGCGCCTGTGTTGCCGCCGGTGGTTGAGAACAACCGCTAGTGATCTAACCCTTCCAGAGCTCGTATTTTCCTGCCTGAGCAAACCTTCGTTTGCGTGAGCAAATTTTTGTCGCTAGTACGCTGGATTCCTGCGCACGGGAATGTGGTTTCCTCGCCGAAATCGCAATAGAAGTGTTGTAGAGCGACACTGTTCGACTTATTCTAAGTAGAAGTACTGATAGTTCTACGCGCCTGTTTTTCCACACAATAGGCGTGCACCAGCGATGGTGCCGGGGGAGACGCAGCCTGCTGACTCGCGATTACAAACTATAAGAATCCACGCTATGAATTTTTTCTCGAAACTTCCGATCGGGCGCCGCCTCAATCTCGGATTCACCATCATTTTGCTTGCTGCGCTGGCAGTCATTGCTACCAGTGTCTTGCGATTACATACGGTGGCTGAGCAAACCCAGATGATGATGGAAAAACCGTTAGCCAAGGAGCGTCTGGTCTCTGACTGGTATCGCGTCATTCTTGCTGGTGTGCGGCGTACGACGGCAATTGCCAAGAGCAGCGATCCAAGTCTGGCGGCTTACTTTGCCGATGACGCAGCAACTTCTTCGAAGATGTCGACTCAGCTCCAGAAAGATCTTGAAGCATTGATCAGTAGTGATCATGAGCGCGAACTGTTTACCAAACTGGCAACAGTACGCAAGGCCTATATCGCGGTGCGTGATGGTATTTCTAAAGCCAAGAGTGAGGGCCGTATTGACGATGCAAATCAGTTATTTGCGAGCGCGTATCCCCCAGCAGCGAAAGCCTATCTGGATATCCTGCAACAGTTGCTCGATGAACAACGTGCCAGTATTGACCAGATCGCAGCGAGTATCAAATCCCTGTATGAACAAAGTCGCAATCTGATGATCGCTTTTGGCGCGCTTTTGTTCGTTGCAGGGTGGTTGTTTGCCTGGCGTCTTGGTCTGAGCATTACACGACCTTTGCATGAAGCAGTCGGTTTTGCCGAGAAAGTCGCGGCGGGCGATCTAACTTCACAGATCGTCGCGCACAGCGACGATGAAACTGGCAAGTTGCTGCAAGCACTCCGTAGCATGAATGACAAGCTCTCTCATATTGTGGGTCAGGTACGCAGCGGCACAGACACGATTGCGACGGCATCGAACCAGATTGCCAGCGGTAATCTGGATTTGTCAGCGCGTACGGAACAACAGGCTGGTTCACTTGAGGAAACCGCCTCAGCCGTGGAAGAACTGACTTCGACAGTGCGCCAGAATGCAGATAATGCAAGACAGGCCAATCAACTGGCAGAGTCGGCATCGCATGTGGCTGAGCAGGGCGGTAGTGTCGTCGGCCAGGTGATCGACACCATGAGCGAGATCAATGCTTCGTCGAAAAAAATTGTCGATATCATCAGTGTGATCGATGGTATTGCGTTTCAGACCAATATTCTGGCGCTCAATGCCGCAGTCGAAGCCGCTCGTGCCGGCGAGCAGGGGCGTGGCTTTGCCGTTGTTGCTTCTGAAGTACGTAGTCTGGCGCAGCGTTCTGCCAGTGCAGCCAAGGAGATCAAGGCACTCATTGATGACTCCGTAGAAAAGGTCGATTCCGGCAGCAGGCTGGTGGAACAAGCCGGCTCCACCATGAGTGAAGTCGTCTCAAGCGTTAAACGTGTCACTGATATTGTCGGCGAAATCAGCTCGGCAACCCAGGAGCAAAGCTCGGGCATTGAAGAGGTCAATCGTGCCATTTCGCAGATGGATGAGGCGACTCAGCAAAATGCGGCGCTGGTGGAGCAAGCTGCTGCGGCGGCGCAGTCCATGCAGGATCAGGCAGCACAGTTGAATCAGTTGGTCGGTGTGTTCCGACTGGCGGATCAGCCAGCACCTCCTGCGGCTAGTCGCGCACCGCAGGCAGCCGCTTCCCCTAATCGACCTGTAGCGCGTCCGGCTCCCGCCAAATCAACGCCCCCTGCACCAGCCAAGACACTGGCGTCGGCATCCTCAGCGACAGCGCCGCGTCTCGCCAGCGGCAGTCAGGCTGCCAGAAAGCCTGCGACGGATGATCAGGGAGATTGGGAGCAGTTCTGACGCTGCGCACAGCGTATCAACGATGGATTAGCGCACTGGCTGCAGCAGCTGTTCACACAGCCAGCTGCCAGCCTGGCCTAGCCCGCGTTGACGTGACCAGATCAGATGGACCTGAATCGTGCGTGGCCAGCCACGTACAGCCAGTTGTTTCAGGTCAGCGGCACCAAAGCGCTTGACGATCCAGCGCGGCAAGGCAGCCCAGCCAAATCCCTGTTCGGTCATTTCCAGCAAAATCAGATAGCTGGAGGACGACCAGTGCAAGCCCTGGATCGGCGTGCGATGCTCTTCCCGATAGGTATTGAGGCGCAGTTCCCGATAGTCGCGCAGCATGCTGTCGCTGATATCGCTGATGTTGCTCATCGAGGCCAGTGGATGCTGTGGGCTGACGTATAGTCCGATTTCAGACTGCTCGGCGATGCTCTGATAGCCGATATCTGCCGGATACTCCGTCTGCGCTGCCACTAGTGCCATTTGTACCCGCCCGGATTGCACCAGCTCGACCGCATCCAGATCTTCTGCAATCAAACACTCCAGATGTAGCGATGGGTAGCGCTGTTCCAGCTGTACCAGTGTTTTTTCAAATACATCTGATTGATAGGTGTCGGAGAGCGCGAAGCACAGCTGTGGCTCCAGTCCTCCTGCCAGCTGCCGTGCCGCCCGACTCAGGCGGTCATTAGCATCACGCATCTGTTGCGCGTGCACCAGCAAGACCTGTCCTTGCTGGGTGAGTGTCGGTTTGCGCGTACTGCGGTCAAACAGACTGATACCAAGATCGATTTCGAGATTGGCGATGGCCTCGCTCACCGTCGACTGTTGCCTGCCAAGTTTGCGCGCAGCTGCAGAAAAAGAGCCCAGCGTAGCGGCCTCGATGAACATTACGATGGCATCGGTGGAGTAGAGCATGGCGACTGGCCTGAAAAATAAACGCAAACACTGAAACTGAACTGAGGGACTTAAATTACAACCTATCGGTTTTGCCGATGCTAAGTGATTTTATTCTATCAGGATAGGCTGTGATAATGCCCCTCATGTTGTCAATGGAGGTGAGCATGTTGGTGCAAAAATCACTGCTTGAACGCTGTTTTCACGCGATCTTGTTTGAAGTACTGGCCCTGCTGATTTGCGTGCCAGTCATGTCCTGGGTGCTGGATGTCTCTGTGATCCATGCGGGTGTGTTGACTCTGATGATTTCGCTGGTCGCGATGGCCTGGAACGTGATCTTCAATATCGTGTTTGATCGTATCGAGCGACACTACCGATGGCAGCGGACGTTCCTTGTGCGCATCCTCCATGCGGTCACGTTCGAAGCAGGTCTGATTCTGGCGGTAGTGCCATTGGCTGCATGGTGGCTGGAAATTGGTCTGGTCGAGGCATTCCTGCTCGACATTGGACTGGTGCTGTTTTTTTTACCGTACACACTGTTGTATAACTGGTGCTACGACAAGCTGCGCACGATTGTTGTGGGACGCATGCTGCTCAGCTAAACAATGTGCTACCCGGCTGAGGAGTGTTTCCTGTTACGGACGCTCCTCAGTGTTGTTGCTGCATGTCAGGCGTTGATGGTTTGTTGCTGTTGTTCGCCCAGGCCGTCAATACCCAGACGTATGGTTTGTCCGGCACGCAGATACACGGCAGCAGGTTTGACGCCCATTCCCACGCCGGGTGGTGTGCCAGTCGAGATGACATCGCCCGGCTGCAGGCTCATGAATTTACTCAGGTAGGCGATGATGAACGGCACTGTGAAGATCATGGTGCTGGTATTGCCGTTTTGGTAGCGCTTGCCATCGACTTCCAGCCACAGATTGAGATTGTTGGGATTGCTGATCTCGTCGCGGGTTACCAGCCAGGGACCGATAGGGCCGAAGGTATCGCAGCCCTTGCCTTTGTCCCAGGTGCCGCCGCGTTCAATCTGATATTCCCGCTCGGAAACGTCATTAATGACGCAATAGCCGGCGATGTGCGACAAGGCATCCTTTTCTTCGATATAGGCACCGGCCTTGCCGATGACCACACCCAGTTCGACTTCCCAGTCAGTTTTTTTTGAGCCGCGCGGTATTTTGACATTGTCATTCGGGCCCACTACCGCCGATGTCCACTTGTTGAAGACCACTGGCTCGGCCGGTATCGGCAGGTTGGATTCAGCGGCATGGTCGGCATAGTTCAGTCCGATGCAAATGAATTTGCCGATATTGCCGACACAGGCCCCAATACGAGGATTGCCTTCCACCAGCGGTAACTGGTTCAAGTCCAGCGCACGAATGCGCGCCAGGCTTTCGTCGTCGATATGTGCACCGTCGAGATCGCGCAGGTGAGTCGATAGATCGCGAATGTGGCCAGCCTGATCCAGAATGCCTGGCTTTTCTTGTCCGACGGGGCCATAGCGCAGTAATTTCATGATGGTTCCTTTGGTAAATGCAAATGCTGATCGATGATGAACGAATGGTGAAGCAGGTCAAACGGATCTTGCTGCACAGCGATGTGCTCGGCTGGCGCGGGAAAATAATAGCAGTTTAATGGTAAGACCACTAAAAAATCTGATGCACTAGGTGGATCTTCGGATGATCGATTGTTGTTGATTGCTCTTGGTCGCGCGTGCTGTGGCGCATGTACAATGGCGGCGCCCGTTCGGGCTAAGATTTTTTTCCTCCTACTGCCATGTCTGCTTCGCGTCGCTTTTTCCTTCGCCCCTTGTTGTCCCCGATCTCGCTGCTGCTTGTACTGGCAGGATGTAGTATGTTGCCGCAAAAAAATGCCGAGGTATCAGCAGTCGCGATCGCTTCGCAGCCAGCGTCAGTACCAGAGCCTGTGCGACCCAGGATTGCGCTGGCACTCGGCGGTGGTGCTGCGCGCGGTTTTGCGCATGTGGGCGTGATTAAAGCGTTGGAGTCGCAGGGGATTTTCCCTGACATCGTAGTAGGAACCAGTGCAGGCAGCGTGGTTGGTGCCTTGTACGCTGCCGGCAACAATGGCTTTGCATTGCAAAAACTGGCACTGGAGATGGATGAGGCTACTATCTCTGACTGGTCGATTCCGCTGTTCTCCAAGGTCAGTGGCGTGCTCAAAGGGGAGGGCGTGCAGAATTACGTCAATCGGGTAGTCAATAATATGCCGATAGAGAAGTTCAAGATTCCGTTTGGCGCAGTTGCTACCGACCTTAAAACTGGTCAACCCATTCTGTTTCGTCGCGGGAACGCCGGGATCGCGGTACGTGCTTCTTCTGCTGTGCCGGGAGTCTTCCAATCAGTGCGTATTGGTGATCGGTCCTATGTCGATGGTGGTCTGGTATCACCAGTGCCTGTGCGTTTTGCGCGCGAAATGGGGGCTGACTTTGTGATTGCCGTGAATATTTCGGCACAACCCGAAGCTCAGGCAGCAAGCAGTTCGGTCGATGTGATGCTGCAGACTTTTGCCATCATGGGGCAGACCATCAACAGCTTTGAGCTCAAGGATGCCGATATTGTGATTCAGCCTGAGTTGGGAGGAATGAAGGGAAGTGACTTTGCCGGGCGTAATGTTGCCATTTTGGCAGGCGAGCAGGCCGCAATGAAAGCCATGCCGGAGATTCGGCAAAAACTCAAAATCAAAGCAGATAACATGGCGCGCTGAGGGCGTGACATCCGTTTATTTTTGATCGTCGCTGTCGGCGGTATTGTTGTCGCCGCTGATAATGCGACGCGCGCCGTTGAAGCGCTTTTTCCAGTAAGCCAGATCCATGTCTTCGATACGTACCTGCCCACCGGCAGATGGCGAGTGGATGAACTTGCGGTCGCCGAGATAAATCCCGACGTGCGAGAAGCCACGACGTAGTGTGTTGTAGAAGACCAGGTCGCCGGGCTTCAGGTCAACCTTGTCGACCTGCTCACCGATACGGCTTATTTCAGCCGAAGTACGTGGCAAGTCAGTACCCCATGCTTCCTTGAAGACATAACGTACCAGTCCGCTGCAGTCGAGCCCGGTTTCTGGTGATGTTCCACCGTACCGATAGTTGATGCCGAGCATGCTTAATGCCTGCACGGCCAGTTCCGAAGCGCGGTTGGTGATGTCTTGCAGGCGCGCCAGAGCAACGCTGGTTTTGCCTAGCAAAGGTTGTTGATCTGGTGCGGAGGAGGCTGAGGAGATGCCGGTAATACCAGCGAAATTGGTGATGGTGGCAATATTCGGCGGTGAGCTGGACGACATGTTGGCCGTATTGTCGACGCTCCATGCCGTGCTGCAAAACCAGAAGCCGGCAGCCAGCACGCACACTTTAGCGAGTTGTTGTCGTTGCTTTCCAGTCTGCGCAATTGCCATCGTGACATTTCCTTGTCGATAAGACTGGGGCAATGTAAACAATTTCGACGGCAATGTCAAAAGCTAACCGCGAATAATTGCCATTTTATCAATTGCTTGATTGATATTTTGGGGTATTGATCACTCAACTTTGATAATTGAGACTCGCTAATTAAGGCTTACTTTTACTTTTTGCATCATCTCGTCTTACAATCAGCCTTCTTTTTATCTGAGATCTGGGACCATCATGCAAACGAAGCCGTATCTGACCCTTGAAGACCTGAAAAAAATCGCAGCCGGTGCCGAAGCAGAAGCCCGTGCCAATAACTGGGCGGTGGTCATTTCCATCGTTGACGACGGTGGTCATCTGTTGTGGCTGCAACGCCTGGATGGCGCAGCACCTGCATCGTCTTACATCGCCCCTGCCAAGGCCAAGACTGCTGCTCTGGGTCGCCGCGAAAGCAAGATTTACGAAGACATGATCAATAATGGCCGCGTCTCTTTCCTGAGTGCACCTGAACTCGAAGGATTGCTTGAAGGCGGTGTTCCTATTGTGGTCGATGGACAATATGTCGGTGCGGTTGGTGTTTCTGGCGTGAAGTCGTCGGAAGATGTGCAGATCGCCAAGGCTGGTATCGCAGCGCTGGGTCTGTAATTCCCACCGGTGCAGCTAATGCACTGATTTTTAGCCGTTTTTACCAATTCGGCTATTCCTGAAACGCGTCTTTTGGCAATCTTTGGATTTGCTGAGAGGCGCGTTTTGCGCTACAATTGTGCGGTTTAGCTAATTTAAATTCCGCCGTAGCGCATACCGAATCCTTCATCTCGTCCCAGCAGGCCCAACCGACATTCCAGGCAAGTTTAATGGGGTGTGCGCGGCGGTCGGGTTGGTGCATTTGCTGCATTCAGTACGGTTTCATTGTACGGGTGTTTGCATTCGTGCTCAGTGCGATCTGGCCCAGCCAGCGGCGGTAACAATCTCAGGAGTTACCCTTGCTGCCTTTACTTTCTGGCCCAACCGTTCCGGCCATCCTCGCGCTAGCAGACGGGTCCGTTTTTCTTGGTGTTTCCATCGGCGCTGCCGGCAACGTCAGCACCACAGCTGGCGAAGTCGTGTTCAATACCGCCATGACCGGTTACCAGGAAATCTTGACCGACCCCAGCTACAGCCGTCAAATCGTTACCCTGACCTATCCGCACATTGGCAATACCGGCGTCAATACTGAAGACGTTGAGGCTGCTCAGGTTCATGCAGCTGGCTTGATCATCAAGGATCTGCCGCGTCTGACCTCCAATTTTCGCACCAAGCAAAGTCTTAGCGACTATCTGCAAGCCAATAATATCGTAGCGATTGCCGGTATCGATACGCGCAAGCTGACTCGTATTTTGCGCGAAAAGGGTGCTCAAAACGGTGCCATCGTGGCGGGTGAGCAGGATATCGAAGTGGCCAAGGCAAAGGCATTGGAGTTGGCACGTGCCTTCCCTGGTCTGGCAGGTATGGATCTGGCCAAGGTCGTTTCTACCAAGCAGGCCTATAACTGGACCGAGACCGAGTGGAAGCTTGGTCGCGGTTACGGTCAGCAGATCACGCCGAAGTTCCATGTCGTCGCGTATGACTATGGCGTCAAATACAACATCCTGCGCATGCTCGCTGAGCGTGGCTGCAAGGTCACCGTGTTGCCTGCGCAAGCGACCGCGGCCGAGGCATTAGCGCTCAATCCCGATGGTATTTTCCTGTCCAACGGTCCTGGCGATCCAGAACCCTGTGATTACGCGATTGCTGCTGCCAAGGAGCTGATCGAGCGAGGTATCCCGACCTTCGGCATCTGTCTCGGTCATCAGATCATGGCACTGGCTTCCGGCGCCAAAACCCTGAAGATGAAATTTGGTCATCACGGTGCCAACCATCCGGTACAGGATCTGGCTTCCAAGCAAGTGCTGATCACTTCGCAAAATCACGGTTTTGCAGTAGATGCTGCGACGTTGCCAGCCAACTGCCGCGTCACACACGTATCCTTGTTCGATGGTTCGCTGCAAGGTTTTGCACGTACCGACAAGCCTGCTTTCTGCTTCCAGGGCCACCCAGAAGCATCACCCGGGCCGCATGACATCGCCCCGCTGTTTGATCAATTTGTGGCGATGATGGAGAAAAAGAAACATGCCTAAGCGTAACGACATTAAAAGCATTCTGATCATCGGCGCTGGTCCGATCATCATCGGTCAAGCCTGCGAGTTCGACTATTCCGGTGCCCAGGCCTGTAAGGCACTGCGTGAAGAGGGTTACAAGGTCATTCTGGTCAACAGCAATCCTGCGACCATCATGACTGACCCGGAAATGGCTGACGTCACCTACATCGAGCCGATTACCTGGCAGGTGGTGGAGCGTATCATTGCCAAGGAAAAGCCGGACGCCATTCTGCCAACCATGGGTGGTCAGACTGCGCTTAATTGCGCGCTGGACCTGCATCGCAATGGCGTACTGGAAAAATACGGTTGTGAACTGATCGGTGCCTCGCCGGAAGCGATCGACAAGGCCGAAGACCGCTCCAAGTTCAAGGATGCCATGACCAAGATTGGTCTGGGTTCGGCGCGTTCAGGTGTGTCGCACACGCTGGAAGAGTCCTGGGCAGTGCAAAAGGAATTGGGCTTCCCGGTCATCATCCGTCCTTCGTTCACCATGGGCGGTACTGGCGGCGGTATTGCGTATAACGCCGAAGAATTTGAAACCATCTGCAAGCGCGGCCTGGAAGCTTCGCCAACCTCTGAACTGCTGATCGAAGAATCGCTGATCGGCTGGAAAGAGTATGAGATGGAAGTGGTGCGCGACAAGGCTGACAACTGCATCATCGTTTGCTCGATTGAAAACCTGGATCCAATGGGTGTGCACACCGGTGACTCAATCACGGTCGCACCAGCGCAAACGCTGACCGACAAGGAATACCAGATCATGCGTAATGCCTCGTTGGCAGTGTTGCGTGAAATTGGTGTCGATACTGGTGGTTCCAACGTCCAGTTCTCGGTCAATCCACAAGACGGCCGCATGATCGTCATTGAAATGAATCCACGCGTGTCGCGTTCGTCGGCGCTGGCATCCAAGGCTACCGGCTTCCCGATCGCCAAGATCGCGGCCAAGCTGGCTGTCGGCTTCACGCTCGATGAATTGCGCAATGAAATCACTGGTGGTGCAACACCAGCATCGTTTGAGCCTTCGATCGATTATGTCGTTACCAAGATTCCACGTTTCGCGTTTGAGAAATTCCCGCAAGCAGACAACCACCTGACCACACAGATGAAGTCGGTCGGTGAAGTCATGGCGATTGGCCGGACCTTCCAGGAATCGTTCCAGAAAGCCCTGCGGGGTCTGGAAGTGGGTGTCGATGGCATGAACGAAAAAACCACCGATCACGAAACCATCAAGGAAGAGCTTGGTGAGCCAGGTCCGGATCGTATCTGGTACGTCGGTGACGCTTTTGCTCAGGGCTTCTCGCTGGAAGAGGTGCACGGCCTGACCCATATCGATCCCTGGTTCCTGTCGCAGATCAAGGAAATCGTTGATATCGAACTGTGGCTGGAAAGCTCGCAGACGCTCGATGTACTCGACAAGGACACACTGTTCAAACTCAAGCAAAAGGGCTTCGCTGACCGTCGTCTGGCCAAGTTGCTCAAGGTCACCGACAAGGAAGTGCGGGAAAAGCGCCATGCGCTCAATATTCGTCCGGTCTACAAGCGTGTCGATACCTGTGGCGGTGAATTTGCCACTGATACTGCCTACATGTATTCGACCTATGAGGAAGAGTGCGAGTCCAAGCCGACTGACAAGAAAAAGATCATGGTGCTCGGTGGCGGTCCTAACCGGATTGGTCAGGGTATCGAGTTCGATTACTGCTGCGTGCATGCCGCACTGGCAATGCGTGACGATGGTTATGAAACCATCATGGTCAACTGCAATCCGGAAACTGTTTCTACCGACTACGATACCTCCGACCGTCTCTATTTTGAGCCGCTGACCCTGGAAGATGTACTGGAAATCGTTGCTCTCGAGAAGCCGCATGGCGTGATCGTGCAATATGGCGGTCAGACACCGCTGAAGCTGGCGCTGGATCTGGAAGCCAATGGCGTGCCTATCGTTGGCACGTCGCCGGACATGATCGATGCTGCCGAAGACCGTGAACGGTTCCAGAAGTTGTTGCATGATCTGGGTCTGCGTCAACCGCCGAATCGTACTGCGCGTACTGAGGCTGATGCCTTGCGTCTGGCGCAGGAAATTGGTTACCCGCTGGTGGTGCGTCCTTCCTACGTGCTCGGTGGCCGTGCGATGGAAATCGTCCACGAACAACGTGATCTGGAGCGCTACATGCGCGAAGCCGTCAAGGTCTCGCATGACTCGCCAGTGTTGCTGGACCGCTTCCTTAACGATGCGATCGAAGTCGATGTCGACTGCCTCTCCGATGGTGAGCGCACCTTTATCGGCGGCGTGATGGAGCACATTGAACAGGCAGGTGTGCACTCGGGCGACTCAGCTTGCTCGTTGCCACCGTATTCCTTGTCTAAGGAAACCATTGATGAGCTCAAGCGCCAGACTGCATTGATGGCCAAGGGGCTGAATGTGGTGGGTCTGATGAATGTGCAGTTTGCGATTCAGCAATCCGAAGTTGATGGCAAGTTGCAGGACGTTGTCTTCGTGCTGGAAGTCAATCCACGTGCCTCGCGTACCGTACCGTTCGTCTCCAAGGCGACCGGCTTGCAACTGGCAAAGATCGCCGCGCGTTGCATGGTCGGTCAGTCGCTGGAAAGCCAAGGCATCAAGAACGAAGTGATTCCTCCTTACTTCAGTGTCAAGGAAGCGGTATTCCCGTTTGTGAAATTCCCAGGCGTTGATACCATTCTTGGACCTGAAATGAAGTCGACCGGTGAAGTCATGGGAGTCGGCAAAACCTTTGGTGAAGCATTCGTCAAGTCGCAGTTGGGCGCCGGTGTGAAGTTGCCGAGGTCGGGCAAGGTCTTTATCAGCGTCAAGGGTAGCGACAAACCACGCGCCGTACAAGTGGCCAAGGATCTGGTTGCACTAGGCTTCACCATTGTTGCCACACGCGGTACCGCTGTTGCTATCGGCGCTGCGGGGATTCCAGTTGCCACCGTCAACAAGGTGGTGGAAGGGCGTCCTCACATCGTCGACATGATCAAGAATAATGAAATTTCTCTGGTCATCAATACGGTGGAAGAAAAGCGCACTGCGATTGCAGACTCCGGCGCCATTCGTACTTCTGCACTGGCGGCACGTGTGACAACGTTCACCACGATCGCTGGTGCCGAAGCTGCGGTCGAGGGCATGCGCCATCTGGATGCGCTGGATGTGTATGATTTACAAGGACTACATAAAGCTATACACTAATCCTTCATACACGTTTCATTGCTAACCAGTCATTGGTCACAGAGGGCATCTGAGTATTCGATGCCCTCTGTGCCTTTTTAATGGCAAACTTTGTATCTATGCCTTACCGTGATTTGTGCACGGTATTGGGCGCGCTATACAAAAGTGCCTCCATTTTGTTGAGAGTTTTATGAGTACTGTACCCATCACCAAGCATGGTGCCGAGCTTTTGAAAGAAGAGCTGCAACGTCTGAAATCCAAGGAGCGTCCGGCCGTGATCAATGCGATCGCCGAAGCGCGTGCGCAAGGCGATTTGTCGGAAAATGCCGAATATGATGCCGCCAAGGAACGTCAGGCATTTATCGAAGGCCGTATTGCAGACCTCGAAGGTAAGCTCGGCTCTGCCTTGATTGTTGATCCTGCAACACTTAATGCAGATGGTCGCGTCGTGTTTGCTTCCACTGTTGATCTGGAGAATCTGGACAGCGGTGAGAAGGTAACTTATCAGATCGTCGGTATCGACGAAGCTGATATCAAGGAGGCAAAGGTCTCTGTCACTTCGCCGATTGCGCGTGCGTTGATAGGTAAGAGTGCAGGTGATGTGGTGGCGGTAGAAGCGCCATCAGGCGTGCGCGAGTATGAGATTCTGGAAGTGCGTTACCTATAACGGCCTTGGTTGGCCTCAGCGTGGTCTGAGGCCTCCGGCGACTGTTACGCAGAATGATCCAGTGTGACAGTGCAGGCAGCAGAATTGAAAATGCCCGCAAGAGCGGGCATTTTTTCTTTCGGATCAGCCGGCGCGTTTTGTACTTTTCTGACGCGGCTTGGCGCGCTTGATTGAACCACCGGCAGTCACTCGCTCGTTGCCCTTGAGCATGACTTTGGTCACGGATGGGCGCTTGGTGCCGCTGGCACTGGGTTTGACGATGGTGACTTCGCGCATGCCTTTGCCGCGGGTTTCACTGCGATCCTTGGCATTTTCTTTCTTGGGACGGAATAGCACCAGCAATTTGCCAATATGCTGCACCGGAGCAGCCTTAAGCTCTTCGCAAATGGTTTCGTAAATGGCAATGCGTGCTTCGCGATCATCACCGAATACACGGACCTTGATGAGCCCGTGGGCATTGAGGCTGAGGTCAATTTCCTTGGTCACGGAAGGCGTCAGTCCACCTTCGCCGATAATGACGACCGGACTCAGGCCGTGTGCCTCGGCACGCAACTCGCTGCGCTCTGCGGGGGTAAGTTTCAACATAGATTGTGTTCCCGGGACCGGGCCAAGTGCTGCATGAAGCCTGTTCAAGGCCTTGCCGCTGTCCCTCAATATTTAAAACCAGTATTCTACGCGAATGGCAAAGAACAAATTAAACAAAAACTGGCTGCATGATCACATCAACGATCCGTATGTGAAGCTTGCGCAAAAGGAGGGCTATCGCGCCCGCGCCGCCTACAAGCTTAAGGAAATCGATGAGGAAGAAAAGCTGATCCGGCCAGGGCAGATCATTGTCGACCTCGGTTCAACCCCGGGCAGTTGGTCGCAATATGCGCGCAACAAGCTGGCAGGTGGAGAAGGGGGCGGGATTCGAGGAACCATTATCGGCCTTGATATGTTGCCCATGGATCCAATTGCTGACGTGCATTTCATCCAGGGCGACTTCCGTGAGGAAGAGTCGGTGTTGCAGCTGGAGACACTGCTCGCTGGTCGGCAGGTTGATCTGGTGTTGTCCGATATGGCTCCCAACCTGTCAGGTGTAGCGATCGCCGATGCGGCGCGCGTCGAGCATATTGTCGATCTTGCTATAGAGTTTGCGCAAATGCACATGAAACCGACCGGTGCGTTGTTGGTCAAGTGCTTCAATGGGACTGGTTACAACGAGCTGTTGCATAAATTTCGTGCTGAGTTCAAGACCGTAATGTCAAAGAAGCCGAAAGCCAGCAGAGATAAATCGTCCGAAATCTTCTTGTTGGGGAAAGTGCTCAAAAACCCAAGATAATTGGGACAAAATTGCGCTTTCTTACCAGATATTCCCTTGATTTTAACGAGTTGAATACCACATCCTTTGCTAGGAAACGTCTTCGCATCATTTTATTTTGTCATATTGGCAATGTTTTCATATTGCTGAGTTTCACATTTGTGAAGAAGTCGTTCAAGTTTCGTTGCGCAGTTGCCGTTGTCCTGAATAGCGCAACTGCGTGCTGATGGTTTCCTAGTAAGCGCAGATGAATCCGAGTAAAATCGGGTATACATAAGGTAATGAGGCGCGCTCGCGTCGGAGGAGTTCTAGTGAACAACATGTTTTCCAAAGCCGCCATCTGGGTGGTGATCGCCCTGGTGCTGTTTATGGTCTTTAAACAGTTCGATAGTCGTAGCATGGGCTCCGGTGCCTCGCCGATTGCTTATTCTGACTTCATCAGCGAAGTCAAAGCTGGTCATATCAAGGATGCAACGATTGATGACCGCAATATCATCGCCACCACGCAGGATGGCAAAAAAATCAAGACTGCCGCGGCTTTGTTTGATCGCGGGCTGGTCGGTGATCTGCTCAACAACGGCGTGAAGTTCGATGTCAAGCAGCCGGAAGAGCCTTCTTTCCTGTCGCAGATTTTCATTTCCTGGTTCCCGATGTTGTTGTTGATTGGCGTCTGGATTTTTTTCATGCGCCAGATGCAGGGCGGTGGCAAGGGTGGTGCCTTTTCGTTCGGTAAATCCAAGGCCCGCATGCTCGATGAAAACAGCAATTCGATTACCTTCGCCGATGTTGCCGGTTGCGACGAAGCCAAGGAAGAAGTGCAGGAGCTGGTCGAGTTCCTGCGTGATCCGACCAAGTTCCAGAAGCTCGGTGGTCGTATTCCCCATGGTGTACTGATGGTCGGTCCTCCGGGTACCGGTAAGACCTTGCTGGCACGCGCTATTGCTGGCGAAGCCAAGGTGCCATTCTTCACAATCTCTGGCTCAGACTTCGTAGAAATGTTTGTGGGTGTTGGCGCATCGCGGGTACGCGACATGTTCGAAAATGCCAAGAAGCATGCACCTTGCATTATTTTCATCGACGAAATTGATGCGGTTGGTCGTCATCGTGGCGCCGGCATGGGTGGTGGTAACGATGAACGTGAGCAGACCTTGAACCAGATGCTGGTCGAGATGGATGGTTTTGAAGCAAACTCGGGTGTGATCGTGATTGCGGCAACCAACCGTGCTGATGTGCTGGACAAGGCTTTGTTGCGTCCCGGTCGTTTTGACCGTCAGGTGATGGTCGGTTTGCCGGATATCCGTGGTCGTGAGCAGATTCTCTATGTGCACATGCGCAAGGTGCCTATCGCACCCGATGTGAAGGCTGACATCCTGGCTCGCGGTACACCAGGTTTTTCCGGTGCTGATCTGGCCAATCTGGTTAATGAAGCAGCATTGTTTGCCGCTCGTCGCAGCAAGCGTCTGGTCGAGATGCAGGATTTTGAGGATGCCAAGGACAAAATCGTCATGGGTCCGGAGCGCAAATCTGCTGTCATGCGCGAAGAAGAACGCCGCAATACGGCCTTCCATGAGTCCGGTCACGCGGTGGTCGCCAAGCTGTTGCCGAAGGCTGATCCGGTACACAAGGTCACCATCATGCCCCGTGGCTATGCATTAGGTCTTACCTGGCAACTGCCTGAACATGATCGCGTGAACATGTACAAGGATAAGATGCTTGAAGAAATCGCGATTCTGTTTGGTGGCCGTATCGCTGAAGAAATTTTCATGCATCAGATGTCGACTGGCGCATCCAATGACTTTGAGCGTGCAACCAAGCTGGCGCGCGCCATGGTGACTCGCTACGGCATGTCAGAATCGTTGGGCACCATGGTTTATGAAGATACTGAACAAGATGCCTATTTTGGTCGCATGTCTTCCAAGACCGTGTCTGAGGCCACACAGCAAAAGGTCGATACTGAAATTCGCAGTATTCTCGATACGCAGTACGCGCTCTCGCGTCGATTGCTGGAAGAGAATCGTGACAAGGTTGAAGTGATGGCGCAAAAGTTGCTCGAATGGGAAACTATTGATGCCGATCAGATCAATGACATCATGGACGGCAATGAGCCACGTCCGCCAAAGTATGGTGCGCCCGTCAAGAAATCTTCTGACAATACTCCAGGTGGCGTGTCGCCTAATGCGACAGCACCGGCCTGACGGCCTGATGGTGTAAGAAGCAGCAAGCAAGATCAGGGTGAGGAGCGATCCTCGCCCTTTTTATTTGATGCGGGGGGCATTGCGGTGGTCAGCGACTAAAACCGTTTGCTCTTCCGTCGACTTGAAATCACAGGCAGTACAAGTACACAGTCATGAGTCAACAATATCTTCAGTGTGGTCGCTATCGCTTTCCTGTTCGGAGCGATCGGCGACCTTTGGTCATGGGTATCCTTAATGTGACGCCCGATTCTTTTTCCGATGGTGGAAGTTATTCTGCACTCGAATTTGCCGTTTCCCATGCTGAACAAATGATCGCCGATGGCGTTGATATCATTGATATCGGCGGTGAATCGACCCGCCCTGGGATTGCACCCGTGCCTCTGGCGCAAGAGCTGGAGCGGGTGATGCCAGTGATCTATGCCTTGCGTGATTGCGGCAAGCCTCTGTCGATCGATACCTATAAACCTGAGGTCATGCGCGAGGCGTTGATGGCCGATGCCGACATGATCAATGATATCAACGGCTTTAGGGCGGCAGGCGCGATTGATGCCGTGAAGGATAGTGCGGCAGGTTTGTGCATCATGCACATGCAGGGCGAACCACAAACCATGCAGCAACAGCCGGTCTACGACGATGTACTCGATGAAGTCACGGATTTTTTACGGCAGCGGGTGCAATTGCTGGAAGCTGCAGGGATTGAACGAAGTCGCCTGTGTATCGATCCTGGCTTTGGATTTGGCAAGACAGTCGAGCATAATTTCCGTTTGCTGCAACATACGCGCCGCCTGATTACCGATCTTGGGGTGCCTCTGCTGGCAGGGATGTCACGCAAGTCGATGATCGGTGCGATTACTGACAAGCCTGTTGAGCGGCGTCTGGCTGGCAGTATTGGTGCTGCCTTGGCAGCAGCGGCGCAAGGTGCGATGATTGTACGGGTCCATGACGTGGCTGAAACCGTGGATGCATTGAACGTGTGGCAAGCCGGTATGGCGGATCATGGACAATATTGATAAAAATAATTGAAGAAAAGAGTGAAAGTCATGGCAGGAAAATATTTTGGTACGGATGGCGTGCGCGGACTTGTGGGCGAAGCACCGATAACACCTGATTTTGTCATGCGCTTGGGCTACGCGGCTGGCAAGGTATTGACCAAATCAGTGAGCTCATCGCTCAAACCGGTCGTGCTGATTGGTAAAGACACCCGGATCTCTGGCTACATGCTTGAGGCAGCGCTGGAAGCTGGTCTGGCTGCCGCAGGTGTCGATGTGATGCTGGCCGGCCCGGTACCTACGCCAGCAGTAGCTTATCTGACACGTGCACTACGTTTGTCAGCTGGCATCGTGATTTCGGCGTCGCATAATCCTTTTCATGACAATGGCATCAAATTTTTCTCTGCCAGCGGTAACAAGTTGCCAGATGCGGTCGAAGCAGAAATCGAGGCGGAGCTTGATCTGCCAATGGCTTGTGTTTCTTCGGAAAAGCTCGGCAAGGCCAAGCGTCTGGATGATGCACAGGGGCGCTACATTGAGTTCTGCAAGAGTACATTCCCGACTGCGCTTGACTTGCGCGGCATGAGTATCGTGGTCGACTGCGCGCATGGTGCCGCCTACAATATTGCCCCCCACGTTTTTCACGAGCTCGGTGCTGAAGTCATTACCATCGGTAATCAGCCCAATGGTCTCAATATCAACGACGGTTTTGGTGCTACCGCACCCGATGCATTGGTCAAGGCCGTGCGTGCCAATCACGCAGATATTGGGATCGCACTCGATGGTGATGCTGATCGACTGATCATAGTCGATGAAGAAGGCCGTATCTATAACGGTGACGAATTGCTCTATGTGATGGTCAAAGACCGATTATCGGTCGGTCCCGTGTCTGGTGCGGTAGGTACCTTGATGACCAATATGGCGCTGGAAGTGGCTTTCCGAAAAATGGGCATTGCCTTTGCGCGTGCCAAGGTCGGTGATCGCTATGTGCTGGAGACTATGCAAGAGCGTGGTTGGCTGCTTGGCGGTGAAGGTTCAGGTCACTTGCTGTGCCTCGATAAACACACCACAGGTGATGGCATTGTCTCAGCATTGCAGGTGCTGTCGGCCCTGAAGCGAGCGAACCAAACATTGGCCCAGATGACGGCCGATATCAGTCTGTACCCACAGGCCCTGATTAACGTTAAAATTCCGGCCGGCTTTGACTGGAAGAATAATCCCGCTGTTCAGGCCGAAAAGGAAGCTGTCGAGCAAGCGCTAGGTGAGAATGGTCGTGTATTGATTCGCCCCTCGGGAACCGAACCCCTGATTCGGGTAATGGTAGAGGCACCGCAAGCCGACACCGCACAAAGTATGGCGCGGCGCATTGCAGACAGAGTTACCGCCTGAGCCGGTAGCACGGCACAGGCTGCTGTGGATGCTCATTACAGGTTAATCAGATAAACGCGCATGTCAAAAGATCAGTTGCATATCTTGCTGGTTGAGGATGAACCAAGCATTGCCGAGTTACTACGTTTTACGCTCGAAGGTGCTGGTTTCAGAATCAGTATTGCTAGCGATGCGGACCAGGCACGTGCGCTAGTGGGCGGGATCTTGCCGCAGCTGGTACTGCTGGACTGGATGTTGCCCGACACATCCGGTCTGAGCCTGCTCGGTGAGTGGCGGCGTGAGCTGCGGACTGCACAACTGCCCGTCATCATGCTGACCGCCAAAGGGATGGAAGAGGACAAGGTCAAGGGTCTCAATGAGGGCGCGGATGATTACGTCACGAAGCCGTTCTCTCCCATGGAACTGGTTGCTCGGGTGCAAGCCTTGCTGCGTCGCAAGGCGCCGGAGCTGGGGCAGCAGTTATTGTCTTACGGGTTGCTGGGTATTGATACAGAGCGTCATCGGGTTTCCGTGGGTGCTCAGGAGATTGAGCTTGATCAAGCCGAATTCAAGTTGTTACGTTATCTGGTGGCGCATCCCGAGCGCATTTTTTCACGTGCGCAATTGCTAGATAAAGTCTGGGGTGATCACACTTTCATCGAAGAGCGTACCGTGGACGTGCATATCATGCGGTTACGCAAAGCACTAGGCGCTGCTGCCGAGTACGTAAAAACAGTCCGCGGCATGGGGTACAAGCTCAGCATGGAAACCTGAACTGAAGATAATTGTACGAGGGTTGGACTGCCCTGAATCCGGATGCTGGCTTTCCATCTGTGATGACACCCGTTACAATAGCGCGCACGCCCCCGTAGCTCAGTGGATAGAGCGATCCCCTCCTAAGTCAGATTGGGCACCGGCAAGCGAAAGCGGCCGCGTGAATGGAGTCAAATTCGGTGAACCCTGACAGTGTATGTTCAACAATCATGTACCTATGGCGCATGATTGTTATGCAAACGGCTGCTGGCAATACCGAGCCAAGCCATACTACCGACGGTGGTATGGAAGGTGTAGAGACTAGACGGCTCCGACCTGCGGACTGCTATTGGTATTTGCAGTTCATGGTCAAGGTATAGTCCAGACCACAAACAAGTTTCTTGGTGGCGAAAGCCATGGTGGTACGAAGGGATAGGTCACACGTTCGATCCGTGTCGGGGGCGCCAGATTAGTGATGGCATTACGAAAAAAGCGCAGAAGATTTCTTCTGCGCTTTTTTTTGCAGCCTTGTCTAAATTTCAACGACCCTGAAAGGTCTTGTCGCGATCTGTCGTTGTGGAATTCGGGGTTTCCGAGTTCGGGTTCTTGCCCCAGCCAAAGAAATTCGACAGCGCATCGACAACACCACCGCCTTCGGTTCCTAATGAGGCAACAAATCCGGCGCCTGGCAGGAAGTTATCGTAATACGGCTCACCGTCAATGAAGTTGATACCAGCAGGGGCAGGCGAGTCTGACTGCGGCACGTCGCGCAATGCGGTTCCCATGTAGTCGACCCAAATTGGCAATGCCAGCTGAGCGCCGAATTCTCGGCTGCCCAAACTCTTGGGCTGGTCGTAACCCATCCAGGCGACGGTGGCCAGCGTCCGTTGGAAGCCAGCGAACCAGCCATCAACCGCGTCGTTGGTAGTCCCTGTCTTGCCCGCCAGGTCGGTGCGATGCAGTACATTTGTGCCGGCGCCGGTGCCGCGTTGGGCGACCGATTGCAACAGGCTGGTCATGATGTAACTGTTGCGCTCATCGATCGCACGAGGTGCGTTGTTACCCACAATCAGAGGATCTGCCTTCGACAGCACCCGACCGCGTGCATCGGTGATCTGGCTGATCAGGTAAGGATTGATCTTGTAACCGCCATTGGCAAATATCGAGTAAGCCGAAGCAAGCTGCAATGGCGTTGTCTGGCCGGCACCAAGCGCCATCGGCAGATAGGGTGGTATCTTGTCAACATCAAAGCCGAAGTGCGAGGAAATGAACTCCTGGGCATAGCTCACGCCGATGGCATCCAGTGTGCGGATGGCGGCCAGATTGATCGATTTCTGCAGCGCCGTACGCAGCGTCATTGGACCAGCTGGTGGATCGTCATCCTTGGGCTCCCAGTTCGGCTGACCCGGACCGGCAGGATAGGAGGCTGGTGCATCGTTGATGATACTGGCCGGTGCAAATCCTTTTTCCAGTGCTGCCGAATAGATGAAAGGCTTGAACGTGGAGCCAGGTTGACGCCATGCCTGCGTGACGTGGTTAAAGTTGTTCTGCGTGAAGTCGAAGCCGCCAACCAGTGCGCGAATAGCGCCGTTTTGCGGCACCATCGACACCAGCGTCGCTTCTACTTCAGGCAGTTGCACGATTTGCCAGTTTTTGCGCGCATCCTGCATGACACGGATCACAGCACCAGGTGCGATGCGGATTTCCGGCTTTGCTTTCGGGCTCAGTGCTGTGGCGACGAATTTTAGCGTGTCACCGGTGATGCTGATCTTGTCGCCGCCACGCAAGACGGCCTGGATTTGTTTGGGATCAGCCGATACCACCACTGCCGCAAGAATATCGTCGTTGTCCGGATGGCTGTCCATGACGTCATCAATCGCCTGTGCGCGATCATCTTCATTGCTGGGCAGACTGATGGTTTCTTCAGGGCCACGATAACCATGGCGGCGATCGTAATCCATCACACCTTTGCGCACCGCGTCATAGGCCGCCTTCTGGTCTGCAGCGTTGATCGTGGTGATGACGTTGAAGCCTTGGGTATAGGTATCTTCCTTGTACTGCGCATAGACCAGCTGGCGCACCATTTCATTGATGTACTCGGCGTGGACATTGTATTGATTGCCGGAGGTGCGGACCTGGATGTCTTCTTTGACAGCCGCATCGTATTGCGCCTGAGTGATGAACTCGAGATCCAGCATGCGTTGCAGAATATATTGCTGACGTATCCTGGCGCGATCCGGATTGACAATCGGGTTATAGGCGGACGGTGCCTTTGGCAGCCCAGCTAGCATGGCTGCCTGTGCCAGTGTGATGTCTTTGAGATCCTTGCCGAAATAGGTACGTGCCGCAGCCGCAAATCCATAGGCACGTTGTCCCAGATAAATCTGGTTCATGTAGACCTCAAGGATTTCATCCTTGCTCAGGGTTGCTTCGATTTTGTTGGCCAGCAAGACTTCATAGAGTTTGCGCGAGAACGTTTTTTCCTTGGTCAGGAACATGTTGCGTGCGACCTGCATGGTGATCGTGCTGGCACCCTGGCTGGCGTGTCCGCGCACCAGATCGGTCGCCAATGCGCGGGCAATACCGATGTAGTCAATGCCGCCGTGCTGATAGAAGCGGTAGTCTTCGATCGCCAGCACCGCATTTTTCATGTTGGCCGGGATATCGTTGAGCTTGACCAGGCTGCGCTTCTCTTCGCCGAATTCACCCAGCAGCACGTGATCTTCGGAGTAAATACGCAGCGGGATTTTGGGTCGATAGTCGGTGATCGCCTCCAGCGAGGGTAGGCGCGGATTGATGAAAATCAGTGCATAAGCAATGATCAGGGCACCAATGATGCCCAGCCCAAGCAACGTGAAGATCAGGAATTTGGCGACGCTGAATGTCAGGAAACCGCGTTGACGCGATGTGTTGTACAAACGAGAATGAAAGCGCATGGTCATTGTCAGTGAAGGACGTGCCGTATCTTACAACATGCGCAAGCGCGGAACGCGTTCAAACAGGCTCGTTGGCCAAGGTTTACGTGTTCAGGCGATGCAGTGCAGCTTGCGTAACGAGGCTTTATTTCTTTCTGGCATCGAAAACATAAGTGAAGTTTCAAAATGACAAGCTTGCAGCCCAGAGCCTGATCGCGCTTTAGCCAACCTATTGCGTCGCACAATCGGTACAATGCCATCTTTTCCACGCTGCGCTCGATTTGCAATATCAAAGCGGGTTGTTGTCAGTCTGGAATCTCCTTCATTCATTGCTTGTCGCTACTCTTCCTCCGGTACCTTTATGGCAGTCATTTCTCTCTCCAATGCTCAACTGGCATTCGGACACGTCGCACTTCTCGATCACGCCGAGTTTTCCCTAGAAATCGGAGAGCGGGTCGGCTTGATTGGCCGCAACGGTACCGGCAAGTCGTCACTGCTCAAGATCATTGCGGCACGCTCCAAACTCGATGATGGCTTGCTGGTCATGCAGCAGGGCTTAAAGATTGCTTATGTAGATCAGGAGCCGCATTTCCCATCCGAGATGTCTATTTTCGATGCGGTAGCTTCTGGCCTGGGCGAATTGCCATCCTTGCTGACAGAATATGAAGCGCTCACCGGTCAGTTTGGTGGCGACAATGATGAAGCACTGATGGAGCGCATGCACGACATTCAGTTGAAGCTTGATGCGGCCGACGCCTGGAGTCTCAACAACAAGGTCGAAACCACGCTGGCCAAGCTCAATCTCAACGGTGAGTCGCTGATCGGCGAGCTCTCTGGCGGTATGCAAAAGCGCGTGGCGCTGGCATGTGGCCTGGTTGGTGCGCCAGATGTTCTGCTGCTCGACGAACCGACCAATCACCTCGACTTTGGCTCTATTTTGTGGCTTGAAGGTTTGCTGCGTGATTACAAAGGCAGCGTGCTGTTCATTACCCATGACCGTAGCTTTCTGGACAATGTCGCTACGCGTATCATCGAGCTCGACCGTGGCAAGCTATTATCTTTCCCCGGCAACTTCAGCACCTACCAGGCGCGCAAGGCCGAGCTGCTGGCCAACGAAGAAGTCGAGAACGCCAAGTTTGATAAATTCCTGGCGCAGGAAGAAGTCTGGATTCGCAAGGGTGTACAAGCCCGTCGTACGCGTGATGAAGGCCGTGTGCGTCGGCTGGAAGCTTTGCGGCTGGAGCGCGGTGCGCGTCGTGACCGGCAAGGTCAGGTCAAGCTGGAAGTGTCGTCCGGCGAGCGTTCAGGGAAAATCGTGGCGGAGCTGGAAAACGTCAACAAGGCCTATGGCGAGAAAACCATTGTGCGTGACTTCAGCGGCATTCTGATGCGCGGCGACAAGATCGGTTTGATTGGTCAGAACGGTGCCGGTAAAACAACCCTGCTCAAGCTGATTCTCGGTGAAGACACACCCGATAGTGGGAGTGTGCGTCAGGGTACCAAACTGCAGGTGGCGTATTTCGACCAGATGCGTACCCAGTTGAACGAAGAAGCCAGTCTGGCAGACACGATTGCCCCGGGCAGTGACTGGGTTGAAGTCAACGGTCAGCGCAAGCATGTGATGACGTACTTGGGTGATTTTCTCTTTGCACCCGAGCGTGCACGCTCCCCGGTGCGTACCTTGTCAGGCGGTGAACGCAACCGGCTCTTGCTAGCGCGCCTGTTTGCCAAGCCGGCCAATGTGCTGGTACTCGATGAACCGACCAATGACCTCGATATCGATACGCTGGAGCTGCTCGAAGAGTTACTCGAAGAGTACAGTGGCACCGTTTTCCTGGTCAGCCACGATCGTACCTTCCTCGATAATGTTGTCACCCAGGTGATTGCATCGGAAGGTGACGGTGTATGGCGTGAATATGTCGGTGGCTATAGCGACTGGGAGCGCGTCCGTTCTAGCATGCAGGCGCAGGCTAGCAAGCCAAAAAATGATGTCAGGTCCGAGGCAAAGATTGCGGAGCCGGTCGTCGTCGCAGCACCTGCGTCCAAGCCGAAAAAGCTGAGCTACAAGGAGCAACGTGAGCTGGAGGAGTTGCCCAAGCTGATCGCGCAGTTAGAAGCAGAACAGAAAAGTATTTCCGAGAAACTGGCCGATCCGGATCTGTACAAGCAAGGATCTGATGAAGCAACACGTCTGAACGTACGCTTTGCTGAAATTGATGGTCAACTGCTGGAAAGCCTGGAGCGCTGGGAAACAATCGAGGCGCGCACCAAGGGATGATGCTTCAGGCGTGCCGCACTATCAGTTAGGGCGGCGGCAGGCATGCCGCAGCTCTGGTAATTTTTGGCGCACGCTATCGGCATCTTCGGCATCTGGTCGCAACGTCAAATACGCCTCCAGGTCATCGAGCGCGGCTTGTGCTTCGGCAAGATGCGCATGGGCAAGTCCACGATCGCGCCGTTCGGTGATTTCATCGGGCAAGAGAATCACCAACCGTTGTTGCACTTCCAGCACATGCTGCCAATGGTGGCTTTCTGTGTAGATTGCCTTCAGATTACGCAGCATGCGAGTAAGGATTTCACGCGGATGGGCGGCTCGCAAATAGGCCGCGAGCGGTAGTTCGTCGCCGTAATCGCGGCGTTCCAGATAGGGTTCCAGGCGCTCCTCGAGCTCTTCTCTTGAGAGGCTGCTGCCATTCATCGGGTCCAGCACAATGTCGCCCGACTGTACAGACAGTTTCATCAAGAAATGACCGGGAAAAGAGACTCCCTTCATATTCAATCCAATCTGCTGACCTAGCTCCATATAGAGCACTGCAAGCGAGATAGGAATGCCGCGGCGCGAACTGATGACGCGATGCAGGTAACTGTTGTCGGGGTCGTAGTAGTTATTGATGTTGCCTGCGAAGGCTTGTTCCTGAAAGAAGAAGTGATTGAGCACCCGTAGCTTCTGGATATGCGAGGCATCTGCCGACAGGCGTTGCTTCAGCTTCAGAGCCATCTGGTCGACTTCAATCTGACAGGCAAAAATATCGACATCAGGATAGCAATCCTGACCAAGCGTCAATGCCGATTCGAACAGCGGAATCGCGTCATCTTGACGAACCAGTGACGAGAAATAGTCGAGAGGAGTTGGCGTCATGGCTTGATCATGCCACCAAAATATCGCCGTTTGTAAAATGTTTGCACGGCAATGGCGCGTCGGCGCAACAGCGATGTTGCGTAGACCCATCATTTACCGTGTGGAGCTCATGCACGGATCTAGCGAGAGATCCGCTTGAAGTCGCGCAAGCGGAAACCCATTGCCATCAAGGATCCGAAATAAGCGATCGCGCAGGCGCACAGGACCAGCAGCAATGCGCCGACTCGCAAGCCAGGATGTGCGCGCAGACCAATCCAATCAAAACGATGAGAGATGATGATAGCTGCCAGCGCCAACAGTATCAGTGCCCCGGCGAGTTTTGCCAGAAACATGCCCCAGCCCGGTCGCGGCACATAGATGTTACGGCGACGCAAACCCCAGAACAAAAAGGATGCATTCAGGCAGGCGCCTAATCCGATGGACAGTGCCAGTCCTGCATGGGCGATCCAGGGAACAAACAGGTAATTCATCAACTGCGTGGCGATCAACACCCCGATGGCGATTTTCACTGGCGTACGAATATCCTGTTTGGCATAAAAGCCGGGTGCGAGGATCTTGACCAGGATCAGACCGATCAGGCCAACACCATAGGCAACCAGCGCATGCGCCGTCATTGCCACTGAAACACTATCGAATTTTCCATAATGAAACAGTGTCGCTGTTAGCGGTTCCGATAGCGTCGCCAGCCCGACGGCGCATGGTAGCGCCAGCAAAAAGGTCAGGCGCAGGCCCCAATCCAGCAAGGCCGAGTATTCCTCCATGTCATTTTCCGCATGCGCATTGGACAAGCTTGGCAACAGAATGGTACCGAGCGCGACGCCCAGTAACGCTGTTGGAAACTCCATCAGGCGATCAGCATAGGAAAGCCATGACACACTGCCATGCGCGAGGCGGGACGCAATATTGGTATTGATCATCAAGCTGATCTGCGCGGCCGACACAGCGAATACGGCCGGTCCCATTTTTTTGAGAACGCGACGAACGCCTTCATCCTGCAGGCCAATCATCGGATTCCAGTAGAGGCGTGGCAGCATGCCGATCTTGATCAAAGCAGGAATCTGCAGCATGACTTGCAGTATGCCGCCGACGAAGACAGCGAAAGCCATTGCATAGATTGGTTGCTGCAGATACGGCGCCACGAACAGCGAAGCGATGATGAAGGATACGTTGAGCATGACCGAGGTGAAAGCCGGGATCTTGAACTCCCGCCATGTATTGAGAATGCCGCCAGCCAAGGCCACAAAGGCCATAAAACCAATATAAGGAAACATGATGCGTGTCATCACGACACCGGCATCAAATGCGGACTGGTTATACTTCAGGCCGGTTGCAATGAAATAAACAATGACCGGGGTCGCCAAAATCCCGATCAGAGTGGTTGCCAGCATGACCCATATCAACACCGTTGCGACATGATCAACCAAATTCTTAGTTGCAGCCTCGCCTTTTTGATTTTTGTACTCGGCAAGAATGGGAACAAAAGCCTGTGAGAACGCCCCTTCTGCGAACAGGCGGCGCAGCAGGTTAGGAATACGGAATGCAACATTGAAGGCATCGGTATAGGCCGAGGCTCCAAATGCCCTGGCAAACAGAATTTCTCGAGCCAGGCCAGTGATGCGTGAGAGCATCGTCATGCCAGAGACGGTGGCAAGCGTTTTGTGCAAGTTCATGGGTCGGCATTATAGCTGTCGTCACTGGCGATATTGACAAGCTTGTCAATCGGGATCGGCGCTGGCTGACTGAATGTCAGAAATGAGCCAAAACCATTATGGGGTTACTGGCGATGCCGTTCAGCAATTTGGACACTTTGCAACGCAACAGGCGGTTATGCCCTTAAGTGTTTGCTAGTTTGGACGGAAATGGTTATAATCGAAGGCTCTACAGAATTTACGCCTCGCAAGTTATCAGGATTGCGATGCATTCGATCTCGATTTAGGATAATTATTCATGGCAAATACCGCACAAGCACGCAAGCGTGCTCGTCAAGCTGTTAAGCAAAACGCGCACAACTCCAGCCAGCGTTCGACGCTGCGTACAGCAATCAAGGCTGTTCGCAAGGCGATCGCCGCAGGCGACAAGGCTGCTGCTACTTCCGTATTCCAGGCGTCCGTGTCGACCATCGACAGCATTGCCGACAAGAAAATCATCCACAAGAACAAGGCTGCTCGCCATAAGAGCCGTCTGGCTGCTGCTCTGAAGGCACTGGCTGCTTAATTCGTAGTCGATAGTACTTCAGTACTACCAGTTCAAAGCAAACTGAAGCAGCGTAGCTCCGCTTCCGCCCTGCTGAACTGTAAGCATCTTGTGTTGTGACATTAACCCGCTCGATTAGTCTGGCGGGTTTTTGTATTTGTGTTTTCGTTTTTTTATGTGCTTCCATGATTGAGTTGTTGCACTCTTTCTGACCTAAAAGTGCAACATCTGATCGATGCGAAGCTTAGCGTGCTAGCCCTTCGATAGTCATGCCAGGCTGGATGTTCTTTTGCTTGAACCATCCCTTGTTCATCTCCAGTGCATAAGTGGCAGGTCGGATCGCGCAATGCGAATCCAGTGTCTGTTCTTTCATTTCTTCGATGTTGATGATTTTGCCATGCTCATCCATGAATGCCACGGACAGCGGGATCAGCGTATTCTTCATCCACATACAGACGCCAGCTGGCGCACCAAACAAAAAGACCATCCCCTCATTGCTACCCAATTTCTCGCGGAACATCAGGCCTTGCTCGCGCTGGGCTTCGGTGGTGGCGACTTCCGCCTTGATCAGATAAAGACCAGCATTGAGTGTGGTCGTTTGAAATCGCTGAGGTTGCTGGGCGTACAGGGGGAGTGAAGTTGCTAATGCGACAAGTGTGGTTAATAGTGCGATTGAGCGGCGCATAGTAGATGGAGGGTTCGTGGAGACGGGGAGCTGAAGATTATAAGGGAAGTTTGTGTGTGCTTGCGCACTCGCTTTGCTTAACTGCATGACTTAACGCCGTGTGGCTGTGGGTCGACGGTGAAGCGTGCAGGCGTAAAAAAAGGCAGGACAAGCCTGCCTTTTGATATTGCTAAAGCTAAATTACTTAGCTGGAGCAGCGTCAGCAGCTGGAGCAGCAGCAGCCTTCTTAGCCTTCTTAGCCTTCTTGGCCTTCTTCGCTTTCTTAGCCTTTGGAGCAGCAGCTTCTGTCTTTGCAGCGTCAGCAGCTGGAGCAGCAGGAGCTGCAGCTTGTGCGAACACGGAAGTGGCGAACAGACCAGCGATCAGAGCAGCGATCAATTTTTTCATTTTGCAGTCCTTCAATTTAACATGTTAAGAAAACGGCGATTCTCGTGAATCACTGACAATAACGAGGGGGTCAGGGCTTGGTTGACACAAATTTCTAAAAAAAATAATTTGTTGCAACTTGTTTGCAGTTCTTTGATCTGTGGTGAGGGATTTGTCAGTGTTTTTCTGTCAATGCAGATGGATCTACGGTTTTCCATTCTCCTGGAAATAAAGGATCGGTGTGCAGTGCGTACGGGCCGATCGCAATACGTACCAGCCGTAGGGTGGGTAGGCCAACCGCAGCTGTCATCCGTCTGACCTGTCGATTTTTTCCTTCGCTGATTGTGATAATCAGCCAGCTGGTTGCTTGATTCTTGCGTTGCCTGATTGGTGGATTGCGAGGCCAGAGCCATGCTGGTTCTTGAACCTGACTTACTTGGCTTCCTTGCGTGATGAAATCTCCAAGATCGAGTGGCTGACGCAGGTGTGCTAGCGCATTGGCATCTGGCGTTCCTTCAACTTGCACGAGATAGGTTTTTGATTGCTTGTATTCGGGATGACTAATTGCATGCTGCAGTTTGCCGTCGTTGGTCAGTAGCATCAGCCCTTCGCTGTCTGCGTCAAGTCGCCCTGCGGGATAGATATCGGGAATACGTAGGTAATCGGAGAGAGTTTCCCGCTCAAGATCCGTCTGATCCGGGGAGAACTGGCAAAGTACCTGAAAAGGTTTGTTGAATAGAATGAGAGGCATGATCCCTAGTGTCGCAAATACGTGGCAATGCGTAAAATACAGGTGCATAATTTATAACAAGCATCTTGTATCTTATATAAGACTAATTGTGGCAATTCCCAATACGCCGTGCAGTTGCTATTAGAGGTTCTCGACAGCTGCTAACGCTTTCTTTTTTTTTGCTCAATTTTTAGCTCAATTCCCCGGAGAGAATGAATGGCTCAACATATCAGGGTGCCGTCTGAAGGTCAGAAAATCACTGTCAATCAAGATTTTTCCATCAATGTGCCACATCAACCAATTATCCCCTATATCGAAGGTGATGGAACTGGCATTGATGTAACGCCTGTGATGTTAAAAGTGATTGATGCTGCTGTAGAAAAAGCTTATGGCGGTCAGCGCAAGATCCACTGGATGGAAATCTATGCTGGCGAAAAGGCAACCAAGCTATATGGTGCCGACACCTGGCTGCCGGAAGAGACGGTTGAGGCAGTCAAAGAGTATGTTGTATCGATCAAGGGGCCGCTCAATACGCCTGTGAGCGGTGGTATTCGTTCGCTCAGCGTGGCGTTGCGCCAGCAGCTCGATCTCTATGTGTGCCTGCGACCTGTACGCTATTTCAAGGGAGTGCCAGCCCCAGTGCGCGAGCCAGAGAAGACGGATATGGTCATTTTCAGAGAAAATTCGGAAGACATTTATGCTGGCATTGAGTGGCCTGCCGGTTCTGAAGGCGCACAGAAGCTGATCGACTTCCTGGTCAAGGAAATGGGCGTCAAGCAGTTGCGCTTCCCTGATACCTCTGCGCTTGGGATCAAGCCTGTATCGCGAGAAGGCACCGAGCGCCTGGTGCGTAAGGCGATTCGCTATGCCATTGACAATGACAAGCCCTCCATCACGATTGTGCACAAGGGCAATATTATGAAGTACACCGAAGGTGGCTTCAGGGACTGGGCTTACGGTGTTGCTTTGAACGAATTTGGTGCCACCTTGATTGATGATGGTCCATGGTGCAAGTTCAAGCATCCGAGAACCGGGCGCGATATCGTGATGAAGGACTCAATTGCTGATGCTTTCCTGCAACAGGTGTTGATTCGTCCCGCTGAGTACAGTGTGATTGCGACCCTCAATCTCAACGGCGACTATATATCCGATGCGGTGGCAGCTCAGGTAGGCGGTATTGGGATTGCGCCTGGTGCCAATCTGTCTGATTCGGTAGCCATGTTCGAAGCAACGCATGGCACTGCGCCGAAATATGCAGGCAAAGACTACGTTAATCCGGGGTCGCTGATTTTGTCGGCGGAGATGATGTTGCGCCACATGGGTTGGATCGAAGCGGCTGATCTGGTCATTGAGTCGATGAAGCGTTCAATTGCCTCCAAGCGGGTCACCTATGATTTTGCCCGGCTGATGGAAGGTGCAACCCAGGTATCTTGCTCTGGCTTTGGCGAAGTCATGATTGAAAATCTGTAATCTGTAATCTGTAATCTTTGATCGTAGAGGGCATCGGCCGGCAGGCTGACCGATGTCTGCACTTAAATGGTGAGAAGCAGGCAGGAAAATGGATCGTACGCCAAAATAAAAAAAGCTCCTGCGGTAACAGGAGCTTTTAGAAGCTGCTTAAGGTGAATTAAGGAGCTTGAATGTTTGAAGCTTGCTTGCCTTTGGGGCCTTGCGTGACTTCGAACTGAACTTTTTGACCTTCTTTGAGGGTCTTGAAGCCGTTCATCTGAATTGCCGAGAAGTGTGCAAACAAATCTTCACCGCCGTCATCCGGAGTGATAAAGCCAAAGCCCTTAGAATCGTTGAACCACTTGACTGTACCTGTTGCCATAAAAGCATCTTTCAATTAAAAACAATCACACGAGCCGTTAAAGCAAGAAGCCTCGCGAGATTTGAATGTCCGCAGCCCCCCTTAAACTTGCCCCCTTCTATCGACAAGTAGTAGCTACTTATCAATAATTTCCATTGTTCTCGTTCAAATTATAAAAGTCAAGTTGTTTTCAATGGAAATATTAAGCTTTTGTTTAACAAATGGCAGCTTGCCCCTCTTGAATTAGGATGATGGAGTGTTATCTGCGCACTACCGGGAAAACGCGTAATATCTAATTTAATTAGATTAATTTCTTCATCGTTGTGCGTTGCACAGTTGATTGATAGTTTTAGAATAGATGCATGGCAACCAAGCACGATAACGATAACGGTACAGTCCTGGCGCGGAAGGAGCAAAAGCTCAAGCCGCCTCCTATGTACCAAGTATTTTTGTTGAATGATGACTATACGCCGATGGAATTCGTCGTCGCAGTCATTCAGGAGTACTTCAACAAAGACCGTGAAACGGCGACGCAGATTATGCTCAAAGTTCACCGCGATGGGAAAGGTATGTGTGGTGTGTATCCGAAAGATATCGCATCCACAAAAGTCGAACTCGTATTAACCCACGCTAGGAAAGCAGGGCACCCCCTGCAGTGCGTGATGGAGGAAGCATGATTGCGCAGGAATTGGAAGTCAGTTTGCACATGGCCTTTGTCGAGGCTCGACAATCCCGTCATGAGTTCATTACGGTAGAGCACTTGCTGCTCGCGCTACTGGACAACCCATCAGCGGCAGAAGTGTTGCGCGCTTGCTCGGTCAATATCGATGACCTGCGCAAGACACTCACCAACTTCATTACCGACAATACGCCGACGGTACCAGGTACCAATGAAGTGGATACCCAGCCTACGCTGGGCTTCCAGCGCGTGATTCAGCGCGCCATCATGCATGTGCAGTCGGCGTCGAACGGCAAAAAGGAAGTGACCGGAGCCAACGTGCTCGTGGCCATTTTCGGCGAGAAGGATTCGCATGCTGTCTACTATCTGCATCAGCAAGGCGTCACCCGCCTGGACGTAGTCAATTTCATTTCTCATGGTGTGCGCAAGGATCAGCAAGTCGATCCGCAAAAAGCGCCAGAAGGAGCGGAAGACGTGCAGAGCGAAGGCCAGCAAAAAGAAAGCCCACTGGATCAATTCACACAGAATCTGAACAAGGCCGCTGCAGAAGGCAAGATTGATCCGCTGATCGGTCGTGATGCCGAGGTTGAGCGCGTGATTCAGACCCTGTGCCGCCGCCGCAAGAACAACCCGTTGCTGGTCGGCGAGGCTGGCGTCGGCAAGACGGCAATCGCCGAAGGACTGGCATGGAGGATTACCCAGAACGACGTGCCTGACATTCTCAAGAATGCCGTTGTGTATTCTTTGGACATGGGTGCGCTGCTCGCAGGGACAAAGTATCGTGGCGACTTTGAACAGCGCCTCAAGGCTGTGCTCAAGCAGTTGAAAGAAAGCCCGAACGGCGTTCTGTTCATCGATGAAATTCACACCATCATCGGAGCAGGTTCTGCTTCAGGTGGAACATTGGATGCATCGAATCTGTTGAAGCCGGCCTTGTCGAGTGGTCAGCTCAAATGTATCGGTGCAACCACATATACCGAGTATCGTGGCGTGTTCGAAAAAGACCACGCATTATCACGTCGCTTCCAGAAGATTGACGTCAATGAGCCGACAGTCGAGCAGACCGTTCAGATTCTCCGCGGATTGAAGGCAAAGTTCGAAGAGCATCATGGCGTGAAATATTCGGCCTCGGCGCTGACTTCGGCTGCGGAACTGGCAGCGCGTTTCATCAACGACCGTCATTTGCCTGACAAGGCGATTGATGTGATCGATGAGGCTGGTGCAGCGCAACGTATTCTGCCGAAGTCGAAGCAAAAGAAGACAATCGGCAAGCCTGAAATCGAAGAGATCATCTCCAAGATTGCGCGGATTCCGCCGCAGTCGGTCAATCAGGATGACCGGACCAAGCTGCAAACGATTGATCGTGACCTCAAGAACGTCGTCTTCGGTCAGGATCCTGCGATTGAAGCGCTGGCGTCAGCAATCAAGATGGCACGTGCCGGTCTGGGCAAGACTGACAAGCCGATTGGCTCCTTCCTGTTCTCTGGTCCGACTGGTGTTGGCAAGACCGAAGTGGCGAAGCAGTTGGCATTCATTCTTGGCATTGAGCTGATTCGTTTTGACATGTCGGAGTACATGGAACGCCATGCGGTTAGCCGTCTCATCGGTGCGCCTCCGGGTTACGTCGGTTTCGATCAGGGTGGGTTGTTGACCGAAGCGATCACCAAGAAGCCGCATGCCGTGTTGCTGCTTGATGAAATCGAAAAGGCGCATCCCGATATTTTCAATATCCTGCTGCAAGTCATGGATCATGGCACGCTCACTGATAACAACGGTCGCAAGACTGACTTCCGCAACGTGATCATCGTCATGACTACGAACGCCGGTGCCGAGAGTCTGCAGAAGCGTTCCATTGGCTTCACCGACAAGAAGGAAGCCGGTGATGAGATGGCGGATATCAAGCGTATGTTCACGCCGGAATTCCGTAATCGTCTGGATGCCATCATCAGCTTCCGCGCGCTCGACGAAGAAATCATCCTGCGTGTAGTCGACAAGTTCCTGATGCAGCTGGAAGAGCAATTGCACGAGAAGAAAGTAGAAGCTATCTTCTCAGAAAATCTGCGCAAGTTCCTCGGCAAGAAGGGCTTCGATCCGCTCATGGGTGCACGGCCGATGTCACGGTTGATTCAAGACATGATTCGCAAGGCGCTGGCTGACGAGCTGTTGTTTGGTCGTCTCGTCTCCGGTGGTCGCGTCACTGTTGATCTTGATGATGCAGACCAGGTCAAGCTGGAGTTCCCGGAGGGTGATGATCCGACACCTCCACCAGCCGAGCCGCAGGAAAAACTGGAAGTCGAATAAGCCTAGTATTAAATTCGACGTCATAAAAAAGGCTGGAGCGCATTGCGTTCCAGCCTTTTTGTTTGTATCGGGAGTGTGCTTGCTTGCACACTCTCGTATCGCCTTCGTTATCGTGTATAGCGAAGGTACTAATTCACGAAGTAATCAGGGCAGCAGCGGTTTTCCGGCGGTCTGTTTTGCCTTGATCGTCTGCAAGTACTTGTCGATCATGCTGAGCCGGTAGGTAATTCCGGGATGCAGAGATGTGTAGCCATTGGGGACCGTTGCAGGATATTGCGTTGCCAGTCGTTGCCAGAATGAAGCATAGCCGTCCACATTGTAACCAGCGCGTACCAGCATGTACAAGGCGAGATTGTCTGCCGCTGCATCGAGCTCCTGCGGGTATGGGCGGATGCCGCCGTTTCCGGCTGCAGCCGTCATGTCAGGCTCTGCCCGCATCAGATTGTCAATTACACTGCCGCTGGTCGCGACCATGCGTTGACGAATAGCGTGCCCGAGCGAGTTGTGTGCCATTTCCTTGGCAATCAGATAGGCCAGTTCGTTATCCGATTGCACAAAGCCCAGCATGCCACGGGTGATCAGCACGCGGCGACCGTCGCCGTAGCTGTTGATGTTGTCGCTGTTGCCGAGCTCAATACTGAATGCGCAGGCCAGCGTCATCGGTACTACCAGGCTTTGTTGTGCCTGCTGGCGCAGAATGGTCAGCTTGATCGGTGCTCGTCCACCGACTAATGGACCCAGTACATTGGCGGCCTGACGTTCGGCATCGACGCCTGTTTGTAAGGTTTTGTCGGCGACTTTAAGCAGAATGTCACCACGCTGCACGCCCGCACGATCAGCGCCGCTTCCTGGCAAGACCCCGGTGACTTGCAGGCGATCGTCATAACCCATACGCTGCGCTGCATCCGCAAATTCGCTGGAGTAGGAATACTTGTTCTTGGCGGTGAAGCCGAGCAGGTTACGTGCGTTTCCCTTGCACAGCGGAGCATTGTTGGTCAGTAGCGGTGCTGCGACACGATAAAGCATGTCCTGCTGTGCAGTGAGCTTGCGCAAGGCTGCCTGCTGTGGCGTATCGACTGGTTTTGGTGGTGTCGGCCGCACCGCGACCGTCACAGGTTTTACTGGCGCTGCTTCCTGAGGCACCGCGCAAGCGGTCAGAAGGGCTGCAGGCATTACTGCGAGCGCCATTTTCAGTCGAGATGACAGTTGCGGATATCGACAGTGCAGGCGACCACGATAAACCTCAAATAATGCAAGCATCCAATCTTCTCCTAAACACGCCATGCTGCTGTCAAGCCGCTGATATGGCTTGGCATCCAGGGCGTCATTGTTTTCCGGTACTGCCGAAGCCGCCGGTACCGCGTTCGCTGTTGCTAAATTCTTCAACCACATTGAAGCCGACTTGCAAGACCGGCACGATCACCAGTTGCGCTAGCCGTTCCATGGGGTTTAGGACAAACGCAGTATCGCCGCGGTTCCATGTCGATACCATCAATTGACCCTGATAGTCAGAGTCAATCAGACCAACCAGATTACCCAGCACGATGCCATGCTTATGACCCAGTCCACTGCGTGGCAGGATCACAGCGGCATAACCCGGGTCGGCCAGGTGGATTGCCAACCCGGTCGGAATCAGATGGGTGCTGCCAGGTTCGATGGTCAGTGGTGCTTCAAGGCAGGCCCGCAGATCGAGACCGGCGCTGCCAGCGGTGGCGTAGGCAGGAAGTTGATCCTGCATGCGCGGATCCAGGATTTTGACATCAATAGTTTTCATTATTCACAAAGGATAGGGGGAATCTCAATGGGCAGCAGTTGGTGTCGCCAGGCGCAACCCGATCTCGCGCACCAGCTGGCGTGCCAGCGTCTGCTTGTCGGCCGATGGCAGCGTGGTACTGCCGTTGTCGTCGAACAGTGTCAGGGTATTGTCATCCTTGCCGAAGGTCTGATGGCCGATGTTGCCGACCAGCAGAGGGATGTTTTTCTTGCGGCGCTTGGCGCTGGCGTACTGCGCAAGATTCTCTGATTCGGCAGCAAAACCGACGCAATAAGGACGTGTCGGCAAGGCGGCGACTTCGGCGAGAATGTCGGGGTTTTGTGCAAACTCCAGCTGCGGTGTTTCGTTCTCGCTGCGCTTCTTGAGCTTTTGGTTGCTGACATTGGCCACGCGCCAATCGGCAACGGCAGCCACGGCGATAAAAACGTCCTGACCAGCGACCTGGGCATGCACTGCCTGCTGCATCTGCACAGCGGTCTGCACATCAATGCGATGCACGCCGTAAGGTGCAGCTAATGCAGTTGGTCCGGAGATCAGTACGACCTCGGCTCCCGCTTCACGTGCTGCACGCGCAATCGCGTAACCCATCTTGCCGGACGATAGATTGGTGATGCCACGCACCGGATCAATCGGTTCAAACGTGGGGCCGGCCGTGAGTAATACACGTCGACCAGCCAACAGCTTGGGCTGAAACGCTGCGATGATTTCTTCCAGCAGTTGCTCTGGTTCCAGCATGCGACCCAGACCTACTTCGCCGCAAGCCTGCGCACCGGCATCAGGGCCCAATAACAAAATACCGTCTTGCTTGATCTGCGCAACGTTGCGCTGAGTCGCTGGGTTTTGCCACATCTCGACATTCATCGCTGGCGCCACCATCAGAGGTACGCCATGTGGCCGTGCTACACACAGCGTCGAGAGCAGATCATCGCACGCGCCATGTGCCAGTTTGAAAATGAAATCGGTGGAGCAGGGCACAATCACAATCGCATCCACACCACGGGTGAGATCGATATGCGGCATGTTGTTGGCAATGCGCGCATCCCATTGATCGTTGTAGACCACGTTGCCGGTCAACGCCTGCATTGTCACGGGCGTAATGAATTGCGTGGCTGCCTGCGTCATGACCGCCTGCACCGAGGCGCCAGCTTTGCCCAGAGCACGAGCCAGTTCGGCGGCCTTGTAGCAGGCTACGCCACCAGTCAGTCCAAGAAGGATTTTTTTGCCTGCGAGTTCCATTGCCATACTCCCTTAGTCCTTAGCTCCTTGATGAGCGAAGCTGTCCTTTGACTCACCCGATGCCGATTGGTGAGAGTGAACTGTGACCGCTCTTATTTATTGACGCGGCGCAGCTCATCGATCACGAACAAAATAGCACCAACACAAATTGCACTATCCGCGATGTTGAATGCAGGCCAATGCCAGTTAGCGACGTAAAAATCCAGAAAATCGATGACGTGGCCATACATCAGCCGATCAACCACGTTGCCAATGGCACCGCCCAGAATCAGGGCCAGCGCGCAGCAAAACAGGCGTTGATTGGCGTGCTTCTTGAGTAGATAAATAATGTACACCGCAGCAGCGATACCGATCACGGTAAATAAATGTCGCTGCCAGCCAGATTCTGCCGCCAGGAAGCTGAATGCGGCGCCCTTGTTATACACCAGCACCAGATTGAAGAAGCTGCTGATTGGCATCGACTCGCCGTAGTGAAACAGCTTCAGAATGGTGATTTTGGTCAGCTGATCGAGCAGTAATACGATCAGCGAAATTCCCAGCCAGGGCAGCAAGGTACTACTGGCACTGGAACTGGAAGTGGAGGTGAAGCTCTTTTTTTTCGTAGCCATAGAAAACCGGGAGTAAGAAGTGCAACGGCGCGCCGTCTCAGGAATCAGTCGAGAGCGACGCGCCGGGTCAGAAAAATACCGCCTCAGGCAATGTGACGGGTTTCGCCACTGCCGAACAGATTGGCCACGCAACGGCCGCACAGTCCGGGGTGTTCAGGATGGCTGCCGACATCGGCGCGGTAGTGCCAGCAACGCTCGCACTTTTGCTCCGTTGATGGCGTCACCAGAATGGCTTCGTCCGCTTCGCTGGCAACTGCCGTGACCTTGGCTGCCGAAGTGATCAGCACGAACTTCAGATCGTCGCCGAGACTTTGCAGTGCGGCCAGCTTGTCGCCACTGACCTTGAGCTCGACTTCGGCCTGCAATGATGAACCGATACCACCGGCGATACGTACCTCTTCCAATTGCTTGGTGACGGCAGCCCGGACTGCGTGCAGCACGTTGTACTTGGCTACCAAGGCATCGGCCTGACTGACTTCTGGCAGATGGTAGTAAGTCTGGGTGAAGATGGTTTCATCGCTGGCAGCAAAAGTGTCGGCACCAGCGAAGAAGCTCCAGGCTTCTTCCGCCGTGAACGACAGCGTTGGTGCGATCAGGCGCAGCAGGGCATGGGTGATATGCCAGATGGCCGTTTGCGCCGAGCGACGTGCCGGTGAATTAACACCGCTGGTGTATAGGCGGTCCTTGAGGATGTCCAGATAGAAACCGCCCAGATCTTCCGAGCAGTACATCTGCAACTTGGCGACCACCGGGTGGAATTCATAGCTGTCGTAGTGCGCCAGAATGTCCTTTTGCAGATTGGTCATATTGGCAATCGCATAGCGATCGATCTCCAGCATCTCGGTTACCGGCACGGCATCCTTGACCGGATCGAAGTCAGAGGTATTGGCCAGCAGGAAGCGCAAGGTGTTGCGGATACGACGATAGGATTCCACGACACGCTTGAGGATCTCATCCGAGATTGAGATCTCGCCCGAGTAGTCACTTGAAGCAACCCACAGACGCAGGATTTCAGCGCCCAGCGAGTCAGCCACTTTTTGTGGTTCGACGCCGTTTTTGAGCGACTTCGACATCTTGCGGCCTTCGCCATCGACCACGAAGCCGTGTGTGAGCAGCGCCTTGTATGGCGCGCAGCCATTGAGCATGGACGAGGTCAGCAGCGACGAATGGAACCAGCCGCGATGCTGGTCGGAGCCTTCCAGATACAGGTCGGCCGGGAATTGCAGCTGCTGCTTGTGCGAGCCGCGCATCACGGTCTGATGGGTCGAGCCGGAGTCGAACCAGACATCCAGCGTGTCCTTATTCTTCAGGTACAGGTCGGCCTCGTCGCCAAGCAACTCCTTCGGATCCAGTGCCTGCCAGGCTTCGATGCCTTCCTTTTCGATCCGTTGCGCAATCTGCTCCAGCAACTCTGGGGTGCGTGGATGCAGCTCGCCGGTTTCTTTGTGGACGAAGAATGCCATCGGCACACCCCATTGACGCTGACGCGACAGGGTCCAGTCGGGACGATTGGCAATCATGCCGTGCAGACGGGCTTTACCCCACAGCGGGAAGAAGGCAGTTTCTTCAATAGCTTGCAGAGCGGTTTCGCGCAGGCTCTTGCCGCCATCCTGAGGCGTGTTGTCCATGCTGGCGAACCATTGCGAGGTGGCGCGATAGATGATCGGTGTCTTGTGACGCCAGCAGTGCATATAGCTATGATCGAACATCACCAGCTTGAACAGTGCACCGGTTTCTTCCAGTTTGGCACAGATTGGCTTGGAAGCTTCCCAGATGGTCAGGCCGGCAAACAGCGGCAGCCAGGAGGCGTAGCGGCCATCGGCCATGACCGGGCTGAGGATGTCATCGTCCTTCATGCCGTGCGCCTTGCAGGACACAAAGTCTTCGATACCATAGGCTGGTGCCGAGTGCACCACGCCGGTACCGCTGTCGGCGGTCACGTAGTCGCCGAGATAGATTGGCGAGAGGCGGTCATAGGCAGCGTCAGCGGTTGCCAGTGGATGGCGGAAGCTGATGCCGGCCAGCGCTTCACCCTTGGTAGTAGCGACCACTTTGCCTTCGAGACCGAAACGCTGCAGGCTCGAATCGACCAGATCTTCCGCCAGTATCAGCAGCAATGGTTCGCCGTTGCGCTCGGTTTGTACCAGTGCATAATTGAATTCGGGGTGGACGTTCAAGGCCTGATTGGACGGGATGGTCCAAGGGGTGGTGGTCCAGATGACGATGTAACCCTTGGTGCCCGGCAGTTGCGGCAAACCAAACGCGGTTGCCAGACGATCATGCTCGGCAAACGCGAAACCGACGTCGATCGCAGGATCGCGTTTGTCCTGGTATTCGACTTCCGCTTCGGCCAGTGCCGAGCCGCAATCGAAGCACCAGTTCACTGGCTTCAGGCCGCGATAGACAAAACCTTTTTTCAGGATCGTGCCGAGTGCGCGCAGCTCATCGGCTTCATTGGAAAAATTCATGGTTTTGTACGGGTTGTCCCATTCGCCCAAGACGCCCAGACGGATGAAATCCTTTTTCTGCAATTCGATCTGTTCATTGGCATAGGCACGCGCCTTGGCCTGCACTTCACCAACGGGCAGGTTCTTGCCGTATTTCTTTTCGATCTGGATTTCGATAGGCATGCCGTGGCAATCCCAACCCGGTACATATTGCGCATCAAAGCCGGCCAGATTGCGGGCCTTGACGATCATGTCCTTGAGGATCTTGTTGACGGCGTGGCCGAGGTGGATCTCGCCATTGGCATACGGTGGGCCATCGTGCAGGATGAACTTAGGGCGGCCGGCCGAAGCCTTACGGATACGTTCGTAGACTTTGCGCGCCTGCCAGTCCTTGACCCATTGTGGCTCACGTTTGGCCAGGTCACCGCGCATCGGAAACGCGGTTTCGGTCATGTTCACAGGATATTTGGAAGGCGTCTTGCTCTCTGCCTTGGCGCCTTTGTTCGGCTTTTGGTCTTGGTTGTTCGACATAATCAATTTTCGGTGGAATGCTGTAATTCAGACAATGGCGTGCGCCGCGGATAGCCGGATATTCCTATCCGGCAGAGGAAGAGGGCAGCCTCAAATTCGGTCGGTTGCCGATACGGCAAAGCCGGCCTGCTCCTTGAACCAGGCACGCGCCTGCACGGCGTCGCGTTCAATGGCCGCAGTCAAGGTTGGCAGATCAATGTATTTCTCTTCGTCGCGCAGTTTCTTCAGAAACTCGACCCGCAGCAATTTGCCGTAGCAGTCGCCGCTGTAGTCGAAGATATGGGTTTCCAGCAGCACCCGGCCGCTGTCGTCCACGGTTGGTCTCACGCCCAGGCTGGCCACGGCGGGCAGTGGCTGGTCGGTAATGCCGTGTACCTGTACCACGAAGATTCCGGACAAGGCAGGGCGCTTGTGGCTTACGCGCATGTTCAAGGTCGGAAAACCAATAGTGCGGCCCAGCTTCTGGCCATGGATGACATGCCCCGACATGCTGTAGGCATGGCCCAGCAACTGCTGTGCATGCGGGAAGTCGGCCTCGTCCAGTGCTGCCCGAATTGCTGACGATGAAATCCGTACACCAGCATTGTTGACATTGGGCATGGTCTGAACTTCGAAGCCATATTGCTTGCCAGCGGCAATCAAGGTGTCGATGTTGCCAGCACGACGCGCGCCAAAACAGAAGTCCTCGCCCACCATCAGCCAGCGCACGTGCAAGCCCTGAATCAGGATGCGCTCAATGAACTCTTGTGGCGACAGGGCGGCGAAGTGACTGTTGAAATGCTCGACGATGACGCGATCAACCCCTGCGTCCGACAAGGACTGCAGTTTGTCGCGCAGGTTGGCAATGCGTTGAGGTGCTTTTTCAGGAGTGCCGGCACGTTGCGCGAAAAATTCACGCGGATGCGGTTCGAAGGTCATGACGGCAGCGTCAAGCCCGAGGCGGGTCGCGGCCTCGCGCACCTGCGCCAGCAGCGCCTGGTGGCCACGGTGTACACCGTCAAAATTGCCGATCGTCAACGCACAGGGCGCACGCGATGCGGCATTGGGAAGTCCGCGAAATACCTTCATGGAGGTCAGAAATGATGCCGTTGCAAAAGCCTTCCATTATAAAGGGTTTCAGCGGTTTACCTGCATTGTGAAGGCAAATCAGCGTGCATCTGCTCTTGCTTGGGCATAATTTGAAACCTCTGATGTTGCTATCGAGCGATTTTTCTTCTAATTCACGCCTGTACAGAAGTCATCACATCTCACCCCAGATAGCATTGAGAGCGGCCAGTGCAGTCAGGGCGGCGGTTTCGGTGCGCAGTACACGCGGCCCCATCGATAGCATCAATGCACCATGCTCGCAGGCAAGATTTTCTTCGGCGTCGCTGAAGCCGCCTTCCGGGCCGATCATCAGGCTCAGTGCCTGGGCCGGATGGTGGCGCGCCCAGTCTGATAGCGATTGTTCGCCACGTGGCGACAGCAACACCCGTTTGTGTAGATCGCTCTGGCTGATCCAGCGTGGGAAGTCGGCCAGCGGTGCCAGTTGAGTCAGCCGATTGCGGCCACTTTGCTCGGCAGCGGCGTGAATGATTCCTTGCCAGTGGCTTTGCTTTTTCTCGGCGCGTTCGCCGCTCAGGCGCACTACACAACGTTGCGCTGACAGTGGCTGGATCGCGGCGGCACCCAGTTCGACTGATTTTTCAATAATCCAGTCCATCTTGGCAGCTTCCGGCAATGCCTGGGCAATGGTAATGGCATAGGGCAACTCTGCCTCGCGCGGCGAAAAGGTCTTTAGCTCGACGTCCACACGCTTCTTTTCCATGTGGGTGATGGTTGCCGTATATTCGCCTCCTTCACCGTTGAACAGGGTGATGGCGTTGCCCGGTTGCATGCGAATCACCTGCACATGGTGAGCAACCGTGTCGGGTAGCGTCAGGATGGTGCCAATGGCGAGTGGGGCGGGGTAATAAAAGCGAGGCATGGTGAAAGTGTCCGATACGTGAAAACGCGCTGTCAGCAGGCATTAACGTCGCGTGGCGTCAGATTTTAATGGGTTGCAGAAGGTTTCTTTAGTGTCCAGAGTGGAATTTTAGGTTTTTCCGTCTCTCTGTACCCAGAAAAATCCTGAAAAAACACTAAAAGCTCGCTTTTTGACTGCGGCTGATTTTAATTCTTACGATATCTGTCTGGTAAAATACTTAACTTAGTCTAGCGTTCCGGGTGGTGTTTTCCGGTGCGTTGGCAAGGCAATCGTAAAGGGCGTGAAATGAATGTAGTTAGTGCCAGTTTGAGCGACGTTGCATCAACTCGGTACGCTGTATTGGTTTTTTGTCCGCACCTCGCAACTCTTTGACATCGACATGACTTCCACACTCCCAACCGACAAGATGGCCAATGCGATCCGCGCTTTGGCAATGGATGCAGTACAAAAAGCAAACTCAGGCCACCCCGGCATGCCGATGGGAATGGCAGAGATCGCGGTGGCGTTGTGGGCCAAGCATTATCGCCACAATCCGGCCAATCCGCTGTGGGCCAATCGCGACCGCTTTGTGCTCTCCAATGGGCACGGCTCGATGTTGCAATATGCCTTGCTGCATCTGACCGGTTACGACCTGTCGATGGACGAGATCAAGAATTTCCGGCAACTGCATTCCAAGACTGCCGGCCATCCGGAAGTGCATGTGACACCGGGCGTTGAGACCACCACTGGTCCGCTCGGTCAGGGCATCACCAATGCTGTCGGCATGGCGCTGGCAGAAAAGCTGCTGGCGGCCGAATTCAACAAGCCGGATCTGCCAGTGGTTGATCATTACACCTACGCCTTCGTCGGCGATGGCTGCCTGATGGAAGGTATTTCGCACGAGGCCTGCTCGCTGGCTGGTACCTTGCGTTTGTCTAAACTGATCGTGCTGTATGACGACAACGGCATTTCCATCGACGGTCACGTCGAAGGCTGGTTCAAGGACGATACCCCGAAGCGTTTCGAAGCCTATGGCTGGAACGTGATTCCGGCTGTCGATGGCCACAGCGTCGAGGCAGTCAATGCCGCGATTCATCAGGCCAAGCTGGCAGACAAGCCGACGCTGATCTGTTGCAAGACCGTCATTGGCAAGGGGTCGCCGAATCTGGCAGGTACCGACAAGGTGCACGGCGCAGCGTTGGGTGACAAGGAAATTGCTGCCGTGCGTGAAGCCTTGGGCTGGACTGCGGCACCGTTCGAGATTCCTGCAGACATCTACGCCGCATGGGATGCCAAGGCACAAGGGCAGCAACTCGAAGGCGAATGGAACAAGCTGTATCAAGCCTATCAGGCGCAATATCCGCAGCAGGCTGCTGAGCTGGTGCGCCGCTTGAAGGGTGAACTGCCGGCTGCTTTCGAGCAGACCGTACAAGCCTACATCGCCAGCACGCTCGACAAGAAAGAAACCATTGCGACCCGCAAGGCCAGCCAGAACGCGATTCAGGCCTATGCACAGGCGTTGCCAGAGTTCCTGGGCGGTTCGGCCGACCTGACCGGTTCGAATCTGACCAACTGGAAGGAGTGCGTCGCCGTGCGTGCTGACCAGGCTGGTAATCACATCAACTACGGTGTGCGTGAATTCGGCATGAGCGCGATCATGAACGGGATTGCCCTGCATGGTGGCTACCTGCCATTTGGCGCAACTTTCCTGACTTTTTCCGACTACAGCCGCAACGCACTGCGTATGGCTGCGCTGATGAAGATTCGTGCGCTCTTCGTCTTTACGCATGACTCCATCGGCCTGGGCGAAGACGGTCCGACCCACCAATCGGTGGAACACGTCTCCAGCCTGCGCCTGATTCCTAATCTGGATAACTGGCGCCCTTGCGATACGGTGGAAACTGCCGTCGCATGGTCTGAATCGATCAAGCGCAATGATGGTCCGAGCACCTTGATTTTCTCACGTCAGAACCTGCCTTACCAAGAACGTACAGCAGCTCAGGTGGAAGATATCAAGCGCGGTGGTTATGTGCTCCGTGATGCGCCTGATGCACGCGTCATCCTGATGGCGACTGGCTCTGAAATTGAACTGGCAGTCAAGGCTGCCGATGCACTGGCGCAAGAAGGCATTGCTGCCCGTATCGTGTCGATGCCATGTACTGATGTGTTCGATCGTCAGGATGCCGCCTACAAGGCCAGCGTGCTGACCCGCGGCGTACCACGTTTGGCTATCGAAGCTGGTGTGACGGCAACCTGGCACAAGTACGTTGGTCTGGAAGGCGCTGTCGTCGGCATCGATACCTTTGGTGAATCGGCACCTGCAGGCGTGTTGTTCAAGCATTTCGGCTTCACGGTCGAGAATGTGGTCGCCAAGGCCAAGCTGATCCTGGCATGAGTGTCAGCAGCAAAGACTACGGCAACGTCACCAATATTGTCGGCCAGATTACGATCCGACCGGCAGTCGTCGCTGACGCCGATGCGATTGCCCGTGTGCGGGTAGAGAGCTGGCGCGCCAGTTACCGCGGGATTGTTCCAGACGCTTATCTGGACAGCATGAAGACCGAAGACAGCAGCCGTCTGTGGGCCCGTGTTTTGGGCGCGGCGTCTGATGCTGCCTGCACCTTCGTGGCGGAAGTCGATGGTGAGGTAGTTGGGTTTGCAGCAGGCATTACGTTGGCCGAACCCAAGCTGGACTTTGATGCGGAGCTGACAGCCCTGTATCTGCTGCCATCGGTGCAACGTGCTGGCATTGGCCGCCGTCTGCTGGTCAAGGTTGCGGCCACGCTGGCTGCAGCCGGGGCGCCTGACATGCTGGTCTGGGTATTGGCACAAAACCGCAAGGCACGCGATTTTTTCGAAGGACTGGGGGCGCAGTTGCTGGCCGAACAGACCTTCAATTGGGACGAGTTGGATCTGGTGGAAGTCGCCTATGGCTGGACTGATATTGCCAGCATAGTTGCATCCGGTACACCGTCCTTGGCACAATGAAACTGATTTCTTAAGGAGAAAACATGACGATTCGCGTCGCAATCAATGGCTATGGCCGTATCGGCCGCAACATCCTTCGCGCTCACTACGAAGGCGGCAAAAAGCACGATATCCAGATCGTTGCGATTAATGACCTGGGCGATCCAAAAACCAATGCCCATCTGACCCAGTACGATACTGCGCACGGCAAGTTTCCAGGCAGCGTGACTGTCGACGGCGACTCCATCGTCGTCAACGGCGACCGTATCAAGGTGCTGGCACAGCGCAATCCAGCCGAGCTGCCATGGGGCGAGCTGGGCGTGGACGTTGTGCTGGAATGCACCGGCTTCTTCACCACCAAGGAAAAAGCCAGCGCCCACCTTAAAGGCGGCGCCAAGAAAGTCATCATCTCCGCACCAGGCGGCAAGGATGTTGACGCGACTGTCGTCTTCGGCGTCAACCATGGCGTGCTCAAGGCGACCGACACCGTCATCTCCAACGCATCGTGCACCACTAATTGCCTGGCACCGCTGGTCAAGCCACTGAACGACAAGATTGGTCTGGTCAACGGCCTGATGACAACCGTCCACGCTTACACCAATGACCAGGTGCTGACCGACGTGTATCACGAAGATTTGCGTCGTGCCCGTTCGGCTACTCAATCGATGATCCCAACCAAGACTGGCGCAGCCGCTGCGGTTGGTCTGGTGCTGCCAGAACTCAACGGCAAGCTCGACGGCTATGCGATTCGCGTACCGACCATCAATGTTTCGATCGTTGACCTGTCGTTCATCGCCGCACGCGACACGACTGCTGACGAAGTCAATGCGATCCTCAAGGAAGCATCTGAAAACGGTCCGCTCAAGGGCATTCTGACCTACAACACAGATCCGCTGGTCTCGGTTGATTTCAACCACAACCCGGCTTCCTCCAACTTCGATGCGACCTTGACCAAGGTTTCCGGCCGTCTGGTGAAGGTATCCTCGTGGTATGACAACGAATGGGGCTTCTCCAACCGCATGCTCGACACTACCGTAGCGCTGATTGCAGCAAAATAAGCCTTGCATTCTCAGCGACCTGTATCTGATTATTCAGGTTCAGGTCGCATGAGAATTCAGTTCATAAATAGTCGGATCAGGTCGGGTTGTGAATTTGCCTGCGGTATTTATGAACTGCATTCTGTTGTTGATCATTGAATAATAATGAACTGAGGAATGTAATGTCATCATCGTCATCGTTCTCGACGTCCTTCCGCTCTGGTCGAGTCGCCAGGCTTTCCATGGTCGCTATGCTCATGCTTGCTCTGGCTGGTTGCGACTATGTCGAAAAATTCAAGAAATTCAGACAGACCCCGGAAGAAGCCAAGGCCGAGGGTGTTGCCCTTGGTGCCGGTTGCCGTCAGGTTGGGCAAAGCCTGGAAGACTGCTATCAACTCAATCCGAATGCACTCAAGGCAGGTATTTTTACTGGCTGGAAGGACATGCATGAATACATGGCCGCCAAGGGTATCGACACGGTAAAACCACCCGCACCGGAACCGACTGAAGAAGAAAAGGCTGCCGCTGCCAAGGCAGCAGAAGAGAAGGCGCAAGCCGACAAAGAGGCCGCTGACAAGGCTGCGGCTCCTGTTGATGAGCGCGCTGCACGGCGTGAAAAACGTGAGCGTGAACGCGCCATGAAAGAAAAAGGTGGTAAAGATAAAGACAGTAGCAAGAGCTGACTTTCATTATCAGCAGGTTGGTAGCCAGTTCCCTTGATTCCTCGCTGCACCCCTTGCACAGTGATGTGCGCGGGGTGTTTTTTATTGCGGGTAGAAAGCAGGCAACATTTTTAGCATAAGCATAGTCGAAATACATTGTTTGTCAGTTTGAGTGGTCTTGCTACATTTCCCGGCAACTTTAAGTTGGCTGACGGCAGCCTTTAGTTAGTTATTAATCAATGGTTTTATTTCTCGGAGTCAGTACCATGTTCAAGTACATCCTGTATGCCATCACCAGTCTGGCGCTGCTGGCGGGAACTACAGCGCAGGCTCAGACCCAGGATAAGCCGATTTTGAACGCCTCCTATGATGTGGCACGTGAGGTGTTCGCCGCCATTAATCCAAAATTTCAGGCCCAATGGAAGACACAGACCGGTAAGGAATTGCAGATTGATCAATCCTTCGCAGGTACTTCACGTCAGGCGCAAGACATTATTCAGGGTAAGAAGGTCGACACCGTCACCTTCAATCAGGTAACCGATATCGATATTCTTGCGCAGCGCGGATTGGTGAGAAAAGATTGGCGCACGGCGTTTCCCAATAACAGCTCCCCCTACTACAGCACGATTGCGTTTCTGGTACGCAAAGGTAATCCGAAAAATATCAAGGGCTGGGACGATCTGGTACGCGATGATGTGAAGCTGGTATTCCCGAATCCTAAGACCTCCGGTAACGCGCGCTATACCTACCTCGGTGCCTGGCTCTATGCGAATGAAAAATTCGCCGGTGACCAGAGCAAGGTCAAGCAGTTTGTCGGTAAATTCCTGCATAACGTCGTCAACTTTGCCACCGGTGGTCGTGGCGCCACAGTGGCGTTTGCCCAGAACGGGCAGGGCGACGTGTTGCTGACATTCGAATCTGAAGTACTCAATATTGCCAAGAGTGATGAATTCAAGTCAGGAGGCTATGAAGTTGTAGTCCCACCGGTGTCGGTACTGGCGGAATTCCCGGTGGCAGTGGTCGACAAAGTGGTCGATGCCAAAGGTACCCGCGCAGTGGCTACTGCCTATCTCCAATACCAGTATTCGCGTGAGATTCAGTTGCTGCTGACGACGTTCCACTACCGTGTCAATCATCCGGATGTCGCCAAGGTGGTTGCGGACCGCTACGCCAAGGTGCGTCTGATTGATCCGACCAAGGTGTTGGGCTCCTGGGAGCAGATTCAGCAGACACATTTTTCTTCGGGTGGTGTGCTGGATCAATTGATGGCGCAGCGTTGAGCGTCTACTGTTGCTGACTGACTATTTTCACTTGATCTAGGGTTCGATTTGCCAGCTGCTCCTACATTTCTGAGGTTTTTCCGGCGCTCGCCGATCTTGCCTGGTTTCGCTCTGAGCTTTGGTTTTTCGACGCTCTACCTCAGTCTGTTCGTGCTGATTCCATTGTCGGGCCTGCTGGTGTATGTCGGTGATATGAGCTGGGCGCAATACTGGTCTGCCATTACCGATGTGCGCGTCGTGCAAAGCTATCGCGTGACGGCTGCTGGCGCTGCTTATTCAACACTGGGAGCAACCACAATTGGCGTCATTCTGGCCTGGGTCGTCACTCGCTATAGCTTTCCGGGGCGGCGCATCATGGATGCGCTGATCGATCTGCCCTTTGCCTTGCCGACCTCGGTGGCGGGGATTACCCTGTCGGCGTTGTTCATTCCCGAGGGCTGGCTGGGGCAGTGGTTCGAACTGTTCGGCTGGAAAATTTCCTATGCGTTTCCCGGCATCGTAGTGGCGATGATGTTCACCAGCCTGCCCTTCATCGTACGTTCCCTGCAGCCGGTGCTCGAGGAGCTCGATGCCGAGCAGGAAGAGGCGGCCGCTACCCTGGGGGCGCACAAGTGGCAGATCTTTTGCCGGATTACCATTCCGACCCTGATGCCGGCACTGATTACCGGCGCGTCACAGGCCTTCATTCGCAGTCTTGGTGAATTCGGTGCGGTTATCATGATCGCCGGCAATATCCCCTTCAAGACCGAAGTGACGTCGTTGATGATTTTCGTGCGGCTGCAGGAATTCAACTATGCCGCTGCTGCTGCGATTGCTTCGGTCGTATTGGTTGCATCCCTGCTATTGCTGTTTGTGTTACAGGTGCTGCAGGTTCAACTGTTTCAGAGGGTTGCACGATGAGCACGGTCAAACAACGCAAGCCGGTGCGGCAAGCCCATCAATTACTACTGGTGGGTGTGGGGATCGCCCTGACCATTCTGGTGCTGGTGATTCCGCTGGTGTTGATTTTTGCCAAGGCATTTGCTGGTGGCTGGCAGTTACTGCTGGCGAATCTGCAGGAAGATTATCTGCGTAATGCGCTGGCGTTGACGGTCTTCACTACGTTGCTGACGGTGCCTTGTAATTTACTGTTCGGAATCTTGCTGGCATGGTGTGTCACGCACTATCGTTTCCGTGGCCGCGATCTGCTGCTGACGCTAGTTGATATTCCCTATGCGACTTCGCCGGTGGTAGCGGGTCTTTGCTATCTGGTGGTGTTCGGTATGGAAAGCACTCTCGGCCAGTGGTTTTCTGCGCATGATATTCAACTGATGTTCGCCTGGCCCGGGATTGTCATGGTGACCATTTTCGTGACCACGCCCTACATTGCGCGTATCCTGATTCCGTTGATGCAGGTGCAGGGCAGTGAAGAAGAACTCGCTGCACTGTCACTCGGTGCCAGTGGCTGGACCATCTTCTGGCGCGTCACCTTGCCCAATATCAAATGGGGACTGCTGTATGGTGTCGTCCTGACCAGCGCCCGCGCGGTTGGTGAATTCGGCGCCGTGTCGGTAGTCTCTGGCAGCATCATGAACCAGACCCTGACCATGCCCTTGCTGGTCGAGCAACTCAACAATGACTACAAGACGGCGGCAGCCTTTACTGCGGCTGCGATACTGGCGTGCATGGCCGTCATCACCCTGATCCTCAAAACTGTCATGGAGTGGCGCGTCAACCGGGAAGTGGCACAGCGCAAGGTTGTTCCTGCCGATTGAACTACCGGTGCACCGGAACCAGTCTTGCAGCGTTACTGTCTCATTGGCCAGCTGATGCGGCCCCAATGGCCACGAGTGTGGCTTTTAATGAGATTGAACATGCAGGCAGTCAAACACCTAATCCGCAGTTTCATCGCCAGGAACAAGATATTTCTTTGTTTTTTTGTCGGTATGCTGTTCATTCGCAGCGCCGTTGCCGACTGGTATGGTGTACCGTCTTCCTCGATGTATCCCACCTTGCTGGTGGGCGACCGCATCTTGTCCAACCGGCTTGCCTACGATGTCAAACTGCCGTTCACCAATATTGTGCTGCATCATGTAGGCGATCCCGAGCGCGGCGATATCGTGACCTTTATTTCGCCGGCCGATGGCGTACGCTTGGTCAAACGGGTTATTGGTGTCCCTGGCGATATCGTTGAAATGCGCGACGAGCAACTGATCATTAATGGTACGCCACTGACATACGATGCCGCTGTTCAGGCACTGCAGGATCACCGTATGCCCGATTATGACGGCGCCCAGCTCATCCAGCAGGAGCAGATGCCGGGCATGACACATGGCGTGATGCTCTTGCCGGAGCGCATGGCCTTACGCAGTTTCGGACCGATGACGGTTCCCGGCGATCAGTACCTGATGCTGGGCGACAATCGCGACGATAGCCGCGATTCCCGGTACATAGGTTTTGTTCCGCGAGACCAACTGACCGGGCGTGTCAGCCGGGTCATCTTTTCGCTTGATCCTCAGCGTTTTTATCTGCCGCGCCTGCAGCGCTTTGACACGTCAGTTCGTGCCTCGGCTGACGCTGCCAGCTGAGTACGACGCGCCAGTGGTCAGGCAAACACCACCGCCCATAACTGTTTGACGCTGTCACTCTCGGCTTGTACCCGTTCCAACGGCGTGCGGGCACGCTCTTCTCCTTGCAGCCGGATCTGATGTTGTAATTTGCGGAACAGACGATAGGCATCGGCGACCTGACCAGCCAGCGTTTCAGGGATCAATCCCAGACTGCCACACAGCTTGAGCAGGGCAATGTTGCCAATATCATCAGTCAACTGGTGGTACTGGGCTGCATGTCGCAAGACCAGAAATTGCACCAGAAACTCGATATCGATCATGCCGCCATCATCGTGCTTGAGATCGAACAGGACGCTGTGATTCGGATGTGCCTGATGCAGCTTGAGTCGCATGCCAAGCACTTCCTGTCGGAGCTTCTGTGGATCCCGCTCCTGCTGCAGCAAGTCTTCACGCAGGGTTTCAAAACGGCTGCCGATATCTGCATCGCCGGCACAGAAGCGCGCCCGTGTCAGTGCCTGATGTTCCCAGACCCAGGCGGAATTGCGCTGGTATTTTTCAAACGTTGCCAGCGACGAGACCAGCAGACCACTTGCACCATCCGGACGCAAGGCAATATCAATATCGAACAAGGTCCCAGCCGGGGTGTGCGCTGTCATCCAGGTAATGAAACGCTGCGCCAGCTTGGCATACAGTCCCGGGGCTTCCTGATCGTCGTCCTCATACAGAAAGACCACGTCGAGATCTGACACATAGCCAAGCTCCTTGCCGCCCAGCTTGCCGTAGGCAATCACAGTGAACTTCGGCTTCTCCCGATGGCGGTTGTTGATGCTGTTCCAGACTGCATCAATGGTGGCGGCGACCAGGATGTCGGCCAGTGCCGACAAGTGATCGGCCAGCCGCTCTACACTCAGTTCCCCTTCCAGATCCTGTGCCAGCAAGCGGAACAGCTGCGCATGGTGCATTTCACGCAGGATATCCATCTGGCGCTCGGTGTCGCCTGGGGCAGTGTCGAGCTGGCTTTGGCAGTCGCGCGCGAAGGCGGGCCAGTCAGGCGGCGCCTTCAGATTGCGGTCATCGAGCAGCTCGTCGAGCAGAATCGGATGTAGCGTCAGATACTTGGCCGCCCAGTCGCTGGCGGCCATCATGCGGATCAGGCGCTTGAGGCTGTGCGGATATTCAGTCAATAACGCCAAGTAGGCGGCACGTCGGGCAATCGCGATGAAAAAATCGAGCAGACGGTTCAGCGCCGGTAGCCGTTGCGCAGGATCGGGCATGCTGGCGATGATGCCCAGTGCACTATTGATGAGCGCAACCAGGCGGGTGCGACTACTCTCCGGCAGCGATTGCAAGCGTGGCGATTGCAGCGTGCCATGGATACGTTGGGCCGCAGTTTCAATGACTTCAGCTTCCCCCAGATGACGCGCTGCCAACACCGAGCTGATCGTTTGAGCGGTGTCGCCATCCTGTACTTCGCAGACATTCGCATCAGCGCTATCGCCTTGAGTATGGTCATCCTGAGCAGCTTGGTTGGGATTGCTCTCAGCGGCTTGCTTATCCATAAAAATCGCATCGAATTGCTGTGCCACGATCTGCCGATGGGCTTCCAGCGCGTGCAGCAGAGTCGGTACGTCGGCGTAGCCCATCATCCTGGCAACCTGCTGCTGATCGTCCGGGTTTGGTGGCAGCGTGTGGGTCTGGGCGTCGTCGAGATACTGCAGTCGATGTTCCAGATTGCGCAAAAAGCTGTAGGCGTCCAGCAACTGGGTCACTACTACCGGTTCTAGCAATTGCTTGTCAGCCAGTGTGCGAAGGGTGATGCGGGTCGAGCGATCGCGTAATTGCGGATCGCGACCGCCACGAATCAGCTGAAATACCTGACTGATGAACTCCACTTCGCGGATACCGCCGCGGCCAAGCTTGACGTTGTTGCTGCGCTCCGGGTGCAGTACTTCCTGACGTTTCACTTCGGCGCGAATCTGTGCGTGCATGGAGCGCAAGGCATCAATAGAACCGAAATCCAGATAGCGGCGATAGATGAAGGGACGGCTAATGGCTTCCAATGCGACAATATCGGCAGCGTTCCCGGTCAGGGCACGGGCCTTGGTCCAGGCATAGCGTTCCCATTCCCGTCCTTGCCGGATCAGATATTCCTCGACCATGTTCAGGCTCGCTACCAGCGGGCCGGAGGCACCATTCGGGCGCAGCGCCATATCGACCCGGAAGGTGAACCCATCTTCCGTGATCTCCGACAGGGCACCGATGAGTTTCTTGCCCAATCGCGTGAAAAATTCATGGTTCGACAGTGATCGTTGCTCAGCATTTTCGATGCGGGTATCGCCATCTTCGGGATAGACGAAGATCAGGTCGATATCGGACGATACATTCAGTTCACCACCGCCCAGTTTCCCCATTCCCAACACGATCAGCTCCTGTGGATTACCGGATTCCTCGCCGATCGGCATGCCATACAGTACGGTCAGTTCCTGCATCAGGGCCTGCAAGTGTGTTTGCACCGCAAAATCAGCAAAATCGCTCATCGTGCGGACAACTTCGTCCAGATCGGCCAGGCCACGCAGATCGCGATCAATCAGGGTGCACACCACCAGATTGCGCAGGCGTCGCATGGCACCGCCGAGCGACATGGCAACAGTGCCGCCAGACTCCATCTCAAATTGTAAAAGCTGTTCGAAAACGGTGCGGTTCAGCGATAATTGTGTCTGTTCGCTCAATTGAGTTGAGCGAATGCTCTTTGCGTTGATCCAGCGCGCCAGAAAGCGGGATGCGGTGCGGCTGTCGAGGAGGGAGATAGTCACAGATTGTCTGATTTGTAATGTATTGTTGGCGGCGCACGCTCGCGTTTATGCGATGATGTTAGCCGTTTGTTTTATTCTACCTTGAGTTTTTACCGCTACCGTTGATGTCCGCAGATCAAGAAAAAACATCCTTACCCACAGAGTCACCAGACTCGCGCTGGCGTAAGACGTGGACTTCATTTGGCAATGGTGCGGGCAGCTTGATCGCGCCTGTCCGAAGCTGTTATTCGCATTTGAGCCGCTTCACGCGTTACGTCCTCATCATTACAGGAAAACTGGTGGTGTTGTCGTACTTCCTGTTTTGCGTGCTCTTTTTGACGCTGCGTTACGCAGTGCTTCCCGATATTGAGCGTTATAAAGGAAACATCGAGCAGATTGCCTCACAGGTGATAGGGCGTTCCGTCAGTGTCGCCAGCGTGCGCGCTTCATGGCGCGGATTGCTGCCGCATCTTGAACTCGCCAACGTTGTTATTCATGATCAGAACGGCCAGGTGGCGCTGAGCTTGCCAGAGGTTTCCGCGACATTTTCCTGGCGCACGCTGCTGGTGGGAGAGCCGCGACTGGACAATCTGACCATCGTCAAGCCGGATTTATCGATCGTGCGTGACCCTGAGGGTAAATTGTTCGTTGCCGGCATCCTGGTTCAAGACAACGGAAACAAGGGCGCCGGTGCCAACTGGGTGCTGTCACAACGCGAGATTGTCATCCGTGACGGCAGGCTGCGCTGGCGCGACGATCAGCGGCATGCGTCTGAGCTAGCATTAAGTAGTGTCAATTTGATGTTGCGTAATCACTGGCGCCGGCATCAATTAGCATTGCAGGCTATTCCGCCTGCTGATCATGCCGGACCGATTGATGTCCGTGCCGATTTTTATCATCCTGTTTTCGCTGGCGATATTGCTGATGTGTCGCGCTGGAAGGGGCGTTTATATGCTGATCTGCCCGGTGCCGACCTTGCGATCTGGAAATCTTATGTGGATTATCCGATCACGCTCAGCAAGGGGATGGGGTCGGTACGTGCGTGGTTGGATCTGGATCGCGGCAAGGTCGCTGATTTCACTGCGGATGTCCGCTTGACCGATCTGTCAGCTCGGTTGAGTAAATCGCTGGAGCCCTTGCAACTGGCCCGTGTCAGTGGCCGGGTTTCTGCCAGCGAAATTATCGTGCCGGGTTTGCTTGAGGATAAATCAAGCTTTGCAGCCAATGGACATCAGTTATCGTTGAGCAATTTTTCACTGGAGACAGCGGATGGATTCGTGTTGCCTCCGACGAGTATCTCCGAGCGCTATGAGCCGGCCACACCGCTGCAGTCTGAAAAAATGAAACTCGATGCGAGCGTGCTGGATCTGGCCTTGCTTTCTGAGCTGGCTGAACGTTTGCCGTTGCCGCTGTCGCAGCGCAAGTTGCTTGCTGATCTGGCACCGCGTGGTCAGCTCAAGGATTTCTCGTTGCAATGGCAGGGTAGTTATCCAGATATTCAGTCCTACAGCCTGCACGGTGGTTTCATCGGACTTGGCATGCAGGCGCAGGCGGCACGGACGGCGCAGCCAGCCACAACACTGCGGCCGGGGCGCAGTGGCGTTCCCGCAGTACCAGGCTTCTCCAATCTGACCGGACAGATTGATGCCACCGAAAAATCCGGGCATCTCAGCCTGGCGACTACCGATGGCGTCTTGTTGTTGCCATCTTTGTTCACCGATCCCAAGGTTGCCTTCGACCAATTGAATCTGAACAGTCGTTGGCAAGTACAGAAAGATCAGACACTTCGGTTCCAGATTGACGACATGCATTTCGCACTGGAAGGCATTGCTGGTAGCTTGAGCGGCTCGCATGTCTTGCCACTTGAGTTCAACCGGCCGGGTGCGATTGATCTCAAGGCCCATTTTTCGACGTTTGACATTCGTCGGATAGCGCGCTTCTTGCCGTTGCATACACCTGAAAAGCTGAGCCAATGGCTCAGCGGTGGCCTCCTCGATGGCAAGCTGACTGACGTCGATATCACCGCCAAGGGTGATCTGGCTGATTTCCCATTGCACGCATCGCGATCCAATGTGGATGCCAACAGTGGATTCAAATTGGACGGTAAATTCCAGGGGCTGACCATCAATTACGATCCCGCGCGCAAGGCGCCGGATGGTCAGTCACCTGAATGGCCGTTGTTGCAACAGGGCAAAGGCAGCGTCACGCTTGACCACTCGCGTCTGGAAATCCATGCCGATTCTGCAGAAACGATGGGCGTGCCGCTGGCAGATATCAGCGCGATATACGCTGATTTGCTCGATCCGCAATCGCCGCTGGAAATCGTTGGTACTGCCAGCGGCTCTCTCGAAAAGATGCTGCGCTATCTGGATGCCAGTCCGGTGGCGCACTGGATTGGCAACTTCACCTCAGCCAGCAAGGCCGAAGGCAATGCCAAAATGGGGTTAAAGTTGGAACTGCCCCTGCATCACCTGCTTGATGCCAAGGTGGAGGGACGTTTGCAGTTCAATAACAACAATGTTGCGTTGTTGCCTGCGCTGCCGGTAATTAACCGTACTAACGGCGTACTGACCTTCAATGAAAAGGGATTCGCACTGGAGTCCATCAATGGCTTGTTCCTCAATGAGCCAGTCACTGTTTCGGGCGGTACCCAACGCGACGGCAACGAACTGGTCAGGGTTGATGGCAACCTCAGCGCTGATGGTCTGCGTCGTACCTACAGCGATCCTGTGCTGCAGCGCTTGCTTGAAAGGTTGACTGGCGCATCGCGTTACAGCGCAACCATTGCCGTCAAGCAGCGTCATGCCGAAATTACTGTGGAATCCGCATTGCAAGGCTTGGCGCTGGATTTGCCGGCACCTTTACAGAAAGCCGCTGGCGAGAGTTGGCCGATGAAATTTGAACTCATCGACCTGCCCACCGATGATCCCTTGATTGAGCGCGACCAAATCAAACTGACAATGGCCTCCGTCATGTCAGCCAGTTATCTGCGTCAAAAAGTCACCGGGACCCAGGCTGACTGGGAAGTCTTGCATGGCGGTATTGGTTTTAGTCAGGCGCCTCCACAGCCGGAGAGAGGCTTGGCAGTCAATGCCACTGCGCAGACGCTGAATCTGGATAACTGGCTCAGTTTCCGTTCCAGCTTGAGCGCTTCCGGCGGTGCTGCGCAAGCTGCAAGCAATGCCTGGCTCAGCCCCTATCTTGAGCCAGATACGATTGCCGGTCGCGCCAGCGAGTTGGTGATCATGAACAAGAAGCTGGATAACGTTGTCCTTGGTGCCTCTCACCTTGGCAAAATCTGGCAGGTCAATCTTGCCTCGGACCAGGCCAGCGGCTATGCCAGTTGGCAGGAGCCCAATGCCGGAAATGTGCTGGGACGGGTAACAGCACGTCTTGCCTCCCTCAATATTCCGAAGAACGTGATTGCCGAGGTCAGCAACGCATCGACTGTACCGGTCAGTTTCAAGATCCCCGCGTTGGACATCATGGCTGACGAATTCCAGGTCTTTGGCAAATCCCTTGGACATCTTGAACTCAATGCCAGCAACGTACGCGTCAACGAGGGAAGTGCCGGTAACGAGGTCAGCCAATGGCATATCAACAAGCTCAGCCTGAATAACGCCGATGCACAATTACGCGCCAGCGGTGACTGGACCGCGCAGGGCAATAACAACCGGTCTGGTTTGACCTACGCACTGGATATTCATGATGCAGGCAAATTGCTGGAGCGTCTGGGTTTCCCTGGTACGCTCAAGGGTGGCAAGGGCAAGCTTGATGGTGATGTCAACTGGAAAGGTCTGCCCTTTGCGCTCGATATCCCAAGTCTGTCGGGGCAGCTTCACGTTGATCTGGATGATGGCCAGTTCCTCAAGGTCGAGCCAGGTGCTGCCAAATTACTTGGCGTGCTCAATCTTCAGGCCTTGCCGCGTCGGCTGACGCTGGATTTTCGTGATGTCTTTTCGCAGGGCTTTGCCTTTGACAGCATCACCGGTAACGCCAGCGTGCTGCAGGGAACGGCGACGACGGACAATCTGACCATGAGCGGCGTCAATGCCTCGGTCGTGATGAAGGGTTCGGCAGATATTGCCCATGAAACGCAGGATCTGCGTGTCGTGGTGACTCCCGATATCAATGTCGGTACTGCCTCCGTCGTTGCCCTGGCGATTCATCCGTTGGTCGGCGTCGGTACTTTCCTGGCGCAACTGTTCCTGCATGAACCGCTGATGAAGTCGCTGACCTATGAGTACAATGTCACCGGGTCCTGGCGTGAGCCTGTCGTCGTCAAGCAGGAGCATAAAGATGGTGTGGCAGGAAGCAAGGCGACGACCCAATAACGTCCAGAAATCCCACGTGTGGTGAAAATTCCTCGCGTGGACCAAGTATTCAGGATTGCCTCTTAGCTATTAAGTCATGGAGCCGAACCAATGTCTCAAGCATTTCAAGTTGCTGCCATCCAGATGGTATCAACACCCTCACCCGAAGAGAACTTTGCCGGTGCGGCCAAACTGGTCGCCCAGGCCTCGCAGCAGGGCGCGCAACTGGTGTTGTTGCCTGAATACTGGGCGCTGATGGGCATGCACGAAAAGGTCAAGCTGGACCATGCCGAGCCAGACGAGGAGGGCAAGATCCAGCAATGCATGGCGGCGCTGGCACGAGAGCACCGGATATGGCTGATTGGTGGCACCTTGCCGCTGTCCTCCGACGATCCGCAGCGGGTGTGTAATACGGCACTGGTCTACGATCCTGAGGGCAGGCGTGTCGCCCGTTATGACAAAATTCACCTGTTCAGCTTCGTTCGTGGTGAGGAAGCCTATGACGAATCACGCACCATTGTGCATGGCGATACCGTGCGCAGTTTCGAAGCACCTTGCGGCCGAGTGGGCTTGTCAGTTTGCTACGATCTGCGTTTCCCCGAGCTCTACCGCGCCATGGGTGAATGCGCGCTGATGGTCGTGTCGGCAGCGTTTACCTACACCACCGGTCAGGCCCACTGGGAAATCCTGTTGCGCGCCCGTGCCATCGAAAACCAATGCTATGTGCTGGCCTCGGCGCAGGGCGGGCATCATGTCAATGGCCGCCGTACCTGGGGGCACAGCATGCTGATTGACCCCTGGGGTGAGATCGTCAGTGTCCTGCCGGAAGGAGAGGGCCTTGTGATCGGTGCGATTGATCCCCATCGTCTACAATACGTCCGTGAGAGTTTGCCTGCCCTAAAGCATCGCAAACTGTAAAACGCCGGTATCACCCTATTGCTGTAAATCAACTCTATTTTCATGAAATCATTCGAACCCAATTTCAGCGCGCTCGGTATCGCTCGCGACATTTTGCTTACCCCGTTTGGCCTGGATGAAAGCAAGCTGCTCAAGACACTGGGCACCATGTTCACCCACAAGGTCGACTATGCCGATCTGTACTTTCAGTTCACCAAGAGTGAAGGCTGGAGTCTGGAAGAAGGCATCGTCAAGACCGGCAGTTTTTCGATTGATCAGGGTGTGGGCGTGCGTGCCGTTTCTGGTGACAAGACTGCGTTCTCCTACTCGGATGAAATCTCAGAAGCGATTCTGCTCGACGCTGCCGCAGCCACGCGCACGATTGGCAGGCAAGGCGCTGGCAAGGTAAAAATCGCTGGTAAAGTGGTTCCCAGTGGTGGCCGCTCGCTTTATCTGCCGCATGACCCGCTGAATTCGCTGGATGCGACAGCAAAGGTCAAATTGCTGGAGCGCGTTGAGAAAATTGCCCGCGCCAAGGACCCCCGCGTGGTGCAGGTCATGGCCAGTCTGGCCGGTGAATATGATGTGGTGCTGGTGGCACGCAGCGATGGTGTTCTGGCGGCAGATATTCGTCCGCTGGTACGTGTTTCGGTCACCGTGATTGCTGAGCAAAACGGTCGCCGCGAGATGGGTAGCAGTGGTGGTGGTGGCCGCTATGACTATGGCTACTTCAGCGATGCCCTGCTGGAAAAATACGCCTCCGAAGCGGTATCTACCGCACTGGTTAATCTGGAAGCGCGGCCGGCACCTGCCGGTCCGATGACGGTCGTGCTCGGCCCTGGCTGGCCAGGCATCCTGTTGCATGAAGCGATTGGTCATGGTCTGGAAGGTGACTTCAATCGCAAGGGCTCCAGCACCTTCTCCGGTCGTATTGGGGAGCGCGTCGCCGCCAAGGGCGTCACCGTGGTTGATGATGGCACCATCGCGGACCGTCGTGGTTCCCTCAATATGGATGATGAAGGCAATCCGACCCAGTGCACCACACTGATCGAAGACGGCATTCTGAAGGGATACATTCAAGACACGATGAATGCCCGGCTGATGAAAATGCCGGTTACCGGCAATGCCCGTCGCGAGTCGTTTGCGCATTTACCGATGCCACGTATGACCAATACCTACATGCTGGCAGGTGACCGCGAGCCGGAAGAAATTCTGGCCTCGGTCAAGAACGGTTTATATGCCGTCAACTTTGGAGGTGGTCAGGTTGATATCACCAACGGCAAGTTTGTGTTCTCTGCCAGCGAAGCCTACATGATCGAAAATGGCAAGATTGCCTATCCGGTCAAAGGCGCAACCTTGATCGGCAATGGGCCTGAAGTTCTCAATCGCGTCAGCATGATCGGCAACGATATGAAGCTCGATTCCGGCGTTGGTGTATGCGGTAAGGAAGGTCAGAGCGTACCCGTTGGCGTCGGTCAGCCGACCTTGCGTCTGGATGGTGTTACCGTCGGTGGCACGGCATAAATTGTGTATATTTGGGGTTGGACGATGCTTTGGATGCATGAAATCATCATTTAATGCGGTTTTTGTGAAAAATTAATGGCGGCTGTTGCTAAAGTCAGGAATTTATTGCATTATCGTTTTCGTTGATATGTTGTTGGTATCCAGATTAACTGCTTACAGATAAACACAAGCTGAACCACATGAGCTTTTCCCGCGCTTACTTCTTTTATTTTTACTTTAGCTATTCCAGCCCCATGGCGGTGAAAAGCGGTAAGCGTTCGTAAGCAGAGACCAAACCGAATTTTCTAAAAAACCGCCAGTGATGGCGGTTTTTTTTTACCCTATTCAAGAGATTACTGAGGAGAAAAAATGCCCCGCACCGACGATCTACGTATCCGAGAAATGAAAGAATTAACTCCTCCCTCGCATTTGATCCGCGAATTTGGCGGTAGCGAAAAAGTTGAGCGCACGACCGCAGAATGCCGTACTGCGTTGCATCGTATTCTGCACGGTCAGGATGATCGAGTCATGGTGGTCATCGGACCTTGCTCCATCCACGATACTAAGGCTGCTATGGAATACGCCCGCCGTCTGGTCGTTGAGCGTGAGCGTTTCAAGGGCGAGCTGGAAATCGTCATGCGCGTCTACTTCGAGAAGCCACGCACCACGGTCGGCTGGAAGGGCTTGATCAACGATCCATACATGGACAACAGCTTCCGTATCAACGATGGTTTGCGTACTGCGCGCGAATTGTTGTTGAACATCAACGAGCTGGGTCTGCCGGCCGGCACCGAATTCCTCGATGTCATCAGTCCGCAATACATTGCCGATCTGATCAGTTGGGGAGCGATCGGTGCACGTACCACCGAATCGCAGGTGCATCGTGAACTGGCTTCCGGTCTGTCGTGCCCGGTCGGTTTCAAGAATGGCACCGATGGCAACATCAAGATTGCCGTCGATGCGATCAAGGCAGCGTCGCAGCCACACCATTTCCTGTCGGTTACCAAGGGCGGACATTCGGCCATCGTCTCGACTGCAGGCAATGAGGATTGCCACATCATCCTGCGTGGCGGCAAGGCGCCCAATTACGATGCCGCCAGCGTGGATGCCGCCTGTAAGGACATCGCCAACAATGGACTGGCTTCACGCCTGATGATCGATGCTTCGCACGCCAACAGTTCCAAGAAGCCTGAAAACCAGATTCCGGTGTGCGCTGATATCGGCCGCCAGATTGCTGCTGGCGACAGCCGTATTGTCGGCGTCATGGTCGAGTCGCATCTGGTGGCCGGACGTCAGGACCTGGTGCCGGGCAAGGAATTGACCTATGGCCAGTCGGTCACCGATGGTTGCATCAGCTGGGACGAGAGTTTGGGTGTGTTGCAGGGCTTGGCTGATGCGGTCAAGCAGCGTCGTCTGGTGGGCGAGTAAAGGTAAAGGTAAAGGTAAAGGCGTTTTTCGTGAAACGCATGCACAATGACGCAATAATTTTCTTGCTGCGGCATGCGGATCATCCGCGTTATGTTCGTGAAATGTCCACTGTGCCATGTCATTTTTCAAGTGACATGGCGCAGTGTCAAGCGATGTCCCATTCCACCAGTGCCTGATTCATTATCAGTGCAGCACTGCATCTCTTCACCTTCCCTTATCCAGCTGCATTGTCAGGAGGCATTCTCCACATCCAAGATACTTGGTACCGCCTCGGACTGACTTTAACCATCATCAGCAGCAATCATATGGCCTTGCTATGCGGGCAATTATGTCAATGGTTTGAGGTAGGAACTTATCGCCTCACGTGAAATCCCAAATGCCAAACTGTTGTATGAAATGCGTTTCGAGAACGCATTTCATACAACATACAAAATTGCTCACACATCACCATCGATTTGAAGCCGGTATCAAGGCGCGCCGCTGCGGCCAGTATGGCTACGGTAAGGAAGCTGCAACGCTGCTAGCAGCATTTTGTTAAGCGCACTACATCAATTTTTCTCATCATCAGCATTCTCATTGGGAGCTAATGATGAAGCCCCGGTAGAGATTTGTACATTAGCCATATAGCCAAATAAGCAGGTGAGCGCATTGGGCAGGACTATGACAAATTCTTGAATAAAGGGCTTATAGATGCATGTTACCTCTCCCTCACTCTCACTCCCAGTTTCTCCTGTTGCGCCTGCCTCTTCAGACATGGAGTCGCCCGACATCTGGTTTGATGCCGTTGATCATCTCGATATGGATAAGGAATGGTTTGAGGTTCAGACGGATTTTGCATCAGCGGACAGCCATTCGGAAAACGATGTTGAACAATCTATTCCATTCACTGAAGATTGTCGGCGTTGCGCCAAAGAGCTCATCAGCAATTTTGGTGGCGTGTTAGAAAATCAATTAGTTTTCGTTGGCCTATCAAAATTTTTTCCGGGATTGCCAGCCGATATTGTGGTGGCAGCATATGAGCTGTATATGGCCGTGACGGAAAGAAAAAACATCGACATGGCGATGTTAAGCACAATTGGTCTGGCCTCTTCCCACTTGCTTGACAATGGCAACATGATTTCGCAGATGGCGCATTTTATTCGGGAGACGCTGCTCGACTATGTCGGTGAAGCGTTTCTAGAACAATTTTCGGCCCAGGATGGCGACCATGCATCCAGCTATTTTTTCACCGGTTTGGCCGTGCTGGTAGTGGCCGCCAAGCATTGGATCACCGATGAAGGTGCGCCACAACGACGCTTGCTGCGGGTACCGGCGTATCTGGGGAATTTGTTGTTGCGCGCCAGTAGCTATTGGAATCATCTTGGCAAAATGGCGCAGCATGCAGGAGATGTGTGTCGCTTTACGGCGCAAGACACGAGTGGCGACCATCATTATCTTTGTGTGGAAGAAATCAATAGCTCAGCCAGGGCAACCCCCAAGGTGACAGAACAAAAAAGCTGGCGTTGTACGCGCATGGATGATGCGGGAAAAATAGTCGGCACGGAGAGAAAATGCCCCTTCTCAAAGCGCTTTATTGGAATTGAAAATCGGCATCAGGGTCCACAAGAAGCAGTCGCAAGTGGGTCACGGCCGGCGAATTCTGCCGCCGCTAATGGGAAGAGCAACGATGCCGCGCAGGCCTTGATCGTTGCTTCTGCGGCGACTATGACAGCATCTGCGCGGCATACCGGCTTACCAGGAAGAACCGTTCGAGGAGCTGCTCTCGCGTTTGCAGGAACGACTTTGCTGATCGCGGGAAAATTCATCCGGGATAAGTTTTTTATCGACCGCAGAAATAATACAAGCGTTCTTGAAGAACCTGAATTTTCGGCATCGGCAACTGTTTCAGAGAACAACGATGTCGATATTCATCCGCAAAATGACGATGCTAAAACTTCAGTACTGACAAGCGCTTCGCCTCAATTATTATTTCGCAGCAGATTAATCGGTTATTTACATTCAATTCGCCTGTTTTCATCGAACGAGGTGAGCGACAAGGAACTGGCCCGGGCTGCACTACGTTTGATACGCCAGGATAAGCAGCATCAAACCGACTTGGCGCATATTGCTCTGTATGGAACAGGTTTGTTTGGTGAAAGGCATGACGAGTATTTGGATCCATCAGCAGAAGCCTTACTGGTTGGTGATTTGCTGTCTAAATTATTGTTTGGCGGACGCTCACTTGAAGCTTATCTGCTGGACGAGTTTGTCGCCAACCGCCGAATTTCTATCGAAGATTTTCATCAAAAAATTACTGGCTGGTCATTTGAAACAGAAGATGAGGAATTGGTTAGATTTTTCAATGAACGTTTTCTATTTCCAATCATGCCTTTATTGAAAATCGATTTTAAAAAGGACGATTTTGCCGATGAATTTAATTTGATACTGGTAGGTAGCACCACTTGGTTCTTTTTATATCTTGGCGCGAAATTTGTTGAGGTAAGTGTGCAAGAAGAACGGGGAGCGAAAGAGATGCAGCTTTTCGGCGCTTATATATTCCAAATGCTAGTTAAGGGGGACATGGTTGAAGGAAGCAATCAGGCGATTTCACTAGGCATTAAAGTGGCAGCACTGTTTTTTCTTCCTGGCATGAGTCCAGCATTGCTGCCGTCTCTAGGAGACGCTCAGAAAGTGGTTACCCATTTTATGCAGATGCGAATTAGAAGCGATTCCACAAGAGTAAATGATTTTAATGCAGTTAAAATGGCGTTGAATAAGGCTATAAGAGAACCCTGGCATTCGCGCGATAAAATGGCTGAAAAACTGTTATTTCACCATTGCGGGAGTGTGAATGCAACTTTGTATTCTCTTCCGAAAAGGTCAATCGGTAAAGACAAATTTCTAAAAAAAACACTTAAAAAAGAGGTTCGCATACAACAAAACTCAATTCAAATCTTGAAGTCATCAGACGAACATTTGTATTGCTACAACCGGAAAAGTCAGGCCATAAAAATACCAACTGTAAATAATGCTTTCAAGTCCGCAATTTCCAATTTTGTTCAATCATTAAAGAAAGCGGATAGTCTCTTGCTGAGTCAGTTATTTTCGGTCGGCGATGTGTTTAGCCATGATTGTTCCTATGATGACTATCAATTCATTAATCGGGCCGCGCTGACAGAGGTGAACGTTTTCGTCAGCAGGAGTAGGGATATCCGTGAGCTTCTTACTTTCGGTCCAGTTGTGCAAACTTGGAAACCCAAGGCTGGCTATTTATTCTTTAATGCGACATTGAACGGTCAAACCTACACCTATGTCACAAATAGAACTGTTAATGATTATTGGATAAAAAAATTAGATACCAATAATCTTCAGAGAGAATTGCTGCCTTTTTTTGAGTCATGGCCGGTCAGTACACTCAAAAATATAGATATTGTATTTTCAACAAATTACGATAGTGTAAAAACGGTAATAGGAGAACCGATCTCGATTTTTATTGATCGACTTGTGGAAAAAAGATATAAGAATTTTGAAGATATTTTATATAACGATGGTTATGACAAGCCATTGATGGATGCAATTGGTCAATTCTTGAAGGATGTATTTATTCCTTTCTATAGTTGTGTTAATAGCTTATTGGCAAAAGATTCGACCAGTGCCGTCGTTAGTTGTGTATTGGATGTCGCCTTTACGCTTGCGCCTCTTGTGAAAAAAGGAGGATTGATTTTAATTAAATCAGCAAGAACGGCGAGTAAAAAAGTCTTGATACAAGTGGTGCAATCCCCGCAATTTATTGCAAGTTATGGCATTGTGGCCAAAAAAACTATCAGCATTAATAGTCTCATTTCAAGTGTTGTGTTTTATGGAAATGAAGAAACTATATCATTAGGGAAGTCTGCTTTTTCTTTAATTGTCGATGCCATGGATCCAGGTATTTCCCTAATAATAAATGTAAATAAAATGGCTGCCCAATTTGGCTCACTCTTTGTGAGCGGGAATATGATTGGGGTGATTGCGAATGCAGTCAGAAACTGGCGAAATGTTGCTGAAGTCAGTGTCCGTATGCAATCAATGATGGATGTGAGAAAAATTTTTGTCAGGGTATCAAAAATAAATAATCGTGGTGGCGATTTGGAAATTGATATACAGAATAGTATGATGCCTATTAACATCGACTATAAAAGCAGTGCCTCCTTTCTTTCACTGGTGCAGTACGATGACGGTTACTACAATATTTTCCACTTAGCCAATAGTAATCACTCTGTTATTGCTGGGGAAACAGGGGAGATGACTAGTCGTGGTGACAAAGTCTATGTGATGTTAAATGCGCAAAGCCCCACAGGAGTTTTTATCAAATACACCTGTCCTTTGTCCTTATCGAATATCTGCAACCTCTCTCCGTGGTTATCCTCTGCAACAATTGCTCCAAAGTTAAAGCGTTCAAGAATGATTGAAGAAAATGGCGAAAAAATGTGGGTCTTTGGTGATACAGAAAAGATGCCGCAGCCGTTTATATATCCTGATCATCAATGTGAAATTATCGGGGATGGATATAGTCCGACGAATGCATACGAAATTTTCGAAATTGATTCAGTCCACTATATTATCGATACGCAACAACTTTATTTCCGTTCATTACATGCTGGAGACAAGCTGGCCATTGTACCAAGGCAGCCTAGGGCCTTTACGTTGTCACTGAGGCGAAATCAAGCAGGTAATATTGTGATTGTTCTCACTGATAAACCCAGTGAAAATAGTAGTGATTATCATTCTTTGTTGTTTGCTGAGGGGAGATATGCCAAGAAAAATAGCGATTGTTCCGAATTGAGAGTGCCGACAGAGGAAAGCTTGACCGCTATTATAGAAAATCAATGTTTTCATCTCAAAGTAAGCGCGATAAGAAGTCACTTTGTCATTGTTTCTAATCAGTTGACACACCCTTCATTTAAGGTTGGATGGTCTTCAAAAAATAATCAGTGGATACCGGTGAAGCCTTATATTGGCGAAAGCTCGGTACATGCGGGGATATCTCTGGAAGACTTTGTCAATGAACAAAAATCCCATTGTGAGGGTATTGCGTTCAATAAAATACCGACGGCATTAATCAGCGGCGCTGTCATGCATGAGGGACATACATGGCTCAAAGTTGCCGGCAGCTATTATCGGTTAGGAGTGTGGCGAGAGGACCTTTGTCCCCTGTACTGTAGCAACAATAATCACATTGCCGCTTGGCTGAAATATGATGTATTTACCGAGAGTTTCAACGTCGTGCATGAAAACGATGATTGGACTGCGGCGAAGAAAAAGCAAACCGAATTTCCGTTTAAAAAACTGGAGGAATTGATGGTTCCGGGGCGCGAATGGTATGACCTTGCACAATGGTTGAGCGTGCGCGAGCAGAGCCAGAACAATATCAGTGTGTTGACCTTGCGGTTATACCAGACGATCTTTTTGCAGAGCCTAGCTTGCACTGATCGGACGGAATTATTATCACTGCCAACGGCATATTTACTTTCTTGGTCATGGCATCCTGACGCGCTTCCTTTGAATAGGGAATATCCTGCGCTGGCAATGGGCCTAAGTTTACAGCGCCAAATAGCAGCAATGAGGGTAGGCGTTAAATTGAATCAGGTATCTCTGTTACACCACATCTTTCTTAAAAATACTTTAATTAATACGTCTCGTTCAGCAGGAACATTAATTGTCGGAGGGAGTGGAGAGCATGAAGCCATCTGGCTGGGGGATCAGCAAAGTACCCATACTGTTGGCGTGTTACTCAAGCGCTATGGGCTTAATTTCTATGGGGAGCATATTACCACCAGCGATGGAATGATGAAGTGGGTCCCGGATTTGCAATGTGCTCCTACACGCTCTGTTATCCAATTTATGCAGGAAATCAACGTCCAGCCGGAACTTTTGACGGATATAGGTAAAAAAAATATTTGGATTGCTCACAAAGACTGGGGTTTGGTGAAACTGCTGCGCGGTGATCTGCAAAGCCGGATTGAATATGCGCTCATTTCTCCACGTGGAAACTGGGTCGCCCTGATTGATAGTGAAAGATATCTTTCCCTTTTCTCTTTGGAGAGTTTCTTCGGATCTCGTCGCAGCGATTCCGACACTGACATCGCCGCCACAAATCGTCAACAATTACCAGCTGATCTCAAGTCGCAAGATTTCTCGTTATGTGCGGTGAGCGATGCCGGTGAGTTTTATCATCCAGGCAAATTTACTTGGCACAAATTACAGGATCATCGTACGCTATGGTCACCTCCTCCTGGTTTTGAGCCAATATTCATCACGCCTGATCAACGCTTTCTGGGCTTCGAACACCCGCTGCGCTCCGGAGTACTAATTTATGACCAGGGCGAGAAAAGGCTGATATTTCTGCAGCGTCCTGCTAACGCCGAATTCAATGAAAGCCTGGCCGCAGTCGCCTTTTCGCCCTTGAATGCGTTGGTGGCGCTTGCATTTAATGACAGCAAAGTTTATCTATACGATCTCTTTAATGAAATTTCTGCAAGTAATCTCGATCCGATTGCAAACGTGGACCTGAAAAATCGGACCTATGCAGAGAGTGAGACTTCGTATCGATATCGGCAATCCATCGTCATGCGTTTTGAGGGAGTTTTTCGGTATCTGACGGTCATCTATGCCACCGGCAGTTTCGGGCCGAGTAGCCAAAACTTCGCTTATGACCTTTATGAGCTTACGGCGTCCGCGGGCAGAAAACTCGATGACGTTGCTGCTGGCCGGGAAAAAAAGAAGGGAAATTAGAGCGCCTCTAACCAATAACTGCTAACTGTGAGATGCGCTCTCACTGCCGAGTCCTATCGTTGACAGGACTCGGATTTGTGGAAATGTTTTGAGATGAACATCATGCGCTGGAACGGCGCGGAAGAACCAAATCGATCGCGAACTCAATCACGGAAATTATTGAATTCCAGAGGCAGTTCCTTGATTTCCTTGCGCAGCAGGGCCATGGCTGCCTGCAGATCGTCGCGCTTGGCCCCGGTCACGCGCACGGCGTCCCCCTGGATACTAGCCTGGACCTTCATCTTGCTATCCTTGATGACACGCACGATCTTCTTGGCATCTTCGGTTTCAATACCATTCTTGACCTTGATGACCTGTTTGACCTTGTCGCCGCCGATTTTTTCGATCTTGCCCAGATCCAGAAAGCGCACATCGACGTTACGCTTGGTCATTTTGTTGGTCAGCACGTCACGTACCTGACCGAGCTGGAATTCAGAGTCGGCAAAAGCAGTCAGATCGCGCTCTTTCTGTTCGACGCGGGCATCGCTACCCTTGAAGTCGAAGCGGGTAGTGATTTCCTTGTTGGCCTGATCAACGGCATTCTTGACTTCAACCAGATTGGCTTCGGAGACGGTATCAAATGATGGCATGGTGTTTCCTTTTGCGTACGGCAAGCTTTAAAGTCGTGATTTTAACGGACAAGCCCGTTACCGGCTACGGGAGCTTGCCGCTATAATCCTGCGCTTATGTCTATGATCCCTTTGCAGCGCGATTTTTCCCTGCGCCAACTCAATACTTTCGGCCTCGATGCCCGCGCCGAGGCCTACGTGGCTGTAACCGATGCCGCCATGTTGCTGGCCGTACGCGACAACCGGCAACTGTCTCAGGTGCCGCGGCTGGTACTGGGCGGTGGTAGCAATCTTTTGTTAACACAGGATTTTCCGGGACTGGTGTTGCATCTGTGCACGCGTGGCATGCAGATCGCTGCTGAAGATGAGCAATTTGTCTACGTCAAGGCCGCTGCTGGTGAGAGCTGGCATCAGTTCGTGCAATGGACTCTAAATCTTGGGCTCGGCGGACTGGAGAATCTATCATTGATTCCCGGCAATGTCGGCGCGGCGCCGATCCAGAACATCGGCGCCTACGGCATCGAGATCAAGGATCGTTTGCATGCCCTGACCCTATTCGATTTCGTCTCCGGCACCACCATCACGCTCAACAACGCTGACTGCCAGTTTGGTTATCGCGACAGTATTTTTAAACACGCATTGCGTGAACAAACCGTGGTGCTGGATGTCACCTTCGCTTTGTCCAAACAGTGGCAGCCCGACATACATTACGCAGACGTGCGTCAGGAGCTTGCCGCGCGCGCCATCAGTGCGCCAACTCCACGCGATGTCGCTGATGCCGTGATCGCGATACGTAGACGCAAACTGCCCGATCCGGCCATGATCGGCAACGCAGGTAGTTTTTTCAAAAATCCCATCGTGAGTGCAGCACAGCGGGAAGCATTGCTGCAGGTCTATCCACAATTGGTCAGTTATGCGCAGCCAGATGGCAGTTATAAGCTTGCCGCTGGCTGGCTTATTGATCAATGCGGCTGGAAGGGAAGGTCATTGGGTGCGGCAGGCGTGTATGAAAAGCAGGCACTGGTACTGATCAATCGCGGTGGTGCCAGCGGCGCAGATATTGTCGCGCTGGCGCAGGCGATCCAGGCGGACGTGCAAGGCAAATTCGGTGTGCTGCTTGAGCCGGAACCAGTATTCATCTGATAAAACCTGTCTCTCAAAAATCAAATATAAGTAGTAAATCTAGAAAACCTTCTATATATATTTTCATCCGCGTCTCTTAACATCAGCCTCCGATCACGTCTATCCGACGATACTTCGAAGGAATGCCAGAGATGAACCAGCCATTCGATCAAGCCACTGCGCTTGTCCACGCCCTAACCTTGACCCATCATCAGGAACCGGATTTAGCCGATTGCCTCGACATGTGTGATAAACGATTTCTGCACTGTCGCTATGGAGAATTGAGGCTGGAAATTGAAGCGGCACAGGCGCTAGTCGATAGGTCGTTCTCGGTTGCGATGGCAAGATAATGATGCATCTCAATTTCTCTCAACTTCCCGAAAAAATAGCGGTGCCTGATCAGAGACCATCGGCATGGTTCTGGGCAGTGGTGTTCCTGGTGCTGACGCTTGCAGGTGTCGTGACGATCCTGTTGCTGTGGCCCAAGGGTGTGCCGACCCAGACGTGGAAATTCTGGATAACGTTGTTGGTATTTCCAGCCGGACTTGCGACGCTGGTGGTGTTACATCGCTATGGTATGTATCAGGGCAAGGTCTTGGATGCCGAGATCTATAACGAAGTATGCGAGGATTACACAGAAGAGGTAGTCGGCTTCGCCAGCCGTCCGTTGGCAGTGATTGGCTGCGTTTATCGGTTTTCGGAAGAGGAATCGGTCAACGCGCTCGCCTTGACAGGAATTCAGGATCAATCACTGTCAGTTCCCATTTTTTCTTCCGCAAACTCTGGTGCTGCACCACTGAAGGCGCGACAGTTTGTCACTACCGAGCAGAGCTTGCTGTTGGTGGCAGAGCAGTCCGCTGCCTCGAACGTCATGGATCAGAAACCAGATGATGAAGACGAACTGGTGCGTCAGCAGGCGGCGCTGGCATGGGTGTTCGCGCAGCTGCAGGAGAGTCTTGCTGAATCAGTTCGTTTGCTGCCGCAAAGCTTGCCTGTGACCGTGCAATTGAAGGTGGCAAGCATTGTGTTGCCGGAGGCGGTCAAGGAGATCTGGCAATCCGCCTGGGAGAAGCATCGACTGCGTTCGGTACAGTTGGCACTTCTGTCTGAAGAGGACGATAGCAGTTTGAAGTTGCTCGATACGTGGCTCGATCACGCCCATCAACAAGACCAACAACAAGCGCGATTGATCGTGACGGTGCAGTTGCATGCCAGTGTCGCCGGCGTACCGCCAGCCGATAGTGCCGAAGCAGGTGCCGCCTTGCTCATGCTGCCTGCTGCATTGGCCCGGAGCTACCAGCTCACCCCATCCGTCTTGCTGCACCGTCCGCAGCGTGGTGCGCTGGATCAGTCCGATCATGTCATCGTACATGCCTTGAAGTGGGCTGATGTTACCGGTGCCGACATCGCTAGTGTCTGGCATGCCGATTGCCGTTCCGAACAATGCGATGCGCTGAGGGATCATACGTCCGCGCTGGGTCTGGCAACGCTGGGTGGCAGCATCGATACAGCGGTCGGATTGACGGGAGTGGCTGCGCCGTGGCTTGCGACTTGCTGTGCGGTGGCTTCGGCGCAGTTGTGTTCGCAGCCGCAATTGGTTTTGCTTGGACTTCCTGATGCCAATGGGCAAATGGATTGTGCCGTGGTGCGCCTATCGCAGGCGATTGAACAGCAAGGCTCTTCTGACGTCAATGCATGATAATCCCTGTTCAGGTTCAGATATCGACGTTAAAAAACGCGGCCCGGTTTCCCGAGGCCGCGTTTTTTATTGGCATTGACGACGCTAACGATTAGCCGTGACGATCAGCCAAAGTGGCAGACGTAGTCCAGTGTTTCCGTCACTTCGATCTCGAAGCTGGAATTGCCCGGTACATTGAAGCTGGTGCCAGTGGCGTAAGTCTTCCAGCCCTCTTCACCCTTCAGACGGACGTTACAGCTGCCGCCGTTGATTTCCATGATTTCTGGTGCGCCGGTGTTGAAAACCAGCGAGGAGGGAAGAATTACGCCCAGTGTTTTCTTGGTGCCGTCAGCAAAAATCACGGTATGCGAAACACACTTGCCGTCAAAGTACACATTGCCTTTCTTGAGCACGGTGACATTGTCGAATTGAGTTGTCATGTTGATTGCTTTCCGTCAAAAAATAAATCAGTACACGTAAAAATTATTCAGCATCCTTGCCCAGCAGCGGCAGGCTCACGGCAGTGCTGGAATCGAGCAGACCCGTGGTCTGGTAGATCGACAGCTTTTGACGTGTGTCGCTGATGTCAAGATTGCGCATGGTCAGTTGGCCGATACGGTCTTGCGGCGAGAAGGCGCCTTCGCCCTTTTCCATGGTCAGCCGTTCTGGCTGATAGGTCAGGTTGGCCGATTCAGTGTTCAGAATCGAGTAGTCGTTGCCGCGACGCAGTTCGATTGTCACTTCACCAGTGATCGCACGCGCCACCCAGCGTTGTGCTGCTTCGCGCAGCATGATCGCTTGCGAGTCAAACCAGCGACCTTGATACAGCAGGCGGCCAAGCTTGCGGCCGTTGTCGCGGTATTGCTCGATGGTGTCTTCGTTATGGATACCAGTGACCAGACGCTCGTAAGCGATAAACAGCAGTGCCAGGCCCGGTGCTTCGTAGATGCCACGGCTCTTGGCTTCGATGATGCGGTTTTCGATCTGATCGCTCATGCCCAGACCATGGCGGCCACCGATACGGTTGGCTTCCAGCATCAGTTCAACCAGGTCGTTGTAGACCACGCCATTGAGGGCCACCGGACGGCCTTCTTCAAAGCGTACAGTCACTTCTTCACGCTTGACCTCAACATCGTCACGCCAGAATGCCACACCCATGATCGGTTGCACGATCTTGATGCCGCTGTTCAGATATTCCAGATCCTTGGCTTCATGGGTCGCGCCGAGCATGTTGGAGTCGGTCGAATAGGCCTTCTCTACCGACATCTTGTAATCAAAGCCCGACTTGATCATGAATTCCGACATTTCCTTGCGGCCACCCAGTTCATGGATGAACTGATCGTCCAGCCAAGGCTTGTAGATGCGCAGCTTGGGGTTGACCAGCAAGCCGTAGCGATAGAAACGTTCGATATCGTTACCCTTGAAGGTGCTGCCATCGCCCCAGATGTCGACATTGTCTTCGCGCATTGCTGCCACCAGCATGGTGCCGGTTACAGCGCGGCCCAGCGGCGTGGTGTTGAAGTAGGTCACACCGGCAGTCGAGATGTGGAAAGCACCGCTTTGCAGCGCGGCAATACCCTCATTGACCAGTTGTTCACGGCAATCCACCAGACGCGCCAGCTCGGCACCGTAGGCGGTTGCCTTTTTCGGAATCTCGTTGTAATCCGGCTCGTCGGGTTGACCCAGATTGGCGGTATAGGCGTAAGGGATCGCACCCTTTTGACGCATCCAGTGCAAAGCTGCGCTGGTGTCGAGGCCACCGGAGAAGGCGATGCCAACCTTTTGGTTGACGGGGACGGATTGCAGAATAGTGGACATGATCTTACCGAGTGTGTTGTCGAATGTGATTTGTTAATCTTGATGGGCGCTAGTGTTGCGTAGTGTCGGTCTCTCGTGTTGACTCAAGAGACCTTTCCCAGCACCAGATATTCCAGTAGCGCCTTTTGTACATGCAGACGGTTTTCTGCTTCTTCCCAAACTACCGATTGCGGGCCGTCGATGACTTCGGCGGCAACTTCTTCGCCGCGATGTGCTGGCAGGCAATGCATGAACAGCGCGTCCGGCTTGGCGCGTGACATCTTCGCCTGATCCACGATCCAGCCATCAAAGGCTTTCAGGCGGGCAGCGTTTTCTGCCTCGTAACCCATGCTGGTCCAGACATCAGTGGTGACCAGATCGGCACCTTCGCAGGCATCGGCCGGGTTGCTGAAGAAGGTATAGCGTTGATGGCCAGGTGCTACCAGTGCCGGATCAATATCGTAACCCTTGGGCGTGGAAACATTGACGTGGAAGCCAAATACCTCCGCTGCCTGCAGCCACGAGTACAGCATATTGTTGGCGTCACCAATCCAGGCCACGACCTTGTCCTTGATCGAACCGCGCTGTTCGATATAGGTGAACACATCGGCTAATACCTGGCAGGGATGATGTTCGTTGGTCAGGCCGTTGATGACAGGTACCCGCGAGAAGGCAGCAAAGCGGTCGATGATTTCCTGACCGAAAGTACGGATCATGATCACGTCGCACATGCGCGACATGACTTGTGCCGCATCTTCAATCGGCTCACCACGGCCCAACTGGCTGTCGCGGGTGTTGAGATAGATCGCGGCCCCGCCGAGCTGGTGCATGCCAGCTTCAAAGGACAAACGGGTACGGGTCGAATTTTTCTCGAACACCATCACCAGCGTGCGGTCAGCCAGAGAATGGTGGGGTTCGTAATTCTTGAACTTGCGCTTGATTACGCGGGAGCGCTCAATCAGATACGCATACTCGTCAAGGGTGAAGTCAGAGAACTGCAGGTAGTGTTTGATTGCCATAAATAAAAACGGCGGCCAGTGGCGCCTGCCGCCGATTGTTATAACTGTTTAGATTATAAGGGATTTGGCTCAAAAAGATACCAGAAGCAGGGTGTAGAAGAGCGGCAGAAGAGCGCCGCTACCCTCCATGAGTCTGTATTCTGCTCGTCAGCCAGCGGCATGACGTGAAGCAAGAGGGGATTGATTGCTACAGAGAATTGTTCTTTTGCCAACTATTGTTTTCAATACAGCTTTTGCGATGACTCATGCAGCAATTGTGCATAGAGCTCCTGCCGCATCGGGGCAATTTCCCCGTCGGCAACAGCCGACAGCACGGCGCAACCAGGCTCGTTCAGATGGTGGCAGTTGTAAAAACGGCAATGGCCAAGATACGGACCAAACTCCCGGAACGCACGTTCCAGCATGCCCTCACTCAACTGATAGAGGCCAAATTCCTGAAACCCCGGCGAGTCGATGATGGAGGTATCCTCATCCATCGCATACAGGCGGGTAAAGGTGGTGGTGTGCTTGCCGGTATCGAGCGCGGCCGAAATCTCCCGCGTGGCAATGTCCGCATCCGGCACGATCAGATTGATGATGGAGGATTTACCCATGCCGGACTGGCCGATCAGGATTGTCGACTGTCCCTTCAGCAAGGGCATGAAGGTCTCACAGGTCGCTTCCGGTGCTGCTTGCGCTGAAACTTCATGGACTGGATAGCCCAGCCGGCGATACACCTCGACACGCTCTCGTGTTTTAGGCAGGGCATCGACCACATCAATCTTGTTGAGCACGATATGCGCCGCCACGCCCGCTGACTCCGCGGCCACCAGCGCCCGCGACACCAGATCATCAGTAAAGCCGGGCTCGGTCGCCACGACGATGAATAATTGCGTGACGTTGGCTGCCAGCAGCTTTGACTTGTATTGGTCCGATCGATATAGCAGCGTCTTGCGCTCGGTAATGCTCTCAATCACAGCCTGATTGGCCGAGGTGCGTTGCAGATTGACCAGGTCGCCCACCGCGACATCGCTCTTCTTGCCACGGGTGACGCATTGCAGTTTTTCTGTCCCGCTTTGCACTAGATAGTGCCGACCATGCGCCGCAATGACGACGCCGGATTCGGTAGTGGACTCTTTATTCTTTTTGGCGGATGCCCGTGCTGCAGAGGATGACTTGGAAGACGGTGATGACATGAGTGGGCGATCAGAGGCGGTCAGGGACGCGAAAAGGTTTGTTGAAAAATCGCGTCAACCTTGGCCGCGCAAACGAAATCATTGATCGACAAGCCGCCTTTGCCTTGATTGACGCTATGCGTATCAAACCGGACGACACAGCGGTTATAAGTCACCACCAGTTCCGGATGATGGTCTTCGGCGTGGATCACATAGGCAATTGCATTCACGAAGGAAAGCGTCTCGTGATAATCCTGAAACGCAAAGCTTTTGGACAGCTTGCCTTGTACCAGCGCCCAGCCCGGTACCAGCGCCAGATGTTGCTGCACACTGGCGTCATCTAGAGCGGTGACTTGATGCTGGCAGCTTTGTGTCAGCAGGTCTTGGGATGTCAAAGTCATGATGAGGTCCTGAGTCAAATGGTGCTGGCATGCGCTGCCAGCAAATGGCGGATGCGTACCGACGCCGGTGGATGTGAGTCATAAAACGCCGAATGCAACGGATCCGGTGTCAGCGTCGAAGCATTGTCCTCATACAGCTTGACCAGCGCTGACACCAGATCCTGCGCATTGGTGTACTTGGCAGCAAACGCGTCAGCTTCAAACTCGTGCTTGCGTGACGACAGCGACGACAATGGCGACAGCAGGAAGGTAAAGATCGGCAACACCAGCATGAACAGAATCAGCGCCATCGCATCATTGCTGCCCAATAGCAGTGGATTGACGCCCAGACCGGTATAGAACCAGGCTTGCTCCTTCAGGAAGCCAAGCAGCGCCAGGAACACCAGCGACAGCGTGAACATCACCGCAATCCGCTTGACGATATGCTTGAGCTTGAAATGACCCAGCTCATGCGCCAGCACCGCTTCAATTTCATGCGGTGCCAGACGCGCCAGCAAAGTATCAAAAAAGACGATCCGCTTGGCTGCCCCGAATCCGGAAAAATAAGCGTTGCCATGCGCACTGCGCTTGGAGCCATCCATCACGAACAAGCCACTTGAGGCAAAGCCGACACGCTTCATTAAATCCTCGATGCGGGCGCGCAGACTGTCATCGTCCAATGGCGAAAACTTGTTGAATAGCGGCGCAATTACGCTCGGATACAACAGCAGCATCAGTAACTGGAAGCCCGAAAACACCAGCCAGGCATAGGCCCACCAGAGCGCACCGGATTTATCCATCAGCGTCAGGATGACCCAAAGCAGCGGCAAGCCAATCACAGCGCCGATCAGCGAATTCTTGATCATGTCCGTCACAAACAGGCGCGGCGTCATCTTGTTGAAGCCAAAGCGCGCCTCCAGTACGAACTGGCGGTAGTAATCGAGTGGCAGATCAATTGCACTGGAAATCAGTGCGAACGCCACAATCAAGCCGATCTGATACACCATACCCGCATTACCGACCCATTGCAGCAGCGCAGAGGAGAGTGCCTGCAAGCCGCCGAGCAAGGTGAAGCCAATCAGCACCACGGTATTGACCAACAACGAAAACAGACTGTACTTGCTGCGGGCGACAGTATAGTCAGCAGCCTTTTGATGCGCCGTCAGCGGAATTTTTTCTGCGAACTCGGGCGGCACCGCGCTGCGATGCGTCAGCACGTGACGAATATGGCGCGAACTAAGCCAGAACTTGACGCCAATGCTCAAGAGCAGGAAGCCAACAAACAAAACTGAAAACGTGAGTGAATACATTCTTTCCCTGTGCGAAAATGGCAGGCAGCAAGCCCGTTCAAGAAATTCGATGGTGTTCTTCTAAATCATTAACGAAATGGAAACATCCTCAATAGCGACGCCAGTCCTCATGGAGGCAGGCGTGAACGGCGCAAGGTCGAACAAGCACATCAGCAGCTACGCAGAATATGCAGAAGGAATAATTATGTCACAAGCCACCGAACCCAACGTTGCCGACAACGGCGCACCGACTTACGCCAAGCCCGCGCGTCCCAACGAATTCAACCTGATCTGGCTGGACATGGAAATGACCGGGCTCGATCCGGACAATGACCGCATCATTGAAGTGGCCGTTGTGGTCACCGATCCGGAACTCAACATCATTGGCGAAGGCCCAGTCTTTGCGATTCACCAGTCCGATGAGCTGCTGGATGGCATGGACGCCTGGAACAAGGGGACCCATGGCCGCTCAGGCCTGATTGATCGTGTCAAGGCCTCGACCGTGACTGAAGCTGAAGCCGAACTTGCTCTGATCGAATTCCTGAAACCCTATGTGCCTGCCGGCAAGTCACCCATGTGCGGCAACTCGATCTGTCAGGATCGTCGCTTCATGGCGCGTGGCATGCCCAAGCTGGAAGCCTTCTTCCACTACCGCAACCTGGATGTGTCGACCCTCAAGGAACTGTGCCGTCGCTGGAAGCCAGAATTGGCCAGCGGCTTCAAGAAGCACCAAAAGCATACCGCCCTGGCAGATATCATTGAGTCGATCGAAGAACTGAAGTACTACCGCGAGTACTTCATCAAGGAATAAGCAGGCAGATTAAGTGCAGGCAGACCAAGCCAAGCCAAGCGAATCGTCAGCAATCCATGATGAATAATGAATAAACCAGCCTTCCGGCTGGTTTATTCATTTTGGCGCCAGCAATCGACGCCTACATTTGATCAGTCCGATTCAGCACCGCAGCATTTCTTGTACTTCTTGCCGCTGCCGCAAGGGCAATCATCGTTACGGCCAATCTTGGGGCCATCGCGCTGCACCGTTTCCACGGCCGACTTGCGGTGCGGCAACCAATAGCGATAAATATGCGGAATCGCCGATTCCACTTCTACCGCCAGCTTGTGCAGCTTGACCGGATCGTCGACCAATGCGCCATCGGCTTCGTCCAGTTCGTCCGAACCCAGCAGATAGATTGGGCGCATCAGGTCGGCCAGATTGGAATGGAAAATCGGGTCCCATTCCTTGGCACGTAATTGAATGCCTTCCCAGAATCCCCAGGTCCAGGCTTCGCCATCGAGCAGGCTCTTGCCTTCATGCTCATGTTCGCAGAACAGTGGTTCGTATTCCTTGGGGGCAACTTCCAGTGTGATCGCGATTTCATTCATGGATCGCGCAATCAGACCGGTGATCCGTTCGGCTTCCTTCGGCGTCTTGAATTTTGGGGTATCTTCCGGCTTGCTACCCCAGACCCGTGGCAGCCATTCGGCCATTAACACTTCCTGCGGACCAATGACCAGCGCGGTCAAAAAGCCATGCAGGGTATCCATGGTCATCGCATCTTCGGCACAGCGGTCAGAGAGCAGGAAGTCGTCGAGTTCGTCGAACTCTTCGTCGGAAAGAGGTTGGTCCAGTTGCATGATGTACGCCTGTATTGCAGATAAAACCGCAGTGTAATTGCAATCGCTGCACAACGCGAGGATTCGCGCAGACCAGAGCAGCCACGTACAATACCCGGATGACTGATTCTCTTCCCGCTGGCGACACCGCCGCCACCGTATTTTCCTTCGCCGGTTTATCGCCCGACACGGTGCTTGATGCGCTCGACCAAGTGGGCCTGCAGGGCGATGGCCGTTTGCTGGCCCTGAACAGTTACGAAAACCGCGTCTATCAGGTCGGCATGGATGATGGCCCGCCACTGGTCGCCAAGTTTTATCGCCCGCAACGCTGGAGCGATGACGCCATTCTCGAAGAGCATGCTTTTGTCGACGCGCTGGTCAGCAATGAAATTCCGGTCGTTCCCGCCATGCGTCTGGCCGATGGCAATGGCAGTACGCTACAGCATTACCAAGGCTATCGCTTTGCCGTCTTCGCCCGCCACGGCGGTCGCGCGCCCGAACTCGATCTGCCAGACACACTGGAGCGTCTCGGCCGCTTTATCGGCCGCATCCACGCAATCGGCATGCAGCAGCCCTATGCGCATCGGCCAGCATTAGATATCGTTACCTTCGGCGAGCAACCCCGCGACTATTTGCTGGCCCATGATTTCATTCCCATGGATCTGCTCAGCGCCTATCAAAGCACGGTTGCGCAAGCGCTCGATGGCGTGCGCCGCTGCTTCGACCGCGCGGGTGCCGTGCGCCAGTTGCGCCTGCATGGTGATTGCCATGTCGGCAATGTCTTGTGGACCGATGCCGGACCACACTTTGTCGACTTCGATGATAGTCGCATGGGGCCAGCGATACAGGATCTGTGGATGCTGCTGTCGGGCGAACGTGGCGACATGGTGCGGCAATTGTCCGACCTGCTGGCCGGCTACGAAGACTTTTGTGAATTCGATCAACGCTCGCTCTACCTGATCGAAGCGCTGCGTACTTTGCGTCTGATCCATTACTCGGCATGGCTGGCAAGGCGCTGGGACGATCCTGCCTTTCCGCAGGCGTTTCCCTGGTTCAATACCCAGCGTTACTGGCAGGACCGGATTCTGGAATTGCGTGAGCAGATCGCCCTGATGGACGAGCCACCTTTGTGGCCTCTGTAATGAAAAAATAAACGAATCAACGAAGGAGCAGGCATGACATTGCAGCGTTGCGGCTGGGTCAATCTGAATAACCCACGTTATGTGCAGTACCACGATGAAGAATGGGGCGTGCCCTGTCACGACGAAACCCAGCTCTTCGAAATGCTCAATCTCGAAGGTGCACAAGCCGGGCTCAGTTGGGAAACCGTCCTCAACAAACGCGAGACCTACCGCGCTGCCTTCGATCAATGGGATGTTGAAAAGATTGCCCGCTACGACTCCGCCAAGGTTGCCAAGCTGCTGACTGATCCTGGCATCATTCGCAATCGCCTCAAGGTCGCCGCCACGATTGCCAACGCACAAAGTTATCTCAAACTGCGTGACGACGTCGGTGGCCTTGATCCCTTCCTCTGGTCCTACGTCGATGGACAAGCCTTACACAACGACTGGCCTGATTTGAGTCAGGTACCGGCCAAGACCACGCTCTCGGACCGCCTCTCCAAAGATCTCGCCAAACGTGGCTTCAAGTTTGTCGGCTCCACCATCATCTATGCCTATCTGCAAGGTATCGGCGTGATCAACGACCATGTCCTGAGCTGCCATTGTCATCGCAGCCATCGTCAGCGCTAGGTCGCTGCATGGGATACGATGCAAATCTTGTTGCCATCCGGATCGCGTAGATACGCCCCAAAGTAATCCGCATGGTATTGCGGGCGCAAGCCCGGTGGCCCTTCACAGCGACCACCCAGCGCCAGCGCCTGTTGATAGGCATCGATGACCTGCTGACGATTCTGCGCATCAAAGGCCACCATCTGCCCATTGCCGGCTGCATGCGCTCGCCCGTCATGCGGGTGGCAAATCACAAACAATGGCCGCTGCCCGCCCTTGCTATTCCAGCCAGCCCACGGCTTTTCTGGTTGCGAGAAGCGCAGTGGATTCCCCAGCGTCTGCATCAACGCGGCATAAAATTGAAACGTCCGATCAAAATCGGTCACGCTGGTAAATACATGAGAAAACATGCCCAGACTCCTCGCAAGGTAAAAAGAAGGTGCACCGGCATGCGCCAGGTTCATCACCTCGCGCACGCCAGTAGCAACGCGATCAGGCAGTCAGGGTTGCCACGGCAGCCTTCAATTGCGCATCGAGTTCAGGATTGCTCAAGCGACCTGCAGCCACATCAAAATTCGACGGAAACGACGGTACCGACAGACTCGCCTTCACGGTCGCGCCAAAGAAGGGCAACGACGCAGTGGCAGCGGCCAGCACACTCTTTGCACCGCCAGGGCCGGGCGAGGTCGCCAAGGCAACTACAGGCTTGCCATCAAAGACTTTTTTCTGAATCCGCGACGACCAGTCAAACAGGCTTTTGTAGGCGGCCGAATAAGAACCGTTATGCTCCGCGAAAGAAATCAAGATCGCATCGGCACCATTGAGCTTGCTCAGGAAGTCCTTGGCCTGCTCCGGATGGCCATGCTGGGCTTCGTGATCAGTACTAAAGATTGGTGCATTGAAGGCATTCAGATCCAGTACCTCAACCGTGGCACCATCAATCAGGCTGGCAGCGTAAGTAACGAGTTTCTTGTTGATTGATTGTGTACTGTTGGAGGCAGCGAAAGCGACGATTTTCATGGGAATTATTTCCTTCGATAGGGAGATTATCTACGCACAATAGTGTGTTCGTAGCGACGTACTTTACCCCGATTCAAGACGAATATCGAGTACGTGAATCCGCCATCTTCAAGACGGCGTCGAGCATGGTGCAAGATGGTTCCGCGTAAAACAAAAAAAGCCTGCGGCAAAGTATCGCCGCAGGCTTTACATCCGCAGTCTGCGATCTTCAGGCAACACCAACCAGATTGATGGTGACATCAATATTGCCGCGCGTTGCTTTGGAATAAGGGCAAGTCTGGTGTGCGGTATCGACCAGTGTCTGGGCGAGGCTACGCTCGATGCCGGGCAGGTTGACGTTCAGACGTGCCTGCAACGCATAGGCACCTTCGTTGACCGTCAGATCGACTTCTGCATCCACAGCGAGGTCGACTGGCAACGCCACTTTCAACTTTCCGGCCGCCAATCCCAGTGCACCGATAAAGCATGCCGACCAGCCGGCAGCAAACAGTTGTTCCGGATTGGTGCCTTTGCCCGAGGTGCCCGGCGACGATAACTGAATGTCGAGGCGACCATCGTCGCTACGCGCAGCGCCGTCGCGTCCACCTGAAGAAGTGTGGGTCTTGCCTGTGTAAAGTACCTTGGCGGTCTGAGTCATGATGCATTCCTTTTGAGTGGTTGATGAATTTAAATCGTATGCGATGTAATCGTATAAGACGAACTATACCGTAAAAAAAGAAAATGTCAACATATCCGATTAAATCGTATCCGACTTATAATGTTTCCATCCCGTGACCGAATTCAATATGAAAGAGAGTGCACCATCGTGGCAAAAAAAAGTGACAACTCCGCAGCCAAGTTATCCGACTTTCTCTGTTTCGCCATCTACTCCGCCAATCTCGCCTTTGGCAAGGCCTACAAGCCGATACTGGAAGAGCTGGGACTGACCTACACCCAATACATCACCGTCATTGCCCTGTGGGAGCAAGACAACCAGACGGTCAGCAGTCTGGGTGAAAAGTTATTTTTGGAATCCAACACCCTGACACCGATTCTGAAGAAACTTGAGTCCATGGGCTATCTCACCCGCCAGCGTGATCCGACCGATGAGCGCCAGGTGCTGGTTGGTTTGACTGACGCCGGTCGCCAACTGCGAGAGAAGGGGCTCAATATGAATCTGGTCGATGCATGCGGTCTCAGCGCAGAGGAATTTCCCAAGATACAGGGTGCCGTCGTGAACCTGCGCAACAACCTGATCAAATCCACACAAGATAAAAATTAAACGCTGCCGCGCTAACGCGGTCGCTCAACCTGCGCGCTGTCACTGGGCACTCGACCAGCGCCAGCTGCACGGGTAACATCTGCGCCATCATAAAAAGAGAATTTGCCGCAAGGCGAAGGATGGATTTCTCACTAACGGAACGGCGATGCAGAAACAACTAACGTGGTCTGAAATTCATCTGGATGCCGTGCGCGGATTAGCTGCGCTCATTGTTGCCTTTGGGCATGCCCGCGGTCTGTTCCTGCCCAGCCTGACTGACACCACCACCGCTGTAGCAACAGCGACAGCGGCAGCAGCAGAGCAGGGCATCGCTGCTCCAACGATTGCGCACCTCACCATCGGCCATCAGGCGGTGATGGTGTTCTTTGTGCTTAGCGGTTATCTGGTCGGTGGCAGCGTGCTCAAGTCGTTCGCAAATGACCGCTGGCAATGGTCAGACTATCTGGTGAAGCGACTGGCGCGTCTATGGACTGTACTCATTCCTGCAATCGTCATCGGTCTGCTGCTAGACACCATCGGTTTTCATCTGCTGGCACAACCGGGCAGTCTCTACACCGCCCCAGCAGGCCAGCAATACATACTGCCCGAATACCTCACGCGCGGTGTTGATCTCTGGACCGCCATTGGCAATGTGCTCTTCCTGCAAGGCATCGCAGTCTCCACCAGTGGCACCAATATTGCGCTATGGAGTCTCTCCAACGAGTTCTGCTACTACCTGCTGTTCCCGCTATGCATGCTGGTATTGCACCGCAACGTCACGCTGGCACGGCGGGTTGTGTTCAGCCTTGTCGCAGTCGGCATCGCACTGATGATTGGCGCGGATACGGCCTTTCTGTATCTGGTCTGGCTGCTCGGTGCTGTGGTGGCAGCAATACCGCCGCGCATCCCGTCGCGCTTTGCTGGCAAGGTAGTCGCGGCGGCAGGCTTAGTCTTTGTTGTCATCTTCCTCACGCTGAAAAAATACAACTTGCCGCTCTACGCCAGTGAGATGTTGCTCGGCATCCTGAGCGCGTTACTGATCTACGCCATCAAATGCCAAAACACGGCAGCGCAGGTCTCGCTGTACAGCAAGACGTCACGCTTCTTTTCTGATATCTCCTACACGCTATATCTGACGCATCTGCCATTTTTGATCTTCGTCTGCGCGATCGTCAATTCGCCGTGGAAAAAATGGGCCATGTCGCCCCTGATGCTGATCGCCTTCATCGCAGTGTCGTCGCTGGCCATTGTCTGGGCATGGCTACTCTATCGTTTGTTTGAATCCAGAACCGGCAAGGTTCGGCAAATCGGGTATGCCATCGTCGCCAAATGCCGAGGGAAAACATCGGCCGATATAGCTGAGCAACCGTAAGCTGCGTATAGGGCAGGAGCAACAGCACAACCAGCCTTCTTCAGTTCCCATCCCAGAACCTGTTGAGCCGGTCGATATGGATTGCGGCATCGACGTCGCTGTGCGCGGTGGAATCATCGCGCCAACGCCCACTATCTGAAATCAGACTGCAGCGGTTTGAATTGTCCCAAGGCCAGAAAAAAATAGCAAACTGTATGCGCTTGGTCAGAAAACCTCTGTGCTTCTGAAACAATGAATGTTGCATTGTCCTAGCTGCGTAGGAGCTTTTTGCTGCGTAATGTCGGGTCAAGTACGATCAGATTGCCCAGTCCTTTAACCAACACCTACTCAACCTGGGTGTCAGCCCTATGCGAGGTCTTTCATGTTTGGATCAATTATGAAAAATAGCGAAATGAATCAATCAAACCTAACCTCAGTCATGCGTGGCGCAGCGTTGTTGACACTGCTGACGGTAGTCGGCGTTGCCGGCGCACAAACTAATCCGTCGCCTGCCACTGCAAACAAGCCAGTCGTCACACTGGGGGCACTCAGTGTCGATCAAAGCGAAGTTGAGAAAATTCTACAAGCCCTGCCGCCGGGAGAACGTACGGCCATCAAAAATGATCCCTCTGCGCTACAAAACTGGTTGCGGCAAAGAGTTACCAGTGAAGCCGTGTTGCGCGAAGCCCGCAGCAAAGGCTGGGCCGATAGACCTGAAGTCAAGGCACGTATCGAGGCGGCCGTCGCTGAAGTGACAAACCATGTAATCGCGACGACTTTTCTCGACTCGTTGACGCAGATACCAGCTGACTATCCAAGCGACACTGAGATCAAGGCGGCGTACGAGCAAAACAAAGCCAACTACAATCTGCCGCCAAGGTATCGTGTCGCTCAGATCTATTTACCAACCGATGCCAATGATGCGGTTGGCAACAAAAAAATCGCTAAACAGGCGACGACTCTGGCCAAGGCGGCACGCAAAGGTGATTTTGCAGAACTGGCCAAGGCTGAATCAAAGGATCAGGCCACCGCCGCGCGTGGTGGCGAAGTTGGCACACTGGCATTGACCGACATGCTGCCTGAGGTACGCGAGGTGGTCGTCAAGCTCAAGACAGGTGAGGTCAGCGACCCCATACAGGCAGCCGCGGGCATCCGTATCATCAAGTTACTCGATGTACAGCCAGCGCGCATGGCAACGCCCGAGGAAATGAAACCACTGTTGCAACAGGCGCTGCGTCAACAGCGGCAGCAACAGTTGGTGCAGACTTATTTGTCAGGGCTGGCACCGGCTGACCAAGTGACCATCGATACGACAGCTCTCGACGCCGCATTGAAAAAAATCAACTGATCACATCAACCATCAGTCATCAAACCTACACTCGCGAGCACGACTGAGTACGCACTAAAATTTATTTTCAACAAAGGAGGCATCATGGAAGAAAATGTTGACACCCCCGTTATCCCCTCTGCACCAGAGCTAATTTATGCCCTCACAGCGGAGCGCCTGGCAGATGCCATCAAAGCAGCAGGCTGCTCGGTGACCATACTTTCGGACAATGGTATCGACAACCTGCGCAGCGCCAGCCAAGGCATAGGCTTTCAGGTGTTATGGGGCAATCCGGCTGCTTATACCGGCGAGTTTCTCGACTGCACTATCAGATGCCCCCTGCGAATTCAAGGCACCACACTGCCTGCAGGTCTGGCTGCGCAATGGCATCGGACTACACGTTTTGCCCGTATCGTTGAACACCCAGAAGTAGTCTCGCTGGAGATGGACATTTTTGTGGTGGGTGGCGTGACACCGGATTATTTGAATTTATCGATACAGTTGTGGACCCAGATAATGGGTAAATTCTTCCTGCATCTTCGACAATTCGAGACAGCAGATCGGAAAAAGGTAAGCGAACAAGCGTCATCCGAGGAGTCACAGGCCATAGTTGCCACAACAAATATGACAGAAACCGAAGTCTGAACAACCGTTCATCCATTTGCATGAAGTACCGCAGACAGCGATGGCAACGCTGTCTGCAACTTGTCTCAAGCCGGGGCCGCTCGATATGGTATTGCGATGGGCTTTACGGCCTGTTACCAATTCATTTCCAAGTGCGAACGCGCGGCAGGCCACGCCACGCGCCTTGCCAGCACGATTTTTTACGACCAGGTTGTTGACCGCGCTATTACCTTGTTCCGGCAGCGAGGATATGGAGCGACTTCTATTGCGGACCTGGTTGATGCCACTGAACTTACACGAGGGAGTCTGTACAAGGCTTTCAAGGACAAAAAATCCATCGCGGCCTTTGAGCGCTACGTGGCGAGTGGTCATGAGCGCATCCAGACGATCGTCCACGCAGAGGGAACAGGCCGCGACCGGATAGCCAGGTTATTGACCTATTATTTAACGCAATCTACAGGAGATGCCGGGCGGTTGGGCTGCCTGGTTGTTGCGACAGGCGTCGAAGCCAGCGTATTGGAAAAAGATATTGCCCTCTTGTTTCAGCAGGCACTTAAACGTTTAGAGAGCATATTGTCAGATCTGATCAAGATCGGGATAGAGGATAAATCAATCCCCGACAGCTTGAATGCACCAGCAGCAGCCAAATCCCTTCTGTGCTTTTTGCAGGGTTTGCGTGTTGTAGGCAAGAGCGATTCGCACCGTGCACATCTCAACAAGAACATGCTGGCGATGGCAATGAAAATGCTGACGTAACGGTGGCGTAAACGTAGGGCGTCTAATGGGCGCCTTTTTCTTCTCTATTTAGGAGCCAATATGACTATATATGAACGCTCAGCCAGGCGCTAACGAAGTCGCGTTGCAGCACAAGCTGATCAATGTTGAAGGCGTCAGGATTCATTACGTCGAAGCGGGTGTCGGCGCACCAATCCTGCTGATTTATGGGATTGCTGGACGGTATGCAGCTAGATGTGGCGGCCCATGATGTCGGTGCCCGGATTGCCTATGCCTCTGACTGGCCCGCCGATGTGCGTACTCTGACCTTGTTAGACGCGGCATTGCCGGAGATTTCTCCTGTACCTGCCGCGGATATTCCATCGGATGAAATCAATACGCGAACCTGGCATTTTTTCTTCAACCGTATTCCCGATTTACCCGACATCCTTGTCAGAGGACATGAGCGGGAATACTTGACATGGCTGTTCTCCCAGAAGGCCGCACGCCCATGGGTATTCACTCCTGCCGTCATCGACGAATATACGCGCACCTACACCCGGCCCGGAGGAACGAGAGCGGCGTTCGCCTACTATCGGGAGTCGTTATCGCGGGAGTCATTGGATGCAAACAAGGCCAGGGCAACGACGATGTTGGAGATGCCCGTCATGGCTATTAGTGGGCAAGCTAGCGTGGGTTTGTCGCTATTGAACACCATGAAGGGCATTGCCAGGAACGTGCAAGACCATGTGCTGGCCGATTACGGATATTTTGTGATGGAAGAATGTCCGGATGAAGTCGCCAGTCACCTGCTCAAATTCATTTCAGATTGATCAGCCATTGCGCGGCCTCCAGAGACGCCGCGTAATCGTCAGTTACTCATCCCAGAACTTGTTGAGCCGGTCAATGTGCTCCTGTGACACGTGTTGCAGCAGGGATGCTGCCGCTATCGAAAAACGCATCAGATTGTCCGCATCGGTTTTACCCACTGCTGGCGGCGCAAGGTCGTCGGCATCACCGTCAAGATTGATTTCACGCACCAGATCACTGCTGTAGATAATCTGCAAGCTGCTGCGGATACCGGCTGTTACATCACGGGTAAGTGCGATGAAGTCGGCAAAACGCTCTTCCTTGCCGGGGCCGTGAATCCAGCGAAACTCTTCATGGGTGGGGGGGATGGGATTTGAATCAGGTGTATCAATGCCTCGCATGTGAACCTCCGTACAGTGAGATTGAACCACCGTCCCGCTGCAAAACGGGGTGGGCGGCAAATGGCAAGGTTTGCAGACCGGCGCGTACGGTAACCGGCAGGCCAAGGCCTCCCTACCATTGCCGACCAGAGTAGGGACGACATGGTACAGACGAAAAAAACCGCCAGGGAGGCGGTTGTCCGCCGTACGCTATAACGAGCTGCAAAACTCGGTCTTCTTTTTCTCGAAGACAGACGAAATATTGGCCGGGTAATGCCAGAGTGTCAAGTTGTTTTGAGCGTTCGTTTTGACAGTTTTTTGAAAGCGATTTTCAGCAGTCTGAATTCCCACCGTCGCGATTCCCACCCAAGCCCATCCATCACCTGCACACGCAGCTGCCTGCGCGCACGACTTGTTCGCAGGCAGCTGCGCCAACGTGGTCGGCCCGACACACTGCCCCCTCGTAAATCGGATTAAGCCGCCAATACCAGCACCGCGCCCTGTACGTTGATAACAAAGCAACAACAAAGCGTCAAAGGGCGGTGTGCCGCAAGAACCACGGCACCCCTCAGTGCGTTGAAGGCTGCCTGCGGGCGGTGTGTTTGCAAGCTCATTTCGGGAATGCCATGAACAAGATATACAACGTGATCTGGAATGCCAGCCTCGGTCAGCTGGTGGTGGCCTCTGAACGTGCCCGCCGCCGCGGGCGCGGTGGCAGCAATACGGTGACGGGAGCGCAACGGCAGGCATCAACAGCACCGCGATCTGCCCGGCTGGTCGCACTGGTGAGCGGACTGGGGCTGTGCTTGTTGATGAGTCATCCGGTGCTGGCACAGACTGCGCTCCCTACACTCAACGTCGGGGACACGATTAATACTTCCTGGAATGGAACAACGAATAGTTTCTACCTTACAAATAGGTCGCAATGGGGTACCTACTCTCCGGCATTTAGTGCGACACGCCGGGCCATTACGATCAATGGCAATGGCTATAGTGTTAATCTGGCGACTAGTAGCGCCATATTTGCGGTCCCAGCGAATGTTGTTGCAACGGCTACCATCATTAATACCAACTTCACTTTTCAAAGCAGTACGGCATTCATTTTTTACTATAACAGCGGTAATCAAACTCTCAATCTTAATTTGAATGATGTGATTTTACAGAGTGTTAACTATAACAATCCCCCTATCTATTTGGGTTCGGCAACTAATGTATTAAACATAAGTGCTGGTGGTGCAGGTGGTCTGACCTTCCTGGATAATAAACGTCCTGCTGCTGCTGCTAATGACAGTCCGGTCACACTCAATAGTGGCACGATAAATTTTGATGGAGAAGTTAATTTTAATAATAACTCTAACGCTAATGGAGGCGGTGCAATTGGCTTGTATGGTACTTCTGGAAATAGTGTTTTAACCTTCAACGGGCCAACTAATTTTAATAATAATTCCACGTCCGGTGCTTCTGGTGGGGCGATATATGATAATTCGACTGCTGCTTCCACAATCACATTCAATGGGCCAACTAGTTTTATTAATAACTCTGTTAACAATAATAATAGTGCGAATGGTGGGGCCATATCAACCTCTGGTTCAAAAAATGGAAATATTATATTCAACGCCCCTGTTGATTTTTTTGGTAATATTGCGATTACAAATAGTGTTAATCAAGGAGTTGGTGGGGCATTATTTATTAGTTATGGTAATGTAATATTTAACGATGCGGCGATTTTTAGTAATAATTACGTGTCATCCAATGCGAAGCTTAATTATGGTGGCGCTATTTGGCTGCAATATGGTAATTTAAGTTTATCGTCCGGAACACAGTTTTTAAATAATTATGCTAATGGTGGTGCTGGTGGCGGAATCAGTTTCTACGGTTCTTCTTCGATTATTTTAAATGCCTCCACAGACAACATCCTCTTTCAAGGTAATCGCCAGGGAGTCACCTTCACTGGCACAACCCCGAATTCAAGCACCGGCACACCCAATGCAATACATGTGTACGATGGCGGATCCTCACTCACCCTCAATCCAACAGGCACTGGCAAGATCCTTTTCTACGACCCGATTAGTGCCGTGTTAGGTAGCACCATCACTAAAACCGGCGACGGCGAAGTCATCTTTGATGGCAATGCTGGCGCAACTGGCTACAACTCCCCAGTCTCAGGCAATACCACGGTCCAGGCGGGCACCTTTTCGCTAGTCAATCAAGACACCTATGGCGCCACTGCTGGCACCTTCAGCGTCAATAGCGGTGGTACCGTCAGCGGTAGCAACGGCTCCGCGCTGCAACCCGCCACCATCATCATCAACAATGGCGGTACCTTGAATGTCGCCGGAGGAATTTTCAATCTGGGCGCACCCAGTATGACCATGGCCGCTGGCAGCCTGCTCACTGGCAACGGCACCTTGAACTCAATCTACAACATCAATCTCGGCGCCGGTGCCGCTGGCGTGATCGCCAACATCGATGACGGCGACATCCTGACGGAGAACGCGAGGCTGGCTGGTACGGGTGGCTTGACCAAGCAGGGTGGCGGCACCCTGGTACTGGGGGCGGTCAATACCTATACCGGTGCCACTACGATCAGTGGCGGCACTGTGCAAACCGGGGTTGCCAATGCCATCCAGGCCAGCAGCGCAGTGAGCGTGGAGACCGGTGCAACGCTGGATATGAGTCAATTTGCTCAAACCATCAACAATCTCTCAGGCGCGGGTACGGTCTTGCTTGGTACGCAGACGCTGACGGCCAATAATGCCACTGCTGCTTCTGAGTTTTCCGGGGTGATCAGTGGTAGCGGTGGCCTGACCAAGATCGGCACCAATACCTTGACCCTCTCGGGCGACAATACCTATACCGGCACGATCACGATCAGCGCCGGTACCCTGCAGATCGGTAATAATGGCGATACCGGCAGTGTGGCGGGCAACATCACCGACAATGGGACCTTGATCTTTAACCGTAGTAATGATGCCAGCTACGGTGGCATCATTACTGGCAGCGGCGTATTGAACCAGAATGGCACGGGCCAACTCACGCTGAGTAATGATGCCTCCTCGGTTGGCTCAGTCAATGTGAACAGCGGCATCCTGAATCTGGCGCAGACGGGGAATTTTACGGTCACAGGCAACTACACTACCGCCAATAATGCCACGACCGTTGTAGGCGGCAACGCCACGCTCACGGTCAACGGCAGCTTCACGCAGCAAGCGAACAGTACACTCAACGCCACTGCTGGTAGCGCGCCAGTGATCAATGTCACTAATGCCACGCTGGGAGGCACGCTCAACGTTGACGGGGTGGCGAGTGATATTACCGCCGACAAGGCCAGTGCGCTCGGTAGTGTGACCTACAAGCTGATCAACGCCACTGGCACGATCTCGAATAATTTTTCAACGATCAATTTTGCAGGAGTATCCTCTCCGCTGGACTATATCGCTCCCACCGGCTACGTGGGGGACAGCAATCATAGCTATTACGTGAGCCTTGGTCTGGCCTGGATGGCCGCTGCCAGCCAAAGTAACGGCGTCTTTACGTTGCCCAATGTTGGCGATACCTTTGACGTTGATGTGGTGCTGGGAGATCAAGCCCAGGGTACGACCTCTGGCTGGGATGGCAAGACCCTGACCAAGCAAGGGGCAGGGACCCTGATC
>NZ_JACHYE010000001.1:192349-885073 GCF_014192645.1 Herbaspirillum sp. Sphag64 | reverse complement strand
ACCTTGAATCAGAATGGCATCGGGACACTCACCTTGAGTGGCACGGGCTCTAGTGTGGGCAGCGTCAACGTCAATGCCGGTACCCTGAACCTGGCGCCGTCGGTGGCTTTAAGCACCAGCGGCAACTACAGCACCGCCAGCGGTGCGACCACCGCGCTGGCCGCCGGTGCCACACTGAACGTCGGCGGCAACTTCGTGCAGGCCGACGGCAGTACGCTGGCGCTGGCGGTTGGCGGTAGCCAGCCCGAGATCAGCGCCACCAATGTGAGTCTCAGCGGTACGCTGGAGATCACGGGCGTGCGTTATGTGACAGGGAGCAGTGCCAGCGGTTTGAATAGCTTTCAGTACCTGCTGATCGCGTCTGCCAACCCCATCAGCGGCGCCTTCCAGAGCATCACCTACGGTGGTGCCACCAGTACGGTTGACTACATCACCATTGCTGCCAGCGCCTTGAGCACCGCGCGGCAATATTACCTGAGCGCAGGGCTGACCTGGCTGGCTGATGCGACGCAAAGCAATGGCGTGTTCACCCTTGCTGATGGCACGGTTTTTAACCTTGATGTGAGCCTTGCCAATCAACCGGTGAATGCGGGCAATGTGCATGGCTGGGATGGTGAGACCCTGACCAAGGAGGGGAACGGCACCCTGATTCTGTCACAACAAAATACCTACACCGGGGCCACTAACATCGTGGCAGGGACCGTGAAGACAGAGATCGTCGATGCCTTGGCCCAGAGCAGCGCGGTCGCTATTGCTGCCAATGCCACGCTGGATCTGAATAACTACAATCAAACCGCCAATAATCTGACAGGGGCCGGCAATGTGACGCTGGGGACGGCGACGCTGACGGTCGATAACAGCAGCGCTACGACGTTTGCCGGGACCATCAGCGGTGACGGTAAGCTGAGCAAGAGTGGCACCGCCAGCCTGACGCTGAGCGGGGTCAACAGCTATAGCGGCGGCACCACGATCAGTGCCGGTACGCTGATTGGTTCGGCCAGCAGCTTTGGGACTGGCACGGTGGATATTGAAGGCGCACTGGTCATCAATCAGAGTACGGATGCCAACTTCAGTAATGAGATCATCGGCGCTGGCAGCTTGACCAAAGAAGGTGCCGGTACGCTCACGCTGCTCTACGACAGTGCGCTATCGGGGCCCACCACGGTCGCTGCCGGGACGCTGGCGGTGACCGGGACGCTGAGCAACTCGAACGTGCAGGTGCAAAGTGGCGCGACGCTATCGGGCTACGGTACGGTTGGCGCGACCACCATCAACAGTGGCGGCACGATTGCCCCGAGTCAACCGGGCAGTGTATCGACGTTGACCATCGCGGGTAATTTGACGCAGCAGGCGGGTTCCATCTATCGGGCGCGGGTGGATCCGGCCAGCAGTGGTGCCGATCTGTTGCAGGTCAATGGCGATGTCACGCTGGCCCCGGGGGCGATATTGCAGGTGCAAAAGCTGGACCCGATGGAATTTATCCTCGATACCAAATATAAGGTGCTCAATGCGACTGGCACCCTCACCGGCACTTACGCGTTGACGGGGGATATTACGAGTGCCTTTACCCGGCTGGAGGATTCCTATGATAGTCAGAATGTGTATCTGACGGTGTTGCAGGACGTCAGCTTTGTGGATATCGCCACCACGCCCAATCAGCGCGGCATCGCCGATGCCTTGCAAAGTCTGCCCGATGGCAATCCGCTCAAAGAGGCGGTGGCCCTGCTGGGTAGCGAAGAGGAGGCGCGCAATGCCTTTCGCCAGTTGACCGGTGAAATGCATGCATCGTTGCAGTCGCAGTTCATGGAGCAGAGTCACTTTGAGCGCGATGTGGCCAATGACCGGCTGCGCCAGGTGTTTGGTGCGACGGGCGGTGCTAAAAGTGATATTGCCGCCGCCGATATCGAGGGCGAACCTTATCTGGGACTGGGCATGGTCAACCCGGATGCGTCGCAGGTCTGGGGCCGGGTGTTTGGCTCCTGGGGCAGTACCAGCAGTGATGGCAATGCGGCGGGCGCGGACCGCTCCATCAGCGGCATGTTTGTCGGCACCGATACGCACGTCAGTGATGACTGGCGGGTGGGGGCCTTGGCGGGCGTGACGCATTCCAGGATCCGGGTCGGTGATTTGTCGTCGTCGGCCGATAGTGACGACTATACGCTGGGGCTGTATGCGGGTAATCAATGGGATGCGCTGAGTCTGCGGGTGGGTACCAGCTATACCTGGCACAACATCAGCAGTAGTCGTGCGGTGGCATTTACCGGTTATAGCGACCAGCTCAATGCCAGCTACAAGGGCAATACGACGCAGGTATTTGGGGAGCTGGGTTACACGCTGCATCATGGGCAAGTCGATTTCGAACCGTTCGCCAATGTGTCGCTGGTGCAGGAGAGTACTAATGGTTTTACGGAAAGCGGCTCGTATGCAGCGCTGAGTGCGCGCAGTAGCGACATGACCACGACCTTCACGACGCTGGGGGTGCGGGCGGCGACCAGCTTCGAGGTGGAGGGTAAGCCGTGGACAACGCATGGGATGCTGGGGTGGCGTCATGCCTTCGGTGACACGCTGCCGGCCAGTCAGGTGAATCTGGCGGGTTCGACGACCTTTACGACCAATGGTGTGGCGGTGGCTGGCGATACGGCGCTGCTGGAGTTGTCGGTGGATGCGGCGGTGGCGAAAAATGCGACCTTGAATATTGCTTATACGGGCCAGGTCGGCAGTGGTGTGCATGACAATGGTATTCGGGTTAATTTGACCTGGGGCTTTTGAGTGCTTGGGGTGCTTGGGGTGCTTGGGGTGGGGGATCCTGCTTTATCGGTGCTGAACAGGTCCTAAAACATCGCCGGAGCATGACTAGGGCGTGTCCTCAATTCAATTTAAGCCAGATAAAAGTACAAGCGAGAAAGAGAATCGCTTTGAAATTTCTGGCAAGTTTTTCAAACCGTGTTGCGATGCTGCGAAAATGTTTCAGTCTGGAAAACAGGTTTTCTACCAGATGGCGCTGCTTGTAAAGATGTGCATCGAATTGAGGGTTCGGCTTTGTACTGTTAGATTTACGTGGAATCACAGGGTTCATTCCCGCCTGCCTTACCTGTTCACGGATTGCCTCTGAATCATAGCCTTTATCAGCTATCAGATTTTCTGCCACCTTGATTTTATTGATCAGTTCTGGCGCAGCTTTGGCATCGTGGACTTCACTCCCAGTGACCGTAAAATCAACCGGATTTCCATGCGCGTCAGCTGCCATGTGGATCTTGGTTGTAGCACCTCCTCTGGATTTTCTAATGGCGCGTTCTTCGCCATGCCGAGCTCCGCTTGCATGCTGGTGAGCGCGGACATAACTTCCGTCGACGAATACCCACTCGTCAGCAGATTGAGGATACACCCTAGTTAATTGTGCGTCTGTACGAAAAGTTTGATTCAACAAACGACCTCAATACTGCTTAAATTCGATGAAGCCAAGAGCAGCTTGCAAGCAAGCTAGCGTGGGTTTGTCGCTATTGAACACCATGAAGGGCATTGCCAGGAACGTGTAAGGCCATGTGCTGGCCGATTGCGGACATTTTGTGATGCAAGAGTGTCCGGATGAAGTCGCCAGTCACCTGCTCAAATTCATTTCAGATTGATCAGCCATTGCGCGGTCTCCAGAGACGCCGCGTAATCGCCTTCCTTCCTCGGCTACGAGTTTCGGCCCCGCTGGGTGAGCAATAGTCAACGAGGAACAATATTTGCGCGATTCGCACCGGCAGTCAGTCCCACAGCGAACAAAGCCATGCGGCAGACAATACGAAGCTGGAGGCTGCATCTGAAGACGACGTTAAGTCTGGACGAGGTGGCGCAACAAATTCGCCCGACTCTCAGAGGTTGGGTGCAATATTACGGCCACTTTAACTGGAGCTTGCTCATCAGAGCACTGAGGACTGTAGATGACTAAGGTACTTTTGCGGAACTACGACCCTTCAATTTGAAAGTATCGCATCAGGCTGAAAGCCTTTACTGGTGTGAGACCTGTATCGAAAAGTGGCTTGAAAGCACTGTCAGTAAAGGCTTCATGATTTTATGAATCTCCAGATACTGTCACTGATACTGTCAAAAATCATTCCTTCTCTAGTTTTCCTCAGTTTTGTGGATTACGGCCTTTCCGCCAAAAGGTAAAGTTTGGTCAAGTCGTGGCCGTTTCGCCCCATGCTTGGAGTAAGGAGAGGATGTGCGCGACTAGGTTGAGAACAGGGTGGCAAAAACAAGGAGTAGTGCAGCAATTAATGAAGTAAACGCACCAATAATATTTCCAACGTAAACCAGGCGAGCAAGCCCGGATGCACCTGCCGAAAGACCTCTATCTTTGGTAATTGCGGCCAGTGGCGTGGAAATAGTAAATGCGTAGCCTGACAAGATAAAAAATACTGCAATCGTGACTTTTAAAAGGTTGGGAACAAGCAGCATAGGCAACACGTAGGCCATTACGAAAAGCAATAACGCGCCAATTGTTAATGACTGGTGGGCAACTCTCCAAGAATTGATTATTTGCAACTCCGCGTTTTGCTTTATAGAGCGAGCGTAAGGAGCGCCGAAAACAAGCGCCGCAAAAAGGATGATTGAAGCGTGGAGCACGAGATGCCGTGATAGCTGATTCAATTTGATTTTTCTTTCTTATGGATAATTCCGTAATTCTGCCATCAATGTCGCCTGGATCAATCCCCTCAAAATGAAGTTTTTGGTAAGGCATTATCTGACCCGCGCAAAGTTGCGTTTGACGCGCACCTATCTGCGCACCTATTCAGCCCATGCCATGCCACCAGATCAAACCCTGAGCCGCTTGCAGCACGATAGGGTGCGCACTTATCTGCTAGCCCGTTCTGGGCATCCAGCCCTCAGCGTCTTATCGAAGAGCCCTAAGTGGGCATGTCGGATCGGGTTTTTTCCTTGCTTGGTCAAAACCTGCTACTAGCCGGTCTTATTGCATCATCGCCAGCACGCCTAAACCGTGGATACCTGAGTGGATACCTTGCATTTTTCGACCAGTACGCGCACGTATTGGTCCGCGAATATCAGCCCTCGCGCGCGCGTTATGGGATTGTTTCAAAATCGACTATGCGAACGCCTTGCCAGCAATGAAGGCCCACGGCAGAGCGCCGCCAAGAAACATCAGCAGCAGACCAGCACCAAGACCGGCCAATACGCCCAGCAAATAGGGCAGAGCTTTCGATAAAGTATTTCTCAATTGCATCTTTACACCTTCACTGATTCGAGTCTGTATAAATACACAGTACATCTACTGCGCCTTAGTGTTTAGATGTTGCCTTCCGTAAAGGGCATGTCAACCTATGCATATCTACCATGCCTCCGTGTTTAGATATTGGCCTGTTTAGAAACATCAAGCCCCGCGCCCGGCAACGGTTGCGCCCCTATCTGGTTGCTTAGAAACTGGTACGTTCCAAAATAGAACACACCAGCCCGTGCCGTTTGATTTATTTTGATTGTTTTCCAATGCCTGCTTTCGTCCGGCCTCGCGCACGCGCGCGGAACACTCAGCATCAGCCGTTCTTGCGCCTGTCCTGCTCCAGCATTGCCCGATACCCCAGCATCAGACGCCGCTCCGCTGCCTTGGCAGTGTCCCTGCTGGCAAACCGCTCTATGCGCTCTCTGGGTGGCTCTGGCGGCTTTGGCTGGGCCTGCTGCTGTAATGCCTCTACCTCGCGCCTAAACCACGCCAGTGATTCGGGGATCGATGCAAGCGACTGCCGATTGCGCACCGCCAGCAATTGCACCCGCGCATCATCAGGCAAACCCGCCGCCAGACAATAAGCCTCGATTGCCTGGTCAAGTTCTGCGATCAGCGCCAGCCATTCATCTGGCGATCTGGGCTTGATGCTGATTGCTGCCATTGCCTGTGCTTCCTCCAAAGTCAGGCCGTCCACCTCCATAAACTTACGGATCAGATCGACGTCACCGGACAGGGCTTTGCTCTCTACCCCGTCATTTTGATGACGAAGTGCGGAACACTGTTTTTGTGGTGGGACAGGTGGGACAGGTGGGACAACCAGCATTGGCGCGGGTTTGCGCTGTCCCACTATTTTTAGGGCAGGTGGGACAGGTGGGACAAAATCTTGTGATTCTGCCAATTTGTCCCACCTTGTCCCACCAGTTTCTGAGGGGGTGGGACGGCTGAAAGCCTTATAAACAGGGCTTGTCCCACTTGTCCCACCTGTCCCACCTACTTTTTGCTGATTCCGCGTTAGCTTTGAGAAGTCGAGGCGCATTATTCCCCCTCCCACATCTTGCTGGTGAACACATAGCACCGGGTGGTGCTGCCCAGAATCGGGATACGTGGTTTTTGGGATGCCTTGCCATCCTTGCCCGGTTGCAACCATCCAGCAGCCAATAGAGCTACCGTTGCCGCCTTGACGTCAAACCCGCTGCATACGTCGCGCTTGAAAGCCTCGGGCAATACCAGAAACTCACGGTCCCCATTCTCACCAGTACGATAGAACCCGGCCCGGTTAATGATCCGTGTGTCATTGGTGGCGTGGATATCCTCAAACCGGCTTGCTCCGTGTGCCTCGAAGAAGGCGCGCACCTGAGACAAGACGTTTCTCTCTTCCCGGTTACCGGTGCCACCGAAGGCATGTAGCCATGCGGCAAAACATTTATGTGCTGCCCGGTCTGCTTCTCCCTGTTCCCAGCCGGTCAGGCCGTAGTGGGTCGCCAGTTCACCGGCAACGGCCACTAAGGCAAAACGCTGGGCCACTCGCAGCACTTGACTAGCGGCATCCTCGGGGACAGCTTCACTGACAAACTGCTTGAGGCTGTCGGCCATCATCTCAGCCAGCGCATCACGATCAGCCACGATAGCGCGTAGCCAGGCAATGCCAGCGGTGCCGTGATTGAGTATGGCGGCTTCCTTGACTGCCAATGCCAGCGCTGCCGGTGTCGGTTGATCGTGCAGTACCTCAAACGCGCCCATGCCTGCGCCTGCGTCGGCCTCGATGTCAGCCAGGCGGATTTCCTGCCCGGCATTGGTTTTCTTGCCAGCACGCGCCATAAGGGCAGATAGCGACTCTTCACCAGCAGATAGAAACAGGACACGCCAGCGGGAAGATTGACGGGCGGTACCGGTACGGGACGCTCTGGCTTTGCCTTGACCGTTCGCTAGCAGATAGGCCGACTCTCCGGCCTCCTTGGGGTCAATCTGGCTCAGTTCATCCAAGATCAGCAGGCCATCATTGTGCAGCGCTGCCAGTCCCTCTAGGCCGTTGGCAGTAGAGCGCCAAAGCCTCGGGTAAGTGCTGGGGCTACCCCATACCGATGCTGCCACCTTGAGGGCCGTTGTCTTGCCGGATGACGAACCACCGCGAAGGTGGAAGCCTCCCGAGTCCTCATTAGCGATATCCGCCAGCGGCCCAGCGAAGGCAACAGACAGGGCGAATACCAGGCGGGAGTTTCCAGCAGCCAGCTTGCCCACGGTATCGCGCCAGGCTTCTAAGGTGCCAGCAGTAGAAAAGGCGGGTTCGATGGCGTGAGAGTTCTGGAAAACCACTACCTCACTTTCCTGCCCGATAGACTCCGATGGCATCACATAGACCGGCCCATGCCATCCCAGCCGCTCTACGCTTCGCGCTCTGGCGTCAACCGGCCAAACCTGAATATAGGTCGCCAAGTGGTCGCGGGTGCCGCGTCTGGTGGTGATAGCCAGCCCATTGCTTGCCAGTTCCCGGCGCATGTCCATGCCATCGCCTTGCAGTGCTTCCATCGGGATAGATTGCTGGTGCCTCACACCGTCATCGTCATGCCAGACCAGCAGACGGCCCCATGCGCCGCTTTTGGTATCCCGCGTCTTGGCGATTACCTCCAGCGGTGCGCAGATCCATTGCGGGGTAGTGCTATTACCTTGGCTATCAGTCCCGACATAGAACACGCCGCGAGACATTGATAACTCAAAGCGCCCATCGCCATAGCGGCAAGTCTTGGGTCTGCTTTCGGTGCGAACCTCAGTGCGAACCAACTCAGTGCGAACTACTTCTACCTGGTCGGGCTGCACCATCTGTGCGGCCTCAATCTGTGCTTTGACGATGCCCAGCCCCTCACTTTGGGAGAGGTCGTTAAAGTCAGTCTGACCTTGCAGCTTTTCCCTGAAACGGGGGACTGCCAGATAGCCGCCCACGGCCAGCGCTGCTGCTGTGGCCTTCTCGATGCCGATATTGCCGCCCTCGTTGAATTGGTCGTTATCCGCGCAGACGATGATCTTGATATCGGGGAGTTTGCCGCGTAGGACCAGCGCCACCGCTTCAAGGTTGCCAGCGTTGAAAGACACTGCCACCGGCCAGCCTGTCGCAGCATGAAGGCTGGCACCAGTAGCAAACCCCTCGCAGATCAGCAGGGTATCGACGGGTTTGCCGCCGAAGCTGTAATAGCAGCCCTTGATCTTGCCGTGGCTCTTGAACCGCTTAGCCCCATCCTGATCGATAAACTGCGCACTCGTTACCTTGCCGCTGGCGTCACGGATCGGGACAATCAAGGTCCTTTTATCTTTGAACTCCCTCAGCCCATAGGGTTTGATGCCCTTACTCTGGCAATAGGGGTTATCGTCGGTAGCATCACGTGCAGCCGCCAGAATCTCGGTGCACGCCTTGGCCGCTGCCGCTTCCAGTTCCAGCCGGTCAAACTCGGCCACCTGTTTAGCCTTCTCGATCTTGGCGCGATACTCGGCCCGTTCTGTCGGCGTCAGGGTTTGATCGGGCCTGCCGCTCCACTTCTCGGAGATGCCCAGCTTCCAATCGCCATAGGCACCAGCCGGGACGCCATCGGAGTAGAGCACGTACCAGGCTGATTTCTTGCCGCGCTTGTCCTCTGGCCCGTCAAACCGGTGCCGCTGGCCGTCAGCCACAATCTCAGGCGGCGCTAGGCCATACGCGGCCATCGCCTCACCAAATTGCGCCTCTATGCTTGATAGGGTTGCGATCATGCGCCTCCCTTCGCACCGGCTCTCAGAAAGTAATCAGCCTCTCGCCCAATCTCTGACATTGCATCAATCGTGCTGAGTGATTGTTCGATGAAATACAGGAGAGGCACGATATCGCTCTTGTGCTGGAAGTTTCCCGCGCTGACTTGAGCGTTGTCTGCATCGATAAGACCGGCAATGCCGTTGATAACCTGCCTCAGATTGAGCATGACGCAGCTTGCTTGGTCACCTGCGAAGGAAAACCATTGCAGATCATCCTGGCTCATGCTTCCTTGGGCGCGTTCCCAAAGCTCAGTAATGACAGCGTGCGTGGTGGTTGGGCCGGTCGGCTTGGTGAATTGAGGGGTTTGCTTCTGTTTAGGCGTGTTGGTGCATGTCATGGCTGACTCCGTTGTGTGATGTTGGAGCCGCTCCCGTCGCCAAACGGGTGGGCGGCAAATAGCGGGGTTGGCGAACCGGTACACAACGGAAAACCGGCATACCCGAAGGTATCCCCACTACCGCCACCCATAGGGACATGCGACAGCGAACGCACGTAAAAAAGCCGCATTGCGCGGCCCGTGCGCGTTGTGTTGATCAGGTCGCCAAACCCGTTCCCCTCTTTCTCGGGGACGAATCGATTATCAGGCCAAGCAGGGGAGGGCGTCAAACGGTTTGCGTTATGCATCAATGCGGCCCTCCAGGATGTACACGCCAACGGAGTGATGCACACCGCTCTCTGTTTGCTCTTGGCGCATGATGGTCTTGATCCGCTTGCCTTGTCCGCGTAGCTCATGGATACGAGGGCGCGGGTCGTAGCAATCGAGATAGCGCGAAGCCTCAAAGGTGGTGATGTGGCCCAGGCGCTCCATTGCTGTCAGCATCCGGGTGCGCTGGGCTGCACTGTCATTGCCTGGTATGGCCTTGAGGATTGCGGCTAGTGATTCGAGTCGGGAGGCCATTATTTCGCCCCTTTACGGGCTGCTACGCGGCTTTCAATCCACGCCTGCACCTCAGATTCCAGCCATCCGACTGAGCGAGCACCCAGCGGGATACGGGCGGGGAAGTCGCCGGTTTTTTCTAAGGAGTAGATTGCACTGCGGGATAGACCAGCTTTGGCCTTGACTTGTGGAAGTCGGAGAACGATTGCAGCCATGTTTGCACCTCTTGGGTGGTTGTTAGACATGGCTGCAAGGTTAGGACTGCTCATAACCCTAAGGGCAAGCGATATTGCCCTTAGGGTAAATGGCAATATCCACCCTTAGGGTGGGCGGAAAGCTGTGCTAGCACTGGAAACTTACCCTGAGGGTAAAATTTATTTTTTACGATTTATTGGACACGCTACCCGCTCGACGGCCCGCGCCTCAGGCTCTGATAGACTGTATTTTTCCATTAATTCTCCAATCAGAACCTCCTGTTTTGGAGGGGACTCTGGATTTCCCCAGTAGTCGCGTTGTGCTTGGATAGCGATTTTCATTAAGTGCGTATTGTGAGGTGCGATGGCACTTTGATCACCGATGATTCGGCGCAAATCATCGATTGTTTTTTGTGCTTCCCCAAGCTGTATTTTTAATGACTCCGATTGGCTCATAGCCTCGGCCAAAGTTTGCTCAGTACGTTTTAATCTTTCCGTTATCTCAGCATCTGTTTTGGGTAGGCTGTTTTGAGTCTGTAAGCCGGAGCGAATTTGGGGTTCTAATAAATTAGGGGTTAAGAATCCCTCAATAACTTCCAAATCAAATGCTAGAGCATCTCGCCACCATCCAGAGCTTTCCGGCGATGAGATTTCATTCCCCCAGCCATCATATACCGCTTGTAAAGTATTTTCCTCTATCGTTGCATCCAGAAGATTAGCGAGATAATAGCCTTGCTCATCCTTGATGAACACACCTTCTTTACCGCCGCGCCAAATTGCGTTTCTTTCATGCGTTTTTCTGAGCTTCAGCGCTCTTGCTATCTGTGAATAGCTATCCCCGCTTGCGTCTGCGAGTCTCTCCATCAATTCCCTGTAGCTAATGAACTTTGCATCATGCTCAGCATTGATAAGTGAAAAAGTTGATTTCATTTTTATGTCTAACCCCTTACCCCTTTAACTCGGAAGCCATGCCAGCAGACCAAAGGGGCAAAAGTCTGTTTTCCCGCCGTCGCGGTAGGCATGGCAAAACTGTAGGCGCTATGCTGCCTTAAACGGTATGACTTCTGCGCCAGACTTGAGACTGTCGAGGAAGTCAGCCCAGCGTTGCATCATTTGGCGTCGTGCTGGAAGGTGTGCCGTGCGGTTGTATGCACGCCCGTTCGGGTCTTTCACCGCATGGGCCAGTTGGTGCTCGATCAGGTCCACCCGCTCACCCAGCACCTCATCCATGATGGTGCGCGCCATTGCCCGGAAGCCGTGCGCTGTCATGGTTTCGCTGTCGTATCCCATTCTGCGTAGTGCTGCTGCTACGGTGTTTTCACTCATGCAGCGCTCACCTGTGCGGATGCTAGGGAAAACGTACTTACCCCGACCGCTGACCGCCTGAACGGTACGCAATATCTCCACGGCTTGCGTGGACAGCGGCACCAGGTGGTCAGTCTTCATTTTCATTTTGCTGGCAGGTATGCGCCACTCGGCGGCATCCAGATCAATTTCCGACCACTCCGCGGCGCGCAGCTCACCTGGGCGAACGAACACCAAAGGGGAGAGCTTGAGCGCAGCGACTGAGTAGATATTGCCTTGGTACCCAGCGATTGCGCGCATCAACTCTCCGGCCTGCTTGGGGTCGGTGATGGCTGCATAGTGCTTCTTTTCTGCGGTCGCCAGCGCGCCGCCGATATCAGCCGTAGCATCGCGCTCAATCAAACCCTCGGCCACCGCATATTTAAAAACTTGGCTGCACAATCGCCGGGCTTTGCTGGTCGTTTCCAGTGCGCCGCGCCGCTCGATCTTGCGTAGTGCTTCCAGAACGTCGGTGGGTTTGATGGCAGATATCGGCATCTGGCCTATCGCCGGGAAAATGTCTTGCTCCAGCAGGGTGACGCTTTTCTTGTGCGTGCTTTCTGCGCGCTTGGCTGCAGACTTGCTCAGCCACGCCCGGGCTACTCGCTCAAAGGTGTTTACTGCTTCGTTGGCCTTGGCTTGCTTCTCTTCCCGCTTGAACTGGCCGGGGTCGATCCCATTGTCGAGTAACTTCTTTGCCTCTGTGCGCTTCTTCCTGGCATCAGCAAGCGAAACAGGCCCACTCTGACTGTATTTGCCAAATGCCAGCGTCAGCCTTTTTCCAGCGTGACGGTAGTCCATACGCCAATACTTAGCGCCATCAGGATTGACCAGCAAGTAAAGACCACCACCGTCCGTCAGCCGGTAGGGGCTGGCCTTTGGTTTCGAGTTCTTGACTTGTATATCAGTCAGTGGAGTGGCTAGTTTTGGCATGGTGACAGCGCCTATCTCTGAGGTGAGGCCCGTATACTGTTAAAACTGATCGGGGTACTGTCAAAGGTACTGTCAAAGAATCTGGCTGTCAATGGACGTTAAAAACACTCCTGAAACAAAAAACCCGCGTCAGCGTTGAGCTTGAGGCGGGTTTTTGAATATCTTTGGACGTCTTAAAACGTGCTTCTGGTGCCTGAGACCGGAATCGAACCGGTACGCCCCCTCTCGGGTAAGCGGCGGATTTTAAGTCCGCTGTGTCTACCAATTTCACCACTCAGGCAGCTTGCTGGTGCAGCATTCCGGGGAGGTGACCCCCGAAAAAGGAAGGCATTATAGCAGCGACTTCGCTAAGTTCCAGTCAAATCTCGACGCAGTCTGGCATTTCTGCTGACATTTTTGGGGCTGCTGGCGCATTCCCGTCGTTTGGTAGCCCCATTTCTCTGTCTGATTTCTCCTTTGGCAGCAAGCTAAAAGCGGGCTTGCACAGAGTAAAATGTCGCTACTTTCTATTTTGACCCAGGCTGTCAATATGACTCAGGCTGCTCTGAAAACAGTGCAATGCATCTCTCCCGCCGGTTTGCACACCATGGCTTACAAGGAGTGGGGTGATCCGCATAATCCGAATGTGCTCGTGTGCGTGCACGGCGTGACCCGGGTGAGTGATGATTTTGACATCATGGCGCGGGAGTTTGCCGAGACCTATCGCGTGATTTGCCCTGATGTGGTCGGCCGTGGCCGCTCCGGCAAGTTGCGTAATCCGCAGTATTACGTGGTGCCGCAATACGTAAGCGACATGGTGTGCCTGCTGGCACGCCTGGATGCGGAGACGGTCGACTGGTTCGGGACTTCCATGGGCGGATTGATCGGGATGGCGCTGGCATCGTTGCCAGAGAATCCGATTCGCCGTCTGGTGTTGAACGATATCGGGCCGTCGATCAATGCGTCGGCATTGGCGCGCATCGGCGAGTACATCGGGCAGGATATACGCTTCGACAGTTTTGATGAGGCGGCGCTCTATATCCGCACCATTTCGGCCAGTTTTGGTCCGCATACGGATGAGCAATGGCACAAGCTGGCGTCGGATGTATTGCGTCAGGATGAGCAGGGCAAGTGGCGCCGTCATTACGATTTGGCTCTGGCCGAACCGTTCAAGACCATGACGCCGGAGGCTGCCAGTATGGGTGAGGCGGCTTTGTGGGCCGCCTATGACGCCATTACCTGTCCGACCTTACTGGTGCGTGGATCAGCGTCTGATCTGCTGTTGCCGGAGGTGGCGCAGGCAATGACACAGCGTGGCCCGCGTGCGACGCTGGTGGAGGTGCCGGGGGTAGGGCATGCACCGACTTTCGTGCAGGCCGAACAGATCAAGCTGGCCAGGGACTTTTTGCTAGGCGCTGCGGTCTGAGCGCATCAACCAATATTTTCAACAGGGAAACATCATGTCAGTGCAACGTCTTCACGTCGGTAAACGCCTTTCTGAGGTGGCAATTCACAACGGTACGGTCTATCTGGCCGGGCAGATTGCGGAAGAGACTTCCGAATTGATTGAAGGTCAGACCCGCGAGGTGCTGGGCCATATCGACCGTTTGCTGGCTGAGGCTGGCAGCAGCAAAGAGCATATTTTGTCGACCCAGATTTATCTGGCCGACATCAAGGACTTCGAAGGCATGAATGCTGCTTGGGATGCCTGGGTGCCTGCTGGTCATGCGCCACCGCGTGCTACCGTGGAAGCCAAATTGGCCCGTCCAGAATTGCTGGTCGAAATTATTATCGTCGCTGCACAAAAGTAAAAACAAGGATTCATGGTTTCCGTAGTCGCCGCATCGCAAGAGGTTGTTGATTCCCTCATCGCTGGATTAAGTCCGGAAGACAGTGCCCGGGTGATCGAGGCACGGGCGTTTGTCGCCCCTATCTATCGTAATAAGTCCATCGCTACCGGGCAGGACGCATTAGCGTTTGCTGAAGAGGTGGTGACGGTGCTGGCGTCGCTGAACGTCGACGCGGAGACCCGTATCGCCGGTTTGTTGTTTGAGCTGTATGTGATCAATCTGGACATCGCTGGCACCATCGAGGATTGTTTCGGTAAGGATATTGCCGATCTGGTGGCGGGAGTGCGCCAGTTGATGCGCTTCCACGGGATGACCTTTGCGTATCCGCAAGAAGTCATGCGCGGCAAAAATGCTGCGCAGCACGCCGCGGCGCAGGTGGAAACCCTGCGCAAGATGTTACTGGCGATGGCGTCAGATATGCGGGTGGTGCTGGTGCGGCTGGCGTCGCGGGTGGCATCGTTGCGCTATTTTGCCGAGCAGAAGCTGGAGAACCAGACCACTGCGCAATATGCGCGTGAAACCTTTGATCTGTATGCGCCCCTGGCGAATCGTCTGGGGATCTGGCAGCTGAAGTGGGAGCTGGAGGATTTGTCGTTCCGCTTTCTGGAGCCGGTGACCTATAAGCGCATCGCCAAGATGCTGGAAGAGAAGCGTATCGAGCGTGCCGAGTTTGTGGCACGGGCGATTGACCGCTTGCATGCCGAGCTCAAGAGTGCCGGCATCACGGCTGAGGTGTCGGGCCGTCCCAAGCATATTTACAGCATCTGGAACAAGATGCGCGGCAAGGATCTGGAATTCTCCGAGCTCTACGATGTACGGGCGTTCCGCGTCATCGTGGACGATGTGAAGCAATGCTATACCGTGCTGGGCATTATCCATAACATCTGGGTGCCGATTCCGAAGGAGTTTGACGACTACATTTCCCGGCCCAAGCCCAATGGTTATCAATCATTGCATACGGTGGTGGTGGCCGAAGATGGTCGCCCTCTGGAGGTGCAGATCCGTACCCGTGAGATGCATCGTTTCGCTGAGTATGGTGTGGCGGCGCACTGGCGTTACAAGGAAAGTGGCAGCTCCAATTTTGCTGCGCAGAAGTACGATGAAAAGATTGCCTGGCTGCGGCAGTTACTGGCCTGGAAGAGTGAGGTGGCTGATGCCGTCGTGGAGCAGGAAGACGTGCGTCGCGACTGGGTGGAAAAGCTCAAGTCGACTACCCTCGATGAACGTATTTATGTGCTGACGCCGCAGGCGCGCGTGCTGGAGCTGCCCAGTGGTGCAACGCCGATTGACTTCGCTTATCACCTGCACAGTGACCTTGGTCACCGTTGTCGCGGGGCGCGAGTGGATGGCGTGATGGTGCCGCTGAATACGCCGTTGAAGAATGGCCAGACGGTGGAGGTGATCGCTGTTAAGAGTGGTCCTGGCGTCGGTCCGTCACGTGACTGGCTCAGTCCGGGTTACGCCGTCAGTGCACGTACGCGCTCAAAGGTGCGCGCCTGGTTCAACGCCATTGAGCAGCAGGAAACGCTGGCCCATGGCCGCGCCATTCTGGAAAAGACCCTGCAGCGCGAAGGCAAGACGGCCGTCAATCTGGAGGAGCTGGCGCATAAGCTGGGTTTTGGCAAAGTCGATGATCTATGTCTGTCGCTGGGCAAGGATGAATTTAGTCCGCGGCAGATCGAGAATGCGCTGCACGAGGGCGAGGAAGACAAGCAGCAGGAAGCGGATGAGGCATCGATCACGCGCAAGAGCCGGGCGTCGAGTATCGTGCAGGGTGCTAAGTCTGGCGTGCTGGTGGTGGGTACCGATGGCTTGATGACGCAGTTGGCGCGTTGCTGCAAGCCAGCGCCGCCGGATGGCATTGTCGGGTTTGTGACGCGAGGCAAGGGGGTATCGATTCATCGGTTGACCTGCAAGAACTTTGTCGAGATGAGCGCCAAGGCGCCAGAGCGTGTGATTCAGACTGATTGGGGTACGCCGGAGAAGGATACGGTCTATCCGGTCGATATTTTTGTCCTGGCGGGTGACCGCCAGGGTTTGTTGCGCGACATTTCAGAAATTTTCTTGCGTGAGAAGATTAATGTCATTGGGGTGAGTACGCAGAGTGTGAAGGGGCAGGCGCGCATGGGCTTTACAGCGGAAATTGCCTCTACCGCACAATTGCAAAAGGCCTTGACGGTGATCCGCGACGTCAAGGGTGTGCTGGAAGCCCGCAGGCAGTAAGGGTTGCAGGAGTGAGTGTGAGATAGCTGGGGGCGGGCTGGAAAAGGCTTTTGAAATTATTTTTAAAATATTTTTCAGAAAGCTAGCCAAAAAGAAAAATTGCCCCTATAATCTCGCTTCTTCGTTAGGCGCGTAGCTCAGCTGGTTAGAGCACTACCTTGACATGGTAGGGGTCGTTGGTTCGAGTCCAATCGTGCCTACCAATATTTTCCGGATATCCGGGCAATGTTGGCAGAAGACAAAAGTGAAACACAATGGTGCGAGTCACCGGCGAATGCCTCCGAGTAGTTAGCGGGGGCTTTTTCACGTTTACGCCCTTTTATCGCGTACCCTTCGATCATCGCTGGCAAGTTTATGGATGCGCTTCTCAAGCTCGAACACATCAATGTCGTTACTGAACTGTTTCGTCCCAACTTCAATTGCTCTACGAAACATGGCACCAGTGCTAGGTATCGCGTCCTACTTTCGCGGCAAGATGCAGGCAAATCCGAATGTGTTTGGTGACAATCGCGGGTGAACTGACGCTGACCTCGCGAGGTACTAATCGCAAATTGGTAATATGGCCGTTTATGTGTGATTCAATACCCGGAATTAGCCTGGTGCCATATACCTAAACGAACCAAGTTTCTTTGGCCCCGATCAAGCAATCAGAGGCTCAAAAAAGCCCACGAGCGCGGGCAATAAAAACCTACTCGGAGGCAGCTATTGGATAGGCACTTTGTATCAACTTGCAGACTAATAAATTGTGTGGGAGAGTTAATATCCTTAACCTCAATTAACTACTGTCATGGCGCAAACATATAATTTTACTGGCGGTCATTTTGATTACGTTGATCCAGATTACCCACAGTACACAACAGCACTGAATACTCAGGGATCTTTTGCGGTCCCCAAACAGTTGCAAGGAAATCTGAAAAGTGTCGATATCACTAGCACTATTACAGATTGGTCGTTTTCGGACGGGTATCTGAATTATGACAAAACCAATAGCACACTAAATGACTTAGTAGTGTCTACGGATGACTCTGGAGAGTATCTGATCCAATTCAGCGGCTCTGTTACTTATACTTCTAATCAATATATGCTTGTCATGTATAGCCTCAGGGACCCGTTTTCTGTAATGGCACCAGTAGCGGAAGGCCATAAGACGATTGCCAGAATTTCTCCTGTTGGTTTTAGTATTTATCCTGCCTGAAGAGTTAAATATTTGGGCAATGAATAGCTCATAGGAACACAGAAAAGCTCGCTGAAATGCGGGCTTTTTGTTTAGGTGAACAGTATTGTCATGCGCTCCTGAAGGATGCATTGGTCGCAACAAAGGCTGGAGAACCCCTTCTCTTTATTGCAGAAATTAATAAAGAAAGAATGTGGCAGGCGCGGATTGTTTTTCTTGGAGATTGCTATCGGATCAATCCCACTGCCGCACGCCTTCCCGGAAGACGATCGCGCCGATGTGAATCAATGCGATGAGCTCGCGCTGGCTTAGCTTGCCCTCGGTACTTTCGATCCAGGTGGCGAGGCGGGTGCTGGCTTCGTGTAATCCTTCGTCATTTCCTGCTGCGTCCAGCGCGCTCGCCCTGGTTTCAAAAATATTGAGCATGAGGTCCATAGTGTCAGCGCGGGCCATATATCCTCCATCTAGTGCTAAGTCGTGTGCGCCCAACGGCGGGGCGTCCAGAAGTCAATTAGCCGGATGGCTATTAAATTCACCGTTAAATAACAATATCACCAAATAACACAAAAAATCAATTTATATGTTTTAAATCGAGCAATTTGTTGTTTTGTTTTTCTAGTTTTTGCAAATAAAACATTTATTTCGCGCTGAATGTTGTGCTTCCTGGTGCTGCAGGCAAGGCTGTGGGCGACTGCAACCCACTCAAACAGCGGAGGCAGTTGGTGCTCTATTTAGTGGTTTAGGCTGGTGGAGCGAGGCGACAGGCCTGGCGTAGCATCAAACAAAAACGGAAATGTAGTTCATCAGGCTTGCGTTTTTGCTTTTCAGGCTATCTCGGCCAGCACGCTCAATACGGCGTCGCGTTTGTCCAGCAAGTGCTTGCGCAATACCGCGGCAAGTGCCTTGCCATCGCGCGCTTCCAGTGCCTTGATCATGTTTTCATGGTCGTCGGCGGCCCGATCCCATTTATCTTGATGAAAGTTCGATTTAAAGCGCAGGGCCTGCAAGCGCCGGTTCAGACTCAGGTAGGTCTGACTCAACACCGCATTGCGGGCGGCGGCGTTGATGCGGTTATGAATCTCTTGATTGCGGCTGTAGTAACCCGATAGATCATTTTGCGCCTTGCAGGAGAGCATGGCGTAATGCAGGGCCTTGATTTCTGCCAGTTCAACCGCGCTGATGCGTTCGCAGGCCAGTTCTCCGGATAGCGCTTCCAGCGCGCTCATCAGTTCAAAGGTTTCCCAGATCTCGGTTTCGGACATCTTAGAGACCGAGGCGCCGCGATTGGGGGCGAGCTCGATCAAGCCCTCTGCAGCCAATACCTTCAATGCTTCGCGCAAGGGTGTGCGGGAAATGCCGAGCGTCTCGCATAGCTCTCGTTCATTGAGCTTGGTGCCAGCCGGCAGAATCGCCTCCACGATCAAATGACGCAGATGCTCGACCACGCTGTCGTGCAGGTGTTGGCGGGTAAGCTTGGTCAGGCCGGATGGGGCACTGATTTCCTGGGCCGCTTCTTGTTTGGCTTCCATATTTTGCATTCAAAATCCTTAATTGCCTACTCGTGGGTATTTTAACACGACCGCCATGGCTGGAAAAATGACCATGTTACAGGTCTTCGTCATTGCTTTTTCTGCATCGAGAAAATTCTTTAACCTATTGTATTTAATGGGTTTAATTATTCATGTAAGCGATTTTTGATAGAGCTTAGTGCATTTCTTCCGCTGCGCAGCAGAGAAATCTGTTTACCGACCATAAATTGGCTGATAAAGTATTTTGTATTCAAAATACAAAATGTAAGTGCATATTCGCTGCAGTCAGTTCGGTAACCAATTCGATTCTCAAAGGAGGAGTTCATGTTGAAGTTAGATTTTCATCCCGCCGGTCGTCACTTCCTGCAAATCCCTGGCCCAAGCCCGGTTCCTGACCGGATCCTGCGTGCCATGAGTTATCCCACCATCGACCATCGTGGCCCGGAGTTCGGCGCCTTGGGTTTGCAGGTGCTGGCGGGTATCAAGAAGATTTTCAAGACCGAGCAACCAGTTGTGATTTATCCAGCCTCCGGCACCGGCGCATGGGAAGCGGCCCTGACCAATACCCTGAGTGCTGGTGATCACGTCTTGATGGTTGAGACTGGTCATTTCGCCACTCTTTGGAAAAAAATGGCTGAAGCACTTGGTTTGCAGCCGGAGTTTCTCGGCTTGCCCGGTATCGAGGGCTGGCGGCGGGGGGTGCAGCCTGAGGCGATTGAGCAGCGTTTGCGGCAAGACAGCGGCCATCAGATCAAGGCGGTCTGCGTGGTGCATAACGAGACCTCGACCGGCGTCACTTCGGACATCGCTGCGGTGCGCCGCGCCATTGATGCAGCGGGGCATCCTGCGTTGCTGTTGGTGGATACCATTTCTGGTCTGGCCTCGGCGGACTATCGCCACGATGAGTGGGGTGTTGATGTGACGGTGTCGGGTTCGCAGAAGGGCTTGATGCTGCCACCCGGTATCAGCTTCAACGCGGTATCGAAAAAGGCACTGGAAGCCAGCAAGCATTCGCGGTTGCCGAAAGCCTTCTGGGGCTGGACTGAAATCATTGAAATGAATGCCAGCGGCTACTGGCCTTACACGCCCAATACCAACTTGTTGTATGGCCTGTCGGAAGCCTTAGACATGATTCTGGGCGAGGGTTTGGACAATGTTTTTGCGCGTCATCAGCGCCTTGCTGCTGCGTGCCGTGCAGCGGTCAATGCCTGGGGATTGCAGATTCAGTGTGCTGATCCGGCGGTCTATTCGCCGGTGCTGACGGGTGTGATGACGCCGGCCGGCTTTGATGCCGATGCGATCCGTAAAACCATTTACGAGAATTTCAACATGTCGCTCGGCACCGGTCTGGGCAAGATGAAGGGCCGCATGTTCCGGATTGGTCATCTTGGCGAAGCCAATGAATTGACCTTGATGGCAACGCTGGCCGGTTGCGAAATGGGCCTGCAGCAGGCGGGTGTGAAGCTGGCTGGTAGTGGTGTGGCAGCGGCCATGCAACAACTGATGGCGCAGCAGCATGAGCAGCAGTTGCGCAAGATCGCCTAGAGCGGAAACCTGCATGCCGGTACGGCAGCGCCGAAGCTGCCGTACCGCGCTATTGATAACGCTTTTGAGTCGGCCGGGCTGAGCTGCCCGGACCGAAAGTGCGGCATCGACCATGCACCAGCAGCACCTGCAAAGTACACACGCAGCAAGTGCTAAAAACGCGCATAGAACGCGTCGGACCATGCCGCTTCACCCATCATGGAGACAAGCAATGAGAGCCCTACGTTTGCGAGCGACCAGCATCGTGTTGTTGATGCTGTGCCTGATGTATTTCATTACCTATCTGGACCGTGTCAATGTCAGTACCGCGGCAGCCGGTTTTGCTGCTGAGTTTGGTTTGTCGAGGACCGAGATCGGTCTGGTGTTTTCTGCGTTTGCCTATCCTTATCTGGTGTTTCAAATCATCGGTGGCTGGGTCAGTGACAAATTTGGTGCGCGCCGCACGCTCATCTGGTGTGGTTTGCTATGGGCGGTGGCGACGATATTGACCGGTCTGGCGGGCGGTCTGGTGTCCTTGTTATTGGCGCGGCTACTGCTCGGTCTTGGAGAGGGAGCTACTTTCCCGGCGGCGACGACGGCGATGTCGCGCTGGGTATCGAAGGACAGGCGCGGTTTTGCGCAAGGTATTACGCATGCATTTTCACGGGTTGGCAATGCGGTTGCCCCCGCAGCGATTGTGCTGGTCATGAGTGTCTATGGCTGGCGTCAGGCGTTTTATATCTGCGGCATTTTCAGTCTGGTATGGGTGATCGTCTGGGCGCTGGTATTTACGGAGGATCCGGCTGCGCATCCGCGCATTACCGAAGCCGAACTGGCAGACTTGCCAGCCACCCGCAAGAGCAAACCGCAGGTGCCTTGGGGGCCATTATTCAAGCGCATGTTGCCGGTCACGATTGTGTACTTTTGTTATGGCTGGACCTTGTGGTTGTTCCTGAGCTGGATTCCGCAATATTTTCTGCATAGCTACAACCTGGCGATTCAGAAGTCGGCGCTGTTTGCTTCCAGTGTTTTTCTTGCGGGTGTGATTGGTGACACGCTGGGCGGCCTGATCAGTGACCGTATTTTGCGGCGTACCGGTAACTTGCGCAAGGCGCGCAGCATCATGGTGTCGGTTTGCATGTTCCTGACCTTGCTGTCCTTGTTGCCGTTGTTGTTTGTGCATGATCTGACGATCTGCACGCTGGCCTTGAGTGCGGGTTTCTTTTTTGCGGAAATGACGATCGGTCCAATGTGGGCCTTACCGATGGATATTGCACCGGAGTATGCCGGTACTGCGAGCGGCATGATGAATAGTGGTTCCGCGCTAGCGGCGATTATCTCGCCGGTGTTGTCAGGCTTCGTGATTGATCGTACCGGTAATTGGGAATTGCCGTTCCTGGGCAGCATGCTGTTGATGGCTTTGGGTATGGTGCTGGCTTACCGTCTGCAGCCAGACCAGAAGTTTGAAACCCAGTTGCCATCGGCACGGCACAAGCCGATGAAAGTAGGCGTATAACAGCCTTGCCTTCTGAATCTGAACAGGAAAATCCATGTTGATCAAGCCAATTCATCTGGTGCCTTCGGGCACTCGGGGCGCTGCCATCGCGCCGACTTTCGTCAAACAACTGCAACAGGAACTGCGTGGCGACGTGCTGTTCGGTCTGGCTGACCGTGGTCGCTATGCGACCGATGCATCGATCTACCAGATCATGCCGCTTGGTGTGGTGGTGCCGCGTGATCAGGCTGATCTGCGCCTGACATTGGATATCGCCCGTCAGCACGGCTTGCCCTTGCTGGCGCGAGGTGCCGGTACCAGTCAGTGCGGGCAAACGGTTGCCGAGGCGCTGGTGATTGACCACAGCAAGTATCTGAACCAGATCATTGATTTCGATGCTGTGGCGCGCACCGTGACGGTGGAGCCGGGGATGGTGCTTGATCATCTGAACGCCTGGCTGAAACCGCATGGCTTGTGGTTTCCAGTCGATGTATCGACGGCGGCACAATGCACCATCGGCGGCATGGCGGGGAATAACTCCTGTGGTTCTCGCTCGATTGAATACGGCAACATGGTGCACAACGTATTGGCCATTGATGCAATTCTGGCCGATGGTGTTGAGGCGCGATTCGAGCGTCTGCCGGAGATGGATCTTGGTCATCCGCGTGTGGCTGGCATTGTGCAAGGCTTGCAGGGGATTGCGCGACGTGAGCGGGCCGACATCGTCGATAACATTCCCAAGGTCTTGCGTCGCGTGGCGGGGTACAACATTGATATTTTCGATTGTCAAAATCCGCGTGCTTACACCGATGATGGTGTCGCCAATCTGGCGCATATCCTGATCGGTTCGGAGGGAACCCTGGCGCATACCCGTCAGATCACACTGGCATTGGCGCCGCTACCGGAGCACAAGGTGCTGGGCGTGGTGAACTTCCCGAGCTTTTATCAAGCCATGGATATGACCCAGCATATCGTCAGGCTCGGGCCTACTGCGGTGGAGCTGGTGGACCGCACGATGATTGATCTATCGATGAGCAATCCCGCTTTCAGGCCGGTGATCGAGCAAGCCTTGAGCGGGCAGCCGCAGGCAATTCTGCTGGTCGAGTTTGCTGGCGAAGCCCAGCAGCCGTTACTGGAAAAACTCAGGCTTCTTGGTGAGTTGATGAGTGATTTAGGGTTGCCGGGTAGCGTGGTCGAGATGCCGGGGGCAAGCCAGCAAAAAGCCTTGTGGGAAGTACGCAAGGCCGGGCTCAATATCATGATGAGCATGAAGGGGGATGGCAAGCCGGTGTCTTTTATCGAAGATTGCGCTGTGCCACTGGAGCATCTGGCCGAATACACCAGTGCCTTGACAGAGGTGTTTCACAAATACGGTACGGAAGGCACCTGGTATGCGCATGCCAGTGTCGGTACCTTGCATGTGCGTCCGATTCTGGATATGCGACGCGATGGTGCGAAGCATATGCGTGAGATTGCCGAAGCCGCAGCGGTACTGGTGCGCAAGTACAAGGGCGCGTATTCCGGTGAACATGGTGATGGTTTGTGTCGCGGCGAATGGGTGGCCTGGCAATATGGTCCGCGACTCAATGCTGCCTTTGCTGAGATCAAGCAATTGTTTGATCCCGATAATCGTCTCAATCCGGACAAGATCGTGCGGCCACCGAAGATGGATGATGTCAGTAACTTCCGCTTCCCGCCTGGTTATCGTGAATTGCCGTATACGCCAGCGCTGGACTGGTCGGCATGGAACGTCAAACGCCATCCGTTGAGCGGTCAGGAGAGTGCACCCGGTAGTGGCGGCGATCGCAGTGGAGGGCTCGCCAAGCTAGTCGAGATGTGCAACAACAACGGTCATTGCCGCAAGTTTGATGCTGGGACGATGTGTCCCAGCTATCGTGTCACCCGCGATGAACAGCATGTCACGCGTGGGCGTGCCAATACCTTACGGCTGGCGCTGTCGGGGCAGATTGATGAAGATGGGCTGGCCAGTCCGGTGGTCAAGGAGGTGCTGGATCTGTGCATCTCGTGCAAGGGGTGCAAGCGCGATTGTCCTACCGGAGTGGATATGGCCAAGCTTAAGATTGAGGCGCGCTCAGCATGGGTTGGACGTCATGGTGTGAGTTTGCGTGAGCGGCTGGTGGCGCAGTTGCCAGCGTATGCAGGGCAAGCAGCAAAGATTGGCGGCATACTGGCATTGGCGCAGCGGATTCCTTTGCTGTCGACTCTGGCAAAGAACTGGTTGGGGCTGGCACCGCAGCGTTCCTTGCCGCGGTTTCGGAAGCCGTTTCTCGGTAATGCGCTGACCTCGCCCTCTGGTGTTGACGGTAAAGAGGTATTGCTGTTTGTCGATACCTTCAACAATCATTTTGAGCCGGAAAACGCCCGGGCCGCGCAACAGGTGCTGGAATCTGCCGGTTATACCGTGCATTTCAATACGGTCAATGGTGAGCGCCCTCTGTGTTGCGGCCGCACGTATCTGGCCGCAGGGTTGGTTGAAGAGGCAAAGGCTGAGGCGCGCCGTACACTTGATATCTTGTTGCCTTACGTACAGCGCGGGGTAGCCGTGGTAGGGCTGGAGCCATCATGCCTGCTGACCTTGCGCGATGAGTTCCTGCAGTATGGTTATGGTGATGAGGCGCAGCAGCTGGCGCAGTCGTCCTTCCTGTTTGAAGAATTCCTGTTGCAGGAGCATCAGGCCGGCCGCCTTGCATTGAAGCTCAAACCGTTATCGGGCAAGAAGATACTATTGCACGGTCATTGCCATCAAAAGGCCTTCGACGCTTTACGCCCGGTACCGCAAGTGTTGCAATGGATTCCTCTGGCGCAGGTGGATCTGGTGGCGTCGTCCTGTTGTGGCATGGCAGGCAGCTTCGGCTATGAGAAGGAGCATTACGATACCTCCATGGCAATGGCTGAACTATCCCTGTTGCCAGCGGTACGTCAGGCATCTGCCGATACCATTGTGGTGGCGGATGGCACCAGTTGCCGTCATCAGATACAGGATGGTGCTGCGCGTGAGGCCTTGCATGTGGCGCGGGTGTTGGCGGCAGCACTGGTGTAGGTGCGGGAAAGTTGGCGAAATGGAATAATCGCGCTGTGTGAGAATTTTTATGCAAATATTTTGCACAGCGCGAATTCTTGTGCTATATTTCGGTATTGATTTTTGGGAAGCAAAAAGTCGGCAGTCAATAGTGTTAATAAAAAAAATAAATAACACGGTCAAGTTGGCTGCCAAGTGAAGGTTAACAGTTACTCCGCATTTCTTCTGCATTTCTGGTCATCACAGGCCATCTCTGTTTTAGTAATTCATCTGTAAATCTTCCCCTTTGAACGCTTAGCGTGCTGCCTGTTGTTATTGGCGCCGTTGTCGTATGTTCTTTGTCTTATTCGCTGATGCGCGGATAGCAGAGCAGATTCACCTTTCGTCGGTGCCACTTTCCAGATAGGACTGGGTGCCGGGAATCTTCTCTCTTATCCGTGTCAAAGCCTGTTACTGCCTGTTCGTGCAGATAATAGAGTTGATTCACCTTGTGACGGTGCCACTTTCCAGATAGGTCTGGGCATCGGAGTCTTCTCTCTTATCTGTATGATCGCGCAGGCACTTCGGCAGCCCCTCCCGGTGCCGATACCAGAGTAGATTCGATCTGCCGGCCCGCCACTTTCCAGATAGGTTTGGGCGTTCCGCAATTCGGCGATGCCACTTTCCAGATAGGATCGGGCATCGCGAATCTGCTCTGGTATCGGCAACCTCACATTAATTTGATATAATTCTGGCTCTATTTGGCGCAATGGCGTCAATTTAACGCGATTCAAGCATTACCCTCACATCTGTAAGAGCGAGAAAGGCATCCTGGTTATGACACCGCGAACTACCACCGCGCTTGTTACGCGACGCTAGTCGGGTTCTTTTTCGTCTTTTGAAAAAGCGCGGCTAGTCCGCGTTTTTTTTCGTCCGCATTTTCCGTCTTGTATTTCATCTCGTATTTCATTTTATTTATTTGATCCGTTCGGCCTAGTCCTGACGGCAGGGAGTTAAAAATGGTTTCAGTTCGTCTTCCCGATGGTTCGCAACGCCAGTTCGATGCGCCTGTCACAGTGGCGCAGGTTGCGGCCAATATTGGCGCGGGCTTGGCCAAAGCAGCCTTGGCCGGCAAGGTTGATGGCAAGCTGGTCGATACGTCTTTTCTGATCGAGCGCGATGCCGATCTGGCCATTGTGACCGACAAGGATGCGGATGGTCTGGAAGTGATCCGTCACTCGACCGCCCACTTGCTGGCCTATGCCGTCAAGGAGTTGTTCCCGGATGCGCAGGTCACCATCGGTCCGGTGATCGATAATGGTTTTTACTATGACTTTTCCTACAAGCGTCCTTTCACGCCTGAGGATCTGGCGGCGATCGAAAAGAAGATGGCAGAGCTGGCCAAGAAGGATGAGCCGGTCACACGCAAGGTCTTGCCGCGTGATGAGGCGGTTGCTTATTTCAAATCCATCGGTGAAGCCTATAAGGCGGAAATCATTGAATCGATTCCGCAGGATCAGGATGTGTCTCTCTATACAGAGGGTGGTTTCACCGATCTGTGTCGCGGTCCACACGTACCGTCCACTGGCAAGCTGAAGGTGTTCAAGCTGATGAAGCTGGCTGGTGCCTACTGGCGCGGCGACTCCAAGAACGAGATGTTGCAGCGTGTCTACGGCACTGCCTGGGCCAAGAAGGAAGATCAGGAAAATTACCTGCTCATGTTGGAAGAGGCGGAAAAGCGCGATCACCGCAAGCTTGGCCGTGCGCTGGATTTCTTCCATTTTCAGGACGAAGCACCTGGCCTGATTTTCTGGCATCCCAAGGGTTGGTCGATCTGGCAGCAGGTGGAGCAGTACATGCGCCGCGTGTATCAAGACAATGGGTATCAGGAAGTCAAGGCGCCGCAGATTCTGGATCGTTCGTTGTGGGAGAAGACCGGTCACTGGGAGAATTATCGTGAAAACATGTTCACCACCGAGTCTGAAAATCGCGCTTATGCCCTGAAGCCGATGAATTGCCCGGGTCATATTCAGATTTTCAACTCCGGTCTGCATAGCTATCGCGATTTGCCATTGCGTTATGGTGAATTTGGTCAGTGCCACCGCAATGAGCCTTCTGGCGCGTTGCACGGCATGATGCGGGTGCGCGGCTTTACCCAGGATGATGGTCACATTTTCTGTACGGAAGATCAGGTGCAGGAAGAGGTCGCCGCTTTTAACAAAGTGGTGCGCGAGGTGTATACCCACTTTGGCTTTACTGACGTGGCCGTCAAGTTGGCGCTGCGTCCGGAAAAGCGTATCGGCGAAGAAGCGGTCTGGGATAAGGCTGAAAATGCCCTGCGGGAAGCGATTCGTGCCTCCGGTAGCGAATGGGAAGAGTTGCCGGGCGAAGGTGCCTTTTATGGTCCGAAGATCGAATATCATCTGAAGGATTCGATTGGCCGCTCCTGGCAATGTGGCACCATGCAGGTCGACTTCTCGATGCCAGCACGTCTGGGTGCGGAATATGTCACAGAAGACAATGATCGCAAGGTACCAGTGATGTTGCACCGGGCTATCGTTGGTTCGCTCGAGCGTTTTATCGCGATTTTGATCGAAAACCACGCTGGTGCGATGCCATTGTGGCTGGCGCCGACTCAGGTGGTGATCCTGAATATTTCCGATGCGCAATCTGAATATGTCAAAAACGTTGCGCAAACGCTGAAAAAACAAGGGTTTAGAGTAGAGACCGATTTGCGTAACGAGAAGATTACCTATAAAATACGGCAGCATTCTCTACAGAAGCCGCCTTACATTCTCGTAGTCGGTGATAAAGAGCGTGATACAAATACAGTGGCCGTGCGTGCGCGGGGCAATGTCGACCTGGGTGTGATGCCTATCGACGTGTTGGTGGAGCGCCTCAAAACTGAGGTCGACACCAAAGCCTAAAGATGCCTGGAGGCATCTTCCAGCGCAAGAGCACGGCTTAATTTATTGGACGTTAAAAGGAAACTGCAATAGCTACTGATAAGTCGCATCGCATTAATGGTGAAATTACAGCACCTGAACTGCGTTTATCCGGGGTCAATAACGAGCCGCTAGGCATCGTCAGTTTGGCAGAGGCATTCCGTCTGGCGGAAGAGGCGAACGTGGATCTGGTGGAAATCGCACCAACTGCGCAACCTCCGGTAGCGCGCTTGATGGATTATGGCAAGTTTAAGTATCAGGAGCAGAAAAAAGCTCATGAAGCCAAGCTGAAGCAAAAGGTCATTCAGGTTAAGGAAGTTAAATTCCGTCCTGGTACCGATGACGGCGATTACAACATTAAGTTGCGCAATTTGACCAAGTTCCTGGAAGAAGGGGATAAAACCAAGATCACACTGCGTTTCCGCGGTCGTGAGATGGCCCACCAGGAAATTGGGATGCGCGTGCTGGAGCGCTTGAAAGCCGACCTCGAGCCATTTGGTCAGGTGGAGCAGTTTCCAAAGATGGAAGGTCGCCAGATGATCATGGTTCTGGCACCGAAAAAGAAGAAGTAATTCCTACTTTTTCACACAGTGTGCCGGCCTTGTCTGGTGCCTGTGAATACCGGCCTGGCGGTAACGTCAGGCCGATGTTTTTGCCGGCAAGTCTGCAGTTGGGACTTGTTGCAAAAGCAGCAGCGCAAGCTGTTGCCAATAAGTGAGAGCAGGCATCAAAGAGTAGCGTTTTGCTACCACCTGCAATCATCAAAAAATGGAGCTGTCCACAAGGACAGATAGTGTTATGCCAAAAATGAAGACGAAAAGCAGCGCCAAAAAGCGCTTCCGCGTCCGTCCAGGCGGTACTGTTAAACGCGGTCAAGCGTTCAAACGTCACATCCTGACCAAGAAAACCACCAAGAACAAACGTCAATTGCGCGGTGCAGTGGGAGTCCATGAGACTAACCTGACATCAGTTCGTGCAATGCTGCCGTTCGCTTAACCTCACACTAAGGAGCTACTATGCCTAGAGTTAAACGTGGGGTAACAGCACGTGCCCGTCATAAAAAAGTCTTAGCCCAAGCTAAGGGTTATCGTGGTCGCCGCAGCACCGTCTACCGTATTGCCAAGCAAGCAGTCATGCGCGCTGGTCAATACGCTTACCGTGACCGTCGCAACAAGAAGCGCGTATTCCGCGCACTGTGGATCGCTCGTATCAACGCTGCTGCTCGTGAGCATGGCGTTACCTACAGCGTGTTCATGAACGGCCTGAAGCGTGCCTCGATCGAACTGGACCGTAAGGTTCTGGCCGATATGGCTGTGACTGACAAGCCAGCGTTCGCTGCGATTGTCAATCAGGTCAAGGCAAACATCGCCAAGTAATTCGCGTTGTTGCTGCAGCCACTACTGGTGCGCTGAGTGCGTACTGATGGTGGCAGCAAATCCTGCGGGGCAGAGGTTGAAATACCTGTGCCCCGTCTTGTTTTTGATCTTCACTGTTTTCTTCTTTTCGACTTCGTCGTCAGAACCCGAAGCGGGTTCTTAGATTTCTGATTGGAGCGAGACTTACCGCATGAATCCCCTAGACCAACTCGTTGCACAGGCTCAGGCCGACTTCGCTGGCGCTGCTGACGCCGCCGCACTGGAAAACGCCAAGGCCAAATATCTTGGCAAGACTGGTCAGATCACTGAGCAGATGAAAGGCCTGGGCAAACTGGCACCGGACGAGCGCAAGGCGCAAGGTGCCGTCATCAATGCCGCCAAGGAGCAGATCGAGAACGCGCTGACTGCGCGCCGTGATGCATTGGCCAATGCCCAGATGCAGGCGCGTCTGAATGCCGAAGCGATTGATGTCACGTTGCCCGGTCGCGGTCGTGGCAAGGGTGGTGTTCACCCTGTGATGCGCTCGTGGCAGCGCGTCGAAGAGATCTTTCGCTCGATCGGCTTTGATGTCGCCGACGGTCCTGAGATCGAAACCGACTGGACCAATTTCTCGGCACTCAACAGCCCGGAAAATCATCCAGCCCGTTCCATGCAGGATACTTTCTACATCGAAGGTAACGATACTCAGGGCAAGCCACTGCTGCTGCGTACTCATACCAGCCCGATGCAGGTGCGCTATGCACGGATGAACAAGCCGCCAATCAAGGTCATCGCTCCCGGTCGTACCTATCGCGTCGACAGCGATGCCACGCACTCGCCGATGTTCCATCAGGTCGAAGGTTTGTGGATCGCCGAAGACATCAGTTTCGCCGACCTCAAGGGCGTGTACCTCAATTTCGTCAAGGCTTTCTTTGAAACCGATGATTTGCAGGTGCGTTTCCGTCCTTCGTATTTCCCGTTCACCGAACCATCGGCAGAAATCGATATCGCCTTTGGTAGTGGCCCGCTCAAAGGCCGCTGGCTGGAAGTCTCCGGTGCTGGTCAGGTGCATCCGACGGTGGTGCGCAACATGGGTCTGGATCCTGAGCAGTACATCGGTTTTGCGTTTGGCTCCGGTCTTGAACGTCTGACCATGCTGCGTTATGGCATCAACGATCTGCGTCTGTTTTACGAAGGCGATTTGCGCTTCCTGAAACAATTCAATTGAACAATGTAATGCCCGCTGCAGGCGCCATCGTGTGCTGCAGCGGCTGACAAGTTAACTGTGCAGAACGCTCGCCGCGTCCTCACCCTAGCTGAAGGTTGGAATCATGCAATTCTCTGAAAACTGGTTACGTACCATGGTCAATCCGAAGATGACTTCGGATGAGTTGTCGCATCTGCTGACAATGTCGGGCCTGGAAGTGGAAGAAGTGGAAGCGGTCGCGCCGCCATTCTCCAACGTCGTCGTCGGTGAAGTGCTGGAAGTGGTCAAGCATCCCAATGCGGATCGCCTCAATGTCTGTCAGGTCGATGTCAAGACCGGCACCATCCTCAATATCGTGTGCGGTGCGCCGAACGTGCGCGTCGGCATGAAGGTGCCTTGCGCCATGGCTGGTGCGGTGCTGCCGCCTGGTGCGGATGGCAAGCCGTTTGAGATCAAGGTTGGACAGTTGCGCGGTGTTGAATCGCAAGGCATGTTGTGCTCGGCACGTGAATTGAAGCTGTCGGAAGATCACGGCGGCTTGCTGGAATTGCCCGATGATGCACCAGTGGGACAAAACTTCCGCGATTACTTCCTGCTCAACGATCTCAAGTTCACTATCAAGCTCACACCCAACAAGGCTGACTGTCTGTCGGTGCTGGGTGTGGCGCGTGAAGTGTCGGCACTGACCGATACGCCGTTGAAGCAACCAACTTTCCAGACCGTCGCGGTCAACCTTGACGAAAAACTGCCTGTCAAAATTTCGGCGCCAGACCTGTGCGGTCGCTTTGCTGGTCGCGTCATTCGCGGACTCAACGCCAAGGCAGCCACGCCACAATGGATGAAGCAGCGTCTGGAGCGCAGTGGTCAGCGTCCGATTTCGGCACTGGTAGATATTTCCAATTACGTCATGCTGGAGCTGGGACGTCCGTCGCATGTGTTTGATCTGGACAAGATTCACGGCAGTCTGGATGTGCGCTGGGGCAAGAAGGGCGAACAGATCAAGCTGCTCAACGGGAATACCGTTGAAGTCGATGAATGGGTTGGCGTGATCGCTGACGACAAGGAACTCGAATCGCTGGCCGGTATCATGGGCGGTGACGCCACATCGGTCTCGCTCGATACCACCAACATCTATCTGGAAGCCGCATTCTGGTTCCCGCAGGCGATTCAGGGCCGTGCCCGTCGCTATAATTTCTCGACCGATGCGGCGCACCGCTTTGAGCGTGGCGTGGATTTCGCGACCGTGGTCGAGCATATCGAGCGCATCACTGCCTTGCTGATTGAAATCTGCGGTACGCCTGATACCAAGATCGGTCCAGTTGATGACCAGATCGTCAATCTGCCCAAGCGTGAACCAGTCAAGCTGCGCACCGCGCGTGCGGCCAAGGTGATCGGTGTAGCCGTGGATGACGCACTGGTCGCTAACGTATTTACTCGCCTTGGTCTGCAATTTACGCAGGAACCGGGTTTGTTCTCCGTGACGCCACCGTCTTATCGTTTCGATATCGAGATCGAGGAAGATCTGATTGAAGAGGTTGCCCGCGTCTACGGTTTTGAAAACATTCCAGCCTTGCCGCCAGTGGCTGCCAGTGCCATGCGCATTGCGCCGGAAAACGTGCGTTCATTGTTTGCCGTGCGTCACCAGCTGGCCGACCTGGATTATCAGGAAGTGGTTAATTTCAGCTTTGTCGAGACTGCCTGGGAAGCTGACTTTGCCGGCAATCAAGCCCCGATCAAGTTGCTCAACCCGATCGCCAGCCAGATGAACGTGATGCGCTCGTCACTGATCGGTAGTCTGGTTGCCAACGTGCGTTACAACATCAACCGCAAGGCTAACCGCGTGCGCGTGTTTGAAGTTGGTGCTGTGTTCCACCGCGATGCGCAAGTGCAGGATGGTCCGCTGGAAGTCGCCGGTTACCACCAACCCAAGCGTGTTGCCGCACTGGCCTATGGTCCGGTCGCCGATGAGCAATGGAGCCTGGAATCGCGCAATGTTGACTTTTTCGACGTTAAGGCAGATCTGGAAGCCTTGTTTGCGCCACGCACTTTGCGCTTTGTGCGCATCGATCATCCAGCGTTGCATCCGGGACGTTCAGCGCAGATCGAACTGGATGGCAAGAACATCGGTTTTATCGGTGAATTGCATCCACGCCTGCAGCAAAAATATGACCTGCCGCTGGCGCCGGTGGTGTTCGAAGTGGATGCGCTTGCTCTGCAACACCGCGAGGTACCACATTACGCGGAAATTTCGAAATTCCCAGCCGTTACCCGTGACCTGGCATTGGTCGTAAAGCAGTCAGTGCAGGCGCAAGAATTGTTCGATATCTTTGCTGCCGAGAAGCAGGCTAATGCCGTTTGTGAGATCGTCCAAGCCATTGTTTTATTTGATGAATATCATGGCAAGGGTCTGGAAAGCGACGAAAAAAGCCTTGCTTTCCGCTTCACCTTGCAAGATACTCAGAACACACTCCAGGACGATAAAGTCGACGCTGCAATCAGCGCCGTGATTGCTGCTGCAACCAGTAAAGTTGCTGCGAAATTGCGTGCTTGACAAGGTCTTGGCGTCAGATTCTGCCGATGCAGAATCTGGCAAACTCAAGGTCTTGTTTGGTCTTTCACCCCCGAAAAAAACGCAAAAAAAAAACTGGCAAATTTATCGTCATGAACAATGTGAATTCAAGCGAATTTCAATCGGTACTGGATGCTGATCTGGAGCGTGCGGTACTCGAGTCGCAAGTGCGTTCGCAGGCTGAAAAAAATCTCCCTACGCTGACCAAGGCTGAACTTGCCGAGCTGTTGTTCGAGCAGGTGGGTCTGAACAAGCGTGAAGCCAAGGATATGGTGGAAACTTTCTTTGATGAAATCCGCAATGCGCTGGAACGCGGCGAGTCGGTCAAATTGTCCGGCTTCGGTAATTTCCAGTTGCGTGACAAACCCCAACGTCCTGGCCGCAATCCCAAAACCGGAGAAGAAATTCCGATCACCGCACGGCGCGTGGTGACTTTTCATGCCAGTCAAAAACTCAAGGAAATGGTGGAAGGCGTTGATGCGCAACCATTTTCTCTCGCCGTGTAATCATTAATCAATGAACGAACGTGTCAAACAAGCGGCGGTGATCGTGTTGCCGCCCATTCCTGCCAAACGCTATTTCACCATCGGTGAGGTCAGTGAGCTGTGTGGCGTCAAGCCGCACGTGTTGCGCTATTGGGAGCAGGAATTTACCCAGCTCAAGCCAGTCAAGCGACGCGGCAACCGACGCTATTATCAGCATCATGAGGTGCTGCTGATCCGTCGTATCCGTGAGCTGCTCTATGAACAGGGCTTCACTATCAGCGGTGCACGCAACAAGCTTGACGGCCATGCGCATGGCAATGATGCTGCAGCCGAAGCCGTGGTGGAGCAAGTGCCGGAAATTGCGCTCGGTGCTGCCGAGATTGAAGCCTTGCGGGCCGAGCTGATCGATATTCTCCATTTGCTCAAGCCGTAACCTGTCGGTCTTTGAGTAGTGTAGATGCTGTCTGTAATCAAAGAGCTGCCTGAGGCGGCTCTTTTTGTCTGGATCACACGATCAATCCATAAAACGTAATGACTACCCATGCCACATTGCATTGGCGCGCCATGCACCAGCAAGACCTGCATCAGGTGAACGCCATTGCTGCAATTGTGCATCCTGACTATCCCGAGTCACCCGAAGTCTTTGCGGAGCGGCTGGTGTTATCGCCAGCGACGTGCTGGGTAGTTGCCGACGACCGTGATCAATTTCAATTGCATGGTTATGCCATTGCACACCCTGCGGTACTGGGTCAGCCACCAGCGCTTGATACCTTGCTCCACCGATGTAATCCCAAGTCAGACTGTCTGTATCTGCACGATCTGGCGTTGACTCAGGCCACTCGCGGTGCAGGGCTGGGTATCGCGTTGGTCGACTTGTTGGTGCGGCAGGCGCAGGCCCACGGGTTTGACAGTCTGGCACTGACGGCCGTCAATCAGTCGCAAGGCTACTGGCGTGAGCGTGGTTTTGATGATTACGCCGGGATAGACCAACGCCTGTGCGACAAGATGGCCAGTTACGACGCGCAAGCCGTTTATCTGACGCGGTGCTTACGCAACATAGGTAACCCGCACTGAGCTGGCAGACGCAGCTTACGCTGTGGCTTTGACCGGCAGCTCGGTTTTGTCTGCAGGGGCATCGCCAAGCTGGACCAGATGCGCGGCTAAACGTGCTGCCAGTGCGGCGGCAAGGAAGGTCGGATTGGCCTCACCTGCCGTCGGGAAGACGCTGCTGGAGGCGATGTAGAGGTTGCCGATGCCATGTACGCGACAGTGACTATCAACCACACCTAACGTTGGATCGGCATGCATGCGGGTCAGACCGATCTGGTGGAAGCCATCGGTCGCCTGCTCCATCACATGTTGCATACGTTGTTCAGGGGCGCGGTGATAATCAACCGTGCCTTTACCGCTGGCACGCAAGGCCTGATCCAATACCGTATGGGTCTTGAGCACCGATTGTGCATCTTCCGGCAGGTATCGGAAATCGATGCGCAGGCGCGGAACGCCCAGTGCATCGCGTTCGGAACCCAGGGTCACGCGGCTATCAGGATTGGGAATCTGTTCGGCGTGGTATTTGAGCGCATAAGTACCGCCCTGATTGCGCAACACAAAGCCCGGCTTGCGTACCGATGACAGATAACGCAGACGCAGGATGGTCAGCACATCAGTGGCTGCCGCCCAGGGACGCCGCAGCACGTTGAGGATATGCGCACCATAGCGATGGGGCGGTGGTCCCAGATGCATCAGACGGATCGCCTCGGACAGCATGCGCCGTCCGATTGCCGGGATGGCCAGTGCCAGAAAGACCAGCGACAAGGTCGGGTTGCGATGGCGTGCATCGTAGAACGGTGGGTTATCGGCAAAGAAGGAGGTGTTAAGCAGACCTTGCTCGCGTTGCACCAGTTCCGATAGCGTGAAGCGGCGGCGTACATAGGTATCACTGCTGTCACGGGTGAAATCCAGATCATCAAAATCCTGTGGCTGCTTCAGCACGATACTGGCAATGCTACCGAAAATGTGCCCCATGTAATAGCGACCCAGAGGTCCTTCTGCGCCGCCGAACAGGGTGGGTAATTCGGGATGACGTTGCTGCGTGAGTAGCAGCAGGCGGGTAATTTCCAGGGCACCACCGGCCAGTACGTAATGACGCGCCTGTACCATCAATGGCGGCTGTTGAGGTTGCTGTTGCTGGGCTGGCCGGTGATGCACCTGCAATGCCGTAACCTGCCCCTCGGCGGCACCGTCTTGTGTCAGTGATATCCCGGTGACCGTCGCGTCAAACAGGAAGTGAATATGAGGGTGGCCCAAGGCGCGCTCACCCAGTCGCGGTGCCAGCTTCGGTTGGCGGGCCCAGCGCTCCAGCTGGGACAGCGCAACCGGTCCCGCATGAAGTTCACTCCAGCTGGGCGCCTCATCGCGGAACTGGGCATGACCACAATCAAGATACTCTGCGGCCTTGGCATACCACGGTGTGATTTCGGCCAGCGTGAGTGGCCAGCCAGAATGCGGCACGTAGGCGCGTGCCTCAAAATCAATCGCCTCAAATGGCACGCAACGACCACCCCATAGCCATGCGTTGCCGCCGAAGGCGCGGTTGGTGGCCAATGCTAATGGCGCATGCGTCTTTGGATCGGCAATCTCGGCCTGCACGTCTGCCATGCTGGTCGGGCTGGGTTGTTGCGTGCCGGCCTCCAGTACCAGTACCTGCAGCCCCTGTGCGGCCGCCTCCAGCGCCAGCGTCAGCCCGACCGGGCCGGCTCCCATCACACAAATGTCAAACTGGGTGTCGACCGGCAGTGCCGCGAGCATGACCATAGGATCCTTGGAATGATTTATTTTTTGCGTAGCACGAAATTTTTCAGGCGTGTCATCTGCCATTGCCGCAGGTAGCGTCGGAATTCAGGATTGTCATAGCGTGGCAAGCCGCGCAGTGCAGACCAGAAGTAGCTGAAAATCATCAGCAGGCCGCCGATGATGACCGGCTTGTCACGCATGCGATTGATGCCGGTGGCGATCGCATATAACGGGTGGTAACCCATATACCAGTTACCGCGCCCCCAGCGCAGCCGTCCTTCGTAGATGTGCTTGTCTGACGATCCCATGATGCGGTGATGCCACAGCCAGGCATGCGCATCGTAGTAGCAGAACGTCTCCCAGCCCTTCATCCAGGCAGTGTGGACGTCAATCCCGTCCCACGACAAATGCTGTACGAATCCGCCAATATCCTCAAAGGCAACCCGCTTGTAGAGCTTGAACTGGCCAGCCACCTGTTGCTCCATGTGGCTCTCTTCAATGTAGCGGCCGTCCTCGTGACGATAGACCTTGCCGGAGGCAGCAGCCAGCTTGGGATCAGCGTCCAGCCTGGCCAGCATGCGTTCCAGATACAGAGGGCCAAATGACATGTCGCCATCGAGTTTGGCGATATATTGGTAATCCTTGTGGGTGACGTGTTCGAGACCAAAATTGAAGGCCGCAACGACACCACCTCCCAGCTTGCGGAAGCCTCGGTTCTGACGGGGAACGAGGCGAATGAACGCATATTTCTCAGCATACTCACGCACGATATCGGCGGTTTCATCTTCAGAGCCGTCGTCAACCAGTATCCATTCAACCGGACGGCAGGTCTGGGCCACCATGGAGTCCATGGTCAGTCGCAAATACTTGGCCTCGTCGCGCACCGGCGAAATCACCACCAGCGGCACAATGCGCGGGTTCACAGCCGGTGGTGCCGCGACGGGCTGTAATGGCTGATGCTGCTGGTCTTGCATGTCACATCCTTGTGTTCTTGTTGGGATACCTTACGCTGGGCATCCTGTAGCAGCACGAATCAGCACAAATCAGCGCGAGTCAACTGCAATTTTTTAAAATCGGGAAATTGGTAAATATTCGAGATATAAACTGCAATATTGTTAAAATGCTACCGCATTAATTCTAACTGCATTTGCCCGAATGTCGCCATTTTTTGTCACATCGGGAGCCTCGATCGGATGAGCAAAAACAAGGTTTTTACGACCACCAGACTGTTTGGTCTCGATATCAGTGCGACCACGCAGGCGCAGGCGTGCGCGCAATTGTTAGCCCATGCTGCAGCTCGCAGCGGGCCGCCAGCGGTGGTGGTGACACCGAATGTTGATCATCTGGTGCGGCTTGATGCGGACCCGGCCTTTCAGCAGTTGTATTGCCAGGCAGATTACATCTTTGCCGATGGCATGCCTCTGGTCTGGGCCAGTCGTGGTAACACGGTGCGGTTGCCAGAACGGGTGACGGGTTCGGATCTGTTTGTGCTACTGGCGCGAGCATGTGCCGGGCAGGGCTTGCCAATCTTTGTGATCGGCGGCATGCCGGGACAGGAAGCCATGTTAACGGCGGCGTTTGAGCGCGTTTATCCGGGCCTGTCGGTTGAGCTGTATTGCCCTTCGATGCAGTTTGATCCGCTTGGTGAAGAAGGCCTGGAAGCCTTGCGACGCGTCAATGCCAGTCGTCCTGGCATCGTCTTTGTCTGTCTCGGCATGCCCAAGCAGGAGCGATGGGCCTTGCTGCTGCGTGAGCAGATCGACGCCGGTGTGGTCATGTGCGTTGGTGCTGCCATGGAGTTTGCGCTGGGCTTCAAGCTGCGGGCCCCGCTGTGGATGCAGAAGTCGGGACTGGAGTGGCTCTGGCGGCTGCTCTCCGAGCCACGCCGCCTATGGCGCCGCTATATCATTCAGGGTTCGCGTTTTATTGGCATGTGGCGCCGTGAGCGACAGAAACGATAGAAGCGACAGTCGTGATCGCACAGGCCGCAGTCGTAACAACAGTAACAAGATCAACCAGATCAACGTGAAGGATGGCAGCAGTGGGCTTTTATTCTGATAAACGCAATCATCAAACCGCCTGGCTGGGGCCATTGGTCGGGGCTGTGTATGCGTTGACCATTTTGCTGACGCTGGAGTTATGCGTCGCTTTGTATCAATTTGCGGAATTCACCACCTTTAATTTTGTGGCGGCAGTTGCAGGTATCGCCAGTTTCATTGTGTTTAGCGATGCGCGTCGCTATACGATCGATAACCGGGCGATCACACTGCATGACTTTCCAGCCATTGTGCGGCTCTGGAGCGGTATCTTTTTTGTCGTCGTGTTGGCACTCTATCTGACCAAGTCGGCTGCCGAGTTTTCCCGTGTGGTGATGATGCTGTGGCTGCTGTGCACACCGTTTACGCTGACGCTGACGTCATTGCTGTGCCGTTGGTTGGTGTTGCGCATGAATACTGCCAAAGGGCAGCGTCGTACGGCGGTCTTTGTCGGCTTTAGTGAAGATGCGCAACGTTTGTCCGAGTCTTTTCAGACCTCGCCCATCTTCGGTATTACGCCACTTGGTTACTTCGACAACCGCCAGACGAGCGACCGTATGGGACTGGAACTGCCACGGCTGGGACGTCTCATCGATGCGATTGAGTGGTTCGAGAACAACAAGGTCGATATGGTCTTTGTCGGCTTGTTGCAAGCCCGCTCCAGCGACATTGCACCGGTCGTTGACGCTTTGCATGATTCGGTGGCATCGGTCTATTTTGTGCCGGATTCGACCCTGTTTGGTCTTGGTCATATCCAATACGCCGAGTTGGCCAGTACGCCGGTGCTGGTGGCCTATGAAACCCCCTTTCTTGGCGTGACGCGCTTTCTCAAGCGCTTTGTTGACATTGTCCTGTCGGCGTTGATCTTGCTGCTGCTGAGTCCGCTGATGCTGGCCATTGCCGCCGGCGTCAAACTGTCGTCGCCAGGGCCGGTCCTGTTCCGTCAGATGCGTTATGGCGTTGGAGGACAGCAGATCATGGTCTCGAAGTTCCGTTCAATGCGCCAACAGCCGCCGTCGATCGATGGTGAGGTCGTGCAGGCGACCGTTGATGATCCGCGCGTGACCTGGTTTGGCCGCCTGATCCGGCGCACCTCACTGGATGAGTTGCCGCAGTTTTTCAATGTATTGCAAGGCTCCATGAGTATCGTTGGTCCGCGTCCGCATGCGGTTGAGCATAATGAGCTGTATCGCAAACAGGTCAAGGGTTACATGCTGCGTCACATGGTCAAGCCCGGGATCACCGGCTGGGCCCAGATCAACGGCTTGCGCGGTCAGACCGATACCCTGGAAAAGATGCAGCGGCGCATCGAGTTTGATCTCTACTACATCCGTCACTGGTCATTGGCGCTCGACTTCCGCATCATTTTGCGCACCGTTCTGATCGTATTGAAGGATCGTCATGCCTATTGAAGTCGGTGCAGCTGGTGGCGTAATTAGCAATCCTATGAAGCACCTGTCTGTTTCCCGCATCGCGCTGCGTGACCTGTTGCCGTCAGCCTGTGCGAGTCTCGGAGAGGATGCCAGTATCGCCATTTACACCACATGTGAGGCAGCACAAGCCTGCTGGCAGGAAGCCCGCCAACAGTGTCAGGGATACGCGTTTCAGACCTATGAATGGCTGGCTTGCTGGCAGCAGCATCTGGGGCAGCGGCAAGGCTGGCAGGTGCGCATTGTCGTGCTGCGCGATGGCGATGGGCGTATTCGTCTGCTGTTGCCATTGGGGATCCGCCGCATCGTTGGCTTGCGCAGGCTGGATTTTCTCGGTGGTGAACTTACCGACTATCGTGCGCCCCTGATTGCCTCTGATTTTCCGACAACACTATTTGGCAGCCTGTGGACGGCCTTACTGTCGCTGTTGCAGGTGGATCTGTTTCGTAGCCGACGTATGCCGGCCACGATTGAAAATATCTGCAATCCATTCAGTTTGCTGCCGGGTATCGAGGCCAACGAGCAGGCACATGCTGCGACGTTGCCGGATACCTATGCCGAATTTCAGAAAAGCCGTAGCGCCAAAATGTTTGCCGATACCCGTCGTCGCTTGCGCAATCTGGAAGCCATCGGCAAGGTACGCGTCGAGATCGATGCTGTCGGTGCACAGCGCGCCGAAGTGGTGGCGACGATGGCGCGCCAGAAGTCACGCCGCTGGCGCGAAACACAGGCGCGGGATATCTTTCGCGAACCCGGCTATCTGGACTTTTATCAGACGTTGGCAGCACAGGGCATCACGGGCGGTAGCGTGGTGTTGTCAGGCTTATACGTAGACGAACAATTGGTGGCTACGCATTGGGGGCTGCGCTATGGCAAGCGCTTTTACTGGCTGATGCCAGCCTATCAGGATGGCGACTGGACCCGTTATGCAGTCGGTCGCCAGTTACTCGATGCGGTGCTTAAACACAGCATCGCGACTGGGCTCAAGATATTCGATCTGACCGTCGGTGATGAATCGTTCAAGCAGCAATGGGCAGATCACACGCTGATGCTCTATGGCGGCCAACATGGCGTCACCCGACGCGGCAAGATGGCAGTCGCCGTCAATCAACGCTGGCAGGACCTATATGCCGGGTTGCGAGCCAATACCAGACTGCGCAATCTGGTCAGACGACTGCGCGGACGGGCGCCGATCACTGCCCAGTAAGGGAAGGCTAATCGGTGCCTGCATCTTCCTGTTGTTGCCAGTAATCGATTGCCGCGTTCATGGTCATGAGCTTGCAGCCGGCTGCGAGGGCGGCTGCCACGACCTGTTCCAGACGCGCCGGTGAGATGCCGTAGCGACTCGGGGTGTCTTCCACATCATGGGTGTTGATAATCAGCCAGCCCTGTTCCTGTGCCGCCCGGCTGATGAGCGTTTCGACACTATCGGTATCGACCGGCACATTGTAAAGGCGATGGGTCTTGAGGGCGTTGAGGTCGACCTGTCCGGATTCCAGCCCGCCACCGGTCACCCGGCTGGAGCGAAAGCGTGCACGACCGATGCGTTTGGCCTGATAGGCATAGGCGCCAAAAGGGTAGGCAAAATTGAGTCGTCGGGTATCCACACCCAGTTGCGCCAGAAACGCCGCATTTTTGTCCAGCTCGTCCTGCAGTGCCTTTGCTGTCAAGGTATCGCAGCGCACGTGCGAAAAACTATGACAGCCCAGCTCATGTCCCGCTGTCAGCAGACGGCGCAGATCGGCTTCGGTATGGCATGGCTTACCTTGCTCACTGTGGCCGGTCAGGCCACCGGCGATATAGAAGGTGCCGCGTGCGCCGGCCTGTTCCAGTATGCGGGCACCGGTCTGGCAGGCCGACGCGGGTGCATCGTCAAAGGTGAAGCAGACCACGCCGTTGGATCCCTGCAGGCGCAGGTTCTGTTTGAACGCGTGCTGTGACAGGCGTCTGCTGATACGCAGGGAGAGTCGGGAAACGGATTCGGTCATGAGATTTCAGGCGACGCCGGCGGCGATATGGCAACGATCAGAATCATCATGATAGCCCAAGCTGTGCTTACTCAGAGCGCATGGTCTCGATTTGCTGATGCGCACGATTGAAGCCAAGCGGATTGGTACGATCAACGGTGCCGCCAAGATTGTCGAAGGAATAGCTCAGGCTGATGCGCAGCATATTGCCGTGATAGGTCGCAGGGGTACCGGGATTAGTGTCGGTCACCTCGCGTGTGGCATCGATGCGCAGGTTCAGATTGCGCGTCATGTTGTAGTCGTAGCGCAGACTCAGTCGCTTGGTCCGGTCGGTACCATTGGTTAGTACATTGCCGGCATTGCTGCCCGGGAAGCCCTGCGTGCTATCCAGTTCCACCGATGCCGTCGCCGACAGACGTGTCTTCGGCGTGGGCTGCCAGGTGGCAATGGTCTCCGTACCACGACTCATGACATAGAGAAAGTTATCCGCTTCGTCATTCGGTTGCGGATGATGCCAGAGTCGCGTAATGAAGGTGGTCTTTGGTGAAAAATTCCAGATCATTCCCACTTCCGTTGACGGCAGAGTACTGTTGTTGGCGGTCAGCGTGTCGAACTGCCGTGAGACCCGCCCAAAGTGGACCTTCAACAAGGTATCGGAGGTCACCAGCCAATCGATGTCGCTAAAGTATTCGGTATCGGTATAACCGGAGTCATACTGGCTGATATCGGATGCGGTACGACCAGGGAAATTGACCTTGTTGCGGCGCACGCCAAACTGGAAGTTCGAGTTGGTACTGGCGTTATAGCGCACTGCCGCCTGCAGCGCGTTACTGTTCATGTTGAGCAGCTCGGCCCGGCCCGGAAGCGTATAGCTGAGGGTTTGCTCGACCCAGGTCAGTGGCAGGTCGAGGTGATTGTTGACGCGATAGGCGACTTCCACCGTGTCTTCACGGATGTGCGGGTATTCCGGCTCAACATTGGAGACATTGGGCGGTACCGAATCAATGTTGGGGACAATTTCCCCTCCCAGATAGCTGAACAGCCTGTCATCAATCCGATGTGTGACGCTACCGCGCAGCAGATCACTGAACTCCCAGTTATAGGTTGCCTCTATCTGCTTGATCGGTCTGTCCAGATTGTAGGAGCCGCTGGTGCTGAGTTGGTCGGTGTAGTTGTTGTAGGGCGCGTTATAGCGCATCTGCGAGACCATCCCGGTCACTTGCAGGCTGCTGCGCTCGGTTGGCAGTGGCAGAAACAGTGCGCCGCGCAAATCGTCCGACCAGGCGGAACCATTAGTGTTGAGCGGGCTGGATACGCCGTCCGGATACTGAAACGGGTTACTGAAGCGATACCAGCTGACGCCGGTCTGCAGCGAATATTCTGCACTCGCGTGCACTGGCGTGGTCCAGAGTGCGCCAAACATGAATCCTGCCAGCGCCAGCAATAGCGTGCGGCCCAGTCTTTGCCAACGTGCAAGTGACTTATTACTCATCGGCCACCGCCTCGTACCACGGGCTGGTGTGCGCCAGATCTGTTTGAATCTCGATAGTGACGACGCCATTGCGCAGCACGACATGCGCACCATCGAGGGCTGGCAGGCGTTGTCCGCGACCATCGAGCGGATAGACCGTCAGGTGCCGGGCTTGTGTGCGCAGGCTGATGCGGGCCTGATTGCGCTCCATCCAAACCGGCCCCAGCGCGGTGCGGCTACCGGAAGGTTTGTTATCTGCGCCAGCATTCGGCTCCAGTGTCCACCAGTCCGACTGATTCTTGTAGTGCACCAGATTCTTGGGGCGCAGGGGCTTCGATCCTGGTTGGGTACCGGTCACCATACTGGCCGCAGAAATCAGGATCTGGCGTGACTGTGACAAGGGACGCTGATCCAGCGCGGTCAGCACAATACTGCTGAAACCACGGTTTTTGCCCAGCAGTTCGACTGCCAGCTGATCGTCCCCGACGCGACGGTTCATCAAGAATCCGAAGACACCACGGACTTGTGGCGTGCGCAGGAAGATAAGCCGTTGTTGTGGCTGGAACTCAAACTCGCCGTTGGGCGAGCGTAGCGTGCGCTTCGCGTCGGTCTTGGCAGGATTCTTTTGTATCGGTAGGGTGCTCTGGCCACTGAGATCGATCCCTAGCCGCGCCTGTGTGGACAGCTCCGGGGTCACGCCGAGGTGCACCGCGAGATGGGTTTCATACGCGCCGAAGCCACGCATGGCAATGGCCTGACGCGTTTGCGCCGCCAGCGGAATGCGTAATTGTGCTGGTAGCGGTGCCACCAATGCCTGACGGAACAGCATGGCACTTTGGCCAATGGCAGCGTATTTCGACCAGTCTCCGCTGAGCGCGAATTCGCCTGGGGTGGCGGCCCAAGTATTGCCATCGAGATAGTCAAACAGGAACAACCCATCCCAATCCTGTTGCGCTGCCAGCGTGGCCATGAGCGGGAGGATTTCGCTGTCCTGCTGGTTCGGGAAGGGCTGGTTGTATTCGCTCACCACGAAAGGTCGCCGCACATCGCGCAGCAAGGCGAGCGCCTGCAAGCCCTTGAGCTCGCCGCCACTGATTGCACTGTTGTGGATGCGCCAGTCGTTATCGTCCCAGTCGACACCGGGGAAATCAGGATGATCGACATAGTAGTGCTCGTCGACGTAATCCATGTCCGCCTGCGAATCGTAGTTGAGTACGCCGCCACTACTCATCTGGGTGCCGGTCACAGGTACCAGCGTATCGGTCTCGGACTGCACCACTTGTCGCATCCGCTTGAAATAGGCGCGGTCGGTATCGGCCAGAAACAGCAGAAAATCACGCACCCGCAAGGCTTTACCGCCGCCAATCAGATCGCCCGGGTCATCGGGCCCGAACAGGTGATCGCTGAGGCTACGCAACTTGCCCTGCACCTGCTCTTTCCAATGATGGATCTGCGATCCATCCAACGGCGACAGCAGCGGAATTTCGGGATTGGCGTTCGCATCATCGTCGCACAACTTCCAGCTGGCGCAGGCCTTGGCGGTCGAGCCGTAGCGCTTGACCAGCCATTGCTGCCATTGCCGCTTCAGTTCTGGTGCATAGGCAAGCGGTACCGCCTGCTTCCATTGCTGATGCTGCCAGGCGTCGAGCAGGGACGATTCGTTATTGATCTCCACCATCGCCAGCGCCGGGTTGTCCTTCAGGCCAAGCGCGCGGATCAGTTGCCGGGCATAGTCTTCCTGCAGTGTCACCATGCGCGCGGTGTAGACATGGACCGGCGCTCCCAGTGCGGTCGCCTCGGCTTTACCATCAAGTGGCGGCAGACGGTCTTCCAGCGGACGGAAGCGATAGCCGACATGCAGATTCAGGTCGACGTAAATCCCTTGGTGGCTCAGGGCATTGATCAGGTTGCGCAGACGCGCCAGTGCCACTGGATTGAAGCTGGGGTAGGGGCCCGGGGTGAGAACGCTGCGTGGCGGATCGTTCTGAGTATCGGGACTGGAGTCCAGATGATGCAGTCGAACTGCATTGATTCCCGCCTTGCGCAAGCGCAGCGCGAGGCGCTCGGCATCGGCAGCCGAGGGAAAGTTGGCGGCAAAGGTCAGGTTGACGCCATACAGACGTACCCGGCTGTCGTCGCCGGAGTTCGGCCGATGATCAGGCCCGACACGGTAGAAGTGTCCATCCTTGACGAACAGGCGGGCGGCGGCATCCAGCGGCTGATTCAGGGAAGAGCGATCTGGTGCGCCAGCGAGCTTGTCTTCGTCGATGGCAAAGTTGAAGTACTGCACGCCGCCATCGTCACGGGTAAAGTCTGCTGCTGGCCGTGGCGCATTTTGCATAATCATTGGTTGTGCCGCCAGATCGCAGGCAACAGCTTGCCAGCAGGCTGCCACCAGCAGCGCACGAGAGAGCACAAATCTGGTTAGTCTCATGGCAGTGCCTTGTCTGTGGTGGCTGCATCTGTGACCGCATTGGCAGCTACCGGGGGGGCTTGCAGTCGCTCCAGGCGGGCCAGATTCAACCGTGCCGAGATCTGTGTCGACGAATAGATGAAGAACATGTTCTGGAACATGAGCCCACGGAACAGTTCGCTCTCTGAGGTGTTACTGATGGCGATGAGCAGGAAGATGGCCCAATGGATCGCCGCCTCTTCCCGATCCACGCGGATCAGTCGGGCCAGTTGCCAGATATGCCAGGCGAAGATCAGTATCACTATGGACAAACCGATCAGTCCCAGTTCATTGACGATATCGAGATAGCCGTTATGCGCCTGCAGCGGGACCCAGTGCAAGGCATCGATAATGAATTGAGAAGGGCTGCCCTGGCCCATCCAGAAAGCACCGTAGCCGATCCCTTGCAGCGGGTGGCGCGCGATTTCCTGTAGAACCAGATACCAGATGTCGGTACGGCCTGTGAGGTCGGTACCCTTGTGAAACAAGGCTGTGATCGGTGCGATGACTTCATCCGGATCTGGCAGACGCGCCTCGAACACATAAAAGAAGTGCAGGCAGGTCAGCACTGCGATGAAGGCGATCAGCAGCATACGAATGCCGTCCGATTCACCCGCCAGAATCCGTCGCCGCAGCAGCAGATAAAACGCCGAGCCCATCACCGTCACCAGGATCGCCGTGCTGCTCTTGGCCATCACCAGCATGAACGCACTAAACAGGATGGCAAACAGGCAAATCACGCGCGGAATGGCATTATTATTGCCTTCTTTCAGCCAGAGCATGACGCACAGACCAGAGATCGCACCCATGGCGTTTTTCTGCGGCAGAATGCCTTGCCAGGCTCCGCCAAGCTCGTAGTCCACGCCGATACTGGGAATGAGCAATGAGACCGGCATTGAAATGACCAGCAACAGCATCAACGTCACCAGCAAGGTGCGTAACATCTCTTGCTTGCCACCGACTGGTGGTGCAACGGCAATCCCGACCACTACCAGACCGATCAACTGGATACTGTGTTTGATGGTCACCACCGGGTAGGGCGACCAGATCGTACTGAGGAAGCAGTAGCCGATCAGTACCAGCAGAAACGGATTGAGGCGTCGGGCATGGCTCAGACTCCAGCCGAAGTTGCGCCATGCCAGCCAGGCACCGAGCAGGAATACAGAGCCGAACTGCAGCTGAACGACCAGCGATCCTTGTGAATAATTGGCGTTGGGGTCCGGGTCGCCCCAGCGCAAGCCGGAGGGCAACAAGGCGAACAGGATGCTGATGAACACCAGCAGCCTGACCAGCAAGCTGTCGGTACGACTGGTGGTGATCTGATTGGCTGAGTGGCGCATGTCAGTGACCGTATTCATGGTAACGGTGACCAAGCAGTGCGCTTAATTTGCCGCACTGTGCCAGCGTCGTGCGCAGCCAGCGGATTGCCTTGATGCGGGAAACGGGCAACAGCAGCAGGCTCAGCAGTGCCGCCACGACGAGTTGTAGCAGGGCGCGCAACCCCAGTTGGGTGGCGCGCAGCAGTCGTGGCAGCGTCGCAAGACGCACCAGCTCGGAGCGCATATAGGTTTGTCCCAGGCGATAGGAGCGCCGTAGCAACCAACTCAGCTTGGCACGTTCGGCGGGGACTTCCTCGCTGACGGTGGCCTCATCGCACCAGACAAAGCGTGCACCATTGGCCAGCATGTCGCGAAACAGCATGGTGTCCTCGGCACCGCTGCGGCCAAAGGCAGCATCAAACGGCCCAGGGATGGCTAGCAATGACTGGCGGCGGATCAGCACATTTCCGGTACGTGCATCGCTGATACCGATCACGGTGCCTGTCAGGTAACGTGGTCGGTTGAAGAAATCACCGGCACGGATCCAGTCCGGCGTATCAGCGCGATAACGTGGCAGTACAGGCGCAAAGACGACATCGGCCTGATAGCGTTCTTGCGCCGCGACGATCTTGAGAATCCAGTCGGCATCAGGCGCTTCGTCGTCATCAATGAACAGCACCCATTGCCCCTGCGCCTGCTGCACAGCCAGGTTGCGGGTCTCGGCAATATTGGGGATGGCTTGATGGTAATGACGCAAGGTCACTGGTAGTTGTGACTGCCAGCGTGTGAGTACCGGTAAAGCCGATGCCTGGGGGTCGTTATCGACCACGATGACTTCGATGCGCAGTTCGCCACGCGCCTGCAGACGCAAGGCGTGCAGTAACTGATCCAGTAGCAGCGGCCGGCGAAAGGTGCAGATGCAGATGCTGATATCCATTGGCTGGCTCATACGGGTTTCCTTCTGAGCATGGGCAGAAAGATGAACCAGATCAGCACCAGATCAAACACTTCGACCACGATCAGCGCCAGGATGGCGCCCCAGCTGCCAAACAGCGGGATCAACATGGCGGTGGCGACCAGCATGACCAGCAAACAGGCGACGCCACTAATGAGCAGCAATTTGTATTGATCGTTACTGGTGAGCCAGGAGGAACCGATCCAGCGCGCAGCGTTGATCGCAAAGTAGCCACCCCAGGCCAGTACCAGTGGCTCCAGTCCATGATATTTGCTGCCCAGTATGTGGGCTTCCAGCCAGGGTAGCATCAGCCACAGCACCACCACATAGCCGAGAGTTACCACTTCGATGCCAGCGACCGAAGCCCATGCCAGTCGGTCCAGATGTTTCCAGTCGCGCGCTGCCAGCAAACGCGTCACTAACGGCCGGGCCACACGGGACCAGGCCAGTACTGATAGCGAGATCGGTGTCAGCAGCAAACGTGAAGCGTTCAGATCAGCAGTCGCAGCAACCCCCAGACTCAATGCCGCCAGGTACAGATAGCTGTAGTTGGTGGCCCATGCGACCAGTGCGCCCGGCAAGGCCCAGCGCCCGCGCAGCAGTACCGCACCGACAGCACCACGATATTCGCTGCGCCACAATGCCGGCTGGGTGGCACGCAGCGTGCGGATACCGGCATCATGCTGTTGCGTGGTGCCCCACATGCCAGCAATATTGGCGACTCCCATGACCGCAAACAGTGCCGGTACACTTAGCGTATGCGTGAGTAACAACAGCGCGCCAGCCCCGGCAACCACCAGCGCATACACCAGATCAGTGCGCAGCACGCGCAGGGGCAAGGCTTCAATGAAGCTGATGCTGCGATGGTATTCACGTTGGGCATTGCTGAAGACGTACAGTGCGAAACTCAACCCCAGCCAGAGCGGATCGACATCAATGCCGGTAAAGCGTGCCAGGATCGCGCTGGCGACCCCGCACAGCAACGCCAGCGTGATACTGAGCTGCCACTGAAACCGCAGCAGCAGCGAATAAAGGCGCGCGCGCAGCGGGCCCGGTTCACCGGAGACAATGGTTGTCAGCGGATCGGTAATCAAGGCTTCAATGACTGCGGCCGTGAAAATACCGGCTACAAACAGTTGCGAATACAAACCGTAGGTAGTCTTGCTGGCCATCCGGATCAAGGTCAGGCCGATACTGAAATTGAGGCCGCTGAGCAGTACCTGATCCAGCAGGGACGCCAGTGAATGCGTCAGCAATCGCCTGCTGCTCCCTTCGCCCCCGGACCGTTGTGTACTGTCGGAATTGTCGGTGCCGCCGGTACTGATGGCGCTGTCTGCCTTGTCAGCGTTGCCGCTGTTCAATAGCGGGGAGGATTGCTCAGCCATTTGCGTAGACGCTGCCAGTATTTCTTGAGCTTGCCGGCATTCGGGTCGAGCTGTTCTTTTTCAGCGAATGCGTTGTAGACGGTGCCGATGATCTGGGTACCCGAAGTCTTCATCTGTGCTTCTGTAGTACGCAGGGCTGCCAGATCGGAGTGGTGTTGACGCGCCACCAGCAGGCACATGCCAGCCTGTTGCGCGATGGTTTGCGCATCCGAAGAGACTTGCGCCGCTGGAGTGTCCACGATGAATACATCGAAGTCATCTGCCAACTCTTGCATCAGCTTGCTCAACGCAGGCTGAAGCAGGATTTCGAGTGGATTTGGCGGCTGGGGACCGGCATTGAGTACCCGCAGATGCGGAAATCCCTCGGCCAGTGAGCCTGCCGATACGGCGGTACGGCCTGCCAGAATGGTGGATAGTCCGGTCTTGTTTTCCAGACCAAACAGTAAGTGCTGTGTGGGCGAGCGCATATTGGCGTCGATCAGTAGCGTGCGCTTACCCATCTGGGAGAACGCCAGTGCCAGACTGGCTGCCAGATAACTTTTGCCTTCGCCTTCGACCGCACTGACGATCGCCAGCGAGATCTTTTCCTGTTGACTCAGGCGGATCGATAGTTCAGCACGGATCTGACGGATTGCCTCGGCTTCGATACCAAACGGCGATAGTGCAATGTCGAGCGATTTGTCGAGACTGTCAGAAGGCACCAGCGCGGTTGCGTAGTTGAACTGTTCTGACAGCACCATCTGGACATTTTGCTCGGTCAGCAGTCCCAGACGGACAGCGGCTTCGCCAAAACGCAGGTTGCCGACTTTTTGTAACTCAACGACGCGCTCAACCTGTGCTGCCGTCAGCAATCCCGCTTCAATGAAGCGCGATCCCATCTGGTCGGCGTTGTTCGATGGCACGGGACGGGTGGATTGGGTTTCGTTTGCCATGCTCATAGTCTCAGCGGATACCGATGTGGCCGATCAGCGGCAACGGCAGGTTACGCGCCAGATCGTCTTCGCAGCGTACGCGTCGACGGCCCAGTTCGGCGACCAACGCGATCGCCAGTCCAAGTACCAGTCCAATCACGATGCTGGCGGCAACATTGTGCGACATCAGTGGCTTGGTATGGGTGGCTGGTGCTTCTGCCTCACGCAGTACGGTCAGGTCGAAGGTGTGAATGTTGCTGGCCATGAGGATATCGTCGTACTTCGCTACAGCCGAGTCATATACCCGTTGCACGCTGTCAAGCTGGCGTTGATAGGACAGGATGGTGTCGCGATGTTCTTTCTGCTCCAGCATTTTGACCCGCAGTATATCAATCTGGTGGTTCAGGCTTTGCTCTTGCGAGGACAGGCGGAGTTCGTCGATCCGGTCGGCGTCAACGGCACTGACGGACTCGCGATTGATGCGTTCCTTCAGACCTTCCACTTCCTGCACCAGGGCGATCGTCTTGGGATTGCGCGGGCCCAGTACGGCGTCGATTTCTCCGAGGCGGCGATTGGCATCGCTCAAGCGTGACTTGAGATCGGAAATATTGATCCGCTGTGCCACCACCGGCAATTGATCAGGTGGCGTACCGTTACGCACCATGGTGTCGGTCGCGTTCTTGCGCGCAGTAGCTTCCTGGCGCTGGTTCTGAACCGCGACCAGCGTGGTGATCAGTTCACCGAGCTGGCGTGTTTCGACGTCGGTACGCTCAGCGGTATCGATGATGCCGACTTTTTGCTGGTACTGGGTCAGCTTTTCCTGAATCTCGTCGGCCTCTCTGCGCAACTCTTCGAGCTGTGCATTGTATTGTTCACGGCGCGAGCGGGCCGATACGGTGGAAATTTCCTGATTCAGTTCCATGTAGGCACGCACAATGGCATTGGCCACATCGCGTGCCTCGTCGGGCGAACCGGCTTCGTAATCGACTTCAATCACACGGCTGGAGCGACGGGTGATGACCTGCGTCTGATCGTTGATGCGACGGATCATCTGGGCATGTGCACGTGCCTCACCGTAACGCTTTACCGCTTCCTGATATTCAGCGGTCCGCTCCAGGCCGACCGCGTCGAGTACCTTTTCGGCAACTGGCTGGCTCTTGATCATGTCCAGCTGGGTTTGCATGTAGCTTTCGTCGAGGATGGGCGAGAACAGCCGTCCTGCGATCGGATCGTTATTTTTGTAATCCAGAAAGACGTCCGACGTCGCGGTATAGGTTTTAGGCAGTAGTACCGTGATGACTACCGTCAGCGCAACAGTGATTGCCAGTGTGGTAAAAATGGTGCCACGCCGCGCCGCCAGCATCGACGTAATTTGCTTCGACGATAAACCGCCGTCGGGGAGTTGTGTCGCAACGAGTTGACCAGTTTGTTGCATCAGAAGAGACTTTCGTTGATGTAGACCACATCGCCGGGTAGTACCGGATCGGTCAGCTTGGCCTTGATTTCCTGGATACCTTGTTCAGGCACCGCGCGATTGATGAAAATGCGGCGCTGCGATGCCCGTTGTGTCATGCCGCCACCGATGGCGATGGCCCGCATGACATTCATATCCTTTTCCATTGGATAGCTACCTGGTTTGTTCACTTCACCATGAATGTAGAACAGTTTCTTGCGATTGACGTAGACTACATCGCCGGCGCGCAGCTCAACGTCGAGCGGGGTCTGGGGCTGATTGGTGTTATCGCCCAGCAGGATCGGGATGCGTACATCGCTGATCTTGTCGCTGGTCTGCCCGGCATCACCGTCGGTCTTGCGGCGCATCAGCGTGACCGTCTGGTCTGCCTGTTCGGTCAGTCCGCCGGCCGTGGCAAGTAATTCCAGTACGCTCAGATGGCCCGGAATCACATAGCGCCCGGGACGGGTGACTTCGCCCAATACCGACACCATCTGACTACGCAGTTGCACCACATCGACCGACACTTGCGGCTTGATCACGTATTGGCCCTGACGCAGCGCCTGAGTCACGCGTTCGGCGATTTCACTGGTGGTGAGGCCTTTAACATCGATGCCGCCAATGAGGGGGAGCGTCAGAATACCTTTGTCATTGACGCCCACTTCAGCCGACAGGTCCGGTTGTCCAAATACGGTCACACGGATCACGTCGCCATTACCCACCCGGGTATCGGTGACAACTGAGGACGGCAGGCCCGGCGTGGACAAGGTATCCGCGGGTGCTGTCATCAAATTCAGATTTTGCGTCGGATCGGTAGGAACTTGAGCCTGAACCGGGTAAGACAAAACCGCCAGCACAACGGCGAGAGACAACAGAAATGAGGTAATTCGGCGCAAGCTTAACTCCGTGGGCGGATGACAAAACCCTTGCTGTTTCACTGCGGCACGGTTATCAGAAAGGAAAATTTTGTGCAGATGACAACTTAAGTGCCGCAATGTTAAGCGAAACAGGTCTATTTTTCAAAAACAATCAACTTAACTGCAGAAGTTTTTCCTGTTCAAGTTGCAAAAAAGACAAAATATATTTCAAATAAATACTCCCAAATTGTAACTTTGATTTTGCATTTGTTTCGTTGTGTGTCGTCAACCTTCAGTCTTAAATTTTGTTTCTGCCATGTAGCCTTTTTTCCATTTTTAGGGTCGCTGGGAAATCCGGGCCGGAAAAAACGGGTTTGCTGTTTTCGACTATCCTAGACGCGTTAATGATTTACGCAATGACTTTGCATCGTGTATGACCGCTTCGCCTGACTCCCACTCTTCGCCCATTTCGCCAGCTGTGCAGACCGCTAAACCCAATGACTCGGCTTTGCCCTCGTCGTCACGTCCCTTCACACTCAGTGTTCTGGATCAGGCGCCGGTACCGGAGGGTGTCAGCAGTGCGCAGGCCTTGCGCAATACGCTGGATCTGGCCGTGCTAGCCGAGCATCTTGGTTACGCCCGGTATTGGGTCGCCGAACATCACGGTACGACCGCGTTGGCATGTGCCAGTCCTGAAGTATTGATCGGCCCGATTGCGGCTGCCACCAAGCGGCTGCGGGTCGGTAGTGGCGGTGTGATGCTGCCGCATTACAGTGCGTTGAAGGTGGCGGAATCCTTCAGCATGCTCAATGGCCTATATGGTGGCCGCATTGACCTCGGTGTGGGCCGTGCGCCCGGCAGTGATGCCTTGACCGCGGCGGCCCTGCAACGGGATCGTCGTCATACGCCGGAAGATGATTTTGCACAGCAGATGCAGGAACTGCTGGCTTATTTGTGGGATGACATGCCCGCCGAGCATCCCTTTGCGCGTCTGGCAGCATTGCCAGGTGATCCCGCCGGACTGCAACCCTGGTTGCTGGGCTCGTCAGCGCAGAGCGGTGTGTGGGCCGCGCAATGGGGCTTGCCGTATATGTTTGCCGATTTCATTCATGCCGGCGGCGAACAGATTGCGCAGCGCTACCGCCAGCAATTTCAGCCTTCAACTGCCGGTGCAACTGCGCATCAAGGTGTTGCGGTGCAGGTGATCTGTGCGGAAACGGATGAGCAGGCACGGTTGCTGGCCAGCAGTTACGGTATGCGTCTGATTCATATGCATAGTGGGCGGCGACTCGACACTATTCCTTCGGTACAGACGGCGCTCAGGTTTTTTGAGGAACATAAGTTGCCCATCTCGACCTTGCCAGCAGGGCGTCGTGCCGTCATTGGTTCGCCGCGCCGGGTGCGCGAGCAGATCGAGGAACTGGCACAAGAATATGCCGCCGATGAGGTGATGATCATCACCATCATCCACGAGCATGCTGCCCGCAAGCGCTCTTATGAATTGATTGCGCAGGAGTTTGGGCTCCCGCAGTGTGCCTGATGTTCGTCCGATGTTAGCCTGATCCTGAAATGCATCCACTTTTATCAGTGGTGAATAATCATTATTAATCAAAGTCTTAGGTCAAACTCCTCAGGGTTATCCACAAAGTTACCCCCATTTTTTGTGAGTAACTTTGCGATAGCCCGGCGCGTTTATCGAGGTTCAGCCCTGTTGGCGTCCCAGCAGCCACAAACGACTCATTTGCTCGGCACTTTGTTGCAGCAGTGGTGCCGCATGTGCAATGGCGTCTTGCAGTGATAGCGGGCCAAACACAATCGAAAAGCAACCTGAAAAGCTGTTCTGCAGGGCCGGCAATGCCTGGCTGTCGATGCCACCTGACAGCAGTGAGCTGGCGACGCCTGCGGCACGGGCTCGTTGTGCCGCGATGAAGGGAGCCTTACCGTGCAAGGTCTGTGTATCGCTGCGGCCTTCACCTGTGATGAGCCAATGCGCACCGGTGAGCGCTTCATCCAGACCAATGTAATCGGCGACGGTTTGCGCGCCTGACTGAAATTGTGCGCCCAGCATCAGCAAGGCATAGCCGAGCCCGCCGGCTGCTCCTGCGCCGGGGGCGTCGGCAGCACGGTGCCCGCTGGCCTGCTCCAGCAAGGCTGCAAAGCGGCCGAGCTGAGCATCGAGCGGCGCGACCTGCTCGGGCTGCACGCCTTTTTGGGGGCCAAACACCGCAGTTGCACCATGGGGCCCGCATAGTGGATTGTCGACGTCTGACATGGCGACAATGTCCAGCTCGGCCAGTCGTGGATCGAGACCGCTCAGATCGACCCGTGCCAGGTGTGCCAGATTGGCTGGCAGTGCCTCTAGTGCTTGTTCGTTGCTGTCATAGAGGCGCATGCCAAGTGCACTGAGCATGCCAATTCCTGCATCATTGGTGCTGCTGCCGCCAAGGCCGATCAGGAAGCGTCGGGCACCTTGCTCCAGCAATTGCAGCAAGGCTTCGCCAATACCGCGGGTGGAGCGCTGCTCCACGGCGACTGCGGTACCGTCGGTATCGGTCAGGCCAACGATCTCGGCCGATTCGATCACGGCACTGCCATCGTCGAGCAAGCCGGCAGCGGCGTTTCGCAGCTTGCCAGCGGCACCATGTACCTGCAGCAACTGGCGTTGACCACCGGCATGCAGGAGGGCGTCGAGCGTACCTTCGCCGCCGTCGGCAATCGGGCAGAGCCGGATCTGCGCCCGCGGGATCGCTGCCAGTACGCCGGCACCCATGGCGCGGGCGACTTCCTCGGCGCTTAGAGAGCCTTTGAAGGAGTCTGGTGCAATCACGATAATGGGGGCGAAGAGTGGTGTCATATGTGGTCTTTATCTTGTTCTGGTTGCTAGGGTGTGATGATTGCTCATTGGTAAGTGCTCTGTGCTTTGTGGCCAGTCGCTCGCGCATCATCTTAGCGGCGATTGAACTGGGGCTCAAATGGCAATCTTCACATTGGCGTGCTGCCAGTAACAAAACGTAATCACACTGGTATGTCTGAGTGAGTCAGCGCATGATCGGGCATAAGTATGTCTACTGACAGTGCTTTTTGAAATCTGTGGAGCCACATTGCCATGCCGGATTTGCACTCCTGACGGCAAGCCAGTAGCATTGCGGCTTGCCGAATCAGGCTGGGGGAGCGGCATCGGGTATGATGAACGCTAAAAAAATGGATACCTTCTGTTGCTGCATGGAATGACGATTTATACGCACTATTCTTCGAGAGCTGCACGTTATCGCGCACGCAACAGGACCATCCTCGGCATCATTTTGTCGGTGTTGGCGCATATTGGCCTGTTCCTGCTGATCAAAAACAGCGTACTCGACATTACCCCGCCAGCCTCCTCTGAGCCGCCGCCATTGCAGGTGAGCATGATTCAGCCTAAACCGGCCGTGCCAGTTGCTAAGCCCGAGCCACCAGCACCTCCCAAACCGCCTAAACCACCGAAAACCGTGGCCAAGCCACAACCCAGACCGCGCGTGCCTCAGGTAGCGCGCTCACAGAGTAATCGCGCACCGTCGCCCCATGCGCTGACACCGACCCCTCCGACGCCACCTTCGACCATGCAGCACTTCCCGGCCGACATGGATATGTCGACCATGATTCAGCAGCGTCATGCGGAGCGTCGTGCGGCTGACCAGTCAGCCGCTGCAGAAAACGCTGCTGCGCGTGCGGCCGAAGCTGAGCCGTCGGCCAACGATATCGCGCGCGCCAATATTGCGTTCCAGGAACGTCGGGCCGAAGGTAACAAGGGCGGCATCTTTGAAATCATCAGCAAGGGACCGCGCGTGGCTCAATATGTGTTCCGAGGCTGGAACCCTGATCCGCGGCATGGTCGGGCACAGACCTTTACCGTGGATGCTGGCCCTGGCGGCGATGTTGAAAGAGCCATCGTGGACGACATGATTCGCGTCATCCGTCTTAGTTACAAGGGTGACTTTGTGTGGCGCTCCTATAAGTTGGGACGTGACGTGACGCTGTCCGCGCGCGAAGAGGATACGGCCGGCTTGAGAGCCTTCATGCTCAAGGAACTGTTCAATTGAGTGCAATGGCGTGATTCCCTCTTTATGCTTATATCGGTATAAGAGAGTGAATTTATCTTCTTTTTCTGCATGTAAGGTTTGGGTTACAGTGGAGCTGTCTCCTCACAAAACCTCCTGGATGAAGTTTTTGAGATTGAACCCGTCAAGCGTTTGCCTGACGGGTTTTTTTTATGTCCGTGTATTCTTGCGGTGTTGCTCAAGAATTAATCAATTTGTTGCCGGGCGGCTACTAGCAAAGGTTTGCGCGCATCTCCCACAGCTTATCCACAGAGCTGTTCACAGTCTTTGTGGGTAAGATGCTCGCGATGCAATTGGCTTTTCACCGACCTTGCAAAGGATTTTTCGATTGCCGGACGGCGCTGGGACGCTTACCATGGGCGCCCTTGAAAGCGCTTTAACATCACCGGAGGAACCCATGAGCGATGATTTGACAAGAGATGAGTTTGACGCCATGGGGCAAGTCAGCCGCCGTGAGCATCATGGTCGTCCTAGTGCCTGCGTGGCGCGCAATGTCAAGCGCCTGACCGGGATCAAGTTGATGGAGTATGGTCGCGACGGGCAGTTGTCCCTGACAGAGAAGGGTAAGCAGACCCTGTTCATCTACCGCTGTATTGAAACACTGCGGGCACTTGCTGCTGATCCTAATGCCAGTGTCGATGCCGATGTTGCAGTGTTTCTAAGCCGCAAAGGACACATTGTGGAAAGGGCTGACACCAAAGCCTATGACATCACCCAGCGTGGTCGTGAATCGATAACCGATATCGATGCACAGGCCCAGAGTCGCGGCAATGGCTGAGTCGATGCAAGCTCTACATCGCTAGCAATTGCCGACGTCGACATTGTCAAAGCAGCTTCAGGAATTCTCCGATAGTTAGATACCGCATCCTTTTCTATCATGAAGTCATCGGTTACAGCATGACTTGGAGAAGGAAAATTTCATGGAAGTCATCATTGATGCGGCACAAAACGATTTTGCTTTGATGCTGGTAACTTACGTTGGCTCGTGGCTGTTGCTAATGGGCTTGCTTGTGCGGATTGATGCATACCGCAATGCACGGCAGCTCAAGTATTCGCGCCAGCGTCTGGCGCGTTTGCTGGTAGACGAAGTAGCACCTCTGCGGCTGGGGGCGATGCAGCGTTGCTGCAGATACCATGAAGTTGGCTGCACCTGCTTCTTGCACGATCCCACACCGCAATGACTTGCAGCAACTGGTCTGAACGACCGGGGGATGTGAGAAAATGCGCGCATGAAAACATCTTCTCGCCCTTTGCTGCCTTTGGCTGACTACCAGCGTATCTTCCGTGTCATCCATTCCGTGCTCGACAGTGTCGACGCCAATATCCCGGCTGCCAGTTTCTTCTTTAGCGTCACCGCGGCGCAGATATTGAAGAAGTTTTACAAGCTCAATGCCTTCCCGGTTGCCGGCGCTGCTTTCTATCTGATCAGTCAGGATGACAGTGCTGCATTGTCGTTTGGCGTGCTCGATGGTGAGCGCGTGGAGAGCAATAGTGACGCCTTTCATTGCTGGGTACAGTGCAATGACGTTGCTGTGGATTTCATGGCGCCAGTTTTTCAGGAACTGCTGGCTGCCGTCGGACATGGGTTGCCGGTGCCTCGCTACATGTTCCAGAAACCACTCGCGCGCATGAGCGCTGCTGCCGATGGTTTGCAGCTGCCGGGTGATTTCAGGCTAGAACCGAATCTCGCTTTGACCCGCGACCTGTTGCAGCAATTTATGCAAAAGACGGCGTTGAGCAATCTCTCGCAGGTGTGTGTCGACTGGTATCGCAAGCCGCCCAAGGAACTGGAGACCGATCTGGTGATGCAGGCAGCAGAAGGACCGGGGACCAGTATCAAGCTCAGTCGCTTGCAAATTACCGGAGCCTGGTAAGTTCGGGTTGTGGTGGGGCAATGCGGAAAGATGGTGGAGCACCGGACATTGCCCGGTGCGCCTGGCGATCATGCATATCCGTTGCATGTATCGCGTAACCAGATCACAGCTTAATGTGCTTTTGTGACGGTGCCGTGACAGTAGCGCTGCGATAGCGCCGCTACCAATACCAAGCAAAAAGGGGAGAGCTGCTGTCACCGGCTTGTCATACAAGCTCGGTATGATGCGTCCTGTCTCCTCTAGACTTGCTTTATATCAACCTGCGATGCGTCTGTGTCGCAGGTTTTTTTTCGTCTTTGCATAAGAATGACAAGTTTTTGAAAAGCGCTTATTAATCAAGGGTTTGAGGTAGTTCTCAAGTGCTTATCCACAAGCTTGCTCCCAAAATGTGGGGATAACTCATGATTTGTGCACAGGCACTTTTCACTCACTGAGTCGATTTGTCAAGGTAGGGTTCGACCTTGACTGACGTCATGCTATAACCGGCGCTGCCCATCATGGTGTCGGAGTGGTCAACCTTGAGTACGCCATTGATCCAGACTGCATCCATGGTGCGAATATCCTTGATCGGCTTGGCACTGTGGACATGGATGATCTGGTTGGCAGGGGGCGGTGGTACGTGGATACAGGCGCCAAAGTAGGGTACCAGCAGGAATTCCTTGAGGGCTTCACCTTCGCGCTCCAGCGAGACCACAAAGCCGGGGATGCGGATCGCCGCGCCATCCATGCTGGGATCGATGGGAGCGTTCTTCCAGTATTTCTTGGCTTTCCACAGCGCTTCGACGGCGCGGGGATCATCATCCTGCAACTTTTCCAGCTTCAGGCCCTTGAACGGCGCCATCGGATCCCAGTCCTTGGGGATCAGTGACTCCCAGGCAACTTCCTTGAAGCCGCCATCACTTTTGCCAGACGGTTTGTAGGGTGATTGCGTCAGATCCGGGCCGGGTTGCAGGTGGTCGCCCACCTTGTACTGGGAATTGTCGGCGCTGTTTGCTGATGTTGCCGATATTGCCGGCGCGGCAGGTGGGTTAGGTGTCGCCGGGGTCGCTGCCAAACGCAGCGAGTAGCCGACCAGCAGGCCAGCCCCGATGATGATGCCGATCCAGGTAATGCTTTTCATGATGTGTTCAGGTCCTCGGTGTCAATCCATCAGCCAGACTCAGCCGATAGGCGCGCAAGCCGGGTAGCAGGCTCGCAGCAAAGCCGGCCAGTATCGTCCACAGCAATAGATTCAGTTCGCCGGGCGCTGGCAGGGCTGGGTGTAATGTTACGCCAAATTGCGCACTCAGGAAGGGCCCCAGCGCCCATAGTGCCAGTGCAAGCAGCACCACGCCCAGAAACACGCCCGCTAGCATTACTGCCAACCCTTCAAGCGCCAGCAGCAGGAAGATATCCAGCGGCCGCGCACCCACCGAGCGTAAAACGGCAAGCTCCCGGCGGCGCTCGCCGAGGCTGGCCAGAATCGCCGATACCAATCCCGCCAGACCGACGATGACGACCATGCCCGATACCACCAGCAAGGCGTTTTCGCCGATGCCGACCACTTGCCATAGTTCGTCCAGTGCTACGCCCGGCAAGACCGCCATCAGTGGTTCACTGGTGTCATCGGCGATATCTCGTTGCACGCCGAAGACGGCGGCGCGATTTTTTAGGCCCACCAGCACGGCGGTGACGGTCTTGGGCGTGAGATCGAACTTCTTGACCAGCGCAGCGCTGATCGATAGCCCGGGGATGGGTGCGCCGCCCTGCCAGTCGAGATGAATCGCCTCCATGGCGGCCAGCCCAATATGCACGGTGCGATCCACCGGAGTGCCGGTGCGCGCCAGAATGCCGGTGATGACAAAGGGTTTGTCGGCGTGGTCGGTCAGATGCATGCTACCCATGCCATGGCTGAGCACGATATGGTCGCCCAGTTTGTAGTGCAGTCGCTGCGCGACTTCGGCACCGATCACGGTATCAAAGATATCGCTGAATTCGTGGCCTTCAGCCAGTTTCAGTGCTTGCCCATCGCCATAATGAAAGTGCCGGAAGTAGTCACCATTAGTGGCCAGTACCGGGAAGCCACGATGCGAATCACCCAGCGATAGCGGGATGGTCCATGCCACAGCAGGATTCTTTGCCAGTTTCTGTGCACTGTCCCAACCCATGTTGTTGGTCGCACCACCGATGCGGAAAATTGCGTACAGCATCAGCTGTACCGGGCTGGTGCGGGCTCCGACGACCAGATCGGTTCCTGATACGGATTGCGAAAAGCCGTCGCGCACTTCATGTCGTACGCGTTCAATGCCCAACAGCATGGTGGTCGATAGGGCGATAGCCAGCAGCATCAATCCCAGCGTAAAGCGGCGATTCCAGGCGCTTCGGGCAGCCAGACGGAACAGGAAACTCATGCTGATTCCTCCAACTGTGCGCAGCGATTGATGTCATTGAGTGCAATGCGGCGGTCAAAGCGTTGCGCCAGCCGCTGGTCGTGGCTGACAAATACCAGACTGGCACCGGTTTGTCGGCACTCTTGCTGGATCAGGTCGAGAAAGCCTTGCTGACGGTCACTGTCGAGGGCCGATGTGGGTTCATCAGCAACCACGATTTCAGGGCGTCCGATCAATGCCCGTGCGGCGGCAACCCGCTGTTGCTGGCCAATCGACAACTGGGTAACGGCACGGCTCCACAGTGTCGGTGCCAGATCCAGACTGCGCAGCAGTGACTGTGCTGCGTTGAGCACGTTGCTGCCTTGCGTCAGTGCGCGCTCGCGCCGATACGTCGAAAAGCGGCAGGGCAGCATCACGTTGTCGAGGATCGACAGATAAGGGATCAGATTGAATTGCTGAAAGATGAAGCCGATGTGATCCACTCGGAAGCGATCACGCCGGGCACCGGCCAGTGACGCCAGTGATTGCTCCAGGATGGTCACCGTGCCGGACTGCGCACTGTTGATGCCGCCAATCAGTGCCAGCAAGGTGCTCTTGCCGCTACCGCTGGGGCCACTGACAAATACCTGCTCCTGCGCTTGCACTTCAAAGCGGTCCAGCGCCAGAGTGGGCGTGCGCTGACCGGGCCAGGTAAAACTGATATCGCGCAGGGCGATGGCGGCATGGCTCATGACTTCCTCAGTGTGACATCAGGGAAAAACCAGATTCGATGAAGTCGTGCTCAGCTTGGCGGCAGCCTGACGCTTGGCGGTGACCAGCTGTACATCAATGCTGACAAAGCCCTTGAAGGCATCGAACAGTTTGACGTTGATATTTTGCAGACGGTCAGGCGCGTTGCAGTGGAAGATAAAGTCGGCATCCAGATCAGCATGACCATCATGATCTGCATGGGTTGCTGACTTGCCGGTAGCCGCCGGTTCGCCCAGCAAGGCAGGATCAATCGCAGCCGAGACCAGTTGCACCGAAGTGACGGTGCAGCCAGCGGCGGCCGTGGTGACAAATACCTTGCCGGCATCGCGCAGGGTTTTTGCCATGTTGCTGGCAGCCTGACGATCGGCAGCGCTGGTAGCAGCATGTTCAAAGCCGATCAGATTGACCAGCGGTGAATCCAGATGCAGCGACAGGGTATTGCCGTCGACCGCGACGTCGAGCTTGCCGACACCGTGGACATGGGCCTCATGCGCCAAGGCAGGAGAAGCAACAGGGGCGAGCAGCATCAGGCAACTAGCCAGTACGGCAATCTTTCGCAAGGTCATGGAGAACTCTCTATAAGGAATAGGTAGGTGGCGCAGGCAACTATTGATCGGAAATGGGGTATTTGTGCAGTGTGTCATATTTAGCAAGTTGCTATAAATGTAGATCACATCTTGCAACCGAGTTGCATTATAATTCGACTTCCGCAACTCGGTTGCAACTAGATTTGTAACCGGTTGTACCAGTTCCCGATTGCTTCTCCCGGTAGTTTCGTCGACGGATCTTCTCAAGCTTATGTTCTCTTCTTTTTGCCGCATCTGGTCGCAACAAACCAGCGTCTTTGCGTTGCCCTGGTGGCAACGGGTCTTGCTGGTGGTTCCTGTATGCCTGCTGCTGTGGTGCGGTGTGGCCTGGGCGTTGGGAGGGAATTAAGCATGTCGGCTGCCATTTCATTGGAAAACCTGACCGTTACCTATCGCCGTCACCCGGCACTACACCATGTTTCAGGTGAGTTCGCGCTCGGTTCTATGACGGCCATCGTTGGTCCCAATGGAGCCGGTAAGAGTACTTTGCTCAAGACCATCATGGGGCAAGTTACCTGCAATAGTGGCCGTGTTATTCAGCATCCAGAGGCCGGGCGTATTGCCTATCTGCCGCAGCAGGCCGAGATTGATCGCAGCTTTCCTATCTCGGTGCGGGATTGTGTGCTGCTCGGTTACTGGGGCCGCGTCGGCTTGTTTGGCAATATCAGTAAGGCGATGGTGGAACGTGCTGAACAGGCCTTGGCAGCGGTTGGTCTGGCCGGCTTTTCTGCGCGCTCGGTCGCCAGCCTCTCGGTTGGTCAGTTCCAGCGCGTGCTGTTTGCGCGTATTTTGCTGCAGGATGCGCGCCTGATTCTGCTCGATGAACCCTTCAGCGCTGTCGATACCAAAACCACCGATGACTTGCTGCACATCATTCGCTCCTGGCATGCCGAGCAGCGTACCGTGATTGCGGTGCTGCACGATTACGATCAGGTGCGTCGCAGTTTTCCGCAAACCTTGCTGCTGGCACGCAATGTCGTGGCCTGGGGTGCGACTGAGCAAGTCTTGAATCATGACAATCTGCATCGTGCGCGCACCATGTCGGAAGCGGTTGATGAACATGCGCCGCTATGCGCGATTGATGAAGCAGCGCTCAAGCATATTGCCGCGCACCGGGAGCACACATGATGCTGCACGATGTACTGGTCTCGTTTTATCAATCTGCCTTGGCCCCGTTTCAGGAATTTGCGTTCATGCGACGTGCGCTGGTGGCAACGCTGGCCTTGGCCTTGTCGAGCGCACCACTGGGCGTATTGCTGACCTTGCGCCGCATGAGCCTGTTTGGCGAGGCGCTCAGTCACGCAGTATTACCGGGGGTGGCGGCGGGTTTCATTTTCTTCGGACTGTCGTTGCCAGCGTTGAGTATCGGTGGTTTTCTGGCTGGTGTGGTGGTGGTGGCAGTGGCTGGCATCATCAGCCGCTACACCGAGCTCAAGGAAGATGCCAGTCTGGCAGCCGTCTATGTGGTGGCATTGGCACTCGGCGTGATCCTGATTTCAGGGCATGGTACCCAGCTTGATCTGCTGCATATCCTGTTCGGCAATGTGCTAGGTGTGGATACCCAAGGGCTGCTGCTGGTCGCAGCAGTGGCATCGCTGAGCGTATTGCTGATGGCGGGTTTTTATCGTGGTCTGCTGCTGGAAAGTTTTGATCCTTCCTATCTGATTGCCAGTGGTGGTCGCAGCGCCTTGTATCAGCAGTTGTTTTTGATGCTGGTAGTGATGAATCTGGTGGCATCGTTCCAGACCATGGGAACCCTCATGGCCGTGGGTTTGATGATGTTGCCAGCGGTATCGGCGCGGCTCTGGCATGACAGTTTGCCGGCGCAACTGGTCAATAGCGTGGTGCAGGCGGCACTGGCGGGTTATACCGGGCTGATGCTTTCGTATTACGCCTCGGTACCTTCCGGCCCGGTGATTATCGTCTGCGCCGGTGGTTTCTATTTCCTGTCGCTGCTGTTTGCACCGCGTGGCTGGATTCCGCGACTGCTGCGTCGTCCGCATTTGCGTGCATGAGCCTGTACGCGAACTTTCCGTTTTTAATGAGGAGTAGTCTGGTGAAATCGTTACGTCAAATGCTGTCGTTGTGCGCCATCGTTCTGGTGCAATTGGGTGTGCTGCAGTCTGCTGCTGCAGCGGATCAACGCCTGCCAGTGGTTGCCAGTTTCAGTATTCTGGGCGATATCGTTGCCAATGTTGGTGGCGACCGAATTACGGTATCGACATTGGTAGGGCCGGACGAGGATGCACATGTATTCCAGCCAGCGCCAGATAATATCAAGCAGGTCGCGCGTGCCAGACTGGTGGTAGTCAACGGCCTTGGTTTTGAAGGCTGGATGGAGCGTCTGGTGCAAGCCGCAGCTTATCGCGGCGAGATAGTGGTCGCCTCCAACGGCATTGCGGTGCGTGACCGTGCTGATGAGGCGGGACATGATGCGCATGCTGAGCATGGTAAGGACGATCCCCATGCCTGGCACAATCCAGCCAACGTCATCATCTACACACGTAACATCGTGGCGGCATTGAGCAAGCTCGATCCGGCTGGCGCAGCGACCTATCAGCGCAACGGCGACGCCTACATTGCCCAGCTCAATACGCTGGACCGCTGGGCTACGCAGCAATTTTTGCAGTTCCCGGAAGCCAAGCGCAAAGTGATTACCTCGCATGATGCGTTTGGTTACTTCGGCGCGCACTACAAGCTCAGCTTTCTGGCAGCGCAAGGCGTGACCACAGAAAGTGAACCCAGCGCCAAGGATATCGCAGCGCTGATCCGGCAAATCCGTAAGGAAAAGATTCGCGCCGTGTTCATGGAAAACATGAGCAGCCCGCAGTTGATCAAACAAATCAGCAAGGAAGCCGGCGTCACGCTCGGTGGCGAGTTGTATGCCGATGCGTTGTCACCTCCCAACGGCCCGGCACCGACTTACCTGCGTCTGATGCGCTACAACATCGAGCAGATTCTGGCGCAACTCAAGTTGAATTAAGAACAGAAAGCAGCGTCAGCCACGATAGGCTGACGCTTGTCCCATCTGCATCAGCCAGGCAATGAAGGTTTTCAGTGCATTGCCGTTGCTGCCAGTATTGTCGAGCCGGCGGTGCAGGATGTGAAAACCCTGACCGTGGATCACGAATTCCGGGAACAGCTGGCGCAGCCGGTCATGCGCCAGATCATCGTCAACCAGTGCCAGCGTCCCGATGGCGACACCCAGATCGGTCGATGCTGCCTGCAGACTCAGGAAAAAATGCTCATAACTGGTGCCAGGAATTTTTTTCCTCACCGGCACGCCTGCGGCCTGAAACCATTGCTGCCAGGAGTCTGCGCGTGCGGCCAGATGAATCAGTGATGTTTGCAACAAGTCTTGTGGTTTGCTGATCGGATGCAGTTCCAGAAAATGCGGCGACGCCAGTGGTGCGGAGACATCGTCGAGAAAGCGCACACAGTCAAACCCGCTGCGTTCCAGTGGATTACGCCATAGCACCACATCGAACGGATCCTTCATATCTTCAAAATTCTCCGACACGGTGGTCGCCACGCGGATCTCGATACGCGGATTGTCTATCTGGAATTGCGACAGCCTTGGGATCAGCCAGCGCATCGCCACTGACGGCGCAGTGATCACGCGCACAATGCGGTTCTTGCCGGCAAAGGTCAATTGCTCCGCAGCGATGGCAATCCGGTCCAGACTGGCACGTACCTCACCATAAAACAACAGTGCCGCTTCAGTTGCTTCCACGCCACGTGGGCGACGGATAAACAATGGCTGACCAAAGTATTCCTCCAGTAATTTGATTTGCTGACTGACGGCGCTATGGGTGATATGGAGTTCATTGGCGGCAACCGTCAGGCTCTTGGTGCGGACCGCTGCTTCGAAGACCTTGAGTGCTTTCAGAGGCGGAAGGGGAATACTCATGATGTTAGTTTTTCTTATGCTGCTGTCGGAAAATGTTGCTTTTTAAAATCCACTGGAATCCTTATTCTCTATACCAATGCTTCATTACGTAGGAGAAAAAACCATGTCTGCCTATCAGGCCACCGATGAATCCGCCGGATTTTCTAATAATTTACAGAGTTTGCTGGAGGCTTTCCAGTTCTTTATCGAGCGCGCCTTTGTCAGCGACACCGATAAGAAAATCGATGGCGCGCTGTTTGATCTGAATGACGCACCTTATCTGCAGGGTGTCACTGATCACGCCGAAATGGAGCGCCGTCTGCGTGCGCTCGACGGCATTCATCAACGTGCCCTGTCGGAACTGCAAACGCAGCTCTGAGCTGATCTGTGCAGACCCCGAAGGGCCTGCCTGTACTTGGAACGCCCAGCCTGGTAATCCAAGAGTTCTTAGAACTTGTGAGTGACGCCAATGCCAAAGCCACCGGGGCTTTGACCGGCTGACAGGCCGGGAACCGCATTGGCCGACAGGTTGTAGGTCGCCGTTTTTTCATTATTGAGTTTGGTGAACGCACCCCACAGCTCGGTTCGTTTGGACAGGTTGTAACCATAGCCAAGTGTTACCTGCCGGGCTCCCGACGGTGTTCCCGGGATGCCGATACCTCCAATACCAGCTGTCGCATTGCCTTCTGCCTCTTTGGCGCGGACATACGAGAAACGCAGCTGGCCTTGGCCAATATCCTGCGTGAGCGCCAGTTGCCATGCATCGCGGCTCAGACTGGTAGTGGCCGTTGGTTCATAGCGCAGCCGCTCCCAGGCAAAGCGCACCCGCGTATTACCGATTGAATAGGCGATGCCGATACGGTTGCCGGTGTCCTTGCTGCCAGCGATAAAATAATCCTTGTGCACTTCATAGCCGTAGGCCAGATAGAGCGGTCCGCTGCGGTAGGTAATGATGCTGGAAACCAGACCAGGATTGGTGGTGGCGGTCTGTTCTTCGCGCGCTGCAAAGGCGATGCTGGCGTTGATGCCATGGAAAGCCGGAATCGAATATTGCAGCAGGTTTTTCTGACGGCGGTCAAACGAAGCTGGTGTCTGGGCATTGGCCCCGACCGCAAAACCATTGCCCATGATTGAATTCGAGGCAAAGATGCCAGCGGTGAATGGATCGATTTCATAGACCGAGACATAGCGGAAGGGAAGCTCATACTGACCGGCAAAAATTTCACCGAAACTGCCCCGCAAACCGACATTGTCGTTGCGGTCCGCCAACGAACCAACACCGGTATCCACATAGACGTTGGACTCGATCTGGGCAAACGCCTGCATGCCGCCGCCGAGATTTTCAACACTTTTGAATCCCAGTACCGACAAGTCATTCGACACTCGTTCAGCGGTCCCGACACCGCCTTTGGGACCGCTGGCCCAGACACTCTCGACATCCGCTTTCAAAAAGCCGTACACGGTCACCGAATCGGTTTGCGCCGTGGCACAACTGGCGCCGGTTGCCAGTCCTGCCGCGAACAAGCCCTTCATTACCTTTTTAGTTGCGAACTGCATTGCTTGCCCCCTCCATTGGTTGTTGTGAATTTTCTTTTTTTTGAAAATAGTAATTAATATGGTTTTATATGTATACGTATAAATTACTAATGAATTTATTTGTTGTTTTATGAATGAATAATCCGGAAAAAATTTCCTTGCGGATAGGGGAGGGGCTTAAAAATTAAAGAGGAAGAACTACAGGGGGGGGCTATACAAGGGGACTGCTGAGGTGATAACAACAATGATGCTGCGGGCTGCGTGCAGGTGCGACGCCGGTAGCGTCACACCCGGGAAGGGGCATCAGGCCTGATGTTCCTTGATGGTCTCCAGCACGTGAATGCTCAGACGGGTGGTGTGATTGCGCATGGCCAGATAAGCCTTTTCAGGATCCGAGGCCAAAATCGCAGCGATGATGGCATCGTGTTCTTCATGCGACACCGTCAAGCGTTTGTCGACGCCGTTCTGTGCAGCACGGAATAGCGTCAGGCGGTCGCGCAGATTGTCGATGGTTTCCGTCAGGCTGCGATTGTGGGCACCGGCGCAAATCAGATTGTGGAATTTCTTGTTCAGCAACAGGTAACCGGCATCGTCACCGTTGGCGACGCATTCCTGGCTCTGCAGATGAACCAGCTCCAGCTGCTTCTTTTGTACCGCGCTCATGCGTTCGGCACAGATGCGGCAGCACAGCGCTTCCAGTTCACACATGGCTTCCAGCATGTCAGCTAGCTCATCGACGCCGATGCTGGTAACAATACCGCCCTTGCGCGGCTTCAGTTCAATCATGCCGCGTGCGGCCAGCTCACGCAGTGCCTGACGGATCGGCGTGCGCGATACCTTGAAGCGTTCTGCCAGGGCAATTTCTTCCAGTGCCGCACCTGGTGGCAGTGCGCCGCTGATGATTTCCTCGGTCAGGGTGCGGTAGATGCGAAGAGAGATGGTTTCCATTCGTGCGTTCTCGTTTTTGGGGGATTCCTGTGTCAACAGGTCGCTATATCTTACAACGCCAGCACTATAGCAAAAATCTATATCAACGACGACTTCGTATTAAGAGTATCTAATTATATTCTTGTGAATACATTTAAAAATTAAAGTATACATATAAAAATTCGTTGAGTAGAATCCGTCGTTATGTATTGCGCTGTACGACAAGATTACTTATCTGCTGACCAATCAAACAAGAGGAGGCTGCACCATGGCAAACAAACTGCGTCATATCGCTATTTCGGTTCCTGATCCCTGGAAGACTGCTGAGTACTATCAGCAAGCATTCGGCTTCAAAAAAGTCGGTGAAACCGATTCGTCATTGGCACGCGGCGTGTATCTGAGCGACGGCACCATGTCGCTGGCGCTGCTGAACTATAGGACCGACGAGGCTGCGGGTGACCGTGGTCGTGACTTTGTGGGCCTGCACCATATTGGCGTCTGGGTCGACAACATCGTCGATGCCCGCAAGGAGGTCGAACAAGCCGGTGGCACGTATTACATGGGTGAGGTGCCGGTCAAGGGCAACATCTTTTATGAAGTCAAATACAAGGATCCGAATGGCGTCATCTGTGATCTGACCGACCATGGCTGGGGTGGTGCCTCAAAGGATGGTGGCGCACACAGCGATGGTCCGGCCTTGCGTCATCCGGATCTGAAGGCCGATCGTAGCGGTATCTAAAACCGATCATCCAAAGCAATTCATCTGATCTATCAGAGGGGGGAGGCCCGGCCAGTTTTCTGGTCGGGCTTTTTTACGGAGCTGTTCAGTGCTTGCTCAGTGCTGGCTCATTGCGTGATGAGATGCTGCAGTGCCTGTCCGTTTTGGCATGCCAGCAGGTTGTCGCAAAACATGCCGAGCTGCACTTGCAAGGCTTCCGGAGAACGCCCTGAGATGTGGGGAGTGAGGAGCAGGTTGTCCAGGGTGCTGAAAGCGGCAGGGAGTATCGGCTCGCCGTCAACAGCGTCGAGTGCCGCGCCTGCAATGCGTTTGTGTTGCAGTGCCTCAATCAGTGCGGCAGTATCGACCACACTGCCACGCGCGATATTGATCAGGAAACCCTGTGGTCCGAGTGCCGTCAGCAAATCACGGTTGACCAGGTGGCGCGTGGCCGGGCCGCCGGGGCAGGCCAGTATCAGATAGTCGCTGCGTGTCGCCAGTGCTAACGGCGTTGCACAATAATCGTAAGGAAGCTCCGGGCGCACGTGACGGGTGTGGTAAGCCACCTCCATATCGAATGCGGTCGCACGTCTGGCGATCTGCAAGCCGATATTGCCCAATCCGATGATGCCCAGACGCTTGCCATGAATGCTGGGGCGTGCTGCGCGGCTCAGCTCCCATTGACCAGCCTTTACTGCGCCGTCCAGGACATGCAGACCACGTGCGATGGCCAGCATCAATGCCATTGCGTGATCGGCGACGGTGGCGTTGTTGGCTCCTGGCGCATGCGTCACCGCGACGTCATAGTCGTAAGCGGCCTGCAGATCAATCCCTTCATACCCTGCACCAAAGGCGCTAACCAGTTTCAGCGCCGGCAGCGCCTGTATTTGCTGCCGGCTCAGGCCGGTCGATCCATTGGTCAGGACAAACCGTATCGCCTGCAAGCTGCTATCGCTCCAGTCCGGGCCTTGCGGGGCATAGCGCAAAGTCGGCAGCGCCGGGTTGTCGCGCAGTTGTGCCAGCAGGGATTCGGCAAGTGGAATCAGGATCAGGAGTTCTGGAGCTGGAGGCATATTTTGTCCCTAACGTGAAATATAAGAATACATATGGTTTTATCTGTCTAAAATTTTTACACATTTGTATTGCAATGTATACGTATACGTTTTAATGTATTTATATTGTATTTTCTGAAGTGCGTAAATTTCTCGAAAGGAAGCGATCTTGGCTTGGTATGCGATAGCAACATATGAGCAGGGCGGACAGGCGCGTCCTGCACTGGTGGTGGGTGAGCAGCTGTTCGATCTGGCGGCGTTGCAGGCTGCATTGCCGGCTGCGGAGCTGATTAGCGGGTTGGCCGGTACTTCCAGTGTGACGGAGCTCATCGGTGCCTGGGACACACGATCGGCACAACTGGCACAACTGGCAGAGCAGATCCCGGTACTGCTGGCCGCTGGCAGGATTGCTCCATTGGCAGCGGCCAGTTACACGCTGGCAGCGCCATTCAAACCGGCGCGCATCTTCGCCACGGCATCCAACTTCTACGATCACGCCGCCGAGATGGGGACCGAACTGGCACCGCGTGCAGAGAGTTCGCCTTACTGTTTCATGAAGGCCGACACCAGTGTCACCGCCACAGACACTGACGTGGTGATGCCACCCAACACTGAGAAGCTGGACTGGGAGGTCGAGCTCGGGGTGATTATCGGACGTCGCTGCAAGAACGTTTCAGTGGCAGACGCCTATGACGTGATCGCCGGTTATACCGTCTTCAATGACATCAGCGCGCGTGACCTCAATCGTCGCACCGACTATCCGTTCAAGCATGACTGGTTCCGCGGCAAAAGCTTTGACACCTTCGGACCGATGGGGCCATGGGTGGTACCACGCGATTGCATCGCTGACCCACAGAAGCTGCGCATGCAGCTACAGGTCAACGGCGCCATGATGCAGAACGGTACCGGCGAAGCCATGATCTTTAACATCGCTGAACAGATTGCTTATCTCTCAAGCATTCTGACCTTGCAGCCGGGGGACATGATCGCGACCGGTACGCCCGATGGTGTCGGTATGGGGCGCGGCGTTTATTTGCAGCCGGGGGACGAGATGATTGCCTCCATCGAGGGTATCGGCAGCATTCGTAACAAGGTGGTTGCCGCGGCCAGTTAAGGCCAGCAACAGCCCCCGTTCAGACCAAATCAAGCGGTTACTGCAGCATGCAATGGAGAGTGGAATGACCATCAGCAAATGCATCAAGAAGTTTCTGTTTTCTGTCGTACTGGGTTCCTGTTGTGCTGCACCGCTGTTACCAGCGGTGGCCGCCGACAAGGTGAAGTTCAATCTGGCCTGGCTACCGCAAGGTAGTACCGGTGGCATTCTGGTGGCGATTGCCAAGGGCTTCTATGCCGAAGCCGGACTCGATGTCACAGCTGTGCGTGGTTACGGTGGTCAGCGGACCGTCAACGAGATTGATCAAGGCTTGTTCGAGTTTGGCTATGGCGATCCGATCAGCGTCATGCTCAATCGGGCGCAGGGTGGCAAGACGGTCATGGTCGGAACCATCAATACCCGCTGGCCCGGTGCCTTGTGCTATCTCGAACGGGCAGATCGCAAGCTGCAAAAGCCAGCCGATCTGAAGGGACTCTCGCTCGGTGGTGGTGCCGCTTCGCCGCTGCAAAATATCGTGCCGAGCTGGTTGCAAGCCAACAAGCTTCCGGTCGATCAGATCAAGTTGCTGCGCCTTGATCCATCGGTTATCAATTCCTCGTTTCTGGAAGGGCGGATTGATCTGGCGGAGTGCTGGGAAGGTGCCAACAAGCCGATTCTGGAAGCGCTGGCACAGCGGGATGGCAAGAAGCTGGGCGTACTGCGTTACCGCGATTTCAACCTCAATCTCTATGGCAACGGCATCGTCACCAGCGAACAGCTGGTCGCCAGCAATCCCGATCTGGTCAAGCGCTTTGTGCAGGCGACCTATCGTGGTTATGCCTATCAGCGCAGTAATCCCAAAGAATCTGCCGACGCCATTGCTAGTCAGCAAAAGCTGATCGATAAAAATATTCTGCTGCAGCAAATCACCGAGACCAATCAAATCATCGATGACCCTGAAGCCGAGAACAAGAAGCTTGGCTGGATGCGCGCTGACCGCATGCAATCCACCGTCGATTTTGTGAAAAAGGCTTTCAATCTGCAAGCGCCAGTCAAGCCGAACGATATCTATACCAACAAGTTCGTCGAGTAAATCAAGCGTAGGTGCGGTTGTGTCAATCAAGGAGGAAGTGAAAATGGAAAAAATACGTCCCAAACGTTTGGGGCATCTGGTACTGACAGTGCGAGACATTCACGCTTCGGTCAAGTTCTATACCGAGATTCTGGGTTTGCAGGTATCCGACTGGATCAGCGATCAGATGGTGTTTCTGCGCGCTGATACTGATCACCATGATCTGGCGTTGTCGCAGATTCCCAAGGATTCACCAGACATCAACGACCTGCCGCGCTACAACCGTCCCGGCATGGAGCATTTCTCATATCTGGTGGAAGACCGCGCCGAGATGGACAGAGCGGCTGCTTTTTTGCAGGAGCAAGGTGTGGAAATCGTCCGCGGTATCGGCAAGCATGGTCCCGGTGAAAACCTGTTCCTGGTCTTCAAGGACCCAGATGGCAATAACGTCGAGCTGTATTGCGAGATGACCCAGATCACGCCGGCATCCAACTATCAACCCAAGGTCTGGGAGCGCAACATCGATTCCTTTGATCAATACCACTTCAAGCATTTTGTGGTGCCACCACCGCAAGCAGTGATCGACGCCAAGAGCAATAAAAAATAAGCCAGGCAAGCGATCCGATCAAATCAATAGCAGGAGGAGACAAATGAAACGTTGGATAGAGACGATTGTATTCTGGGGCGCGTTTGCGCTGCTGTGGGAATACGGTGTTGCCGCACTGGGTGTGCGGCGTTATTTGCTGCCGCCGTTGAGCGCGGTGGTGATGGCAGGGTGGGAGTCACGCGAGATGGTAGTCAGTGATGCCTGGGTCACGCTGACGGAAGTGCTGGTCGGCTTTCTGGCAGCCGTGTTGGGTGGTGTGGTGTTGGGCATGCTGATTCACTTCAGTGATTTTGCGCGGCGCACCTTGTATCCATTTATTGCCACATTACAGAGCATGCCCAAGATTGCGCTGGCACCGCTGATGATCGTGTGGTTTGGTTATGGCTTCAGTTCCAAGATCGCCGCGACGTTCCTGTTCGCGTTCTTCCCGGTGGTGATTGCAACGCTGGGTGGTCTGTCCGGGATTGCCGCCAATCTGGATGAACACTTCCGGGCACTCGGTGCATCGCGCTGGGATACCTTTTGGCGCCTGCAGGTACCGGCGGCACTGCCAAGCTTTATCGATGGCATCAAGATATCGATGCCGCTGGCAGTCATCGGTGCCATTGTCGGCGAATTCATTGGTGCGGAAGAGGGGCTCGGGCATCTGATCACGCTGGCGACTGCCAATGCGCGCACTGATCTGATGTTCGCTGCAATTCTGGTGATCACGGTATTGGCCACGCTGCTGTACTGGCTGGTAGAAATGGCATCGCGTCTGGTGTGGTGGCGCGGGAAGGCGGTGTAATGATGGGACAGACAATGATGATTCGAAATTTGCAGGCAGTGGTCAACGATCACAGCGTGCAGGACAACCAACCAGCGGCCGGTGCAATTTGCGTACGTAATGTGCTCAAGCGCTATCCGGGCAAGCATGCGATGAACGCGCTGGAAGACGTATCGCTAACGATTCGTGAGCGTGAATTTGTTTCCATTCTCGGCCCCAGTGGTTGCGGAAAGAGTACCTTGTTACGCATCGTTGCGGGGCTGGTGCCGCACAATGCGGGAGAAGTATTGGTCAACAACAAGCCGGTCAAGGGGCCGTCGCCAGAGATTGGCGTGGTCTTCCAGACCAGTAATATGCTGCCGTGGCTGACGGTCGAAAAGAACATGATGCTGGGTGCGCAATTGCGCAAGTTACCGCAACAGCAGACTGAGGCCAAGGTGCGCGAGCTGGTCAAGATGCTGGGACTGTCCGGCTTTGAACACAATCATCCGCACCAGCTCTCGGGCGGTATGCGTCAACGCGCTTCGATTGGTCAGATTCTGGCGCTGGAGCCCGGCATCCTGCTCATGGATGAACCATTTGGAGCCCTCGACGCACTGACCCGCGATCTGCTCAATGTCGAGTTGCTGAGGATCTGGCAGGAGCGCATGCAAACCGTCATGCTGATTACCCACAGCATTCAGGAAGCGGTATTTTTGTCGGACCGGGTGCTGGTGATGTCGGCGCGGCCGGGCCGGGTAGTGCATGACATCAAGATCGATCTGCCTCGTCCACGTCTGCCGGAGAACATCAAGGGCAATCCGCGCTACGGTCAATACATCGCCGAGATCAGCAAAATCATGGGAGTGTTCTGATGGCGGCGACGTATTTCCCCGGCTTGCCGGAGGCCGCTCGCACACGCTTGCAGGAGATCGGTCCTATCTGGGCCAAGGATATCAATGCCCATCGACAGGTCGTGCTGGAATGCTACACACCTGTATTGCAGGCCACTAGCAAGGAGGGCATCACGGTCACGCGTGATATTGCCTACGGTACCCATGCACGTCAAAAGCTGGATCTTTATCTGCCGCAGGGGAGTTCGGTGCAGCAGCGGCGGCCCATTGTGATCTTCGTGCATGGCGGCGCTTTCTTACGTGGCAACATGAACGCAAATGCGCAGATCTACGGCAATGTCCTCTATTACGTTGCCCGTCAAGGCTATGTTGGTATCAATGTCGAATATCGCCTGGCACCGGAGGCGGCCTATCCGGCAGGCTCGCAAGATGTTGCTGCGGCGGTGATCTGGGCCAGGGAACATGCACATGAGTTTGGTGGTGATCCGGAGCACATTGTGCTGATTGGTCACTCGGCTGGTGGTGCGCATGTCGCCAGTTATGTCGCAGATCCGGTGGTGCGGCCAGCCGCCGGTCATGGTGTGGCCAAACTGGTATTAATTAGTGCCCGCCTGCGCGCCGATATCCATCCCGACAATCCCAATGCCGGTGGTGTCAAGGCGTACTGGGGTGAAGATGTCGATGCGTTTGAGCGACTATCGCCGGTGACTTACGCGCATAACATTGATGTGCCACTGATGATTGCCGTGGCCGAACATGAAAATCCCTATCTGGATGTCTATGCGGCGGAGCTGTTCTGGCGTGTCAGCGCGACCCGGGGACGTGCACCGCGTTTCGTGCAGGTGCGACATCACAACCACACTTCCATCGTGGCGCACATGGATACACCGGATGACGATTTCGGACGGCAGCTGCTGGACTTCATCGAGGTCGCCTGATCGCTAATCACAGTCAGCTTACCGATTCACTTTTATAAAAATGACACAGAGAGATCAACGATGAGCCTATCCTTATCGGGCGTATTCGCGCCTGTCATCACCCCCTTCCACGCCGACCTTCGTGTGGACGTTCCCCTGTTCGTGCAGCACAGCCGCTGGCTGTTGGGGCAGGGTGCTGGCCTGGCGATGTTCGGTACCAATAGTGAAGCCAATTCATTGACGGTGACCGAGCGTCGTCAATTGCTGGATCAACTGCTGCAGGCTGACCTCGATCCGGCGCGTATGTTGCCCGGTACCGGTTGCTGTGCCATTGACGATACCGTGGCGCTGACCCGGCATGCGGTCGAGGCCGGTTGTGCTGGTGTGCTGATGCTGCCGCCGTTTTACTACAAGGGTGTCTCCGATGACGGCCTGTATCGCTATTATGCCGAGGTGATCCAGCGTGTGGCGTCGGCCCGACTTAAGCTCTACCTGTATCACATTCCCGCATTTACCGGCGTCCCGATCACCTTGTCGTTGATTGCGCGCCTGATCAAGGATTTCCCCGAGACGGTGGTGGGCATCAAGGACAGTTCCGGTGATTGGGACAACGTCGCGGCGATGCTCAAGGAATTTCCTGGCTTCGCCATTTTCCCGGCTTCCGAATCCTTTCTGTCGCGTGCACGCCCATTGGGTGCAGCGGGCTGCATCTCGGCGACCGCCAACGTCAATCCATCCGGCATCGCTCGTTTGTGCGCGCAGTGGGATCAGCCACAGGGTGCGCAATTGCAGCAGCAGGCCGATGCGATCCGGCAGACCTTCCAGAAGTATCCAATGATCGCTGCACTCAAATATGCTACGGCGCATGTCAGTGGCAATGCCACCTGGGAAAACGTGCGTCCGCCATTGAGTCCGCTGGCGAGCCAACAACGTCTCCAACTGCAGGCGGAACTGGCACAGATCGGGTTCAGCATGCCGGGATTGGTGGCCTGAGATGGAACAGGCCAAACCTCTGGGTAAATATCCCTATCTCAAGCGTGCCGGTGACAGCATCTATCTCTCCGGCATGAGCGCGCGACTGGCGGACGGCAGTATTCCTGAGGGGGTACGCGAGCAGACCCGGGTGGTGATCGAAAAGATCCGGGCAATCCTGCAAAGTGAAGGTGCTGATCTCAGTGATTGTGTGGCGGTGACCAGCTATCTGGTCGACATGGCCGATTTCGATCTCTATAACACCGTCTATGGCGAGTACTTCAATGAGCAGGGACCAACCCGTACCACGGTTGCGGTGCATCAGTTGCCGCATCCGCAGATGCGGGTTGAACTGACGGTGACGGCTTATCAACCAGACGCGCATCCTCCATTGCAGAAGTAAGAAACAATCCATCAAGTGATTGCAGTGTCTGCATCAGCTATCGTTAATCAATATCAAAAGGGAAATCATGTTGTCTTCACTGCGCGCACGGATCATTGTTTTGTGCGTTCTGATTGTTGCGTTCGCCATGCTGACATTGAGTGCCGCGAATATTTTCAGTGTCCGCCGCGACACGCTAGCTGCACTCAATACTGAAATGAACCAGCTGACTAACAGCAACGCTGCCAGTATTGCGGGCTGGGTGCGCAGCAAGCGGATCATTACCGGCGCCATGCGTCAGGCTGTCGGGAAGGACGATAGCGTTGCCATTTCCATTATTGCGACGACCAAGGAAGCTGGTGCCTTTGATGACGCCTACATTGGCCTGCCAGAGAAGCGTCTGGTCGGGCTGCATGACATGAACCGGACCTACGATCCCAGCAAGCGCCCGTGGTATGTTGCAGCGGTCAAGGCAGGTGGGCCGGTACTGACAGCGCCCTATGTGGACTCCACCACGGGCAAACTAGTGGTCACCTTTGCCGAAGCAGTGCTGGGCAGTCAATCCAGTTTGCAGGCCGTGCTGGCAGCTGATGTCCAGCTCGATAACGTGGTGCGCAATGTAGCAGATATTGCACCCACGCCGAGCAGCTTTGCGTTTCTGCTTGGTCGCAACGGTCGCATCATTACGCATCCACGCCAGGAGCTGGCGCTCAAACCGGTCTCGGACCTTGATCCCGGACTCGATGCCGGGAAGCTGCTGGCAATGGCACCCGGTACTGCCGTAGAGATCAACGGCACGACACATTTGCTATACGTGAAACCGGTACAGGGTACCGACTGGTTCCTGGTGGTTGCGCTCAATGATGCGGAGGCAACCCATGCGATTCGGGGCTTGATGATGACGGCCGTGATCGCAGCAATACTCGCGATTGCGACCGCTGCGGTGCTGCTGACTGTGACCATCAGCGCTCAGCTCAAGCGCCTCGGCAGTGTACGCGATGCGCTGGAAGACATTGCCTCTGGTGACGGTGATCTGACGCGTCGGCTGGATACACAAGGCAATGATGAGCTGTCGCAGATTTCTGCAGCGTTCAATCGCTTTGTGGGCAAGATCACCCACACCTTGCAAGAGATTCATCAAGCCAGTGCTGCCGTCAGAGCCGCATCGGGTGAGATTGCCAGTGGCAACCTTGACCTGTCAGGGCGCACCGAGCAGCAGGCCAGTTCGCTGGAGCAGACGGCTTCGGCCATGGAGCAGCTCACTTCCACCGTTGGCCAGAATGCCGAGAGCGCACGGCAGGCGCGCCAACTGGCGTTGTCGGCATCGTCCGTGGCGGCTGATGGCGGTGCCGTCGTCGCCAGGGTGATTGATACGATGGGCGCTATCAATACGTCGGCTGGCAAGATCGTCGATATCATCAGTGTGATTGATGGGATTGCGTTTCAGACCAACATTCTGGCCTTGAATGCCGCAGTGGAAGCTGCGCGTGCTGGCGAGCAGGGACGCGGCTTTGCGGTCGTGGCGTCGGAAGTACGCAGTCTGGCGCAGCGCAGTGCCACGGCGGCGAAGGAGATCAAGAGTCTGATCGACGCGTCAGTGCTGGAAGTGCAATCCGGCAGGCAATTGGTGGAGCTGGCGGGAGCTACCATGACCGACGTCGTCGCCAGCGTGCAACGCGTTACAGAGGTGGTGGCCGAGATTACCGAGGCGAGTCAGGAGCAGAGCAATGGCATCGCCGAAGTAGGACATGCCATTACCCAGATGGATCAGGCGACGCAGCAAAACGCGGCATTGGTGGAACAGGCTGCTGCGGCTGCGCAATCATTGCAAGATCAGGCAGCCCATCTGGCCGATGTCGTGGCCGCCTTCAAGCTGGACTAAATATAGAAGTGCGACAGGATTACTGCTGCCGCAACAGCTGCATAGGGCCAAATAGCTGTTGCATACCCTGATGCTGGATGAAGCTGAGATTGTAGGGATGTTCTGCCGCTGCTTGCGGAAACTGAGCTACCACCGGCAAAGCGTGTAACTGCTCGGCGATCTTGCCCCACAAAACCAATGTCGGCAGGCGGGCATGGCGCTCACGTGCAGCATTGGCCAGACCGTTGAGTACGGTGTCGAGGAATGGTTTCCAGGCCTTGGCATCCTTCACCGGTGCCACATGATGGCGGAATACCAGACTGGCATTGAGCAGCAGAAAACCCTGCGTCGTCAGATTACGCTGCAGCTCGGCCAGCGTCTGAATAGTTGAGGCCGGATTGGCCTGCGCCTGTGCAGCAATGCCTGCCAAGGCATCGCCACTGGTGTTGTCGGCAGCGAGTTGATCAGCTGCCACCAACAGCATCTTCATGAAATTACGTAATGATGTGGCGCGATTGACCTGTTTGGACAAGCCCTTGTCAGACCACAAGGAATCGACTGCCCCATCCATGAAACAGACGCCGGTAGCGCTGGCTTCACGCGGATAAGGGCCTTCGCCGACCAGCACGTAACGCACTGCTTCCACAGGTTGTTCAAAGGCCGCAAAGAGCCGGCCCTGGGTCGGCAGATACTGATCTTCGGCAAGCGTCGCCAGATAAACAGGGTCGTGATCGGCAATGGCTTGCAGACCCTGCTGCAGGATTGCCTGCCAGGAGGGATGTGCGCGTTGGCAGAGTTGCAGGAGGTTGTTAGGAATTTGTTGCGACATAGGTTCTGATCAAATATTCATTTTTTAGCAGGCAGTTTTTCAGGCGACTGCAGCGTCGTCGCCGGCAGCGCCAAACAACTGTTGTTTGAGCAGATGCAACTGGTCGCGTACCTTGGCAGCCTTTTCAAATTCGAGGTTCTTGGCGTGGTCTTGCATCAGTTTTTCGAGACGCTTGATTTCCTTGCTGACCTGCTTCTCGCTCATGGCTTCGTAGTTGGCTTGCTCTTGCGCCACCATCAATTCCACGCGTGCTTCTTGCGGGCTGTAGACGCCATCAATCAACTCACGGATTTCCTTCTTGATGCCCATCGGCGTGATGCCGTTAGCTTCATTGAAGGCCACCTGTTTGGCGCGGCGGCGTTCGGTTTCACCGATCGCCTTGTGCATTGAGTCGGTCACTTTATCGCCATACAGGATCGCCATGCCGTTAAGGTTACGGGCGGCGCGACCGATGGTCTGGATCAGGCTGCGCTCGGAGCGCAGGAAGCCTTCCTTGTCGGCATCCAGAATCGCCACCAGCGAGACTTCGGGAATATCCAGACCTTCACGCAGAAGGTTGATCCCGACCAGAACGTCGAAGGTGCCCAGACGCAGATCACGGATGATTTCTACCCGCTCCACGGTATCGATGTCGCTGTGCAGATAGCGCACTTTGATACCGTTATCGCTGAGGAACTCGGTCAGCTGTTCAGCCATGCGCTTGGTGAGTGTCGTTACCAGCACGCGTTCGTTTTTCTTGACGCGATCCGTGATTTCCGACATCAGATCATCGACCTGCGTGGAGGCCGGGCGTACCAGAATGATCGGGTCCACCAGACCGGTTGGACGCACCACCTGCTCGACTACCTGATCAGCGTGACTGTTCTCATATTCAGCCGGCGTCGCCGAGACAAAGATGGTCTGCCGCATCTTGCTCTGGAATTCGTCGAATTTGAGAGGACGGTTATCCAGTGCGGAAGGCAGGCGGAAGCCGTAATCGACCAGATTGGTTTTGCGTGCGCGGTCGCCGTTGTACATACCGTTCAACTGGCCCACCAGCACGTGCGACTCATCGAGGAACATCAACGCATCCGATGGTAAATAATCGATCAGGGTCGGAGGCGGATCACCTGCCTTGGCGCCGGACAAATGCCGCGAATAGTTTTCGATTCCTTTGGTAAAGCCGATTTCGGTCATCATTTCAATGTCGAAGCGGGTTCGTTGCTCCAACCGTTGTTCCTCGACCAGCTTGTTTTCCTTGCGGAAGAATTCCAGTCGTTCGCGCAGTTCATCCTTGATGGTTTCAATCGCCCGCAGTACGGTGGCGCGTGGCGTCACATAATGAGAACCGGGATAGACGGTGAAGCGCGGAATTTTTTGACGCACGCGACCGGTCAGCGGGTCGAACAATTGCAGGCTGTCAATTTCATCGTCAAACATTTCGATGCGCACCGCCAGCTCTGCATGTTCAGCCGGAAACACATCAATCGTGTCGCCACGCACACGGAAGGTACCGCGTCCGAAGTCAACCTCGTTGCGCGAATATTGCATCTGGATCAGACGGGCGATGACGTCGCGCTGGGAGACTTTGTCCCGGGCGCGCAAGGTCAGAATCATCTGGTGGTATTCGCTGGGGTTACCGATACCGTAGATCGCCGAGACGGTTGCGACGATCACAACATCGCGGCGCTCCATCAGCGACTTGGTGCAGGACAGGCGCATTTGCTCGATGTGTTCATTGATCGAGGAATCCTTCTCGATGAACAGATCGCGTTGCGGCACATAGGCTTCCGGCTGGTAATAATCGTAGTAACTGACGAAATATTCCACGGCATTGTGCGGGAAGAATTCGCGGAACTCACTGTAGAGCTGGGCCGCCAGCGTCTTGTTGGGGGCAAATACAATGGCCGGGCGACCCAGACGTGCGATTGTATTGGCCATGGTGTAGGTTTTCCCGGAGCCAGTAACACCCAGCAAGGTCTGGAAAAACAGGCCGTCATTGACACCTTCCACCAGTTTCTCGATGGCAGCAGGCTGGTCGCCAGCGGGCGGGAAGGGCTGATAAAGTTTGTAGGGCGAATCCGGGAAACTCAGAAATTTGCTTTCATCCAGAGCGGGCGCCGACGCCAGGGGGGATAAATCAGCCATACTCATTCGACCTTTGGTAAAATTGTGTGTTGCAAAGCGGTGCTCGGCGAGCGTTGTTGCCCTGCATCCATCCCGACTGCAATCCACGGTTGCAGCTAACTTTTTATGTTATCACGATGAACGCTCCTCTCTCTGCCTCCCTCTTCACCGCCATCGAAATGGCGCCACGCGACCCTATCCTCGGGATCACCGAAGCATTCAATGCTGACAAGAATCCAGGCAAAACCAACCTGGGTGTCGGTGTGTACTACGACGACAACGGCAAGGTGCCGCTGCTGGAGTGCGTGCGCAAGGCGGAAGCCGAGCTGGCAGCCAAGCTGGCGCCGCGTACCTATTTGCCGATTGACGGTCTGGCAACTTACGACAAGGCCGTGCAAGAGCTGGTGTTTGGTGCCGGTAGCCCGGTCATCGCTGAAAAGCGTGCCATCACTGTGCAGGCCCTGGGCGGCACCGGTGCATTGAAGCTGGGTGCAGACTTCCTGAAACATTTCTCGCCAGCATCGACTCAGGTCTGGATCAGCGATCCAAGCTGGGAAAATCACCGCGCGCTGTTTGAAATGGCCGGTTTCACAGTCAACAACTACCCTTACTACGATGCAGCAACCCGTGGCGTGAACTTCGCCGGCATGCTGGATGCGCTCAAGACCATGCCAGCAGGCTCGGTCGTGCTGCTGCACGCATGCTGCCACAACCCAACCGGTGCTGATCTGACTGACGACCAATGGACTGAAATCATCAGCGTGGTGACATCGCGTGGCCTGATCCCGTTCCTGGACATGGCTTATCAAGGCTTTGGTGATGGCATCGAAGAAGATGGCAAGGTCGTGCTGCGTTTTGCGCAGGCTGGTGGCCCGCTGTTTGTTTCCAACTCGTTCTCGAAGTCGTTCTCGCTGTACGGCGAGCGCGTTGGCGCACTGAGCATTGTTGCCGCTTCCAGCGAAGAAGCTGCTCGTGTGCTGTCACAACTCAAGCGCGTGGTGCGTACTAACTATTCCAACCCGCCAATCCATGGTGGTCAGGTCGTGGCGACTGCGCTGGCAACCCCAGAGTTGCGCGCCCTGTGGGAAAAGGAACTGGCTGAGATGCGTGTACGTATCCGCGAAATGCGTCAACTGCTGGTTGCCAAGCTTAAGGAAAAGGCACCTGCGCACGACTTTGACTTTGTGATCAAGCAACGCGGCATGTTCTCCTATTCCGGTCTGACCAAGGCGCAGTGCGAACGTCTGCGTAACGAGTTCTCGATCTATGCCGTGGACACCGGTCGTATTTGCGTGGCCGCACTGAACACCAAGAACATCGACGCTGTGGTCGATGCAATTGCCAAGGTGCTGTAACTGTCAGTGTCTGGACAGTCTTGAAAAAGAGAAGTGAGAACAGTAAAAAGGTTTTGACAGGAAGTAAAAAGCCGGTCATAATCTTGTTCTCAGCTGTTCCCTGATAGCTCAGTCGGTAGAGCGACGGACTGTTAATCCGCAGGTCCCTGGTTCGAGTCCAGGTCGGGGAGCCAAGAAATATAAAAGCCTCGCAGAAATGCGAGGCTTTTTCAATTCCGTAGGTAGTGCAGTCTGGTTTGTTTGTTTTGTTTCTGCATTGCGGAAACGAGCAATTGTTGTGAAGTGCCATGCAATGAGTGCAAGCATGGCAGCGTGAAAAGATTTATCCATTTCTGTTGTAGAAGAGCTAGCGACAACAGAAAAAATAGTTCATAATCGCGCCCTCATCTGTTCCCTGATAGCTCAGTCGGTAGAGCGACGGACTGTTAATCCGCAGGTCCCTGGTTCGAGTCCAGGTCGGGGAGCCAAAAATTCTAAAGCCTCGCACTTGTGCGGGGCTTTTACTTTTCTTGCTGCCAGGTTGACTTGGCTGTCTGTATAAAATATATATACAGTATGAAATCAAGCCGGTTTGCCGTCGCGGCACATATTCTTGTCAGCATTGAGCACGCAACGCGTGATGGCGAGCTATTTTTCCCGTCCTCTGCGATTGCGGCGAGCGTCAATACCAATGCGGTATTTGTGCGTGAACTGTTGTGCCAGCTGTCCAAGGCACATCTTGTTGTGACCAAGGAAGGGCGTGGTGGCGGGGCACAACTGGCGCGGCCAGCCAGTCAGATTTGTTTGTCAGATGTCTATCTGGCGGTCGAGCAAGGGCCGGTACTCAAACCTAATACCCGACCCAAAGACGTTGCCTGTCGTGTCAGTTGTAGCATGGATGCTGCCTTGCAGCCAGTACTGTCAGAGGTTGAGGCGGCGCTGCTGAAAATCCTGAAGACACGTAAACTGTCTGAGCTTGTGAATCGGATTCCTGATTAGCGCGATCGTGGTTTGCTAGTGATATCGAGGACCTCGACGGGTCCTTATTTTTGTTTTTAACTGTCGTGTAAAATATGACAGTTACTGCTTCGTTCAATGTCCGTCCTCGCTGGCGGCAGGGCGATTTCACATCAGGCGGCTGATGCGCAGGGGGAAGCGCTGGCCGCTGGTTTTCATGGAGTAAGTAAATGGAAAAAAATATTGTGCTCGATCACGCCAGTGCCGGTATCGAGCTCGGCGACGCCGCGCAGGTCGCCGATGGTTGGCGTCCGTGGCTATCGGTAGCATCGGTGGCGCTTGGCGCGTTTGCATTTGTGACGACGGAATTCCTGCCGGTTGGATTGCTGCCGCAGATTGCTCAGGAGCTGGGGGTGTCTGATGGTACTGCCGGATTGATGGTGACCACGCCCGGCGTGGTTGCTGCAATCGCGGCGCCAGGCCTGATGCTGGGGGCTGGGCGTATCAATCGACGTTTGATTCTGCTGGCGCTGTCGGTGCTGCTGCTGGCATCAAATCTGGTGTCCGCGCTGGCGCCGTCATTCTTCCTCATGTTGTTGGGCCGCGCATTGCTGGGGGCTGCGCTGGGTGGGTTCTGGACGTTAGCGCTGGCGACAGCTGGCAGGCTGGTGCGGCAGGAAGATGCAGCCAGAGCGACGGCGATCATTCTGAGTGGTGTCACTTTTGCGACGGTCATCGGCGTGCCACTTGGGACGTTCATTAGCGGTTTGTGGTCATGGCGCACCTCGTTCATGGCAACTGCCTTGCTGGCTGCGGTGGCGTTAATTGCGCAGGCGGTATTGTTGCCTTCGCTGCCCTCGAGCGCTGCGATCCGCTGGCAAGACCTGCGGACATTGGTAAGTCGCAGTAATCCGCGCAAGAGCTTGTTGATGGTGGCGCTGGTCTTTGGTGCGCACTTTTCGGCATACACCTACATTGCGCCATTTCTGCACTTGAGTGATTTCAGTCTGTCGGCAATTACAGCGCTGTTGCTCGGCTTCGGGTTTGTAGGTTTTGTCTCCAATGCTGTCTTTTCATCGCTGGTGACGCGACATTTGCACAAGTGCCTGCTTGCGATTGTTGCGTTGTTGATGGTGGCGTTGTTGTCTTTGCCCTTGCTGCATGCATCTTTCTTTGGCGTGTCGGTAATGGTGGTGGCGTGGGGCATTGCCTTTGGCGCGATTCCCTTGTGCCTGAGTATCTGGCTGCAATGGTCTTCGCCGGATTTGCCGGAAGCAGGCTCGGCCATGTTCGTCAGCATTGTGCAGGTGGCGATTGCTGTCGGTTCGAGTGTGGGTGGTTTGGTTGCTGATACGGTTGGTGTTCCGGCGACAATGTGGCTCGGTAGCGCGTTGGGATTGCTGGGCTTGATCGTGATCAGCAGCTTCGGATTCGGTAATCGGCTGGAAGATATTCTGCACAAATAAGCGCTGGCTTTATTGGTGGAGAGTTTCTTTGTCGGCTGTAATTGGCGCAGACAAAATGAAATCGACTCTGCTATAATTCTTGGCTCGTCGGGGCGTAGCGCAGCCTGGTAGCGTACTTGCATGGGGTGCAAGGGGTCGAGTGTTCGAATCACTCCGTCCCGACCAAGAAAATCAAAGGGTTACAAGCATTGCTTGTAACCCTTTTTCTTTTGGTACTGACTATTTCTCGATTGTTCCCGGGCACGGCTGGTTATTACAGTCGAGTTTGTGATTCCTCGTAGCGCGTTACAGAGGCATTTTTCGTCGTAAAATTCAAGGCGCACAAATGTCCTGATCGCATCCGCCATCCAGGAATGTGGCACAAGACCAGACGCCCCGTATCCCCGGGAACGGTCTTCAAAAAAGACGCTAAAAAACTGGACAGGTTTCATGTCAGAGACAACCCCGAACAAGCTAAATGCCCGCCAACAGGAATTGCTGAGCTATGTGCAACGCGATGGATTTGTCACCGTCGAACATCTGGCGACACGCTTTCAGATCACACAGCAAACGATACGCCGGGACATTAATCTGCTAGCAGAAATGAATATGTTACAGCGCTATCACGGTGGTGTTGGTTTGCCGTCGAGCGCAGAAAATATTGCCTATGGCGCGCGGCAGGGAATGTATTCAGAAGAAAAGCGACGTATCGCTGCGATGGTGGTGGAGCATATTCCGGATCAGGCCACACTCTTCATCAATCTTGGTACTACCAATGAAGAAGTTGCCAGAGCGCTGAGTCGCCGTCGCAATCTGCGCGTCATTACCAATAATCTCAATGTGGCCGCGATCATGAGTGGCTACCCTGGCTGCGAAGTGATTATTACCGGTGGAGTCGTGCGTGCACGGGATCTCGGTATTACCGGCGAGGACACCATCGACTTCATTCGCCGTTTCAAGGTCGATTTCGGCATTATCGGTATTTCCAGTATCGAGGCTGATGGCACGCTACGTGACTTCGACTATCGTGAAGTCAGAGTGTCGGAAGCAATCATTGAACATTCACGTAGCGTGTTTCTGGTGGCTGATCATTCCAAGTTCTGGCGACCTGCGCTGGTGCGTCTCGGTGATATCTCCAGGATCAATGCCTTGTTCACGGATCGTCCGGTACCGGAAGAAATGCGCACGATCTTCGATGAAGCCAAGATTGATGTTTTTGTTGCGCCAAACGACGAACGTCGCTGAGCGCGTTTTCGCGCATTCTTATTTTCTTGGCGATCCCCTGCGATAGCTGCAGGTAGTTTCTATTCTCATCCTTACTTTCCTATCCCTGTGCGTCGGCGCCGTGTAGTTGTGCGCCGCGGCAGCGGCATCCTCATATTTCGTTGATTCTGGTTGTGATCAGCTTTCCTTATAGAGATAGGAATTAGCTATTTCTGATTAAGTTAAAAACTATCGAAATGTTCGTTTTGATTAATATAAACCAATATGAATGTTCGAATTCGAACAATATACTTTCGAAAATAAATATAGTTGATCGTCGGTGACATGCTGCAGGTAGTGAATTGCCATGGGGGAATCCCTTGATTTTAGTGGCACGGAGTCGCCGACATGAGGAGACGGGGGCGCTTTGAGATCGTTCAAGGAGCCTTGCAACAAGATAAGTTATCGGTCTAGTCTTAATCTGCATTCAGGTTGTGGTCACCGGGCTTGTCTACGCGATGCGGCATCAGTCGCGCGTTCCCTCATTCCGTCAATTCTGGTTTCTAGCGGTACTCTGGTGCGGACCATTGCATCAGAAGAAAAAAGACCGATTCTGAATCGTTCGGGATCAAGGTCAATAATTAATCCGTGCAGACGGATCCACCAACCTTGGAGTAGACAAGTTGAAAAATAAATATATTCTCGCCCTCGATCAAGGCACTACCAGCTCCCGCGCCATTCTGTTCGACCGCCAGGGCAATATCGTCAGCTCGGCGCAAAAGGAATTTCAACAAATTTATCCGCAGCCAGGCTGGGTAGAGCACGATCCTCAGGAAATCTGGTCCACCCAGGCAGGAGTTGCTGCCGAGGCGCTGACCAAGGTGGGTCTCAACGGTACCTCGGTGGCTGCCATCGGTATCACCAATCAGCGTGAAACGACCGTTGTCTGGGATCGTGAAACCGGCAAGGCAATCTATAACGCCATCGTCTGGCAGGATCGTCGTACGGCAGCTTTCTGCGATGAGTTGAAGAGTCGTGGTCTGGCAGAGAAGATCCGTGAGAAGACCGGGCTGCTGGTGGACTCCTATTTCTCCGCGACCAAGATTCGCTGGATTCTGGAAAACGTCACCGGTGCGCGTCAGCTGGCCAATCAGGGGCGTCTGGCATTTGGCACTGTGGATACCTGGCTGGTCTGGAATATGACTCGTGGTCAGCGTCACGTGACTGATGTGTCCAATGCTTCGCGCACCATGCTGTTCAATATTCATACCATGCAATGGGATGAAGAACTGCTCGATATCATGGGCGTGCCGCGCAATATGTTGCCAGAAGTGCGTTCTTCCAGCGAAACCTATGGTCATACCGAGGTGTCCAGCTTCGGTGCCGAAATCCCGATCGCTGGTATCGCTGGTGACCAGCAGGCAGCGTTGTTTGGTCAGATGTGCACCCAGCCGGGCATGGTCAAGAACACCTATGGCACTGGCTGCTTCATGATGATGAATACCGGTTCCAAGCCGATCGCATCAAAGAATAATCTGCTCACGACCGTGGCCTGGAAGATTGGTGATCAGGTCAGCTATGCACTTGAAGGCAGTATCTTTATCGGCGGCGCTGTTGTGCAGTGGCTGCGTGATGGCCTGGGTATCATCAAGACGTCCTCCGAAGTGGAAGCGTTGGCGCGTAGCGTCAAGAGCACCGATGGTGTTTATCTGGTGCCGGCATTTGCCGGACTGGGCGCGCCGCACTGGAATCCGCATGCGCGTGGCACGGTATTTGGTATTACCCGTGGTACCACAGCGGCACACTATGCGCGTGCCGCTCTCGATAGTATTGCCTATCAGACCATGGATGTATTGAAGGCGATGGAAGCCGATGCCGGTATTGTCATTCCAGAGTTGCGCGTGGATGGCGGTGCAACGGCTAATAACCTGTTGATGCAATTCCAGTCTGACATTCTCGGGGTTGATGTTGTACGTCCTAAGATCACCGAGACCACTGCACTGGGTGCAGCGTATCTGGCAGGTCTGGCAGTGGGTTACTGGAGCAGCACAGATGACGTGCAGGGGCAGTGGCAGCTTGATCAACGCTTTGCATCAGCCATGCCGGCGGCCGAAGTGCAGACCAATATCAAGGGGTGGCAGCGCGCCATCAGTGCCGCGACTGCTTGGGCTAATCACTGATTTGCCAAGGCATGCTGAGCAGGCGGAGAGAAATCTGCCGCTCACACCCATCACTATCATCCATTTTGAAAGTTGATCATCATGAGTCCTTATTTAGCTGAATTTGTGGGCACCGCCCTGATTGTCCTGCTTGGCAATGGCGTCGTTGCCAACGTGTTGTTGAACAAAACACACGGTAATGGCAGTGGTCTGATCGTGATTACCGTCGGTTGGGCCATGGCCGTATTCGTGGGGGTATTCGTTGCGGCGGCTTCCAGCGGTGCGCATCTGAATCCCGCGGTGACACTGGCGCTGGCAGTTGCCGGCAAATTTGCCTGGATTAATGTTCCTGCCTACATCGCTGCGCAGATGCTGGGTGGCATGATGGGAGCCTTCCTGGTCTGGCTGGTGTATCGCAACCACTTTGCTGCGACGACGGATGGCAATCTCAAGCTGGCCGCCTTCTGCACTTCGCCAGCAATTCGTAACACCAAAGGTAATCTGGTGTCGGAAGTTGTCGGTACGTTTGTGCTGGTCTACTGCGTTCTCAACATCGCTTCGCCATCAATGGGGCTGGGGGCGCTGGATGCGTTACCGGTGGCATTGCTGGTCATGGGCATTGGTGTCTCGCTGGGGGGGACGACCGGATACGCAATCAATCCTGCACGTGATTTCGGCCCACGTCTGATGCATGCGTTGCTGCCAATTCCTGGCAAGCGCGACAGTGACTGGGGATATGCGCTGGTGCCGGTGGTTGGATCAATCGCTGGTGGTGTACTGGCAGCACTGGTTTATGGATTGCAAAAAATGCATTGATCCTTTTTCGTCGGTAAATCTGTGAAGGCTACAAGCATCTGCTTGTAGCCTTTTTTGCTTCCGGCCCCGGACGCGGTGCAATAAGCCACGCGTAAGAATCTTTTTGTATGATGGATAAAAATAAAACGGAGACAAAGCAGCAAAAAAATAATCAATGCTGCCACTTCACTCATCGACTGAGAAGAATCCTCCTGTAGCCGCTTTGCTTTGGCGAAGCGTTCCAGTAACGGCCAACGACTGATTGTTGATGAAAAAACAAGCCTCGACGGCTACTTTGTTAGGAGGTTGCGGAATGTCCGAAAGAAAGTACTTTGTGCGAGTCATGATTGTTGAGGGTGTCTTGCCCGTAGTGGTCGCCGGTATCGTCTTTGCCTGTTTGACGTTGCTACCGGTTGTGTCGGTGATGATCCCGTCGGTACTGGCTGCGGTAGTGGCGCTGGTGCTGGCGGTCGCATTGACGCATCTCGCGAAGCGACGTCAGACAGGCCAGGGCGATGCGCTGGTGGAGCGGATTGTGGGTCAAATTGATCACATCATGATCGGTGCTGCGGAGACTTCATTTTTTGTCGATACAATCAAAAACAAGCTCAGTCATGATGTCGTGGCTGCCAATGCGATTGTCTCGGGTGCCGATCAAAATGCCGGGACCACGGAACAGATTGCCTCTAACGCAGAGCGCGCGTCCCGCGTTGCTGCCGAAGTGCGTGCCGAGAGTGTTGCTGGCCGGGCTGAGGTCCGACAGGTACTGGAGCAAATTGGTAAAGCCAGTGAGGATGCAAAAAACGCCTCCGTTCTGATGACGCAATTGCAGGAAAAGTCGCGGCGTATTCATGGTGTTACCGAAGTCATCAGCGAGATCGCTGCGCGGACCAATCTGCTGGCACTCAATGCCGCGATTGAGGCGGCGCGAGCCGGTGAACACGGACGTGGTTTCGCAGTTGTCGCTGGTGAGGTGCGGCAGCTGGCACTGCGTACCAAGGAGGCCACCGACGATATCGGCGTCATGGTGCGTGCTATCACTGAACAGGCTGAATTGGCTGCCAGCGGAATGCAGGCGCTCAGTGGCAACGTCATTGAGGCATCGCAGAATGTCGATCAGGTACACCGATATCTGGGTAGCATTGAGCGCGCAGCCTCAGAATCGGAAGATGAAGTGGCCCAGATCGCCAAGGCCTCTCGTGATCAGGTAGCAACCAGTCAGCAGATTGCTGATGCGATTCTGAAGATTCGCGATGGCATGCTGGCCACCGACACTGAGCTGCCACGCGTGGCAGCATCTGCGCTGGTATTATCGGAGCAGGCAGAGGAGGTATTTGAGGCTATTGCAGATGCTAACGCCAGCACCCATCATGAAGAGATCCGGCGTGCAGCGAGTGCTGCGGCAAGTCGGATCGGCAAGCTGTTTGAGGTCTCAATTGCAGCCGGTCGTATCACTCAAGCTGCTTTGTTTGATCGCCATTACACACCGATTCCCAATACCAATCCCGCAAAACACAAGACGCAATTCGATGCCTTTACCGATCAGGTTTTGCCAGAGATTCAGGAGGCACTTCTGGTTGCGTTGCCGCAGCTGGTCTATGCCGGCGCCGTTGATAACAACGGTTATTTTCCTACGCACAACAAGAAATTCTCACAGCCCCTGACGGGCGACCATGACGTCGATCTGGTCAACAACCGTACCAAGCGAATTTTCAGTGACCGGACCGGCAAACGTTGTGGCGCAAATACAAAGCCATTCCTGTTGCAGACCTATAAGCGCGATACTGGAGAGGTCATGCATGATCTATCGGTCCCGATCTACGTAGGTGGACGACATTGGGGCGGTTTTCGGGTTGGTTACCGTTCTAACCAGCACAATTAGTATTTGCGGGGCTGATCCGCACAACTGTGGTTGACACAGGATCTTTTTCGGAAAAGGTATTGACACTTTCCACAATTTTCGGTGACTGCGATGTCTGCCTGCCGGTAGGCCAGATTTCGGATTGAAGACCTTGACCGCGTCGGGTAGCTGATAGATTATTCGACCACGGGGGCTGCCTGCAAAAGCGGGCGCGCGCTCCATATAAAAAGGAAAATCAACTTGAAAACCTCATCAGCGGAAAAATCTGATTCTGTCAAAGAATTTGATTTTACTCACCGTGATTTTGAACGGGTTCGCGACTTGATCTACAGGAGGGCGGGAATTGCGTTGGCTGACAGCAAGCAGGAAATGGTCTACAGCCGACTGGCAAGACGCTTGCGCGCAACTGGTATTGGCTCTTTCGTACAGTATCTTGACCTGCTTGAGCGGGGCGGTGATGCTGACGAATGGGAAGCGTTCACCAATGCACTGACGACCAATCTGACGTCCTTTTTCCGCGAATCGCACCACTTTCCGATTCTTGGGGACTTCGTCAAGACGCTCAAGGAGCCGGTGACGGTTTGGTGTTCTGCCAGTTCCACCGGCGAAGAGCCGTATTCCATTGCCATGACCTTGTGTGAGGCCTATGGCAGTCTTACTCCACCGGCGCAGATTGTGGCGACGGATATCGATACCAATGTTCTGGCGACTGGTGCCAATGGTGTTTATCCCTTGGAACGTATCGAGAAAATGGCGCCCGAGCGGGTCAAGAAATTTTTCCTGCGTGGGAAGGGGGCGCAAGAAGGTTTTGTTCGGGTACGTCCGGAGTTGCGCAAGATGGTTACTTTCAAGCAATTGAATTTGCTGGGTGACGGTTGGCCGGTCTCAGGACCCTTCGATGTGATTTTTTGCCGCAACGTGATGATTTATTTTGACAAGCCGACGCAAAGCAAAATCCTGTCGCGCTTCGTCCCGCTGATGAAACCTCATGCTCTGTTGTTTGCGGGGCATTCGGAAAACTTCCTGTATGTATCAGACTCCTTGAAGCTCAAGGGTAAAACGGTCTACGAGTTGAATGAGGCAGCACAACGCAAGGCAGGAAAATAACTCATGAGTCCCCAAGGGCAAGAGCAATTTGCCTCGAATGTTTATTACGACCGCAGCTTTGATTGCGATGCGGCGAAGATTCTTCCTGGTGAATATTATTTTACGCACAAGGATATGATGATCGTGACGGTACTCGGATCATGCGTATCGGCGTGCATCCGCGATCGGGTCAGCGGGATCGGCGGCATGAATCATTTCATGCTGCCAGATAGTGGTGACGGTGATAGCCCGGTATCGGCATCCATGCGTTATGGCACTTATGCCATGGAAATTCTGATTAATGACTTGCTGAAAGCCGGTGCCCGACGTGAAAACCTGGAGGCAAAGGTGTTTGGCGGTGGTAACGTCTTGCGTGGCTTTGTGGCAATCAATGTCGGCGAACGCAATGCCAGGTTCGTCAAGGAGTATCTGAAGGCAGAGAATATTCGTATCGTCGCAGAGGATCTCAACGATGTATGGCCACGCAAGGTCTATTTTTTTCCGAGAACAGGAAAGGTATTGGTGAAAAAACTCAAGCAACTGCATAACAATACCTTGGTCAACCGTGAGCAGGATTATGCCAATAAACTGGTCACCAAACCTGTTGGCGGCGCGGTTGATCTGTTTTAATGTCACGTAATGTAACGTCAAGGCAGGCGCTTAACCTGCTTAGATACGCAGTGTATGATGTAGTTTGGCAACATTGCAGAAGAATAAGTTTCCGGAAGGCAGTATTGATATGAAAATTAAGGTCTTGATCGTCGATGATTCTGCGTTGATTCGCAGTGTCATGAAGGAAATCATCAGCAGCCAGCCCGACATGGAAGTCGTTGGCGTGGCCCCTGATCCAATCATTGCGCGTGATCTGATCAAGCAGACCAATCCTGATGTGTTGACTCTGGATGTGGAAATGCCGCGCATGGATGGCCTGGATTTTCTGGAAAAACTCATGCGTTTGCGGCCGATGCCAGTGGTGATGGTGTCCTCACTGACTGAGCGCGGATCGGAAATTACTTTGCGCGCGCTGGAGTTGGGGGCGGTTGATTTTGTGACCAAGCCTAAAATCTCGATCCAGAGCGGCATGCAGGAATATACCGACATGATTGCGGACAAGATCCGCGCCGCCTCAAAAGCGAGCATCCGTCCGCGTCCGGTTCCTGCTGCAGACGGCTCCAAGGCTGCCAATGAAGTGTTGCCACAGTTGCGCAACCCACTGACCAGTAGTGAAAAACTGATCATTATTGGTGCTTCAACCGGTGGGACTGAGGCAATCAAGGATTTTCTGATCAAAATGCCTTCTGATTGCCCAGGGATTCTGATTACGCAGCATATGCCCGAGGGTTTTACTCGTTCATTTGCGGCCAGACTCAATAATCTGTGCAAAATCTCGGTGCAGGAGTCCGCAGGTAATGAACGTGTTTTGCCAGGGCATGCCTATATTGCACCGGGGCATTCGCATCTCAAACTGGTGCGCAGCGGCGCCAATTACATGACCCAGCTGGATCAGGGGCCGCCTGTCAACCGCCATCGGCCATCCGTCGATGTCTTGTTCAATTCGGCAGCCGCCTGTGCTGGTAAAAATGCCGTCGGCGTGATTATGACCGGAATGGGCAAGGACGGCGCGCTGGGAATGTTGGAAATGAGGAATGCCGGGGCTTATAATTTTGCTCAGGATGAAGCTTCATGCGTCGTTTTTGGCATGCCACGTGAAGCTATTGCGGTTGGTGCGGCGCATGAAGTGCTGGCACTTCAGGCAATGCCAGGACGCGTACTTGGTTATCTTGCCGAGCATGGTAGTCGTGCATTGCGAGTGTAGTTCGAGTACCATGCTGCCAGTTGCATAAACTGAAAATCAAAGGTGGCGCTCGCGTATAGTTGAGAGCGGCACCTCAAGTTTCGTAATGACATGTCGTTATCGTCAATATTTGCTTTGAATCAATGGAGTTATCATGTCAGGCCCAAATACTAGGTTTCTCGTTGTAGATGATTTCTCAACGATGCGTCGCATCGTTCGTAACCTGCTCAAAGAGCTGGGTTACAGCAATGTCGATGAGGCCGAAGATGGCGTCCAGGCCTTGCAGAAGTTGCGCAGCGATCAGTTTGATTTCGTTGTCTCTGACTGGAATATGCCAAATATGGACGGTTTGACAATGTTGCAGGAAATTCGTAAAGATCCTGCTCTGTCAAAACTGCCCGTGCTGATGGTGACTGCCGAAGCCAAAAAGGAAAATATCGTCGCTGCTGCGCAGGCGGGAGCCAATGGCTACGTGGTCAAGCCCTTCACGGCGGCCACTTTGGACGAGAAGCTGGGCAAGATTTTCGAAAAACTGAACGCTGCCGGAGCCTGACGTGGACAAGCCAGATCAGGCTCCCTCTCCATCGCATGTGGGTGCCGATGCGCATCAGGACCAGTTCCTGTCGCGTATCGGGCAGATGACGCGCAGCCTGCACGACAATTTGCGTGGTTTGGGGTTTGATCGTTTGCTGGAGAAGGCTGCCAGTGACATGCCGGATGCGCGAGATCGTCTTGAATACGTCGCCATGATGACGGAGAAGGCTGCGCAGCGTGTGCTCAATGCTACTGAAATCGCGGGACCTCTGCAGGATCGTATCGGTGATGAGGCAGGAAATCTGGCTGCGCAATGGAAGTCGGTTATGGAAGGTGCATTTTCAGAGACCGAGTTCCGTGCCATGGCTGAAAAAACCCAAGCTTTCCTGTCACTGACTTCAGGTAATGTTGTGCAGACCAAGCAACAGCTGCTCGATATTATGATGGCGCAGGATTTTCAGGATTTGACTGGTCAGGTGATCAAGCGTGTCACTGCATTGGCGCATGACATCGAGAGCCAGCTTGTGCAGTTGCTCGTTGATTATTCCCCGGCTGAGACCAAGCGCGAAGACAGTGGATTGTTGAACGGTCCGCAAATCAATCCTGCTGGAAAGGATGTTATTGCGGATCAGAGTCAGGTCGACGACTTGCTGGAAAGTCTTGGTTTCTGATTTATTGATCCTTGTTGTTTTTGCTCCTATTTTGTCGTGTTTTTTTAACGAGGTCGTCTGATCTCGTATAACGTACTTCCTTCACCTCTCCTCGCTTCAGGTCATCCTGTGGCAGCTAACCCGTTGTATACTCTCTGTATTAAAGCAATGCAGAGTTGACGGGTCTCTTCTGTGCCGAAATACGGGGCGTTTCGCCTCTTATTCGTACGATGATGTAAGACATCTCTGGCCAATAATTGCTCGTGTTAATCTCAAAAATCCGTCCAATTAAAAGATGGGTAGTAACGGGGAGCGGCAGTGGCCGAAGAAAGCGATCTAGAACGGACCGAACAGCCCACGGGGAAACGCCTTGAAAAGGCCCGTGAGCAAGGCGACGTGCCGCGGTCGCGGGAGATGGCTACGTGCGTCATGCTGCTCATTGGTGGAAGTACCTTGTGGGTTTTCACCGGTCCACTGGTGCATAGTCTCAATCGTCTTATGGTCGATGCGCTCACTTTCGAGCGTGAAATGGCGTATGACCCGGCTTTGCTATTTGGATATCTTGGCGGTCGCTTTGCCGATGTCGCCATGGCGTGCATTCCCATTGCTTGCATGATGTTGTTGGCTGCGGTGGCGGCGCCGCTGATCATGGGTGGGTGGTTGTTTAATACGGGTGCGCTGGTGCCCAAATTCGAACGCATGAACCCGATCAAGGGTGTCATGAATCTTTTTTCTCTCAACTCTCTGGTTGAGCTAGGCAAGGGCCTGCTTAAAACAGTGCTGGTGGCTACGGTCGCGTGGTATGCCATGAAAAGTCGCATCGAGGCGGTGCTCAACCTCAGTGTTGAGCCGCTCAAGGTGAGCAGTACGCACATGCCCTACCTGTTGTGGTCCAGTTTCATCATGATAGTGATGGCCCTGGTCTTCATTGCAGCCATCGATGTGCCTTATCAGATGTGGAACTACACCCGCAAGTTGAAGATGACACGTCAGGAAGTCAAGCAGGAGCACAAGGAGTCTGACGGTGATCCGGTCATCAAGGGCAAGATCCGGCAGTTGCAACGGGCAGCAGCAAGGCGCCGCATGATGTCGGCCGTGCCAACTGCTGATGTGGTCGTGACCAACCCGACCCACTTTGCCGTGGCGCTGAAATACAGCGAAGGGGCCATGTCGGCGCCAACAGTTGTAGCCAAGGGTACCGAGGAAGTGGCGGCACGTATCCGCGCCATTGCAGCCGAAAACAATGTCGCGATTCTTGAGGCGCCACCTTTGGCGCGTGCCTTGCATTACCACACCGAGATTGGCGACGAGATTCCTGAGGCGCTTTACACCGCGGTAGCCGAGGTTCTGGCCTACGTATTCCAGTTGCGTACCTACAAAAATCGTGGAGGATTGCCGCCTCAAGCTCCGGATGACCTCGCTGTTCCCTCGGAAATGGATGATCCTCTCTATAAACGCAAAGCTGCCATTGCTGCACGTGCGAGGGCTGCTGAATGAACATGACTAGCTTGAGATTACCAGCCTGGGTTCAGGTCAAGCATACCAAGGCGCTGGCGGCTCCGATTCTGATCATCATGATGCTTGCCATGATGGTCTTGCCCTTGCCGGCTTTTGTGTTGGACATTTTCTTCAGTTTCAACATTTCGCTTGCCATCATTGTTCTGCTGACAGCGTTGTACACGGTCAAGCCGCTTGATTTTGTTGCCTTCCCCGCGGTGTTGCTGGTCAGCACCATGTTGCGGCTGTCGCTCAACGTTGCTTCGACCCGGGTCGTACTCACTGAGGGGCACACCGGACCGGATGCTGCAGGGAAGGTCATTGAGGCGTTCGGCCACTTCCTCATTGGCGGTAACTATACGGTCGGTATCGTGGTGTTCATCATCCTCACCATTATCAACTTCACCGTGGTCACCAAAGGTGCTGGCCGTATCGCTGAAGTGGGCGCACGTTTTACACTGGACGCGATGCCGGGTAAGCAAATGGCGATCGATGCCGATCTGAATGCCGGTTTAATTGGCGAGCCAGATGCCCGTGCGCGCCGTAAGGAAGTGGCGCAGGAGGCTGAGTTCTATGGTGCAATGGACGGTGCCAGTAAATATGTCCGGGGTGATGCTGTTGCAGGCATTATCGTCACTGTCGTCAATATTGTGGGTGGCTTGGTGGTTGGTATGGTGCAGCATGATCTGGCGTTCGATCTGGCGCTGAAAAACTATACCTTGCTCGCCATCGGTGATGGTCTGGTTGCGCAGATTCCATCGCTCATCATCTCAACTGCGGCGGGTGTGGTGGTTTCCCGCGTTGCCAATGATGATGACGTTGGTGGTCAGTTGATTAATCAACTGTTCGCCAAGCCACAGGTACTGTTTCTGACGGCAGGTATTATTGGTGGCATGGGCTTGATTCCAGGTATGCCACATATCGCATTTGTGTTGCTTGGCGTATTGCTGGGGACTGCTGGTTACGTGGTGCGCGAGCGTCTGGCCAAGGCGCGGGAGGATGCCAAGCCGATTGCGCCGGCTGCGGTTGCGCAGGAAGTGGAAGAGGCAACCTGGCAAGATATTCTGCCGGTTGATACACTGGGGTTGGAAGTCGGTTATCGCTTGATTCCCCTGGTCGACAAGGGGCAGGGTGGAGAGCTGTTGCGTCGAATCAAAGGGATTCGCAAGAAATTTGCTCAAGAAGTTGGTTTTCTGTCACCACCAGTGCATATCCGCGATAATCTTGAACTGAAGCCATCTGCCTATCGGATTACCCTGAAAGGGGTCGAAATTGGTAAAGGTGAGGCGACATATGGTCAGTTTCTTGCCATTAACCCTGGCATGGTGACCGGGCCATTGCCCGGACTGATGACGAGCGATCCGGCCTTTGGCTTGCCAGCGGTGTGGATTGAGAGTGGCATGCGTGAAATGGCGCAGACCATGGGTTACACGGTAGTTGATACCGGAACAGTGATTGCGACCCACCTGAACCATTTGATTACGCTGCATGCGGCCGAGTTGCTTGGACGGCAGGAAGTGCAGCAATTGCTGGATCATATTGGCAAGGATGCGCCCAAGCTGGTTGAAGATCTGGTACCGAAATTGTTGCCGCTTGGCGCAGTTCAAAAAGTACTTCAGAACCTGCTCACGGAAGGTGTGCATATCCGCGATATGCGTACCATCATAGAGTCTCTTTCTGAAAATGCGTCGCGTACGCAGGAGCCTACCGAGCTCACTGCAATTGTGCGCGTCGCATTGGGGCGGGCAATTGTGCAGCAGATTTTCCCGACTGAGAGTGAGTTGTCTGTCATGACGTTGGATAGCAAGCTTGAGCGGCTGTTGATGCAGGCGTTGCAAGCCAGTGGTCCGGATGGTGGTGGTATCGAGCCAGGCCTGGCAGATGCGCTGATTGCGCAGACCGAAAGTGCTGCTCGTCATCAGGAGCAGCTTGGTCTGACGCCGGTATTGTTGGTTCCAGGTCCGCTGCGGGCATTGCTGGCGCGCTTCTTGCGGCGCTCGATGCCGCAGCTGCGTGTTTTGTCGCATGCTGAGGTGCCGGATTCAAAAACGATTAAAGTTACTAGCCTAGTTGGAGGGCAAGCATGAATGTGAAAAAATTTATCGCGGGTTCGTCTCGGGATGCTTGGCGCCAGGTGCGCGAAGCACTCGGTCCGGATGCGGTTATTCTCTCCAACAGGAATATCGATGATGGCGTGGAAATTCTGGCCATGGCCAATGAAGATATGTCTTCACTGGTCGTCCCAGCGATGGCGCGCGAGGCAATGCCGCCGGCAGCAGTCCGAAGACCGCCCTCGCAAGGTCAGCCACTTGCCGGGATTGCTCGGCCACGTCCTGAGTCTGCCTCGCCTGTGCGTCCTGAATCTGTGCGCCAAAGCACAGCGCAGGCGGATGCCCGCGTCTGGCGTACACGCAACGATAATCGCGTCAAGGAAGCACCGGTTGCTCCTGTGAAGGAACCGGTGGTGGAAGCCAAGGCTGCGCCAAAGCCAGTAGCCAAGGCGGCAGAGCCACGTCAGCACTCGAATGTGATGCCCGAGTTCGACGGCAAGGATTACGATGAAATTCTGTCCGATGTGATGACCGAGATTCGCACCATGCGTGGTGTGCTGGAAACACAATTGGCAGAAATTTCCTGGGGCGGTACGCAAAAGCGAGAACCCCTCAAAGCGGCGATCATGCGTGAGATGCTGGCGGCAGGTTTTAGTGCCAGTCTGTCACGCCTGATCACCGAGAATCTGCCGAGCAGCCCGAAGTCGCAGGATGCCATGTTCTGGGTCAAATCCGTGCTGGCCAAAAATCTGTTGACCATGGCCAACGAAAACGAACTACTGGAAGATGGTGGCGTGTATGCGCTGGTCGGTCCGACCGGTGTCGGCAAAACCACCACGACTGCCAAGTTGGCGGCACGTTGCGTGATGCGACATGGCCCGGGCAAACTGGCTCTCATCACCACTGACGGTTATCGTATCGGTGGCTACGAGCAATTACGTATTTACGGCAAGATCCTTGGCGTGATGGTGCACTCGGTCAAGGATGAGGCTGATTTGCGCATCGCTCTCGATGAATTGCGCGGCAAGCACACGGTACTCATTGATACCGCTGGGATGGGGCAGCGCGATCAAATGGTGGCTGAGCAGGCGGCTATGCTGTCGGGTGCTGGCTCTCATATCAAGCGGCTTCTCTGCCTGAATGCAACAGCGACCGGTGGCACGCTCAATGAAGTTGTCAGTGCCTATTCTGGCAATGGTGTCGCTGGTTGCATCATTACCAAGCTCGATGAGGCAGCGACCATCGGCAACGTTCTGGATGTAGTCATTCGACAAAAGCTCAATCTTTACTACGTGGCCAATGGCCAACGGGTGCCGGAGGATTTGCACGTGGCAAACAAGTTGTATCTGGTTGATCGGGCATTCAAGCTCAAGCGTGAAACCGCACCATTCGAGTTTCAGGATGCAGAACTGCCAGTCGTGATCGGTCCGACCGCGACTGCCATGAATGACAAGACACTGCGGGAGGTGATCCTTGGCTAATCATGACACCGATCAGGCTGAAGGTCTGCGCCGGATGCTGGAACGTCCGGTACCAAGAGTATTCACTTTTTTCTCGGTTTTGCCGGATGACGAGAAGGGGGCAATGCTGATCAATCTGGCAGCATCCCTGGCGGCAAGTGAGTGTAATGCCTTGCTGGTTGATGCTTGCATGACACCGTCGAGTGTCTTGTCGCGGTTTGGTGGATTTCCGGTAGCGACCTTGCTCGATGTAGCCAACAAGGATCGTCATCTGGATGAGGCTTTGCGCCTGGTTCCGGAGGGTTTTGCGCTGACCCGGCTGTCGCGCAAGAATGTCTCGATGGTGCCGCACCCGCAGGCATCTCTGTTGGCACAGACGTTTGACAAGCTTGCTTCTGATACTGACATAACGCTGGTCAATGCGGAATTGAGTGAATATGACAATCTTCCTGTGCCCGCCATGGAGATGGGCGAGATTGTTGTGCACATGTCGACCACTCCAGCTTCGATCAAGTCTGCGTACGTCCTGTTGAAGGATTTAAGTGACCGACTCGGTCGTCGTCCCTTTAGCCTGCTGGTCACCGGTAGCTCCGACGCCGAGGCGCAGATGGTCTTTGCCAACATGTCGCAGGCTGCCAATCGTTATCTGGCTGCGCAGCTGAACTTCATGGGCTCGATTCCGGCCGACGAGCATATTCGTCGGGCATCAGGGCAGGGGCGAACAGTGCTGGAGGCGTTTCCGTTGACGGGTGCTGCGCTGGCGTTCAGGCGTCTGGCCAGTCAGTTTTCTCTCTCTACGCTGACCAAGAGTAGCTACGGTATGGCGATTGATGGTGCAAGTCTCGGGGTATGACGTGTCATGTATAACGTCAAGGGAAAGGCGAGCAAGAACAGTTTGCTTGAGTTGCATGCGCCGCTGGTTAAAAAACTGGCACATCAGCTCAAGGCAAAGCTGCCGCCCAGTGTAGAAGTGGATGACTTGATTCAGGCTGGCATGATCGGCCTGCTTGATGCTGTCAATCGCTATGAGGAAACACACGGCGCGCAATTTGAGACATATGCCGTGCAGCGTATTCGTGGTGCGATGCTCGATGAGTTGCGCGGTAGTGACTGGTTGCCCCGTAGTATTCGTCAAAGTACTCGCAAGATCGAGGATGCAATTCATGTCCTGCTACAGCAATTGGGGCGGCCGCCGCAAGAGGCCGAAGTGGCAGCGCATCTCAAGATGAGCCTGACAGACTATCAGGATATGTTGACCGAATGTGGTGGTCATCAACTGATTTACTATGAGGATTTTCACGATTCCGAAGGTGGCAATGAGCATTTCCTTGATCGTTATCAAACCGGGCAAGGTGAAGACCCGCTGCAGAACTTGATCAGTGGTGGTTTTCGAGAGGCGGTGGCTGATGCCATTCGCGCATTGCCTGAGCGCGAGAAAATTCTGATGGGTCTCTATTATGAGCAGGAGATGAATCTCAAGGAAATCGGCGCTGTAATGGGAGTGTCTGAGTCGCGTGTTTGCCAGCTTCACAGTCAGGCAATTGCGCGGATGCGTTCAACCTTGCGAGAGCAAGCCTGGACGGGCGTTTCTTAAGCGTGTTGCTGTTTCAAGTGTGCTGAGTTCGTGCCGGTGTCAAACTGGTGAGTGCGGGGAGCGTATTTCCACATTTCATGCCCCGCAAGAGAACTTTAACCGATAGCGAGTGGGCGACCGTTGTTGCGTATTTTTGATTGTCCGTCAGGACCGTAAAATGTACCGTTACTCTTGCCTTGCAACACGTTCATGGCGCCCTGATTGATTGCCATTTGTCTACCGACCAAAATACCATTAAGCCGGTTTAGTTCTCTTGCAGATTGCGCCAGAGAGAACAAGTCATCCCACGTTTGCTTGTCTTCGTCAGAGCCGCACTGGGTGATCCAAAATTGCATACCATCTTCATTTGGCGGCAGGCCAAGTGTTTCCAGGATTTGATGGCGACTATCAGCAAGTGAGGCCATCTCGGCAACGATATTTGCCTTTTCACTGATCACAGCAGGAATTTCGTCTGCTTCACCATTGCCAATGAGTAATTCCTGTTCTTGCTTGAGCACGTCAATCAGGCGCGAAGTCGCCAGTTTTTCCTGCTTCAGGCTTTGTGTTGGCCGATGGGAAGTGGTGCTTGTCATATCATTAATAACTATTGCTATTGTTGCGTGTACTGATGAGGTCCTTGCAAGTGTCCAGCAAGCCGCTAGACACTTTATCTGGGTCTACCTGAAAGGTGCCATTGGCGATTGCCGCCTTGATTTCGGCGACTTTCTTGGCGTCAAAATTATCACCAGATCCATTCGCCTTGGCACCAAGTGCCTGGTATTGGGCGGAAAGCTGGACATTCGCTGCGCTGTTATTGACGGCTGGTGGGGGATCGAACTTGGCTGGCGTTGCTGGTGCTGAAGCTGCCGTTGTAGTGGGCGTAGGACGGGCTTGCTGGGGTGTTACGTCCGGTAATCCTGTGTTCTTGTTGAGTGCGTCATTAACGTTCACGGCGATGTCCTTCTCTGGTTGTGGCGTTTATAGCCAACCTGCTGCAATGATTATCGGCCATTTTCGCTCGAACTTTAATACATTTCTCGCTCAGAGAACATATTTCCCTGAGGGGAACGCTAATAACGTATCTCCACGATACCTCCAGCTTTGGCTACGCCGCTAATTACCTGGCCTGATACGGTTTTGGCTTGCACCAGTTCACCTTCTCCTGCGTTATTCAGTGCCCGTCCTTCGGTGGTAATCTGGAAGCCCTGTCCGATGGACACAATACGTACTGCCTGACCCTGTTGCACCACACGGTTGGCGCGAAGTGCGTCTTGCCGGATGGGGGCTCCAGCCGGAATCGACATGTTGGCGACGCGACCAATTGCCTGCGATTCGTCCGTAATGACGCCATTGGGCAGACTTCCCAAATCACCTGTGACGACCGCAATATTGGTCGGGTTGATTGTTTGACCTTGCGCCAAAGGAGCCGCGGCAACAATATATGGAGACATGACCTGCACCGTGGCGCGCATGTATACAGTCCATTGTGACGGTGCTGTACATCTGATGCCTACAGTCGTTTTGCCCCAGAGACGGCCTCCATTTGGCATGAAGGCTTGGGGCGTAGGGCAGGCCTGCAGGTTTAGCGCGGGATTAAGTGGCTCGGTAGTCACTGTGATGGTGCCAGGTATCCCGTTGGTTTGCGTCTGCATGAACTGCTCTGCAACTTGCTGCAATGCAACCAAATCCTGCCGCTGCTGGGCAGGTGACTGGCTCTGGAATTGCTGTGCGGTGCTCTGGGCCGTTACCGAAGATGCGAATACGCACATGAACAACAGCGCAGACGCCGTGGAATAAAATTTCATAAACGACAACGTAAATCCTTGGTGGCCGAATGGAGAGGCATGTTGCCAGCAATAGTAGTCCTGGCCATTTTTGTCAAAAGCTCGAACAAGACGTAGTTTCATCCCTTTCTCGCCCAATCGAGTTCATGAGGGCGTCGTATGATCCAACCTACGTAAATCCCGCTACTGGCATTGTAGCTGAGCCTTGGTGGTTGATTGTGAGCATTATCTGGAGAGTTTGATGGTCGCTAAATTGGACGATTACTTGCGGTTTAATGAAGCAGCACTGGACTTGCGCGCGCAGCGCCAGCAAGTGCTGGCGTCCAATATCGCTAATGCTGATACGCCTAACTTCAAGGCGCGTGACATTGATTTTGCCAAAACACTTGAGGAAAAGCTTGGTCGCCACCAAACGCCGGTCAAGCCATTGCCCGGATTGCCACCGGTCGAACTGGCCAGAACGTCTCCGGGACATATTGCTGGTACTCCGATCGAGTCTGATCGTGGACTTGATGATTCACAATTGCTTTATCGCACTGTGACGCAAGGCAGTGTGGATGGTAATACAGTTGATATGGACGTTGAGCGCAATCAGTTCACTGATAACGGCGTGCATTACGAGGCTGGCGTTACCGCAATCAATGCGCAGATCAAATTGCTGTTAAGCGCTATTCAACCTGGCTGATCATTATGTCCCTGTCTAACATTTTTAACGTTTCAGGCTCGGCGATGAGTGCGCAGTCGCAGCGTCTCAATACTGTCGCCAGTAACATTGCCAACGCTGATAGTGCAACGGGGCCTGATGGTCAACCCTATAAGGCCAAGCAGGTTGTGTTCAAGACTGTGCCTTATGGTGATATTTCGAATAGTGGCGTGCAGGTTGAGCGTGTGGTCGAAGATCAGACGCCTCCCCGGTTAATGTATGACCCGAAAAATCCAATGGCTGACGGCAATGGCTATGTGGCCATGCCGAACGTCAATCCAGTGGAAGAAATGGTCAATATGATCTCTGCCTCGCGGTCTTATCAGACCAATGTGGAGACCATGAATACCGCCAAGAACATGTTGTTGAAAACACTTACTATCGGTCAATAAGGAAACTATCGATCATGTCTACTATTTCCAGTGACTTGTTGTCTCCCATGAATGGTGCCTCTGCGACGCCGCCGGGTACTTCTTCAGGTTTGACCGAAAACAGTCCTGAGGCAATTCAGAACCGGTTTCTGAAGCTGCTGACTGTGCAGATGAAAAACCAGGATCCCACCAAGCCGATGGATAACGCTGAGCTGACCACCCAGCTGGCGCAGCTGTCGACAGTTTCTGGTATCAGCAAACTGAACACCACGCTGGAATCACTGATGGCGAACTCGTCATCGTCGCAGTCCTTGCAATCGGCCAACATGATCGGTCACAGCGTATTGGCACCCGGTAAGGAAACCACGTTGGCATCAACTTCGACAATCAACCCGGATGGCACAACGACCACGACAAAGCGTGCTGTTTTCGGCGTGCAGTTGGACGGTAATGTGGACAGCCTCAAGATCAACATCCGCGACGCCAGCGGCAAGGTGGTGCAGTCTCTGGATATGGGATCTCAAAGTGCAGGTACATTGCCGATTGTGTGGGATGGTGCAACCGATTCCGGCAAGCCCGCGCCAGATGGTCAGTACACATTTGAAGTAGCGGGGACATCCGCGGGATCGCCAGTATCTGCAACCGGACTGTCTTTCGGTACGGTTTCCAGCGTCACCACAGGTGCGGATGGTGTGAAGCTCAATGTATCCAACATTGGCACGATCAAAACAACCGACGTAGTTCAAATTCTTTAATCCACTGACGGCATCAGTTCAAGGAGAATCAAATGAGTTTTCAACAAGGCCTTAGTGGCTTGAATGGCGCATCGAAGAGTCTTGATGTGATCGGTAACAACGTTGCCAACGCCAGCACAGTGGGTTTCAAATCGGCGCAGGCGCAGTTTGCCGATTTGTACGCGAATTCGATGAACCGTTCGGGTAATTCGCCGGTCGGGATTGGTGTTATGACGGCAACAGTGCGTCAGTCATTCACCCAGGGCAATATCACTTCCAGCAACAATCCTCTGGATGTTGCGATTAATGGTGATGGCTTTTTCCGGATGCAGTCGACCGAACAAGATGCAACGCCGATGTACGGGCGTAATGGTCAGTTCGAGCTCGACAAAGATGGTTATATTGTTAACAAGAGTGAGAATGGCGCGTATTTGACCGGCTGGCCTGGAAATGCCAAGGGCGGTGATCCAGTGCGCATGCAAATCAACACCGCCAATATTCCGGCAACTCAAACCACTGCTGTGCAAAGCAAGCTGAATCTGGACTCCCGACTGGCGGCGCCGGCGACAACGCCATTTGATCCGACCGATAGTGCCAGTTACAACAGCACAACAGGCGCAACTGTCTATGACAGTCTTGGTAATAGCTACAACGTGCAGACTTACTACGTCAAAAATACGGCATCGTCATCCAGTGGTTCGACCAACTGGGACGTGTACACCACCGTTGACGGCGCGCCTTATCCTGCAGTTGGCTTGGGTGGTTCGCAATCAAAGGTTGCGACCCTGAGTTTTGACAGCAACGGTAATCTGACAAGCTCGCAGCCTGCTGCCACGCTGAACCTGACACCGAGGCCAGGTGCTTCCTTTGCATCTGCTGGCATCACGCTTAATTACACAGGTAGCACGCAGACCAGCGCTGACTTCACAACAGTTGCGCAAACCCAGGATGGTAAAGGTCCTGGCGTGTTGTCGAGTTTTGCAATCGGTAAGGATGGTTTGATCACTGGCAGTTATTCCAATGGGGATAGCAAGACCCTGGGTCAGATCGTGTTGGTCAACTTTGCCAATCCTAATGGATTGCAACCAGTCGGCAACAATCTCTTTACTGCTTCACCTGATGCCGGTGCACCATTGATTGGTACGCCGTCTACCGGTCAGTTCGGCACGATGCAAGCGAGATCTGTGGAGGATTCCAACACAGATTTGACCGCCGAACTGGTCAACATGATTGTTGCGCAGCGCGTTTATCAGGCCAACTCGCAGACAATCAAGGTGCAGGATTCCGTATTGCAAACCTTAGTCAGCCTGCGCTGATCACGCGATAAGAAATAGGACCATACGCGGTTTTGCCGCGTATCAGTTTAGGGGTAACTATGGATCGCATGATCTACACCGCGATGTCCGGCGCAAAGCACACGATGGAGCAGCAGGCCACTGTGAGCAACAATCTGGCCAACGCGACGACAACGGGTTTTCGGGAGCAGCTCAATACCTTTCGCTCGGTGCCGGTTGTCGGTCAGGGATTGGCGACCCGCAGCTTTGTGGTCGATTCAACTGCTGGGTCAAATTTTACGGGTGGACCGATTCAGGAGACTGGACGGCCTCTCGACGTAGCGGTTCAGGGGCCTGGCTGGTTCTCTGTGCAAACTGCCGACGGTGGCGAAGCTTATACCCGTGACGGTAATTTCAAACTCAGCGAGAACGGCGTGCTGCAAACGCAACGTGGCCAGAACGTTGTGGGTGAAGGAGGTCCAATCAGTGTTCCGCCAGATACCAGTATCACGATTTCGCCAGACGGGACGGTGTCTGGTATTCCGACGACGGGAGCTACCACTGCAGTCAATATTTTGGGGCGCCTCAAATTAGTTAATCCTAACGAAAAGTCACTCAAGCGTGGTGATGATGGCATGTTCCGTCTGACCAGCGGCACTCAGGCTCAGGCTGACGCAAATGTGCGTCTGGTTGGCGGTGCGCTGGAGGGAAGCAATGTCAATGTTGTTGAGTCAGTGGTAAGCATGATCAATCTGGCGCGCCAGTTCGACATGAACATGAAGCTGATGCAAACAGCTGAAGGCGACACCGATAAAGCCAATCAAATTCTATCGTTGTCCTGAATTTGAGCCTGAAGTCACACCCGAAGTAAGACCTTGGTCTTTCCCCTGAAAAGGTATTGGAGAAAAAATGATTCGTTCCCTGTGGATTTCAAAAACTGGTCTGGATGCGGAACAAACGCAATTGGATGTTATCTCCAATAACCTGGCCAACGTCAGTACGAACGGTTTTAAACGTTCGCGTGCTGTGTTCGAAGATCTGTTGTATCAGAACATTCGCCAGCCCGGCGCACAATCCACCCAGCAAACCCAGTTGCCTTCCGGCTTGCAAATTGGTACTGGTGTTCGTCCAGTCACCACTGAGCGTATTCATACTCAAGGTAACGTCAACCAGACGGGGAACGATAAGGACGTAGCAATTCAGGGTGCAGGTTTCTTTCAGGTATTAATGCCTGATGGCACCACAGGTTATACCCGCGATGGTTCATTTCAGACTGATGCGCAAGGGCAGTTGGTGACTTCGAGCGGCTATGTTGTGCAGCCACCAATCACAATTCCAGCCAATGCGACAAAAATGACGATTGGTCGCGATGGCACAGTCTCGGTAACACAGGCTGGCTCGACCGCGACCACACAGATCGGCGCATTGCAGTTGGCGACCTTCATCAATCCGGCCGGATTGGAGAGCAAGGGTGAGAATCTATACTCTGAGACTGCGTCCTCCGGTACGCCTGCACCTACTGCACCAGGAACCAATGGTGCCGGTTCATTGTGGCAAGGTTATGTGGAAACATCGAACGTGAACGTGGTTGAAGAGATGGTCAACATGATCCAGACGCAACGCGCGTATGAAATCAACAGCAAGGCGATCACCACATCCGATCAGATGCTGGCCAAGTTGTCGCAGTTGTAACGGTTTTGCAGGGGTGCTTAGCGCCTCATCTTTCTGATTTAGGAGTCGCATGATGGATATGTTTTCAGTTTTCAACTCTGGTCTGCGTGCCCCAAAGCATGTGGCATCACGAGTTGTGTCCGTCTTGCTGATATTGGTGGTCGTGCTTAGCGCGGGTGTGGCAAGAGCTGAGCGACTCAAGGACCTGGCAAGTATTCAGGGCGTCCGTGAGAATCAGTTGATCGGCTACGGGCTGGCAGTGGGACTTGATGGTAGTGGTGACCAGACCACGCAGACGCCATTTACCGTGCAAAGTGTCGTCAATATGTTGCAGCAACTGGGTGTCAATCTACCCGCGGCAACCGCAAGCAGCATGCAGCTGAAAAATGTAGCAGCGGTGATCGTGACGACTTCGTTGCCTTCATTTGCGCAGCCGGGTCAAACGCTCGATGTCACTGTATCCTCGATTGGTAATGCAAAGACCTTGCGCGGCGGTACGCTGCTGATGGCGCCTTTGAAAGGTGCCGATGGTCAAATTTATGCAATTGCTCAAGGTAATATCGTTGTTGGTGGCGCCGGAGCCTCAGCCGGCGGCAGCAGCACGACAATCAATCAGCTCAGCGTTGGACGCATCTCGGCCGGCGCCACGGTGGAGCGGTCAGTACCTTCAGCACTGGGACAGGGCGACGTCGTTAATCTGGAATTGCGTGATAGCGATTTCTCGACGGCCAATCGTGTCGTTGAAGCTGTGAACAAGCGCTTTGGTGCTGATACGGCAATGGCCCAGGATGGCCGTGTGATTCGTGTGCGTGCACCGCTAGGTAGCGGCGATCGGGTGGCATTCTTGGGAGCATTGCAGAACCTCGACGTAACTCCCGCCATCATGCAGGCAAAAGTGATCCTGAATGCTCGCACCGGGTCGGTTGTGATGAATCAGGCTGTTACACTTGATACATGCGCGGTATCGCATGGTAATCTGTCGGTTGTGATCAATGCTGATAACAGTGTCAGTCAGCCTGGCGCGTTCTCGGGCGGTCAGACCACAACCAATACCAATGCTCAGATATCAATTACGGCTGAGCCGGGCAAAGTGATGTACTTGAAGGGTGGTGCGTCCTTGTCTGATGTAGTGAAGGCACTTAATGCAATCGGGGCAACGCCGCAGGATTTGCTAGCAATTCTGCAGGCGATGAAGACAGCAGGTTCGCTGCGTGCGGAACTGGAAATCATTTAAACGGGATGTGCATATGATTAACAACATCAAGCCCGCTAATCCGACCGAAAGTCTGGCTGTCGATGCAAATAGTCTCAATAGTTTGCGTTCCGCTGCAACCCAAAATTCTCCTGAGGCCATCAAAGGGGCTTCTAAGCAATTCGAGGCGTTGTTCCTCAACATGATGTTGAAGAGCATGCGTGATGCGACTCCTCAGGACGGGATGCTGGACAGTCAGCAGACCAAAATGTTCACCGGGATGCTTGATCAGCAGCTTAGCCAGAACATGGCGCAGCGTGGCGTCGGTTTGGCCGATATGCTTGAAAGGCAGCTGTCGAGCTCGGTGAGCAAGCCATTGCCCACCGATGAGGAGAGCAATTCTTCATCGGAGGCTGTCATCCCTCTTCTTCGGGGCTTGAGTGATATCGACAAGGCCAAATTATTCCAGGGTATTGCAGTAAGCACTGCGGATTTGCCTTCACCTGACAATCCAAGTAACAAACGCCGTGTTGGTCAGCAACGACCGGCTCACGTTGAGGCATTTCAGAATCGTTTGCAGGCAGATGCTGAGCGTGCCAGTCAAATGACTGGTATCCCCGCCAAATTCATGCTGGCTCAGGCGGCATTGGAAACCGGTTGGGGTAAGAAGGAAATTCGCGCACGCGATGGCAGCTCTGCACATAATCTTTTTGGTATCAAAGCCGGTGGTAGTTGGACAGGCAAAGTGGTTGAGGCAACGACGATTGAATATGTGAATGGTACTCCACAAAAGCGCATTGAAAAATTCCGTGCTTATGAGTCCTATGCTGAAGCATTTAAAGATTATGCGAACGTTCTTCGTAGCAATCCACGCTATGAAAAAGTGCTGGCGAATGCGCAAGATGCTCATGGTTTTGCTTACGGTCTGCAACGCGCAGGGTATGCGACCGACCCGCATTATGCAGAAAAACTGTCACGCATCATCAATCAGTCGCTCTCTGCTTGATTGGGTTCTGGACGGCAACGAAACCACGGTTTTCTGCTAAACGTTACTGCCGTTCTATCTTCTGGTTGAGGCCGCAGAACTTGCTTGGCTGACGCACACCTGGCCATCATGATACCGGCGGAGGTGATTAAAGTTTCCCCGCAAATTGCCGTTGAGTAGAGAACTCGGGCAAAGAAAACATAGCATGACATCCAATATCTTCAGTATCGGGCAAAGTGCACTGGCAGCCGCTCAAACGGCGCAGGCAACGACCAGCCACAACATCTCGAATGCTACTACCCCGGGCTACAATCGCCAGGTGGTTGTGCAGACGACAGCTGGTGCCATTAACTACGGTCCTGGCTTTGTGGGGCAAGGTACGAATGTTGCTGAGATCAAGCGCATCTACGACAATTTTCTGGCTAAACAGGTCATGGCATCGCAGACGGCTGCGAGCTCCATGGATTCCTACTCCGAGCAGATTGGTCAAATCAATAATCTGGTCGCAGATACCTCGGCTGGTTTGTCACCATCGCTGCAAAGTTTCTTTTCAAGTTTGCAGAATCTGGCATCCACCCCTAATAATGATGCCGCCCGCCAGGCAGTGCTGTCTAACGGTCAGGGCCTGGTTTCGAGGTTCCAAAGTCTGAACGATCAGTTGGCCAAGAGCCGTAGCACAGTCAATAATCAGATTGTGTCCAACGTCGATACCATCAATGCTTTCGCACGCCAGATTCAGACACTGAACTTGGCAATCCAGAAAGCCTCGGGGGCGACTGGTGCTACTCCCAATGATTTGCTTGATCAGCGCGATCAAGCACTCGCCGATCTGAATAAAATCGTCAAAGTGACGACCGTGCGTCAGGATAATGGCTCATTGAGCGTGTTTGTCGGAAATGGTCAGCCGCTGGTGTTGGGGGATACCGTTTCTACTCTCGCTGCCACGCCGTCACCAAATGACCCGACACGCTTGCAGATTTCCTACCAGACCAATGGGCAGAATGTACTGATTCCTGACGGTGCATTTACCGGTGGCAGTTTGGGCGGCGCTTTGCAATACCGTAGCGAGACCCTGGATCAGGCCCAAAATTCGCTTGGTCGTGTCGCTATTGCATTGAGCTCATCGTTCAATGCCCAGCACAAGCTGGGGCAGGATCAGAACGGTAATATGGGGACTGATTTTTTTAAAGTTGCTCCTCCAGTCGTCTACAGTGATATCAAAAACTCTGCTGGTTCCACACTGCCTGCGACGATCACAGATGCATCGAAATTGACGACCAGCGATTACACGCTCAATTACGATGGAAGCAAATATACGTTCACTCGCTTGTCGGATGGTCAAAAGACGGTTGTAGATTCCTCCGCGATTCCGGCAGGGAAATTCCCCGTGACGATTGATGGTGTTACCTATGCGGCGCCAACCATGTCTGCAGGTGACAGCTTCAGGATCAAGCCGACCGTCGCAGGTGCCGCGTTGATTGGCATGGCTATTGACAAAACACAGTTGGTTGCAGCAGGTACGCCCGTACTGACTTCTGGCAATGCAGTCACCAATATGGGCTTGGTCACAACAGGCAACACAGGCACAGGTGTAGTGACCTCAGCCACGGTCGACAAAGCAAGTTTTACGCCTAACGCCAAGCTTGACTTCAAGTACGATGCCGCTACTGGATCATTGTCGTTGTCGCCGCCAGCTGCCGTCACAGTAACAACTACTTCAGGCGTTACGCAGACCTATGCTGCGGGTACTGCGATTCCTTACTCTGCCGGTGCCACCATCAGCTCTGGTGGTGTCAGCTTTGTGCTTAGTGGCACACCGGCTGACGGTGATAGCTATCGTTTCTCTCCGGTACCGGGCAATTCCGGCTTGGCGACGATTTCGTCGGGCAGTATTGATTCGACGTATAAGCCATTGCCAGAGGGGACCAAACTGGGTTTCACTTTCAATGGCACAACCGGACAGTTCAAGCCATCTTCAGACGTTGGACCAGTACTGATTACGCATCAGGACGGATCGACAACTAATTACGCTTCCGGTGCACCGATCAACTTTACCGCGGGCGACAAGTTCACCACGGCAGGTATCAGTTTCAGGATTACTGGTGTGCCAGCAGATGGTGATCAATTCTATGTCGAGTCCAATACCGATGGTGTCAACGATAACCGGAATGCGCAGGCGCTGAACGCATTACAGACTGCAAGTACGATTGGTACGGCTTCCTTCCAGGGTTCCTATTCGCAATTGGTCAGTGAGATCGGCAACAGAACCAATGAAATCAACGTTACCAACGCAGCAGAAAAAGCACGGCTGACATCGATTCAGCAAGAGCAGCAGTCTCAATCCGGGGTCAATCAGGATGAAGAATTATCGAACATGATCAAGAATCAGACCGCATATCAGGCGGCGGCTAAAGTCATTCAGGCCGCCAGCGATATGCTCAATGTCTTGTTCAATATCGAGCATTAAGGGTAGGGGGATAACATCATGCGTATTAGCACGAATCAACTTTATGAGCTCAGCAACAACGATTTAACCGGGATGCAGGGGTCGATTGTTAAACTCACCCAAAAAGTCGATGCACAACAGAAAGTTCTGGTTCCATCAGATGATCCTGTCGCTGCTGCGCGCGCATTGGATCTGTCTCAAACCCAGGCGCTGAATTCACAGTTTGCGACGAACCGCAATAATGCGAAAAGTTCGCTTGCCTCGGTAGGCAGTGCACTCGACAGCGTGACGCAGTTGCTGACCAAGGTCAAGGCGGACGTGGTCCAGGCTGGTAATGCCTCGTTTTCCAATGCCGAGCGATCCAATATGGCGGCAGAACTGAAGGGCAATCTCAATGAGATGCTCGGCCTTGCCAATACGACGGATGGCCTGGGCAATTATGTTTTTGGCGGATTCAGGAGTACAACCCAGCCGTTCAGCTACGACAGCATGGGTAATATTGTCTACAGCGGCGACCAGGGAACGCAAACCTTACAGGTGGATGCAACCCGTCAAATGGAAGTGAGCGCGTCGGGGCAGGCGGTGTTTCAGGGCAATGGGCAAGATACCTTCAAAACAATGCAGGATCTGATCACCCTGTTGTCAGTGCCAACGTCCGAGGCTGCCAATAATGCGGACACAGTGGCGGCATCGACCTTTGAGTTTCCTCCCGGCTCCGGCCGATTCCCGATTGCCGAATATAACGATATTCAGTCAGAACTGGATGCGACCGATCCGACCGATGAAAGATTTAGTGAGCTGATGACCAGGGCGTCCAATGCCAAGTTGCTTGCTGATCAGGCTGATGCTGCACGTACGCCTATTCCAGGTAGTCAGGCTGCGTTGTCGCGTAGTCTGAGTGCACTTGGTAACTCGATTGGTCTGCAAATGGGCAACGTGGAATCTGCCACTGCATCCGTGGGAGCGCGTCAGAATGAGCTGGATAATCTGGATGCACAGGGTCAGGTACTGAATCAGCAATATCTTCAGACTACCAATAATCTATTGGGTCGCAATGGTACTGACGTCACCGAGGTCATCAGTCAGTTGAATCAGCAATCTCAGTATCTTCAGGCGGCACAAAAGGTGTTTGTTTCCACCAGCAATCTTTCGTTATTGAACTATTTGCGGTAATTAGTCCGATTGCTGTCGCTGTGGTGGACCATCGGCGCGGCACCTCATTCTCTTTATAGATGTACCTGTTTAGGTACATCTATCGTTTCGGCATGGTCGGGATGGTTGCCATGCCGCCCAGCGTTCTCACTAGGTCGATCGTGTCTGCCAAAAAGTGCTGCAGTGGTGTGAGCATATACGGGAGCGATACGGCCACTAGTAAAAAGCCTGCAATCATGGTGATCGGGAAGCCGATGCCGAACAGATTCAGTTGTGGCGCCGCCCTGGTCAGAATTCCCAGCGCCATGTTGGTGATCAAGAGGGCTACCAGAATGGGAAGCGATAATTGCAGACCCATTCTGAAAATGATCGCGCTAGACATCACCAAGTAGTGAAATCCTTCCGTTGTTACCGGTGTCGCTGTGATCGGCAGGCTCGCGAAGCTGTCTGACATCACTGCCAACAGCATCAGGTGACCATTGATGCTGAGAAAAACCAAGGTTGCCAGCAAGCTGAACATCTGGCTGATGGCCGAGGTTCTACCTTGTGATTGTGGATCAAAAAATACCGCAAAACCGAGCCCCATCGTGGATGAAGTCAGTTCACCTGCCATTTCAACTGCGGCAAATACCAAGCGTACCGCAAAACCCATCGACAGACCGATCAACAGTTGTTGCGCCAGAATCAGCAAGCCTGTCAATGAGGCTGGATCGAGTGAAGTTGGGATAGGAACGCTAGGCGAGATCACAATGGCAATCATCACTCCCAGCAAAAGTTTGACCAGCATTGGTACGCTGGCGCTACCGAACGGCGGAGCAACAGCGAGCAGGCCAAGGATGCGGGTGAGCGGCCAGATGAATGAGGCAATCCAGATGGATAACTGGGCGCTTGTGACGGAGATCATGTGGATGGGAATTGCAGTACCAGACCGCAATCCTGTGCTGGATTACTGGACCATTGCTGGAATGCCGCTGAACATCAGTCGCATATAGTCGACCATGACACTGAGCATCCAGGGACCGGCAATGATCAATGCTAGAAATACGCCAACCAGTTTTGGAATAAAGGTCAACGTCGCTTCATTGATCTGTGTCGCTGCCTGAAAAATACTGACAATCAGACCGATCACCAACGCCGTCAACAGCATCGGTGAGGCAATCATCAGTGTCACTTCGATGGCACCACGGCCAAGTGTCATTACACTTTCTGGAGTCATGGTAAGACCTTAATAAAAACTCTCTGCGAGTGAACCAATCAACAATTGCCAACCATCGACCAGCACGAACAGCATCAATTTGAACGGCAGGGAGACAATTGCCGGAGACATCATCATCATCCCCATTGACATCAAAATACTGGCAACGACCATGTCGATGATAAGGAAGGGGATGAAAATGGCGAAGCTGATCTGGAACGCGGTCTTGAGTTCGCTGGTGACAAATGCCGGTACCAGCAAACGCATTGGGACGTCTTCAGGGCCTTGCAGGTCAGGATTGTGAGACAGCTTGACATACAGCGCAAGGTCAGCCTGACGGGTTTGCTTGAGCATGAACTCCTTGAGAGGTCCGGCTCCTTTTTCCATTGCCTCCGTGATCGAAATCTTGTTTTCGGCGAAGGGTTGATAGGCATCCGCATAAATTTTATCGAATACCGGGCCCATCACAAAAAACGTCAGAAATAGCGATAATCCGACCAGGACCTGTGTGGGTGGTGTGGATTGCGTACCTAATGCTTGGCGCATGAGTGACAAGACAATGATGATCCGCGTAAAACAGGTCATCATTAGCAACGCTGCCGGAATGAAGGACAGAGAGGTCAGCAGCAGCATCGTCTGGATGCTGAGGTTGTAGGTCTGACCGCCGCCAGCCGTTGGCGTGCTTGTAAATGCCGGCAATCCCTGCTGCGCAGCTGCCGCTAACGGCAGGCAGAGCAGTAGAACCAGCAGTCCACGTCGCAAGTGACGTGTGCGACTTGCTGAAAAAAAATTACTCACTGCTACCATTGCGCTTATCGATTGTCTGTTTTAGCCAAGCGGAGAAGTTTGCCGCTGGCACTGAAGGAGTGGAGGGAGCGGAGAGGTGCTCCTGGCGTGGCATCGTGGCAAGCGTATTGACTCGCCCGGGGGCAACCCCCACCACAATCCATTGCTCTGCCACTTCGATCACCATAACGCGCTCACGCGTACCGACGCTGACGCCGCCAATGATCTTTGCAACGGCGTTGCTACCGGCACCTTTGACCAGCCCGGTACGTTTGAACAGCCACGCGAGACCAACCAAAAGCGCCAATACCGTTCCCAGCCCCAACAGCATGGTGAAAACACTGCCGGTCGCCGAGCCAGCAGCAGTCGTGCTATTGGCGATATCTGCCGCATTTGCCGTGTTGACGAAAAGCGAAAGGAGCGCAATTGCGGCTCCCGACAAGCTGTAGCTACAATGCACACAGCCGATGTATTGGAAGCGTTTCATCGGTTAAGTTTTCGAATCCGCTCAGCGGGAGTGATGATGTCGGTGAGTCGAATACCAAACTTGTCGTTGACCACCACCACTTCGCCCTGGGCGATCAGACAACCATTGACTAGCACATCCATTGGCTCACCTGCCATGCCATCAAGCTCAACCACGGAACCTTGTGCCAGTTGAAGCAGGTTCTTGATCGCGATCTTGGTACGTCCCAGTTCTACCGTCAGCTGGACTGGGATGTCGAGAATGAAATCAATATCGTTAGGCGTGTTGGTCTTGATGTCACCAGCGCTAAACTCCTTGAAAATGGTCGCTTGGGCGGGTTTGGCATCGATACCCTGCTCTTCGGGAACATGCTTCTTTTGCGCCTCTTCTGCCTGCGTCTGTTCGGCTAACGCCGCACCCCACGGATCTTCTTCCGCCGCTGGTTGGTCAACGTTATCTTCAGCCATTCTGCTCTCCTTGTGTGCCTTCTGTTGTTTCGTTATTTGAGATGGATAGCAGTTTTTCTACACGCAATGCGTATTGCCCATTCAATTTTCCATAGCTGCATTCCATGACCGGAACGCCATCCACCTGCGCGGTCACCGGTTTTGCACTCTGCAGCTGGATGACATCGCCCACCTTCAAATTCAGCAGGTCAGTGAAAGTGACGCGGGCAGTGCCGAAATTGGCAATCAATTCGACCTCTGCAGTCTGAATCTGCTGTTTCATGAGCCGGATCCAGCGTTTGTCGACTTCCAGTGCCTCACCCTGCATACTGCTTGTCAGTTTGTCTCTGACGGGCTCGATCATGGAATACGGAGTGCAAATATGCAACTCGCCGCTCACTGGCCCCAGCTCCACGGTAAACGTGGTCGACACTACCACCTCATTCGGCGTTGCGATATTGGCAAACTGGGTGTTGAGTTCTGAGCGTATGTATTCAAATTCAATCGGATAGATTGGCTCCCAGGACTTTGCATAGTTCTGGAAGCAGATTTCCAGTACCCGCATGATGATTCGCTGTTCAGTTGGCGTGAATTCACGACCTTCGATACGAGCGTGAAAGCGCCCATCACCGCCAAACATATTGTCAACCAGCAGGAATACTAGTTGCGGGTCGAATACCACCAGCCCGATCCCCCGGAATGGTTTGATATGCACCAGATTCAGATTGGTAGGTACCACCAGATTGCGAATGAATTCGCTGTATTTGGCAACCTTGACCGGGCCTACCGAAATTTCGGCAGTACGATGCAGGAAATTGAACAGGCCAACACGGAAGAGGCGGGCAAAACGTTCGTTGATGATTTCGAGCGTAGGCATGCGCCCACGGACGATCCGCTCCTGCGTTGCCAGGTTGTAGGTGCGTACCGTACCGGGCGCATCTTCGGCGACGGCATCATCGTCCTCGTCCCCGGTGACCCCGCGCAGGAGTGCATCGACTTCTTCCTGGGATAGAAAGTGTTCGGCCATAGCGCTACTGCTGTTGAATCACAAAAGAAGTGTAAAAAACATCGGTGATTGTCGGACCTTTTGTGCCGCCGGTAAATGGCTCGCCCAACTGATCGATGATCTCGTCAGTCAGGTTATGTTTACCGTCGCTGGTCAGCAATTCGCTGGCTTTTTTGCTCGACAATACCATCAGTAGGCGACTACGCACTTGCGGCATGAACAACTTCAATGTTTCAGCTGTTTCTGCGTTAGGGACCTGGAGTGTGAGCGCGACTTGCAAGAACTGATCACCATTTTCTTGCTGAAGATTGACCACAAATGGTTCAATTACCACGAATACCGGGACTTTCGAGGGGGCTTCCTTCTCGCTGTGCTCCTCATCGGCTTTCTTCGATTTTCCACCCATCAACATGAATGCTGCTGCACCGCCAAGTACAACGACCAACACTGCACCGACGATGATGAAGAGCATCTTTTTTGACTTCGGAGCAGGTGCATCCGCTTCTTTGGCGGCTGCTTTTGCCGGGGCTTTTGTTGCCATCTAAAATTTCCCTTTCGAGCGAGTCCACAATGCAGTTAACAATACTATCGGCAGGAATCTGCCGATATTGAGTGCTTCTGTAGAAACGTCAGTTATTTTTTGTTCAATTCCTTGCGTTCGGAATAGTGCCGATTTTACGCAAAAGTATCTACCATGCCGAGGCCACCAGTTGCTGGACGCACCGGGATCGTAGCGACATTGAGTTCTCCTTCGTCGCTATTCGCACCAAATCCGGATGCGCCGCCGCGATCCGATGCAAATTCTTGGCGATTATTTCCTTGTTGCTGATTTGGCAAGCCAGTATTGACAGTTGCCTGACTTAACTGAATACCGGAGGCGTCGAGCATTTCACGCAGCTTCGGCATGGCAGCTTCCAGCGCCTGCTTCACCTCGGGTTGTGCTGTGATGAAGGTGGCATCTGCCTGATCATTGTGGACATGCAAAACTACCTGCAATGGACCAAGATCGGGTGGATTGAGGGTCAAAGATGCACTTTGCAATCCGCCGCTTGCCATCCATACGACCTTCTGACCCACCGCCTGATCCCAGCCAGGGCTACCCACAGCAGGTGTCAGTCGTTCTGTCGGTTGTCCGGCAATCGCGCCTTGCTGATTCAGGCTCATGCTTTGTTGTACGCCAGGTGCCAATGCAAGTGAGTTGGGTTGCATATTGGCGTCACCAACGCGGGCATTGGCATCGACTGCGGCTTTGGCATGCTGACCATTGGCTTGCTGGTCCTTATCCTGCGCCAGCGAGAATGCAGCTTTCGCGCCAAAGGCACCTTCCGCCAGGTTCTTTTCCGCGTCACCATGCAGGCTCAGGCTTGAGGACCCAGCCGCTCCCAGTCCTTGTTTGGTTGAAAGTGACTTTTCCTGTTGATCGTTCAGGCTGAATGGCTTACCTTGCCCGACTCCCTCGTCTTGGGCCTTGAGACCACCGAGTTTGGATTGCGCCTCAAGACTACCGATACCGGCCGCTACAGTGGCTCCTGCTGCCGCTCCCAACCCGGCACCAGTGACCAGACCAATAGTATCGCTATGTTTCTTCCCGGTTTTGGACTCACCGTTCAGCGACTGTATGTGCTCGCCAGTTTGCCGCTGTCCTTGGCCGCCGTTGCTATTTTGGTGGTTGTTCAGTTGCCCCACATTGGAGACCAACGCCAGAATCTGTGCAGAGGCGGCATTGCTGTTTTCCTGATCGTCATCTTGTTGAGCCTGTTCCTCGCCCTTTTTGTGCACAGAAGATGCACTTTTGGATTCCTTGCTGTCCTTTGTATCCCTGACAGCTGAGGCATTCTCATTGGGCTTTGCGGTTTCCTGTGCATTTGCATGCGTGGGCTCAGCCGGCTTGGCCTGGTTCTGCGTATTGGTTTGAGGCTGGGTCGACGTACTGGTAGCAGTAGAGTTGTTCTTAGTGGTTGCTGTATTTGATTCACTGCTGCTGGTTTCACTCTTTCTGCTGCTGACTTCCTTGTTCAGGATCTGGTTGAAAGAGGCACCGGCACGTGCAGATTCAGCCTGCACTGGAGCGGGCGCAGCATTCGAAGAGCTAACGGCATTTAATATCGGCAATTGTGTGTTCATCATTTCCGCCTTGCTATGTTGCTACCGTTTATAAAACGTGATTCTGGATGCATGTTCATCCATTTGCTTTTGCTCACGTCGATTATCGCGCACCTGCTCAATTTGCCTGGCACGTGTGACAAGCGTGTCGTATGACATTCGCTTGCGCTCACAGGCGTGCCACGCAGCTCTGGCATCAGCAACTCGCAACTGTGTCGTGCGGACAACGCCTTGTTGACCTGCAATCGCATGATCGATTTTCTCGATAAACAGCTGGAAATTGCGGTAGTTCATCGCCGTTAAACCCGACGATAGATTTTCCTGAAAACGTTGGGCGTAATCATCGCGGTATTGTTCCAGAATGACAAGTTTTTGCTGGGCCTCTTCACTCGTACGCACGGCCCGTCCCAAGCGTTTGCTCGCTTCGTCGGTTTCTTTGATCGCCAGTTCGATCAGGGTTTCGAGTGCGGAGGTTGTGGCCATAGTAACGTCGATTATATGGACGTCACATCGGGCTCAATCACTTGAATAGAGCGGTAAGTTGCCCCAAGCTCTCGGTAACACCCGCACGCTCGGAAATGCCCTGCTGCAAGAATGCCTCAATTCGGGGCAATAATTGAATAGCCTGGTCCAATACTGGATCGGAGCCAGATGCATAGGCGCCAACACTAATCAAATCTCGATTGCGTTGATAGCGGGAGTAAAGTTGCTTGAGTCGGCGCATGTCGCGCTGATGTTCCATCGACGTGATGCTGTGCATTGCACGACTGATCGACTGTTCAATATCAATTGCAGGGTAGTGGCCAGCCTCTGCCAGTGTCCGATTCAGAACAATGTGTCCGTCCAGAATTGCACGCGCAGCATCAGCAATGGGGTCCTGTTGATCGTCGCCTTCTGTCAGAACGGTATAGAAAGCGGTAATTGATCCGCCCCCCACATCACCATTCCCAGCACGCTCAACCAATGCTGGCAGTTTGGCAAAAACGGAGGGCGGGTAGCCTTTGGTGGCGGGTGGCTCACCAATGGCCAGCGCGATCTCACGCTGAGCCATGGCATAGCGGGTCAGTGAATCCATGATGAGCAAGACATTTTTGCCCTGATCACGAAAGTACTCTGCGATCGCCGTGGCATAGCTTGCACCTTGCAGGCGCATCAGTGGCGGCGTGTCGGCAGGTGCGGCAACCACGACGGAGCGAGCAAGTCCTTCGGGGCCAAGAATCTGCTCGATAAATTCTTTGACTTCTCGGCCTCGCTCGCCAATCAGGCCGACGACGATAATATCGGCACTGGTATATCTTGCCATCATGCCAAGTAGCACACTTTTGCCAACCCCAGAGCCTGCAAACAGGCCCATACGTTGCCCGCGACCGACCGTGAGCATACTGTTGATCGCACGAACACCAACATCAAGAATGTCTGCAATAGGCGCACGCTCGAGAGGATTCGTTGAGCGCACACTCAACGGCGCAGAACGTTCGGTGTGCAGTGCGCCGAGGTTGTCGAGAGGGCGGCCAGCGCCATCGAGTATGCGTCCGAGCAATTCGTCGCCCACCGGGAGTCGACGTGTGTGCACGTCGGCGCGCCGGATGGCCGTTGTGATGCCAACGCGCGGCGGCGGTTTGGGAGGTTCTAGAGGGTAGACTTTAGTACCTGGAACGATGCCCTCTACATCACTTTGTGGCATGAGGAACAGGCGTTCATCCTCGAACCCGACTACTTCGGCCTCAATCAGGGTGCCATTTGGCAGCGGGACAGTGCATGGGCTACCAACCGGCAGCTTGAGGCCGACAGCCTCCATGACCAGTCCGGCGACACGCGTCACCCGTCCGGAAATTCTGGTCGGCTCGGTCATCTGCACCAGGCTGCTACAGTTGTGCAGATACGCTTGCCAATGGCTGAAATGCGATAACGTCGGAGAGTTCATTGCATCTGACTCTGGCTGCCACGAGGAGGGCGCTTGCTCAGCCACTTAATCCAGCCAGTCGAGTTGCTTGCTTAGCGATTCGGCAATCCGGCGCCAGCGAGTTTCGGTGGTTGCATCAATCTGGTTGGTGCCAGTTTCGATGCGGCAGCCACCGCGGTCGAGGTCGGTATCTTCGATGATGCGCCAGCCATTTTTGCTCAGATCTTCCCCGAGGTGTTCACGCACCAACGCAGCATCGTCTGGTTGCAGATGCAGTAGCGCCGGCAGTTGTACGCCCGGCAAGGCATGAATGGCCGCGCTGACTGTGGGTAAAATCAGCTCAGGTTTGACGTTCAGTGCGGTCTTTAACATCGCCTTGGCCAGATCCAAACCCAGGTTGAGCAACTCGGGGGCGAGGTTCTCGCTACTTTGTGCAACTTCGGTACCAAAGGAGAGGGCGACCTGTCGCAAGTGACCAATAATCTCGGTGATTTCTTGCTGGCCGAGCTGCAGCCCAGCCGCGTAGCCTTCATTGTGACCGCTTTGAAATCCTTCTTGGTGGCCGTCAGCATAGCCTTCCTGATGGGCGTGCTCACGAATGGCGTCGAGCTCTTCAGCAGTCAGTACAGGTGGGGGTGGTTCTTCGACGAACTCTTCTTCCTCGACCACGGGAGCTGGTTCTGGTTCGTCGAAGGAAGCAAGCTCCCAACGCTGATAGGGCGTCATCAATTCCTTGGGAATGATGTTGTTTCGTGATGCCATCTTAAATCCGCTCAAACTGGAGTACGCAAGTTGTCAGCGTAACACCAGCATACCGGTTGCGTAAAGCGCCCGCAGGCACCTTAGATAAAGGCATCTTCGCCCTTCGCGCCGAGCGCGATCTGACCTTCATCGGCGAGGCGACGGACAATTTGCAGAATGGCTTTCTGTTGGGCGTCGACTTCAGACAAGCGCACAGGACCCTTGGATTCCAGATCTTCGCGCATCATCTCCGCAGCACGTTGAGACATATTGCTGAAAATCTTGTCACGCAGACCTTGCGATGCGCCCTTCAGGGCCACAATCAGGGATTCCGACTGAACTTCGCGCAGCAGCAACTGAATACCACGGCCATCGATATCAATGATGTTCTCAAAGACGAACATTTCGTCCATGATCTTTTGCGCCATGTCTTCATCATAGGCACGCAAGTTGTTCATCACAGACGTTTCGTTCTCACCAGAGAGGAAGTTGAGAATTTCTGCGGCGGTGCGGATACCACCCATCTGTTGTTTCTTGAGGCTTTCGTTGCCTGTGAGTAATTTTGTGAGAACGTCATTGAGTTCGCGCAGAGCTGCTGGCTGAACCCCATCCAGCGTTGCAATACGCAGTACAACATCGTTGCGTAACCGCTCGGTAAAGCAATTGATGATGTCGCAAGCGTGGTAGCGCTCCAGGTGTACCAGGATGGTTGCGATGATCTGCGGGTGTTCATTGCGGATCAGTTCGGCAACGGATTGGGCATCCATCCACTTGAGGCTTTCAATACCGCTGGCATCACGTCCGCCCAGAATACGGTTAAGCAGCGAGCTTGCCTTATCGTCGCCAAGGGCTTTGGTGATCACGGTACGGATGTAGTCGTCTGAATCCAGTCCGAGCGGAGATGCCTGGCCGGTTTCAGCCAGGAACTTGACCAATACAGCGTTGATTTCCTCAAAGCTGACGCCCTTGAGCTGAGACATTGCAGCACCGAGCTTTTGCACTTCGCGCGGTCCCAGATGCTTCATGACTTCGGCAGCCTCATCCTCGCCCAGGGCGAGCATCATGATGGCTCCTTCGTGCACACCCTCGTTACTCATCGTTCACCCATGACTTAATGATGTTAGCTACCAGTTTAGGATCATTTTTGGCCCATTGCTTGGCGCTTTCGAGATTTGCCTTGTATTCAGCGCGCTCATCAATCTGCTCCTGCTCACCAGAGAGCTGAACGATCGCATCAGGATCCTCTGGGTCGAACATGTCGTCGGCTTCAGCCTCGGCCTCTGCTTCTGCCTCGGCGGCTGCAGCTGCTGCTGCAGCGGCTTCAGCATCGGCGCGTTCCTTGGCTTCGCGCTCTTCCTTGCCAGAGATCTTTCTGATAAGCGGACGCAGTACGCCAAAGTAGAGATACAGCATAACTATGCCCAGCAAGACATAGCGGCCGATTTCCTTTGCCAGGGCAATCATGTCTGGCTGTTTCCACAATGGTAACTCTGGTTCCGGCTCGATGCTGAATTGCGTGTTAACCACGTTCAGGGAATCGCCACGAGTCTTATTGTAGCCCATCGCCTCCTTGACCAGATCCTCGATCTGACTCCGCTCAGCGTCGGTCAAAGGCTTCATCACGATTTTGCCAGTTTGATCAACAGTACGCTTGTAGTTGACCACAACTGCAACCGTCAAGCGTTTGACGCCACCCATTGGCTGCTGAATGTACTGAACCGTCTTGTCAACTTCATAGTTGATGGTAGAGTCTTTGCGGGCGTTGCCGGAGCTGGCGCTGCTGGGCGCATTCGGCGGTGGATTGGTAATTGGCGCGGTTGCTGGTGCTGGCGGCTGATTGGTCAGGGCACCCGGTATTCCGGAGGCACTTGTGTTTGAGTTTTGCGACTCGCTGCTCTGCTTGCTGCGTACTGCCGCCGTATCAGCAGTCTGGTTTGGTTTGTAAGTCTCTGCGGCTTGTTCGCTACGAGAAAAATCAACATCAGCCGTCGCTTCGGCACGCACATTGCCGGTTCCGACAATCGGTTCAATGATCGATTCAACCCGTTTGACAATATCTTGCTGCAGATCCTGCACATACTTCAGTTGTGTCGGGTCCAGGCTGTTTGCTGGCAGCTTGCTGGTGTCGGAAAGCAGATTCCCGCTTTGATCAACGATCGTGACGTTCTTCGGTGGCAATTCTGGGACGCTGCTGGCGACTAAATGGACAATTGCGCTAACTTGTTGAGCATCCAGCATGCGGCCAGGGTAAAGGCCAAGAATGACAGAGGCGGTCGGCTTTTGCTGGTCGCGGACGAAAACGGAAGCCTTTGGCAGTGCCAGATGCACGCGCGCTGCCTGCACGGCTTGCAAGGTCTGAATGGAACGTGCCAATTCGCCTTCCAGGGCGCGCTGAAAATTCACTTGTTCGAGAAATTGGGAAACACCGAGCTTTTGGTTTTCCATCAATTCAAAACCGACGTTGCCGCCCTTAGGCAGCCCCTGTGCTGCAAGCCTCAGACGTACGTCATGCACGACCGTTTCGGGCACCAAAATAGCAGCGCCGCCCTCCGAATATTTGTAGGGCACATTCATTTGCTGCAACGCAGCAACAATCGCTCCACCATCTCGATCCGAGAAGTTGGAAAATAGTACGCGGTACTCGGTTTTTTGACTCCACATCCAGATGCCGATCATCAGGGCGATGACAGCTGCCGCTGCAACCATCAGCAGAGCGCGGCGCCCCTGCGGCGATTGGACGTAGCCAACGATGCCGCCAGGTGGCGCTGGTTGGGGCGTGATATTGTCGCCGGTGGCGCCGCCGACGGCAGGATTGCTGCCGTCATTGGTCATTGTGCCGTCGGCCGCTACCGCCATGATTTCCCCTTGCGTACGCCGTCCAGCATGTGGCTTTGAATGTTTTGCTTCACTGCTTCCCTATCCAGGTAGGATTTATGCCTATTATGGATTGTCGTGCCAGATTGGAAATTTGATCTATGGAAAAGAATGGCTATTTCCCCGTTTATTATTGCGAGCCGCTCGGATTGGCATGATAACCTGTCGTTGTAGAACTGGAAAGTCTGGGCGTACTGATCAATCGTGACTTTTGTCAGAAAATGAAGGGGCGGGTAAATGGCTGAGAGCATGATAGATACTAGCAGAATCGAGGCTATGGTGGCGCAGCTTAGAGCGGTTGCCGCCCGTGCTCACGGTGACGTTTCTCCTGTGGATACCGTAACAGAGAGTGAGAAGCCGGTTCAGCGCGTTGATTTTGCCAGTGTGTTCAAGAATTCCCTGGATCAGGTCAACGAGGCGCAGGAAAAGGCGCAGCAGTTGTCTGAGGGCTTCTCGATGGGGGATGACAATATTAATTTGTCTGACGTCATGATATCGATGCAAAAGGCAAATATCTCATTTCAGACTAGCCTGCAGGTCCGTAACAAGTTGGTTTCGGCTTATCGTGACATTATGACTATGCAGGTTTAAGCAGGCAGGTGGTTTTTTGATGCTGTGCTGGGTATCGGTTGTAAAAAAAGCTGCCAAGGCAGCTTTTTCTTTTTGTGCGACTCCGCACTGGTACGAAGACATTATTTTGCGAAAATTCGCTTAAATCATTCCAGAAGCCTTGGCATTTTGTTCGCGCTCAATTTTAGTAATGAAGCGTTGAATCGCTGCAAGCACAGCACGAGGCAGGTCGATAAATTCGCAGCCAAGACGAACGACGTTCTTGCCGGATGTTAGCTTTGTTTCCTTGGCATCACGAATTTGTAACTTGACGGTAACCAACGTGTTGTCACCCAATTCAAGGCTGCAGTCTTCGTAGATGCGGCCGAGCGTCGTATCAAGTTGCATTTTTTCATCGGTGATGCCGACTCCACCCGCACTGATATTGTTCAGTTGTGTGACAACCGTGGCCAACGTGCCATCCGGTTTTGTCATTCGGAAAGTTACATGGAGTGGCTTGGCAACCGGTGTGGAAATGCGAAAGTACTCTCGTCGCTGCAGTCGAACCAGACTTTCAGGGATCGCAATTTTCAGTGCCGGGCGTTTTTGGAAAAGACATTCCTGTGCCTTATCCACATTGAACGTGATACGAATGTTGTTGTACATCGCTTCGAAGCCAATGCGATTACTTTGCAGAATATTGTTGTTCAGTGTCGCGCTTGGTGCCGCATCAATGACTACGCTGTCATCCGCTTCATCTACATCAAGAATCGAGGTAATAATGGATTCTGATCCGCCTTTGATGAGCAAATTCAGAAGTTGATTTCGCTCCATCATGCTATTCAGCAAAGAAACGATTTCCCGGCGAGAGTAAACTCGGAACGGACTGTCGTCTTTTATATTGTCTTGAGTTGCCATTTGTGCTGTGCGTCTATACGTCTAAATTTCAAAGAAGGGAGTTCTTCATCCTTCGTTAGGTCGCTGTCCTACTTTAATGAAAGATCATACCTCATTGCGTTCTGATTGCATATTATCAATGCGATATAGCCAAGCCAAAAGCTCTGCTACAGCACGATACAGAGCAGGTGGGATTTGCTGGTCCAGATCCACCTGCATCAGCAGCGAGACGAGTTCTTTCGATTCATGCACGAATACGCCACTCTCTCTGGCGCGCGAAATAATAGCCTCCGCTATCAGACCGCTGCCCTTCGCAACGACAACTGGGGCCGCCTGATTAGTGTTATATGCCAAAGCAACTGCATTCTGTAGTCGCGGTTTAGGATTCTCCATCGTGCTTCACAATCAGTGAGTCCAGTGACGTGCCGGCAGCAGCCATGCTGTCGGCAAGTTGATTGCCGTGTCGGCGCAGCAGACGTGCGGAGTTGTCATTATCAGTACGCACCTGCATATGAATTTGTTTATCAACCAGGCGTATTGATGCAGACACTGTACCCAGATGCGCCAATTCAAATTTCACAACACTATGCCACGCAGCAGTCGCGCTATCTTCCTGGTCTGCACGACTCTGTGAATCTGGAGGCTCCTGACTTATTTCCCATTCCATTTGCTGTCCGGGCCATACTTCACCATGCCAGAGTATCCGATGTTGTTCCAGTGTGTTCAATTGAATATTGATGATTTCTGCCAGCTGTTTGTGGGACTGATCCGCGCTGGAAAGCAAATCTGCTGTCGAGATCGGTGCTTGTCGTCCTAAATCTGCCTGAGGCTCTTTTAGCAGGAGATCCAGTGGGCGTTTTCCTTCCGCCCATGCCGCCACATGAGACTCATAGAATGTGCCGCTAAAGCTTATGGTGTCATGCAGTGCGCTTGCTAACTGCGAGGCGTTGACAGGTGTATTGACCAAAGGGGTCGATGATTCGATTGCCTTCGATGCTTGATTCGGGTCAGCTGTATGCAAAATTGCATCGATTAGTTTACCTGCTGAGCTCAGGGTTGCCGGTGCGCTTTCCTGTCTGCTTTGTGGTGCTGTTTGAGGTGTTTTGTCGTCAGTCTCAGGTACAAGTGTGTTACGGCCATCGACTGTTGTTGCTGAGCGCTCGGCGCCGGTGGTCGATGTCTGTAACTCCTTTTCCATCTTGCGCCCGGCCGCACTGAGCGATACCGAACTACTTTCCTCTTCGCCAGGAATTGTTTCAGTTAAAAGGAAAGTGGGGCGAGGATCTTTGCTCACCATTGTCAGCAATAGTGAGTCTCCGGCACGCGTGGCCGTGGGCAAAACCATACGAGCAGCCGTGTTGGCGATACGTACTAGATAGCTGCCATCGTTATATGTTGATAGAACTTTACCCTGTAACTGCTGGCCAATGGCAATCTGAACCAGGCGACTGAACGCTTCCTGCTTGGCATCGGCAACCGCCACAATGGCGGCTGGAGCGTCAACGCTGGCGATGGGCTGGACGGCATTGGTAATGTCGGCCCGAGGAATCATTATCAGCCTCGCGGATTGACACCGTAGGCGCTGGCAATTTTGCGTTCGGTACTGGTGTTATGGATCAGGGCTGCAAGTTTTTTCAGGCCGGGATCGGTGAGATTGCGAATGTCTCTGTCATCCGCCAGAATTTTTTTGAGTATTTTGACTTTGCGCTCGCGACGGTCATCTGTCAGTGTAACAGCCCCCTCTGTCTCTTTAAGGACTCCTACTACATGAGCGCAGTCCGCTTCCAGTTTTGACAAGAGGTTCCAGTCTTCCTCGCGTGCAGCTGCAAGCATCTGATCGGTCAGGTCGGCAACGGATTCATAGAGGGAAATGACTTCGGCTCCATCCATCATTTTTTGCTTTCGTATAACTTGTTATCAGAGGTTCTCAGTTCACACTGCCTGTGCGTGAATCAGGCTGCTGCTTGAGCCCGCGACATGGCGTCCACCTCGGGGCCGATGGCTTCCCAGGCGCCGCGCAGGTCGCTTAAAAGACCGTGCACCTCCTCCAGAATCTCCTGTGAATTCTCGAGATTGGCAGCAAACAGGCGGCGCCCTATGTAGTCATAGAGCGCATCGAGGTTAAGTGCAATTTCGCCGCCGACGTTCTTGTTCAGGCTGGCACGTAATCCACTCTCAATAATCAGGATCGCCTTGGTGATTGACTCACCCTTGTTCTTGATATCACCATCCTTCATGTACTTTTGCCCTAGGGCAATCGCGACAAGCGCGCCATCGAACAGCATCGTGATCAGCTTGTGCGGATTCGCTGCCAGTACACCGGTTTCAACGCCAATATTGGCGTAGGCATTGGCACCGCTTTGCGTAGTCCCGAACATTTTTTTCTCCCGTGCTCGATATTAACTATTGGTTCGACTTCTGAAGACTTGCCAACTGTTGCGTTAAATAACTCTGTGTTGTTGCCATACTGGAAAGTGTGCCATTAAGCTTGTTGAACTGATTCGTATAGGAATCTTGCATTGTGCTTAATCGTCGGTTGATTGCTGCCTGACGGTCACTATTGACACGCAGACTAGCTTGCAAGCCTTTGGTTTTGGTATCAATGATACCGCCATCTGTCACAAAGCCGTTGACCAGCGATTTCAAACGGGTCAATACCCCTTTGTCCTTGATGTCATCGCTCTTGCCTGCGTCCGCGGGTGGTGTAGCTAGTGTGCCATCAGGATTGGTAGTCGCGCCCGCCGTGAACAAATTGGTGACACCGGCAAAATTCTTGTTTGCAGCCGCGCTCAACTTGGCGGCATCGACCGATAAGGTGCCATCTTTTTGCACGCTGATCCCGACATCTGACAAAGTCGCAATGCCTTTGCCTCCTGATACCGGGGTAAAGAGGGCATTACGCAGCTGCGAAAGCATGCTTTGGACGGCAGTTTCACTGGCCAGTGGCCCCGACTTGCCTTCCTTGCCCAGCTCAGTGGCCGGTGATTGCTTGGTCATGTCGGTGGCCGCCTTGACCAAGGTGTTGTAGGCGGAGACGAAAGTATCTGCTGTCTTGGACAATCCACTAGTGTCGTTGCCGACCGTCAAGGTGACGTTGTCGGAATCGGTGGTGACCTTGGTCAGATTTAATGTCACTCCCGGGATCGCATTGAGAACCTTGTTCGATGCGCTGGAAACGGCTACGCCATCAATACTCAGTTTGGCATCTTTGGCAGCACTCAATTGTCCCATGCTGGTGCCGCTGAAGTCGGCGAAATCACCAGTTCCCCTTACCGATACTGGACTGCTGGCATTTTTCCCGGTCCCTGCCAAAACCAGATGATCCTGCGTGCCATCATTGCTGATGGTTGCTGTCACTCCAGAACCGGATTTATTGATGGCATCACGTACATCAGCCAAGCTCATATTCTCGCCACTCAACGGAACCGACGTCGTCGTGCCGTTGATATTCAAACTCAGGTCGCCTGCGTTCCCGTCGAACGTCTGGCCTAGGGTAATGCCGGCCGAGGTGTAGTTTCCGCTCGGGTCAAAATTCAATGCTGAGTAGCTGCCAGTCCCTGTGACGCGAATCGTATTTTCAAGGCCCGGTTCATTGGCCGTGATCACAAGGTGTTGTGCATTCTCGCCACCAACAATGGTTGCTGTTACGCCGGTGTCAGCTGCATTGATGGCATCACGGATACCCGACAGGCTGTTTGAGGTCGGATGAATGATGTTTGTCGAACCCTTGCCAGTCTTGATGGCCAGGACGCCGGTATCAAACATCGCACCATCAGGGAAGGATGCCGAGGTGATTTTTTGCGCCTGAGCCAGTTGTGAAATGGCAACAGTGTAGGTGCCAGATGCAGCTGTGCTGGCATCGCGTGGGCCTTGCGTCTGAAGCAGGCCATTGGCAGCTGGTGTAGCGGAGTCATAGGAGAGTGGAATCAGACTGTTATTGGCCTGAATTTTCACAGCCCCGGCAGAGCCGGCCGTATTTGATGTGATGACCAGGTGATCGCCAGTTTTACCAGCAACGATCGTCGCGCTCACGCCGAGCGAACCATCGTTGATGGCGTCGCGCAATCCTGTCAGATTCTGATTGCTATGCAGTGTCAGAAATTTTGGGGGGTTATTTCCAACTTTGATCGCTAGCGAATCGCCTGCTTTGAAGCTCGCAGTCGGTGGAAAAGCGCCAGTCTGCAATTTTTGTGGCAACGCTTTGGTTGAGTCATCCGGCGTGACATCAGCCGTCAGTGGATCCGTAGTGGGGGTACCAGTTGCGCCATTATTGGCTACGGTTGCCTTTTGTGCGCCAAAACTGTTTGCCGACAGCCCATTGAGTGCTGTCTGGTAAGTGGAGATTGCACTTTTCAAACCGCCGTAGGCAGAGATCAGGCTGTTATAACTGGAGGCTTGCTTATTCAGGGGCTCAAGTGCAGTACCTTCCGCGCTCATGATCTTGCCAACGAGCGATTGAACGTCGAGCGGTCCGGCGGATGATGTAATTGTACCGGTGGAGGTACTCATAAATGCTCCTGAATGCGATGCGCTTTAGCCAAATGCAATGTTGCTCTTCCAAGTAGTTGGCGCATCATTTAGCAGCTAAGTTGGGTATCAAACCCGAGATAATAACTCCTGGCTTGGGTTGGGGGTGCTTCGCAAAGGAGAAAATCTGTTATGAACTATCGCGACAATACAGCTCATGCGCAACAAATAAGCATTGCGCATGAAGATATCAAGGTCCCAATAGTTCGTACCAGACTCAGGCTTTGTGGTTAATCAATACACCTTGCATCTTGTCAATCGACTTGGCAATGGCAATGGCTTCTTCGCTCGGAATTTGACGAATCACCGTATCAGTTGCTGTATCAACAACCCTGACAATGGTCTTGCCTGTTTCCTTGTCTTGCGAGAAATCCAGGTCGGACGCGTTTTGTCGGGCGAAGTCGTTGAGCTTATCAACCGCATTGGCGACGTCCTTGTCACTCGAATTTTCGCTGGAATTCTGGAATTGAGGGTCTGCTACCGGTGCAACTGTCGATACCACTGGATCGGGCCTGTTGGCAGGCTGGATCGGGGCATAAGCACCAGAGTCGCCTGCTGCGGTAATGTTGAGAGGGGAAATCGACATACTATTACTCCTTCAGTAAAGGAATGTGCGGAGAATACAATGATATCCCCCGCACATCATCCTACAGAGCTCTTAAGACTATTTCAACAGAGACAGCACGCTTTGCGGAGCCGTGTTGGCTTGCGAGAGCATTGCTGTACCTGCTTGTTGCAGAATCTGCGAACGTGTGAGGTTTGCGGTTTCGGACGCGTAGTCGGTATCCATGATACGGCTGCGCGACGCGGTGATGTTTTCGCTCGAAATCTGCAAGTTGCTGATAACAGCGCTGAAGCGGTTTTGTACTGCACCGAATTCGGCACGCTTCGAGGAGATCACGTTGATCGCTTGATCCAGGTTCTTGATCGCCTTTTGTGCATCGCTTTGTGCCATTGGATCAGCAATTGCTGCGTCCAAGGTCAGTTTGGCGCTGTCGACGGCCTGTTGCAACAGAACGGCTGACGATGCCAGAGCGGTCGAGCTCAGTGCGGAGCCAGTTGCGAACAGTTGGTCCAGTGATGCTTTGGCGGACGTGTAGGTAACTTGCGCTGCATCTACCTCAGTGGTGTCACCCAGGCCGATCAGACCGTGCGCGCTGGTACCGATCACCTTGGAAATGGTTTGATCGTTGGACAGATCTGACAGCGAGATGCTGATCTGGTCGTTCAGCTTGTTGTCCACAACGTTGGCGCCAACTTGGAAAGTCAGTGTCAGCGAAGCAGAAACGTTTGCTGGATCGGAACCGATACCTGCGCTCGCGCCAGAACCGATACCGCTGAACAGGTTTTGACCGTTGAAGTTAGTACCGTTCAGCACGCGGAAGACTTCGTTCGACAATTGCTTGTATTCGTCGTTCAGTGTCTTGCGGTCGGCGGCGCTGTTGGAGCCGTTCGATGCTTGCACTGCCAGTTCACGCATACGTTGCAGGTTGTCGGTGACGGTGCTCAAAGCGCCTTCAGCAGTTTGCGCCAGGGAGATACCGTCGTTGGCGTTACGTTGCGCAACTGCCAGGCCCTTGACCTGAGCGTTCATGCGGTCAGCAATTGCCAAGCCTGCAGCATCGTCCTTTGCGCTATTGACGCGCAGGCCCGAAGACAAACGTTGAATCGACGTATTCAGGGACGATTGCGACGTATTGAGGTTGCGCTGCGTATTAACCGAGGCAATATTGGTATTGATGACTGATGCCATATTAATTCTCCTAAGATTTGAGGCCGATAAATCCGAGTTTCAGTGCTTAACTTTGGTTTTTACCTAAAGCCTCAGGCGTTCAAACCGCTGTTATTTGCTTTATCGGACGGTATCGGAAAAAGTTTAATGTTTTTTGCAAAAAATTTTTTCCAATGCTGTCCGACCTAAAACCGCGTGCTTCCATACGTCAAGCAATTCATATTTCGACCTGATTCGGGAAAACTTTAGTGGTGAATCTTGCAATAATTGCCGTCAGGTATTCAGATCGAGACCATCCGTAATCAATAGTTGATAAAAAGACATATTTCGAAAATCAATGAAGCGTCTGCTGAGACTTCAGTTTGGTGTCACGCATTACTTCAAGCGCTGCCGCTACCCGCTTTAATACACCTGCCCAATCTCCTGGGCTCTCTTGCCTCAGCAGGCGCATGCTGGGATACCACGGAGAGTCTTCCCTGTCATTGAGCCAGCGCCAGTCAGGCGTGTGTGCCAGCAACGTCCATGTCGGCGCACCGAGTGCGCCCGCAAGGTGAACCACTGAAGTATCAACGCTGATGACCAGATCGAGATTCTCAATTGCAGCTGCCGTATCGGCGAAATCCGTGAATTGCTCACCAATGTTGTGCATCGGTAATTCGGAGGGGAAGTCTTTCAGCTCGCTGACCGGACCGCCTTTTTGCAGAGAAAAGAATTCGATGCCTGGAAGGCTGAAGAGACTGGAAAAAGTCTTCAGGGGAATCGATCTGCGTCGATCATTGCCATGCTCCGGATTGCCGGCCCAAACAAAGCCGACTCGCAGATGGTTGCGCTCAGGTGCCAATTGATCAAGTTTTTGTGCCCACTGATCGCGGTCTGATTGCTCAGCATGAAGATAAGATGGGTAAGCAGGGATGTCTTCCACGCGATTGGTGCTCAGGGCATACGGCAGGCTCATGAGCACATAGGCGTAGTCGCATTTGGGCAGGGGGTCGGTTTCCCTGACCAGGGTGACCTGATCGGAAACGCTTCGGAACAGACGTGCAAGTGGTTCTTTGACGTGCAGCGCTACGCGTGCTCCACGTGCGAGTAATGCATGCACGTAGCGCACGAACTGGATACTGTCCCCGAAACCCTGCTCGTGCATCAAGAGAATGTATTTTCCCTCCAGTGAGGCAATGCCATCCCATTTCGGAATGATGGAAAATAGCTTATGAATAACCGTATACACATAGCTACGTTCTTTGACTTTAAGGCGACTCTCGTGATTGGCCCAACCCTCGACGAAGTTTCCAGCGAGTAGTTGCCCAAGCGCAAGGTTGTGAATGGCCGTGAGATAGTTTGGTTTGAGCGCGATTGCACGATGGAAGTATTCGAGCGCCGCCACTGTTTCCCCATGGTCATACATGACTGCGCCCATATTATTCAGTGTCAGTGCGTGTTGTGGGGCAATGTCCAGAGCCTTTTGGAACAGCGCCATCGCTTCCTCATAGCGATCCTCGGTTGCAAAGTAGCTTGAGCCTAGTTTGGTGTAGCTGTTCGGATCCTTGGGGGCGAGCTCAATAATGCGTCGATAATGCTCATGAGCTGCATCATATTTCTTGAGCTTGATATAGGTGTCAGCGATCTTGTTCTGTGCGTAAATATCCGTAGGATCGAGTAGTAGCGAGGTCTTGTGGCACTCCAGTGCATCGTCCAGCATATTCATTTCCTGAAATGCAATGCCGAGATTGGTGTGTGCTGGTGCAAAATTAATTTGAATCTCAAGCGCTTTGAGCAGCACCGAGACAGCTTCCTTGTAACGCTTGGCGTCAATCAGCGCTTTGCCCAGATGTGACAATGGGCCAGGGGCATCTGGCGCACGTTTGGCAGCATCTTCAAAATAAGCAATCGATGCTTCTGGATCATTTTTTTCGTGCAAGGCATTGGCCAGTCCAATTCGGGCATCTTTGTTTTCTGGATTGATTGCCAGAGCTTGTTCGAATAGCTTGATTGACTCTTCAATGCGTTCTTGTTTTAGTAAGGATGTTGCCAGATTGGAAAGGTATTCTGCGTTATCTGGGTCTGCAATGATGGCCTTCCGAAAGGCGGCTTCCGCTTGTGCATAATCGTTTTCGTACATCAGGATCAGGCCCAATGCATGATTGGCAAATACGAGTTTGGGGGACCGTTTCAATACTTGAGAGCAGAGTTCTCTGGCCTCGGCGATTTTATGATCTTCCAGAAGTGACAGACATTCCCTTACAGCAAGTAGGTCTTTAAGGTGATGATCGGGATTTTTTTTAACTGATTTCTGGCTACTACGCGTTGACATGAAAAATCCTTAACTGTGGGGAAGATGCCTGTTGTGCTGTTGGCAGGTTCTAAGCTGTTTGCATGTTGACTACGATAATCTGCGCCTATCATATGCTTCAATCTTGCATTTAATTGTTCAAACAGACGCAAAAAAGCCCGCAATTCGGCGGGCTGAGTAAAAATGCTGTAGGGAGCTGCGTTGGGTTGAGTCGCTTTAGTTCCAGCTTCTCAGTAGGCCCACGGCTAGGCCTTCGAGTGCAAAATTGTCTTCTTCAGTGACCTGGATAACGCTGAAATCATTGTTCTCGGGCAATAGTTCAATAATTGTGCCGGTTTTGCGATAGCGTTTCACGGTAACGTCGTCTCCCAGTCTGGCTACTACAATTTGGCCGTTATGCGCCTGGTCAGTCTTTTTGACGGCCAGCAAATCGCCATCCAGAATTCCTGCATCACGCATCGACATGCCTCGTACCTTCAGCAAGTAATCAGGTTTGGCCGAGAACAGGGCTGGATCGACAGTGTAATTACTCTCAATGTGCTCCTGCGCCAAGATGGGAGAGCCTGCTGCGACGCGGCCAACCAATGGCAACGAGAGTTGCATCAATGCAGGGTGGGGTAGTGCCATTTGTCGATTGCCTGCTGCCTGTATATGCTCGCGCAGTCGAATGCCGCGCGACGTGCCGGGCGAAATTTCAATAGCACCTTTGCGTGCCAGTGCCTGTAAATGTTCTTCAGCTGCATTGGCAGAACGGAAGCCAAGCTCGCTGGCGATTTCTGCTCGTGTCGGTGGAAAGCCAGTGTTTTCGATAGCGTCTTTGATCAGATTTAATATCTGTTCCTGGCGAGCGGTCAGTTTGAGCATGGAGGCTTTCGGTATTAAAGACATGCTGGGTGCATGCACAGTCTGTATTTTTATACAGTTATCCTTCAGTGTCAATTGGCGCCGAGGTTGTCACCAGGCGGAAAAATGTGATCTAGTGTGGCGCAGGATGTCATGCAAAGTCCTGAATGTATTGAGGTTTTCGCTTTTTTGTAATATAGTTGCGGGCTTTCCTCTTCCCACACTCGTCTTGACGCCGAGGTGGGCGATTTGTTAATCAGTCCATAAAGGAGTCTACATGCGTCATTATGAAATCGTATTTATCGTCCATCCGGACCAAAGCGAGCAAGTTCCTGCGATGATCGAGCGTTACAAGGGCATCGTTACTGCACGCGGCGGCAAAGTTCACCGTGTCGAAGATTGGGGTCGTCGCCAACTGGCTTACCAAATCCAGAAGCTGGCTAAAGCGCACTACGTCTGCCTGAATATCGAAGTTGACGGCGAAACACTGGCCGAAATCGAAACTGGCTTCAAATTCAATGATGCCGTTCTGCGTCACCTGACAGTCAAGATGAAGAAGGCCGAAACTGGTCCTTCGCCAATCCTGAAGGCTGTTCAGAAGGAAGATGCAGCAAAGAGCAATCGCGCAGAAGCACCAGCAGCCTAATCGCTGTGCTGAGCTGAATTTGCGAGATACCAGCGTTAATTAACACCAGAAAATGTGAATCAGTTCCAGTTTGTTGCCAGCATTGCCGAGCGTGACGTTATTCGTTATACCCCGGCAGGCATTCCGGTAGTGACAGCCAAGCTGCACCACCAGTCGGAGCAAACTGAAGCCGGGATCAAAAGGTTGGTCGAATTTGAAATGACTGCGTTCGCCGCAGGAGAAATTTCAGGAAGACTAAACCAGGCCAGTCTCGGTGGGATGTTCAGATTTACTGGTTTCGTAGCGCGCAGGAATCGCAACAGCAAAGGCCTTGTGTTTCACATCGTTGATTTTGATTCCGTAGTTTAGAACCACCCAATTTTCATATATCAGGAGCCGCAAAATGGCATTCGGTAAAAAGTTCGATAAAAGCAAATTGAAGCAAAAGCGCCAACAGCAAAATCCGCTGTTCAAGCGCAAGAAGTTCTGCCGTTTCACCGCCGCAGGTGTTGAGCAAGTTGACTACAAGGATGTCGACACGCTGAAGGACTTCGTTCAGGAAAACGGCAAGATCATGCCAGCACGTCTGACCGGCACCAAGGCACACTATCAGCGTCAAGTCGATACGGCGATCAAGCGCGCACGCTACCTCGCGTTGCTGCCATACACTGATCTGCACAACGCGTAATTGACGACGAGATATAGGAGAAAAACATGCAAGTCATTCTGTTGGAAAAAGTCGTTAATCTCGGCAGCCTGGGCGAAGTCGTCCGTGTTAAAGACGGTTACGCACGTAACTTCCTGATTCCACAACGCATGGCACGTCGTGCTACTGCAACTGCAATCGCCGAGTTCGAAGCCAAGCGCGCAGAACTGGAAAAAGCTGCAGCCGAAAAGCTGGCAGCAGCGCAAGCGCAAGGCGAAAAGCTGAGCGGTCTGACCGTTCAAATTTCGCAGAAATCTGGCGTTGATGGCCGTCTGTTCGGTTCGGTTACCAACTTTGACATCGCTGATGCGTTGGCAAAGCAAGGTTTCCCAGTCGAAAAAGCACAGGTTCGTTTGCCGCAAGGTCCATTGAAGATTGTTGGCGAGCACGCTGTTTCGGTAGCGTTGCATACCGACGTCGTCGTTGATGTGACCATTGCTGTGGTGGGCGATCACGCATAATTGATGCGCTGAGCTGTTCATCTTGAACAACAAAAAAGCCGGGTTCGCCTGGCTTTTTTGTTGTAGTTTTTAAATATATTCAAATTTCTTAAATAGTGGTTTCGAAATAATTTAGCTTGAAGCTAGCTGCTGTTTCTGGTTTTTCGCCAAGTTTATATTCCCCAGCGCTCCTGAAGCCTTAACTCTTAGCAGGTATAATGCGCGCCATGAACGCTTCTCCCGACCCACAGATAGAATCTCTTCGAGTTCCCCCTCATTCCATCGAGGCAGAGCAATCCGTGCTTGGTGGTCTGTTGCTTGACAATGCGGCATGGGACCGGATCGCTGACTTTGTTAGTGCCGAAGATTTTTATCGTTATGATCACCGCATCATTTTTCAGCATATCGTCAAGCTGATCAATGAAACCAAGCCTGCCGACGTGATTACCGTCTATGAAGCCATGTCCACCAGCGGCAAGGCCGAAGAGGTTGGTGGTCTGAGCTATCTGAATGCCCTGGCGCAAAATACGCCGTCTGCGGCAAATATCCGGCGTTATGCCGAGATCGTTCGCGACCGCGGTATTTTGCGCAAGCTCATCACGGTGTCCGATGAGATTTCTGGCAATGCTTTCAATCCACAGGGCAAGAACGTCAAGCAAATGCTTGACGAGGCAGAATCCAAGATCTTTGCCATTGCGGAAGAGGGCTCGCGTGGTTCTCAGGGGTTCATGGAAATCCAGCCGTTGCTCACGCAGGTGGTGGAGCGAATTGACGAACTCTACAATCGCGACAGTACCAGCGATATCACCGGCGTACCTACTGGCTTCATCGATCTGGACAAGATGACGTCGGGCTTGCAGCCAGGCGATCTGATCATTGTGGCAGGTCGCCCCTCGATGGGTAAGACGGCATTTTCGATCAATATCGGCGAAAACGTTGCTATTGACAGTGGCTTACCGGTTGCTGTGTTCTCCATGGAAATGGGGGGCGCACAGTTGGCCATGCGTATGCTGGGCTCGGTTGGACGTTTGGATCAGCATCGTTTGCGTACTGGTCGTCTGATCGATGAAGATTGGCCCCGTCTGACCCATGCAATTCAAAAAATGAACGATGCGCAGTTTTACATTGATGAAACTCCTGCGCTAAGTCCGATCGAATTGCGCGCTCGTGCGAGGCGCTTGGCCCGTCAGTGTGGCAAGTTAGGTCTGATTATCATCGACTATTTGCAGCTTATGTCCGGTAACGGCGGTGGTAGCAGTGGCGAAAATCGTGCTTCTGAAATTTCGGAAATTTCACGTAGTTTGAAGGGGCTTGCCAAAGAGTTGCATTGCCCTGTCATCGCACTGTCTCAGCTCAATCGTGCACTCGAGCAACGTCCCAATAAACGTCCCGTGATGTCGGACTTGCGGGAATCGGGTGCTATTGAGCAGGATGCGGACGTGATTTTGTTCATTTATCGTGACGAAGTCTACAATCCTGATTCGCCCGACAAGGGCACCGCAGAAATCATCATCGGTAAGCAGCGTAACGGTCCAATCGGCAGCATTCGACTGGCATTCCTGGGTCAATTTACGAAGTACGACAATTACGTTGGTAGTCTGGCTTCACCGTATGGTGGTGATTGACGTAACCGATTCACGGCCCTGCGTATCGGGGAAACTCAATACTGTGCAATCTGGTTGGTGCAGTGTTGTGTCGTAAAAGAATTCATTATTCATAAGAGAGTGAAACATGTTTGGACGCCTGATGCCCACCGAGGGCAAATTTTTTGATCTTTTCAATCAGCACGCTGAACTCGGTGTGAAATGTGCCAAGGAAATGGTTGGTTTGATGACCAATTTCGACGACCTAGAAATCCGCGTTCATGCGATTGAAACGCTGGAAAAGCAGGCCGACAAGATCACGCATAATGCGATCGATCTGTTGCACAAGACCTTCATCACGCCTCTCGATCGCGATGACATTCATCAGTTGATCACGCGCATGGATGACATTCTGGATCTGCTTGAAGACGCTGCCCAGACTATTTCTCTGTATGACATCAAGGCCATCACTCCTGAGGCCAAGAGGTTGGCAGAACTTTGTCTGGCCTGTGCCGAGAAGGTCAAGGCGGCCGTTGGTCTGCTGCACAACATGGATAATTCGCGCCAGATCCTGACCATCTGTGCAGAAATCGATCGCCTCGAGTCGGATGCCGATCATGTCATGCGTGCGGCCATGTCCAAGTTGTTCCGTGACGAGCCTGATGTGCGAAACCTGATCAAGCTCAAGGCTATTTATGAAATCTTGGAGACTGTGACCGATCGCTGTGAAGACGTCGCCAACATCATCGAAGGCATCATCGTCGAAAACGCCTGATCTCAGGATCAGGTTGCAGATGTTTTTCAAGACAACGGTTTATTCATGCATACAGTACAAATAAGTCTCAACATTCTGATCTTCCTGATCGCGCTGGCGCTGATATTCGACTTCATGAATGGTTTTCATGATGCCGCGAACGCCATTGCCACGGTCGTATCGACAGGTGTGTTGCGGCCCCAGACAGCAGTTGCGATGGCTGCCTTCTTTAATCTCGCAGCGGTCTTTGTTTTCCACCAGTTACATGTGGCGGCTTCGGTTGGCAAGGGTACGATTGATCCTGCCATCGTTGATCACGTGGTGGTCTTCGGGGCGCTCATTGGGGCGATTTTCTGGAATCTGGTCACTTGGTACTACGGTATTCCATCATCGTCGTCACATGCACTCATTGGAGGCCTGGTGGGCGCTGCGGTGGCAAAGGCGGGAACCGGATCGCTGGTTGCTTCCGGGCTGATCAAGACCATCCTGTTCATCGTGCTGTCACCCCTGCTTGGCTTTATCTTGGGCTCGCTGATGATGCTGCTGGTTTCGTGGATATTTGTCCGATCAACGCCGCGCAAGGTAGACAGCTGGTTCCGCCGCGCGCAGTTGCTGTCAGCTTCCATGTACAGCCTCGGGCATGGTGGTAATGACGCGCAAAAGACGATCGGCATCATCTGGATGTTACTGATAGCATCCGGCAATGCTGGACCAGACAGCCCGCCGATGTGGGTCATCATCAGCTGCTATTGCGCCATCAGTCTGGGTACCTTGTTTGGTGGCTGGCGTATCGTGAAGACAATGGGTCAGAAGATTACCAAATTAAAACCGGTAGGTGGATTCTGTGCGGAAACAGGTGGCGCGATCACCCTGTTCATTGCGACTGCCATGGGAGTGCCGGTCTCAACAACGCACACGATCACAGGTGCTATCGTTGGTGTCGGTGCTTCGCAAAGAATGTCCGCCGTCCGTTGGGGTGTCGCCAGCGATATCGTCTGGGCCTGGATATTTACCATTCCCGCTTCTGCTTTTGTGGCAGCGGTTGCCTGGTGGGTTGGCGCACACGTGTTCTAAGTCATTTCTATGCGTTTTCTATGGGTAAGAAAAAGCCACCGTGAGGTGGCTTTTTTGTTGGCAAAGTTGAAACAGAAGTAATGCTACAGCACGTCACTTGCGTGATCTGCCAGTCGTGAGCGTTCGCCGCGTGCCAGTGTCACGTGACCACTATGTGACCAGCCTTTGAAACGATCAACTACGTAGGTCAGACCGCTGGAACCTTCGGTCAGGTAAGGGGTATCAATCTGAGCGATATTACCGAGACAGATAATCTTGGTTCCCGGACCGGCCCGTGTCACCAAGGTTTTCATCTGTTTTGGTGTGAGGTTCTGCGCTTCATCGATGATCAGGAATTTATTGACAAAAGTACGGCCGCGCATGAAGTTGAGCGACTTGATCTTGATGCGTGAACGAATCAGATCTTGCGTGGCCGCACGGCCCCATTCACCAGCGTCACCATCGGATTTATTGAGTACCTCCAGATTGTCATCGAAGGCGCCCATCCACGGACCCATCTTCTCTTCCTCGGTACCCGGCAGGAAGCCGATATCTTCACCGACTGGTACGGTAACACGGGTGACGATAATTTCGTTGTAGGTCTTCGTTTCGAGCACCTGTGCCAGGCCAGCAGCGAGCGCCAGCAAGGTTTTTCCGGTACCCGCCTGACCTAACAGGGTGACGAAATCACACTCCGGATTCATCAACAGATTCAGTGCAAAGTTCTGCTCGCGGTTGCGGGCAGTAATCCCCCAGACACTGTTCTTGCTGTGGCCGTAATCGCGCAGGGTTTGCAGAACGGCGGTCTTGCCGTTGATCTGGGTCACCTGTCCATAGAATGCTGGTTCGCCATTCTTCGGTTCGATAAACACAAACTGGTTTACCAGCAGGGCCGGGACGTGCGGCCCGGTGACCCGATAATAGGTATAGCTGGTGCCGTGGCGACTCTCTTGCCATGACTCCATGCCTTTGCCATGCTTGTTCCAGAAATCGTCCGGTAACTGATGAATACCTGAGTAAAGGAGGTCGGTATCTTCCAGGACATGATCGTTGAAATAATCTTCTGCCGGCAAACCGATGGCGCGTGCCTTGAGGCGCATGTTGATGTCTTTCGACACCAGTACGACCGGGCGCTCAGGATACTGCTGGTCCAGCGCACGTACCACGCCGAGAATCTGATTGTCGGCCTTACCCTCTGGCAGTCCTTCCGGCAGCTTGGCATTTTGGAGCTTGGTCTGGAAGAAAAGCCGTCCTTTGGCATCCTTATTGCCAAGTTTTGACAGTGGAATGCCGCTGTCGATGGCGTCCTCGGCAATATCACTGACCAATGCATCGAGCGAGCGCGAAATCTGGCGCGCATTCCGTGCGACTTCTGACATGCCCTTCTTGTGGTTATCCAGTTCTTCGAGCGTGATCATCGGCAAGTAGATGTCATGTTCTTCGAAACGGAACAGCGAGGTCGGATCATGCATCAGCACATTGGTATCGAGCACGAACAGCTTCGTGACGCCGAGCTTGTCGGCGGTGCGACTGATCGTCGATTTTGCGCGTGATTCGCTTGCCTTGGGGGCGGGGCGCGTTTTTTCGGCCGAGCTTTTGCCAGTGATTCTGGCGCTGGGTTCGGTCACGGCAGGTTGCGCTTTTGCGACTGTAACGGGTAAGGCAGGTGCGGCAACTTCAACTAAAGCGATATGGGGTTTGACAGTTTTACTGCGTTCGGCCTTGGGATAATCCTTGGGTGCTAACAAGGTGGCTGGTTTACTCGGCAGTTTGGGCAGGGGCATCAGAACCTCGGATATGAATGGAGAAAAAATGCCGCTTTGTCAGAGCGAACTGGGACTGCAGGAGGAGCAACAACGAAGTACAACCGCCGCTAAGCAAACCCTTCTCGGGACAGGCGCCTGCATTGAACTGCAGTGAGCCATGGGAGAGGAGGGCTTGGTTAGTGGAAGCATTGAAATGCAAAGTAAAAAAGCCGTTTTGGCAGGTTCGGGACCTGATCCAAAAACGGCTTCCAGGAAACGGTTTTTTATTTGAATTCAAAGGCTTGTCTACATTGACTACATCTTTCGGCTGGTTTGCATGCGATGGATGAAATCGTTAATTCGATCTTGTGGAACGCCACAATTTCATCACAGGCATTGTCACCAGGCCAAGATTTCACAACACGGTGAAACCTGAGCAGCAGAACTTCTTAAGCAATCGTTTTCACGAAACTGAGCACCTCTTCGACATGAGAAGCGACCTTCACTCCACGCCATTCTTTCACCAATTTGCCTGATCCGTCAATCACAAACGTGCTGCGTTCGACGCCTCTTACTTTCTTGCCATACATGTTTTTCATCTTCATGACATCGAACATGATGCACACGGTTTCGTCAGGATCAGTGATCAGTTCGAAGGGCAGGTCAAGTTTGGCTTTGAAGCCTTCGTGTGACTTCAGGCTATCCCGGCTGATACCAAAGATTTCCGTATTGTGTTTCTGAAATTGTGGATAGGCATCGCGGAACTGAATACCTTCGGTGGTACAGCCGGGCGTATTGTCTTTGGGGTAAAAATACAGTACCAGATTCTTGCCGCTGTACGCTGACAACGAGAAGGTCTTGCCGCCGGTCATCTCTGCAGAAAATTCAGGCACGATCTTGTTGAGGATGGATGGAGTTTCGTCAGTCAAAATAGTGCCCCTTAGTCTACTTAATCAAATTTGGAATTGCGTCTCGTGCCTGGGATATCGTCCAGGGACACGTTATGCGGCTTGCAGGATCAAATCCCCAGAGCGTCCTGGTAATTCGCCCCAGGTAATCGGAAGGACTGGCAGAAGCTGTCCTTCTATGCTCTGAAAGTACTCTCCCATTGATACCAGTTCGTAACCTTGGGCGCGCCAGCCCAGTAACAGCTGCTCGAATATGGGGGCCAGTTTCTGCCCTTCAAGTTCAGCGTGCAGGGTGAATACATGGTCCCGAGGCTGCTGCTTGGTCAGCGCAAGCAAAAACGCGGCAGCATTGCTGGCATCAATAAGCTTGCCGTTGATTTCTCTTCCCAGGATCTCGTCGAGCGTAGGAAGTGTGGTCGGCAGTTGTACACATGACAAGGTGCTGCCATTGGTACCAAGTCGATGTGGACCGGCTGCCGGGTCTGCGAGTGTGCCATCTTCTTTGAGTAGCGCACGGCCGTCGGAGGAGTATGTGATGCCAAATTTATCGAGTTGGACAAATGCATGTTCGTTCATTTGCCAGCCGGCGGCACCATGCGTGACCGGATCGTGTCCAAAAATCTCGCGAAAACGTGCATACGAGCGCTGCATGATATTTTGCGTCCATGCAGCGTCTCGCGCGCGGACGTGGTCTTGCCAGACGCGATGATCCCAGGTGTGTATGCCACATTCGAAACCGGCGTCACGCGCCGCGCGCATAAAGTCACCGCAGGTCTTGCCGATATCCGGGGCAGGTAACAACGTGCCGTACATCAGGGTTTTCAGGCCGTAATGTTCGACGACCGAGGTGCGTGAGACCTTGCTGAAGAAACCCGGCCGAAATACTTGCTTAAGGGCCCAGCCAGTGTGGTCCGGTCCAAGCGAAAACAGGAAGGTCGCATTGGCGCCATGTCGCAGCAGCTGCTGAACCAGATTGGGTACACCCTGGCGGGTGCCGCGGTAGGTATCGGCGTCTATTTTTAGCGTGATCTGAGGCAAGTTTGCGTACTTTCTTTGGGTGAAGGAGGCTCTTCGGTGAGGAGTGCCTCCATCAAATGATCGATGGCATAAATTGTTGCATGAAAGGCGCGCGCGATAAACCGATTTTCTGCGGCGCGTATCGATTGTCGCCGTCCAAATGAAAAATGCGCTCCAAAGAGCGCATTTTCATCAGTCTCGCTTGCGCAAGGCTTAGTCAACCAGTGCGCGCGCCTGCGCTACTTGACCACGGTAGGCGTCAAAAATGTTACGCAGCGTGTCTGCCATGGTGAAGGTAGGCTTCCAGTTCAGTTCTTCACAGGTGTTGGTGATCTTGGGAACGCGGTTTTGAACATCCTGATAACCCTTGCCATAGTAGGCGGTCGACGTGGTTTCAACCAGTTTGACCTGTTTTGCCGATTCAGCGTACTCAGGATATTCGGCTGCCAGTTTGAGCATCATGTCGGCCAGGTCACGGATCGAGTAATTGTTGGTTGGATTGCCGATGTTGTAGATTTTGCCGGACGCAACGCCACCTTCGTTGGCAATAATCTTCATCAATGCATCGATACCATCGTCAATGTAGGTGAAAGCACGTTTTTGCTGACCGCCATCTACCAGAGAAATATTTTCACCGCGTACGATATGCCCAAAGAACTGGGTGACCACGCGAGAGCTACCTTCCTTCGGCGTATGGATGGAATCCAGCCCGGCACCGATCCAGTTGAATGGGCGGAACAGGGTGAAATTGAGATTGTCTTCCATGCCGTAACCCCAGATCACGCGATCCATCAATTGCTTGGCGCAGGAATAAATCCAGCGTGGCTTGTTGATCGGGCCACAGATCAATTCAGATTCTTCGGAATCGAATTCATCGTCGTGGCACATGCCATAGACTTCGGAAGTGGAAGGGAACACCAGATGCTTGCCATACTTGGCGGCGGAGCGGACGATCGGCAGATTGGCTTCGAAATCCAGCTCAAATACACGCAGCGGCTTGTTGACGTAGGTCGACGGTGTCGCAATGGCAACCAGTGGCAGGATGACGTCGCACTTCTTGACGTGATACTCCACCCATTCCTTGTTGATCGTGATGTCACCTTCGAAGAAGTGCATGCGCGACTTGTAAGCCTCATTTTCCAGAATGTCAGTGATGCGGTCAGTCATCATGTCCATGCCATAGACGTGCCAGTCAGTGGTTTCCAGAATGCGTTTGGACAGATGATGGCCGATGAAGCCGTTGACGCCGAGAATAAGGACTTTTTTCATGATAGGTATTGGTAGACGACCTTAGACGGCCATGTATTTCAGATAATTATTAAGAGAAGCATCCTGATCATTGATCTGGATACTCAGTATTTCCAGGTAGTTGCCATCGCCACAGCGTGCATAAAGATGGCCACCATCAAAAAACTTTTCCTGCGCGCCGTGTGCTCTGACCAGTTTGGTACGAACCGACTCGTCAAGCAACCGCGTTTTGGTTACTGTGATTTTATCACCTGAAATTTCTTCGAAAGCTCCCGGATAGGGGGGAGCCACCGTGCGTACCAGATTATGCACGTATTGAGCGGGCTTTTTCCAGTCAAGGCGACCATCTTCGGGCTTGCGGCCACCAAAATAGCTGCCCTGACTCAAGTCATTGGGCAGCCGTGGCGTCTGACCTGCCAGCATCAGTGGAAGTGCGTTCCATAAAGTTTGCTCTGCAGCAACGACTACTTTGCCGAATACTTCGTAGGCCGTATCGTCGGGAAGGATTGGCACTGCCGTTTGCGCAATAATCGCTCCGGCGTCAGGCTTGGCTGCCATCTCATGCAGGGTAGCTCCGGTTTCGGTCTCGCCATGCAAGACGGCCCAGTTGATTGGTACTCGGCCACGGTATTTCGGCAGGAGCGAACCATGCATGTTGTAGGCGCCATGACGCGCTATCGCCAGCAAATCAACCGGCAGCATGTGTCGATAGTAAAAACTGAAAATGAAATCTGGCTTTACTGCGGCAACCTGCGCCTGCAGGGACGGCGATTTTGGATCTTCAGGTGTGATGAAATTGATGCCGTATTCGCGACAGACACTAGCCACCGAGCCAAACCAGATATTTTCCGTCGGATTGTCTTGATGCGTGACGACAAGTTCTACCTTGACGCCGCGCGCCAGCAGCACTTTCAGACAGCGCACTCCGACGTCATGATAGGCAAAGACGACTGCGTTCATGCGTTGTTCTGACTTTCTTCGGAAGATTGTTCGAGGATCGCCTGCACCACATAGCGGGGACGGGCCCGGACTTGAAGATAGATTCTGCCGATATATTCACCCAGCAGACCAATACCGAACAGAATCACGCCGATCAGGAAAAAAGTGATCGCAAACAGCGTGAAGACCCCTTGCACTTCGGCACCCAGAACAAAGCGCCGTACTACCATCAGGATGAACAAGGCAGCGGATGCTACCGACAACATCATTCCTAATAGCGAAAAAAATTGTAGAGGCATCAGTGAGAAGCCGGTGATCAGGTCGAAATTGAGGCGAATCAAGCTGTAAAGCGAATATTTCGATTCGCCAGCCGAGCGCTCCTCGTGTTCCACAATGATTTCGGTTGGATTGCGGGCGAAGGTATAGGCCAGCGCCGGCACGAAGGTGTTGACTTCGCGACACTGATTGATCAGGTCAATCACATTGCGGCCATAGGCGCGCAGCATATTGCCCTGATCGGTCATCTTGATATGGGTCAGTTTTTCACGCAGGCGATTCATTGCCTTGGAGGCCCATGTGCGCCAGGCGGAATCCTGGCGCTGACGGCGGATTGATCCTACGTAGTCATAGCCTTCTCGCATCTTGGTGACCAGGTTGCCAATTTCTTCCGGCGGATTTTGCAGGTCGGCGTCGAGGGTAACAACGATATCACCGCGCGTGGCATTGAAGCCAGCCAGAATCGCCATGTGCTGGCCATAGTTGCCATTGAACAGGACAACCCGGGTGACATCGGGGCGCGCGCGATATTGATCGGCCAAGAGTGCCGCAGACTGGTCTCGGCTGCCATCATTGACGTAGATGATTTCGTACGTGATTCCTAGCGCATCGAGGGCCGGGTACAGCCGTGCAAATAGCTTGGCAAGACCCGATTGCTCGTTGTAGACGGGGATGACGACGGAGAGTTCTGGTTTCATCAAGGCCTGGGATATAGAATTTATTTTAGTGAAGCATGTTTATCATACAGGCATGCAAGACACGTACCAGTCGCGAGACTGAGGCATGAATTGTCATTCTGCTATGTTCTGAGCAATCAAGCCAGCACGGATTTTACCGCGGCAACTGCACGCTCCACATCCTGTTTGTCCATTGCGTTAAACATCGGCAACGACACAATACGACGACCTACGCGTTCGGCGAAGGGGAACATGCCTTCACGGAAGCCGCGATCACGATACAGTTTCAGCAGATGAATCGGCGGATAGTGATATCCGATGCCAATTTGGCGTTCCATCATTTTTTCCATGAAATCAGCGCGGGTGATGCGTTCTGGCAGTACCAGCTGGAACATGTGCCAATTGGAGTTTGCAAAATCGGCGACTGGCAATTGCGCACCCGTGGTGGCTTCGAAGTCGCTGCCAAACTGTTCAAAATAGTGACGCGCCAGGCTGCGTCGCTTCTCGGTAATGGCATCGATATGGGCGAATTGTCCGAGACCGATCGCTGCTGAGACATCGGTCATGTTGAACTTGCCGCCCAACACGTCGACTTCCAGACCATCGAATCCGGTACGGGTGACGCCTTGCAGCCGATATTTTTCAGCCAGTTTTGCTTCGTCAGCATCGTTGACTACCAGACAGCCACCCTCGGAACTAGTAATGTTCTTGTTTGCCTGGAAGCTGAAGGATACAAAGTCACCGAATGAACCGATACGTTTTCCGTTCCAGCTGGAACCAAGCGCTTGCGCGGCATCTTCGATGACACGCAGATTGTGCTTGCGTGCGATCGCATACAGACGATCCATGTCCACAGGAAGTCCGGACAGGTAGACCGGGATCACAGCTTTTGTACGAGGTGTGATCGCCGCTTCCAGCTTGTCTAAATCAATGTTGCGTGTGACTGGATCGATATCTGCAAACACCGGGGTTGCGCCGGTTTCAATGATGACGTTGGCTGTAGCAACCCATGAAATCGGCGTCGTAATCACTTCGTCGCCTGCGCCAATGCCAGCTATACGTAGTGCAATTTCCATGGTGCAGGTGCCCGAATTGAAGGTGCGCACCAATCGTTGTCCGAGGTAATCTGACAGGGTCTTTTCAAATGCCTGTACCTTGGGACCGCTGGTGATCCATCCAGAACGTAATACGTCAGCAACCGCGGCGATGGTTGGTTCGTCAATGGTAGGCTTTGAAAATGGCAGAAACGGCAGGGGCTGTGTCATGAAACGCTCACGGTTATTGTAAAAAAGCCGCAACATCTCGTAACTGCTGCGGGCATAACGGCACGTATTGTAAATCAGCCAATGGGCATGTGACTATTGCGAGGGGGGGGTGAACTCCTGCTGGAATCTCATGCTCAGCTTCTGGTCAACAGAATGACGCCAACAATAATGACGGCGATGGCCAGCAGTCGTTGTGCCGAGACGGCCTCACCCAGAAAATACCAGGCACCGACAGCGTTGATGATATAGCCCAGCGACAACAGTGGATAGGCGATGGTGACGTCAACCCGTGACAGGCCGATGATCCAGACGCCGACCGAAACGACATAGCAAGTCAGTCCGCCGATAATTGGCAACTGGGTTGCCAGCTTGATTGCAGTGGCAAACCAGTTGTCGGCGGTCAGATGAATTGCACCAACCGCATTGGTGCCTGCCTTCAGCAATAATTGCGCGATGGCATTAAGGCAAATACCCGTGAAAATAAAACCGAAGGTCGCGAGATTCATGGTGCTGTCTTCTTCTTGTCGAAAAGGGGCGTTGTGGGGTCGTTGGCGACGATGACACGTCGTGGGTCCTGGCCGATCACTCGCATTGGCACGCCTTGCTGTGCCAAGTCTGCATAGATCGAAGGATCAATGATGGCGATATCCTTGATGCCGGCATGATGATCTGCTTCCCAGCGTTTGACAAACGCATCGACAGTCGGGATCCATAACTGTGGTTCCTGCTTCAGGCCAAATTCCATTTCATCTGCATGGCGAACCAGTGTCATGGTCCGTTGCAGGTAAAACGGCAACGCCTGTTCATAGAGTCCGACCAGGAATATTGGCGTATCTGGTGTCAGCTCTGCCTCAATTGCAGGGACATGATTGACGCCCGCCGAATAGCGTCCCTGAGGTTCATGACCCAACATTAACAATTGTCCGGCAATGAATGCACCGGCAGCCAGGGTCACAACCGCCAGATCACGCTCCCTGCGAGCCAGACGGATCGCCAGTACGGCACCAATAAAGGCGGTGATGGCAGCGGCGTAAATCCATGGTACGTGTGCGCTCACCAATGGCAGGGAATACGCATCCCTGGCCAACAGTGGTACGCGCGGAATGAAGGCCAGGGAAATTGCGCAAGGGATTGCCAGCAGCGATGCCGACCAGACCAGTGCTTTGGACGAACTACTCTCCAGATGGCAGGCAATCAGCAATGCCAGCGTCGGGAATATTGGTAGAATATACGACGGTAGCTTCGAGTCAGAAATGCTGAAAAAGACAAAAATGAACACTGACCAGATCAGCAGCATCTTGCGCGGCTGAAAGCGACCTTCGCTGAGGCTGGTAAAGTTACCGGCACCGCTACGATCTTCGCGCAGCGCACCCCACAGACTCTGCGCAAACACACCAAGCCAGGGCAGGATGCCTAACAGCAGAATGGGAATGAAGTAATACCATGGGCCGGTACGGCTATGTATTTTGGTGGTAAAACGCTGGAAATGTTCGTGAATGAAAAAGAACTGAGCAAACTCTGGATTGCGCATCGAGACCAGCAAAAACCAAGGCACAGTGATGACGAAAAACAGGATCAATCCCTTAATTAGGTGCAGTCGTTTCCAGATGCCCCAATCGCGTGAAAAGAGCGTGTAAAGCACTAATACAGCACCGGGAAGAACAATGCCGATAAGTCCCTTGGAGAGCACCGCGAGTGCCATGCCGGCCCAGCACAGCAGCATCCAGTTACGTTGCTCGGCGCGATTGGCGTCAGTGCGTTGCGCCAGCAACAGTGCACAGATGCTCAAGGTCATCATTCCAGCCAGACCCATGTCGAGTGTATTGATGTGCCCCATGGCTGCCCAGAATAGACTGGATGCCAGAACCACTGGTGCATAGAAGCCAACGCGTTCATTGAACACGCGGCGACCGGTGTAGGCCACCAATGCAATACCAAACAGTGCGCTCAGACCGGTCCACAGGCGCGCCTGCCATTCACCGAGCCCGAACAGTTCGAACGTGATGGCATTCATCCAGGTTTGCAGAGGCGGCTTTTCGAAATACTTGATTGCATTCAGGCGTGGTGTGATCCAGTCGTGGGTGGCAACCATTTCACGTGCCATTTCGGCATACCGGCCCTCATCAGTTGGGACCAGCGTGCGCGCCCCCAGCATGTAAAACCAGATCAGCAGGAACAGAATAAGTAGCGTCCAGACGAACGCCTTGGATTTGTAGAGTTCTCGCATCGCGGCGATTTCCTTGAGCAGTAGTTCAGCGGTGATTCGATAGTCAGGTCGGCGCAGAAACTGGTGCAGATTCCAGAATCAGCGCCAAGGCGACCTTTCGGCCCTCAGCCATCAAAATATTGTATGTCCGGCAAGCTGCCTGATTATCCATGCATTCGACACCGATACGACGTGCAGTCAGATTCGCGATCAATCGGGGATGGACGAAGCGCTGACGCGGCCCGGTACCGAGGATGACCACATCGGGATGCGTTGCATCGATCTGGTCAAAATGTTCGCTGGTCAGCGCGTCGAAATGCGGGACGGGCCAGATTGTAGGCGGTGTTTCCGGTAAAACAAGCAGGCTATGATCGAAGCGCACTGCGTTAAGTTCAATGCCGCGTTCATCGTAGGCAGTGACAGTTTGATATTGCTGGGTTTCTGTGGATTGAAGCTTCATGGCATCTTGGTCGAAATGGTGCTGCGGACAAGAGGATGGCGGCTGACATGCCGCATCACATCACGGCATCCGTTCTTTAAGTGCAGCATTGTAGCGTCTTCCCGTTCCTGACCAAGTTTTATTCGTTGATAAAATAGAAGGCTTTCGGCAAAATGGCCGGTCCCGGCGGCGCTGTCGGGCTAGCTCACTCTAAGGATTTGCACCGTGCGACCGATTCATAAATCGAAGAAATTGGCTGATGTCTGCTATGACATTCGTGGCCCCGTGCTGGAAAAAGCCCGGCAAATGGAAGAAGAAGGCCACAAGATCATCAAGCTCAATATTGGTAATCTGGCCGCCTTCGGCTTTGACGCGCCCGACGAGATCGTGCAGGACATGATCCGCAATATGGGCAATGCCTCAGGTTACACGGATTCCAAGGGCTTGTTTGCACCGCGCAAGTCAGTGATGCATTACACCCAGCAAAAGAATATCCAGGGCGTCACCATTGACGATATTTATCTCGGTAATGGCGCCTCGGAACTGATCGTCATGAGTGTCAATGCATTGCTCAATACCGGCGATGAAGTGCTGGTGCCTTCACCGGATTATCCGCTCTGGACTGCTGCTGTCAGCCTTTCCGGCGGCACTCCAGTGCATTACGTGTGTGATGAACAGGCTGGCTGGCAGCCTGATATTGCGGATATTCGCAAGAAGATCACGTCCAATACCAAGGCGATTGTGGTGATCAATCCGAATAACCCGACCGGCGCGCTGTATACTACGGATGTGCTCAAGGAGTTGGTGGAAGTTGCTCGCCAGCATCAGTTGATCATCCTTGCTGACGAAATTTATGACAAGGTGCTCTACGACGGCAACACCCATACCTCGCTGGCATCGCTGGCGGACGATGTCCTGTTCATTACCTTCAATGGTTTGTCCAAGAATTATCGCTCCTGTGGTTATCGGGCCGGCTGGATGGTTGTTTCCGGCGAGAAAAAACACGCGAAGGATTACATCGAAGGCCTCAATATGTTGGCGTCGATGCGCCTGTGCGCTAATGCCCCGGGACAATATGCGATTCAGACTGCGCTGGGTGGATATCAAAGTATTAATGATCTGGTTGCGCCCAATGGCCGGCTGACGCGTCAGCGTGATCTGGCGCACCAATTGCTAACGGATATTCCTGGCGTGACGTGTGTAAAGCCGAAATCGGCGCTTTACATGTTTCCTCGTCTGGATCCGGCGGTGTATCCGATCCGCGATGATCAGGAGTTCGCCTATGAGCTGCTGGCCGAAGAGAAGGTGTTGATTGTGCAGGGAACTGGGTTCAATTGCCCGACGCCAGATCACTTCCGGGTCGTATTCCTGCCCAATACCGATGATTTGACGGCATCGATTGGCCGCATTGCGCACTTCCTTGAAGGTTATCGCAAGCGTCACGGCACCGCATGAGTTTTACCGCAGTACCCGCCGCAGCGTTGTGGCGGTCATTTTTATCAACCACTAAGACATTATGAAATCCATCAAAGTAGGCTTGCTTGGCATCGGCACCGTGGGTTCCGGTACTTTCAATGTATTGACGCGCAATCAGGAAGAAATTGCGCGTCGCGCCGGGCGCGGCATTGAAATTACCATGGTGGCCGCTCGCAATACCGCGCGTGCCACCGAGCTGACCAATGGACAAGTCAAGGTGGTGGGAGACGCTAATCTGGTCGTCAACGATCCCGAGATCGATATCGTTGTTGAGCTGATTGGCGGCTATGACGTTGCCAAGGAGTTGGTGCTCAAGGCGATTGCCAATGGCAAGCATGTGGTGACTGCGAACAAGGCATTGATTGCCGCGCATGGTAATGAAATCTTCAAGGCAGCACAGGAAAAGGGTGTCATGGTCGCCTTTGAGGCAGCTGTGGCCGGTGGTATTCCGATCATCAAGGCCTTGCGCGAGGGCTTGACCGCCAATCGCATTGACTGGATTGCCGGCATCATCAATGGAACGACTAACTTTATCCTGTCGGAAATGCGTGACAAGGGACTCGACTTCAATGTGGTATTGGCCGAGGCACAGCGCCTGGGTTACGCTGAAGCTGATCCGACCTTTGATATTGAGGGTATCGATGCTGCGCACAAGCTGACCATCATGGCGTCGATTGCATTTGGTATTCCGGTGCAGTTCAACAAGGCGTATGTAGAGGGCATCACCAAGCTGCAAGCGACCGACATCAAATATGCGGAGCAGCTTGGCTATCGTATCAAGCTGCTGGGGATTACTCGCCAGACTGCCAATGGCATTGAGTTGCGCGTTCACCCGACCTTGATTCCGGCTACCCGCCTGATCGCCAATGTGGAGGGTGCGATGAATGCGGTGGTTGTGCGTGGTGATGCGGTCGGCGAGACGCTTTATTACGGCAAGGGCGCTGGCGCTGAGCCAACCGCATCGGCAGTGATTGCTGATCTGGTGGATATCACCCGCCTCGCTACTGCGGATCCTGAACATCGTGTACCGTATCTGGCATTCCAGCCGAATGCCATGGCCGATACACCTGTGTTGCCGATTACTGAAGTGACCACCAGCTACTATCTGCGCATGCAAGTCGCAGACAAGCCAGGCGTGCTGGCTGACGTGACGCGGATTCTGGCTGATTCGTCGATCTCGATCGATGCCATGCTGCAAAAGGAACCATCGGAAGGCGAAACCCAGACCGATATCATCATGCTCACGCATCAGACACAGGAGCGTAATATCGAGGCGGCGATTGTCAAGATCGAGGGGCTGTCCACGGTGGTTGGCACGGTCACAAAGATCCGCCTGGAAGAGTTGAGCTAAATAAGCTAGGGTTAAGTCCACTTCGGCTTTTTTGCTTATTTTTCGATAAAAAAGTACCCGATGGTCCTAATGCCGTTCAGTCTAGACTGAACGGCATTTTTCATGCGCGTCCAGCATGTGTGCACTCTAATGATTGCGCAGCGAAGGAGTGCGTTCGTATTCAATGAAGAGATTTCGCCTCCTGCCTGAAAGGGCGACACTGAGCGAGAAGTCAGCTGCGGCTGTAGGCGCTCTGCTTCCGGTCGCGCACTCCAGTTAGCACCGTGTGCGGTGAAAATGTGGATCAGCTGGACGCTTGCCAATTTCGGACGCATCTACTGCGTAGAACATCTCATCAATGGTCCTGATTCTCTGCGGCTAGAAATAGTACAAAAAATGTTCTCCTCGCATGTCCTGCAGAAGCGACGCAGTCAACGATGCTCATGATGTCACTCATGTTGCGACAATGATTTCATATGCCCCCTCTTGATGGGGGGGGCGACAGTTCTCTGAAAAGTTTAGTCTGCATTCGAACGGTCCTCGTACATTTTTAACACATCATTTCTCGTGTCGTCTTTGAATCCAGAAAGACTTTCATAATGCAAATCTATTCCAATGCGTTCAATTTTGATTCTTATCTGAGTGGTGGAGTGGATTTGCGAACAGGACAATACGGTAGTCGCATTAGACTGGCGACGATTTCTCCTGAAGGACCGGTAGAGCAACACCGCGACATCACACTTTCATTTTCCATGATGGAGGATCTCAATACCGGTTTTGGTTTGGGCTGGACCTTAAACACGACTGAGTTCAATGAGGATGTGCGACAACTTAGATTGATCACCGGGCAGATTTACGCGACCGACTCGCTACCGCCAGCAGGTGTTAATGCATCCTTGCGGTTCTGGGATCGCAAGCTCGAAGATATGGTGGTGCGTAGGCAATCTGCAGATATATTGCACGTGATTTATAAGGACGGTGTCGTCGAAGTACTGCGTCGTTTGCGTCCTGGTCCTATTTTCTCGCTCGTTGAGCTTATTTTTGAAAATGGCGAAAGATTCAATTTCACCTATACACGGGTAGCTTCGGGCGATCGTCTCGCTTCGATATCAAATGCAAACTCGGGACGGACATATCTGACACTGCGCTACATCAGCGAATTGCTCTCGCAAGCGGATGTGTTGCAGGATGGGGGGCGTTCTAGCCGTATCCACTTTACGTATTTCTCCAATCAGTTGACCAATGTTTCGGTGCCGGTTGAGACCAATTCCTCCGTACAGAATCTGCCTAGATTCGCATTTCAGTACAGAAATCTCAATGGTTATCTTGCCATATCCAGTTTCACAAACCCGATGGGGGGCGAAGACATCCTTGCCTACGATGGTATTGGACACGCGTTCCGAAATCAGCGCATTCCCTTCGTGTCGCAACTGACAAGTCGCAGCGGCAGCGACTCTCCTAATAGCGTACATCGCTATACCTATAGCGCGAATAATTTCACAGGCAATCCATTTCCACAGTTTGAGGTAGGGCGGGACAATATGTATCAGCATCTCTCCCCTTATGAGTATTGGTGTAGAGATCAGACGGTCGATGGGGCAAATAATGTGCTGCAAGAAAAGCAGGTAACCTTCAATCGCTTTCATCTGCCAATCAATGAGTACACGGCGAGAGCAGGGGCACGGTTTGAACAGCAATATACCTATAACGACATACCAAACGCCCTATTGGGTCAGCAGCCTGCGAATCTGCATTTGCCCAGGGAGATGGTGACTACTTTCAGCGGCAATAACAGTGCTACGCGCCGGGAGGTAGAGACGATTCAGACGGATAATTTCGGCAATGAACTGGTTCATGTGGAACCGTCCGGTGTGCGTCATGAATTTTCTTATTATCCGATTAACGGTTCTTCTGGTAGATGTCCAGCGGAACCACATGGATTCTTTCAGCGCTTCATGAGCCAGGAACGGATTGTGCCATCGTCGCCCGGTCTGAATCCCAAGATCACTGAGTACACTTATACGGCGTTGTCTGGTCTGGCAGGAGGTTTGCCTTACATTGTTCAAGAGTCCAGTATCTTTGCCAATAGTCTTATACAACGCTCGTTTTATCTTCAATCCAATAACGACGCCGTTATGCATGGGCGTATAAGCGAGTCACAAGTCACGCTCAATGGCCAGACCACACGCACGCAATATACCTATCAACTTAGCGCAGATACATTGACTGAGACGCGCCGTGTTGTCGGCTTTGACAATACGGTGTTGACCACGCTCAGATCGACTTCGGTGGTCAACGATCTTTTGCTATCAATACGCAAGGATGATGCAGTCACCGTGAGTTTTGCGTATGACATCAATGGCCGGGTAATCGTCGAGACGATTTCCCCTGGCACGTCAAACGCTGCAGTGCGCCAATACGCCTATCAATTCGCCAGTACGGGTGTTGCGGCCAATGTGGTGACAAATGATGCCTTGAACGGGCGATACATTACACGTTATGACGGCATTGGTCGGCTTGTGTCGGTTTCTCAACTGCAAGCGTCGATTGAGTATCGCATCCGCGCGAATACGTACGATGCATTAGGTCAGTTAATCTCTGAGACCGTGACCGATCGTATCGATGGTCAATCAATAGCACTTCAGACACGCTATGCTTTTGACGGCTGGGGACGGGTGCGCCAGATCACGCAACCCGATAACAGCGTTGTCGTCAGTGAATATGATCCGATAGCACGGGTTCACCTGAAAGGGCGCTCTGGCAGCGGAATGATGCGCAGTGTCGAAAATCAATTCGATAAGATCACCAGTGCTCAGTTGGTGGGGACCAACCAACAAACGATCAGCATATTCTCGCGCACTTTTGACGGTTTCGGACGCTGTGCTTCGGAAACTGATATCAATGGCAATCGTTCCGTTTTTACTTACGATATTTTTGATCGCGTTATCACTGAAACCATTACTCCCGCTACGGGGAACGAAGTCAAGACGGTTTCTTATCTCTATGCCAGTCATATGGTGGAGCCGCTCAAGACATCTGTACTAGTCAATAATATGACGTTGGGAAGGAAAGTTTATGATGGTGTCGGCCGCCTTGTTTCGCACACGCGTGGTAACAGCACGTTATCTACATCCCTGAATTATCCAAGCGGATCGACGCGCCCGAGTTCTGTCCGTCTGCCCACGGGTGTCGTAAAAGAATATCAATATGACATACAGCTTGATGACGTTAAGCAGATCAATATCGCGGGTCAGGCATTCAGTACGTTTTCTTTGAATCCGAGGACTGGAGCGCAGGTCGGTGCTGTCAACAGTGAGTCAGCGCGTAGCTTACAGTACGATGAATTTGGCCGAGTGCAAGTGGACAGCCAGTCAGTCAATCAGAATAGTTTCATTAACAGGTATAGTCATTCTTTGGCGGGGCGATTGACTAATCTTGTGTCCGCCGTAGGCGATACTGAGAGCCTTTCCTATGATCCCTACGGTCGCTTTTCGCAGGCGACAATCTCAGGTGCTGGACGAGCGGCGACTCAGGTCGGACTCTCCTATGACAGGATTGGCCGTGTCAGCATGATCAGTACTGCGGCTGACAGCAAAGTGTTCGCCAGCACAGTGAACTATGACGAGTTTGGCCGCGAATCGAGCCGCCAGATAACCGAGAATGGGCGCCCGTTTCAGACGATCACGCTGACCTATCATGCGAATAGCAAAATTGCTTCCCGGCGAATCGTCGATGCTAATCAATTCACCCTTGCGCATGAATCATTTACCTACGATACCTATGGCAGACTCGTCAGCTATGTATGCACCGGTCCGCAATACGCTGCTGATCAACTTGGGCGATCGATTCGGTCCCAGGCATTTACGTACGATGTACTCAACAACATCACGCAAGTGGTTACGGGTTTGGTCGGTCAGGTTGACAATGTGGCGACCCGTCTTCACAAAGGCATCGATCCTACTCAACTGACCCAGATTACGACGACCAATCCGGCACAAATTATTCAGTTGAATTATGACGCGTGCGGCAATCTGGAGAGCGATGGTATTCGCCGATTGACCTTCGATAGCATGGGGCGCCTGCTCAAGATCAGCAATAACAGTAATGCCATGACTAGCTATGGCTACGATGCCAGTGGACGTCAGATCCGGCAGTCCGATGCGCAAGCCAATTCGGTCGGCTTGCACTACAGCCAGAATCGTATCATTGGTATGAGTCAAGGCAATGTCCGCGGACGGTATGTGCGTCATCAGGGAACTGTGTTGGCGCGCAGCATCAATGCCATCGGGACCGAAGTCAATGTTAGCGATAGCGCCGCCAGCGTGAGGACGGTGTCTGCAGCGAATGGTGGCGTCAGGCACATACAGTATTCCCCTTACGGTATGTCTGACATCGACGGTAACGGCGCCGCTACGCTAATTGAGCGTAATCGGCCTGGTTTCAACGGCGAGCGCTACGATCCACTTGGTCAGCTCTACCATTTGGGAAATGGTCAGCGTGCTTATAGTCCCGAACTGATGATCTTCTTGTCGCCAGATCCGTTGAGTCCATTTTTCGAAGGCGGCATCAATAGTTATATCTATTGCGGCGGCGACCCGATTAATTTCAGAGACCCGAGTGGATTGTCGGCGCTCCCTCTGTGGGCAACCTGGATTTTGATTGGCTTATCCATTGTGCTAACGGCCGCGGCTGCAGTTTTTGGCGGGCCCGCCGCCATTGCCGCAGCAGGGATGACAGGTGTATTGCTCAAGGCAAGTCTGGCCAGCAGCGCTGTCTCTTTAGGTTTGGGTATTGCGTCTGCAAGTGTTTCGCAGATTGACGCAATTAATGGAACGGACAATAGCCAAACTGCCTATTGGCTATCTATTGGATCGCTGATATCCGGCGTTGTTTCTTTTGGTTCTGGCGTGACTGTCGCTGCCAGAGGGGGCGTGGCTGCCTATAAGTCGTCAAGGACTATGAGGAAAATCGGCTACCGGTTCGAGCGAGTAAATGGCAGGGATTTGGAACGCGTGCCCTTATTTTTCCAGGAAAGTCGGCAAACAGCACTTCGAATCGGATTCAAAGAAGCCGGCGCGGAATTGTTCAATTTTCGCCGCGACGGAAGAAACCGTGTGAGATGGTCCATGAACTTAACATCGGACGTGGCAGGATTTTTGGAAAATATCAGCAGCATTTCCATTGGATTCTATGATGCCATCGACGATGTTGCTGATGCCCTTCGAAGGGATGATGACGCGTTATTCGAACCGGTTGCTGGTGGTGTCTACGGTGTGCTTGATAGTTTGCGGGAATTTGATCAAACATTTTACGCACAGGCAGTGAAATTACGTAGTTCCGCATTACTGGATATCTATTCCAAGGCCATGTAGCTCACCTGACAGAACGTCGGTGAAAAGGTGCGCCAGTCGGGGATCATTTTTTATGAGCGCGATCTCAAATGATCGTCATTTTTTCAGGAGAAAATAATGAGATTCATGCAGCCTTATATTCATGATGCCTTGTTTAGCGGGGCAGTCGGGAGTGACTGGATAGGACGTGTGCAGGCCGTAACCAGCAGTCGTGAATGTGTGCCGATGATTATCGACGGCGTCAAATACATGCTCGAATTTTCCTCTCCTGTCGGGTTGCACGTGCCTGGAAATTTTGACGAGATGATTTGTAAGAAACAAGATGGAGGGAAATTCCTGCCAATGCTAGAACATCGCCATATTTCGTTCTGGTTTGATATTGAACGCTTCGGTGAGGATGGTATCAAGCCTATCTGCGAGGCTGATCATGCGATGTTTCTTGTCCACGCGGTCCATTTTTCCGGCATGTTGTATCAGGCATTCTTAGTGTACTTTCGAACGCATCCTCAGGTTGTGCAATATTTTTTTATGGCAGATGTGGCGTTTGCAACGTTTGTGAAGGAAAAAGTCATGATGCCGGTGCAACCCATGACTGCGTCATTGGATATTACGTTGTTGAGCGAGATCGCCCCTCCACATTACGGGTTCTCTGTCTGTTGGTCTGGAGGTGCTCATCATGGATAAGCAATCTACTCCACCACCACCACCAGTGCCAGAGATGGTAATTTTTGAGGTCCATTTAGTAAATAATCGCAGTCAATTGTTTGCCAATAACAATCAACAACTGCAGTTGCACATTCATGCGCAGAAACAGATATGGATGAATAACGCATTCCACGATGTTCCTCTCAGTCAAAATGAAATTAGATCACTTCGATTAATCAGGAACGACACGGGAAATATACACAACTGGAGCTCTGATTCGCAGCGTAACCCGCGTTTTAGAAGCGCAGAGGATACACCTCCCAATGCTTTTATCCATGAGCTAACGTCAATCGATCAAGATATTGCTCCTGTTTTTCACGAACAGGTTGAAAATTACCAAGATGTTTCTAGTGGGGAAATTTTCGATTCATCGGATGTTGCCGTTCCGATGAGGCATCAAGTGATTTCGATATGGTTACGATCCTCAGTGAGAGAAACCGCAAGTTTCGTTGCGAGGATGGTGATGGATGGAGCAAGTAGTGAGACCAGGAGTCCGTCAGCTCGCGCCGTTACCATTCAATCAGTTGCTCCGCGTCGCATTCACGCCCGTGATTTGGACAGGGAATGGCGATCCTATTTCGATGAAAATGTATTTTGGGATAAGATTTACTGGTGGTCTCTGTATATTACCTACCTGCGTTTTCCACCAAACAGTCCGCCCATGATAGAAGGACCTGTCTTAACCGGTGGCGCATTTCTTTCTGGACGGCCTAATCTGCGAAATATATTTCAAGGGGGACGCAGGTTGGCAGACGTGGTAGCACACCCCACAATCAATACTATTTGGACTAGTGAAATACGGAATGGGTTTACTGCTCGGCCCGAAAACAATGCTCAACCGGTACACATACGACCGTCGAATCAATGGCCTATCAGGATATTGCAATATTATGAAAATCCGAACGACCACGCCACCATATCCAGAGAGGTTTTTGTTTCATTTATTGATGTGGATGGGAATACGCATCGCTACCGGATTCGTATAACAGGCGCGACTAATGTCGATGTTTCTGACGCGTAGACCGTCATTGGAAGGAAGGTTCTGAGGGCTCCATGGGAAGGAGGAAAGGGTGTCATAGTGGCACCCTTTTTGCGTAGCCAGCGCAAGAAATTACTTCTAGTTTGTGAACAGCTTATTTCTTGATTTCATAGCTGCACACTTTTTGCAGCATGATGTCGGCGACTGTCCCCGGGGTTGTCTTTACAAATTGCATATTTTTCAGGGCGTCGCTGTGATCACGCTTATCGCCACCGCCATCGAGATCGGCGTAAATGATTTCGCGCGTCAATTTCACGCTTTTGTCCTTGCAGTTGTATTGCTGCAGATCCTTGTAGGATTTCAGTGCAGGGAAATCCTTGTCGTTGGTCGCTCTGGCTTGGCTGAAATTCCACATCGACCACGCTTCGCGAATGCCACCATTATCCTTGATGGAATCGACGTCAACCGTCAACTCTGAGGTATCCGAGTTACCCACAGTGCGCCAATCTTCGGCGTGGGCGCCAACACAGACGAAGCACAACATCAAGAGCCATTTTTTCATCATCAAGTCCATTTCTTTGCATTTTTGCTTCAGGTACTGCACCTGAAACTGGTCGAAGGGTGCCAGCATAGCCTGACGTTAGTTGCCTTTCAAGCAGGCTCACATTTTATTTCACTTGGCGTCTTGTTTGCGGTTAATGGGATGAAATTGCGGGAATCTCCTGTATCGCGTTCCTTGAGCCCGACGCCCGGCTATAATGTCGGACTCCGAGCAACCTGCTGCCAGACTTCAATCATTACGCTATGCAATACGTTTCCACTCGCGGTCATTCTGCGACACCTTCCTTTTCCGATATCCTGCTGGGTGGACTGGCGCCCGATGGCGGCTTGTACCTACCTGCCAGCTATCCCCAGGTGACCAATGCCGAGCTGGATCAGTGGCGCACGCTGTCGTATGCCGATCTTGCCTATGAAGTCCTGAAAAAATTTGCCACCGATATTCCGGATGCAGATTTGGCGGCACTGGCGCACAAGACCTACACGCCAGAGGTATATCGCAACGCCAGACAGGGTGAAGCTGCAACAGCGATCACGCCCTTGCGCGTGCTGGAAGAGCAGGGCGACAAGAAGCTAGTTTTACAAGCGTTGTCAAACGGTCCTACGCTGGCATTCAAGGACATGGCTATGCAATTGCTGGGCAACTTGTTTGAATATGCGCTGGCTAAAAAAGGTGCAGAACTCAATATTGTTGGCGCCACATCGGGTGATACAGGCAGTGCTGCTGAATACGCCATGCGTGGCAAAAAGGGTATTCGGGTGTTCATGTTGTCCCCGCATCAGAAAATGAGCGCTTTCCAGACGGCCCAAATGTTCAGCCTGCAAGATCCCAATATCTTCAATCTGGCTATTGAAGGCGTCTTCGATGATTGCCAGGATATCGTCAAGGCGATCTCCAATGATCTGGAGTACAAGAAGAAGCAGAAGGTTGGTACGGTCAATTCGATCAACTGGGCGCGTGTGGTTGCTCAGGTCGTGTACTACTTCCGTGGCTATCTGAGTGCGACCAGTAACAATAGCCAAAAAGTTTCTTTCACTGTGCCATCTGGTAATTTTGGCAATATTTGTGCTGGCCATATCGCTCGCATGATGGGTCTGCCGATTGACAAACTGGTGGTGGCGACCAATGAGAACGATGTTCTGGATGAGTTTTTCCGTACCGGTATCTACCGGGTGCGCAAGGCTGCACAGACTTACCATACCAGCAGCCCGAGTATGGATATCAGTAAGGCCTCTAACTTCGAACGCTTTATCTATGACTTGCTAGGACGCAATAGTGCCCGGGTGAAAGCGTTGTTCCACAAAGTGGAAACCGTTGGCGGCTTTGATCTCAGTGGTGCTGCAGGTAGTGATGGTGATGAATTTGCGTCTGTGATGCAGTATGGATTTGCCTCTGGCAAGTCGACCCACGCTGATCGTCTGGCAACGATTCGTTTTGCTCAGGAAACTTACGGTATCACCATTGATACCCACACTGCAGATGGTATCAAGGTAGCGCGTGAGCACCTCACGCCTGGCGTCACGATGATCGTGCTGGAAACTGCCTTGCCAGCCAAATTCAACGAAACTATCCGTGAGGCCCTAGGGCGTGATGCGGTCCGTCCTGCCGGGTTTGAAAACATTGAAGCCTTGCCGCAGCGCTTTGAAGTCATGTCAGCCGACGCCGCCAAGGTCAAGGCTTTCGTGGCCCAGCATACTGGTCTGTAATCCATTGGCGGGTTTGCCTCCTGACTGTTCCGGCTTAGGTACAGTCAGGAGGTCCAGTTCTGTTTTGCTTGTCATTAATTCTGCGTTTTGCGCCAATAATCTGGCTGTGCATACGCGTGTCGCAAGAAGTCAACAAACGCACGGATACGCAGCGGCAAATGCCGACGTTGCGCAAAGACAGCGTAAATGTCATTGCCGGGCGCGGCAAACTTGTCCAGTACTGTCACTAGCTCACCAGATTCGATTGCCGAGCCGACTTCCCACATCGAGCGCCAGGCAAGTCCCTTCCCATTCAACGCCCAATTGTGCAGCACCTCTCCATCGTTGCAGACCATGTTGCCGCCGACCTTGAACACTGTGTTCTTGCCTTGCTGGCGCAAGGTCCAGCCACGCTGACTGCCTTCACTACTGATCGCCAGGCAATTGTGGCGCATTAAATCGTCCGGCGACTGCGGTGTTCCATGACGGCGCAGGTAGGCAGGAGCCGCAACGATCACCCGATGATTGTCGGCAAGTTTGACACTCACCAAACTTGAGTCGGTGAGGGCGGCAATCCGGATGGCGACGTCAACACCTTCGCCAATGAGGTCCACGATGCGATCGTTCAGGTTGAGGGTCAATGTGACGTCTCGGTGTTCTGCCAGAAATGACGGTACCAGCGGTGCCACATGCTGACGTCCAAAGCCTGCCGGTGCCGAGATCAGCAGGTTGCCACTCGCCTTGGCGCTGCGTTCAGAGACCGCGGATTCAGCCACTTCCAAATCCGCAAGGATGCGTTGGCAGTCCTCCAGAAAGGCAGCGCCTTCGTTGGTCAAGACCAGCTTGCGGGTAGTGCGCTGCAACAGTTTTACGCCTAATCTTTCTTCCAGTGCATCCAGACGGCGCCCGATCATTGCCGGTGCGACTCCCTCTGCACGGGCGGCGGCAGAGAGGCTACCTTTGCTGGCAACATCGACGAAAGTGGAGATTTGCTTGAACTGATCCATGGCGGTAACCTCAGAAGGCGACCAGGAATTATCCGCTCACTTGTGACTAAAATGCAAAGATAAATTGATAAAAACGTGTTACTCATAATGATTTAGTTTAAATATACTAAGTAACAAATTTATTTGATCCATAACGACTAAGGAGCACAGCAATGACGCAATTGACACTGCCGGCCGGCATGCAGATTTCAGGAGAAATCAAGCCCGGTTATGAACAGATCCTGACGCCTGATGCGCTGGCGCTGGTCGCAAAATTAAGCCGCGCGTTTGAAGGACGTCGCCAGGAATTGCTGGCCGCTCGTGTGGAACGCGTAAAGCGTCTAGATGCTGGTGAGCGTCCTGACTTCCTGTCGGAAACTGCGCATATTCGCACTGGCGACTGGAAAATTGCACCGATTCCAAAGGCGCTGGAATGCCGTCGTGTAGAAATCACCGGTCCGGTCGAGCGCAAGATGGTCATTAACGCCTTCAACTCTGGCGCCGATAGCTACATGACCGACTTCGAGGATTCCAATTCGCCAGTCTGGGATAACCAGATCACTGGCCAGATCAATCTGTTTGACGCCATTCGCCGTACCATTTCGCTGGAGCAGAACGGCAAGAGCTACAAGCTCAATGACAAGATTGCTACGTTGGTGGTGCGTCCACGTGGTTGGCATCTGGATGAAAAACACGTCACCATTGATGGTCAGCGTATCTCTGGCGGCATTTTTGACTTTGCGTTGTTCCTGTTCCATAACGCCCGCGAACAGCTGGCACGCGGCGCTGGCCCGTATTTCTATCTGCCGAAGATGGAATCACATCTGGAAGCGCGTCTGTGGAATGATATTTTCGTCATGGCACAAAACGAGATCGGTCTGCCACAAGGCACCATCAAGGCGACCGTGCTGATCGAAACCATCACCGCCGCGTTCGAGATGGAAGAAATCCTTTATGAACTGCGCGAACACAGCGCTGGCTTGAACGCTGGTCGTTGGGATTACATTTTCTCCTGCATCAAGAAGTTCAAGAATGACAAGGACTTCTGCCTGGCTGATCGTGCCAAGGTCACAATGACTGCGCCATTCATGCGCGCCTATGCGCTGCTGTTGCTGAAGACCTGTCATAAGCGTGGTGCGCCAGCAATCGGTGGTATGAGCGCGCTGATTCCAATCAAGAACGATCCGGAAAAGAATGCCGTTGCAATGCAGGGCATCATCAATGACAAGCGTCGTGATGCCACTGATGGTTACGATGGTGGTTGGGTCGCGCACCCAGGTTTGGTCGAGGCATCAATGAAGGAGTTTGTTGCTGTTCTCGGTGACAAGCCAAATCAATTTGAAAAGCAACGTCCGGATGTTGAGGTCAAGGCTGCTGACCTGCTGAACTTCCAGCCGGAAACACCAATTACCGAAGCTGGTCTGCGTTACAACATCAACGTTGGTATTCATTACCTAGGCGCATGGCTGGCGGGTAACGGTTGCGTGCCTATTCATAATCTGATGGAAGATGCTGCGACTGCTGAAATTAGCCGTGCTCAGGTATGGCAGTGGATTCGCAGCAGCAAGGGTGTTCTGGAAGATGGTCGCAAGGTCACTGCCGAGATGGTCCGTGCGATGATTCCGGAAGAGCTGGTCAAGGTCAAGGAAGTGGCGGGTAATGGTGCCACCTATGATCGTGCTGCACAGATTTTCGAAGAGATGTCGACTTCGCAGAACTTTGCAGAATTCTTGACTCTGCCTTTGTACGAAGAGATCTGATGAGTTTGTCCGGCATCTGTGAACAGGATGCTGGATGAGTTGGATTATCTTCAAAAAGCCCGCGGAACATTGCGGGCTTTTCTCGTTGGTTTATCAGGTCAGTACTTCCGAGCACGCTGCGATGTATAGCAAGGATGCGTCGAGAGATGGAAACTGCAGAACCGACTAACGTTATCCAAGCTACGGAAACAACAGACGAAAAAAATCCCCGACGCATCGGGGATTTTTTACATCTTGCGAACTAAGTTGAACTTAGATTGCTTGGATGTTCGAAGCTTGCTTGCCCTTAGGACCAGTTGTCACTTCGAAAGAAACGCGTTGGTTTTCTTTCAGGGACTTGAAGCCGTTCGATTGGATTGCCGAGAAGTGAGCGAACAAATCTTCGCCGCCTTCGTCAGGAGTGATGAAGCCGAAGCCCTTCGAGTCATTGAACCACTTTACGATACCTGTTGCCATGTTAATTCCTAAATAAGTTAGTGTGGGCTTTGCCCGTTATTATCGTTTAAACCTAGAGAGGAATGACAGACTGATACCGCACTACCAACTCGAATCTTAACGACCGTTTAATTATACCGATTAAATCGTCAATGCAAGTGCTTTTCAGTCTCTATGATCGATTTAATTTGCAGATAATCGATAGATCAAAACTACTGATTCGGATGCAATCCCTTCTTCACGCCCTAAATAGCCCATTTTTTCATTGGTTTTTGCCTTGATGTTAACTTGATTCTCGGCAATCCCGAGATCCTGTGCAACATTGGCAACCATCTGGGGAATATGTGGCGCCATTTTTGGTGCCTGAGCGATGATGGTGGCGTCAACGTTGCCAATGCCATAACCAGCTGCTATGACGCGTCTGGCGGCTTCACGCAGCAACCGGCGCGAATCGGCGCCCTTGAACTCTGGATCCGTATCTGGGAAGTGACGTCCGATATCGCCCAATGCGGCCGCGCCGAATAACGCATCCGTGATGGCGTGTAGCAACACATCGGCATCAGAGTGGCCCAACAGACCAGTTTTATGCGGGATGTCGACGCCGCCGACAATCAGTTTGCGACCGACCACCAGCGCATGGCAATCGTAACCTTGTCCGATGCGGAACGGGGGCAGGGAAGCAGTCATCATGATCCTTGTAAAAAAAGTTCGGCCAGAGCAACATCATGCGCCAGTGTGACCTTGAAGTTGCGCTGGCTGCCTTCCACCAGTTTTGGTTGCAGACCCAACATTTCGATTGCGCTGGCGTCGTCAGTGATCTCGCTGAGTCGCTCTTTGGCTTGCTGCATCGCTTGCGTCAGTAAGCCGTAGCGAAACATTTGTGGCGTTTGCGCCGCCCACAAATGGGCTCGTGGAACTGTTTTGCTGCTGCGATCGTTGACACTGTGTTTGAGCGTGTCGACCACTGGCAACGCCAGTAAGCCGCCAACTTCATCGTCCTGCAATGCTGTCAGCAAACGGTTCAGGAGCAGCTGACTGAGGCCGGGACGTGCTGCATCGTGTACCAATACCCAGTCGTTGTCGCGCAGGTGTTGTCGAATGTGTAGCAGACCATTGCGCACTGTTTCCTGACGGCTGGCACCACCGTGTCGCAGAATAGTGACCTTGTCTTGCAGATGGCTTTGTGTCGACAGTAATTCCTCAATATAGCCATCTTCTGCACTGACAACCACAAAAGTTTGCGAAATGGCCGGATTGGCGGCGAAGGTGTCGAGCGCGTGTAGCAGCATCGGCTTGCCTGCCAGCAGCATGTACTGTTTCGGGATGGTTGCGCCCAGTCGTGCTCCGACGCCGGCGGCGGGGATCAGCGCAACATGGCTGACGGGATGCGGTACGGTAGAACTGGCTGTTGGTGAAGAGATGATGGTCATGCCGGTAGGCGCTGCCTGCGTGGCAGAGTGCTTCGTTTATAATGTGAGGCTGAATTCTAAAGCGAAATTCAGTCGGTTCAGCAGCATTTTGTCGTATTTTGCGCGCCTTGGTGCGCCTCCCAATCCAGCCAATGCCCTTCGATCTGAAAAAACTCCTTCCCAAGCCGGGTGTACGTTTCGTTCCGCCCGCCGTGCATGGCTCGGCTGATGCCTATTTGCTGGCACAGGCCGCACTCGCGCTCAAAGCGGAGAAACGCATGTTGGCCGTCGTTGTGGCCAATGCTACCGATGCGCAACGTTTGCTGACGGAAATTCCCTGGTTTCTGGCGAGCCTGCAAAATATTGACGATGCGCAGCAAAAATTGCGCTGTCACTTGTTGCCAGATTGGGAAACGCTGCCGTACGACGCTTTCTCGCCGCATCAGGATCTGGTGTCCGAGCGACTGGCAACACTCTACGAAATACAGAGTGGCCAGTGCGATGTGTTGATCGTACCTGCCACGACCGCCTTGTTGCGGATGGCGCCACCGGGCTTTTTGGCGGGGTACACCTTCTTCTTCAAGCAGGGAGAGAAGCTTGATGAAGCGCGACTGAAGTCACAACTGACGCTGGCCGGTTATAGCCATGTCACACAAGTCATGTCGCCCGGAGAGTATTCCGTGCGAGGCGGGTTGATCGATATTTTCCCCATGGGTTCGGTCTTGCCCTATCGTATCGACCTGTTTGGCGACACCATTGAAACCATTCGCACCTTTGATGCCGATACCCAGCGCTCGCTCTACCCGGTGCGCGAAGTTCGCTTGTTGCCAGGGAGAGAATTTCCCATGGACGAAGTGGCGCGCACTGCATTTCGTAGCCGTTGGCGTGAAGTGTTCGAGGGTGATCCTTCGCGCGCTGCCATCTATAAGGATATTGGCAATGGCATTGCGGCTGCCGGGATTGAATATTATCTGCCGCTGTTTTTTGAGGAGACAGCGACTCTGTTCCGATATCTGCCCGCGCAGACATTGTTTGCCACGGTGGGCGATATCGATCAGGCGATCAAGCGCTTCTGGAGCGATACCCGCTCGCGCTATCAATTCCTGAAGGCAGATCGTGAGCGCCCGGTGTTGCCACCGGAAGACATTTTTCTCACAGACGAGGACTTTTTCTCGCTGGTCAAGCCGCATGGTCGTCTGGCTCTGCAAACCGACGACGCACCGTCAGAATTATCGGCCTCGATTCCCAATATTGCGGTCAATCGCCGTACCGAAGATCCGCTGACCAATTTACGCAGTTACTTGCTGCGAACCGACAAGCGTGTGATGTTGTGCGCGGAATCGATCGGTCGCCGTGAAACCTTGCAGCAGTATTTCAAGGAATTCGACCTACATCCTGCACTGTGCGACGGCTACGATAGTTTCGCGCTCAACAATGCGCCGCTGATGCTGGGTATAGCACCGTTGCATGCCGGTTTTGAACTGGTCGACGAGGGTTTGTGCTTCATTACCGAAACCGAGCTTTATGCCGGTTCAGGGCGTCGTGCCGGCCGCAAGAAGCAGGAGGCAGTGACTCAGGTCGAGCACATGGTGCGCGATCTCTCTGAGCTCAAGATTGGCGACCCGGTGGTGCACGCCAATCATGGCATCGGACGTTATATGGGCTTGTTGAGCATGGATCTGGGTGAGGGTGAAACCGAGTTCCTGCATCTTGAATATGCCAAGGAAGCCAAGCTCTACGTGCCCGTGTCGCAGTTGCATGTCATTTCGCGCTACTCAGGCGCTTCTGCCGATGATGCGCCCTTGCATGCACTAGGTTCCGGCCAATGGGAAAAGGCCAAGCGCAAGGCGGCCCAGCAGGTCCGGGATACTGCTGCTGAATTATTGAATCTGTATGCCCGCAGAGCGGTTCGACAGGGCCATGCATTTCAGTATTCGGCGCGCGATTATGAAGCGTTTGCCGAGAGCTTCGGCTTTGAAGAAACACCTGATCAGGCTGCCGCCATCAATGCGGTGATTGGCGACATGACCAGCGGCAAACCGATGGATCGCCTGATCTGTGGTGATGTCGGTTTCGGTAAGACCGAGGTCGCCTTGCGTGCTGCGTTTGTGGCGGTGATGGGCGGCAAGCAGGTTGCCATTCTGGCACCAACCACGCTGCTGGCAGAGCAGCATGCGCAGACCTTTGCCGACCGTTTTGCAAACTGGCCAGTGCGTATTGCTGAGCTATCACGGTTTCGTACCGGCAAGGAAGTCAATCAAGCCATCAAGGGCATGGCCGACGGTACGCTCGATATTGTGATCGGTACCCACAAGCTGCTCTCAGATGACATTAAATTTACGCGCCTTGGTCTTGTCATCATTGATGAAGAGCATCGCTTTGGCGTGCGTCAGAAAGAAGCGCTTAAATCGCTGCGCGCTGAAGTTGATGTCCTGACACTCACGGCAACGCCGATCCCTCGTACGCTGGGGATGGCACTGGAAGGGTTGCGCGATTTTTCGATCATTGCCACAGCACCGCAGAAGCGGCTGGCGATCAAGACCTTCGTGCGAGCAGAGGGCGAGTCCACCATTCGAGAGGCTTGCCTGCGTGAACTCAAACGCGGCGGTCAGGTGTATTTCCTGCACAATGAAGTCGAGACGATTGAAAACCGGAAGGCGATGCTTGAGGCTTTGTTGCCAGAGGCGCGGGTCCTGATCGCACATGGTCAGATGCATGAACGCGATCTGGAAAAGGTCATGCGCGACTTTGTGGCCCAACGCGCCAATATCTTGCTCTGTACCACGATCATCGAAACCGGGATCGACGTGCCGACGGCCAATACCATCATCATGCATCGGGCCGATAAATTTGGTCTGGCACAGTTACATCAGTTACGCGGCCGGGTTGGTCGTTCCCATCACCAGGCCTATGCCTATCTGTTGGTCAATGACGTTAAAGGCCTGACCAAACAGGCGCAACGACGGCTGGAGGCGATTCAGCAAATGGAGGAATTGGGAAGCGGCTTTTATCTCGCCATGCACGATCTGGAAATTCGCGGTGCCGGTGAGGTCCTTGGCGACAACCAGTCTGGTGAGATGCATGAAATCGGTTTCCAGATGTATTCCGATATGCTCAACGAAGCGGTCCGGTCGCTCAAGAACGGCAAAGAGCCTGATCTTGCAGCCCCGTTGGCCAGCACTACCGAAATTAACCTCCATGTACCGGCCTTGCTTCCCAATGAGTATTGTGGCGATGTGCACGAGCGCTTGTCGCTCTACAAACGCTTTGCCAACTGTACCGCGCAAGAGGCAGTCGATGCGTTACAGGAGGAGTTGATCGATCGTTTTGGCAAGCTGCCAGAAGTCGCCAGGGCCTTGATAGAAACGCATCGATTGCGGATCGCAGCCAAGCCGCTGGGCATTATCAAGATTGATGCACACGCTGAGTCGGCGCTGCTGCAATTCGTCCCTAATCCACCGATCGATGCCATGCGCATCATTGAGCTGATCCAGAAAAATCGGCACATCAAGCTCAACGGACAGGACAAGCTAAGAATTACCGCCAATATGCCTGATCTCAATGCGCGCGTGACGCAAGTCAAGGCAACCATGCGTTCCTTGCTGGGTTAGATTAGCTGGCCAATGTCGTACCTATTTCTCATTTTGTCATTTCCATCAACATGAACATGAATCTGATTCTGCAAGGACTCTCCACTGAACGTGCTGCCATTGAGGGTCTCATCAAGCTGGCACAGCCGCAAAGGGTCGTGGCCTTGAGTGGCAATGCCTGGCGCTGTGAAGGCATCGCCGATAGCGCTGAACTGAGAGAGCATATCAATGCTGCCTGCCTGCCACTGCAGGTCGATTACGCCTTCGTAGAAGCTGGGCGGAGCCTTGACGATTTCAGGCTGGTTGCCATGGACATGGACTCGACGCTGATCACCATTGAGTGCATCGACGAGATTGCCGACATGCAAGGGCTCAAGCCCCAGGTTGCTGAAATTACTGAAGCTGCCATGCGTGGCGAAATTGAATTTCAGGAGAGTCTGACGCGCCGGGTCGCCTTACTTGAGGGGCTCGATGCGGGTGCCTTGCAGCGTGTTTATGACGAGCGCCTTGCTTTGTCTCCGGGTGCGGAGAAGATGCTGCAGGCAATTCAGGCAGCTGGTTTGAAAACCTTGCTGGTTTCCGGTGGTTTTACTTTTTTTACCGACCGCATGAAGCAGCGTCTGAAGCTCGATTACACACATGCCAACGTGCTCGAGATCGTTGACGGCAAGCTCACTGGAAAGGTGGTTGGCGGGATTGTCGACGCCGAAGAAAAACGTCTGACTGTGCAACGCGTGTGTGCCGATCTGGGTGTGTCGACTGATCGGGCAATCGTCATGGGTGACGGTGCCAACGATCTGAAAATGATGGGCATCAGTGGTTTGTCGGTTGCTTTCCGTGCGAAGCCTGTGGTGCGCGCGCAAGCAACAGTGGCGCTGAACTTTGTTGGTCTAGATGGGATTTTGCATATACTGGCAAAAACATAAGGAGAGCCGCATGAGCCAGGTCCTGAATCAGGAAGTTGTGCTGGAGGCAAGATTGCAGTCGGCCAAGGATCTGGCCTCATGGTTGTATATTTTCCATGGACTGAGCCTGGTTTTCTCGCTGGGCATGTTTTCCTGGTTACCCCTGATCCTTAATTACCTCAAACGTGACGAAGCTGCTGGTACCTTCGTCTACAGTCATCACCGCTGGCAGATTCGCTCATTCTGGTGGTACCTCTTCGCTCTGTTTATCGCCGGTCTGCTGTGCCTGACCGTCATCGGCATTCCGCTGGCGCTGATGTTGGGCGCGCTCGCCTGGATCTGGAAGGCCTATCGGTTGCTGAAGGGCTGGTTTGATCTCGGCAACAACAAGCCTATGCCAATATGAATATCTGGGCGCATGTCGTCGTCCGGACATATGACAGCGTTACCATCCGGTCTGCCCTTGGAGTAAACTTTTGCGCATATTTTTGCCCGAACCAGTGAAAGAGGAATTCCATGAACAAAGTCTATCCAGACGCCGTTAGTGCGTTAGCCGGGATTGTCCATGACGGCCAGGTGATTGCCGTAGGCGGCTTCGGCCTGTGTGGCATTCCGGAGGCGCTGATTGCGGCGCTGCGCGATTCCAATGTGCAGAACCTGACGGCCATTTCCAACAATGCCGGTATCGATGGCTTTGGTCTGGGTCAATTACTGACGACGCGCCAGATCAAGAAGATGATCGCTTCCTATGTGGGCGAGAACAAAGAGTTCGAGCGTCAGTATCTGGCGGGCGAGCTGGAGCTGGAATTTACGCCGCAAGGGACGCTGGCTGAAAAGCTGCGCGCCGGTGGTGCTGGCATTCCGGCATTCTTCACCAAGACCGGCGTCGGTACGTTGGTTGCCGAAGGTAAGGAAATCCGTGAGTTTGACGGTGCGCAGTATGTGATGGAGCGTTCGCTGGTAGCCGACGTCTCGCTGGTCAAGGCGCAGAAGGCGGACCGTGCTGGCAATCTGGTGTACAACAAGACCGCCCGTAATTTCAATCCGAATGTTGCCATGGCAGGCAAGATCACTGTGGTCGAAGTCGAAGAACTGGTGGAAGTGGGAGCGCTGGACCCCGACCAGATTCATACGCCCGGTATTTTCGTGCACCGCATCGTGGTCAATGCGACCCCGGAAAAGCGGATCGAACAGCGCACTGTCAGCAAATAAGGAGAACAAAAATGGCATGGACCAGAGACGAAATGGCAGCGCGAGCAGCCAAGGAATTGCAGGATGGTTTTTATGTGAATCTGGGGATTGGCTTGCCCACGCTGGTGGCCAATCATGTCCCGTCTGACATCGAAGTGTGGCTGCAGTCAGAAAATGGTTTATTAGGGATTGGCCCGTTTCCGACCGAGGACAAGGTGGATGCGGATCTGATCAACGCCGGTAAGCAGACTGTGACTACGATTGCGGGATCGTCGTTTTTCAGCTCGGCAGATTCGTTCGGGATGATTCGCGGTGGCAAGATCAATATTGCGATTCTGGGGGCGATGCAGGTATCGCAACAGGGTGATCTGGCGAACTGGATGATTCCCGGCAAGATGGTCAAGGGCATGGGTGGTGCGATGGATCTGGTGGCCGGTGTGGGGCGTGTGGTGGTGCTCATGGAACATGTTGCCAAGGGCAAGGATGGCAGCATCTCGAAAAAGATTTTGCCGCAATGCAATCTGCCGCTGACTGGTGTGGGCGTGGTCAATCGGATCATTACCGATCTGGGCGTGATCGATGTCACGCCGACTGGCTTGAAGCTCATCGAGCTGGCAACCGGGGTGAGCAAGGAAGAGGTCTTGGCTAATACCGAAGCAGATTTGGATGTGAGCGCGGTGTAGTCGGTCTAAGAAAGTAGTAGCGTCGGTTGAGTTATCAGCCGGCGCTTTTTTTTGAACAGAATAAAATTGAGGAGCTGATGGAATGCGTGAAATTGCCAACGTAGAGGAACTGCAGGCGCTGGTGGGGCAGGAGGTTGCACAGAGTGACTGGATCACAGTCAACCAAGAGCAGGTTAATCAATTTGCCGAGGCGACCGGCGACCATCAGTGGATTCACGTCGATGTGGAGCGTAGCAAGCGTGAATTGCCTTATGGCGGTACGGTGGCGCATGGTTTTCTGACGCTGGCTTTGCTGCCCCAATTATTAGGGCAGAGTGTTTCCCTTGGTGATGCACGCATGTTGCTCAACTATGGTTTGAATCGGGTTCGCTTTCCGGCACCCCTGCCAGTTGGCGCACAGGTGCGGGCACTGATCGTACTGCAATCGATGGAAGCCATCCCAGGTGGTGCACAGGTGGTGTGGGAGATCACAATCGAATCTGATCGTGGCGAAAAGCCAGTGTGTGTCGCCGAGTTTATCGTGCGCCGTTATTGACCTAAGCGGAACTGTTCACATCTGCCGTTGCCAGCATATTGGTACTCGTACTTGTCGCAGTCTGTTCGGAAGACTGCGACAATTGCCAGTGATCAGCACCTCTGATTTCTTATCTGGCGCGTTTCAAAAAATTGATCAGCGGGGACGAACGCAAGAACTGATATGTGTTGAAACGCAGTCTGGCTGTCAGATGGGAAGAGACCTGTACCGCACCATGCTGAATAATTTCCTGCGGTTGCCAGCGCTGCTTGGAATAATCGATGCCGGTTGAAAGATTCACGCCGACACACCCTTGTTCGATTGCCCAGCGAATGGCATGAATGACGAGTGTCGTCATGACACTGAAACCACCCCAAGAGGTGTCATATCCGGAGTAATAAAGGTAGAGTTGCCCCTGATTCAGAAACCCGATGCGTGTGGCGACAATCTGTCCGTCAATGTATAGCTGAAAAAGACGCAGGCTTCCTTCACTTGCCGCCGCCTGGAGATAGGCAGCTAGAAAACGCTGACTCTTTTCGTCGCGGAATACATCAGCATGGCTTACGCCATCATCATGAGCTGCACGATGCTTGTGCAGCCTCAGAAATGTTGCAATCGCCTCACCAAGATGAGATTCATTTTCGATCACGCGCAGTTCTGTCTGGTGCTGATTGCGGCGCAGTGTATTGAAGCATTTGCGGATGGCTTCTTTCATGTTGCGCGACAAACTGCTCTTGAGTGCTTCCCAGTCAGCGGGTAAAGGCAGGTAACAAATCACGCGGGTATCGGCGGCCTGTGCCCCGTCGCTCGTCAAGTGATCGTATTGTTGCTGCGAAAGGCCTTTCCATTCGATCCAGTCCCATGCTGTATTGTGCTTCTGTAGATATCGACGGGTCACGGTGAGTGCTTGCTCGGCATCCTCGGGGCGACAGATCGGTCCACGGATTTCCGTGATGTTGGGATCTGCCCCAAAAAATTGCAATACCTTGATGCCGCCAGTACCAAAGTCACCCCGTACACTCACAATCAGCGGTGCAACTGCACGTAGTTGCTGCTGTTGGTCGCGCATGACTAAGACATGCAACTGGTCATGAATCAGTCTGCGGTCGGCACGCATATGCTGCCACCAGAGTATGTTCCAGGAGGGGGAGATAAACGGAGACTGTAATGGCAGACTATTCGCCAAAATCTGCCATTCGTTTACCAGTGCACACAAGGCGGCTTCGTCGTTAATGAGTTCGAGTGTGAACTGAGCGTGATCAGTGTTGGTCATGTGGGCATTGCATGCGATGTTGGAAGGGCCGATCAGGATATTTATACTTTTATTCGGATGCCCATGGATGGCTGCTTATCCGTGTCCAGAACGCCGAGTCAACAAGCGATGTTTTTCTTGCGAAAAATGAGAGGCGAGAGCGCTTGTATGAATTTCGTTGAGCATGGTCTTGAGTTGCTCATAGGCTGGCAAGGGTGTGCTGAGCAACTGTTGAGCCCATTGCAGGGCATGTTCAAGGGCGGCACCAGGGGACGCGACGCGATTGATGACTCCGCCAGCATGCAGTCGTGCAGCAGATATGGGGCTGGTGCCGAGCAATATTTCGGTGAGCCACTGAGCGGGAATCGTTCTTGAGAGCATCCATGCGGCGCCGCCAATAGCCCAGGAACCTGCCTGAGCTGGCGAGATGCCAAAACCAGCGTCGGTACTGGCAACAACCAGATCGCAGGCAAGCGCCAGAGAAAATCCTGCATCCACGGCCGCCCCCTCGACTGCCGCTATGACTGGTTTGGGAAAGCTGCGCATCGTATCAATCAGATTATGTAGATTGTCCAGACTGCGAACTTGTACGGCTGCATCCTTGCTGTGCTGAATGCCGCTGCAGAAGCTGCCATCTGCGCCGGTGAGAATCACATTGCCAATGCTGTCGTCACGCTCAATTTTGGTCAGGGTTTCCAGTATGGCAGCGAGCAGATCACCATCGACTGCATTGTGCTGTCCCGGATTACTGATGGTGAGTATCAATGTTGATTCGTTGCGCGTGGCGTTGAGTTCTGCTGTCATGGCATCGAAGTCGATTGTAGGTTAGTGGCGACGATTCCGTCTGGGTTTGCAGGTCAGATTTTAGCCAGTCGTTCCAGTGCCAGCGCAAGGGTTTCATCCTTTTTGGCAAAGCAGAAACGCACAATGCCGGATTCACGCGGCGTATTGTAAAAGGCTGATACTGGGATCGCAGCAACGCCGATTTCGCTGGTCAGCCATTTGGCAAACTCCGCTTCTGGCAGGCTTGAGATCGCACTGTAATCAACGCACTGGAAGTAGGTGCCCTCCGAAGGCAGCAGCTTGAAGCGGGTGTTTTTCAGGCCATTCTGGAACAGATCGCGTTTGCGTTGATAGAACCTGGGAAGGTCGATATATGCTGATTGGTGCTTCATGTACTCAGCCAGCCCGTGTTGGACGGGCGTGTTGACGGTGAAGACATTGAACTGATGCACCTTGCGGAACTCCGCCATCAACGCCGCCGGAGCGGCAACGAAGCCGACTTTCCAGCCAGTGACATGATAGGTCTTGCCGAAACTTGAATTGACGAAGGTACGCTTGGCAAGCTCTGGATGACGGCATAGAGACAGATGCTGCTGGCCGTCGTAGACCATGTGTTCATACACTTCGTCGGCAAGGATCAACATCTCGGTACCACGGACGATGTTCGCTAGTGCATCGATATCAGCCTGCTGGAAGATGGTTCCAGTTGGGTTGTGCGGGGTATTGACCATGATCAGGCGGGTTTTCGGTGTGACTGCGGCCGCAACCTTATCCCACGGTACGCTGTATCCCTGTGTGTCCACCTGCATCTGGACGAACACAGGAGTACCGCCTGCAAGTTCGATGGCCGGCACATACGAGTCATAGGCAGGTTCTATCACGATCACTTCATCCCCCGCATGCACAGCGCACAGGAGCGAGGTCAAGATGCCTTGCGTGGCACCAGCGGTAATGGTGATTTCCGTCGTCGCATCATACTGATACCCATGCAATGCTTTAATTTTCTCTGCAATGGCGGTGCGTAGCGCAGGTACGCCAGTCATCGGTGGATACTGGTTCAGCCCAGCCTTCATCGCTGCGCTTACGGCATCAATCAGCGCTGGATCGCAATCGAAGTCGGGGAAGCCCTGTCCCAGATTGACGGCTGCCTTTTCGCTGGCAAGCGCTGACATAACAGTGAAAATCGTGGTCCCTACCTTGGGTAGTTTGGAGGTGATTTGAGTGAGCTGGCTCATTGCACAAGTGTGAATTGAATTGGCAGAGGGATCTGTTTGCGGAAGTTTGCAAAAAATCAAGAAAAGCTATTCTAGCCCGATTTAAACCAGCACCGGCAATCTCTTCCGGTGGCTTAGTTTGTCGTTGCTTCTGCAGCCTTGTTTTGCGCATGCCAAGTTTGCGGTGTCATGATGGCAAACATGTCGCGACGTGCTGTCTTTTTTGCCAGCTTCAACAAGGCTTTGTCTTTGGTCAGCAAGGTTTGTGCTCCGGACTGCAATGCCAGTTCAAGAAATTTCTGGTCGTCCGGATCGGAGCAGATCGGCAAGCCAAACGTATTGACGCTGGCGTTGGGTAGACAAGTGATGAGATCATCAAACGCTGCACGGATGGCAAGTTTATCCTCATCCTTGACTGGCAGGTGGGGGTAGTCAAGTACGATAAGCCACTCCATGCGGCAATCTTCCCGGGTGACCGCCTCGATCCGGCGACTGCGCAAGGCATCAAGCAAATCCATCCAGCGTGGATCCCTGAACACAAAAAGATCCAGGCAAACGTTGGTGTCGAGTACCACTCTGGTTTTTGCTGAATCTGAAAATGTTGTTGCCGTCATTGCTGCTACAGCTGTGGTAGTTGCCGCAGTTGCTGTTGTTATTGTGTTTGTATTAATTGTCGAAACCACGTGTTTTGTTACTTTCTATCTGAACTGCACACGAGTTGAGGTCATCTTCAGCTTCCAGAACGTCGTAGCCATGGTCAGTAACACGCCAGAACTGATGTATGTCAACCGCAACCAAAGCACGGTCATGCAGCAGCCGCAGATGATGCTGGATCAGTTCTGGCGGCGTATTTTTTGTTTCCAGTCCTTGCTGGATTTTCTCTATGTCACCGTAGCTGGTACCAAACGACGCGAGCGTTTTCAGGATGTCTGCCATCAAGGCTTTGTCACGCTTCATAGGTCCTCCTCATGTTTGCTCAGAGTTTTATCCGGCTTCCGTGGCCGGGAAACTGCTCCTGGCTGCGGTTGTTGTCTGTGACGGTCATTCTTCGAGCCTCTGCAGATTTCAACCTACGCCGATTATCACGGACTGGCGCATATTCAGATACTAGCCGAAGTTGCTCAGTTTTGCTTAACAACAATCTCCTTTTGGATGACCATTTCTGGCGCACTTTATTCTGGTCGATCGGACGTCTGCCAAGGGTTTCGGTATCATGTCGAAAAATTGAAACGGAACTTGCCATGCTGATTGTTTTATCCCCCGCCAAATCACTCGACTACACCACCGCTCCCACCACTGACTTGCATACCAAGCCAGATTTTGTAGCCCGCTCGGCCGAACTCATAGACGTACTACGGGAGAAGTCGCCTGCGCAGATTGCGAGTTTGATGGGAATATCGGACCAGTTGGCCCAGCTCAATGTTGAGCGCTATGCAAGCTGGTCGACCCGATTCACCAGTCGAAACAGCAAGCAAGCGGTCCTGGCGTTCAATGGAGATGTGTATGAGGGCCTGGATGCCCCTACCTTGAATGCAAAGCAGCTTGACTACCTGCAGTCGCACCTGCGTATCCTGTCAGGTTTATATGGTGCCCTGCGTCCACTGGATCTGATGCAGCCTTACCGGCTTGAAATGGGCACCAAGCTTCCCAACTCCCATGGCAAGGATTTGTATGCGTTTTGGGGTGATGAGGTCACACATGCGCTCAATACCGTATTGGCTGCACAGAAGTCAAAAGTGTTGCTGAATCTGGCATCTGAAGAATATTTCAAGGTCGTCAAACCCAAGGTGCTGGACGCAAAAATCATTTCCCCCGTATTTGAGGACTGGAAGGGGGGCAAGTACAAGATTATTTCCTTCTATGCCAAAAGGGCGCGCGGTCTGATGGCCAGGTATGCAGCTCTCAAAGGCATTACCACTCCTGAGAAACTCAAGAATTTTGATGCAGAGGGCTATGCCTGGGATGCGTCTGTTTCGACCGAGACGTCCTGGGTTTTCCGTAGAAGGGTCGCTGACTGAATTGCTCCACCCGCAAAATAAAAAGGCCTCGCAAACAATATTGCGAAGCCTTTTTAGTATGGCAGGGAACAGCTTGACTTACTGCCAGATCTTCCACCATGGGGCTTTTTTCTGGACTGGACCATCCTTGTAGAACGGGCTGTTGGGATAAGTTGCCTGGATCACGCGTTCTGTATCATCACGTAGCTGCTTCTGACCCATCGCGTCGTACGAACGCATCATGATGAACAGCGCTTCCTCGACGGCAGGCGCATCCGGATATTCCTTCACGGCTGACTGTGCACGGTTGGCTGCCGATACGTAGGCGCCACGGCGGTAATAGTAACGCGCTACGTGTACATCGTACTGTGCCATGGAATTGACCAGATACTTCATGCGCAGCAAGGCATCAGGTGTGTACTGGCTGTTCGGGAAGCGCTCTGCGAGCAACTTGAACGAGTCAAAGGCGTCACGCATTGCCTTTGGGTCACGTTCGGTATTGTCCTGGTCGGCGACGGTATCAAAGATGCTGGTGTGATCATTGAAGTTGATCAGCCCGCGCAGGTAGTACATATAGTCGACATTAGGATGATTCGGATGTAGCTTGATGAAGCGGTCCGCAGCGGCGACACCCTGTTGCTGGTCATTAAGGCGGTAGTAACCGTAGGCAATATCCATCTGCGCCTGCTGTGCATAAGTGCCAAAAGGATAGCGGGATTCCAGCTTCTCGAAGTACTTGATCGCCTTCTCGTAGCCTCCTTCACTCATTTCATTTTTGGCTTCCGAGTATAATTTGCCAGCAGACCAGCCTATCGTCTCGTCTTTTTGTTCAGGCAACAAGCCGCACGCTGACAAAGACAGGATGAATGCGATGGTGAGCAACTTCAATAAGATTTTTTGCATGACGTTTGAGCGGTTTAAGCGAGTGCAGAAAAAACAGAATGTCAATTTCCGGTAATTTTTCGATTATAGCTGATGTCACGTACCACTCCCCCTAAGCTTGCAAAAGGATTTGCAAACTCTCCAACCGAAGCAGGCGAGGGTGATGACTCGTTCGATGATATTGCCGATGAGCTGCTCGATGCCGAGCACGACTCAAACGAGGCAGATTCGGCGCCAATCACGCTCAGATTAACCGATGCCGATTGTGGCCATCGGCTCGATAAAGTGCTCTCAGGTCTTGTTCCGCGGTATTCGCGCAGCCGCATCCAGCAATGGATTGAGGCTGGTCATGTGAGTGTGGATGGCAAGCCCGGACGTACCAAGATGACCGTGCTGGGCGATGAAACGGTGGTGTTGAACCCACAGGCTGCACCAGAGGAAAAGGCTTTCCAGCCAGAATCCATGGCACTGAAGATCGTGCATGAAGACAAGGCCCTGATGGTAATTGACAAGCCAGCCGGGCTGGTAGTCCATCCGGCCGCTGGCAATTGGTCAGGTACGTTGCTCAATGGGTTGTTGCACCATTGTCCTGCTCTGTCTGGGGTCCCGCGGGCAGGTATCGTCCATCGGCTGGACAAGGATACCAGTGGCTTGATGGTGGTGGCCAAGACGCTGGCGGCGCAGACTGATCTGGTGCGACAGCTGCAGGCACGCACGGTACGCCGGCGCTATCTGGCGCTGGTATGGGGAACGCCGCAGTTGTCTGGCACTGTCGATGCACCGATGGCACGTCACCCGCGCGACCGCATCAAGATGGCGGTCTCCGAAAGCATGACTGCCAAACCAGCGGTAACCCACTATCGTCGCCTGGCAACCGGCGCTCTGGATGGGCGCGCGGTTAGTCTTGTATATTGCCAGCTGGAAACTGGGCGCACGCACCAGATTCGTGTGCACATGCAATCGATCGGTTTTGCCTTGGTCGGGGATGCTTTGTATGGCAAAACCCATCTGATGCCGTTCTTCCCTCGCCAGGCGCTGCAGGCATGGCGTTTGGGCCTGGTTCACCCGGTCAGCGGCAAGCAGGTGGAGTGGGACGTCGACTTGCCACAAGACTTCGCCGATCTGCTGGCGCGTGCTGGCATTGATGTGCAAACAATCACGGCGCAAGCCGAGGATGTCTGAAACATGGAGTTGTTAATCCCTCAGTGGCAGGGTGTCCCCGGCAATGTCGGGGCATTTTCTACTCTGCGGCAAGGTGGTTATAGCCCGGCGCCCTACGATGATGGTAGCGGTCAAGGTGGGTTCAATCTGGGGGCTCATGTGCAGGATGATCCCCGCAACGTTGCAGGCAATCGGCAGTTATTGCGTAGTATCTTGCCGACCGAGCCAGTCTGGTTGAATCAGGTGCATGGAACGAATGTGGTTGATGCCAGCACTGTTGCGGGTGTCGTCGATGCGGATGCCAGTATCAGTACCCAGGCAGGCGTGGTGTGCGTGATGATGACCGCGGACTGTTTGCCTGTGCTCTTTTGCGATGTCGATGGTTGCGTTGTGGGTGCCGCTCACGCAGGTTGGCGCGGTTTGGCTGCAGGGATATTGGAAAATACGGTAGCTGCCATGCGTGCGCGCGGCGCGGGCGAGATGATGGCCTGGCTGGGGCCGGCGATTGGACCCCGGCAATTCGAGGTTGGGCAGGAGGTGCTGCATGCTTTTCTTGCATTGGACGAGGCCAGCCGAACGGCGTTTGATCCGATTATTGGAAGTGATAATAAATTTCTTGCCGACATCTACCAACTTGCGCGCCAAAAGTTGGCACGGATTGGAGTTCATCGCGTCAGTGGTGGTGGTCTCTGTACGGTGAGCGATCCACGCTTTTACTCCTATCGACGCGACCGGCAGACCGGGCGCATGGCTTCCCTGATCTGGCTTAAATAGCGCCATTCAGCAGTTGCTGGAGCAATTGTTTGGTATGCAAGGGCAATTCGTCCTGGTTTCTGGTGCAAATTAGTAGTCGCCTTTGTGCCCATGTATCGCTCAATGGGATTGATTTGATGCTCATGGTTTGCTGACAGCGTAAGGCTGCAGTGACCGGAATGATGCCGATACCTGCCCGTTGTTCCACCATGCTGCAAATGCCATCAAAACTGCGGAGACGGACGCGGGTATGTATGCGCTTTCCCAGTCTTGCTGCATGACCTGCAAGATGTTCCTGTAGTGCGCTGTTGTCACTCATGCCAATGAAATCCTGATCGACAATTTCCGCGAAGTTGATCTTTCTGCGGCGCGCCAATACATGGTTGCGCGCCACCACTACCACCAGATCATCACGTCGCAATGGCAGGGTCTGCAATGGCCCAGTATCGAGCGAGTCCGCAACGATCCCGAGATCTGCCATGCCATCAACGATGCGTTGCACGATGTCAACGCTGGTACGCTCTTCCAGATCAATGTCGATGTCGGGGTTGTCGCGCAAAAAACGGCTTAACGCCTCTGGCAGGAACTCACTTGCCCCAGCGGTATTGGCCAGTAGTCGAATATGCGCCTTCAGTCCACTGGCATAACTACTCATCTCGTCACGCAGATGTTCGAGTTGTCGCTGTACTGTGCGTGCGTGGTGGAGTAGGGCACGACCCGCATCCGTCAACTGCACTCCATGCCGTTGACGTGTAAGCAGCAACACACCTAGAGCATCTTCCATTGCCTTCGCGCGTGCGCTGGCGGACGCCAATGCCAGATGGGAACGTTGCGCCCCTCCTGTGATACTGCCTGCCTCTGCAATGTGCTGAAACAAGCGTAAGTCACTGAGCTCAAGACGGGTGTACATGATGGCGAGTAGGTCGCTATTGGGGCATCGATGAAAGAGATCAGAGCACAAAAGCATCAGCCTTCGGCGATAGCGAAGGCTGGCTTAGTGTATTCCAGATTTTCAATGCCGACGAGCGCTGACAGACTGACGTGCATTCGATAGGAGAAATCATGTATACCGAATTGTCGCTTGATGCCATGCACGGCAGTCTTCTGTTTGTCGTGATGGCGGTATTTCTCTTGGCTGGGTTGGTCAAGGGGGTAGTCGGGTTAGGGTTGCCAACCGTTGCGGTAGGATTGCTTGGATTATTCATGTTGCCGATGCAGGCAGCGGCTCTGCTGCTGATGCCATCGCTGGTGACGAATGTCTGGCAGTTACTGGCAGGTGGTCAACTCCTGACGTTGTTACGGCGCCTGTGGCCGATGCTGGTTGGGATTGTGGTCGGGACTGTATTGGGGGCGATGAGCGGGATGTCAGGCGAGAATGTTCGCGCAACGCTCGCTTTGGGGATCGCGCTGATGTGTTACGCAGCGCTGGGACTGGCGACCGTAACATGCAAGATACCCTCAGTTCATGTGCGTATGTTGTCCTGGTGGATTGGTCTGGTGACTGGATTGATATCCTCGGTGACGGCAGTCTTTGTCATTCCGGCCGTGCCTTTTTTGCAGGCACTGCGTCTGGAAAAGGATGAGCTGATTCAGGCTATGGGTTGGTCCTTCACGGTCTCTACTTTTGCCATGGGAGCGGTCTTGCTGCAGGGAGGTATGGTGGGGGTGGCAACTGGCGGTCTGTCGTTGCTGGCGGTATTGCCGTCCCTACTGGGGATGTTCCTGGGGCAGTTCTTGCGAGCACGTATTTGAGTGCAACTATTTCGGCGCTGTTTTTTTCTCGGCGTGCTATTCCTTGGCCTGCATTTATCGATACAAGGGTGGCGTTGATACGTACATTTTGTGCAGTGCAAAAAGTTCTGCTGTCCCGATAGCTAGTGCTTGCCGTTGAGTCTCGTTACTTCTCGTGCTCTCTTGCGCTCCTCCTGGTTACGTCGTCTGCCGAGGAGACTTGCTCGCTCGCAGAGATTTTTTTCCGCGCTTCCAACGCACGATTCCGCTTGCGTTGCGGTGTGCCGATCAGGTATAAAACAATTATCAACGGAAATGCTCCATACAGCAAAAACGTCAGTATTGCTGCGACGATGGACTCTTCGGTGATCGACATCATGAAGACGACATAAAGCCAGGCAATGGCAACGATGTACATGGTGTCGGGTTGGTGTCAGGTTGGTATTACAGGTTGAGCGACAAATCATAACGATACGCGAAAATTGTAGAAGCGAGCATGGATAAGCAGACCCCGCAGACCCCTCCGAATCAGCAGCACATTCCTCCTGTATTTTCCGCATGGTTAAGCCAGCTAGAGAAGTTGACTGATCCTCAAACATGGCAGTCAATGTCGGCGCAGATACCAAACGGTAAAGCGCTTGACCTGAATGTTTTACAGGAGCAGCTCAGTGGTCTGGGAGCAGCCATCGAACCTGCGGATATGGCGCGACTGCAAAAAGATTACGCCGAGCAGTTTGGTGCGCTATGGCAAGATATGATCAGTGCCAAGCTCCCTGCTGTTACCGATCGTCGTCTTTCTGCTCCGGCCTGGCAGGCCAATCCATTTTTCGCCTTTCAGGCGGCGACCTATCAACTCAATGCACGCTTTCTGAATGCTTTGGTCGATGCTGTACAGGCTAATGAGAAGATCAAGCAGAGATTGCGTTTTGCGGTGCAGCAGATGATTGATGCCTTGTCACCGGCTAATTTTCTGGCGACGAACCCCGAAGCGCAGCAGAAAATTCTGGATACCAATGGTGAAAGCCTGACTAGAGGCATCGCTCAGTTATTTGCAGATTTGCAGAAAGGGCGCGTGTCGCAGACTGACGAAACAGCATTTGAGGTTGGCAAGGATGTGGCCACAACTGAAGGTGCTGTGGTGTTCGAAAATGCCTTCTTTCAGTTGATTCAGTACAAACCACTGACCAAGACTGTCTACGCCAGACCTTTGTTGATCGTGCCACCTTGCATCAACAAGTTTTATATCCTGGATTTGCAGCCGCAAAATTCCCTGGTGCGTTATGCGGTTGAGCAGGGACATAGCGTCTTCCTGATTTCGTGGCGCAATGCAGATGCCTCGCTAGATACTGCAACCTGGGATCAGTACGTGGAAGAAGCCGTGATCCGCGCAATCCATGCGGTGCAGGAAATCAGTGATGAGGAGCAGATTAATGCGCTCGGATTTTGCGTTGGTGGAACGCTCTTGTCATGCGCATTGGCGGTGCTTGCTGCGCGCGGCGAAAACCCCGTCGCCAGTCTGACGTTGCTGACTTCATTCCTGAATTTTCTTGATACCGGCGCCATTGATGTCTACATCGATGACATGCAGATCAAGCTGCGGGAGCAATTGATTGGGCAGCGCGGCTTGATGGCCGGGCGCGATTTTTCCTCGGCATTCTCTAGTCTGCGACCGAATGATCTGCTGTGGAACTATGTCGAATCAAATTATCTCAAGGGCGAGGTGCCGCAGGCGTTTGATTTGCTTTATTGGAATGCGGACAGCACCAATTTGCCAGGGCCGATGTTTTGCTATTACCTACGTCACATGTATCTTGAGAATGCATTGAAGGAGCCAGGTAAGCTGACCATTGCAGGAGAGAAGATCGACCTGCGGCGCATTGATGCTCCGGCATTCATCTATGCCTCGCGTGAAGATCACATCGTTCCTTGGGCATCAGCTTACGCGTCGACTGCCATTCTCAATCAACGGAATCCTGGCAAAAATCGCTTCGTACTGGGAGCATCGGGACATATTGCCGGCGTGATTAACCCGCCGGCCAAGAAGAAGCGCAGTTACTGGGCCAATGACCATATCGTCGCTGACCCCGTAGCCTGGTTTGCCGCCGCTGAAGAGCATCCCGGCAGTTGGTGGACAGAGTGGTCCGAATTTTTAGCTACCCACGCGGGCAAGCAGGTTGCTGCGCCGCGCAAGGCTGGACATAAGAATTACCCGGCCATTGAGCCGGCTCCAGGACGGTACGTCAAGGTCAAGGCTGAGTAGTAAATCAAAATGCGCCGAATGAACAGACTGAGCAGTGACCACAGGTTATTCGCACAGGGCATCAGAGCAGCAAGAAGTGCATGATCCGTCATTAGTATTTGCGCCAGACTACTCGGGAACGCAGATCGTCGGCATGTGAAGTAATTACTTACCACACTAGGAGGCAGGACATGGCAAAGCGTATCGCATATGTGACCGGAGGAATGGGCGGAATCGGCACCGCCATTTGTAGTCGTCTCTGCAAGGAAGGCTACACCGTGGTTGCCGGTTGTGGTCCAAATTCGGCACGCAAGGATAAATGGTTGGCATCGATGCGTGAGCAGGGGTTTGATATCCATGCTTCCGAAGGCAACGTGGCCGACTGGGATTCGACCAAGGCGGCTTTCGAGAAGGTCAGGGCGGAGATCGGTGAGGTAGATATTCTGGTCAATAACGCTGGTATCACACGTGACGGTCAGTTCCGCAAAATGACCAAGGGTGATTGGGACGCCGTGATCGACACGAATCTGAATTCCCTGTTCAACGTTACCAAGCAAGTCATCGATGGGATGGCTGACCGTGGTTGGGGGCGTATCGTTAATATTTCCTCGGTAAACGGCCAAAAAGGGCAGTTCGGCCAGACCAATTATTCAACCGCAAAGGCTGGTATCCATGGCTTTACCATGGCGCTGGCGCAGGAACTTGCAACGAAGGGCGTGACTGTCAATACCGTCTCTCCAGGCTATGTTGGCACCGATATGGTGCGTGCTATCCGTCCTGAAGTGCTCGAGAAAATCGTTGCTGGTATCCCTGTCAAGCGTCTCGCTGAGCCTGAGGAAATCGCGTCGATTGTTGCCTGGATTGCATCGAATGAAGGTGGTTATGCGACAGGTTCGGATTTTTCGCTCAACGGTGGCCTGCATATGGGCTAATGATCGTCTCACGACGATCGGGGAAGATCAGTATGGAGGCCGCTGATTCTTCCATTTGGACTTTGGTGTGTTGTAATTTTAAGGAATACTGCACACTTGTATTTGTGTGTAGTTTCCTGCCTATAATGCGTTTTCTTGAAGGGCGAGTTCTGCCGGATGTGGCAACGCTCAACGAATTGCTGAAAACAGACTGGAATTTCAGATGACAAGTGCAAAAAACTCTGCAGAGCGGTTAATTAAAAAATATCCTAATCGCCGTCTGTACGATACGCAAACGAGTTCATACATCACGCTGACTGACGTTAAGCAGTTAGTGTTGGATGATGAAGAATTTGCTGTGGTGGATGCAAAAAATGGTGACGATCTGACGCGCAGTATTTTGCTCCAGATCATCCTGGAAGAAGAGTCTCATGGGATGCCCATGTTTTCCAGTGCGGCACTTTCGCAGATCATTCGATACTATGGCCATGCCATGCAGGGCATGATGGGCTCTTACCTGGAAAAGAATATTCAGGCCTTTATCGATATTCAGAACAAGCTGGCTGAAAATTCCAAAGGCTTTTATGAGGGCAAGCCTTTCAGTCCGGAAATGTGGACACAATTCATGAATGTCCAGGGGCCAATGATGCAGGGCATGATGAGCAATTACATTGAGCAGAGCAAGAGTCTGTTCATCCAGATGCAGGAGCAGATGCAGAGCCAGACCAAGAATATGTTCGGCACTTTTCCGTTTGCGGCAGGCAATCCACTCGATCCCACGAAGAAGTAACAACGTTGGTGAAACTGGGGTGTACGCCTGCTGGCGTCCCCCATTTGGAGCCAGTTTTCCTAGCAAACAGGTACAATAGCGGCTTCGTTTCGAATCCTGCTCTTTTCACCTGTTCCTATCATGTCCAATCCTCCTTCCGCCGCCCCTGCAGTGGCTCCCAAAGTCGGTTTTGTTTCTCTCGGCTGTCCCAAAGCCCTGGTTGATTCCGAGCAAATTCTGACCCAGTTGCGCGCAGAAGGCTACGATACGGCCAAGTCCTACGATGGTGCCGATCTGGTCATTGTCAATACCTGTGGATTCATTGATGCAGCAGTGCAAGAGTCGCTTGATGCCATCGGTGAGGCTCTCAACGAAAACGGCAAGGTGATTGTTACCGGTTGTCTCGGTGCCAAGAAAGATGCTGACGGCGACGACATCATTCACAAAATCCATCCCAAGGTGCTGGAGGTAACGGGTCCTCATGCTGTTGGCGAAGTCATGCAGGCGGTTCACCGCCACTTGCCGAAGCCACATGAACCGTTCATTGATCTGGTACCAGCCCAGGGCGTCAAGTTGACGCCGAAACATTTTGCGTATCTGAAGATTTCTGAAGGCTGTAACCATCGTTGCAGTTTTTGTATCATCCCTTCCATGCGGGGTGATCTGGTGTCGCGGCCTATCGCTGACGTCATGCTGGAAGCTGAAAATCTATTCAAGGCAGGTGTCAAGGAACTGTTGGTCATCTCGCAGGACACCAGTGCGTACGGCGTTGATGTCAAATTTCGCACCGGCTTCTGGAATGGCAAGCCAGTCAAGACACACATGACGCAACTGGTCGAGGCGCTGGGTGAATTGGCATCGCAATATGGAGCCTGGGTGCGCTTACATTATGTCTATCCTTATCCCCACGTTGACCAAATCATTCCGATGATGGCTGCTGGCAAGGTGTTGCCTTACCTCGACGTGCCGCTGCAGCACGCACATCCTGATGTACTCAAACGCATGAAGCGTCCTGCCAGCGGTGAAAAGAACATCGAGCGGATTCAGGCGTGGCGTGCAATGTGCCCGGATTTGACGATTCGTTCTACCTTCATTGCCGGCTTCCCTGGCGAGACTGAGTCTGAATTCGCTTACCTTCTGGATTTCCTCAAGGAGGCCGAGATCGATCGCCTGGGTTGTTTTGCCTATTCCCCAGTGGAAGGTGCGACTGCTAATTTGCTTGATAATCCTGTGCCTGAAGAAGTGCGCGAAGAGCGTCGTGCGCGTGTCATGCAATTGCAGGAGGAAATTTCCCGTAAGCGCCTGCAGGCGAAGGTCGGAAAAACCTTGCGTGTGTTGATTGACGCGGTCGACCGTAATGGTGGTGTCGGGCGTTCCTACGCAGATGCGCCTGAAATCGACGGAGTGGTCTATGTCAAACCGCCATTTGAGCCGCATAAGAAGCTCGTGGTTGGTCAGTTCGTGGACGTTGTTGTAACTGCCGCCGATGCGCATGACTTGTGGGCTGCAGCACAATGATGGTGTTCCTGCGTAAGCTGGCATTAGGTTTTCTGTTCGCTGCAGCTGTTTGCCATGCAAATGCTCAATCCACAACGAGTTTCCAGGATCTGGCGCATAAGACATTGGTGCTGCGCGGAACGCTGGGCGGTGAGCAGGTGCAGATGACCTTGCATCCGAAACAGGATGAGGATGGCCTTGCTGGTACCTATTTCATTTTTGGTCAAGGTGCGCAAATTCTGCTTGCAGGTGAAGCCGATCATGATGATTTGGTCATGGAGGAGTCCCATAACGGCAAGGACGTTTCCGGTGAATGGGCCGGAGAATTCAAAAATGGCGTGCTCAGCGGGACCTGGTCTGCGCTTGATGGTGCGGTGAGCAAGCCGTTTGTACTCAACCTGACAGCACCTTGATGCGCAGCTGACAGCTTATTCAGTGTATTCATGACGAAAAAAAATTCTCCACAAACCGCATTGGTACATAGTGATTACCGTGCTCCCGATGGGTTTGATGCTTTTCCCGTTGGCATTCATCATGCATCAACGGTATTGTTTCCAACTGTTGCGGCGATGCGCGCGCGTAACTGGAAGGAAAAGAGTGGTTATACCTATGGATTGCACGGCACCCCGACCACCTTTACCCTCGAAGCCCGGTTGGCGCAGATCGAAGGTGGGCGGCATTGTCGTGTCGTACCCAGCGGCTTGGCTGCCATCACGATGGTCAATCTGGCCATGCTCAAGACCGGTGATGACGTTCTTCTCCCTGACAACGTCTATGGCCCCAATCGCGAACAGGCCATGTGGCTTGAGCGTGATTTTGGTATCACTGCACGGTTTTATGATCCACTGATCGGTGCTGGAATAGCGGAGCTGATTCAGGACAATACCCGTCTGATCTGGACTGAGGCGCCTGGATCAGTCTCGATGGAAGTGTCTGATGTTCCCGCAATCTGCGCTGCAGCCAAAGTACGTGGTGTGGTAGTGGCACTGGATAACACCTGGTCAGCTGGTCTCGCGTTTGCTGCCTTCGATCATGGTATTGATATCGTCATGCAGGCATTGACCAAGTATCACTCTGGTGGATCGGACGTGCTGATGGGGGCGGTGATCACTCGTGACGACGAGCTTAATCACAGAATTGAGCTGGCTCACATGCGTCTTGGTTTCGGTGTCGGCATGGATGATGTCTACATGGTACTGCGCAGTTTGCCCTCGATGCGATTGCGGTTTGATGCACACGATGCTGCTGCACGTGAGATTGCAAGCTGGTTGAAGCAGCGCCCCGAAATTGCCAAGGTGTTGCACCCAGCCTTGCCTGATTGTCCGGGTCACGAGATCTGGCAGCGTGATTTCACTGGTGCAGGTGGATTGTTTTCGGTCATTTTCGATCCTCGCTTCAGCGAGGCGCAGATTGATCGTTTCGTCGATGCTCTGACGTTATTCAAGATAGGCTTCAGCTGGGGTGGAGCACATAGTTTATGTGTGCCTTATCGGATGCAATCCATGCGCCAGTCATGGGGCCATCAGGGTGAATTGGTGCGTTTCAACATCGGCCTGGAGTCTGCGGTGGATTTGATTGCTGACATTGAGCAAGGCTTGCTTGCTATGAATGCGGCGACCTAAGTAGATATTTCTCCTGATAGGGGAGGCTGAGTTCCGTTATTTTAGTTGTATACATACAACAAAATTAAAATAAACACAGGTTTTGTAATCGTAAATATTGGTAGGGATTTAATTTTCTTTGTGCTTTTCAAGGGGAATTATTTATTGTGTTGTTAAATATCAATATCTTATAAAGCGCATTCAATGGCCTGAATTCCCTTTGGCTTCGAAATCAATATCTGTTAATGTAAGACAAAAGCCTATAGCAATACGATTCAATTTCTCTTGAGAAAAACAGATTTTTACTGCTTACTCACTGGTCGGCGGGCCAGCAGAATCCGGCTAATGGTGAGAAAAAGTAACTTGTTGTAAATTGATTTGAGGCGAGGTGCAAATGGATACCAAGGATATGATGGCTGAGATTCGAGATGCAAATCTTAGCTACCTGATGCTCGCTCAGCAAATGATTCGAGCAGACAAAGCTACTGCCATATTTCGCCTTGGAATCAGTGATGAGATTGCAGACATGCTTCAAGGATTGAGCAACGCACAAATCTTGAAGCTGGCAAGCAACAATATGATGCTCACACGCTTTCGCTTTGATGATGGTGCTGTGCTGGGTATGCTTACCAACTATAACAAAGACAAAGGCCTGGCGCAGTCCCATGCTGCCATTCTGATGGCTTGCCAGCCCATTGAGCAAATTTCCTGATGATTCACTTGTCTTTCGGTGGACTAGGTCAACCGAAAGCATTGGTGTTGCGTTGTGCCGGGAGCAATATCTGGAGCGAATGGCAGTAATGAAAATATCAGGGGGTATTCATGGCTAAAAAAAGCGTGATCACGGAAGCGCAGGAGATCCAGCTAGCCATTGAGTTAATTAATCTGGGCGCGCGACTTCAATTGCTGGAGTCTGAGACATCGCTGTCCCGTGAACGCCTGCTGAAGCTTTACAAAGAGCTCAAGGGTGTATCGCCTCCGAAGGGAATGCTGCCATTTTCGACTGACTGGTTTATTACCTGGCAGCCCAACATCCATTCGTCGCTGTTCGTCAACATCCATAAATATCTCATTGAATACGCCAAAATCTCGGGTATCGAAGCCGTGATGAAGGCATATAAACTGTATCTGGAGCAAGCTGGTCAGGTTGCCGATGGCGATGAGCCCGTCTTGTCGCTGACGCGTGCGTGGACCCTGGTTAGATTTTTTGAAAGCAAAATGTTGACCACCACGGCCTGCTGCAAATGCCATGGGCATTTTGTGGTGCATCGGCTGGATTTGAATCAGGATTATCTGTGTGGTCTATGTCATATGCCATCTCGTGCAGGTAAGACCAAAAAAGCCAAGGACGCCTTGGTTACGCCATTGATCGAGACTGTCTCCGCGGTTGCCGTCGTTGTTTGATGTGCCGTATCAAAAAATAATCGGCCGTAGTTGACGTGGTGGAGGCCGATATGAAGTCGGGTCAACGCAGATCAGTTCTGCAGGCACCCGCAATACATGCCCTTTTTATCCTATGCAGTGCCTTGCTGGTGGTAGTGCTGATTCGCCAATTCTTGCTGCGGCCGTTCGGGCTGACACTGACGCCATTCGTTTTCGCTGTCTTGCATGGTGTCATCGCAGCAACAATCGCTTACCTTCGCCGTATGGCCGCGTGGTGGGTACCGATACTCTTCTGTTTTCCTCCTGCTGCTGTTTTGGTCAATTCTCTGCAGCTACCGCCAGCGCTTTTTCTGGGCATTTTTTTGTTCCTGATGTTGTTGTTTTGGTCTACTTTTCGCAGCCAGGTCCCGTTTTATCCATCGGGCCTTCCGGTGTGGAATGCCGTGGAGGCTTTGTTGCCGGAGGGGCGTGCCCTGCGGGTTATTGATATCGGTAGCGGACTTGGGGGGGCGATTATGTACTTGGCGCGCGTGCGTCCCGATAGCAGTTTCACTGGCATAGAGCTTGCTCCCTTGCCGTGGCTGGTCAGCTCTCTGCGTGCACGCTTGTTCGGCAGTGCAGGGCATTTTGTCCGGGGGGATTATACGCAGCTCAGCTTCGCTGATTACGACGTCATTTTTGCTTACCTGTCGCCAGCCGCCATGACAGCATTGTGGTTCAAGGCGAGGCAGGAGATGCAAACGGGGAGTTTATTGCTGAGTTATGAATTTCTCATTGAAGGCGTTGTGCCGGATATCGTTGTGTACCCTCGTACAGAGGGTCCGGCTTTGTATGGCTGGCATATGTGAAACACAAATCAGCTGTGTTACATTCTCTTCACGTTATCAAGTTTTTGTCCTTGGTGTCGTTATTGAACAGGATAGCCCTCGCCGGGTCGTGCGTCTTGATCATTTTTATATTGCGCGGGTAGAGGGCTGGTAGAAATTGAAAGCCACTGGGACGGGAGCAGGAACTTGTTAGTTATTATTGGATATGTCGTCGTTATGGCCTCCGTTTTCGGGGGCTTTGCCATGGCCGGGGGGCATCTCGGGGCATTGTTTCAGCCAATTGAGCTGCTGATGATCGGTGGTGCTGCTGGTGGAGCTTTCCTGGTCGGTAACAATGGCAAGGCAATCAAGGCAACCTTGCAGGCGTTGCCGACGGTATTCAAGGGATCTGCCTATACCAAGGCGCTCTACATGGAGCTGATGTCGCTCATGTTTGAGATCCTGACCAAGTCGCGTAAAGAAGGTTTGATGTCCATCGAAGGTGACATCGAAACCCCTGAATCCAGCCCTATTTTTAGCAAATATCCAGGTGTACTCGCCGATCATCATCTGATTGAATTCATGACTGACTACCTGCGCCTGATGGTCTCAGGGAACATGGATGCATTTCAGATCGAAAACCTCATGGACAACGAAATCGAAACCCATCACCATGAGGGTGAGGTTCCTGCACACTGCATTGCCAAACTGGGTGACGGTATGCCGGCGTTTGGTATTGTGGCAGCGGTGATGGGGGTGGTACACACGATGGAGTCGGTTGGTATTCCACCGTCAGAGCTCGGTATGCTGATTGCTCACGCGCTCGTGGGTACCTTCCTCGGTATTCTTCTTGCGTATGGCTTTGTGGGGCCGTTGGCGAGTTTGCTGGAGCAAAAGCTGCATGAGTCGACCAAGATTTATCAATGCGTCAAGGTCACTTTGCTGGCAAGTCTGAATGGCTATGCGCCTGCGCTGTCCATCGAGTTTGGTCGTAAAGTCTTGTTCTCGACAGAGCGTCCTTCTTTCCAAGAGCTGGAAGAGCATGTCAAGCAGGCCAAGGGCAAATAAACCGATATGACTCGTTATTCGCAGGAGTAAGGCATGGCCGACGAAGGGCTACGTCCCATTATTGTAAAACGCATCAAGAAGGGTGGCGGTGGCCACCATGGTGGTGCATGGAAGATCGCCTATGCTGACTTCGTGACAGCCATGATGGCGTTCTTCCTGCTGATGTGGCTGCTTGGATCAACCGCAAAGGGCGATCTCAACGGTATCGCAGAATATTTCAAAACGCCGCTCAAAGTCGCAATGGCTGGTGGTTCAGGTAGTGGCGATGCCAACACGGTTATCCCCGGTGGTGGTAAGGATCTCACACGCCAGGAAGGTCAGCTGCGCAAAGGTGAAAACGATGTTGTCAACCGGCGCAGTGTGCGCGCTGCCAGAGCAGAAATGGAAAAGGCCGAGCAGGCGCGTTTGCAGGAACTGAAGACGCGTATTGAAACGGCGATCGACAATAGCCCGACTCTCAAGCAGTTCAAAAATCAACTCCTGATTGATATCACCTCAGAGGGATTGCGGATTCAGATCGTTGACGAAAAGAACCGCCCGATGTTTGCCTTGGCGAGTGCCCAACTGCAGCCCTACACCCGTGAAATCTTGCGCGAAATAGGCAAGACTCTCAATGATGTTCCCAACAAGATCAGTCTGTCGGGACACACTGATGCCACGCCGTTTTCGAGCGGTGAAAAAGGTTACAGTAACTGGGAGTTGTCTGCCGATCGTGCCAACGCTTCGCGTCGCGAGTTGATCGCCGGAGGTATGGATGAGGCCAAGGTTTTGCGGGTTGTGGGTTTGTCGTCGGCTGTTCTTTTGGATAAGGAGGATCCGTTCAATCCAATCAATCGACGTATCAGTATCATTGTCATGAATAAAAAGGCAGAAGATCTGGTGGAAGGTAACAAGAGCGATGATTCAACGATGGACGTATCCACCGATACTGAAGTCAAAGACGGTTTGAGCGCGCCAGCGAAGAACTGACTGGCTTTTAAACTCCAGGCCCAATTGAGAAGGAGGGCTTTCGAATGGCTTCACAAAAAATGCGTCAAGAGCTCAAACGTTTGTTACTGGACACGGCAAGTGGCGGAAGCCGGCAGCTCACGGAGGTTGAAACCGACCTGGTGCAGACCAATATTCTGTTGGGAGAGGCAATTCAGAAGCTTGGTTCAAGTTTCATGGAGTTGCACAATGCCGTGCTGGCACAGCAACAGGAAATAGCACTGATCATTGCCGATAAGGGAAACTTGTCGGCCGAAGATATCGCTCGCCTCCAGGAAATACAGGAAGAGATCACACTCCACGTCAATGCCTCAGTGACCGGATTGCAGTTCCAGGATATGACCAGTCAATTGCTGGAGCGTATCGTGCGCCGAGTGATCGGTTTGCGGGATGCGCTTGGTGTATTGAGCGCCAATAGCTTTGAAATCACTCCAGATAGTTCCCAGACGATTGAAGAACTTGAGCAACTGCTCAAGAACACCATCGAGTCCATGGAGGACCGACTGGTTGCTCTTGAGAACGGGCTGTGGAAGACCGTCAGGCAGACGCGAATGGAAAGTGGCGATATAGAATTATTCTAGTCAGCATCGAAGTCGTTCCGCTGGTCCGGGATGCCGGTGCTTAGGCAAATGCCGCGGGAATTTAAGGGTGTTGGTAGTTTTTGATAATGGATACGGCATAATGGCTTGTGCAGCGTATTCACACATGTAGAACAGGGAGTAATGATGTCTAAAACAATTCTTGCAGTGGACGATTCAGGGTCTTTGCGCCAGATGGTCGTCTTCAGTCTGAAAGCAGCCGGTTATCAGGTTACCGAAGCGGTTGACGGGCAAGATGCACTGGACAAGGCTAAGTTGCAGACATTTGATCTGGTGCTGACAGATCAGAACATGCCGCGCATGGATGGTCTCACACTGATCCGCTCGTTGCGCGGGTTGACCAGCTATCAGCGCGTTCCGATTCTCATGCTGACCACTGAATTCAGTGACGAAATGAAGGCTAAGGGTAAAGCCGCAGGCGCTAACGGCTGGCTGGTCAAACCATTTGATCCACAGCGGTTGACGGAAGTTGTCAAAAAGGTGATTGGCTAGCATCGATGGTCAACGTCAAGAAACTACCTCAAGCAGCCATGTCGGAGCCCAATCATGACCATTGATATGAGCCAGTTTTTCCAGGTATTTTTCGACGAGGCCGACGAAGGTCTTGCCGAAATGGAAAAGCTGCTGCTGGCTGTTAATGTGTCGGATCCTGATGATGAAGATCTGAATGCCATTTTTCGGGCGGCCCACTCAATCAAAGGTGGTTCGGCAACATTTGGTCTGACCGATATCGCCGAAGTTACCCACGTATTGGAATCTTTGCTGGATCGCGTGCGGCAAGGCCAGATGGCATTGACCAGCCAGCATGTTGATGCCTTTTTGGCGGCAAAAGACATTCTCAAATCGATGCTGGATGGGCATCGTCATGGAACAGCGGTTGATCTAGATGCTGTCGCCGATCTAAGGATGTTGCTCCAATCACTATCCGAAGGGACGGTAGACAAGGTCGAAACAGCGCCGCAGAAGACCTCTGCTAATAGTGTTCTCAGTCGTTATCTCGTTGAATTGCCAATATTGGCAGAGCGCGACATCGAAGCGCTTGAGCAAGAGCTCGGTTTGATCGGAACCGTGCAGAAAACCGTTGCCGCAGACGGCAGTTGTACCTTTGTTGTTGATTCAGACAAGGGTAGTGAAAGCATTATTGATATCTGCACTTTCCTCGTCAATTCGAGCGATCTGAAGATTTCTCAGGCGCCGATACCCTCGAAGGAAGAGCAGCAGGGATACGGCTTTTTTGCACCGTTTGTGCCGCAGGATGCGACCGATGAAGAGCGTGGCTACGGCTTTTTCGAGCCGTTCGTACCAGTCAATGCGACTGATCGTGAGCGCGGTTACGGCTTTTTTGAGCCGTTTGTTCCATTGGACATCGAGCAGAGCAAGCGTACCAGTGCACCGGTAATTGATGTTGACGATGCGCCTGCGTTGTCAGCGCTGGAGCATTCCTCGGAAAAGAAGGCCAAGGGAGACAAGCCGGCCGCATCGGTACCAGAATCATCGTCCATTCGAGTCGGAATTGAAAAAGTTGACCAGTTAATCAATCTGGTGGGCGAGTTAGTCATCACTCAGGCAATGATCGAACAACGTACTGGTGTTCTTGATCCGATGTTGCACGAGCATCTGCTTAACAGCGTGAGTCAGTTAACGCGTAACACGCGTGACTTGCAAGAGGCCGTCATGTCAATCCGCATGATGCCGATGGACTATGTATTCTCGCGCTTTCCCCGTATGGTTCGCGATTTGGCCGCGAAGCTAGGTAAGCGTGTTGAATTTGTGACGCATGGTGCGGCGACTGAGCTCGACAAAGGCTTGATCGAGCGTATCGTCGATCCATTGACGCATTTGGTACGCAATAGTATCGATCACGGTATCGAAACGCCTGACACGCGACTGGCCGCAGGTAAAACTGACTATGGCACCTTATCCTTATCGGCCGAGCACCAAGGCGGCAACATCATTATTGAAGTGACGGATGATGGCGGTGGATTGAACCGCGATAAAATTCTGGCGAAAGCAAGACAGCAGGGCATGTCAACGTCTGACAATGCTAGCGACAGCGAAGTCTGGCAATTGATTTTTGAACCAGGATTCTCGACCGCAGACCAGGTGACCGATGTTTCTGGACGTGGTGTAGGGATGGATGTCGTTAAGCGCAATATCCTGGCCATGGGTGGCGCAGTCGATATTCGCTCCGTGAAGGGATTCGGAACAACGATCTCGATTTCTTTACCGTTGACGCTGGCGATTCTTGATGGCATGTCCATTCGGATCGGCCATGAAGTGTATATTCTGCCGCTCGGATATGTTGTTGAATCGTTGCAGCCAGCAACCCAGGATATCAAGGATATCAGCGGTCAAGGGCGGGTGATCAAGGTGCGCGGCGAGTATCTGCCATTGCTTCCTCTATATCAGATCTTTAATATCGAGCCGACCTTTACGGATCCTTCCCAGGGGTTGGTGGTGATACTCGAATCGGATGGAAAGAAGGCGGCTCTTTTTGTGGATGACTTGATTGGGCAGCAGCAAATTGTTGTCAAGAATCTTGAGTCAAATTATCGTAAAGTAGCGGGAATATCCGGTGCTACTATTCTGGGTGACGGAGGCGTCGCACTGATTGTGGATGTTGCTGCTTTATTAAGGTCGAGCCGGCAACTGAACGACGAATCTGTTTTTTCCTGATTTTTTTTAAGGACCATCATCATGTCAGATAGCATATCGAAAAATATTTCCGGCTTTGGAGAAAAGGGCGATAGCAATGGAAACGAATTCCTGGCCTTTACACTCGGTAAAGAAGAATATGGAATCGATATTCTGAAGGTTCAGGAAATCCGTGGTTACGAAGCCGTGACACGGATTGCCAATTCGCCTGACTTCATCAAAGGTGTCGTCAATCTGCGCGGCATTATTGTTCCCATCGTGGACATGCGCATCAAGTTCCAGTTGGGTGAGCCAACTTATGACCAGTTTACTGTTGTAATCATTTTGAACATCGCCGGTCGTGTGGTGGGTATGGTGGTCGATAGTGTGTCTGACGTCATTACCTTGAATCCGGAGCAAATCAAGCCGGCACCTGAAATGGGAACGACATTTGATTCTGATTACCTGATCGGGTTGGGTACGTTGGACGAACGCATGTTGATTCTTGTCGATATCGACAAGTTGATGTCGAGCGCCGATATGGGTTTGATGGACAAACTGGCTGCTTGATGAGCGGTGTTTCGTCCTGATGCGTTTTTGGTAGAATAGCGTCACCGACAGCCACGCAGGATAGTCTCCATAGTGATTGCTTTCGTGTTGTTCTCAGCAAGCCGACGCAATAACGTGTCGGCTTTTTGTTGTCCGCAGCAATACTTTAGGTGGCCCTGGTAATTGCTCAGTGAAAGTGCTCGATCGATGTCGGTGTATCCTCAGGCATTTCAGGATGGACCAGTTCGCCATCGGCGGCAGGGAATAGAGGCGTGCCACAATCGTCGCAAAACTCCATGGTATAGCGTTCTGCGAGCAATTTGACGTGAACGATGCCACATTCCCTTAATACCTGAAGCACCTCTTCGATGGGTTTGGGCGTATCGTCAGCACTGGTCGGATCTCTTATCTCATCTCCATCTTCCTGCTCATACAGCGGCCAGACAATCCCATACACAATATTGTCGCTACTGCCAACGCCAAAGCCAATCCGGTACTCATCAATCTGGCCGTTGATGTCTTCACAAAAGCTCCCAATGTTGGCGTGTAGTTCGGCCGATACCACGCCAAGTGTATGGGTGAGGTAGTGATCTGCTGCACGGATAGCTGCTGGCCGGATACGTTTGTCGGCTTCGCGGCAAGCAAAATAATATGGCTGGGGCAATAGTAGTTCGACGTTGCATCCGGGCAGAAAACGCGCCAGTAGTGGTGTTGCCTGGCGGCTCCATGTTTCCTGTGCGGAGGTTTTCTCCTGCACTGCAGATGTAGACTCATCCATCTGCCAGCGATAAATCGGTGTGCCATTTGCCACCGCCACGGCTGCAATGAGATAGCGTGTATCCGCTAGAAATGGCGCCGTTGGTGTTGCCTCCATAGACAGATTGGAGGCGGTGGCGGTCAGCGCCGCCTGACCCATGCGTTGTGTCAGTGTGAAGACATCTGCATGATGACGCGGTAATTGTTCGATTGCATAGAGGTTAGGGGCCAGCGACAAACAGGCTCCATCAGCCAGCACATGGGCACGTAGTTGCGTTGCCAGGCCATCGCACATCTCTTTTGGGATTTGGCCGGACGCGATACTGAAACGGGTCCAGGCAAGTACCGGCAATGCCAGCAATTGCACGCTGTAAAGCTGTTCTTCATATTCCAGTGCACAGGCTTCACTATTGGACTCTACGGATTCTACCAAGACGTCGTAAGCCGCAAGATCCGACTTGAAAAGATGCTCAAGTGCATGGTCAATCACTCCCTGATGGTGACTCTTGAGCTGTTTGTGCAATAGCAGATCGAGTGAGCGTTCCCAGGTCCTGGCTTCCAGGCGGCTGGTGGAGCCTGATACCGCTTGCGCAATATGGATCAGGCGCTGACTGTCTGAAGACAACCGGGTAGGAGAGCGTTTGGCAGGACGGCGCATGATGAAATAGTGACAATTAAATAATAAGAGATTCTATTGTAGTTGATTCGACATGGTCTCGGGTATTGCTGTCAGGAATGTCTTTGTTATGCATTTGTGATGGTCAGACGAAAAAAACGCCGGTCGAAACCGGCGTTTTCTGGCCTGCCCGATAGGGCGGATCACCCAGCCATGCTTATGCTGCTAGCAACTGACGCAACACGAATGGCAGGATACCACCATGCTTGTAGTAATCAACTTCGATCGGTGTATCGATACGCAGCAGCAGCTTGACTTCCTTGGTTTCGCCATTCTTGCGATGGATCACCAGGGTTGCTTGCTGTTGTGGCTTGATTTCACCGTCCAGGCCCTTCAGGTCGAAAGTTTCTTCGCCGGTAATGCCCAGTGTCTGCACGCTGTCATTGCCGATGAACTGCAGAGGCAGAACGCCCATGCCGACCAGGTTGGAGCGGTGGATACGTTCGAAGGAACGTGTGATCACTGCCTTCACGCCCAGCAGTTGGGTACCCTTCGCTGCCCAGTCACGCGACGAACCGGTACCGTACTCTTCGCCACCGAACACCATGGTTGGTACGTCATCCTTGATGTACTGCATCGCCGCATCGTAGATCGCCATTTGCTTGCCGGTTGGCTGGTGCACTGTGACGCCACCTTCAACACCGGGAACCATCAGGTTCTTGATACGCACATTGGCAAAAGTGCCGCGCATCATGATCTCATGGTTGCCACGACGCGAGCCGTAGGAGTTGAAGTCGGCCTTGAGCACGCCATTTTCCTGCAACCACTTGCCTGCTGGGCTGGATTCCTTGATCGAGCCTGCTGGCGAGATATGGTCGGTGGTGATTGAGTCACCAAACACGCCTAATGCGCGCGCACCAGTGATGCTGGTGGCAGCCGCAGTTGGTTGCTCGGTAAATGCTTCAAAGAATGGCGGTTCAGCAATGTATGTTGAGCTTGGCCAGTTGTAGACTTCACCCTTGGCAACACCCTTGATGGCTTCCCACAGCTTGCCTGGTGCGCCCTTGACGTCAGCGTAGTTTTCCTTGAAGGTCTTGGCATTCATCGCGTACTTCAGCAATTTCTCGATTTCTTTCGAAGTTGGCCAGATGTCACCCAGGAAAATTTCCTTGCCGCCCTTACCCTTGCCAACCGGTTGTGTCATCAGGTCGACGTTGACATTACCGGCAATCGCGTATGCCACGACCAGTGGTGGCGAAGCCAGGAAGTTCGAGCGAATGTTCGGGTGAATACGTGCTTCGAAGTTACGGTTACCCGACAGCACAGCGGAAGCCACGATATCGTTCTTGACGATTGCTTCATTCATTGCTGCAGTCAGGTCGCCTGCATTACCGATGCAAGTGGTGCAGCCGTATGCAGTCACGCCAAAGCCCAGCTTTTCGAGGTAAGGCAGCAAGCCTGCTGCTTCCAGGTACTTGGTCACGACACGCGATCCAGGTGCCAGCGACGTCTTGATGTGCGGCGCTACTTTCAGACCGGCTTCCACGGCCTTCTTGGCCAGCAAACCAGCGGCAAGCAGTACGCTTGGGTTGGACGTGTTGGTGCAGGACGTGATGGCCGCGATCAGCACATCGCCATTCTTCACATTCACGCCATCCGTGTTGACGTAGGTTGCGGTCAGATCTTCGATTTTCTTGTTGAAGCCATTCTCTGCCACTGGCTTGACGAACAGATCAGCAAAGGTCGACTTGACGTTGCCGATTTCGATACGGTCTTGCGGACGCTTTGGACCAGCCAGCGAAGGAGCGACGGTACCCAGATCAAGCGATACTTCGTTGGTGTAGTCGATGTCGCCAGCCTTCGGCACGCCGAACAGATTCTGCGCCTTGAAGTAGGCTTCGAATGCGTCGATCTCAGCCTTGGTGCGGCCAGTACCCTTGAAGTAGTCAATGGTGGCTTCGTCGACTGGGAAGAAGCCCATGGTGGCGCCGTATTCAGGTGCCATATTGGCGATGGTAGCGCGGTCTGTCAGCGACAGCGACTTGGTGCCTTCGCCGAAGAATTCTACAAACTTGCCCACAACCTTGGTCTTGCGCAGCAGTTCAGTGATGGTCAGTACCAGGTCAGTTGCAGTGACGCCTTCACGCAGTTCGCCTGTCAGGTTGACGCCCACCACGTCTGGTGTCAGGAAATAAACCGGTTGGCCCAGCATGCCGGCTTCTGCTTCGATACCACCAACGCCCCAGCCAACTACGCCGATACCGTTGATCATGGTGGTGTGCGAGTCAGTGCCGACCAGAGTGTCTGGGTAGTAGACGCCGCTCTTGTTGTGCACGCCGCGTGCCAGATACTCCAGGTTGACCTGGTGAACGATACCGAAGCCGGGAGGCACAACACCGAAGGTGTCAAATGCCTGCATGCCCCACTTCATGAACTGATAGCGCTCGTTGTTACGCGAGAATTCCAGTTTCATGTTCAGATCCAGTGCCTTCTTCTCACGGAAGTGGTCAATCTGAACCGAGTGGTCAACGACCAGGTCGACTGGAACCAGTGGCTCGATATTTTTAGGATTCTTGCCCAGTTTCTTGGCGACATTGCGCATTGCTGCCAAGTCGGCCAGCAGTGGCACGCCCGTAAAGTCTTGCAGTACGACGCGAGCAACCACGAAAGGGATTTCATCAACACGGGCAGCCTTGGCGCCCCAGCTGGCGAGTTGTTTAACGTGTTCTTCGGTCACTTTTTGACCGTCGCAGTTACGCAATACGGATTCCAGAACGACACGAATCGATACTGGCAGGCGGGAGATGTTGATCCCGAGCTTCTTTTCCAGTGCGGGCAGCGAGTAGAACTTGCCCTTCTTGGTGCCGGAAATCTTGAATTCCTTCAAGGTGTTCAATGTATTGCGGGACATGGCCTCTTCTCCTTAGATTGCAAATGGTATAAGTGGTTTTTTAACGCTACGAAGATTCAATTTCGTTGCAAATACGAGACTGCTCTGTGTTGCCAATTATTCTGTATCACTCAGCGTTGCTTCAGCTGTTTGGCGCTGCCAGAACGCCTGCAGCAGCAGTTGCCTGTGCTGCGTTCTTGCATTCGTTGGCCAGTTGCTGCCCTTTCCTGGAGTCAAGCAGAATCCCCTTGGCAGGGATGCCAATCCAGACCAGACCGTTTTTGTGATTTTCAAAGCGATTAGCACCGGTGGTGGTGGCGACACGGGTCAGGCGGCTTACATGCTGGTTCCAGCGGATGGCGATGTGTTTGTCGTCCTGGTCGTTTTGATAGATGGTCAGCTTGTTACCCATTTCGCAGCTGAATTCTGCTGATTTGGTACCACTCAGTTCCGGCTCACGATCATCATCGTCTGAAGCCGACGAGAAGGGCATCTTTTGTGGTGTCTGGACGGCCTTTGCCTGTCTGTCGCGCAGATTTTTTTGCGCGGCAGCCTGTGCCTTTTCGTTGGCCGCTGGCTTGGCTTTCGCTGTACTCTTCACATTTTTCTTGCTATTGCTGTGTGGCTTGGCCTTGACGGTTTTCTTGCCGTGGGCTTTGGTTTTTGCAGATTTCTTGCTCTTTGCGTGTGCCTTGCCTGTGGCAGTTTTCTTGCTCTTTGCAGTTTTTGCCTGTGTCGCCGAGGCATCCGAGGTTTGGGCAAATGCCTGTGTGGCTACGGTGGCGAGGAGGGCGCTGGCCAGAGTCAGGGCGGTGAGAATTTTTTTCATCGTGCTTAGTTCAGTGATTCAGTATTTACTGGTTGTTGAAAACGTTCCGCTGGGTTTGAACCAGCTCTCGGTCAGGGATGGTAACTGTACACCGCCTGCGTGCGCGCGCTGCAATATACTCCAGAAATAGCGATAACTTGCACGATCATGCAAGCGTCCCTCATGCTGGATTGGGCCCCATTGTGCCTGCTGGGCCTTAAGCAGGATTTGTGCCGCCAATGCGACTTCGTCATCGGCTGGACGCATGCTGTGTACGATTGCCTGTATCTGCAGAGGGTGAATGCTCCACATACGTGTGTAGCCAAATTCCATTGCGGCGCGTTGCGCATCGGCGGTTACAACAGTAGTGTCCTGAATTTCAGTTGTGACATTGTGCGACGGTACTTTGCCGTGCGCATGACAGGCCGCTGAAATTTCCAATTTTGCCCGGGCTACCAATGGGTGGCTGAATTGGCCGGGGGAACGCATTGCAGAACCGGGGATGGCGCCATGATGGGCGGATACAAAATCCATAACGCCAAAGGATAGTGACTCGATTTCAGGCAGCGCAGCGATTTGATGGACCTCTGCCAGCGCGCCATGCGTTTCAATCAAGACATGTAATGGCGGCATGCGCACGCCGCGTTCGCGGGTATGGCTGCTGACTATCTTGATAGCACGCTGTACGTCAGCCAGGCTGTTGACCTTTGGCAGCATCAGGTACGCCAGTCGCGTCGCTGTGGCTGGCTGACAAATAATCTCGATATCGCTGGCAAAGTGAGCGTTGCTCAAATCGTGGATGCGTGCGCCAATACGCGCGAAACGGTTGTCATCGCTGGCGATCAGGCTTGCCACTAGCTGTGCGTGTGCGACTTCATTGCCGGCACTGGCACCGTCTTCGCAGTCCAGTGTGATATCAAATATCGGGCCGAGCTCTTGTTGCAGGGCGATCGACTTGCGCATCAGCTTTTCTGAGCCGGCGTAATGATCGCACACCGGTAATGATACCGGTTCACGGGTGCCTGGGAACAAGACCTGGGTGGGATGCATTGCTGCTGAATTCCAAATGGTTTTACAAGCGCGGCGCACCAACCGGGTTGGCGCGCCGCGCAATGGTCAATTAGCCGACCAGATGCTTGACGCCTTCGCGCTCTTCCAGCAATTCCTTGAGCGTAATGTTGATACGCTCTTGCGAGAACGCATCAATTTCTAGGCCTTGAACGATTTTGTATTCGCCGTTCTCGGTGGTCACTGGGAAACCAAAAATGGTGCCTTCAGGGATCCCGTAGGAGCCGTCCGATGGGATGCCCATTGTGGTCCACTTGCCGTTGGTGCCGAGCAGCCAGTCATGGACGTGATCAATCGCCGCATTGGCTGCCGATGCGGCCGACGAAAGACCACGCGCTTCGATGATTGCTGCGCCGCGCTTGCCGACTGTTGGCAGGAAAGTATCCTTGTTCCAGACTTGATCATTGATCAGGTCCTTGACTGGCTTGCCATCAGCAGTGGCAAAGCGGTAGTCGGCGTACATGGTCGGCGAGTGGTTGCCCCAGACGCACAGCTTTTCGATTGCCGATACCGGTTGACCAATCTTGGCGGCGACTTGTGACAGCGCACGGTTGTGGTCCAGACGCAGCATCGCTGTGAAATTCTTGGCTGGCAGATTCGGTGCCGACTTCATCGCGATGTAGGCGTTGGTATTGGCAGGGTTGCCCACCACCAGCACCTTGACGTCACGCGAAGCAACAGCGTCCAGCGCCTTGCCCTGCACGGTGAAAATCTGGGCGTTGGCTTCCAGCAAGTCCTTACGCTCCATGCCTGGACCACGTGGGCGTGCGCCAACCAGCAACGCGACGTCAGCATCCTTGAATGCGGTCAATGGGTCGCTGTGAGCGGTAACGCCAGCCAGCAGAGGGAATGCGCAGTCATCAATTTCCATGATGACGCCCTTGAGCGCTTTTTGCGCTTTTTCGTCAGGGATTTCCAGCAACTGCAAAATCACTGGCTGGTCCTTGCCGAGCAGATCGCCGTTGGCAATGCGGAACAGGAGGGAGTAACCGATTTGACCTGCGGCGCCGGTAACGGCAACACGCTTAGGGGCTTTAGCCATGTTGAATCTCCAAAGTGGTGATAGAAAGCATCAAGTACTGCGGTGAAGTCCGTCGTCGTCGCGCTTTGCATAAACAAAGGGGCGCATACACGCAACAATTTCTCGCTTCTTGCCGAAATTCGTAATTTTTCGACAGTAACTTCGTATTCTCATGAGACCGTAATCATACCGTCGAAAGCGACTAGCGTCAGTTTGTTTTGCGTACTGGCGCTGCTCTGGGATGGCAGGGTGTGTCTCAGTTCGGTGTCTTGATGATGAAGTTGGTGGTGTTTCGATGGGCTCGGCACGCCAGCTAGATTGATCATTAGCCAAACATGCTCGCGAGTGTAGGCTTGCCTTTGTGAGCTGTCAATCACTATCTTATATCTTATATAAGACATCTTTTTTGGGTAGTTTCTTCTGGACGGGTGCAGGCGTTTTGTGGTCAAATTTGCGTCTATGAGCTCCAGCCTGCCCAATCTGAATAACAGCGACGCGCCAAGCGTGGGCACTAGTGTTGCCGGAGCTTCTCCTACTTTTAGTCCTCTGTACCAACAAATCAAGGCCTTGATCACCCAGCGTCTGGAGTCTGGTGAGTGGAAGCCTGGCGAACTTATTCCCAGTGAAGTCGAGCTCGGTAGCCGTTTCAAGGTTAGCCAGGGGACGGTGCGTAAGGCGATTGATGAGCTGGCTGCCGAGAATCTGGTTGTGCGGCGGCAGGGTAAGGGGACTTTCGTGGCGACCCATCACGAAACGCAGGCGCAATTTCGTTTTCTGCGCTTGACGCCGGATGTTGAATTGCCGCAACGTGCAGAAAATAAAATCATCGAAGTCAAACGTGTGAGAGCGCCTGCTGAGGTGGCGCGTCAACTCGACATCAAGTCGGGGGACTCCGTGATTTTTATTAAACGGGTAAAATCCTTCAACGGCGTGCCAATCATTCTCGAGGATATTTGGTTGCCCGGACTGATTTTCAAAGGCCTTACAGCTGAGCGCCTGATGGAATACAAAGGGCCTCTGTATGGTCTTTTTGAGACCGAGTTTGGTACCCGCATGATTCGCGCAGCAGAACAAATACGTGCGGTTGCAGCAGATCCGGAATCTGCGGTTTTTTTAGGGGTTGCGCCTCAAACACCTCTGCTCAGTGTTGAGCGAGCGTCATTCACTTATGGTGATAAGCCAGTGGAGATGCGACGGGGCTTGTATTTGACGTTGAATTACCACTACCAGAGCGAACTGAGTTAATTATGCTGATGAGCTGAGTTATCTTCAGCTCGTGCCCGTCTGATTTTGCCTCGGCGTTGGGTGCTCTTAATTTGCTGCAAAGCAGAATAAGTATTGGTGAAGGTTCGTGAAATAGGCGAAAATTGCAGAATTGTTTTAAATCTGAGGAGAACCTTGTTATGTCTGAAGCCGCTAAGCCACCACGGCCACAATTTCGTAACATACAAATTACCCAAATTGTTGGCTACCGCTTGCCACTAGCGGGTGTTGTATCCATCTTGCATCGCATCAGTGGTCTGTTGATGTTTTTGTTATTGCCTTTTGTGTTGTATCTGCTGGATCACAGTCTGCTTTCCGAAATTTCATTCGAATATTTCAAAGGCTTCGCTTCCAACTGGTTCGTCAAGCTCGTCATTCTGGCCCTGTCCTGGGGTTATCTGCATCACTTCTGTGCCGGCATTCGCCACTTGATCATGGACAATCATATTGGTTTGGACAAAGTGAGCGCACGCAAATCGGCTGCCAGTGTACTGGTGGTTAGTCTGGCGCTGGCTGCCTTGGTTGCATTGAAACTGTTCGGAGCATTCTAAAAATGGCAAATAATAATATCGGACCAAAACGCCTAGTTGTCGGCGCTCACTATGGTATGCGTGACTGGCTGGCCCAGCGCGCAACGGCTGTTGTCATGGCTATTTACACGGTCATTTTGCTGGTCTCTTTCCTGACCGCGACCAATTTCACGTACGAAGGCTGGGCAGGCCTGTTTGCGCATCAGTGGTTCAAGATCGCGACTTTCGCTGCACTTGCCTGTCTGTTTTTTCACGCCTGGATTGGCGTGCGTGATATCTGGATGGACTATGTGAAGCCAGTCGCAGTGCGTCTGGTACTGCAAGTTGCCACTATCCTGTGGCTGATCGGTTGCGCCGGATGGGCGGCGCAGATTCTGTGGAGAGTGTAATCGTGGCTGCTATTAAATCCACAATTCCAACCCGCCGCTTTGATGCGGTAATCGTCGGCGCCGGCGGCTCCGGCATGCGTGCTTCGTTGCAGCTGGCTGAAGCCGGTCTGAACGTGGCGGTGTTGTCCAAAGTATTTCCAACGCGTTCGCACACCGTTGCCGCACAAGGCGGTATCGGTGCGTCGTTGGGTAACATGTCTGAAGATAATTGGTACTGGCACATGTTCGATACCGTCAAAGGTTCGGATTACCTGGGTGACCAGGATGCCATTGAGTTCATGTGCCGTGAAGCGCCTAAGGCGGTTTATGAGCTGGAACACTTCGGTATGCCGTTTGACCGTAATCCGGACGGCACGATTTATCAGCGCCCATTCGGCGGTCATACAGCCAATCTGGGTGAAAAGCCTGTGCAGCGCGCCTGTGCTGCCGCTGACCGTACCGGTCATGCGCTGTTGCACACGCTGTATCAGCGCAATGTACGCGCCAAGACACATTTTTTTGTTGAGTGGATGGCGATCGACATCATCCGTGATCAGGAAGGTACTGTTCTCGGTGTCGTTGCGCTGGAAATGGAAACCGGCGAAGTCATGATGTTGCAAGCCAAGACCACCTTGTTCGCCACTGGCGGTGCAGGTCGTATCTGGGCTGCTTCGACCAATGCATTTATCAATACCGGTGATGGCATGGGTATGGCGGCGCGTGCTGGCCTGCCACTGCAGGATATGGAATTCTGGCAGTTCCACCCGACTGGTGTTGCTGGTGCTGGTGTGTTGATTACCGAAGGCGTGCGCGGCGAAGGCGGCATTCTGATCAACAGCAATGGCGAGCGTTTCATGGAACGTTATGCTCCAACCTTGAAGGATCTGGCACCACGTGACTTCGTGTCGCGTTCGATGGATCAGGAAATCAAGGAAGGCCGTGGCGTTGGTCCAAACAAGGATCACGTGTTGCTGGACCTGCGTCATATCGGCGCGGAAACAATCCAGAAGCGTTTGCCATCGATTCTGGAAATCGCACACAAGTTCGCCAACGTCGATGCAACCAAGGAGCCCATCCCTGTTGTGCCAACCATCCACTATCAAATGGGTGGTATTCCGACGAACGTCTATGGTCAAGTTGTGGTGCCAAAAAATGGCAACTACAAGGAAGTGGTGCAGGGTATGTACGCTATCGGCGAATGCGCCTGCGTATCCGTACACGGTGCCAATCGTCTCGGCACTAACTCGTTGCTTGATCTGGTGGTGTTTGGTCGTGCTGCTGGTAACCATATCGTTGACAGCAAGCTGCAGGATCGCAGTCACAAAGATCTGCCGGCTGATGCGGCTGATCACGCGCTGGAACGTTTGGCACGGATTGAAAACAGTAAGGGTTCCGAGCGCGTGCAGGATGTCGCCAATAGCATTCGTGCGACTATGCAGCACTACTGCGGCGTGTTCCGTACCGACGAATTGCTGCAAGAAGGTGCTCGCAAGATCATGGAGCTGGACGAGCGCCGCAAGCATGTTTCGTTCAAGGACAAGTCCAAGGTGTTCAACACTGCCCGTGTTGAGGCGCTGGAGCTGGACAATCTGATCGAAACCGCCAAGGCAACCATTACTTCAGCAGCAGCCCGCAAGGAATCCCGCGGTGCTCACGCACATCGTGATTATGAACATCGCGATGACGTTGAATGGCTCAAGCATACGCTGTGGTTCTCCGAGGGGAATCGTCTCGACTACAAGCCCGTCAACCTGCAACCGTTGACCGTCGAAACGTTTAAACCTAAAGCACGTACTTTCTAAGAGGTCAGAAAATGACACGTACCCTGAAATTCAAAATTTACCGCTACGATCCTGACAAGGATGAAAAGCCGTACATGCAAGATCTGACAGTCGAACTCAAGCCAACTGACAAGATGTTGCTCGACGCGCTGCAACGTATCAAGGCAGACGTGGATGATTCGCTGGCACTGCGCCGCTCGTGTCGTGAAGGCGTCTGTGGTTCGGATGCGATGAACATCAACGGCAAGAACGGTCTGGCCTGCACCACCAATCTTAATGAGCTGACCGAGCCTATCGTGTTGAAGCCGTTGCCAGGTTTGCCGGTGATTCGCGATTTGATCGTCGATATGACCAACTTCTTCAAGCAATACGACTCGATCAAGCCTTACCTGATCAATGACAGCATTCCGCCTGAGAAAGAGCGTCTGCAATCGCCTGAACAGCGCGAAGAGCTGGATGGTGTTTATGAGTGCATTCTGTGCGCATGCTGCTCGACATCTTGCCCGTCGTTCTGGTGGAATCCAGACAAGTTTGTTGGTCCTGCCGGCCTGTTGCAAGCGTATCGCTTCATTGCTGATAGCCGCGATCAGGCGACAGGGCAACGTTTGGACGATCTGGAAGATCCTTATCGCCTGTTCCGTTGCCGTTCCATTATGAACTGCGTTGATGTTTGCCCTAAGGGGCTCAACCCCAACAAGGCAATCGGCAAGATCAAGGAGTTGATGGTGCGTCGCGCCGTGTAGTTGTTGTTTGCACTACAGAGCGGGAAATTCCCGCTCTGGTTGTTCCCATCTGAGTCATTTTTCCGTTGGTTCGACTGTGTGACGGAAGAATCCTCATCGGTATTAATTTGAAGTGAACGGTATTCATGTCCCTTAACCATCAAGACGATCCTGCTAAACGTGCACGCTTGCGTTGGCGCGCTCGCCGTGGCTTGCTGGAAAATGATCTGATCCTTACTCGTTTTTTGGATGCTAACGAGGAAGCAATGAGTGACGACGAGGTTGATGCGTTCTCGCGGCTGATGGATTTGAGTGACAACGATCTGATGGATTTGCTCCTGATACGCAAGGAGCCGGAAGCAGCTGTGGATTTGCCGCATGTCCATGCCTTGCTCAAAAAGTTGCGTAGTGCCTGAGCGCTGTTGAGAGGTTCGGGCTGTATTGCTTAAGAAGCAGCCGAGATACTAGCGGAGGCGGCCACTCAATGAATTTGTTGGGATACGTGTAGGGTGCTTATTTCGGGCGCCGTTTATCCAGCCTCATTTTGTTGTCGACTCTGAGCGGTTGGTTTGCGATTTTTGATTAACGATTCATTACCACAGCTGAAGGAAGAACTATGCCCACCTCAGATATCAAAGCGACCCTGTCGTTCTCCGACGGTACGCCATCCCTGGATTTTCCTGTCTATAAGGGCACTATTGGTCCGGACGTCATCGACATCCGCAAACTCTACGGTGCCACCGGCAAGTTCACTTACGATCCGGGCTTCATGTCGACAGCAGCTTGCAACTCCTCGATCACCTATATCGATGGCGACAAGGGCGAGCTGCTGTACCGTGGTTACCCGATTGAGCAATTGGCTGTCAATTGCGACTTCCTGGAAACATGCTACTTGCTGTTGCACGGCGAGCTGCCGACTGCAGAGCAAAAGACAAAATTCGTCGGCACTGTCACTGAGCACACAATGGTGCACGAGCAGATGAATTTCTTCTTCCGCGGTTTCCGTCGCGATGCTCACCCGATGGCAGTGCTGACTGGTTCGGTCGGTGCCTTGTCGGCGTTCTACCATGATTCTCTGGATATCAGCAATCCAGTGCACCGTGACGTTTCTGCAATTCGCATGATCGCCAAGTTGCCAACGCTGGTCGCCATGGCTTACAAGTACAGCATTGGTCAGCCATTCGTGTATCCACGTAATGACCTGTCGTACAGCGCCAACTTCATGCGTATGATGTTTGCCAATCCGTGCGAAGAGTACAAGGTCAACGAAGTGTTGGTTCGTGCACTCGACCGTATCCTGATTCTGCATGCAGATCATGAGCAAAACGCATCGACTTCGACTGTTCGTCTGGCTGGTTCTTCCGGTGCCAATCCTTTTGCATGTATCGCAGCAGGTATCGCTTGCCTGTGGGGTCCTGCCCACGGCGGTGCCAATGAAGCTGCATTGAGCATGCTCGAAGAAATCGGTTCGGTCGACAAGATTCCTGAGTTCATCAAGCAGGTCAAGGACAAGAACTCCGGCGTCAAGCTGATGGGCTTCGGTCATCGCGTCTACAAGAACTACGATCCACGCGCCAAGCTGATGCGTGAAACCTGCTACGAAGTGCTCAATGAACTGGGTCTGCATGATGACCCATTGTTCAAGCTGGCAATGGAGCTGGAAAAGATCGCTCTGGAAGACGACTACTTTGTTTCTCGCAAGCTGTATCCGAACGTCGACTTCTACTCTGGTATCGTTCAACGCGCACTGGGTATCCCGACTTCGATGTTTACTTGCATCTTTGCAATGGCACGTACAGTGGGCTGGATTGCTCAATGGAACGAAATGATTTCCGACCCTGAGCAAAAAATCGGTCGCCCACGTCAGTTGTTTGTTGGTTCCGTCAAGCGCGACGTGCCAACTATCGACAAGCGTGGCTAAAACATTCTGAGGCTGATGATACGGTCAATGTCATCATTTTGTCATTAAGCAATGTTGGCAGAGTCAAGCAGAAGCCGGTCCAGAGGCCTTGGCTACAAATAGCAACAAATAAAAAAGCGAATCTTCAGGATTCGCTTTTTTATTGGAAAGAAGCGGATATAATTCGAGCCATGCTGGCTGGATAACTCAAAAAAGTTCAGGTAGACATGGTCCTTCCCCCACAACTTGATGTGCAATCCGCTAACCGGTCAGGCCGTGTCGCGGAAGGTTAGATTAACCCGCTAATCTCGCGAAACGCGAAGAAAGGTGAGCAAGAATGACGCAGCTCTACGAGCAGTACAACCTCAACTCCTACCTCTTTGGTGGAAATGCGCCGTACTTGGAAGAATTGTACGAGGCGTACCTCAATAACCCCGGATCCGTACCAGATAATTGGCGTGCCTATTTCGACGCGGTGCAACACGTACCTGCAGTTGACGGTTCCAATCGTCCCGACGTCGCCCATGCACCAGTGATCGCATCGTTCGCTGAGCGTGCCAAGCAAGGCCCGATTCGCACTGTTGTCGCATCCGCCGATGCCGAGATGGGTCGTAAGCGCGTTGCCGCTACCCAACTTATTGCCGGTTACCGTGACCTCGGTTCGCGTTACGCCAATCTGGATCCGCTGCAACGTCAGGAACGTCCGACGATCCCCGAGCTAGAGCCAAGCTTTTACGGCTTCTCCGACTCGGACATGGATATCGTCTTTAATATCAGCAACACCTATTTTGGCGGTGAAACAGCGTCGTTGCGTGATTTGTTGAACGCATTGCGCGAAACCTACACCCGTTCGATTGGTGCAGAATTCACCTATATCAGTGACCCGGCTGAAGTGCGCTGGATCCAGGAACGTCTGGAACCAACCCGTGCGCTGCCGAAATTTACTGCAGAAAAGAAAAAGCACATTCTTGATCGCCTGACTGCTGCCGAAGGTCTGGAGCGCTATCTCCACACCAAGTATGTTGGTCAAAAGCGGTTCTCGCTGGAAGGTGGCGAAAGCTTCATCGCTTCCTTGGATGAGACTATTCAGCGCGCCGGTGAGAAGGGCGTCCAGGAAATCGTGATCGGTATGGCCCACCGCGGTCGTCTCAATGTTCTGGTCAATACCCTGGGCAAAACTCCACAAGAACTGTTTTCCGAGTTTGAAGGTCATCACGCTGATGATCTGCCAGCTGGCGACGTCAAGTATCACCAAGGCTTCTCTTCCGACATCAGCACCCCAGGCGGTCCGGTCCACCTGTCACTGGCGTTCAACCCATCGCATTTGGAAATCGTCAACCCTGTGGTTGAAGGTTCGGTCAAGGCGCGTATGGAACGTCGTGGCGACAAGGATGGCTCGCAAGTATTGCCAATCCTGGTCCACGGTGACGCCGCATTTGCTGGTCAAGGCGTGGTCATGGAAACCCTGAACCTGGCGCAAACACGTGGCTACGGTACAGGCGGCACCGTGCACATCGTGATCAACAACCAGATCGGCTTCACTACCTCCGATCCACGTGACTCGCGCTCCACACTGTATTGCTCGGACGTCGTCAAGATGATCGAAGCACCGGTGTTGCACGTCAACGGTGATGATCCTGAAGCAGTTGTCTTCGCGACCCAGATCGCGGTTGACTACCGTATGCAGTTCAAGAAGGATATCGTGGTCGATATCATCTGCTTCCGCAAACTGGGTCATAACGAGCAAGATACGCCAGCGCTGACACAGCCGCTGATGTACAAGAAGATCGCGCAACACCCTGGTACACGTAAGCTGTACGCAGACAAGCTGGCTGCACAAGGCACGATCCCTGCTGATGGTGGCGATGAGATGGTCAAGGCTTACCGCGCGGCAATGGATGCCGGCAAGCACACCGTTGATCCAGTCATCACTAACTTCAAGAGCAAGTACGCTGTTGACTGGCTGCCATTCCTGAATCGCAAATGGACTGACGCTGCCGATACAGCTGTACCGCTGGCTGAACTGAAGCGTCTGGCAACACGCATCACCACGATTCCAGAAGGCTTCAAACCACACGCGCTGGTTGAAAAGGTTATCAACGACCGTGCAACCATGGGGCGTGGCGAACTCAATCTGGACTGGGGTATGGGCGAACATCTGGCCTATGCTTCGCTGGTTGCCTCCGGTTATTCCATCCGTCTGACCGGTCAGGATGCTGGTCGCGGTACTTTCGTGCACCGTCACGCAGTGTTGCATGATCAAAACCGCGAGCGTTGGGATGCTGGTACATATATCCCTCTGCAAAACGTTGCAGAAAACCAGGCTCCTTACACCGTAATTGACTCGGTCCTGTCGGAAGAAGCAGTGCTGGGTTTTGAATACGGCTATTCGACTGCAGAACCGAACACGCTGACCATCTGGGAAGCGCAATTCGGTGACTTCGCCAACGGTGCACAGGTTGTCATTGACCAGTTCATCAGCTCTGGTGAAGTCAAGTGGGGTCGTGCCTCCGGTCTGGTACTGATGCTGCCACACGGCTACGAAGGTCAAGGTCCTGAGCACTCGTCAGCACGCCTGGAGCGCTATCTGCAACTGTGCGCTGACAACAATATGCAAGTGGTGCAGCCAACGACTGCTGCACAGATTTTCCACCTGCTGCGTCGTCAGATGATCCGTCTGTTCCGCAAGCCGCTGATCATCATGACGCCGAAGTCGCTGCTGCGTAACAAGGATGCTGGTTCGCCACTGTCCGAGTTGGCCAAAGGCTCCTTCCAGACTGTGATTGGCGAGCTGGATGAAAAGATCGATGCCAAAAAGGTCAAGCGTGTTATCGCTTGTTCCGGCAAGGTTTACTACGACCTGGTCAATGCACGTAAGGAGCGTGCGCAGACTGATACTGCCATCATCCGTGTGGAGCAGTTGTATCCATTCCCGCACAAGGCATTTGCTGCTGAACTCAAGCAATTCCCGAACTTCCAGGAATTGGTCTGGGCTCAGGATGAACCGCAAAACCAAGGTGCATGGCTGCAAATCCAGCACAACATCTTTGAGAATCTGACTGAGGGTCAAAAGCTTGCTTACGCAGGTCGTCCAGCCAGCGCATCCCCAGCTGTCGGTTACTACGACAAGCACTATGCGCAACAAAAGGCATTGATCGACACCGCGTTTTCGAAGCTCAAGGGCTTTGTCCTGACCAAATAAATCAGATCCACATAGCGCGCTTCACCTGAGGTGAAGCGCGCTGATGTTTATTGAATAACCCGAATTGGAGAGTTACATGGCACGAATCGAAGTAAAAGTCCCACAATTATCAGAGTCTGTTGCAGAAGCAACGCTGCTGCAATGGCATAAAAAAGTGGGTGAGGCTGTCACACGCGACGAAAACCTGATCGACGTCGAAACTGACAAGGTTGTGCTGGAATTGCCGGCACCAGACTCAGGTGTGATCGCGGAAATCATCAAGGGTGATGGTTCTACTGTTGTTGCTGGTGAAGTCATCGCTATTCTGGATACGGATGCGTCGGCCGCCGGTGTTGCTGAAGTCAAGGCAGCGCCAGCTCCAGCCGCTGCGGCAGCTGCACCAGTTGCAGCAGCTGCACCAGCATCGGTCTCCAAGGCTGACGTTGCGATGCCTGCCGCAGCCAAGCTGCTGGCTGACAACAATCTGTCGACCTCGCAAGTTGCTGGTACCGGTAAAGATGGTCGCGTCACCAAGGGCGACGTGCTGGCTTCCCTGGCAACACCTGCTGCACCAGCAGCGGCTGCCAAGCCTGCATTGCAACAAGTTGCGGCACCGGTCAAGGCCAGCCTGGAAAATCGTCCGGAAGAGCGCGTACCAATGAGCCGTCTGCGTGCGCGTGTAGCTGAGCGTCTGTTGCAATCGCAAGCAACCAACGCGATTCTGACCACTTTCAACGAAATCAACATGCAGCCAGTGCTGGATCTGCGTGCGAAGTACAAGGACAAGTTTGAAAAAGAGCACGGCGTCAAGCTGGGCTTCATGTCCTTCTTCGTCAAGGCAGTGGTTCATGCACTGAAGAAGTATCCAATCGTCAATGCTTCCGTTGACGGCAACGATATTGTCTACCACGGCTATTTCGACATCGGCGTCGCCGTCGGTTCGCCACGTGGTCTGGTTGTTCCTGTGCTGCGTGATGCAGATCAGATGTCGATCGCTGACATCGAAAAGAAGATTGGTGAATTTGGTCAAAAAGCCAAGGACGGCAAGCTGTCGATCGAAGAACTGACCGGCGGTACCTTCACTGTGTCCAATGGTGGTACTTTCGGCTCCATGTTGTCGACACCGATCATCAACCCACCGCAATCGGCCATTCTGGGTATCCACGCGACCAAGGATCGTGCTGTCGTTGAAAACGGTCAGATCGTGATTCGTCCGATGAACTACTTCGCCATGTCTTATGACCACCGTATCATCGACGGCCGCGAAGCTGTCTTGAGCCTGGTGGCAATCAAGGAAGCGCTGGAAGATCCTGCACGTCTGTTGCTCGATCTCTGATAGCCAACGGATCAGTGGACTGAAAGGGCGCAGGATCAGCGAGAATGCCAGCATGGCTTCAGACTGTCCTGCGCCTTTTGCATGTTGAATGCGGACGCGGTTCGCAGAAAAAACGAATTAGGAAAAATCATGAGCAAGAATTTTGATGTGGTCGTCATCGGTGGCGGCCCTGGTGGTTATATCGCAGCAATCCGCGCAGCGCAGTTGGGTTTTAACACCGCCTGCATCGATGAGTGGAAAAATGAAAAGGGCGGTCCGGCACCGGGCGGTACCTGCACCAACGTCGGTTGCATCCCTTCCAAGGCATTGTTGCAATCGTCCGAGCATTATGAGCACGCGGCGCATGGCTTTGCCGAGCACGGCATCGAAGTCAAGGGTCTGGGTCTGAATCTGGCACAGATGCTGGGTCGCAAGAATACCGTTGTGAAGCAAAACAACGACGGTATCCTATACTTGTTCAAGAAGAACAAGGTCAGCTTCTTCCATGGTCGTGGCAGCTTCGTCAAGGGCGATGCCAGCGGCTATGAAATCAAGGTTGCCGGTGCTGCTGAAGAATCGATTACCGCCAAGCACGTCATCATTGCAACTGGCTCCAATGCCCGAGCATTGCCAGGCACACCGTTTGATGAACAACTGATTTTGTCCAACACCGGCGCGCTGGCGATTACCGAAGTGCCGAAGAAGCTTGGTGTGATCGGTGCTGGCGTGATCGGTCTGGAAATGGGTTCGGTATGGCGTCGTCTCGGTGCGGAAGTGACCGTGCTGGAAGCCTTGCCGACTTTCCTGGGTGCAGTCGATGAACAGATTGCCAAGGAAGCGCACAAGCTGCTGGCAAAGCAAGGTTTGTCGATCAATCTGGGTGTCAAGATTGGCGAGATCAAGGCTGGCAAGAACGACGTCAGCGTGGAATACACCGACGACAAGGGTGTCGCCCAAAAGGCTGTTTTCGATAAGCTGATCGTCTCAATCGGCCGTACGCCTAACACCATCGGCCTGAACGCTGAAGGTATTGGTCTGGCACTCGATGAACGTGGTTTCGTTGCCGTTGACGGTGATTGCAAGACTAATCTGCCGAACGTGTGGGCGGTCGGTGACGTGGTGCGCGGCCCGATGCTCGCACACAAGGCTGAAGAAGAAGGCGTTGCCGTGGCTGAGCGTATCGCTGGTCAACACGGTCATGTCAATTTCAACACGATTCCATGGGTGATTTACACGTCGCCGGAAATCGCTTGGGTTGGCAAGACAGAGCAACAATTGAAGGCCGATGGCGTTGCCTACAAGGTTGGTACCTTCCCGTTCCTGGCCAATGGTCGTGCGCGTGCCTTGGGTGATACTTCGGGCATGGTCAAGTTCCTGGCGGATGTCAAGACTGACGAAATCCTGGGAGTCCATATTGTCGGACCGGTTGCCTCTGAGCTGATTTCAGAAGCAGTGGTGGCGATGGAATTCCGTGCTTCGGCAGAAGACATTGCACGTATTTGCCATGCTCACCCTTCCTTGTCGGAAGCGACCAAGGAAGCCGCGCTGGCAGTTGACAAGCGTGCGCTGAACTTCTGATGCTGGCAGTTTGCCGTTACTGGTAAACTGCAACCATCATCAATGGGCGAGCCTGGCTCGCCCATTTTGTTTTATCGTGTTTCGTTTGTTGGATGGCCATTGGTGGCCATTGCTAGTCACCGACGCCATCCGATGGCACTACTGAAAGTATTGATTGACCATGAATGTTTGCGAATTCTACGATCACGCGCTGGCCGAACGTGGCTATCAGGCTGACGAGGCGCAGCGGCGTGCCATTGACCGTCTGCAGCGCTCTTACGATGAGTGGGTCGCGTACAAGTCGCAGCGCTCAAGTACCTTCAAGCGGCTGATCAATCGTCCGGATGTCCCGCGCGGGGTCTACATGTGGGGTGGTGTCGGACGCGGCAAATCGTTTCTCATGGATAGTTTTTATTCGGTAGTGCCGGTGGTGCGCAAGACGCGCATTCATTTTCATGAATTCATGCGAGACGTTCATCGTCAACTGGATCAGTTGAAGGGGATTGCCAATCCGCTCGATGAAGTCGCACTGCGTATTGCCAAGAAGTATCGATTGATCTGCTTCGATGAGTTTCATGTCTCCGATATCGCCGATGCCATGATTCTTTATAATCTGCTCAAGGGCTTGTTTGATCATGGTGTCTCGTTCGTGATGACCTCCAATTACCTTCCTGATACGCTTTATCCCGAGGGGTTGCACCGCGATCGCATGCTGCCGACCATCCAGTTGCTCAAGGATCGTCTGGATGTGATGAATATTGACGCTGGTGTCGACTACCGCAAGCGCGCTCTGGAGCAGGTCGAGATTTACCATACACCGCTCAATGCAAAGACGAACAGTGCCTTGCGCGATGCGTTCGCTGCTGTGGCAGAAACCGCAGATGAAGATACACAACTGCATATTGAAGCACGTGAAATCCGTGCGCTACGGCGCGCTGGTAGCGCGATCTGGTTTGATTTCGCCACGCTTTGTGGCGGACCGCGCTCGCAAAATGACTACCTTGAAATAGCCAGTCGTTTTCAGACCGTCATTTTGTCTGACATACCACGCATGTCGGTAGCCATGTCGTCGGAAGCACGTCGCTTTACGTGGCTCATTGATGTGTTTTACGATCACAAGGTGAAACTGATCATGTCTGCCGAAGTACCTCCGGAGGAGCTTTATACCGAAGGTACCTTGTCAAATGAGTTTCATCGCACGGTTTCACGTATCATTGAAATGCAGTCGCGCGAATATATGGACGCCGAGCGACGGCTGGTAGCTGATACGCTGGATTGAAATGGAAAACCCTTACATGCATTCACTTTTTGCTTCGAAAAAGATATTGAAACATGCCCTCGGGCTGCTTGGTTTGCCGCTCATGGTGCTCGCTACCTGCACGCCCGCGATAGCTCAGGAGGCCGACAAGCTGGCGGTGACGGAGATCCCCTTTAGTCAGCGCTATCCGGCAAACTCCATCAATTCCATCGAGCGTGCCGATCAGGTACTGGATGTTGCCGCCAAAGAGCGAGCCTCACTTGACTATCAGTACATTGATGATCAACGCGCCTGTTACAAGCATTTTTTTGTCGCTTATTGTCTGGAAAACGCCAAGGAGCATCATCGCGTTCTGATCAAGCAGATTCGTGAAATTGAAGCGGTTGCCAACAGCTACAAGCGTCAGTCCAAGGCAGACGATCGTGATAAATCGCTCGAAGAGCAGCGTATCAAGGATGATCAGGATGCAGCGCGCCGTTTGCGGGATCAGCAAAACAAGAGCGCCGCGACTGCACGCCAGGTAAAGGATAGTGCTGCCAAGCAGCAAACAGTTGATGCACGTGAAGACTCGGCCGTCGGTCATGAAAATGACCGAGTCAGGGCACACCAGGCGAAATTGAAGGCAGAAGCGGCAGATGAGGCTGCCAAGGCGCCACAGCGCGCCGCCAACGAGCAAGCCTATAAGGATAAAGTGAAGGCGGCTGAGGCGCATCGTCGGGATGTTGAGGCCAAGAAGGCTGCCAAGGATAAAGAGCGTGCTGAAAAGAAACAGCAAGCGGCAGCACAGGGATCAGCACAAAACGCGACAGAGACGGCCCCGCTGACAGGCGGTCAGGCGAAGTAACCAGGTCGGTGGCAGGGTGCTGCGATTGTTGCCTCGCTGAAGGTGGATTACACTGTCGCCAGCATTGTCTCTCGAATTTTCCTGGAAGAGGCTCAGCGGCCACCAGTCACTATTTTGCAATAGAAGCCAATATGACCATGACGCACCGAGAAGAAATACAGCGCCGCATTATCGAATTGGAAGTCGAGCATCGTGATCTGGACGCCGTGATTGATCTTCTGGTTCAGGGATCGCGTCATGAGGAACTGCAACTGCGTCGGCTGAAGAAGCGAAAGTTGCAATTGAAAGATCATATAGTGTTGCTGAAAATGCAACTTACACCCGATATTCCCGCCTGAAATTTCTCTGTCATTATCTATCTCTCTGCCTGTCTGATCAGCAGCAATCAGAGCGCTGATCAGAAGGGCTCTTCAGCGGCTTCAGGCATAATACGGCTGCTTGCTTCTGGCAGGCTGGGCTGGCATCTTGGCTGGTTTGCTAATCATTTTCCGTTTTCTTTTTTTACAGGCATGACTCAGTGAGTTCCATCGAAGATAGCGTCACTTCTGCACCGCATGGTATTCATGACGCTGATGTCGAGAAGCTGTTTGGTGCGGGTGGCCCGCTTGGTGGTCAGGTTGGTAGTTATCGTCCGCGCCACTCGCAGATCGAAATGGCAAAGGCCATTGCTGATGCGATTGCCAGTCAACGTACGCTCATTGCAGAAGCAGGCACAGGGACCGGAAAGACCTTCGCGTACCTGGTTCCAGCATTGCTCTGGGGCGGCAAGGTCATTGTCTCTACTGGTACCAAGAACCTGCAGGATCAGCTTTACTCGCGCGATATTCCCACCGTGCGCAAGGCACTTGGCGCGCCGGTGTCGGTGGCGCTGCTCAAAGGGCGAGCCAACTATGTTTGCCATTTTCACTTTGAGCGGACCTTGCAGAATGGCAGAATGACGTCGCGCGAAGACGTCGGTTACCTGCGGGAGATATCCCGCTTCATCAAGACCACTTCCACCGGTGACAAGGCTGAATTGACGAAGGTGCCGGAGACTGCGCCGATCTGGAATCTGGTAACTTCTACGCGTGATACCTGCTTTGGTGCTGAATGTCAGTACTATCAGGATTGCTTCGTGATGAAAGCACGTAAAGAGGCGCAGCAAGCCGATGTGGTAGTGGTCAATCATCATCTGTTCTTTGCCGATGTCGCGCTAAAAGATACGGGAGTTGCCGAGCTGCTCCCAACCGCCAATACGGTTATCTTCGATGAGGCCCACCAGTTACCGGAAACCGCCACGATGTTCTTCGGCGATACCATCTCGACTTCTCAGATACTGGAGTTATGTCGTGACGTGTTGGCCGAAGGCTTGTCGCACGCGCGTGATGGCGCTGACTGGGCCCGTGTAGTTGCTCCGGTTGAGCGCGCTGCACGGGATTTGCGCCTGGCATTTCCTGAGGATATCGTGCGCCTCGCCCTCAATCAGATTGCACCTTCCAGTGTCTTTTTCCCCGCACTGGAGACCCTGCGTGACTGTATGGACGACATGATTGCAGTGCTTGAAAAACAAGCCGAGCGCGCCGAAACGATTGAGCAGTGCCGTACCCGCGCGCTCGAATTATCGCAGCAGCTCGATAGTTGGAATGGCCCTGAGGATCAGGTCGCAGATGACAAGGCGCAGAACTACGTTTTGTGGGTAGAGGCCTTCACTTCTTCGCTGCAGCTCCATCGCACGCCACTGTCGATTGCACCGATTTTCAACAAGCAACGCGAAGGCGTACCGCGCGCATGGATTTTCACTTCGGCCACGCTGGCGGTGAAAAATGATTTTCATCACTACACCTCGCAGATGGGGCTGTGGAATGAGCCCGCTCAATCCTGGCCCAGTCCGTTCGATTATGAGCAGCAAGGTTTGTTGTATGTGCCACAAAGCCTGCCGCAGCCGAATGCGTTTGAATACACGGATGCTGTCATCGATGCGGCATTACCGGCAATGATCGCCGCTGGCGGCAAAACCTTTTTGCTTTGTACTACCATTCGCGCTGTCAATCGGGCGGCCGAACGTTTGCGTGAAGAGTTTGAGAGGCAAGGCTTGCCATTCCCCTTGATGGTACAAGGTGAGGCCGGGCGAACCGAGTTGCTTGATCGCTTTCGCGCAGCGGGTAATGGCGTGCTCATTGGCAGTCAAAGCTTCTGGGAAGGAGTGGATGTGCGTGGCGAGGCGCTGTCCTTGGTAATTATTGACAAGTTGCCATTTTCTCCGCCGGATGATCCCGTCTTGTCGGCCCGTATTGCTGAATTGGAGAAAAAGGGCCTCAATGGCTTCGTCCATCATCAATTGCCGGCGGCAATCATAAACCTGAAACAGGGAGCTGGGCGACTGATTCGGGATGAAAGCGACCGTGGCGTACTGATGATTTGTGATCCGCGTCTTATTTCCAAAGCGTATGGTCGTCGCATCTGGCAAAGTTTGCCGCCATTCAAGCGCACCAGGGAAATTGCGGTGGTGGAGGATTTTTTTGTGCAAAGGGCGGCGCAGGCCGAATCCAAGCAGTCGGGCTGATGCGGACATACCTGGATGGCGTTCTATGTATGCGGGTGGGGGGGGCTGCAACCGTGCGCTTGTCAGCCCTTCTTTTTCTGGAGTGAATTTCCCGCGAATTTGCTTTGGGCCTTCGGTTAAAATGGCGAAATGAAAATACTCATCAGTAACGACGACGGCTATCTGGCACCGGGGATTTCTGCTCTGGCCGATGCTTTGTCTGCAATTGCAGAGATAACGGTGGTGGCGCCGGACAGCAATCGTTCAGGCAGCTCCAATTCTCTGACGCTGGATCGTCCACTATGGGTCGAGCGCGCTTCCAATGGCTTTTACTACCTCAACGGTACGCCGTCAGATTGTGTGCACGTTGCTTTGACTGGCTTGTTGCCTGAGCGTCCTGATCTGATTGTGTCGGGGATCAATCAAGGGCAAAACATGGGAGACGATACTCTTTATTCGGGGACGGTTGCGGCTGCGACTGAAGGGTTCCTGTTTGGCATCCCAGCAATTGCATTTTCCCAGCTGCACAAGGGATGGCAGCATCTTGATAGCGCTGCCCGGATTGCACGAGAAGTCGTGGAGCGCAAGTTCGATACCCTTGAAAAGCCGTTTTTGCTGAATGTTAATATTCCCAATCTGCCGTATTCGGAGATCAGATCCTGTGTGGCGACCCGGCTCGGTAAGCGTCACCAGTCGGAGCCTGTCTACAAGATGCAGGATCCGTACGGCAAAGACATGTTCTGGATCGGACCGGCTGGCAGTGTCAGGGATGCCGGAGACGGCACTGACTTTCATGCAACCGCTCTGGGGCATGTCTCCATTACGCCATTACGCATTGACCTGACGCACTTTGCCCAACTTGAGCAATTGAGGAAGGCATTGGCATGAGCGCCAAGCAGAGTCGCTTTCCGTTGACCCTTTCTTCGGTGGTGGAGAAGAAGACGGGCTCAACGACGACTCGGACTGCGGTCTCGTCGACGCGGAATGATGTGTCTGCTCGTAGTGTGGTCACACCGCAGACCGCCACCCGCAATGCTGCCCAGAATCAGAGTCGTCAGGCCAGCAAAGGAAGTATTGTGCCGGGGCAGTCAGGTGCGACTTCGGGCTTGACAGGTAACCGGACTGCATCGCGTCCTGTGGCATCAAATCCGGCTGTCGCAGCATCGGTACGCACAGCACCACTGGTTTCGGATGCGGTACGCAAGGCAATGGTAGCGCGGGTCGCCAAGCAGGGTGTGAGAGATTCACAAGTGCTGGCTGCGATGGAGGCGGTACCGCGTCATCTGTTCATGGAGCCAGCCTTGTCTAGTCAGGCTTACATTGATGCGTCCTTGCCGATTGGGCACCATCAGACCATTTCGCAGCCCTATATTGTGGCGCGCATGATCGAAATCATGCGTGATAATCAAAAAGGCAAGACGCTGGATCGCGTGCTAGAGATCGGTACGGGTTGCGGTTATCAGGCGGCTGTCTTGTCGCTGGTCGCCAAAGAGGTCTATTCAATCGAGCGTATCAAACCATTGCATGAACTTGCCAAAAACAACTTGCGGCCGTTGCGGATTGCCAATATTCGCCTGCATTACGGAGATGGTATGCTCGGCCTGCCGCAGGTAGCACCTTTCGATGGCATCATTCTGGCGGCAGCAGGCTTGGAAGTGCCGCAAGCACTGCTGGAGCAGCTTGCCATCGGCGGTCGCCTGGTGGCACCGGTTGGAGCTCGCCAGCAGATGTTGCAACTTATTGTGCGTGTCAGCCAGTACGAATGGCTCAGTGAAACGCTGGAGCAATGCCATTTTGTTCCATTGCGGCCCGGCACTGTGTAATCAGAAAAGCAACGCAACACCAACTGACAGCGCCAAGGATCCTGCCTGGCCTGTTCTGATGAACTTCTCTCGCTACGTGCGAGTCAACGCTACCGTTGTAGAAATTAATGTAATGAGCATGAATAAAAATCGTTTGGTTTTCCTGGGAATGGTCGTCAGCTTGCTGGCTGCGTGTTCTACAACACAGACATCGGCCCCGGTCATTGACCGTAGTTCAAGTGTTTCTTCCAAACCTGCCATCGATGCTTCCAGGAGCACTGCTGTTGTTCCCAAACCTGAGGGTAAGGGGTATTACACAGTCAAGAAAGGCGATACGCTATACCGGATTGCGCTTGAGTCAGGGCAAAGTTACCGGGATATCGTGGCCTGGAACAATCTGACCAATCCCAACGACATCAAAGTTGATCAGGTATTGCGTGTGGCCCCGCCCGAAGGTGCGCAAACCGCGGCGGTTGTGACTGGTTCGGCTGGTCTTGAAGTGAAGCCATTGGCGCCCGCTGGTGCTACGCAGCAGGGTCTGGGCAGCAATAAGACGGGGCCGCGTGGTGACAAGCGAGCGTATTCAGACAGTAATCTCGCAGAACTCCAGAAACCTGATAATGGAGGAGTCACTGCGCAACCTGCTGCTGCACCTTCGACGCCAAGGGCTGAGCCGGAAAAATCAGTTCCTGTGGCCGCCGTCTCGGAAGATGATGCAGTTTCCTGGGGCTGGCCGGCTGATGGCAAGGTCATCGCCACCTTTGATGGTGCCAAGAAGGGCGTTGATATTGCAGGCAAGGCTGGTCAGCCAGTACTGGCTGCCGCGGGTGGTAAAGTCATGTATGCTGGTAGCGGAATTCGCGGTTATGGTAATTTGGTCATCGTCAAGCATACGAACAACCTGTTGTCGGCGTATGCGCACAACAAGACAATATTGGTCAAAGAAGGGCAAGTGGTTACCAAGGGGCAGAAAATTGCAGAAATGGGTAATTCGGATACCGACAGCGTGAAGCTGCACTTCGAAGTCCGTCTGCAAGGCAAGCCGGTCGATCCATCGAAATATTTGCCGCCACGTTAGCGTATGAGCCAAAGTCCTCGCAATCAATTGCCCGATGATGAATCCCATCCAGACGATGCAATGGAGTCGCTGGAGCAGGAGGATGGTTTGGAAGTGATTGAAGAGGGCGAGCCCGGAGAGGGAGCTGCGGAGGTTGTTGTCGTTGCCGAGGGGGTGGAAGAGCTCAAGAAAGTGTTGGCCGCAGAGCTCTCGACGGATACGACACAGCATTACCTGAACCAGATCGGGGCGCGGCCACTGCTGACTGCCGCCGAAGAATTGCACTTTGCGACCTTGGCCAAGCAAGGCGAGTTTGCTGCCCGTCAGACCATGATCGAGCACAACCTGCGTCTGGTTGTGTCGATTGCCAAGCACTACATCAACCGTGGTGTCGCTTTGCTGGACCTGATTGAAGAAGGTAATCTAGGTTTGATGCGGGCCATCGACAAGTTTGAACCTGAGCGAGGATTCCGTTTTTCGACCTATGCGACATGGTGGATCCGTCAGAGCATTGAGCGGGCCATCATGAATCAGGCGCGGACTGTGCGCCTTCCCGTACATATGGTGCGGGAATTGAATCAAATCCTGCGGGCCAAATATCATCTAGAGGCGCAACAACGCGATGGACGTGATGCCACAGCGGAAGACATTGCCCATCTGGTAGATCGATCGGTGGAGGATGTGCAGGACGTTCTGACCTTGTCGGAGCATGCAGCCTCTCTCGATACGCCGCTGGACAATGATCCGCAAGCAAGTCTGATTGACTTGCTGCCGGGCTCGGTTGATGAAAACCCGGACGCACAGGCTGAATGTCACGAAATGTCGGTGTTGATTCGTGATTGGCTCAGAAATTTACCGGACAAGCAGCGTATTGTGATCACTCGGCGCTTTGGCTTGGATAATGACGACCCTTCTACACTGGAACAATTGGCGCTCGAAATGGGGATTACCCGCGAGCGCGTGCGTCAGGTGCAACAAGAAGCCTTGATCAAGCTCAAGCGTACGCTCGTTGCGCGTGGCGTCAGCAGGGACGCGTTGTTTTAACTTCCCACCGGTGCCGCGATCGCGGACAATAGTGCTTTTGTATTTTCAGGCTGCTACGGTGGCCTCTTTTATTTGTTTCTATGCAGCAAAATACCATTGATATCAAAGCCCTCGATATGGACGGGCGAGGCGTTGGTCATCTGGCCAATGAAGACGGTACCCAAGGCAAGGTGATTTTTGTCGAGGGCGCGTTACCTGGCGAGCAGGTCAGCTTCCAGTCATATCGCAAGAAGCCCAAATGGGAGGCGGCGACCATGACAGCGTTGCACCGTGAGTCGTCATTGCGGGTGAAGCCGCAATGTGCTTATTTCGGTATTTGTGGTGGCTGCGCAATGCAGCATTTAGAGCCTGCAGCGCAGGTGGCAATGAAGCAGCGGGTGCTTGAAGACAATCTTTGGCATCTCAGCAAACTCAAGGCAGGGACGATGCTGCGTCCGATCTATGGGCCGACTTGGGGATATCGTTATCGGGCGCGTATTTCAGTCAAAAATGTCGTAAAAAAGGGCACCGTACTGGTGGGATTTCACGAAAAGAAATCTCCCTTTGTCAGTGACATGAAGACGTGTGAAATTCTTCCACCGCATGTCTCGGCCATGCTAGTGCCGCTGCGAGGCTTGATTGCATCCTTGTCGTTGATTGATAAGGTGCCGCAGATAGAGTTGGCAATCGGAGAGGGTGATGGTGGCAAGCAGGTGACTGCCATGGTGTTGCGCGTGATGGACACGCCGACTCAGGATGATGAGGCAAAGCTGAAGGCATTTGCTGATCAATATGGCGTCGAATGGTGGTTGCAAACCAAAGGGCCGGATACGGCCAAGCCTTTCTATCCGGCGCAATCCGAACTGCATTACACGTTACCGGAGTTCGGTGTTCGCATGCCGTTCAAACCGACCGATTTTACTCAGGTCAACCACCAGATCAATCGTGTACTGGTCGCACGCGCATTGCGTTTGCTGGATGTTCAGGAAGGCGACCGGGTGGCGGATTTGTTCTGTGGCCTCGGAAATTTTACGCTGCCTATTGCGACAATGGCACGCGAAGTGGTGGGTATCGAAGGTAGTACTGCGCTGACAGAGCGCGCCGCCGAAAACGCCGCCGTCAATGGCGTCAGCGATAAAACTGTTTTTTATTGTCGTAATTTATTTGAGGCGACTGCGGGAGATTTTGTTGCCTTGGGCCAATTTAATCGTATGTTGATTGATCCTCCGCGTGAAGGTGCGCTCGAGGTGTGCAAGGCGATTGCTGGCTTGATTGGTGAGCATGCTCAGTTGAAGCCCCGCAGGATCGTCTACGTTTCCTGTAATCCAGCAACGTTGGCAAGAGATGCCGGTGAATTGGTGACCCAGGGTGGTTACCGTCTGACGATGGCAGGAGTGGTGAACATGTTTCCGCACACGGCGCACGTGGAGTCGATTGCCGTATTTGATTTGCTGTAGAGCCTACGATTGTATTGCCAAAAAGAAAAAGCCGACTTTGTGTCGGCTTTTTTGTACTTACTTCGCTGAGCGAAGCCATTGCTTAGTTACGGTTGCCACCGAAGATGCCAAGAATCGACAGCAAATTGACGAATACGTTATAGACGTCGAGGTAAATTCTGAGGGTGGCAGAAATATAATTTGTCTCACCGCCGTTGATGACTTGCTGTACGTCAAACAGGATGTATGCTGAAAAAATAGCAATGGCGACGACTGAAACGGTCAGCTGCAATGCGGGCAGTTGCAGGAAAATATTTGCCAGTGAAGCAACAATAATCACCAGTACACCGGCGAACAGCCATTTTCCCAGTCCGGAAAAGTCGCGCTTGGACACTGTTGCAACCGTTGCCATGGCAGTAAAGACCAGTGCCGTGCCGCCAAAGGCTGTCATGATCAGTGTGCCGCCGTTGGAGAATCCTAATGTGTAGGAAATCAGACGTGACAGCATCAAGCCCATGAAAAACGTGAATCCGAGCAATACTGCAACCCCGAGGCCGGAATTCTTGGTCTTTTCAATTGCAAAGAAGAAAGCAAAGGCGATGCCCATGAAGATCATGAAACCGAGCATTGGGCTGCGAGCAAACAGACTGAAGTGCATCTGTACTCCAAGCCACGCGCCCAGGACGGTGGGGAGCATGGACAGGGCAAGCAGCCAGTAAGTATTGCGCAGTACACGATTGCGAGCGAGAAGACTGGTATTTGCCGGATTAAAAGTATTTTGTAGACGTTGATTCATTGTTCCTCCAGATGCGATTAAATGCGAACACAGGATAGCATGACAGATGTATTGTAAGACACCGGTGGTATCGAGGAAGTTCGATCAGGTAGGTAGCAACATCTGTCCAAATGCCGTTGGTCAATCGCAATTAGATTCAGGTGTGCTGATTCGTGGTAGAATCAAAGGTTGATTGAATTGTTAATCATCGGCTTTAAGCCTTTCTTTTTATTGGAGTTTTTACACATGGCAATTGAACGCACCCTGTCGATTATCAAACCGGACGCAGTCGCGAAAAACGTGATCGGTCAGATTTACACCCGTTTCGAAAACGCCGGCTTGAAGATTATCGCTGCGCGCATGATCCATTTGTCGCGTGCTGAAGCGGAGGGCTTTTACGCTGTTCACCGCGAGCGTCCTTTCTTCAAGGATCTGGTTGATTTCATGGTTTCCGGTCCTGTAATCGTTCAAGCCCTGGAAGGCGAAAATGCGATTCTGAAGCATCGTGACCTCATGGGTGCAACCGATCCGAAGAAGGCAGAGAAGGGCACTATCCGTGCTGACTTTGCTGATTCGATCGATGCAAACGCAGTGCACGGTTCCGACGCAGCAGAAACAGCACAAGTTGAAATTGCCTATTTCTTCCCGGCGCTGAACATCTATTCGCGTTAATTTGTAAGGTGAAAGCCTTGATGTGGACTTGATTTGACATCAAGGTTGAACCAAAGTGTTTAAGTTATGACGACAGCTCTCACCAATCTGCTGGATCTGGATCCCGCGCAGCTCATCACTTATTGTGGTGAGCTGGGTGAGAAGCCGTTTCGTGCCAAGCAATTGCAGCGTTGGATACATCAGTACGGTGTGTCTGATTTTACGGCCATGACTGATCTGGCCAAATCATTGCGTGAAAAACTTGCCACGCGCGCATTCGTTGCTGCGCCAGCGATCATCAGTGATCACACCTCGACCGATGGTACGCGCAAATGGCTGGTCGATGTTGGTAATGGCAATGCCGTGGAAACGGTATTCATTCCTGAAGAAAATCGTGGCACCTTGTGCATCTCGACGCAAGCTGGTTGCGCCGTGAATTGCCGTTTCTGTTCCACTGGTAAGCAGGGGTTCAACAGGAATCTGAGTGTGTCAGAAATTATCGGCCAACTATGGATGGCTGAATTTGAATTGCGTAAGACCAAAGGTGTAGAGCCTGGTCCCAAAGGGGAGCGCCAGATCACCAATGTGGTGATGATGGGTATGGGCGAACCTTTACTGAATTTTGAGCCTACCGTTACCGCTCTGAAGCTGATGCTCGACGATAACGCGTACGGTCTCTCACGTCGTCGAGTGACATTGTCGACTAGCGGCGTTGTGCCAATGATGGACAAATTGTCGCAGGAATGTCCCGTAGCACTTGCTGTCTCTCTGCATGCATCCAATGATGTTTTGCGTGATGGCTTAATTCCACTGAATAAAAAATATCCGCTGCGTGAGCTGATGGCAGCGTGCAAACGTTACCTCGAATTTGCGCCACGTGATTTCATTACATTTGAGTATTGCATGCTCGATGGTGTCAATGATACCGATGCCCATGCGCGTGAGCTTGTCGCGCTGGTGCAGGGCGGTGTTGATGGTGCATCAGCGGTGCCATGCAAATTTAATCTGATCCCCTTTAATCCATTCCCTGAGTCGGGACTGAAGCGCTCGCAAAATCCTCGCATCAAGGCTTTTGCGCAGGTATTGATGGATGCCGGGATCGTGACCACCATTCGCAAAACGCGAGGTGATGATATTGATGCTGCTTGCGGTCAGTTGGCTGGTGAAGTCAAGGATCGCACCCGGGTGCAGGAGCGGATGCAGAAAATGTCTGAATATCAGCAAAAATACGGCAAGGATTTTGGTCGCATCGTGGAGATTCCTGGGTGACCCGCTGCTGGTTGCGGGCTGCCTTGTTTCGAATCGCAGCAAATGCGCAGGTACACAATGACTGGCAATACGGTCCGGTCGCAAAAAAATCATTCCTGATGGCGTCTGTAGCATGGTTCGTCATCTGGAGCGAACATAAAGTGGGCAATCAAGCAGCCGAACATGATCTGGTGACGCTATTGCGTTATCGCCATCTGTCTTCGTTAGAATACGCGGCTTATCAACTTGGAGCATTTGATGAGTGATCTGCAGGAAAATGAGGTGCCGGTTCCAGAGGTTGTGACAGGAGCCGAAGAGGTAAACAAAAGTCTGCCAGGTGCTTTATTAGCGGCCAAGCGTCAGGCCAAGGGATGGTCGGTCGAGCATGTGGCGAGCCAGTTGAAGTTTGCGGCGCGTCAGGTGGTTGCGCTTGAGGCCGATAACTACGGTGCATTGCCAGGGCCGGTGATTGTTCGCGGGTTTGTCCGAGCCTATGCCAAATTGCTTGGTTTGGAGTCTGCATCACTGGTCGCAGCTTTGCCTCAGGATGGTACGCCGCCAGTGACGCACATTGCGCCGCAGCGTACGCTGTCAACGCCATTTTCCGAGTCGCCTTTGCCACTTGGCAATCGTAAGAAGCTACCAGTCGGTATCTTGGTGGGTGGTGCGTTGATTGTGGTGATAGCAGGTTTGGCGTTGGTTATTCATCGTACAGAGCTGTTTGACGGTGTGCCTCAGCTCGCATGGTTGAAGCCAGGCGATAAGCCCGCTGTCGTCGAGGACTCTGCGCCGCCATCTTCGACTGAAGAGCAGGCCCAGGCGGATCCGGCTGAGCCGTCGCCAGAGGTGCAGGACAGCACTGACAAGGATAAGCAGGATAAGCTAGATGCGGATGCTAATAAAACCGCAAGCATGGCCAGTCAGAGTTCCCCGCCTGCTGTCAAGCCGGCCGAGTCTGCGCCTGCTAAGGTGTCTGCGCCGGTGTCAGCAGCTGTAGCGGCAACATCGCGGCCTACCAAGCCGGCTGACGAGGCAGAGTCTGCAACCAAGCCTGCTCAGGCCGTGGCAGCTCAGGCTGCTGGAGGAAGTATTAACATCAGTAATAGCAAAGATCTGCTACGCCTGAACTTCCACGAGGATTCATGGGTCGAAATTCGTCGCGCTGACAAGAGTGTCGTTATTTCGCGCCTGCTTAAGGCGGGTACCAGCGAGGCGTTCGATATTACGGAGCCAGTGACTGTAGTCATCGGCAATGTAGCCGGGGTTGATGCCAGCTTGCGCGGTTCAAAGCTCGATATTCAATCTGACAGCAGCAATAATGTCGCGCGACTCAGTCTGAAGTAGTCATCTATTCGAAAACAGTTTTTCTATGTCATCTTCTAGCTTCCCTATTGCCTCTGGACCACTGGCACGACTGCCAAGGCGTCGTGCTGTGATTCGCTACGGAGAACGGCAGGTTGTCGTGGGTGGTGGTGCGCCAGTGATGGTGCAGTCAATGACTAATACTGATACAGCTGACGCAATCGGTACCGCGATTCAGATTAGAGATCTGGCCCGTGCAGGTTCTGAAGTGGTTCGCCTGACAGTGAATACTCCTGAGGCGGCAGCAGCAGTTCCGGCCATTCGCGAGCAGCTTGATCGAATGGGCGTGGATGTGCCGCTGGTCGGCGACTTTCATTACAACGGACATACGCTTCTTAACGAATATCCGGATTGTGCTCGCGCTTTATCGAAGTATCGTATTAACCCTGGTAATGTCGGCAAAGGGGCGAAACGGGATACGCAGTTTGCGCAGATGATTGAAGTCGCCTGTCGTTATGACAAGCCAGTCCGCATCGGCGTGAATTGGGGGAGTCTCGATCAAGAGCTGCTTGCCCGGATCATGGATGAAAATGCACAGCGCAAGGAACCTTGGCCAGCGCAGTCAGTGATGTACGAAGCGCTTGTGACGTCTGCGATCGAAAATGCGCGGCGTGCAGAAGAGCTGGGGCTGGCAGGCGATAAAATTATTTTGTCCTGTAAGGTCTCTGGTGTTCAGGATTTGATCGCTGTATATCGCGAACTGGCGCGTCGTTGTGACTATCCTTTGCACTTGGGGTTGACCGAAGCGGGTATGGGCAGCAAAGGTATCGTAGCTTCAACCGCAGCACTTTCTGTGCTGTTGCAGGAAGGGATTGGCGATACGATTCGGATCTCGCTGACGCCAGAGCCGGGAGGCGATCGCACGCGTGAGGTGATCGTCGGTCAGGAAATCTTGCAGACCATGGGGCTGCGTAAATTTACGCCAATGGTGATTGCATGCCCAGGTTGTGGCCGCACGACCTCAACCGTATTTCAGGATCTGGCGGACAAGATTCAGACCTATTTGCGCGACCAGATGCCTGTATGGAAGGGCGAGTATCCAGGCGTTGAAAGCATGAATGTTGCAGTCATGGGCTGTATCGTCAACGGACCTGGTGAGTCCAAACATGCCAATATCGGCATTAGTCTGCCTGGAACCGGAGAAACGCCGGCGGCACCAGTATTTATCGATGGTGAAAAGAAGATGACTTTGCGCGGAGAAAATATCGCGGAGGAATTTCAGCTCATCGTCCTGCAATATGTGCAAACACATTATGGCAAACCGGTTGTTGCCTGATTGTCTGCCACTTTGGCGCGCACCCGTTTTTGTTTTGATGTGCGCTGGATAACCTTATAGATCATTAGCATGTCTGAAAACAAGAAATCCGAAAAAATCGTCGGTGTCAAAGGAATGAATGACATTCTGCCGGCCGATGCTCCACTGTGGGAGTTGTTTGAGAACACTGTTCAGTCAGTGCTCAAGAGCTATGGCTTTCAGCAAATTCGCACCCCCATCGTCGAGCCAACCGCGCTGTTTGCGCGCGGTCTTGGTGAGGTTACCGATATTGTCGAGAAGGAAATGTATTCCTTTACTGACTCGATGAATGGCGACAATTTGACGCTACGTCCTGAGAATACAGCCAGTGTTGTGCGTGCAGCGCTTGAGCATAATCTCACCTATGATGGACCAAAGCGGTTGTGGTACGCAGGGCCAATGTTCCGTCACGAACGCCCACAGCGCGGCCGCTACCGGCAGTTTCATCAGGTTGGCGCGGAAGCACTCGGTTTTACTGGTCCCGATATTGATGCTGAACTGATCATGATGTGTCAGCGCCTGTGGGATGACCTGGGCCTGCAAGACATTCGGCTTGAACTCAACTCGATTGGTAATGCGGAAGAGCGTAATCGCCATCGTGCCGACTTGATCAACTATTTTGAACAGCATCATGACCTGCTCGATGCTGATGCGCGTCGTCGTTTACATGCTAATCCGTTGCGGATTCTTGATACAAAGAATCCTGCGATGCAAGATATGGTCAACGCGGCCCCTAAACTGCTGGATTATTTGGGCGAAGAGTCTCTGTCGCACTTCGAGGGTGTACAGAAAATCCTGCGTCACAACAATATCCCATTCACGATCAATCCCCGTCTTGTCCGCGGTATGGACTATTACAACCGGACAGTATTTGAATGGGTCACTGACCAGTTAGGCGCACAAGGAACTGTCTGTGGTGGGGGGCGCTACGATCCGTTGATCGAAATGTTTGGCGGCAAGCCGACACCTGCCTGTGGATTTGCAATGGGTGTTGAACGCCTGCTGGAGTTGATGAAGGTCAGCGGTGAGCAATACACGCCCAATCAGTGCGATGTCTATATGGTGCATCAGGGTGAGGAGGCACAATTGCAGGCGTTTGTCATGGCGGAAAGATTGCGCGGTGCAGGCCTGGATGTTGTGCTACATTGCGCATCGGCCGGTGCTGGTGGCAGTTTCAAGTCGCAAATGAAAAAAGCTGACGCAAGCGGTGCAGGGTTCGCCGTCATCATTGGTGATGACGAAGTCGCCAATTCAACTGCAACAGTCAAAAATCTGCGTGCTCAGGACAGTGAATCGAATCAGGTAACCATCGGATTTGACGACGTGCCCGATCACGTGGTGAACCAGATTGTTGGCGATCATGCTCATGATCACGACCATGAGCACGTGCACTACCATCCTTGAACAATTGACAGAGTGAGTCTCGGAATTCACTTTTAAACTTTTAGACATCATTCATGGCATACGATCTCGAAGAACAAGAGCAGCTGGCTTCCATCAAGGCATTCTGGAGCAAATATGGCAATTTGTTGACCTGGGTATTGATTGTTGCTCTGGCAGCTTATGCAGCCTGGAGCGGTTGGCATATTTATCAAAGCAGGCAGGCACAGCAGGCGTCGCAGCTCTATGAGGAGCAGCAAAAAGCGGTTCAGGCCAACGATGGTGCCAAGGTATTGCGTGCGGCGACCGATATTCAGGATAAATTCGGTAGCACTGCCTATGCACAGATGAGTGGGTTGGTCGCTGCCAAACAGGCATTTCAGGCCAATGATGGCGATGGTGCCAAGAAGCAGTTGCAGTGGGTGATTGATCATGGTCGGGATGCAGAGTATCGAGCCATAGCCGCTATCCGTCTAGCCGGAATTCTGCTCGATGCGAAGGCTTACGATGATGCCTTGAAGCTCTTGTCGGGTGACTTCCCTGTGCAGTTTGCGGGCGCTGTTGCTGATCGGAAAGCAGATATTCTCGTAGCACAAAACAAGTTGGAGGAAGCGCGTAAGGCCTATCAAACAGCGCTCGACAAAACGGACGAGCGCAATCCTGCGCGTCAACTTATCCAGCTAAAGCTTGATGCCATTGGCGGTGCCGCCGTCTCGGCAGCCGGCTGAGCGGGTCTGATTGTTTCGAGATGAATTCGATGAGAAGAAAGAATAAGATGCCTCAACAGTCACAAATATTATTCAAGCGTGCAGGTGTGTTATCGGCAAAGGTCGTGGTAGTCGGTGTATTTGCGCTCCTGTCTGGTTGCTCGTTGTTTTCGAGTAAAAAAGAGGCTAATCCGCCTGCGCCGTTAGTCGAATTCAAGCAGACCTTGCGTACGCAAACTCTGTGGAGTGCCGTCATTGGAAAGTCCTCTTCTTCTGAGAAGGCGGCCACTTATCAACTGACTCCGGTGTATATGCAGGGGAGTATTTTTGCAGCTGCAACTGGTGGTGCGGTTGCGCGTCTGAGTGCTGATACTGGTCAGGTGGTATGGCGCGTTGACGCAGGCATGTCATTGACTGCGGGTGTCGGTACTGATGGTAATGTCGTCGTCGTTGTCGGTGAAAAAGGTGTGATTCAGGCTTATGATGCTACTGGCAAGCCAATGTGGAAGTCGCAGGCGCCGAGTGAAGTATTGTCCGCACCTGTGGTCGGATATGGAATGGTGATCCTGCGCAGTATTGACAATAGCATTAGCGCCTATGATGCAGATAGTGGCAAGCGCCGCTGGATTGTGACTCGGCCATTGCCGACATTGACCCTGCGTAGCGCACCAGGCATGGTTCTGGATTCGCAGACAGTCTACGTTGCATTACCTGGTGGTCGCTTGTCAGCAATGGCAACCAATAATGGTGGAGCCCGTTGGGAAGTTGCTGTAGGCGATCCTCGTGGCACAACGGAACTCGAACGTATTGCAGATGTTTCCGGTGTACCCGCACTTGGTGTTCGTGATATTTGTGCGGTAGCGCATCAGGGCCGTATTGGCTGCTTTGATGTGGCGAATGGAAATGTACGTTGGGCCCGATCATTTTCCAGTGATTCCGGCCTGACGTTGGACGGACAGTACGTATTTTCGTCCGATGACAAGGGCGGTGTTACTAAATTTGCGCGTGATACGGGCGCATTGCTCTGGCACAGGGACAAGTTGCTGGCTTACCGCCGACTGTCACCGCCAATCGCTGTAGGCAAGGCGGTTGCTGTTGGTGATTATCAGGGGTATGTGCATTTCCTTTCTGCGGATGACGGATCCTTAGTCGCTCGTATTAGTACCGATGGCAGCCCGATTCAAGTGACACCGATTGTCGCTGGTGATGCTGTCGTTTTTCAAACTCAAGCAGGAACATTGGTCGCTTTAGCGGCGGAATAATATTTAATGAAGCCGGTTATTGCACTAGTTGGTCGTCCCAATGTCGGTAAATCGACATTGTTCAATCGGCTCACACGTTCGCGTGATGCGCTCGTCGCTGATTTGCCCGGTCTCACACGTGATCGTCATTACGGTGAGGGGCGAGTTGGTGAGCGTCCTTTTTTGGTGATCGATACTGGTGGTTTTGAGCCGGTAGCGAAAGAGGGCATCATGCACGAAATGGCCAAGCAGACCAAGCAGGCGGTGGTCGAGGCTGATGTCGTTATTTTTATCGTGGACGGACGTCAGGGATTGACGCCGCATGACAAGACGATCACTGACTTTCTACGCAAGTCAGGACGCTCGGTCATGCTTGTGGTCAACAAGGCAGAGGGGATGAAATATACCTCGGTGACAGCAGAGTTCTATGAGCTTGGTCTGGGCGATCCGTATGTCATCTCGGCCGCGCATGGTGATGGCGTTGCCGACTTGGTCGACGAGTCAATCAATCTTGCTCTTGTACAGCGTCCTGAATTGGGTGAAGAAGTCGAAGTTGCTCGCGGCACCAAGATTGCGATAGTAGGGCGTCCGAATGTCGGAAAATCTACATTGGTTAATACCTTGCTCGGTGAAGAGCGGGTTATTGCTTTCGATATGCCAGGTACAACGCGCGATTCTATCGAGATTCCTTTTGAGCGTGACGGCAAGCAGTATACATTGATTGACACGGCAGGGATTCGCCGTCGCGGTAAGGTGTTTGAGGCGATCGAAAAATTTTCGGTTGTGAAAACTTTGCAGTCGATTTCTGAAGCCAATGTTGTCCTGTTGCTGCTGGACGCACAGCAAGATATCTCGGAGCAAGACGCGCACATCGCTGGATTTGTGCTGGAGTCCGGAAGAGCCCTGGTGGTTGGTGTTAATAAGTGGGACGGTCTGCAAAGTGATCGGCGTGATGAGATCAAGATGGACCTTGAACGCAAGCTGAACTTCCTGTCGTTCGCAAAATTCCATTTTATTTCTGCGCTGAAGTCGACTGGTATCGTACCGTTGATGAAGTCAATTGACTCGGCCTATGCAGCGGCGATGGCCAATTTGACGACCCCTAAACTGACCCGTGCGCTGATTGAGGCTGTTGAGCATCAGCAGCCGCGCCGTAAAGGCTCTATTCGACCTAAACTACGTTATGCACATCAAGGTGGACAGAATCCGCCGGTAGTAGTGATTCACGGCAACGCATTGGAAGCTGTGGATGATAATTACAAACGGTATCTGGAAAAACATTTCCGTGAAACTTTCTCTTTGATTGGCACTCCACTGCGTATCGAGTTCCGCTCGAGCAAGAACCCTTTCATTCGCCAAGATAAATAGATTCGGGATTCTTGGCGGTAGTAAGGAAATCGTATACATTCATAACGCATAGATTGGTAAAGCACTTGAATTTTCATCAGGTGCCTCCAAATCCTAATCACAACAACATAGTGGAGCTGCCATGAGCAACAAAGGGCAATTGTTACAAGACCCATTTCTTAATGCTTTAAGAAAAGAGCACGTCCCCGTTTCGATCTATCTGGTCAACGGTATCAAACTGCAAGGACACGTTGAGTCGTTCGATCAATATGTTGTTCTTTTGCGTAACACGGTGACTCAAATGGTTTACAAACATGCCATTTCGACCGTGGTTCCTGCCCGTGCCGTCAATCTCAGCCTTGATTCGACAGAAGCAGAATAATGGATTGTCCAGTCCGGCTTTACGCCGTGTGCATCTGATATGCGTGCCGCGCTAGTTGGTCTGGATTTCGGCAAAAATAATTTTGCCGCCAGTCTGGATGAGCTTTATCTATTGGCAAAGTCTGCTGGTGTAGAGCCTGTTACGACAATTACAGGTAAGCGCGCCAGCCCAGACGCAGCCTTATTTGCCGGTTCCGGTAAGGTGCAGGAGGTTGTAGATGCTGTTGCAGATTTGCAACTTGAAATCGTTATATTCAATCACGCCTTGTCTCCTGCTCAGCAGCGTAATCTTGAGCGGCTGCTGAAGGTTCGTGTTCTTGATCGTACCAGCCTGATTTTGGATATTTTTGCTCAACGTGCCAAAAGCCACGAGGGTAAGGTCCAGGTTGAATTGGCACAGCTTCAACATTTGTCTACACGTTTGATTCGTGGATGGACCCACTTGGAGCGGCAAAAGGGTGGTATTGGCTTGCGCGGTCCGGGTGAAACCCAGCTGGAGACTGACCGTCGGCTGCTTGGTGAGCGAGTCAAGGCTTTGCGTAATTTGCTTGATAAATTGCGGCGCCAGCATGCGACACAACGGCGTGCGCGTGGTCGTAATGACACATTCTCGGTGTCGCTGGTTGGTTACACCAATGCAGGTAAATCCACCGTTTTCAATGCGCTCTCCAAAGCAGGTGCGTACGCGGCCAATCAGCTGTTTGCTACTTTGGATACTACCTCAAGACGTGTTTATCTCGGGGAAGTCGGGCATGTTGTAATTTCTGACACCGTTGGTTTCATTCGAGAATTGCCGCACCAACTGGTGGCTGCATTTCGAGCAACGCTCGAAGAAACGATTCATGCGGATCTGCTGTTGCATGTGGTTGATGCTGCCAGTTCTGTGCGCATGGAGCAGATTGAGCAGGTCAACCTGGTGTTGAAGGAAATCGGTGCAGATCATATTCCTCAAATTCTTATCTGGAACAAGATTGATGCTGCGGAACTTGAGCCGGCAGTTGAGTATGATGAGTATGGTAAAATCCGCAGAGTTTTTGTCAGCGCCAAAACCGGGGCTGGTCTGGATTTATTGCGGCAGTCTATTGCAGACTCACTGAAATCAGCGGTAGAAGCGCGCAGACAAATGCAGGCTCAGGTTGTCGATTCTCAAGATGTGCACGCGCACTAAGGTCGCTGGGTAATTGCTGGAGGTGCACTTTTCTCGTGTGGCCGGCTTGCCTGGCAAATAGTTTAGTTGGCGGTCATTCCCTTTTGACGTATTTAAAAATTAAGCCGGATCGCAACGCATGCTTGGTTCTCTCATCAAAAAACTCGGTTTGAAATTCTCGTTAAACGACCCTCAATGGGGGCGTGGTTCGCAGGATGATAATAATCGTCAAAATCCCAACAATGGTAACAAAAAGCCTGAAGATGGTCCGCCCGATCTGGATCAGCTTTGGCGTGATTTCAATAATCGCATCAGCCGCCTGTTCGGCAAACGCGGTGGTGGAGGCAGTGGCCCGGATAACAACGATGGCTTCAATCGCGGTGATATAAAAAATGCCGGCATTGGTGTCGGCTTGATTGGTGCTGTGGTTGTTTTTCTTTGGCTCGCCAGTGGATTTTTTATTGTGCAGGAAGGGCAGACAGCCGTTGTGATGACGTTTGGGAAATATAGTCATACCACCCTGGCTGGTTTCAATTGGCGCTGGCCTTATCCGATACAAAGCCATGAAATCGTTAATGTTTCTCAGGTACGTACAGCGGAAATCGGCTATCGCGGGAACCCCAAGAATAAGCAGCTTAAAGAGTCGCTCATGCTGACAGACGATGAGAATATCATCGACATTCAGTTCGCGGTTCAGTACACCCTCAAGGATGCATCGCAGTGGTTGTTTAATAATCGTGATCAGGATGAAACTGTGCGCCAGGTTGCCGAGACTGCAATCCGCGAAATTGTCGGTCGTAGCAAAATGGATTTTGTGCTGTATGAAGGTCGTGAAAAGGTTGCGCTCGATGTGGGACAGTTGATGCAGCAAATTCTCGACCGATATAAGTCTGGTGTCCAGATTACCAATGTCACGATGCAGGGTGTCCAACCACCTGAGCAGGTACAGGCTGCATTCGATGATGCTGTGAAGGCCGGTCAGGATCGCGAACGTCTGAAAAATGAAGGCCAAGCGTATGCCAACGATGTGATTCCAAAGGCCAGCGGTGCTGCATCGCGTCTGCTGGAAGAGGCTGATGCTTACCGCTCGCGAATCGTCGCGAATGCCGAAGGTGATGCTGCGCGCTTCAAGCAGGTTCTGGAGCAGTATCAAAAAGCACCTGCGGTCACTAGAGATCGTATGTACCTGGAAACTATGCAACAAATCTTTACCAATACCACCAAGGTGATGGTGGATGCCAAGAGTGGCAGCAATCTCTTGTATTTGCCTTTGGATAAGTTAATGCAGCAGATTGATGCTGCTGCACCTGCAAAGCCTGGTACGCCACCCGCAACTTTACCTGCTACTCCGGGAACTGAATCCGTGTATCCGTCAGAGATGTCGCGAGATTCGCGTAATCGTGATGAGCGTGACGCGCGTGATCGGGAGGTACGCTAATGAATCGTCTGATTACCAGCATTGTTGTCGTCGTACTGGCAGCTTTCTTACTCTCATCAACGATTTTTATTGTTGATCAGCGGCAGTCAGCGATTGTGTTTGCGTTGGGTGAAGTCAAGGAAGTAGTAACTCAACCGGGGTTGCACTTCAAATTGCCACCACCTTTCCAAAACGTCGTGTATATCGACAACCGGATTCAGACGCTCGATACACCGGATGCTGATCGTTTTATTACCGCTGAGAAAAAAAACGTTCTCGTTGATTCTTTCGTCAAATGGCGCATTGTGAATCCCCGTCTCTATTTTGTGAGTTTTGGTGGTGATGAGCGTCGGGCACAAGATAGGTTGTCGCAAATCGTCAAGGCTGCGTTGAATGAGGAAATCACCAAGCGTACGGTGCGTGAAGTGATTTCCGGTGAGCGTGGCAAGGTCATGGATGCTATCCAGCGCAAGGTTTCTCTGGAGGCAACGCAGATTGGTGCTGAGATTATTGATGTGCGTCTGCGTCGGGTCGACTATGTTGAGCAGATCAATAACTCGGTATTTGATCGCATGAAGTCGGAGCGGGCACGAGTAGCTAACGAGTTACGATCGACTGGTGCGGCGGAATCGGAGAAAATACGGGCTGATGCGGATCGTCAGCGTGTCGTGTTGCTCGCAGAAGCCTATCGTGATGCAGAAAAGATTCGTGGAGAAGGCGATGCTAAGGCATCCCAGATCTATGCTCAGGCATTTGGCCAGAATCCGGATTTTTACAAGTTCTACCGTAGTTTGGAGGCGTATCGTGCCAGTTTCAAGACTCGACACGATGTGCTGGTGGTAGACCCCAGTTCCGAGTTTTTCAAATATTTCAAAGGCGTAGGGGGGCTTGGCGCCAAGAAATAGCAAATGTCGTGGCAGGACTACAAATTCATGGAGGACTGATGCTGCTTGTTAGGGGCATCTTTCCTTTTTTGAAGTCCAAAATCTTTGCTGTGTTCCAATTGCTGATGTGTTTTTACCAAGGCATGCATGTCTTTTGACTTGCGTGCCTTGCTGCGTGTGTAGTGGAAGTACTTTCATAATATTTTAGATTGATTTGTTTTATGCCTAATTGGCTTCTTCCTGAAAATATCGCTGATGTCTTGCCCTCCGAGGCGCGCAAGATTGAAGAGTTGCGCCGGCGCATGCTCGACAACTTTCGTCTGTACGGCTATGAAATGGTTATGCCACCGCTGCTGGAGTATCTTGAATCCCTGTTGACGGGAGCTGGTCAGGATACTGATTTGCGTACCTTCAAGCTGGTGGATCAGTTGTCCGGCCGGACGTTGGGAATTCGTGCGGACATGACCACGCAGGTGGCACGTATTGATGCACATTTGCTCAATCGTGATTCTGTTACCCGCCTTTGCTACGCCAGCAGCGTCCTGCATACACGTCCTTCCGGCTTGCATGCTACGCGCGAGCCACTGCAGATCGGTGCGGAAATCTACGGTCATGGCGGACTTGAAGCGGATGCTGAAATTCAGGAGTTGGCGTTGTCCTCGCTGGCGCAGGCCGGGATTACCCAGGTTCGTCTGGATCTTTGCCACGTTGGAGTCTTACGCGCAATTATTGCAAATGACGAGAAGGCGCGTCAGCAAGCCGCGCAGCTCTTTGATTTGCTGCAAGCCAAGGATGTGCCAGGTTTGCAGGAACTGAGCAAGGATTATCAGTCGCAGGTGAGGGATGCGTTGCTGGTGCTGCCCGGCTTGTACGGCGATATCGATATCATCGCCAAGGCACGTCAGATGCTGCCGGCGTTTCCTGGTATTGCCCAGGCACTCGATGAGTTAGTCGCGTTGGCGCAATTGGCAGGTGAAGCGAATGTCACTATCGATCTGGCTGATCTGCGGGGCTATCATTACCATAGCGGCGTGATGTTCGCAGCCTATGTGCCGGGACTGCCCAATGCGGTAGTGCGCGGTGGTCGTTACGACCACGTGGGCGAGGCGTTTGGTCGTTCGCGCCCTGCGACTGGATTTTCCATGGATCTGCGAGAGCTTGCCCGACTGTTGCCGGGTGCTGAAAGAAAGCGTGCAATTCGTGCTCCATGGGGTACTGAGGCCGGGTTGCGTGAGAAAATAACGGAATTGCGGCAAGCCGGGGAAGTTGTGATTCAGAGCTTCCCTGGTCACGAAAACGACCAAGACGAGTTTGACTGTGATCGTGCAGTCGAATTGAGCGATGGAAATTGGATTATCAAAAATTTGGGTTAAGCCATGTTACAGAAAAGCAATGCAAAAAATGTCGTCGTTATCGGTACTCAATGGGGCGATGAGGGCAAGGGAAAAATCGTCGATTGGCTGACCGATCACGCGCAAGGCGTGGTGCGCTTCCAGGGTGGTCACAATGCCGGACACACCTTGGTAATTGGTGGTCAAAAGACTGCTTTGCAGTTGATTCCATCGGGCATCATGCGTGCAGGTGTTGCATGCTATATCGGTAACGGTGTGGTCTTGTCGGTACCGGATTTGTTGCGGGAAATCGACAAGCTTGAAGCTGCAGGCGTTGAAGTTGCTTCGCGTCTGAAGGTTTCTGCCGCCTGTCCATTGATTCTGCCTTACCACGTTGCATTGGACGTGGCGCGTGAAGCAGCCCGCGGTGCCGCCAAGATCGGTACCACCGGCAAGGGTATTGGCCCAGCCTATGAGGACAAGGTGTCGCGTCGTGCGATTCGTGTCGCTGACTTGCTCAATGAAAAGCGTTTTGCAGAAAAATTGCTAGAAAACCTGGACTACCACAATTTCGTGCTAACCCAGTATCTGAAGACTCAGCCGGTCGACTTCCAGAAGACTCTGGACGATGCGCTGGCCAATGTTCCGCGTCTCAAGCCAATGGTGGCGGACGTTTCCAATGATCTACATATCGCGAATCAGAATGGTGCTAATTTGCTGTTCGAAGGCGCGCAAGGTAGCTTGCTGGACGTTGATCACGGTACCTATCCCTTCGTTACCTCCAGCAACTGTGTGGCAGGCAATGCCGCCGCGGGAGCAGGCGTTGGTCCAGACATGCTGCACTACGTCCTGGGTATTACCAAAGCTTACACTACTCGTGTCGGCTCCGGGCCATTCCCGGCTGAACTGCCGACGGATGCGGGCGTCGGTAAGCATCTGGCCAGCGTTGGTCATGAGTTTGGTACTGTCACTGGCCGTGCACGTCGTTGTGGCTGGTTCGATGCTGCTTTGCTCAAGCGTTCGGTACAGATCAATGGTGTTTCCGGTATGTGCCTGACCAAGCTGGATGTGCTCGATGGTCTCGAGTCGCTTAAGCTGTGCACAGGCTATACACTCAATGGGAAGAAGGTTGATATTTTCCCTGTCGGTGCAGAAGAGGCCGCAGCCTGCGAGCCAATCTATGAAGAAATGCCTGGTTGGAGCGAGTCGACTGTTGGTGTGCAATCGGTGGATGGTTTGCCGCAAAATGCACGCAACTATATTCAACGCATTCAAGAGTTGGTTGGCGTGCCCATCGACATGATTTCAACCGGTCCCGACCGTGAGGAAACCATCGTCCTGCGTCATCCATTCAAGTAAGCGGCTAGATGGTTAAAGTGTTTTAACGGAAGAAAAATATGAAGATATCCGACGACAAAGACCTGTGGGTCTCATGGGATGATTATCACCGCAGTATCGAAAAGCTGGCCCTCAAGGTGTATGAATCGGGTTGGCAGTTTGATCAGGTGTTGTGTCTGGCGCGCGGCGGTTTGCGTCCGGGAGATGTATTCTCGCGCATCTTTGACGTGCCATTGGCGATCCTGTCGACAAGTTCGTATCGTGAAGCTGCTGGCACCATTCGCAGTAGTCTCGATATTGCCAAGTACATCACCATCACTAAGGGTAGTTTGTCTGGTCGCGTGCTGTTAGTGGATGATCTGGTCGATTCTGGTATCACGCTGCAGAAAGTACAAACCCATCTCAAGGAGCACTATCCTGCCGTGACCGAAATCAAGTCAGCGGTGCTCTGGTGGAAGGCATGTTCGGTCGTCGAGCCTGACTATCATCTGCAATACTTGCCAACTAATCCATGGATCCATCAACCGTTTGAGGACTATGACGGACTTGGTGCGCATCAACTGGCAGCGTGGGTCAAGAAAGAATCGAAGTAATTTTCTTGCCTGCCATGGTTGGCTAGCAAACTGGAGGGGCTTGCCTGGTATGGGGTAAGCCCTTTTTCGTTGTAGGGCAGATGCTTAAGTCTAGAATGCGCCCAGGATGCTGCCAAGCATGATGACGGCGATCAGTGCCATCATTGGTCCAACGATGGCAACCATGACGATATCCCGATAACTTTCATGATGCGTGGCGCCACTCAGGGCGAGTACGCTGATGACTGCGCCATTGTGTGGCAGACTGTCGAGGGTGCCGGCACCGATCACGGCGACTCTGTGCATCAGTGCCGGATCGATATACAAACTGGCCGACAAGTTATTAAAAGTCGGTGCCAAGGTTTGCAAAGCAATGGTTAGTCCGCCTGAGGCGGAGCCAGTCAATCCTGCCAATGTATTGATGGAAATTGCCAGGGATACCAATGGCCCTCCTGGGATTGCGAGTAGCCAATCGCGCACGCTGGCAAATGCGGGCAAACTTGCCACCACAGAGCCGAATCCGACCAGGCTGGCCACGCTCAGTACTGGCAGTGCTGCCGCATTGGCACCGGCGTCTACGCTATTTCGCAGGGATGGCAAACGCTTGAAGTTGATCAGTAGCAGGCACAGCAGTCCGGCACCCAAACCTGTGAGTACGGCCCAGATACCGCTGAGCGCTGACAGGCTCGTGTGCCCCCAGAATGCGTCAGCGAGATAGCTAGTATCCATGTTCGGCAGGACCTGCAGGTTCATCAGGAGATTCACAAGCAGGACAACCAGTAGCGGAAGGATTGCTGCTCCTATGTTTGGTTGGGTCGTGCTGTGACTGCCGCGATGTAGTTCCGTGGGATCAAATTCATGTGCGGTCGTTGCGCGCTCTCGCACCAGCAAGTCTTCGCTGGCAACGTCACAGGACATTCCATTGCCGGTAGCGTAACCGATGCCCTGACTGCGTGCTTTTCTATCTGCTCGGATCAACCACCATAAACCGAAACTGAGCATGATTGCACTGGCGATGAGGCCAAGACCCGGAGCGGAGAATGGCGTGGTGCCGAAGTAGGGCGCAGGGATAGTATTTTGAATCGAAGGCGTTCCCGGCAGAGCTGTCATGGTATACGTGGAGGTACCAAGTACAATTGTGGCAGGCATGAGTCGGTGAGCGATATTGCCTGCCTTAAATATGGTGTGTGCCATCGGGACCAGCACGAAATAGGAAATAATGACGTTGACGCCGCCATAGGTCACGATGGTTCCTGACAAAACCACAGCAAGTATCGCGCGCTGAGGCCCCAGCTTGCGGGTCATGAATTCGGCAATGGTTTGTAGTGATCCACTGTCATCCATCAATTTACCGAAGACCGCGCCTAGCATGAACTGGGGGAAGAAACGGGCGACGAAATTTCCCGCGCCGTGCATGAATGTCAAGGTCCAGTGCGCAAGCACCGGCTGGCCTGCAGTCATCGCGGCCAGCATCGCCGCCAGTGGCGCCAGCAGCAGAATGCTCCATCCTCGATAGGCGAGGAAAATCAGGAACAGGAGAGCAAATACTATGCCGAGCAAGCCCATGTCGCTACTCCAGATAAAAGGGTCAGACTGAATTGCAACTGCGGGGCGCGCTATTTGGCGTCGAGTAAATGTAGCGTAGCAGGGAGATGTTTTATTGATGGAGGTATTTGCGGGCGGGATCTCAATTCGGATTCTGCCGCTCATCCATGTTGCATGTTTGTGAAAACAGGCAACAAAAAACCCGCTTGAACATGACATTCAAACGGGGTAGTTGTGTTGCTCACTCAAGAGTAAGCAGGTCAATTTTGGTGCCCACGGAGGGACTCGAACCCCCACACCTCGCGGCACATGGACCTGAACCATGCGCGTCTACCAATTCCGCCACGTGGGCCTTTGCGTTGTTACACGGTGTGTGCAACGCATCGAAGGGCTGAATAATACGGGTATTGTGTCTTGCGGTCAATAACATAATGTGAAAAATCAAAACTTCACATGCGACCGGGTCTTTTCTGATGTTTGTTGTGCTTCTTGGCTTGCTGGATTCCGTTGACTTGTATATGTCGGTGATGAAAGGGGGTGGGGCAGAATTCATTCGCTCAAGTTAAGCCGATTAAACCTGTCTGCTTTGCACGCTGCCTAGGGAATCGTAAGATGAGATTGTACTTAAGACGTTTTCGGTAAGTCGACGTTGATACTGTCGCTATTGGAGTAACCGAAAGTCTCTTGTACTAAAGAAGCTTTGCAGAACTGCAAAGTCATTCGCGTAGATTGCTGGTGCCCACGGAGGGACTCGAACCCCCACACCTCGCGGCACATGGACCTGAACCATGCGCGTCTACCAATTCCGCCACGTGGGCAATAACGCGAAAGAACGAGATTATAGCCGATTTTTTTCGAGTGTCAAATGCTATCGGCGTTCTTTTTCGTTTTTTCGGCAGTATCTTGCAAGCAGCCAAAGGACAGCGTTGTCAGTTAGGACAATAGCGACATCCTCCGTTACACTAGTCCCTGTTGCCCGAGAGCTGTCACCATGTAACGTCTGTGCTGGCGCTGACGCAACCGTATTCCAAGAGATGTCAGGACCAATTCCTGACCATACTGACGAATAACAATTTACCCAAGTACACTTTTGAGCCAATTTCCCTATTCCATTCCCAGCCGCGAAGAAATTCTCGGTATTCTGCGTACTTCGTCTGGCGCACAAAATGTCATGACGCTGGCTGCCGCACTCAATGTCAAGCCAGAAGAGATGGACGGTCTGACGCGGCGCCTTAACGCGATGGAGCGCGATGGACAAATCAAGCCTGATCGTGCGGGTAACTACAAGCTTACCCATTCGCCCAATTTCATTGAGGGGCGTGTCAACAGTCATCGGGACGGTTTCGGTTTCCTGATTCCAGATGACGCCAGTGATGATATCTTTTTGCCGGAAAAAGAGATGCAAAAGGTCTTGCATGGCGATCGCGTGCAGGCGCGCATCACCGGCACGGATCGTCGCGGTCGTCCTGAGGGTACGATTGTCGAGGTTGTGTCTCGTGCCAATACCCATGTCATTGGCCGTTTGCTCAACGAGAACGGTGTCTGGGTAGTCGCCCCGGAAGACAAACGTATTGGTCAGGATGTGTTGCTGGCAGGCCCTCCAGGCAAAGCCAAGGCGGGTCAGGTAGTCAGTGTGCAGCTCACTGAGCAGCCGTCGCGCTACACACAACCAGTCGGCAAGATTGCTGAAATTCTGGGTGATATCGATGATCCTGGAATGGAAATTGAAATCGCCGTCCGCAAGTATGGCGTACCGCATGAATTCTCTGAAGCGGCCCGCAAGCATGCAACCAAACTGCCGTCCGAAGTGCGCGCTGCGGATCTCGCCGATCGTGTCGATTTGCGCGATGTACCCCTGGTGACGATTGATGGTGAAGATGCGCGGGACTTTGATGATGCGGTTTACTGCGAGCCAATCAAGATCGGTCGTAGCAAGGGTTATCGACTGATCGTTGCGATTGCGGATGTCAGTCATTACGTCAAGCCGAATGATCCGCTCGATGTCGATGCGTTAGAGCGCAGCACCTCGGTGTATTTCCCGCGTCGTGTGATTCCGATGCTGCCCGAGAAGCTCTCCAATGGTCTGTGTTCGCTCAATCCCGATGTTGACCGATTGACCCTGGTATGTGACGCCGTGATTACTGCCAAAGGTGAGATCAAGGCTTACCAGTTCTATCCGGCTGTGATCCATTCTGCAGCGCGACTGACCTATACCGAGGTCGCTGCAGTATTGGCCAATACCAAGGGACCGGAAGCAGCGCGTCGTACCGGCCTGGTTCCTCATTTGCTGCATCTGTATGAGGTATTTCAGGCGCTGCTGCAGGCGCGTCATGCCCGCGGTGCGATCGACTTTGAAACGACTGAAACCTATATTGTCTGCAACGCTGCTGGCAAGATCGAAAAAATTCTCCCTCGTACCCGCAATGATGCGCATCGTCTGATCGAAGAGTGCATGCTGGCAGCCAATGTGTGTGCCGCAGATCTGTTGCAGCGACATGAACATCCTGGTCTGTATCGGGTACATGCCGGGCCGACCAAGGAAAAGCTCAATCAGCTGCGTACCTTCCTCAAGCAGATCGGTCTCAGCCTGGGCGGTGGTGATACGCCAAGTGCATCCGACTATGCCGAGCTCATGCCCAAGATCAAGGCGCGTCCGGATGCGTTGCTGATTCAGACCATGTTGCTGCGCTCCATGCAGCAGGCCGTCTACAGTCCCGAAAATATCGGTCACTTCGGTCTTTCATATGAGTCTTACGCGCACTTTACCAGCCCCATCCGGCGTTATCCTGACTTACTTACGCACCGTGCAATCAAGGCCATTTTGCTGGGTAAGCGCTATGATCCCAAAGGCATGGATACCAGCGGACTCAACACACAGTTGTCACCAGCCGCCCGCAAAATGCAGGCGCAGGATCGGGCCAATGGCAAGAAGAAAACCGAAAGCGGTCTCGCTATCTGGGAAGCGCTCGGCGTTCACTGTTCGGCCAATGAACGTCGTGCCGACGAAGCCTCGCGCGATGTCGAAGCATGGCTCAAGTGCTATTTCATTCGGGATAAGCTGGGCGAAGAATTTACCGGGACGATTTCTGGCGTAGCGAACTTTGGTATTTTTGTTCAGCTTGATGCGCTGTATATCGAAGGCCTGGTGCATGTCACGGAGCTTGGCGCCGATTACTTCCAGTACGATGAAGCGCGTCACGAACTGCGCGGTGAGCGTACCGGCATCCGTTATCAATTGACCGATCGCGTCACCGTGCAGGTCAGCCGGGTTGATCTGGATGCGCGCAAGATTGATCTGGGTCTGGTGACCGAGCCTGGTATTCGCACGTTGCTGAAAAATGAAGCCCGCCGCGCCGAAAGTGCGCAGCAGGCACGTACCAAGGGAAAACCGCTCAATCCGGCGGCCGAGGCTGTGCCTGCACGTGCGGGAAAAACCGGTGGTGCCAAGCCAGCGGCCCCGACGAAGTCAGGCAAGGGGCGTGTTGCCAGCAAGACCGCCAAAGCCGGAAAGCCTGCTGCACGCAGCAAGAGTACGGCCGAGACGGAACGCAAGCGTCCTGCAAAAACCTATGCCCGACCAGGGAAAAAGAAGCGTTAATCGTCTTCCCTCAACAAGCAGTAGCGGCCGGGAATTCGGCCTGATCGTCTCACCCATTGCGCCCGCCTGACCGTCAAGGTTCTGGTGGGCGTAAGTCCTATTTAGTAAAGAAGCAAAACCATGAAAAGTAAAATGATCTTCGGCTTCCATGCCGTCACTTCCCGCATTCGCCACGAGGCTTCCTCGGTTGAAGAACTTTATGTCGATGCCGATCGCAATGATGCGCGTATGCGTGATTTGCTGCAGGCCGCCAAAGCAGCGGGCGTCCGCATTATTCAAGCCGATGACCAGCGCTTGTCGAATATCGTCGGCACGCGCCGCCACCAGGGTGTGGTTGCCAAAGCGGGCGAGTTGTCATTGGCACGCAATCTTGACGAATTGCTTGATGCCATCGAGGGTCCGCCTTTGCTACTGATCCTCGATGGTATTACCGATCCGCATAATCTCGGTGCCTGTCTTCGGGTTGCCGATGGTGCTGGTGCGCATGCAGTGATTGCGCCCAAGGACCGCGCCGTTGGCCTCAATGCCACTGCGGCGAAGGTTGCCAGTGGTGCAGCTGAAACCGTGCCCTACATCACCGTCACCAATCTGGCGCGGACCATGCGTGACCTGAAGGATCGCGGTGTCTGGCTCATCGGCACCACGGACGATGCTGAAAAAGATTTGTATGCAGGTGATTTTTCTGGCCCGACCGCTCTGGTGATGGGTTCGGAAGGCGAGGGCATGCGTCGTCTGACGCGTGAAACCTGTGATTTGCTGGTCAGTATTCCCATGTTCGGCTCGGTTGAGAGTCTAAATGTCTCGGTCGCTTCGGGTGTGTGTCTGTACGAAGCGCGCCGCCAGCGTTTGCCGAAATAAGCCTGCATCACGGTATTGCTGTTTTCCAGCGTGGTAACGAACGTGGTAAGCAGGCTATCGGAGGCTTGAAAATTGACTTCAGAAGGGATGTGTCGTTCCCGGCACATCTTGCTGTAATTAAGTAAGATGGCAACCATTGCCACTCTGTTACGACTATGTTTACCCGACTTCGAGAAGATATTTCCAGCATCATCGACCGAGATCCTGCCGCACGTAATGCCTGGGAGGTCCTTACCTGTTATCCAGGCTTGCATGCCGTTGTCATGCACCGGATCTCGCACGCCTGTTGGGGTTGGGGGCTAAAATGGCTGGGACGCTTTATTTCGCATCTGGCGCGCGGTCTGACCGGGATTGAAATTCATCCAGGGGCGACGATTGGTCGGCGCGTGTTTATTGATCACGGTTTTGGTGTCGTGATTGGTGAAACGGCAGAAATTGGCGATGACTGCACCATCTATCAAGGTGTGACCTTGGGCGGTACTTCGCTGAGCAAGGGTACCAAGCGGCATCCGACGCTGGAGCGCGGCGTGATTATTGGTGCTGGTGCTCAGGTGCTGGGTGGTTTTACCGTTGGTGCGGGTGCCAAGGTTGGTTCCAATGCCGTCGTGGTCAAAGAGGTCCCTCCGGGTGCTACGGCTGTTGGAAATCCGGCTCGGGTGGTGCGCAAGGAGGAGCAGCGCGATCCGCGGGAGCAGGCAGCGGCGCGAATGTTTGCTGCCTATGGTGTTACGCCCAATGGTGATGATCCTTTGTCAAAAGCCTTGCACGGTTTGATCGATCAGGCCGCAGCGCAAGAACATCAGCTGGAGGTGATTCTGGCGGCCTTGCGCAGCGCTGGCATCGGTTGCGAAAAGCTGGAAGAGCTCGACAAGTTTGACGCTGCCGGATTGAATAAGTTGGTGGAATAGCGGGTAGGCAAAATAGCTTACAGCGGCATCGTAATAAAAAGGAGCAATGATGATTGCTCCTTTTTTATTACGTGTCGCCGCAGTGATAAGGCTTCTTACAGTAAATTCCCTTGCGCATCAAAGCGATGCAGTGCGCCGTCCTCGGTCAGACTGATCCAGCCACCTCGGGCAGGCGTGACGTCGTACTCCCAGTCGGACAATACGTAGCGCAGGCGTTGCTGACCACCTACCTGTTCCACATGCAGGGCAGGGCGGTGCGTGTGTCCGTGAATCAATACCTGATTGGCGCTCTGTACGAACAGTGCATCAATCGCAACAGCATTGACATCCATGATCTCGGCGGCCTTTTCCTTGCCGGCATCTTTGCTGGTCTGGCGCACACCTTCAATAATAGCCTTGCGCTGCGCCAGTGGCATCGACAGAAACTGTTGCTGCCACGCGGGCTGCCTGATCTGAGCACGGAACGCCATATAAGCGGTGTCGTCCGTGCATTGCGCATCGCCATGCGCTAGCGTGATGCTACGCCCGGCCAACGAAATGACATGGCCATCCTCTAGCATGGTCGCACCAGTGGCCGCGGCAAAACCTGCGCCGGCCAGAAAATCGCGGTTACCAGCGATCCAGTAGAGTTCAACGCCACGTGCGACCAGTCCGTGCAGCGCATCAACGATGCTGCGATGGTAGGGGGTGTCGATGTCGTCGTCGCCGGCCCAGTATTCGAAGATGTCGCCGAGTAGGTACAGCCGGCTGGTATGCACGGCATGCTGTTCGATAAAGTCGAAGAACGCTTGCGTTGTACGCGGCAAGGCTGTCTGCAGATGCAGATCGGAAATAAAAAGCGCAACCGTTTTCGGTTGCGCTGCAGATGAAGTCATTATCATCGTACTGAGTGATCAGCTAGATCAGACCACTTCGGCCTTTTCGATCACGACATCTTCCACTGGTACGTCAGCGAACATGCCTGAGCGGGTAGTTTTGACGCCCTTGATCTTGTCGATCACTTCAGTGCCTTCGATGACCTTGCCGAATACACAGTAGCCCCAGCCATCCTGGCCAGGATAGTCGAGGAAGCTGTTGTTCTTGACGTTCACAAAGAACTGCGCCGACGCCGAGTGTGGCGCCGAAGTACGTGCCATCGCCAGTGTGTAGGGCTCGTTCTTGAGGCCGTTCTTGGCTTCGTTTTCGACCGGTTCATTGGTTGGTTTTTGCTTCATGCCTGGCTCAAAGCCGCCGCCCTGGATCATGAAACCATCAATGACGCGATGGAAAATAGTGCCGCTATAGTGACCTGCATTGACATAGGCCAGGAAATTTTCAACGGTCTTTGGTGCTTTTTCTGTATCCAGCTCGACCTTGAAGTTACCGTGGTTGGTAGTGAAGAGAACAGCCATGAGAATTCCTCTTTGCGTTATTGAGTGAAACGATAATAAAAAATGGCCCCGCGCAACCTGGCGCAGGACATCAAGCTTATTTGACCAGTGTTGCCGACTGGATCACCACAGGCGTGACTGGAACATCGTCATACATGCCACGTGAACCGGTCGCTACCTGCTTGATCTTGTCGACGACCTCGGTACCTTGAATGACTTTGCCAAACACGGCATAGCCCCAGCCGTCGCGACTTGGATAATCGAGTGCCGCATTATTGCCAACATTGATAAAGAACTGTGCAGTTGCCGAGTGCGGTGCCGAAGTGCGGGCCATGGCAATAGTATAGGCTTCGTTTTTCAAACCGTTGCTGGCCTCGTTACGAATTGGCGCGCGCGTCGCCTTCTCGTGCATATCCTTGTCAAAGCCGCCACCCTGAATCATGAAGCCATTGATGACGCGATGGAAGATGGTACCGTTGTATTGACCGCTTTTGACGTAGTCCAGGAAGTTGGCAACGGAAATCGGTGCCTTGTCAGCATTGAGTTCCAGCACGATATCACCAGCGGTGGTCTTGAGCAGCACACGCGGTGCCGACTGCGCATGAGCCAGCAATGCTGCCCCTGAGAGCGACAGGGCCGCGATGCACCGGAGTAATGTACGACGAGAGAAGAATGCATCAAGCATGATTTTTCCTTGCTGAACGGACGGGGTGAGTAATGCCTTTAAATAGGCTGGTCGTAACTATAAAAACGGTACTAAGAAGGCGGCACGGAGACGCGAAGCTGAAATCGGCCCCTCAGGCATTGCCTTCGTAGACGATTTTCCATTGCGCACCTTCTCGCTGCCAGTATTGGCGCTTGCGTACCACATTCTTGTTCTTGCCGATTGAGGTTTCCTGCACAAAGGTACTCACAATCGTGTCTTCCGCACCGGGATAGCGAAACAGACTCAGGTCGCGTAACTTGATACTTGGTCGGGCGCCATTGAGTCCTTTTTGCTGACGATTGAACCAGGTACTCAGGCTTTCACCGACTGCCGAGCGGAAGTTCGAGGAGTAGTTGGTCAGTACCTTGTCGGCATCGGGGGCTTCCATATCCTGTTGCCATTGTTGCATCAACTGATTGCCTGCGTCGCGTTCCTTGCTCCATTGATCCTTGTCGATGAACTTGATGTTTTCGCTGATCACGACTACCGTTTTGCCGACTTCAGCTGTTGAATACAGTGTCTGCAGATCGGGATTGGCCAGCACCACGCAACCGTCAGAGGATAAAGGCGGCCGGCTGAAGTTGTCCGACGGCGTACCGTGCAGCCAGATGCCAGAACCGCTGCGACCATTGCGCTTATCCCATTCATTCGGATAGTTTAATGGCAATGCGCCAGTGCCGTAGAAGTCAGGCAACTTGGGGCCGGGAATACGAGCGTTGACGTAATACACGCCAATCGGTGTGCGCTGATCGCCTTCGCGTGACTTGTTGACACCGAAGCGACCGTGCGAAATATAGTAATCCGTCATCAGCTTGAGCTGCCCACCCTGATTTTCGTAGACATACATGCGGGCACGGGTGGTATCGACGACCAGAACATTTTTTTGATCTTCGCTCACCTGCAGCACAGGCTGCGGGATCAGATCAGGGTTGGGGCGCTCTTGCAGTGAATGCAGACGCACCATCGCTTCAGCACGCAAATCCTTGAGTTTGGCGGCTGGCGCATCATTGATTTGTCCGAAGCTGGTTACAGGGCGCGCGTGCATGAGCAGCAGATCGCCTCGTACCAGTTGCCCCAGACGGAAGTTCGGGTAAGCTGCAACCAGCGCATCAGCCTTGGATTGCGCCTCCTGCAGGCGATTGCTGCCCAGATCCTTGTAGATTTCGATCAGCAGGGCTTCCGGGTCCGGCTTGCGCAGTTCCGCGGGAGTTGACTGCGGTGGAATCGATGACGACGAAGCTAATGCCAGCGCTGCTGGCACAGCCATGGCTGTGCTCAAAAGCAGTCGGGCAAAAACGAGCGGCAAGGACGCGAACTTGCCTTGATATGCGGCGAAACGAACCATTACCCTCCCGAGCGCTCCTGTTTGATCAACCATTTATTGCCTTGTTTGGTCAGGATGAGTGTCTTGCGACTGTCAACCGTCAGGCGGTTCGAATTATATATCTGACGGAAGCGTACAGTCGCGGTGTCGTTCTTGAACGTGACCTGAGGTGATTCCACCTTGACGTTGATGTGGCCTTTTTCCTCGATGCGATCGCGACGTTCGTCAGACCATTGCTTGCGGGTTTGTCCCTTGGGAGGGGTGAAGTCGTTGCCATAGGATGCCAGGTAATTTTTGACATCCATGTCGCTCCATGCCTTGGCCCAGCTGTAGACAGTATTAAGTACGGCAGTCTTGTCCTTGTCTGTACGTGCACTGTCGGCTTGCTTTTCAGCGGCCAGTTTGGCGTCTTTGGCTTCCTTCTCTGCAGCACGGGCAGCTTTTTCAGCAGCCTTGTCAGCCTTGGCCTGCTTTTCCGCAGCGAGCTGAGCCGCTTTTTCTGCTGCCTTGTCAGCAGCTTGCTTTGCAGCCAGTTGCGCGGCCGCTTGTGCAGCCTTTTCAGCCGTCCTGGCATCGACCTTCGGCTCCGGTTTTGCCTCAGGCTGTGCGATCACAGGTGGGGCAGGGGGAGTCGTCGGCGTGACTGGCGTATCGGCTGGGGCAGATGTTGCCTTGACGCTGGTGTTGGCGCTCGCCAGTTTCGGAATGGTGCCACCCGTCAAATTGCCATTGAGTGTGCGCACCAGCGTCAGCTTGGGTGCGGGTACGTTGTTGGCGGGATCAATCTGCAGCGCCTTGTCGTACGCCTGGCTGGCCAGCTTGGCATAGACATCGCCCAGGTTTTCCAGCGCCGTGGCATAGGTTGGATTGGTGCGCATGGCCATATCCAGGGCAGCACGTGCCTTGTCATATTGACCATTGGCTGCATACAGCACCGCCAGGTTGTTATACGGTTCGGGCAGATCAGGGAAGTCTTCAGTCAATTTGCTGAACACGGCAATCGCTTCCGCAGACTTGTTCTGCTCTGCCAGGATCAGCCCCTTGTAGAAACGCAGTTGGGCGTCGCGCGGATGTTTTGCCAGTACGGCATCGGTCTTCACCAAGGCGTCTGCATATTGTCCATTACGCATCAGCTTGTTGATTTCAGACATCTCGCTGGCTTGTGCCGGGTAGATTGCTGCGATCAAGCCAGCTAGAATAACGGTCTTGCCTAAAATGCCACGCAAAGCATTGCGATAAGTGTGCGGAGAGGCAAGAGGCATGGTTTTCATCAATGCTATACTCGAACGAAAAGACGCATTTTATCAAAAAAGCACTATAAAAAGGGTTTTGGCAATCGTGTTGTATTCATGTTGTCGTCGCTAGAGAAAAAGTCGGCTGAACATTGGCTCTGCGCACCGTGAAGCGTTTATTCGCAACGGTGTCTGATCACTGTGCAGGCTGGCCGATATCGCGTATTCACCGTTGAAACAACTCGAACAATTCACCCAATTTTTGCCTGAACCAATTTCCCGTCCATGAGCAATCTCAAAATCTACAACACGCTGGCGCGTGATAAGCAGACCTTTACCCCTATCGAGGCAGGCAAGGTCCGTCTCTACGTATGCGGCATGACCGTTTATGACTATTGCCATCTGGGCCACGCCCGCGTGATGGTGGTATTCGACATGGTGCAACGCTGGCTGCGTGCCAGCGGACTGGACGTGACTTATGTCCGTAATATCACCGATATCGATGACAAAATCATTCGTCGCGCACTGGAGAACGGGGAAACCATCGGTCAGCTCACACAGCGCTTTATCGATGCCATGAACGAAGATGCGGCAGCGCTTGGCGTGCAACGTCCTGATCATGAACCGCGTGCGACTGCCTACGTGCCGCAGATGCTGAATCTGATTCAGAAGTTGCAGCACAACGGTCTGGCCTATCAGGGCAGCGATGGTGACGTGAATTATTCGGTCCGGGATTTTGCCGGTTACGGCAAGTTGTCGGGTAAAACACTCGACGACTTGCGTGCCGGAGAGCGTGTTGATGTCAACACCGGCAAGCGTGATCCGCTGGACTTTGTTTTGTGGAAGGCGGCCAAGGAAACCGAGCCTGCCGAAGTCAAATGGGATTCTCCCTGGGGCAAGGGACGCCCGGGCTGGCATATCGAATGCTCGGCGATGTCCTGTGACTTGCTGGGCGAACATTTCGACATTCACGGCGGTGGTCAAGACCTGCAGTTTCCGCACCACGAAAACGAGATCGCGCAGTCAGAGGGAGCGCATCAGCATGGCTTCGTGAATTACTGGATGCACAATGGCTTTGTGCGTGTCGACAATGAAAAGATGTCGAAGTCGCTCGGTAATTTTTTCACCATTCGTGATGTCCTGAAAAAATACGATGCGGAAGTGGTGCGTTTTTTCATCCTGCGCGCTCACTATCGCAGCCCGCTCAATTACTCTGATGCCCACCTCGATGATGCACGTCAGGCGCTGACCCGTCTGTACACGGCGCTCAAGGATGTGGTGCTTGATGAAACCGAGTTTGTCGTAGATCAGGACGAAGTACATGCGCAGCGGTTTGTTGAGGCAATGAATGATGACTTCAATACGCCAGTTGCCTTGTCGGTATTGTTTGATCTGGCCAATGAACTCAACAAGAGCAAGTCGCCGCAGCAGGCACGCCAGCTGAAGGCGTTGGGCGCGGTGCTGGGTCTGTTGGAACGGCCAGCAGAGAGCTTCCTCAAGACGGCAGTTGGTGCTGGTGAGCAGGTTCTGGATGAGGCGGAAATCACAGCCCGCATTGCGGCACGTGTGGCGGCTAAACAGGCAAGAAATTTTGCAGAAGCGGATCAAATTCGTGCGCAACTTGCTGCTGCTGGCGTGATTCTTGAAGATAAACCCGGTGGCTTGACCGAATGGCGGCGAGGCTGACAGGCATGATCAAAGATACTCAAGCTGAGACGCCCATCAGCGTACCTGCTTACTGGGAACAGGCCAAAGTCGAGCTGATGAAACGTGATCGCATCATGCGCAAGCTGATTCCTCAATTCGGTGATCTGCAATTGACCGGTCGCGGTGACGCTTTCACGACCCTGGCACGCTCGATCATTGGTCAGCAAATTTCGGTGAAGTCGGCGCAGGCGCAATGGCAACGCTTCCTTGAAGTCTGTACCAAGTGCACGCCTGCTCAAGTGCTCAAGGTGGGACCAGAGCAGCTGAGCGCATGTGGCTTGTCCAAGCGTAAGGCGGAATATTTGCTGGATCTGGCCAAACATTTCAAGGCAAAGACGGTACATCCCGATAAATGGGCGGAAATGAACGACGAAGACGTCATTGCCGAGATGTTGCAGATCCGCGGAATCGGTCGCTGGACAGCGGAGATGTTTTTGATATTTAATCTGCTCCGACCCAATATCCTGCCACTGGATGATCCGGGATTACTCGAGGGCATCAGTAACAGCTATTTTTCAGGCGAGCCGGTATCGCGCAGCGACGTGCGTGAAGTCGCCGCCAATTGGGAGCCGTGGCGTACTGTTGCCACCTGGTATTTGTGGCGTAGTCTGGATGCCCAGTCTTGATATCGGTTATCAGGCGACAGGCTTAGCGCGGGCACACGGGGCTGTTATACTGCCGCCTGTGTATGAAAATGAGTTCTAGAAAAGGAATACGATGAGCAAGTCGACAACTACATTTCTGGGTTTTGAGCAGGCCATCGCCGAGCTCGACGCCAAAATCGAAGAGTTGCGCTTTGTGCAAGACGATTCGGCCGTCGACATCTCGGAAGAGATCGAGCGCCTGGTAAAGAAAAGCCAGCAGCTGACCAAGGATATCTACGCCAAGCTGACGCCGTGGCAAGTCTCACAGATCGCCCGTCATCCGCAGCGTCCTTACACGATGGACTATGTCAATGAAATCTTCACTGACTTCCATGAGCTGCATGGTGACCGCACCTACGCAGATGATCTGTCGATCGTCGGCGGTCTGGCACGTTTCAATGGCCAGGCCTGCATGGTCATCGGTCATCAAAAGGGCCGTGACACCAAGGAGCGTGCCATGCGCAACTTTGGTATGCCAAAGCCAGAAGGCTATCGCAAGGCGATGCGCCTGATGAAGGTTGCAGAAAAATTCAATCTGCCAATCTTCACTTTCGTCGATACACCGGGTGCATTCCCAGGGATTGATGCGGAAGAGCGCGGCCAGTCCGAAGCCATTGGTCACAACCTGTATGTGATGGCCGAACTGAAAGTGCCTCTGATCGCTACCATCATCGGTGAAGGTGGCTCCGGCGGCGCGCTGGCGATTGCCGTCGGTGATTCGGTGCTGATGTTGCAATATGCGACTTATTCCGTGATTTCGCCAGAGGGCTGCGCATCGATTCTGTGGAAGACTGCAGATCGTGCTTCCGATGCGGCTGAAGCGCTCGGCTTGACGGCACATCGTCTCAAGGCCATGGGCTTGATCGACAAAATCGTCAGCGAACCACTCGGTGGCGCGCATCGTGATCCGAAGCAAATGGCATCATTGCTCAAGCGCGCGCTGGCCGATACGTTGCGTCAGTTCCAGGGTGTGAAGACCAAGGATCTGCTGGCCGCACGTCACGAGAAGTTGATGAGCTACGGCAAGTTCAAGGAAATCAGTCCGCAAGAGTAAACCCTCGCTTGCAACAAGCATTGGCGGCGCCGTTCGATAACGCAAGTGACGACGGCGCCGTTGTCATATTCAGCTGCAGGTAGAACTGACCAGTCAGCGTTCGCCTGCTGGGAAACAAGCATGTCCTCGTCCAAGCCTTCCGACTCTCTTCCAGCACAATTAAGCCAGGTATTGCAGGCTTTGAAGCCATTGCAGGCAGATTTTGATGCAACTACAGGCGTTGATTTCGCAGCACGCTTTCCGCGGATAGCGATTGCCTACAGCGGCGGTCTCGATTCGGCAGTGCTGCTGCACCTTGCGCATCAGTTTGCCCGCGACCATGGTGTCGCCTTGTTGGCCTTCCACATTCACCATGGTTTGAGTGCCAATGCCGATCAATGGCAAGCGCATTGTCGCGATCAGTGCGCGCAGCTTGAAGTGGTATTCGACACATGCAATATCGCGCTTGATTCCAGCAACAAAAGTGGCGTGGAGGAAGCGGCCCGTATCGGACGTTACCGTGCACTCGGGCAACTGTGTCAGCAGCACGATGTACGCTTGCTGCTGACCGCGCATCATCTGGACGATCAGGCGGAGACGGTGTTGCTGCAATTACTGCGCGGCTCCGGTGTGGCTGGGATGTCGGGAATGGATAGCGCCAATGCGGCAGCGAGCCTGCTGGATAATGCCAATCTGTTACTGGCGCGACCTCTGCTCGATGTTTCGCGTACGGCGTTGGAAGCGCATGCGCGTGACTGTGAAATCCGCTTCGTGGAAGACGAGTCCAACCACGACACCCGTTATGCGCGCAACGCTTTGCGGCGCCATGTGATGCCGGCGCTGAGCGAGTTCTTCCCCGGATTTCAACAGCGTTTTGCACGTGCTGCCAGTCATGCCCAGGCCGCGCAGCGTTTGCTCACCGGTCTGGCCGCGCAGGATCTGGCGGGATGTCTGGATGGCGAATATTTGAGCTTGCCGGCATTGCGTCGTCTTGATCAGGACCGGCTCGATAATCTGTTGCGATACTGGTTTGCCTTACGCGGCCTGCGTATGCCATCCGCTGCCTGGCTGGCTGAATTACGTACCCAACTGCTGGAAGCCAAGGAAGATGCACAATTGTGCGTGACCCATCCTGACTGTCATATCCGGCGTTATCGTGAGCGGGTATTTCTGACGCCACGGCACCCTGCGTTTGACGCTGATTCCGCACCTCAGTCGTTTATCTGGAAGGGCGAGCGTAGTCTGCATTTTCCGCGCTTTGCGGGCAGCTTAGTGTTTGACACAGCGGAGCTTGGATTGCCTCCGCAATGGCTGCGTGAACAGCGCCTGACGTTGACATTGCGCAGCGGTGGCGAGCGTCTCAAATTGGCAGCCAATCGTCCGGCCAAGAGTTTGAAATACCATTATCAATCGCTCGATATTCCCGCCTGGGAGCGCCCCTATTTACCGATCATCTTTGCCGGTGAACAGTTGCTCTACGCTGCCGGAATTGGTATGGATTGCCATGCGCAAAGCGCAGCTGTCGACGCGTCAACACAGCATATCGTCTTGCGCTGGCAAGCTGATCTGGGCTAAAGAAAAATCGATGTAAAAAGCGGTTTGTCCGTGTCCTGACAAACCGCTTTTTAACGTCTTTTTATATCGACGATGCCTTGTCGACCTTACTTGCTGGCAGAGCTCTTGCTGTCGCCAGCGGCTGGCTTGCTGGTTGAGGTTGCGTCAGCCTTGCTCTTGTCCGTCTTTTCGGTTGCTTCTTTTTTTGCAGTCTTGTCCTTCTTGACTGCGTGTTTTACGGTCTTTTGCTTGGTCGCCTGTTCGGCTTTTGGCGCAGCCGTCTTTGCAGCAGGCGCTGTCGCGGTTGTAGCTGGTGTCGTCGCTGGCGCAGCAGCGCCGGTCTGGGCAAATACTGGCAGAGTCAGTGCGGAAAACAGAGTAGCGACGAGCAGGGAAGAAGTCTTCATGATGGTTCCTTTAGTGTCAATGGTGTTGTTGCTGGCGCAGCCGCGCCGCGCCGGAGTCTGGTGGTCAATGTGACGCGAGTTGCCTTATTTCGCTGCTGCTGGCGTGCCTGTAGGTGCTGCGGTCGCTGGCTTGGACGCAGTGTCCTTTGCAGTTTTTTCTGTCTTCACCTTTTTGTGCTTTACCTCGTGGGAGGTCTTTGCGGCTGGCGCAGTCGCAGTTTTGGCTGTTGCTGTTGCTGTCGTTGCCGGTGTCGTTGGGCTCGCTGTTGTCGCACCAGTTTGTGCGAATACTGGCAGGGTCAGTGCTGAGAGCAGGGCGGCGACGATAACGGTAGATGTTTTCATGATGTTTTTCCTTTAAGGTTTCGGTGGTATGCGCTGGTGACTGATTTCGTCTGAAATTACTTGATCACGGCGTTAGTGCTGGCACTGACTGGCGAACTAACCGGCTTTGCGGTGGCCTTGGTGTCGAGTTTCTTCACACTGGAATGACTTGTGGCGCTGTGCTTCACCGACTTGATCCTAGTTGCCGGTACTGCCTTCTTCGCAACGCTGGCCGGAGCTGCTGCAGTCGTTGCTGCTGATGTAGTGGCTGATACGGCAGCTGGCTTGGCGACTGGTGCCCCGGTTTGGGCGAACACTGGCAGAGTCAGTGCGGACAGCAGTGCAGCAGCGATGAGGGAAGTCGATTTCATGGCAATTTTCCTTAAAGAGAAGTTCTTCTGTCTCGGCGCTTGATCCAGTTTGTTTCACTTGATTGCTGCGCCTTACTTCCATTAACGAGCCGCCAATCAAAGCGACGACGTCAAAGTGTTGCAAATCATGCGATAGTTGTAAGCGGCTGTTGCAATTGCTCTGGATAGCGTGGAATGTCACTTCAAGCAGTTGCGTGCGACGCGCCACCGCACACAGTGGCGCTTCTCTCTATAATGTTTGTTTTACTTTTGCGGAAAGGAAAATTGGTATGGCTTTGCACACTTGGTTTGCCTTTTTTATTGCAGCCTGTCTGATCGCGATTTCGCCAGGTTCTGGCGCAGTACTGTCGATGAGCCACGGCCTGAGCTACGGTGTGCGTCGTACCTCGGTGACGATTCTCGGTCTGGAAATTGCGCTGGTACTGGTGTTGCTGATTGCGGGCGCTGGCGTTGGCTCATTGCTGGTTGCTTCGGAGGCAGCTTTCAATACCATCAAGATTCTGGGCGCTGCTTATCTCATCTACCTGGGCTGGTCGCAATGGCGCGCTCCGGTACACGTTGACTCCCAGCAGCAGGTTCGTCCAGCTGCAACTGCATCACGCTGGCAAAGGGTGTTGACCGGTTTCCTGACTAATGCCACCAATCCCAAGGGGATCGTCTTTATGGTGGCTGTATTGCCGCAATTCATCGACCATCAACAGCCGCTGTGGCTGCAATTGCTAGTCATGGCAGTCACCATGGTGTCGGTTGATCTGGTGGTGATGCATGGCTATGCATTTGCCGCCAGTCGCATGCAGCGCTATTTCCGCGATGCGCGTGCCTTGAAGATCCAGAATCGCTTCTTCGGTGGCATTTTGATGCTGGTGGGAACCGGGCTGTTCTTTTTCAAGCGCAGCCAGGCCTGAGGTTGAAATAAGCTTTGCCGTATCGGTAAGGTGATCACGGTGATGAGAAAAAATGAGCCAGCTGCAGGATCATGCAGACTGGCTCTTTTTTATGGTTCAGCGGGGGCAGGTCAGGTCACCTTCAGGACAGGCCGCCAATGCCTTGATTTCGCGGGTCCGCTCTTGTGTTTTTTCGGTCAGGCAGGTTTGCAATGCGAGCGCGTGGGCAGAGCCGCCGACGTCGTTACTGGCATATTTGCACGATAGATCTCGATATTTTATCCAGGCCAGCTGCACATCGCGGATTTGATCCTGCTGTCGCTGATCGAGCCGGTTGCGATAGTCAACATAGGTCTGGTTCAGCTCGGTATCGGCCTGATTGAGTGCCTGTGCAGCACATTGCTCCATCTGGGCCTGGGTCCCCGCATTGTTGCAACTGAGGGCATCGCTGTTGTTTGTGTTGCCATTCTTTTCGGTACTGCCAGTATCGGCAGCATGGCTGCCTGCTGCAGTCACACTCAACACTGAAAAGGCGAGCAAGGCAGCTATTCGGCGCAAAGATGATTTCATAGATTTCCTCAACATGTTCTGGTCAGCAGTTTCCATCGGTACGTTGCTGATTGCAAATGGTTTGCAGCAGGAAATTGGTAACAATTTGTTGTACTGCCCAGCTTTTCAATTGGGAGTAATGCTAAATCGGGCAGTGCTCTGCAAGGAGTTTGCTGAAGTATTACCATGTGCTCCGCATTGCTTTCACGATTTTCTGTGCACAGCGGCATCTTGCGGTTGTGCAGCAGGTAACAAGCGCTATCCCACTTTACCGATCATGAAAGGATCAATTATGTCAGCTTCCTATGGCTATGCAGCAGTCAGCCCGAAGGCGCCATTGGCTCCCTATCGTTTTGATCGACGTGAGCCAGGTGCACACGATGTGCAGATCGATATCCTGTATTGCGGTGTTTGCCACTCCGATTTGCACACCGCCCGCAATGAATGGGGCAATACGATTTACCCGACGGTACCAGGTCACGAAATTGTCGGCCGGGTCAGCAAGGTCGGTTCCCAGGTGCAGCAATTCAAGCTCGGTCAGTTAGTCGGTGTGGGTTGCATGGTCGACTCCTGTCAAACCTGTGCCAGTTGCGCAGAAGGTCTGGAGCAATATTGCGAAAATGGTTTTGTCGGTACCTACAATGGGCCAGAAAAACAAACCGGCGGCGTCACCTATGGCGGCTATGCCAACAATATCGTGGTGCATGAAAAATTTGTACTGCGCATCTCCGACAAACTTGATCCAGCCGCAGCAGCGCCGCTGCTATGCGCAGGGATCACCACGTATTCGCCATTGCGTCACTGGAAAGTCGGCAAGGGGCATAAGGTCGGTATCGTCGGCCTCGGCGGTCTGGGACATATGGGCGTCAAACTGGCGCATGCGATGGGTGCTTACGTGGTCTTGTTCACGACGTCGCCGGGCAAGGTCGCTGATGCGCTGAAGCTGGGTGCGGATGAAGTGGTGATTTCCAAGGATGAAGCGCAAATGGCGCAGCATGCCAATAGTTTTGATTTCATCCTCAACACCGTTGCTGCACCGCATAATCTGGATGCGTTCCTGTCGCTGCTCAAGCGCGATGGCACCATGACCCTGGTCGGAGCACCTGATACACCACATCCTTCACCAACCGTATTCAATCTGATTTTGCAACGACGCAAGCTGGCGGGGTCGTTGATCGGTGGTATCAAGGAAACCCAGGAAATGCTGGATTTCTGTGCCGAGCATGGAATTACCTCTGATATCGAACTGATCAAGATTGACGAGATCAATCAGGCCTATGAGCGCATGCTCAAAAGCGATGTGAAATATCGGTTTGTGATCGACATGTCTTCGTTGCCGGCATAATCGCCAAGTAACAGAGATACACTGTCGTCATGACCTTCCTCGCCGGCATGGTCGCGCTCGCATTATGTACGCGACCATGCCGGCGAAGTTTATTTGCCACCTGGGACACTGCATGTTTATACAATCATTGCGCATGACACGTCGCGACTGGCGAGCCGGTGAGTTGCGCTTTTTGCTGGTGGCCCTGATTGTGGCTGTTGCTGCGCTATCCTCGGTTGGCTTCTTCATCGATCGTCTGCGTGCAGGTCTTGAACGCGATGCACATCAATTGCTGGCAGCCGATCTGCTGGTGGCAACGGACCAGCCTTTGCTACCGCAATGGCTGCAACAGGCACAGCTGGAACATCTGCAGACGGCCCAGACCATCGTGTTCCCCAGCATGGCGGTTGCCGGGCAGGGCGACGGTGTGCGTTCCGTATTGTCGTCCATCAAAGCGGTATCGTCTGACTATCCTTTGCGCGGGCGACTCAGTCTGGCGTCCGACAATCACACGCAGGATGGCAAGCCGCATGCTGCATCTGGCATCCCTGAGCGTGGCACGGTCTGGGTTGATCAGGCCATTCTGGTTGCTTTGCAGCTGCATGTCGGTGATCACCTCAAACTCGGGAGTCAACAATTTCGTATCGCAGGATTGATTGCCAATGAACCGGATCGCGGCAGTGCATTCGTCAATTTTGCGCCCCGTGTCATGCTCGCGCTTGACGATTTGACTGCTACGGGACTGGTGCAGTTTGGCTCTCGACTTACCTATCGGCTGTTGCTGGCCGGTACAACGGAACGTATCAAGTCTTATCAGCGCTGGTTACAAACGCATATTGATACCGACAATCTCAAGGGTGTACGGATCGAATCGATTGATTCAGGGCGTCCGGAAATCCGCGCGACACTCGATCGCGCACAGCAATTTCTCTCGCTGGTTGGTTTGTTGTCGTCGTTTCTGGCTGCCGTTGCCGTCGCATTGGCGGCGCGTCGCTTCATGCTGCGACATCTGGATGCCTGTGCCATGCTGCGCTGCTTTGGTATGACCCAGACGCAGGTGACCTGGCTCTATATGCAAGAGTTTTTACTCATTGGCCTGGTCGGTAGTGCACTTGGGGTACTAATGGGATTTGTCGCGCATTTTGCCTTGCTGAGCTGGCTCGCCGGCCTGGTAGCGACTTCCTTGCCGCCAGCCAGTTGGTGGCCCGCCGTGCAAGGGTTGGCGGTGGGCGTGTTGCTGCTGGTGGGGTTTGCTTTACCGCCTTTGCTGCAGCTACGCAATGTGCCCCACAACCGGGTGTTACGGCGAGATGCCTCCGCACCCAAGGTCAGCAGTATTGCCACCTATGTGCTGGGCAGTCTGGTCTTTATCGGTTTGTTGCTGTGGCAGGCCGGTGACATCAAGTTGGGTCTACTGACGGCGCTGGGCTTCCTTGGGGCCTGCGGACTGTTTGCCTTGCTGGCCTGGGTTTGTCTGCGCGCACTAGGCAGCGCGCGTGGCTGGTTTGGTAATCAGGGCTGGCGTTTTGCCATTCAGGGCCTGCAACGACGTCCGGGGGCAAGCATTGTGCAGATCGTGGCGCTGAGTTTGGGCTTGATGGCGCTGCTCCTGCTGACAGTGATCCGGGGTGATCTGATCGCTGCGTGGCGGCAGTCGACACCGCTTGATGCTCCGAACCGGTTTGTCATCAATATCCAGCCCGACCAGAAGGAGGCGGTTGCGCAGCGGCTGCAGCAGGCGAACATTGCCCAGGCCCCGTTGTATCCAATGATCCGTGGTCGACTGGTGCAAATCAATGATAAGCCAGTGACCAACGACAGCTACCACGACGATCGTGCCCGACGATTGGTGGATCGCGAATTCAATCTGTCCACCATGCGTGACTTGCCGGCGCAAAACACAATCGTCGCTGGCCATTGGTTCGACGACACGCGGCCAGAGGCGTCGGTGGAAGAGGGCGCGGCCAAGACCTTGGGATTACAGCTTGGGGATCACCTGCAATTCGACATTGCAGGACAGTTGCTGTCGGTGCCAATCACCAGTATCCGCAAACTGGAATGGGGCTCCCTGCGGGTCAACTTCTTTGTGATTATCAATCCGACTGCGCTCCAGGACATGCCGCAGACCTGGATCACCGCTTTTCATTTACCGCCTGAGCAAGCTAGTCTGGCCAATCTGCTGACCCGAGATTTTCCGAATCTGACCGTGGTGGATATCGGCAGCGTGCTGCAACAGATTCAGAGCATCGTTGATCAAGTGGTGGCGGCAGTACAGTTCCTGTTTCTGTTTGCACTGCTGGCGGGTGCCTTAGTGTTATACGCAGCGCTGGTCGGTACGCACGATATCCGAATCCGGGAAGCGGGTCTGTTGCGCGCATTGGGAGCCACCCGCCGTCAGCTGGCGCAAGCGCAGCGCATTGAAGTGATGCTGGTCGGCGGTCTGGCGGGTTTGCTGGCAGCCAGTGGTGCTGGTCTGGCAGGTTGGGTGCTGGCCCGCAATATCTTTGATTTTGATTGGCATGTCAGTGCCTGGTTATGGCTGGCAGGCGCCTTGGTAGGTATGGGATGCACACTTGCCGGTGGCTGGTTAGGCTTGCGCAAGGTGCTTTCCCAGCCGCCGCTGCAAACCTTGCGCGAAGGCTAAAACCGTTGCCCATGGGCAGCGAGTCTGTGGCGCAGCTGTCAGGTGCGTGCGGCTGCGTTATCATCTCGCTCTATGCAAATCGAAGACCCCAAACAACCGACTGCCTACGAGCTGATCGGCGGCGCAGACAAGCTGCGCGCAATGGTGGATCGTTTTTACGATCTGATGGACCTCGAACCTGAGTTTGCTGGCATCCGTGCGCTCCATCCATCCTCGCTGGAGGGATCAAGGGATAAAACTTACTGGTTTCTCTCAGGCTGGAGCGGTGGCCCCAATCTCTACGTTGAAAAGTTTGGACATCCCTACCTGCGTGCGCGCCATCTGCCATTTCCTATCGGCACTTCAGAACGAGATCAGTGGCTGCGCTGCATGGCCTGGGCAATGGAAGATGTCGGTCTGGAAGAAGCATTGCGCACCAGGCTGATGCAGGCATTCTTTCAGACGGCAAACTGGATGATGAACAAGGATACCTCCGGCGCAACACCCACCTGATCGGTTAATTGTGTAATCGTGCTCTAAAGCTTTTTTCTTAATATGCTCATCAATCGAACTTAATGCGCGATTATCGTACGTTTCTTGGAATGCAATCTTGGTCGTTTCAGCGAGTTCTCGCTAGACTTTTGTCATAAAAAAGTCGGCACTGCAGGCAATGCAGAGTACAGAACAAGATAGAGAACAAGATAACGGAGACAACAACATGAACACGCGTAAATCAAATGGGCAAGCACGCCCATCCCCAGGTCTGGACCAGACTCAAATTCAAACTCAGACTCAGACTCAGACTCAGACTCAAAAGCAGGCACGCAAGGCGGCACTGGGCAGTTTCGTCGGTGCGGTAGTCGACTGGTATGATTTCCTGCTGTACGGGATTACTGCGGCGCTGGTATTCAATAGCCAGTTCTTTCCCGGCGACAATCCGATGCTGGGAACACTGGCTGCCTTTGGCACCTTCGGTGTCGGTTTCTTGTTCCGTCCACTGGGCGGTATCGTATTTGGCCATTTTGGAGATCGACTGGGGCGCAAGCGTATGCTCGTCATTACCGTGGTCATGATGGGGGTTTCCACCGCACTGATCGGACTGTTGCCGGGCTATGCCAGCATTGGCTGGTATGCACCATTGGCCTTGGTAAGCTTACGCGCATTGCAGGGCTTTGCCGTCGGCGGCGAATGGGGCGGTGCGGCGCTCATGGCAGTGGAGTCGGCTCCCAAGGGCCGGAAGGCGTTCTACAGCAGCGGCGTGCAGGTTGGCTACGGCGTTGGGTTGGTGCTGGCCACTGGCATTGTTTCTATACTCACCCATACACTCGATAATCAGGCTTTTCTGTCATGGGGCTGGCGGATTCCGTTTCTGTTGAGCATTGTATTGGTGCTCGTGGCTTTGTGGATTCGCACGACGATGGAAGAGTCGCAGGAATTTATTCGCAGTGTTGCCAACCAGAAAAAGTCAAAGGAAAGGCTCCCAGTGCTCACTGCTTTGCGCAACAATCCCAAGAGCTTCTTGTTGATCATCGCGTTGCGCATGGCTGAAATGTTTACGATGTACATCGTGACCGCATTTGCGTTATCGTATTCAACCAAGAATCTAGGCATGTCACGCGACCTGTTCCTGAATATCGGTTTGTTGGTCGGCGCAGTCAGTTGCTTCACAATTCCGCTGTTTGCGCTGGCCGCAGACCGCATCGGTCAGAAGCGCGTCTACGTTACCGGTGCGTTGATTGGTCTGGCGTCAGCCATACCGTTCTTCCTCGCCATGGAAGCGCGATCGGTACTGTGGATTGTGGTCTTTTCGGTGCTGCTCGCCAATATAGCCCACGACATGGTCGTTAGCGTCCAGCAGCCTTTGTTTACTGAGCTCTTCGGTGCTGAATATCGTTACAGTGGGGCAGGTGTCGGTTACCAGTTTGCCAGCGTTGTGTGCGGAGGCTTCACGCCCTTTATCGCAACCGCCCTGTTGGGTATCGATGGCAGCTGGCATGCGGTAGCGGCTTATCTGGCTGGAGGTTGCTTGGTATCGGTGGTTGTCTCGGTCCGCATGAAAATGGCAGGTACAGAGCCTTCAACGGTGATCGCTGCGAAGTCGGTTCATGTCTCGCAGACCCCATTGGTCAAGTCGTCCCGGGTCTGAGTCAGTCAAAAGCAGGTTTTCAAACTGATGTATTTCAGAGGAGGCTCTATGAAGCTGGCGACACGACTGATACTGCTGCTCAGCGTTGCGATTGTTGCACTTTCGACGCTTGCCGCCACCAGTTTATATGCGCTCAACCAGTCCATGATGAACGATCGGCGTGCCGAAATCGTCAACATGCTCAAAATGGGCATGAACCTGCTGAGCTACTACCAATCGCTTGAGGCGCGTGGCTCACTGACCCGTGAGCAAGCCCAGAGTGCTGCCAAGACCGCCTTGAGTCAACTCAATAACGACGGTATCAGCTACTACTGGGCGCGTTTGCCCAATGGGCTCACCTTTATCCATCCTAATCCCAAAATAGTTAATACCATCACTCAGGGCGAAACCATGGATGGCCGGGTTGACGCCGTGGCCTATCGGGAAGCGATGGACAAGGATACCTATGGTCTGGTGCTGATCAAAATTCCCCGTGGCAACGGTGGTGCAGTGCCCAAATTGAACGGTATCGTCGAATTCAAACCCTGGGGATGGTGGCTCGGGACCGGGTTTTATATCGACGATATCAATGAAATTTTCTGGCGCAATGCGACCAAACTGATGGGGATTTTTGTTCTGGCAATCGGCATTCTGGTGTTGCTGGGCTGGCAACTCATCCGTAGTGTCACCAAGTCGCTCGGTGGTGAACCGCTGTTGGCGACTGAGGTCACCAGAAAAATAGCCAGTGGTGATCTGTCTGCGATAGTTCCCTTGCACAAAGGGGATAGCAGAAGTTTGCTGCACGCCATCTCTGGCATGCAAACCGGACTGGTTGCCATCATCTCCGGCATACGATCAGGTGCCACCAACATTACCAGTGCTTCGAGCGAGATTGCACTCGGCAATCAGGATTTGTCGGCGCGCACCGAAGAGCAGGCTGGGTCACTGGAGGAAATTGCTTCTTCGATGGAGCAACTTACCAGCGCCGTCAGACAAAATGCCGAAAATGGTCGTGAGGCCAATGCCCTTGCGGAGAAGGCCTCGATCGTGGCTGAGCAGGGCGGTGCAGTAGTGTCGCGCGTGATTGATACCATGGCCTCGATCAATCAGTCCTCCAACCGCATTGTCGATATCATCGGTGTGATTGACGGGATCGCCTTTCAGACGAATATCCTGGCACTCAATGCCGCAGTTGAGGCGGCGCGTGCCGGTGAACAGGGACGTGGTTTCGCCGTTGTTGCCAGCGAAGTGAGAAGTCTGGCGCAACGGAGCGCCAGTGCGGCCAAGGAAATCAAGACCTTGATCGCCGACTCGGTCGAGAAAGTTGATGTTGGCAGTCAGCTGGTCGAAGAGGCTGGCGAGACCATGAAGGAAGTCGTCACCAGCGTCAAGCAGGTGACGCACATCATCGCTGAGATTGCCGTAGCCAGCCGTGAGCAAAGTGCTGGTATTGAGCAGATCAATACCGGGATTACGCAAATGGACAACGTGACGCAACAGAACGCCGCCTTGGTTGAGCAGGCAGCGGCTGCGGCTGAATCATTGAAACAGCAGGCGGCGGCGCTGGAACAGTTGGTAGAAACGTTTAAACTCGGTCAATGATGCATTGTGGGGGAGGCATAGGGCCTGCGCATAAAAGCGTTGACCTTAGGTCGTGTGCTGGGAACATAGTGTTGAGATGGCGCGTAAAATTTGATGAAATCGGCTGGCAATTGGCTAATAATAGGCGCCCGTCAGCCGATGTCTCGAAAGCACGGCTGTACCACTGACCTGATTTCTCCATCCCGGCATTGACATGAATCCTATTGAATTGACACTTATCGCCTTGGTTACCCTCGGGCTGGTCCTGCAGCTATTGATACTGCTCCGCAGTCGCAGTGATCAGGGCGCGGACATGGATGCTGCCCTACAAGGATTGCAGGAGCAGCTCCAACGCCACCAGCAGGATCTGGCTGAACGCAGCGAGCGCGAGTTGCGTAACCAGCTGCAGAACAATGCACAAGCTACACGTCAGGAGCTTGGGGGTAATTTCAGCCAACTGCAGCAGACCCTGGCAACGCAACTGACCAGTGTAGCCACGCTGCAGAATCAGCAGATTGATGGTTTTGCCCAGCAGCTGTTCAAGCTCAATCAAACCAACGCCCAGCAACTCGATGGCATGCGCCAGACCATGAATCTGCAGGCGCAGGTCAATCGCGAGGAGCAGGCCGCTTCATTGCAACGGTTTGGCGATACGCTCAATCAGACGTTGTCGACGCTGACCGAATCGAATGCGCAGCGCATGGCAGAAGTGCGCGCCACACTGGAAGCCAAGATCAAGGATCTGCAACTGGACAACGGCAATCGCCTTGAAGAGATGCGCAAGACCGTTGACGAGAAACTGCACGCCACACTGGAACAGCGGTTAGGCGAATCCTTCAAGCTGGTCTCTGATCGTCTGGAGAAGGTTCATCAGGGACTCGGCGAAATGCAGCAGCTGGCCATTGGTGTTGGCGACCTCAAGCGGGTGCTGACCAATGTCAAGACACGTGGTACCTGGGGCGAAGTCCAACTGGAAATGCTGCTGGAACAGGTGCTCACGCCCGATCAATATGCCAAGAACGTCGAGACCGTCCCTAACAGTGGCGAGCGGGTCGAGTTTGCGATCAAGCTCCCAGGTAACGATGATGGTGGTACGCCTGTCTGGATGCCGATTGATGCCAAATTCCCCAAGGAGCAGTACGAACGACTGGCGGATGCTGCTGATCGCGCCGATGCTGATGGCGTCGCCACTGCCGGTCGCGAGCTGGAACGCGCCGTGCGCAATGAAGCCAAGACCATCGCTGAGAAATATCTGTCGCCGCCGTTGACGACCGATTTCGCGATCCTGTTCCTGCCGACCGAGGGGTTGTATGCGGAAGTGATGCGTCGCCCGGGTTTATCGGACGAGCTGCAGCGCAATTTGCGGGTCAGCATTGCCGGTCCATCGACCTTGTCGGCCTTGCTCAATAGTTTGCAGATGGGATTCCGTACGCTGGCACTGGAGAAACGTTCGTCAGAAGTGTGGCAAGTACTGGGTGCCGTCAAAACCGAATTTGGCAAGTTCGGCGATGTATTGGCGGCTACCAAAAGTACGCTGGAGCGTGCCGCTAAAAACATTGAGCAAGCAGAAACACGGACGCGTCAGATGTCGCGCAAGCTCAAGTCAGTCGAGGCTTTGCCCAGTGAGACAGCGCAGAAACTGCTGGGGACCAGCGATGCTGACGTCAGCATGGACGGTGATGGGCAAACTGAACTGCTGTGACATTGTCTGCCTGAACCGGAAGATCAACGGAGCAACAATTTCATCAGCAGCGAAAATAACCGGCCATAGGGCGGGTTGAACCAGCGTATCAGATTGAGGCGGCTTTGCCGGAACACCGGCTTCATGTGCGACAAGCGCTGGAAGCCGTCTTCACCGTGATAAGCACCCATGCCGGAAGCACCAACGCCACCAAAGGGGAGATCTTCCTGGGCGATGTGGAGCAGCGTGTCGTTGACGGTGACGCCGCCGCTGATGGTCTGTTGTAGCACCTTATCAATCACAGTCTTTTGTGTATCGAAGACATACAGAGCCAATGGCCGCGGACGGGCATTGACATAGCGGATCGCTGTATCGATATCGTCATAGGTAATCAAGGGCAGCAGCGGCCCAAAAATTTCTTCATCCAGAATGCGCGCACCAGCGCTGATCCCGGTCACGATCAATGGTGGTAACAAGCGTTGTGAGTCATGCGCTGGTCGTGCGCTAAGTGGCGTGAGTTGCGCACCATGTGCTTGGGCGTCGCTGCATAAAGCCTGCAAGCGGGCATAGTGATGGTCGTTGATGATGCTGCTGTAATCATTGGTCTCAAGCCGCTCGTCGTTCAGTGCCGGGTAGTGGCTGGCGACAACCTCGCGCGCACAGTCGATGAAGGCCTGCTCCTGTCCCTTGGGTAAAAGGACATAATCAGGGGCAATGCAGGTTTGTCCGGCATTGCGTAATTTACCGCTCAGGGTACGTGTCACCGCATGTCGGAAGTCGGCGTAGGGGCCAATGATGGCGGGGGATTTGCCACCCAGTTCCAGCGTCACCGGGGTCAGGTTGGCACTGGCCATGCGCATTACCTCGCGCCCGACAGCGGTAGAGCCGGTGAACAGGAGATGGTCAAAGGGCAGGGCGCAGAATTCCCGGGCGATCTCGACGTCACCATTGATGACGACAATTTCATCCTCACCAAATACTTGATACATCAGATGCGCAAACAGCTTGCCAAACGCTGGGCTGGCTTCAGAGAGCTTGATCATTGCCAGATTGCCTGCTGCCAGCGCACAAACCAAGGGACCGATGGTGAGCAACAGCGGATAATTCCATGGCGTCACAATGCCGATCACGCCCAGTGGCTGTGGCAATAGTCGATTCCCGGCAGGCAGGTACCAGAGTGCAGTCGGACGCCTTTGCGCACGCATCCAGCGCTGTCCATGGCGCAAGGCGTGATCAATCGCCTGCAGGCTGGTAAAAACTTCCAGAAATTGCGTTTCGTGTCGGGACCGATTGCCGAAATCGGTACTGATCGCTGCCGCCAACTGATCCTGATGATGCAACAGTAAATGACGCAGTCGCAGCAGACGATCCCGACGCTGTGCCCAAGGTACCTCAAGTGCGGTGCGGGTACGTTGATGGAGTTGCTGAAAATGCGTCAACAAGCTCATGGCTGGTTCAGGTCAGACCGTCAAACAACACAACCTGTACCGGATCACCGGCGACGACGTCGCCTTGTGCATCGTTGAGAACAATGATGCAGTTGGCGTCGGACATCGAGCGCAAGATGCCCGAGCCTTGCGCACCGGTCAGGCGCACCTGCCAGTGCCCGCTGGCATCCAGAGCGAGAATTCCGCGTTGATATTCAGTGCGCCCGGGCTTTTTGCGAATCGCCGAAAGCGAGGGAACCGACAAGCGTGGCAGCGGTGCGGCGTCAGCCCCCATCATGCGTAGCAAAGCATCTCGCACGAAAAAGTAGAAGCTCACCATGACCGCCACCGGATTGCCCGGCAGACCAAACAGATAGGCGCTGCGCCCTTGCGAACTGATGCGCCCGAACGCCATTGGGCGGCCGGGCCGCATGCCGATTTTCCAGAACAGCATCTCGCCCAGCTTGCTCATGGTTTGTTTGGTGTAATCTGCCGCGCCGACGGAGACGCCACCTGAGGTGATGACGGCATCGGCCTGTTCGCAGGCACTGCGAAATGCCGCTTCCATGGCAATCGGATCATCCTTGACCACGCCCATGTCAATCATGTCGCACCCCAGTCGTGCCAGCATGCCATACAGCGTATAGCGATTCGAGTCGTAGACGCAGCCAGCGTCCAGTGTTTCTCCCACTGAGCGCAATTCGTCACCGGTAGAAAAGAAGGCTACCCGTAGCCGCCGTTGCACAGCAATCTCGGGCACGCCCAGCGAAGCGAGCAAGCCAATATCGGCCGGTCTTAGCAGCTTGCCGCCACGCAGCGCTACCTGGCCGAGTCGCAGGTCTTCACCACGCAAGCGTCGATTGTCGCCGCGCCGCACAGACGCCGCCGGAATCGTCACGTGATCGTCTTGTGGCGATTGCTGGTGTGTGAATTCTTGTGGAATCACCGTATCGCAATCGGCCGGCATCGCAGCACCAGTCATGATGCGAACACATTCTCCCGGGCCGACCTTACCGGTAAAGCGTTGCCCAGCATGCACGCTGCCGACAATGCCCAACTGCAGTGGAAATGGCTGATCCAGATCGTCGCCGCGCAGTGCGTAGCCGTCCATGGCTGAATTATCGTTGGCGGGTACGTCGATGGCAGAGATAACGTCGCGTGCCAGAACCCGGTCCAGGGCACTACGGATGGCCACTTGCTCAACCGCGTGCAGTGGCGTGATGAAGTCTTGAATGATTTGCTGTGCCTGGGGCACAGTCATGGCATCCGGGTCATAGCCGGAGATGCAGCTGATAATGGCGGAGAGAGAATCGGGCGTCATTTATTCACAATCCGGTTGCGCAAGATAGTCGCTGCTTTCCAACGTGTGCAGCTCTTGCAAAGTGTTGATATTGCTGAAGGCACGCTCATTCTCAAATGACACCGCCGCACTAGCGATGCTGGCAAACCAGCGCTCCATTTTGCGGCCATCCTGTTGCAGGAAATGGTTCAGTGCTGGCAGGACAGTTTTTTTCAGTAAGCAAAATACGGGATGCCGATGTTGCGGCGTGATGGCAAAGGCAGCATCTTTTTCCTGCTGCATCAGTGCTGTCGCCAGGCGGCTGACCAAATCTGTCGGCAGCCACGGTGAGTCGCATGGTACCGCCAGCAGATAGTCGGTTAGGCAATGTTCGAGCCCGCTTTGCAGACCGGCCAGTGGCCCCGCAAACTCGGTCGTGCGGTCGGGCCAGATCGGCAAGCCATACGCTGCGTACAGTTGATCGTTGCGATTGGCATTGATTGCCACGGCATGTACCTGAGGTAGTAGGCGGGTAATCACGTGGGCGACCATTGCCTGACCACGAAAGAGCTGCAGACCTTTGTCCACATGTCCCATACGACTACCCTGACCACCAGCCAGTATCAGTCCCGTGATCTGTTCTCTGGCAATACTCATATCAGCCGCCGATATATGACATTTCTACCTTGCGCGGCACAGTAGCTGGCGCCTGAAACTGACTGCGCAGTTCCGAGTAGCGGTCACCGCGTTGACCCCAGATTGCGGCAATGGCGCTGGCGATGTGTGCATCGGTGCTATCGCTGCGCAACAGCGCACGCAAATCATGGCCAGTTGAGGCAAAGAGGCAGGAATAGATTTTCCCTTCAGTCGACAGGCGTGCACGCGTACAGTCCTGACAGAATGCCTGTGTCACACTGGAAATGACACCAACTTCACCGCCGCCATCCAGATAGCGCCAGCGCTGTGCCGTTTCACCGGCATAGTTGGCATCGATCGGTGCCAGGGGCATTTCTGCGTTGATGCGGCTGATCACATCGCTCGACGGCAGGACTTCATCCATGCTCCAGCCGTTGGAACTCCCGACATCCATGTATTCAATGAAGCGCAGGATAAACGGCGAATTTTTGAAATAGCGTGCCATGGGCAGGATTTCCTGATCATTGACGCCTTTTTTGACCACCATGTTGATCTTGATTGGACCGAGGCCAACCTTATCCGCGACCTCCAGCCCGCGCAGTACTTGCGCCACGCTGACATCAACATCATTCATGCGTTTGAAATTGGCTTCGTCAAGCGCATCCAGCGAGACGGTAACCCGCTTGAGTCCGGCATCCTTGAGCATCTGCGCCTTTTGCGCCAGCAGCGTGCCATTGGTGGTGAGCGTCAGATCGATCTCGTTGCCATCGACGGTACGAATTTCACTGAGCATGCGGACCAGTCTTTCCAGATGCTTGCGTAACAGCGGTTCTCCGCCAGTCAGGCGTATCTTGCGTACGCCGTGTGCCACAAACAACTTGGCAAGCCGTGTGATTTCTTCGAAGGAGAGTAGCGAGGAATGCGGCAGGAACTGGTAATCCTTGTCGAACACCTCCTTGGGCATGCAGTAGACACAGCGAAAATTGCAGCGATCTGTCACTGAGATACGCAAATCCTGTAGCGGACGCGCCAACGCGTCGGTCAGCAAGCCACTAGGTGCCTGCAGATCAGAGGGAATATTCACCATGCTGATTTGCGGGCGGATATCGACGATCGGAATAATGCGCTGGTTCATACACGTAAAGATAGCATGATGCAGGCTATTGGGCAGAGCACAGAGTGCTTTGTGCGAGCCGGATACAGCAAGCTGACAACGGCATCAATCTGGTCTGTGCTCATGCTGCATCTGCACATTCGAGCGCGTGGAATTGTTGTCATTGCTTGCTAGTGCTCAGACGATAAAAAAGGGAGTTTTCACTCCCTTTTTTATGTCAGTACAGCAAGGTACTTGCTACCAGTTCAAGTTTTAGCGCCGTGTCTCGACCTGTACCAGCGGCTCGTTCGATTGTGGCGGCAATGGCTTGCGTTCACGTGGCACGCGTGCTGGCACGACGATCTGAGCAGCGGCTTCCTGCGCAGCACGCAGCTTGCTAGGATCGGTGTTGGCCAGAACCAGGCCGGCCGCCGCCAATACCGCATCAAGATCTGCCGCCATCTTGCTGGCAGCTTTTGGTACATCTGCAGGCGCTGCTGCTGGTGTTCCTGCTTGCGCCGCGACTGGAGCCGCCACCGGTACTGCTGGTGCTTCCATAGGTGTTGCTACTGCTGCGGCAGCGACGGCTGGGGTTTCAGTTGCCGTCACTGGCACTACAGCTTCAACAGCTGGCTGTGCTAATGGGGCCTCAGCTACCACTGCTGGCGCAGCAACAGGGGCTGGCACCGGGATGGCAGCCTCTGCAACAGGCGCTGCTTCTGGCAACAGGCTGATTTGCTCTTGAGCCGGCGCTACTGGAGCTACTGGCGCTGCCGGAGCACTCACAGCAACGGATGCAACCGGCGTAACTGCAACTTCAGGTGCGGCTACAACAGGCGCTTCCACTGCGGTTGCTACTGCAGCTACCACGGGGGCAGTGACCGCTGCTGCCTGTACTTCAGTAGTAACGGCAACAACTGTTGCTGCTGCGGCAATAGACTCTGTCGCTTCATTGTGCTCGGCAGGTGCCTCGCTGCCACTGACTTCGCCTTCGGCCGCATCCGCTGATTGTGCGTTCGGGTTTTCGGCGCCGTCACGATCACGGCGATTACGATTACGACCACCGCGGCGACGACGACGACGTGGTTCTGCACCGTCTTCCGCACCGTCTACCTGATTGCCTGTTACTTGTGCGGCCTCAGTGCCTTCGATATTGAGTGGCACTGCTACTGCGTCCAGAGGCAATTGCTCTTCAGCTTTGACTTGCTCCTTGCGCTCTTCACGTGGAGGGCGTGGCTGACGTGGCTCGCGTGGTTCACGCGGTGGGCGTGGCTCGCGCACTTCCTTGGCCTCGCGTGGCTCACGTGCTTCATTACGATCTTCGCGTGGCTCACGTGCTTCACGCGGTTGGCGTGGCTGACGTGGCTGTTTGGCTTCGACTTCCTGCTTGTTACCGTCTTCACGGCCACCGTTTGCCTGTTGCGCCGTGCCATCGCGTTCTTCACGCTCATTGCGGCCGCGACCATTGCCACCGCCATTGCGGTTGCGGCCATTGCGATTACGGTTGTTGCGATCTGCCGGGTCACGTTTTTGTGGACCCTTGGCTTCTACCGGAGCAGCAACCACGACGGGTTCCACCGGTTTTTTGCGGAAGAAACTCCAGATCTTGCCCAGCAGACCAGCTTCTGGTGCCAGTGTTGGTACCGGCTCTGCAGCGACTTTGCGTTCCACGATAGGCGCTGGCTGGTCAGGGGTAATACCCTTGACGACCGCTTCCTGACGTGGCTTGACTTCTTCCTTGTGGCGCTTGCTGTAGCTGATGTCAGTTTCTGCCTGCTCTGCCATGGTGTAGCTGGCCTGAGTATCATCCAGGCGCGGATCATCATGCTTGATGCGCTCGAGCTTGTAGTGCGGTGTTTCCAGGTGCTTGTTCGGGATCATGATGATCGTGACGCGATGACGCGTTTCGATCTTCAGGATTTCGCCGCGCTTTTCGTTGAGCAGGAAGGCGGCCACATCGACCGGTGCCTGCACGTGGATGGCGGCCGAGTTTTCCTTCATTGCCTCTTCCTGGATGATGCGCAGGACTTGCAATGCTGACGATTCGGTATCGCGGATGTGACCTGTGCCATTGCAACGTGGGCAAGTCACATGGCTGCCTTCGGACAGCGATGGACGCAGACGTTGACGTGACAGTTCCATCAGGCCAAAGCGCGAAATCTTGCCCATTTGTACACGGGCACGGTCATGGTGCAGCGCATCCTTGAGACGCGATTCGACTTCACGCTGGTTCTTGGCGTTTTCCATGTCGATGAAGTCGATCACGATCAGACCACCCAGATCGCGCAGGCGCAATTGGCGGGCGACTTCATCGGCGGCTTCGAGATTGGTGTAGAACGCTGTGGTTTCGATATCGCTACCACGGGTTGCCCGTGCCGAGTTGACGTCGACCGAAACCAGCGCTTCGGTATGGTCAATCACGATAGCGCCGCCGGAAGGCAGGGGCACGGTACGCGAATAGGCTGTTTCGATCTGGTGTTCGATCTGGAAGCGCGAAAACAGGGGGACATCGTCGCGGTAGCGCTTGACGCGGTGAACCATGTCCGGCATGACATGCGCCATGAACTGCTGGGCTTGCTCGTGAATGTCGTCGGTATCGATCAGGATTTCGCCGATATCGGGCTGGAAGTAATCGCGAATGGCGCGGATCACCAGCGAGGATTCCTGATAAATCAGGAAGGCGCCTGAGCCAGACTGACCGGCACCATCAATGGCGCGCCACAGTTGCATCAGGTAGTTCAAGTCCCATTGCAGTTCGTCGACGTTGCGACCGATACCGGCGGTGCGGGCAATGACGGACATGCCGGTTGGCAGGTCCAGCTTATCCATGGTTTCGCGCAGTTCCTGACGGTCTTCACCTTCGACGCGACGCGATACGCCGCCACCGCGAGGGTTATTCGGCATCAATACCAGATAACGACCAGCCAGCGAGATGAACGAGGTCAGGGCAGCGCCCTTGTTGCCGCGTTCTTCCTTTTCGACCTGGACGATGATTTCCTGGCCTTCGCGCAGCGCTTCCTTGATCGAGGCGTTGCGGACATCGATGCCTTCCTTGAAGTAGGTACGTGCTACTTCCTTGAACGGCAGGAAGCCATGACGCTCTTCGCCGTAATTGACGAAGCAGGCTTCCAGCGAGGGTTCGATGCGGGTAATGACGCCTTTGTAAATATTGGATTTACGCTGTTCGCGTCCGGTGGCTTCAATATCGATATCGATCAGTTTTTGACCGTCAACGATGGCTACGCGCAATTCTTCCTGCTGCGTAGCATTGAATAACATACGTTTCATGTTTCACTCCGTGGCACTAAGGCCGCTTTGATGATGCCGTGAGAGCGGCATCAAAAGTACAGGGATGTACGCGAGAACGAAGCGATTGGGGGAGGGAATTGCCTTAATGTGTGGAGCGCGTACTGATAGCGCTCAAGCACAACGGGGCGCGGATGTGGTGCACCGGACTGCCGAGCAGCTCCGTATCCACGCGTGCCGTTCCGCATGGTGCGGTCTCGGCGGCTGTGGACGGTAAGCCATCAATGTTAGCCAAACTGAGCATTCTTCTAAGGGTTGGCAAATCGGCAAATCGGGTTCAAAACATCAACCGGCAAGCACTGTCTTCTGCAAAACTGCAATGACAGGTCTGGCCAGACTTTATCCTTAATAATCCAAACTATTCGTTCAACCTCCAAGTGCGTTATCCGATTGCAACTGCGGTGCAAACTGGACTCGCGCAGGGGAGCTGCGTACACGTTTCAAGGAACCGTCAAATCCGCGCTGCGCATTGTCATGTCGACTGGCTTTCGCAGAATGTGCGAAGCTCGCCGCCCAAAACTTGGCGCCGCATGCTGCGATTTTTCGTGGTTCCCTCCTGTCATATTTGCAAATTAGCGAGGCTGACGCGGACACCTCTGTGTAGAATGGTCTTTTTAATTCTTACACTGACACCGGTTTTATGACCAGCGTCGAGCGATTATATATTCAAAATGAAGGACTTAGCGAGATTTTCTGGGAACACGCCTCAAAAGCCCGAGACACCAGCGTCATCCGGATCGGCAGCGGCTTCCCCCCAAGTCCAGCTGCTCACGATTTCGGAAGAAGAAGCGGGTCAGCGTATCGATAATTTCCTCTTGCGCGTCTGCAAGGGCGTTCCCAAAAGCCATATTTACCGGGTCTTGCGGTCCGGTGAAGTGCGGGTCAACAAAGGCCGTATTGATCAGACCTATCGTCTGGAGGATGGCGATATCGTGCGTGTGCCGCCGATTCGCATTGCTGAAAAGACAAGCACGGCGATCGTTCCTGGTGCCGAATTCAGGATCTTGCTCGAAGACAATCATTTGCTGGTCATTGACAAGCCTGCGGGCGTCGCAGTGCATGGTGGATCCGGCGTGAGTTATGGTGTGATCGAGCAGTTACGGGCATCGCGTCCTGATGCCAAGTTTCTGGAACTGGTGCATCGGCTTGATCGTGATACTTCCGGGATTTTGTTGCTCGCAAAGAAACGTTCTGCGCTGACCAATCTTCACGAACAGATGCGTGATGGCGATACCGACAAGCGCTACCTGACCCTGGTACAGGGTGACTGGAAAAATGCCCGGCAGCATATCAAGTTGCCGCTGCACAAATATAGTACCGCCGATGGCGAGCGGCGCGTCAGAGTGCAGGAAGATGGCCAGTCGGCGCACACCATATTCTCACTGATCCGGCGGTATGGCGAATTTGCGTTACTTGAAGCAGAGCTCAAGACCGGACGTACCCATCAAATTCGTGTCCACTTGTCCGCCAGTGGATTTCCGATTGTCGGTGACGACAAGTACGGCGACTTCGGACTCAACAAAGCCTTGCAAAAGGCAGATGGTCAGCGTATCGCGTTCAAACGGATGTTTTTGCATGCGTATCAGATCACTTTTGCGCATCCTGACAGCGGCAAGCACGTCACGCTCAAAGCAGACTTGCCATCCGATTGTCAGCGTTTTCTTGATAGTCTGGCTGGGAACGTTGCGGCGGGTTAATATCTGGCGCCACTGTATTTTGTTAAACAGGCATTTTGTGAACCGCATCAATACCACCGCATCGACAACTTAATATGGCAAGAAAACAATTTGATTTGATCGTTTTCGATTGGGACGGCACCTTGATGGACAGTACGTCGACAATCGTTCGTTGTATACAGGCGGCCGCACGGGATCTTGGCTTACCGATTCCCGATAAAAGTGCTGCATCCTATGTAATCGGACTAGGTTTGCAAGACGCCATGCAGGCAGCCATTCCGGATGTCGATCCCAAATACTATCCGCGTATTGTTGAGCGTTATCGCCATCATTATTTAGGTCAGGATCAGGATCTGAGCCTGTTCGACGGTGTCCGTGAAATGCTTGATGACCTGTCGCAGCAGGGCTATTTTTTGGCTGTTGCGACTGGTAAAAGTCGCGTAGGACTCAATCGGGCCCTCAACACCACCAAGTTACTGTCGGTCTTCGATGCGACGCGTTGCGCAGATGAAACATTTTCCAAGCCGCATCCAGCCATGCTACAGGAGCTCACACGTGAACTTGGGCAAGAGATGCAACGCACCTTGATGATTGGTGACACGACGCATGATCTGCAAATGGCAATCAACGCGGGTGCCAGTGGAGTTGCGGTAGAATTCGGCGCGCACCCGGTGGAGCAGTTGCGCGCGCTCAACCCCTTGTTTTGCGCCAGCTCAATCGGGGTATTGCATCAATGGATCAATGACAACGCATAGGAAATCAGTTCATGGATGAGCTTCTCATTCCTGTTTGCTCCTCGGTTGAAATCGTTGACAGCGGCAAGGGTCGGCGTTTTCCGGTCTCGGTACATGGCAGCGACGCAAGTGGCTTTGTGGTGCGCTATGCAGGTATTGTGTATGGCTATCTCAACCGCTGTGCCCATGTGCCAATCGCGCTGGACTGGGAAGAAGGGCAGTTCTTCGAATCCAGCGGACTGTATCTGATGTGTGCCACACATGGCGCAGTGTATGCGCCGACCACAGGCAAATGCGAGGGTGGGCCCTGTACCGGTGCTCGTTTGCGCAAGATTTCGGTATGTGAGCAGGATGGCCAGATTTATTGGTCACCTGACGATTATGTAAGGCCTGCTTTGGCATAAGCCATGCGGGAACCCGGTAGCAGCAGTGCGGGTGCGCACTGTGGATGCTGCAGACCTGAGTGACAATATGAGTAACAACGACATTGAAAATTCGGAATCGCAACCCGTGAATCCGGCTGCATCGTCATCCTCGACTGCTGCGGCTGGCTCAACCAATGGTGGTGCAGCCAGTGGCGCCGATAATAAAGGTGGTTGGGAGCGCGATGTGCTCGAGAAGTTGGCCTTGTTTGCGGTCAGGGAGCAACGTGCGCGGCGTCGCTGGAGCAATTTTTTCAAGATCGCGGGATTAGCGGTGTTCGTGTTCGTCATCTGGACTGCGTTCAATTACAACTGGTCTGACAGTGACCCTGTTGGTACGCATACTGCGCTGGTTGAAATCAGTGGAACCATCGAAGCAGAAGGTCGTGGCTCGGCTGCTGCCGTTATTCCGGCACTGGATAAGGCATTTGCGGCTGATGATTCGGTCGGTGTGATTCTCAAGATCAACAGCCCTGGTGGCAGCCCGGTACAGGCCGGCATGATCAATGACGAGATCGTGCGTTTGCGCAAGGCGTATCCGAAAAAGCCACTGTATGTCGTGGTCGAGGAAATGTGCGCGTCCGGTGGTTATTACATCGCCGCTGCTGCGGACAAGATTTATGTCAACAAGGCCAGTATTGTGGGCTCAATCGGCGTGCTCATGGATGGTTTTGGGTTCACCGGATTGATGGAAAAAGTAGGGGTTGAGCGTCGTTTGCTGACCGCTGGCGAGAACAAGGGTTTCCTCGATCCGTTTAGCGCCCAGAACCCCAAACAGAAAGAATATGCACAACAGATGCTCAACGAAATTCATCAACAGTTCATTGATGTTGTGCGCCGCGGCCGCGGGCAGCGTCTGAAGGAAACGCCTGATACCTTCTCGGGGCTGTTCTGGACTGGTTCCAAGGCAATTGAGATGGGGCTGGCCGATGACTACGGCACGGTCGATAGCGTCGCACGTGACGTGCTCAAGGCAGAAGATCTGGTGGATTACACTCAGACAGAGGGTTTGCCTGAGCGTGTGTTGAAAAAATTCGGCGTCGCGATGGGCACTGGCGTAACGCAATCCCTGCTCAACAGTGGGATTGTCTCCTTGCGCTAAATCAGAAGGCATTGTTGAGGCGAGTGTTTTTGTGCGTAAAACAATCGTACATGACTATCTCTTGCGTAAAAGAAAGCCGCGGTATCAGGAGTCTCCTGATACCGCGGCTTTTAATTGGGACAGTCTTATTCCGCCAGTAGCAAGAACACCGTTGGCTTCTTGTGAAACTCAGGCACCTTGCCGGCTGCGATGTGCGTTTTCCATCGTCCGGCCGTTTGTGTGGTGATCAATTCGCTAGCCAGTGTCAGATCGGTTGCCACGCTGATCAAGGTGTTGCCATGACAATGATTTGCCAATGCTTCCAGCATGGCGGCATTGCGATACGGTGTTTCTATCAGTAACTGGGTTTGTTTTTCCTGACGTGAGCGCTCCTCCAGTTGCTTGATGCGTTTGCTGCGCTGACCTGGATCAGTGGGGAGATAACCGTTGAAGGCAAAGCTTTGGCCATTGAGGCCGCTACTCATGACGGCCAGCAGCAATGAAGACGGTCCTACCAGCGGGCGCACCTGAATGCCTCGCTCATGCGCCAGACGTACTAGGTTGGCGCCGGGATCGGCCACCGCCGGAACACCCGCCTCGGAGATCAATCCGGCATCCTGTCCTTCCTGTATTGGTGCCAGCAAGGCCGGCAATGCCGTCGCTGGGGTATTGACGTTGAGTTCGGCAATGTTGATGCCTTGCAGTGGCGAACTCAATGTATGGTTGGCATTGATCAGCTTGAGAAAGGCGCGCGTCGTCTTCGCATTTTCCGCGATGAAGTAACCTAGCCGTGCAGTCAATGCCTGTACTTCCTCTGGCAATATGGACGCCAGGCTGGCAGCGGTGACTGTATCGGCAGAGCCGAGCGTGTTGGGAACGAGATAAAGAATACCTGGCATGTTGAAATCGTTAAAATAGAGGCTGGTGATATTAGACCTGATTTCATGGCCGACTGCGAGCATGAATGTTGGCTTCAAGCCATGACACCGATGCTGAATCGATACTGGCTGATGTGCAGATCGTACAGCGCTAGCGCAGGTGTCATCAAACTGTCATGCTAAGCCACTATTGTGTGGCTGAGTTCATCCGTAAAATTGATAAATAATTTCCGCTCGTTTCTTCCCTGCTTGAAAGGCAATGCATGTTTGCTGCTGTAGATCTCGGATCCAATAGTTTTCGATTGCATATTGGCAGGTACGATGGCGAGGCCATCCGTATCGTCAAGAGCGCGCGTGATCCGATTCGTCTGGCTGCCGGACTGGATCGTGACGGCAATCTGACGCCACAGGCAATCACTAGCGCGGTTGACTCGCTGGCACGGTTTCGGACGGTATTGCGCGATTACCAGCTCGATGCCGTCAGAGTTGTCGCGACCAATACCTTGCGCGTGGCCAAGAATGCACAGGAATTACTACCGCTTGCTGAAAGAGCGATTGGCTACCCGATCGAAATCATTTCCGGTGAGGAAGAAGGGCGTCTGATTTACATGGGGGTCGCCGGTTCACTTGCCTTGCCCGACGAAGAGCGTCTGGTGATCGATATCGGCGGTGGTTCGACGGAAGTGATCCTGGGGCGCGGTGGTGAGATCAAGTTCGTCGAGTCATTCAGTATCGGTAATGTCAATCAGAGTCTGGCGTTTTTTTCGGATGGCATGATCGATGCGGCTGCGTTCGAGCGTGCCATTTTGTCCGCCCGCTCCCATGTGGAAGATGCGGTGGAGCAGTTTGGTGGCCGTCAGCGCACCCGGGTGTACGGTTCATCCGGCACAGTCAGGGCGATTGCCGATGTGATCGCCAAGAATGGTCTTGGTGATGGCCGAGTCACTGCGGTCAGCGTGGAAGCACTCAAGCAACGCCTGATTGCGTTTGGCCATGTTAGCCAGATTACCTTGGCTGGCTTGAAGCCGGAGCGTACTGCCGTCATCATGGGAGGCCTTGCCGTGCTGATCGGGTTGATGCAGGAGTTCAGCATCACCACCGTTATCCCGGTCGAAGCCGGTTTGCGCATGGGCGTGATGTGGGATTTGCAGTTGCGTGCGACACAACGAGACCGTCGCGAGCAATCGGTAGAGGATTTCAGTCGTCGCTTTCACATTGATACCTTGCGTGCACGTCAGGTGGCAGATACCGCACTGGCGTTTTTTGGCATGCTCAAGCCGATCAACGAGTTGTACGCCAAGTACCTCAACTGGAGTGCACTGCTGCATGAGGCCGGTCTGGTGGTATCGCATAGTGGCTACCACAAACATTCGGCCTATCTGATTGCGAATGCAGACCTGCCCGGTTTTACGACGCGTGAGCAACGTGTGATGAGCACTCTGATTCTGGGTCAGAAGGGGAACCTGCGCAAAATAGGTGAAGTATTGTCTGATGTGGACTTCGCCAAGGCGGTACTCGCTTTGCGGCTGGCGGTCGTATTCATGCATTCTCACATTACGCTCGACCTGACCGACATTCGCCTGAAAATGAAAAATCGTATTGAGCTGGAAATCAAGCGCGACTGGTTGCGTGACTATCCGACGGTATCTTACTGGATGCAAAAAGAGCAGGAGTGGTGGAGCGGTGTCGGCGTAGATTTCTCGATTCGTGTCAATGCCTGAGATTTTGGTAGTTGTCGCTCACTGAGCTAACAATAAAAAAGGGGCAAGGATCATCATCCTTGTCCCTTTTTTGTGACTCATCAAGCCGATCAGCCTTTGACCTGATCAAAGGCATGCTACTCAACAGGCTTCAATCGCTGCCGTACTTCGGAGAGTGCGGGCCATACAGCAGGCCATTTGGTCGCCCCGCTGTCAGCAGTCGGTTACTCGTAACACCTGCCATTTTGTAGCCGGACTCAGTGGTACTCGCCACAATCTGTTTGACAATCGCAGTCACCAGAAGACCAACCAGGCCGCCCGAATTGCTGTTGTTCTGCTCGTTACTGGATGCGGTTGCAGAGCCTTGCCACAACAGAGTGCCCGTCTTCAGGTCAATCAGCTTGGCTTCGGCAGTGACGGTTGTCACGCTGTCGACAACCTGATAGACCGAACCATATTTCTTGACATCGATATACAAGCCAGCATCGGCATTGAAGATTTCACGCAGCTTGGCTGGTGGCACATTCTGGATATCTGCCGGGGTTGTCAGGCCATTCTGCTTGAAGGTTTCATCCACCAGTGTGACAGGCAGAACGTAATAACCTGACTCAGCCAGCGGGTAGCTGACTTGCGAGAACATCCCATAAGTGGCAGCGACATCTGGTGAGCTGTTCACTGGTGGCAGGACCAGAATGGAACGTGGTTTGCTGGCCTTGAATGCCGAGTAGTCATACGCTTTTTGTGTGGCGCAGCCTGTGGCCAATAGTGCCAGCAGCAACGCGATAGCGCTTGAACGGAAAATCGAAATTGTCATGTGATGCCTTTATTTCTTGTATTTACGTAGCAGGAAATCCATATACCCAGCCGACTCGGGGAACAGCGTTTTTTCATTTTCGAGTTCAGCAACGGCCAGATCTTCCTTACCAGTGGAGGCATACAACAGGCCAAGATGTGCGTGAAATCCTGGGGGTAGTTTCTGCCCAGCGGCACTGACTTTTTGCGCAGATTCCTGCATTGCCAGAATCTGTTCTTCCGGGCTTTTGCTGGCGTCCGATTTGAAGTATTGATATACCTCTTGCTGGTAATTACCCCAGCCATACAGCGTGGGCTGGTGATTGGCGCAAGCTGTCAAGGCCAGCAGCGGGAGCGCCGTCACTAATGCAGCGCGGCTGCGTAAAAAAAATGTCATGGTCAATGATCCTGTTCTTACTTGGTCGGACGCCATGCGCCAGAATCAATACCCATGGCCAGATTGTTGACCGCCTCACGAATCGCCAGATCCAGAACCTTGCCATTGAGTGTCGAGTCATAGCTGGCGGTGCTGCCAAAGCCAATGATTTCGCGATTGGAAAGACTGTATTCACCGGCACCTTGCACCGAATAGACAACCTGTGAGGTGGCGACATTGACAATATTGAGATTGACCTTGGCATAGGCGACTTGCGATTTACCGCGACCCAACAGACCAAACAGTTGCTGATCGCCGACTTCCTTGCGACCAAATTCGGTGACATCACCGGTAATCACAAAGTTGGCACCTTTGAGGGTTTGGGCCTGGTTGTTGATTTTTGCTTCCTGACTGATTTCAGCCATGTTGTCGCGGTCAAGTACATCAAAGCGACCGGTTTGCTGCAAGTGGGTCAGCAAAATGGTCTTGGCCTGGCTACCGAGACGATCAACGCCGTCACTGAACAAGCCGCGCATGAAGCTGGAGCGATTGTCAAACTTACCGACGGCGATCGCGCTGCGCGGACCCTGATAGGTACTGGCACTCATGCTTGCCGCAGTTTGTGTGGCAGGAATGACACGTGATTGTTCTTCCGTTACGCACGCAGTGAGAACGGTAATAGCGGCAATGATGACCGCAGTGGATGCTACTTTCTTTAACATGCAGACCTCTTGATGTGCGATGAATGGGATATCTGGCGCTGGTCACTGATATTTCGGCTGTATCTGTTAGTCACGCAGAACCTGTTGCTCAGTGGTATTTGTAAATTTTTGGCTGGCAATTGTAACTTGAGATTTCGAAGGAGCTTAAAACTCTTTAATATTATTTTGCATACTTCTCGGTATATTTTTTGTGATGATTGCCTGTTTTTGCAAGCTTTTATCAATTTCTCGTAGGATCGGTAGGAGGTAAATGTAAAGGCGAGAGCTGTGTGATTGCCCTCCGGTGATGTTGCACAGGTGCGTGTGGATAGAGGGGGCTACTTGCTCCAGCAAGCTGCCATCCAGCCTCTAAGCGGCTGTAATTGACTGGAAAGCTGGAGGTATTTTGGATTGAGTCGTGCTGCCATGGCGTAAAGATTAGATGCGAGCTGTTTATCCCAGATTCCTGCGTAACCTGGCAGGCCGGCATCGCGTCGCTGGTAATCAAATCTGACGCGCGAATGGACGAACTCTTCGTGTATTTTTTCACCGCTTGCGTAAGGAGCCAGCCAATCGAGTGCATCCTCCAGACTTGCTCGTTGTCCGTTTTTCATATCAAGCCAATCTTCGTTGCGCAGGCGCGCCGCTAACGCGGCTCTTGCCAAAGGCTCAAGGTCATACACCACATAGTGCAATGCGTCGCGCTCTTCAAAGTCGACGGTCGTACCATCGGCGTACAGATTGCGATTGAGGTGAGCTTGATATTGCGTTCGTGCACGCCTCCACATGCTGTCATCGCTCAATGCTGCCGCTGCCAGGGTCGCCAGTTTCACACGATGTGAATTCCAGTTATTGATCCAGCGTCCATCACTGAGCCTGAAGTCCCGCTCCATGCGCGTAAGATAGCCTTCGCCAAGCGCGCGGATGAATTGTTCTGCCGTCTTGCGTACGGTGGGGCTCAAATCATCGCGACTGATCGCATACGCATCAATGTAGGCATCCAGATTGGTTTCGTCGATCGGATTGAAACTTGGTTGATAGCGCGTTCCCCAGTCCGAGAGTAGGCGCGAAAGAGTATTCAGATCTTCACTCTGATGCTGTTGTCGCCACAGCAACGCCAGGTCGCGCATGACAGGCCAGTCTTTTTCTGCTTCCACACTCTGATCCCAGATGCCCTGATGTGGCAAGGTGCCTTCCGTATGCACGCGCTCGATAGCGCGCGATTCAGGTAGCAATTTTTGTCTGACCTCATTGCGCAGTGCGCTTAGATTGTTGCTGGCCCCTGATTCGCACCAGGAAATGCCTGCCGAGCTGGTGGCGCTGTAGCTCAGGGACAGTAGAGTCATCACGGTGTGGATGGCAATTGACTTCATTTTTCTGTTTTTTGGAAGTGTAAATGGCAGCTGTTCGCCGTCATATTGCCGATCGAAAAGGCGGCGCGGCCAATCCTGTTTTCTGCGTTACCGGCATTGTAAAACTGGATCAATTTTTTCATCAACGCTTTTGACTCGATTGTGGCGGGGATATTGATCGTTCGCCGCCATTCCAGTGTGGAGGAGGTTTTACAGCTCTTTGATACCTCCGATCAATACTCCTTCATTGTTACTTGAACAAGTGTTGAGAGGACGTACATGCTGTTGCCTTCTTAAAGAGTCGCTCAACTCTGTCGATAAATACCAAGTATGCGTATGCATGTTGAACAACGCGGGGAACGAATGCAAATTGGTGATGCAACTCAATCAACATCTGCCGGACTGGCTAGTCGTGGAGGTGCCATCAGTGTCAGATCAGATGTTGATTCTACTCAACTGGCACAATCGTCCCAGAAGCCCGAGTCTGCTTCGGACCGGGTGACGATTAGCTCAGCCGCCTTGCGTGCGCAGCAAAATGATGTAGGCTCAGCGACTGAGGATCATTCTGACGACAGCGTGGATGACAATGATCAGCCCTCTCTTGCAAAATCGTTTGTCTACGGATGTTTTCGTCTGGATCGTCCTCAACCAGATAGCCAAAGCAAGCCAACAGATGGCTACGATTACGGTCGCTGGATCGCCACCGCAGTGACGGTGGGTGCGGTCATTTCTGTGCTGGTATAAAAACCACGTTGAAGCTCAGGTTGCTCAAACCTGGTTTGGTGTACCTATCAGTGCGGATAAAAATGTCGATGCCTTCGGCCACCATATACCCAGGCCTTCTTCGCGACTGAACAGGTAATGCCCATCTTCGCCAAATGCCGGAAGCTGCACCAGAGTGGCGTTGCCGCCAGCTTGTTGATAGGCATCGTGCAGGCGTACGATAAACTCGGGGTGACTGGAGTGATCATTCTCTGTGTAAAACCACATCGAAGGTATACGCGTAGATTTTGCGTAGGTGGTGAAGGCAGTAATCCGTGCATCGAGCTTGGGGTCGCTGTTCAGATTATGCGGCCTCACCCCGCCGTGAAAATTGAGTCCACCCAGCACGCCCTGATCTGCCATGCTCAGATAGGCCATGGTGGAAAGTCCGCCAGTGGATTGACCAATCACCACCATGCGCTGTGGATCGACATAGTCCTGACTCTTCAGATAGGAAATGGCGCCATGAATATCGAGAGCGTTCTCCAGTCCGTAGTCTGTTAAATCGGCACCTTCCAGCCTGACCTGGCCACCCTCGGAATTTCCATAGCCACGCCGCATCGGCACTGCGACGGCGAATCCTTGCCCGACCAATGCGCGGCTAGCCGATATAAATCTGGCGCGTTCCCTGTTTTTGTCGGTGTTCTCGCTGGTGCCATGGTTAATGACGACCAATGGATGCCGGTTCGTTGTATCGGGCCGAAAGAGGGTGGTTTCGAGCTGATAGACTTTGCCTCTGATGAGGGCCGGAAGGCTGATGGTTTCTTCGTTTAAATCAACCTCGACATCGTTGTTTTTGGCCATCACTGATGGCACGTAGAGACTCGCCAGTGAAGTAATGAGCGCTAAGGAAAAATTTCTTCGGCTTATGGTATTGCATGTCCTGCCGTAGATGAGATGCTGCTCCATGACGTGGCTCCCAATTTCATCGTTGTGCTGATGATATCAATTCTGTTGACGCGTGCGAGTGCAAGAGTCTCCTGTGAGGGGCTTGATGCGTGTTATGTTTGTGGACGGGAGGAGGGCAGGCAATAAAAAACCCTCCGCTCTATGAGACTCGAAGGGTTTTGGTAGTGCTTTGGTGTTGCTAGTCATTCATCTGGTGCCGGGAGCCGGAATCGAACCGGCACGGTGTCACCACCGCGGGATTTTGAGTCCCGTGCGTCTACCTATTCCGCCATCCCGGCAACGCAAGACCGCGATTATGAATGATTTTGAATTCGAGAGCAAGCCCCTGGATTCAATAATTTTGCCGCTGCCGCGATGCAGCACAAACAGGTATCATCGGCGCCTCAGCCGCACCGAATTGAATAGTCGGGCCATCTTCTGAACCATCACCGCATGTCGAAAATCCGCGAAATAATTTCTGGATCATCATCTGGGCTGCCGCATTTTCAGGGCCCTCACTCGCTTGCGCGCGTGGCGCTGGCCGCATGCCTTAGTTTGATGGCTGCGGCACTGTCGACGGCGACGATTGCACCGGATCAGATTTTTTCGAACTCAGTGATGCGCGTGCAGATCGGTTTCTTCCTTGCGCTTGCTGCAGGAGGGACAGTTTTTCTCATTGCGCTTGCCTATGGTCAGGTCACCGCATTGTTTCCTGCCGGTGGCAGTGGTTATCGGATTGCTGGCAAGTTACTGGGAGGGCGTGCTGCTCTGATTGCGGGTGCCGCTCTGTTCCTTAACTACGTCGTGATGATCGATGTTGTCATCATGGCTGCAGTGGAGACGCTTAGTTCCTTGTTGCGGTTGGACTGGCAGCCCAACAAGCTGTGGCTGGGCGCGATCTTTCTTGCTGTTCTGGTGACCTTCAATTTGCGCGGTGTACGTGTGTCACCCCTGACACTGACTCTCTTTTCTTTGGCATTTGCAGCCACGCATCTGATTCTGATTTTTTATGGTGTTATGGCCCATGCGAATTCCTTTTCTGACCTGATTTCTGCTGCACCTGTTCATGTTGCTGCGTTGATCGACCAATTGGGCTGGTCAGGTTTGATTAGTGTGCTGGTGCCTGCGTATGCCCTGGGCGGCGTTAGTTATGCCGCTGTGGAGGCGCTGTCTGGCAGTGTGCATTACCGTCGTAGATTGCGTTTGGCAATCGGTAAGCTGTCGCTGTTGGTGGTGGTATTGATACTCGCCGTCATGGCGGCCGGGTTGTGCTTGTTGTATCTGTTGTGGGATGTGCATCCAGCAGCAGGGCAGACAATCGTGGCTACCATCTTTGCGGTACTCATCGACAGTCTTGGTGTGACGCCGCCGTGGTTGCATCAGTTGTTGCTGATCTGGGTTCTTGGCTTGCAGGTCTTGTTATTGCTGCTGGTTGCCAATCTGGGCTTTGCCGGTGGTAGAGCCATGCTGTCGCACATGGCGGCTGATTCATGGGTGCCGCATCAGTTTCGTTATCTCTCAACGCCTTTGGTGTCGCAAAACGGTGTTTTCCTGATGGCGTTCGTCGCATTGGTCACCTTGGCATGGGCTGGTGGCGAACTAGACACCTTGATGATTGTTTATTCGTTGTGGGGCTTGCTGGCGATGACCATCTCATTGTCGGCATTGTGCCGTTACTGGTGGTTACGGCGACGACTTGTAAACTCCTGGCATTGGCAGTTGAGCCTCTCGGTGATAGCGTTGGCGATATCGGTACTGGTGCTGGCGCAAATGTTACTGATAAAGCCTTTCAATAGCACGGGAATGGCGATCATTTTGCTCCTGGTACTGTCCTTGCTATGTTTTTATATTCGCGCAAACTATCGCCAGACAAAGCGCGCCATTCGCGCGCTGGATCAAGTGTTTGCAAGCCAACCCTTCGGCATGAATCTATCGTCCGTTCCGGTGCAGCCTGAGGCGCCGACAGCGGTCTTCATTGTAGGGACTTCACGCGGCAGTGGCCTGCATGCGCTGCTCTGGGTGCAGAGAATGTTTCCCGGACATTTCAGGAATTTTATTTTCGTCAATGCGCGCACTGCTGCCATCGTGGCGGATGCTGGTGCTGATACCTTGACGCATATTCGCGTCGAGGCGAATGCGACCTTGCAATTTTTTGTGGAGTTCTGTCGCAGCCATGAACTTGCTTCGGCTGCTTATCTCGGTTTTGGTAGCGATGCGGTGGAGGAGGTGAGCAAGCTCTGTCAGGAAGTGAGCAAGGATTATCCGCAATCCATTTTCTTTGCCAGCAAGCTCATTTTTGATCAGGATAACTGGTTCATTCGCTTGCTGCATAATCAGGCAGCACTGGCTATTCAGCGTCGCTTACACACCAATGGTCTGCAGATGTTGATCCTGCCGATGAAGCTCTGAGCGGGTTCGCTTGCGCTTACTTGCCGCAAATCGCCTTGATCATCTGGGCGCCGGTTGAGCCAGGGACAGTGTCTTGCAACTTGACATCTCTGAAGGCGAGATAAGGTGAGAACAGTGCGCCGCCCTGTGCATCGCTCTTGGGGTACATGGTGCGACTGCCGAAGCCGATGCGCTTGCCGTCGCAATCCAGATAGGCAACCGAGACTTCAGAAGAATAGTATCTGTCATGGCCTTGCAGGGGTTGTGGTTCAGCCCAGTTGAGCAAAACGTTGGCCTGCAAAATTCCGCTACTGGTAGAAACGCTGGTCTTATCTACGTAAAAGCTGCCGAAATCGTTGTTGCCAATCAGGGACCATTGCGCGGCAAATGCCTGGTTCGATGCGAGTAGCAAGGCCAGTACTACAAATCTCATTATGTTCCGTTCGATCAAGAAAGTTGTGCTCAGGAAAACATGAATGCCAGCATCGCTGCATCATCTTCCAGCAAGATCAGCAGCGTTACCGACCAAAGCATCGTGTAAGCCGTTGTGATGAAGAAAAGTCGGGCGAATCGGGGGTTCATAGTCGTGCTGCGTATTTTAAGCGCCAAATGCTACCACGACCTGTCCCGTCTGTATCTTCACTGTATCGGCTGCATCGAGAGGCTTACCCGAATGCTTCCTGCAAGCTCAGAATTCTTCCGGTATCGGTGGCATCGTATCCGGCTAACTGGTTCACGGCGTTTTGCAATGCCGGAGATTGCATTATCTCGACCACGGACTGCACCAACGGATCTGACAATGACGCGCTGGGCAGTGCGAAGAAATATCTTTCTCTGACCAGAGGAATAAAATCCAGGCCAAAGCGTTGGGCAGCTGTTTGCACACCGAAACCAACATCGGCCATCCCGCTGGCGATAAATGCCGCGACCGCCGAATGGGTAAATTCGGTGTTTTCAAAACCATGGATTTTCTTGTGGGAGATGCTTCGCTCGGCCAGCATCAACTCCAGCAGCATCCTTGTTCCGGAGCCGGCTTCTCGATTGACGAAGCGCAAATCACTGCGTTGCAGGTCGTTTAGTTCGCGTATCTCCTTGGGATTGCCCTGTGCAACGAAGAGCCCCTGGCTGCGCACGGCGAGATGAATCAGGCAGTCGCTGCTCTTGTTTAGCCATTTAGCGTAGCGTGCCATCGCTGGCCTTTCGAATTCTCCGAGTGGCACGTGAAAGCCGGCCAGGTCGCATTCCTGGCGGGATAAGGCGGCGACTGCATCGGTACTGTGTCGGTAGCGCACCTCGACCGGCAAACCGGCATGATTGAACATATTCAATAAAGCAGCCACGGCAAACCCATGGCTGGCATTGAGTCGAACTGCCTTTGACTTGCCCTCGACAGTCTTGCCCAGCTCGATTTCCAGTTCTGATGCCAAACTATCAAGAGTTGGTGAAAGACGTGCGCTCACCATGCGGTCGGCCCACAATAGTTTGCTGGCAAAAGGAGTCAGTGTTGTTCCACGACCACGTCCGCTGGCAATTAATGCGTGTCCGAACGCTTGTTCGGAGGCGCGCAGCAGGCCCCAGGCGTGCCGGTAAGAATGTTGCATTTGTTCGGCAGCCTTCGCAATTGAGCCACTGCTTTGGATGGCGACCAGTAGTCTCAGCAGGTCCGTCGTGTCGAGAGGTTTATTCTCGCCATGACCTATTTCCCAGTGTGGTTTGATGCTAACCTTAATCATATATATGTAATTTTTATCATATTGAATGCCGGTAACATCAATGATACCTTCGCACCAGTACGTGCAGTAAATAAAAATATCGGCAATCTGTTGCATAAATAACTACTTCATATAAGTAATATTTTGCATAAAGGCTGATTTATTGCGACACGCCTTTCATTGCTAAGAGACACCATTCTAAGGAGGGATAAATGGCCTTCAATTTCCTAGAGAAAGAACACACTATCGCCAAGCCAGGCTTCAATCGCTGGCTTGTTCCGCCGGCTGCGCTGGCAATTCACCTTTGTATTGGGATGGCTTATGGCTTCTCAGTATTCTGGCTACCTTTATCCAAGGCGCTAGGGATCAAGGATCCAATTGCCTGTAGCGCTGATACGGGTTTTTTTGAACAGATATTTTCGACATCCTGCGACTGGAAGATTTCCATGTTGGGTTGGATGTACACGATGTTCTTTGTGTTGCTGGGTGTTTCCGCAGCGATCTGGGGCGGCTGGCTGGAACGCGCCGGTCCACGCAAGGCTGGCGTAGTTGCTGCATTGTGCTGGTGCGGTGGCTTGCTGATCTCCGCATTTGGTGTGTATCACCATCAGATCTGGATCATGTGGATCGGCTCCGGGGTGATCGGCGGTGTCGGTCTCGGTCTGGGTTATATTTCGCCGGTATCGACCCTGATCAAATGGTTCCCGGACCGTCGCGGGATGGCGACTGGCCTTGCGATCATGGGCTTTGGTGGTGGTGCGCTGGTTGGCTCTCCGTTGGCGGTAGGGCTGATGAAGCATTTTGCTTCGCCGACATCGGTCGGGGTGTGGCAGACCTTTGCTGTGATGGCCGTGATTTATTTTGTTTTCATGATGGGAGGTGCGCTGGGTTACCGTGTGCCACCAAGCGGTTGGAAACCAGCGGGCTGGACGCCACCGGTGACTACCAACAATACGATGATCACGCAGAATCACGTTCACGTGAAGAAAATCTGGGGTATTCCGCAATTCTGGCTGGTCTGGGCAGTGTTGTGCCTGAATGTATCCGCAGGCATTGGCGTCATCGGTATTTCATCGCCGATGTTGCAGGAAGTGTTTGGCGGTCATCTGCTGGGATTGAATGTTGGCTTCAATGACCTGTCAACTGAGCAAAAAGCCGGCATTGCGGCAATCGCTGCAGGCTTCACCGGGTTGATCAGTCTGTTCAACATTGGCGGTCGCTTTGTCTGGGCTTCCTGCTCCGACTTCTTTGGCCGCAAGATGACATATGCGATTTTCTTCGTGCTCGGTGTCGTGCTGTACGTGAGCTTGCCATGGTCTGCGAAGTCGGGTTCCATTGCCTTGTTCGTCGCCGGTGTATGCATCATCTTGTCGATGTACGGTGGTGGCTTTGCAACGGCACCGGCTTATCTGGCCGATCTGTTCGGGACTCAGATGGTCGGTGCCATTCATGGTCGTCTGCTGACTGCCTGGTCAACCGCCGGGATTCTCGGACCTGTGGTGGTCAACTACATGCGTGAGTATCAACTGTCGCTGGGGATGCCGCGAGAGTCGGTGTACAACACGACTATGTATATCCTGGCGGGCATGCTGGTGCTGGGCTTGATCTGCAACCTGCTGATTCGTCCGATTGCTGCCAAGCACTTCATGACACCAGAAGAATTGGCTGTTGAGAAGCAACTGGCCCATGAGAAATCTTCCTCGGACAAGGGTGTTGCATTGACTGCTGCAGAAATGGATCAGGTTGGCCGCGGGGGCAGTCCGATCGTCATTGGTGCCGCATGGCTGGCCGTTGGTATTCCACTGGTATGGGGTATTACATTGACGTTGGAAAAAGCCGCAGTATTGTTTAAGTAATGCCCAGCGTTGGTTTGTTCTGCCATTCATCGTACTGATGCATGGCAGAAACAAGTAGCAAGCCGGGGTGGTACGCCTATTTGGCCCCCCGGGATGAATAAGTAGTGTTCTGGTCCGACCCGATGAGTATTTGTAGGCAGGGAGAACATGAAGTCTGTTTTATCTCTCTTGTCTGTACCTGGAATAGGTGGTGCCTGCTGCGCCATTGAAGTCCGGTTTGATTCATCAAGGATCTGAGCACTACAAAGACTGTTTGAGTGCCGGCAAAAAAACAAAGCATCGCCGGCTTGAGTCAGTAGTGTAGCGGGAGACCAGACGATGAACAGACAGCAGCCTTTCGATATTGGCGCGGTACAACAAGTCATAGCCGAGCGCAGTGGCTTGCAGGGCGCAATGTTGCCGATTTTGCACGGAATTCAAGAGGCAGTCGGTTTTGTTCCCGCCGATGCCGTGCCGATGATTGCCGATGCACTCAACGTCTCACGCGCGGAAGTGCATGGCGTTATTTCCTTTTATCACCATTTTCGACAGCAGCCACCCGGGCGCCATGTCGTCCAGATATGTCGGGCCGAGGCTTGTCAGTCAGTCGGCTCCGAGGCGCTCGCAAAACATGCCGAGAGTTTGCTCGGTTGCCAATTTCATGAAACAACGAAAGATGGTCAATTCACGCTGGAGCCGGTGTATTGCCTCGGGCTGTGCGCCTGTGGTCCGAACCTGACCTTCGACGGTGAGTTGCATGCTCGCGTCAGTACGAGCAAATTCGAGCAGCTTCTGCAAGCAAAGCGAGGTACATCATGAGTCTCCCCGTGACTGTCTATGTACCGCGCGACTCCGCAGCGATTGCTTTGGGAGCAGATGCTGTTGCGGCAGCTATCATGCAGGAAGCCGAGCGACGGGGCGTTGATATGCATCTGGTGCGCAATGGTTCGCGCGGCATGTTCTGGCTCGAACCGCTGGTCGAAGTGGTAACGCCACAAGGGCGCGTGGCATATGGGCCGGTAACGCCGTCCGATGTGCCAGGCTTGTTCGATGCTGGCATGTTGCAAGGACATTCGCATGCCCTTGGATGTGGCCTGACTGAGGAAATCGGCTACCTGAAAAATCAAGAGCGCTTGACCTTTGCGCGTGTCGGCATTACTGACCCGATATCGCTGGAGGACTATGTTGCGCATGAGGGGTATGCAGGTCTCAGGCGTGCGCTGGGCATGAGCGGCGACGGCATTATCCAGGAAGTGCTCGATTCAGGGTTGCGGGGTCGGGGAGGTGCAGCCTTTCCAACAGGTATCAAATGGAAGACTGTCGCTGGTGCCCAGTCCAGCCAGAAGTACATCGTCTGCAATGCCGATGAAGGCGACTCCGGTACCTTCTCTGACCGCATGGTGATGGAGGATGATCCATTTGTTCTGATTGAAGGCATGACCATTGCCGGTATCGCGGTTGGGGCAACGAGGGGTTATATCTATGTTCGCTCAGAATATCCTTATGCCATTGCAGCACTCAACGAAGCAATTGCTGTGGCAGCAGCAGCGGGCTATCTAGGGAACAATATTCTTGGCAGTGGCAAGGCTTTTCTGCTTGAGGTGCGAGTTGGTGCCGGCGCCTACATCTGCGGCGAAGAAACCGCCTTGCTGGAAAGTATCGAGGGTCGTCGTGGCATGGTGCGGGCAAAGCCACCGCTGCCAGCATTACAGGGATTGTTCGACAAACCGACCGTCATCAACAATGTCATTACATTGGCCACGGTCCCGATCGTGATGGCACGTGGTGCGACTTTCTACAAGAACTATGGCGTTGGCCGGTCACACGGCACCTTGCCGTTTCAACTGGCGGGCAATATTCGCTATGGCGGATTGGTCGAGAAGGCGTTCGGGCTGACCCTGCGTCAACTTCTTGAGGATTTCGGTGGTGGCAGTGCCAGTGGCAGACCAATCAGGGCAGTGCAGGTCGGCGGGCCGCTAGGTGCCTATATGCCACAGCAACAGTTTGATACGCCACTGGACTATGAGGCCTTCGCCGCAATTGGTGCCATGGTAGGCCACGGTGGGCTGGTTGTGTTTGATGAGGGGGTCGACATGGCACAGCAAGCGCGTTACGCGATGCAGTTTTGCGCGATTGAGTCCTGTGGCAAATGCACCCCTTGCCGGATTGGGTCAACGCGCGGTGTGGAGGTGATCGATCGCATCGTCGCCAACGAGAACCGCCCGCAGCAAGTGCATCTTCTGCGCGATCTGTGTGACACCATGCTCAATGGTTCACTGTGTGCCATGGGAGGCATGACGCCTTATCCGGTGCTGTCTGCCTTGAACCATTTCCCCGAAGATTTCGGTGTGGCCCCACCTGCCCAACACGCTGCCTGAGGCTAGCCATTCCCTGTCATAGTTAGGAGTTGTTGTCATGAATCAGCTCAATGGAATCGATTACGGCACGCCTGCACGTGTCTCGGAGCAGCAAGTTACGTTGGAAATAGATGGCGTCAGTGTCACCGTGCCAGCAGGTACATCTGTGATGCGTGCTGCTGTGGAGGCTGGGATCAACGTGCCCAAGCTGTGTGCAACCGATAGTCTGGAGCCATTTGGCTCGTGCCGGCTCTGTCTGGTGGAGATTGAGGGCAAGGATGGGCGTCGCATGAAAGGCTATCCGGCCTCTTGCACCACGCCTTGCGAATCCGGTATGAAAGTACAGACTCAAACGCCGAAACTGGCTGATATCCGGCGTGGCGTGATGGAGCTTTACATCTCGGACCATCCTCTGGATTGTCTGACTTGCCCTACCAATGGCAACTGCGAGTTGCAGGATATGGCTGGTACGGTTGGCTTGCGTGAGGTGCGCTATGGTGATGAGGGCGAGAATCATCTGGCGATGAAGAAAGATGAATCTAATCCCTACTTTACCTATGATCCGTCCAAATGCATTGTCTGTAATCGCTGTGTGCGTGCTTGTGAAGAAACCCAAGGTACGTTTGCACTGACGATCAACGGCCGCGGTTTCGAGTCCCGCGTCTCAGCTGGTCAGATGGAAAGCTTTATGGAATCGGAGTGCGTCTCTTGTGGCGCTTGTGTGCAGGCTTGTCCGACTGCGACTCTGACCGAGAAGACTGTGATCATGCTGGGGCAGGCTGAACATAGCGTGACCACAACCTGCGCCTACTGTGGGGTTGGCTGCTCGTTCAAGGCCGAGATGAAAGGTAATCAGGTGGTGCGTATGGTGCCTGCCAAGGATGGCCAGGCCAATCATGGGCATTCCTGCGTCAAGGGAAGATTTGCCTGGGGCTATGCAACCCACAAAGACCGTATTACCACACCGATGATCCGCAGCAAGATCACCGATCCCTGGCGAGAAGTGTCATGGGAAGAAGCACTCTCCTATGCCGCCAGCGAATTCCGCCGGATTCAGCAAAAGCATGGCAAGGATTCGATTGGCGGCATCACCTCATCGCGTTGTACCAATGAAGAAACCTATCTGGTCCAGAAGCTCGTGCGTGCTGCCTTCGGCAACAACAATGTCGACACCTGCGCGCGCGTCTGTCATTCACCGACCGGTTATGGTCTGAAGCAAACCTTGGGTGAGTCTGCTGGTACGCAGACGTTTGATTCCGTCATGAAATCGGATGTGGTGATGATCATTGGTGCCAATCCGGCTGCAGCGCATCCTGTATTTGCGTCGCAGATGAAACGTCGGCTGCGCCAAGGTGCGAAGTTGATCGTGATCGACCCGCGTACTACCGAAATGGTCAAGTCACCACATATTGAGGCTGATTTTCATCTCAAGCTGCGCCCAGGCACCAACGTTGCTGTGATCACGGCGCTGGCACATGCGATATTGTCAGAAGGCTTGCAAAAGGAAGACTATATTCTCGAACGTTGTGATGTGCAGTCTTATACAGCGTGGAAAGAATTTGTATTACGGCCAGACAATTCGCCGGAAGCAATGGAAGCCATCAGTGGCGTTCCTGCAGCCGAGATTCGCGGTGCTGCGCGCTTGTTTGCCACTGGTGGCAACGGTGCCATTTACTACGGTCTGGGCGTGACTGAACATGCGCAGGGATCAACCATGGTGATGGGTATTGCCAACCTGGCGATGGCCACTGGCAATGTCGGGCGCGAGGGTGTTGGCGTGAATCCGTTGCGAGGTCAGAACAACGTGCAGGGTTCCTGCGATATGGGCTCATTCCCGCATGAGCTGCCGGGTTACCGGCATATTTCTGATTCGACTACGCGCTCCCTGTTTGAGCAGGCTTGGGGTGTCACGCTGAATCCGGAGCCTGGTTTGCGTATTCCCAATATGTTCGAAGCGGCGCTTGATGGCAGCTTCAAGGGCCTGTATTGCGAAGGTGAAGATATTGTCCAGTCTGATCCCAACACGCAGCATGTGGCAGCGGCATTGGAATCGATGGAGTGTATTGTGGTGCAGGACTTGTTCCTCAACGAGACCGCGAAATATGCACACGTATTTTTGCCGGGTTCGTCTTTCCTCGAAAAGGATGGCACATTCACCAATGCGGAGCGGCGTATTTCTCGTGTGCGTAAAGTCATGCCTGCGAAGTCAGGTAAGTCTGACTGGGAAGTCACTGTTGCATTGGCGGCAGCATTAGGCTATCCAATGTCATATCAGCATCCATCTGAAATCATGGATGAAATTGCCGCACTGACGCCTAGTTTTCACGGTGTCAGTTACGACAAGCTTGAGCGTATGGGCAGCCTGCAGTGGCCATGCAACGAAGCGGCACCGGAAGGAACGCCGATCATGCATATTGGTGCTTTCGTACGCGGCAAGGGCAAGTTCATCAATACCCAGTACTTTGCCTCTGAAGAAAAAGTGACCCAGCGCTATCCGCTGATCCTGACGACCGGTCGCATTCTGTCGCAATATAATGTGGGTGCGCAGACAAGGCGTACTGAAAACTCGCAATGGCACAGTGAAGACCGGCTGGAGATCCATCCCCATGACGCCGAAGATCGAGGCATTCGGCAAGATGACTGGGTTGGCATTGAATCACGTGCCGGACAGACAGTGCTGCGGGCCACTGTCACGGAGCGGGTGCAGCCGGGCGTGGTGTACACCACCTTCCACTTTCCGGAGTCGGGTGCCAATGTGATTACGACCGACAATTCGGATTGGGCGACCAATTGCCCTGAGTACAAGGTAACAGCGGTCCAGGTGATGCCGGTGTCGCAGCCATCAGAGTGGCAGCAGGAATATCAACGGTTTCACAAGCAGCAACTGGATCTGCTGCAAGGCGATGCGGTCGCGCCGGATGTGCTGGTCACCAAGTAATCCGGGTGTTGATCGTATCTGGGTCCTTGTCGTGCAGTGCGCTACTCGCAATAGTATTTTGAAGGTGAATCAATGAGTGCATGCACAATGGCTCCGATCAGCGCAGAGGCGGCTGACTTTCCTACCTCGACCGCTGTAGCGGTCGAGAAGTGGCGTGATGGCCTATGTGAGCCACGACAGGATGTCGTTGCGGAAGAGGTGCCGATTGCTCTTGAGTACAACGGGATTTCTCATGCCGTCATGATGGCAACACCTGCCGATCTGGAAGATTTTGCACTTGGTTTTTCGCTCACCGAGGGCATTTTGCGTGATCCGAGCGAGCTTTACGAATGCGAGATCGTTCCTGGCGCAGAGGGAATTCAGGTGCAGATGCGCATCGCGACCGAGCGTTTTGTTGCGCTCAAGGAGCAGCGTCGTAATTTGACTGGTCGCACCGGATGCGGCTTGTGCGGCGCAGAAACACTTGCGCAGGCGGTGCGACATCCACCTCCAGTTGGTAGTGAAAACTTGCGGTTTTCAGCAAGTACTCTGCATGCAGCGCTCGACGCGATGCAGGCGCAGCAGCAATTGCAGCAGGCAACCGGAGCCACACATGCTGCGGCATGGCTTGCCGCCGATGGTACCCTCATCATGGTGCGGGAAGATGTTGGTCGTCACAACGCACTCGACAAGTTGATCGGTGCACTAACCCAAGCAAAGCATGATCTCGGCGCAGGTGCTGCCATCATCACCAGTCGCGCCAGTTATGAAATGGTGCAAAAGGCTGCGACCGTCGGGATCGGCTTCATTGCTGCTATTTCGGCGCCGACTGCACTTGCCATCCGGCTGGCGCAAGAGACGGGCGTCACGCTGGTCGGCTTTGTACGGCGCCAGGGGCACGTTGTTTATGCAGGGGCACAACGGTTGGAGTGAGATGGTTGCGCTTGGGAAAAGTTAACGTAGTCAGAGCTGCAAAGGAAAGATCATGAACATAGCGCATTTGATCAAGATGGCGAACCAAATCGGCGCCTTCTTTTCGACCATGCCGGATCGCCAGGAAGCGACCAAGGATCTGGCTATGCATATCAAACGTTTCTGGGAGCCGCGCATGCGGCGTGCATTGCTTCAATACGTTGAACAAGATGGCGGTGCACAACTCAGTGAGATCGTGCTTGAGGCCGTCAGAACGCATGGCGTAGAGTTGCAGGTTTGCGACGCGTGAGATTTTGTATTTTGTTGTTTTTTAGAGTTTTCAACAGTTTTTTTGCCAAATTTTTTACGTACTGTTATCTTGCAATCTGTTGCCGGGAAAGAGGTAAGGGTTGTCGTACTTTTGAGAATGGCATGCGGCTTTTATCTTATGCCCTGAGTCTGGCAACAGCAGATTAAAATCAATAACGAATAAATAATAAAAATGCATTCGCAAAGCCGAATGCATTGGAGTGGGACAACAGCAGATCACAGCCGTGTATAGCGACCTGATAAAGGTGCTCCTTGATTCGTTTATTGCTCGCTCCCGGAAGGCTTGCCAACTGCTTGCTGTGACGTCGCGAATTGACGGGAGGAGAGAAGATGTTTGTCTTGACCTGCTTGTTCACATCCATTGACCTGGCCGATCCCGGTTGCGTTTCCCCCTTCTTGCTTTTTGCAGTGCAATGAAAGCGTCGCTGACAGCGCCGATTGTCGTTACTTCTTCCTCCTATGGTGCAGAGTTTGTGCGCGAAGTGGGACATGATCATCTGATCTCCATCATCGCCGCTGCAGGAGCTTCCGGTGTTGAGATTGATCGGCAACTGCTTCCGCCGTCGCCGGATTTGGTTCAATTGCGCAGCTTGCTCGATGAACATCGTTTGTTTTCGGTTTATGCTGCGCCACTTGTTCTGTTTCAGCCGAATGGTTCTGTTGCGCGTGACCAGCTTGATGAGCTCATGCTGGAGGCGCAGCAACTTGGGTGTCGCTACGTCAAGCTATCTCTGGGTGATTTTTCTCCGCTCAGCGATATGCTGGAATGTTCCCGCTTTGTCGCGCAGGCACCAGTGCCATTGTTAATTGAGAATGACCGTAGCAGCCACGGTGGCAAGCTTGATGCCATCGCCAATTTTCTGGCAGTCTGCTCCGGAACTGGTGTCGCAGTGGGGATGAGTTTTAACATGGGTGACTGGCATTGGCGTGGTGTGGATCCAGAGTTGGCTGCACGTATTCTGGCCAGGCATGTGATGTATGTGCACTGCTCATCCGTGAAGAAAAATGGGGAGACATTGGAGACGGTTGCTGTTGATGAGGATGATTCGTCATGGCAGCGATTGTTGGCGTATTTTCCGCGAGGTGTGCAGCGCGCAATTGCGTTTCCACTGGCAGGGCACGACCTCGAAGCGTTGACTCGCCATTACGTTGGCATCCTGAAGTCGGCATAGTCGGCATAACTTGCCGGGCTCTGCTTAGCCTATAAAATTGCGAGCCTTCCGAGGTTAAGGCTGCATTCTCGTCATTGCTTATTTGCAATGCTGAAAAATCGCTCAAAAATCCCCTCAAGGGTCTTTCGCTGTGGCGATTTAGTGTGTATGCTTCAGTCATTAAAAAGAACGATCGTGCTAAATTTCAGTGGTCGGTCTGATTTGCTTTTATAATCACGACTCAGTTTACGTATACGTCAATTCGATTTTTCCAAGGACCAGGCGATGAAAGTATTAGTTCCCGTGAAGCGGGTAGTGGATTACAACGTCAAAGTACGCGTCAAATCCGATGGCAGCGGTGTTGACATCGCTAACGTCAAGATGTCGATGAACCCGTTCGATGAAATTGCAGTGGAAGAAGCAACCCGCCTGAAAGAGGCTGGTAAGGTGACTGAAGTCATCGCCGTTTCCTGCGGTGTCACACAATGCCAGGAAACCCTGCGCACTGCGATGGCCATTGGTGCAGATCGCGGCATTCTGGTGGAAACACCTGCGGAACTGGACCTGCAGCCACTGGCTGTGGCCAAGCTGTTGAAGGCGCTGGCCGATAAGGAGCAGCCACAGCTGATCATTCTCGGCAAGCAGGCCATCGATGATGACAGCAATCAGACCGGTCAGATGCTGGCAGCGCTGCTGGGTTGGCCGCAAGCCACCTTTGCCTCGAAAGTTGTGGTGGAAGATGGTCAGGTCAGCGTCACCCGCGAAGTCGATGGAGGTCTGGAAACACTATCGTTGACTTTGCCTGCCATTGTGACCACCGACTTGCGTCTCAATGAGCCACGCTATGTGACGTTGCCCAACATCATGAAGGCCAAGAAAAAGACGCTCGATATCATCAAGCCTGAAGATATCGGTGTTGATGTCACTCCGCGCGTGAAAACACTGAAGGTGGCTGAGCCAGCCAAGCGTAGCGCTGGCGTCAAGGTGCCCGACGTGGCAACCCTGGTTGCCAAGCTGAAGACCGAAGCCAAAGTCATCTAAGCGCCATCGTAGCGACATCAAGGAAAAGATCATGACAGCACTCGTCATTGCAGAACACGACAATCTGAGCCTCAAGGGCAGCACTCTCAATACCGTTACCGCCGCAGCGCAAGCTGGCGGTGACGTTCATATCCTCATCGCAGGCCACAACGCGAAAGCAGCGGCAGATGCTGCTGCGCAGATCGCAGGCGTGACCAAGGTCCTGTTGGCGGATGCGCCACAATTTGCCGATGGTCTGGCAGAAAACGTCGCCGAGCAGGCATTGGCTATCGCCAAGGATTACAGCCATGTGCTGGCACCTGCAACGGCCTACGGCAAGAATATTCTGCCGCGCGTTGCGGCGAAGCTGGATGTTGCGCAAATCTCCGAAATCACCAAGGTGGATAGCGCGGACACATTTGAGCGTCCCATCTATGCCGGCAATGCGATTGCGACCGTACAGTCGACCGACAGCGTCAAGGTGATCACGGTACGTACAACCGGATTCGATGCCGCCGCTGGCGGTGGTAGTGCGCCAGTCGAGGCGATTCCTGCGGTAGCAGATTCCGGCAAATCACGTTTTGTGGCGCGTGAAGTGGCCAAATCGGATCGTCCTGAACTGACCGCAGCGAAGATCATCGTTTCTGGTGGTCGTGGCATGGGTTCGGCTGACAGCTTCAAGATTCTGGAGCCGCTGGCCGACAAGCTCAACGCTGCAATGGGTGCTTCCCGTGCTGCGGTTGATGCCGGCTATGTTCCCAATGATTGGCAGGTCGGTCAGACCGGCAAGATCGTTGCGCCACAACTGTATATCGCTATCGGTATTTCGGGTGCGATTCAGCATCTGGCGGGGATGAAGGATTCGAAGGTCATCGTCGCCATCAACAAGGATGAAGAAGCACCGATTTTCTCGGTGGCCGATTACGGCATCGTCGGTGACTTGTTTGAGATTGTGCCGGAATTGGTTAAGCAGTTGGGTTGATCACTCTCTCAGCAACGGCCCTGTCTTCTGACAGGGCCGAATTGTTTCGAATATCAATGCTGAATGATTTGGCATAGTGCAGCGAAAGACTGCACGATATCTGCGTGCTGGACGGCGCAAAAAAATTTCGTTTTGAGGATCAGGAGTTGAGATGAGCTACGTTGCACCATTGAAAGACATGTTGTTCGTCATGAACGAACTGGCTGGTTTGTCGGCAGTCAATGCATTGCCAAACTGCGAGGATGCGACGCCGGAAACGGTCGAGGCAATTCTGGAAGAAAACGCCAAGTTTTGTGGTGAAGTGATTGCGCCACTGAATCACTCTGCGGACAAGGAGCCCAGTTTTTGGCACGACGGCAAAGTCACGACCAGTAAAGGCTTTAAGGAGGCGTTCAGGCAGTTTGCCGACGCTGGCTGGCAAGGCGTGCAACATCCAGTCGAATTCGGTGGCCAGGGCTTGCCCAAGTTGGTGGCAACTCCCTGTATCGAAATGCTCAATTCTGCCAATCTCTCGTTTGCGTTGTGCCCGTTGCTGACGGACGGCACCATCGAAGCCTTGATGACCGCAGGTAGTGATGAGCAAAAAAAGACCTATCTGGAGAATTTCATCTCCGGCAAATGGACTGGCACAATGAATCTGACCGAGCCACAGGCCGGCTCTGATCTGGCGCTGGTACGAACACGGGCGGTGCCGCAGGGTGATGGTACCTACAAGATTTCCGGAACCAAGATTTTCATCACCTTTGGTGAGCATGATATGGCCGAGAATATTGTCCATCTGGTCTTGGCTCGTACGCCTGATGCTCCTGAGGGAGTCAAGGGTATCTCCCTGTTTATTGTGCCCAAGTTCCTGGTGAATGCTGATGGATCGTTGGGGGCGCGCAATGATGTTCATTGCGTGTCGATCGAGCACAAACTGGGTATCAAGGCGAGCCCGACAGCCGTGTTGCAGTTTGGAGACCATGGCGGCGCCACCGGTATGCTGGTCGGGGAGGAAAACCGCGGCCTCGAATATATGTTCATCATGATGAACGCTGCGCGCTTTGCTGTTGGCATGCAGGGTATCGCTGTTGCTGAGCGTGCTTACCAAAAAGCAGTGGCGTATGCCAAGGACCGCCTCCAGTCGCGCGATCTGGCTGGTTCGGCCGGTGCTGTCACTATCATTCATCAGCCCGATGTGCGTCGCATGTTGATGTCGATGCGTGCCCAGGTTGAGGCTGCCCGTGCCTTGGCCTATGTTGCTGCAGCGGCTTCCGATGCTGGTCATCACCACGCTGATGAGGCAACCCGCAAGGCGAATCAGGCTTGCTATGAATTCCTGGTCCCCATCGTCAAAGGCTGGTCGACCGAAGTCTCGGTGGATGTCACCTCAACCGGTGTTCAGGTCCATGGTGGTATGGGCTTCATCGAGGAAACAGGTGCCGCGCAGTACTACCGTGATGCGCGTATTTTGCCGATTTATGAAGGCACCACGGCAATTCAGGCCAATGACCTGGTTGGTCGCAAGACGGTACGTGATGGAGGTGCTGTTGCGCGTGACCTGATCGAGCAGATGCGTGCGACGGAAGCCCAGCTCGCTGCAATCGATTCAGGTTCCTACGCTCAGGATCTGGAGGTCATTCGCAAGCGCCTGGCAGATGCGGCTTCCTCGTTTGAGGCTGTGGTCGCTTATGTTGTTGCCAACTTCAAGGCTGACATCAAAGGTGTTTTCGCTGGTAGCGTACCTTATCTGAAACTCTCTGGCGTGGTGCTGGGTGGCTGGCAAATGGCGCGCGCAGCGTTGGTGGCTGCCGGTAAGTTGCAAGCAGGCGATGGTGATGCATCATTCTACAAGGCGAAAATTGTCACCGCGCGGTTTTACGCTGACCACATCCTGACACAGGCAGTTTCACTGCAGGCAGCTATTGTTGAGGGAAGTGCTGGCGTGCTGGCGTTGACGGAAGATCAATTCTGATCTTGGTCGGTTTTGCAGGGCGAGTGTGCAACTCGCCCTGTTAATGTTGTAAGTGTGAAATCTATTGCGCCTCGGGTTCAACCGTAGGCGCCGCCTGTATAGAGCAGGTCGAAGCTACGCGCCATGAATGCGATGATGGCGGTGGCACCGATGGCCACTGTCAATACCAGGATCAGTGCCAGTATCCAGTGCGACTCTGATTTTTTTTCAGAGCTTGGATTGTGTTTGGCATCCCATTGTTCATCCGGAGTCAGGCCAATTTTGAGCGCTTCTGCGAAGCCAACCAAGATCGACAGAACAAATAATAGCCCTGCGAACAGTGGTTGCGCATTGCTTAGTATTAAGATCGCTAATCCTGAGACTGGGAGGCTCGCAGCACGCAGCCAGGCTAGCCAGTCGTTTTTTCCATATAGATAGAAGCGATGCAGGCCGATCCCTCCAAGGACGGCAGCGAGAAGGGTGGCTAGCGTCTTGTTGCGGTGCGAAGTTGTCATTGGGCACTTTATTGGTTGCAAGAGTGTAGGCAATTTAGCATTCAACTCGACTGATGTTGTAAAAAAACTGCGTTGCGCCGATTTACTACATAGGCCGCAAGTTCCGGCTAGGCATGGTATGTCGAGGATAAGCGGGCAGCAGTATGGTGTCATCATGCAAGGTATGATCGCCGAAGCTGGCGCAACCCTTATCGTGCTTGCGTTTTGGCGTGTTTTTGCGCTATAATCGCCAGCTTTTCCGTGTTCGAACACTTTTTGGAACCATTATGGTCGTTATTCGTTTAGCTCGTGGAGGCGCCAAGAAGCGCCCATTTTTCAACATCGTTGCAACTGATTCGCGCAATCGTCGCGATGGTCGCTTTATCGAACGTCTGGGTTTTTACAACCCAGTCGCTTCCGGCAAGGAAGAATCGTTCCGTATCGCTCAGGACCGTCTGGCGCACTGGCAAGGAGTTGGCGCACAACTGTCGCCAACAGTTGCACGTCTGGTCAGCGAATCTGGCAAAAAAGCAGCTCCAGCTGCCTAATTGCAAGATCGTATCGTTTCGTGCTGCAAGTGAATTAGTTAGTCAGGTTTGATGCAATCTACACAATCTGCGGCTGGTGTTTCAGTTCCTTCGGATCTGGTCACGGTCGGTTATATTTCTGGTGCCTATGGTATTCAGGGTTGGGTGCGGGTCAAACCTTATTCGGCAGATGCAGATGCATTGCTGGGTGCAAAAACCTGGTGGCTGGATAAGCCGGAATTGCGCGACGTCGAGATGATGCAGGCCAAGGACCACAGCGGTGATGTGGTCGCTAGGTTGATGGGAGTGGCTGGTCGTGATGCTGCAGAAGCACTGAAAGGTGCTGTGGTGCAGATATCGCGCAGCCACTTTCCTGCTTTGTCAGACGGTGAATTTTACTGGGTCGATCTGATCGGCCTGGCGGTTGAAAATATACAGGGCGAGTCTCTGGGCGTGGTTGCTGATTTGATGGACAACGGCGCGCATCCGATTCTTAGGGTTGTGCGAGATGTCGTTTCAGATACCGGTGCAGATGCGTCGCAGTCCGCCGCCGGCAGCAAAACTGTTGCTGAAACGTTGATTCCTTTTGTTGATCAGTTTGTCAAAACGGTTGCCCTAACCGAGAAAAAGATTCTGGTTGACTGGGGGCTAGACTATTAAGTCTTCTAGCCATCCAAGAGGGTAAGAGGTGTTGTATGCAATTTGATGTCATCACGCTCTTTCCTGAAATGTTTTCTGCTTTAACGCAGTCAGGCGTAACGCGACGTGCGTTTGAGCAAAAGAAATGGGGTTTGTCCTTGTGGAATCCGCGTGATTTCACGACTGACAATCACCGCACAGTCGATGATCGCCCTTATGGCGGTGGGCCCGGTATGGTGATGTTGGCCAAGCCGCTTCACCTTGGCCTTGATGCCGCACGTCAGCGTCAGGTTGATCTGGGTTTCCCTGTGCCGAAAGTGGTTTACCTTTCGCCGCAGGGCAAGGCTTTGAGCCATCGTCGTGTCATGCAATTTGTGCAAGAGCCGGGTGTGGTGTTGTTATGCGGTCGTTACGAGGCGATTGACCAGCGTTTGCTTGATAGTCAGGTAGACGAAGAGATCAGTCTCGGTGATTTTGTGCTCTCGGGTGGGGAATTACCTGCTATGGCCTTGATGGATGCCGTGATTCGGCAACTGCCTGGTGTGCTCAATGACGGTGCGTCGGCGGTTGAAGATAGTTTCGTCAACGGTTTGCTTGATTGCCCGCATTACACCCGACCTGAAGAATATGAAGGTGCGGTAGTACCGCCGGTGTTGCTGGGTGGTCACCACGCCGAGATCGAAAAATGGCGGCGCCAGCGTGCCCTTGAGGCAACGGCGAAGAAGCGCCCTGATCTGATTCTCAGAGCGCGTCAGGACAAGCTGTTGTCACGTGCCGATGAGCAGTTTTTAAGTAGTTTGTAGTCGTAGTGAGTGCAGGCTGAGCCATGAAGGCGAGGCCTGTTGATAAATCCCCATCCTCTACCGGGCATAGATGTTGACAGTGCGGTTTCGTATTGTTTTCAAGGAGCGCCGGCAAGATGGTTTCTGGAGTAAAAAATGGATCTGATCCAACAATTAGAGCAAGAAGAAATCGCCCGTCTGGCGAAGAACATCCCTGACTTTGCGCCAGGCGATACCGTCATCGTCAGCGTCAATGTAGTTGAGGGTACGCGTAAGCGTGCTCAGGCTTACGAAGGCGTCGTGATTTCCCGTCGCAATCGTGGTTTGAACTCCAACTTCATCGTCCGCAAGATTTCTTCTGGCGAAGGCGTTGAGCGTACATTCCAGTTGTACTCGCCATTGATCGCTTCGATCGAAGTCAAGCGTCGCGGTGATGTTCGTCGTGCCAAGCTGTATTATCTGCGTGAACGTTCCGGTAAGTCGGCACGTATCAAGGAGAAGCTGCCTAACCGTCGTGGCACTGCCAAGGCTGAAGCGTAATCTTCTTGCTGCGCTAGATGCAGGCACGCAAGTGCATGTGAAAGGGACGTCTGCTGACGTCCCTTTTTCGTTTTTACTTTCCAAGGTGTTGTTTTGGCTGCGTTTGATCCACAGGAACTTCCGATAGACTCGATTGCCGGCGAGGCGCGTCTTGCGCCAGAGCGTCTGCAGCCGGATTGGTTGCGTGCGCGCTTTGCTGCGCCCCCGTCATGGATGCCCGAAATCAATCAGGAACAACTGCTTCGACAAACTGATAGCGCTTTGCGTCCTGCTGCCGTGCTGATTCCCATTGTTCTGCACGAATCTGGTCCAACACTTTTGCTGACCAAGCGCAATACTGATCTGAGAGATCACCCGGGGCAGATCAGTTTTCCTGGCGGTCGCATGGAGTTACATGACCTTTCGCCGGTCGATACCGCCTTGCGTGAGACCGAGGAAGAAATCGGATTGGCGCGCCATCATGTAGAGGTGATCGGATCATTGCCGCAGTATCTGACGGGTACGGGATATCGCGTCACACCGGTTGCTGGTCTCGTCACGCCACCTTTTCAAGTCGTGCCTGACCCTGGGGAGGTGGCCGAGATTTTTGAGGTGCCGCTGAATTTCTTGATGGATGGTCAGCATCATCAGCGACGTACCGTTGAATTGCCCGGAGGTGTCGGTCAACGGACCTTTTATACGATGCCTTATGACCGCTATTTCATTTGGGGCGCTACTGCGGGCATGTTGCGCAATCTTTTTCATTTTCTTCGGACTTGAATATCGTCAACCGATGCTTGCTTGCAAATCGGTAATATCGCCTGACGACAACATAAAATATCAGCAAATGTTGATGCCGTTGTATCATTTGTTTGATTGTAAAAAATGTCGTGCGCGCTGCAGAGGATGGCATGTGCACGGTGATTAAAAAGGCCGCTTAATGACATTTCTCTCCATACTCTTTGCGCTCCTGATCGAACAAATGAAGCCGCTGCGGGCGGACAATCCCATCTACAGTGGGATCAAGGCCTTCGCAGCCCGGGTTGAAACCTGGTTCAATGCAGGTCATCCGCAACATGGCCGTCTGGGCTGGATCGCGACCGTGCTGGCGCTGACCATTCCAACAGCCTTGATTTATTGGGTTTGCCTGCGTATAAGTCCGCTGGCAGCGCTGGCATGGAACATCCTGATTGTGTATCTGACGCTGGGTTTTCGCCATTACAGTCACTACTTCACCTCGATTCAGCTTGCACTCAACAGCGGTGATGAGATTACCGCCAGGGCGCTTCTGGCGGAATGGATCAAGCAAGATACTTCCGATATGGATGTCAGCGAAATTTCCCGTATTGCCTCCGAAAAGGCACTCGTCACTACGCATCGCCACGTCTTCGGTGTATTTTTCTGGTTCTTGATGCCGGTTGGTCCAGCCTGTGCCGTGATGTATCGGGTTGCCGAATATCTAGCGCGTGCCTGGAATGAACCGGATCATATGCGCCAGGAAGTCTTTGGGCGGTTTGCCCAGCAGGCGTTTTACTGGATAGACTGGATACCGGCGCGATTCACTGCCTCAGCATTTGCCGTGGTTGGCAATTTCGAAGATGCCATCTATGCCTGGCGTAATTTTGCCAATCGCTGGGTCGACGAGGCAGTTGGGATTATTTTGTCGGCCGGTGGTGGGGCAATGGGAGTGCGTTTTGGTACTCCGGCAGAAACGGCAGCCGGTATTTTGCCTTCCGATGCTGCCACAGTTGATTCCACAATGGAGTCGGTCGATGTTTTCCCTGGTGAGCAACCAACGCCGCGGACGTTGCAAAGCGCAGTTGGCCTGGTCTGGCGTGCCTTGTTGTTGTGGATGTTCTTGTTGTTGTTGCTGTCGGTGGCGGTCTGGCTGGGCTGAGTTTCAAGACGCATGGTGTGCAGACCAGATATAAATAGGTCTTAAGTCTTCTATAAGATATAATACTGAGGTTAAGTAGGCTCTCTACCCAACAGGTAGGGAGTCATTTATGTGGCAAGCGCTAGAAAACGAATTGCACGCATGGCTGATCCCATCAAACCCACCAACGCGCCATCCAAGGAATTCATCATCATGGGTCTGACCCAGGATGGGAAGCAGTTCCGCCCAAGTGACTGGGCTGAGCGACTCTGCGGTGTCATGTCCTGTTTCCGTCCCGAGGGTACCGGCGGACGTAACGCCCACTTGCAGTATTCTCCCTATGTACTTCCGATCCTGATTAACGGTGTCCGCTCCGTTGTGGTCAACGAAGCTCTGCGCGGACTTGACCCTTTGGCCTATCACTTTGTGTTGAATTTCGCCAAAGACAATAACTTGCAAGTCATCGACGCCTGTTTGTTGCCAGATCCGGCTGCACGGCCACAATAGAAAGTATTAGGGCTGCCTTTCCTGAGCAGGGATGGCAGCCCCAATACTTTCTGGTTGTCTCCTATCGCTCAAGCCTCTCTGTTGCCAGAGCTTTACGAGATGCTTCGGCCATGATGGCCAATGACTTGTGGAGAATAGCAACATGACACATCGCATGGAGCGGGATACCTTCGGTTTGATTGAAGTCCCTGGTGAGCGCTTATGGGGCGCACAAACACAGCGCTCACTTGAGCATTTTCATATTTCCACCGAACGCATGCCGGCCGAGCTGATTGTTGCGCTGGCGGCAGTCAAACGGGCTTGTGCCAGTGTCAACCGTGACCTGGGAAAGCTTGACGACAATAAAGCTACGGCGATTATCGCGGCCGCAGATGAAGTCATTGCGGGCAAGCATCCTCTGGAGTTCCCGCTCTCTGTCTGGCAAACCGGTTCGGGCACCCAAAGCAACATGAACATGAACGAAGTGCTGGCTAATCGCGCTTCGGAATTACTGGGCGGTGTGCGCGGGGAAGAGCGCAAGGTGCATCCCAATGACGATGTCAATCAGGGGCAATCCTCCAATGATATCTTCCCGACGGCGATGCATGTTGCGGCATGCATGGCGATTGCGGCACACCTGATTCCACGCTTACACAAGTTGCGCGCAACACTGGAAGCCAAGGCAGAAGAATTCAAGGATATCGTCAAAATTGGTCGTACCCACCTGCAAGATGCAACACCGTTGACATTGGGGCAGGAGTTCTCCGGGTATGTAGCACAATTGATGCATGCCGAGATGGCCATCATTTCAACGCTCGGAGCACTGAGCGAGCTGGCAGCTGGCGGCACCGCGGTGGGTACCGGTCTGAACGCGCACCCAGAATTCGGTGAGCGTGTAGCTGCGGCGCTGGAAAAACATTATGGTTTCCCGTTCAAGACTGCACAGAATAAATTTGCTGCACTGGCCGGCCATGAGGCGCTTCTCTTTGCGCACGGAGCACTCAAGACCCTTGCAGCAGCATTGATGAAGATTGCCAATGATGTGCGATGGCTGGCATCTGGCCCGCGCTCAGGACTCGGTGAAATTTCCATTCCGGAAAACGAACCTGGTAGCTCCATCATGCCGGGCAAGGTTAATCCTACACAGTGCGAGGCGCTGACCATGTTGTGCGCGCAAGTGTTCGGTAATGATGTTGCGATTAATATTGGTGGTGCATCCGGTAATTTTGAACTCAATGTATTCAAGCCGTTATTGATCCATAATTTCCTGCAGAGTGTGCGTTTGCTGGCAGATGGTATGGATAGCTTTGATGACCACTGCGCACAGGGGATTGCTGCACGTCAGGACCGTATTGCCGAACTGATGGAGCGTTCATTGATGCTGGTAACGGCGTTAGCGCCGCATATCGGCTACGACAAGGCGGCCAAGATCGCCAAGCAGGCGCATCACGATGGCACAACGCTCAAACAGGCAGCTTTAGTCCTGGGTTATGTCACTGAGCAACAGTTTGCTGATTGGATCAAGCCGCACGAAATGACTGCACCAAAATAATAGAACGATAAAATAAAGCAACCCGTGGAGAGGGGACGGGTTGCTTTTAAATATGCTGTTGGCAGTTTCCTGCACGCAAATATCGAGGCATCCTCACCGCGTTGGGGATCGCATCAAAACTTCATGATGTCCCAGTTGTAGCGCCATGTACGGCGTTATTAAATTGGGTTACGAATTGAAACAAGTACGTCAATTCAACAGTCTATTGCGTATATTTAAATCACTAAACAGAATGTATTTGATGTTCTGTTCGAATATTGTTGATTTGGCAATGGTGGTGCCAATTAACTGATGTCGTTTTCAAATGGTAGAGGCGAAAATGAGAAAGCTATCAATACTGGCAATGCTGGCGGTCGGCTGCCTGCTGGCGAGTAGCGCCAATGCGGCGCGTGTTGGTGTGTTCGTTGGTGTGCCATTGTGGGGCCCCGGGTATTACGGGCCACCAGCTTATTATCCGCCGCCGGTTTATTACAATCCACCGCCGGTTTACGTTGAAAGTGCACCTCCGGTGTACGTGCAGCAAAACGCGGAGTCCAATAATTACTGGTATTACTGCAAAGAATCAAAGGCGTACTACCCCTATGCACAGAGCTGCCCAAGCAATTGGATGAAGGTTGTGCCGAACAGTCCGGGTAGCGGCCAGCCTCCACCGCAGTAACGTCGTGACGACATGCGAGAGAAAATAGATTCGAGTAAAGGATAAATGGTGAACGTAATGAACAAGACAAACGCGACAGTAGCGGTACTCGTTGCATCGCTCGCCCTTGGCGGTTGTGTCAGCGTGCCGACGGGACCTTCGGTTATGGCAATGCCAGGTACCGGAAAATCATATGATCAATTCCGTGCTGATCAGGCGCAATGCCAGCAATATGCGCAGGAATCGATTGGCGGTGCTGCGCAGGCGACACAAAACAATACTGTCAACAACGCTGCGGTTGGTACAGCCGTTGGTGCAGTTGCCGGTGCTTTGATCGGCGCTGCGACCGGTCGCGCTGGTGCTGGCGCTGCCATTGGCGGTGGAGCAGGACTTCTGGTTGGTAGCGCCGCTGGCAGCAATGCCGCGGCAAGTGGCAATATGACGATGCAGCAGCGCTATGACATGACCTACACCCAATGCATGTATGCCAAGGGCGAGCAGGTGCAGCAGCCTGCGCAGGTTACGACCTATGTCTATCACCCACGGCGCTATTACTATGATGCACCGCCTCCAGGCTACTACGCACCAGCGCCTGGGTATTACTCTGCACCGCCATCGCCACCACCACCCGGTGCTTATTGAACTTCATTTTGAAGTCCCGGTGTAATGCAATGACCGCATTGGCTCGTCTGGCAATGCGGTTTTTTGTATCTCGGTGAATGGTGGTTTGGAGCTGGTAAAATTTTGAATGATATACTCGGGAAATGCACCAAATCCTCATTTTCACCTCTGTTGACCTGCATTCTCAGCAATGCAGGTATTGGCGTGCCTGATCCAGGCGGCCGATAACACAGCGATTCCCTCAGCTTTTTGTTAACCCGATGCCGCCAGTCCTGGTGGCCTGGTATTTACTGGCGTTGAACATGACTGGCGGCATTCCGAATTCATCGGAGTGTTCATGTCACAGACTATCCCTGTTGTTCCCAACGATTCTCCTGCTACAACTAAGTCAGCCTCAAGACCTATCGTACTGACCGGTGATCGACCAACCGGTCCGCTCCATCTCGGGCACTATATTGGCTCGCTCCAGTCACGCGTGCAATTGCAGGAGCAGGCACATCAATTTCTGCTGCTGGCGGATACCCAAGCGATGACCGATAACGTTGGCCGACATCAAAAAGTCACAGAAAACGTAGTTGAGGTTGCGCTCGACTATCTGGCGGTCGGGATTGATCCTGAGAAGTCGACCATTTTCATTCAGTCCCAGGTTCACGAACTGTATGAATTATCGATGCATTTACTCAATCTGGTGACGGTCTCAAGGCTGGAGCGTAATCCCACGATCAAGGAAGAGATTCGTCTGCGTGGTTTTGAGCGTGATATTCCTGCCGGATTTCTGACCTATCCCGTGAGCCAGGCTGCCGATATCAGTGCCTTCAAAGCGACGCTGGTGCCGGTAGGAAATGATCAATTGCCCATGATTGAACAAACCAACGAGCTGGTGCGCAAATTCAATCACGTTGTAGGTCGGGAAATCCTGGTGGAATGCAAGGAAGTGTTGTCCGAAACCGGTCGTTTGCCGGGCATTGATGGCAAGGCCAAAATGAGCAAATCATTGGGTAATGCCATTGCACTTGGTGCTACGCCGGAAGAGATCAAGCAGGCAGTGCAGCGCATGTATACCGATCCGCAACACTTGCGCGTCGATGACCCGGGGCAGGTCGAGGGGAATGTGGTGTTCGCATTTCTGGATGCATTTGAACCTGACCGCTTGGCACTGGAAGAGCTAAAGCAACATTACCGCCGCGGTGGGCTGGGAGACAGTGTATTGAAGCGCCGTCTGGATGGCCATCTGCAAGCACTACTGGAGCCAATTCGTGCGCGTCGTCACGCGTGGCAGAACGAGCGCGGAGAGGTCATGTCGATTTTGCGCCGGGGAACTGAGCGCGCCCGTGAGGCCGCTGCGCAGACGCTGTCGGAAGTACGTGCAGCACTTGGCCTGAACTACTTTTAACGATCCACGCGGCGCCCATCCACTTGATGCCGACCGCGCCGCTTACCTCAGAGCGGCAACGGTAGCACCAAGATGACTTCCAGCCCACCATCGGGATGGTTGCGCAGCCGCAGCTGGGCACCATGGTTTTCGGCAATGTTACGGGCGATGGTCAGGCCGAGTCCGGTACCGCCGGTGTCGCGCGAGCGTGAGGTTTCCAGTCGGTAGAACGGCTCGAAAACTGCCTCAAGCTGGTTCTCCGCGATACCCGGACCATCGTCATGAATCCGTATGCACAGAGACTCCGGCGTCTCTGACTCAGCGGCGATGCTTACGCGCGCGCGCTGACCATACTTGACCGCATTGTCCAGCAGATTTGTCAGGCAACGTCGCAAGGCATTTGGCTGTGCCAGAATTGAAGTGCGGGCATTGCCTTGCAGCGAGACATCCTGCCCGGCATCGCTTGCATCGGCACACACACTATCAAGAAGTGAGTCGATATCCAAGCGTTGCATCGGCTCAGTCGAATCCATGCTGCGCGCCAGATCCAGACCTTCGCGCACCATGCCCTGCATGACAGCCAGATCGTCCACCAGTTTCTGTCGCAGTTCTGGATCGCTGACCTTTTCGAGGCGCAGGCGCAAACGAGTCAGTGGCGTTTGCAGATCATGGGTAATCGCTGCGAGCATATGGGTGCGATGCTGAATCTGTCTGCGAATTCTCGCCTGCATGGCATTGAAAGCATGTGCTGCCTGCCGGATTTCAGTCGGTCCTTTTTCAGGTAACGGCGGATGATCGAGATCTCGCCCCAGTTCGGTCGCGGCGCTAGCCAGTTGCTTGATTGGACGCGTAGTCATTTTTGCGACAACGTAAGCCAGTAACGCAATTAAGACCAGATACAACAAAATATAGGCGCCACCATAAGGCAGAGGTCCCGGGGAGCGACCGCGCAGGACCGGTGGTTCGCCCGGCAAATGCAAACGTAAACGCAGCAGAGCTTTGTCCTGCAGACTCACATAGATGACCCGGCAGGTTTCATGACGCTGAAAGTCGAGACCATCTGCCGGTCCAGGCTGACCTGTCTTAGGGGGGGATGGTGGAGGTGGAAAACCTGGCTGTATGTCGCCTGGAGGTCCTCGGCGTGGCGCGCAATCGGTCTCGCGCTGTACGACAATGACACGATCATCGCCTAACTGCGCTTTGAGCATATCGACCATTGGGCTCGAATTATTGTCCGCCGTATCGCTGATACTGTTGACGAAAGATGCTTCGTAACCAAAATTACCGGCAGCCCGTAACACCACTTCTCGGGTTGCGGGATCGATTTTGTCGAGTGCCTGCACGACTTGCTCTACCCGTTCAGCAATATGCTGCAGTCGTAGCTCACGTATCGAGCTACGCCGCTCATTGAAGCTGAGCCATGTCGTAATGACGGTCGCCACAATGATTCCTGTCAGTAACATCAGAAATACACGGTTGGCGATCGAGCCGAACGCATTCTTCATGCCGCAGTATCCGTAGTGACTGTCGTTGCCAGCACATAACCTTCATTGCGAATGGTTTTGATGATGGTAGGTGTACGGGCGTCATCGCCCAATTTTTGACGCAGGCGGCTAATCTGGATATCGACAGAACGGTCAAAAGGATCCGCTTCGCGGCCCTGTGTCAGTTCCAGCAACTGGTCGCGATTGAGAATCCGATTTGGATGTTCCAGAAAGACTTTCAGCATGCGGAATTCTGCACCGGACAGCGCCACGACGACGCCATCCTTGCTCAGTAGGTGGCGCGCGCCCAGATCCAGCGTCCAACCAGAGAAATGCATCGCACGTGCCTCGGTATTTGCCATATTGGGCGGCAGCGCCTGAGTGCGGCGCAATACACTGCGAATTCTGGCAAATAGCTCACGCGGTTCAAACGGTTTGGCCAGGTAGTCGTCAGCCCCCATTTCCAGCCCAAGAATGCGGTCCAGCGGATCGCCGCGCGCAGTCAGCATGATCACCGGAACATTTGATTGTGCACGCAGATTGCGGCAAAGTGTCAGCCCATCCTCGCCTGGCAAGGTCAGATCCAGCACGATCAGGTCGATACGCGTTTCGATCATCACCTTGCGCATGTCCAGACCATTGGTGGCGGTAAATGTGCGGAATCCGTTCCCGTCCAGATAATCTGCCAGTAGGGATCGGATTTCACGGTCGTCATCGACGACCAAAATGTTAGAAAGTGTGTCCATGGCAGCCATTATGACAAGTCGGGAAGTCTATGTGAGGGGAAATTGTATATTGGCTTTTCAGGCAGCCGTGTGGAGATAGAGCGAAACAAATTGGGCATTGGCATATACAAAACGATACAAATCGTGCAACGCGGGACAAACCGCTGATACACCCAAACGGTTTAATGGTTTCCGTGCAGATAGCACGTCTATCCAGAAAGGAACCATCATGTTGAATCTCAAGAAGAGTCTGATCACAGGTTTGTTTGCGACAGGTGTGGCATTGACCTCGATGTCATCTTTTGCGCAAATGCCGCCACCAGGACCTGGGCCTGGTCCAGACGCACATCACGCACCGACGCCTGAACAAATCGCCAAGATGGAGCAATGGCGCGCCAAGCGCGAAGCCAAGCTGCACGACAAGCTGAAGATTACTGCGGCCCAGGAGGATGCCTGGAAAACATTTATCACCAAGACGACGCCACAGCGCCCACCAGAGCCGCCCAAGCATTTGAGCAAGGACGAATGGAGCAAGTTGACCGCACCAGAGTTGCTGGATCGTCAACAGGAGCACATGAAGCACTGGCAAGAAGCACATGCGCAACGTATCACTGCCACCAAGGAATTTTATGCAGTACTGACAGCGGATCAACAAAAGGTCTTTGACGAAGAGTTCCGCAAGATGGAACAACGTCGTATGCATCAACATCGCCCTGGCCCATGGCACGATCAAGGCAAAGACGATGCTGCTGGCAAATAAGTAAAAAATCGAGCGAAAGGCCTTGCCCATGCCTGTTGTGCAAGGCCTTTCGCTTTTTGTCTGGATGGCTCTCTGGGCGCTGTTTCGCTACCCATTCAGCCGCCTGCAGCGTGCCGGCAATTGCGTCACAATCTGTTTGCAAATACGTCGCGCTTCTAGCTCATAATAGCCGCCGAGCGACGTATTGTCGGATCAAGTGTGCATTCACATCATGCACATTGATTTTCGTACTATTTCCCGAATCAACTTTTTGTTCTGATCACCTGCGATGACTACCACACCAACTCCTGAGAAAAATCCATCAAGCGTGCGACCTTCTTCTGGTGAATCCAGTGGAAAACGGGGTATTTTTCAGCGCTGGGGATTCTGGATCCTGGTAGCTGCGCTGGCCGCAGGTGGTTATGCCTACTGGTCGCATAAACGTGTGGCCGCCGGTGACGATACGCCAGCAGCGGGTGGACAATGGGGCGGTGGCAAGCGCGGTCCGGGCGGCCCAGGTGGTCCAGGCGTGTCGCCCGTGGGGGTTGCGGTCGCCAAGAAGAGTGATGTCAATATCTATCTGACCGGTCTTGGAACCGTCACGCCGATTGCAACCTCGACCGTGCGTACCCGCGTCGACGGTGAGCTCAAGAAGTTGCACTTCAAGGAAGGGCAACTGGTCAAGCAGGGCGATTTACTGGCTGAGCTCGATCCACGCACCTATCAAGTCGCGGTGACGCAGGCTGAGGGGCAGCTTGAACGCGACCGCGCCTTGCTCGATGCGGCTAAGATTGATTTGAAGCGTTACCGTACCTTGCTGGCGCAGGATTCTATCGCTAGCCAGCAAGTCGATACCCAAGCGGCGCTGGTCAAGCAATATGAAGGTACGGTCAAGAATGATCAGGGCAATCTCGACAGTGCTCGTCTGCAATTGACTTATTCACGCGTGACGGCACCGGTCACGGGACGGGTCGGCCTGCGCCAGGTCGATCTGGGCAATATCGTCAATTCGAGTGATACCACAGGCATTGTGATCATTACGCAGTTACAGCCGATCACTGCCGTCTTCACGATTCCCGAAGATAATATTCCTGCAGTCAACAAGCAGCTGCAAGCGGGGAAACAACTGCCGGCTGAAGCCTGGGACCGCGATCAGAAGAACAAGCTCGATAAGGGGGTGATCCTGACGATCGACAATCAGGTCGATACCTCCACCGGTACCGTCAAGCTGAAGGCACAGTTCCCTAACGCGGATTACGGTCTGTTTCCGAACCAGTTCGTCAACATCCGCATGCTGCTCGATACCCTCAGCGGTGCCACTGTGATTCCTACTGCGGCAATCCAGCGCGGCTCACAAGGTCAGTTTGTCTATGTCGTCAAGCCAGACAACACAGTTACCGTGCGGGTCATAAAGACCGGTCCGACAGAGGGTGATGTCACCTCGATTAATGATGGTGTTGCCGTCGGCGAGACCGTTGTCGTAGACGGTATCGACCGTCTGCGCGAGGGCGCCAAGGTAGAACCAATCCTGCGCGGCGGAGCCGATGATCCAGCCAAGAAGCTGACTGAAAAATCGGGTCCACGCCGCCGCCACAAAGGTGGTGATGCTGCCGCCCCACAAGGAGCTGCTTCTGCCGGAGCCGCAGTAGCCGCCGATGGCGCGGCACAGGGCGATCAGCAAGCAAGCCCTGAACAGCGTCAAAAGCGTTGGGCCGAGCTCAACAAGCGCATTGATGCCGGTGAATTCGGCGAGGAAATCAAGAAATTGCCGGAAGATCAACGTCGTCAACGCATGATGGAGATGCGCCGCAAGCAGCGCGCCGCTGACGGTGGTGACGCTGGCAACGCCAATGCAAAATAAGGCTGTCGCATGAATCCCTCACGTCTGTTTATTCTCCGGCCGGTCGCCACGTCATTGTTGATGCTGGCGATTCTTCTGGCCGGTATTGTCGCCTACAAGCAATTGCCCCTGTCGGCACTGCCAGAAGTCGATTATCCAACCATACAGGTGGTCACACTCTATCCCGGTGCGAGTCCCGACGTCATGACATCGTCAGTGACCGCACCGCTGGAGCGGCAGTTCGGTCAGATGCCTGGGCTCAACCAGATGGCCTCGACCAGCTCCGGTGGCGCCTCCGTTATTACCTTGCAATTCAACCTTGATCTGAGTCTGGATATCGCTGAGCAGGAAGTGCAGGCCGCAATCAATGCCGGCAGCAATCTGCTGCCGTCGGATTTGCCGATGCCGCCGATCTATAGCAAGGTCAACCCTGCGGATACACCGATCATGACGCTGGCGGTGACGTCCAAGACCTTGCCATTGCCCAAGGTGCAAGACCTGATCGATACCCGTCTGGCACAAAAGATTTCGCAGCTCTCCGGCGTCGGCCTGGTCAGCCTGTCCGGTGGTCAGCGTCCGGCGGTGCGGATGCAGCTTAATCCACGTGCAGCAGCAGCGCTGGGCTTGAATCTGGATGATGTGCGCACTGCCATCACGAACGCCAACGTGAATCAGGCCAAGGGTAGTTTTGACGGCCCTGCGCGGGCCTCTACCATTGATGCCAATGACCAGCTGAAGTCAGCGGACGAATATCGCAATCAGATCATTGCGTACAAGAATGGCGCACCAATTCGGGTTTCTGATATCGCCGATGTCGTTGATGGCGCAGAAAATGTACGGCTTGGTGCCTGGGCCAATCAGGACGCTGCCGTGATCGTCAATATTCAGCGCCAGCCTGGTGCCAACGTGATCGCCGTGGTTGATAGCATCAAGAAGATTCTGCCGACCTTGCAGGCCAGTTTGCCAGGCGCAATTGAAGTCAAGGTCCTGACTGATCGCACCACGACCATCCGCGCCTCGGTCAATGATGTGAAGTTTGAATTGCTGCTCTCGATCGCACTGGTCGTGATGGTGATCTTCATCTTCCTGCGCAATGTTTCTGCGACCGTGATTCCGAGTGTGGCAGTGCCACTATCGCTGGTCGGTACCTTCGGTGTCATGTATCTGGCGGGCTTCTCGATCAATAATCTGACCTTGATGGCGCTCACCATTGCCACCGGCTTTGTGGTGGATGATGCGATCGTCATGATCGAAAACATTTCGCGTTATATCGAAGAAGGCATGGCTCCCTTACCGGCAGCACTCAAAGGCGCGCAGCAGATCGGCTTCACTATCATTTCGCTGACTTTTTCGCTCATTGCGGTATTGATTCCTTTGCTCTTCATGGGCGATGTGGTCGGTCGTCTGTTCCACGAGTTTGCGGTCACACTGGCGGTAGCGATCCTGATTTCTGCGGTTGTATCGCTGACACTCACGCCGATGATGTGTGCCCGGCTATTGCGCCATATTCCGGAAGAAAAGCAGGGCTGGTTCTATCACCAGAGCGGCGCTTTCTTTGATCGTATCATTGCGCGCTACGGCGTTGCGCTGGAGTGGGTGTTGAACCGCCAGCGGAGCACCTTGCTGGTCGCGATTGGCACACTGTTGCTGACAGTCTTGCTCTATATATTTGTACCGAAGGGATTTTTCCCGGTGCAGGATACCGGTGTGATTCAGGGTGTTTCCGAAGCACCGCAGACCATTTCATTTGCCGCCATGGCACAACGGCAGCAGGAACTGGCCAAGGTAGTACTGGAAGATCCGGCAGTGGAAAGTCTATCCTCCTTCATCGGCGTCGATGGCGTCAATGCCACGCTCAATAGCGGCCGTTTGCTGATCAACCTGAAACCGCATGAGCAGCGCGATGTCAGTGCCAGCGACGTGATTCGCCGTTTGCAGCCGGAGCTCAATCGCAAAGTCCCAGGAATGACGCTCTACATGCAGCCAGTGCAGGATCTGACCATCGAAGACAGCGTCAGCCGCACGCAATATCAGTTCACACTGCAAGCGGCCAATGCGGACGAACTCAGCACCTGGATTCCCAAAGTCCTGGCGCGCCTGCGCCAGGAGCCACAGCTGGCTGACGTTGCCAGTAACGCACAGGATCAAGGGCTGCAAGCCTATGTCGAGATTGATCGCGATGCTGCTGCCCGTCTGGGTATCACCACTGCGGCCATCGACAACGCTTTGTACAATGCCTTTGGTCAGCGTCTGATTTCAACCATTTACACCCAGTCCAACCAGTATCGCGTGGTGCAAGAGGTTAAACCGGAATACCAGAAGGGGCCAGAAGCACTCAACAGTGTCTTCCTGGTGACCTCCAGCGGCGGGCAGATTCCGCTGGCTAGTATCGCGCGCATCACCGAGCGCACTGCGCCGCTGGTGGTGAACCATCTGAGCCAGTTCCCGGCCACCACCATCTCCTTTAATCTGGCTCCGGGTGCCTCGCTAGGTGCAGCGGTCAAGGCGATCTCCGCAGCAGAGAAGGACATCGGTCTGCCTGACAGTATCACGACCAACTTTCAGGGCGCGGCGCTGGCATTCCAGGCCTCGCTGTCAAATACCCTCTGGCTGATTCTAGCCGCGATCGTGACGATGTACATCGTCCTGGGTGTGCTCTATGAGAGTTACATCCATCCGATCACAATTTTGTCGACCTTGCCATCGGCCGGGGTGGGGGCCTTGCTGTCATTGATGATTTCCGGTAGCGATCTGGGCATCATCGGCATTATCGGCATTATTCTGCTCATTGGTATCGTCAAGAAGAATGCGATCATGATGATCGACTTTGCGCTGGAAGCCGAGCGGCATCAGGGCAAGACGCCGCGTGAAGCAATTTATCAGGCCTGCCTGTTGCGTTTCCGACCGATTCTGATGACCACCATGGCCGCCTTGCTGGGAGCACTGCCACTGATGCTGGGCAGCGGTGTCGGTGCTGAATTGCGGCAGCCGCTGGGTATTACCATGGTCGGTGGCTTGCTGGTATCACAGGTATTGACCTTGTTTACCACGCCGGTGATTTATCTTGCCTTTGACCGCTTGGCGACGCGTCTGCGTCAACGTTACGGTAGAGACACCCACGATCAGGGTGATGCTGATCACGATGAGGCGCCACAGATTGATCCGTCTGTACCACCCCAATCGCCATTCTGAGGCGTGTCCCGCATGAACATTTCGCGCCCCTTTATTGAGCGACCCATCGCCACGACCCTCCTGACCATTGGCATTGCCTTGGCAGGGGTGGTGGCGTTCCGCTTGTTGCCGGTGTCGCCGTTGCCGCAGATTGATTTTCCGACCATTTCGGTGTCGGCTTCGCTGCCAGGTGCCAGTCCCGAAACCATGGCGGCCACGGTGGCAACACCGCTTGAGCGTAGTCTTGGCACGATTGCCGGTGTCACCGAAATGACCTCGACGAGTTCGCTCAACTCGACCCGCATTACCCTGCAATTTGATCTCAGTCGCGATATCGATGGCGCCGCACGCGATGTGCAGGCCGCCTTGAACGCGGCACGTGATTTGCTGCCCACCGGGATGCCGAGCAATCCAACCTATCGCAAGGTCAATCCGGCCGACGCGCCGATCATGATCCTGGCGTTGACCTCGGATACCCTTACGCAAGGACAGATGTACGATGCTGCCGACAGTATTCTGGCGCAAAAGCTGGCGCAGGTTGGTGGTATCGGTCAGGTCACTGTTGGTGGCAGTTCACAGCCAGCCGTGCGCATTGAGCTCAATCCGGCTGCGCTCAATAAATACGGTCTGGGTTCTGCCGATGTGCGCACCGCTGTGGCGGCGACCAATGCCAACCGTCCCAAGGGGATGCTAGAAAAGGATGACCGCAACTGGCAAATCTACGCCAACGACCAAGCCAGCAAAGCTGCTGACTATGCGCCGCTGATTGTCTCTTACCGCAACGGCAGGCCGATTCGCATCAGTGATGTTGCCACGGTACGTGACTCGGTGGCTGATCTGCGTAATGCCGGCTCGGCCAATGGCAAGCCTTCGATTCTGGTCATTTTGTTCCGTCAGCCGGGAGCCAACATTATTGAGACAGTCGATGCCGTCAATGCCTTGTTGCCGCAGTTGAAAGCGTCGATTCCGCAATCGATCGAGTTGCAGGTCATGATGGATCGTACCCCGACCATCCGCGCCTCGCTGAAGGACACCGAAAAGACCCTGCTCATGTCGATTGCGCTGGTGATCATGGTGGTCTTCCTCTTCCTGCGCAATGGCCGCGCCACGCTGATTCCCAGTGTGGCTGTGCCAGTCTCGCTGATCGGTACCTTTGGCGTGATGTATCTGCTCGGTTATAGCCTCGATAATCTGTCACTGATGGCGCTCACCATTGCGACCGGCTTCGTGGTTGATGATGCCATCGTTGTTCTGGAAAACATCTCTCGCCATATCGAGTCGGGCATGAAGCCGGTGAAGGCAGCGCTGCTAGGGGCGCGTGAAGTCGGCTTTACGGTTTTGTCGATGAGCATTTCGCTGATTGCCGTATTTATTCCGATTCTGATGATGGGCGGGCTGGTAGGGCGTCTGTTTCGCGAATTTGCGGTGACCTTGTCAGTCGCCATTCTGGTCTCGATGCTGGTATCACTGACCACCACGCCGATGATGTGTGCTGCATTGCTGCGTCATGAGCCTGAGCCAAAGCGGTCGCCAGGACGTTTCTTCACTGCGGTTGAGGGGATGTTTGATGCCATGCTCAGGGTGTATCAGCGCTCGCTGGCCTGGGCTTTGCGTTTTTCGCCGCTGATGATGCTGATTCTGTTGGCCACCATTGCGCTCAACGTCTATCTGTATGTGATCGTGCCCAAGGGATTTTTTCCGCAGCAGGATACCGGGAGACTGATTGGCGGTATCCGCGGCGATCAGGCGATCTCGTTTCAGGCCATGCGAGACAAGCTCAATGAGTTTGTCGAGATCGTCAAGGCGGATCCGGCTGTCGCTAACGTCACCGCGTATACGGGCGGTGGCACGCGTAATGCTGGTAGCATGTTCATTGCACTCAAGCCGCTGTCCGAACGCAAAATCTCTGCCGACAAGGTGATCGGGCGTCTGCGTGGCAAGTTGGCCCATGTGCCGGGCGCAACCCTGTTCTTGCAAGCGGTGCAAGATATTCGTGTGGGGGGCCGCCAGAGTGATGCACAATATCAGTTCACTTTGCAGTCGGATGACCTCAATTTGCTGCGCACCTGGGAACCCAAGATCCGTCTGGCATTTTCCAATCTGCCAGAACTGGAAGACGTGACGACCGACCAGCAGGACAAGGGCTTGCAGACTACGCTGACAATCGACCGGGAAACGGCAATTCGCAGTGGCGTTACGCCTTCGCTGATCGACAGCAGTTTGAGCGATCTGTTTGGTCAGCGTCAGGTATCGACGATCTACAGCGGGATCAACCAGTACCACGTGGTGATGGAAGCTGCACCACAATATTGGCAAAGTCCAGAGATACTCAATACTATCAATGTGAGTCTGGCAAATGGTGTCGCCAATCTGTCGCCAACCACCTCGGCCTTGAGCACGCCACCGGCCGTGACGGCTTCCGGTGCGCTGAGTTCTAATTCGTCGCTGGCATTGACCTTATCCACCGCCGCGTCGACCCAGGTGCCGTTGCGATCCTTTGCCAGCTTCCAGCCCACCAACACCGCATTGAGCGTCAATCATCAGGGGCAATTTATTGCCTCCACGATCTCTTTCAATCTGGCTGAAGGCGTATCGCTGTCGCAAGCCACCGACAAGATCAACGATACCCTCGCGCGTCTGGGTGTGCCGACCGAAGTGCAGGGCAGCTTTGCCGGTACGGCCAACGCCTTCCAGTCGTCGATGGGCAATCAGCCATTGCTGATTCTGACTGCCTTGTTGGCCGTCTATATCGTGCTCGGCGTGCTCTATGAGAGCATGGTGCATCCCATCACCATCATCTCCACACTACCGTCTGCCGGTGTCGGTGCCTTGCTGGCCTTGCTAGCTACTGGGACCGACTTCAGCTTGATTGCACTGATTGGTGTGATTCTGCTGATCGGTATCGTCAAGAAGAATGCCATCATGATGATCGACTTCGCCTTACAGGCTGAGCGGCAACGCGGGCTGTCGCCACGGGATGCGATTTTTGAAGCCTGCTGCCTGCGCTTCCGGCCGATCATGATGACTACCATGGCGGCACTGCTGGGGGCGGTGCCGCTGGCACTGGGCCATGGCGATGGTGCGGAACTGCGGCAACCACTGGGTATCTCGATTGTGGGTGGGTTGATCGTCAGTCAGATTCTGACCTTGTACACCACACCGGTTGTGTATTTGTATATGGAGCGTCTCCGTTTGTGGAGCAAGCGGATGTTGAAACGGAACGGCACGCCCCAGGATAATCTGGGCGCAACCGCTTAAGTGAACCAGACAGTAGAAAGAGCAGGGCAGGTGGCAATAATCTACGTTGCGGGCTGCTCCGGGGAAATGAAAATGATCAAGCCAAATATGAAGTCGACTTTTTCCAAGCCGACCACCAGCGCCGTGTTGCGTCGTCATCGTCTATTGTTGCTCAGTCCGCTGGTGATCGCACTGGCGGCCTGCACAGTTGGACCTGACTATGTGCGTCCGGCTGCGGTTCCTGTAACGGCCACGACGGCTTTCAAGGAAATGCAGGGCTGGAAACCGGCGCAGCCAAGTGAACTGGCCATCAACGGCAAGTGGTGGGAGATGTTTAGCGACTCTCAGCTCAATGCCTTGATCGAACAGATCGATATCTCCAACCAGAATCTGGCCGAATCGGAAGCCAGCTTTCGCAAGGCCATGGCGCTGGTACAAAGTGCACGTGCTTCGTTGTATCCCACAGTCGCACTCAATGCTGGCAAAACCAATGCGGATACCGTTTCCGGCGGCGTCACGCACAGTTATTCAACCGGCCTGACTGCTAGCTGGGAGCTCGATATCTGGGGTAGTGTCAGACGTAATGTAGAAGCCAATGAGGCAACTGCGCAGGCCACTGCCGGTGATCTGGCAGCCGCTCGCCTGAGCGCGCAGGCTGCATTGGCACAGGATTACCTGCAACTACGCGTGCTCGATTCGCAGCAAAAATTACTCAATGAGACCGTAATTGCCTATCAGCGCTCGCTGGATCTGACCAAAAATCAATACGCGGTCGGTGTCGCGGCGCAATCTGATGTGATCCAGGCGGATACCCAACTCAAGACCGCGCAAGCCTCCGCTATCGACAACGGCGTATCTCGTGCGCAACTGGAACATGCGATTGCGCTGCTGGTTGGCAAGATACCATCTGAGTTCTCGATTCAGCCAGCGCCACTGGAAGCCCTGGCGCCTCCGATTCCAGTTGCAATACCTTCAATGCTGCTGGAGCGCCGTCCCGATGTCGCTGCCGCCGAGCGCCGTGTGGCGGCTGCCAATGCCCAGATCGGTGTAGCCAAGGCCGCTTACTATCCGTCGTTGACGTTATCGGCGTCTGGCGGTTACCAGAGCACCAGCGGTATCGCCAACCTGTTCAATCTGCCCAACCGGGTCTGGTCGCTCGGTCCTTCACTGAGCCAGACGCTGTTTGATGGTGGTGCGCTGACTGCTGTCACCAAACAAGCATTAGCCAACTACGATCTGACGGCCGCCACCTATAAACAAACCGTGTTGACGGCTTTCCAGGCAGTTGAAGACAACCTGGCGGCGCTGCGTATTCTGGAGCAGGAATCGGTGGTTCAGCATGAAGCCTTGCTGTCCGCGCGCAAGGCACTGTCGCTGGTGCTCAATCAATACAAGGCCGGTACCGTCAGTTACGCCAATGTGATTACCGCACAGGCGACGGCACTGAACAGCGAAATCACCTCGCTGTCGATCCTGAATCGTCGCATGGCCGCCAGCGTGCTGCTGATTTCGGCTTTGGGTGGTGGCTGGAGTGAGCAAAATATCGCCGATCTGCAGCAACTGGCAAATCAGGCTGAACAACAAAAGCAAACACGCTAGGAGTTGACCAGCTCGGCATTGACGGCTCCGCGCAGGGTGTTACAGACAATCAGTCGTGTCGCCCGCAGCAACTCGGCGCGGCTGATCTGCCGCTCGGTTGCGTTCAGTTGCGCATCTTGCAATAGCACTGAACGCATCACGCCGGGTAGAGCACCCGCGCTCAGTGGCGGGGTGAACCAGCGACCATCGAGTTCAACGAACACATTGCTACGGCCGCCTTCTGTGAGCTGATCATGTTCGTTGAAAAACAGCATGTCAAAACCACCACGTTGTTCTGCCTCTTTCCATGCCTGATCATAGTGCTCACGTACCGAGCTCTTGTGACGCAGGAACAGATCATGGCTGTCGCTGCGGTGTGCAGCGATAAATACTTTTACGATGGCAGGCAAGGCTTTGAGTTCACCGCTCTGAAGTTTGATCTTGCCGTCATGCGACAACTCCAGACGCAGCCGATGGGCTTGTGCCGCTGGCAATTGACGGCAATGCGCTGCTAACGCCTGCCGAATTGCTGATGTATCCCAGGAAAAATCGAAGTAAGCGGCTGATGCCTGTAAGCGCTGCAGATGTAAGTCCAGGTAACGACAGCCCTCTTCGTGGGTCGCATAGATTGTTTCGAATAGCGTGAACTGACGCGGCAGACCGGTCAGAAAACGGGCTTTCAGGCGGCATTCCGCAAATTCATCGGCAGCATTACTATCGTAGGTAATCCCTGCGCCCACACCCATCTGGCCGTGACGTACCCCACCTTGTGGCGGCGCCAGCGCCAGCGTGCGAATCGGCACCGATAAACAGAAATCGCCGACCTGACGTCCCTCGACCGGTGTTTCAAACCAGCCGATAGCACCGGTGTAAATGCCGCGTGGTGCCAACTCCAGCTCTCTGATGATCTGCATGGTGCGATGCTTGGGCGCACCGGTAATCGAACCACAGGGATACAGTGCCGCCATGATCTCAGTCAGTGTCGCATCGGTGCGCAATTGGGCCGTGATGGTTGACGTCATTTGCAACACCTGTCCGAAACGCGTCACCTTGAACAGATCCGGCACGGTGACCGAACCATTCACGGCGACCCGGCCCAGATCATTGCGTAGCAGATCGACAATCATCAGATTCTCGGCACGATTTTTTTCGTCCTGGGTTAACTGGATGGCGCGGCGCTGGTTTTCTGCTTCATCACCAGCGACCGCTGGCGCAGTGCCCTTCATCGGTTGCGCGGTCAGCTCACCGTCCACGCAGCGTACAAATAATTCTGGTGATAGCGACAATATTGCCCGACCATCTGGCAGGGCGATCAACGCACCGTAAGGGACTGGCTGGCGTGCGCGCAGTTGTCGGTAAAGATGAAGTGGTTCGCCGTACGTATCGAAATGCAAGCGGTAGGTGTAATTGACCTGATAGGTATCACCTGCGGCGATGTAGGCACGAATGCGGGCGATATCGGCCGTAAAACGTGATTCGTCAATATCTGGTCGCACGTGCGCAATGCCCGCAGCATGGTCTGACCCGGCATCCTGTCGGGCCAGCCAGTCGGCGGTGTCATCGGCGTTCAGTAGTTTGCATTGACCGAATAACAGGATTTCAGCCAGCGGTGTTGCTGCCGCCACGTCTGCCGAGGCTGGCCAGTCTGCGATCTGCTGCTGAGCTGCACCTAGCTCATAACTCAGCAGGACAACGGCGTACAAGCCCTGTTGCAATGCGTCTTGCATCTGTGCCAGCAAGTCCGGGAAAGTGCTGCCTTCGGCGCAACACAGCGTACGTTGGTAATCGGTGTACAGGCGCGAGCGTGGCAGGCGCGCACCAGCATCATTGATGCTGTTGTCGTCAAGTAAGGCGAAACAGGAGGGCAACATGGCAGGGGCATCCAGAAACAGAAAGTGGGTACGTGCCTTGGCGCAACAGTAATAGCGGCTTGAGCCTATCTTGGCACCAGGCAGACCGGCAGCATGATAGCTTAAACGGTATACTTTCTGGATTCTATGGCCAGCGTTGGAGGTAGTCCGTACCAGAGCGCTGACGCAAGTGCAGTCTGTTCCCATTTTTCTTGATTTTCATCAGATTCCACCCGATGTCTTTGCCCCGCACCCTCGTCATTCCGCTCATTGTCGCCTGCGCCCTGTTCATGGAGCAGATGGACTCCACGGTGATCTCAACTTCATTACCGGTCCTTGCGGTCGATATGGGGGTTGATCCGATTTCGCTCAAACTGGCGTTGACCTCGTATCTGGTCAGTCTGGCCGTGTTCATTCCGATCAGTGGCTGGATGGCAGACCGCTTTGGCGCGTTGACCATTTTTCGGGCGGCGATTTGCGTATTCATGCTGGGGTCGATCCTCTGTGGCGTGTCACAGTCCCTGCCTGAATTTGTCGCAGCACGTTTCTTTCAGGGCGTTGGCGGTGCCATGATGGTGCCGGTCGGACGGCTGGTCATCTTGCGCAGCGTCGACAAGGCCAATATCGTCAAGGCACTCAGCTATCTGACCATGCCCGCCATGCTGGGGCCGGTATTGGGACCGCCACTGGGTGGTTTTATCACGACCTATTTTCACTGGCGCTGGATTTTCTTCATCAATATCCCGATGAGCATTCTGGGCCTGTATCTGGCCACGCGTTTCATCGCCAATACCCGCGAGCCACAGACTGCGCCACTGGACTGGCTTGGCTTTATCCTGTCTGCTTTGGGCTGTTCTCTGGTCATGATGGGCCTGGCAACAGCGGGGCGTCATCTGGTCAGTGGCGACATTTCACTGGCGTGTATTATATTGGGCACCATGTCACTGGCTATCTATGTCTGGCATGCACGACGTGTCGCGTATCCGCTGATTGATCTCAGTCTGCTGCGTATCCAGACCTTGCAGGCCGGTGTATTTGGCGGTTCGTTATTTCGTTTCGGTATCGGCGCTATTCCGTTCCTGCTACCGTTGATGCTGCAGCTAGGTTTTGGCTTCAATGCCTTCCACTCCGGCTTACTGACCTGCGCTTCAGCGGCCGGCGCGATGTTCATGAAGACCATCGCCGCCAAGGTCCTCAAACGCTATGGTTTTCGTCGGGTGATGATTATCAATGGCACCTGTGGCGTGCTGTCGCTGGCTGCCATTGGCAGCTTCACCCAGAGTACACATTACATCGTCATGCTACTGGTCTTGCTCATTGGCGGCTGCTTCCGCTCACTGCAATTTACCAGCCTCAATGCCATTTCCTATGCCGATGTCGATAACCACCGGCTTAGCCAGGCCACCAGTATTGCCAGTGTTGCCCAACAATTATCGGTCGGCATGGGCGTCGTGCTGGGTGGCTATGCGTTGCAGACTTCACAGCACTGGCAGGGGCATAGCACGCTGGTAGCACAGGACTTCTGGCCGGCGTTTCTGACCGTCGCTCTGGCGGCTGCCTGTTCCATCCCGCTACTGCGGCAGTTACCCGCCAACGCCGGGGCTGAGCTGGCAGGGCGCAAAGTACCAGCAAACGGTGTGACCAAAGCTAATTCAGCCGGCTGATCGCGGCTTAATCAAAACGCAGGTTATAGACGAAGTTGATGCCATTGATGGTGCCAGTACGTACGACCGCCGACCAGCGCTTTGAGAGTTGCCAGGTCAATTTGGCAATGCTGGCCGCACCGGTGAGGCTCTGTTCATAGCCTACAGATAATCTGTCTGTAATAGCCTTGCCTAAACTGACGACTTGATCGTTACCCAGTCCCGACTCACTGGTGCCGATGGATAAATTGTCAATCCCGATACCTTGAGCAATCTTTTTTCCGCCATAGTTACCAAGCAGCGCCAGCGCCTGGCTGCTGGCGCTGCGTTGCCCGAGCCCGGAACTGTCACTACTGTTGCCAAACATTAACCATGACAGTTTTTCATCATCGGCTACGTTCGGCTCCGATACCAGCCTGATGCGTGGCTGTGACACCAGACCTGTCACTTCTACGCCAGCCTCTACATCCTGATTGCGACGCATGGCGAGGATATTCAGATTTGGATTGCTCAGCGGCCCCTGGAAGTTGATGATCCCGCGCTCAATGTTGAGTTTGGTACCGAACGCCTCATACGTACCTTCCGCGACATGGATGGTGCCGGTGGCGCTGAGTGCCTTCTTGGGCTCACTGTGGATCGTCATGTCGCCGCTCAAACGCAGGTTGGCACCACTCCCGCTGAAATGGAAATTGTTCCCGAGATCGACCTGAATCGTGATGAAGGGCACTAAATTGCCAGCCCGCTTTTCACCCACAGCCGTGAGTGATTTGTCGCTTCTCGGTCCTGAATTCGCCCCGCGTCTATTGTTATCCCGGCGCACGATGACGACATCGTCACTGAGTTTTGGGGCACTGCTCTTGGGCAGGTCGAACAAGGCTTTGTCAACGACAAATTTGCCATCAATGCGCAGCTGTTCATTGACATTGGCGACGCGGGCCTGGCCCGATAACATCAACTGACGATCCGGACTAGCCAGCAGTTGCAGACGATCTGCCACGATATTGGCCTGAAGATCCGGATCATCTGCTCCTAGTCGGACCTTGCCATTGGCTGTGAGCGTGCCGCTGCTACCGTGGAATTCAATCCGGCGCAGGTCGATGATATCGTCATCCATACTGATCCGGACGATGCCATCCTTGAGCTGAATCCCTTCATCAAACAGGATGAGGGCCAGCTGGTTGCCTTCAATCGTGCCAGACAGTCGTGGCACGCCGAGACTGCCCCGTGCACCTAACTGGACTGTCACGTTACCCTCCAGACCATATTGTGGACCCAGCATGGCGCCAATAGCCCTGAGTTGCGGCACTCTCAGCACGGCGTTCAGGGAGAGTGCAGAGGCAGCCGCTGGCATGAGAACGCCATTCTGATGTAGCAATCCTATCGTGCCGCTGAGATCAATTGCACCGATCCGGCTTGCCTGAACCTGCCCTTGCAAACGAGCTTCTGGTCCTGCCAGATCCAGCCGCAGGCTAAGCCTGGACAGACCCAGTGTGACCGCTGCATTAGCGTCACCGTTACCAGTAATGCGGGTGCTGTTGCTACCATTGTCAAGCCACAAATCGCCACTACGGCGTTCCAGATCAATAAAGCCACGAGTATTCTCTGCCAGCGCAAAATCCCACTTGCTGTCGAGGATCAGATCGCTTCGGAGTGATAGCGAAGTTCCAGTCAACTGCTGCGCCAAGGTCAGGATTCGGCCGACATCAATATGATTTGCACTGCCTTCTGATTGCAGGCGGCCTTGTTGATAACGTAAGCTATTGAGGGTAATGAGCGTGCTGTCCATCGTGACCCGTGCCGGCCCGGCGATGAGCGTATCCGGAGCGATGCTCAGTGGCATCGGTGCTGCCAGTGCCAGTGCTGGCGAACCGCGGTTGACCAGCTTGTCGATCATGCCGCTCCATGCCAGACCCAGCCGCTCTTGCGCCAGCTTGCCGTGCGCGTCAAATGCCAGAGCCAGCGTTTGTCCATGCAGCTTGCCATCGGCCTGAAGGCTGAACTGGTGCGCACCATAAGTGCCACTCAAGATAGCCTTGAGCTGCTTGATCTCGGTATCCGGACCACGATAATTCTCGCCCTCAAGACTGAACGCTAGCTTGTTATCGGCGGCCGTCAGACCACTATCCAGATTACTTTGTATCGTGGTCTGACCACTCAGCCTGGCGACACGATGTGGTCCCCAGGTCAAACCGGAGGCGTTGAAATTGGCTTGCAGTCCGGGACGCTGCATGCTGCCTGATAACTGGCCATCAAACTTCACTGCGCCGCCCACTCCTATACCGAGTTGCGCCAGCAGAGGTGCATCGAGATGGATATTGAGCCGGTCAGCTGGCGCCCCAAACGCACCTTGCAATTGCAGATGGTTGCCGGCGATCTGAAGATCCACCTGGCTAGGTAGCAGAGTTGTACCCATGAGTGCCAGTGTGCCGCTGCCACTCATGGGCAAGGCCTGGTAAGTGCTATTACGCATCTGGAAGCTGAGCTTGCCCTGAACCTGTGGTGCCAGCATGCCGCTTGCAGTGAATTGCATATTGATTCGTGCCGCCGCAGCCGGGTTGCGTATCCATGCCGAAGGGTCGAGGTTGCGTAGTTCACCTGTGAGTCGGGTATCCATGGCGTTTGCGGTGCCGATGGTGCCTGTCAGTGTGAGCTTGGCTCCCGACGCAGCGAGGTTGAGCGTGTTCAATGTCACCAGCTCGGGCGTCACCGCACCTTTGAGTGTCACTGCATAGCGGTTATCTTTTAGCTGCAAATCGACGCCGACCTGTTGTCCTTCCACAGTGACTGCCAGTGGCCCGCGTAGCTGAGTCGGTTGCAATTGTTGGTACAGCGCATGCAGATCCAACTCGCTGACCTGCAGGTTCAGCGCTCCTTTACGGGTCTCCGTGACGAAATGACCGCTGCCGCTCAGTACCGCGCGCTCCAGCAAGGTGATCTGCAAATCATTGATTTCTTGCCGTGCCAACTCCAGTTGCACATTGGCACGCAACGCACGCACCGGCAAGCGTTGCTGGTCGAGTCTGCCAGGACTGGCATTAGTCACGGCAATGCCGCCTGCTAGGTGCAGTGGTGTCACTTTTTCAACAGGATGCAGCTGCACCGCCACATTTAAATCAGCTACCGGAGCATCCGGATGGAAGGCCTGCGGATTGATATGCTGTAGCGCAATCTCAGCTTGTTGCAGGGGAATCGCTGCGAACGGTGTGGCAAGCAAGGTCGCACTACCTTGTAGCTTGTCACCGCTGGCGTTGATGGCAATTCCCAGTTGTTGAAGCGAGCCCGATAATTGTGCAGCCAGCTGGAATTTTTCAGGCAGGGCAGTCTGTGCTGGATCACCCTGCAAATTGGTCAGCAGCACTGTACCGGAAGTGGCAAACGGTGCTGTGCCATTGAGCTTGATGGTGCCGCTGGCCAGGCCAAAACCGGTATCAAGTTGTCCCACCGTCAGCGTGTGCTGGGTGCCATCCGAACTGCCATGTGCGCGCAGTACGCCCAGCGATGTGACACTTCCATCCTGTTCCAGGCGGAAGTGTTGCCAGCCTAAATCCTTCAGATTCAGTGCCAGCGGCAGGCGTAAGCTATCAGGTAACACCGTCGGAGACTCGCTCGCAGCGGGCAGCCTGATATTGAGATTGCCCAGATGCAGAGCGCGCACCGAGAACGTGCGCGTACGCAGTGACAGCTGCCAGCGTGCATCTACCTTGTCGATATCAACCTGCAGTGCGCCATCGTGATAGCGCAATTGACGCAGCTGCAGACCTTGTGCTAGATTACCGCCCACATAGTCACCCGCCAGCTTGCCTCGAAGCGCCCAGACCGCGATGCGCCAGGCTTGTTGACTGCCGCTATCGGTGACCGTGAACCACGCCAGTAGGGCACTGGTTGCCAGCACAAGTGTGAGTACCAGCGCCAGCAACTGCAACGTATACCGGCGCAGTCGTCGCCAACTGCGTGCTGGTTGTTCAGGTGTGCAAGTTTCTGAGGATGAAGTCATGCCGCGACCGTCTAGAAAGCGATGCCAAGAGATAGATGCGGGCGAAATTGGTGCCGTTGCACGCCATAGCCGATATCGAAGTTGAGCGAACCGACTGGACTACGCCAACGCAGGCCGGGGCCGATACCCGTATAAAGCGATCGATTCGACCAGCTGTCAGCGGCGGTACCCACATCATAAAATACCGCACCACCCCAGCTTGGATTGATCCAGTGCTGATACTCGCCGCTGGCTGTGACCAGATATTTGGTCGGAAAGACGGTGCCATTCTGGCTGTTACCGATACTGTCGTAGCCATAGCCGCGCACTGATTCATTGCCACCCGCGCGAAACAGCAGTGAGGCCGGTACCTGTGATGCGCTGCCATTCGTGAACACTGCACCAAGCTCGCTACGGAAGATGATCACATCACGTTGTCCTACCGGGAAAAATTGCTTGAAGCGTAGATAGGCACGGCTAAAAGTCTGGTCGGTGATCATTCCCTGAACGGCAAAACCGGTCTCGACCGTAAACAAATTCCCAGAGCGCGGAAAGATCGGATCATCCACATTGCGCCGCGCCCAGGCGAAGCCCGGTACCAACGCCTGATGCTTGCCCGGCGTGACCACCGTGTTGCTCGGCAGCGCCGCACCGCTGGCCTGCTCCAGTGCGTCCCGGTAGTAAATCAGCGAATAGGTGGTGTCATACAGCTCGCCATTTCGGGTACGCTTGATACCCGTCTGCAGACTGCGCAGATCGATGCCTTCGGAGGTTGTGTGCTCAAGAGATGCCGTGACGCTGTTGACAAAATTTTTATCATCCGGTGGCATGGACAGACTGAGCAGACCGTACTTGCGTTCCTGCTCAATCTGTAACTGGCTGTCGAATACCCAGGCACTGCCGAAGACGTTGTAGTGGCTATAGCGGGTTTCGACCTGAGCGCCGGTATCGGTTGAGTAACCAATCCCAAACCGGACACGCTGGGTCTGAAATTCAGTGACTTGTACCTTTACCGGTGCCATCTCGGCGTGTTCAGGATCGTTGTCGATACCAACAATGACATTGCTGAAGTAGGGGGTATTCTGAATTTGTCGCTGCAGCGTCAGCAGACGATTGACGTCATAGTCTTCGCCGATCCGCAATGGATTCACGTTCTCGATAATCTGCACGGGATAGCGACGGGCACCGGTAACCACCAGTGGACCCAATGTAAAGGCAGGGCCGCTGTCATAGTGCACCGACAGGTCAGCTTCCTGCTGATCCGGATCGATCGCTGCCTGCGAACCGGCAATACGTGCAGCCGCATATTGATGCCGCTGCAGTGTATCGAGTCCCTGATTTTTGGCCTTATCCCAGGCCTCCTGTTCAAACGGTGCGCCGACCGGCAGACCCCATTGCTGCTGAATCTGTGCTACTCGCGCGGCATCTTGCTGGGCCGCATTGCCCTCGACCTGGATATCGACCGCTGCAATCTTTGTCTGCGGTCCCGCCTCGACATGGACCATCACTTTGGTCAGCGCAGTCTTATTGGCACCATTGTCACTGTGCTTGTTGTCTGCTCGAATCACGTTCACGGAGGTCACTGGCGAAAAATAACCCGCAGTCGACGACAGGGCACGAACCTGCTCGCTCAGTGTGGCGAGCATGAACTGAAACTGTTCCTCGTTGATATCGGTGCGGCTCTGATAGCGCACCAGATCAAGGTGAGTCGTCAACAGTTTCTGCAGCCCGGCGTCGGCCTCAACCTCGACCTGATAGGCTGCGTGCGCCGAACCGAAGGCGCATGACAAAAGAAGAGTTGCAAATCTGCGGGTCCATTTCATGGAGGAAAAACCAAAGAGAATTCAAAACGTACCAACCAGCGCGCACCAAGCATAGCAGGGCATTGGCAACAGTTTGGTGGTGAGCATGACATCGGACAAGGCACTGAAAATAGCAGTCCTGGTACGGACACTGACATGCCCTAGTCCGATAGTTGGTTTATTTTCGATATTTTTGAAGAACTATATTCCATTCTTATTAGAACTAGTCCTATAGCTTTGCCAATGCATTTCTAGGTATCGTGCGTACTCTCGTGAATCTTTGGTCGTTTCAAAGCTTCGGGAGACAGCATGCAGCGGTCCGTTCTTACCGGTCTATCCGACATCACCCCGGTACTTTAGCAGATATCCAACCGTGCGTTGAACTCCGATGACGCCCAGAATCTGTCTGTTTCATGCGATTTCCTTTTATCGCTGATGTGGTTTCACGCCGCATGGTGATGTCGCTCTTCTTAATGATATCGAATCTTCCGGTGGAGGTAACATGAATAAAATAGTGCAGATTGCGGTTGCGGATGATCACCCTGTGATTGTCGAGGCACTCTATAACGAGCTTGCCAAGTTGTCGGACATGCGGGTTGCTGTGCTTGCCGAGACTGGTGACAGCTTGCTGAGCGGATTAAAGGGGCAGCCCTGTGATATCGTTATTTCCGACTTCACCATGCAGATATCGGAGCGCGAGGAGTCAGATGGTTTTGGCTTGATCTCCCGCATTCGTCAGGAGCATCCGAGCAGCAAGATCATTATCTATACTGCCATGAGTAACAGCGCCGTGGTCAAGCGGCTGTACCGTATGGGAATTTTTTCGGTGATCAGCAAAAAAGAAAAAACCACCGAACTGCTCGCCGCCGTCATGGCCACCCAAAGTGGCAAGCAAGTCTACTTTCCGACCTCGCTGAGGGGGGAGCTGGAACTCAGCTGGGCACAAGGTGAAGCTTTCACGCAGACCCGCGAACTGACCATCAGTGAGCTGGAAGTCGTGCGTCTGTTTGTTGGTGGTTTTTCACTTGGCGATATCTGCGAGCGCCTCTCGCGCACACCCAGCACGGTTAGTACTCACAAGAACAATGCGATGCGCAAGCTGGGCCTGTCCACCGATGCCGATCTGATTAAGTATGCCTATGCCACCAGTCTGATCTGACTTTGCCGGCAGCATCCGGTCAGACGTGCAGGCCACCAGTGGCGGCAATGATGCCGTATAAGCCCATGCTCACCACTGCGTCCACCAGCAGTAAACCAAGCCAGCTGGTGCGGCCTTCCAATAGCGCTCCCAGCGCCCAGAAGGCGGCTAGCAGCAGGGCACACACACCTGCCAGACTCCAGTAGCTCATATCGTCTGCCACCCACAGGCAGCCAGCGGTGGCCACCATCAACAGCACGAACTGCACCACCGCAAAAAAGCGTGCATGCGTTGAAACCGGTGGGTCATAGCGTTGCTCAGCCTGTTGTAGATCAAAGCCTGGTCCACTCGCCGTCACACCTTCGGGATACCAGCCTGGATGCTTGAACCAGACGCGCAGCTTGTCTTGCCAGCGTGGCAGAGTCGATGCGGTTTTGGCGATTTGCCAGTAGCCACTGACGACGGCCCAGACGGGATTCCAGCTGTCCAGACGAGTCCGCGTGCCATACACGCAAGGCTCCTTCTCTTCGGCAAAGGTACCGAACATACGATCCCAGATCACCAGCATGCCACCATAATTCTTGTCCAGATATTGGTCGTTGACTGCGTGATGGACGCGATGGTTGGAGGGCGAAGAGAATACCCGGTCAAACCAGCCTAGTTTGCCGATATGTTCGGTATGAATCCAGAACTGATAGACCAGCACAATCAGGCCAGCAATCCCGAACTGTTCGGGATCGATCCCCATGACCGCCATCGGCAGGTAAAACACGCAGCCGATGAAAGCCACCGCACTCTCTTGGCGCAACGCCGTCGAAAAATTGAATTCCTGGCTTTGGTGATGCACCGCATGAGCGGCCCATCCCAGCGCATTTTCGTGACCGAAGCGATGCAGCCAGTAATCGAAGAAATCAAACAGCACAATCGATGCCACCCAGCCCAGCGCGGTACCCCAGAACGCCAGATTGGGAAACAGCGCCACCCGTTTGTATACCATCGCATACACGCCAATCTGGAACAGTTGCGTCACCAGTGCCACCAGTTGGCTGATCAGGCCCTGGTTGAGGCTACTGATCGTGTCGCTAAGCCTGTAGGTATTGCGCCGTGTGAAGTAGCCGTAGGCAAACTCGACACACATCAAAATAAAGAATACCGGAATGATGTAGACAATGATTTTTTCCATGATGCGTTGTAGCGAGAAGGGATTGAGTAGCAGATGGAAAACGCGCGTAGATGACCTGAAAACAGCGTCAGCACGTGCACTTATGCTAAATATCGATCAGATGATCGTGTCGTTGACAATAAAAAAAGGATCATCAATAAGTATACAAGAATTGACGTATTGCTGCAGTACAGCATACGGTGCAGTGTGCTGTGAGGAGGTCGATATCATTTCTTTTTACCAATATTTGCAGAGTTCGTGAGGCTAATACAACAACGAATCGTTGAGGTTGACACCGATTCTGGCGCGCAACAGAATGAGCACGCTGAATTGTGGAAACAACCATAACGCGATCGTGTTTCCCTGTTCGATTGGAACTAGGTGGCGTCCTGACAATGCCTGCGGGCTAGAAAAATCAAATGGGAGCACTATGGCGGCATTTCAGAAGCTTCGAGAACTCATTATCGGCCGTGCGCTTGATCCACTGAGTCCGACCACCCGACACGCTATTGCCATCACGCCTATCCTGGCCTGGGTCGGGCTCGGTGCCGATGGTCTTTCCTCCTCATGCTATGGTCCAGAAGAAGCCTTCCTGGCCCTTGGCGAGCATTCCCACCTTGGTATCTTCCTGGCGCTGGCAACGGCCTTGACGGTCTTCATCATCTCGATTGGTTATAACCAGGTCATCGAACTATTTCCCACCGGTGGCGGTGGCTACAAGGTCGCCACCGCCTTGCTGGGACCGCGTGCCGGACTGGTCTCCGGTGCTGCGCTGCTGGTGGACTATGTGCTGACTATCGCCACTTCACTGGCCAGCGGCGTGGATGCCTTTTTCAGCTTGTTGCCGGTTGAGGCACAGACCTTCAAGCTCGCCACCGAGTTGATTTTGATCATGCTCATGTGCGTGCTCAATTTCCGTGGCATGAAGGAATCGATTCTGGTGTTGCTACCGATCTTCATTGGCTTCGTGGTCTTGCATCTTGGCCTGATCCTTTACGGCGTCTTTGTGCATGCCGAGCACCTGCCGACATTGTTGCCCGAAACCGTGCAGGCAACCTCGACCTTGTCGCACAACATGGGCTGGATCTTTGTTGCCTCATTAATGCTACGGGCTTACTCCATGGGCGGCGGTACCTACACCGGGCTGGAAGCGGTTTCCAACAACGTCAACATGCTGGCCGAGCCACGCGTACCCAATGGCAAGTGGACCATGTTTTACATGGCTGCTTCACTCGCCTTCACTGCCGGCGGAATCATCCTGCTCTACGTCTTGTGGGACGCCAGGCCGGTTGAGGGGCAAACGCTCAATGCAGTGGTATTCCACAACATCATCGCCCACCTCGGCTGGGGTTCTGATTTCTCTCAAGGTGCCTTGCTGGCAGTGGTCTTGGCGCTGGAGGCAGGACTCTTGCTGGTGGGCGCGCAAACGGGCTTTCTGGATGGCCCGACAGTGTTGTCGAACATGGCATCGGATTACTGGGTCCCGCGTCATTTCCGCGATTTGTCAGCGCGGTTGGTGCGTCAGAACGGCGTGATGGTCATGGGTATCGCCAGTCTGCTGATTCTCTTGTGGACCCGCGGCGATGTGTCGGTGCTGGTGGTACTGTACAGCATCAACGTATTCCTCACGTTTAGCCTGTCACTGTTTGGACTATGCGTCTATTGGTGGCGTAACCGTCGTCAGTCAGTTAAGTGGAAGTCGCGGCTGGCCTTGTCGGCCATGGGTTTCATGCTCACAGCCAGTGTGCTGGTGGTGACCCTGATCGAGAAGTTTGCCGATGGTGGCTGGCTCACTGTCCTGATTACCGGTAGCGTGATTGCCTTGTGCTTCGCCATTCGTAAGCACTATAACGAAACCCGCGATGAACTGGCCAAGGCTGATGCCTATTTCCCTGATCCGGCACCGGGTAGCGACGATGCAGTGATTGAACCGCTACCCTTGGACCCAGCTCAACCGACGGCCATTGTGCTGGTGGGCAAGCACCGTGGCGCCAGCATGCATGCGCTGCTATGGGTGCAGCGTTTATTCCCGGGACATTTCAAGAATGTGATCTTCCTTGCCGTGGGCGAGGTAGATGCGCAAAGCTATGAGGGGCAGGACCAGTTGCATCGCTTGCAGGACGTGATTGAGGGCTCGTTACAATATTACGAGCACAGTTGCAACAAGCATGGTCTGGCGACCGGGCATCGGGTTGCTTACGGGACCAATCCGGTAGCGGAGTTTTCGGCTCTGGCAGAGAAGGCGATGAACGACTTCCCCAACAGCGTCTGCTTTGCCAGCAAACTTGTGTTTGCGCGTATCAACTTCTTGACCTCCTGGTTGCATAACCAGACGCCGCAGGAAATTCAGCAGCGTTTACATCTGACCGGCAAGCATATGGTGTTGTTACCGATGAAGGTAGGGTAGGCGACTGTTAGCAACGATCGGTTGCTTTTAGCGCACGACGGTGACAGGTACCTGTGCCAGATGCACGACCTTGTTCATGATGGAACCCAGCAGCAGGTTGGCAAGTGCGCCCCGGCCATGAGTGCCCATGATGATGCAGTCGCAGTGTTCTTCCTGCGCATAGTTGGCGATGCTTTTGGCGATGGGGCCAACACGTTTGCTGGCGACATAGGGGATGGCTGCTTCTTCGAGTACCTGTCGGGCGTTGTTTAACGCCGCTTCGGCGTGAGCTGCTTCCATGGCACGGATTTCTGTCAGGGAGCGGTAAGCCTGTATCTTGCCGTCAAGGTGCTCTTGGACATTGAGTAGATGGAGCTGCCCTTCGGTACCATTTTTGAGCATGGTGCTGGCGTATTTCACTGCTTTTAATGCCTGTTCCGAGCCGTCGACCGGTATCAGTATCTTTTGCATGATGAGCCTCGTTGCGATGCGGAGAAGATATCTACGCTCGGAGATTAGCAGTGCGCATATAAATTTGGCGTAAATACTTGTCCTGTGAGTGTAGCGGGTATCTAAAAAGCGGCGTGTTGTTGCCTCTTTGATACGGTTCAATTCTGGAGTGAATGCAAGGATTGTCATTGTGCATGTGACAAAAAAGTCAACAATCAAGTGCTCAGCGCGTGCGGCTTGGACTTCCAACCAAGTGCAATGACTAACGCAGCTAGCCCCGCAACTAACAGAAACGAGAACGCCAGCGTAAACGATCCCTTGCCCACGCCAACCAGCGTTCCAATAACAACCGGTGCAATTCCTGCAGCCACCTGACCGCCGAAATTGATGATGCCCGACGCCGTGCCGACAGACGTATCCGGTAGGTGTTTCAAAGGAATCGCAAACACTGTGCCATAAACCGCCGTGTAGCCGACAAGACTCAAGGTCCAGAACGCCAACAAGAGGGGCAGGGAAGTCGCTACTGCCATCAGAGCCAAGAAAATGACGACCATGGTTGCGCCAATGGTCATAAACAAGCGATCACGCCCTTGCCCGACTTTGTCCAGCAACCAGCCGACGACATTGAGAGAGGCGAAGGCCACTAAATAGGGGATCGCCGATGCTGCGCCGACGTGCACGATGTCGATGTCACGAGTCTTCACAAGGAAAGTCGGCATCCAAGAAATCAGACCTACATAGACGATATTGCTGAAGAAAAAGATGAGCATCGTCTTTTGCAGGAGCACCGTACCGAACAGGCTGCGAAACAGTCCCTTGGCCCGTTCGCCGGGCGCACGTGCTGGCGAATCCTTGACGGCAAACCAGAGCACACTTGCCACGATCACACCCACCAGACCAAATGCGTGATAAGCAGCGCGCCAGCCGTAAGTATGGATCAGAGCAGCAATCGCACCAGTGCCTACGGCACTGCCAAGGAAGGATGCGCCGATGATCAGAGATTTCGCGCGGGCGCGCTCTTTTTTAGGAAAGGCTTCCGCAATCGTTACCGTGCTGGCGGGAGCAAAACCACCCTCGCCAATACCGAACAGGAGGCGGATACCAATCAGGGCGAATAGGGAGCCAGCCACACCAGTCAGACTCGTAAATACGGACCAGCAAGCGACACAGAAGACGAGTACTTTACGCGAACCGAAGCGATCTGCCAGCCACCCTGCAGCAAGCTGCATCAGTGCATAAGTGAGATAGAACGAGCCAAGCACCATGCCGGCCTGCTGTGCATCAAGAGCAAAGTCCTTGGTAATGGGGATGATGGAGACACTCATCGCCATCCGGTCGGCATTGGCAAGAATCCAGGAGAACAGTAAGGTAACGAGGACAAAGATTTTTTGTTTGCGGCCATAAAGCACGATGGCTGTCTGTTTCAGTGACCCGTTTGCGTTGGACTGCGCGGGCGTTGTGTTGGTTGCCGAGGTTGCCGCTGAGGCGTTCAGTTCGGAGAATTGAGACATTTCGGTTCCTAATGAAGATTGATACGATGATCTCCTTGCCCTGATACGGCCACCGGAGAGCTCTTATACCTGATACGCCAGTCGGTAGGTGATCGCCGCTGGAATAATGCGTTCATGCTCGCATGGCGACGGTCACCTCTCGCAGCGAGTCCAGTCGCGCGAAATTGATCAGCTTCTCAAACAGTGCAGCAGGGTTCATTCCTCGTACCTTTGTGTTTGCACAGTCGATGAATTTGTCACGTTGTTGTGTGGGCGTGAGCGGGTTTTGTTGGCATCCCTTGGGATAGATCGCGCGATGTTCCATGACACTGCCGTCCAGAAAAGAGATGCTTGCAAGGCAATCACCACCCCAGGGCAAAGTAGCAGTCTCCGGTAACGTTTCGCGTACATGCATATGCACCAGTGGCAACAATCGGGCGACTTGTGGATCGGCAAGCGCTGCTTCATCGAAATGACTGATGCGCGGTATGCCATGTACCAGTGCCACGGCCGCACAATAATTCATGCTGAAGCGCGCTTCCATGGCATTGGCAGGTTCTTGATAGCGTAAATTAGCGATCATGAATTCTGGCAGGTGAAGATCGATACTGCTGATCTGTGTCAGATCGATAGGTCGCAAAGATGAAAGCACCAGCATGGCATCAATGCCCAGATGCGAGGACATACAGGATGGATAAAGCTTTGCCACCAGTCCGTATTCATCAATGGCCAGCGGTGAGTCTGGAAACAAGCTAGGTGTGAAAGTACCGAAGTTGTTGCCGCCAGCATAGAGTTCTTCGAACGACCATTTTCCCTGCAAGGTATTTTCAACCCCGGATATGCCGCTAGCGGCAAGTTTTGCGGCCAGCACACCGTGCATCGCAGCAAACCCGGCATGCATTGGTTTGACCATCGATCCAAACTGTCGCTTGCTGCCGCTGGCAAGGCTGGAGCCAATGCTGATGGCGTGTAGCACGCCTTCTTCGTCGAGTTGCATCAGGACTGCGCAGGCAGCAGCGGCACCGATCGTACCGATAGTCGAGGTGGCATGCCATCCCGATTCATAGTGCGATGGATTGACCAGTTTCCCGATCTGGGATTCAACCTCAAGACCAGCGATATACGCTTTCACAATAGCATGTGTACTAGTGTCAATCTCTTCGGCCAGTGCGAACAGCGCTGGCACAAGGACTGCGCTTGCGTGGGTTACCGGGGGGAAGAAGTTATCGTCGAAGTCGAGTGCATGCGCGGCGCAACCGTTGATCAAAGCAGCCCAAGGGGCCGTGACGGGCCAGGTGTGCGTGACTGCGCTGGCGCTGCCGCTGGGTCCATCGCCTTGAACGATTTTGCCAGCGCCGACCACGGCGGGATCGTGTCGCCCACCCAGCAGGCAACCGACCACATCGGCGATGGCAGCCTCTGCGCGACTCATCGCGGAATCTGGAAATACCTTGCGATCGTCGGCGCACCATGCCGCCAGAATTCGACTCAGATCCATGATGCGGCTCCTTGTGTTCTTTTCGTACTACTGAGAGGTGTTGAGTGGATGTGCATTGTTCACGTCGGATACATAGACCAGATACATTAAAGAGACGCGGCAGCAATAATCAAAACAGGACAGTTTTCTGACAGTTATCAGACAAATTGCGGGGCAGTCAAATATTGCAGTCGTGCTTAAATTTTCATGTCTACTACGCCGATGATTCATTAGAATGTAGCCATGTTAATGAGCTGCACGACTCAAGGCGATAGACAGAGATTGATTAACTTTGTAATCCTGTGTTGGTGGTGGAACAGTACAGATTGGGAGAGGTATGGCACTGATACAACTGTCGAGTAATTCGAAAATTTCACTTGTAGAACAGATTGTCGAACAACTGAAGAAGCTGGTTGATAAAGGCGCATTGCACGCCGGTACGAAGGCCACCTCAATACGTCTGTTTGCGCGTCAGCATATGGTCAGTGTGCATACCGTTGCCGAAGCTTATGAGCGGCTCGTCGCGCAAGGCTATTTTGAATCGCGTCCGCGCAGTGGCTTCTTTATCAGGCGTCCGCGTGCCTTGCATGCCAAATACAATCCTACTGAGAAATTCGCCAAAGCATTTGATCACCTCTGGCAGTTGCGCTCGCACCTGACCAATGAAGATGGCTTGCTGAACGTGACTTCAGGAAAGCTACCCACCGAGTGGATGGATACTGACATGATCAAGGCCAGCCTGAAGTCCGTCGCAGCAAAGATTGATTCGGGTTTGTTGCAGTATGGTGACCCCTATGGCTATTTGCCATTGCGTGCATTGCTGCAAACCCGGCTGAGCGATCTCGGAATCCATTTGCAGCTTGACCAGATGTTGCTCACTACTGGTGCCTCGCAGGCGATCGATCTGATCATTCGCTACCTTCTGCGGCAAGGAGACAAGGTGTTAGTCGATGATCCGGGTTATTTCAATCTGTTCAGTAATTTGCAGATGCAAGGCATCGAACCTTTGCCGGTAAGGCGCAATCATGATGGTCCTGATCTGGATGTGGTTGAAAAGCTTGCACAGCAATATCGTCCTGCGGTCATGTTTACACAATCGGTACTACAAACACCGACCGGATCGACCATGTCGGCTGGCAATGCACACCGGCTTCTGCGCTTGTCCGAACAGTACGACTTTCGCATCGTCGAGAACGATACCTATGCAGATTTACTGGGAGAGCCGGTACCACGGATCGCAACGCTGGATCAGTTGTCGCGGGTGTTTTATGTCGGAAGTTTTTCCAAGGCACTGTCGGTGTCGGCGCGGGTCGGCTTTGTCGCTGCGCCGGTCAATGCGATCCGGGATCTTGCCAACATGAAAATGATCACCAGTATTACCAGCTCGCAGTTAGCCGAGAAATTCGTCTTCCATGCACTCACCGAAGGTCTCTATCGACGCTCGGCAGAACGGCTGCGCTCCCGTCTCTCTGCCAGTATGGTGGAGACGTGTGAGATGCTCCGTCCATTGGGTTTTCAATTATTTTGTCAACCGCTGGGAGGCAAGTTTGTATGGGTACGTCATCCCAATTTTGAGAGTTCCTCTGAAATCTGGAAACTGGCAGCAGATGCAGGTGTCCTCATCGCTCCCGGAAAGGTGTTTCGCAATAGTATGCAGGAGACACCTTGGTTTAGACTGAATGTCTGCTACGGGACTGAACCGACACTGATAACGTTATTCAAGTCGATCTGCTAGGTACCGTCATCATCGTTGATGAATCGCCAGCATCGCGGGCCAATGATCTGTCGTTTCAGTTGGCACTAGGGCCTGCAAGGTGGTAGTGCGCGTTGATGACTTTGCCTCTAGTTGAAATGACGCCACCAACGCATTGAGTTTGGCAGCTTCATCCTTGAGTGTCGCTGAAGCTGCTGCCGCCTGTTCTACCAAAGCTGCATTTTTCTGCGTTGAATTATCCATCTCTGCGACAGCAAGGTTGATCTGTCCTATCCCCTGACTTTGCTCACGCATTGATACGTTGATCTCTTCGATGATACTAGTTACGCGTTGGATATTATCAACGATCTCCGTCATATTGTTGCCAGCCTCCTGAACACGCGTGATACCCGATTTGACACTGGCTTCGGACCTGGTGATCAGTTCTTTGATTTCCCGTGCGGCGGCGGCGCTGCGCTGCGCCAGGTTGCGTACTTCGCTGGCGACCACGGCAAAGCCACGGCCGTTTTCACCTGCTCGCGCGGCTTCAACGGATGCGTTGAGTGCAAGGATGTTGGTCTGGAAGGCAATGCCGTCAATGACACTGATAATGTTGACGATATTAGAGGAGGATCTGGCAATATCATCCATAGTTGATACCACTCCGGACATAATTTGATGCCCCATGATTGCACTCGCACTAGCCGTATTCGCAAGCTTTACGACCTGTTTAGACGCCTCAGCTGAATGTTCGACCGAACCAGTGAGTTGCTCGAGCGAAGCGGACGTTTCTTGTAGATTGCCCGCCGCTATTTCGGTCCGATAAGACAGATCTCGATTGCCGGATTCGATATCGCGGGTCGCCATTGAAAGAGATGCGCTGCCGTCCCGGATCTGTGTCAAAACGATTGCAATTTTCTCGACAAAACTATTAAAAGATCGCGCGATCTGCGCCACTTCGTCGTCACCGGTGACGGGAAGACGCTGCGTCAGATCGCCAGTGCCGGAGCCAATTTCATTCATCGCATCGCGTGCCTGAGATAGTCGGAGGAACGCTCGTCCCGTCATGATGCCGCCAACTGCTGTCGCCAACACTGCCAATAACACCACGGCGATGACGGATGCTGTCAGGACACTACGCATTCCCGCCGTTGCTTCATGTTGATCGAGTGAAATGATCAGCATCCAGCGCGTACCGGGTATGGATTTGGCGCGCAATAACTTTAATTCACCATTCATCCTTGCTTCCACCAAGTCTGTACTGGAAGTCATTGACGCAAGAGCGTCGGGGGTCAGCGATGGCAATACGCCGGTCGCCGGCTTGAGTAACAACCCTTCGTCGGGATGGGCAATGATGACACCATCGGTATCGACCACGAAACCAATGCTTGATGGTGTTGGATGAATAGCGGCGATGACGTCTTTCACTTTTTCTAGCGATACGCCACCGGCCACTACGCCTTCTGCTTTGCCATCTCGCAATACCGGTGCCGTAAAAGAAACAAGAATGACACCAGTTGCCGATCGATATGGTTGGGTAATCAAGGGTGCTATTTCCTTGATGCTTTCCTTGTACCAAGGCCGTATCGTGGGGTCGTAGTCTGCTGGTAGACCGGGCGTTGTAGAGACGAAAGACTTGTCTTGCCAGCCAGCAGTAGTGAGCGAGAAGCCACCCGACCTTAACAAGCTTTTGACAATACCTCTCGGATCGCCATGATCGACCTCCGCAGCAGTAGCCGTGACGGCAACTTCCTTCGCATTTGCCCAATCAGCAATAGCCAGCGAATTTGCCGTTGTGAGCGATTCCAGATTTTGACGGATGCTACGTAAATTATCCGCACGGACCAGTGCATAGATGACACCACTGGTCAGGGCGAGAGAGAAAATCACCGTGCCAGCGGTAATTAATAGTATTTTGGTACGAATCGAAGAAATCATGTCAGGCTCCCCAGTCGACAATCGCGACATCGGCGCGATCTGGAACGGTACATTGCAACTGCAAGTCCGAATGAATGGGCCTGGTGAACGGCGCTATTCAATGCGTCGATATTAGCCATGACAGAGTGGAGTGGCGATGGACAGACTGCGCGTCTCCTTTTGCCGCTGTACTGCTGATTGAGCATTACAGAAAGACGTGTAGCAGGATGTTATGCTGAAAACTACGGGAAGTTGATATGTTGCCAAGAGGCGAAATCAAGCGCAGTAATGTTGGCCTGTTGGGGGACTGGTTTGACCGTGGCGGAAGTATTGAAGCATTTTTAATTTCTAAAACTGAATGGCGGGTAAGTCCAGACAGCGCTTCAAAAAAGAACGCTCTGCCATTCCCGCCTCGGCCGATTCTCAGGCCATTCGTGTCAACCAAACACGCTACGCCACCACATCATAAAGCGGTCCCAGCAAGTCTTTTCTTCCTCGAACAGATGCGGTTTCTTCTGCTTGAGCTCATCCATGAGCTTCTGCTCTTCTTTCTCATTGAGCAGCCCATAAGCGACACCCAAACTAAGCAGACTGCGCAAGGCACCAAGATTTTCGCGGGCTGCTCTGCCGCTGGCATGATTGACCGCAATACGGGCGTCCCGTAACTGCTGACGCAAGGCTTTAGCCACCCGATAGGCAGGTGTCTTCAATTTTTCTTCGACTTCAGTAACGGTGATGGCCGAAGAGCGGATTTGTGCTGCCAGAATATCAATCTGCTCCTCGTCCCCCTGTGCCTGTTTGACAATCGAGGTTGCCCACGCCTTGGAGGAAATCTTCAACTCCTCCGCAGTCCACTCATGGTTGATGGTCAGATGGAAACCATAGGTCGATGCCTGGCCGATCAAGATTGCTACCACATCCGGAAACTCCTTGTCCAGTGCACGTTTGGCCCATGCATATTGGCCCGACAACATCAGATTCTTGACCGCATCATCGGTCAGGAAAGTCGTGTTGTCCGAGAGTTTCGCCAGCAGAAAATTATCAAAAGAGGGGGCAATAAACTGCGAATCGCATTTCAGCGAGACCCGGACGAAACTGTTGAAATCCCGTTCCAACGAGCTGTAGACGTCATCTTTGACGTTGAGGGCGATCTTTTTCATAAGCTTTTATCCCGAATGACAAATAATTGCCCTTAAGAAAGGGTAGGTGGAATACTACCCGTTTTGCCGCCAATACGGGTAGTGACAGCTTAGCAGCAGTTTTATCCTTTATCTTCCGGTCGCAAGGCACGCTGGCAAGCCTGCGCAGCTTCCTCGAAAGTGTGACTGACGTGATGCGGGATCGTGCTCTGCAGATCTCGCAGTTGCTGCCGTTCGAACGGGTTGTCGATGATCAGGACTTCCTGCCGGACCTGAACCAGCCTTTGCTGCAAAAAACTCAACGCCGCCTCAATCTGTAACTGTTCCTTGACCGGTTCGATACTCACCAGGCAAAACAGCGCCACAATGCCCGGTTTGACATCCTCTGGCGGTGTGCCTTGCAATTCGGTCAGCGTGATGTGGCGCGCGTCGATATTTTGCTTGCGCAGGATGCGTACCAGAATTTCGGCGGCCAGTTCATCGCCGTCAGAGCCGGCACCGATGGCCAGCACGATTGTGCCGGCAGGGACGTCAAAAGAGCCCTGCGTCGTACCAATGACCGCCTCGCGGCGACGGCGTAGCTGACGTCCGAGATTGACGTCTTCCAGCAGTGAAATACGCTTGTATTGCGGCCACCAGCGAGGGCTTTCACCGAGCGCCTCGATCACCGAAGCAATCGCACCACCGACCCGCATCTGTTCACTCTTGCTGATGGTATTGGCGTCCAGATCGGCACGTGCCAGATGAAGTGCGGGAATCAGGACCGAGTCGCAATAGGCCGCAAAGGATTTGCGCTTGAGGATGCGGCGCGCACTGGTGATGATTTCCTGAATGTCGCCCGAGAGAGCGCGCTGATAGAAATTTTGCGGCAAAGTCAGCGCAGGGATCTCGCCCAGTAGAATCTCAAACATGTTAAGCGCCCGGAAATACCGGCCAGCAACTACCAGGCACAAGGTCAGCGGCGTCGACAGCACCAGACCCACCGGGCCCCAGATCCAGCTCCAGAAAATTGCCGCTAACACCACCGAGAGAGGGGATAAGCCCGTGGTATGACCATACAGCTGTGGCTCGACCAGTTGTGCAAATATGACTTCGATGACTAAAAATACCAGCAGCGTCATGATCGCCAGTGACCAGCCAGGGTCGATTGCGGCTGCCAGCAGCGTGGCGCAGCAGGCGGCAATCCAGACTCCTACATAGGGAATAAAGCGCAGAATCGCTGCCATCGCTCCCCACAGCAATGCCTGCGACAAGCCAAGAATGGCCAGCCCCAGCCAGACCAGTGCGCCCACTCCGATATTGACCGCAAACTGCGATACAAAAAAACGCGACAAGCGTTCACCTGCGTCATTCACCGCGATGGTTGTTGCCCGTAAATCATGACCGCCAGCCAAGCGGATAAAGCGGTCACGCAGGGCCTCGTGTTCCAGCAGCACAAAGATCAGTACGACGAAGACAATACCAGCCGTTTCCAGCGGCGCCCAGACCGACGCCAGGATCCGCGTCAGCAACTGCAACGGTTTGGGCGCTGGTTCGTGGATTTCGACTTCAATTGGGGTGCGGGCGGGGTTGCTGGTCAGCGTCTTGCGTGTTTTGCTATTGCTGTCCTGATTGTCGGATAAGTGTTCGATCCAGTGCCCGGCCTGCCCACTGAGTTGACCCACCCGGCCTAATGTCAATGCGTCCAGTTCCGCTGCCTTGCTACGGATCGTATCGGCATATTGCGGCATGCTGGCACCAAGCCGGATGACTTGCGAGCCGATGGTCAGTCCGACGGCGGCGACGGCGAATGCCAGTGCTACCACGGCGACGCCAACGGAAACGGTCTGTCCAAGGCCGATGCGGCGTAGGCGGTGAATGAACGGGGTAATCAGCAAGCTCAGAATGATCGCCAGTGTGACCGGGATCAGGACGTCGCGTCCAAAATACAGCAGTGCCAGCACGGTGGCTGTTCCTAAGATGCCTGCCACTCGATCCGGGGGGCGCTGAAAGTCTGAAGTGCTCGACAAGGGAATACCTTTGGTTTGATTGGGAAGTCTGGGGAAATCAAAAAACGGATCGCTTTCTGCGACTGCCGCCTATTCTAATGCGCTCAGTCTGAAATCTTGCTGTCTCCGGTTCCTATTGGCGATGGCGTCTATCATTGAGGATCAGGTGATGCGTAGTTGCTACACCGACTATCGATTATCCCCGGAATTTCCTGATAGGCCGGCTCATCATTTCCCGGTATCTTGTTGCCACAAGCCATCAAATACGAAGGTGGTTTGTCAAATTAACGATAAAAGTCGAGACATGAATTTTCATCAACAAGCGCTCATTCATTCTGGCGCCTGTCTGGCATTGCTCAACGAGGGACGGCAGAAAGAAGCTCTCCGCTATTGCATTGCCCAGCACATTGCGCCGCCATCGTGCCTCAACGCCGCCGGTCAGGTCGATGTTGGGTCAGTGACTGGCGCAGGCATTGAACAACTTGGGGATTACGGATGGTGGCTGAAGCGACTGAAAATCAGTGCCAAACGTGAACAGGAAAAACACAGGACGGCGATGTTCAGCGTCTGACCTCTGGCGACCGCCGCAATGGCAAGGTCGCCGGATGTCAGTCCTTGAATTGGTCCTTAAAATTGCTCCCACTCGTGGCTTTTGGTTGCACTTGCAAGTTGGTCCACGGCGAGAGCACGTGGATTGTCTTTTTCACGGCGCGACTTGCTCTGTGCTGACAAGGTACGTGGTGCCGCGGCACTATCCAGGGTTGCTGATTGCCGCTGGCGCGCATTGCCAAGGGTAGTGACATCCCTGTAATTGGTCTTGAAAACACTGACCGTACGCTCCAGTCGTTCGGCCTGCTCCAGTAATGCCTGTGAAGCGGCAGCGGCTTGCTCGACCAGTGCTGCATTCTGCTGCGTGACCTGATCCATCTGGGTAATGGCCAGGTTGATCTGCTCGATGCCTTCACTTTGCTCCTTGCTGGCAGAGCTGATTTCGGCGACCACATCGGTGACGGATTTCACACTTTGTACCACTGCATGCATCGTGTCGCCGGCACGGGCAACAATCTCGCTGCCACTGCTGACGGTGTCCACTGAAGACTGGATCAGCTCCTTGATCTCCTTGGCGGCAGCGGCACTGCGCTGAGCCAGACTACGCACTTCACCCGCCACGACAGCAAAACCGCGTCCCTGTTCGCCTGCACGGGCGGCTTCGACAGCGGCGTTGAGTGCCAGGATATTGGTCTGGAAGGCGATGCCATCAATGACACCGATGATCTCGACAATTTTGTGCGAAGACGCATCAATGCGGCGCATGGTATCGACCACATGGTCCACCATTTCTCCGCCTTGACTCGCCACTTCAGAGGCCGACTTGCCTAGTGCCTGCGCTTGCAAGGCATGGGTGGCATTTTCCTTAACGGCAGAGGTCAGTTGTTCCATTGAGGAGGCAGTTTCTTCGAGCGCACCTGCTTGCTGCTCGGTGCGTGAAGAAAGGTCCATATTGCCGTGGGCAATTTCACTCGAAGCGGTGGTGATGGTGTCAGTACTGCGTTTTACCTCGCTGACAATGTCGAGCAGATTGCTATTCATCGTCTTGAGGGCGCGCAATAGGGTGCCCGTTTCGTCCTTGGCTGCGGTGTCAATCTGCATGGTCAGATCGCCGGCAGCAACGGCACTCGCCGTTTTGACAGCTTCATTGAGTGGCCGCGTGATGGAGCGGGTGATACTGATTGCCGCAAAAAACGAAAATATAATAGCGAGTACCGAGACGGCAATCATTGACTGGATTGCTGAATGCGCTGCGAGCTCGTTCTTGTCGCTGCTCATTTCCATTTGTGCAGTCTGGTATTGCTCAAGCTTGCGCAATGCGGCAGTGAAGGCATTTTGGTATTCTCTGAGCGTCCCGAAAAGATAGTCAACTGCTTCGTTTTTTTTATTTTGTTTGATCAGTTCGAGTAAATTATTGCGCGCGTCGCGGTAAGCATCTCGGGTGTGGAGGAAGGTTTGCATCAGTTGCTGTTCTTCACCAGTGACAGTCATCGCTTCGAGCTTCTTCGTGACTTCACCGCTGGTGGCGAGTCCCTCGCTCAACATATCAAAGTAGCGTTGCGCCTCCTCTGGATTGCGTGCCAGCAGCAAGTTACGCAGTGTCCGAGCATTGGTGTTGACATCTTCGGTGAGCGTAGACACCAGCAAGACCTTGGCGTAGCGCTCGTGGACGATTATTCGCGTGCTGTTAGTCGTGCCGATCAGGCTACGCACCCCCAAGGTGGCAATTAGCCCCATCAAGACAACCAGTCCCGCGAAGCAAACTCCCAATCTCACACTGATCCTGACGTCTGTCATTCTCATGCTGTTCTCCGTTAAGTAAGTTGCGACTGTTGTGAAGCAAGACTACAAAGACGGTGCGAGTTGCTGCCGCAGGAGCACGAATGACCAATGCTGCCAGACGCTGTTACGGGTAGCAGCGTCTGGCAGGAGGCGTGTGATCGTTATTGCGGGAAAGTAAGGCTATTGCTCACATTAATATCATAAAAATCGCATTTTTCGATAAAGTTGCAACGATTTAATGATCGTTTCGTCGTAAGCGCGTCACGATCCTTATGTGAGTAGCAAATCTAATGGCATTTTTCATCGTCTTTATTCGTGCCAATCGATCCAATGTGCGGCCGTGCTCTGGTATGCAGCCAATCTGCCTGATGCAAACTGTCCGAACGGTTGTCAAGGGATGAAGAAGTGTAATTCGGTATTGTTGAAAGCTGCGGATATTCCGGTGTTCCCAACAAGCTTTTTTCGCACTCTTGGCCATATATCGCTCTCATTTGTTTCAAAATGAGTGCTAGATAGCAAAAGAAGAAGTTTTTTTATTGAGTTATGCATGAAAAATAAAAACACACTATCTAATTTTTCGGCATTGCTTAAAAAACACAATAAACACAATAAACACAATAAACACAATAAACACAATTGTTTTTATTAATTTGTGATTTCGTGTTATTTTTACTCAGTTGATTTAGGGAAATAACTTAAGGAAAGTGAAGGGTAAGTCAATGCACGCAATTATCTCCACGGAGACCGAAGATCGTTCCGCTTATCTGGAGTCGGTGTTTGGTGCTTTGGATCGCATTCAGGCGATCATTGAATTCAGTCTTGATGGACGTATCGTCAATGCCAATAGCAATTTCTTGAAGGTGATGGGCTATAGCCTTGATGACATTATTGGTCAGCATCATCGGATTTTCTGTACACCTGACTATGCTGCCAGTGCCGACTATCAAGCCTTTTGGCGTGGGCTGGCCAATGGCGAGACCTACAGCGGTGAGTACGTGCGGGTGCACAAGGATGGTCGACTGATCTGGTTGCAAGCATCCTACAACGGTGTTTTTGGCACCGATGGCAAACTCTTGCGTGTGGTTAAATTCGCAACAGATATCACCGACAAGAAGCTCCAGGCGGCCGAGTCTAAAAGCATGCTGGAGGCCATGAGCAAATCGACCGCCATCATTGAGTTTGATCTCAAGGGCAACATCACCAATGCCAATGCCAATTTCCTGCGCTGTTTTGGCTACGTGAGCGACCAGGTCATCGGCAAGCATCACAGCATGTTTTGCCCTCCGGGTTTTGCACAAAGCCAAGAGTACCGGTCTTTCTGGGCGGATCTGTCAGAAGGTAAATTTCAGAGCGGTCGGTATAAACGTATCGGCAATCATGGTGCCGAGATCTGGATCCAGGCAACCTACAATCCGATCACTGACCTGCAAGGCAAGCCTTACAAGGTTGTCAAATTTGCACTCGACATTACCGCTGCAGTAGAGCGGGAAATCCTGATCGGCAAGAAAATTGAAGAAATTACCACCGTACTGGAGAGCCTGACGCAATCGATCGAAAGCATTGCCGGCAATGCTGCGCGTACCAGTGGCCAGGCGGATACTGCGATTGAAAAGACTGCCAGCGGCCAGGAAGTGCTGAACCGCTCGGCAGAGTCGATCGAGCAAATTCAGAAATCCTCCAATGAAATCGGTGACATCATTCGCACGATTACCGACATTGCCAGCCAGACCAGTCTGCTGGCGTTTAACGCCGCTATCGAAGCCGCCCGGGCTGGTGAGAATGGTTTGGGATTTTCGGTCGTGGCTGATGAAGTACGCAAGCTGGCGGAGAAGTCGACGCTGGCGGCACGTGAAATTGCGCGTATCAATGGCCAGACCACAGTGCAGGTGGAGCATGGTCGGCAGCTCTCTGAGCAGGTCGCTGCGGCGTTTGGTCAGATCAATGCGGCCATCACGGCCACCACACAATCGATTGCCGGAATCCACAGTTCAACCACAGAGCAGGCCAGTGCGACCAGAATGGCAAACAGTCTGCTGGTCGAATTGACAGTGGCAGCGGCCAAATGACGCAAGGACGCGATGACGGCGCGTCGACACTGATCGCGCTGGTGCGTCTGGAGACGCTGGCTTTTGCGATTCCGACGGCTTCTCTGCTGGGTGCCATCGATTGCGACGATGGCTTGTCTGCCTTGCCCAGACGTCATGGCGCGGTCGCTGGCGCAATCTGTTATCGCGACGAAGCGGTTGCAGTAATCGATTTACGTCTCTGGTTGCCGTTCCCGAAGGCCCCGCAGCTCACTGCACCAGAAGATGGTGGCGGCGAGGAGCTGGTCATGGTGTTGCAGGCAGACGGACGTCGCGTCGGTGTGCTGGTGAGCAAGATTGATGGTCTGGTGAGTGTGTCGCCGCAACAGATTCAGCGTATCTGCCAAAACGATACCGAGGAAGACGTGTTTCATACCGTCGTCAAATTACCCGCGTCACCGCCACAGTCACGCGAGCAGGCAGTAGGATTACTGGATGTGGCGGCGTTGATGCGCTTATCCGCTGCTTGGTCTGAAATTGAGCAGGTATCCCCGACTGCGGCCACTGACACTGCGGATGTTGCGGCCGACGTGGTGCGCAGAGTCAGTATGGCAATCGTTGCGGTGGGTGAGCAGACGTTAGCCATTCCACTGGATGCGATACGTGATGTGGAGCCGATGCCGGTAATGAAGTCTCTGCCGGGGCAAGTCTCCATGTTGGGGTACGCGCAATTGCATGCACGCGATATCCCCATCATTGATAGTGCCGCTCTGTTGCATTGCACTGTGCAACCACCTTATCCATTTCTGGCACTGCTCGCACATGAGGACCTGTGGATAGGCTTGCCGGTCACGGCTATCAAGGCGGTGCAGGCAGTCGATATGACGCAGTTGGGTTCGCATGTGGATGCCGGTTTTTCGGCGTCGCTGCCGGTACGCGGTGTGTTGCAGTTGCCAGACCATGGTCCGGCGCTGGTGCCGGATGTCAGCAATCTGACGGCGCTCTATCCGCTCGGTAGCAGACGTATTGCATTATTGCCGGCGCTGATCGAAGGCAAAAAGACGGCACCGGTGCAGGACCAGCCTTATATCGTGCTGGAGGCTGGGCCAACCTGGGCCGTGCCTATGGCGGTGATCGATGCGGTGGCGTTTCTGGATGAGGGTGTGGAGTGGTTGCCCGGGGCTAGCCCGGCGCGTGCACCGGTGGCGCGTATGCGATACCGGCAGGGCACGATTGCCTTGTGGGATTTGTATGGGCTGTGCGGTGGCACGACTGCTTTGGAACCACCGGACAAAGTGGTCATTGTATCGGTGCAAGGGCGCTTGCTCGGCTTACTGGTGAGAGAGTTGCGCCAACTGTTGCCAATCCATTCCTGTGACATTCTGACGCTGCATCGCAATAAGGAAGGGCCAGTGCAACTGCTACAGCCGAAATTGGCTGGTACCCGTAGTAACTATCAAATACTCAACCTGGATGCTTATCCTGCATTGAAATCATCTTCCCAGTAATACGGGCTGGCATCACCCTTGTTGGCCGGTGGTGCCTGTCTGGGGCGGCTGCTTGTCGCCGGCTTCAATCCCAGCATCTGTTGCATTTCCTCCACTTCAACAGCTAGTGTCTTCAGGGTCGCTTTGAGCCCTGATAATCTGAGCTCTTCTGTCGCCGCCTGCCGCGTCGTCTGGACCATGGCTTGCGTCACCTTCATCGCTGTTTCCAATTTATCAACAATTAATGCTACCGCTGCTTCCATGCACCCTCCACGTGATTGCGGAATAGAATTTAGCATGTGATCGACGTTGCTGGATTACCTCTAGTTACGTTGTATGATGGCACCAGAATAGTGAAGAAAAGTTGGGGAGACCGCATGCGCACGAGAGTATGTAGAGGCTTGAGTTTGCATTGTTGGCTGGCGTGCTTGGGCTTTACGATTTGCGGCTGTTGTTTGGCAGCCGACGTGCCTGGAACTTGCTCCAAGGTTGTGATTTCTGCCGATTCTGACTACGGACCTCTGCATTGGTATGACGGCACGAAGTTGACTGGTGCCAGTATCGAAATCGCTATGGCCGCACTGACCGCGATCCACGTCCCTTACGAGGTGCGTTATATGGGGCCTTTTCAGCGGGTGCTTGATGGCGCCAAGAACGGCGAGCTGGATATGATTGCCTCGCTCAAGGATACGCCAGAGCGCCGCAGTTATCTGGTCTTCAGCAAGGTCCCCTTGTTTTCCAATCCGGTTGCAGTATTTGTCGCGCGGGACCACAGTTTCAGTTATAGCGGCTGGGATGACCTGATTGGCAAGCGCGGTGGTATCGCTAAAGGTAATCAGTTTGGTGGCGGGTTTGATGAATTCATGACCAAAAATCTGATGGTGGAAGTCGAGCAGAAGGTCTATATGAATTTCAAGAAAATCGAGCTCCGCCGGATTGACTACCTCGTCACTGGCTACTATACCGGCATGGCCTATCTGAAGCATAGTGGGCAACTTGACCAGTTTGTGGCATTGCATCCGTTCATCACCGAGTCTAATAATCTGATTGCGATCGCTCGCACCAGTCCTTGTCTGAAATATCTTCCAGCACTGGATGCACAGTTGACCAGCATGCAACAGAGCGGTGAGTTGAAGGCCATACTGGAAAAAAATATCCAGGCGTTCTGACGATCCCGATTCGAAAAACTCCACTACACAAAAAAGCCAGCCGCTCTGCATGGAATTGCATTGTTCGGCTGGCTTTATATTGGTGCAGAAAAACGTAACTGAAACTTACGCCAGTTTGCTCAACTGGCCTCTGGTGGTGATGTAAATATTTGTATTAACCGCGACTGATCAGATGACCATGCTCAATCCGGACCTGATCGCCGACCTGCCAATTGTCAGCCGATTGCGGGAAGGAGCGCAACTTGCCATTCTCCATCCGTACATCGACCACATAAGACGTGGTGGTGCGGCTGCGCTTTTCGACTTCATTGCCAGCATAGCCGCCGGCACCGGCACCGGCGACGGTCGCCATTGTGTTGCCATTGCCGTGACCGATCTGATGTCCGAGAATCCCACCGAGAATAGCACCGGCAACCACGCCAACACCGCTAGCCTTGGGTGTGTGCTGGATCGCACGAACAGCTTCAACCTGGCCGCAACTGATGCAGATGGCAGCATGTCCTACAGCAGCTTGCGCTCCCGGAGGTACTGACAATGGTTGAGCCTGACTGGCGTTGGCAGCATTGATCGGGGTGCCTGCAGTGCCACCTTGGCTGGCAGGGATGGCTGCTGTATTGCTGGCATTCGTCATTGCAGTGACGGGTGTGCCGGGAGTGACTTCACCATGGGAGGTCGGTAACAGACCGGTGATCGCAGCAACGCCGACCAGGCTGACCATCGTCACTGCAATGGCGGCCGTGGCAACGAGTGGATGAATCCGTTTTGGGGTGATGGTGGCTTCCATATTGGATCTCCGCTAAGTGAATTGAACAGGATGGAGTGGATTATGGAACGCCCTTTATTGCAAAAAAATGCGAATAGTGTGTCAGTTGTAAAAACTTGTAATGACAAAGCAAAAAAGGCTGGAAAGGCACACTGCTATGCACTTTCCAGCCTTTAGATACTGCCTGCCATTACCTGCGTCCCGTCAATTGCCGTGTACAGGTAACGTCATGTTGCTGCATTGTTAATACTTATTTCATCCTGACTGAATGCTTATTCCTCGCGACGCAGATGCGGGAACAGAATCACGTCACGGATGTTAGGTGAATCGGTGATGAGCATCATCAGTCGGTCAATGCCAATCCCGCAGCCACCGGCGGGAGGCATGCCGTATTCCAGCGCACGGATATAGTCGGCGTCGTAATACATGGCTTCTTCATCACCGGCATCTTTGGCAGCAACCTGTGCCTGAAAGCGTGCGGCCTGATCTTCGGCATCGTTGAGTTCGGAGAAGCCGTTGGCAATTTCACGACCGGTAATGAACAGTTCAAAGCGTTCGGTAATGCCCGCCACGGTGTCTGAGGCACGCGCCAGTGGTGATACTTCTACCGGATAGTCGATGATGTAGGTTGGCTCCCACAGCTGGGATTCGGCCGTTTCTTCGAACAGCGCCAGTTGCAATGCGCCCAGACCGGCATTGGCCAGTGGTGCCTGATCGGTCTTGAGGCCAAACTTCTTGAGCTCGGTGCGCAGGAAGCTGATGTCCTGCAGTTGCACATCGGTGTACTCAGGCGCGTACTTCTTGATGGCGCCGGTGATGGTCAGTCGATGGAAGGGCTTCGACAGATCCAGTTCACGGCCCTGATAGGTCAGTGTCGCAGTGCCATGGGCATCAATGGCAGCCTGACGGATAACCTGTTCGGTGAAATTCATCAGCCACTGATAATCCACATAGGCGGCATAGAATTCCATCATCGTGAATTCCGGATTGTGGCGTGGCGAGACACCTTCATTGCGGAAGTTGCGATTGACTTCGAATACCCGTTCAAAGCCACCAACGACCAGTCGCTTCAGATACAGCTCAGGGGCAATACGCAGGAACATCTGCATGTCCAGCGCGTTGTGATGGGTAATGAATGGTTTGGCGGCAGCACCACCGGGAATGGTGTGCAGCATCGGTGTTTCGACTTCCATGAAGTCGTTCTTTTCCATGAAGCGGCGAATCGATGACATCGCTGCTGTACGCGCCTTGAAGGTGCGACGTGTCTCTTCACTCATGATCAGATCAACATAGCGTTGACGGTACTTGGTTTCCTGATCCGACAGGCCATGGAACTTGTCGGGCAGCGGACGCAACGACTTGGTAATCAGGCGCAAGCCTTCCACCTTGACCGACAGCTCACCTGTTTTCGTCTTGAACAGCTGGCCTTCGGCACCGATGATGTCACCCAGATCGTAGTGCTTGAAAGCGGCATGGGCAGCTTCGCCGGTGACATCGTTGGTAATGTAGAGCTGCATGCGGCCGTCGGCATGAACGCCGGAGGAATCCTGCACGGTAGCAAAGGAAGCCTTGCCCATGACCCGCTTCAACATCATGCGACCAGCGATAGAAACCTTGATCGGATTGGCTTCGAGCGCTTCATTGTCGAGCGCATCGTATTGCGCATGCAGCTCGGCTGCCTTATTGGCTGGACGGAAGTCGTTCGGGAAGGCAACGCCTTGGGCGCGGATCGCGCTCAGCTTGGCGCGACGCTCGGCAATGATGGCGTTTTCATCTACAGGTTGCGCTGTGGCGTTGTCGTTTGGCGTGGTCATGGTGTCGAAATTGTCGGTTAGTGTTGCCAGCTGGCCGGTCCAGAGAGTGTGCGGATGGACCGGCGCGGTGTTGGTTTATGCCGGGTGACAGGCGTGTTTCCTGTCGCCCGGCATGCGGTGCTCAATCGTGTAATCCTGTTATCGCGAATTACACGCCTTGTTTCAGCGAGGCGGCAATGAAACCATCCAGATCGCCGTCCAGTACCGCCTTGGTATTGCCCATTTCAAAGTTGGTGCGCAAGTCCTTGATCCGCGACTGGTCCAGTACATAGGAGCGAATCTGATGACCCCAGCCGACGTCGGTTTTGGAGTCTTCCAGTTTCTGCTGTTCGCTCATGCGCTTGCGCAGTTCCAGTTCAAATAGCTTGGCCTTGAGCATATCCCAGGCTTCGGCACGGTTACGGTGCTGGCTGCGGTCGTTCTGGCATTGCACCACGATACCGGTCGGAGCGTGCGTCAGACGTACCGCCGAGTCGGTCTTGTTGATGTGCTGACCACCGGCACCGGAGGCGCGGTAAGTGTCCACACGCACATCGGCAGGGTTGACTTCGATATCGATCGAATCATCCACTTCCGGGTACACGAACAGACTGGAGAACGAGGTATGGCGACCATTGGCGGAGTCGAATGGCGATTTGCGTACCAGTCGATGCACGCCGGTTTCGCTGCGCAGGAAGCCGTAGGCGTATTCACCTTCCACCTTGATGGTCGCGGTTTTGATTCCGGCCACTTCACCGTCTGACTGTTCAAGGATTTCAGCCTTGAAACCCTTGCGTTCGCAGTAGCGCAGATACTGGCGCAGCAGCATGGAGGCCCAGTCCTGTGCTTCGGTACCACCGGCACCAGCCTGGATATCGATGAAACAGTTGTTGGGATCCATCGGATTATTGAACATGCGACGGAACTCCATACCCTCGACCAGACCCTTCAGCGTCTCGGCGTCGACTTCAATGGCTTCGAGCGTGTCTTCGTCCTTCTCTTCGCGCGCCATCGCGAACAGGTCGCGTGTGTCGTTTAGGTCGCCGTCAATCTTGATCAGCGTATGGACGATGTTTTCCAGGGATTTCTTTTCCTTGCCGAGATCCTGGGCGCGTTTGGGATCATTCCAGACGTCCGGGTCTTCTAGTTCGGCATTGACTTGATCGAGTTTCTCTGACTTCACATCGAAGTCAAAGATACCTCCGTAATTCTGTTGCACGTACCGCGAGGTCGTCCAACAGGGATTGGAGGGAATTGAGGCGTTCTGCTTCCATGATTATTTCTTTTGCAATCAAACCGCACATTATACAAGAGAGGGGCGGGGATTTTGTTGCAGACGGGGCCTTGCTTGTCGCGAAAACTGCACCCGACGTGATTGATTTTCGGCAATCCTGCCGGGTGGCAAGCTGGTAAGCGTTGGTTGGCGGTTCTAGAACGCCCCAACGTAGTTTTCAGCTAAGGCGGTAGAAAGCGCGCGCGAGCTCACGACGTTTTCCAGTTCTGCGCGTTGGACTTGTTGCTGGAACGGCGTCGTATCGTCAAAGTTATGCAGTAAGCTCGTCATCCACCAGGAAAAGTACTCGGCGCGCCAGATTCGTTTGAGCGCCGCTTCCGAGTAGCCATGAAGCTTGTCGCTACTCGATTTCTGATAGAAATCATCCAGTGCCTGCGACAACAGGCGCACGTCCGAAATCGCCAGATTCATACCCTTGGCGCCGGTTGGTGGCACGATATGGGCGGCATCGCCCGCCAGATAAAGTCGGCCGTACCGCATCGGTGCGCTGACAAAACTGCGCATACCGATGATCCCTTTCTGGAAGATGGGTCCCTCCTTGAGACGCCAGCCGTCGCGATTTTCGAGGCGACTATGCAGTTCGTTCCAGATCCGGTCATCCGACCAGTTGTTCACATCGTCCTTGGGATCGCATTGAAAATACATGCGCTGTACCGTGGGCGAGCGGGTGCTGATGAGAGAGAAGCCGCGCTCATGCTGGGCATAGATCAGTTCATCAGCCGATGGTGGTGCTTCCACCAGGATACCGAACCAGCCAAACGGATAGATGCGCTGATAGTCCTGTCGTACCGACGCTGGAATCAATGGTCGCGACACGCCGTGAAAGCCATCACAACCAATCACGAAATCGGCTTGCAGGTGATAATGTTCTCCGGCGTGCACATAGCGCACCGAAGGCGATTCAGTATCGATACCCTCGGGGGCGACCTCACTGACCTGGAACAGCAGCTGCCCCTGTGCCGCAAGACGCGCTGCGACCAGGTCTTTGATCACTTCATGCTGGGCATAGACGGTGATGGCACTGCCGGTCAATTCGGTGAGGTCAATACGGTGACGACGCCCGCCAAATGCCAGTTCAATACCATGATGCAGAGCGCCTTCCTGCTGCATGCGATGACCGACACCCGCTTGTATCAGCAGGTCCATACTGCCTTGTTCGAGAACACCGGCACGGATGGTGGATTCAATCTCGGCGCGACTGCGGCTTTCCAGTACGACCGATTCGATACCTTGCAAATGCAATAAATGGGACAGCAACAAACCGGCGGGGCCGGCACCAATAATGGCAACCTGGGTACGCATGACCTATCTCCTGTGAATGATTTTTATGTGTTGTCATGGTATGAGCGCTGCCGTACTTCAAGAATGGATGAAACAGGCAAAGTCTTGTACTATTTTTACATCGCCATGTTTGGCATCTCCCTTCTCGTCGGCACCATCAACGATCCACAATGACTGCAAAGAAATCCTCTGTTCCCGCTGCTGAAGTTCCCCAGTTCTCGCTCTATGGTGAGTCTGAGCCCTTGGGTAAGGCAGAGTTTGTCCATATCGAGCTGATCCAGACCCGTAGTCGCCTGCATGACTGGCATATTGCACGACATAAACATCCGGGGCTGTTTCAGGTACTTTTTTTACTGGCTGGTCATGTGCGTGCACAGGTGCAGGATGCGCTGTGGGAATGCGATGGGCCGATCGTCATTGCATTGCATCCGGCGGTCGAGCATGGATTTGACTTCTCTGAGGAAGCGCAGGGCTACGTGCTTACGGTGGACCAGAATCTGATTTTTTCCTTAGGTAGCGACCATCAGGAAGTACTACGCAGCGAGTTGCTTAGCAGTTTGTTTGTTGCGCCGCTGATGCTTGATCTTAGACCGGCGCCACCATTGCGTCAGCGCCTTGAGGGTTTGTTGCACCATCTGCTCGAAGAGCTGGCCTGGCCTTTATATGGCCATACGCTGATGCTCGAATGGTTGGCACGCAGTGTATTGTTATTGCTGGCCCGACTGGCGGCGGACAATCGGTCTGCGGCAGTTTCGGGGCACCATGATTTTGCATTGCTGACCCGCTTTCGTGCGCTAGTCGAGACATATTACAAGCAACAGTGGTTGGTCGGAGCCTATGCTGAGCAACTGCATATCACGCCCAGCCGGCTCAATCGCTTGTGCCTGAGGCTGGCGGGCCAGTCTGCGTTTGACATGATCCAGCAGCGCTTAATATTGGAAGCCTGTCGTCAACTGACCTTCTTGCCATCCAGCGTGGCGACCGTCGCGTATGAACTGGGCTTTCAGGATCCGGCCTATTTCAGTCGGCTATTTCGTCGCCATACCGGCAGCACCCCGACTGAGTTCCGACGCGCTCATCCGTCAGAGGGGTAGATGCAATGATCTGATTGAGCCGTTGTTGCTTGAATTTCCTTATTCTGATTGCGGATCCTGATCCTGCATCTTGTATTGCGATACCAGTGCCGGAGCGATTGTATAGCCGTTGCGGCCCTTGCTCTTGGCATCGTACATGGCGTGATCAGCAGCTTGCAGCAACTGTTCGGGACCACAACTGCCGTCAGTGAGTGCGATACCAATAGAGACGCCAAGCTGGCATTCGATATGGTTGATCAAAATCGGTTGTGCGACGGTATTGATACATTTTTCAGCGAGTACACGGGCGCCGACCGGCATTGCTATGCCCAGATCGGTAATGAGCAAGACAAACTCATCGCCGCCAACCCGTGCCAAGGTGTCACTTTTGCGGGCGACATTGAGCAGACGCTGTGAAATTTGCTGCAGAACCAGGTCACCGACCTGATGACCGTGGGTATCGTTGATCAGCTTGAAGCCATCCAGATCCAGAAACAGCAAGGCAATACCGCTACGATCACGACGTGCATCGGATAGCACCAGCTGCATGCGCTGCGCCAGCATGACCCGGTTGGGCAGGCCTGTGAGCTGGTCATGATGGGCTTGGTATTGCAGCTCGGCCTGATGGCGCTTGAGTCGGGCTAGCAGGCGATTGAAGGCGAGTGTTAGATGTCCGATTTCGTCATCCTGTACAACCGGAAGCGGTGCCAGCGGCAACTCGCCGCGGGTCATTTTGTCAGCCTGGTCAGCCGTGCGCTGCAGGGGGCGAAAGAAGCATATGACTGACGTCAGGATAAACGCAAAAATGACTGCTGCCTGTACCAACGTACCATGCAGGATGACCTCTCTGACCTTGGACAGGGTTTGAGTATCGGTCGATGCCGGCTGGGTTACCAACACGAACCAGTTAGTACTGGCGATCGATGCCATGCTCCTGATTTCTTCCTTGCCCTCGGCGTTGCGTGCCGTACCGTTACTTAGAAAGCCATCAACGGCCTGATCCAGTACCGGGTCAATGCCTCGTTTTGGCAGTGGCTGAAAGTTGCGTTCAGGATTGCTGGAAGAAACGATCAGTTTCTTCCCTGGCGCCACCACATCGACTTCACTGTCGCCACTAATCTCGCTCAGTGGAATGCGATCAATGAAGCCATCATTGTTGATCATCGTACCGCCACCAATGACAGCTACAATTTTGCCATTATTGTCGTGTACTGGTGCCAGAATCGGAATGAATGGCTGACCGCTCACCGGACTGATCATCGGATCCGCAATGAGGACCATGCCAGCTCGTACGCGACGCAATCCGGGGTAGATAGAGACGTCCATTCCTGTTCGCCCCTTTAACTGAGGAGAATCGGCAATGATTCGGTCTTTATCATCGGAGACGAACAGGCCAGTGGAGAAAATCGGATAGAGGTTCTGACGTTCTCTGAGCCAGAGTTGCAATTGCGGTGGATTTTTCAGCAGACTAACAGGTAGTTGTGCTGCCAGGCGTTCGAGGTAGCGTCGCCGCTCCATCAACTGATGGTTGATGTCAATCGCCAGGTGATTGGCGATAATGATTTGCTGCTGGGTCATCACAGTGCGCTGTTCTTCCTGCATGACATTGAGCAGAATAATATAGCGTGCCAAGGTACTGACAACCACGGCGGTAATGCCAAACAGTACCAGACGTGTGACCAGACTTTTTCTGAAACGGGTGAAATTCATCAGGAACTTGCAAGCTAGATAGGGTTAGTCTGATGTTGTTGTGCCGCATTGCGGATACGCTCCCGCACTACACGGATCGCCTGTTTAAGCGCATAGACATCGCCGTAGTAACGTTGCGGTATATCGATCTGATTCGAGTTGGCATCGATTTCCTCGATTTCGTCGTGCCACTCCTGCAGCTTTTCAACAGAGGGATTGGGGGTGTGCCAGATCTCATCTTCGAGCAGATGAATCTCCCGATACCAGACTACCAGACGTTTTTTCATGCTGGCGTCATAGATGCGCGGTAATGCCTGTATCAAACCAAACAAGACCGCGATGAAGGGGAGTAACACAGCAAAGCGGCGCTCGAGAAAGTTAGCCAGCCAGAATGGCAGATAGCGCTGCAGGAACGGGCGTCCTGATTTGAAATAGCGCCGTGTTTCATCGGAGATGGCGAAATTCTCGATATTCTGGTTCGGGAAGTAGTTGCGGGGCGTGAAGAAATCCGGCGTGTGATGGATTTCATTGGCGGCATCGAGCAGCAGATAGGTTAACGCAGGATGCAAGCTTTCCTTGGAGACCAGCATGGCCGTTGAGGCCAGCAAGGTCACATCGTGTGCAGGTAAATCATCAACCAGGCTGGTGGCGCCACGTGGATAGACGATCTTGGAGAGCGAGGGAAACTTATGAACCAGTGCCTCGGCCTGCGAAAAATTCATCAGTTTGAGGCCGCTATTGAGCAGCTTATGAATTAGCGGATCATTGACGCGACCAATGAAGAACGCCGCATCGAGACGTTTTTCCTGCAATTGCAGGAAAGCATCTTCACCACGCAGCTCGATGAGGGTCGCATTCCGGCTGGTGATGCCGTTTTCGGTCAGGAGGTCATTGGCCGTGATACGCAATCCGCTACCCGGTACGCCCAGCGAAATACGCTTGCCCTTCAACTGGCCTAGTCGGTCATAGTCACCGCGACCTTGATAAAAGACCCAGATCGGCTCGTAGGAAATGGCGGCAATGGCTTGCAAGCCTGGGGCCTCGGTTGCATCGGTAGTGCCTGACTGGATGAAGCCAACCTGGAACTCGCTATCTTCGTTGCGCAGCCGGTCAAAATTTTCCACGGACCCGGATGACGAGCGGATGTCGAGCGTGATGCCATCACGTTTGAGAATTTGCGCATAGCGCTCGGCAAAATTGTTATAAATCCCACCGGGAGCGCCGGTGGTGATGACAATTTTCCCCTGCGTTGCGGGTTTGAGCATGGTCAGTACGAACCAGCAGACAACCAGCAATACCAGTGAACCGAGCAGCATCAGCCGGCGCATACGCTTGGGCGTCATCGGTGGTTTTTGTGTCCGATGCAGGGGAAGGGGGCGTTTAGGCATGTCCGTGAAATGTTGCTGTTTTAATCTGGGCAGGTCAGGCAATCTGGTGCTGTGGGCAGGGTGCTCTATGCTGCTTCAGCGTGTTCTACCATCAGTTGTACCTTGGTAACACCGTTATATTCGTTGGCATCGAGCCGAAAAGCAACTTTGGCGAGATCAGGGAGTGCATCGGCGTGACCGAACCAGATTGCATCGTATTGCTGGCCATCCTTTTCGAGCAAGAGTTTCAGGTGCTTTTCCTTCAGGACGCGCTGATTTCGTACCCGGAAGTGGTCACAAAACACTGGTGGCGGGAAGCCCTGACCCCATACCTGTTGCTCCATGAGCTGGATGAAATTCACGGAATAGTAAGCATCTTCCAGTGGTCCGTCGGTTTCGACCACCCGTTCCAGCTGGTTCTGTGTCAGCCAGTGTTGTCCCACGGCCTCAAACGCAGCAGCAAAGGCGTCAAAGCCTTCTGCCCGGATGGTCAGACCGGCTGCCATGGCATGGCCACCGAATTTGGTGATGACCGACGGCGCCTGCTTGGAGACCAGATCCAGCGCATCGCGCAGGTGAAAGCCGGGAATCGATCGTCCCGAACCCTTGATCAGCCCCTCGTCGCCCGGGGCAAAGGTAATCGTCGGCCGATAGAATTTGTCCTTCAGGCGTGACGCGACAATACCGATCACACCTTGATGCCAGGATGGATCGAATACACTGATGGTGCGCTTATCCTGGGGGTTGAAATCGTCCAGTAGCAACAGGGCGGTATCCTGCATACCGGCTTCGATATCACGCCGCTCACGGTTGATAGCGTCGAGTTGCTGGGCAATCGCCCAGGCGCGGCCTTCATCATCAGTCGTCAGGCATTCAATGCCCAGCGCCATGTCGGCCAATCGTCCGGCTGCGTTCAGACGCGGGCCGACCGCAAAACCCAGGTCGAACGGCGTAGCGCGGCGCGCTTCCCGCCCAGCAGCACGAAACAGCGCCGCAATGCCCGCATGCATACGTCCGGCGCGCATGCGTTTCAAACCTTGCGCCACCAGGATGCGGTTGTTGGCATCCAGTTTGACAACATCAGCCACCGTACCCAGCGCCACCAGATCAAGCAGACTGTCGAGTTTGGGCTGGCTTTGGGCGTCGAACACGCCACGTCTGCGCAACTCGGCGCGCAGCGCTAGCAATACATAGAACATCACGCCGACGCCAGCCAGATTCTTGCTCGGGAAGCCGCAGGCAGGCTGATTGGGGTTGACGATAACGCGCGCGTCCGGCAACCGGTCGCCGGGTAAATGGTGGTCGGTTACCACCACGTCGATACCGCGTTCGCTGGCAGCAGCGACGCCTTCAATACTGGCAATGCCGTTATCGACCGTAACGATGATGTCAGGATTCTTCTCGCGGATGGTCAAGTCGACAATCTCTGGCGTCAGTCCATAGCCATATTCGAACCGGTTGGGCACGATATAGTCGACCTTGGCGCCCAGACTGCGCAATCCGCGCAAACCAACGGCGCAGGCGGTAGCACCATCACAGTCATAGTCGGCGACGATCACCATCGATTTGCCGGCAGCGATGGCATCGGCCAGATAGCTGGCGGCGGCATCAATGTGCAATAAGCCAGCCGGTGCTATCAGCGCTCCCAGCTCACTGGACAGGTCTTTTAGGTCGGTCAGGCCACGTGCGGCATAGACGCGTGCCAGCACGGGATGGATGCCGTCATGAATCAGTTGGTCGACGTCACGTGGATCGAAGCTGCGCGTGGTGATGCGGATCATTGCGAAGCCTTGCTATGGCTGGCGTGCGTGGCGTTGCTATGGTCCGTAGCCAGTCTCCCTAAGCCTGGCCTGATCCAGAACTTGCGCAGCGAGCCGGCGGTCGAAGTGACCTGTAGCAATCGCTCCTGGCCACTCAGCATGAGCGACAAGCTCTGCAATTGCTTGCCCCGTAGCGCTTGCAGCAATGGCACAAACCAGTCGCGATCCAGTGCCTCCAGTTGTTGCAGCCAGCGGCCCCAGTCATCACTCATGGCAGCCTGTTGCAAGCCGTCGAGCAGAAGGAGCGCGCGCTCGCCGGAATGCAACAGCAGTTGTTCAGGATGGACGCCGATCTGATTGACCGCGCTCGCAGCATCGGCCCAGCCAGTGAGGTTAAAGCTGGCGCTGTAAGCGCTGGCAGTGTTGTGTTTGTCCTGTGCTACGGCAATCGCGCCGCCGCCCCAGAGCCACAGCGAGTTAACGGCCTTTTGCCCACGCATTTCACGGGCATCATTGAGCGAATCTGCAAACCACTGCATCTGTACTTCATTTTGCAGCTTGCGCCAAGCCAGCTCGCCTTCGCCGGCAGGCATCCAGATATCAATATTGCGACCGCTGGCCGCCAATGGCGAGCTGGTCTGCAAATTCGCCCAGTCATCGGCGCGCATAAGCCAGGTCTGGGCATCGAGGTAGAGCAGGGTGCGGCCAGCTTCTTCAAACAGCGGCAATGCCGACTGGAACAGCAGACGCGCCTCGTTCTCCTGTAGCGCTAGTTGCTCGATATCGGTCAGCACCAGATGATCACGGGCGACATGGATATGGGCCGGCTGCACGACAAACCAGTGACCTTCGTTGAGGGTCGGCTGATGGCGTCGCAACAGCGGGGCGGCGACCGCAGGACTATTGCCGCGTGGTGCGCTGATATTGGTGACGGATAGTCCAAGTTGCTCGCCGAGCCAGTGTTCGTGTGGCAGCGCGCGCGAAAATGGATCGAATCCGGTGCCACCATCACCGTTCACGCTTTTGCCACGCGCCAGCAGGGTCGCCAGCGCTGGCGCCTTGGTCTGGCGGATCAGTTCGGCTGCCATCTCGGCCTGTGGCAGGGAAAATGGTAATAAGATGTCAAGATGATTCATGACGCGATTGTAGGGGAAAATAGATGAAAAGCCGTGAAAACATGGCTGACAGACGTTAATTCGCCAATTTTTCTATTCCCTGACTGGTTTTTCTGTCGATGTTCCTGCTGTTACGCCGTCAGTCGATGCCCGTCGGCAAGCGGGCAGTCCAACCTCACGCAGTGAAAGATCGAACAGAGTGTGGCAAACTGGCGGACTTGTCCTTTGGCCGCTGGGCCTGACGGCAATTTTCTCCTAATTTAAGAGAGCCAAGGTTTGAGTCTGATTAAAAATTTATCCTTCGAATGGCTGGTCGGCATTCGTTACACGCGGGCGGGCAAACGCAGCGGTCGCAATAGTTTCATTTCTTTCATTTCCCTGATTTCGATGTGTGGTATCGCCTTGGGCGTAGCGGCACTGATCGTGGTGCTGTCGGTCATGAATGGCTTCCAGAAGGAAGTGCGTGACCGCATGCTATCGGTGTTGTCGCACATTGAAGTATTCGATGCCTCCGGTGCCATGCAGGACTGGCAGTCGGTAGCGCGGCAAACCTTCCAGAACAAGGAAGTCATTGGCGCTGCACCCTATGTCTCGGCGCAGGCCATGATGACCCGTGACGATGTGGTGCGTGGAGTGATCATTCGCGGCGTGTTGCCGGATCAGGAGCCCAAGGTGTCGGATGTGGCGGGGCAGGTACGCCAGGGCAGCTTCAGTGCGCTCAAGCCCGGTGAATTCAATATCGTGCTCGGTGGTGAGCTGGCGCGCGGTTTGCGGGTCGGTATCGGCGACAAGGTGACACTGATTGCGCCACAAGGGCAAGTCACGCCGGCTGGTGTATTGCCGCGGCTGAAGCAGTTCACGGTGGCAGGTATTTTCGAGGCCGGTCATTATGAGTTTGACTCGACGCTGGCCTTTATCCAGCTCGATGATGCCGAGAAAATGTTCCGCACTTCCGCACCTTCGGGCGTGCGTCTGCGGATCAAGGACATGCTGCAGGCACCACAGGTGGCGCAGGAACTGGCCAATACATTGCAGGGCAATCTCTATCTGCGCGACTGGTCGCAACAGAACAGCAACTGGTTTGCCGCCGTCAAGACCGAGAAGCGCATGATGTTCATCATCCTCACGCTGATTATTGCGGTGGCGGCATTCAATCTGGTCTCAACACTGGTGATGACGGTCACTGATAAACAGGCGGATATTGCCATTTTGCGGACGCTAGGCGCGTCACCGGGTTCGATCATGAAGATCTTCGTGATTCAGGGCGCGCTGGTTGGCTTGATCGGTACCGCTCTGGGAATCGGGTTTGGCGTGCTGGTGGCGCTCAATATTGATGTCATCGTGCCATTCATTGAGCATTTGCTACATGTGCAGTTCCTGCCCAAGAGTGTGTATGTAATCTCCGAATTGCCCTCCGATCTCGACTGGTCTGACGTCTGGACCATTGGTATCGTATCGGTCATTCTGGCCTTTCTTGCTACGTTGTACCCGAGCTGGGCTGCAGCACGCGTCAAACCGGCGGAGGCGCTGCGTTATGAGTAATCTGGATACTATGCAATCCCAACAAACCAACGATGCCCCGGCCGTACTCACCAGCCGTGGGCTGGGTAAGACCTTTACGCAAGGCAAATACAGTGTGCAGGTCCTGCAGGGCGTCGATATTGATGTACGTCCCGGTGAACAGGTTGCCATCGTTGGTGCCTCAGGTTCCGGCAAGTCGACCTTGCTGCATTTACTGGGTGGGCTGGATATACCGACCAGCGGCAGCGTCACGCTGCAGGGCAAGGATTTCGCCAGCCTCAGTGAGACTGCACGGGGCGATCTGCGTAATACGGCACTGGGCTTTGTTTATCAGTTTCATCACTTGTTGCCGGAGTTTTCGGCACTCGATAATGTGGCCATGCCGCTCATGATCCGCCGCGTCAAGCGCGATCAGGCGCAAGAGCAGGCGCGCGAAATTCTGGCGCGGGTCGGGCTCGCCAATCGTGTGCGTCACGTGCCCGGAGAGCTCTCCGGCGGAGAGCGTCAGCGCGTTGCGCTGGCCCGTGCTATGGTGACGAATCCAGCTTGTGTGCTGGCCGACGAGCCCACTGGCAATCTCGATCGCGGTACGGCTGATCAGACGTTTGCATTGATGCTGGAGCTGTCGCAGACCATGCAGACCGCCTTTGTCATCGTCACCCATGATATTGAACTGGCCGGACGTTGCGGTCGCGTGCTGCGCCTGTCGGACAAGGGTTTGCAGCCGTATGTCGCTTGAATCTGTACTAAAGGAAACGCTATGAGCCTCAATACTCGTCAATGGCTGGAACAACTGGTTGCAATCGACACCACCAGCCGTAATTCCAATCTGGAACTCATCCATCTGCTACGTGACAATTTGCAGCAGCAAGGTATCACGCCCTGGTTTGCGCACAACAAGGAGCGTACCAAGGCCAATCTGTTTGCCACGCTGCCCGCGACACAGGGTGCGGCCGCCGGGCAGACCCAAGGCGGCATCGTTTTATCGGGGCATACTGATGTGGTACCGGTGGATGGCCAGCAGTGGGAGAGCAACCCCTTCACCCTGACCGAGCGCGATGGCTTTCTGTTTGGTCGTGGTACCTGCGACATGAAGGGTTATATCGCTGCATCGATGGCCTTGGTGCCGGAGTTTCTGTCGATGCCACGCAGCAAGCCGCTGCATCTGGCCTTTTCCTATGACGAGGAAATCGGTTGTGCTGGCGCGCCGGTGATGCTGGCCGAGCTCAAAGAGCGCGGCATTCAGCCCGATGGTTGCGTGGTCGGTGAGCCGACCAACATGCAGGTAGTGGTTGCCCACAAAGGCATTAATGCGTTCAGTTGCCGTGTCCATGGTCGGTCTGCGCATTCTTCGCTGACGCCCCAGGGCTGCAACGCCATTGAGCATGCTGCCCGACTGATTTGTGCGATTCGTGACTTCGCCGATGCCTACAAGCAGAACGGACCCTACGATCAGCTGTATGACGTGCCGTTCAGCACCATGACGACCAATCAGATTCGTGGTGGGATTGCGATCAACACCATTCCTGAACTGTGCGAATTCACCTATGAATTCCGCAATTTGCCAGGCATGTCACCGCAAAAAATTCAGGAGCAGATCACGCAATATGTGCGCGATCAGTTGTTGCCAAAAATGCAGGCAGAGTATCCCGATGCCAAGATCGATATTGCTGCCATCGCCAGCAGCCCGGCGCTGGAAACTGCCGAACAGGAAGCCATCACCGCACTGGTGCGTGCACTGACCGGCGATCGCGAGCAGCGCAAGGTGGCCTATGCCACTGAGGCAGGGTTGTTCCAGCACGTTGGAATCCCGACGATTGTGTGCGGCCCCGGCGATATCGCCAACGCGCACAAGCCCAATGAATTCGTCGCCATCAGTCAGTTGCAGCGCTGCGAGGAGTTCCTTCGCAAGCTGGGCCACTCGCTGCAGGCTGCCTGAGCTGATCTGACATGACAATGGTGTCAGCACATCCCCACAGATCACCATGTGGATAGACACGCACTGCCATCTTGATGCCACTGAGTTTGGCGGACAGCATCTGGAGCAGGCAGATGCAGCTGCGGCGCAGGGCGTCGGAATGATTGTGCTGCCGGCGGTGGCAGTCGACAACTTTGCGACGGTTTCAGCATTGGCGGCGCAACGTGCCAATCTCTGCTATGCGCTGGGAATCCATCCCCTGTATGTGGCGCAGTCCGCTGACGATGATCTGGAGCGGCTGCGTGAGGCGATTGTGCAGGCGCTGCCGGATCCACGCTTTGTTGCAGTCGGCGAAATCGGTCTCGACTTCTTCATTCCTGAGTTGCAGCAAGGTCCATTGCGTCAGCGTCAGGAGCATTTCTATCAGGCACAACTGAAGCTGGCGCGCGAATTTGACTTGCCGGTGTTGCTGCATGTGCGGCGTTCACAAGACATCATCCTCAAGTACTTGCGTCGTATCTCCGTGCCAGGCGGTATTGCCCATGCCTTCAATGGCAGCTTCCAGCAGGCCGGGCATTTTGTTGAGCTCGGCTTCAAACTCGGCTTCGGCGGTGCCATGACCTTCCCGCGTTCGTTGCAGATTCGACGTCTGGCTGCACAATTGCCTTTGGACGCCATCGTGCTGGAAACCGATGCGCCCGATATTTCCCCTGCCTGGTTGCACCCGGCACCCAATCACCCGGACCAGATTCCTCGCATCGGCGAGGTATTGGCAGGTTTGCGCGAGATTCCTCTGACGCAACTGGCCCAACTGGCGCAGGCAACATCAGCCAATGCGCAGGCGGTGTTGCCGCGACTGACCAGGAGTTGATGGATGCGCAGTGCGATTCTAGGTCTGGTGCTCGGTATCGCTCTGTTGCAAATGCAGGCCAGTCTGTTGCCCATGGAAATGCAGCTGGGATTGCTGGGGGCAGCGTTACTTTTGTGCCTGTTTGCCTGGGCGCTGGGCTGGCGGCAGCTACAACTTGCCGGGCTGCGCAAATGGTTGCGCATGCTCCTGTTCTGCGTTGCCGGTGCGTGCTTTGGCTTTGGCTGGGCCGACTACCTCGCGCAGACACACCTTGACGAAGCCTTGCCAGCAGCCTGGGAAGGCCGCGACATCACCGTGGTCGGGGTGGTGGATAGTTTGCCGACGCGTTTTGCACGTGGTGTGCGATTTCATTTTCAGGTCGAAAGGGTGGCTCCGCAGGGCAATCAAATACCGCAGTTGCCATCGCGGCTGGCGCTGACCTGGTATGACCAGGGTAATTGGCGTGCGGTTGATGGCGATGAGCAGGTCACTGCTGTCGCGGCTGCGCCATTGCCACAAGCGCAGGCCCCTGCGATCAAGGCCGGTGAGCGCTGGCAGTTGACGGTCCGCCTCAAGCGGCCGCACGGCAATGCCAATCCCGCCGGCTTTGACTACGAAGTCTGGCTGCTGGAGCAGAACCTGCGTGCCACCGGCAGTGTACGTCCGGATCAACAGCTCGCCTATAAAAATCAGCGCCTGTCGGCCTTCATCTGGACGCCCAGGAATGTGCTTGATGCGTCGCGTGGCTGGTTACGCGAACGCATCTTGACGGCACTCGCCGACCGGCCTTACGCCGGCGTGATCGTGGCGCTGGTCATCGGTGATCAGCGCGCGATCGAGAGCGACGACTGGACCGTTTTCAATCGCACTGGTGTTGGTCATCTGGTCGCCATTTCAGGCCTGCATATCAGTCTGGTGGCGGGATTGTTTGCGACACTGATGCTGTTTCTGTGGCGCCGTTCATTTTTCACGCGGGCACAATTGCCGCTCTTGCTGCCGGCGCCCAAAGTGGCGTTGCTGGCGGGTTTTGCTGGGGCTACCGGCTATGCCTTGCTGGCAGGTTTTGGGATTCCGGCGCAACGCACGCTGTATATGCTGCTGGTGGTTGGTGCAGCTTACTGGTCGGGACGTCTGACGCCACTATCCTACGTGCTGCCACTGGCGTTGGCGGCGGTTTTGCTATTCGATCCATGGGCCTTGCTCTGGCCCGGTTTCTGGCTGTCCTTTGCGGCGGTCGCGCTGATCTTGTATGCCTCCGCCGGACGGGTTGGTAGTGATGCGGTAGTTGAGTCGCAGATGTTAAGCCCGCTGGCGCGCTATCGTCAGCCCTCGGCTGCCAAAAAAATGTGGCACAAGGTGCGCACAGGTGCTTACACACAATATGTAGTGACGCTCGGTTTACTGCCGCTGACAATGATGTTGTTCGGGCAATACTCGCTGGTCAGTCCAGTGGCGAACGCAGTGGCCATTCCCGTCATTACTTTAGTGGTCGTACCGCTATCGTTAATCGGCAGCATTGTACCGACACCCTTATCGGACTGGTTGTTGCTCGGAGCGCATGAGACGCTGGCCTGGCTGGCGCAATGGCTGAGTTGGCTCAGCAGTCAGCCTTTTGCGCTATGGCGTCTGCCATTGCCAGCACCGTGGATGTTTGCCGTTGCGCTGATCGGCACGCTCTGGCTGCTGGCGCCACGTGGCTGGCCGGCACGGTGGCTGGGCTGGTTCTGCTGGTTACCGTTACTACTCAATCCGGGGCAAGGGCCGCAGGAGGGCGCAATGCAGGTGACCGCGCTGGATATCGGACAAGGCATGGCGGTACTGGTAGAAACGTCGACACATCGCCTGTTGTATGACACCGGTCCTGATTTCGGAGATGACGCCGATGCAGGCAATCGCGTCATCCTGCCGTATCTGCGCGCGCGCGGTATCGATCATCTGGATGCGATGGTGATCTCGCATAGTCATAGCGATCATGCCGGTGGTGCACTGTCGCTGTTGCGTGAGATCGCAGTGGATAATGTGATTTCTTCACTGCCAGCGGCGCATCCGATTGTGAAAGCCGCGCTCCAGCATCAACGTTGCCTGCAAGGGCAGCGCTGGCAGTGGGATGGGGCTGATTTTCAGATGTTGTATCCGGTGCAGGCTCTGTATGACAGTGATAAATGGGGTCCCAATGCGCTCAGTTGCGTGCTCAAAGTCAGTCTGGGGAAACACGCTATCCTGTTGCCCGGTGATTTGGAGGCGGCGCAGGAAGCTCAGCTACTTAATAGCGAGCTTGCCGGCGACCTGCGTGCTGATGTCTTGCTGGCGCCGCATCACGGCAGCGGCACTTCATCGAGCCTGCCGTTTCTGCAGGCGGTGCGGCCTTCGGTGGCGTTATTTCAGGTTGGTTATCTGAATCGCTTTCATCATCCTAAGCCAGAAATCTATGCACGTTATGGGCAGTTGGGCATCTTGCGTCTGCGCACCGATGATGCCGGTGCCATCACAATGGACCTCGACGAACAACAATTGCAATTGGGAACCTATCGCCAAAACCATGCGCGCTATTGGTTCGGCAGATAGGCGGATATTGAGGATGCAGACAATGTTCGCCGCCACAGGATAAGATGGCAGGCAGGCCCGAGTATTTGCCCGCTTATTTGACCCAGTTTTTGCTACAGGTGTGTCCCATGAATAGCTCCGCCCAATCCGTAGACCATCGTCCAATCTTGCATTTTTCACATGCCAACAGTTACCCGGCAGGGACGTATGGCATGTTCTTTGAGCATCTGAGCGCGCATTACGATATCCATGCGCTGCCGATCCATGCACACAATCCCGACTATCCGGTCGACGATGGCTGGCGCAAGCTGGGCAAGGAGCTCGGTGTTGAGTTGGCGCAACGTTACACGCAGCCGGTGATTCTGGTCGGTCATTCAATGGGTGGCATTCTGAGTCTGCTGGCGGCGCGCAAGCGGCCTGATCTGGTGCGCTGTGTGGTCTTGCTGGATTCGCCGGTAGTAGCTGGCTGGCGCGCAAAAGTCTTGTTGCTGAGCAAGTTGCTGAAGTGGGAGAGCAAGTACTCGCCGGCACAGACCTCGGTCAAGCGCCGCAACCTCTGGCCAGACAGGGAGGCCGCCTACCAGCATTATGCTGCCAAGCAAATGTTTGCCAGCTGGCCTGAGCGGGTACTGCGCGATTATGTTGAGCATGGTCTGGCTCCCGCAGCGGCTGGAGGCGTCACACTGCGCTTCACCCGCGAAGCCGAAACGGCGGTCTATCGCACCATTCCGCATCACCTTGGACGTGTAATCCGGCGGCAATATCCGGTGCCGATTGGTTTTGTGGGCGGAACTGACTCAGTCGAATGCCGACTGGCGGGGCTGGATGCAACCAAAAAGCTCGTCGGGTCCAATTTCAGGCAGATTCCGGGCGGTCATCTGTTTCCGATGGAGTCGCCACAAGCCGCCGCAGAAGCCACCCACGCCATGATTCAGCGCTTGCTGGCAAATAAATAACGAGGTCAGCGGCTGTCGCAAAATCTCTAGCGCGGACAAAACTGAGGCATCAAAAGCGGGCGGATTGGGGTATAATTTGAATTTCCCGCACGTGCCGTTCGGCACTCTTCTGTAATGACCAAGTTTGTATTTGTCACTGGCGGCGTCGTGTCTTCCCTGGGTAAAGGGATTGCCGCCGCTTCTCTCGCCGCGATCCTCGAATCGCGCGGCCTCAAAGTCACCCTTCTGAAGCTCGATCCCTATATCAACGTTGATCCAGGAACCATGAGCCCGTTCCAGCACGGAGAAGTATTCGTCACCGATGACGGTGCTGAAACCGATCTCGATCTGGGCCACTATGAGCGGTTCATTACCGCCAAGATGAAGAAGGTCAACAATTTCACCACCGGTCAGATTTACGAATCCGTGATCCGCAAGGAGCGTCGCGGCGAGTATCTGGGCAAGACCGTGCAGGTGATTCCGCATATCACCAACGAAATCCAGGATTTCATTCACCGTGGCGCCGAAGGTTTCGACGTCGCGCTGGTGGAAATCGGCGGTACCGTCGGCGATATCGAGTCGCTGCCGTTTCTGGAAGCCGCCCGTCAGCTGAGTCTGCGCGCTGGTCGTAATGCGGCTGCCTTCGTGCATCTGACGTTGGTACCTTACCTGGCCTCGGCTGGTGAACTCAAGACCAAGCCAACCCAGCACAGTGTGCAAAAGCTGCGCGAAATCGGTATTTCGCCGGACGCCTTGCTGTGCCGTGCAGATCGCCGCATTCCGGATGATGAGCGCGACAAGATCTCGCTGTTCTCCAACGTCGTGGCCGATGCTGTGATCTCGGTCTGGGATGCCGACAGCATCTACAAAATCCCGCAAATGCTGCACGATCAAGGTCTGGACGACATCATCTGCCAGAAGCTGGGGCTCTCGCCGAAGCCGGCTGATCTGTCGGTCTGGGACAAACTGATCCACGCGCAAGACAACCCGTCGCACGAAGTCACCATCGGTATGGTCGGTAAATATGTCGATCTGACCGAGTCGTACAAGTCGCTGACTGAAGCGCTGCGTCACGCTGGCATTCATACCAGCAGTCGCGTCAATATCGAGTATCTGGATTCCGAGGAAATCGAATCCAGTGGTACTGCTGCATTGGCCAAGTACGATGCGATTCTGGTGCCGGGTGGTTTCGGCAAGCGCGGTGTGGAAGGCAAGATCGCCGCAGCACGCTTCGCCCGTGAACACAAGGTGCCGTACCTTGGCATCTGTCTCGGTATGCAGGTCGCATTGTTGGAATACGCCCGTAACAAGGCGGGTCTGCCACAAGCCAACTCCACCGAGTTCGATCCTGAGACCGAGCAGCCTGTGGTTGCGCTGATCGACGAATGGCAAAACCACGACGGCAAGGTCGAAAAGCGTGATGCCAACTCCGATCTGGGTGGCACCATGCGTCTGGGTGCGCAAACCTGTGATATCAAGCCGGGTACGTTGGCCGCCGAAATCTATGGCGACAAGGTCACCGAGCGTCACCGTCATCGTTATGAGGCTAACAACTTCTACCTCGACCGGATTGAAGAGGCAGGTTTGATCGTGTCGGCACGTACGCCGAGCGAAGATCTGTGCGAAATCATGGAACTGCCACGCACTGCCGGTGATGCCAACGCCCACCCGTGGTATCTGGGTGTGCAATATCACCCCGAGTTCAAGTCGACTCCACGTGATGGTCATCCGCTGTTCATTTCCTACATCAAGGCTGCGCTGGCGCACCAGCAGGCAGCATCGAAAGGGCAAGCATGAAACTGTGTGGTTTTGACATCGGCCTCGATCAGCCTTTCTTCCTGATCGCTGGCACCTGTGTGATCGAGTCTGAGCAGATGGCGCTCGACACTGCCGGTACCCTCAAGGAAATCACCTCGGCGCTGGGTATTCCGTTCATTTACAAGTCCTCGTTTGACAAGGCCAACCGTTCATCGGGTACCTCGTTTCGCGGTCTCGGCATGGAAAAGGGTCTGGAAATCCTGGCCAAGGTGAAGCAGCAGATCGGTGTGCCGGTGTTGACAGACATTCATGAAATCGACGAAATCAAGCCTGTCGCGGCAGTCGTGGATGTGTTGCAGACGCCTGCTTTCCTGTGCCGTCAAACCGACTTTATCCGTGCCTGCGCGCAATCGGGCAAGCCGGTCAATATCAAGAAGGGCCAGTTCCTGGCTCCGCACGATATGGTCAACGTGATTGCCAAGGCGCGTGCTGCTGCCAAGGAAGTCGGCCTGCCAGAAGATAACTTCATGGCGTGTGAGCGCGGCGTCTCGTTCGGCTACAACAACCTGGTGTCCGACATGCGTAGCCTGGCAATCATGCGTGAGACCGGTGCTCCTGTGGTATTTGATGCTACGCACTCGGTGCAGTTGCCCGGCGGTCAGGGTACATCCTCGGGTGGTCAGCGTGAATTTGTCCCCGTGCTGGCGCGTGCTGCGATTGCTGCCGGTATCTCGGGTGTCTTCATGGAAACTCATCCCAATCCGGCTGAAGCCAAGTCAGATGGTCCTAATGCCGTGCCACTGGCGCGCATGAAAGAATTGCTCAGCACGATGATCGAGCTTGATCGTGTCGTGAAAAAAGCAAGCTTCCTGGAAAACAACTTTTCCTGATGTGTCTGCACCCGCCTTGCGTATTGATCTGTGTATTGATAGGTATATCGATGCACGTGTTGAATTGATGTGCAGGCCCGGGCATATTCCTATAACAATTTGCTAAAACCCTGCTTGATGGAGATGTGAATGAGTGCAATCGTTGATATTATCGGCCGCGAAGTAATTGATTCGCGCGGCAATCCTACTGTCGAATGTGACGTTCTGCTGGAGTCTGGTGTGCTTGGTCGCGCCGCTGTTCCATCGGGTGCGTCCACTGGTTCGCGCGAAGCGATCGAGCTGCGTGATGGCGACAAGAGCCGCTATTTCGGCAAGGGTGTTCTGCAAGCCTGCGAAAATATCAACACCGAAATCTCAGAAGCTATCATGGGTCTGGATGCCAATGAGCAGGCATTCCTGGATCGCACGCTGATTGATCTCGACGGTACCGAAAACAAGGGTCGTCTGGGCGCCAATGCTACGCTGGCCGTGTCGATGGCAGTGGCCAAGGCTGCTGCGGAAGAGTCCGGCCTGCCGCTGTATCGCTACTTCGGTGGTAGTGGTGCCATGCAGATGCCGGTGCCAATGATGAACGTCATCAACGGTGGCGCACACGCAGACAACAACCTCGATCTGCAAGAGTTCATGATCATTCCGGTCGGCGCACCAAGCTTCCGCGAAGCGATTCGCTACGGCGCCGAAGTGTTCCACACACTGAAAAAGATTCTGCATGCCAAGGGTCTGGCGACTTCGGTCGGTGACGAAGGTGGTTTTGCACCATCGGTTGCCAGCCACGAAGCGGCAATCCAGTTGATCCTGCAAGCGATCGAAGAAGCAGGCTACGAGCCAGGTACTCAAATTGCTCTGGGTCTGGATTGTGCTGCCAGCGAATACTTCAAGGATGGTAATTACCATCTGGAAGGCGAGAACATGGTGCTGACACCAGCTCAGAAGACTGGCCTGCTGGCATCGTGGTGCGACAAGTATCCGATCATCAGTATCGAAGACGGCATGGCAGAAAATGACTGGGCCGGCTGGAAGCTGTTGACTGAAACGCTGGGCAAGAAGGTGCAGCTGGTCGGCGACGATCTGTTTGTGACCAATACCAAGATCCTGAAGGAAGGGATTGAAAAGAATATCGCCAATTCGATCCTGATCAAGATCAACCAGATCGGCACATTGACCGAAACCTTCGCTGCCATCGAAATGGCCAAGCGTGCCGGTTACACCGCTGTGATCTCCCATCGTTCCGGCGAAACCGAAGATTCGACCATTGCTGATATCGCCGTTGGTACCAACGCGCTGCAGATCAAGACCGGTTCGATGTCGCGTTCGGACCGTATGGCCAAGTACAACCAGTTGCTGCGTATCGAAGAAGACCTCGGTGATATCGCCAGCTACCCTGGTCGTTCGGCGTTCTACAATCTGAAGTAAGCAAAAGGGCCGGCGCTGCCAGCTGCACGATGCTGGTGGTGCCGGTCTTTGCATTCCCGATGCGCCTGATTATTCTCTGCCTCACAGCGCTTTTGGTGCTGATCCAATATCCACTTTGGTTGGGCAAGGGGGGCTGGTTGCGCGTTTGGGATCTGGACAAGCAAGTCCAGCTGGCGCAAAAGAAAAATGAAGAACTCAAGGCGCGTAATGCCAAGCTGGAGTCTGAAGTCGAAGATTTGCGCCAGGGAACCGGTGCCATCGAGGAACGGGCGCGATACGAGTTGGGCATGATCAAGCAGGACGAAGTCTTCATTCAAGTGCTTGATGCCAATGCGACCGGCGCTACCTCCACTTCGGGCAACGTCGTCAATCCCGGTAATTTTCCCTCTACTGGAAACACTACTGCAGCAAATGCCGCTGCAGGTGCCCAATCCACGACGGCGACGACCCGAGCTGTCTCCCACTGAATGGCAGCGACCAAAGCTCGACAGTTTCCTTATTCGGCCAGGATCACGCGATTCTTGCCTGCATGCTTGGCCTTGTAGAGGGCTGCATCTGCACGTTTGATCAATCCCGCCTGTGTTTCGCCCTGCACACGATAGGCGACGCCTGCACTGAAGGTGATCAGCAGGCGCTGGGTATCATGCATAAAGATGCGTTTGGTTAGCTCACGCTGTACGCGGGTAATGATCTGCATCGCTTCTTCAGGTTCGGTTTCCGGCAGCAAGACCAGGAACTCTTCACCACCGAAACGCGCAATCACATCCAGCTTGCGCAGGGTATCCTTGACCACCGTGACCAGATGGATCAGCACTTCGTCGCCGGTCGCATGACCATGGGTATCGTTGATACGCTTGAAGTCGTCAAGGTCAAGCAAGGCGATACAGAGCGGCGTTTTGAGCCGGTCCGCATTGAGAATTTCACGTTCCAGTGATTCATCCATGCCGCGCCGGTTCAGACTGCCGGTCAACTGGTCTTCGCGCACGAGCTCGCCCATGTGCAGTAATTGCGACTCCAGCGCCTGGATGCGCGCTTCTGCTTTTTGCATTTCCTGACGTGCCGCAATCATCTCGTCACGTGAGCGCAGCGCTTGGTCCTGGGCTTCTTTGGTGACCTGCATGATCCCGTTGAGTACCGAATTGAGATCGCTGATGTCGGAGGCGTGACGGATCTGTTCCGAGAAACCCGAGATCGACTTGTGATAATTGTCAGTCGTTGACACCATGGCGCTGAGCCGGTCAACGAAGGACAGCATCAGATTCTTGGCAATGACTTTTTCTTCAGAGAGCGTGTTCTTGAGCAGCCCCTGCTTGTAGATCACTTCCTTGAGCGCTTTAGTGGCATCGGCCAGCGAGGTCTTGCTGATCGGTCCGGAAATCAGTTGTTGTACCGCCGATATCTGGCCGCTCAGCCATGAGCCTTTTTCCAGCAAGCCATGGATATTTTCCAGCAGCAGCTGAAACAGACGCATCAACAATTCCTGTTGCTGCGCAATATCGTCGCTTTTCAATTCAATCTGGAAACTCATCTGCTTGATACGTCCGATGACCTCATTCATTGCCTGCTCGGAAAACGCTTCACGCAGATCGTTACCGATCGCCTTGGCTTCATTGGCCAGTTCAGGCGCTTCGGTGAGTAGAGAGGCAAGATTGAAGATCAGTACCCGCGACAGTACGTCGCGCAGCATTTTTTCTTTTTTGCTGTCGTTGATGAAGTGGCGCTCCATGTCGATGGGGACCAGTTCTCCTACTGAAACCTGATTGCGTACCGGTAAATATTGCTCGACGAAACTATCAATTTCTTCACCGTAGGTTTTCCAGTCGCCACTTTCCAGCGTCTTGGACAGACGTTGTCCCAACTTGCCAAGGTCACCACCTTGCTGACTCAGATGCTGGGCGAAGGCTTGCAGTACAGTCTCGGGCTGGATGACGTCTTTGCTGCCGGCGATTTCCTCATAGGCATTGCGATAGGCTTCAGGTGTTGGCGCAACGCGCCGCGTGGCAAGTTGCTGGAAGGCCTCGCGCGCGATATCAACAGGGCTTTGTGCTGGCTTTTTGGACATGCCTGATAGACGGTTTGTAATGTGAACTGAAACGGGGGCAGCAGGTGAAACAGAAAGAACAGAAAGAACAGAAAGAACAGAAAAACAGAAAGAACGAATGAAGCAGATGCGCTAGCAGTAGCATTATCAATCGCAGTGGTGGCAGCCGGTGCAGCAAATCAAGTGCTGCCACTATCGCTCATCCATGCAGGCTAATCACGTCGTCTGCGGATTTTTCTCATAACGCATTTTACCGCCAGCAGGAGGACACTGGCGGTGGCATTATCATCATTTATTCAACCAACTTGTTTTTTAGCGCATAGTGTGTCAGCTCGGCATTGTGTCGTAATTTCATCTTTGCCAGTACACGTGAACGATACATACTGATGGTCTTGACTGACAATGTTAGCTCATTGGCAATATCACTGACGCTTTTGCCGGATGCAATCATGATCATGGTTTGATACTCGCGGTCAGACAAGCCTTCGTGCAGCGGTGCTTCGTGATCGGCACCAATCTGGTTGGCCAGTTCCTGTGCGAGTGTGGCGCTGATATATTTTTTGCCACTGGCGACCTGGCGGATCGCAGCGATCAATTCCGGCGGTGCCACCTGCTTGTTAAGAAAGCCCGCCGCGCCAGCCTTCAGACAGCGAATCGCGTATTGATCTTCGCGATGGATGGACAGCACCAGGATGGCCATGCCAGGCAGCTCACTTCTGAGCTGTTTGATGATATCGATACCACTGCGATCAGGCAACGCGATGTCAAGCAGTAGCACGTCAAAATGCGTCTGGCGACAAAGTCGGATTGCTTCGATGCCAGAATCAGCCGTGCCATTGACCAGGATGTCGCGTGTGCTGGCGCAGATGTGCTTGAGGCCTTCACGCACGATGGGGTGGTCATCGACAATGGCGACGGTGATGGCACTGCTGTTTTTCTTGTTCATGAGAGGAAAGCAGGTTGTCTGTTACCGCGGTCGTAGAGCGGATCGTGGGAGCGCTGGCAGCATACTACCCTATTGATGAGATGGCCAGATCATGCAGGTGATTGAACATTTATCTGTACCGTCAGGCGGTCGCTGGCATTGTCGGTTAGTTGCAACTTGTCGTCCACGCACCCATTTCGATAGCGTAGGCGTGACGGCTTCATTGTTGAGTTCCAGGTTATTTTTAGGAAAGCACTTCCATTTTATAAAATCTGCGTGCTATAATTTCATTTTTCGCGGCTGTAGCTCAGCTGGATAGAGTACTTGGCTACGAACCAAGGGGTCGTGGGTTCGATTCCTGCCAGCCGCACCAGATATAAAGGGTCCATCGCAAGATGGGCCCTTTTTTCTTTCTGACGCCTTTGTCGCACCTCGCTAGCGTCTCTTCTCTTTATTCCCTGTAAAGTTGCGCCTCACCAAGCCATCGCCAGATGAAATTTTTGTATAGGTGTTTCTGGTTTTAGTTGCTGATATGGAATTTTTTCACCTTAAATAATTAGTTAATTAGTTAGCTAATTTATGAATTCATGGTCTAATATTCTCCTACCGCATTCAGTAGAAAATGTGGAGAAAAGTGGAGGGAATCGGTGACCGATACTGACCAGGACGTGGTCCTGGCTGGGTGTAGATCATTCACAATCGGCAACATTGCCGACATGACCAAGAGGAGACAGGGATGAAAGTAGTACGTGTGGTTAAGCAGGCTGTCGTCAAAAGAAGTGCAGGCGCTCGTCGATCTGGTGCCGTTGCTGCGCTGGCGACTGTGGCGCTGTTGGTGCTGGCTTCGCCGGTGCAGGCCCAGATCAAGGTTGGTGTGGTGTTGTCGGCCACCGGTCCGGCTGCATCGCTGGGCATCCCGCAACGTAATACAGTGACCTTGCTGCCGCGCGAGATTGGCGGCAAGAGTGTTGAATACATTGTGCTTGATGATGCTTCGGATACGACCGCTGCCGTCAAGAATACCCGTCGCCTGATCTCGGAGGGAGTTGATGTCATCATCGGCTCCTCGATCACGCCAAACTCGCTGGCGATGGTCGATGTTGTCGCCGAGGGGCAGACACCGATGATTTCAGTTGCGGCCAGTTCCAAAATCATCGAACCGGTTGATGACAAGCGGGCCTGGGTTTTCAAGACCCCGCAGAACGATTCACTCATGGCCAATGCGCTGGCTGAACGGATGGTGGCTGATAAAGTTTCCACGGTGGCGTTCATCGGTTTTTCGGATAGTTATGGTCAGGGCTGGTATGGCGAATTCTCCAAACAGGCCGCACTTAACAAGCTGAAAATCACGGTCAATGAAGCGTATGCCCGTAATGACAGTAGCGTGACCGGGCAAATCTTGCGCATCATGGCCAGCAATCCTGACGCGGTACTGGTTGCCGGTGCCGGTACACCCGCTGTGCTGCCGGAACGGACCCTGCGCGAGCGTGGCTACAAAGGAAAAATCTATCAGACCCACGGTGTTGCCAATACCGACTTCCTGCGTCTGGGTGGCAAAGATGTTGAAGGTACCTTGCTCCCAGCCGGGCCGGTACTGGTTGCGGCGCTGCTGCCGGACAGCAATCCGAGCAAGAAGGCTGGTCTGGAGTACACCCAGAAATACGAAGCCGCTTTCGGTACCGGCACAGTGACTACCTTTGGTGCTCACCTCTGGGATGCTGGTCTGGTGCTGCAACGTGTGTTGCCTGTGGCGGCCAAATCGGCCGCACCGGGTACGCCACAATTTCGTAAGGCCTTGCGCGAAGCACTCGAGCATATTCAAAATCTGACCCTGTCGCACGGCGTGATGAATACGACGCCAACAGACCATAGTGGTCTCGACAATCGCGCACGCGTCATTGTCAAAATCGAATCCGGTCACTGGGTATTGGCACCGTGAGTCGCGGCTATCATGCCAGGTTCTATTGATCGCTTCAGGATGAGCTCTCCGTACTGAAACACTGATGCAGCGCCTTCTTCGCGTGGAAGGCGCTGGCAGTGGTGTGTCCATTGTGGCTTCAACTTCAGGAAGATCACCATGAGTAACGATAATCACGGATATACCGCAGCAGAGTGGGCCGCGCGCATCGAGTTGGCGGCCTGCTATCGAATCTTCGCCCATCTCGGCTGGGATGAGCTGATTTACAATCACATCACGTTGCGGCTGCCGGGCGACGAGAAGCACTTTTTAATCAATCCATTCGGTCTGCATTACAGCGAAGTCACGGCCTCCAATCTGGTCAAGATTGATCTACAGGGCAGGGTGGTTGGTCATAGTGACTGGCCCGTCAATCCAGCGGGCTTCACAGTCCATCGTGCTATTCACGAACATGTCGACAATGCCCATTGCGTAATGCACACCCATACCACTGCAGGGATGGCGGTCGCCTGTAGTCAGGAGGGGCTATCCATGAGTAACTTCTACTCGGCACAACTCTATGGTCAACTGGCCTACCATGATTTCGAAGGGATCACCGTCCATGCCGAAGAAACGCCACGCCTGCTCAACAATATCGGTAACAAGCGCGCCGTGATCTTGCGTAATCACGGCTTGCTGGCACTGGGGTCAACAGTACCGCGCGCCTTTGCCGTGTTGTGGCTACTCAATCGCGCCTGTGAAATTCAACTGGCTTCCACCTCAATGGGAGCGGTGCGGTTGATTGCGCCAGAAATCCAGCAAGCCTGCGCCCGCGATTCCCTGCAATTCAATGAAAAATTTGGTGCCGGACAGGATGTCTTTGATGCATTGACGCGCCAGATTGAACGTATCGATCCTTCCTATCAAACCTGATCAACATTCGTCAATATGCATATCGCCATCTACGGAGCCGGTGCCATCGGCGGACTTTTTGCCGCCCGACTGGGGCTGGCCGGACATACCATCAGCGCCGTCGCACGCGGTAAGACATTGCAGGTGCTACAAGAGCGAGGTCTGACGCTGCAACTTCCTGATGGGGATCGGCAGGTTGCCATTCGTGCCGAGCAGGATCCGCATCTGCTTGGTGTACAAGACATCGTTATTCTGGCCGTGAAGTCGCCGGCACTGCCATCGGTGGCGCAACACATTGCGCCATTGATCGGTCCCGACACGCTCGTCATTACTGCGATGAACGGCGTGCCCTGGTGGTTCTTTGAGGCGCCGGGCGTGCCGTATCATGGAACGTGTCTGCACAGCATTGACCCCGATGGAGCGCTTTCCCGGGCGATTCCAATTGCACAGGTGATCGGCTGTGTCGTGCACCTGTCCAGCAGTGCACCGCAAGCCGGTGTGATCCGGCTGGCGTCCGGTAACCGTCTGATTCTGGGGGAGCCTGCGGCAGCCGGGCAGATATCCGCGCGAGTCCTGGCACTGGTGGCGTTGCTGACGCAGGCAGGTTTTGAGGCAGTTGGCAGTGCTGATGTTCGCAGTGACATCTGGTACAAGCTGTGGGGCAACATGACCATGAATCCGATTTCGGCCATCACCGGCGCCATGGCGGACAAAATTCTAGACGATCCACTGGTCAACGCTTACTGCCTCAACGTGATGCAGGAGGCCGCCAGCATCGGTGCCAGAATTGCCTGCCCGATCGCGCAGAGCGGAGTCGAGCGTAACCAGATCACGCGCAAGCTGGGTAGCTTCAAAACATCCATGCTGCAGGATGTCGAAGCCGGGAAGGCACTGGAAATCGATGCGCTGGTTGCGGTCGTGCGGGAGATCGGTCAGCTTACCGGCACGCCGACGCCAACGATCGATAGCTTGCTCGGCCTGTCACGTCTGTTTGCCCGCACGCGTGGACTTTATCCGGCAGCTTGATATACCGCCTTTGCTTGCCAATGAGCAGATCAATTAACTCGCTAACTTGAATACGCCAACTGCTTCCGTCAGCTTCATAGCCTGTTGCTGCATTGACTGCGCTGCGGAAGCCGCTTCTTCTACCAGCGCAGCATTTTTTTGTGTCACTTGATCCATCTGGGTAATGGCGATATTGATTTGTTCGATGCCGGTATTCTGTTCCTGACTAGCAGCACTGATTTCTGCCACGACATCTCTGACCCGTTTGACGCTCTCAACAACTTCGGTCATGGTGCTGCCTGCTTGCTCGACCAGTTTGTTACCGATATCCACCTGCGTCACTGAATCATCGATCAACGTTTTTACTTCTTTAGCCGCCGCTGCCGAGCGCTGCGCCAATGCCCGTACTTCCGTGGCAACCACTGCAAAACCACGCCCCTGTTCACCTGCACGCGCGGCTTCCACTGCTGCATTCAAAGCCAGGATATTGGTCTGAAAGGCAATGCCGTCAATGACGCTGATGATGTCTACAATCTTGCGAGATGACTCACTAATGGCTCCCATGGTGTTGACCACCTGACCGACGACATCTCCCCCTGTGCTGGCAACAGATGAGGCAGACAATGCCAGCTGATTCGCCTGGCGCGCATTATCAGCATTTTGCTTGACCGTAGATGTCAGCTCTTCCATGGCAGAGGCGGTCTCTTCCAGTGAGCCAGCCTGTTGCTCGGTTCGAGAAGACAGATCCATATTGCCGGCAGCGATCTGGGTTGAAGCAGTCGCAATAGTGTTGGTGCTCTCACGCACTTGTCCGACAATCGTGTTGAGGCTCTGATTCATGGTCTTCAGTGCTTGCATCAGCTTTCCGGTTTCATCTTTGCCAGCTGGATGAATCTGCACACCGAGATCGCCCTGCGCAATTCGGCTGGCAACGTGTACCGCTTGATTGAGTGGGGTAGTCACACTGCGTGTGACTACCCATGCCGCGGCGGCGCCAATTATGATAGCGAGCAGCGTGACCACCAGCAGCACAACCCGCGTGCGTGCATAGTCAACCTCCATCTCGTCTAGACTTTGCTGGTTCTGTGATTGCTGCCGGTCGATCATTGCCTGAATTGATGTAAACCACTGATTCTGTGGTGACTGAACCTGCATGAGCAACATATCACCTGCCGCTTTTTGCTGCGACGCATCACTCAAGGCGATCACCTTGTCGAACAGGGGGTGAACAATCGATTCACTCCGACTGATGTCTTGCTGGAGTTTTTTCGCCATATCGCTGTGCACCAGTGTTGATAAGCCGCTGAAAGCTGCCTGGTAGTCTTGTCTGGCCTTGGTAATTTGCTCTTTTTGTTCTTTGCGGACGCTGGCGTCGGAATAAATCAATAAATTGCGTAATGCCCGTGCTTCGAGGTTGAGCGCTCCCCGCATGATGTTGGCATCTGCGATCTTGACATCGTTTTCCTTGGTTATGACTTCGATGCGTTGTTTGATGGAGGACAATGATCGCCAACCTTCTCCGGCAACAGCAATCAGCAGCACCAACATCACACCGAAAGAGATCAGAAGTCTCGTACCAATTTTCAAGTCTGCAAATTTCATGATTGCGTGCTCCTATTGGTTTGCGACAACAGATGGAGAAATGATGGGGTGGAGTATGTTGAGAAATCTATAGAACGTTGATTTTTGCATTTTATTTGAAAATTAATTTTAATTAATAAAAATGTAAAAATTAAATAGCTGCTGTCGCGCGAAATGAACATAAAACAGATGGGCACACGTGAGCGTTATTCAGATCGTTCTCATTCCGACACGGAACGATCCGGAAGTGAAATCGACCGCACTAGTTGTCTCCATCTTGTTTGCTGAATATGCTTGACAGCTTTGTCAGATATCGCAGATATTATCGCTAATATGTTAAGTATTATTGCCGGATTTAGGCGACATACCCGAGCACCAAAAACCTATCAACATAATAAAAACAGGACGTCGGGCAGGGCAGTCTTGTCACACCCTCAAGGAGACCTATGATTTTCCGTAGCTGTTTCGAGCGGCCCCTATGCGGCCACTTTCTGATCAGTGATGTTTTACCCCATCCTCAATCAGGAGGTTGAGCATGGACTTTTCCATTTTTACCATCCTGCTGCAGGATGGCATCACCAATGGTGCCATTTATGCGCTGATGGCACTGGCGTTGGTGCTGGTCTTTGCGGTCACTCGCATTATCTTGCTGCCGCAGGGGGAATTTGTTTCTTTTGGTGCGCTCACGCTGGTGGCCTTGCAGAGCGGCAGTATTCCCGGCACCGTCTGGTTGCTGGCGGCGCTGGCAATGCTGAGTAGCGCACTCGATGTCAGTGCCGCCGTGCGGCAGGGACGCACCCGGCTACTACCGCAAATGTTGCTGATCAAGCTGGTGCTACCGTTGTTGCTGGTGGCACTAGTGTGCTGGGCCGCGCCACGGCAGTGGCCATTGCTGGTGCAGGCGCTGTTGTCGATTGCGGTGGTCACGGCCATGGGCCCGATGATCTACCGGTTGGCCTATCAAAGACTGGCCAATGCCAAGGTTCTGATTCTGCTGATTATTTCGGTTGGTGTGCATTTCGTGATGACTGGTCTGGGTCTGGTGTTCTTCGGTCCCGAAGGCGCACGTGTGAATCCGTATGTGGAGGGTAATTTCAGTTTTGGTAGCGTACAGATCAGTGCTCAGGATCTGGTGGTGATCGCCGTGTCGGTACTGTTGATGCTAGTACTGGCAGTGTTTTTTAGTCGCACGCTCTACGGCAAGGCCTTGCAGGCGACCGCCAAGAACCGTGTCGGAGCGCGTCTCATGGGTATCTCCACGACAATGGCAGGAAAATTGTCGATGTTCTTTGCCGCTTTTATCGGTGCGCTTTGCGGTATCCTGATCGTTCCGACAACCGCCATTTATTACGACTCCGGTTTCCTGATCGGTCTCAAAGGATTTGTCGGCGCCATCCTCGGAGGGCTGATGAGCTACCCGCTCGCAGCCGTCGGTGCCTTGCTGGTCGGCCTGCTGGAATCCTTTTCGTCGTTCTGGGCCAGCGCGTACAAGGAAGTCATCGTGTTCACCATCATCATTCCGATTTTATTGTGGCGCTCTCTGCACAGCGCTGATGCCGGCGCTCATCAGGGAGGTGACGAGTGATGCTGAATCGTTCTGGATTCCTTGCTCTGGTCGCCGTGGTGGCGTTGTTGCCGATGTTGCCACTACCTGATTTCTGGATCACCCAGGCGAACTACGTCGGCTTGTACGGCATTGTCTGTGTTGGTCTGGTCTTGTTGACCGGCGTCGGTGGACTGACTTCTTTCGGACAAGCTGCCTTCGTTGGCATTGGTGCCTATGCTACTGGTTACCTGACCACGCAGTTTGCACTTTCACCCTGGTTAGGCTTGTTGGCAGGATTGATAGTCACCGGTGTGAGCGCTTACTTAATCGGTCAGGTCACGCTACGCATGTCGGGCCATTATCTGCCGCTGGCGACGATTGCCTGGGGACTATCGCTATATTTCCTGTTTGGGAACATGGAGTGGTTGGGAAAGTACGATGGCCTCTCCGGTATCGAGCCCATTTCACTCTTCGGTCTCTCGCTGGAGAATGGTCGCGCCATCTATTATCTGATCTGGTTTTGTGCACTGGCCGCTGTATTGGTTTCAGTCAATTTGCTCGATTCCCGCCCAGGGCGTGCCATTCGCGCACTCAAAGGCGGTACTTCAATGGCTGAGGCAATGGGCGTCGATACGGCCCGCTACAAGATTACGGTATTCGTGCTGGCAGCTTTGTTGGCGGCGGTGTCTGGTTGGTTGTATGCACATTTTCAGCGCGCAGTTAATCCGACGCCATTCGGCATCAATATGGGTATTCAATACCTGATGATGGCCGTTATCGGCGGCGCCGGGCATGTCTGGGGTGGCCTGCTGGGGGCGCTGGTGATGACCCTGCTGCAAGATAAATTGCAGGTTTGGCTACCAAGTCTGCTGGGCACCAGTGGCAATATTGAAATCATTGTCTATGGGCTGATCCTGATTCTGCTGTTGCAGTTTGCACAGAATGGTTTGTGGCCGTTCGTGGCCGACCTCTGGCGCAAGCTATTGCCGGCAAGTACGCGGCCCATGGTGGCAAGCGTGTCGCAGACGACTGCAGCAGTATCTGGATTGTCTCAGCGAGATAAGGCGAACAACGGCACATTGATTCTGGATGTCGTCTCGGCGAGGAAGGAGTTTGGCGGCCTGGTCGCAGTCAACGATGTCAGTTTTCAAATCAGATCAGGTGACATCATTGGCCTGATCGGCCCCAACGGTGCCGGCAAGTCAACCATGTTCAATCTGATCAGTGGTGTGCTTGGCGTGACGCGGGGCGAGGTCAGTTTTAACGGTGAGCGGATCAACCGACTCAGCGCTCGTCAGATCGTTGCACGTGGTATGGGACGCACGTTCCAGCATGTGCAATTGTTGCCGACCATGAGTGTGCTGGAAAACGTCGCTATCGGAGCACATCTGCGTACCGGTCGCAGCCACCTTGTCAATGTCGTGGCTGCCATGTTCCGGCTTGACCGTAAACAGGAGCAGGCGTTGTTACAGGAGGCAGAACGTCAGCTGCGCCGTGTCGGCCTTGGCGACTATCTGCACCTGGAAGCTGGTTCGCTTGCATTGGGTCAGCAGCGCATTCTGGAAATCGCCCGTGCACTTTGCAGTGACCCATTGCTGTTGTTGCTCGATGAACCGGCAGCAGGCCTGCGACTCAAGGAGAAGCAGGCACTAGCCGACCTGCTGCGGCAGTTACGCGACGAAGGCATGAGTATCCTGCTGGTGGAACATGACATGGATTTCGTCATGGACTTGACCGACCACCTGGTGGTGATGGAATTTGGTACCAAGATTTCCGAAGGTACACCGCAACAGGTGCAAGCCGACCCGGTGGTATTGGAAGCCTATTTGGGTGGAGTAGAGTGAAATGACGATGCTACAGATGAATCATTCTCAGACAAGCCCGGCACTACTGAACGTCGACAACTTGCGCGTTTGTTACGGTAAGGTCGAAGCGATCAGTAATATCTCGATTCAGGTCGCACCGGGCAGCATCGTGAGCGTAATCGGTCCCAACGGTGCCGGTAAATCGACACTGCTCAATGCAATTATTGGCATGCTGCCCAGTCGTGGTGAAATCCACTACGACGGACTGACGATCAATGATCTGGAAGTCGAAGAGCGCGTCCAGGCAGGTATCGCGCTAGTCCCGGAAACGCGGGAACTGTTTGCTGACATGTCGGTGCAGGACAATTTGCTATTGGGTAGCTTTCGCCGCTATCGTGCGCGTGACAAGCAGTATCTGGATCAGCTGGATTGGGTCTATCAACTTTTCCCACGTCTCAAGGAGCGTCATTTGCAGGCCGCCGGCACGATGTCAGGCGGCGAGCGGCAGATGCTGGCAATTGGTCGCGCCCTGATGGGCAAGCCACGTCTGTTGATGCTCGATGAACCGAGTCTCGGGCTGGCCCCGTTGATCGTCAAAGAGATCTTCCAGATCATCTCCGGCTTGCGCGAAACAGGTGTGGCAACCTTGCTGATTGAGCAGAATGCACGTGCTGCCTTGCAGGTCTCGGATTATGGCTACGTGATCGAAACTGGCTCGCTGGTACTGGAAGGGCAGGCTGGTGCATTAGCCTGTGATCCCAAGGTAATCGAGACCTATCTGGGGATTGGCAAGAGCAGGAAGGCGGATGTGGTAGTGCCGCTGCCGGTTGCTTGATTGGCTGAATGGCTTGAGAATTTTTGTCAATTTTCATGAGCAGGTAAATTGACAAATTCAATGCTGTTCAGAACAGCGATCACCTTCTCAAGAATATTGCTCTCGGGATGGTTCAGGTTCATGACTTGCAAGTTGCAGACGCAAAGGACTTGTGAACCATCGGTTTGGAGCAGGCAAAAATTGAAGAAGCGCTGGCGTAGCGTTTCTTCTCCTGTAATTTGATCGTTGGTGTTGCCAATGCCTGTCCAGTTCTTACCAGAGAACTCAATTAGACGAAAATTTTGGTTTTCCTCGAATGGCGCATTCGTCCCGGTCCAAAACCATTGGTCTTTTAGTTTTCTGGCCCCTAGCAGATCATCTATCTCGTCCCTTGTAGCTCCTGCATGGCAAGCAAGACCAAACCCCCAGACAATCGGTTCATCAGGTTTATCCTTACTTCTTATGGGTGATATGTACATACTCTCTCCGAATATGCCTCCATACAAGCCATGAATCCTATACTTGCATTTCTTGGATTCATAAATTGTGTTCGGATCTTCGTTTCCTGGTAATAATGATGTCCGAGCAGATGACGTTATCGTGTGTGAATGGGATATCGTCGATAACAGAAAAAGGAAACCACATACTATATGCAGGAGTGCTTTTTTCATGACCGCCTCGGAATAAACTCCTCTGGATAGTTCTCAATATTTCCCTCTGCGCTAAGAAAAATCGGATTATCCATCAACACTACCTGCGCTGCCGTGTATGCCTGAAAGCGAGCAACAATGCCATTGACCGAACTATACGATGTTGTCGGCTGCCCTATATTTACCGTCCCTGCGACATTCCAAAAACTACCGTTGGTGTAATAAGCCTTTGGCTTGCCATTAATAATTTTGGTGACAATAAGGCGTTAAATCACCTTTTTTTGCTTCTTCAAGATAACCCATCTTGCCCCTGCCACATAACGCCTTGGCATCGCGGATCAGACAATAGCGCAGAGTACGTTGACGTCCCTCTTCGTCACCATTCAAGTCGTCTTCCGTGTAGGCGTAACCGCGTGCATTGATGTTGTTGAGTGGATAGAGCTTGATGGCACGTGCAAAATCACGACGTAGATTCATCATGCTTTCCTCACCCCATTCAACTCCTTTCGCTGCAATGCGTTTATCAATATCGCGCACCCATTCATTACGCGCAGTATCAAAGCGAACTGCACTTCCATTTACTACTCCACCGTTGATTGGATAACAGATGAAGTCAAAATAAAACGGTGCAATATATTCTTTGGTTTTTAAATTAAATGGATTTTCAATAATGAATCTGCTACCACCTCGCTTGTCATCTTTAGCGTAACTGATAGAAAATTGTGCAGCTACCGGGATTTTTAAAGATACATTACAGCCTGGCCCCATGTTGGCTTCGTGCTTTTTTGTTCTTTTAAATGCAGTATCGTTTGCTTGCAGCGTCAGCGGCCAGAGCAATATCAGCAGGCTTATCCATCGCTTCATGATTTATCTCTTCGGCTCAAAATCTGTTGGATATATCACTGTAGGTTGACCGTTGCCATCTGGTAGTAAGAGCTCTGGCAACACAGCTACCGCTACGCCATAAGCGCAGCAGCGTGAGTCAAATCTACTCAAAGGAGAGTAATAGGGATTGTTAATAGTGTCTGGAAAATTTACTGATACACTCGATTTCTAGATATAAAATTATTTATACTCATTATCCCTCATTGAAGATGGACATACATCATCTATGTTTCCATAAGAATCGGAGCAAAAGCTACCAGTCTCTTTGTTGAATTTTATTTCCTCGATACTTTCTAATTTAAAATACTCTCCGTCATAACTTCGACGCTGGATCAGCGTTACATCATATGAAACTAGAAAATCAGGAAATATTTCTATTTTTGGAATTTTTTTTGAAAGAATACAAGGAGTATTCATTAACTCATTTGTTTGACTATAGCGCACTCCAGCTTTATTTGATTCAGTATAACTATCAACTGTGCATTGCGATCCCCATTGAGTGAATAAGATATCACCGGAATTATTTTTTGTCCGCCACCGAATGACATGTACAACTGTCATCTCTGAGAAAACACTACTTAATTTATATTTTTTTTTATAATATTTCTTTGAATTTTTGGCTTTCTCTCCTGAAATTACTTTTGTGAAAATTACATGGTCAGAGGCATTTGAGATGCTGCAAAAACAAAAACAAAAACAAAAACAAAAATAAAGTATAAGTAAATAATAATATTTATTTATCATCATTAATACTCACTCTGGTTTGTCAAAATTAACATTTATGATGCCTTTATGTGTTTGTAATAAAAAATCTTTTGTTTCATTGAATTTATCAGAGAGCTCCAAATAGATATACTTAAAATAAGCTTGTCTGTCTTGATAGGCATTTTCTCCGCCATTTACATACCTATTGATATAGTGAACAACATTAATATCACTACCTGCGTCGCATTTTTTATTTATATTAATGACGCCAGAATAGTGTTTTGAAACCCAGTAAAATCCACCGCTATCACAGGCTAAATGTGTGTTTGAGGCGATAATATCGGGGTCATATCGTGGAGACCACAACATCATTTGTGGCTCCTCATTTCTTTCGGGTGGCGAAATAACATGCATTGATTGCTTATTAAGACGTGGTATAGGCATTAGTCTCTCTGTATAAGAATCGTGATGAGGGGGTAGATTTTTAAATTTTCCATATTCTCTATAATTACTTGCCCACGTTAACTGCATAATCCCCCGCCCATAAAATGCCGCATAATGCTTTGTCGATTTATTTCCCTCGTTAAATTTTCCAAATCCCCATTCGTGCATAATGGGTTTTCCAGGGAGATCTCGCCATTGAGCTGTTTCAGTCATGCATTGAGACAAAAAATGAGAAATACGTAAAGGAGTGTTAATACAGTACTTACGTAGACATCGATTAAGCTCGATTTGATATTTTTCAAAACGTGCACGAGCCATCTCTTTAGATATCGTAAATATCTTGCTTTGAAGCACTTCTGTTATTTTTTTATCTTTATTGGGTACATAGTGTGGATAACGAGGATACGTTTGTGCCAACTCATCCAAGCTCAACCATCCGCACTTCCTGAAATGCTTGATGAACTCCGTCGGATGGAAATGCCACTGCGCGTCTTTGTACTCTTGCGGTAATCCGTCAAAGCTCACTGCACGGGCGTGGTTTTCAAAGCGGACCCAGCGATCTGCACGATTCTTGGCGCCGAACTCCATCTCATTGAGGCATCCATAACGCGCAATGATCGTGCCTCTGTCCCACTCCGTCGGGAATTGACAAATTGCCCTGCGTAGTGCCTTGCGCACGTTGTTATCTGGTAGACGCCTGGATAGTTCGACGTCATCCTTGTTGCGATCCGGATTGGGTTGATCGCCTTCTGCACGGATCAGTGCCTTGAGTCTTTCTGAATCACAACGCTGATCATTGGGATTGGTGTCGTCGTCATAACAATTCCAGCCAAAACGCGGCAGGAAATCGGCATCGCTGAATTTGTAAGTACCCGGTGCATTCAGGTCTGCCCAGACTGACTTACCCTCCAAGGTTCTGATCTTGCGCCAATGGGCCGCATCGTCGGGTAGTGAGTCTTTATCTGTTTCACTCCGCCCTATATTGCGACCGAAGCGCAATAACTCATACCAGCCAGAGGGGCTGCTTTTTACGGTGGGATGTGCCTTGATCAGGCTGTTGTGACGATCGGTGGCTTCTTTGTACAAGTTGTATTCGGCGTCGGCATCTTGTCGTGTGGCACCTAGCTGACCGTTGATGCCGTAGCTGGTGAATGCACAGCTACCGGGCGTTTTGCCTTCGTTCCCGTAGTCGAGTTTGATCCACTGCGCGGTGCCTAGCGTGATGTCGCTATCAGCGCGAAGATGATCGGTGGGTGCTTTGAGACTGATCGGTGTCGTGGCTGGCAGATAAATGTAGAGGCTGCCGAAGATGCTGTCGGTACGACCGTCTTTGGTGGGAATGGCTTCTGGGTCTAACCAGCCGGGTTCGCGGCCGATGATTTTTTTGAGGTTCTCGGTGTCGCAGCAGATCTCAAAGTGCAGCTGTTTAGTATGACCGTAGACCTGACCGGCTACGCCCAATTTATCCTTGCGATAGACCTTTTCTCCGACTCCTGCCGTGATCAGAATACGGACAAGGTGCATGTACACGCTGTAATAAGTGATGCTGACTGGCTGGTCGCCATCGGCACCGATCTCGGTCATGTGTTTGAGGATGACGCAGCCGTTATCGGTCCAGCCATCCTGGTATTGTTGACCATGCTGGCGGTCTTCGGTGAAGCGTGTCGGTTTGCACCGGAACACGACCTCGCCATCGGCAATCGCGTGTACTGGATAATCGTGACTACCCGCGTCCTTGGCTTGCAGATGAATGCCGTTGTGCCACATCAGGTGACTCGCAACCGGGAAGGTCCCGTCTTCTGCACCGGTGCCGCCAATCATGATGCTGGCAGTTGGGCACATGGCGTTTTCTGTGATCTCGTCGTCGGTTAGTCGGGGAGTCGGTCTGGATATCCCTTTAACGCGGAGTTGATCGTCTTCTTTGACGACCGGCAAAATGAATGGGGGGCTGATGATCATCTGAACGCCTCCATGAAGTCTTCAATGAAAGCGTGTGATGCTAGTAGTCTTTTGTTGCGTTGGGCGATGCTTACCGCAATTAGGTCTTCACTTTCGATTTAGTACGAGACGTGTCTCGCGTTTTCGAAGTGATATTGGATATGGAGGGGCGACTGCTGTTATACGCCTCAACATTTTATGTTGAGGCTACCGGTTAATAAGATGCGCCGTTTTTGGCGGCATCGGGTCTGACACTGTTGAGCAGATTGATCGCTGCGCTGCGCAGTACGCTAGTATCGGCACCCAGCGCCAGAAAGCTTGCCCCACCAGTTGCATAGCGTTGTGCCAGTGCTGGAGAGGTGCAGAAGATGCCGGCACGTTTACCGGTTTTCACAATCCGTGCAATGGCGTCATCAATGGTACTCAGCACGTCTGGATGCGCAGGCTCGCCGAGGTGACCCAGCGACGCTGCCAGATCTGAGGGGCCGATAAAGAGCGCATCAACGCCATCGACTGCTGCAATTGCCTCCAGGTTGTTTAAGCCCGTCCGTGATTCGATCTGTACGATCAGGCAGCTGTGTTGCTCGACTTGTGTCAGATAATCGGGCACGGCATTCCAGCGCGCACCACGTTCCAGACCGGTACCGACACCACGTATTCCATTTGGCGGATAGCGCATTGCACTCACCAGTGCTGCAGCCTGCTCGGCAGTGTCGACCATTGGCACCAGCAAGGTTTGTACGCCGATCCCAAGCAATTGTTTGATGAGCGCAGGATCGTGGTGCGGTGGACGCACCAGGCAGGGGATCGGATAAGCGGCGATCGCTTGTAATTGTGCCTGTATCGAGCGCAGGTCATTGACCGCGTGCTCGGCATCGATCAACAGATAATCGTATCCACAGGTCGCCAGGATCTCTGCGCTGAGCGGGTTTCCCAGTGCGAGAAAGAGTCCCAGTTGCAGTCGGCTCTGTTGCAAGGTTTGCTTGAAGGAATTTGGTGGCAATTGCATGAGCGTGTCGTCCTCGTGAAGGAAGAAGTGAATGATTACACAAAACGGAAGGCAATCTGACCCAGTGGACCATAGTCGGCCTGAAAGGTATCTCCAACCGCGGCGTTGACAGGACGGGTGAAGGACCCGCCCAGCACAACATCCCCCACGTTAAGCTGTTCTCCATAGGTGGCAATCTTGTTGGCCAGCCAGCCCACACCATTCGCTGGGTGGTTGAGTACACCAGCGGCCAGGCCGGTTTCTTCAATCACGCCATTACGGAACAGCATGGCGCCAACCCAGCGCAGATCGACTGCATCGGGTCTGACTGGCGAGCCACCCATGACGATGCCGGCATTGGCTGCGAAGTCGGAGATGGTATCGAATACCTTGCGAGGTGCCTTGGTATCGCGATCAAACTGTTCAATGCGGGCATCGATGATTTCAATTGCCGGCGTCACATATTCAGTCGCTGCCAGCACGTCAAACATGGTCACGCCGGGACCTTTGAGTGGCTTGCCGAGGATGAAGGCCAGTTCTACTTCAATCCGCGGGGAGATGAAACGGGAAAAGGGAATATCGCTGCCTTGCTCAAAAAACATGTCGTCCAGCAGCGGTGCATAGTCGGGCTCATTGATTTGCGATGATTGCTGCATGGCGCGCGAGGTCAGTCCAATTTTGCGACCCTTGATAGTGCGTCCCTCGGCCAGTTTGAGTTTGACCCATTCGCGCTGAATCGCGTAGCCGTCTTCAATTGTCATCTCCGGATGGGCCTGCGAGAAGTGGCGCAGCTGGATCCTGTTCTTCTCTGCCTGATGTAGTTGTCGGGCGAGTTCAGTGATAGTGGTCAGTGGCAGCATGATATTTTTTCTTGTAAATGACAACACGGTTAGATCAGGAGCAGGGCGTATCAACAGAGCTCGCGCCGCTAACGAAAACGCGCATGCAGATTGTTATGCTTCCAGCTGCCAGCTTCATTGACCTCGATGATTTCCAGTGACAAGGCCAGACCGCTTTGCAGGTAGAGTGCCGCGAAATGTTGCTTGAGCACTGCGAACAAGGCATCCCCGGTGGCTTTTTTGACGGCTTCGCTGCGCCCGGCACCAATCTTCAGAGTGCCATGTACGAAGCCGCCATCATCAATGCTATTGGCAATACAGTAGTGCTTGGCTGCCAACGCGCGCACGCGCACGCCACCGGTCGGATAGATCTGTTTGCCATCCTCCTGCTGCTCGATCAGACAGTGCGCCAGCGACTGGCAAAGCTGATTGAAATCGAGCTCCGGATGGGCAGCGCCGAGAGCGCCGCTCTTGCCAAGATTGGCTGAGTATTCCAAGGTCAGATGGGGCATGGTAATCCTCGCTGGCGAATAATGATGACTTAGGTCGGGACCGGGAAGATCGCATTGATCTGACCCGTGCCGGAACTGCCGAAATAGGGAGTAACGACTTCTACCTTGCCCTGATAGGTGACACCGCCCAGCATCCCAAGCAGCATCGCGGTATCGTGCATACCGCCTTCACCCCAGCATTTTTCGTTGTACATCGGCAGCATCTCGATAAAGCTGGCCCAGTCGCCTTGCTCCCACATGTCCACGACACGGCGATCCATCTCTTCGAGGAAGGGATTGTAGACCTTGTGCATATAGTCGGGAGCGGTGCCATTATCGGCAAAGTGATGTGACAAGGAGCCACTGGCCAGCACGGCGACGGTACCGTCGTAATGTTCTTCAATTGCCTCGCGGACGGCCTGGCCGAAGCGCATACTTTCTTCCAGTTGATGCCAGACACACCAGCCCGCCACGCTGACGACCTTGAATTGCTGATCGCTGTTCATGTAGCGCATCGGTACCAGGGTGCCGTATTCCAATCCCAGGCTGGTATCACTATGGGCACGACTTTTGACGCCAGAGGCGTTGGCAACCTCGGCAATCAGATGGCCGAGTGCCGGATTGCCGGGATATTCATAGGGCAGGTTTTTGATGAAATGCGGTAGTTCATTGCTGGTGTACAGACCCTGAAAATGCGGTCCACAATTAATGTGGTATTCCGAATTAACCAACCAGTGCACGTCGAAGACAACGATCGTATCTACACCAAGTGCACGGCAGCGCCGACCGATTTCGTGATGCCCTGCAATGGCAGCCTGACGGCAGCCTTTATGCGGGCCGTCGAGCTCTGAGAGATACATCGATGGTACGTGCGTGATTTTTGCAGCCAGTGCTAACTTACCCATACGCTTGAACTCCTTTGATCGAGTATGATGCTGATGCTACTCATACTGTGGGCCTTGATTCAGACTCCCCAGCGCGGAATGGGATGGTTACCGTAGGACAGGCAGATATTTTTTGCCTCGGCAAACACCTCAAAACTGTAATGATTACCTTCGCGACCTGTGCCCGATGCCTTGACACCGCCGAAGGGTTGACGCAGATCACGTACATTCTGACTGTTGATGAATACCATGCCGGCCTCAATGCCGCGTCCCATACGCAAGGCGCGACCAGTGTTCTCGGTCCAGACATAGGACGACAGGCCATAGATGGTGTCGTTTGCAATACGCTGTGCATCAGCTTCCGTCTCGAACGGAATCAGGCAGGGTACCGGGCCGAAGATTTCATCCTGAGCAATGGTCATCCGGTTATCGACATCGGCAAACACGGTTGGTTGAATCCAGTTGCCGTTCTTCAGCGCCGCTGGTATCTCCGGCATGCCACCACCAAATACCACACGCGCTCCTTCGGCTTTGCCGATTTCAATGTAACGCGCTACCTTTTGCTGGTGCTGCGGACTGATCATGGGGCCGATGATGGTATCCGGATCGAGCGGATCGCCGACTTGCAGACGTGCCGCACGGGCTGCAAAATCGCTGACGAAGCGCTCATAAATGCCACGCTGGATCAGAATCCGCGAGCCGGCAGTGCAGCGCTCGCCATTATTGGAGAAAATCATGAAGATGGCCGCATCCAGTGCCCGTTCATAATCGGCGTCATCAAAGATGATGAACGGCGACTTGCCACCCAGCTCCATCGAAAATTTCTTTAGTCCGGCCTGTTGCACGATGCGGTTTCCCGTTGCGGTACTCCCGGTAAAAGAGATTGCACGGACATCGGGGTGACGGATCAGCGGTTCGCCGGCCTCCTTACCATAGCCGTGCACGACATTGAACACGCCCGCAGGAATACCTGCTTCCAGTACCAGCTGGCCGAGCCGGTCGGCGGTCAGTGGCGATAGTTCCGACATTTTCATGACGGCCGTATTGCCCAGTGCCAGACACGGAGCCGTCTTCCAGGTCGCCGTCATGAACGGTACATTCCATGGCGATATCAGCGCGCAGACACCGACTGGATTCCACATCGTGTAATTCAGGTGGCCGGTATCCGATTGGTAGGCTTCACCATCCATGTGGGCCGCAATTTCGGCAAAAAAATGGAAATTGTCAGCCGCTCTGGGGATCAATGCTTTCTTGGTCTGGCCGATCACCTGACCAGTGTCCCGAGTTTCCAGTTCGGCCAGTTCTGGTACATCGCGGGTGATCAATTCGCCCAGCTTGCGGATCAGCTTTGCGCGTTCCGCGGCGGGTTTGCCAGCCCATGCGGGAAAGGCGTCCTTGGCCGCCTGTACGGCAGCGGCAACTTCCGCCTCGCCACCACTGGCAACCTCGGCCAGTACTTCATTATTGGCCGGGTTGAGGGTCTGAAAGACGTTACGGCTCTCTACAGATTTGCCGTTGATGAGATGTTTGATCATGGTTGCACTCGCATAGAGAAGAGTTTGAGCGATGTAGCGGATAGGTTCAGTGCGCAGGTGTGGCGTCATCACCAACAATGGTGTTGACCAGACGGCCTATCCCTTCAATTTCTGTGACGATACAGTCGCCCGGAACGACATTCGTCAGTCCTTCGGGCGTGCCGGTAAGAATGATGTCTCCCGGTGCCAGCGTCATGATGGATGATAGATAAACGATCAGTGCCGGGATGTCGAACACCATATCGCTGGTGTTGCCGCGTTGCGTTACTTTACCGTTGACACTGGTGCTGAGCTGTAGTCGCATTGGGTCAGCGACGGCACCAGCTTCAACCAGCCAGGGACCGATCGGAGTGCAGGCATCCCGATTTTTTACGCGCAGATTGGGTCGGTAATAATTTTCCAGATAGTCACGAATCGCGTAGTCATTGGCGACCGTATACCCTGCGACGTAATCGTAGGCATGCTCGCGGCTGACATGGCGGGCATATTTGCCAATCACGACGGCCAGCTCGCACTCATAGTGCATGAAAGTGGCATCGGCCGGGCGCCGCGTCTGGCCGTAATGACCCGTCAGTGCAGTCGGTCCCTTAAGAAATACCAGTGGTTGTTCCGGGGCCTTGAAAGCCAGCTCTCGTGCGTGGTCAGCGTAGTTCAGACCGAGCGCAAAAATGGTTCCTGGTTCAACCGGTGGCAACCAGTGCGCCTCATTTTCGCGCAGGATGCGACCATCCGCAAGACGGATGCAAGTTGCTTCCAGTTCTGCAGGATTGGGGACGGGCTCCACTTCATGAATTGCGCCATTGAAAAAGATGCGACCGAAGGTGCGTGTGCCTCGTGGTGCTGGCGTAGGCTCAATGCCTGTCTGAGTTTCTTGTGCAGATACGCTGCCGGGAGCAAGTTGCAGATGCACCGCTGCCAGTTCGTGGGCGTCAGGCGCATACAGGCTGAGGGTTATGTCATCCTGTACCCCGGCACGTGGTGCTTGCCAGCTGACGCCGATCAACAGGACATCGCCGCGCTGCAGACGCATGAATTCGGAGACGTCACAGAGCAGAGCAGGGATGTCGCGCACCAGATCGCCCAGACTGCGTCGGGCCGCCAGGCGACCATTGATGGAAGTCACCAGCTCCCATTTTTGTACCTCTTCGGGGCTGGTGGTACAGATCATGTTATCGCCCAGGACGCAGGAACCATCAAAACATTTTTCACGCACCGCTGGACGGTAGTAACTATCGTGCGGAAGACTCAGGTCGGCGACCAGGACATAGCCGGCGATGACGGAAGCCGCGTTGTTACGCGTCAACTGTGCTGCAGGCGCGGCCAGCACAATACCGATGGTGGCACCAATTTCAACTTGCGTGGCGTTGGGCGGCAGCGTGACAACGGCGTGATCGCCGTTGATCGTGTTCGCTGGTTTGAGATACAACACCGGTGCTTGGGGTGCTGCCTTATAAGGGAGATCCGAGAGACTTGCACCGATCCGGGCCAGCGTATCATGGTCGTTCAGGATGACGCCATAGACTGTCCCGCGGTTGGATTTCAGGGTCTGCGAAAAACTGGTTGTTGTCATTTTTTCATGGCGACCGTACGCATGCGCATGGTCTTGTCTCCGTGTTGAGTTCGTTGCTGCCATCCGCGCAACAATGGCAAGTTTCTCCGGACTTTTGAGGCCAGCCGAACGCGTGCGTATTCACTAATATGTTCCACAATATAATTACTAATATGTTAGTGTGTCAATTAGAATTCAGTTTATTTATTGTGAAAATCCAGCTACCAAGAATGGGCATGCACTTCAATGGAAAAAACATTTAAACACCGTAATCTGGCCTTGTTGTTATTGCAGGCGCGCGAATGTGTCATGGGCAACTTTCGCCGCATTCTTAATCATCATGGACTGACGGAACAGCAATGGCGCGTGATTCGTGCCATCAGTGATCATCATGCGCCGATGGAGCAATGGCAAATCTGCGAAACCTGCCAGATTCTCAGTCCCAGCCTGGCCGGCGTGTTGGTACGTATGGAGGACATGGGACTGGTTGAGCGTAGCCGGGTAGACACCGATCAGCGCCGCATCGTGGTGGCGCTCACCGCCCGTAGCAGGGCGCTGATCAAGCAGATTGCACCTTTGATTGAGCAACAGTATTCGTATCTTGAAGCAGGTATTGGTGTTGACGTGGTCGGCAATCTCTATCAGGCACTGGATCTTTTTCTGGCGCAGCAAAACAATCATGTGGAACAAGTGGAGCTCGTGCCGGTCACCGCGCCCGGTAAGGTCAGTACGCGCAAGAAATCACGCGTTGCCTGACTGATTAGTCGGTCTGCCAAGTGAGTTTCCTCATGCAGAAATTGCCACCATCGCCAGCGTCGCCAGCATTGTGTACGGCCATTCCCAACATTGATCTGGGGCGTACCTTTGATTTGCGTTATGAGGACGAGGAGGTACATTTTGAATCCTTGTCGCGGCTGGCCGATTTTTTTGGACGTAACATGAGCGCCCATCGGCATGATCGGGTGTTTCAGGTTCATGTCCTCACACAGGGTGAGGTCAGGTTATATCTTGACGATCGTTTTTATCATCTTCGTGCGCCGCTGTTGTTTCTGACGCCGCCAGCGGTGACGCATGCTTTCATCATCAGTGATGATGCCGAGGGCCATGTATTGTCGGTGCGCCAGCAACTGATCTGGCGCCTGTTCAAGAGTGATCCGAGCGGCATCCTGGAGCGAACGCTGGCTTCACCATTGTGCGCAGCATTGGATGTGGTGCCGGATCCGGCGTCTGACGCAAGCGCATTTGAGTCTGTGCAACTGCTCAATTATTTTTCTTTGTTGGCCGATGAGTTTGCGCACGGTGGTCTGGGTCGTGCCCTCAATCTGGTGGCGCTGACCCGACTGGCATTCGTGTCCATGGCTCGCTTGCCGTCATTGGCATCGATTGAGGAGGGCAAGCATTTGCGTCAGGTCGATGTAGAAATATTTCAGAAATTCAATCAGATGATTGAAACCTGCTTTCGTCAGCACTGGACGTTAGTGCAGTATGCCGATGCGTTAAGCCTGACTGAAACTCGGCTCAACGATATCTGCCGGCGGGTTGCCAATCTCTCCTCCAAGCGTTTGGTACACGATCGTGTACTGCAGGAAGCCAAGCGTCAGCTGATGTTTTCCGCTGCACCGATTTCCGAGATTGCGTTTGATCTTGGCTTCAAGGATGTGTCCTACTTCAGTCGCTTCTTTCGCCAGCAGACGGCAACCGCACCGGGCGAATGGCGCGATCAGGCACGTACGCGTAGCGCTTGATTCCGGTTGTCGATACTGACCTGAAAAGTACCAACGATTCCGGCTTCCGTGCCTTGGGATTGATGCAGAAAGATTGCATCATGAACACATCACCTGACAACAATAGTGGAGACCATCATGACTTCCCGCGATTTGCCAAACGTCTTGCCCGAAGACCTGCGTGCTGAATGCACACGTCCGTTCACCGGCGCCGAATATCTTGCCTCGCTGCGCGACAATCGCGAAATCTACATCTACGGTGATCGCGTCAAGGACGTCACCACACATCCGGCCTTTCGCAATGCCGCAGCATCGGTAGCGCGTTTGTATGATGCACTGCACGATCCGGCCAGCAAGGATGAATTGTGCTGGGAAACTGATACTGGCAACGGTGGCTACACCCACAAATTCTTCCGCTTTGCGCGCAGTACTGACGAGCTGCGACAACAGCGTGATGCAGTTGCTGCCTGGTCACGTCTGAGTTATGGATGGATGGGGCGAACTCCCGATTACAAGGCCGCCTTTGGCAATGCCATGGGGATCGTGCCGGAGTTTTACGGCAAGTTCGAAGCCAATGCCCGCCATTGGTACAAGCGGATCCAGGAATCCTGCCTTTATCTTAATCACGCTATCGTCAATCCTCCGATCGACCGCGACAAGCCCGTCGATCAGGTGCGCGACGTCTTTATTACGGTCGACCGCGAAACTGACGCTGGCATCTATGTCAGTGGTGCCAAGGTCGTCGCCACTGCATCGGCGCTGACGCATTACAACTTTATTGGTCAGGGCTCGGCCGGATTGCTTGGTGATAGTACTGATCTGGCGCTGATGTTTATCGCCGGTATGGATACACCAGGCATGAAGCTGATTTGTCGTCCATCATATGAACTCAATGCCGGGCTGACCGGTGCACCTTTCGATTATCCGCTGTCGAGCCGTTTCGACGAAAACGATGCAATACTGATTCTCGACAATGCCTTTATTCCCTGGGAAAACGTGCTGGTCTATCGCGATCTGGAGCGCTGCCGCAACTGGTTCCCGCAGGGCGGTTTTGGTCGCCTGTTCCCCCTGCAGGCGTGCACCCGTCTGGCGGTCAAGCTTGATTTCATCAGTGGTTTGCTGGTCAAGGCGCTACAGTGCACCGGCACGCTGGAGTTCCGTGGTGTACAGGCTGCCGCTGGTGAAGTACTGGCGTGGCGCAATACTTTCTGGTCGCTGACCGAGGCCATGATCGCTAAGTCCGATAGCTGGAAAAACGGTAGCTGTATGCCTGGTACTGAGGCTCAGCAAGCGTATCGGGTGCTGGCGCCGCAAGCGTATACCTCTATCAAGAAGATCATCGAAGAAATTGTCGCCAGTGGTCTGATTTACCTGCCCAGTGGGGCACGTGACTTCAAGGATCCGCAGCTCGATGCTTATCTTGCGCGCTATGTCCGTGGTTCCGGCGGTATTGATCATGTACAGCGCATCAAGATTCTCAAACTGCTGTGGGATGCGATCGGCACCGAGTTTGGTGGTCGCCATGAACTGTACGAAATCAACTATGCCGGTAGTCAGGAAGAAATCCGCATGCAATGCCTGCGTCATGCGCAGGGTTCCGGCACGCTGGCGAAGATGACGGCACTGGTCGATCAATGCCTGTCCGATTACGACCAGCACGGCTGGCTAGTCCCCCATCTGCATAATAACGATGACATCAACATGCTCGACAAGGTGCGTCAGTAACTACCATCGGAAACCATGATGCCTAACTCAAATTATCTCGATCTGCAGCGCACCGAATTTCGTCAGGCGATGGCGCGTCTTGGTGCTGCCGTCAACATCATCACGAGCAATGGCCCGGCCGGGCGCTGCGGAATTACTGCCACGGCAGTGTGTTCGGTGAGCGATACGCCACCCACCATGCTGGTGTGTCTCAATCGTGCCAGTGCCATGAATCAGGTGTTCAAGGATAACGGCGTGCTTTGTGTGAACGTACTGGCGGCAGATCAGGAGGCATTGGCCTGCGAATTCGCAGGCATGACCGGGGTCGCGATGGAGCAGCGTTTTGCCAATCCGGCCTGGTCGGAAGGGCGCCGGAATGTACCGGTACTTAATGCGGCGTTGACCAGTCTGCAGGGGCGCATTACGCGAGTTGAGGAAGTTGGCAGTCACAGCATCTTGATTGTGGAAATCGATAGCATTCATTTCTCTAGCGAAGAGCAGGACAGTTTGCTCTATCTGGGACGCGTGTTTCATCGGCTGCCACTGCAGGAACGCGTAGTGGAGGCCTAAACCGACGCTACGTACCGAAAAGCAGGGGGGAACGACGTAGTGAAAAAAATTTTCACTATTTAAAAATGCCTATATGATCCGGCCTCTTCGTGGCTGTAGCCCAGCAGGATAGAGTACTTGGCTACGAACCAAGGGGCCGTGGGTTCGATTCCTGCCAGCCGCACCAGATATAAAGGGACCATTGCAAGATGAGCCCTTTTTTCTATTGTGCTGTCGATTACGGGTATCTATTGATCACATGGCCAGGTCGTGCGACTGCGGATACTCTTGGCTGATGACACGTGACGCTTTGCAAGCATGAGGTGCAAAAATAGTTAAAAATTTATCAAATGATGTATTTTTTGCAATTGTATTTTTAAAGAAACGATAGAGTAGGATCGTATTTTTAATTTTGTAAAAATCCTTTTCATGAACAATGGCGTTCCAATCTGACTTCGTTCAGCTATTTCTTTTGTAGTCGCGCCAGCTATTGTCATTTTTGAAAAGGCCAGTCATGTACTGCGAGATCAAAAAAAATCCTGCTGTCATGTTGTTAAGCATTCGTCTTTTGCGTGATGACTTAACTGCACCGAAGTGTGTGCCAACGCAAATTGTGGGGGTATCTAACCGTCCCGCAGAGCGCACCGAAGTCGCTTCCGAAACCAGCCTCTGTAATGCCGACATGTTGTTGTCGCGATCGCTGTTGCAACAGACCTTAAGCACCATGGTCGATCGTGCTTATCAGTCGGTCGAGTTATCGCATTCCGGCTGGATCAGGGCCTTGCGAATTTATCCGCATCAGCAGGGATGCCGGTCATCAATTCCAGAGACGGTAGTGCTTCTGAAAAGCTTGCGTCAGCACTTGGCTGATAGTAGTGCTGCGACCTTAGACATCAGAGAAACTGCCTTCCTGTCTTTGCGACTGGAAAAATTAGCACAACTGTTATCGACGAAAACCATGCTGGGAGAGTTATGTGAGCGACTTTCCCTGCACGCACAAGCATCCTGGGCCTATCTGGCAAGGGCTGAGGTCCAGCGCCAATTGTTGCCGCAGTTCCAGCAGTATGATCGACCCGGTAGCTATGACAAGCAACAACTGGGATTGTCGCTTGGCGCGGCGCTTGGCATCTCAGGCGGTATTTCCAATCAGTTCTCCCTGAAGCTGGGCGGCACGCATCATGCTGGGATCGAAAACGATGATGAGGCCTATGTACTGCAGACGTATAGCAAATCCTTATCGGCCAGACTCGGAATCACAGCTGACGTCGGGATGGCGTCACTGTCAGCAGGTGCTGATGTTCAGTTAAAGAAGACTTTTTTTCGTGAGTACAACAGTGGCAAGGTTTTCCTCAGACTGAATGCGGAAAAGCTTCAGTACGGTTCGCGTCGCGCTACCCTGGGTCATGGCCGAGGCAGCCTGTTGACGGCATTGATCAGTAAGGTTTATCCCGGCTACGGCAATGAGTTGCGGCATTTTCGGAGCCTGCAGCAACGCGCTGCTGACCAGCAGCAACGCCTCGCTGTGTTATTGGGTTGGCTAGGGCAGCGTGATGTTTCAGCTGGCTTGCCTGGTGTGCGCAGCGAGCAGACACTCTCGGGGCAGGCGCGTGGCGTGCGCGTCACTGCCAATGTCCAGAGCGATGCGGCGCTTTGGCATGGCGCGGCAAGTGCCGCCAAAGAGCATGCTGACGTGCGCATGGAAATACTGAAACCCTATTGGCAGGCGTTGAGCGCGGCACAGGGTGCGGCACGCAATCCTGATATGGCTGCACAGCGCCTTGCGCTCATTGGACAACGAGCGCAAGCATTGTTCGACCGACCGACGACGCCATCATCATCGAATCGGCAGAAACTAGTGCAGCCACTTAGTCGTCTCACCGGCCTGGTCGGGTGTGCTGATCCGGCGGCAGATCCTCTGCAAGCCATGCGCGACTGCGCGCCCGAAGTGCTGCATGAAGCGGCTACCAGGTTGCGTGCGGAATTCGAACATTTTTGTGCCGTTGTGCAGCAACAGGATGCCGGTATCGCTAGGCATCAAGGGATTGAACGGGTGTTTGCATCGTTCGCAGCTAGTTGGCAGGGAAAACGTCGCGAAGATGTCTTGGCCAATATGGCGCTGGCCCATGCCGCCTTATTGTCGGTCGCTCATGCGCGTACCGATACCGGCATGCTCGAGCAGGTACTCAAGCAGATGGCCGAGCAACTCTATCAACCTGCGATTCGTCATGATGCACAGACACTAGCGGCAAGAGTGGCATTTCGCGATATCTTGCAAATACAAACCAGTGAACGTTCTTATGCGCTGGACCTTGGCAATAGTAGCGTCGTGCCATCAGGAGCCATGGCGCTATCGCTGACCGAACGCAAGCGATTACATCCGAACCCTCTGCGTGCTGGTGACTATCGGGATGTTGCTGTGCGGTTCTCGCTTGGTGTCCTCGAACATGACATGTTCAATCACATCAAGGAGGCACTGAGTGTTTGTCTGGTTCGACAGCAGTTGCCTCTCGATTTGTCCTCATTGGATGGCCTCAGCTCGGTCTTGCAAGGGCAGGTGAGTGGTAATGCGACGTTGCTGCTACGTTTTTACCGGCCGCAATATCAGCAGGATGCAGGCTTTGCACCGGATGCAACTGGTTATCGGCTACAGCTGGTGCGACTGGTATCGGGCATGACTATCGGCGCCGATATTTCAGCGGATATACCAGTGCAGCCGGGAGTGGAACTGAAGCTAGGGTTGCAAGCCCAGACGATGACTGGACGGGTGCTATTTGAACGCTGGGGCCACAATACACTGACGGCCCCGATGATGCATTATTTACATCTGCTTGCGGTGGATGAGCATGAGCGCTGGCAAGCGCTGTGCCAGGCACAGCAGAAGGCACTGTCTGGCTTGTTTTGTCGGCTGGCGGATGCGCGCTCTGCGGTGCACAAGGAAGCGAGGTATTTTCTTGCACGTCAAGCGCAGGATGACTTCGATGTCGCCTTCTTTGCTACCATGCGTGGTTTTGATCAGCGCACTGTCAGTTTCGCGCAAGCACAGTCAGCGCTGGGCAAGTTGTTACAGCGTCAGTATCCACTGTGGCAGCAAGACAAGTTGACCTTTCCCGGCAGGATAGAGCTTGCTAAATAAATTTAGTCCAATGGGAGAATATGTCAGTAATTGATATTCTCGGCTTGATCCGCAGTGCCTTGGTCGAGCATGGGAGCGATCCGCAGTTACTCAACGGGATTGATCAGCATTCGACGATTACGCTCGATTTTGTGGACGCACCCAGCATCAATATTTCCTGCGCCGAGCATGATATATGGCTCTGGTCCCCACTAGGTGACATCCAACAAAACGCACTCAATTTCCATGCGACAGAAATTCTACCTATGCTGATGCAGGATTGTTATTTTGCGCGTGGTGGCCAGATCAGGTTGATGCAGGGTAGCGATGGGCTGGAGTTGCAGCTCATCGTGCATCCCGACTATCTGGGCGATGGTGCGCAGTTTTCCGAGGTCATCAATGGCTTTTACAGAAAAATCAGGCACTTTCGTGAGGTCTTGATGCGATGAGTGCTGCGGCAATCACAGAGCGCGCCAAGGTACGAAATTATTTTTTAAAAAAAGTTTGCACTATTTAAAAACTACTATATAATTCGGCCTCTTCGCGGCTGTAGCTCAGCTGGATAGAGTACTTGGCTACGAACCAAGGGGTCGTGGGTTCGATTCCTGCCAGCCGCACCAGATATAAAGGGTCCATCGCAAGATGGGCCCTTTTTTCTATTCTGCGGTCCTGGTTGTTTTATTGTCAGTATCGACTCTGTAAGCAGTTCTTCTCAGCACGAACAGTAGGTTTCATGAACACAGCACTCCGATTTCCCTATAAGGGATGCGCCATTTTTCCCAAAATCAGCCTGCAGGCGAACGGTCAGTACGCGGCCTGTTTTACTATCCATGCCGGTTACGATGGCAGTGGCGGGGAGCGCTATGCACGTGGCTTGCCCACCACTGAATTTGCCAGCGAAGATGAAGCAATTGCCTACGTCCTTGACTTCTCGGCCGAGTGGATCGACCAGAATCCGGTTTAATTTCGGCTTAACGCTGGTTCAGTTCACTGCACCAGTACCAGGCTATGCTGGTCTGTCAACTTGAAAGTATTGACTACCTGCACCAGCGAACCAGCCTGATCCAGTAATGACTGCGCTGCCGCCGCAGCTTGCTCAACCAATGCTGCATTGTGCTGTGTCACGTCATCCATTTGCATGATGGCGTGATTGACCTGGGCTATACCGGCACTCTGTTCCTGGCTGGCGTGATTGATCTGGGCCACAAATTCGCTGAGCGTTTTGATGCTATCGACCACCTCTCCAATGGTGGTGCCGGCCTGTTCGACCAGCGTCCGGCCGGAAACGATCTTGCCAACCGAATCATCGATCAGTCCCTTGATTTCCTTGGCAGCACTCGCCGAACGTTGTGCTAACGCGCGCACTTCACTGGCGACGACGGCAAATCCACGCCCTTGCTCACCGGCACGGGCTGCTTCCACGGCAGCGTTGAGTGCCAGGATATTGGTCTGGAACGCAATTCCGTTGATGACCGAAATAATATCCACAATCTTCTCTGAAGAGGCATTGATGGTGGCCATGGTGCCGACCATCTGATTGACCGCATTGCCGCCGGCAATCGCGACTTCAGACGCGCTGCGCGCCAACTGGTTGGCTTGCTGCGCACTGGCAGCATTTTTGTGCACCGTCGCTGTCAGTTGCTGCATTACGGAGGCCGTTTCCTGCAAGGAACCCGCCTGACGCTCGGTACGTGATGACAGATTCAGATTACCTGCCGAAATTTCATGGGAGGCCGTGCCGATGGTTTCTGCCGACAACTTGATATGTTCCACCGAGCGCGCCAGATTGGTCTGCATGCGTTTCATGGCATGCATCAGGCTATGTGTATCGGCGTGCTGGAGGGGGATTGCCTCTGTCAGATCGCCAGCGGCAATGCGGTCTGCAACCTGCACCGCATAGTCGGGTTCGCCACCGAGCTGGCGTAACAGTCGCCGGGTGAGCAGGGTCGCTGCAGCAATGCCGCATACCAGCGCCAGTGCACTGAGTCCTAGCAGAATCAGGCGGCTGGAGCGGTAGGTGGCGTCGATCCCGGCGGCTACGCTGTCAATATGCTGTCGTTGCAGGCGCAGCAGTTTGTCGATGGCATTCTGATAGGCTGCGGCACTGGGCAGGTAGCTGCTCTCAAATGCATTCTTGGCTTGAAACAGTTTGCCTTCGGCACGTAGCGCCAGAATATTGGTACCAGCCGCCAGATAGGCTTTACGGCTGTTGTCGATAGCGAGATAGAGCGTTTGCTCTTCGCTGGTATCGAGTAGCAGCCTGACCTTGTTTTGGAGCGTCAATGCCTGCTGGCTGGAGTTCTTGATAGCGCTCTCGAAATACCCGGCCAGACTCAGATCGGTACTGCGCGCAATCGCTGTAGTGCGGGTAATCGAGGTGGCAATATTGGAATACCAGTCGCTGATCAGTCTTTCCTTGGCCAGCGGCAGGCGCATCATGGCGTTGGTTGCTTCAGCGACAGTCTGCAGTCGCCAGATGCCCATTGCCGTGACCATCAGCATCAGGACCAGCACAATGCCAAAGCCCGCTGCAAAGCGTCGGCCGACGTTCCAGTTGCCGCGTCGGCTGGATTTCCTCTTGTTCATGCGTCTCTCGTTCTGTTGTCAACCTGCGACTTCGAGGCCGCAGTGGTCATGGATGAGCGAGGATGCTAGCACCCGGGAGGGATGCGGAATAATGAAAAATAAGCCAGAAGCAATATCAAAAACAGATGTGATATTAATTTTTTGACATCTTGTCTTGCGGCAATTGAGCGGCGGTCAGGTAGTGCGAAAAATGGTCGTAATCTGGTGTTTGCAGATTGGCGGTCTTGGCGAGATCGTCCCAGCGGCGCAGCTGCACGGCATCGCTTGCATAGGGTTTGGAAATGAATTGTTGGGCTTCTTCCGAACTGAAGATGCCACCCTGTAAGGCCAGGCTGCGCACCGAGTCGGCCGACAGACTTGCAAAGTAGGCCGGATCGACAGAACACAGGTAGCGCTTGGCATCGACATGCAAGCGAATCGGCGCCAGTACAGGCTCACCAAACAAAGCGCGCAGGAAAGGAAGAATGCGATATTGATGCAGGTCATCGATCCCGGCGCAGGTCGGCGAACCGTCCTGCTCTTCCAGCAGATGTCCCAAATCATGCAGCAGGGCGGCTGCGATCAGCGCCGGTGAAGCCTGCGCCTGTTCGGCCAGTAGCGCCGTCTGCAGCGCGTGCTCCAGTTGAGTGACTGGTTCACCACTGTATTGATGGTGGCCGCGTTGTGTAAACAAGGTGTTGATATCGGACAATTGCAGTGTCATTTCATGTCTTTCTCAGGTAGGGCCTAACAATCGATGCAAACACGGCATGGCCGAGCCGGTGTCGTTGTCGGGTTGTCACAGATGCGTAACACTTTGTAAGGATAATTGGACTCATCGATGCCTAGGTTTATCTTGGAACTCCCCCTCTAATTCAACCCCCTTGAATTAGATTTGAACCCGCTCCGCAAGGTGCGGGTTTTTTCTTCGTGGTCTTGGATGGCACTGTTGACCGGCTGGAGTATCGTAAAATAGCGGGCTAATGTGGTGATCCCTCCTGCGGTGATTTGCCATCTCCCGATTCATGTCATCTTTTCTTGCTCAGTCCACCTACCGCCATGACGCGTCCCCGCTTCTTGCCCGACAATCTCACCCTGATGTTGCTCACGGTGGTCATTACCGCCAGCTTCCTTCCCTGTACTGGCAAGGTTGCCGTTGGTTTCGACTGGCTCACGGTGTTTATGATCGGCTTGCTGTTTTTCATGCACGGCGCCAAACTTTCACGACAGGCAGTGGTAGCTGGTGTTGCCCACTGGCGGCTGCATTTGACGGTACTGCTCTGTACTTTTATGGTCTTTCCGCTGCTGGGGCTGCTACTCAAGCCAGCCTTGCTGCTGCTGATCACGCCAGACTTGTATCTCGGCATTCTGTTTCTGTGTGTCCTGCCGTCGACGGTGCAATCCTCGATTGCCTTTACCTCGGTTGCACGTGGCAATGTGCCAGCGGCAATCTGCAGCGCATCGGCTTCGAATCTGGTGGGAATTTTCCTCACGCCGGTGATGGTCAGCGTGCTCATTGTGGCGCATAACGCCCAGCACTCTTCGCTCGACTCCATCCTCAAAATCATCTATCAGCTCCTGTTGCCATTTGTTGCCGGACAGATTGTCCAGCCCTGGCTGGGTGCCTGGCTGGCGCGTAACAAGTCCTGGCTGCGCTGGGTGGATCAAAGCTCGGTATTGCTGGTGGTGTACGTCGCCTTCAGTGAGGCTGTCAATCAGGGGCTGTGGCATCAGGTGCCACCGCAGATGTTGCTGGGCCTGATCGTCATCAGCGCCACCTTGCTGACCATCATCATGCTGTTGACCACCTATGGCAGCCGTCGCATGGGTTTCAGCAAGGAAGATGAAATCACGATTGTTTTCTGTGGCTCCAAAAAAAGTCTGGCCAGTGGTGTCCCGATGGCCAAGGTCTTGTTTGCCAGTCAGACCGTCGGTACGGTGCTGTTGCCGCTGATGCTGTTCCATCAGATCCAGCTGATGGTCTGCGCGGTACTGGCGCAGCGCTATGGTCGCCGCCCGCAAACCACCGATGCGTTGCCCGAGCACGATTGAATACCGCCCCTTAAAGATCAGGGCCGTTCGCCGTTTTTCAGGCGCAGCCTGATCTGCTCAAGTACCGCCGGTAAATCGTTGACGGTATCAATGACGTAGTGCGCACCTGCTGCCAGCAAACGGGCCTGAGCCTGCGCTTTGCGCAGCGCCAGCTCTGCTGGTGGCAACGCTGCCAGTTCCGCGCTGGTACAGCCAACTTCATTGCCAGAGAGCATTACACCCACGCTCCACATACCTGCGTGCAATCCTTCTTCGACACCAGGAACGGTGTCGTCGACCTTGACGCAGGCTGCCACGTCACTGATCTCCAGCGCCAATACATTGGCCAGCGCCATGTAGGGCCCTGGCCGGCCACCGGCAGCCAGATCATCGCCAGCCACCACGTGATCTGGCGCAATGCCCGCAGCCGCTGCCAAGGGCAGCAAAATCTCCAGAACCTGACGTGGATAGCCCGTACAAGAACCGATTTTCAGGCCTTGTTGGCGTAGTGCTGCCAGTGTTTCTGGCGCCCCCTCAATCACCTGTGAGTATTCGCCAACCTTGGCGATCTGCATTGGCATGAAGCGTGCATAGATGGCATCAACATCAGCATCGCTAGGTAACTGCCCATGATGAATCTGCCAGTCGTGTGCAATCTGTGGATCATTCAGCAGGGTGCGGATATGCTGCCATTTCGACAAGCCCATTGGGCCCCGCGCCTGTGGCAGCGAGATGCTCATGCCAAAACTCGCAAAGGCCTCCACAAAGATCTGGGTCGGCGCCAGTGAACCAAAATCGAGCAAGGTACCGGCCCAATCGAAAATCACGGCTTGCAAGGCCTGGGGTGCGGTAGGGGAGCGGGACATGGGTTTTCCTTTTGCAAATCATGAAATGGGTTGGGCAATGCTGCTGGGACGCAAGAATAAGCTTCCAATATGACACTCTTGCCATTTATTTCTTTGTAATTTTTAATTTTTAATATTGATAAAACCTATAGATTGCCTTTTTTGTGTCATCAGCCTTTGCTGGCAGTTCGTTTGCTAGGGTAAGGTTGATGCCAGTGAGTCAATACTGGCGATCAATCCAGAATGGCGACCGATCGCGGCCGCGCGCACAAGGGGAAACAAGCAATGGATCTGCTCATCTGTAACGCCAGCTTGCCGGACGGGCAGCAAGGTATCGACATTGCCATCAAGGAGGGGAAAATCGCCGCCATTGGCACCGCATTGCAGGGCAGCGGCTTGCTGGCGGCGCAGCATATCGACGTTGGTGGTGATCTGGTGACGCCACCGTTTGTCGACGCGCATTTCCACATGGATGCCACGCTCAGTCATGGTATGCCGCGCGTCAATGCCAGCGGTACCTTGCTGGAGGGGATTACCTTGTGGGGCGAGCTCAAGCCCCTGCTGACGCAGGAGGCACTGGTTGAGCGTGCCTTGCAATATTGTGACTGGGCAGTGGCGCGTGGCTTGCTGGCGATTCGTTCCCATGTCGATATTTGCGATGATCGCCTGTTAGCCGTCGAGGCCCTGTTGCATGTACGTCAGCAGGTCGCGCCTTATCTCGATCTCCAGCTGGTAGCGTTCCCCCAGGACGGTTTGCTGCGCAGTCCCAATGCATTTGCCAACCTGCAGCGGGCGATTGCCATGGGCGTCGATGTGGTCGGCGGTATTCCCCATTTTGAGCGCACCATGGCCGACGGTGCCGAATCAGTACGCCTGTTGTGTGAATTCGCCGCCCAGCGAGGCTTGCAGGTGGACATGCACTGTGATGAGTCCGATGATCCCCTGTCGCGCCACATCGAAACGCTGGCCTATCACACGCAACGACTTGGCATGCAAGGGCGGGTGGCAGGCTCCCATCTGACCTCCATGCACTCCATGGATAACTACTATGTCAGCAAACTGCTGCCACTGATCCGTGAAGCCGGTGTAGCCGCGATTGCCAATCCATTGATCAACATCACCCTGCAGGGACGTCACGACAGCTATCCCAAGCGGCGTGGCATGACCCGTGTGCCGGAGATGATGGCAGCAGGCATTGATGTTGCCTTCGGTCATGATTGCGTGATGGATCCCTGGTACAGCCTCGGTTCGGCCGATATGCTGGAGGTCGCTCACATGGGCTTGCATGTGGCGCAGATGACCAGTCAGCAAGCCATGCGTGACTGCTTTGCTGCTGTCACCACCAGTCCGGCGCGTATTCTGGGACTGCAAGGCTATGGCCTGGCGGTCGGTTGCTACGCAGATCTGATTGTCCTGGATGCAGCTGATGCGGTCGAGGCAATCCGCTTGCGGGCGGCACGCCGTCTGGTCATCCGGCGTGGAAAAATCATCAGCGAATCGGCGCCGGTACGCAGTCGATTACGCTTGCCCGGACGCCCCGATGAGGTCAGTTTCCGATCAGTGTGCGCTGCAGACAACATCGGCTAAAGAAAGCCGCCATGCCGATGCCTGATCAGGAACAAAATGCAGACTGCTTGCTACACTCGGACCTGGTAGTTTCTATACATTGCAAACAGTTACGGTGGCAAACCGGACAAAACACTTCAGAGCAGATTTTTTACAAGGAGCATGTGGCGTGCCTTTCGTAACTGCCAGCTTCAGACAGCGGCGCATGATGCGTGCCCTGTATGCAACCGCGCTGATGTTCATCGGCACGGCTGTCGTCGTCTTTTTCGTGGCGACACACCAGGAACGTGATGAGCAGATGCATTCAGCCGCCCAAGCAATGATGAGTGCGGTCGCTCAACGTGCGCAGAGTCTCGAAGAACAGGTTGCATCGCTCAGCAGCGATGCGCGCTTTCTCTCCCGCCTTCAAACGGTGAGTGGACTGGTCCGTGCAATGCGTAATCAGGGAATCGATAAGGAAGGTGGTATCCCGATTGCGCTCTGGCAGGCCCGTTTGCAAAATACTTTTGCGAAATTTGCAGCCGAGAATCCCCATCTGATGACTATCCGCTTTCTTTCAGTGCTTGATGACGGTCGTGAACTGGTGCGTATTGAGCGTCGTCACGACGAAGTGTGGTCAGCACCGGCGACACAACTGCTGGAGCAGGGTAATCGCGAGGATTTTGCGCTGATGGCAAATCTCCATGCTGATACGGTCGCGATATCGTCGATCCATCTCGAACATCTCAATGGTGCGTCTGGAGTCAATGGCGAACAGGGCCAGATTCCGGCTCTTTTGGCGGGAATGCCGGTATTTTCTGAGAGCGGAGAATTGACTGGTATGGTTGAGGTCAGTCTTGACTTGCGTGGCGTGCTGGCCGAGTTACGCAAGGGGAGCGAGCCCGGATTCAAGATTTACCTGATCAACAGCCAGGGAGATTATTTGCTTGAACCGGAGGGCAATCAGGCATCCGGCGTTGAGCTGGTAAGACGCTGGCAGGACGAGCATGATCCCCTGCCGGATAGTCCTGGGTTGCCTCAGGGCCTGCGAGATTTTTCTTCCACCGAGGGCGTGTTGCATGCGGTCTTGCGTAGAGTCGTTCTGGATGAGAATGAGCCCGGACGCTACATCACGATCATCATCGCTATACCGGACAGTGTGATTGCGCATCAGGCTTTCAACGAAGGCTTCGATGCATTGCTGATCATGCTCGGGGTCAGTGTCGTTGTGGGGGGGATCGCCTATTTTTATCGGCGTGAGCATTTACGCGTGACAGCAAAGCAGGCTGAACTGGCGGCCATCGTGGAGAGTTCGCGTGATGCCATCATTGGCAAGACGCTCACAGGTATTGTGACCAGCTGGAATCCTGCGGCCGAACAAATGTTTGGTTACGCGGCAGCGGAGGCAATCGGTAAGCCGCTGGCCGCGTTGATCATGCCAGAAGCAAGTCGTGATCAGGAAGTCGAGGTGCTGACACGTATCGCCCAAGGGGAGATGGTATTGGAGCGTCGGGCTGTGCGTTGTCACAAGCATGGACGACTGCTTGATGTTTCCGTTATCGTCTCCCCGATTTACGCTGCCGATGGTGTCATTTCCGGCGCAGCGACCAACTTGCGCGATATTTCCGAGCAAAGAACATTCGAGACCAGGATCCAGAGCTTGAATGAGTCGCTGGAGCGCCAGGTTGCCGAACGGACCGCGCAGTTGCGTGGCTTGTCCCAACTGCAGCAAGCGATTCTTGATAACGCCGGCTACGCCATCATTGCCGCCGACGCACATGGTGTGATTACGCTGTTCAATCCTGCTGCCGAACGCATGCTGGGCTATCGCGCCGACGAAGTTGTCAATCAGATTTCGCCAGCAATTTTCCACGATCCGGAAGAGGTAGCCGCACGTGCCGCGGAATTCTCGGCTGAACTTGGCGAATTTGTTGCACCGGGCTTTAACGTATTCATCATCAAGAATTTACGTGGTTTGCCTAACGAGCATGAGTGGATTTATATCCATAAGAACGGACAGCGTTTTCCAGTGTTGCTCTCAGTGACTGCGTTACGCGATGAGGACGGACACATTTTCAGTTTCGTCGGGCTGGCAGCCGATCTGTCTGAACGCAAGCAAGAGCAGATTGCATTACAGCAATTGAATCAACAATTGCAAATACGCACTGAGGAAGCCGAAAGCGCCAGTCGTGCCAAGTCGGAATTCCTGGCCAATATGAGCCATGAAATACGTACCCCCATGAATGCCATTCTCGGCATGCTGCAATTGCTGCAACAGAGCCAGCTCAATGCTGGACAGGCAGATTATGCCAGCAAGGCCGAAAAGGCGGCGCGCACGCTGCTGAGTATCATCAACGATATTCTCGACTTCTCCAGGGTGGAGGCGGGCAAGCTGGTGCTTGATCCCCATCCGTTCAGCATGGATAACCTGTTGGCAGACATGGAGGCGCTGCTATCGGCCGGCATTGGAAACAAGGATGTGGTGCTCGCCGTGAGGAAGGACGCGGCCGTGCCAGATCAACTCATCGGTGATGCACTACGCTTGCAGCAGATCCTGATCAATCTCGTTGGCAATGCCATCAAGTTCACCAGCCACGGCGAAGTTACCCTGACGCTCAGCCTGCTGGAGCAGGACGAGCAGACGGTCACGTTGAACTTTGCCGTCAGCGATACCGGTATCGGCATTTCCGAGGAACAGTGCAAACGTATTTTTGAAGGTTTTTCTCAGGCCGAGGCATCCACGGCACGACGTTATGGTGGTTCGGGGCTGGGATTGAGCATCAGTCAGCGCCTGGTACAGTTGATGGATGGCAGTCTGCATGTCGAGAGTGTGCAGGGGCAGGGGAGCACGTTTGGTTTTGCAGTGAGGTTTCCGCGCGTCATGCCAGACAATGTGCCGGTTCCAGCGGCGCTCGAGTCTCCTCCAGAAACAGTCAAATTGGCGTCGTCTGACATTGCGTTGGCAGGCACGCGTCGGCTGACAGGTTTGCACCTGCTGGTTGTGGATGACAACACGATCAACCAACAGGTCGCCTGTGAGCTATTGCGTTCGGTTGATGCTGAGGTCGACGTTGCTGATGGTGGGCTGGCCGCTGTGCAGGCTATTGCTGCCGCACCCGACAAGTTTGATGCCATCTTGATGGATATCCAGATGCCTGACATGGATGGCTATGCGGCCACGGCAGAGATTCGAACGACCCTTGGTCTTGACAGGTTGCCGATCATTGCGATCACAGCTAACGCAATGAGTTCAGATCGCGACAAGGTGATCGCCGCTGGTATGCAGGATCATGTCGGCAAGCCCTTCGATCTGGCGCAACTGGTCGATGTGATTCTGTACCATTGCGGTCGCTCTGACAGTACCGGTCATGTTGCACCGGCAACCGAGACGTCGGCCGTCGGCTGTGAGCCAGTGTTCGATCGTGACACTGCGCTGGCACGACTGGAGGGCAATACCGCGCTTTATGCCATCACCCTTGAAGGTTTCGTGGCAGAAGCGGAGCCGTTGGCGCAGCGCCTGCAACAGGAAATCATAGAAGGACAGCCACTGAGGATTGCTGCCAGTCTGCATGAACTGCGTGGTATCGCCGCAATCGCGGGTGCCAGCCGTCTGGCAGCGACTGCCAAACGGCTGGAACTGATCCTGAAGCAGACGCCGCCGGCGCAGTCTAGCCATTGGCAAGAACTGGAATCTGTAGACGCACTGATTCAAGAAGCGATCACGGTGGCGCGTCAGACGGCACAGAGCATGGCACACGAGATGCAGGAGGTGCCGATTGAAGAGTCTTTGCCGGCGGTGATGGATAACAACCTGAAGCATCATTTGATGGATTTACAGGCTTATCTGCGAGAGGGTGATCTGGATGCCGTGATCAGTTTTGAGCAATGGTTTGCGGAGGTGGATACCGTCCAGGCCGAAAAATTGGCGGCGCTTGAGGCAGCGATGACAGAGCTGGATTTTCCAGAGGCACTGATTCAGTGCCAGCAATTGCTGGAAAGAATTTCCGCCGACACTAGGTATGTCTGATCTGGGTGGATTCCACCTTGCCACGGCCGGAACGTTTGGCCAGAAATAGTTGGCGGTCAGCACAGGCAATCAGATCATCCACACTATCGTCCTTGTGGGGAATGGCTACCGCAACGCCAAGACTGACAGTCACCACTCTGGCAATTGAAGATTTTTCGTGTGCAATACCGAGTTCGCGCACGAGCTTTTCCAGTTGTTGCGCCTTTTGACGGGCACCCTCGAGTGGCGTATCCGGCAAGATGCAGACAAATTCCTCGCCACCATAGCGCGCAATGACATCGTGTGAGCGGTTGCAATTGGTCTTGATTGCAGTAGCAATCGCATGCAGACAGTTATCACCGGCCTGATGTCCGTAGAAGTCGTTGTAGCTCTTGAAGAAATCGACATCAATCATGATCAGGCCCAGCGGTCGTTCCACCCGCATGCAGCGCCGCCATTCAGCCTTAACGGCAATGTCGAACTGACGTCGGTTCGCTACTCCCGTGAGACCATCGGTCAGTGACAGTGAGCGCAGAAAATCAGATTGCTTTTTCATAGTCAGATGCGTGCGGATCCGCGCTCTGACCACATGGCTATGAAACGGCTTGCGGATGAAATCGACCGCACCTTCGTCAAAGCCGCGCGCTTCTTCTTCAGGATCATTCCTGGCAGTAACAAAAATCAGGGGAACTGCTTTGGTGAGCGGGTTATTCTTGAGTTGCTGGCATACCGCATAACCATCCATCTCCGGCATCACAATATCGAGCAAAATCAGATCCGGCTTCTGGCGCTCACAGAAGGCAATCGCATCGGCCCCTGTGGTAGCCATGCAGACCTCGTAATCATCCTTGAAGATCTCATAAAGCTCCTGAATGTTACTGGCCTGATCGTCGACCACCAGCAGTACAGGCTTTTCCTGCACGCTCTGTGTCAGTGCAACATGCATCGGGGCAGTGTGAGGAAGAATCGTGTGATTTTGCATGCTGTCCAATGTTATCTCCCGATGAAAGTCATCATTGTGCCCTCAATGATTTACCACGCCCAGACTGGCACGCAGTTGCTGACTGCATTCCAGTGCACGTTTAAAGTCCAGACTATTGACAGCCTGCTTCAGTGTCAATAACTGTGCATTGTTTTCGCTACCGATTATGCACTCCAGTTGCGAAAATACCTGCAGGGCGCGCATATTGGCGCCACGCAACAGAGTATCAAGTTCGGCCAGACGCAGAGGTAGCTGCGAAGAGTCTGATGCCGCATCGGTCGTGGCGATAGCGACCGGTGCGAAGCCGTCTTGTGTTGTCAAGGTACGCAGCGCATCCTGCGTACGGCGAGCCAATACGTCAAAAATACGAATCGTGCTATTGGCAGGAATGCTGATTCCCGGTTGATGCAGCCGGCCTTCGGTCTTGACTGCATGCGCAGCCATACGTACCGCGCCAATACTGGAGGCTAATCCAGCCATGGTATGCATGGCGGCGGCTGCCTGAGCGTAGTCCTTGCGGCGTAATGAATCTGCGAAGTCGGCAATCACGGTCCTGGCAGCATCGCCAAACTGCGCCGCCAGCCGGACGAACAGAGCACGGTTACCTCCCATTCGCTTGAGGGCGGTGTCGAACGCAAACTCAGGCGCAATATCGTGATTTTCAGTCACTGAGGGTGTTTCGACGGCAGTCACTGGTCGAGGCGTGCAGTAGCGCAGCAGCGTATGGACGACATCATTGAGATCAAATGGCTTGCCAATATGGTCGTTCATGCCAGCTTCACGGCAGGCCAGTTTATCGCTTTCCATGGCATTCGCCGTCATCGCAATAATGGGCAGTGCCTGGTGTTGTGGATATCGACGGAGTTCTCGGGTCGCTGCATAGCCGTCCATAACCGGCATCTGAATATCCATCAAGACCGCATCAAAGGGCTGCGTGCTTTCCAGTACCCGTGCTACGCCGGCACGGCCGTCAGCGGCTAATTCCATCTGCGCACCTTCGCTACCCAGTAATTCCCGTGCCACTTGCTGGTTGACCATCGTATCCTCGACCACCAGCAGACGCAGGCCTTGCAGTCGCAGTTGCGACGGCGCGGCGACGGCCTCGTGGGTGTCATAGGTGGCGTCGATGACGGCGTCGAAGAGCATGGAGGGCGTCATCGGCTTCATCAGGAAACCATGCACCGTACGTTGGGTCGGCAGGCGTCGCTCGAGCACTTCCCGAGCATGCGTAGTTGCCATCATGATGATGCGCAGGGATGATCCGCGAACGGTTTTTTCCTGGATTCTGGCGGCAACTTCCAGACCATCCATGTCAGACATTTTCCAGTCCAGCAAGACGATATTGAAAGGTGTCGTGCAAGTTTCCAGCGCGGCCAGCGCCAACTCACCACTGGCTGACGTCTCAGCGTACCAGCCCAGCGAAGTGACCATGTCGCACAGCACTTGTCGCGCCACGTCGTTGTCATCAACGACCAGAATACGCTGTGGTGCGAGCTGGATATCGCGCCCTATGCCGCGGCGATGATCAACGTTGCCGGTCGTATCCCGCTCGCTGTCCACGCCAGGATCGGCATGTTCCAGCTCCAGCGTGAAATGAAAGCAGCTCCCGGTGCCCAGCGTGCTTTCAACCGCCAGTTCCCCTCCCATCAGGTCGACCAGATGACGGCTGATTGCCAGTCCCAGACCGGTGCCTCCGAAGCGACGCGTAGTCGACGTTTCGGCCTGGCTAAAGCCTTCAAAGATATGTTCCAGCTTGTCCGGTGCAATGCCGATGCCGGAATCCTTGACCGCAAACTCGATCGTTGAACGATCTCCCTGCTGTTGCAGTATCTTCACCGCTACCACCACCGCTCCTTGCGGTGTGAATTTGGTCGCGTTGCCGGTGAGATTGATCAGTATCTGACGTAAGCGTGTCACGTCTCCGATAAGCCAGCCCGGTAAGTGCGGGTCAACCGAAAACAAAATCTCGATATCCTTGTCGCCGAGATTGGCGGAAAAAATCACCGAGAGTTCACGCAGCAGCATATCGATATCGAATGGTGCGTGTTCGACCGACATCTTGCCAGCTTCCACCTTGGAAAAATCCAGGATGTCATTGAGCAACACCAACAGTGCCTGTGCTGCCGAGCGGGTCTTCATCACATAGTCCAGCTGCTTGGCACTGAGCGTACTGCGTTGCAGTAGCTGCAGCATGCCCAGTACCGCATTCATCGGCGTACGGATTTCATGACTCATGTTGGCCAGGAACTGACTCTTGGCCTCGTTGGCAGCCTGTGCCTTGTCGCGCGCATCTGCGAGCGCCGTGAGTGTCTTTTGCTCTTCGCGAATGTCCTTGGCGATGATCAGGTAACCAACGATGTGAGACGACTTGTCGCGCATTGCGGCGATGGTCAGATTTACCTGCAGTGATGTACCATCCCGGTGTACATATGTCCAGTCGTGGGAAGCGGTTTGGCCGTGGCTGGCTGGCTCGACAATGGTCGCTATACCCTCGATGTTGTGCCCCAGTTCGCGACTCAATGCCGCGCCGCGTGCGCGCAGTTGCTCTGGCAGATGGAAGTGGTCGATACTGACCTTGCCTACCATCTCCTGTGCTGAGTGACCTAACAGGATTTCGGCACCGCGACTGAACAGGGTGATGGTGCCATTGTGGTCACTTTCAATAATGGCAAAGTCTTTGGCGGCGTCCAGAATACCCTGCAACTGGTCCAGTGCTTTTTCCTTGGCGATCTGAGCCTGCTTGAGTGGCGTGACATCGCTGACAAAACTGTAAAAGCCCTGAATCTTGCCGTCATGTACATCGGGTACGTAGGAGAACACGGCATGTCGTACACTGCCATCGTTATAAGTGATGGAGCGTTCAAAAATCTCTACATTGCCCTGCAGTACCGATTCCAGGAACGGTTGAATTTCCTGGTAGCCGTCTTCACCAATGACTTCCCCGATGGTTTTGCCGCGCATTTGCTCCGGCGTGATGGAAAACCATTCCTGATACGCACGATTGCCAAACCGGTTACGCAATGCCGTATCCCAGGAACCGATCAACGCCGGCATGTGATCAATGGTCGTCTGCAGTTGTTGCTGCACTTGTCTGAGTTCAGCATTTGATCGCAGCAGATTGAGCGATTGCGCCTCCAGTTGCAGCTGCGCCAGATTTCTCTCGGAGACATCGGTGACTGCCATCAGGAACTGCTTTTCGCCATTGATCAGTGTGATATTAATCTCGACTTCGATGGCAATTTCTGTACCGTCGTGTCGTCGTCCGAGCATCTCTTGACGGGTAAAGCGTGCAGGTAGGACTTGCCCGTCGTTTGATGAGGCAGTAACGGCAGGGACCAGATTCTCAATCTTCTGACCAAGAATGTCGGCCGGTGCATAGCCAAACAGTCGTTCGCCGACACTATTGATCTTGCGGACACGATGATCCAGACCAAAGACCAGCACGCCGACCGGTGCTGCCGCAATAATGGTCCATAGTTCACGTGATCTGGCGCTCACTGCCAGCGACTTGGTGACCACGATTGATAATGTCAGGGCACTGAATACCCCTGCCAGCAAGACGAACCAGGGTGCTGCGGAGTAGGGCGAGTCAATTGGCCAGACGGTAATGTTCCAGTTAACACTGTCAAGCGAGCCAAAAACGTTATGCGACCACAAGCGATCGATACGCACCAGTTTGTCCACAGAGGCATCCCGGTTGCTCACGAAGAGGGTGCGTTGGTCGCTGTCAATCGTGAAGCCATAATTGTGGTCAGTCACAACCTGCATGTTGTCGAACAGTTCCGCAGGATTGATGATCGCCACGATCACTCCCTTCAAACTGACCTGCTGGAACACCGGTGCCAGGATCAGAAATTGCTCTTTTCCGTTATCAGGTGCGCTGATACGGACCAGCTTCAGGCGACGATCCTGACTTGTGACATCGAACAGGTTCTTGATAGTATCGGTACGGAAAGTTGGTGTCTTGATGGCTGTCTTTGGGACCGCCCAGCGAACCTGTAACGATGGATCCAGCCAGGAAATGACGACATAGCTGTCGCGTGTGCGGATCAGGTATTGCGAGGCATCTTCTTCCCACTCCATCTGGGTCGGCAGATGCTGCTGTGCACGTTGCGCCATCCGTTCGATGGATTGCATATGCAGTTCCAGCGAGGTTTGTATCTGTATCGATGCGGCTCTGGCAACAATATCGGCTTTTTCGTGAAAGGCGCTTTCCTCGTTCACCCGCATTTGCTTCCAGGCTCCCACGAAAACCATCAAGGTCACCAATGCGGTGCCTGCGGCACGCCAGAACGGCCGCTCGCTGTGCAGGCGCGCCTCATTGTTCAATGCGTGGGGGATCAGTGCCGCACCTGCCAGCGTCAGCCCAATGGCGGCATGCAGGGCAGTGGTGATGAACGTACGCCAACTGTTGGCGGCGGACAGGTCGGCCGGATAGGCCAGTATCGCCACCAGTCCGGCACCAGTCACCACACAGCCGAGGAGACCAACCAGCGGCCAGTGGCCCTCGCTACGTAGGGGTGCAGCAAGCCAGAAAGACAGGGAAATAAGGATCAGAGTTACTGCCGCTACAGGCGCCATGGCATCAGGCGGGTAAGCCTTGAGCAATCCCATGTGGAGCAGCAGATCTTCGACGCCACGGGTGCTGCCAAACTGATAATGTGCGAGTAATAATAGCCCCAGCGCACCGCAGATGGAGGCCGGCAATAACGCCATTATTGGACGATTCTGGCTGGCCAGCAGCAAGGCGCTGCCAGCACATAGTATGCCCAGCGCAGTGCTGTAATACATGGGCATGTAGGCTGGTCTGATCTGCGTCAGGAACAGCAATTGCCAATGCCATCCCGCCATCACGGCGACACCCAGCAGCATTAGCAAGCTGCCCGCGACTGCCACGGCGGTTTCCATGATTGGCCTTGGCGATGTCCTCCTGATGCGCATCGTTGCCTTGTGGTCTGTCGTTGATTCGACGGTTATCTGGTGTGTGACGCTACAGCGCTGAACTTACCGATTGCCCCATAGTTACTGGCGTGCCCTGATTTCTCTGACTTTGCTTGCCGCTGTTTTCATCATGGCTTGTACGGTGGCGACCACGAATGGTTTGATGATGAAGCCTGCCGCACCACTCTCGATGGCGGCCTGCACGGTATCTGCATCATTGCCGGAGGTCACCATCAAGACCACAGTATCGGTCAATTCACTTTTGATTTGTTTGAGTACTTCGATTCCCCCCATGTCGGGCATGGAGATATCCAGACACACAATATCGGGATGCAGCATGTAGGCGCGTTCCAGACCGGTAGCCCCATTTTTGGCTTCAGCGACAACGTCAAAGGTATCGCCCTTGATGATGGTCCTAAGTACGGATCGGGTCATCTCGCTGTCGTCGATGAGTAAGACAGAAATCTTGTTGTTGCCTGCCATCTTTAAAACCTCTCCAGGAGCACCTTGCTCGCTGTGATAATTGATTGGTTGCCTGGGTGAAATGAATGCCGCGCGTGATTGCATCATTGCACCACTGCTTGTCACCAATCAGCAATGATACCGTTGCAGTAGGGATACAGCTCAGGGTGTTTGTGAAATAACAATACCAACATTTCCTATCGCTAGGCAATGCCTTCTCACGTTTGGCAGACTTATGGTAATGGGATTCGTTGCATATCGTCTGCGCTGGGCAGGGACCGATGCGGGTTGATGCAGAATGAGGAGGACGAGCTAGGGAGGATAGGGGGAGATGGGCAATACCTGCGCCGGCAGGTATTGCTAGCTTGAAAAGCTTAATTGCTATCCGTGGCAGGCTTGTTCCAGGTCTGGGCATTGGCAGAAGCACTACCTGCCACTGAATAGAGTGCACCAGGGGCGTTACGGGTTTGCTGGAAGTCTGCCAGTGACTGGCCGCGCATGGCTGCGTAAATATGCAGATTGGACACGCCCACTACAGCGCCCAGTTTTTCCAGCAGGAAAAAGATCACGCCGTAGCGGATCATTGCTTGCCAGTCGCGCCGGTTGATCATGTCACGCTCCGTATCGGTGAGGCCGGCTTCATCGTACGTTGCTTCGGGTTCGTGCTTGAAGCGTTCGCGGAAAGCCGGCTGGATCAACTGGTACAGATAGCGGTTGATACGATAGTTGCGCACACTGGTCTGCAAACTGAACGGATACGTACCCTCCAGCTGTTCAATACCTTGCAGCTGGGTTTGCATGTGGGCACGGTGGCTGGCGCTGCGTACTTCCTGCAATTGCTTGTCGGCCTCGACGGCGGGCTCGTAGACGGCCACCGCGATACCGGTCATCGAGGGCAGATAATATTCACGGTGCACACAGTTGATGCCCGCTGGCATGGCACCGCGCATCACCATCCACATCACCACTTCCGCACTCTCAAGACCACCCAGGCGCGCGAAGTCGGCATGTGTCATATTCGACAGGACTTCCGGATCCTTGTCGAACAGGTCCAGGAACTGATGGTCCCAGGGCGTGTTGTTGAAGCCGGCGCGCTCACCATGCACCTGATGCGAGAGCCCTCCAGTGGCGACAATCACCACGTTGAGATCTTCTGGATAGCTCTCGATGGCGCGGCGCAGTCCCTGACCGAGCTTGAAGCAGCGGCGTGCAGTCGGGATCGGAAATTGCAGTACGCCGACCTGCAGCGGGATGATCTGACCAGGCCAGCCATTGGCATGGTCCCACAGGATCGACAGGGGGGAGAAGCAGCCGTGATCGAGCGGCTTTTCCTGGAAGAATGACATGTCAAACTCATCGGCCATGAGCGAGGTGCCGATATGCTGCGCCAATGCAGCATGGCCGCCGATGGCAGGCAGACCACGCGCGCCACCACCTTCATCAGCAACCTTGTATTCATTGCCCACCCCTAGCGTGAAGGCTGAATAGTGGTCAAAGAAAAATGAGGTCACATGATCGTTGTAGACCATCAGCAAGACATCCGGCTTTTTTTCTGCAAGCCATTTTTGCACTGGTTCAAAGGCTTTGAAGATCGGTGCCCATACGGCGTCATGTTGCTTGCCGGCGTCGAGGGCGAAACCGATGGTGGGAGTGTGCGACGATGCAATCGCGCCGACAATGTTTGCCATGTTTAACTATCCTATGCTGCAGCAGGTCGTCGACCGAGCTGAATGAAAATGATGATCAATGCTGCCAGTGTGGCAGGTACTGCGAGAATCGCAATCACCGAGGCAAAGCCCCAGCCCAGCGACAGCAGCACACCACCAGCGAAGGAGCCGAGGATGCTGCCAAAACGACCCACTCCCAGCATCCAGCTCACGCCGGTAGCGCGCACTACCGTTGGATAGCAGGAGGGAGCAAATGCATTCATGCCAGTCTGTGCGCCGCTCATGCAAAAGCCGGCCAGCAACACATACGAGGCAAACATGCCTGACTGTACACTGCCTGAGGCAAGCAGCAGGATGAACAGGGCGCCACCGACATAGGCGACGGCAATCGCCTTGCTGGGTGCCCAGCGGTCCATCATGAAGCCAACCACCAATGCGCCGACGGTGCCGCCCAGCTGAAACAGTGCCGTGATATTGGCGGCCTTGTCAATCGGCAGACCGGCATCCTTGATGAGGGTCGGCAACCAGCCGCTGAGCAGATAAATCACCAGCAGCCCCATGAAATAAGTTCCCCACAGCGACAGTGTGGTTTTACGATAAGTTGCCGACAACAATACCTTCACCGGTGTTGTACCGCTGACTGTCGGCTCGACCACGGTAAAGCGTTGGCCGTCTGCAAAGTCGCCGCCACAGACTTTGGCCAGCGTGCGCGCCACCCGTTCGGACGGAAAGTTGCGTACCACCATAAAGCGTGCCGACTCCGGTACCAGCCACAGATACAGTGGCAGGCACAGCAAGGGGATTGCGCCGCCAGCTACCAGTACTGCGCGCCAGCCAAATTCTGGTAACAATGCGGCAGCGATGAAGCCGATCAAAGCCGAACCGAGATTGAATCCCGTAAACATGATTGCCAGCAACGTACTACGGGAACGCTCAGGGACATATTCCGAGAGCAAGGTGGTGGCATTGGGCATCGCTGCACCCAGACCGAGACCGGTCAGGAAACGTAACACCGAGAGGGTAATGACATCATGCGACATGGATGAGATCAGCGTACAGACGCCAAACCAGCCAACTGCCGCCATCAGCAGTTTCTTGCGGCCGTAACGATCCGACAGGGGGCCGACCAGCAAGGCACCTATCGCCAAGCCGATGGGTGCGGCACTCATCACGGCACCGAAGGCTGCGCGCGAGATACCCCATTCCTTGGTGATGCCCGGTGCCAGAAAGCCCATGATCGCTACGTCCATACCGTCGGTTGCGACAATCAGAAAGCAGAGGATCAGTAACAGCCATTGATAGCGAGACATGTTGCGCCCATTGATATGGGCGCGCACGTCCAGCGCTTGTGCAGTATTCATTAAGTCTCCATTCGTGGTTTGAATTTGAATTGGCCGCTTCCATGCCGCTTGGGGGGATGGATAGGGCTGGTCAAGCTGCTTCGAAGAAGCCTTGACATGGAAGGAAGTGTACTTTTGTGCGTAGCGACGTGTATTGCTTTCGGCTACCGGAGTGTTCGAATTTGCTTATTGGTATGGATTTTTTTGTGAAGCTTACCGGACTGTCTTAGACGGGGATGGCTGCAGTTTTATGACTGATGAGCGGCGACCATTGCCAATCATTGCTCATCATTGCCAATCAGGAGCCACGGCGACTATTTCCTGCGCTAGTGCCCTTGCACCTGGCGACAGATGTGCGCCTTTGCGCTGAGTCATCCCAATCTGGCGCTGCAGACCAGCCATGGTGAATGGCAGGGTGGTCAGCTGGCCGCTGGCAATCTCATGGTGCAACTGGTGCGCTGAAATGACAGTAAGCATATTGCTCGATACCAATACGCCGCGTAGCAGCGCCAGATCGCCGGTCTCGATCGCTGGTCGCGGTATTGGCCATTGTTTGTCTCGGAAAAATTGCTCAATCGATTCGCGCAGAGGAGTTCCGGCGCGCGACAAGACCCAGGGATAACCGTCCAGATCGGTCACGGTAAGTATTTTTCTGTCTGCCAGTGGATGGCCACTACGCGCGATCAGCACGGCACTATCAGCAAACAGCGACTGAGAGTCAAAGGTATCGCTGCTGAAGGCGCGCATGGCACCGACAATGAAGTCAATCCGTCCACTCATCAAGCCTGCTGCCAGTTCTTCGTAAGGGCTTTCCAGTGAGCGTATCTGCAGCAGTGGATGTTTCTCCAGTACACGCGCCATCGCAGTAGGCAGCAATTGCGAGCGTGCCAGTGGCAGGGCGCCGACCGTCACTGTTCCCTGCACGATGCCGTTCTGGGCGGCGATATCTTCCGGAATATGTCGCAGTTCGGCCAGCGCGCGTTCAAAGCGTTCATTCCAGCGGCGTCCGGCGTCCGTGGGCAACATGCCATGTGCAGTCCGGAAAAACAGCGACTGCCCCAGAATTCCCTCCAGCATTGAAATTGACTGGCTTACTGCCGATGGTGAGACATGCATCAGACGCGCCACGCTCGGCATATGATGGGTTTCTGCCAGCAACACGGCAGCTTGCAGCCGGCGCTCATGGAATAGCGCATCCAGGCTGGCAACCTGAGCGCCGGTGCGCTCGCGCATGCGTAAGGCATCGTCGCGTACCTCGCGCAATTCTTCTTCGATCCGGTCCACGCGCAACTTGACCGCTTCCCCGGCACTGGTCAGCAGCATGCCACGCCCTTTGCGCTCAAACAATTGGGTATCGAGTGCCTGTTCCAGCGCTGCTACCGAGCGGGCGACGGCTGACGAGGCGCGCAGTAGTGTGTCGGACGAGCGTCGTACGCCGCCAATGGCAGCCACGACATTGAACACGTGCAAGTGACGAAGATTGAGTAATGGCATGCGCGTTCCGAAAAAGTAAAAACCACCCCGATAAGAAAATTAGAACAGAGGAGAGGGAACAACGCAACCCTGCCGCCAGCTGTGTCACGCATACTTGCCCCGTCAAAAACCTTACAACAGACACCGTGAACTCAACCTGGAACTCAGACCTGCGGCCGATCCCGAGCATGTTGATGCGCGGTGGAACTTCGCGTGGTCCATTCTTTCTGGCGTCCGACCTGCCAAGTGACGAACAGGCACGTAATCGCGTGTTGCTGGCAGTCATGGGTTCGCCCGACCGGCGGCAGATTGATGGGCTCGGTGGTGCTCATCCACTGACTAGCAAGGTTGGTATCGTCTCCCGCAGTACTATCCCCGGTGTGGATCTCGATTTCCTGTTTGCGCAATTGCAACCGGCCTCTGACAAGGTCGACATCACGCCCAATTGCGGCAACATGCTGGCAGCAGTATTACCGTTTGCGCTGGAACGTGGCCTGCTTGCCGCCCGTGGTGATACCACTACGGCAAGAATTTTGACACTCAACACCGGCATGCAATGCGATGTGACGGTAGCGACGCCTGATGGTCATCTGCGTTACAGCGGTGATGCCCGGATTGACGGCGTGCCAGGGACGGCGGCACCGGTCAAGATCAATTTCCTCGATACCGCCGGGTCAGTGTGCCCATCGCTGTTACCAAGCGAAGGCGTGCGTGACCACATTCACTTTGCCACAGCCGACGGTCAGACCCATCAAGTCGACGCGACACTGATTGACAATGGGATGCCGATGGTACTGGTGAGAGCCACCGACTTTGGCATCAGCGGCACGGAAACCGTAGAGCAGCTCAATGCCAACCAAGCCTTGCGAACACGGCTGGAAGCATTGCGTCTGGCCGTGGGCGACAAGATGGGGTTAGGCGATGTCAGCCAAAAGAATTATCCCAAGATGTGTCTGGTCAGTGCTCCTACACAGGGCGGAACAATTGCGACACGCTGCTTCATTCCACATGTCTGTCATGACGCCATTGGTGTGTTGGCTGCCGTGACAGTGGCGACTGCCTGTGTGCTTGAGGGCACCATCACACAAGGGCTGGCACAGCCCATTGAGGGCTTGCAACGCAGCGTCACGGTAGAACATCCGACCGGCGAATTCACGGTCGAACTGACACTTGATCCCCGCGATCAGCAAACCATCATCAGCGCCGCCTTGCTCAGGACTGCTCGTCCCATCATGCGAGGAGAGGTCATGATTCCCGCCGATATCTGGAAAGAGAACACCGAATGATAGATTCATTGCAAGATCCATTGATCATCGATTGCCATGGCCACTACACCACAGCACCCAAGGCACTGGAAGACTGGCGTAATCGTCAGATCGCCAGCCTTAACGCACCGGGTGAGGGCCCCAAGCCATCGGAACTGCATATTAGCGACGACGAACTGCGCGAGTCGATTCAGGCCAACCAGTTGCGCCTGATGCGCGAGCGTGGTGCTGATCTGACCATCTTTTCACCCCGTGCCAGTTTTATGGCGCATCACATTGGCGACTTGAACACCAGTCAGACCTGGGCTGCCATCTGCAATGAACTGTGCTATCGCGTGTCAACCCTGTTCCCGGATAACTTCATCGGGGCAGCAATGTTGCCACAATCTCCTGGTGCTGATATCCGCACCTCGATTGCCGAGCTGGAAAAATGCGTACGGGAATATGGCTTCGTCGGTGTCAATCTGAACCCGGACCCTTCCGGTGGTTACTGGACCTCGCCACCTCTGTCAGATCGCTCCTGGTATCCGCTCTACGAAAAGATGGTGGAGCTGGATGTGCCTGCCATGATTCACGTCAGCACCAGTTGCAATGCCTGCTTCCATACTACCGGTGCACATTATCTCAATGCGGATACGACCGCTTTCATGCAATGTCTGACCAGCGATCTGTTCAATGATTTTCCGACGCTGAGATTCCTGATTCCGCACGGTGGCGGTGCGGTGCCTTACCACTGGGGACGCTTCCGTGGTCTGGCGCAAGAGATGAAGAAGCCGCTTCTCACGCAACATCTGCTCAATAACATCTTCTTCGACACCTGCGTCTATCACCAGCCAGGTATTGACCTGCTGACCAAGGTGATTCCGGTAGACAACGTGCTGTTCGCTTCCGAAATGATCGGCGCGGTGCGCGGCATTGATCCCGAGACCGGACATTATTACGACGATACCAAGCGTTACATCGAAGCCGCTGCCTTGAGTAACGCCGAGCGACACCAAATCTTTGAAGGCAATGCCCGTCGCGTCTATCCGCGTCTGGATCGCGCTTTGACTTTGAAAGGACTGTAAGGATGACAACCCCATTAATCAATCAGCTTGGTGTCGTCAAGCGCAACATTACGCGCGCCGACCAAACTGCCGTGGAACAGCTGGCGCAGCTTGGCGCAGCCACCGTACATGAAGCACAAGGCCGCACCGGCTTGCTCAAGCCTTACATGCGTCCTATCTATCCAGGTAGTACCGTGGGAGGTACCGCGGTGACGGTACTACTGCATCCCGGCGATAACTGGATGATGCATGTCGCTGCGGAACAGATCCAGCCCGGCGACATCGTGGTTGCGGCCATCACTGCCGAATGCACTGACGGGTATTTTGGCGATTTGCTGGCGACCAGTTTCATGGCACGTGGTGCGCGTGCATTGATCATTGATGCTGGTGTGCGTGACGTCAAGGTGCTCAAAGAAATGGGCTTCCCGGTCTGGAGCAAGGCGATCAGTGCCAAGGGCACGATCAAGGCCACACTTGGTTCAGTCAACATCCCGGTGATCTGCGCCGGTGCGCTGGTCAATCCCGGCGATGTCATCGTCGCCGATGACGACGGCGTGGTGGTGGTGCCTGCGAGCGATGCCGCACGTGTTGCCGAAGTCGCACAAAAGCGCGAGGCCTTCGAAGGTGAAAAGCGCGCCAAGCTGGCTTCGGGCGTATTGGGGCTGGATATGTACAACATGCGCGGTCCATTGGCTGAGGCTGGACTGAAATACATCGACTGAGACGTACATGCATACAGACGCTGATGTGCGCATTGGCGTCGATCAACAAAGGAGGTAAGAGCCTATATTTGCAGCAACACAAGAATAATAAAAGAGTAGCGAACAACACTGGATTGAGCAGAAGGGAAAACCCTTCGCCACCATCGCCAACGAAAGAGGAAAAAGGAAGACATCATGCAAACAGCACAACACACGCACACACAAGCTATTGCGTCAGCAACCATTGGCAGCGGCTGGAAGAGTCGCCATGATCTGGTCAAGGCAGGCATTATCGGAGGCCTTACCGGCGGCATCATCATCTGGATATACGAGGCATTGATCTGGGTAGGCGCACAACATCTGATGCCATTGGCGGGAATCCCACGCAACGCAACCGGACTGGTATTCGGCAAGGATGTGCAAGAATCCTTGGGCGTATTGGCTTATTTTCTGGGTACCGGAATCCACTTCTTCTTTACTATTGTCTGGGGCGTTCTATTCGCCGCCATCTGGCCAACCTTCCGACGTCGCGGCTATGAAGCGACATTAGTGGCGCTGTTCTACGCAATCATTGCCTGGATTGCGATGCATGTCGCCATCATGATCGCCTCAACCAATCATCCCAACTATGCGGATCCGGCCGTCATCATCGGTGGCTTCATGTCTCATTTTTTCTTCACGGTGCCACTGGCGTTGATTGTGAAGAAGCGCTTCGAGCAACACATCTAGTTCACCACTGACATTTTTCTGCAATGAATTTGCGGCCGGGAAGGCGCAGGGTAAAACTCATGCGTCAGTTCTGGATGAAAACAAGATCAACAAGCAAAAAATCAATCACAACAGGAGGGAATCACCATGCAATTGAAACATCAACTTAAATATCTTCCGGTCGCTCTGGCGCTGGCCTACAGTCCGTTTGCGATGGCTCAGAGTTCAGTCACCATCTACGGTGTGATCGACACCTTTGTTGGGTATCAGAAGAGTACTGTCGGTGGTAAGAACGAGTCACTCTGGGTGGTCGGCAACAACGGCGAAATGACCAGCCGGATCGGCTTCCGTGGCAAGGAAGATCTGGGTGGCGGCTATTACACTTCCTTCAATCTGGAAAACGGCTTTGATACCAGTACCGGTGCGCAGCAAAACAGCTATCGCCTGTTTGACCGTCAGGCATGGGTTGGCCTGGGAGGGAGCGATGTCGGTGAAGTACGCGCTGGTCGCCAAAATACAGCGATGTTTGTCTATAGTGGCAACATGGATGCCTTTGGTGCGGCAACCTATGGTTCGGCCTTCAACAACTTTGCAAACTGGCTGGCGCGTGTAGATAACGACATCAGCTACCTGTCTCCGAAGTTTGCCAATTCGACCCTGGAGTTACATTACTCGATGGGTGAAAAGGCAGGCACCACTTCCGGCAATGCAGTTTATCAACTTGGTTTTCAAAGTCAGCAAGGTCCGCTGTATATCGGTTCCGCTTACCTTAATGCGAACAACACCACCAATACAGTGAATATCAAGCAATTCATGTTGGGCGGTAATTACGAGTATGGCGTTGGCAAAGTCTACCTGGGCTTCTTCCGCACCAATGAAGTGATTTCCTCCACGACGGGCAATGCCTTCACTAACCCGGCAGGCAAGTATGACCCCACTGGCAGCGTGGTGGGTACGACTGCAGGTAACTATCACAACACCTATAGTCTGTCTGCAGATTACCGCATCAATGCCCAGACTACCGTCGGCGCTGGAGGTGGCTACATTCAGGATAGCTCCAGCTATAACAACAACGCCAAGCAGTTCAGCGTGATCCTTAACTATGACATCTCCAAGCGGACACGTGTCTATGCAGTAGCTTCACGTCTGATCAACGAAAACACTGCTGCTTTCAAGATGACCGGTGCCAGCCTGACAGCTAGCCAGGCATTGAGTCCGCAGGCAGGTGCCAGCGAGACCGGAATTCAAATCGGTGTGCGTCACATGTTTTAATGGTTGGTCGGTCTGGTGCAATCCAGACCAGTGATGATTTGATTACTCTTGAGTGAAGCCAGTGTTGCCCCTGACAAGGCAGCATGCACTCACGTTTGCAGTAGCGGGCCAGTGGACGTCACTTGTCCGCTGCTGCAAACGGTGGCATGAAGGTAAAGATTGGTTAGTCCACGTGTACCTTGCAGTGCTGCCGATTAAAATTCTTACTTCTTTCAGCATGAATTGTACGGTTGTAATAACCGGCTTCTTACCTATGATTTTTTCTGCTTGTCTGCGTTTACGTTCGTCGTTTTTTACATTTCTCTGCGCTACGCTGATCAGTATTTTTTCTCTTTGTTCATTGCTCTGGTGCGGCCCGGTTGAGGCACAGAATAGTAGTGCCAATACGGCAACCGTGTTTCCGGTAGTGCATCCGGTAAAGCCCTGCGATGCACTCAAACAGGTCGATCTCAAGGAGTTGGGCGGAGCCGGTAGTGAAGTCCTCAGCGCTACTGAGACAACCTACAACAACATTGCTGTGTGTGCTGTCGAAGGCAAACTGGCACCGCAGATCACCTTCAAGACACTACTACCGCTGCAACAATGGAGTCAGCGCTATCTGCAGCTTGGCTGTGGGGGATTATGCGGCAATGTTTCACTGCAGGTCGGCGCCGCCAGCGAGTGTGTGCCACTCAAGACAGGCAGCTTCGTGATTGCCTCTACGGATATGGGACATCAAGGCATGTCAGGCGACTTTGGCGCTGACAAGCAATTGCGCGTGGATTTCGCCTATCGTGCCGTACATCTGACTGCGCTTGCCTCCAAGAAGCTCATCGCTGCCTTCTATGGGCAGCCACAAAAATATGCCTACTTCAGTGGCTGCTCTGACGGTGGACGTGAGGCGCTGATGGAAGCACAACGTTTTCCGCAAGACTTTGACGGCATCATCGCCGGTGCTGCTGCCATGAACTTTCAGGTTCAGAATAGTTTTTATCATGCCTGGCTGGCGACCGCCAACACCAGTGCGGATGGCAAGGCCATTCTCACGGCTTCTCGCCTGCCATTGCTGCACAAGGCAGTGCTCAAGGCATGCGATGGACTTGATGGACAGGTGGATGGCCTGATTTCAGATCCACTATCCTGCCACTTCGATCCGGCCAGTATTGCCTGTCCAGATGGTAATGCCAGCAGCAAGTGTCTGTCGGCGGCAGAAGTCAATGTGATTCGCCATATCTACGCTGGTCCACGGGATCCCCGAAGTGGTCGACGACTGATCGTAGGTGGTCCGCAATATGGTTCGGAACTTGGTTGGGCAGGCGTGTTCGTGCCGAGTGCGGCAGACCAGCCCATCTTCAGTGAAAAGATTGCCTTGGATGCTCTGCGTAATCTCATTTTTGAGACCAATCCACCGGCTAGCTTTCGTCTCCATGATCTTCATTTTGATGCCGAGACGTTTGCGCGCATGCAGCCGCTGCACGCGCTTTATGATGCTACCAATCCCGACTTGCGTCGCTTTGCCCAGCATGGCGGCAAACTCATCTTGTGGCATGGCTGGGCCGATCCGCACATTTCACCAATGAATACGATCGCTTATCACGAAGCGTTACGCAGTGTCATGGGGAACACTGAGGCTGACGCTTTTGAGCGACTCTATCTGATACCCGGTATGTATCACTGTGGCGGTGGCGAGGGACCTAACCAGATTGATCTGCTCACACCGATGCTGAATTGGGTCGAGCAGCAACAGGCACCACAGGCAATCATCGCCAGTAGCGGAGGTGGCAGTGGTGGTGTCGGCAATAGTCGCCAGTTTGGTGCTCCTGGCATGATGAGCGGTCCGCCACCCGGTGGCGCCCGTCCCCCGATGATGGGTGCTCCAGGCGATAAGCCTGGTAGCTTGCCACCGGGGCCTCCGCCGGGAATGGATGGGCCATCATCCACTGCAATGAATCGGATGAATCCGACAACAGCGACAGGTGCCAAGCAATCCCGTCCCTTGTATCCGTATCCTTATCTGGCCCGCTATAGCGGCAGTGGCGATGTCAATCTGGCAGACAGTTATGAAGCAGCAGATTTGACTAAGCCTGACCCGGCAGTGTCGTGGATCGGTGCGGCTTTTTACAAACCTTATGTGTTTCGCCGAGATTGATGTGGCACAGCGTAGCTGTTAGCGAATGTCACCTTTCCCCTTTCGGTATTTTTTGCACGGCGCCTTAAAAGGCCGTGCAAAGATTTCCTTCCCCAATGTGCTCTGTCACGCATTCCAGAATCTACTCAGCATCTACTTAGAATCCGTTAAACCGATATCCGGTTACCAAGATGCCACTATTTGATTCTCTGCCTCAATAGCAAGAAACTGCTCGGTAGGTTCGAATTGAGTGTCGGTAAATACCGACATCGACATCCCTTGCACCATCATTGCGCGATCAGCGTAAAATCGTTCCACAATTCAACTTGCTGTGCTTTCAATCGACTAGATTCGCAAAGCCTATGACGCAACGACAAATCGAGAATATTTCCTTATTTCTCCCCACCATGCCTGCCAGTGTCCGCGAGCGCAAGCTGGCGATAATACTGGTCGTCATCTCTGCTGTGCTCTTTTTGGTGTGTATTCCATTTGCCAAGACACCGCTGTTAAAAGTGGACGCCTTTATTCCTGTCTACGCTTCAGCGCTGTGCATCAATGATGCGATTACCTCGCTGCTCTTGTTTGGCCAATTCATGATTCTGCGATCCAGAGCGCTTCTGATATTGGCACTTGCCTATTTCTTTACGGCGCTGATGACAATCATCCATGCCTTGTCATTTCCCGGCCTGTTTTCACCAACCGGGCTACTAAGCGGCGGGGCACAAACTACCGCATGGTTCTACATGTTCTGGCATGGCGGCTTTCCGCTATTTATCATCGCTTATGCATTGTGCAAGAAGCAGAGCGCAGTCCCGCCGCGCAAAGGATTGATTGTCTTGAATCTTGCCGGTGTGCTGGCGCTCGTAGGTGCAGTCGCTTATCTTGGGATTGCCTGGCACGATACACTACCCGTGCTCCTGAAAGAAGGTCATTACACGCCGGCGTTTGTGGTAGCAGTGCTTATTGTCTGGAGCGGTTGTCTCATGGCGCTGATCGTACTCTGGCGCAGACGGTCTTATTCACTACTCGATTTGTGGCTGTTGGTCGTTGTTTGTGCGTGGCTGTTCGATGTTGGCTTATCCGCTTTATTCAACGCCAAGCGATTCGATCTGGGCTTTTATACCGGACGGATTTATGGTCTGCTCGCTGCCAGTTTTGTGCTGGCCATGCTCTTGCTTGAGAATCTCCGGCTCTACGCCAAACTGGTGCGCATGCATGAGCAACAGCGCCTGAAGAATGTCGAGCTGGAGATTGCCAATCGTGATCTGGAATCCTTTGGCTTTTCGGTCTCGCATGACTTGCGCGGACCATTGCGTGCCGTCAGCCAGTTCGCCAACATTCTGGAGAAGGAATATGCAGTTGCGCTTGACGAAGAGGGGCGTCACTTTGTCGGCATGATCAGCAAGAGTACCCGCAAGATGTCGGCACTGGTGGAGGATCTTCTGGCGTTCTCGAAAATTGGCACGCAATCACTGCAGACGGAGGTGCTCAATTTCGATGCCCTCATTCGCGAAATTGTGCAAGATCTGCAATCTGCCAATAGCGGCCGCCAACTGCAGTTTGAGATAGTGCCATTGCCTCCCGCGCTGGCAGAAGGAAACATTCTTCGCCAGGTGTGGTGGAACCTGATCGAGAACGCGGTGAAATACACTCGCACCAGAGAGCTCGCCGTGATCTCCATCGGCTATCAGCCGACGACGCCGCCAGTCTATTTCGTCAAGGATAACGGGGTTGGATTTGACATGGCTTATGCCCATAAATTGTTTAGCGTATTTCAACGTTTGCATAGCAGCCATGAGTTTGAGGGCAGCGGTGTTGGCCTGGCTATCGTCGAACGTATCATCGCCAAGCATGGCGGAAAAATCTGGGCTGAGTCGATTGTTGGTAGCGGGTCGACCTTTTTCTTTACCTTAGCCCCCGATGTGCTCGCCGGATTGGACAGTGCTGCTGGTTCCAGTTCCGGAACCTGACAGATAAGCCGACAACTGCTCCAGCGACAGGGCCTGGGCGTAGTACCAGCCTTGCACCACAATCACCAGATCGGCAGGCAGTTGTGCCAGTTGCCACTGTGTTTCGATACCTTCGACGGTCACATCCAGCTCTAGTGCATGCGCCAGTTTGCACAATGCCTGAAAAACCACCCGTCCTTTGGGATCGTCCAGCATGCGCACGAAACTACGGTCAATTTTGATACCGTCAATGGGTAGCTGGCTCAGGTAACCCAACGAAGAATAGCCGGTACCAAAATCATCCAGATGGATCTGCGCGCCGGCAGCGCGAAGGGTATGTATCGATTGTTCACTGTCGGTACCCAGGCCGACGATGGCCTGTTCGGTAATTTCCAGCACGATACGGCCGGGATGACGGGCAATGTGATGGGCAATCTTGTCGACCACCGTTGGCATGCTGAGCGTGGAGGCGGTGATGTTGATCGAAATTGGCAATGCCGATTCTGGTCCCTGTTCCCAGTTGCGCAAATGTTCACACACCTTGGTGACGACCCACAGATCGAGTTCATGAGTGAGTCTGGCATGGGCCAGATCTTCCAGGAACTGTAGCGGCGAGTGGGCTTCACCATTGGGTAGCACGAGTCGGATCAAGGCCTCGCAGGAGACCGTTTTGCCGGTGCCGGGCAAGACCTGTGGTTGGTAATAGACGACGATTTCGGCATCCTTGAGGCGTTGTGCATTCTGTTGCAGGCGCAGACCATCAGCCCAGCGTTGCTGCTGCTGGGAGATATTGTCGGAGGCGGCATAGCGATTGCCTTCCTGGCCCCGCAGGTAAGCGGTCTCGACTGAAATGGGGAGCTGGCGCGCCAGGTCGGTGATGCGCTGGCTATCCCAGGCTTTGACGAAGGGCAGGTAAATCAGGGTATCGATGACCAGCAGGGTCATCTGCAATAGGATTGCGTTGATTCCTGGCGTGGCGCTGAGCCAGGCATTGAAGATGACCGGTGCATTGAACGGTAGTGCAACCGGCGCCAATGTCACAAAATGCACATGGATAGCCAGTGCGGTAATAAACAGATTGACCAGCGGCGCGAGGATGAATGGTGGTAACAGCCGGATATTGAGAATCACGGGCAGGCCAAACAGGATCAGTTCATTGACGTTGAAAAATCCAGGAATCAGGCTGGCGCAGGCAAGCAGTTTGCGTTTGGCGCTACGTGACCAGATGATGGTGGCGAATGCCAACGACAGCGTAGCACCGCTGCCGCCGATAAAAATGAACGCGCCAAACAGATTCAGATTAAGTGACGTCAGTGAGCCGGTGATACTTTCGAAGTGATTCAGCAAAGGCAGCAGGGCGTAATAGCCGTGTACGCCAAAGGCCCACAAGGTGGAGTTGAAGAGGCAATATTGCATCGCCACCACCAAGGGTGAGACTGATCCTTGCAGGTGAATATGGGTAGTGGCAAATGCCAGGGCAGCAACCAGCAGGCGGGTGGTGGCAAATACCATGATGGCGGTGACCAGAACTGGCACGATCAGGTTGATCGCTTCTGTGACGGCTTCACCAGCAGAGGTTTCGCGGGTGATGATCTGGGAGAAGCGGGCTTCACGCAAAGCGTCAATCAAGGGGACCACCCACAGCGGACCGAGGATGGCAATTGGTACCAGCAATATGCTGGCCTGACCGTCGTTGAGGCGGGTTGCCATTTGCACAATCAGACCAAAGCCAATGCAGGCAGCAGCGATCGCCGAGCGCGGTAGTTGCATCCGTACCGCGCGCACCGAACCCATGCAAGCCCAGATCACCAACGGCATGCAGTCTTGTAGCAATTGGGCGAGGATTCCGGTATCGGTTCGGAAGCTGCTCTTTGGTGCCAGGATAGTGGCCAGTGCCAGCGCAATCTGCACCGTGGTCGAGAGCATGAAGTAGGGTAGCAGCGACAGCAAGCCAAAGCGCAATGAACGCGCAAAGGGCCGTTGTGACTGCTCGGCAATCAGGGCCGCTAGGCTGATGGTGCGCAGACGGGAACGGAGTTGCAAGATCTTGCTGCTGAGGTACATATCTTCCTCACATCGAACAAGGCTGGCGGCATCGTGAATAGGGCGGTGATGACGGTAGTGTGCCAGATGCAAAGCCGGTCGGTACAGAAAACTATCACCATTTTCAGTAAGGCAATTGCTGCGATGCATCGGCCGAGTCCCGCAGATGCCTGGCCGAGGCTATCCTTTTTGCCGGTAGCCGCTCACCAACGACCGTATTGCGCCACCACGCCACGAAACAGTGCATCGCGCTCGGCACCAAGGTGGCTGCCGCTGGCATCACCGGCCGCATCCTTGCCAACTGCGGTGTGGACCATCACCAACTTGAGTTCGGGATCGACATAGATCGCTTGCCCATATATCCCCAGCAGAACAAAGCGGCGATGGCTGCCCGGCAGTAACCAGACCTGCAGGCCATAGCCCAGATAGTTGCTGCCATGCCACAGCATCTGGCCGGGACGAAATGCGGCCGGTTGTCTTGCCGGGTCGGTCATGTCGAGCAGGCTGTCGGTTCTGATGATGGGGGCACCAGCGACAACGCCATCGTTGGCGAGCATCAGGCCGAGCCGGGCATAATCGCGCACAGTGGCATTGAAGTCGCCTTGTGCCACCTCGGTCTGGTCAACCGGGTTAATGCTCCAGGTTGCTTTGCCCTGTGCACCGATGGGTTGCCAGATCGTGGTCTCGATGTAGTCGCACATGCTCTTGTGCGTCGCTGCACGGAGCACTAGTCCGAGCACCTGGGTCTGGGCGCCGGCATAGTTGAAGCGCGTTCCTTCGGGCTCGGCGCGCTCGGTGATGCTGCGGGCAGCAGCAATATTGCCTTGAAGATGGGTAATGCGGTTGTAGCGGGCGCGATCATCGTCGTTACTATAATCCTCGACATAGCTGGCGCCGGAAGCCATGCGCATAAGATTGATGATTTTGGTTTCGCCGTAGAGCGTCCCTTTGAGCTCCGGCACATAGGTGGCAGCGGTGTCCTCGAAGGAGTGGATCAAGCCTGCTTCACGTGCCTTGAGCAGGCCAAGTCCGGTAATTGTCTTGGCCATCGAGTTCGAGAGCATGCGCATATCGGCGCTACGGTCATAGTTGTAGCGTTCGGCGACGATATTGCCGTCATGCAGGATCAGTACACCGGTAGCGCGTTGATGTTGCATATAGTCGTCGAGGGTCGCAGACTGGCCCCGAAAGTGATAGCGGAAGTTGATCGGTGTTGTCTGCGGCAAGGGGAGCGGCGTTGCCGACGGTGCCAGGGTGCAGGTTGGTACCAGCGTCTCCAGCGCACTGAAGGAGCCAACCCGATAGGGCTCTTGACGGCTTTTCGCATAGCTTGGTGCAACCGGATAGCCTTGCGCCTTGCCCAGAATATCTTCGTCGGGCGCGGCCAGTGCTGGCTGTGTGCATGCTGCCAGCAGAAGAAGAGTGAGCAAGGGACTTTGCCATCCCGAGGCGATTGTCGGCATAAGAGTATCTGTTCTTGGAGGACGGTCATCGGCGAACGCCTGTGAGAGCATAGCGCGATTATCCATTTTTTGTATGGTGTCAAACAGTCATGACAAGAGCGCCAGATAGGGCAGGTGAGTTTTAGGTTGCCAACTGATCTGGTAGTAGACGTTCATATTCTTTTTTCACCACGCCATAGCATTCACAAGTGCGTTGCTCCAGCCCGACGCGGTCAAGCACGGTGATATGCCCCCGGGTGTATTTGATGAGCCCGGCACGCTGCAGTTTGAGCGCCCCTTCAGTGACGCCTTCACGGCGCACGCCAAGCATATTGGCAATGAGCTCCTGCGTCATCACCAGTTCCGGCCCATCCAGACGATCCAGGCTTAACAACAGCCAGCGACAAAGTTGCTGGTCTAGTGAGTGATGGCGGTTGCAAACGGCGGTCTGTGACATCTGGGTAATCAACGCCTGGGTATAGCGCAGGAACAGATGCAGCACCGGACCAGCGCGATTGAATTCTTCTTTCATGGCCAGCCGTCTGAGTCGCAAGCCCTGTCCGGCGCTTTGCACGACGGCACGACTGCTGGTGGAATCTCCTCCCATGAAGAGGGAGATGCCAACCAGGCCTTCCTTGCCGACGACAGCAATTTCGGCAGAGGAGCCATCTTCAAGTACATAAAGTAGCGAGACAATGGACGAGATCGGAAAGTAGACATAGTTGATATTGGCTCCCGATTCATAGAGCACTTGCCCGAGAGGCATATCGACCAGTTCCAGTTGCGCGTACCAGCGTTGAATGACGACCTCCGGCAATACTGCCAGAAGACCATTCTTGCGAACGTCAGAGAGTTCTATCATCGTATTGATCATTTTCAGGGATGGGAGTCGGCGTATATCGGCGACGTATTGGCATGCACGAGAGGGTGGGCATGGTTTTTGGTTAGAACAACAGTATAGGCGTAGCGTGTCGCCGGATATGTTCGGTAGCGAACATTAAGTCATATGCGCTCTTTGTAGATGGTGTCTTCCCGAACAGACCGTGTGCTCAAAGGGAGCGATAGTGCAGCCGCATTCAATCGACAGAGGAGCATCATGAAATCCGAACTTCAACTGCGAGAAGGTCCAGTGACGACCAGCAATCGCGTGCTTGATCTTCTGCCACGCAAGGAGCGCGCCCGGATACTGATGTTGGCAAAACAGGTCGAACTGCCGCTTTCTCAGGAGCTATATGAAGTGGGGGAGAAGGTGCGTTACGTGTATTTTCCGAGCGCTGGTGTGATCTCGCTCGTTGCTGTAATCGAGGGAAGCCCTGGCGTCGAGTTGGCGCTGCTTGGTCGTGAGGGCATGCTGGGAGTGGAGGTCTTGCTCGGTAATTCAGTTTCACCCTTGCGCGCACTGGTACAGGCCAGTGGCAGTGCCTGGCGTATCGAGCGACATAAGTTCGAGCTGACGCTGGCCGGTAGTCCGGTTTTACGGCATTGCATGCAACAGTATTTATCTTTGCTGGTACGGCAACTGGTGACCTCGGCTGCGTGTTTGCGGTTTCATCTGATTGGTCCACGTCTGGCGCGGTTTCTATTGCTGATGCAGGATCGGGTATGTTCTGATGAGCTCATCATTACGCAGGAATTTCTGGCGTTGATGTTAGGTGTGCGGCGCGTCGGAATTTCTGCTGCGGCAGCGGCATTGCAGCAATGTGGATTGATTCGTTATCAGCGTGGTCAGGTGCATATCCTCGACCGGTCCGGGCTTGAGGCAGCGGCCTGTCGTTGTTGTGTCAGCGACCGGCTAGCGATGATTCGTGACTTTCAATGAGGCAATCGGCTATCCGATTAACTATACGAGTTGCCGCACAGAGTAATCGATAAAGCGGGACTATGCTCACTTGTTCTTTCCTGACGGCAGGTACAATTGTCGGCAAATGATGGTGCAATTTTCTTTCGCTTGATGCGCTATCAGGAGGTGTCTGTCACAATCGACACGTCTGAAGAAAGTATTTTAAAGTGAACTACCGGGGCTGGCGGTCGGGAAATATACCAGCACCAATTCATTGCTGTACGCATTTGCTGATGCTGTTCTGTAATTCGGTCGTTGGTACTTTTGTTCAAGCATATCCTTATCTGTTTATCTTCCTTATCAAGCGCGGTACCTCATCACATAATTCTCCTTTGCGTTTCAGTATGGACTTTATTTTTATTTTCCAACTTCAAAGGAGCTCTCATGAATCCGCGCTATCGGTCCCGTCTGCAGGCCATTGCTACTGTTATGCTGTGCTCGGTTCTGGGGTTCGCGCATGGCGCTGAACCAAACCTGCGCGTGGGTGTGCGTGGTGGCACCGACGAGCAGATCTGGGAAGTGGTCACCAAGGTCGCCAAGAAACAGGGGTTGAATATCGAAGCCGTTGTCATCTCCGGCGCTGCCAGCCCCAATGAGGCACTCAACAACGGCGATCTGGATGCCAATTCTTTCCAGCATATTCCCTTCCTGCGTGACCAGATCAAGCAACGCGGCTACAAGTTGAGTATTGTCGGCAACACGTATATTTCACCGATTGCTTTCTATTCCAAAAAATACAAAGCGCTGAAGGACCTGCCTGACGGCGCCAAAATTGGTATCCCCAACGATCCCAGCAACCAGACCCGCGCGCTGGTGATTTTGCGCGATGCCGGTCTGATTACCTTGCGCGAAGGCTTTGATCCTTACACCGGTACCGCTTCGCTGGACGATATTACCTCTTACAAGAAACATATCAAGCTGATTGAATCAGAATCGATAGTGCTGGCCAGATCGCTCGAAGACGTCGATGCGGCAGCCATTGTCAATACCTTTGCGTCGCAGGTTGGCCTGATCGCTACCCGCGACGGCATCGCAGTGGAAAAACGCGAACACAATCCCTATGTGAACGTGATTGTCGTGCGCGACAAGGACAAAAATGCTGCCTGGGTCGCCCCTCTGTTGAAAGCCTACCAGTCTGAAGAAGTACGTCAGTTCATTCAGAAGCAATTCGGTGGTTCGGTGGTGCCGGTATTTTGAGTACGATTGCTCAAGCCGAGCGCGGCATCCGACAGGTGCCGCCGCCGGCAGATAACGCTGCCTGGTCTCAACTGTCAGAACAAACATCAGGGCAGACCAAGACGGACCTCGAGACGCACCTTGCCTTTATCGGTATCAATAAACAATATGCCATCCCGACGGGGACGGTACAGGCCTTGCGGGATGTTTCATTTACGATCGGACGGGACGAGATCTTTGGCATCATCGGTCGCAGTGGCGCGGGCAAATCGACCTTGCTGAGGACGATCAACGCACTCGAACTGGCTGACTCTGGTCAGGTATTGATTGATGGTGTCGACGTCGGTAGTCTGGATGAAGCTGCGCTGGTCAAGCTGCGTCGCGGTATCGGCATGATCTTTCAGCATTTCAATCTATTGTCCTCCAGGACCGTGCGAGACAATGTCGGCTTACCCCTGCGTGTAGCCGGTGTAGCACCAGACCGGATCAGGGCACGTGTCGACAGCTTGCTTGAGTTGGTTGGATTGCGCGACAAGGCCGATGTGTATCCGGCCAAGCTATCCGGAGGTCAGAAGCAACGGGTCGGGATTGCCCGGGCGCTGGTCCATGAACCCGGTATTTTGCTCTGTGACGAAGCGACGTCAGCACTTGACCCGGAGTCAACCCAGTCGATTCTGAGGTTATTACGCGATATCAGCCGCCGCATGGGCTTGAGCGTCGTATTGATTACGCATGATATGGGAGTCATCCGTGAGATCTGTGATCGCGTGCTGGTGCTCGATCAAGGACGCGTGGTCGAGCAGGGAGAGGTATGGCGTGTCTTCGGCGATCCGCAGGCAGCGGCAACGCGTGCCTTATTGCGGCCCCTGCTGCATGGCGTACCGACGGATCTGGCGACGCAACTGGTCGACGACTTAAAGGGCGCGCCGGGTCAGGCCTTGCTCAGTTTGCGATTTCATGGTGTCACGCAGCCACAGGGCGTCAACCTGCAATTACTCGCCAGGCTTGGACCACAGGCAACGTTGATACATGGTGGGCTTGATCGTATTCGCGGTCATGCTCAGGGAAATTTGCTGATATCACTGCCGGTTGACGCATGGAACAGCGTTAGCGCCAGTGGCGCATTTGACCACCGGCATGGTGCAGATTTCATTGAGGTTCTTGGTTATGTCCCTACCCGCACTCAATAAATACGTACAGGCATTGGGCGAGACCTTACTGATGGTTGGCACTTCGGCTGTCATCGCTATCGGTCTGGGTCTGTTGCTGGCTGTGGTCCTGACGGTGACGGCCAGGAACAGCCTGTATCCACGACCCAGATTGCACCGGGCGTTGTCCGTCACAGTCAATGTTTTTCGGGCGGTACCGTTCATCATCTTGCTGGTGGCCTTGTTGCCTGTGACGCGTTTGCTGGTGGGAACTACTTTGGGCACATGGGCTGCCGTGGTGCCACTGTCGGTCAACCTGATTCCTTTTTACGCGCGCATTGCCCAGGTCAGTCTGAACGAAGTGGATCCCAATCTGGTTGAAGCTGCGCGTGCGATGGGATGCCGCCGTTGGCACGTCATCTGGTATGTATTGTTGCCTGAGGCCTTGCCGGGAATTGTCGGTGGTATCACCGTCAGCATGATCGCCATGGTCAATGCATCAGCGATGGCTGGTGCTGTTGGTGCCGGCGGACTGGGTGATCTGGCGATTCGCTATGGATATGAGCGCTATGAAACCGGCGTCATGTTTGAAGTGATCGTAATTCTGATTGCGCTGGTCTCGATCATTCAACTATTTGGTGAGCACCTGGCACGTCAGCTGGATCACCGCCACGCGTGACGCTATTGCAGCGTCAATTGGGGAGATAGTCAGACGACACCATCTCCCTATCATCTAACGGTAATTACTTGGAGGTTGGCATAACGAATTCGGCACCTTGTTCGATACTCTCTGACCAACGCTGCATGATGGACTTTTGTCTGGTATAAAACCGAACACCTTCCTCACCGTAGGCATGCATATCCCCAAAAAGACTGCTCTTCCAGCCGCCGAATCCATGCCAGGCCATCGGTACAGGGATGGGAACATTAATGCCGACCATACCGACTTCGATACGGCGTCCGAACTCTCTGGCGACATTGCCGTCACGCGTGAAGCAGGCAACACCATTACCAAATTCATGGGCATTGACCAGATCAATTGCAGTTGACAGATCATTGACGCGCACGCATGCCAGAACGGGGCCGAAGATCTCTTCCTTGTAAATCCGCATGTCCGGAGTCACGTGGTCGAACAAGGTACCGCCAGTGAAATAGCCTTGTTCATGACCTGCTACTTTCAAACCACGTCCATCAACTACCAGTTTGGCACCTTCTTCAACCCCCAGAGCGATATACCCTTCGATCCGTTCGAGTGCCTGGCGGCTGACGATCGGACCCATTTCTGCATCGGCGTTCATGCCGTTACCAATGACCAGTGCGCGAGCACGTTCGGCCAGACGTGGAACTAGTTTCTCGGCAACATCACCAACCAGTACGGCGACCGAGATGGCCATGCAACGTTCACCGGCAGAGCCATAGGCAGCGCCAATGAGCGCATCAATGGTCTTGTCGATATCGGCATCCGGCATGACCACCATATGATTCTTGGCGCCGCCCAAAGCCTGTACCCGCTTGCCATGGCGCGCACCTGTCTCATAAATGTGCTTGGCAATCGGTGTCGAGCCCACGAAGCTGATGGCTTTCACATCAGGGTGCTCAAGCAGCATATTGACCACATCCTTGTCGCCCTGCACGACGTTGAATACGCCATCTGGCAGACCAGCTTCCTGAAATAGTTTCGCCATGAACAGCGACGCAGAAGGGTCTCGTTCACTTGGTTTGAGGATAAAGGTATTACCGGTAGCGATTGCCACCGGGAACATCCAGCACGGCACCATACAGGGGAAATTGAATGGTGTGATACCGGCCACAACACCCAGCGCTTGTCGGGTTGTCCAGTTGTCAATTCCTGTGGATACCTGTTCGGTGTAGTCACCCTTGAGCAATTGCGGGATACCACAGGCAAATTCGATTACATCGATGCCACGGGCCACTTCACCCAAGGCGTCACTGAAGACCTTGCCGTGTTCTGCCGTGATAATCGCCGCGAGCTCATTCTTGTGCCTGTTCATTAATTCCAGAAATTGGAACATCACCTTCGCCCGACGCACAGGTGGTGTATTGCTCCAGCTTGGAAACGCCGCCTTGGCGGCTGCGATTGCCACATTCACGTCATCACGAGTAGCGAGATGCAAGGTGCGCGCGACCGTGCCAGTTGCAGGGTTGAACACATCCTGTGTCTTGTTGTTGAGCCCGCTGTAACGTTGTCCTGCAATGAAATGCACTACGTCCGACTGATCATCAAAGCTCTGCATACTTCCTCCCGAATGGTATTTGTGCGCTCAGTATAGGTGGCGTGCAAGCCACTGAAAATAGGCTATTATTAAAATCATAGTTTAAATATTTAAACAATCATTTATGAATGAAGTGAACATTGAGCGTCTGTGGTCGCATTTGTACTGGCTGACAGTATTGGCAACACAAGGCAGCTACACGGCAGCAGCACGGCGACTCAATGTCAGTAAGGCTGCGGTCAGTTTGCGTATCGCCGAACTGGAACGTGCTGCAGGTGTTTCGCTGGTACAGCGCACGACCAGGAGTATTAGACTGACAGAGGCTGGCCAGCGACTGGTCAATGAGACCAGAGATCATTACGAACTGATTGCACAGTGTTTTGCCGATGTCTGCGATACGGCAGAAACAGTACAAGGATCAATCCGTGTCACTGCACCTGTCGCCTTTGCTCGCCAGCAACTCATTCCCAGACTCTCAGGCTTTCTGAAACGCTATCCGGAAGTGTCGATTCAACTCGATGTATCTGACCGTCTGGTGTCATTGGCTCCGGAGGGTTTTGATCTGGCTATCCGGCATACCGCGATAGCGCCTGAGACGCATGTTGCCTGGGAGCTGTGCAAGACCAGTTCCTTGCTGGTGGCAACACCGCGTTATTTACGAGCACAGGGAATTCCCTTGTCGCCTGCGGAGCTTGTCGACCATGATTGTCTTTACTACCCCCGAACGCACGGCAAACCAAGCTGGACTTTTGCCGCTCCAAAGCGTGCTGGCAAGATGTCCGAGCCAATGACGGTCGCTATTTCAGGACCTTTCTGTGCCAACAATAGCGAGACCTTACGTGACGCCGCGCTGGACCATCTCGGGATCGCGCTACTCCCTGATTTCACTGCTGAAGCAGCACTTCGCACAGGACGGCTTGTCGCTGTGCTGCCTGAATGGAAACCAGTTGGTATTTTTGCGGAGCAATTGCTGGCAATTCGGCCTTACGCGACACATGTTCCGCGTGCTGTGACCTCATTCATCTCTTATCTGCGAGATGAGTTTTCAAACGGTTTTTTGTAATCAGTTCCTGCCATTTTTTGCAGAGTGCAAGGACCAGTTTCTGGTCGCTGGCCTGAGCCTGAGCGACCAGCTGCACCCGCGAATAGGGTATTAAGCATTGCTTGAATCTAAGACGGTACGCCTTCAACAATTCGGAAATCGCGCACAGCCGAGGATCCCAGAACTGCCAAAGCCTCTTGATAAGCCTGCGATGCATAGGCCTTCTTTGCCTGTTCAAAGCTCGCGAATTCAACCACGACAATACGCTGCACCTTGCCCGCTTCATGGGCCTCGATCGCTTCAGCAGTCCTGACGATAAAGCGACCGCCGTTGGTGGTAACGGCTTGCTCGGCGAGTTTTGCATAGGCTTTCAATGTGTCAGGGTCTGACACCGACTGATAGGCACTTACCCAATAACCTTTGCTCATGTGGCCCTCTCTAAAGTGTGGCAGATGCAGTTGTGGCCTTCTAGCCTGGCTTCGTGCCCGCATCTGTGTTGATTTTCATGGTGGGACAGACAAGTGTCTGTCGGCCGCATAAGATGATCTCACATGCCTCGGTCAACAGCAATTCATCTGCAAAACCAAGGTCGGTGGTTCGACTGGCGTATTGACGTTGCAGATGTAAACGGCAGCTCATCATCGTCATTGATTCTGCGCTTATTAATTAGGCAAGAAAAGGCTTGTCATTGATCAGTTTTCGGAAAATTGCATCATATTGTGATCTAATAATGGAATTTAATTCTTCCTAAACATGTTGGTCATGAAAGATTCTCTGCAGCACTGGTTGTATGGTTTTGTGCCACAACAGTCGCCCGTTGATCGCTTTGAACGCATGCGCGCCTGCGCTGGTGCATTGTTTGGCATCCTGCTGACAGGCTTGATCAGTCATGTGGCCTTGCCACGTGACCTAGCGATGTTCTGGTTGGTTGCACCGATGGGCGCTTCAGCAGTGTTGCTGTTTGCGGTACCGGCCAGTCCGCTGGCGCAGCCATGGTCGATCATTGGCGGCAATTTGTGTGCGGCGCTGATCGGTGTCAGTTGTAGCAAGTTGGTTGGCGAACCCGTTCTGGCAGCGGCGCTGGCGATAGCGCTAGCAATTGGTGCCATGTTCTTTTTGCGCTGTGTTCATCCTCCTAGCGGCGCGGTAGCGCTGACGGCAGTGCTGGGTGGGCCGGCAGTGCAGCGCCTGGGCTATGGTTTCGTATTGACGCCGGTGTTGTTGAACTCTTTTGTACTGCTCTTGACGGCGCTTCTGTTCAACAATGCGACCAAACGTCGTTATCCGCATCTGGCAGCTGATCATCGTGCTCATGTCGTATCGGATCAAGTATCAAATGCGCCAACATCCACTCCCGGCGGTGGCTTCACGCATGCCGATCTGGATGCGGTATTGCGTCGTTACAATCAATTGCTGGATATCAGCCGCGACGATCTGGAGGATATCCTTAGGCAAACCGAGCTGGAGGCTTATCGCCGTCGATTCGGAGAGGCGGTCTGTGCTGACATCATGTCTGAAGATGTGATTGCCGTTGAGTTTGGCACCGAACTGGCAACTGCGTGGGAACTGTTGCGGCAACATCGGTTGCAGATTTTGGTGGTTGTCGATAGAGCGCGACACGTCATCGGTATGGTTACTGTGAACGATTTTTTGCGACATGCGGAGATCTCCGGGAAGCGCAATATGGGCGACAAGTTGCGTACATTGTTGCGTCGCACCGGGCACACGCATTCCGAGAAGGCCGAAGTGGTTGGCCAAGTCATGACACGACATGTCAAACCCGTAGCTGCGCAAGAGCCGATGGCGCAACTGATCCCGCGCATGTCAGATGGTGGTATGCAGTCGGTTCCGGTTGTTGATGCTGATGGCCGGTTGATAGGAATTGTGACGCAATCCGCCATGGTCGCCGCCTTATATGCCGGGGCCATGACGGACGGGGCAGCGCCAGTGACACCAATCTCAGTAGCGGTCTCGGTTAGTTAGTGCTGGCGTTGAATTCCGCCATGAATGCCGCGATCAATTCAGAGACGCTATAGCCATCGCGAATCAATCGCGCGCCCTGACCAGCCCAATGCGCCCCAAATTCATGGCTGCCCTGGGCGGATGCGTGGGCATGCAGTTGCTTGCCCGCGTCATAGGCGACAGGGTAAGCAGGAATAGGCGGCGCAGCTGGAGTATCAATTTCACTGATGAAGCGGTTAACGATACCGCGCGCACGTCGACCGGAAATGGCAGCGGTGATTCGTGTAGCAGAGGCGCGATCACTCTTGAGCATGGCACGATAGGCATCGTTGGCGTTGGACTCCGTTGCCAGCAGAAATGCAGTTCCCATTTGCACCGCTTGTGCTCCTAATTGCAAGGCTGCAGCAATCCCTTGTCCATCCATGATGCCGCCAGCGGCAATGATTGGTAACTTGGTATTACTTGCTAGCAGTCTTACCAGAGAAAAAGTGCCGATCTCGGTATCCGCCCGTCCGTCAAATGTCCCGCGGTGGCCGCCGGCCTCAATCCCTTGTGCCACGATGGCATCGATACCTGCTGCTTCAATTTCGCGCGCCTCGTCGATGCTCGTTGCCGTTGCCATCAGGAATACGCCCTGATTTTTGAATCCGCTGATCACGGCTGGCGCAGGCAGACCAAAATGAAAACTGATGGCCGCCGGTGGATTTTGCAGTAGCAGATTCTGCATTTCGGTATCGGCCACAAAGCTTTGGTAAATCTCTTTCAACGGTGGGCTGATCGTTGCGCCAAATTCATCCAGGAATGGTTGTAGATGCTTGATCCACGCCGCGTCTTTGCCGGGGTCGAGCTGCGCGGGACTGTGGCAGAAAAAATTGGCGCTGAAAGGACGCTTTGTCAGCTTATGCATCTGCGCAAGGATATCAGCAGCCTGTTTGGCATTGCTTGCGCCAAGTGCCAGCGAGCCGAGGGCACCAGCGTTCGATGCAGCTGCCGCCATGGCTGGCGTGGTGCTTCCAGCCATCGGCGCCTGAATGATTGGATGGTCGATGCCAAGGCGTGAAAGAAGTGCGTTGTCCATGGGAAATGCTCCTGTTCATACGACGAATGAAAAAGATTATAGGATTTTTAAATCACAAATTGAGAATTATTTTTATATAATATTCTTAAATTAAGATTTAATGCTGAGGGTGTGATGGACTTTTCCAGTCTGGAAATATTGTGCGTTGTCGCCGAAGAGGGCGGCATTACGCGCGCTGCCCAAAAGCTCAACCGTGTGCAATCCAATGTCACTACGCGGGTACAGCAACTTGAGGAGCAACTCGGTGTGGCCTTGTTTCAGCGTGAAGGTAAGCGAATGATCCTGACCGCTGAGGGTGAGCGTTTCATCGTGTATGCCAAGCGATTATTGTCGTTGGCGCAAGAAGCGATGCAGTCAGTCAATAGGGCGCAACCCCTTGGCAGGCTGAAGATCGGCAGCATGGAGGCAACTGCCGCTAGCAGATTGCCGGGGCCGCTGGCGGCATTTCATTCAACATGGCCTGATGTCATGCTGGAGGTGTCAACCGGTACTTCCGAAAGACTGCTTAATGATGTTTCTCAACATCGACTTGATTGCGCGCTCGTTGCTCTGGTGCCAGGACAATCGCTGAAGACGTTGTACAACAAATTGAGCGGCGTCAAGATCTGGAATGAGCAGTTGATGTTGCTCAAGCCGCAAAATGATAGCGGTGGTGCCCCACCCAATCTGGCCGCTTTTGAACAGGGATGTACCTATCGTGCAGTGGGGCAGGAGTGGTTCAGAAAAACGGCTGCCAAAGGAGTGCACGTCATCGAAAAAAACTCCTACCACGGCATTATGGCCAGCGTCGCTGCAGGAACCTGTGCTGCCGTCATGCCGCAGTCGGTTCTGGATTTATACCAAGGCACCACATTCAATTGCACCGTTTCGCCACTGCAGGAAGTCGACACCTGGCTGGTCTGGCGCGAACAATACAAATCGGCTGCGCTGGATGCATTCCGGGAGATCTGCAGTAAGTAGTAGTCAACGCGACTAGGAGCTTATTCACCGTCATTGAAGGCTGAAATATGCGAAACCTGAAATACGCCGGCCAGTGAATTGAGCTCGTTGCGATGCAATTGCGCCAGACGGTGCAGATATTTTTCACCAGTTTTGGTCAACCTGACTTGTATCTGGCGCCTGTCTTGCTCATCTTGCCGACGCGTTACCAATCCTGCTTTTTCGCAGCGATTGACCAAGGCCACCACGCCGTGATGCTGGGCTTGCAGACGTTCTGCCAGTTCTCCGATGCTTGCCCATTCACGACCGGGAAAACCTTTGATATGCAGCAATAGCAGGTATTGCAACGGTGTCAGCCCCTCGCTATGCGCCGCTTCTTCACTGAAGCGAATGAAGCGGCGTAATTGATAGCGGAATTCTGATAGTGCCTCGAAATCTTCTTTTTGCAGGCTCACGGTTGGTTTCATTGATAGTGCGCTGGTAGAAAGGAGGGATATGTTTAACGTTTTCCACGAGAAGAAATCTCAGCAGACTGCATGATATTACGACAATCAAGCGCCTTGATTATCGGTAATAGCAGTCTTCGAGCAGCATGTCTTCAAAGAATGCGCCGAATCGCCCCTGAGGATCGCGTAGATGAATTTCAAGGATCCAGCGCATGGGAGAAGGGCTGGATTCAAATTCGGCGAGTGAGCCAGTGTAGATGGTGGCATGCGGAAAATCAGAAACCCGATGTCCAGGTAAATCGAAGTTCAATTCCCAGCCCATTTCTTTTGCAGTTTTATCAGCAAATGCATAGAGCTTGGCACCGGTCAGTTTTTCCTTCTCCCAGATTCTGCGGACGTCGTGGAACAAGGTTTCAGCATCAATGGCGCAGCGTGCATATTCCTGATTGTGTCCAATGACAAATGATTTGCCGCCATCGCCTTCCCATTTTTCGACACGCGGAGCAATATCGAGGAAGAAGATGTCGTTCTCTTTCAACATCACACCCGGAACGGATGCCACCTTCATGGGTTTCATGGTGTTGCTGCCGAAGCGCACGCGGGTAGGGTGCCAGCTCAATGCCAGGCCCATCTCAGACATGACCGTCTTTGCCATGTCAACGGCGTCTTCTTCCACCATTCCTGCCTTGATGCCAGAGGCGATCTTGCTGATTGCTTCGCGGGTTTTATTGCGCGCCAAAAGCATGCCATCCACGGAAAAAGAGGGGCCAACACGTTCGGCGGGGTTTGTCACAGCAGTGTTCATATCGTTCTCCAATCAGTCCCGCATTCAATTTGCGGCTTGGAGAATTATCAAATGCTGGCGCTTGTTTCAGGTGGATTATCGCGTCACAAAAAAGGCCATTCTGCACTCATTTAAAGACAGTAGGCGCTGCCTTACAGGTCGACGCCGCAAAGTTGCATTACGGTGCCAGACTGCGTAATACGAGGCTGGAAAGATGGTTGGTGGCCTGGGTTGCCTGATCGAGGTTGTATTGCAGTAGCAGGGGATTCATGTAGGGGCGGATGACCAGAAAAATGGCATTCGCGGTTTCATCCAACGGTGTTTTGCGTTCGAACTCACCCGATTCACGGCCTTCGCGAATAATCTCGATGATCAGATTACGCATATGTGCTTCATAAGAATGGACCGACGGCCAGGGTTCGCTGGCTGCAGTCGCTGCGATATCGTACAGTTTCCGGTCATGGAAAAAGAGATCGCTACCGGCGTCAACCATCGATTTGAACATCAGTCTGAAGCGTTCGGAAGCACTGCTGGCTTGTTCCGTGGCATCTTGTACCAATTGCTTCATCAGGCTTAGTCGGTTGAAGCAGATGACTTCGCCAATTGCTTGTTTAGAGTCAAAAAATTTATAAATGTAGGCTTTGGAAAAACCAATCGCTTTGGCCAGTTCGGAAACAGTGGTCTTTTCGTAACCATAATGACTGAAGTACTCGGTAGCGGCTTCAATGATCTGGGTACGGACATCGTGATCGGAGGGCCCGCGTGAGCGTGCGCTGTAGGTCGTAGCTTTGTTCATGCGAAGAGATTATATCGATCAATAGGCGTTGCTACCTATCAATGCAATGCTCAGATTGCACTGATGTTGGCTTGGTGGAGCACCACTGACATTTTCAGTGAGTTGTCACGTAATGTCACGTTATAGCAACGATGGCAGCGCAGAATTTTTTAAAAAATATGATGATCATCATATTTTATGCTAAAGTGGCTCCATGAACTCAACACTGATCAGCAAGAAAGAGCAAACGCGCCAAAGAATTGTGCAGGCAGCATCGCGCGCCATGCGTCGCTCCGGTTTTGCTGGGGTAGGTGTGGCGGAAGTGATGAAGGAGGCGGGGCTTACGCATGGTGGCTTTTATGCGCATTTTCCATCGCGCGATGCCTTGCTTGCTGAAGCAATGGTCTATGCCAGCAAGGATAGTCGCAGGTTGGTTAATTCTTACGTAGATGCACTTGCTAAAGATGGCTGTAGCGAGTTTCGGGCGTTTGTTGAGGCCTACCTTTCCGACTCGCAGATCATCGATTGTGAAAATGGCTGTCCTGTTGCAGCACTTTCTGGCGAGATGCGTCATCAAGCGTCAGAGGTGTTGGCATCGTCACGCTACGCCATTGAGAAGCTGCATCAGGCGGTAAGCGCGTTGTTGCCGCAAGACTCTGCACCAGGAGCGGTCTGGGTCGTAGCCGGGACCTTGGTGGGGGCGATGCAATTGGCGCGGACCTTGGGGGACAACCCTGAAGGACGAGCGGTGCTGACGGCGACCAAGGCTGATTTGATTGCACGTTTTGATAGGTAACTGATATTGGGTTATTGAAGATATCGTTGTTGGTGTTGTGAGGGTGTTGTGATCATGCCGGAGTGTTCTCCGGTTTTTGTTTGATTATAAATATGATGATCATCATATTTTGTGGTTTTTAGCTTTTCATTTTAAGGAAACATCATGAGTCTCGAAAATGCTGTCGTATTGATTACTGGTGCCAATCGTGGATTGGGTCTGGCATTCGCCAAGCAAGCACTGGCACGCGGTGCCAAGAAAGTCTACGCTGCAGCGCGTGATGCTGCGGCGATACAGTTAGAGGGCGTTATTCCCGTGACATTGGATGTCACCAAGCCCGCAGAAATCGCTGCACTTGCAGCGCAATTGTCGGATGTGACTGTGTTGATCAATAACGCGGGAATTGCACGTACAGGTGGCTCGGTTGCAGAAAATGCGCAACAGCTATTGCGTGACCATCTGGAGACTAACGTGTTTGGCATTCTCAATCTGAGTCAGGCATTTGCACCGGTTCTCGCAAAAAATGGTGGCGGTGCCGTCCTCAACGTACTGTCGGCATTGAGCTGGATCAATACCCCGATCTTCGCCAGCTATGGTGCTTCCAAATCGGCTGCATGGGGTTTGACCAATGGCTTGCGTCATGAGCTGCGCGCGCAAGGTACCCGGGTTATTGGTCTTCATGCCGGCTTCATTGATACCGATATGACACGTGGCCTTGAGGTCCCGAAGACGGCGCCGGAAGATGTGGCGCGCCAGGGATTCGATGCCATTGCGGGGAATGCGGAAGAAGTGTTCGTCGATGACACATCGCGTCAATTGCATCAGGCCTTGTCTTCCTCTATCTATCTGAAAGACGTCATCGCAGGTTAATCACAGCATGGCCGACGAGAGACAAGTCGATCATTTTTTAGCGTTTTAAATGGGGAAGTCATGTCCAAACAAACTGTGGTTTTAGTCACTGGCGTTTCGTCAGGGATTGGTCGTACCACGGCTGCCAAATTCGCAGCCCGTGGCTGCCGTGTATTTGGTACGGCGCGCAACATCAAGAAGGCAGAACCAATTCCCGGCGTAACGTTTGTGGAAATGGATATTCGCGACACCGCCTCGGTGACTACGGCAATCCGGTCGGTGATTGATCAGGCCAGTCGGATTGATGTGTTGGTCAACAACGCGGGTGTATCGCTGGTCGGCGCATTGGAAGAGACTTCGATCGCAGAAGCGCAGTCGGTGTTCGACGTGAATGTCTTTGGCGTCTTGCGGGCCATCCAGGCGGTACTACCGCAGATGCGCAAGCAGCGTTCGGGACGGATCGTCAATATCAGCTCGGTACTGGGTTTTATCCCGGCACCGTATATGGGCGCTTATTCTGCCGCCAAGCATGCGGTGGAAGGCTTGTCCGAAACTCTCGATCATGAAGTTCGCAACTTTGGTATCAGAGTGGTGCTGGTCGCGCCGGCTTATACCAAGACCAAGCTCGATACCAATGCGCCACATGCTGCATCAATGATTCAGGCCTATGACGCTGAACGCACTACGGTTGCACGTGCTATCGAGAACAATGTGAACGGTGCACCTGCGCCTGATGGTGTTGCCGATACCGTGGTTGAGGCAGCATTGGGCCGATGGCAAATGCGTCGCGCTCCCCAAGGTCAGGCCAGCCTGCTGCGCAAACTACGGCGCTTTATGCCTGCCGGGCCAGTTGATTCGGCGATCAGAAAAGGTCTGAATCTGAATTGAATCTCGTGTTGTCGCTAAGTCGGGCTTGCTGATGGGCAAGCCCGACTGTTGGGTAATTGGACTTGACGCCGGAATTTTCGTGTAACGATAATGGGATGGGGACCAATTCGATCAACTAATCACATGGTTGCATGGAAGCCATCACAAACAAGAACCAAGCACATGGTCCGGGAATTCGTACCAGCCTTGCCGGCCTGGTCGTTGGCTGCATATTGCCAATCGCACTCATCGCAGCACTCCTGATCTTCAACCTCTATGAGCGGCAGCAAGATCAGTTGATCATCGACACCATGAATCGTGTCAAGTCGATCAGTTCTGCGGTTGATCGGCATATCGCGGTCACCCAGTCGGCTTTGCTGGCGCTGTCCAATGCTGGCAGCCTCGACCGGGGGGACTTCGATGACTTCCAGGACCAGGCAAGGGAAACCGCAACCAGTTTGGGCCTGTCGAATATTTTGCTTGCTGATCTGCAGGGAAGACTACTCATGTCGACCCTGATACCACTCGGTAAAGCGCTTCCTGAAGTTGAAAGGAGTTCGCCACCCGGGCGGATTCTGGGTTCAGACAAGCCGGAGGTCTCCGATCTGTTCTGGGGGCCGATTTTAGGGCGGTATGTCTATGCCGTGACGGTACCGGTGAAACGTAAAGGGCAGGTACGGTATTCGATCGCAGCGGCCATTCCCAATGATCCACTTCTCAGTATTCTGAATGACCAACGCTTGCCTGCATCCTGGAGTGTCATCGTCAGTGATAGCGCTGGCAACCTGGTAGCGAACTGGCACACCAGGGGGATGAAATTAGGGGATAAGGTATTGCCGAAATTGATTCCCAAGCTGAGCAGTGCCACGGAGCAGGTGTTCGAAGCAAAACTGCATGATGGATTCCCTGTGCTGGTGATCTATAGCCGCTCGTTGGCAACCAACTGGGTGGTGTCCGTGAACTTGCCACTGAGTGAGGTGAGAGGTAATCGTCATGCATTGTCGTCCGTCGTATTTTATTCTCTGCTTGCCTTATCTCTCGGCCTGCTGCTGGCGTGGCTGATCGGTGACAAGATTGCCAATTCAATCACGGCGTTGATTGCGCCGGCACGCGCATTGGGCTCCCGTTTGACGGTCAAGGTACCGGTGCTTTTTTTCAGTGAAGCCAATGCCTTGCGTGAGGCGTTGCTGGAAGCGGACGTGATGCTGCAAAGCGCTCAGTATAAAGCCAGCCATGATGCGTTGACAGGTCTCGCCAATCGCAGCAGATTTGGCGCAGACGTTGGGCACCAGTTGTTGGTATGTGAGCGCCAGAAGTCGTCGGTGGCCGTTCTGTACATTGACCTGGATGGCTTCAAGGCGGTCAACGATACCTTTGGGCATGGTGTCGGCGATTTGCTGTTGAAGGAAGTCTCGGCGAGGATCAAGGCTTCGGTTCGGCAATCCGATTTCACGGCGCGCCTTGGCGGCGATGAGTTTGCGGTCGCCTTGATTGACTCCAATATCGATCAGGCCAGCGCCTGTGCCAGGAGTCTGCTGGAGGTGTTGTCCCAGCCTTACCGTTTTGGCGAGATCGAGGCGCATATTTCAGCCAGCATTGGCATCGCCGCTTATCCGCGCTCGGGAACCGATCTGCAATCCTTGCTCAAAAATGCAGATCGGGCAATGTATGACGCCAAAAAGGCTGGCAAGAGACGTATCTGCATCGCCGCCACCTAGTCAAGCGATCGCGATTGCACATTACCAGCCACCACCCAATGCGCGATAGGTCGCCACACTGGCACGCGCCACATTGGCGTTGGTCAGCACCAGTTGTTCCCGTGCGGCCAGCAATTGACGTTCTTGTTCCAGTACGTCGATGCGGCTCAGCGCTCCGGCCTCAAACGCTTCCTGAGCTGCATTGCGAGCATCGGCCGTCGCCGTGTTTTGCTGCTGTAGCGCTTGTTGCTGTGCTTGTAATTGAGTTTCTGTGACGAGTGCATTTTCGACGTCTTCGGTGGCGCGCAGCATCGCTTGCTTGAAGCGCGACAAGGCCTCCGCATTGGCACCCTTGGCACCAGCAACCTCCGCGTCGACGCGGCCAAAGTCGAACAGCCGCCAGTGCAGTCCTGCCACTGCCAGCGGCTGGAAAGTCTGACCAGAAATTTCGGCACGCGAGAGGCTCTCGAAACCGAGCAGCCCGGAGAGTGAGAACTTGGGGTAATACTCGGCCATGGCGACACCAATGCGGGCATTCGATGCGGCCAAGCGGCGCTCGGCGGCGATCACGTCTGGTCTTCTCCGCAGTAGAGCCGCAGGCGCCGGCAGGGTAGACAGACCAGGCGCGGCGGTGAGTCCGGTGGTGCTGGTTGTGCTGGAGCTCGCTGTCAGTTGCGCCGCTAGCGTGCCTGGTTGTACGCCCATCAATACGTCCAAGCGATTGCGTTGCACGTCGATTTCAGTTTGCAATGGTGTCATTGCGGCATGCGCTTGCGCCAGTTGCGCTTGCGCCTGTGCCAGATCACGCCGGTTTGCAAGTCCATCGTGCAGTCGCAAGCCTACTAATTCCTGCAACTGAGTGGCGGTACCGATTTGTTCCTGCATTACCGCCAGCCTTGCCTGTGCGCCACGCAGGCGGAAATAGGCATCGGCCGCTTCGGCGGCAATTGAAATACGCACAACCACGCCGTCGGCAGCGGCGGCTTCGGCGGTAGCCTGATCGGCTTCGCGCTCACGCCGTAAGCCTCCGAACAGGTCAATTTCCCAACTGGCACCTGCACCAAGATCGTATTGGGTTTGATTGCGCTGGTAGCCAGGGTAGTTGCTGGCAATTTCCCCCAACGGGCTGCGCAAGGATTGTCGTTCGCTGGCGGCCTGAACATCTGCGCTGCCACTTGGCAACAGCGCCGCCTCGGCAATGCTGGCGACCGCACGCGCTTGCTGCACACGCGCCAATGCCGCTTGAAGATCCAGATTCTGTGCCAGTACGCGATCAATGATCTGAGTCAATACCGGGTCGTGGAACTGCGACCACCAATGACTCAATACCGCATCCGTGACGGCCGGTGCTGCTGCATGACTGTTATTGGGGGCGTGCAGGTAATGATTCGACAACGGTGTCGTCCCCGGGTCGTTCGTATTGCCGTTGCTGGCAAGGTCCGGCGTAAGGTAATCCGGCCCCACGGCGCAGGCCGCCAAGAGACTGGTCATCAGGGTGGTGATGGCAAATTTGACGGTGCGCATGCTGCTTTCCTTTCGGCGGTGGATTCCACAATGGAGGTTGTGCAAATGGCTGATGGCATTCCAATGGGTGCTATCAGATTCGTTTTTCACTCCGTTGAAATACTTACTTGCAAAACGATAGTTGCTAGTGTAGAGTAACTTTCATTATGAAAGCAACTTATTTTTAGCGCGTCTGATTGCTTTCTCCGCAGCATCATTTCAACTACTGCAAGGAGTTATGGCCATGTCACAACCGGTCCTCAGCGAAGACAGCAACGCCAACAAAGCCAACAAAGCAATCTCCCGTCCACGCATCAGTGGCAAAGTCCGGCTTGGAGCCGCCATCCTCAGTGCCGCAGGTCTGGCAGCCGGGGTGGTCGGTGTGCACTGGTGGAACAATGGCCGTTATATTGAAGACACCGACGATGCTTACATCGGCGGCGACATCACGGTGGTCAGCCCCAAGGTGCCTGGTTATATTGTGACTGTTGCGGTGACGGACAACCAACGGGTGCATGCGGGCGACTTGCTGGTCAAGCTCGATGACAGTGATTACCGCGCTGCTTTGGCCAAGGCCGAAGGTGTTGTCGCCGCACGCAAGGCAGAAATCGCCAATCTGGAGGCAACCCGTGCGGTGCAGACTTCAGTGATTGCACAGGCCAAGGCAACGGTCGATGCCAGCAGTGCGGAAACTGTGCGCGCCCATGATGATGATCGTCGCTTTGGAAATCTGGTTGGCCGTGCAGCGGTATCGATGCAGAGTGCACAAAGGGCGACCGCTGATTATCAACAAGCACTTGCCAATGGACAGAAAGCGCTAGCGGGGCTGGCAGTGGCGCAGCATCAATTGGCGGTCATTGATACTCAACATCAACAGGCTGTTGCCGCACTGACGCAGGCCATGGCGGAGCGTGAGATTGCCCTTATCAACCTGCGTTCGACCGAGTTGCGCTCGCCGGTGGACGGCGTGGTCGGAAATCGACATGCCCGTGTTGGTGCCTATGCCGTCGCCGCAGGGCAGTTGATGGCAATCGTGCCAGCACGAGGTTTGTGGGTTGATGCCAATTTCAAGGAAAGTCAGCTCACGGGCATCAAACCAGGTACCCCGGCCATCGTGGAAGCCGATGCGGTCCCGGGGCATGCGTTCCATGGTCACGTCGCCAGCGTGGCACCGGCAACAGGTGCGCAGTTCAGCATCCTGCCGCCAGAAAATGCCACTGGCAATTTCACCAAGATCGTACAACGTGTACCTGTCAGGATCGTGCTCGACGAGGCCGATGGTGTTTTGGGGGCGTTGCGTCCGGGCTTGTCGGTGGTGGCCAAGGTGGATACACGGAGCCAAGGATCATGAGCGCCGCTACCGCGTCACCGCTTTTTGGGGAGTTGATTCACCCTTCGCAGATGACCATGTCGGCCAAGGTGTTTGCCTTCGGTGTGATGTGTATTGGTATGTTTGTGGCGTTGTTGGATATCCAGATCGTCTCGGCATCCTTACGCGATATTGGTGGCGGACTCTCGGCCGGTAACGATGAAACGACCTGGGTCCAAACCAGTTACCTGATCGCGGAAATCATCGTCATTCCCATGTCCGGCTGGCTCACGCGTTTGCTGTCGACGCGCTGGCTGTTCGCCTTCTCGGCCGCGGGATTTACGCTCACTAGTCTGCTGTGCGGGTTGGCCTGGAACATTCAGAGCATGATTGTGTTCCGCGCCATGCAGGGCTTTCTCGGCGGATCGATGATACCGACCGTATTTACGACGGCCTTCGCCTTCTTTGAAAACAAGCAACGTGTGATTGCCGCTTCCACCATTGGCGCGATTGCCTCACTGGCGCCCACGCTGGGCCCGACGATTGGTGGATGGATTACCGATCATTACAACTGGCACTGGCTTTTTTTCATCAATCTGTTGCCGGGTATCTTTATCACGATCGCGGTGCCGCGTCTGGTGCGCATTGATCGTCCTGACTGGTCACTCATTCGCAGTGCGGATTACCTGGGCATCGTGTTGATGTCGCTGTTCCTTGGCTGCCTCGAATACACGCTGGAAGAAGGGCCGCGCTGGGATTGGCTGGGCGATCCTGTGATCGCCGCCACCGCCTGGATTGCCGGAATTTCTGGTGTGCTATTCGTCTGGCGCAGTCTGACCGCAGCCGAGCCAGTGGTAGATTTGCGGGCATTGAAGGATCGTAATTTTGCGCTCGGTTGTTTCTTTTCCTTCGTGACCGGCATTGGCATTTTCGCCACCATCTACCTGACCCCCTTGTTTCTTGGGAGGGTTCGAGGTTTCAGTGCCTTGCAGATTGGGTTGGCGGTGTTTTCCACCGGCGTGTTCCAGATCATGAGCATCCCGCTCTATGCCTGGCTGACCAAGCGTCTCGATCTGCGCTGGATCATGATGATCGGCCTGGCGTTGTTCGCGCTATCAATGTGGCAGTTTGCACCGATTACGCACGACTGGGGCTGGGCTCAATTGATGATTCCTCAGGCGCTACGCGGTATGGGACAGCAACTTGCTGTCCCCCCGACAGTGACGTTGACGTTGGGTAGCCTGGCACCGGCACGGCTGAAATTTGCTTCCGGCTTGTTCAATCTGATGCGTAATCTGGGAGGGGCTATCGGTATCGCACTGTGCGCCACCTTGCTCAATAATCGTACCAATTTGCACTTCATGCATCTGGCCGAGCATTTGAATGCAAGCAATGACGCCATGCTGGAGACGATCAATACCCTTGGTATCAACTTCGGCACCCAGTTGGGGGATGCTATTGCGGGCCAGACTGCAGCAGTAAGGCAATTGTGGCAGTTGACCTATCGCGAGGCACTCACGATGACCTTCTCGGATACCTTCCTGGCGGTGATGTGTTGCTTCGTGATCGCGACAGCGATGGTCCCTCTGATGCACAAGGTTGCACCACCCAAGGCACCGTCAGCGGATGCGCACTAAAAGATATTCCTTAGTTGATTGATTATTTGCCATTTGCTATCTGTTATCGTCAAACGTTGATCTGAGACTGAATCAGGGGCAGGGTGGTGGGCCAGAAGTGGTCTGCCATCATGCTAGTATTGTTTGGATAGTAACTAAGTGGAGAGTGCATCATGCAACGTAAGAGTTTTGAGGATAAACAATGTCCGATTGCCCGTTCGCTGGATCGTGTCGGAGAATGGTGGAGCATCCTTATTTTGCGCGATGCGTTTTATGGGTTGAGCCGTTTTGATGAATTTCAAAAGCATCTGGAGATTGCTCCCAATATTCTCACGCGTCGTCTCTCTGGTCTGGTCGAAGAGGGATTGCTGGAAAAAGTACAATATTCCGAGCGACCACCGCGTTTTGAATATCATCTGACACCACGTGGCAGGGATTTTCGTCCAGTTTTGCTGGCTTTGCTCAACTGGGGCAACAAGCATTTTTCTCCTGAAGGGGAGAGTGTCGTCCTGTTCAATGTCGAAACGGGAGAAAGAGCTGAGCCCATCATGGTCGATGCCAATACAGGCCAGCCAATTACACCTAAAAGTCACGTGATCGGCCCTGGTCCGGCAGCCGGAGAAAAGGTCAAACGTAGCATCAGCGAGTTGCTAGAACGTCGGGCCAAGCAAGTAGTACAGTCGTAAAACCCACTTCGTGTTTATCGAAAAAGTCATCCAGGATGATCTTTCGTATTCCGGCAATTTCTAAAGGGGAAGGGTGGCGATGACGTCGGTTGCAATCGTTGTGTTCAATGGAGTCCAATCTCTCGATATATCGGGTCCAATGGACGTATTTGCCGAAGCAAACCGCTTTCTGGTGTCCAGTGACCGCTATGAGCTGACGACGATCAGTCTTGAAGAGCCAAAAATCTCATGCTCAAATTCCATGCGGTTGATGACGGATACCACCTGGACAGACCCGGACCTCAGCTTTGATCTATTGCTGGTCGCAGGTGGGCCGGAGCTGGTCAATCGGCAATTCGATGAATCGGTGTATGCGTGGTTGCGCGATGCCTGCTCCAGGGCACGGCGATATGGCTCGATTTGCAGTGGCGCTTTCATTCTCGGCCGAGCCGGACTGCTTGATAATCGTAAGGTCACAACGCACTGGAACTATGCGGAAGCCCTGTCCGCTTTATGTGCGAAGAGCGAAGTCGAGGCTGACCGGATTTATGTTCAGGATGGCGCACTGTACACATCGGCAGGTGTGACTGCGGGTATCGATCTGGCGTTGCATCTGTTACGTGAGGATAAGGGCGCAGAAGTGGCACTCAATGTCGCCAAACGATTGGTGGTGGTGATGCAGCGTGCCGGCGGTCAGTCCCAGTTCAGTCCCTATCTGACCTCGTTTGCAGACTCGACCTCTCCGATCGCTGAGGCGCAGCGCCACGTATTATCCAATTTGCAGCACACGCTCTCGGTGACAGATCTTGCCTTGGTGGCGAACATGAGCGTCAGGAGTTTTTCACGTAGCTTTGCTAAGGAAGTCGGGATGACTCCAGCGGAGTTCGTGCAGCGCGCACGGATCGACGCAGCGCGTGCGCAACTCGAAAATAGTGATGCACCTGTCAAGGCTGTGGCTTATGCTTGTGGGTTTGGTGATACCAACAGAATGCGCAACGCGTTCATGCGGTCCTTGGGCGTCAGTCCCCAGCATTACCGACAGTCTTTTCATTCAGCAGTAACAAAAACTGCATAGTCATTGGCATCACGCCGACAAACCTTAAACCTGTTTCCACACTTAACGGTAAAAATCTGCAGCGTCCGTCCTGTTCGGGTACGGACGCTGCGGTAGCAGTGCAATGATGATGATTTAGACTGGTTGCACTAGCTCCGGTGGGACATGTGTACTACCAGGTTTGATCTTGAACCAGATCGAATACATTGCCGGCAGGAATACCAAGGTTATGATCGTACCTGCAAAGGTACCGCCAATGAGCGTGTAGGCCAGGGTGCCCCAGAACACCGAATGCGTCAGTGGAATGAACGCCAGCATGGCTGCCAGTGCGGTCAGAATCACTGGCCGTGAACGTTGTACTGTGGCTTCGATCACGGCATTGAAGGGGGCCAGACCTTCCGAGAGATTGAACTCAATCTGTCCGATCAGGATCAAGGTGTTGCGCATCAGTATCCCGGATAGTGCGACCAGACCCACCAGGGCATTGATACCAAACGGTTCCTTGAACAAAATCAAGGTTGGTACCACACCAATGAGCCCTAACGGGCTAGTCAGGAACACCATCACCATCGACGCCATTGAGCGTACCTGGAAGATGATGATCAACAGCGTCAGTGCCAGCATGATCGGGAACAACGGTAACAGCGCCGCGTTGGCCTTGCCAGATTCTTCAATTGAACCAGCCACCTCGAGCCGGTAGCCAGCAGGCAGGCTGTTGATGATCGGTTGCAGTTGCGCCGTGATCGCATTCGAGACATCCGGCGGCTGCAGCGCTTCATCAATATCGCCACGGATGGTGATGGTTGGCAACCGGTCGCGGCGGCGCAGCACCGGTTCTTCGGGGCGGATTTCTACCGTACCCACTTGCGACAGGGGAATCCGCTGGCCCGCTGCACCCACCAGTGTGAATCCACTGATCTTGGCAGGATCCAGCCGAGTCTCACCAGCAGAGCGCACGTAGACTTGTACTGAGCGGATATCTTCACGTACCGATGTCACCGGAATACCGTTGAGCAAAAACTGCAATTGCTGCGCCACGCTGCTGGAAGTCAAACCAACGGCTTGCAGGCGATCCTGATTCAACGTGAAGTGCAAGGTTGGTACACGCGAGCCCCAGTCGGTATTCACAGTGCGCATCATCGGGCTGGCACGCATGACGCTCTTGACCTGATCAGCGATGGTGCGCAGTTTCGTAGGATCTGGACCAGACAAGCGGAATGCCACCGGATAGGGCGAGTAAGGACCAAACACCAGCTGCGTGACACGCACCTGTGCTTCCGGCGCCAGACCATTGGCGACCGCTTCACGCATACGGATCTTAAGCGCTTCGCGTTCTGTCTCGTTGTCGGTACGGATCACCATTTTGGCAAACGACGGATCAGGCAATTCCGGCGACATCGCCAGATAGAAGCGTGGCGCACCTTGTCCAATATAGGAGGTGACGATCTTGGCTTCCTTTTGCTTAGCCAGCCATTGTTCGAGCTTGATGGTTGCAGCTTTGGTCTGCTCAATCGAGGTGCCATAAGGCATCTGGACTTCGACTAGCACTTCCGGGCGGTCTGAGGTCGGGAAGAATTGCTTTTTCACGACGCTCATCCCAACGCCGGCGAGCAGGAAGGTGCCAATAACGATCGATGCAACCAGCCACTTACGACGGATCACCGCACCCAACAGACGGCGGAAGCGATTGTAGTTGGGTGTGTCGTAGATGGCGTGGTGACCACCTTCTACCTTGGCAATATTGGGCAACAGCTTGACACCCAGATACGGGGTGAACACCACAGCCACAACCCATGACGTAATCAAGGCGATACCAACGATCCAGAACATGTTGCTGGTATATTCACCCGCGGTTGATTTGGCAAAGCCGTTTGGCATGAAGCCAATTGCCGTCACCAACGTGCCAGAGAGCATTGGTGCAGCAGTATGGCTCCAGGCGTAGGCCGATGCATGCGCACGGCTATAGCCTTCTTCCATTTTGACCACCATCATTTCAATCGCAATAATGGCATCGTCAACCAGTAAGCCCAGTGCCAGGATCAGCGAACCAAGGGTAATCCGGTCGAAGTTCTTGCCAGTCGCCGCCATGACAATAAATACCGCCGCCAGCGTGAGCGGCACTGCTGCGGCGACCACCAAACCGACACGCCATCCCATACTGAGGAAGCAGACCACCATCACCACCAGCAAGGCAACGACGAACTTAACCATGAATTCATTGACTGCCGACGCAATATTGACCGCCTGATCGGTTACCTTGGTTAAACTTGCGCCCAATGGCAGATCTTTGTTGATGGCGGTTACTTCAGCGTCGAGGGCTTTACCCAGATCCAGTCCATTCCAGCCATCACGCATGACAATTCCCAGCAGCAAGGCTGGTTCTCCATTGTTACGAACTTCGAAGGTGGCCGGATCTTCATAGCCGCGTTCGACCGTCGCCACATCTGAGAGCTTCAGGGTACGGCCTTGTACCACGATCGGGGTATCGCGAATCTTTTGCAGATTGTCGAAAGAACCATCGAGGCGGACAAAGACTTGCGATCCCTTGGTATTGATCGAGCCGGCTGGTGTCAGCACGTTCTGGGAATTGAGGGCGGCGAAGATTTCTTGTGGCGCTACGCCCATGGTAGCCAGACGATCGTGTGAGAAAGAGACGAAGATGTGCTCAGCCTGTTCACCAATGATGTTGATTTTTTTGACGCCGGGCACATGCAGCAAGCGCTGCCGGAGTACTTCGGCATCACGCACCAACAGGCGCTCCGCCTTACCTTTGGCTTTGAGTGCATACAAAGCAAACGTCACATCTGAAAATTCATCGTTGACGAAAGGGCCGATGACACCACTAGGCAGATCCGAGGCTGCATCATGCAGTTTTTTACGGGCTTGGTAAAACTGTTCGGGTACTGCAGAGGGGGGCGTACTGTCGAGCAGTGTCACGGTGGTAAAGGCCAGGCCGGGGCGAGTGTAGGTTTCGGTGCGGTCGTAGTACTGCAACTCCTGCATCCGCTTTTCCAGAGGCTCGGCGACCTGATCCTGCATTTCCTGCGGCGTTGCGCCAGGCCAGGCAGTCACGACCGTCATGGTCTTGACTGTGAACGGCGGATCTTCAGCTCGGCCCAGCTTGAAAAATGCCAGGATCCCGGCAATCGAAATCAGGATGATCAGAAAGAGCGTGACGGAGCGTTCACGCACCGCCAACGCTGATAAATTGAAGCCAATCATTTTTTCTCTCCCTCGGTACCCGCGGGGAGGGCTAGTGCAGGTGCAGCTTGAATGCGTACCAGCTCACCTTCATGCAGCAGATGCGCTCCCAGCGCGACGATTTGCTCTCCCGTTTGCAGATTGCCATCCACGCGCGCTGCTTCATCGGTGATGTTGAGCACGTGCACCGGGCGCCAGCTCACTTTGGCAGGACTGCCGTTCAATACCCATACGCCGCTCTCCTTGCCAGCGTCGAACACGGCACTCGATGGCACTTGCACACCAGTGGCATTACCTGTGCGCTTATCTGCCAGCGTGACGGTTACCGTTGCACCAAGTGGTGCGTTGGCTAGTGTGCTATTGAGCACGTAGCGTGCTTCATAGGTTCGGGTCAAACGGTCTGCTGCATCTGAGAGTTGCCTGAGTTTGGCGCTGTTGTCTGCCTTGTCTTGACCATATAAGGTGGCAGTAGCTTGAGAGCCAATCGTCGGACGCAGAGTTTCTGGCAACTGGATGACAGCCTCGCGTGGACCGGCATGGGCCAGCCGCACGACCACCTGTCCGGCACTGACCACCTGACCTGGTTCGGCCAGTGTCTCGACGACCACGCCATCCGAATCGGCCATCAACTCAGTGTAATTGGTGGCATTTCTGGCGACGTCGGCTTGTGCTTGGGCAGCATTCAATTCTGCTTTGGCCGAATCGGCGGTCGCCTTGATTTGATCGTAGGCGGATGCGGATACTGCGCCGGCCGCGACCAGATCGCGATAGCGCACTTCATCGGCGATGGCTTGTTTAGCATGCGCTCTTGCCGCAGCGACAGCTTCGGTGCGGGCATTGGCTTCGAGGCCTAGGTCAATGGGGTCAATGCGCACCAACAATTGACCGCGCTTGACGCTTTCGCCGGTATCCACCAATCGTTGCAGCACCTTGCCCGAGACCCGGAAGCCCAGATCGCTTTGGACCCGGGAGCCGATGATGCCGGTAAATGACTGCGTCAGCGGCGCTGCGCTGACCACCGCAACCATTTTTACCAAGGGAGCCTCCGTCCGCGGGTCGGAGACGGGTTTTTCACCACATGCCGTTAAGGCAAGTGGCAACAGATAACGAGCATACGTACCAAGTGAGTGCCGAGACATGGGAGTCCTTCCAAAGGGGAGAAGAAAGGATTGGATTCTCAAACTTGTGACTAAATAAGTCAAGAGTCACATTGGTAAAGCGTAGTTTTACGGTGCTAAGCTGCGCAAAATGAGGTTGGAAAGATGGTTCGTGTCAGCCTTGGCCTGGTCCAGGTTGCGCTGTAGCAAGAGTGGATTGACATAGGGATGTAGCACCAGATAGATCGCGTTGGTGGTTTCGTCGAGGGGAGTTTTGCGCTCAAACTCACCCGATTCCCTTCCTTCCTTGAGAATCTTCAGTACCAGATTCTTGATGTGTTCTTCATAAGAAAAAACCGATGGCCAGGGTTCGCTGGCGGCTGTCGCTGCCATGTCGTAAAGTTTTCTGTCCTGAAAGAAAAGTTCACATCCAGCCTCTACAACTGTTGAGAACATGCGGCGGAAGCGCTCTGTGGCGGTGTTGGCATCTTTCATTGCATCGTCTATGGCATGCAAGATCATGCCCAGGGTATTGGCGCAAATGACTTCTCCGATGGCTTGTTTGGAGTCGAAGAACTTATAGATATAGGCTTTGGAAAAGCCAATTGACTTTGCCAAATCCGACACTGTTGTTTTTTCGTAGCCGTAGTGGCTGAAGTAGTCGGTTGCCGCGGTAACGATCTGGGTGCGCACGTCGTGATCGGTCGGGCCGCGCAGATGTGCAGTGAATGTGGGTGATGTAATCATCGCGAGGAATCGCCTCCCTAAATTGCATTGACAGTTTGTGACTCCTTGTTATTATAGTCACATGTAAATTGTTGTATCGAGGGAATTCATATGTTTTCTAGTCGCATTCTTGGTCCAGTCCTGTTTGCCAGCTTGGCGGCGGGATGTGCTGTGGGTCCTGATTATCAAAGGCCAGCCAGTCCGTTAACTGACCACTACATCGGCCAGCAGTCGCTGGCGCAAGGAGATACCCTGGCCCCCAAAGACGTGGTTGCCTGGTGGAACGAGTTTGGAGATCCGTTGTTGGCACGTTACGTTTCGCTGGCATTGGAACAAAACCTGGATCTGGTACAGGCCAGTGCCCGTGTGAGGCAGGCGCGTGCGGGTTTGAGTGCTGCCAATGCAGCCTTGCTGCCGTCAGGTACGGTGACAAGCTCGGCGGCGCGTGCGCATCAATCAATCGAAACACCGATAGGGAGTTTGCTCAATGCCACGCCAGACTATAAGCGTTGGGGTGATGCCTATGAGACAGACCTTGGCGCCAGCTGGGAAATTGATGTTTTTGGTGGACTGCGTCGTGGCAAAGAGGCCGCACAGGCTGAGTATCAAGCCTCGCGTGCGGATGTGGCAGCGACACGATTAGTTGTGGCGGCACAGACGGCAGATACATATATTGCCATTCGCGGGCTGCAACAGCGTCTCGATATTGCGCATCGCCAGGTCAAGACCCAACAGGAACTGCTGACCAAAGTGCAATTGCTCTACACGCGCGGACTGGCTGCACAGTATCAGGTTGATCAGACTGAAGGGGCGCTGGCACAAGTTGAAGCCAGCGTACCGATGCTGCAGGCTGCTCTGGCTGCTGCAATGAATGCACTTGACGTGATGCTAGGGACACCTCCCGGTACGCATCGTCAAGAGTTGGCTGATGCCAGGGGCATTCCTGTGGCGCCCAAGATTACGGACATGGGTTCACCGGCTGAATTACTGCAACGTCGTCCTGATCTGATCGTGGCCGAGCGACGCGTAGCCGCTGCCAATGCACGCATTGGGCAAGCGATTGCCGAGTACTATCCGCATTTTTCCTTGAGTGGATTATTGGGTAGCGCAACGACATTGCCCGCTTCGAATTTGTTTGCATCCGGCGCCAGTCAGGCGCAGGGTGTTCTGGGGTTGCGTTGGAGACTGTTTGACTTTGGTCGTATCAATGCGCAGATTGACCAGGCACATGGCCAGGAAGCTGAAGCGCTGGCGTCGTATCGTCTGGCAGTGCTGCATGCGGCTGAAGATGTTGAGAATACATTTTCGGCGTTGATCAACACGCAAACACAAACGGCAGCGCTGGTACGCGGCGAAGGCTCACTGTCGCACGCGCGTCAGACTTCCTTTATCGCCTATGAGCATGGTACTGCCAGTCTGATTGACGTGTTGCATGCTGATGAAACCCTGCTACGTGCTGCTGATGCGCGGGCGCAGGCGCAAACCGATCTGGCACGAGCCGCTGTGGCGACCTACAAGGCACTCGGTGGCGGTTGGGATCCGCAGGCAGAGGTCGATACGCTGGTAGCGCAGAAGGGGGATTGATGTTCGTAGATATCGCTGCTTCAGCGCTGATGTAGTGATTGTTTTTTGTGGAAGTCCCGGCTTTGTTTATTCACTCCTTGGCCCGGCGGATTCGTCGGGCTTTTCTATTGACTTCGATTCAGAACGTGCAAAGCCATCCACCATGGTACTGCCTTTGTGGCAGGCTGACCAAGGAAGATGGCGGGTGTAACTGATGCGGCAGATTGAAGCTTGATATTTGATACTGACGGTCAATCATGCGCCAGTGTAAATGTCGTTCCTGACAGGGCCCTTCAATTGCGAAACGACTTCAGCGCGAGTCAGTGTGCTATGTGGTACCACAAAGACTGGATAGTTATTGCCATTGACAATCAGGCCCTCGGCACGTGCTTGCTTCAATTCTTCAATCACTTCTGCGCGTGTCTTGGTCGATACAAACTTGGTTTCTGGTGGATACTTGTTTTCGGCAAAACTAGCGCCAGCAGCGGCAAAGAGAAGAACAGCGGCGGTAATCTTTGTGGCATTCATGGTAAAACTCCTTTAAAAATTCAGCTCTTTTTGAGCAGTGATAAATTGACGTATTCCGTCTGACAACTATGCATGGCGCTGCCAGACGGGTTGGGTACTACGTTGAACAGACTTCGATGCATCTGGAAAACATTGCTTGCTATTAAGTAGCGAACGATTCAATATGTGGGGCACCAAAACCTAATTCAAGTCCGGTACAAGAAATTTTTTCCGGCTGCGGTGGCAGTTGGCTATACGCACATTCAGATATCATTTCGCATGACAATTTACTTCAAACGTGCCTTGAGTTCTTCTGCAGCCTGATGCAAAGCGGCACGTGTTGCCGGCACTTCGGACAGTGCATTGAGCAAGCCGAAATCATGGATCATGCCGTTGTAACGTGTGCTTACCACCGGAACACCCGCGGCATCGAGCTTGCGGGCATACGCTTCGCCTTCATCGCGCAGCACGTCTTTTTCAGCGGTGATGATCAATGTTGGTGGCAATCCCTTGAGTTGCTCGGTAGTTGCCAGCAATGGTGAGGCGTAAATTTCCTGACGTTGCTTGACGTCGGTGGTGTAGGCATCCCAGAACCATTTCATCAAAGGACGAGTAAGAAAGTGACCTTGTTCAAACTGGTCATACGAAGCGTCCTCGAAGTTGGCGTTGGTCACGGGCCAGAACAGAACCTGTGATTTGATCACCGGTCCACCCTTGTCCTTGGCCATCAATGCGGTGACGGTTGCCATGTCACCACCAACACTGTTGCCAACAACGGCCAGGCGCTTGCCATCGACATTGATGTCGTCACCGTGCTCAGCGACCCACTTGGTAGCTGCATAGATTTCATTGATAGCGACAGGGTAGTGGGCTTCAGGCGATGGTGTGTAGTTCACAAACACCGCAGCGAAACCGGTTTCTGCAACCAGATCGCGGACGAAGCGCTCGTGGGTCGGGAAGTCGCCAAGAATCCAGCCGCCGCCGTGGACGAAAATGAATACCGGCAATTTACCTTTCGCACCGACCGGACGGACGATGTTGAGCTTGATGGTCTTGCCGTCAGCCGTGATCGTCTTCTCGCTGACATCAGCAGGAGGCAACTTGGCGCCAGCCTGCGCACCGATCAATACTTGACGGGCCTCTGTCGGGCTCAGTGTTTCCAATGGTTTGCCGCCACCTTTTTCCAATACTTCAAGGAAGGCCTGAGTATTGTGTTCTACGCCATAACTGCCAGCGGCCATGCTGCTGTGAGCGGCCAGCGCCATAACGGTTGCTGCTACGATTTTGGTATAGCGGTTCATGTCAATTTCCTTCGTATTGGTGAATGATTTAAGGGGCTGCTTCGGGTAAATATATCGAGCTATTAAATAGCGCGCTATTTAAAGGGCGGGACATAAAAGTTACTTGGGTACGGTCCTGCGATGGCTGAGTGGATAGGCGTTGTCGTAAATCATGCTGCCGCAACTGTTTCCTATTTTTCGGTCGTCGAGGTGATGTATTCCGTCAGGTCAGGTAACCAATGTCTTTGTCGATGAAAGGATTTTAAATTGTGTACTATTTAATTGCAAGCTATTTATTTGTTGGATCCATGGCCGATCAGAGACTTTGTTCTCAGGTCGCTGTTTTTCTTCTTTGACTTGTTGCAGCTTCAACGGCAGAAAGAACTTCTGAGCGACAGTTCGAGATGCGTAGAGTTATCAGATTACAATGATCAACAAACTACATTACAGTGCGCCGATGTCTAAAAACACTTCTTCTCCGTCAAATAAATCCGCGACGTCTTTGCGGCTCGGTGATCAACTCTGCTTTGCGGTTTACTCCACAATGCTGGGCCTGAACAAGGTCTATCGCAAGTTGCTAACCAGCCTTGGGGTTACTTACCCGCAGTATCTGGTGCTGTTGATTCTGTGGGAGCAGGATGAATTGACGGTGTCTGAAATTGGCGATCGTCTCTTTTTGGATTCGGCGACTCTCACGCCTTTGCTCAAGCGCATGGAAGGATTGGGATTGTTACAGCGAGAGCGTGCCAAAAATGATGAGCGCCAGGTAATCATCAGTCTGACCTCAGAAGGACGCGACCTGCAGGAGCGTGCCAAAAAGGTCCATCAGGGAGTCTTTTGTGCGACTGAATGCAACCCAGGAGAATTGAGCGCCATCCGTGATCAATTGGTAGCATTACGCGAGAAGCTCTTCAAGAACGCCTGAGGTGCAAACCATCAAAGCGCCCTTGCAGCATCGCCATGATCGTTTGCATGATGGATAACTCCAAGTGATATTGGGTGATGCAGTTATCAGGCAGGTAATCTGCGGATCGCTTCCAGCAAAAATTCTGCCGACTTCGGTGCCGGCCTGGCCCGATTGGTCACAGCGTAGATCTTGCTGACCGCAGGTAAGTCCATGCGACGAATCTGAATCTGTTTGTCTGCATTGCCTGTGTTCCCCGCATTTGCGGTGAAATTGTCGACCACCGCGATGCCGATATTTGCTTCAACAAGTGATCTGGCCAAGGGATAAGTTTGCACGGTTACCTTGATAACCGGAGGTGGAGTGACATCCGCGCCAATCTGTATACGATTATTACTGGTAATAATCGTGCCTTGGCAGAATGGGTTGCGGCCAAGGCACTGGCGGTCACGGTTGCCGCTGATTCAGTAGTGCCGCAGGATCCTCAGGGGCTGACACTACATTTAAAAAAATCTGCTGGTATGACCCTCACCACCATGGGTGAGCAAGACAAAATCTATGTTTCATCCGAACAGGTGCTGCCAGACTACGATTCAACCAGCCGTCCCTGGTACATCAAACCACTACAGGCAAAAGCACCCTTGATCACAAAGCCCTATCAGTCGATGGATAAGGTTTTACTCGTCGCTCAGCAAGGTTCGGATGGCGGCCTCAGTTTCCTGATAATCGCCTTCTCCGAAATGGGAATAGACAATATTGCCTTTTTTATTGACCAGGTAGACTGCCGGCCAATATTGGTTGTGATAGGCATTCCAGGTGACGTACCGATTATCTTGCGCCACGGGGTAGTGTATGTTGAACTTCATCATGGCATTGGTGACGTTTTCAGTGGAGCGCTCAAATGCGAATTCCGGAGTATGTACACCGACCACCAAAAAACCTTTCGACTTGTACTTTTCATACCAGGCCGTTACATAAGGCAATGTGTTTGTGCAGTTGAAGCAGGTGTAGGTCCAGAAGTCGACCAGTACGACTTTTCCCTTCAGGCGGGCCATGCTCAGCGGTGTGGAGTTGATCCAGTTGTCGATTCCTGAAAAATCTGGTGCTGGGGGACCACTGACAAGCGTATCGGCAGAAGCCGCTAAGCCAAACAACATGGCAGTCGAAGCGAGGATGGCAATTGACTGTTTCATCTGAGGTTCCTTTCAGGACGGATGGGATCTTCAGTGCCCTGAAGATCGCTTACTGTTTAGTTCGCTGCGAAAGGTACATTGGTTACAGTCAGTGCATCAGGTGTGCCCATTTTCGACGGCCCAGTCGGATATCTTTGGCACCCTACAATGTAAGGATGGATGTGAAGCGATTGTTCGCCTTTGATGACGATGCGGGTGTGACTTGCACACCGCATATGAATCCGAAGAGTAAAAGCGGCTTTCTCGATTATCTGGATGCTGGCGACCATAAGGCCTTTGCCATGTTACCAGCGCTGAACTGGAAATGGGTGAGTAAGAGTCCCAGTACTGACGTCGCTATCAAGCAGGCACTGGAGGGTTGCGTTGGCTGCAGCATTGTATCTGTGGATGGGCATGCGCCTTAATGTATCCGGCCGCAAGTATGATTATGTGATTTTGGTATTTATATAGTCGATTTTATTCATATCGATCTTTCGACGCACTCTCTATAATTTTGACTTCTTATACCTGTCACTTGATATCACTCCTGATATCTTATCTTCACTGGAGATGATTCATGCCCCGCATCAGCGAGCTGACCCCCACTGATTTTGACGTCGAGCTGGCGCAACTGTACAAGCAATTCACAGGTGATGGCGCGCAGTTCTCCGATCAGTTCTCAATCCTGGCACATGTGCGTCCAGCGGCACTGCATTTATTCAGCATGCTGAGCGAGTTGAAAGCCAGAGAAAACATTTCCTATCGATATATTGAACTGGCGGTGGTAGTGGTATCGCTGCTCAACGAATGCCAGTATTGCGTCGATAATCATGCACCCCGGCTGGAGGTAGATGGTATCTCCGAACAGGGTGCGAGGAATTTGCTCGACTATCAGGGGCATCCGGAGTTAACGCCCGTGGACAAGCTGGTCGTGGAGTATGCGATTGCGGTCACGCAGTCGGCAGCGCGCATTCCCGAAAAGCTGTTTGATCGTCTGCGCAGTCATTTCACAGAGGATCAGATTGTGGAACTGACCTTACGTATTTCCCTGTGCGGATTTTTCAATCGGTTCAACCAGGCACTGCAGGTTGGCGAAGATACAAGCGCCGTGCATGTGCACGCCAATATTGCCTAGTGCATCAAGAAAGTTTGCCTATGTCCATCGATTTTTCCTCTCAACACCGCGCTTTGGATCGTCGTGGTTTTCTGACACTATTGACTGCTGGTACCGCTGTGCTTGGGTTGCCCATGCTGGCGCATGCGGCCGGTGAGCCGATCCGTATCGGATTACTGGCACCGCTAACCGGTGGTGGTGGTCCCTATGGCGAGGGGATGGTCAATGCTGCCCTCAAGGCGGTAGAATTCATCAACAAAGAAGCTGGTGGTGTGTTGGGTGGCCGTCGGCTGGAGATCGTGGTGGCCGATGATGAGAGCAATCCCACCGCTGGAGTCGCCGCAGCGCGCAAGCTCCTTGATGTCTCCAAAGTCGTGGCGCTGATCGGTATGTGGAGCAGTGCGGTAGCGATGGCGGTCAAACCGCTGGCGATCGAACGCGGTATTCCTTTGCTGGTTTCCGGATCTGCGGATGAAGTCACCCAGGGTGACAATAAAGGATTGGTCTGGCGTTTTCAGTCCAGCGGTAAGGACTGGGGTGCAGTTTTTGGTAAGGCAGCATTGAAGGATGGTGCTAAAACTGCCTCGGTGCTGGCCTTGCAGACACCCTTTACGACCAGTCTGGTGGAACCGTTCATCAAGACTTTCAAGGCCGGTGGTGGCCGCATTATCGATAGCGTTTATTACAGCCCGAATCAGCCCTCTTATCGTGCCGAGGTAGAAAAAATCTTTTCGCAGAAGCCCGATGCCGTGTTCATTCCGAGCTACCTGCCAGATCTCTCCGCGGTCACACGCGAGATTTATCGCAGCGGTTATAGTGCCAAGATCTACGTCAATTCCTCGGCTGCCGATGCGGAAGGTGCATTTATTAAGAATGTGGGTGTGCAGGTCTCTGAGGGTATTGATCATATTCAGTCGATTCCACCACGCGAATCGAGCGCCTATCAGACCTTTGCACGGGTGACTGGCACCTCGCCGGACGCTATTGCCATTTTTCCCTCCAATGCCTGGGATGAAGTGTCGGTACTGGCACTGGCTATTGAAAAGGCCGGTAGTACCGATCCACAGCAATTCGCCAAAGCGATTCCGCGAGTGGTCAATGGTCCCGGCGTCACCGTGGAAGATCCTGTGGTTGGCCTCAAGGCTCTGCGCGCACACAAAGCGATTGCCTACAGTGGCGCTGGTTCCAGTTTCAAATTTGCTGCCAACGGCGAACAGATCAATCGCATCTATGGCCATTTCACGATCAGGAACGGCAAGAACAAACTGATTGAAATCCTGCAATAGTGTCAGTTCCATCAACCTCAGATGTGGCACTTTCGGCTGCGCAATTGTCGCTGTCGTTTGGTGGTGTCCAAGCATTGCAACAGGTTTCCCTGACGGTGCCTGCCGGTCAGATCACCGGAATCATCGGTCCCAATGGGGCCGGTAAATCTAGCCTGTTCAATTTACTGGCCGGGAGCATGCGACCGGATGCCGGGCAGATCCACCTCGGCAGCGTCGATGTCACGCGTCTGCCGATGCATCAACGGGCCAGACATGGGCTGGTACGTACGTTTCAGATTGTGCGTGAGCTTGACAGTCTGAGTGTGCTCGAAAATCTCTTGCTGGCCCATCCTGCGCACTCCGGTGATCAGCTCTGGCGTGTCTTTGCCGGCCGTGCTGTGGTGCGCCGGACAGAAGCCTTGGCGTTGGAGCGGGCACACGCACTGCTGGCGCGAGTGCGGCTGACGGCCCTGGCCAATCATTCTGCGGGGGCCTTGTCAGGCGGTCAGAAAAAGCTGCTGGAACTGGCGCGTGCCTTGATGCTGTCACCGGCAATCCTGTTACTTGATGAACCGGCCGCCGGCGTGAGTCCGGCCTTGATCGAAGAACTGTGCAGTTTCATTTTGCAACTACGTCAGGAAGGACTCACCATCGCTATCGTCGAACACAATATGGATGTGATTGCGTCGCTGTGTGACACGGTCTATGTGTTGGCCGAAGGTTGTGTGCTCACACACGGCGACTTTGCGACCGTCACGGCAGATGCCCGTGTAGTGCAGGCGTATCTTGGATAATAAACATGGGCGCGACACTCACTTTATTTGGTATTCAAGCCGGCTATGGCGGTAATACGATTTTGCATGGTGTAGATCTGCAGTTGCCAGCCGGTGGTGCATTGACTGTGATCGGACCAAACGGATCCGGCAAGTCAACGTTACTCAAAACTGTGGTCGGATTGCTTCGTCCTCATGCTGGCAGCATCCTGCTCGACTCCCATGATCTCAGTCAGGCCGACGCCCCCGCACGCGCTCGTGCAGGAATGGCCTATGTGCCGCAGGAAGACAATGTCTTTCTTAATTTGTCTGTACTCGATAATCTCAGGTTAGGCTGGGAATTTCTGCAGGGGCGTACTTCTGCCGTCAGGAGTAGTGTGGACAACCGCATCGAACAGGTGCTGTTGCTATTCCCCGAAATCCGTCCACATTTGCGCAAGAGTGCCGGTTTGCTCAGTGGTGGTCAGCGACAGATGGTAGCGATGGCCTCGGCATTAATGCAGACGCCATCGCTACTTGTGCTCGACGAACCTTCGGCAGGACTCTCACCTAAAAATGCCGCGCTGATGTTTGAGAGTATTGCCCGTATACGGCAGACCGGTATTTCATTATTGCTGATCGAACAAAACGTCAAGCTCGGACTGGCAGCGGCCGATACCGGTTTGCTACTGGTGGCGGGCCAGGTCAGGTTGATCCGTCCGGCCGCGGCGCTGGCCCGGGATCCTGATTTGCATCAGCTTTATCTGGGGAAATCCTGATGTTGCAGCTGCTCTGGAACGGCCTCGTCACGGGTTTGCTGGTGGCGTTGCCAGCGTTGGCGCTCGCGATGACCTTCAGTGTCTTGCGCTTCGCCAATTTCGCGATTGGTGCGATGCTCACCGCAGGGGCGTATCTGATTTTCTTTTTTAATGTGGTACTGGGGTTTGGCCTGCCACTCGCTACCTTGGCAGGTGCACTTTGCGCGGCAGCACTTGCGGTACTGATTGACGTACTGGTGTTTCGTCTCCTGCGTGAGCGCTCTGGCGTGATGCTGTTGGTGGCGTCGATGGGCGTCTCTTTCATTCTGGAAAACAGCGTGCGTCTACTGGCAGGCAGTTCGCCCTATAGCTATGCCATCGAGGCCGCCCGCCCACTGCGTATCGCCGGTCTGCGCATTAATATTGAACAGCTGCACGCAGCGGGCGCCAGTATGCTGGCGCTGCTACTGATTTGGCTCATTTTTAGTCATACCCGGCTCGGTCGCGCCATGCGTGCAATTGCCGATAACCCGGAACTGGCGTCGGTACGTGGCATTTCGCGCCAGCGGGTGGTTACGCTGACCTGGATTTTATCGGGTGCGCTTGCTGCGATAGCGGGCATGCTCATTGGCATTGACACCACGTTAGACCCGCTGATGGGCTGGAACTATTTGTTGCCGGTCTTTGCTGCCGCTATTCTGGGAGGCTTGTCACGACCGATGGGGGCAGTCGCCGGGGCCTTGATCATGGGTGTTGTCGGCGAGTTGTCTACGCTGATTCTGCCACCGCATTACCGGACAATAGCTGCCTTTTTGGTCTTGAGCATTCTGCTCCTGATACGACCTGCAGGCCTGTTCGGTTCTACCTGGGTGCGTAAATGAACTCCTATCTGTTTTCCATTCTGGTGCTCATGTCACTGGCGGGTATCGTGGCGCTGGCACTCAATCTGCAATGGGGCTTGTCCGGCATGGTCAACTTTGGCTTGTTTGGCTTCTATATGCTGGGCGCATATCTGTGTGCGATTCTGGTGTACTACGGCAGCAATCCCTGGAGCGCCATGCTGGCAGCTATCATTGGTACCGCGCTGGCGAGCGCGCTGGTGAGTCTGATCTCAATTCGGCTGGCCGATGACTATCTGGCAATTGTGACGCTGGGTTTTGCGGAATGTATGAAGCTACTGATCATTCACGAGGACTGGGCGACTCGAGGGAGCCTCGGCATTGCTGATATTGCCCGACCGGTACACAGTGAGGCTGCGTTTCTGGTCTTGACGCTATTGGCACTGGCACTGGTCTTTGTATTGCTGGAGTTGATTTCCCGTGCGCCCTTTGGTCGCGTGGCGCGGGCCTTACGCGATGATCCGCTGGTCGCCGCAACACTCGGCAAGAACGTCCTCGCTTTCCGCGTCAAACTGTTTGCAGCCGGTGGCGCAGCTATTGGGTTGGCGGGGGCACTGCATGCTTTTTATTACCAGTATATTGACCCGACCCAGTTCGGCCCGATTATCACTGCCTACGCGTTCATGGCAGTCATCATTGGTGGCCGTGGCAGTAACCGGGGTGTGCTACTGAGCACCTTCACGGTGGTTCTGCTGCTGGAAAGCACTCGCTTTCTCAATGATTACATCAGCTGGCTTAGTGCGGCGCAACTGGCTTCTCTGCGACTGATCCTGATCGGGCTAGTACTGATTCTGATCCTGATCTTCCGGCCGCAAGGCTGGATTCGTGAATATCGATTCAAATCGCCATCGCAGCAACCACCACAGCAAAATCTATAACAGCACCGAGAGGAGCCGTCATGGCCAAGGAAATCCGCTTCAATGCCTTTCTGATGAATTGTGTTGGTCATCTGGCGCCGGGCCAATGGACCGGGCCTGAGGATCAGGCCACTCATTATTTACAACCTGGTTACTGGACTGCACTGGCACAATTGCTGGAACAGGGTCTGTTTGACAGCCTGTTTTTGGGCGATGTGCTGGGGGTCTACGATACTGATCAAGGTTCGCCCGATGCCGCCTTGCGCACTGCGGCACAGGTACCGATGAATGATCCGTTTCCGGTAATCCCCCTCATGTCGCAGGTCACTAAGCATCTTGGTTTTGGCATTACTGCCTCGCTCACCTACGAACCACCTTATCTGCTGGCGCGCCGCCTGACCACACTTGACCATCTCACGGGGGGGCGGGTCGCCTGGAACATCGTGACTTCTTACCTCGATAGCGGTGCCCGCAGCCTCGGGCTGGACCGGCAGATTGCGCATGACGACCGCTACGAACGCGCCGATGATTACATGGCGCTGTGCTACAAGCTGTGGCAGCACAGCTGGGAAGAGGACGCAGTGCGGCGCGATGCTGAGAAGGGCATTTACGCGGATCCAGCTAAAATCCATGCGATTGCCCATGAGGGGGGGGTCTTCCGTTCGCATGGCGTCTACCAATGCGAGCCATCACCGCAACGCACACCGCTCCTGTTCCAGGCGGGTGGCTCCCGGCGTGGTAAACAATTCGCTGCCGACCACGCTGAATGCATCTTTGTTGGTGCACCAACTCGTAACGGGCTCAAACGTAGCGTCGATGATTTACGCAATGCGTTGGTGACTAGCGGCCGGGCTGCCGACAGCGTGCGCTTCTTTGCCATGTTTACCGTGATCGTGGAAGCCACTGCCGAGCTGGCGCAAGAGCGCTATCAGGCTAGTCTGGCGCGCGCCAGTTATTCCGGAGCACAGACACTACTATCTGGCTGGACAGGCATCGATTTATCCCGCTACCAGCCCGATGACACCTTGGGCTATGTTGATACCGACGCCGGTCAGTCAGCTTTGGCCGCATTCAGCAAACTTGATCCAAGTCGCACTTGGACCGTGCGCGACGCAGTCGAGTTTGTTGCCATTGGCGGGCGTGGGGCCGTCGTGGTTGGCGATCCGGTACAAGTGGCCGATGCCCTGCAAGCGTGGATGGAAGAGACCCGTATCGACGGATTCAATCTAGCCTTTGTTGAGGCACCTCGTACCTTCCGTAACATCGTGGAACTGCTGGTACCGGAGTTGCAGCGGCGCGGTGCGTACAAGACCGCCTACACGCCCGGTACCTTACGCGAGAAGTTATTTGGCGCAGGGCCGCAACTGCCACCCGATCATCGCGCCTACGGTTATCGCTCCCAAGTTGGCTCTGGCACTTCCGATAGCCCACGTAAATAAGGCCACGGATATATACCGCGCTTGTGGCCATCGCTAAAATGCAATTGCAGGCCATAGTGCCCGACCGGTTCGATCCCGGTCAGCCTGATCTCAGGCGATACAACCAGTGCTTGCCGGGCATCGCGTTGCCATTTCTTGCAGTCGGCGCATTGGCAATGACTGCGTAGCAGCAGATGGGACAACACCTGCTGCGTACCGTCATCCCAATCAATCGTTAGCTGACCGCTGTTGATCTGGTTAGTGAGTTTGCTTGGGGTGGGCATCGGCTAGTGTGGTGCTCAATGGGCACGCTGGATTTGTTCCAGTGCCAGTCGTACAGACTTGCGTACCTCCGGATCGCCGTCGTGCTGTGCCTGCTCCAAGGCTGGCAGAGCCGTGGGGTCACCGATCTCGCCCAGCGCCAGCGCAGCTTCCTTGCGCAGATTGCTGATGGCATGCTGCAGCGTCACCAGCAATGGTGCAACAGCGTCGGCGCTGCGCAATCGTCCCAGACTGCGCGCGGCACGTAGGCGTACTTGCCAGTAAGGATCGTTCAGCGCGGTAATCAACGCACCGGTGCCTGTCGGCAGACGCAGCTTGCCGAGTGTGGTGGCCGCCTCTTCCCTTACTTGCCAGACTGTATCCTGCAAGGCCGACAGTAAGGCCGGCAGTACACTGTCATCGCTGGCAAAACCCAGCGCACCCGTTGCGCTACGGCGCACTTCTGGGTCGGGATCGTGGGCTGCCAGTTGGGTAATCGGGGCCAGGGCACGTTCCTGTTTCAGATAACCGAGTACCGAGATTGCCTCACGACGTACCGCTGCATCGTTATGCAGCAATGCAGCCAGCGCCGGCTCCAGACTATCCGGCACGCGTAGTTCGCGCAGCGCTCGCAGAATCGCAACCCGGACAAAGGGCTGTTCATCCCATGCCAGCGGCAGCAGCAGTGTCGCTGACTCTGGGTTTTTCAATTCACTGAGTGCATGGGCGGCAGCATCGCGTACGGCCGCATCGGTATCGGTCAGCAGTGTGACCAGTCCGGCCACACTGTCGGCGCTTTCAAACGCCTCCAGTGCACGGGTTGCTTCCAGTCGCACAGCAGCGCTGCGATCCTGCAGCGCGGCCACCAGCAGCGGCGCGTGGGCGTCGCCGGCAAGGTCGATCAGATCGAGGATGGCAATGCGGCGTACGGTATCGTCTGGATCGAGCAGACGCGCACGCAATGCGGCGATGTCATCATCGTCGCCGTTGATGGTAAAGCTGGCGGGGTGCACTGCACTCACGGTGTTTCCTTAAATGGCAAATTGAATCTCGGTCAGATTGGCGGCACCCAGCGGGCTCAGGCGCGATAGAGGTACGACGCGCGTCTCCGGGTGCAGTAGGGCCAGACAATGGCGTTTGAGTTCGGTGAAGGCGGGCGAGGTCACCAGCGTCGGGCTGCGTGGTCGCGGGAATTCGAGTCGCAGCTCTTCGATGATACGTCCCGGGCGCGGACTCATGACGATAATCCGGTCGGCCAGAAATAGCGCTTCATCGATATCATGCGTGATGAACATAATCGTAGTGTGGATACGCGCCCAGACCTCCAACAGCAATTCCTGCATCTTGAGACGGGTTTGCGCATCGAGTGCACCGAAGGGCTCGTCCATGAGCATCACGCGTGGATGGTTGATCAGGACCCGGGCAATTTCAACGCGTTGCTGCATGCCGCCCGATAAATGCGCCGGGTAGCTCTGTGCAAAATCAGCCAGTCCCACTAGTTGCAGCATCTCGTGGGCGCGTGCATAGCGTTCGCGGCGGCTGATTCCCTGCATTTTAAGGCCGAAGGCAACATTGTCGAGTACGCGTTTCCACGGGAACAGCGTATGGTGTTGAAACACCAGTCCACGGTCCAGATGCGGCCCCTTGACCGGTATGCCATCAACCTGCACGCTGCCCTCACTCACCGGTAAATGACCTGCCAGTGCACCCAGCAGCGTGGATTTACCGCAACCTGATGGTCCTAGTACGCAAACGAATTCCCCGGGAGCGATAGTCAGCGAGATATCCTGCAGCGCGTCAAAGCGTTGCTTGCCTTCACCCAACTGCAGTTGCAACTGCCGGATATCGACCTTACCGTATTGTTCAGTGCTCATCAATGTGGCCTTACGCTTGTGGACGATACCAGGGCATGCAGCGCTTGCCGAACGCCTTGATCAGAGCGCTGCTGCTCATGCCCATGATGCCGATGAACAGCATGCCCACGATAATGTCTGCATAGTTTTGGATGGTATAAGAGGCCCAAGTGTAATAACCGATGCCAAACTGGCCTGCGATCATCTCCGCCGTCACCAGACAGAACCAGGCGCTACCCATGCCGATCGATAGTCCGGTGACGATGCTGGGGGATGCCGCTGGCAGGATTACCTCGGTGAAAACAGCACGCCGGCCGCTACCCAGACTGCGGGCCGAGGCAATCAGCCGGGCGTCAACGCCTTCCACGCCGTGGATCGTATTGAGCAAGATCGGAAACAGCGCGCCGATAAAGGTGATGTAAATCATCGACATTTCCGACGACGGAAACATCAGGATCGCCAACGGAATCCACGCCACCGCCGGAATCGGTCGCAGCAGTTCCAGCGGTGGCAGCAGCAGATCGGCAACCAGCGGCAGGCGACCAATCAACAGCCCCAGCACAATGCCAGCCAGTGCCGCTGCGACAAAACCACTGAACACACGACTCAGGCTGGCACCGAGATGGAGCAACAGCTTGGGTGAGTGGAGCAAGGTCCAGGCCGCCTGCAGGACTTCCTCCGGGGATGGCACATTCTGGAAGCTGATCAGCCCCAGATTGACATGACGCGACGACGCCCATTGCCATAACAGCAGACAGAGGACAATCGACGCCAGTCGCAGGCCATGGCGACGCCACTGCCTAAGCACCGTCACCAGTGGTTGCAGCGTTGCCAGCCGTGTGGCTACGATCGAAGACGATGCCGCGCGCGACGTATCAAAGGAAGAACTGAGGGCCATGTGTGGACTCCATCATGGTGGTGATCGTCGTGATGATCTTGGTCGTGACTGGTGATGCCTGTTGCTCAAGTACCGCTGGCAACATTGATCTCTTTGGCGGCATTGAAATCAAGCAGCTTGCCATGGGTCTTGCTGGCCCATGCCTGTGCCGAACTCTTGAGCAGGAAAGCACTGATTTCACGCTTGTCCTGCACATACCAGGCATCTTCGGCCAGCAGCTTCAGACCGTTGTCGCGGTCTTGTGCGTAGATGGCGCGAATTTTCCGGCCTGACTGTTCCAGCTTGTGTGCCTGTGCCAGCGCCGTTTCCAGCGTCGCATAGCTACGCACCTGCGATTCGCCCTGAACCCACAGCTGACCGACACGTGTCGTGTCGATGATCGCTTTGCCGGTAACGGCATCTTTAGCGATCAGTGGCGACTTGGCGTAATTCTTCAGTTGCGCCTCGTAGTCCAGACCGGTTAGCTTGAAGGCCGCACGCAGATAGCTGTCATCAATGAAGTTGTTGACGTCAAGATCGGTCTCAGTGCGTTTCATGGCCTTGAGCGTGTCAATGGAAGTTTTGACAGCCTGCCGGTACTCGGGCTTCCACGTAAAGTCACGGGTTTGCAAACCAAGCGGGCCGTGGAACAGATAATTCACTTCAGCCTCGATGCCCGTCACTTTCTCGATCAGCAAACTATATTTTTCTGGTTCGGCGCTGATCAGGCGATTGGCTTCGATCGCGGCGCGCAGATAGGCAATCACGATTTCAGGATATTTCTTCGCATAGTCGGCGTCGACCAGACTGCCGTGCAGCGTTGGCGTATTGGCCTGCGAACCGTCAAAAATCTTGCGTGCAAAACCACGATGGGGAAATAGTTCGGCAAATGGTACGAAGTCGGCATGGGCATCGATCTTGTTGCTTTGCAGCGCCGAGCCGGCTACCTCTGGTGCCTGGGTGATGATGTTGACATCCTTGTCCGGGTCCCAGCCCTGATCCTTGACAGCGCGCAGCAGCATGCCGTGTGCGGTGGAGGCAAACGGTACCGAGATGGTCTTGCCCTTGAGCTCGGCCAGTGATTGCACCGGTGACGCCTTGGGAACCACGATGCCATTGCCACTACCGGTTGTGCTGCCCGACAGCACGCTGATAAACAGGCTGCGCTTGCCAGCCTTCTGGAAGGCGGCACCGTTGAAGGCTGCCGGAAAGTCGGCCATGGCACCGAAGTCGAGCTTGCCGGCAACCATTTCATTGGTCAGTGGTGCACCAGAGGTAAAGTTCTTCCACTCGATATCGTATTGCGCATCCTTGTATTTGCCTTCATGCGGCAGATATTTTTCAAGCAGATGCAATTCACGGATCAGCAGGCCACCGGTGGCGCAGTTGATGGTGGTGTCCTGAGTACCGATGGCGATACGAATGGTGTCGGCATTTGCACTACCGCTGATCAATGCTGCACCAAGCAGCAGACTGAGGGCGGCAAAGCGCAGGGGAGGGAGATTTTTTTGACGCAAAGACATGCTGGTTTCCTAACGTAGCAGATAAGGGATATCAACATGGACTGCCCCGGTTGGGCAGTCCTTTTCACAGGGCATGCAATACCAGCATTCATCAAATTTCATGAAGGCCTTGCCCCGTGACAGGTCAATGGCCAGAACATCAAGCGGGCAGACATCGACGCACACGGTGCAGCCCTTGTCGGCGATGCATTTGTCTTCGTCAATCGTGACGGGAACACTGGTGATATGGATAGCGGTCGGCATGGCAAATTCTCACTCTGGTCAGGCGGCAGCAGCGACATCGAGGTGCGGCTGAGCGGTGTCGGTTCGGATACGCAGATGCGCGTAGGCTGATTTTTCGGCATCGTCGAGTGCGACGATATAGGGTTCGATAGGGCGCTTGAAGCAGGTCATCTGTTCCTGTTCCTTTTTCAGCTGTACGTGCACCAGCCAGTCAGCATCATTGCGTTCGGGGTAATCCACACGATTGTGATACAGGCCCCAACGGCTTTCGGTACGGTATAGCGAGGCCCGTGCCGCCATCTCGGCGCAATCACGGATGGCGTGGACTTCCAGTGCCCGCATCAGTTCGTGCGGATTGTTGGCCTGCAGCCGTTCCAGATCTTCGTGGATGGCTTCAAAGCGGGCCAGTCCGATCTCCATCTTGCGGGTGACCTTGGGTGGTTGCAGATAGTCGTTGACCATACGCCGCAACTTGTACTCAACCTGATTGGGTGGCAAACCATCAGTGCGGTTCAACGGTGCCCAGACGCGTGCACGTTCGCGCTCAACTTGTTGCGTATTGAGCTCCGGCAAGGCCTTTTCAGCACAATAGCGTGCCGCACTTTCGCCAGCCAGCTTGCCGTAGACGAACGCGCCCAGCATGTAGTTGTGTGGTACGCACGCCAGATCGCCAGCCGCGTATAGCCCGGGCACCGTGGTTTCAGCATGCTCGTTGACCCATACGCCGGAGGCCGAATGGCCGCTGCATAAACCGATTTCGGAAATATGCATTTCCACCATCTGGGCTCGGTAATCGGTGCCGCGCCCGGCATGGAAGCGGCCTCGGCTGGGGCGTTCATTGGTATGCAGAATGGTTTCGATGGTGCTGATGGTTTCCTCGGCCAGATGGTTCAGCTTGAGAAAAACCGGACCATTGCCTCCTTGCAGCTCGTTATAGAACTCCTGCATCATCTGGCCGCTCCAGTAATCGCACTCGATGAAGCGTTCGCCGTGGCTATTGGTGGTGTAGCCACCGAAAGGGCCTGTCACGTAGGCGCAAGCTGGGCCGTTGTAATCCTTGATCAAAGGATTGATCTGGAAGCATTCGATGCCCGATAGCTCGGCACCGGCGTGATAGGCCATGCTATAGCCATCACCGGCGTTGGTGGGATTTTCGTAGGTGCCAAACAGATAGCCGGAGGCCGGCAGTCCCAGGCGACCTGCGGCGCCGGTAGCGAGCACTACAGTCTTGGCGCGGATCACATGGAAGTCACCGGTACGACAATCAAACGCCATGGCCCCGGCGATACTGCCATCGTCTGCCGTCAGCAAACGGGTTGCCACCAGACGATTGGTGATCTCCACCCGAGCGCGTTTGAGGCGGCGGTACAGCACCTTCTTGATATCGTGACCTTCCGGCATTGGTAACACATAGGTGCCCATGTGATGCACCTTGCGCATGGCGTAGTCGCCGGTTTCATCTTTTTCAAACTTGACGCCCCAGCGGTCGAGCTCCTCAATCATGGGGAAGCTGTTTTGGGCATAGGCCATGACCGTCTTTTGATTGACGATGCCATCGTTGGCAATCGTGATTTCCTTGACGTACTGCTCTGGTGTGGCAAAGCCCGGCACGACAGCATTATTGAGCCCATCCATCCCCATCGAGATGGCGCCACTGCGTTTGACGTTAGCTTTTTCCAGTAGCAGCACACGCAAGGCCGGATTGGCCTCCTTGGCCTTGGCTGCAGCCATCGGCCCGGCGGTACCGCCGCCGATGACCAATACGTCGACAGTGATGATGTGGGTGTCCATGTGGTTCTCCTGAGGCAGGCGCTACGGATTTAAGCTTGGTCCTGGGACGCAGCTACGGGACGGCGTGCAATGCGCAAGTGGTACTGGAAGGTCTCGCTGCGGAAATACAGGTATTCAAAGTCCAGCGGTTTGCCATCGGCGGTACTGGTCAGTCGCTCGATACGCAGCAGCGCGGCACCTTCTGCCACCTGCAAGGCCTCCGCCAATGGCTGATCGGCGGTGACCGCACCGATCTGCAGATCGGCATGGCCGAGTGCAATGTCAAAGTCGTTTTCGAAGATCAGGAAGATATCGCGACCAGCCAGGTCTTCGTTGCGCAGGCGCTGCCCCAGTTCTGCTGGCAGATAGGTAATTTCCAGTGATACTGGCTCGCCGTTGAGGTGCCGCAAACGGCGGATCTCCGCCACGATAGTGCCGACCTCCAGCGCCAGTTTTTGCGCTACCTCCGCCGTCGCGGGCAACAGCCGATGGGAGAGCACGCGGTTGTAGATATCGTAACCCTGGCGATTCATTGCCTCCGCAAAGCCCTCCAGCCTGGTCAGTTCCTGCTCCGCTTTTTTCTTGGCGACAAAAGTACCTTTGCCGGGAATCTTGAAAATCGCCCCTTCGCGTTGCAGATCACTCAGCGCCTGGCGCACGGTGATCCGGCTGACGCCGAAAAGGGTTCCTAGCTCGCTTTCTGGCGGCAATTGCGCATGCGGTCCGTACGTGCCGTCATAGATGCGTTCACGCAAATTGTCCTTGACCTGGACGTAGAGCGGAACCGGAGAGGATTCGACAATCTTGAAATTGGGCATTGCAGGGTCCTGATGATCTTTTTAAGCTGTTATGACAGGTTATGACTGAATTGCGATGGTAGAGAGCAGCGCCGCGCTTGAGAACGAATCTATTCACACATGCTTATGACAAAAACGCACTTGCCTGCCGCCATGTATCAGCCCAGCGTACCAACATGGATGCCGGGAACCGTGTTGAACCAGTGCGGTTGCGCGCTTTCCAGCTGTGCTCCCAGTTGCAGCAGGCGCGCCTCGTCGAACCATTTGCCATATAGCTGGACGCCGAGCGGAATGCCATTGGCATCCTTGCCGGCAGGCAGGCTGATGGCCGGGAGACCCGCATCGTTAGCCGGGATGGCATAGCGTCCAGCGTCCAGTAGCTCATTGATATAACCCTCGAAGTCGCGCTCAATGGCCACTGAGAATGGGCCGTTAGCCCGCGGCGCAGGAATCGCGAATGCAGGTGTCAACAAAGCATCGTATTTGCCGAAAAATTCACCGAGACGCAGTGCGTGGGCATTGTTGCTGGCCTGATGGCGCAAGGCATCACGTTTGTCGTAACGCTGAGCGTTGCGCCAGAATTTCTGCGTCATTGGTGCCATTTGCGCCAACAGTTCAGAGGGAATGCCGTCCTCCCATGGTAGACCCCACATGGCTGGTCGTAGCCCCAGCCAGAACGTCTGGAAGGATGGCCAGAAGCGCTGCCAGTCGGTGATGACGTCGTCGTCGACCTCTTCCACGGTGTGCCCCAGTTGTTGCAAAACCGTCGCCACTTCGCGGGTGCGTGTTGCGATGTCGGGGTGGCAGGCATTGGTGCGGCCCCAGTAGCCGGTTGAAAGCGCGATGCGCAGTGTGGCTGGCGGTCGGGTGATGGCCGCCGAGAAACTGTGCGTCGGCGGCTTGACGGAGATAAAGCTGTTACCGGAAGGGAAGGCGATGGTGGCGGCATCCAGAAAGGCTGCTGTGTCGCGCACGGTGCGTGAGACCGTGCCTTCGGTCAGGGTAGCATTGCCGTACTCGTTGAAACGCCATGGCAGCGGCAGGCGTGCACGTGAAACCTTCAAGCCGATCAGGCCAGTCAGGCTGGCCGGAATGCGGGTCGACCCGGCACCGTCGGTGGCATGCGCTAGCGGCGTGACGCCGGCCGCCACCAGCGCGGCGCTACCACCAGAGGACCCGCCCGGACTGTAGTCGGGATGCCAGGGATTGCGGGTGACCTTGAGGCCGCGGTAAGTGGTCGTGGTGTCATAGGTCATGCCTAGCTCGGCAGTGGTCGAACGTCCCACTGCAATCAATCCGGCCCGATGCAGGTTGGCAATCAGTGGGTCGGTGCGGTTGTTGCGCTGATTCAGGTGCAGCACCGAGCCGCTTTCCGCAAGCCGGCCGGCGATACCTGAGCCGAGGTCTTTGACGAACAAGGGCACACCCCACAGCTCACCGTCCGGATTGGCGCCATCCTTGCCGGGTGCGCTGATGAGCTCATCGAACGTTTCCAGCACGGCACCCAGCTGCGGCTCCAGCAAATGGGCCGCGGCAATTGCCTGGGCGCTGGTCTCGGCTGCGCTGAGCTGACGGCTGCGTACCAGTTGTGCCAGCGCGACCGCGTCCAGCCGCCCCCATTCTTGCCAGCGCAATGTGACTTCACTCATGCGGCTGCACCTGTCACTGTGGCGAGGCTGCGATAAGCATGGTCAGTGGCACCGAGCTTGCCGCCAACGCTTTCCTGAAAGGCTCGTGCATACGGAAGCAGACGGTTGTCTTCAAACGCTTTGGCCAGCAGGCACAGACCGAACGGCAAGCCGTCGGGCCGCAGTCCAGCCGGTACGCTTACTGCGGTCAGCCGCAAGGGGTTGGCAAAGTAGGTGTAATAGCCGAGATTGGTATTGAGCGTCAGCGGATCGGCTTCGACATCCTTGATGCGATAGATGGTGGCGGCAGTTGGCAATGCCAGCAGGTCGACCTTGTCGAGCTCGCGCCAGGCCTGCTGTTTATAGGCTTCCAATGTGTAAAGGGTGTCGAAGGCATCGGCAGCGCTGTAACGTTTGGCTGCCAGAATGGACTGTCGTACAGCCGGATGAACATGGCGCTCGTCTGCTTCGATAGCGGCACCGTAAGTGAGCCAGCGTTCGGCGATCAAAGCACTGTTGAAGACCAGCCGCCCGGCGCCCGCGAAGGGCTCAAAATCGATCTCCACGGCTTCGCCCCCGAGCGCCTTGAGCCGACCTAAGGCTTGCTCGAACTGGGCCTCGGCCAGGCCGTCGCCGAAGAAGTTCAGATGACGCGTTCCCGGCAAGCCAAAGCGAAAGTGCTTGGGCAGATGCGCTGGGAATTTCTCTGTGGGTACTGTCACGGAGTAAATATCATGCGGGTCGTGCCCTTCGATGCTGGCTAACACCGAGTAGGCATCGTCACTGGTCAATGCGAACACCGGCGCGACGTCGAAGCTGCGGTTGCAGTACAGGAAGCCATCGCTGCTTACGCGTCCCGGAGTCGGTTTGAGACCCACAATGTTGTTCAGCGCTGCCGGTACCCGGCCGGAGCCACCGGTGTCCGAACCAATGGAAAAACTCACGTGACCACGACTGACAGCCACCGCCGAGCCGGAGCTGGAGCCGCCCGGGATGTATTCAGGATGGAAGGCGTTGCGGCAATAACCTTGCGGCGAGCGGATGCCAACCAGACCGGTGGCAAACTGATCCATATTTTGCTTGCCGATCAGAATGGCGCCGGCCGCCGTCAAACGTGCTACCACCTGCGCGGTACGGGACGCGGTATAGGTAAAACTGGCGCAGCCAGCGCTGGTCGGTAAACCTGCTACGTCGATGTTGTCCTTCACGCCGAAGGGCAGACCGAAGAGCGGCAGCCGGGTGCCTCGTGCGGCTGCCTGCTCCAGCCGGACAACCTGCTCCAGTAGTTGCTCCAGCGGAATCAGGTAGGTCCAGATGTGCTGGTCTTGCTCGATGGCGATGCGGCGCTGTACTTCTTGCACCAGCGCGCGTGGCGACAAGCCATCGTGATAAGCCGCTGCCAGCGAGGGAAAATCGAAACTGAGCGTTTGCAGGTCGTGGAGTCGGGGCATGGGGAAACTTTCAGTTGGACCAATGCAATAAACGGCGTGATACCGACTGGAACAGCCGGTCTGAAACGGCGGAGATGAATCCGAGCACCAACAGGCCGGCCATCATGTGGTCGATTTGCAGGTTCTGTTGCGTCACTTCGAGGCGATAGGCAACGCCTGCATAGGCACCGGCCAGCTCAGCCGCTACCAGGGTGTAAAAAGCAATCGAGAGCGCGCTGCGCAGGCCGACGAAGATCACCGGCAGTGCGTCAGGCAGTTGTACCGTCCACAGCAGTTGCCAGCGGCTCGCGCCAAGACTCTGGGCAGCCCGCATTAACGTTTCTGTCACACGCTGCACACCCATGTGGGTGGCCAGCCAGACAGTGAAAAACACGCCCCAGAACACCAGAAACCATTTCCCCAGTTCAGTCAGACCGAACCAGACGATCACGATCGGTACGAAGGCAATCGGCGGGATCGGCCTCAACAGCTGGAACACCGGTGTCAGCAAGCCCGATAGAATGGCGCTGCCGCCGGTAAGTACTCCAACGATGACGCCAATGGCGGCGCCAGCGCTATAGCCAACCAGCACACGGGTGATGCTCCAGCCGGAATCGGTGATACCTTCGCCATGCAGCAGGTAATCAAAGAGTGCTTTTATTACCCGGGTCGGCGGCGGGAACAGAAGCGGATTGACCAGCTCCAGTCCGGCTACCGATTGCCAGATGGCGAGGAACACGGGGATCGATGCCCAGCTGGCCCATCGTTGAGCAGTTGCATGGATGGTCATCAGAGGCCGGGAATCTTGACGCGTTCAGGGGCGACTGCCTTGAGCGGGGCTGCGAAGATGATCTTGTGGAAATCGGGCAAGGTAGCACCGCCCGGCGCATTGCCGGTTTCCAGACGCCAGTCGGCGTGGTTCTTCAGGGTAGTCAGCACCCGCTCATCGAGCACCAGTTCAAAGAAGTAATCGTTCCAGATCTCGGCCAGTTCTTCTTTTTTCATGCCGGTAACACCAGCAATGATCGAAACACTCTCTTCGCGGTTGGCCGTCAGGAAGTGTTCTGCCTCCAGCACCGCCTTGAGGAAAGCAGTAACGGTTTTTTCATTCTTGGCGAGATACTCTTCGGTCACCACCAGATTGAAGGTTTCGGCATAGACACCCTTGGTGTCGAGCTCTTTGACCTTGTCACCCAGCGCCTTTTTGCCATTGCTGATGTGTGGTTCCCAGGTGTTATAGGCATCGATGCTGTTACTCGCCAGAGCGGCCACCATATCTTGCGGACGCAGGTTCACCAGCGTGACATCGCTTTTACTCAGGCCCGCTTTTTTGAGTAGCGACCAGGTGTAGATTTCGCTGCCGGTTCCTACCGTGTAGCCGATGCGCTTACCCTTGAGGTCAGCGGCGGTGTTGATGCCAGCATTCTTGCTGAGGAGTGTTTTATCGTCGGAGTATTCCATGCGCGCCAGCAGTGCGATTTTCTGGCGTGCCAGTGCTGCTGCAGTGATCGGTGCTTCCGCCGTAGTGGCGATGTCGGCGCCGCCGCCAAGCACGGTTTCCAATGCCTGACGACCGCTGGTGAAATTACTCACGGTAACGTCAAGGCCATATTTTTCGAATAGATTCTTTTGCTTCGCAATGATGACCAGGCCCGAGATTGGTGCCAGATTCTGGGCCAGCCGGATCTTTTCGGCGGCGTTGACGACGTCAGCCGACAGCGTCAGAAAAATGGCAATACCTGTCAGCACAAAACGACCGATACGATGTTGCATGAGGATATCCTTGATAAGGTGGGGAGGTAGTGGAAATCAGGCAACGACCAGCTCTGTAGAAAACGCGTGCTGACGCTCACCTGCAATCAGGCCATGCAGACGCGCACGGATTTCCAGGAACGCTGGGCTGAGCACGACATCTGGCAGGCGCGGGCGTTTCAGCGTGACTGGTAATGCCGCCTTGATCGTGCCTGGTCGCGCTGTCATGACGTAGATGCGGTCGGAGAGGAAGATTGCTTCATCGATGTCGTGTGTGATGAACAGCACCGAAATTCCCAGCGTTTGCCAGAGTTCGGTCAACATCTGTTGCATGAGTGCGCGGGTCTGGGTATCGAGTGCCCCGAACGGTTCATCCATCAGCAGGATGCGTGGATTGGCAGCCAGCGCACGCACAATACCCACCCGTTGTTTCATGCCGCCCGATAGTTGTGACGGATAAAAATTCTCGAACCCGCCCAGTCCCGCCAGCGCCAGCAAATGATGCGCGCGCTGCTGGCGCGTGCGCTTGTCGGCACCTTGCAGCTTGAGGCCGAATTCGACATTGTCCAGCACGCTCTTCCAGGGGAACAATGAATACTGCTGAAATACCACGCCACGGTCGGCTCCGGGGCCGCTGATCGGTTTGCCGTCGAGTGTGATGCTGCCGCCACTCGGTGCGATAAAGCCGGCCACCAGATTGAGCAAGGTTGATTTGCCGCAGCCCGAAGGACCGATGACGCTCACGAATTCCCCACTGTGCACGTCCAGTGTGATGCCCTGGAGCGCCTGTACGCTTTGCCCTTGCTGAGCAAACCTGAGTGTCAGGTCGCGTATTTCAATATGGCCGACTGAGCTTGTCATAACAGGTCTTGATCGATGATGTGCAGCGATACTAAAACGCGCTGCCACGACCTGTGAACGAAGCAATTCGAGATTCAATATGCAAAGACTTTATGCGTTGCAATACTGTTATTTACGTTGTTATTACGCTGCTATCGCGAGTTGTCTGCCGGTGCCGGGGAGGCAAGGATATCCGCAGGGAAAAACCAATACCAGCGCCCGCATCCGGAGCCAGCATTGGTTCTCGGAAGCTGACTCATCCACAGCAATAGCAACGCCAATACAAAGTAAGCTGTATCGCCAATCGTACGCACGGGCTCATAAGACATTGTTGTCTCCTGGTCAGATGCTGCCACTCTTGAAGAATGGCGCAAATGCCACTGCCTGCTCATTGGGGCGATTTGCCTGCATGCAGCCAGCGGTCATGCGCCAGCCTGGCCAGATAATCGAGTGCAAAGCCGAGGAAACCGATCAAGATGATGGCCGCCATCAGTTCTGAGTAGGCCAGACGGTCGCGTGTATCCAGAATGAAGTAACCGAGCCCGGCTGATACGCCCAGCATTTCAGCCGGTACCAGGACAATCCAGATGATGCCAATAGCCAGTCGGACACCGGTCAGTATCTGCGCGGTAATGCCTGGCAGAATCAGACGCAGCACGGTTTCACGAAGGGTCGCTGAGAGGCTGCGCGCCAACAGCAACCAGTTGGGATCGAGTTGTGCTACACCGGCGGCGGTACTGAGCATCACCGGCCACAGCGCCGCAAATGCCAGCAGGAAATAGACCGGTGCATCGCCTACGCCAAACACCATGACTGCCAGCGGCATCCATGACAATGGCGACACCATACGCAGGAACTGGAACAGTGGCGACGCCGAGCGTGCAAAGTTTTTAGAGGTCGCGACCAGAATACCCAGCGGCACGCCACCGATGATTGCCAGTAATAAGCCGATACCGACCCGTTTGAGGCTGACGATGATGTGCCGCCAGACATACGGGTCTTGTAGCATCTGTATCAGTGCCAATGCCGTGTTGCGCGGCGAGAATGCGGCCGCAATCGGAATCTTTTGCTGCAACAGTTCTACGCCCAGATGCCACAGCAGCAGCGCCAGCGCGAAGCCAAACAAGGCATACAGGGGTGTGCCAAGACGTTTAAGCATCGGCATTACACCGCAATCACTTCGTTACGTACCAGACCTGGCGGCAGGCCAAAGACCGTTGGTCCGCCCACGGCATCGATGGCGCGACGCACGAAGCGCTCATCGATCAGGTCACGCGCCACGAATTGCGGATTAAGTGTGCTCAGGAATCGATTGTCACCTTCGACCTTGGTCTGCACCAGCGCCTTCACCAGTTCTTCCGTATAGGAGGTAAAAGGGTAGGGCTGAAAGTCAATGCGGCGCTGGTTCCAGTCGCGGTGGCGAATGATCCCGGTACGTTCATAGCCCGAGTAATCAGTTGTTGCCAGCACTTTGCTGAGTACTTGCAAGGTATGCGGGGTATAGCGGTTTTCACCCGTATTGGAAAGCAGGCGTGCAGTATCGATCTGATTACTGCGAGTCCACAACTGGGCCTTGACGATGGCGTTGGTGACACGCTGGGTCCACTCCGGACGTTCATTTATATCGCGCTCAGCCAGGAAGGTCACGCAGCAGGCATGGTTCTTCCAGACGTCGCCCGAAAAGCGCAGTATCTTGCCGATGCCGGCCGTCTCGGCAGCAGCATTGAACGGTTCAGCCACGATATAACCACGCACATTTTTACTGGCCAGCGCCGACACCATTTCCGCCGGGGGCAGCACGATCAGATTGACTTCATTGGGCTTGATGGCCGCATCGCGTGCGCGTGTGACAACCTGTAGTCCATTGCTGCGCAACAGCTGCTGTAACAGGATGTTGTGAATGGAATACCAGAACGGAATGGCGACAGTCTGGCCGCCCAGATCAGCGATGTTGTTGACGCTGTGATCGACCGTCAGGGCTGAACCATTGACGTGATTCCAGGCGACCACCTTGGCAGGAAATTTTGTACCGTAACGGACCCACAGCGTGGCCGGTGAGAGCAGATGAATCACATTCACCTGACCGGCTACAAAGGCTTCCACGATTTGCGCCCAGGAGCGGAACAGACGCGGTGGCTCAGTGTGCAGCCCTTCGGCTTCGAACAGCTTTCTGGCATGTGCGACCAGTAATGGTGTCGCATCGGTAATTGGCAGGTAGCCGATGCGCACTGGCTGATTATCGCCTTTGAAGGTCTGTGCCTGTGCATCATGGGCAAACAGCAGCGGTGCCGCCAGTGCCGCGCTACTCAGTGCCGACAATTGCAGAAAGTCACGGCGCGACATCCCGCAGTCGCAGTTGCTACTCTTGCATAGATGCAGTTTGCCTTGCCCTTGGTGTTTATCGGTCAATGGTGGTGACATCAGATTTCTCCGTGAGGTGTTGCATGGGCGAATGGGAAGCATGCTGCGCTCGAAGCGCTTCCAGAATGCGGTGCTTGAGCAGGCCGAAGGCGTCTGGGGAAGCGTCACGCGGATGCGCGATGTCGACCTCCCAGCTCTGCAGGATGTGTCCAGGCTGGCCACTCATGAGTAAAATCCGGTCGGCCATCAGAATCGCTTCATCAATATCGTGGGTTACCAGCAGTACCGCCGTGTGCCAGCGTGCCACCAGGGTTCTCAGTAAGGTTTGCATCTCGGCGCGGGTAATGGCATCCAATGCCGAAAATGGCTCGTCGGCGAACAGAAGTTCCGGCTGACGCGCCAGGGCACGGGCAATCGCTACACGTTGCGCCATGCCGCCTGACAATTGCGCCGGGAAGCGCTGCGCATGTGCTAGCAGGCCGACAGCCTCCAGTGCCGCATCAATACGTTGCCGACGTAGCACCTGACTGAGCTGCGGCTGATGCTTGAAATCGAGACCGAAGCCGATGTTGTCGGTGACATTCAGCCATGGCAGCAGGCTGGCTTGCTGGAATACCAGCGCGCTACGCGGGTGAGGCTGATGCACCGGCGTACCAAGAAAGCGACATTCCCCCCCGCTCGGCGTTTGTAATCCCGCCAGTACCTTGAGCAGGGTGGATTTGCCGCAGCCGCTGCTACCCAGCAGACAGACTATCTCGCGCGGGCGCACCTGCAGGTCAATCGCCTCAAAAACGGGGGCGCTGCTCTTGTAGGCAAAGCGCAGCTGGCGAGCCTCCAGGACCAGTTCCTGAGTTGGATGGGTTTGACTCATGCCGAGCTTGGTGTGTGGCGTTGCAGTTCGGCTTGCAACTGGGTCAGGCTGGGGGTAATGATCGGTATGAAGGCAGCTTCCGTCCAGCGCCGCGCAAATCCGTCTTGCTGCTCTTGCAGGTAAGCACTGCCGCCCTTTGCCTGCAACTCCAGCCCGACCGCCTGTTGGGTCAGCTCAGCCAGAACAATGCGCAGGCGGAACAAGGCCGGTGCCTGCTCTCTGAAGCGTTGTTGCTGTACGCCCTCCAGTAATTGCGTAACACTTGCTGCCAGTGCCTGCTGTACCGCGGTAATCTTTGAGGCTGTCGTGCTGTGGCGACCGGCCGCCAGCTGTTGTGCGCGACGCAGACTGGCACGCGCCAGACCAATGGACATACCGCATTGCATGGCAAGGAAGGCTGGTCGTATCGTCGGTAGATAGACCCGCGCATCCTCATGCAGCAGGTCGGCCTGACTCACATGGACTTCCTGCAACGAAAGCGCTGCCGTGTTGCTGCCGCGCAGACCAATCAAATCCAGATCCGCGCTACGTATGAGACCGGGCATGTCACTGTGCACGGCGATCACCATCGGCGGTTGATCGCCACTGTTGGCGACTGCCGCTGCCGCAATGAACCCGGCCTTGCGCAGATTAGTAACCCATGCCAGCTTCCCTTGCAGATGCCAGCCATCTGGATCCGCGGCAGAAGCGGGAGCTATTTCGGCATGAATCTGCAATGATTCAATACCTCCCAGGAATTTCATGGCGTTGGACAGACCAGTCGCGCCTGCATGCTCACCGCTGAGCAGCAAGGGCAGCCAGCGTGCGGCCAGTGTCTCATTCGGGCTGTGCAGTAGGTACTCGATAAAGGCGCGCTGGCCCCAGAACGCAAAAGCCGCAGCAAGCGAATGTTCAGCTACGGCCGCAATGGCCATGGTAGCGTGGCGGGCATCGCCACCGAGTCCGCCGGCCTGCAATGGCACGCCATGTGCAAATAGCCCGGCTTGTGCCAGCCGCGGAATCAGATGCTCGCTGTCGAGCCCCTGGTGATGCAGGCTCTCAGCATGTTCGCTCAGCCACTGTCGCAAGCCCTCATCGATAAAGTCGAATGGATTGACTGACGGTGGTGCGATGCGAGGTGCAGTGTCGGTCATCGTCAGATTGCGCCTTCAAGGTAGGGCTGCAACTCCGGATTGACCGGTGTGCCGGCGAGACTATTGGCGAAGTTGCATAATGTCGCCAGGCTGATGCCAAGCAATACTTCAAGCGCCTGAGCCTGATCGAAACCAGCGGCGAAAAATGCGTTCAGGTCGGGCTGGTCGACCTTGCCACGCGTGGCGATAACCGCCTCCGCAAAGCGCCGCACTGCATCCAGGCGGGCATCATCAATGGGCTGTCCCTGCTGCAGGGCGCGTACGCCCGGCAGTGAGATGCCAGCTTTTTTGAGAGCTACCGCAGTATGACCGGCGACACAGAAATCACATCCATGTATGCGGGCAGCAGTAATCTGGACCACTTCCCGTTCGGCTAGCGTCAGGCTGCTGCGAGCATTGATGCCGGCGACTGTCAGATAGGTTTCCAGTGCTACCGGTGCATTGGCTAATACGCCGATCAGATTCGGCAGAAAGCCGTTACTGACAATGGCGCGTTCGACAAAGGGACGGCTGGCTTCAGGCGCAGATTCCAGTGTGTGCAGGGTGAGGCGGGACATTGGTTACTTTCGGAAGAAATGGTGTCTGCATTATCTCCAGCGTCGTCATCGCCTGCCAGTAACGACAGTCTCGTTTTTGTGCTCAATCGTCTTTCATTGAACAGCACTGACGATCCGGCCATTGCTATTGCCACTGCTCGCGCGACGATAGGCGCCCGGTTGCAGACCAATTACTTTCTTGAATGCGCGCGAAAATGCAGCATACGAGCGATAGCCGACATGCTCTGCCGTCTGATCAATCGTGGCGCCGGCATCCAAACGCTGGGCCGCAATCTGCATCCGCAAAGCAAGCAGAAATTGTGCTGGTGGTTGGCCGCAGGAGGCGACGAAGTGTTTATAGAAGCTGGCCCGCGACATGTGCGCCAGACGGGCCATGCTTGCAATTGACCAGTCCTCTCCGGGAGCGCGCAGAAGATGCTCCAGCAGCGGCGCAAACTCAGGGCGCTGGGCTACTGCCAGCAAACCGCTGGCAACATCCTGCAAGTGCGCGACGTGACGAATGACATAGAAAAACAGGACTTCAGCCAGGCGCGCAATGAGCGGCGAGGGGGTATCCGGATGCGTGCCTGGTTCATCCAGAATCAGCTCGAACAACGTTGCGGCAGCACGTAATTGCTGATCATCGGCACGGATCACCAGATGGGTGGGAAATGCATTGAGCATCAGTTCGCCAGCGGTACCGTGAAAATGAAAGAAGCCACAAGCCAGCCCGGTATCACCGCTACGCACATTTTCCAGACGTTGCATGCTGGTCATGGCAGGCATCATCGCTGGATCAGGGTGTAATTCGGGACTGAGAAAGTGTGGCACGTCGCGTAACAGAAACACGCTATCGCGCGGCCCCAGCAATAGCGCGGGTTGGCCGGGTATATGGAGATAACAGTTGCCATGCAAAATCAGATGAAAACTGCCGCAGCCGCGTCCTGCAGTGGAAGCCTGCCAACGACCACAGTATTTGCCGACATGAAAAATCGAGGTGTCCAGCTTCAGACCATTGAGTAGCCAGTGCACCAGGCGATCAGTTTCCATTGTTCTTACTCTTCATCACGTTGAGTTCATTTGCGTTCACCCCACGGCAGATAAGGCCGCGCTGGGTGACGGTGTCATCCTGAAGGGTGATGCGCCGAAACTAACGGTAGTGCAGGAAATGGCGAAGTAATTTTTTCGTACATACATATGCAAAAAATGCAGAAGACATCTGCGGCAGCCGGAAAAACTATCTAAAGTTATTTGAAATCGTTCTTGGACGTTGGCAGTCGTCATTTTCATACTCGTTGGTTTTGGTACTACCCTCGTTATGGTCGGCAACGTGCCGGCCTCTACCAGGAGATGAGATGAATGCCCTCGTGAACCCACCCGTTCCGACCTATGAACACATTAGTGTGCAACCATTGACCTTGCATATTGGTGCCGAAATAGGCGGTGTTGATCTAACCCAGCCATTGTTGCCGGCGGCGGTTGCTGAAGTGCGTGCTGCCTTGTTGCAGTGGAAGGTTATCTTCTTTCGCGACCAGCATCTGAGCCATGCGCAACAGGTTGCCTTCGGCAAGCAGTTTGGTGAGCTGACGCTGGGGCATCCGGTATTTGGTTATGTGCCGGGCCACCCTGAGGTTTATTCGGTTGGGCGCGATCGTTTGCCGAATCGTTTTGAAGGACCAAGACTGGTGCGTCCCTGGACCGGCTGGCATACCGATGTGACGGCAGCGGTCAATCCACCTGCCGCATCAATTCTGCGTGGTGTCGTGGTGCCGCCGTATGGTGGCGATACGCAATGGACCAATCTGGTCGCCGCGTATCAGGGCTTGTCACCCACGTTGCGCAGCTTTGTCAATACGTTGCAAGGCGAGTATCGCTTTACGCCGCCCGAGGGTAATCGCGGTAAGCAGGAGTTTGTCAGCAAGGTGGCTGCGCGACCACTGGTCAGTCATCATCCGCTGGTACGTGTCCATCCAGAAACCGGCGAACGGGCGCTGTATGTGAGCCCATCCTTCCTCAAAAATATCGTCGGTCTGCACCCGCGTGAGAGCGAGCAATTGCTGACGCTGCTGTTTGAACATGTCGTGCGTCCGGAATATACGGTGTGCTTCAAGTGGCAAGAAGGCTCGCTGGCATTCTGGGATAACCGCTCCACGGCCCATCTGGCACCAGTGGATTTCTATGACAGTGACTTTGATCGTCAGCTCTACCGCATCACGCTGGTTGGTGATGTGCCGGTTGGTCCCGATGGAAAACCGTCGGTGAGTATCGAAGGTGAGCCGGTGCTAGCCCATAGCGTTGAGTGAGCACGGCTGTGAGCGGGCGCTTGTTATGAAAAAAACATGCAAGCTTGCTTGAAATGATTATTGGAGTGCATGAGGCAATGTTGGTATAGTTTTTTCATTCCTCTTGCCTTTGGAATAAACAGGATGTCGTTGCTCCTCCCTCAATGACATCCTCATGTCGATCTGGTCTTAATCTAGCGTCGACATGTGAGCAGATTCACCGGCTGGCCACTTTGCAGATAGCACTGGGCTGGCAGAATCTCCTCACATGTCGGTGTTGGTGGCGACAAACATTTTCCTCTCCGCGCTAACGCTGTTCGTTCAATTTCTCCCATCTACTTATTTTTCCCCGATCATGATTATTATCATTGGCGCTGGTGTCGTCGGTGCCTCGCTGGCATTTCAACTCGCACGAGCGGGCGTCCCGGTCAAGGTTATTGATGCAGGACGGATTGCTGGTGGTACCAGTGCCAGCAGTTTTGCCTGGGTCAATTCACACGATAAGACTCCACGTATCTATCACGATCTCAATGTGGCAGGCATGCATGCACATCGGACATTGCGGTCACAGTTTGCAGCAGCACCATGGTGGCATGAGGGCGGTACCATCGAATGGCGGGCTGGTGATCCGGCACGCTACCGTCAAAAGATCGCTGATCTGCAAAGCTGGGGCTATGTCGCACAATGGCTTGATCCGCACCAGCTTAGGGAGCTGGCGCCAGACCTCAACCAGGCTGCTGTTGGCGATGCACCAGTGGCTTTCTTCCCGGAGGAAGCCTGGATTGATCCGGTGGTATATAGTCATTATTTACTGACTGATGCACGTGAGCATGGAGCACAGGTGGTCACGCATCAAGCGGTAATCGAGATCCGTCAGCAGGGGCACAAGGTGGTGGGACTAAGGACTGCCGATGGCACGCTGCACGATGCCGATATTGTCGTCAATTGCACCGGTCGCTATGCGGATCAAGCTGCGATTCCCCCGATCTTGCGTATTCCAATGACGCCGACGGCGGGTTTGCTGTTGTTCACACCGCCACTGGCCCATGGTCTCCGGCAGATTCTCTATACGCCGCAGGTACATATCCGCCCTGATGGCGCAGGGCGATTACTGATTTGTCGTAACGAGCTGGAAGTGGCCGCTGATGCACAATTTCATGCGCGTTCACCAGAGGTGCTCGCGTTACTAGCGGCGGCGCGTGAAGTCTTGCCGCTGTTACGGGATGTGGAGCCGGAGGTACTACGGGTCGGGGTACGCGCCATTCCTGCCGACCAGTTACCCGCGATTGGACCTTCGCCCGGGATCGGCGGTTACTACAGTGCGATTACGCATAGTGGTGTGACTTTGGCTCCCTATATTGCTGAGTTGATTGTGGACGAAATTGTGCATCAGCGACCGCGCCTCGAACTGACTCCGTTCAGACCGCAGCGTTTCTTCGTCTGAGGTCATTACCGGAAACTAATCACAGGACACTATCATGGCGAATACGAAAAAGACTTTTTATGGCGTCAGCATCGGCATTCTGATGGTCAAAACGCATTTTCGGCGTTACCTTGGCGATATCGGACATGCCGGTACCTGGCCATTCCCGGTCCAATACCGCATCGTTGCGGATGCGGTTCCCGCCAAAATGACCGATCTGCATCAGACCAGTTTGCTTGAACCGTTCAAGCAGGCAGCGCGGGAACTGGTCGAGGCTGGTGTCGATGGCATTACGACCACCTGCGGCTTTCTGTCCATCTATCAGCGTGAACTGGCAGATTTCTGTGGCGTACCTGTGGCGACCAGCAGTTTGTTGCAGGTGCCATTGGTGCAGCGATTGATTGCCTCAGACAAGCAAGTCGGTATTCTGACCTATGATGGTGCTGCACTCAGCGGAGCTTATCTGGAGGCGGTCGGCATCGCTCCCGATACACCGGTCTATGGCATGCCACCTGATTCAGAGTTCGTACGATCCATCCGAGAGGGGGATGACACTGTGCCGTTTGAGGTATTACGCGAGGAAGTGCTGGAGCTGACCGCGCAGATGCTGCGCGCCCATCCGGGGATTGGTGCGATTGTCTCCGAATGCACCAACCTGGCGCCATTTACAGCTGATATCGAGCGCACATTCGGATTGCCGATCTACGACACGGTATCGATGGTCAACTGGTTTTATGCCGGTCTGCGGCCGCGTCGTTTTGCGCAGGAATAGGCGAGGACGTTTGGTTTGATTCGGTAGAAAAATAAAAAGGAGCCACTGGCTCCTTTTTTAATCCTACTGCCTACCATTCGCTACCGCCTGGTTGCTCTTTCCTGTTTGGTGTGTGTTAGCTTTTTTCAGCTATTTTTCAGCTATTTTTCAGCTATTTTTCAGCTATTTACCAAGCCGGGATCACAGTACCGTTGAACTTGCTGATGATTAACTGCTTGATCGGATCAGATTCAAAAATCTTAATGAAACGGGCAATCCTCGGATCGTCCTTGTGGTCGGCACGTGAGGCCCAGATGATAGCCCATTGCGAGGATTTATCCTCTAGCAGCAACGCATCCTTCGGGTTGAGCCCAGCCAGTACGCCTTTGTTCAGTGTGACCACGCCTGCATCAATATCGACCAGCACACGTGGCACCTGTACCTCGTCCAGCAGGACAATGTTGAGCTTCTTGGGATTGTCGATTATGTCGTTCAGCCCGGCGTTGGTATTGGCTCCGCTCTTCAGTTTGATCAGCCCTGCCTTCTGCAGCAAGAACAGTGCGCGTGCTTCATTGGCAGGGTCATTCGGGATCGCAATTTTGGCCCCCTGCGGGAGACCGGAAATCGCCTTGTACTTGGCAGAATAGATGCCGGCGGGTGCCACGAAGCTGGGTTTGATTGAGACAATCTTGTAGCCGCGTGACGCGTTCTGCTTATCCATGTAAGGGATATGCTGGAAGTTATTGACGTCGATATCGCCAGCCTGGGTTGCTTCGTTGATCTGGGTCGGTTCGGTAAATTCGATCACCTTGACCGGGAAGCCTTGCGCATTTGCAATTTTGGCAGCCTCTTGCAGAAAATCACTGTAGGGACCGGGTGACGCGCCGACGCGTAACGGTGCATCGGTGGCAAAGCAGCTGGCACTTAATGCAAGTGTGGTTGCGAAGAAAATACTCCTGAAAAAAAGAGTCGATGACACGATCGCTATTCCCTAAAAAATCAATCAGGTCGAAAATTTTAGCAAGGCATCTGCGATGCAAGAAGGATCAATTTCGCAGCTAGATAGTTGATTTTCTTCTGTCCTTTACAGCGATGGACAAGATAAGAAAACCGCATTAGCAAGTACGTTTTTAATCCTTCCGTGTGCCAGTCCGCAAAATTTACACTCTCAGGTCGTGTTAACTACCTCCTGATAAACCATGTCTGCCAATCGCCGTCAGTTTCTTTTGTCATCCGGAACCCTGCTGGTCGCGTCTGCCTGGCCTACCATTTCATTTTCGCAAACCGAGCCACGTCGCGGTGGTGTGCTTAATGTCCATCTCGGTTCGGAACAACGGATCCTGAATCCGTCGCTGCGCGCGTCTACCGGCGTCTATATTGTCACCAGCAAGATTGTCGAAGCGCTGGTTGATCTGGATGCGGATGGCAAACCGGTGCCACAATTGGCGACTGCCTGGAATTCCTCCAAGGATGGCAAGACCATCACCTTCAAGTTACGCGAAGGCGTGAAGTGGCATGACGGCAAGCCGTTTACCGCTGCCGATGTGCAATACAACGCGCTGGAGCTATGGAAGAAGCAGCTTAACTACGCTACCGCATTGCATCTGTATCTGCGCGCGGTCGATACTCCGGATGCACATACCGTGGTATTCCGTTACGAGCGGCCAATGCCGATTGACCTCTTGCTGCGGGCATTGGCTGACCTTGGCTATGTGGTGCCACGCCATGTCTACGAGGGGAGTAATGTGCTGGAAAATCCAGCCAATACAGCGCCTATCGGTACCGGTCCATTCAAGTTTGTGCAATACCAGCGCGGCCAGTTCATCATCGCTGAGCGCAATCCTGACTACTGGCGCAAAGGCTTGCCGTATCTGGACCGGATTGTCTGGCGCATCATTACCGACAAGTCGGCGGCTACCGCTGCACTGGAAACCGGTCAGGTACAACTGAGCGCGTATTCGCAACTGGCACTGGCTGATCTGGATCGGCTGCGCAAGAATCCCAAGTTTGAAGTGCGCAGCAAGGGGCTCGAAGCCAATGTGTTCAACAATACGCTGGAGTTCAATGTGCGCCGCAAGGAGTTGTCCGATGTGCGGGTACGTCGGGCGATTGTGCATGCCATCGATATCAAGTACTTCATCGACAACTTCCTCTACGGTCTGGGTAAGGAGGCGGCCGGTCCGATTCCCTCAAGCTCTTCGTTCTTCCCCAAGGGCAGCAAGCCGCCGTATCCATTTGATGTCAAACGTGCCGAGGTCTTGCTCGACGAAGCGGGCTACAAGCGCGGTGCCGGTGGTCAGCGCTTTACGCTGAAGCTGGTGCCGATCCAGAACGGCGAAGATGTGCCATTGCTCGCCACCTTTATCCAGCAGTCGCTGGAGGCAGTTGGGATCAAGGTCGAGATCGTCAACTATGACGTCGCCGGTGCATTGACGGCGGTGTACAAGGACAGCAATTTTGATATTGCTACCGGCTGGCATCAGTATCGCGGTGATCCTGCCGTCTCGACTACGGTCTGGTATCGCTCGGGCAGCCCGGCCGGTGCACCATGGACCAATCAGTACGGCTGGCAGTCAGTCAAGGTGGACAAGCTCATCGACGACGCCGCCACTGAGATTGATCCGGTCAAGCGGCGCACCTTGTATGCCGAATGGCTCAAGGCCGTCAACGAGGAGTTGCCGATCTGGATGGCGACCGAGCGCGAGTTCTATTCGGTGGTCAGTCGCAATGTGCAGAACGGCCATAACAATGCCCGCTGGCCTTCCAGCAGTTGGCATGATACCTGGCTCAAGGCCTGATCGGAGTCGTTGACATGCGGTTTTTTGCATTGGCAGGGCGGCGTCTGCTGGCCGCTTTGCCGGCCTTGCTGATTATTCTGGCGGGCCTGTTTCTGCTGTTGCAACTGGCGCCCGGCGATACGGTCGATGCGCTGGTGGCACAGATGGGTGGCGCTGATGCCACCATGATTGCCAATCTGCGGGAGTATTACCACCTCAATAATTCGGTGTCGATGCGTCTGGGGGACTATCTGTGGCGGTTGGTCCATCTTGATCTCGGCTATTCGGCCATCTATGGCAAACCGGTAGCGTTGGTGATTGTAGAGCGCTTGCCGGCAACACTGTTATTGATGGGCTCGGCACTGGCGATTGCGTTTTCAATCGGTATGGCCCTGGGTGTGATTGCTGCGCGTCAGGTCAACCGCTGGCCAGATACCTTGATTTCTACCGTCGGCTTGATCTTCTATGCGATGCCCTCGTTCTGGTTTGGCTTGATGGGTATTTTCGTCTTTGCGATCTGGCTCGACTGGTTACCCTCAGGCGGCTATGAATCCATTGAGCTGTCGTTACACGGACTGGCGCATGTACTGGATATTGCCTGGCATCTGACCTTACCGACGTTAACGTTATCGATGATCTTTCTGGCGATCTATCTGCGCATCATGCGTGCCTCCATGCTCGAGGTGGCGACGCAGGATTACATTCGCACTGCACGTGCCAAGGGCGTTGGGGAAACGCGCGTCGTGGTGCGCCACATGCTACGCAATGCCTTGCTGCCGATGGTGACCCTGATTGGTCTTCAGGCCGGCACCATGCTGGGTGGTTCGGTGGTGGTGGAAACCGTATTTGCGCTGCCAGGACTGGGGCGACTGGCCTATGAAGCGGTGGTGCAGCGCGATCTTAATACCTTGCTCGGCATTGTGTTTGTGTCGGCATTGCTGGTGATTGCGATCAATTTTCTGGTGGACTTGCTGTATGCACGGCTGGACCCGCGCATTATCGGTACGCGCTGAGGCGTGCACTGTTATTTGAAATCGATCTCATGACGTTGCCTAATTTATTCATTCTATTCAAACGCTATGCACGCAACCCGGCGGCGGTGGTCGGGCTGGTCTTGCTGCTGCTGGTGATTGCCGCAGCGCTTGGCGCTGGCTGGCTGTATCCGCACAATCCACTGAGTCTGGCCGGGCGGCCCTTGCAATGGCCTGGGCAGAACCCACGTTTTCTGCTGGGTACCGATCAGGTCGGTCGGGATATTGCGGCGCAGATTCTTCACGGTGCACGGGTTTCGCTTGCCATTGGCTTGATTGCCACTGGAATTGCCGCGCTCATTGGTCTGGTGCTGGGAGCCGTTGCTGGCTTTTATGGCGGCTGGGTTGACGACGTGCTCATGCGCGTGACCGAAGCCTTTCAGATCCTCCCCAACTTCCTGTTGCTGCTGGTATTGGTCGCAGTCTTTGGCTCCAATATTCACACTGTTATATGGTCCATTGGTATCGTCTCATGGCCCGCAGTGGCACGCCTGACGCGCTCGGAGTTCCTGAGCCTGCGTCATCGGGAGTTTGTGCTGGCGGCGCGCAGCCTCGGTGTTGGTGATCTGAAACTGATTTTTCGCGAAATCCTGCCCAATGCGCTGCCACCGGTCATCGTCTACGCCAGCGTGATCATGGCCGTCGCCATTCTGCTGGAGAGTGCGCTGGCCTTCCTCAATCTGTCGGACCCGAACGTGCCCTCCTGGGGCAACCTGATCGGTGCCGGACGTGGCGTCATTCGTGATCAATGGTATGTCTCGGCGATTCCCGGTGCGGTCATTCTGGTGACCGTATTGGCTATTTCACTGGTGGGGCAGGGCCTCAATGATGCACTTAACCCGAGGTTACATCGCTCATGACCCACGCTGTTTCGATTGCACCCGATCGCCCGCATACGTCAGCACCGCTGCTGTCGCTACGTAATTTGTCGATCGCCTTACCCGCGGGTGCTGACCGCAGTCTGGCGCTCGATAACGTATCTTTTGATCTGCACCTCGGCGAAATCCTTTGTGTAGTGGGTGAGAGCGGTTCCGGCAAGTCATTGACTGCCAATGCCTTGCTTGGCCTGTTGCCTGATGGTGTGCGGGTACAAGATGGGGAAGCACTGTGGCAGGACCCATCGACACCGCTGACGCTGGACCTGCTGGCGCAGTCGCCCGAGGCATTGCGGCATTTGCGCGGCAGTCGTATCGGCATGATTTTTCAGGAGCCGATGAGTGCGTTGAATCCGTTGCACAGCATTGGCAGTCAGCTCAGAGAAGTATTTCAAGTGCATACCAGCCTGCCACGGCAGGAGATAGATGCACGGGTGCTGGCCTTGCTGCAGGCGGTCAATCTGCCGGATCCGCAGCGGACCTTGCGGGCCTATCCGCATGAGCTCTCCGGTGGTCAGCGGCAACGTGTGATGATCGCCATGGCATTGGCACTGGAGCCGGCGTTACTGATTGCAGACGAGCCCACCACCGCGCTTGATGTGACAACCCAGGCGCAGATTCTGCAGTTGATCCATGATTTGCAGCGACGCAAGGGTACCGCTGTATTGTTCATTACCCATGACTTCGGCGTCGTGGCCGATATCGCCGACCGGGTGGTTGTCATGCAACGTGGTCAGCTGGTGGAGCAAGGGCCAGCCGCAACGGTACTCACGCAACCGGCGCATGCCTATACCCAAAGCCTGATTACGGCGGTGCCATCGATGTTGCCGCGAGTGAGCGCGGCTGCTCCGGCAGTGCAGCCTTCAGTGCCGCCGCCGGCATTGACCATTCGGGGATTGAGCAAAAGCTATTCGCCGCGTGGCTGGTTCAACCGCAAGGCGGCCGCCACGCAAGCGCTAGCAGATGTCAATCTGACTTTGCCTGCAGGTGGCACCGTCGGTGTGGTCGGTGAAAGTGGGTCTGGAAAATCGACACTGGCGCGGCTGATCCTTGGCTTGCTGGAGCCGGATGCCGGTGAATTGCTCGTCGCAGGACAAGCCTTGCCGACACTTGCTTCAGCGCCATGGCAGTTTGCCAGTGCTGCACAAGCCAGACGGAAGCGGGCGCGCGCGATACAGATGGTGTTTCAGGATCCGTACAGCTCTCTGAATCCGCGTCGGCGGGTGGGTGAAATCGTCGCCCAAGGCCCGATTGAGCAGGGCTTGACGCAGCGTCAGGCAATGGCTAAAGCACGTGAACTGTTTGAACTGGTCGGGCTCGATCCGGCTGCCTTGCAACGCTTCCCGCATGAGTTTTCGGGTGGTCAGCGCCAGCGTATCGGTCTGGCGCGTGCACTGGCGCTGGAGCCAAAAATCCTGTTGGCCGATGAACCCGTGTCGGCACTGGATGTATCGGTGCAGGCGCAGGTGTTGGCATTGCTGGCGCGCCTGCGCGAACAGCTCGGGCTATCGATACTGTTCATCACGCATGATCTGCGTGTGGCAGCACAGATCTGCGATCACATCGTCGTGATGCAACAAGGGCGCGTGGTAGAGCAGGGTAGTAGTAGTGAAGTTTTCGGGCGGCCAGTGCATCCTTATACACAAGCCTTGCTGGCCGCCGTGCCGGGGCAACAATGGCATGCCGAGCTGGCGCGTCAGGTTGCCTAAACCATTTACGGGAAACAGGAGTCTGTCATGTCTGAACGCATCGATCATGTTGTTATCCACGTCGAGCAGGAGCTCGATCAGGCTGCCGATCAATATACGCGTCTGGGTTTTACGCTGACGCCGCGCGGTCATCATTCCAAAGGCACCAGTAATCATCTGGCGATCTTCGGGGACGATTATCTGGAGCTGCTCGGTGTTGAACCGCATAACGCCAGCAAGCCCGGCATTCAATGGGAGCATCCGCATGGCCTGGCTGGTCTGGTGTTCAAGACTAGCGATGCTGATCAGACCTGGGCTGCTTTGAGCGCACGCGAGGTGGCGCTGGATGGTGACGGGCCGGGGGCCTTTCACCGACCGGTAGAAGTCGATGGCCAGTATCTCGGTGATGCGCGATTCTGTACCTTGCGCATTGCTGCGGACCTGGTGCCCAATGGACGCGTATTTTTTTGCGAGCATGGTACGCCCGAGCTGGTCTGGCGCAGCCAGTGGCAGCAGCATGCCAATGGTGCCACCGGACTGGCCGAGTATGTGTATGTCACACCCGACCCGGTGCGCTCGGTTGCCTTGCTGAGGCAAGCCTTTGGCGCTGAAGCGATTTCAGAGCATCCTCATGGAGTGCGCTTTCAGGCAGGCCCGACGGCAGTCTGGTACCTGCGGCCCGAAGGCGTGGCTGCACATTACGGTATTGCGCTCAGCGCCGTGCCGCATCACATTGAGCGCGCCATTGGCCTGACCATAAAGGTCGCCTCACTTGATCGTGTAGGTCGATTGCTGACCGAGCGCAGTGTATCGGTGCTGCACGCGGATGCAAAAAGGATTGTGGTAGCGCCTGCGCTGGCACAGGATGTGATTTTTTCATTTGTCTGAGACACCTCTATCACTTTTTATCTGGAGCATTGCGTCACATGTCGCTAAAAAAACTGGCAGCAGCATTACTGATGGTCCTCGGTGTGCACACTGCGCAGGCCAAGGAGCCCGTTACCCTGATCGTGGGTGAGCAAAATTATTACAACATTCAGGCGTCGATGGAGGCTTCCGGCGTTCTCAAGGATTTGCCTTACAAGATCGAATGGAAGCATTTTCAGGCCGCCGCACCGATTGCAGAGAGTCTCAACAGTGGTGCGCTTGATCTCGGCTTTCTTGGTGATTCCGGTTTGCTGACATTGGCAGCGCGAGGGGCGCCAGTGAAGGTCGTTGCTACCTCGCGTCAAAATCTGGACGGGGTGGCCATTCAGGTGGCCGGTAATGCACCAATCCGCACCGTACAGGACCTGAAAGGCAAGACCGTTGCTGTCTGGCGTGGTGCATGGAGTCAGCAATTGATCCTGCGGGCGCTCGAACGTGCCAACTTACCGCCTGACTATGTCAAGTTCTCTTACCTGATGCCGGTGGATGCAACGACCGCACTGAGCAATGGATCGGTCGATGCGGTTTCGCTATGGGAGCCATTTGTCAGTACGCTGCAGTTGCATCAGGGCGCACGTACACTGGTCACCGCCAAAGGCTTGATGCCGGCGCTTAGCTTTGTTGCCGCCTATGACAAATCAGCACAGGACAAGCATGCCGAGATTGAGGACTTTCTCAAGCGTTTGATCGTGGCCCGACGCTGGGTTGATAGTCATCTCGACGAGTACGCCGAGCTTTGGTCCAAGCGCGCCAACATTGATCGTGATGTCGCCTATCGCTGGTTAAGTACTGCCCATCAGGCAGTCGGGCCGATCGACGATCAGGCTGCCCGCGATGCGCAGGATACCGCCGACTTCCTGTTCAAGCAGGGTGTCTTCCCGCAGCGCTTCGAGACCCAAAAAATTCTCGACCGCTCATATGCCACGGTGTTTGCGAAATAATTCGGGCTATCCAGACTATCCGGAAATCAGGGCGATCTGTCGGTACATCCAGTCACGCAGACTGATCGCCCCGGGTGTCAATTCGTTGGCCGCGCGCTGGCAGAGGTAGTAATCGCGACCATCATCGAGTGCGACTTCAGAGAGCTTGATCAGACTCCCCTGTTGCAGCTGATGTTGCACCAGCGGCTCGCGCATCAATGCGCAGCCCAGATCGGACAGCGTTGCCGCCAGCGTCAACTGTCCGTCTTCAAAGATCGGACCATCCAATCGCGGTGGTCGTTTGCCCAGCGCCAGATCAAACCACTGCAGCCAGCCTAGCCGTTCCTCATCATGCAGGAGTGGCAGCGTCAGTAAATCTTCCAGATCATGGAAGGGGCCATGACGGTCATAGAACACTTTGCTGCATACCGGTACCATTTTTCCCGAGAGGATTTTTTCGCTTGAATACCCTGCCCATTGACCGGTGCCAAAACGGATCGACAGATCTGCCGCATCGCTGAGGTAATTGCGATGGTGGGCATAGCTGACATGAATATCGACGTCAGGATTCTCAGTCTGAAACAAGGCCAGATGAGGAATGAACCAACCCATGCCAAACAGCGGAATCAGGCTGATGGTGACCTGTCGCACGGCCGAGTTGGCGCGTACATGGTCGGTTGCATCGCGCAGTAGTGAAAAGGCTGAGCGAATGGCGCGGTAATACTCCCGGCCTTCATCGGTGAGCACCAGGTTGCGCCCTTGTCGCAGCGTCAGCGATACATTCAGAAAGCTCTCGAGCAGATGCAATTGATGGCTCACCGCCGAAGGCGTAATGGCCAGTTCTTCGGCTGCACCGATGACGGTGCCGAGCCGGGCAAATGCTTCATAGGTGCGAAGCGCACGCAGCGGTAGTTGATCGCCAAATTGTTCTAAATTTTTCATGTATTAAATTTTACTGAAGTGATTTGATTATTTTCGCCATGATTGAATTTAATGTAAACAATTGAATTTAAATATATAAAATTACTTTTCATTAGGTTATCTATTTATATTCTTTGTTCTTATTTGTTAAATCATTCAATATTTCTCAGCTTTGAAAACAATGCCCTTACGGCTACAGGTCGGCTCAGGTTGAGCCGTTTTCATTTTCCGGAGAAGAGATGTCTCATCATCAACACAATCAAAACAAGCCAGCGCTGCAGGTGCGCACGGGTACGCTACGCATGCTACTGGCAGCGGCTGCTGCCCTTTGCACCTTGCAGGCGACTGCACAAACTGCCGCCGCCCCCAAGACAGTCCTGATCGGCCTTGCGGCCCCGTTGTCCGGTGCCTCGGCACGGATTGGCAAGGATTTGGAATATGGTGCGCAATTGGCGCTCGATGATGCCAATGCCAAGAAGCCTGTGATCGGTGGTCAGCCCGTGTTCTTCAAGTTGCTGGCGGAAGATGACCAGTCCGATCCGCGCACTGCTGTTGGTGCTGCGCAGCGGCTGGTGGATGCAGGTGTGGTCGGTGTTGTCGGGCACTGGAATACGGGCACCAGTATTCCAGCTGCGCGGGTCTACAACGCCGCTGGCATCGCCCAGCTGGCACCAGCTTCTACGGGTCATCAATACACATTGCAAGGTTTCAAGACCAGCTTTCGCGTGATGGGGCATGACGATATCGGCGGTGAATACACGGGGCGCTACGTTGTGGAAAAACGCAAGGCGCAACGGATTGCTGTCATCGACGACCGTACTGCTTTCGGTCAGGGGCTGGCCGACCAGTTCGTCAAAGGTGTCAAGAAATATGGCGGCAATATCGTCGCGCGCGAATACGTCACTGACAAGACTCAGGACTTCAGTGCGGTGTTGACCAGCATTCGTGCCAAGAATGCTGACGTGATCTTCTTTGGCGGGATTGACGCCCAGGCAGCACCATTGGCGCGTCGCATCAGTGAGCTGGGTATCCAGGCCAAACTGGTCGGCGCCGGTGGATTCGTGAGTCAGACCTTTCTGAATCTGGCTGGCAAGGAAGGTGAGGGTGTCGTCGCACTGGAGCCTGGTTTGCCGATCGCGCAGATGCCTGGTGGCAAATCCTTTGATCAACGTTACCAAGACAAGTACAAGCAGCCGATCGAATTGCACGCTCCGTTTGCCTACGATGCCGCAGCAACCCTGATTGCAGCCATCACCAAGGCCGACTCGGTAGCACCGGCGCGCTATTTGCCGGTATTGCAACAGATCAGTTACGACGGGGTTACCGGCCGTATCTCGTTTGACAGTGAAGGCAATCTGAATAACCCGGCGTACACCCTGTTTGAGGTACGACAAGGTAAATGGGTCCCGGCCGAAGTGCTCGGCGGCAAGTAAGTATCGCTTAGGTAACGACTCCCGGCCGTCTGGCCGGGATTTTCCATTTTCAGGAGTACAGCCACGATGGCAGAAAATAACGAACTGGGCATTCTGGCGCGACGGCGCATTGAAGCTGAAATCATCAAGCCTATCTACGACATTCTGGTGCGCGAACTTGGTCAGCCGCAGGCGGCAGCCATCATCGGCGAGGCGGTGTCCAAAGCGGCGATAGAGGCTGGGCGCAGTTTCGCCCAGCGCGAAACGTCTCCGGCTGATCTGCGCAGCTTTGTGGCGCTGCAACCGCTGTGGGAGAAGGATCAGGCCTTGACCGTGGAAGTACTTGCCAGCGATACGCAGCACTACCATTACGATGTCACCCGTTGCCGCTACGCCGAGATGTACCGTGAGATGGGTTTAGGTGAAATAGGTCATCTGTTGTCCTGTAATCGCGACGCCGAGTTCATCGTCGGCTATGCGCCGCAAGTGACCCTGCAACGTACCGGCACCATCATGCAGGGAGCACCACGCTGCGATTTTCGCTACACCGCTGTGGCCGCTAAGAAGGCGTCATCATGAGTCATTCAGGTAGCGCACAAGCGCGTATCAATGGCCCGCGTCTGTGGGATAGTCTGGCAGTCATGGCCTGTATTGGCGCCACCCCCGCTGGTGGCGTAACACGTCTGGCCCTTAGTGAACAGGACCGTCAAGGGCGCGATCTGTTTGTGCGCTGGGCACGTGAAGCCGGTTGCAGCATCCGCATCGATGCCATGGGTAATATTTTTGCCCGGCGTGCTGGTCTGGATGAGACGTTGGCACCGGTGCTGACCGGTTCCCACGGTGACTCTCAGCCACTGGGCGGGCGCTTCGATGGTATTTATGGCGTACTGGCCGGGCTGGAGGTGGTGCGCGCACTCAACGATGCGGGGCTGCAGACACGACGTCCGATTGAAGTGGTCAACTGGACCAATGAAGAGGGCTCCCGTTTTGCACCTGCAATGATCGGCTCAGGGGTGGCCTGTGGTGTCTTCGATCTGGAGTATGGCTTGTCCCGTACCGACCGCGACGGCTGCACCATTGGCGAAGCCTTGCAACAGATCGGCTATGCCGGTGCTGGCCAGCCGCGGCTGGATGTACATGCCTGTTTTGAGTTGCACATTGAGCAGGGACCGATTCTCGAATCCGCTGGCGTCACCATTGGTGTGGTGCAGGGCGGTCAGGGGCAACGCTGGTATGAGGGAAGTTTTAGCGGGCAGGCCGCACATGCCGGTACGACGCCCATGGCGCGTCGGCGCGATGCTTTGCTCGGTCTGGCAGCCCTGAGTCTGCAAGTGCATCAGATCGGGTTGCAGTATGCACCGCAGGCAAGGGCGACGGTGGGCAGTGTCAGCCTGACTCCTAATTCACGCAATGTCGTGCCGGGACGGTCTGACTTCACGGTGGAGTTCCGTCATCCTGATGAGGCTGTATTGCAGCAGATGGATCAGCTGTTGCGTGTTGCTAGCCGCGATATCGCAGCGCAGTATGGTCTGCGCGAGCAGATCGAGCATGTGTTCTCTTATGCGCCGGTCGCCTTTGATGCGACTTGTGTTGGGCAGGTACGTGCAGCTGCGCAGCAGCTGGGGTATACCCATCAGGACATCATTTCCGGAGCCGGGCACGATGCCTTGTATGTCAGCCGGATTGCGCCTAGTGCCATGATCTTCATTCCCTGCGTGGAGGGGCTCAGTCACAACGAAGCAGAAGACATTCTGCCGCCGTGGTGTACGGCCGGCGGCAATGTGCTGTTGCAGGCAATTCTGTCTGCAGCGCAGTAGCAATCGTGTGATAGTTGATAAGCAATAAGTAATAAGCAACAAGCGATCAATAAAAACACTCGTCGCCCGGTAACAGGCGGTCATGCAATTTCCGTGTTTGCAAATTCAAAATACTTCGTTCAACTGCAATCCGGTTTTTGCTCTAATGGCCGCTTGTTTATCTTGCCGGTAGTCTCACTGCCGGTCGTATTGCGGAGTCAAACCATCATGTCAGCGCGGGTTGCGCCGTCGACCGCAGAATCCATTTTTCTGTTTTCTTGTCCGGGCGCGCCGCAGGTCGTTGCTGCGTGCATTCCTTGCGCGTACTGATCAGCCGGATTCTGCCGCTTTCTTCATTCCAACCAAGAGTTCACCATGCGCAAGCGCTTAGTCACATCTTTTGCCAACTGCATTCCTGCCTTGCTGGTAGTCACATTGCCGCTACTGGCAATGGCCCAATCCACGCTCACTCCCAGATCCGGTGGCACGTTGGTCGCTATCGTACAGCCGGAACCTGTGACGCTGACCGGTGCGGTCAATACGGCGCAGCCCACCTCATTGATCGCCACCAATGTGTATGACGGTCTGTTGTCTTACGATAATGATCTCAAGCCACATGGGCAACTGGCCGAGCATTGGGAAGTCTCCAAGGATGGTCTGGCGATTACCTTTCATCTGCGGCGTGGGGTCAAATGGCACGATGGCACGCCGTTCACCTCGGCCGACGTCAAGTGGTCAGTGGAAAATGTATGGAAGACTATTCATCCCCGCAACAAGGCGATTCTGGTCAACCTGACGCAGGTCGATACGCCAGATGCCAATACTGCCATCCTGCGGTTTAGCAAACCGTCGCTGGCACTGCTGTCCACGCTCAATTCCTGGGGCGCACCAGTCCTGCCCAAGCATCTCTATGAGGGGACCGATGTCCTGAACAATCCCAATAATAACAGGCCGATCGGTACCGGTCCGTTTGTGTTCAAGGAATGGAGCAAGGGAAATTACATCACGCTGGAACGTAACCCCAATTATTGGGACAAGGGCAAGCCGTATCTGGATCGCATTATTTTCAAGGTGGTGCCGGACGCCGGTGCCCGTGCTGCGTTACTGGAAAATGGCGAGGCTCAGTACGCCGTGTTCAGCCCGGTACCGCCAAAGGAAGCTCAGCGTCTCTCAGATACCGGCAAGGTCAAGGTCGAAACCAATGGTTACCAGTGGTCGTCACCGGTGCTCTATCTCGACTACAACCTGAGCAACAAATATCTGAAAGACGTACGCGTGCGGCGTGCAATCGCCACCGCCATCAATCTCGATAACCTCAACAAGGTGGTCTGGTATGGCTATGGCAAGCCATCGGTGAGCATTGTGCCGAGCACCTTGTCACAGTTCTTTGATAGTAGTGTGCCGCGCTATCCCTATGACGCCAAAAAGGCCGAGGCGCTGCTGGATGAGGCAGGTTTTACACGCGGTGCCGACGGCGTGCGTTTCACACTGAATAATGACTATCTGCCCTATGGTGACGACTATCGTCGTACCGCTGAATACCTGAAGCAATCGCTCAAGCGGGTTGGTATCGAGCTCAATATCCGTAGCCAGGATACGGCGGCTTTCACCAAGCGTGTCTACGGTGATCGTGACTTTGACACCTCTATTTCATGGAATGCCTCTTTCCCTGATCCACAGATCGGGTTGACCCGTATGTACTGGTCTGGCTGGGTTGGCAAGAACGTGCCCTGGACCAATAGCTCTGGCTACAGCAATCCTGAAGTCGATCGTGTGATCGAGCAGGCGCAGGGTGCTGCCACTCAGGCCGAACGGATTGCTTTGTTCAAGAAATTCCAGCAAATCACGCAAAGCGAATTGCCAACTTTGCCGCTGCTGGAGCTGCATTTCTTTACGGTGCATTCACCCCGTCTACATGGCATTTCCGAGGATGGTGATCAATCACAGGGCTCGCTCAAGAACGCCTGGCTGGAGCCGGCGAAGCCAAGTCAGTAATGGCTCGTTGCACAAAACGAACTACCAGGCACTCACTATAAACTTCGAGGGAATGCATAACATGAACAAGACTGTTTTCAATTTTCTGGCAGGCGCAGCGTTATCGATCACGGTGTTTGCCAGCGCCGGTGCCCAGACGCGTGGCGGTACGCTCACTACCATTATTCAGCCGGAGCCGGTGATCCTTTCATCAGCACTCAATACTGCCGCACCGACTGGCTTCTTCAGTGCCAATGTGTTTGATGGCTTGCTGGAATACGACAATAACTTCAAGCTGCGCCCTGCGCTGGCGCAAAGCTGGAATATTTCCAAGGACAGCAAGACCCTGACTTTTCATTTGCGCCACGGCGTGAAATGGCATGACGGCCAGCCGTTCACCTCGGCCGATGTTAAATGGACACTGGAAAACGTCTGGAAGAAAATTCACCCACGTAACCAGATTATTTTTGCCACTGTCACCAGTGTCGACACGCCAGATGACTACACCGTCATCATTCATTTTAGTCAGCCTTCGCTGGCAGTGCTGAGTTCGCTCAACAGCAATGGTGCGCAGGTCTTGCCCAAGCATCTATATGAAGGCACCGACATTCTCAACAATCCGTATAACAACAAGCCGGTCGGCACAGGCCCATTTGTATTTAAGGAGTGGAGCAAAGGCAACTACATCACGCTTGAACGCAATCCCAACTACTGGGACAAGGGCAAGCCTTATCTGGACAAGATTGTCTTCAAGGTGATTCCGGATGCCGGCGCCCGCGCCGCAGCACTGGAAACCGGAGAGGTTCAGTACGCGCCATTTTCGCCCGTGCCGCTCAAGGATGCCGATCGCTTGTCCAAGCTGTCTAGCCTGAAGCTGGAAACGCGTGGCTATGAATGGCTCTCGCCATGGCTGTTCCTCGATATCAATGTCGACCGTCCTTATTTCAAGGATGCCCGAGTGCGTCAGGCACTGGCTTATGCGATTGACCGTAATGCACTCAACAAGGTGGTGTGGTACGGTTTTGGCAAGCCCGCGGTAAGCCCGGTGGTGTCTACGCTCAAGCAATTCCATACCGACGACGTGCCGAAATATGATTTCGATCCGAAAAAGGCGGAAGCCTTGCTCGACGCTGCTGGTCTCAAGCGCGACGCCGATGGTGTGCGTCTGCACATCAGTCTGGATTTCCTCCCCTATGGTGACGATTACAAGCGCAGTGGCGAGTACATCAAGCAAGCCCTGAAGCGCGTCGGTATTGACGTTAATCTGCGGGCGCAGGATACGCCGACCTATACCCGGCGCGTCTATGGGGACCGCGACTATGATCTGTCGGTCGTCTGGTTTGCCGGATTCGCCGATCCACTGGTCGGTGTGACCCGTGCGTACTGGAGTGATTCGGTCGGAAAAAATATCCCTTGGAGCAATGGCTCCGGCTACCGTAACAGCGAGGCTGACAAGCTGATCGAGCAGGCCACTAGCTCGCCGGATCAAAATGAGCGGATTGCCTTGTTCAAGAAATTTCAGCAACGCGTAGAGACTGATCTGCCGTCGATTCCGCTGCTGGAACTGCATTTCTTTACGGTTCATTCGGTTAATCTGAAAGATGCTGTCAGCGGTGTTGATCAGGCCTACGGTTCACTCAAAAATGCATGGTTTGACAGTGCAACCAAGGTAGCTAGCACTGCCGCACAGAAATAATGGGCAAGTATTTATTATCACCGTTGGTGCTGCGTCGCCTGTTGCAACTGGTCGGCGTTGTGCTGGGCGTGGCAGTGATCAACTTCTTTCTGTTGCGACTGGCACCCGGTGATGCCGCGCAGGTACTGGCCGGTGAGGCCGGTGCCGCGACACCCGAATACATGGCCGCCCTGCGCACCCAGTTCGGGCTTGATCAGCCGCTACTGGTGCAGTTTGGCAAGTATCTGCTGAACCTGGCGCATTTCAATCTCGGTTATTCGTTTCGGCATGGCATGCCGGTGGCGCAGTTGATCGGCGAGCGGGTACCGGCAACCTTGTTACTGATGGGGGCCAGTATCCTGTTTGCGGTACTGGTGGGCTCCGCACTCGGGGCGATTGCTGCCTATCGTGTCGGCAAGCTGGTCGATGTGTTGATCTCGACCCTGGCCTTGTTGTTCTTTGCTACGCCCCTGTTCTGGATTGGTCTGATGCTGGTAGTGGTCTTTTCAGTCTGGCTGGACTGGTTACCGGTCGGTGGCATGTTCACAGTGGAAGCTGGATATACCGGCTGGGCTCATATAGTGGATGTGGCACGCCATCTGGTATTGCCGTCTGTGACACTGGGCTTGTTTTATATGGCGGTCTACACCCGGTTGATGCGCGCCACTATGGTCGAAGTGCGGCGGCAGGATTTTGTCCGTACTGCGGTGGCCAAGGGAGCGCGCGCACCGCGCGTGTTGTTTGCGCATGTCTTGCGTAACGCCTCGCTGCCGCTGGTGACCATGCTGGGTGTCCAGATCAGCTCCATTATCGGCGGTGCGGTGTTGGTGGAGACCGTGTTCTCATGGCCGGGGCTGGGGCGACTGGCATTTGAAGCGCTGTTCCAGCGTGATTTCAATTTGCTGCTCGGGATTTTGCTGTGTAGCTCCATCGTGGTGATTGTGGTGAACTGGATTGTGGACTTTGTCTATACCCGGCTCGACCCGCGTATCCGTTTTGCCTGAAAGTGAAATGCTGATGACTGAACTTGCTGCTCCTGTGGCACCAACCGAAACCCTGATATCCCTCAGTCAGCTTGCCGCACCACGTCAGCGTGGCTGGACAGTGCGACTGCTGCATTCACCCTCGGCATTGATCGGCGGCGTGTTGCTATTGCTGGTGGTGGTCATGGCTTTGTCGGCGCACTGGGTGTTTCCCGGCGATCCGCTGGATATGGTGGCTGAGCCATTTGTCCGTCCCGGAGTTGATCAGGCACATCTGCTGGGTACCGATATGCTGGGGCGCGATCTGCTCAGCGGTATTTTTCACGGTGCGCGGGTATCGCTTCTGATCGCGATGATATCGACCTTGCTGGCGCTGCTATTGGGTGTCAGTGGCGGATTGCTGGCTGGTTATTACGGTGGCGCGGCGGATGCAGTTCTGATGCGGTTGACCGAGTTCTTTCAGACGATTCCCTCGTTCTTGTTTGCATTGGCCATTGTCGCGGTGGTCCAGCCGACAGTTCTGACCGTTGCGCTGGCCATCGGCGTTACTGCTTGGCCCAGTCTGGCCCGACTGGTGCGCGCCGAGGTACTGAAGCTGCGCCACAGCGAGATGGTGCAGGCCAGCGCGGCACTGGGTGCTACTGATGCACGCATTTTGTTGCACGATATTTTGCCCAATACCTTGACACCGATTCTGGTCTCCACCTCTCTGATGGTGGCTACTGCCATTCTGACCGAATCAAGTCTGGCTTTCCTTGGGCTGGGTGACCCCAATGTGGCGAGCTGGGGCAATATGGTTGGTGCGGGGCGCGAAGTGATCCGCACTGACTGGTATATCACGACGATTCCCGGCATCGCCATTGTGGTGACGGTGCTGGCATTGAACTTGTTAGGCGACGGGTTGGCCGACGTACTCGATCCGCGCGACAGAAAATAGGAGAACCACGATGGCACGCGTCTCAACCCTGATTGCGCAGCAATTACCCGAAGGCCCGGCACGTACGATTTTTGAAACCGTGGAGCGCGACTACGGCGCCTTCGGTAACATGCTCGGCGTATTGGCTCACCGACCAGCGTCAATCGAGCATATCTATGGCCTGCTATTGCAGTTTGCTGCCGACGGTAATATCTCCAAACGGCATCTGGAGATTGTGCTGGTGACGGCATCACGTGCCAATGAATGTAGTTATTGCGTCTCTCATCATGCTCCCAAACTGGTGGCACAACATGTGAGCCCGCAGGCAGTCGAGCGTATTCTGGAAACCGATGTGCCGGGCTTCGATGCCCTTGACACATTGGTACGCGACTACGCGCTGGCAGTCACGCATCAGCGTGTAGGCGATAGTCTCGTTACTCGTCTGCGCGAACATTTTTCCGAGTCACAGGTGGTCGAGCTGACTTTGCGTGCAGCACTATGCGCTTTCTTTGCACGCTTTAATGAAGCGCTCGATGTACAGCTTGAGCCCGAGTATGTAGCGGCAGCGGCACAGCTTGAACAAGCAGCATGACCAGTCTACTCGACATTCGTAATCTGCACGTGGCCTTTCCCGGCCACGACGCTGTCACTGATCTCAATCTGAGTATGGCGGCAGGAGAGACACTGGCACTGGTAGGTGAGTCCGGTTGCGGTAAATCGACCACGGCGTTGTCGCTGCTACGGCTATTGCCGCCCAGCGCACGGGTACGGGGCCAGATACTGTTCGAGGGCCGTGATTTGACACAGTTGTCCGAAGATCAGTTTTGTGACTTACGCGGCAATGCCATCTCGATGATTTTTCAGGAGCCGATGACCTCGCTCAATCCGGTGCTGACCATAGGCCAGCAAGTGGTTGAGGCAATCCGGCTGCACCAGCCCTTGTCGGCTCAGGCCGCCAAAGCGCGCGCCATTGAGTTACTGGAGCTGGTCAGAATTCCTGAACCGCAGCGCCGCTTCCATGACTATCCCCATCACCTGTCCGGTGGCCAGCGTCAGCGCGTGATGATTGCCATGGCTGTATCCTGTCAGCCACGACTGCTGATTGCTGATGAGCCAACGACCGCATTGGACGTAACGATTCAGGCCCAGATTCTGGCGCTGCTGGATCAGTTGCGGCGCGATCTGGGTATGTCGGTGCTGCTGATTACGCATGATCTTGCCGTGGTCGAACAATGGGCCGACCGGGTTGCGGTAATGCTGGCGGGCAAGAAGGTGGAGGATGCTAACAGCAGCAAGCTGTTCGCCCAACCCAAGCATGCCTACACACGTGGTTTGCTCGGTGCCTCGCTGCATCTGGAACAGGATTATCACTATCGCGCTGGCCGTCTTCCCGAAATTTGTACCACGCTTGACCAGGACAATGTACCCGGCTTTACGCTCACCACGCGCGCTCATGCCCAGCCTCTGGTGGGGTCTTCAGAACGTTCCGCTCCAGCAGTTACAGCCGTTGCGGTTCCGCTGCTGTCAGTGCAGGATGTGCATACCAAGTACGCATCGCGCAATGGCGTGGTGCATGCCGTACAGGGCGTATCTTTCGATATTGCGGCTGGTGAAACAGTCGGTCTGGTTGGCGAGTCCGGTTGCGGCAAGTCAACTTTGTCCAAGACCATCATCCGGCTGGTGGACCCCAGTGCCGGCAAGATCCTGCTTGCTGGCGAAGATATTGCCAGCCTTGATCAGAAATACCTGCGACCGCATCGGCGGCGGGTGCAGATGATCTTTCAGGACCCCTATGCCTCGCTCAATCCGCGTCATACGGTCAGTCAGATCCTGGATGCGGCGCTCGTAATCCATGAGGTGAAGAACAAGGCTGAACGACGCCGCCGAATTACCGAGATCATCGATCTGGTCGGCCTGCCGCAGCGTGCATTGCATAGCTATGCACATCAGTTCTCGGGTGGTCAGCGTCAACGCATCGGAATTGCACGCGCGCTGATACTGAAGCCTGCACTGGTCATCTGTGACGAGCCGGTATCGGCGCTCGATGTATCGGTACAGGCACAGATTCTGAATTTGCTGGTGGATCTCAAGCACGAGTTTGGGTTGTCATATCTGTTCATTTCTCACGATCTGTCGGTGGTACGTTATATCGCTGACAAGGTATTGGTGATGCATGGTGGGCGCATCGTCGAGACCGGGGCTCACAACAGCATCTGGCAAGCACCGCAGCACGCTTACACGCGTACGTTGATTGCCGCAGTGCCCTCGGCTGCGGCCAGTCGAGCGCCGCAAGCGCAACCGCAACGGCGCATCGACTGACTATCTGCCAGTCTGATTGGCTGGTTTCTGCTGAGACAGCTTTTCGATTCCTATTCAAAGTCGTTGACCGGATATCGAAGTGCGAAAACATTCCTTATTTTTACGCAGGCATTGATTGCAATGTTCTGATTCGCAGTATTCGCCTGCGTAGAAGGGAAGGAACCACTGATGCCTGAACCGCCCAGTGGACTGGACACCCCGGTGCTGGAACCGAGCGCTGCTGCTACTATTGCCGCTGCCGTAGCGCTGCCACGCGAATCTTCCAGATCACGCTCCTCATCAACGTTGCGCAAGGGAAAACCACTTGTCCTCAGTGCTCGCAGCTACGTATTGCTGTCATGCCTTGCGCCCGTCTTGCTGGTACTGGCATGGGAACTGTTTGCACGGCACGGGGCCTGTCGACCCAAGCCTTGCCCGCACTCGGCAAAGTACTGGCAATTGCGTATTCGTAGTGTTGCAGTCGTTGGTGTCGAGCCGGGCTTCTTCGGTTTAGGGCCCGTTTCAGCTATCAAAGCGGCGCTCTCCAAAGTAGGATGGCGGTTAGGCGAGGTTGATCGCTTCGAGGTAAATGAAGCCTTCGCCGCCATCGCTCTGGTAGTGCAGCAAGAGCTAAAAGTATCTGACGAACAGTTCAACATCGACGGCGGTGCTATCGCACACGGTCACCCTATAGGCGCTACGGGTGCCATTTTGGTGACCAAGGTTGCTCATACTTTATGTAGTGGTTTAATAATCCCGGACACCAATTTAGGCGAGAATAGTCGCCATAGAGAGGTGTTTGATGAGCAAGCAAAGACGCACGTTTTCCCCAGAATTCAAGCAGCAGGCTGCTAGCCTAGTATTGGATAAGCACTATAGCCATGTCGAGGCCAGCAAGTCGGTTGGTATTGCCGAATCGGTTTTGCGACGCTGGGTACGCCAGCTTGAGCAAGAACGACAAGGGATCACGCCCCAGAGCAAGGCAATCACAGCGGATCAGCAACGCATCCAGGAACTGGAGGCGCGTGTTGATCGTCTTGAACGCGAGAAGGCCATTTTAAAAAAAGCTACCGCGCTCTTGATGTCGGAAGGGATCGAACGTACCAGATAATCGAGCAGATGTGTCGCCACGATCCGGTTGAATTGGTCTGTGCGGTGTTTGATATATCGCGGTCATGCTTATACGCCCATCGGGAACGAATTAGACGGCCTGATGGCAAGCGCATGGCGCTACGCAGCCGCGTGCACGAATTGTTCATCGAGAGCCGCAGTTCGGCGGGTAGCCGTAGCATCATGGGCATGATGCGAGAAGACGGTCTGGCAATTGGCCGTTTCAAGGTCAGCCGTCTGATGGAAGAATTAGGGCTGATTTGCAAGCAGCCCGGAAAGCATGCCTACAAGCAGGCGACAGTAGAGCGACTCGATATTCCCAATCGTCTCAATCGCCAGTTTGATGTCGATGCTCCCAACCAAGTTTGGTGCGGCGACATCACTTATATCTGGGTTCAAGGCGGTTGGCATTACGTGGCCGCAGTATTAGATTTATATACACGTCGCGTCGTTGGCTGGGCATTCTCGACACGACCGGATGCCGATCTGGTGGTACAAGCGCTGGACATGGCCTACGAACAGCGTGGCCGCCCACAAGGCATCTTGTTCCACTCGGATCAGGGCGGGCAATACGGTAGCCGTAAGTTCCGTCAGCGATTGTGGCGCTACCGGATCGAGCAGAGCATGAGTCGTCGTGGCAACTGTTGGGGCAACTCACCCATGGAACGCTTATTTAGAAGCTTGAAATCGGAATGGGTGCCGAACGTCGGTTACATGACGGCACTGCAAGCGCAGCAGGACATCAGTCACTATCTGATGCATCGATACAACTGGATACGGCCTCATCAGTTCAATGGCGGATTGGCTCCGGCCATAGCAGAGAAAAAACTTAATTCAGTGTCCGGGATTACTTGACCACTACAATATTGGTTGATGCGATTTGGAGCTATCAATAATAGCGAATACTTAGATCGATTAATCGAAAGTACGTCAACTGAAAATGGGGTATTTGGTGCCAAAGTACATTGGAATCAAACGAATTTTATGCAGGAAAAATTGGTTGCCTCGCTTCGCGGAGACATCCCTAGTGCTCCATCGGAGCCGCTTGAATTTTTTCTAAGGACCAAGCTTCAATCTCCGCGCTATATATGGTTACGAAGGAAAAATAAAGTTGCCCAAGCTATTTCTTATTATCGGGCCTCACGTACTGGAGTTTGGCGCTCCGTTAAAGGAAGAAAGGATCAAAGCAGTTCCCTCGATCTTTCCTTGCCGTTTAACATAGCGGCAATTGATTATTACGTCAAACTCTGTAGTCAGATGGATTTCGAGTGGAATCACTATTTTCGTAGTAATCGTCTTCCGGTACTTATGATTTTTTATGAGGATCTTGTCGCCAATTATCAGCTAGTAGTGCGTGGTGTCTTAAAATTTCTTGAGCTTTCCATAAATATTAGTATCCCAGAGAAGAAATTGAATCGTCAATCAGATTGTCGATCATTGGAGTGGGAGCGTCGTTATTTGGAAGCTTTACCAAAGAAGTTGTGCGGAATTCTAAAATAAATATGAGATTATATATTCGCAAGCTTTATTGGTAATTAAAAATATTTAAAAGTGAGGTAATTCTTTGAAAATTTTATTTTTTAAGATAGTTAAAAGAAAATATATTGGCGATAATTTTTTTGGTCGAATATTTTTACTTTTATTGATTGTGTCTTTTTTTACTATGTTTGGAAAGACAGGGTATTTTTTGGATTATCGTTTAGGTAATTCAGTAATTCCATTAAAAGAACAATTGGTTAAATCTGGTCCATATTCTTTTAGTTTGGTTAGGGCGAGAAATGGGGATGTTGTGGAATTCAAAAATCATGATAAAAGTGTTGAGTATCATGAGAAATTAATTAATTTCGATAATAAAAACTATGTTTTAAATATTTATAAAAATAATGGCGGTGTTTCATCAGTTTATTTGTGGACGTATTCGGGTAATCCAATGAGAAACATTTGGAAAATTGATATTGGTGAAAAAGAGGTTATGTCATATGAAAGATCTTTATTTGTCTATCGTGAAGATATAAGTCCAATTATACCTTTTGAATTAATAATTATATTTTTCATATTGTTTATTGTTTTTTCATATAAATTTGTGGCTAAGTAAAATATAGGGTTTGAAAAATGACAGTTTCTGTTATTACATCTGAATCAATGGAGTTGATAAATAGCTTTTTAAGTTCCATTGGTGCAGGCGAAAGTGTTTCTTCTTTTACAACTGGTTCTGATGTTTTAAACCCGGGAAATTGATTCATCTACTTTGAAATTGCTTCTACCTTGGCCCTTGGTATAGGGATGCTTGCGGTAAACGTGTTCCAGCCAGGGGGCGGTATGAACATTGACCCGGCAATGTGACCCTCTCCCAGATGCAGAAACACGCCAGTCGCATCATTGGCAACTGGATCGCCATCATTCTCATGAGGTGCTATTTATGAAATGAGTTCTAGAAACCTTGCTGGCTCGATTGCATTACTTAGTATCTTTAAGCGAGGATTCTTCCTCCAGCCACGTCAGGAAATTGCGTAGTGGTGCAGACTTGTCGATATCTGGAGGAACCAATACTACATATCTTGCGCCGGTGGTCAACACAGGAAAGGGCTCGACTAAGCGCCTCTGCTTTATATCGTGTGAAAGTGTAGGTATTCCACCTATACCTAAACCCAAACCGTCGATGACAGCCTGGAGAGTCACGTGATAATGATCAAACCGTTGAAATCGTATCGGACGAATATGCGGTATCGAATATGCTTCTAACCATTTCTCCCATTCTCCTGGTCGAGTTTGCGACGTTACAAATATATGTTTGCTCAAGTCGCTTGGGTTGTTGATAGGATGAGCTTGTAGTAAGAACGGCGCGGCAATTAAAGTCAATTTTTCTTCAAAAAGCACACGCCTTTCGAAGTGATGCCATTCGGGTTTCTCCAGCGGTTCCTTGCGAATTAGAAGATCGAATCCAATGAGCCCACTAATCTGAGCACTGTTCGCAGTCGAGACCGAAACTTCGATGTCCGGATGACTGCGATGGAACGTATGCAAGCGTGGAATCAGCCAGCGCATAGCAAAGGTTGTTTGCGCATTGACCCTGATCACTCTTGTGCTAGGCGTCCTGCCGAAGCGCACCGATGCGTCGCTGATTCGATTAAACGCCTCGCTGATCTCTTCGGCAAAGGCGCGCGCGTGCGCTGTGGCCACGTTACGTTGCCCGTCTCGCGAGAAAAGCGGCTGGCCTAACCAATCCTCAAGCAGTTTTATTTGCCGACTAACTGCACCATGCGTGATTCCCAACTCTGCAGCAGCTGAGCTCAAACTACTAGAGCGAGCGGCTGTCTCGAATATTCGTAAGGCGTTGAGAGGGGGTAAGTGTCTGGGAACGAGCCCCGGTTCTTGGTCAGCTTGCGCAAACTCATGTTTAACCATAGTCGTATAGCCGACAGTAGTCGTTCTTGAGGGGGGGCTAGATATAGCCAAGCGTTGAGAGTGAGGCTATAGCAACAGTTTAAAATTTCTTGACGCCGAAAATAATTTGACGCAATATCCAGGTGTCGTTATACGGCAACTTCCGAAAATCTGCATTAACTTCCAAGTCGTACTCAAAGACTAAGACCTCGTACACATTTTTATGTGTGAGGTTTCTTGTCAGATTCGTTTTTGATCTCAAGAACTCTTCATGCTCGCACGCCTGCTAGTCCTTGGCAGCTGTGGTTCTGTTGCGTGCTGAAATTCCGATTTTCTGCACTCTGTTTTTCGCCGCATTTTCTCCTTCACTTTCATCCGAAATAAACGAGGTTCTTTAACTCACCTCTCCTGTATCGGCCGGGAAGAGTTGATAGTTTTTATGCGTCGAGATTTGCCGGTGGTTCATAAATGCCATGAATGGCACGAGTTGCGAGAAAAGGAGAGGGTTATATGCTGCGCGATAGGATGATTCAAAAATTCCACAATGAACAAAGTGGATGGAATTTTTGGAATTGTGAGATTCCATTAGCTGTGTGGCTCATGAAGCCGGAAGAGATTTTGTCTTTTGGAAGGAGATATAAATGATTGCGCCGGCGCGATACGTAAAGTTGCCTGTATTCGAAGTTATCTCAGGCTACACGGAAAAAGCTGTGCGTCGAAAGATCGAGGAAGGGCGTTGGCTGGAAGGAAAAGAATACCGACGTGCTCCGGATGGGCACATTCTCGTTGATTTGGAGGGATATTATAAATGGGCCGAAGGTCAAGCACAGGCGGTGTGACTCCTGCTGGCGATCGTATACAGGTGAGGTTTACGTATCAAGGGAAGGACATGCGTCCGACTTTGGATCTGAAGCCTACCGCTGCGAACCTCAAGCACGCACAACGCTTACGCGAACAGATACTTTTCGATATTAAGGCCGGCCAATTTAATTTGGCCGAGTTTTTCCCTGACTATCGAAATGTTGAGGTGAGCAAGTCGACCCATCGGAGCTTTTTACAGTGGGCGGAATTATGGGGGCAACTGTCGGCACGTAGTTTAGAAAATTCAACGATCCGCATTTACAAGCGGCATCTCAAAGCGTATTGGGTCATGCCATTTGGAAGCCTTTTGCCGAAGCAAATAACGCATGAAAAAGTTTTGGCGCATCTTGCATACCTGGCTACTTCGAGAATCCATCCAGTATCAGGTAAGTTGATCAAGCCTTTGGGGCGCAAGACCCAAAATAACATCTTGATTCCGCTGCGCGGTGTGTTTGAGCTAATTTGCAAATCCGATCCTTATGTCAAAGATCCGACTGATGGTATTGATAATTTAAAGGTTCAAAAGGCTCAGCCTGATCCTTTTACCGCCGAAGAGGTTGAGTTAATTTTGGCTGAAATAAAGGACGAAGTATTATCTGATTATTTTGAATTTGCCTGCTTTGCCGGCTTACGAATTAGTGAGCAGATTGCGTTATTGTGGGAGGACGTCGATCTCCGGCAGGGTACTGTGGTAGTTCGTAGGGCGCGCGTCTTGGCCGAAGATAAAGAGCGGACGAAAACAGGATATGAGCGCGAGGTCGAGTTAAACGCTCGAGCTTTGGCTGTAATCAAGCGTCAGCGTGCTCGCACTCAGGCAAAAGGGATATATGTGTTCTTGAACCCGTCGACAGGCTTACGTTGGAATGACGAGCAGGAGCAACGTAGAGAGTGGGTTGAAGCATTACGTGCGGCTAAAGTGCGGTATCGACCGCCGAAGGAGTGTCGAGATACTAGTGTAACGCTGTCGCTGATGGCGGGAGCGGACCCGCTATGGGTCGCTAAACAACATGGCCATAGTGTTACCGTAATGATGAAAAGCTACGCTCGATTTATTCCGCGTGCGGACAAGGGGAGGAATTTGGAAGCTGTCAATGCAGCGTTGAAATTGGCGGATTCCGCAGTTAATCCGCAGTACGCCGAATTCCAGAAAGAGAAAAGCGCCCCGAAAGGCGCTTAGCTATTGATTTCCACCAATTAAATCATTGGCGGAGACGGAGGGATTCGAACCCTCGATACAGGTTTAAGCCCATATGCTTCCTTAGCAGGGAAGTGCCTTCGACCACTCGGCCACGTCTCCACACTGTAGACAATTACTGCTGTGCCTCAGTGAAGTCCAGCATCATATCTTTTCATGTTGAGTTGGTCAATCAGACTATGCAATTTTTTAAGCACATTGTCCAAATTAATTGTCTGATCAACGCTGTTAATTACTTGCTGTTTTCCAGATCGAAGGCCTTGTGCAGTGCGCGCACTGCCAGCTCCATGTACTTTTCGTCGATCAGGACCGAAATTTTGATTTCGGAAGTCGAAATCATCTGGATGTTGACGCCTTCTTCGGACAATGTGCGGAACATTTGGGAAGCGATACCAACATGGCTGCGCATGCCGACACCGACCACGGAAACCTTCGATACCTTGGTGTCGCCGACAATGCTGGCTGCACCAATGTGTGTCTTGACGCTGTCGTTGAGTACTTCAACTGCCTTGGCATATTCGGCGCGTGGCACGGTGAAGGTGAAGTCGGTCTTGCCTTCCACGGACTGATTCTGAATGATCATGTCCACTTCAATGTTGGCATCGGCGATCGGTCCCAGGATCTGGTAAGCGATGCCTGGACGATCCGGCACGCCGAGGACAGTAATCTTGGCCTCGTCACGGCTGAATGCGATGCCGGTGATGGTTGCTTGTTCCATGTTGGTGTCTTCCTCAAACGAAATCAGGGTGCCGGACTTGGTTTCTTCTTCCAGCGACATTAGGGGGTCAGTCAGCGATGACAGTACGCGGGTTGGCATCTTGTAGTTGCCAGCAAATTCTACTGAGCGGATCTGTAGAACTTTTGAGCCCAGCGAAGCCATCTCCAGCATTTCTTCAAAGGTAACTGTGTTGAGGCGACGCGCCTCGCCGACCACGCGTGGGTCAGTCGTGTAGACACCGTCGACATCGGTGTAGATCAGGCATTCGGCCGCCTTGATGGCTGCCGCAACGGCAACAGCGGAGGTGTCGGAGCCACCGCGACCCAATGTGGTGATGTTGCCGTCCGCATCGACGCCCTGGAAGCCGGTGATGATGACGATCTTGCCTGCATTCAGGTCTTTACGTACCTTGGCATCGTCAATTGAGCGAATGCGCGCCTTGGTGAAAGCGGAGTCGGTCTTGATCGGCACTTGCCAGCCAGCATAGGAGACAGCCTCCTTGCCAATGGCTTGCAGCGCCATTGCCAGCAAGGCAACGGAAACCTGCTCGCCGGTCGAGGCCAGCATGTCGAGTTCGCGCTGATCGGGCTGGGCCATAATATCCTTGGCCAGACCCAGCAAACGGTTGGTTTCACCAGACATTGCGGAGGGTACAACAACGATCTGGTGGCCTGCGTCATGCCACTTGGCGACGCGCTTGGCGACATTCTTGATGCGCTCTGTCGAGCCCATCGAAGTGCCGCCGTATTTGTGTACGTATAAAGCCATAGGAAGGTAGGTCTGAATTGCGGTGACGATGCTGCTATGAGGACTGCTATTTGTTGCCGGAATATGCCTGAAAACCGGAGGAAACAAACCCTTAACTTTACAGGCAGATGCCCAAAATAACAAGCAAAAGGCGGTAAAAACAGCGGCCACATGAAGGTTTTACCGTCGTTTCAGGGCTTTCAAATGGGTATGGCTTTGAGGTAGGGGGGATTGGTGCAGAAGAGAAACTGAGGGTGCGTGTCTGTCACGCCATCCACCATGGTGCTTCCTGCGCGGCAGGCTGACCAAGGTAGACGGTGGTTGCGGCTTGGGCCGCAGAGTTGCTACGTAATACTGATGTTGACTCAGGCGCCGCTGTAGGTGCTGTCAGTCGCTGCTGGCTTCAATTGCGAAATAACTTGCGAGCGTGTCAGGGTGCTACGTGGTTGCACTGTGATCGGATAGTTGTTGCCGTTGGTGATCAGGCCTTGTGCTTGCGCTTGCTTCAGTTCAGCCAGAACTTCTGCGCGTGTCTTGGTCGATACAAACTTGGTTTCTGGTGGATATGGTGCTTCGGCGAGCGCTGCGCCAGCAGCAGCGAACAGTACAACAGCAGCGGTGATTTGCTTGGTATTCATGGTAAAACTCCCTAAAAAGATCAAAAAACTGAGATGTCGGTGAGCGGGTAGTGGGGCTTGATGCCGCTTGCTCGTCATCGATGGAGCACAGTTTATCTATTGCGGAAGTCGGGAAAAATAGGTTTAATGACAATTAACTATTCCACTTAAGTAAATAATAAGGGGCTTGAAAATGGATCGTCTGCACTCAATGAAGGTATTTGCCAAGGTGGTTGAGCAAGGCAGTTTTGTGCGGGCGGCTGAAATCTTGTCACTTTCCAATGCGGTTGTCACTCGCTATATCGTTGACCTGGAAAATCATCTTGGAACCCGTCTGCTCAATCGTTCCACCCGGCGTCTTTCTCTTACAGAGTCCGGGCAGGTGTTTTTAGAGCGGGTGCGCAATATTCTGGTGGAGATTGAGGAGGCAGAGGCGATTGTGGCGATGTCCACCAAAAAGCCTACCGGTACCTTGTCGATCTATTCGCATGTTGGATTTGGCGAGGGCCAGTTGGGCCGACTGTTGCCAGAATACTCACGCGCCTATCCTGAGGTTGTGGTCGATGTGACCTTGTCAGATCGTGTTCGAGATCTGGTGGAGGAGGGAATTGACGTCGGTTTTTTTAGTAGCTTTCAGAAATTCGATGCCAGCATGGTGGTGCGTAAGCTAGGCGTGGCTGAGGTGGTTTTGTGCGCTTCTCCGGATTACATCGCGCAATTTGGTGCCCCCCAGACGCCGGAAGAATTGAGCAGCCATGCCTGCGTCAACTTCTCGCATGAGCATTTGCGGCACTTCTGGCATGTGCAAACCGTTGAGGGCAATCGCGATATTCCAATCGCCAGTGTCATGGTGTCCAACAATGCATTGTTGTTACGTGACTTTGCCTTGGCAGGCATGGGGATTGTGATGCGGCCGTCATTCAGTCTTGGTGATGATTTGCGTTGCGGCAAGCTGCAGCGCGTGCTCGCTGATTATCGGATGGGGCAGGTCGAGATATTCATGGTCTACCCGAGCCGGCGTCTGCTGTCTGCCAAGGTACGCACGTTTGTTGACTTTATGACGAGTCGCTTCCCCCATCCGGAAAGCGATCCTTGGCTCTAGCAGGACGTCAGATTGTTGGCGCCGCGGTCGGTTAATCAGTAGCTGGCGAATTTTCTAGTCGCAACAGCAGATTGCATACTTGCCATGTTTGTCGCTGGGCGCTTTGACTGACTTCGCGCTGCAATTCTTCCTGACTTTTGCCTACCTGTACCTGTAGCAGACGCTCAGCCTGGCGTGTATCAGGTTCCATCGTGCCAAAAAAACTGACGATTGTTCCACGTTGCATAAGCAAAGTGGGGAAGTTGTCAATATCGAGGTCGCCGACCAGATCGGCCTGATCTTCAATATCAATCCAGACGAAATGATGTTCAGGGCTGCGTTGCGCCCAGTTTTCAAAGGCAGCCGCATATTCGCGGCAGCTTCCGCACCAGCCTGCACAGAGGCAGGCAACAACCCAGCCGTCACCGCGCAGGGCGGAGGCTAGTTCTTCGTGGTTGTCGTTGGTTAATAGTTGGTAAGACATAAGGCGAGCATTTTACTCCTGAAGTGAGCGGGAATGATTCTCGACTGCTGCATCCGATGTTGCACAAAGCTTGTCACCATAAAATCGCGTCTGGTACGTGTTGCTGGCCCCTCTGGGGTGCTCGTAGCGCGGTAAAATAGTGCCATGTCTATTATTCTTGCCATTGAAACTTCTACCGAGCTGGCTTCGGCAGCATTGCTGATCGGGGATACGTTGATTTTCCGTGAATCGCTGGGCGTGCAAACGCACTCGGAGTCCATTCTGCCAATGGTGCAGCAATTGCTGGCTGAGGCGGATCTGGCTTTGGCTCGCTGTGATGCACTGGCTTTCGGCGTAGGGCCAGGTTCATTTACCGGTGTGCGGACTGCTTGTGGTGTGGTGCAAGGGCTGGCGTTTGGTGCTGATTTGCCGGTCGCTCCTGTGGTTACGCTGGAGGCGATGGCGCAGGGCTGCCTTGAGGCGACTCAAGCTGCTGATGTGCTTGCGGTGCTTGATGCACGCATGGGGGAAGTCTATTGGGCGCAGTACCGTCATGGTTCCCTGGGGTGGGAGAGTGTGGTCACTCCCAGTCTCTCGGCGGCGCGTGAGGTGCAAGTGCTGGGTGCCGTGCAGGCATGCGGTAATGGCTTGTCGGCGTATGCAGATGACTTTGTCGCGCAAGCCTTCTTTGCTAACGGGCTTGCGCAGCTGATGCCGCATGCGCGCCAGATTGCGACGCTGGGTGCCAGGGCTGTGGCGCAACAACGCACGCTATCGGCGCAAGAGGCACAGCCCTTGTATTTGCGTAACAAGGTGGCGCTGACCACAGCGGAAAGACAGGTGCGGGATGTGGCTAAAGCCGCTTCCCGTCCTGCTCGGCAGGACGCAGTGTGAGCTTGTTTGCCAATATCGATGCGCTGATGGCAACGGCGCAGAGTCGCTTTGGACAATTGGCGCTGGATGCGATGCGGGTAGAAGATCTGGATGAGGTAATGCCGATAGAGAATGCGATCTACGCACATCCCTGGACCCGTGGCAATTTTCTGGACTCCTTGCGCACAGGTGATCAGACGCTGACTGTGCGTAATGAGGCAGGTCGTTTGCTGGCGTATGTCGTTGTCATGGAGGGGCTCGATGAAGCGCATCTGCTTAACATCAGCGTCGCGCAAGAGTTGCACGGCGCCGGCCTGGGCTACCTGTTATTGGAGTTGGTCGTGCAGATGGCGCGGCAGCATTTGATGAAAATCATGTTGCTGGAGGTGCGTGTCTCCAATGCGCCTGCATTGCGGTTGTACCAGCGGTATGGCTTCGTTGAAATCGGTCGTCGCAAGAATTACTATCCTGTTGACCTTACCACGCGTGAAGATGCAATCGTCATGCAGTTATCGCTATGAATCATGAGACATTGGCCGATGCGGCCAGACTATTGGAAGAACTTGGTGTCGGGCCACTGTGGTTGCGGCGGGAGGCCGCTGATGGCGCGGCGCTGCAGGAGATGGTTGCGGAGGGTGTGGCTGCGGCTGATGTGTCGGTTTCGTCTGCGATGGAGGTGCTTGGTGCTCCGGTCGCCGCGCTCTCGTCACCTGCGCCAGGCAAGGTACTGGCTGCGGTAACGCCGCGTCCAGCGCCGGTTCCGAGTGATGATGGTTTGCCGCCTTGGTTGACCGAGATGAACGATGCCGACCTGTTGCCGGTGGTTTTCATTCCTGATGATGATGATGATGATGATGATGATGATGATGATGATGATGGCCCGGCGCCAATCAGGATCAACCCTGCGATTGCCACGATGGGCTGGGCTACACTGAAAGAAACAGTCGCCTCGTGCCAACAATGCAAGCTGTGTCAAGGTCGCAAGAAGACTGCCTTTGGCGTTGGTGACGAAAAAGCCAAGTGGCTCTTCATCGGTGAAGGGCCAGGACGCAATGAGGACTTGCAAGGTGAGCCCTTCGTTGGCGCAGCCGGGAAGTTGCTCGACAACATGCTTGCGGCGATGGGGCTCAAGCGTGGCGAAAATGCTTACATCGCCAATATCGTCAAATGTCGGCCAACCGATGAAAATGGACGTGATCGTCCGCCCTCTGCGGAGGAAGTTGCTGCCTGTCTGCCCTATCTGCAGCGGCAAATTGCATTGATTCAGCCAACTGTGCTGGTCGCGCTTGGCAAGACAGCAGCCTTGTCGCTGCTGGGTCTCGATCCCGCAACACCGGTTTCGAAGCTGCGTGGTACTGTCCACCGCTATCAGGATTTACCTATGGTGGTGACCTATCATCCTGCCTACCTGTTGCGGCAACTGGGCGACAAGAGTAAGGCATGGTCCGATCTCTGTTTAGCGATGACAACTTATGCCCACACAGCCACCGACAACGCCACACGCTGACTCACTATCCTCTGTAAGTAGAGCGTCGACACATCGACTGACGTATCAGCAGCAATTTCACCAGCGCTGGTCGGCGCTTGGTGATCGGCATGTCCGTGCACTGGCCTGGCTGCTGGAATCGCCAGACTTGCTGGCCGCTCAGGCACCACGCTGGCAGGGGCGTATTGCGACAGTGGGCAAGCTGTCTGAAATGGATATCACCTGGCTGCATGCACTCGACAAGACTCCGCGCCTGCTTTATGCGGCCATCGATGCACAGTTATCAAATCGTTTAGGTAAATATGCAGAGAAACTGCTGACGTTCTACCTGCAGCATGCTGGAAGGCTTCTTGCCCATAATGTCCAGGTGCGCAACGGCCCTAACGATACCGTCGGTGAATTCGATTTCCTGGTACGCGATCCGGTGCTGCACGATGTAGTGCACTGGGAGTTGGCAACCAAGTTTTATTTGCTGCACGCGCAGCAACAGAATGTTCAGGCTGATGCGTATGTGGGGCCAAACCTGGTTGATTCGCTGGGTGCCAAGATGAGCAAGATCATGCAGCAGCAATTGATGTTGTCGTCCCATCCGGCTGCAGCACGCTATTTGCCCGAGCCAGTGTCGCGTGCGCAAGCAATGGTGAAGGGGTGGCTGTTCTATGACGATCCTGCTGCAGCCGATGTGTTGCCTCCAGCCTTGGGGATTGCGGCTGGACATTGTCGTGGCTTCTGGTGCGAGCTGAGCGCGCTGGATTTGTCGCAGTCTGCACATTATTTGATTCTGTCGCGACTAGAATGGCTGGCACCAGCGCGCGCAGGCTTAAACCAAGCCTTGTCGGCCGCGCAATTGCCGGAAGCGATTGATCGATTATTCGCTGAGAATCTGACACCCGTGATGATCGCCGTGTGTGATGTCGATGGCGAGTGGGTGCTGGAGCGCGAGCGGGGATTTGTTGTGCCGGATGACTGGCGTCAGCAGGCTGCTCACCGGGTGCAGCAGGCAGTTATGACTTATTGAGTCAGTGTGCCGGCCAACTCAGTGCTTGCCTTCGCCAATCAGTGCCAGTGAATCGTACTCGCGCTGGTTGGCTTGATGCCTTTGCATGATCAGATACATTAAGGCTGCTACGAATACACCGAACAGGAGAATCACGTAGTTGACGTTAAGATTCAATTTAACCATTGCCGAGTAGAGTACCAGCATCGTCAATACGGACAGGTTTTCGTTGAAATTCTGGACGGCAATTGAGTGCCCAGCGCTCATCAGGACATGGCCTCTGTGCTGCAGCAGTGCATTCATGGGAACAACAAAATAACCCGAGAGTGCACCGATAATAATGAGAAGCGGATAAGCCACCCAGACCGAGGTCACGGTTGTCATGGTCATGACGACGATACCCATGATGATGCCAAGTGGCATGACCGACAGGGATTTTTTGAGTGGTACAAATCGAGCCGCACCGACGGCTCCCAGCGCCACGCCAACGGCGACAATGCCCTGCAGGATTGCGGCCTTGTCCAGTTTCATGTGCAGGGACTGCTCAGCCCATTTCAGCACAATGAATTGCAAGGTCGCCCCTGCACCCCAGAACAAGGTGGTCACTGCCAGAGAAATCTGACCCAGTTTGTCTTTCCAGAGCGTAATGAAGCAATTGGAAAAATCGGCGATCAGCTTGATGGGATTGCGTTGCTGGTGCGCATAGCGCGCACCGGTATCCGGAATGCTCAGATTAAAGAGGGCAGCAACGATGTAGATGAGGGTGATGATGCACAGCGCGGCTTCGGTGGGCGTGTTGATATTGAAATCGAAGATCGGGAAATCGAACGAAAGTAAAACCGAGGCCACATGCGGGTTAACTAGTGCGCCGCCCAATACGGTACCAAAAATAATCGAGCTGACAGTCAGACCTTCGATCCAGCCATTGGCAGCGACCAATTTTTCTGGCGGTAGCAGCTCAGTAAGAATGCCGTATTTTGCTGGTGAGTACGCTGCGGCGCCAAAACCGACAACGGCGTAGGCAAGTAGCGGATGGACACTAAAGAACATCAGGGCACAGCCACCGATCTTGATCAGGTTGGTGACAAACATCACCCGCCCTTTGGGAAAGGCATCTGCAAAGGCGCCGACAAATGCGGCTAGTAACACGTATGACAGCACAAAAAATAACTTCAATAGCGGTGTCATCCATGCCGGAGACTGCATCTCGGCAAGAAGTGCAATAGCAGCAATGAGCAGTGCGTTATCAGCAAGCGACGAAAAAAACTGCGCCGCCATGATGGTGTAAAAGCCGCGATTCATCCGTATCCAAGATGTGACAAATTATCTCCGGTTTGCTTTATACCATGAAAAGAAGACATTCCAATGATAAGTATAACCGGGGCAGCATGTTGCACTGCGATACCTGATAAATGGAGCTTTCTGCGATGACGCGCAAATGTGCTGCAGCCGCATGTAGACATCCGCAGATTGCCTGCTTCATGGAAGCGTATTGCTCCGGTAAAATAGGATGAGGTTGCTGAAACGATGTTTGATCTGGTTCCTGAAGTGAGGTCTGGAGCGACGTCGATTCAATGTTGATTGATTTTTGATTCATCTTTTATTCACCTTTTTCCAGCGTTTGCGCGTCCTTTTCCATGCCAAGACCGATTGTCGCCACTATAGATATTTCCGCTCTACAACATAATCTGGGCGTGGCCCGCTCTCGTGCGCCGCATGCCAAGGTCTGGGCGGTCGTGAAAGCGCAAGCTTATGGCCATGGTCTGGCACGTGCGATGCGCGCATTCGCAGCGGCGGAAGGCTTGGCACTGGTCGAACCCGATTATGCGGTGCAACTTCGTGCAATGGGATGGACTAAGCCCATCTTGCTGCTGGAAGGTTTTTTCGATGCAGAAGACATTGCAACCGTGGTACAGCATGATCTGCAGTTCGCGGTGCACTGTGATGAACAGATTGCGATTTTAGAGGCGGCGCAGAAGCAACGTAGCGGATTGCAGTTTGATGTCCATCTCAAGATGAATAGCGGTATGAATCGCCTGGGATTCAAGCCAGATGCATTTCGTGCTGCCTACGCAAGACTGCGCCAATTATCCTGTGTACGTAGCGTCACTCTGATGACGCATTTCGCCAATGCTGACGCGGCAGATAATGCGGCTTTGCCGCTGGCTGAGCAAGTGCGCCGTTTTCAGCAAGGCACCGAAGGTCTGGACGGGCCTCGCAGTATTGCTAATTCGGCTACCGATTTGCTGCATGCCGATTTGGTCACTGACTGGATCCGGCCCGGCGTGATGTTGTATGGTGGTACGCCAGGTGGCGGGACTGCGCGTGAGTTTGGCTTGCGTGCTGCCATGACGCTGGAAAGCAAAATCATCGGTGTGCAGGAAATCGGCCCCGGCGACGCTGTTGGCTATGGCAGCCGTTTTGTCGCGGATAGGCCAATGCGCATCGGCGTGGTTGCTTGCGGTTACGCTGATGGCTATCCACGCCATGCACCATCGCATACCCCGGTGCTGGTTGATGGCATCCGCACAGGCACGATTGGCCGGGTGTCGATGGATATGCTGGTGGTTGACCTGAGTGCAGTCACTGGTGCCGGTATCGGTAGCGCAGTGCAGTTGTGGGGTGAGGCGCTGCCGATTGACGAGGTCGCAGAAGCCGCGGGCACAATCGGTTATGAGTTGATGTGCGCAGTTGCACCCCGTGTAGCCGTCAGAGAAAAAGCCTGAGATGGCAAAGGCAAAGACCAATTACACCTGCACTGAATGTGGTGGCATCAGCAACAAATGGGGAGGGCAGTGTCCGGCTTGCGGTCAATGGAACACCCTGGTTGAAACACTGATCGAACCTGCCGGCGGGAATCGTTATTCCAATCAGCCACAGGCACTGGCTCAGACTTCTCCGGTGCTTTCGCTGGTTGATATCGAGGCAATTGATGTCCCGCGTTTTGGTACCGGTATCGAGGAGTTTGACCGGGTGCTGGGCGGTGGTCTGGTGCCGGGTGGTGTGGTGCTGATTGGTGGTGATCCGGGCATCGGTAAGTCAACCTTGTTGTTGCAGGCCTTGGCCAATATTTCCAAGCTCAAACAGGTACTGTATGTCAGCGGAGAAGAGTCTGGTTCGCAAATCGCACTGCGCGCCAAGCGGCTTGCCGTGGATGCTAAGGATCTTAAGCTACAGGCAGAAATTCAGCTGGAAAAAATTCTCGGCACACTAGCAGAACACAAGCCTGACGTCGCTGTCATTGATTCGATTCAAACCATTTATTCCGATGCGCTGAGCTCGGCTCCCGGTTCGGTGGCGCAGGTGCGCGAATGTGCAGCCCAGCTTACGCGGGCTGCCAAGATCTCTGATACGACCATTATCATGGTTGGTCACGTGACCAAGGAGGGTGCGCTGGCCGGGCCACGCGTACTGGAGCACATTGTTGACACCGTGCTCTATTTTGAAGGCGATACGCATTCCAGTTTCCGTCTGGTGAGAGCGTTCAAGAACCGTTTTGGTGCGGTCAACGAGCTCGGTGTGTTTGCGATGACCGAGAAAGGCTTGAAGGGTGTTTCCAATCCCTCTGCGCTGTTTTTGTCGCAGCATGATAATCAGGTCCCAGGCTCTTGTGTGATGGTGACGCAAGAGGGTACACGTCCCTTGCTGGTGGAAATCCAGGCGCTGGTCGATAGCTCGCACGTGCCTAATGCGCGTCGTTTGTCGGTGGGCCTCGAACAAAACCGCCTGGCAATGCTGCTAGCAGTATTGCACAGGCATGCAGGTATTGCTGCCTTCGATCAGGATGTGTTCATCAATGCAGTGGGCGGCGTCAAGATTACGGAGCCGGCTGCCGATCTCGCGGTATTGCTGGCGATTAATTCCTCGATGCGCAATAAGCCATTGCCGCGTGGATTGGTGGTGTTTGGGGAGGTCGGTCTGGCCGGTGAGATCAGACCTGCGCCGCGTGGACAGGAACGTTTGCGTGAAGCCGCCAAGCTGGGTTTCTCGATTGCCATGATTCCCAAGGCCAATGCGCCCAAGCAAGACATCGAGGGTCTGAAGGTGGTCGCTGTTGAACGGATTGATGAGGCCTTGCAGAAAATCCGCAATCTTGATGAGTGATCGTGCTTCAGCAGTAATCGCGTGGCTGCTGCTGAAGCTGGTTCAGCGCGCCAGGTCGTAACTGACGATGATCTGGTTAGACTGTCCCTGGCTGGGCGCTTCCAGTGCGCCGCTGCCTTTGATACGGTAATACAGTGTGAATTCCTGAGTCGCATCCTTGCCATTGAAACCATTGGTGCTACCGCGATCTCCGTCGCTGATATTCCAGCAATGCTGTTGGTCATGCCAGCATAATGCCGCCTCGAAACCGACCGGTCTGCTGGAGACGCCATAGTGCCACGACACCTTGGTGATCGTGCTGCCCGGAGCTACCATCGCACCGACTTTGAAGCGTGTGGCATAGTCGATATTTTTAGTCGTGATCGTGGCACCGACGGCATCGGCAACATAGGTGCCACTGGTGCGTGCAGGGGGCTGCTCCGCCACGCTTGCTGCACTCCATAATATCAGCGTCGAGATCAATAATGCCTGCCTGCAGGGCTGTTCCAAGTTCATGTCTGCACCTTGCGAGAAGTACCACTTCGTTGTGTCAGTGGGAAGGTCATTTGCACGAGTAGTCCACCACCATCCCGGTTACGCAATATAAGTTTTCCGTTGTGCCGAATCACAATGCGATTCACGATGGCGAGCCCGAGACCAGAGCCATTGGCCTGACCACGCGCTGTATCAAGTCGAGTAAAGGGACGTAGCAAACGTTCCAGTTCACTCTCCGGAGCGCCGCTGCCGTGATCTGAGATTTCAACATGGACTTGATGGCCTTCTGCCTTGCATACAATGTCGATTTCGGCTAGATCGCTGTCAGGCGTCTTACCGTAGCGACGCGCGTTTTCGATCAGATTGTTGACGATGCGTTCAAGTTCAGTCGTATGGCCCAACATCTCCAGTCCTGGTGTGATGAAGGTATTGACTCTTACATCAGCCATGCGCTTGCTGTTGTTGGCAGCTTCTTCGAGCAGCATCGAAATATCGACTGGCAAGAAGTTACTGTTATCGAACGGCTTGGCATAGTCGAGAAATTGCCCAATGATGGCATCCATTTGTGCCAGATCGGTGTGCATGCCATCGCGTGCCTCATCCGACAGATGTGCCATCTCGACTTCCAGCTGCATGCGTGCCAGCGGCGTTCTCAAGTCATGTGAAATACCAGCAAGAATGACTGCCCGATCCGATTCAACACGTGCCAGATCGGCGACCATTTGATTGAAGCTGCGATTTGCTTCGCGAATCTCGGTCGGTCCCGACTCCGGGAGTTGATCTGGTTGTTTGCCTTTGGCAATCGCCCGCGCAGCTGCAGTCAGTCGCGATAATGGCTGATTGATCAAGGTCGAGATAAAGACAGCGCCAATCAATGACAACACCAGTGCGATGGATGCCCAGCCCAGTCGTTGCAAGCTTGATGTGCGATCCAGGCGGCCACGATCAAGCATGAGCCAATAGGCATCATCGTCGATCTTGAAGCTGACCCAGAAACCTTCCACATCGTTGACGCTGGCGGCAAACAGGGTGTCATCGCCCATTGACTCCTTGACGTAGAACTCCAGCTCGGGCAACACCGCCGAACCAACTAGCGGTTTGACACGATCGCTGTTTTCCAGAGGATAAATGCGGATGCCTTCATTACTGGCTAGATCGAACAGCAGTTCGCGGCGCAAGTCCGGTGCCGAGTGGGTCAAGGCAGCGCGGGTGATGGTGACGACGGAAACGATTTGCGCGGCCATCTGCTCGGCGCGTGGTCCACGTTCGACCACGCGGAAGCTGGCGACCCATGCGACCATGCTGGCAGTGATCAAGAATGCCAGCAAGAAGAAGGTGCGCCAGAATAGCCCGCTGCTGAACCAGCGTTGACGCATTTGATATCGCATCGTTCGTACTCCGGCCAACACTGTCGAAAGCCGCATCAGCGTGGCTTGCCCTCAGGAATGAAGACATAACCCAGACCCCATACTGTCTGGATATACAAGGGATTGGCCGGATCAGGCTCAATCAGTTTGCGCAGACGCGAAATCTGAACATCCAGGCTGCGGTCAAAGACTTCATATTCGCGTCCGCGCGCCATTTCCATGAGTTTTTCCCGCGAAAGTGGTTGGCGTGCATTACGGGCGAATACTTTCAGTACTGAAAATTCACCTGTCGTCAGCGGCATGGTTTCACCATTTTTTTTCAACGTGCGGGTGCCCAGATCGAGCACAAAGTCGCCGAATTCAAAGGACTCGGGTGTCTCTGATGGGGCTCCAGGTAATTCATCCGGACCCTTGCGGCGCAGAACGGCGTGAATCCGTGCAACCAGTTCGCGCGGATTGAATGGTTTGGGCAGATAGTCATCGGCACCCATTTCCAGACCGATGATGCGATCTACATCTTCGCCTTTTGCAGTTAGCATGATGATCGGCGTCTGATCGCCGGCACCGCGCAGTCGGCGGCAAATTGCCAGGCCATCTTCACCAGGCAGCATCAGATCGAGTACCAGCAAGTCATAGCGCTCACGGATCCAGAGCTTATTCATGGCTTGCGCATTTTCTGCAGTCACGACATTGAAGCCTTGCTCCGTCAGATAACGTCGCAACAGATCGCGTAGTCGAATATCATCATCGACCACCAGAACTTTGAATTGATGGGTTTGGGTAGCGGTTGAGCTTGTATTGGTCGTATTCATGGCATTATGGTAGCGCCTTCAGGGCGATCGGCAATATCTCTGCCGTCAAAGATTACAAACTGTTACATCCCTTACCAGAAACATCTTATACCATCCGGCCAACCAACCTACACTGCCTACCAAGACGACGAATTTTGTCCTTAGCCAGAAATGTGGAAAAATGCCGTTATGGATAGCGCTGTAATTAAAAAGTTCGGGATTGCCACTTTGTTGCTGGCACTCGTCATGTCTTTTGCCTGGGCTGGTGGCCCAGAGCCCGGACGCGGTGGTGGGCCACCTGGCGATTTTCGTAACGCGGGCGGTTTTGGTGGTGGGCGGCCAGGTTCGTCCCCTGATCAAGATGCCGCACAACGGCGCGGCAAGATGAGCCCTGATGAGCGGCGTGAGTTACGACGTCAGATTGACGAGGCTGGTCAGGACATCTATCGCAGCAAGCGTTGAATGGGAATATTGATTACGCGGCAGAGTATCAAGTAAAAAGCCCGGCAAAGATAGCCGGGCTTTTTGTTCGTCTGCGCGTTGTCGTCTGTTTCACCAATTTATCGGTGTGCGCGGCCCAGCCTCTGTTCCAGCCGATGTTGCAATGCCTCAAAACCGATACTCAGAATCCAGTAAACCAACGCTGCCATCACATACAGTGGCAGCGGACGAAATGTCACGGCAATGATTTCCTTGGTCGATAACATCAGCTCTGTCACCGTGATCACTGAAACCAGCGAGGTATCTTTAATCAGACTGATGAGCGTATTGCTCATGGAGGGTACTGCACTGCGCAGCGCTTGCGGGATGACGATGGTGGCCAGTGTTTGTGGATAGGTCATGCCAAGGCTGTAGCTGGCATTCCATTGGCCTTTGCCAACACCTAGAATGGCACCGCGCAGGCTCTCAGACAGATAGGCGCCAGCGTTCAGGCTCAGCGTTAGCACGCCGGCAGTCAGGGGTGAAAATTCAATACCGATGCTTGGCAATCCATAATAAACCACAAAAATCTGCACCAGCAGTGGCGTGCCCCGCATCAGGCTGACATACACCGTGGCAGGCCATTGTAGCGCGCGCCAGGGGACGATCCGCGCAACGGCCAGCAGGAAGCCTAGTAGTAAACCACCGACCATCGATGACAGTGCGAACAGCAGGGTATAGCCAGTGCCGCGGAGCATGACTGGAGCTGCCTGCTGGAGCAAATCCCAAATTTCCATATGTCGTTGATCCAATAAAAATATCCCCGCGATAACGCGGGGATGGTGTCTGCACTTGCTTCAGTTAACGTTACTGGGCAGCAGGCGGTTGGCTCACATCAATACCGAACCACTTGACCGAGATTTGCTTGAAGCTGCCATCTTTTTTGATGTCAGCCAGCGCCTTGTTCAGTGCAGCCTTGAACTCGGGATTACCCTTTTGGAAAGGGATACCGATCTTGTCGATCGAACCAACAGGTGCGCCGCCCTTGAGTGGCAGATTCGATGATTTCAGCAAATAACCCACCAGCAGGCTGTCATTGAGAGCGGCATCGAGACGGCCACTGGCCAGATCTGCCAGATATTCAGGAGCACCTGGATAGGTTCTGACATCGATACCTGCAACACTCTTGGCTTTTTGCTCAAAGTTGGTGCCTTGGCCCAAGCCCAGCTTTTTGCCCTTCAGATCTTCCAGGCTGTTGAATTGGCGCTTTTCATCCTTGCGGACGATCAGCTGTGCACTCGACAATGTGTAAGGATCGGAGAAATCAAATGCTTTCTGACGTTCGTCAGTGATACCAACCTGATTGATGATGACATCATATTTGCCCGCACCCAGTCCAGCCAGAATCCCACTCCACTCAGTGGTGGTGAACTCAGGCTTGAGGCCCAGCTTGGCTGCCAGCAGTTTGGCAACTTCGACTTCAAAACCGCTCAGTTCGCCAGTCTTGGGATCCTTGAAGTTGAACGGGGGATAAGTCCCTTCCAGTGCCACCTTCAGTGTGCCGCGCGCTTTGACTGTGTCCAGCAGATCGGTCGCGTGGGCAGCGACGCTGGCGCCTGCCAGCAGAAATACTGCCAGGAAAGATGCAACGGTGCGGTTCTTTTTAGATGTCATCACTATTCCTTATGTGCAATTGTTGACCGGCAGAAAATCCGATTAGCCAGCAGCTTACGCGTTTTTCGTGTTTAGACAAAAGACATCTGGGTAAGAAGCATATATGGATGATAGATCATCGCGAAGGACTCAACTGGCAAGTTGCTCCAGCGCATCTTGCTGCTCCAGCCAGTCACTTTCAAGCTGATTGAGTTCCTTGACGCAATAGGCCTGATCAGTGATGAGCTTCTTTAACTCTTCCTTGTTGGCGGCATCATAGATGGCTGGATCGGCCAGTCGCGCATCGATGACTGATTTTTTTTCATTGGACTTGGCAATCTGCTCTTCAAGTCGTTTGATACGAGACTCGATCGGCTTTTTCGCCGCTGCCAGTCGTTGTCGTTCTTCCGCTTCGAGTCGTTTCTGTTCGCGCCGGTCAACATTGCTGATCGCAGCCACTGGTGCACTTGCAGGAGATGGTTTGCTCTCGACTTCGGCGGCAACCGGCAGTGCAACATCGGCGGCATTGTTCTTGGCCGCCAGCTTGGTTTTGAACAGCCAGTCGCGATAGTCGTCCAGATCGCCGTCAAAGATCTGTAATTTCCCATCCGCCACAATCAGGAACTGGTCAGTGGTGGCCCGCAGCAAATGGCGATCATGGGAGACCAGAACCAGTGTGCCGTCGAACTGTGCCAATGCCATGGTCAAGGCTTCCCGAGTTTCCAGATCCAGATGGTTGGTTGGTTCATCGAGCAACAACAGGTTCGGGCGCTGCCAGACAATCAGGGCCAGCGCCAGGCGGGCTTTTTCACCGCCAGAAAAGGGTGCAATACTGGCCGTGGCCATGTTGCCGTTGAAGTTGAAGCTACCGAGGAAATTGCGTAATTCCTGTTCACGGACATCAGGTGCGATCCGGGCCAGATGCCACAGCGGCGATTCGTCGTGACGCAACATCTCGACCTGATGCTGGGCAAAATAGCCAATCACGAGGCCCTTGCCAAACTGTGCGGTACCCGACAGCGGATCGAGCTCGCTGGCAACGGTCTTGATGAGCGTCGATTTACCAGCGCCATTGACGCCCAGTAGACCAATACGCTGCCCGGTCTGCAGTGAGAAATCGATGCCGCCGACGATGATCTTTTCATTGATCTCGTAAGTCGTCGGATCTTCGCTGCGGTAGCCGGCGTTAACCTTCTCCATCACAAGCAGAGGATTAGGCGCAGACAAGGGCTCACGAAACTCAAACGAAAACTCGGCCGCTGCGCGCAGCGGCGCCAGTTCTTCCATCTTCGACAGTGCCTTCATCCGGCTTTGTGCCTGACGTGCCTTCGTCGCCTTGGCCTTGAAGCGGTCGATAAAAGATTGCAGATGGGCACGCTGGCGCGCCTGCTTTTCGATCATGCCTTGTGCCAGTTCCAGCTGGGCTGCACGTTGCCGTTCAAACGCGCTGTAATTTCCCGAATAGCGTTTGAGCTTGCGTTCATCGATGTGCACGATGACGTTAACCACGCCATCAAGGAAGTCGCGATCATGGGAGATGATGATGAGCGTTCCGGTGTAGCGTTTGAGCCAGTCCTCCAGCCAGATGATGGCATCCAGATCCAGGTGGTTGGTCGGTTCGTCAAGCAGCAGCAAATCCGATGGGCACATCAGTGCTTGCGCTAGATTCAGACGCATGCGCCAACCACCCGAGAAACTGGCAACCGGACGTGCCATTTGCTCCAGCGAAAATCCCAGACCCAGCAATAACTGTTCGGCGCGTGAGCGCACCGTGTAAGCATCGGCATCCGCCAGTGCGGCATGCAGTTCTGCAATGTGGTTGCCATTGGCAGCACTTTCCGGTTCCGCTTCCGCTGCAGCCAGTTCCGCTTCCAGTTTGCGCAGCGTGATGTCGCCGTCAATCGCGTATTCCACGGCAGCGCGTTCCAGCGCCGGCGTTTCCTGCGCGACGTAAGCCATGCGCCATTTGGAGGGATAGTCAATATTGCCCTGATCGGCGTGCAACTCGCCGCGCAAGATGGCAAACAGGCTGGATTTACCGGCGCCATTGGCACCGATAAGGCCGATCTTATCGCCCGGGTTGAGTGTCAGATCGACATTGTCCAGCAGCGGCTTAACGCCGCGGGCCAGGGAAACTTGCTGAAAACGAATCATCGTGAAGCTGCAATCAAAAGACTGTCAAAAAATAAGGGGGGGCGTGAACCACGGTGCTGTTCTTGTCTGGGTTTGACGTATAACTTATGCCAGATCTTGCAACTGCTCTGCAGTGACCAAAAACACCATGTCGTCGCCGGCACTGGTCGATACCCATGTCAGTTCTAGTTCCGGGAAAGCCGCTTCGGCGTAGGCACGTTCATTGCCAATTTCCACGATCAGGATGCCTTGCGGTGTCAGGCGTTGTGCAGCACCCTTGACGATGGTGCGCACCAGATCCATACCATCGGTGCCACCGGCCAGCGCCAGTTGCGGCTCTTGCAGGTATTCCTGTGGCAGCTTGGTCATCGAGGCTGAATTGACATACGGCGGATTACTGATGATCAGATCGTACTGGCGCGTTGGTAATGCGTTGTAGAGGTCGGATTCGACCAGATTGATGCGCGCACCCAGTTCGTAGTCGTCCACGTTGCGACGCGCGACTTGCAACGCCTCCGGCGAAATGTCGACAGCATCAATCTGTGCCTCAGGGAAGGCATCCGCCAGCAAAATCGGTAGGCAGCCCGAACCTGTGCACAGATCCAGTGCATGGGTAATGGACGAGGGATCCTGTACCCATGGAGCAAAGTGTTCTGGAATCAGTTCAGCGATGAAGGAGCGCGGCACGATCACGCGTTCATCCACATAGAAACGATAGCCGCCAAGCCAGGCTTCTTTGGTGATGTAAGCGGCCGGCACACGGTCTTCGGTGCGGCGATCGATGACCCGCAGCAGATTGTCGATCTCGCCTTGCAGCAGGCGTGCATCCAGGAAGGGTTCTAACTGATCCAGCGGTAACTTGAGCGTATGCAAAATCAGGTAGGCGGCTTCGTCAAAGGCATTGTTGGTGCCGTGACCGAAGAAGAGCTTTTCAGTGTTGAATCGGGTGATGGCATAGCGCAGGATGTCGCGCACAGTAGCGAAATTATTGGGTGTCATGATCTGTATTCTGGGTCGGTACATGGAAGGGTGTCCTGAAAGCAGACGCTATGACAGCAACAGGTTTTCCAGGGTGCGGCGGTAAATGTTCTTGAGCGGATCGATGTAACGGACTTCAATATATTCATCAATCTTGTGGATGCTGTCGTTCGGTGGTCCAAATTCGATGACTTGCGGACAAATTTGTGCAATGAACCGCCCATCCGAGGTACCACCTGTGGTTGACAGTTCGCTATCGAGGCCGGTCTCAGCCTTGATCGCCGACGCCAGCGCATCGCTCAAGTCGCCGCGCGGCGTCAGGAAGGGCAGGCCGCCGACGGTCCATTTCAGATCATAGTCAAAGCCGTGCTTGTCAAGGATGGCGCGTACTCGCTGCTGCAAGCCTTCAACCGTGCTGGCAGTGGAGAAGCGGAAGTTGAAATCGATCACTACTTCACCGGGGATGACGTTGGAGGCACCGGTTCCACCATGAATATTGGACATCTGCCAGGACGTCGGCAGGTAGTACTCATTACCCGCATCCCATTGTTCTGCAACCAGTTCAGCCAAGGCTGGTGCTGCCAGATGGATCGGGTTCTTGGCCAGTTGCGGATAGGCGATATGACCTTGAATGCCCTTGACGGTCAGCTTGCCCGACATGGTGCCACGACGACCATTCTTGATCATGTCGCCCAGTTGTTTGGCCGAGGTCGGTTCGCCGACGATGCAATAATCGAGTTGCTCGCCGCGCGCCTTGAGGTGGTTGCAGACGACAACGGTACCGTCGGTAGCTGGGCCTTCTTCATCGCTGGTGATCAGGAAGCCGATCGAACCTTGATGTTCAGGATGGGCTGCTACGAATTCCTCGACGGCGACGACCATGGCTGCAATCGACGTCTTCATGTCAGAGGCGCCGCGGCCGAACAATTTATCGTCACGGTGGGTTGGCTGAAACGGGGGCGATTGCCATTTTTCTACCGGTCCGGTTGGCACGACATCGGTATGACCAGCGAATGCCAGCAAAGGCGCGCTGTTACCCTTGCGCGCCCACAGGTTGGTAACGTCGCCGGACTGGATGGTTTCACAGACAAAACCCAGCGGTGTCAACAGTTCGACCAGGCGTGCCTGGCAACCTTTGTCTTCCGGTGTCACGGAAGACAGTGCGATCAGTTCCTCAGTCAGTGCCAGGGTTTTGCTCATGATTGGATAGCGAAAAATTGTTGATAAAGGACATCGCTGAAACCAACCTGGGTGGGCTGGCCATCGTGGCGTTGCAATACGGGGCGCTTGATCACCGAAGGTGACTCCAGCATCAGTGCAGTGGCACTGGCATTGTCGATGATGGCGGCCTTGCGCACATCAGAGAGCGCGCGCCAGGTCGTGCCCTTGCGATTGACCAGGACATCCCATGGCACATCCTTGAGCCAGGCATTGACCTGTGCGGCATCGAGCCCGGCCTTCTTGAAGTCGTGGAAGGTATAGGCGATGCCATTGGTATCAAGCCAGGTTCTGGCCTTCTTGACCGTATCACAGTTGGGAATGCCGTATAGGGTAACGGTAGTGGCAGATGTGCTCATGAGATAAGAAGACGACAGTAAAAATAAGACAGCGCTAAAAAAGGGAAAGGCCGGCGTCAAACGATGCCGGCCAGGATACGCATTGACTACGGTGTGATCAGCTTAGTGATCAGGCACCGCGCAGCAATTCGTTGATCGATGTCTTCGAACGGGTTTGTGCATCGACCTTCTTGACAATGATCGCAGCATACAGGCTGTACGAACCGTCCTTGGAAGGCAGATTGCCAGGTACCACAACGGAGCCTGCAGGTACGCGGCCGTAGTGCACTTCACCAGTTTCGCGATCATAGATCTTGGTCGATTGACCGATATACACGCCCATCGACAATACCGAGTTTTCTTCGATGATCACGCCTTCGACCACTTCGGAACGGGCACCGATGAAGCAGTTATCTTCGATGATGACCGGACCTGCCTGCACCGGCTCCAGCACGCCGCCGATGCCAACGCCACCGGACAGGTGAACGTTCTTGCCGATTTGTGCGGCCGAACCAACGGTAGCCCAGGTATCGACCATGGCACCTTCATCGACATAAGCGCCGATGTTGACATAGGAGGGCATCAGCACGACGTTTTTGCCGATGAACGAGCCATGACGCGCCACCGCCGGTGGAACCACACGGAAGCCGCCCCTGGCGAAGTCTTCGGCTGTGTAGTTGGCAAATTTGGTTGGCACCTTGTCATAGAACTGCGGGTAGCCAGGGATGCCCGTCGAAACCGGGACGTTGTCTTCCAGACGGAACGACAACAGGATCGCCTTCTTGACCCATTGATTGACCTGCCATTGTCCTACACTTTGACGGTCAGCCACGCGCAAAGTGCCTGCGTTGAGACCTTCAATGACTTCGGCGACGGCATTGCGGATGTCGGCCGGAGCAGTCTTGGGCGACAGGCTGGCGCGGTCTTCCCACGCTTGATCGATAATTTGCTGAATGGATTGCGTCATGTTGTTTGCTAGGTAAAGTTGAAATGCAATATTGAAAACAGTGTGCTGGCTCGATACCGATACCGTCAGGTAGCTACCAACGAGCGCGTAAAGGCGACGATACGTTGCGCCGCCTCCAGGCATTCTGCGACTTCGGCGACCAGCGCCATGCGGATGCGTTGCTGACCCGGATTCATGCCATTGGCCTCACGTGCCAGATAGCTGCCCGGCAGCACAGTGACATTATATTCGGCATACAGCCGCTTGGCATACTCAGTGTCGCTGATGGTTGCCAGTTTATCGACCTTGGCCCATAGATAAAAGCTCGCATCTGGCAGTGCTACATCCAGTACTTCCTGTAGCAGTGGGGTCACCTGGCGGAATTTGGTGATGTATTTGGCGCGGTTTTCCTGGACGTGAGTTTCATCATTCCAGGCAGCAATTGACGCTTGCTGAATCGCCGGGCTCATGGCGCCGCCGTGATAGGTACGGTACAGCAGGAATTTTTTCAGAATGGCAGCGTCGCCAGCGACAAAGCCGGAACGCATACCCGGCACATTGGAGCGCTTGGAAAGACTGGAGAAGGCGATCAGTCGCGGATAGTCGCTGCGGCCCAGCCGATGTGCGGCTTCCAGTCCACCTAATGGGGCTTCCTGCTTGAAATAGATTTCTGAATAGCATTCGTCAGAGGCAATGACGAAGCCGTAGCGATCTGACAGTTCAAACAGCTTTTTCCATTCCTCCAGTCCCAGTACCGCGCCGGTTGGATTGCCAGGGGAGCATACAAACAGCAGTTTGACGCGGGCCCAGATGTCTTGCGAAACACTGTCGTAATCAGGCGCAAAGTTGCGTGCCGGATCGGAATTGACAAAATAAGGCTGTGCTCCTGACAAATACGCGGCACCCTCATAAATCTGATAGAACGGATTCGGGCAAATTACCAGCGCATCGTGCTGCGCTGGATCAATGACCGTCTGTGTCAATGCAAACAGTGCCTCGCGCGAGCCATTGACTGGCAGAATCTGCGTTGCTGGATCGATCTTTGGCAGGCTATAACGGCGCTCCAGCCAGCCCGCAATCGCGGCGCGCAGTGGTTCCGCACCAATGGTGCTGGGATAGCTGGCGAGACCGCCGAGATTGTCGCTGAGCGCTTGTTTGATGAATTCAGGGGTCGGATGTTTGGGTTCGCCAATGCCCAAGCTAATAGGACGATAGGCAGGGTTGGGCGTGACGTCAGCGAAAAGCGCCTTGAGCTTTTCAAAGGGATAGGGGTGCAGCTTATCGAGTAGTGGATTCACGGCGGAGAGTGTAAAAAGCAAAGTGAATGGGCGATAGGTTGTCTAAGATCGTTGCCAATCGCGAGTCTGACATTATACCTTTGCATAGAGCTGACTTCGACAGAGACCACGGCGGGGTGCACTATAACCAATAATTTTGAGGCAGCTCTGGGGTGTCAACCTTATTTCCTTCCGGTAATATGTCGGGTTGTTTATAAAAATAATTCTTTATCTTGCTCGCAAAATTCGGAGTTGCAACAATGAAAACACTAAAATCGAAGCTGTTGCTTTCCCTGCTTGTCATGTGGGTCGGCTTGCTGGTACTGGCGAGCTGGTCGGCGTTGAACACTCGCCAGAACATGATTAACGAGCGTCAAGCCGGGCTTAAGCGGGTCGTTGAAACGGCGGAGGGTATCGTCAAGAGCTACGCCGCCGATGTCGCCGCTGGCACCACCACTTTGGAAGATGCAAAAAAGCACGCGCTCGAGCGTATTTCGGCGATGCGTTACGACAACGACAATTACATCTTCGTGTTCGATTCCAAACCCGTAGTGCTGATGCACCCGACCAATAAAAGTGTAGTTGGCAAGAATGTGGCCGATCGCAAGGATAGTGATGGCAAGCCGTATTACGTCGAAATGGTCAAACTTGGTCAGGCGCAGCAGCATGGCTTTGTGGAGTACATGGGGCGCTTGCCAGGCACGGACGACAGTAACCGCACGCAAAAAGTCAGTTACGTCATTTACTACCAGCCGTGGGACTGGCTGCTGGTGTCCGGCGTGTTTCTCAATGATGTTCAAAGTGACTTCTATCAAAATCTGATGCGACTGGGCGCGATTCTGGCGCTGGTCGGCATCGTCGTCTCGGCAATGATGCTGGCCATTATTCGCAATATCACCAGCAGTCTCGGAGGTGAGCCAGCCTATGCAGTGGATGTTGCTGCGCGCATTGCTGGTGGTGACCTCACGATGCAAATAGAAACGCGTGCTGGTGACCAGCGCAGTTTGCTCTATGAAATGGGGCGTATGCGGGAACGTCTGGCCGCCGTCATTGACGGCATCCGGAGTGGAACCGAGTCGATCGATACCGGCGCCAAGGAAATTGCGGCCGGTAATCTTGATCTTTCCTCGCGCACCGAGCAACAAGCTGCTTCACTGGAGGAAACAGCCTCCAGCATGGAGCAACTCACATCAACCGTAAAACAGAATGCGGACAATGCCCGTCAGGCAGGTCAACTGGCGCACAGTGCCTCAGACATTGCACGGCGTGGCGGCGATGTGGTTGGGCAAGTGGTAGAAACCATGCAGGGCATCACGGAAAGCTCACGCAAGATTTCTGACATCATTGGTGTGATTGACGGAATCGCGTTTCAGACCAATATTCTTGCTCTGAATGCTGCAGTCGAAGCAGCACGAGCCGGTGAGCAAGGGCGTGGTTTTGCGGTGGTTGCCAGTGAAGTGCGGGCGCTGGCCCAGCGTAGCGCGCAAGCAGCCAAGGAAATCAAGGACCTGATCGAAGATTCGGTCAACCGTGTCGATACCGGGTCGGAGCTGGTGCAGCGCGCCGGTCAGACAATGGGCGAAGTGGTCGACTCGGTGCAGCGTGTCACCGATATCATGGGTGAGATTTCTGCTGCCACCGAAGAGCAAAGCGGTGGTATCGGACAAGTCAATCAGGCGATCACGCAAATGGATCGTGGTACCCAGCAAAATGCGGCATTGGTTGAGCAAGCAGCCGCAGCTGCAGGTTCATTGGAAGCACAGGCGCAACGACTCAAGGAAGCAGTTGCCTTCTTTCAAGTCAACACATCGACTTCCGCCCCCGCCGCAGTCGTTGCGCGCCCAACTTCAAAGGTGGTTGCAAATTCAGTTGTACGCAAAGTGGTCCCAGTTGGGTCGACATCGGTTAAGCCTGCCTCAAAGCCTGCTCCAGCCAGGACTGCGCCGCAGATTGCTGCGCCACGGCAGCAGGTTGCACCGCGTGCCGGTGACGATGGTGATTGGGAAACATTCTAATCTTGATCAATATGGCGATGCTACCTTGGCAGAGGCTGTGATGCTGCCTGTCGATGTGGTTGGCATGTGCTGCAAAACTGGCGTCAATGGCCTGCATAAGCGTTTGTGCAGGCCATTTTTGTTGCAATGCATTACAGCGATCGACAGGGCTGATTTTGGTGGTTTTTCGTGCTGGAATGTTATGATACCGGGCTATTGCGGGTAAATTCGCCTGCTTCCGTCAAACTCTGTGAAACTGTAGATAACGTGCGCTTAAATTCGATTAAATTGTCTGGATTCAAGTCTTTTGTCGATCCGATGAATTTTCAGGTGCCGGGGCAGTTGGTTGGTGTGGTCGGTCCGAACGGCTGCGGCAAGTCCAATATCATCGACGCTGTGCGTTGGGTGCTGGGTGAATCCAAGGCATCCGAGCTGCGTGGCGAATCGATGCAGGACGTCATTTTTAACGGTTCGACCAACCGCAAACCGGCTGGGCGCGCCTCTGTCGAGCTGATTTTTGACAACAACAGCGGCAAGGCCGCAGGACAGTGGAGCCAGTACGCCGAAATCGCTGTCAAGCGCACGCTCACCCGTGACGGTACGTCAACCTATTACATCAACAATCAATCGGTACGTCGCCGCGATATTCAAGACATCTTCCTCGGCACCGGTCTCGGTCCGCGTGCCTACGCGATCATCGGCCAAGGCATGATTTCGCGGATTATTGAAGCACGTCCCGAAGAGTTGCGTATCTTCCTCGAAGAAGCTGCTGGTGTCTCCAAGTACAAAGAGCGCCGTCGTGAAACCGAAAACCGTCTGCACGACACGCGCGAAAACCTGACCCGGCTCGATGACATCCTGCGCGAACTCAGCAGCAATCTTGAAAAGCTGGAGTCTCAGGCGGCAGTTGCCAAGAAGTTCCACGAGCTGCAAGGCGATCAGGAAGAGAAGCAAAAATTGCTCTGGCTGCTGCGTAAGAACGAAGCCAGGGCAGAGCAGGAAAAATTCTTCCGTGAAATTGAAAGAGCACAGATCGACCTGGAAGAGCAAACCGCCAAACTGCGACACGTCGAAACCGAGCTGGAGCATATGCGGCAGGCTCATTACGGTGCCGGTGATCGCTTGCATACGGCGCAAGGTCATCTGTATCAGACCAATGCCGAGATTGGCAGTCTGGAAGCACAAATCAAGTTCGTGATCGAATCGCGCAGCCGCCTGCAATCTCAGCTTAATTCGCTGACTGCGCAGCGCGACCAGTGGCAGCGTCAGGGTACGCAACACCAGGACGAGCTGGCCGAGGCCGAAATTGCGCTGGAAGAGCAGGGTATGCGTGTCGAACAGGCACAGCAGGCTGTGCAGGATGCCAATGACAAGTTGCCCGTGCTGGAGCAGGCGTGGCGTGAATCCCAGCTGAAGACGACTGAGTCACGCGGCAAGATCATGCAGATTCAGCAACAGATCGAGCTGGAGTCAGCGCATCAACGTAATGCTTCCAATATCCTCTCCAGTCTGGCGGTCAGACGCGACCGTCTGTTGCAGGAAAAGAGCGGTCTGGCATTGCCCGACGATGCCCACCTGAACAACCTCAAGCTGCAACTGGAAGAAAAGCAGGCTGCGCTGGAAGAAGCGTCCATGGTGCTGGAGGAAGCGCAGGAGCAGTTGCCCCGGGTCGAAGAAGAGCGTCGCACCGCGCAGGGTTTGGCAGCCACTGAAAGCAACAATCTGGCGCAGCTGGAAGCACGCTTGTCCGCGCTCAAGCAGCTGCAGGAAAGCGTACAAAGTCAGGGCAAGGTCCAACCCTGGCTGGAAAAGCACGAATTGGCCAATCTGCCGCGCCTGTGGCAGAAGCTGCATATCGATCAGGGTTGGGAAACTGCCCTGGAATCGGTGCTGCGCGAACGCATGTCGGCACTGGAAGTTTCCAATCTAGACTGGGCCAAGGCCTTCTTCAGCGATGCGCCACCAGCAAAGCTGGCTTTGTTTGCGCCCAATCAGGTGGCTGCACCGGTTGCGCCGGCCGAGCATGGACTCAAGCCATTCATCACACTGTTGCAACTCAACGATCCCGGCCTGCGTGCTTTGATGCAGGATTGGTTGCACCAGATTTATATCGCTGACGATACGGCCAGCGCATTTGCCGAGCGCAGCAAGTTGCCAGCCGGCGCCTGCTTTGTGACCCGGCAAGGGCATGTTATCAGCCAGACCAGTGTCCGTTTTTATGCCTCTGACTCGGAGCAGGATGGCATGCTGGCACGCCAGCAGGAGATGGAAAACATCACCAAACAGCAGCGTGCGCAACATATGCTGGCCGAGGAAGCCAAGTCGCGTGCGGTACGTGCCGAGGCCGCGGTCACTGGCGCTACCCAACGCCTGCAGGAATTGCGCCAGCGTGTCGCCAGCCTGACGCAAGGCGTGCATACGCTGCAGATTGAGGTCATGAAGTTGTCTGAGGTGCAGGAGCGCTTCAATCAGCGCAGCACGCAGATCGTCGCCGATCTGGCCGAAATTGAAGTGCAGGAAGTTGAGCAACAACAGATCAAGGCTGAATCTGAAGCCAAGTTTGAACAGCTCGATATCGAGCTGGCTGAATTGCAGGAAGCCCACGAACAAGGCCAAACGACCTATCTGGGCAAGGAACAACAGCTCAACGATGCGCGCACCCGCTTGCGTGATCTTGAGCGCGCTGCGCAGGAAGCAGAATTTGCCGAAAAATCGCAACGCAACAAGATCGACGAGCTCAAGCGCAGCATCGCTACCGCGCTAGAACAATCCGCGCAATTGTTTGCCAGCATGCAACAAGGCAATCTGGAGCTGGAAAATCTGGACGATCAAGCTGCACAGGCCGGTTTGCAGTCGCTGCTGGATAAGCGTAGCGAGCAGGAACGTGCTCTGGCCGATGCCCGTCATGAGCTCGATCAGCTGTCGCAACAACTGCGCCATCATGAGGAAACCCGCTTGCAGTCCGAGCGCAGCCTGCAGCCGCAGCGTGACCGTATTACCGAATTGCAGCTCAAGGAGCAGGCCGCACGGCTGAATCAGGAGCAATTCACGGAAGCGCTGGCCAATACACAGGCCGATGAAGCAGCGCTGTCGCAAAAATTGACACCGGATATGCGGCCTTCTTATCTGCAAGGAGAAGTGACCCGTCTGACCAATGCGATTGCGGCGTTGGGTGCGGTCAATCTGGCAGCGCTGGACGAACTGGCCAGCGCGTCCGAGCGCAAGAACTTCCTCGATGCCCAGCATGCCGATCTGAACGAAGCCATCACGACGCTCGAAGACGCCATCCACAAGATCGATATCGAAACCCGTGGCTTGCTGCAAGATACCTTTGACAAGGTCAACGGGCATTTTGCCGAGCTGTTCCCGATCCTGTTCGGTGGCGGTCAGGCCAAGCTGATCATGACTGGCGACGAGATTCTTGACTCTGGCGTACAGGTGATGGCGCAGCCGCCCGGCAAGAAAAATGCCACTATTCACCTGCTTTCGGGTGGTGAAAAGGCGCTCACGGCGACCGCGCTGGTGTTTTCCATGTTCCAGCTCAATCCGGCGCCATTCTGCCTGCTCGATGAGGTTGATGCGCCACTGGACGATGCCAATACTGAGCGTTTCTGCAATATGGTGAAACGGATGTCATCCAATACCCAGTTCCTGTTTATTTCCCATAACAAGATCGCGATGGAAATGGCGAACCAGTTGATTGGTGTGACCATGCAGGAGCAGGGCGTTTCCCGGATTGTGGCGGTAGATATGGAGGCGGCTGCGACCTTCAGTGCCGATGTGCAGGCCGCTTAAATCGAGCATATGCCGCCCCAGAGTATGGGCAGCTTGACAAGCCCAAGGCGGGACACTACCCTAAACAGCTTGTCATACAAGCGTTTTGAGGCGGTGGTTGTACAGCGATGATGCCTTTACTGCACAAGATGGTGCCAGCATTGTTGGCGAGTTTGAAGAATCCACGAAGACCTTTATGACCAGTTTTATTGAGCCGAACATGTTTGAACATACTGATCCGGGCGGTTCGGCGAATCGCGTAACGGAGACTGCCAGCGGCGCTGCGGCGCGCATCTCTATCAAGAAAAATTCCAAGGTATATTTGGCATGACAGACCTCCAAACCAGCCTGATTATTATCGGCGGCGTCATCCTTGTCGGCGTTATCTCGTATAACAAATGGCAGGAGCACAAGACGCGCAAATCGCTAGAACGTGCTTTTTCGACAGATCATGACGATGTATTGATGTACGGTGACGATGCTTCTGAACCCGAGTTGTCGGATACGTCAGAGCAGCGAGATGACAGTCATCCCCAGTCGCGCTACGCCGACGATCGCCGTGAACCCGAGCTTGAGCAAGTACCTGAGCTGCGACAAGCTCCACCGCAACCAGCACGCCAGGCCGCGCAACCAGCGCCATCCAGACAACGCCCCCAAAACCAGTCATCCTCTCGCACGCCATCCAGTTTCAGTGAGGCGGCGGCGCAGTTTGCACAGCCTGATGAACCCTTTATCTCACTGGAAACACCGGCCGATAGTCATGCTGACTATCCCACCGAGCCGCTCGGCGGGGAAGACCTCGATACCGATCTGAGCCATGTTGCCGCCACCCTGGACGATCCAGCCATCCTGGCAGCCAGCCAGTCTGCCGCTTCCGCACCAGCGCCAGCCGAATTGCCGATCGATGAGTTGATCGACTGCCTCATTCCCATCGCGCTGGAGGCGCCGGTGCGTGCCGAAAAAATCCTGCCAGGCATCCAAAATCTGCGCTATGTCGGTAACAAGACAGTCAATTTCATTGCCCGCACAACGACCAGCAAATGGGAGTCGGTAACCCCGGGTCATTCTTACAATGCAATGCTGGTTGGCGTGCAGCTGGCCAACCGTAACAGCGCCATCAATGAGCTCGATTATTCCGAGCTGATCATGCGTTTGCGCGAATTTACGGACTCCATCGGTGGTGAGCCAGAAGTGCCGGACATGATGAATGTCATCAAGACCGCTAAATCGCTGCATCAATTTATCGTCGATCATGACGTTCAATTGGGTATCAATGTACGCTCCAATGGCGCGCCATGGAATGTCACTACCTTGCTGGTGGCACTTACACGGCAAGGGTTTGATCGCCGGACCGATGGTCATCTGGTAATGCAGGACGGCGAGGGCGAAGTGCTATTTTCGATGTCGACCAATGTTACCGGCTCGGCCGAGACCACTGATCGCCTGACCTTGTTGCTCGATGTACCGCGTGTCAGTCAGGCCCGTGAAGGCTATAACGCCATGGTTGCCTGCGCCCGGTCCCTGGCAATGCGTCTTGGCGGTACTGTCGTTGACGATAGCGATCATCTGCTCTCGGATGCCGCTCTGAGTGATATTGCAGAGCAGGTCAATGCGTTTTATAGCGCCATGGAGTCGTCCCAGGTGGTCGCCGGTTCCAAGCGTGCCATACGCCTGTTCGGTTAATCCAGCGCTCCCAGAAGAAGCGCTTCAAGCGCGTTAATCATGTACCCTGATTCACTTCCCGCTACGCCAGAGGCAAGCCCCTGGCGTATTCGTGCCGCCGAGCTCAAAAGTAGCCTGGAGCGCCATAATCACGCTTATTACGTACTCGATAATCCGAGTATCCCGGATGCCGAATACGACAAGCTGTTCCAAGAATTGCAATTGCTGGAACAGCAGCATCCTGAACTACTCACTGCCGATTCACCGACCCAGCGCGTCGGTGGCAAGCCGCTACCGCAATTCGAACAGGTGCGGCATGCTGTGCCAATGTTGTCTTTAGGTAATGGTTTTGAGGATGACGATATTGTCGCTTTCGACAAGCGTGTCAGAGATGGTTTGTCGTCCCCGCGAGAGATCGATTACGCCACGGAACTCAAGTTCGATGGCCTGGCTATCAGCCTGCGCTATGAAGACGGCGTATTGGTCGAAGCGGCCACCCGGGGTGATGGTGCCACTGGCGAAAACGTCACTGCCAATATCCGTACCGTACGCGCCATTCCGCTGCGGCTGCACGGTGAGCAGCCGCCTGCGGTGCTCGAAGTGCGTGGCGAAGTGCTGATGTATAAGGAGGACTTTGACCGCCTGAACCAACGCCAGCGCGATGCCGGGTTGAAGGAGTTTGCCAATCCCCGCAATGCCGCTGCGGGCAGCTTGCGCCAACTCGATTCCAAGATCACGGCGCAGCGCACCTTGCGTTTTTTTGCCTATGGCATTGGTGTCCTGGAAGGTGCCGCTATGCCAGCTTCTCACTCAGCGCTGCTGGACTGGTATGTCACGCTTGGCTTGCCCGTCTGTAAGGAGCGTGCGGTGGTGCAGGGTGCCGATGGTTTGCTCGCGTTTTATCGTAGCATCGGAGCCAAGCGCACCCAGTTGCCTTATGAAATTGATGGCGTGGTCTACAAGGTTGACCGACTGGATTTACAGCAACAACTCGGTTTTGTCTCCCGCGCGCCGCGCTTTGCGCTTGCGCACAAATTCCCAGCGCAAGAAGCATTGACTGTAGTTCAGGATATCGAAGTGCAGGTTGGCCGCACCGGTGCGATCACGCCAGTGGCACGTCTGGCCCCTGTATTTGTCGGCGGAGTAACCGTCACCAATGCGACCCTGCACAATGAAGACGAAGTGCGTCGCAAGGATGTGCGGATCGGTGACACCGTCATTGTGCGTCGCGCCGGAGATGTGATTCCCGAGGTAGTGGGCACCGTGCCTGAATCACGCCCGGCCGATGCACGACCATTTGTGATGCCCACCGATTGTCCTGTTTGCGGATCGGCGATTGTGCGCGCTGAAGATGAGGCCGTTGCCCGTTGCTCCGGTGGTTGGCTTAAATGCGCCGCACAACGCAAAGGCGGTTTGCAGCATTTTGCCTCGCGCCGGGCAATTGATATCGAGGGCCTGGGTGAGCAGTTGATCGATCAACTGGTCGACAAGAATGTCATCACCACGCCAGCCGACCTGTATCGGCTTGGACTGACCTCGCTCGCTGAGCTGGACCGGATGGCTGAAAAGTCGGCTCAGAACGTCCTTGATGCGTTGGAAAAATCCAAATCGACCACGCTGGCTCGCTTTATCTACGCACTCGGTATCCGCCATGTAGGCGAAGCAACCGCCAAGGAGCTGGCGCGCCATTTCGGGAACATGGATGCCGTCATGGCGGCAACATCCGAGCAACTGCTGGAAGTTGCTGATGTCGGGCCGGTCGTCGCCAGTTCCATTACTGCATTTTTTGCTGATGCGCTCAATGTCGAGCTGGTACAGCAGTTGCGTGCAGCAGGGCTGCATTGGAGCGAGGGCAGTGGTATCGAGATGCCGGCCCGGTTTTTGGCGGGTAAAACCTTCGTCCTCACGGGTACTTTGCCGAACCTGACCCGCGATGATGCCGCTCAAAAAATTGAAGCTGCCGGTGGTAAAGTCAGTGGCTCGGTATCCAAGAAAACCAGCTATGTCGTCGCTGGCGCCGAGGCTGGCACTAAACTTGCCAAAGCCGAAGAGCTTGGTATTACCATTCTCGATGAAGCTGGCTTGCTGGCATTGCTCGCGCAGGGCGAGGATGATGAGGAGACTGTGTCATAAATCGGTACCCGCACAAGCTATGATGCCACAGCGTTGAATAAAATTATTGATGTTCTCTTGGAGTAGTCATGAGTAGAAAAATCAGAAAAGCGGTATTTCCTGTGGCAGGTTTGGGAAGCCGCTTCTTGCCGGCCACCAAGGCTCAGCCCAAAGAAATGCTGCCGATCGTCGACAAGCCTCTGATTCATTACGCGGTGGAAGAGGCAGTCGCTGCCGGGATCACCGAGATGGTGTTCATCACCGGCCGCAACAAGCGTGCCATTGAAGACCACTTCGATAAGGCCTATGAGCTGGAAGCTGAACTGGAAGCGGCCGGCAAGCAGCAATTGCTCGACATCGTGCGCAACGTGATTCCCAAGAACGTGACCTGCATCTTCATTCGTCAATCGGCCCCATTGGGTCTGGGGCATGCTGTGTTATGCGCCCGCCCTGTGGTGGGTGACGAGCCGTTTGCGGTCTTGCTGGCCGACGATTTCATGGATGTCGCCGCCGGGCAAAAGCCGGTCATGGCTCAGATGACCGAAGTCTATGAGCGCGAACGCTTAAGTCTGCTAGCGGTGCAGGACGTGCCGCGCAGCGAGACCAAGCAATACGGTATTGTCAGTGCAACCTCGTATCAGGAGAACCTGGAGCGGGTCAACGGCATCGTCGAGAAGCCAGCTCCGGATCAGGCACCATCGACACTGGCGGTGGTTGGCCGCTATGTGCTCAACAACCGTATTTTCGATTATCTGGAAAACCTCGGCAAAGGCGCCGGTGGCGAGATTCAGTTGACCGATGGGATTGCCGCTTTGATGAATGCCGAGTCGGTACTGGCTTATCGTTATCAAGGGCAACGCTATGACTGCGGTTCCAAGCTCGGTTATCTCAAGGCCACGGTTGCCATGGGTATGAAGCATGCAGAAACTGGTCCTGCATTTACTGAGTATCTGAAACAACTGGAACTGAAGTCCTGAGGTTTGGCGACGGGTCGATAACACTGGCAGGAGTGGCAGATGGCAATTCGAGAAATTCTTAAAATGGGTGATCCCCGTCTGCTGCGTCAGGCTGAGCCGGTGCAGCAATTCGGTACCCCTGAGCTGGAGGCACTGATTGCTGACATGTTCGATACCATGTGGGCAGTCAATGGTGCCGGCTTGGCGGCACCCCAGATTGGCGTCAATCTGCAACTGGTGATTTTTGGTTTCAAGAAGAACACGCGCTATCCGGATGCACCGGAAGTCCCTGAAACCGTGCTCATCAACCCGACCTTGACGCCCTTGAGCGATGAGACCGAAGAGGGCTGGGAAGGGTGCCTGTCAGTGCCGGGATTGCGCGGTGTGGTACCGCGCTGGAGCAAGTTGCGTTACACCGGGTTTGATCAGTCAGGCAATCTGATTGATCGCACCGTCGATGGTTTTCATGCACGTGTGGTGCAGCATGAATGTGATCATTTGATTGGTATGTTGTACCCGATGCGGATCAAGGATTTTACGCGCTTCGGGTTCACTGACATTCTGTTTCCAGAACTTGATCCCAAGGACGACGACTGAGGCGTCCTTCAGCTTCCGCCGACGGTCAGTTTGACCGGCTTGCCAACACGCGCAAGCATGTCAACTAAGGCGTCGATGGTGAATTTGCTGGTTTTTTTGTTCACCACGTCGGAGACGCGCGGCCGGGAAACTTGCAGGATCAATGCTGCTTCCTCTTGCTTGAGGTGTTTTTCCTTGATCCAGGAGGCCAGTGCCGTCATGAGCTGCTCCTTGAGTTCCAGTGTATTCCTGATTTGCTCCTGGGATTGCTGATGATAAGTCTGTGCCTCGTCCGGTGCAAAACCAAGTTCTGCAAACAGGTTGGCCCCCGCTTTGGTGACATGCCGTACTTTGGTATCAATTTGATTCATTTGAGACGCTCCGTTTCTGGATCAATGCCCGATAGCGGGCGGCGGCGATTTCCTTGTCTGGCTTGGCTTGGCTGTGGCTTGCATTTTCTTCTGGAAGCAATGCAGGACATAGATTGCTTCCTCAAATTTCGCCACCACCATCACGCGGAAAATACCCGTTGCATCCCTGAGGCGAATTTCTCTGGTGCCTGTGCCGACATCATCAAACGGTTTCCAGTCGTCGGGTGCCAGACCTGCCTGGATTTTTCCGAGCTGAAAACCTGCATCGCGTCTTGGATCGGTAGGAAATATCAGTAGATCCTCGTAAGAAGAACCAATCCAGCGAATTTCCTTGTCGGCTCGAATTGTATCAAATTTTATACGTTTGGTGTTGATCGTTAGGCGCATGATGAAGGGAATAGTCCGTGAATGGCGTTAATTGCATAATTGATAACTATTTGCCATTCCGGTTCTGCAGCTTCATACGCTACTTGTCATACCTCAGTCTGTCTTTCAAAGTGCATTGAGTTGCGCAATATGGTCATCGGCGACATATTGCAACAGCGCGGTGGCTGCCAATGAGAGATGCAGCAGACTGCCGGTGTCGCTCACGCCAATTGCAGGAGAGTTTGCCTCTTCGACTTCTGCATCCAGATTCATTTCACGTACCAGATTGCTGCCATGAATGAGTTGCAGGCAGGTGTGCACGCCGCAGGCGACATCACGGGCGAGCTCGATGAAGCCGGCAAAACGTTCATCTTTGCCGCTACCGTGAATCCAGTGGAAGTCTTGATGGCTTGGGGGAGGGGTGTTGTGGTCAGGCGTGTTGATGCTGGGCATAGCGATTCCTTGTGTAAAGTTGAGACGCCCCCTGCTGTCAAACGGGGTGGGCGGCAAATGTCAAGGTTGACAGACCGGTACACAAGGAACCCGGCAGGCCTAAGCCTCCCTGACACCGCCGCCCAGAGAAGGTGCGACAAAGTCCAGACGAAAAAAAACGCCAGGGAGGCGTTGATCCGCCTTGTGTACTCCGAGCTGTCAAACTCGATCCCCTTTTTCTCAGGGACAAGAAAGTATCAGCCCAGCCTTAACAAAGCAGCAATCAGATAACGCGCATCCCGCATGAAACAAAAAAGCGCGGATGAAGCCGCAACCTCATACGCGCTCTTCCTGCCGTGAAGCTCACTTCAGCCTTCCGCGACCCGCTTGGCAATATGTGCCAGCGCCTCTTCTACCTGATCAATCAGAATCAGACACAGATCGCCTTCTGCCAAGGACGCCAAAGCGGTATCGATGGCCAGAAACTCACCATAGATTTCCTTGGTTTCCTTGGTCCGGCTGGCATTTTCCAGGCCGGCGCGCAATAACCCCAATACCTCGCCATCGGCACGGCCACGCTGGCATTGATCCTGATACAGAATGACCTGATCAAAGGCATCGCCGAGGATTTCCGTTTGTTGACGGATGTCGATATCACGGCGGTCGCCAGCGCCGCTGATGACCACCGAGCGCCGCTTGGCTGGAATACTCTCCACGGCCTTCACTAGAGCATTGATTGCATCCGGATTGTGGCCATAGTCTGCGATCAGGGTCGCGCCGCGATAGTCAAACAGGTTGAAGCGACCCGGTGCAGTACCGACATCGCTGATGAAGCTGCGCAAACCGGCGCGCACCACATCCCAATCCTGATTCAATGCCCATACGGCGGCCACTGAGGCCATGGTGTTTTCCACCTGGAAGCCAATGCCGCCATTGCGGGTCAGGGGAATATCCTTGAGCGCCAGACGCACTTCCTGCGCGCCTTGGGCAGCGACGATGTCGTTGCCATCACGGTAGACCACACGGCGGCCTTGGGCGCGATGGGTGGCCATGATCGGGTGCAGTGGATCCAGTGCAAAGAAGATTACTTCACCGGGGCAGCTTTGCGCCATGTTCGAGACCATCGGGTCAGCCGCGTTGAGGACGGCGTAGCCGGTGGGGGCGACGTTTTCTACAATCACGCGTTTGACCACTGCCAGATCTTCCACGGTGCTGATGTAGCTCAGACCCAGATGATCGCCCATGCCGATATTGGTGACGACGGCAACATTGCAGCGGTCAAAGCCGAGGCCTTCGCGCAGCACGCCACCACGCGCGGTCTCCAGTACGGCAGCATCGACGTCTGGATGGAACAGCACATTGCGGGCGCTCCGTGGGCCGCTGCAGTCACCGGTATCGATACGCTGTTTGTCGATATAAACGCCGTCAGTATTGGTCATACCGACGCGTAATCCTTGTTGCGCCAGCAGATGCGTAATCAGGCGCACAGTGGTGGTTTTACCGTTAGTGCCTGCCACCGCGACCACCGGGATACGACCATCATCACCATCTTCGAACATGGTGTTGATAATGGCTTCACCGACAGCACGACCCTTGCCGTACGAAGGGGACAGGTGCATGCGTAGACCAGGTGCTGCATTGACTTCGACGATGCCGCCTTCTTGCTCTTCAAGCGGCTTGTGTACGCTGTTGCAGACGATGTCGACACCACAGATATCGAGTCCGACCATCTGCGCTGCTGCTACGGCACGGGCGGCCAGCTCTGGGTGGACATCATCGGTCACGTCAGTGGCGGTGCCGCCAGTGCTCAGGTTGGCGTTGTTACGCAAGACCACGCGCGCGCCTTGCGGCGGGATCGATTCGGCATCGAAATTTTGCTTGGACAGCGTGGCCAGCGCGATATCGTCGAAGCGGATCTTGGTCAGCGAAGTCGCATGGCCATCGCCACGCAGGGGGTCGCTATTGACCTTGTCGACCAGTTGGCGAATGGTGTGCACGCCGTCGCCGATGACTTGTGGCGGATCGCGGCGGGCAGCGGCAACCAGATTCTTACCGATCACCAGAAGGCGATAGTCGTGGCCGGGCAGGTAACGCTCGACGATGATTTCGTCACTGATACGGACTGCAGCATTGAAGGCGGCAGTAATTTGCTCTTTGGTGCTGATATTGACGGCCACACCCTTGCCTTGATTACCATCACGCGGCTTGATGACGACCGGTGCCGCGATTTCCTGCGCGGCGGCCCAGGCGTCTTCTGCCGTTTCCACCACACGGCCAATTGGCACGGGCACGCCGGCGGCGTGCAGCAGCATCTTGGTCAGTTCTTTGTCTTGTGCAATGGATTCGGCAATGGCACTGGTGGCGCTGGTTTCAGCGGCTTGAATGCGCTTTTGACGGCTACCCCAGCCAAACTGCACCATGCTGCCTTGCGTCAGGCGGCGGAACGGAATGCCGCGTTTGAGCGCGGCGGTAACGATTGAGCCGGTGCTGGGTCCGAGACGGATGTCTTCGTCTTCGTCGCGCAGACGCTTCAAGGCATCGGCCAGGTCAAATGGCGTGTCTTCCACCGCAGCCAGACACAGTTGTTGTGCCAGTTCGAAGGCGAGGCGGCCGACGCTTTCTTCGCTGTATTCGACGATGACCTGATAGACACCGGTTTCGATGGTAGGTACGGTGCGGCTAAAGGTCACCGGGCAGCCAGCCTGCGACTGTAGGGCGAGTGCCGCGGCTTCCAGTGCATGGGCCATGGAGATGGCCTTGGCGGCGCCGGCGGGATGCAGCGAGCCGATGTGCGGGAAGCGCGCACGCAGACGGACCTCAAACCCTGGGAGTCCTTCAATAGCGCATTCTGTCTCGGTGCAGGAGACGATGGCCTCAATGGCGGTGTGTCTGCTCCACAGATTGGGGCCGCGCAGTACGCGAATACGAGATACGTCCATCAACAATTCTTCCTGATTAGGTCCGGTGCCAAGCTGGCCGGTGATCAAATTTGGTTAGCAAATGGGCCTGTGCATGTGCTCAGGGGGTCTGTGCCTTGCGCTTTTTGTCTTGCTCTTCTGCCTGCTCGGTACCAAACAATTCAATCCCGGCACGGATCAGATCGGCGGTAATGCCGAGTGCCCAAGCTGCGGCAACGGCAGCCAGCACATTGTCGATCTGGAATGCTACGGCACCACCGCCGGTCAGCGGGATCGCGGCGACATCGCTGACGCGCACTTCGCTGTTGCCGGTGGCCTGAATGACCTTGCCGTCACGGACAAACACGCCGCGCTTGCCATCCTTGAGGTGCGCTGCCATGACTGGCGCGCTGGCATCATTGGAGAAGAAAATGACTTCACCGTCGCACAGGCTGGCCATGTCGGCAACTAGCGGATCGTCGGCGTTGAGGACAGCGACGCCGTCTGGCAGGACGACATCCACCTGGGTGCGCTTGACCTTGGTGGCCATTTGCTCGGCATCGTCGATGTAATACTCCGGGAGCCGATCTGCTGGGTCAATATTGGCGACCACACCGACCTGGCAACGGTCGTAGGCGAGCCCTTCGGAGAGAATGGAGACGCTGCCGTTCTCAAACACCGCAGCTTCTACGGCGCGGTTGAGCAGCACGCGACGGGCGGCTGCCCAGTTGGCACGATTGCCTTTTTCCACTTGCCGTTGTCCAAAATACAAGCCATCGCCACAAGCGAGACCGACATGCTTGCCGCTGAGATGGATGATGCGCGCGACCAGTCTGGCGATAGTCGTTTTGCCGTGCGTGCCGGTGATGCCGACAATCGGGATACGACCGGTGTCTTCCGGCTGGAACAGGTGATTCACAATCGCTTCACCGACCGGACGGGGTTTGCCTTCGGAGGGTTTGAGATGCATCAGCAGACCGGGGCCGGCATTGACTTCGACAATGGCGCCGCGTTGTTGCTCGAGTGGCTTGGAAATGTCTTCCGCCACCAGATCGACACCGGCGATGTCTAGTCCAACGACGCGCGCGGCCAGTGCGGCAACGGCGGCGACGCTCGGATGGACTTGATCGGTAACGTCAATGGCGACATTGCCATTGCGCAGCAGCAGGATTTTCTTGCCACTGGCGGGGACGGATGCTTCGGTCAGGCCCTGACGATCCAGCTCCAGACGCGCCGCTGGATCACGCTCCAAAATGATCGGGTTCAACAGATGTTCTTCCAGATCGCCACGACGGGGATCGGTGTTGAGAACATCAATGAGCTGAGATATGGTGGATTTGCCGTCACCAACGATGAAGATTGGTTCGCCGCGGGCGCAGGCGGCCAGTTTGCCACCGACGATCAGCAGGCGATGTTCGTTGCCGCGAATGAAACGTTCTACCAGCACGCTACTGCCTTCTTCGAGGGCTGCGGCATAAGCGGTTTCTACTTCGGCGCGGGTGCTGAGGTCGATAAAGACACCCCGACCGTGATTGGCATCGGACGGTTTGACGACCACTGGCAGGCCGATATCTTCAGCGGCCTCCCAAGCATCGGTCGGACTATCGACGACGCGGCCTTCGGGGATTGGCACGCCGCAGGATTCCAGCAAGGTCTTGGTGAGATCCTTGTCGCGTGAAATGCTTTCTGCGATCGCGCTGGTGCGGTCGGTTTCGGCAGTCCAGATGCGCCGTTGCTTGATGCCATGGCCCAATTGGACCAGATTGCCTTCGGACAATCGAATCGAGGGAATGCGGCGTTCGTCGGCGGCATCAACGATGCAAGCGGTGCTGGGGCCGAGACATAGGGAGTCGACCATGTCGCGCAATTTGCTGACCACGGCGTCGACATCAAACGGGCGATCTTCAATGGCGGCCATGACCAAATCACGACCAGCGTGTAAAGCGGCGCGGGTGACTTGCTCATGGCGGGCACGCACAACCACCTTGTAGACGCCGCGTACTGAGGTTTCGCGCGCCTTGCCGAACCCGCCTGGCAATCCAGCCAGGTTTTGCAGCTCAAGGGTGACGTGTTCCATAATATGGCCAGGCCAGGTACCTTCTTGCAAACGTTGCAAGAATCCGCCGCGCTCGCCGTAGCTGCAGCGATGTTCAACCAGAGAGGGCAGCCAGCTGGTGAGGCGCTCATTAAAGCCAGGAATCACGTTGGAAGGAAAGTCTTCCAGTTCCCCGATGTCGATCCAGACTTCCAGAGCAGGCCGGTAGGTCCAGATGTTCGGGCCGTGCAAAGGCAGGATACGGAGAAATTCTATATTTTTCATGAGTAAGCAAGTAGCCGCTGGCTGTTATCCGTTCTTTCGTTCCAAGCATGAGTAACGCATCAGGCGTTGATTGGTTTACGTGGCATCACTAAAATCCACGCCGTATCAACGGTTTTGAGCGAAATTCTGTCGTATTTTCTAATTTTTTGCAGTCGATCTATTCTTCGTAGCGGTCCCAAGCCCTCATAGTTTTACGAACGTTGCCAATATTGTCGCAGACTGTTTACTCTGCTGCATGTAAAAAATTCAGCATTTCGTCAGAATTTCTTGATGACTATATCGGACATTGACATAGGAAATCGCGATTTAATGTTGAGATATCGTCTAGTAAGTTGTCTGAGAGTTCATTCAAATCCATACGATATAATAGCCATGGCATCGCTTGCGGGCAAAAAATAGCAATACAACCATCCTTCACTGTCCGCATCGGACATACATGCCGTTCAGATGAATAGAGAATTTCCCATTTCCTCGAGTACAACTAATTTGCCTGCCCTCTGGCAGGAGCAGGTGCAACTGCAACTGGTCGCCAATGAAACCGTGATTAGCTGGATTGAGCTCGATCTCGACCAGTCGCTGCAATTTGCGCGCAGTGTGGTTGTGGTCACACAGAAGCGTTTGCTGGCGTGTAGCCAGGGTAGCTGGTCGGCATGGGAGTTACGTGCTGGTTTGTTGTTGAAACATCATGATCACGCTGGTGTGGGTAGCCTGGAGTTGCTTGATGACAAGGCGCGGCTGGCCTTATGGCGGTATACGCTGGCACAGAACCCGCAGGCGCTGCGGTTGATCACGCATTTCGAGCAGCAGCGTGATGCCCGGGTGTTGGGGCAGGCCGTGCAGCAAGTCGAACAGCAGGTGTGCCCACAATGTCAGGCGCCGATTCCAGCCGGGCAGGAGGGCTGTGCTATCTGCCCTGAGACCAAGGAGGCACCTTCCTCGAGCTGGGCCTTGTTCCGGCTCACAAGGTTTGCGCGTCCCTACAAGGGATCGTTGTTGCTGGGCTTCCTGCTGACGCTGGCATCGACGGCAGCCACGCTGGTGCCGCCTTACATGACGATGCCACTGATGGACAATGTGTTGATCCCATTTCAGAACGGTGCGCCACTCAACAGTCATCTGGCGGGTATCTATTTGAGTGGGCTGCTGGGTTCGGCGATGCTGGCCTGGGTACTGGGCTGGGGCCGGACTTTTATTCTGGCGCTCGTCAGTGAGCGTATTGGGGCTGACTTGCGCACGACCACTTATGAGCATTTGCTGCGGTTGTCACAGGAGTATTTTGGTGGCAAGCGAACGGGTGATCTGATGGCGCGGATCGGTTCGGAGTCGGACCGCATCTGTGTGTTCCTGTCGCTGCATTTGCTTGATTTCATCATCGATGTACTGATGATCATCATGACGGCGGCGATTCTGATCTCAATCAATCCCTGGCTGGCACTGGTGACGTTGCTGCCATTGCCCTTCATTGCCTGGATGATTCATGCGGTGCGTGATCGTCTGCGGCATGGCTTCGAGAAAATCGATCGTATCTGGTCTGAGGTGACCAATGTACTGGCGGATACGATTCCTGGTATTCGTGTGGTCAAGGCATTTGCCCAGGAAAAACGCGAGGCTGCGCGCTTCCGCGAGGCGAACAAGCATAATTTGCAGGTCAATGACCGGGTCAACAAGATCTGGTCATTGTTTACCCCGACGGTGACCATGCTCACTGAGGTGGGCTTGCTGGTGGTGTGGGTGTTTGGAATCTGGCAGGTGTCGCACAATCAGATTACGGTTGGTGTGCTGACTGCTTTTCTGGCGTATATCAGTCGTTTTTACACGCGTCTGGATTCGATGAGCCGTATTGTCTCGGTGACCCAGAAGGCGGCGGCTGGTGCCAAACGTATCTTCGATATTCTGGATCACGTCTCCAGCGTTCCTGAACCTGCTAATCCGATACATCTTGCGCGTGTTGAGGGGGCCATTGAGCTGCGCAATATCGGCTTCCGCTACGGCAACCGCTCGGTGATGCGTGGCGTCGATCTGTCGATTGCACCGGGCGAGATGATTGGTCTGGTCGGACATAGTGGTTCGGGCAAGAGCACGCTGGTCAATCTGATTTGCCGTTTCTACGATGTATCGGAAGGTAGTATTCGAATCGACGGTGTAGACATTCGCTCTTTGCCGATTGCTGACTATCGTCGCAATATCGGTCTGGTGCTGCAGGAGCCGTTCCTGTTCTTTGGCACGATTGCAGAAAACATCGCCTACGGCAAACCAGAGGCAACCCGGGCCGAGATCATTGCGGCGGCGCGTGCAGCGCATGCCCATGAGTTTATCTTGCGCCTGCCACATGGCTACGACTCGCTTGTCGGTGAGCGCGGGCAGGCATTGTCTGGTGGCGAGCGTCAGCGTATATCAATTGCTCGCGCGTTGTTGATCGATCCGCGCTTCCTGATTATGGATGAGGCAACATCTTCGGTCGATACGACCACCGAAAAGGAAATTCAGAAGGCGCTCGATAATCTGGTCAAGGGACGTACCACGATTGCGATTGCTCACCGTTTGTCGACCTTGCGCAAGGCGGACCGATTGGTGGTGCTGGATCGCGGGCAGATTGTGGAAGTTGGACCGCATGAGGAATTGATGGCCCGAGAGGGTGCGTATTACCGTCTATATCAAGCGCAGGCACGCAACCCGGATGGTGAAGTGCAGGGTAGCGACGAGGACGGAGAGTGATCATGGCCGATGAGGGCACAGCAGTGATGCAGTATTTTGAATTACGGTATAACGACTTTGGTCGTCTGGTGTTTATCGGCGAAGATGGTGTTGTGCATGAGGGCGCAATTCCAGTGCGTGCCTTCCCGATTGGTGCGCCCGATGAGGGAATTGCGTTGGTGAGTGCCGATGGAGTTGAATTGGCGTGGATCGAGCAATGGTCAGATGTTTCGCCAACAGTTCGTACTGTGATCGAGCGGGAGTTGGCTAATCGCGAGTTCATGCCGGAAATCAACCGTATCCGGCGGGTGTCCAGTTTTGCCACGCCTACCGTCTGGGAGGTGGATACCAACCGCGGAGAGACATCGTTTACGCTCAAAGGGGAGGAAGATATTCGTCGCCTGCCCGGGACAGCTTTGCTGATCGCCGATAGTCATGGAATTCAGTTCATCATTCGGGATATCAAGTCGCTGGACAAGCATAGCCGGAAGATTTTGGATCGCTTTTTGTAATCGATCGTTGTGTTACTCCTCTGTTTGAGTGGAACTAAAAAACCGCCTGCTCTGGCGGTTTTTTGCTTCTGGCGAGTATCTTGAACAAGTCGCTTTTGGCATTGGCTGATGTCAGGGCGAGATCTGACATCAATATACCCATGCAACGTGCTGGCAACGGTCAGGCCATTGAAATCAATCCTGACGTACGTTGCTTAAAACTGTTCATCCGGGCGCAGATAGCGCCATTGTCCAGGAGGTAAATCTCCCAGCTTGACGCCGCCGATCCGGACTCGTTTGAGTCCGACGACCTTTAATCCCACCAATTCACACATGCGTCGAATCTGTCGCTTTTTCCCTTCACGCAAGGTGAAGCTGAGCTGATCCTCGTTTTGCCATACAACTTTGGCAGGTTTGAGTGCCTTGCCATCGAGTGACAGGCCAAAGTTCAGACGTCTGAGATCACTCTCGGGCAACCGGCCTGGTTTGCTGTATTGGACTCGTACCAGATACTCCTTGTCGACACTGGAGTCTTCGCCGATCAGTTGTTTGGCGATGCGGCCATCTTGCGTCAGCACCAGCAAACCGACCGAGTCAATATCGAGTCGTCCAGCTGGAACCAGGCTACGTAATTGCGTTGGATGAAACTGGGTGTCTACCCGGTCGTCTTTCCAGCGGGTGGCGGCTTCGACCAGCGCGACTGCGGGCTTGTAGCCATCTTCTGCTTGGCCGCTAACGTAGCCAACGGGCTTGTTGATCAGGATGGTAACGCGTTTTGATTGTTCGGCAGCGGCTTGACGTTCTACGCTGATGCGTTGATCTGGAAGCACCTTGGTGCCGAGTACGGAGACGACTTTGCCGTCGACGCGTACCCAGCCTTTTTCTATCCATTCGTCGGCTTCCCGGCGCGAGCATAAGCCGAGTTCTGACATGCGTTTGGATAGGCGTACTGGTTCAGTCATGGTAATTAAAATCAAAATCAGGTTAAGCAATCGGACAATGCATGAAACTGCACTGTCCATCAGTGTTCGGTAAGTCGCTCGGCGCAGTCGTTGGTTTGCCTGTCAGATCCGTAACGCCTTGAGCAAATCGGTTTCCAGCATGATTTGATTGCGTGGATGATTCAATGCCGCTCCATCAACCAGGAAAACGTCTTCTACCCGTTCGCCAAGTGTCATGACTTTGGCGGTATGCAGGTTGATCTTGTATTGCGCGAGGATGTTCGAGATCGTGTAGAGCAGCCCATTGCGATCATTGGCGGAGACCGATAGCAGGTAATACTGACCGCGTTCATCGGGGCGCAGGTCGACAGACGGATTGATAGGGAAGGTTCGCGATAGTCGTGACAAGCGACTTCTGACGGGGGCCGGCAGAGGGCTGTCAGACTGTAATACTTGTGCGAGTTCGTGTTCAATCAGATTGATGATGTCACGATAATTTTTTGCAAAAACGGGAGCGCTAATCAGAAAGACATCAAGTGCGTAATTGGTCTTGGTGGTATGAATTTTGGCATCAAGAATGCTGAAATTCTTTTCATCAAAATAGCTGCAGATACGGGCGAACAAATCAGGCCGGTCAGGCGTGTAGACAGCCACCTGAACGCCTTCGCCAATCGGTGCCAGACGGCACTTCACAACTGGGACAGTACTGGCAATCTTGTCGTAGAACGAGCGTGTCTGCCAGGCGATGTCGGAGGCATCCAGTCGCAAGAAGTAGGATACATCGAGTTGCCGCCAGAACTGTTCGTGCGCATCGTTGGGTAAGCCGTACAGGCGTAGAGTCTTGAGAACTTCTTCCTGGGTGTTCTTGAGCTCGCGGTCTGGTGATGGTGCCTCTCCACCCAGCACACGCAAAGTCATGCGATAGAGGTCTTCCAGTAGCTTGCCTTTCCAGGCGTTCCAGACTTTCGGGCTGGTGCCGCGGATATCGGCTACTGTCAGCAGATACAGCGCAGTCAGATGGCGTTCGTCCTTGACGGTGCGGGCAAACTGCAAAATCACATCCGGATCTGAAAGGTCCTGCTTTTGTGCGACCTGTGACATGGTCAGATGATGCTCTACCAGGAACACTGCCAGTTCGGTATTTTCTTCCGATAGACCGTGCTGCTCGCAGAACGCCCGTGCGTCGGTCATGCCGAGTTTGGAGTGGTCACCGCCGCGGCCTTTGGCGATGTCATGGAATAGCGCCGCGACATAGAGAATCCATGGCTGGGCAAAGTTGGCCATGAGCTGGCTGCAAAACGGGTATTCATGGGCATGCTCGCTCATGGTAAAGCGTCGCACATTGCGTACCACCATGAGGATATGCTGATCGACCGTGTAGACATGAAATAAATCATGCTGCATCTGTCCGACAATCCGTCGGAAATTTGGCAGGTAGCGCCCTAGCACGCTAGTTTGGTTCATGCTGCGCAAGGCGTGCGTGATGCCGCGTTTGCTTTGCAGAATCTGTACGAACAGTGCGTGATTGGCGGGATCGCGCCGGAAGGCATTATCGATCTTGAAGCGTGCATGCCATAAAGCGCGCCGGGTGCGCGCCGACATATCCTTGAGCTCCGGGCGCTGCGCCAGGATCAGGAAGACTTCCAGCATTGCAGAGGGGGTTTCTTCGAATACCAGGTCGTGGGCGATGTCGAGAAAGCCGTTCAGTTCATTGAAGCGATCATTGATCTTTTGTGGAACCAGCTCCTGCGGAAATAACTGGGCCTCAATGTTCTGCAACAGAATCGTGTTGAGTTGTGTAACCGCTTTGGCAGCCCAGTAGTAACGCTGCATCAGATATTCACTGGCGCGTCGTGTGTCGTTGCTCTTGAAACCAAAACTCTCGGCGACAACGGTCTGGATATCGAACACTAGTCGATCTTCGCGGCGGTTACTCAAAATATGCAGTCGAATCCGAATATCCTTGAAAGCACGCTCCTTCTGCGTCAGTTGGCGTGCTTCGGTGGAGGTAATCAAGCCGTGTTGGGCTAGTTTGCTCCAGGATTCGCCGAGGCCTGCTGCCTTGGCAACCCAAAGTATGACTTGCAGATCACGCAGTCCGCCGGGACTTTCCTTGCAGTTCGGTTCCAGGCTGTAAGGGGTATCTTCGTATTTGACATGGCGCTGGCGCAGCTCAAGCAGCTTCGCCTGAAAGAAGGCGCGCGGGTCCATCGCAGACTGGAATTTTGCCTGCAACAATTGGAATAGTTGCTTGTTGCCCGTCACCAGACGTGCTTCCAGCAAGCTGGTTTGTACTGTGATGTCGGCGGCTGATTCTGCAAGGCATTCGTCGATGGTGCGAATGCTGTGACCGATTTCCAGACCCATGTCCCAGAACAGTTGTACCAGCGCTTCCAGCTTTTCCTGCAGCGCTGCATCTGGTGTGTTGTCGAGCAGAATCAGTACGTCTACGTCCGAGTGTGGGAATAATTCTCCACGCCCGTAGCCACCGACGGCGATCAACCCTATCCCAGGCGGCATCCCTTGTTGCTCCCAGGCTTGCGTCAGTGCCGCATCGACATTTCGGCGCAACTGGGTAAGCAGCGCTTCCGGCTTGCCATCTTGCTGAAAGGAACTGATTGCCTCCTGATGAGAAGCTTTGATTTGTTTTTTTAGCGTAATGGCAAGGCTAGGCATAGGCGCGAAGGCATTCAGGGAATCGGGTGATCGATTAGGCCGGGGTGGTTGCAGCTTGGGATGCAGCAGCGATGAATGCAGGTGGTGCTGGCATGCCCGGCGACACGGTGAGTACTTCAAAGCCGGATTCTGTCACCAGAACGGTGTGTTCCCATTGTGCCGACAGGCTTCGATCCTTGGTCTTGATGGTCCAGCCATCACCCATTTCGCGAATTTCACGACGACCAGCATTGATCATTGGTTCAACCGTGAAAATCATGCCCGCTTCCAGCTTTTCCAATGTGCCTGGACGGCCATAATGCAGTACTTGCGGCTCTTCATGGAACACGGTGCCGATGCCGTGGCCGCAGAACTCACGTACCACGCTGTAGCCAGCTTTTTCGGCATGTTGCTGAATGACGTGGCCAATGTCGCCAAGATGTGCGCCGGGTTTGATTTTGGAGATGCCCAGCCACATGCATTCGTAAGTGATCTCGGTCAGGCGACGCGCCAGAATCGATGGTTCACCGATGTAGAACATGCGGCTGGTGTCACCGTGATAACCATTTTTGATGACGGTGATGTCAATGTTGAGTACGTCGCCATTTTTCATGACTTTATCGCCCGGGATGCCATGGCAGATGATGTCGTTGAGTGACGTGCAAATAGCCTTTGGATAAGGCGTGTAGCCGGGTGGGCAATAATTGAGCGGGGCAGGAATGGTGCCCTGTACGTTTACCATGTACTCGTGGCACAGGCGATCAAGTTCGCCAGTGGTTGTTCCTGCCTTGACAAAGGGGGCGATGTAGTCAAGTACTTCTGCCGCTAATTTGCCGGCAACGCGCATGCCTTCGATATCTTCTGCGGTTTTAATCGAGATGGAACTCATAAAATTATCTTTGTTCGCTAAGTAATGATTAAGTAACGATTATAGACGAGGCAGGGCGGTTCTGTCGGGCGCCCTGCTCTGCCGTGAGGGGCTAAAAGTCAATAAAAACAATGCTTTCGGTGCTTGAATGGATTCTTCGGATCAGGTACAATGCACGGCTAACTTGATTTGATCGGGTTGAAATATTGGTAGCAGTGCTGTTATCTCGTACTGTTGTTGATGTTTGGAAATGTTGAAGTTTAATTAATTATTAGTGAAACGCGAATCCATTCGCCAAAGGGTGTTCAGGCAAATTGCTTGGATGACCGAATGGGTTCCAGACCTAACCCTGGAGAAAATTATGTCCGTAACAATGCGCGAAATGCTGGAGGCAGGTGTCCACTTTGGTCACCAAACCCGCTTCTGGAACCCAAAGATGGCTCCGTTTATCTTCGGTCATCGCAACAAGATTCATATCGTCAATCTGGAAAAAACCCTGGGTATGTATCAGGAAGCGCTGAAGTATGTGCGCCAACTGTCCTCTAACCGCGGCACCATCCTGTTTGTCGGTACCAAGCGTCAAGCACGTGAAATCGTCGCTGCAGAAGCGCAACGTGCTGGTGTTCCTTACGTTGATCAACGCTGGTTGGGCGGCATGCTGACCAACTTCAAGACCATCAAGACATCGATCAAGCGTCTGAAGGATATGGAAGCGGCTATTGCTGACGGTTCCAACGAAAAGCTGAGCAAGAAAGAAGCGCTGCTGTTCTCCCGCGAGCAAGAAAAGCTGCAAAAGGCTATCGGCGGTATTAAGGATATGGGTGGCATTCCTGACGCGATCTTTGTGATCGACGTTGGCTACCACAAGGGCGCGATCACAGAAGCAGCCAAGCTGGGTATCCCAGTCATTGGTGTGGTTGATACCAACCACTCACCAGAAGGCGTGACTTACGTTATTCCAGGTAACGATGACTCGGCCAAAGCAATTGCTCTGTATGCGCGCGGTGTTGCTGATGCGATCCTGGAAGGTCGTGCCAATGCAGTCAACGAAGTCGTTGAAGCCATTAAGGGCGGCGACGAATTCGTCGAGGTCAGCGAGCAGGCTTAACTAGCCCGCGAAGCCGTCGGCAGATGATTCTGTCGATAGTAATGAAAAGGGGTAACAGCGAGAGTTTGGCGCAGTTCGCCCCTTTTTTTTGAGTAAATTGATCGAATTTCGATGCGTTGTCGGGGCCTCTGGGCCGGATGGCGTATCCCTTTAGCTAGGAGAAACATATGGCGGCAATTACCGCAGCACTGGTAGGCGAACTGCGCGCAAAGACTGATGCGCCGATGATGGAATGCAAGAAGGCTTTGACTGAAGCGGATGGCGATCTGGTCAAGGCAGAAGAAATTCTGCGCGTCAAGCTGGGTAGCAAGGCTTCCAAGGCTTCTTCGCGCATCACTGCTGAAGGCGTGGTGGCAACTTATATCGCCGGCGGCATTGGTGCACTGGTAGAAGTTAACTGTGAAACTGACTTCGTAACCAAGAATGATGAATTCATCGCTCTGGCCAACGAAGTTGCCAAGCTGGTCGCAGAAAAGAATCCTGCAGATCTGGCTGCATTGGCAGCACTGCCACTGGATGGTAAGACTGTTGAAGAAAAGCGTACAGAACTGGTTGGTCGTATCGGTGAAAACATGTCGATCCGCCGTTTCGTGCGTTTTGAAACTACCGGCAAGCTGGTGTCTTACCTCCACGGTACCCGTATTGGTGTCGTTGTTGAGTTCGACGGTGCTGACGAACAAGTTGGTAAGGACGTTGCAATGCATATCGCCGCGATGAAGCCTGTTGCTTTGTCGTCGGATCAGGTGCCTGCCGATCTGATCGAAAAAGAGCGTTCGGTTGCTGCATTGAAGGCGGCTGAATCCGGTAAGCCTGCAGATATCGTTGCCAAGATGGTCGATGGTTCGGTGCAGAAGTACCTGAAGGAAGTTTCGTTGTTCAATCAGTCTTTCGTGAAAAACGACAAGCAAACTGTGGAACAGATGCTTAAGGCTGCTAATACAGTAGTCAAGGCGTTCACCATGTTTGTGGTTGGTGAAGGCATTGAGAAGAAGCAAGATGACTTCGCTGCGGAAGTGGCGGCGCAAGTTGCTGCGGCAAAGCAAGCGCAGTAAGAAACAAGGAAGCGGGCCGAGAGGCCCGTTTTTTTAATCCTCGCTGATTGTCATGGTGGGGATATGCATCTGGATCGTAGCAGTATCTGATGGTGATCTTTCATTGTTGGGTATTTCAAAATGTAAGTACTACGACAGCGGTTGATGGTGGTAGCTTAAAATGGCGCCGCTGCTGCCTTAGGCGTATGGGTAGTTGGTGTAATCAGAAGCACATCCAGCAATAAAATCAGCAATAAATGAGTAAGAAGCACAGATTTAGTTAATCGGAAAGCATACGGAGCCAAGCACATGACGACACCAGCCTATAAGCGCGTACTCCTCAAACTCTCCGGCGAGGCCCTCATGGGTGATGATGCCTATGGCATCAATCGCGCCACCATCGAGCGCATGGTCGCAGATGTGGCCGAGATTTCCCAGTTGGGAGTTGAACTGGCCATCGTGATCGGTGGCGGTAATATTTTTCGTGGCGTAGCGCCTGGAGCCCAAGGCATGGATCGCGCTACTGCCGACTACATGGGTATGTTGGCAACCGTGATGAATTCGCTGGCGCTGGCTGATGCGATGCGTCAGGCAGGGTTGACGGCACGTGTGATGTCAGCCATTGGTATTGAGCAGGTTGTTGAGCCTTATGTCCGCCCCAAGGCTTTGCAGTATCTGGAGGAGGGGAAGGTTGTCGTATTTGCAGCCGGTACCGGTAATCCATTTTTTACGACAGATACCGCCGCAGCATTGCGCGGTTCGGAGATCGGAGCCGAGATCGTGCTCAAGGCGACCAAGGTCGATGGTGTCTACACCGCAGATCCCAAGAAAGACCCTGCTGCAACCCGTTATAGCACCATCAGTTTTGATGAGGCCATCTCCAAGCATCTGCAGGTGATGGATGCGACGGCGTTCGCGTTGTGTCGTGATCAGAAGCTGCCTATCAAGGTATTTTCCATCGTCAAACCTGGTGCGCTCAAGCGTGTTATTTTGGGTGAGGATGAGGGAACCTTGGTGCATGTTTGAAATTCAGAGTAGTGGTCAATCAGTTTTAGATAGGAGAGCAGCATGACAATTGCTGACGTCAAGAAGAACACAGAGCAGAAGATGAGCAAGTCGATCGAGACTTTGCGCGCAGATTTGGCAAAGGTGCGTACCGGACGCGCGCATACCGGTATTCTCGATCATGTACAGGTCGATTATTACGGTTCGCCAACGCAACTGTCGCAAGTTGCCAATCTGACCCTGATCGATGCCCGTACCATCGGCGTGCAGCCTTATGAAAAGAAGATGCTGGCTGTAATTGAGAAAGCTATTCGTGAAGCCGATCTCGGGCTCAATCCTGCAACGCAGGGCGAGTTGATTCGTGTGCCGACACCGCCGCTGACAGAAGAGCGGCGCAAGGAAATGGTCAAGCTGGTTAAGGGTGAAGCTGAAGATTGCAAAATCGCCATCCGTAATATTCGCCGCGATGCCAATGAGGCGCTCAAGAAACTGGTCAAGGACAAGATTGCCTCCGAGGATGAAGAGCGTCGTGGACAGGACGAGATTCAAAAGCTGACCGATAAATTCGTCACTGAAGTCGATAGGCTTGTTGTCGAAAAGGAAAAGGAAGTGTTGACCGTGTAGTTGCGTCGTCGTTGCTCAGGCGCGCTTTATGCGATCATGGCGCGTGTTGCAACCGACTCACACAGGTTGGCGTCAGTATTTTTCCAGGATTTTCACACAGTATGAAACACAAAAGCTCAACTCAGTCTGTGCCTCAAGTCTCGATGGTGCCGCGTCACGTTGCCATCATTATGGATGGCAATGGGCGGTGGGCAACCAAACGGTTCATGCCGCGAGTGGCTGGTCACGTCAAAGGCGTCGAAGCGGTTCGCGATATCGTTGAGGCTTGCACGGTACGTGGTATTGAGTACCTCACCTTGTTCGCCTTCAGTTCTGAAAACTGGCGTCGTCCGGCTGATGAAGTTTCTTTACTGATGCGTCTCTTCATGACAGCACTCGAACGCGAAGTCGGCAAGATGCACGCTAATAACATTCGCTTGCGTGTCGTTGGCGACCTGAGTCGATTTGATGGCAAGTTGCAGGAGATGGTGGCTGCATCCGAGGCGAGGACCGCAAGGAACACCGGTCTGACGCTGACCATCTGTGCTAACTACGGTGGTCGCTGGGATATCATGCAGGCAGTTGGCAAGATGCTGCAAGAGCATCCTGGTGTAAGCAATTTTTCTGAAGAGCAACTTTCTTCGCATTTGGCCATGGCCTACGCGCCCGAACCCGATCTGTTCATTCGCACGGGTGGCGAAGAGCGCATTTCCAATTTTTTACTGTGGCAACTTGCCTACAGTGAGTTGTATTTCACCGAAACTTACTGGCCCGATTTTGATGGTGCCGAGCTAGACAAGGCGATTGAATCGTATCGTCAGCGTGAGCGGCGCTTTGGACGGACCAGTGAGCAATTGATAGAGCAAAAAAAGGCTTCCTGATGCTTAAAACGCGTGTCATCACGGCGTTGGTTCTTTTGGCAATTTTGTTGCCTGTCTTGTCTCTGAATAATTATTTTGCATTTGCTTCAGTCACTCTGGTTTTTTTTGCCGCTGGTGTTTGGGAATGCTTGCGTCTCTTCGCTGTGCCGCGGGCAATTTTGTGGGCGGGTGTCTGTAGTCTTGCTTATGCATTGATTGTCTTTGTCAGTGGTTTGCCAAGTGTGCGCGGCTTGTTTGGCCTCTGCGTTGCTTTGTGGGTGGTCAGGTTTGTGCCAGCGCTGCGGCTGGGTTTGCCGCCGATCGAGAGCGCTGGTAATCGCTTGATAAGCCTCACTTACACGCTGGCTTTACTGGGTTGTTTCATTGCGATTGTTTCATTGTTCCAGCATTCTCCTTTGTATCTGTTATCAGTTATGGCAATTGTCTGGGTTGCTGATATTGGTGCCTATTTTTCTGGAAAAGGTTTCGGGCGGCACAAACTGGCACCTTCGATTTCCCCAGGTAAATCCTGGGAAGGTGCTGTGGGGGGCTGGTTGGCTGTGCTCGTGATTGCTGCGATTACAGCTATGTCTGCCGGTATGGATACCTTTCCTGGACGCTTGCTAGATCGCTTTGGCTGGCCAGGGTTTCTACTGATAATGACGCTGCTGGTTGCGGCCAGTGTGGTTGGCGATTTGTTCGAGTCCATGCTCAAGCGTCGTGCGGGCTTCAAGGATAGTAGTGCTCTATTGCCGGGGCACGGCGGTGTGCTTGACCGAATTGATGCGCTCATTCCTGTGTTGCCTCTGGCGGCATTGATTGATCTCTGGTTGTAGGAATTTCATGCAGGCAATTACCGTTCTTGGTTCCACCGGTTCGATTGGGGTGTCAACGCTGGATGTGCTTGGTCGTCATCCTGATCGTTATCGTGTCTACGCGTTGACTGCGCATAGCAATGTCGATGTGCTCGCTGAGCAATGTGCGCTTTTTCAGCCGCAACTGGCAGTGATTGGCAGCGAGCAGGGGGCTATCGTCTTGCAGCGCAAGCTCAAGGCGCTGCAACTACGCACAGAGGTGTTGTACGGGCCACAGGCATTGTGTGATGTCGCCGCCAGCAGCCAATGCGATATGGTCATGGCGGCAATTGTTGGTGCTGCAGGTCTGGCCTCGACGATCGCTGCTGCGCGTGCAGGCAAAAAGATTCTGCTTGCGAACAAGGAGGCACTGGTGATGTCAGGCCAACTGCTCATTGATGCAGTGGCCGAGCATGGTGCCACTTTGCTGCCAATCGATAGCGAGCACAACGCTATATTCCAATGTTTGCCCGCCCAGTTCGACCGATCCCTTGCGCGGGCTGGAATCTCGAAGATATTGCTGACGGCCTCTGGCGGTCCTTTTCTTAAGCGTCCGGTCGAAACGCTCGACAAGGTCACGCCTGAAGAAGCTGTGGCGCATCCCAAGTGGGTGATGGGGCGTAAAATTTCGGTAGATTCAGCCACCATGATGAACAAAGGGCTGGAGGTCATTGAGGCGCATTGGTTATTTGGTGCGCCCGCGGACAAGATTGAAGTCATGATTCATCCGCAAAGTGTCATTCACTCCATGGTCTCCTATGTGGATGGGTCTGTGCTGGCGCAGCTGGGTAATCCTGATATGCGGACCCCGATTGCCAACGCGTTGGCTTATCCTCAACGTATTGACTCCGGGGTGGCGCAGCTGGACCTGGCACAGGTTGGTCAGTTATTTTTTGAGCGCCCAGACTTCGAGCGTTTTCCTTGCCTCAAATTGGCGTATGATGCACTGCAAACCGGCGGCAGCGCTGCTGCTATCCTTAATGCAGCCAATGAAGTTGCCGTTCAAGCGTTCCTCAATCAAGAAATCGGATTTCGCATGATTGATCAAGTCATTGCTCGTGTCATGGATAAATTGCCACACGGCCCAGTGGCCGATATTGAGAGTTTGATCGATCAGGATCAACTGGCCCGGTCCACGGCACTAGCTTGTCTGTCATGAGTTTCCTTCATACCCTCCTGGCTTTCGTGGTCGCACTCGGCTCACTGGTGGTGGTGCACGAGCTGGGTCATTACTGGGTAGCACGTTTGTGTGGTGTCAAGGTATTGCGTTTTTCTGTCGGATTGGGACGAGTGATTTATTCACGTCGCTTTGGCCCAGATCAAACGGAATGGGCACTCTCGATTTTGCCTCTGGGTGGCTATGTCAAGATGCTGGATGCGCGTGAGCAAGATGTCAGCGAGCTCACATCGGGTGATCTGAAGCGTGAATTCACGAGACAGTCTGTGTGGCGCCGGATTGCCATTGTTGCTGCGGGGCCGCTGGCCAATTTTATACTGGCTATCCTGGTGTTTGCCGGGCTGTTTATGCACGGTATTGCCGAACCAATTCCTAAACTGCGAGATGTCGTCCCACACACTGCTGCCTACGAGGCGGGATTGCGTGGTGGCGAGACCATTACAGCAATCAACGGCGAGCCGGTACAAAGCTGGTCGGATGTGCGCTGGAAACTGATGTCCCATGTGCTGGAAAGAACGCCAGTCCAACTAGATGTCCGCAGTCCTGATCTGCAGCGGGCTGGTGGCAGCATCTTGGATACTGTCAATCTCTCGCTGGATCAACTATCAAGCCAGGATCTGGAGGGGGACTTTCTTGGCACGCTTGGCCTATCGTTGGCACGTCCACCCGCACGTATTGGCAAGGTCATGGTTGGGCCCGCTGAGCGCGCCGGGTTGTTGCAAGACGATTTGATTCTGGATGTAAATGGTGTTGCGGTCAGGGATGGACTTGCCTTGGTGACGCTGGTGCGCGCCTCTCCCGGCAAGGAGTTGCGCCTGCACGGTATGCGCGGAGCGCAGGATTTTAGCGTTCTTGTCGTGCCGGAAGCAGTGCAGGACAATGCGCAGATGATCGGACGTATTAAGGTGGAGGTAGCGCTGGCGCCAGAAATGATCACCGTCAGCGACGCTCCTCTTACCGCGCTCGTCAAAGGAGCGAAGAAAACGCTTGATACTTCACTGATGACACTAAAAATGATCGGCAAAATGATTGTTGGTCAGGTTTCATGGAAAAATATCACCGGTCCGATTACCATCGCGGATTATGCCGGACAGAGCGCCAAGATTGGTCTGGTCAGCTATCTGAGCTTCATCGCCTTTATTAGTATCAGTCTCGGTGTGATGAACCTGTTACCAATCCCGGTTTTAGATGGCGGTCATTTGCTGTATTATTCGCTGGAGATTTTGACTGGCAAGCCTGTTTCGGAGCGTTTTGGGCAAATTGCCCAGCGTGCCGGTCTGGGTATTTTGATGACGTTGATGCTTGTCGCTGCGTTCAACGATATTGTCCGTCTGATGTTTTAAGAATTCGTCAGAAGCCGTCCAGCACGTCAGGATGGCTTTTGGCTTTTAAATGTGCTCGATGATTCTTCACCGAATACTCGTCCAGAAACATAGTTAATAAACGATAGCTAATGAAATTACATTCCGCTTATCCCTCCGCACCGACGTTCTCCCGTCGTCTGGTTGCCGCCGCTGCGATTGCGTTTTGCTCGGGACAGGCGTTCGCCGCTGACCCGTTTGTCGTCAAGGATATTCGGGTGGAAGGCATTCAGCGTACTGAAGCCGGCACGGTATTCAGCTACTTGCCAGTCCGCGTCGGCGATACCTTCACAGACGACAAAGCTGCTGCGGCAATCAAGGCCTTGTATGCCACCGGCTTTTTCAAGGATGTCCGGATTGAAGCCGAGGGCGATGTTCTGGTGGTGCAGGTGGAAGAACGGCCTGCCATCGCCAGTGTCGACTTTACTGGTATCAAGGAGTTCGACAAGGATCAGTTGAACAAGGCGCTCAAGCAAATTGGCGTATCCGAGTCGCGTATTTTTGATAAATCGCTGGTTGATCGTGCCGAGCAGGAGCTCAAGAAGCAGTATCTGTCCCGTGGCTTGTACGGTGCCAAAGTGACGACAACGATTACGCCGGTCGAGCGTAATCGTGTGGCGATCACTTTCGGCGTGGATGAGGGAGAAGTTTCTCGTATCAAGCAGATCAATTTTGTCGGAAACAAGACATTTTCGGATAAGGATTTGCTGGAGCAGATCAAGCTGACGACACCTGGCTGGTTTACCTGGTACAGCAAGGCGGATCAATACTCGAAGGAAAAACTCGCGGCCGATATCGAGACACTGCGTTCGTACTATCTGGACCGTGGGTACCTGGAAATGCAGGTGGAATCGACTCAGGTGTCGATTACACCGGACAAGAAGGATATTTACATCACCATCAATATCAAGGAAGGTGAGAAATACACCGTCTCCGACATCAAGCTTGATGGTGAAATGTTTGGTATGGATGCGGATCTGGCTGGCTTGGTGCAATTGAAGCCGGGCGATATTTACTCCGGTGCCAAGCTGACCGCCAGTACCAAAAAAATCAGTGAACGTCTGGGTAACTTTGGCTATGCATTTGCCAATGTCAATGCTAATCCCAACGTAGATCGAGAAAAGAAGGAAGTAGCGTTCACTATTTTGGTGGACCCAGGTAAACGGGTTTATGTCCGTCGTATTAATATTTCTGGTAATACCAAGACGCGTGATGAAGTCATCCGTCGTGAATTCCGTCAATTCGAGGATTCCTGGTATGACGGCGAGCGGATCAAGCTGTCGCGCGACCGTGTTGACCGTCTCGGTTATTTCAAGGAAGTGACCGTTGAAACGCCAGAAGTGCCGGGTTCGACCGATCAGATTGATGTCAATATGAAGGTTGAAGAAAAGCCGACCGGTAACATCACGGTTGGTGCCGGCTTCTCGCAGAGTGAAAAATTGGCGCTGACTGGCTCGATCTCGCAGGAGAACGCTTTCGGTAGCGGTAACACGATTGGTGTCAGTATCAATACTGCGGCGACCTATCGGACTATCGCTGTATCGGAAACCAATCCCTACTTCACCGACGATGGTGTCAGCCGGACCTACGACATCTATCTGCGTACCGTCACTAATTCGGTTTATGCCACTGGTGACTACCGTGTTCGTACCATCGGCGGTGACGTGAAGTTTGGTGTGCCATTTTCGGAACTGGATCGTGTTTTCTTTGGTGTTGGTATTGAAAACACCAATGTTCAGACAGACCTGTCAAGTCCAAGTCTGTACCGTACCTATGTCAATGACTTTGGCTCTAACAGTCAGTCAGGTTGCGATGTGACTGCGACAACCGGTACGTGCGGTGTGGGTTCTGCAACTACAACAAGCTTCCCATTGACAGCTGCGTGGCAGCGCGATAGCCGTGATAGTGCGTTGATTCCGACCAAAGGGCGCTACCAGCGTGCCAATCTGGAAGTGTCGACGATTGGTACTTTGCGTTACTTCCGTACGACCTATCAGAATCAATATTTCCAACCATTCTGGGGAAATACCTCGACGTTGGCGCTTAATGGCGAGATTGATTACGGTCACGGCATGGATGGCAAACCTTACCCAATCTTCAAGAATTTCTATGCGGGTGGTATTGGTAGCGTGCGTGGTTATGAAGATTCGTCTTTGGGTAACCTGAAGGACCAATATGGTGACTCCATGGGTGGTGCATCACGCCTTATTGGCAGCGCTGAATTACAATTCCCGTTCTCTGGCGCTGGGCAGGATCGCACGATGCGCTGGTTCATTTTCCTTGACGGTGGTCAGGTCTATGCTGATGGATCGCCAATTCAGGTTGGACAAATGCGTTATTCGACCGGTATTGGTATCAGCTGGCTGTCACCAATCGGCCCGCTCAAATTCAGCTACGGTCATCCGCTCAATTCAAAACCTGGCGACAAATCGCAACCTTTGCAATTCCAGCTGGGAACAGGATTCTGATGGGAGAACCGTCAGCTAGTGTCATATTTGAAATCTGTATTACGGAGAATGATCTTGAAGTTTATTACTAAATCATTGTTGTCTATCCAAGCCGCTACTTTGGCGGTTGGTTTGCTGGCATTTGCAAACGTTCATGCACAAGAGTCGTCAAAAATTGCTTTTGTCAGCACCGAACGAATCTTCCGCGAGGCGGCGCCTGCCAAGGCTGCGCAAGCCAAGCTGGAACAGGAGTTCTCCAAGCGTGAGAAAGATCTGGCCGACATGGGCGCACGTCTGAAAGCACAATCTGAAAAGCTCGACAAGGATGCGCCAGTCCTGTCCGATGCCGATCGTGCAAAACGTCAACGCGACCTGTCTGATCTGGATAAGGAATTTCAGCGTAAGCAACGTGAGTTCCGTGAAGATCTGAACCAGCGCCGCAATGAAGAGCTCGCTGTTGTGCTGGAGCGCACTAACGGTGTGATCCGCAAGATTGCCGATGCTGAGAAATACGATATCGTGTTCCAGGAGGCCGTCTATGCAAGCAAGCGCATTGACATCACCGACAAGGTGCTCAAGGAACTGGCCAAGTAATTGGTCATCATTGCGTTATAGTCCCATCATCATGCTATTGAGGACGCGCGGCTCGTTGGCCTTACTGGTCACCAGCCGCGTTGCCAATTCAGATAGCGTCAACATCTAGAAGGCCAGTATGAGTATTCGGCTGGAACAGTTGGTCGAACGCTTGGGAGGCCAGCTAAAAGGCGATGCACAAATCAGTGTCACTGGTATTGCACCGCTCGATGCTGCCACAGCGTCGCACGTCACATTCCTCTCCAACACCAGGTTTCGTCAGCAGGCAGAGTCAACCCAAGCTGCTGCGTTGATTCTTTCCGAGGCAGATGATCTGGCTTTGACCGGCTATCAGGGCGCCCGTATTGTTACCAAGAATCCCTACGCTTATTTTGCACGGGCGGCGCAGTTATTTGTTGCGCTGGCTGCGCAGCCACCTAGCGCTGGAATTCATGCCAGTGCTTGTGTTGATCCCAGTGCAGAGGTTGCAGCAAGCGCCGTGATTGGCCCTCATGTTGTCATTGAGGCTGGTGCGGTTATTGGGGAGCGAGCCGTGATTGATGCCGGAAGCTATATCGGTCGGCTGGCACGTATCGGTGCCGATACGCATTTTTACGCGCGTGTCACATTTCATGCTGGTTGTGAGATCGGCGAAAGAGGCATTGTGCACTCGGGTGTGGTAATTGGTGCTGACGGCTTTGGATTTGCTAACGAAGGCGGTGAATGGATCAAGATTCCACAAGTTGGGCGGGTCCTCATCGGTCATGATGTCGAAATTGGTGCCAATACGACGATTGACCGTGGTGCGTTGGCGGACACCGTTTTAGAGGATGGTGTCAAGCTGGATAATCAGATTCAGATTGCGCACAACTGTCATATCGGCGCTCATACCGCGATCGCCGCGTGTGCTGGTATTGCTGGTAGCGCGCATATTGGCAAGTATTGCTCTATCGGTGGCGCGGCGATGATCCATGGTCATATCACCATCGTCGACCGTGTCCATGTATCAGCTGGTACGCTGGCATTGCGGTCGATTCTTGAGCCTGGGCAATATACGGGTTTCTATCCGGTTGCCAAGCACGGAGATTGGGAAAAATCCGCGGCGTTAGTGCGCAATCTGAGCACAATGCGTGAGAAAATCCGTAGCTTGGAAAAAACTATCAAATCGCTGACACAGCAGAATACAGAGCAGAACAATGACTAGTCTTGACATCAATCAAATCAAAGAATATCTCCCTCACCGTTATCCGCTGTTATTGGTTGATCGTGTGTTGAGCTGGGAAAGCGGCAAAGATATCACTGCCATCAAGAATGTGACCGTGAACGAAGAATTCTTCAATGGTCACTTTCCGCACAAGCCGGTCATGCCTGGTGTATTAATGATTGAGGCGCTGGCGCAGACCGCTGCGCTGCTGTCGTTCCTGACAGAAGGTCGCAAGCCCGATGCGAACACGGTGGTCTACTTTGTGGGTATCGATAACGCACGCTTCAAGCGCCCCGTGGAACCTGGCGATCAACTCAAGATGCACGTTGAAATCACGCGTCGTGCGCGTGGTATCTGGAAGTACAAGGCAGTTGCAACGGTCGATGGTCAGGTTGCTGTTGAAGGTGATCTGATGTGCACCATGCGTAATGCCAACGACGCCAGCCAAGCTGGTTAAGCGGATCTGATCATGGCGCTTATTCATCCTACCGCAATCGTTGAGGCTGGTGCACAGCTTGATGCATCGGTCGAGGTTGGTGCCTATTCCGTGATCGGGCCGCATGTCCGAATCGGTTCAGGGACCAAGATTGGCCCGCACGTGGTCATTGAAGGGCATACCAGCATTGGTTGCGATAATCAGATCTTCCAGTTTGCCTCTCTCGGAGCCGCTCCGCAGGACAAGAAGTATGCCGGAGAGCCGACCCGGCTTGAGATAGGGGATCGCAATACCATTCGTGAATTCGTTACCTTCAATCTGGGCACCACCCAGGATGGCGGAGTGACGCGGATTGGGAGCGACAACTGGATCATGGCGTATGTTCACGTGGCCCATGATTGTCAGCTTGGTAATCATATTATTTTGGCCAATAACGCGACCCTGGCAGGACACGTGCATCTGGGTGATTGGGTGTTCCTTGGTGGTTTTACATCGGTGCATCAGTTCTGTCATATCGGTGCACATGCGATGACGGCATTCACTGCCGCAGTGAGCCAGGACGTACCACCTTTCGTTACAGCCGCCGGTAATCGTGCGGTACCTGCCGGCATCAACAGTGAAGGCCTCAAGCGTCGCGGCTTCACGCCAGAGCAGATTGCAGCGATCAAACGGGCCTACAAAGTAGTCTATCGCTCTGATCTGCCACTGGAAGAGGCCAAGCAAAGCTTGCTGGCGCTGGAGGAAAAGACCCCAGATTCGGCGGAATATATTCGTCTGATGCGAGAATTCATCAATACGTCGAGTCGTGGCATCATTCGCTGATTCCACGGGCAATGCCGCTGGCGGTGTTGATAGCGGCTTGAGCATCGCGATGGTTGCCGGGGAAAGCTCCGGCGATCTGCTTGCAAGCCGATTGTTGTCGGGCTTGCAGCCGCGACTGCCACAGGCTCGCCTGCACGGGATAGGCGGACCGCTGATGGCTGAACATGGCTTTGTCAGCGACTGGCCGATGGATAAGCTGACTGTGCGCGGCTTGTTCGAAGTCATTCCGCGGTACCGTGAAATCAAGGGTATCCAAAATTCCTTGCGTGACCAGTTGCTGGCGCAAAGACCGGCTGCTTTTATCGGTGTCGATTATCCGGGCTTCAATCTCGGCCTCGAATTGCAATTACGCGAGGCGGGCATCCCCACCATACATTTCATTGGCCCTCAAATCTGGGCCTGGCGCGGCGGTCGTATCAAGAAGATCGCGCGTGCGGTGTCGCATATGCTGGTGATCTTTCCCTTTGAAGAGGAAATTTACCGCAAGGCCGGCGTGCCGGTTACTTATGTTGGTCATCCACTGGCCGAGGTTATTCCGATGGTGCCTGATCAGGTTGCGGCGCGCATGCGACTTGGATTGCAGCAGCAACGGCGAGTTGTCGCCATTCTGCCGGGTAGTCGCATGTCTGAACTCAAGTACAACACTGCCAGCTTCTTGGGCGCAGCACGCTTGTTGGCAAAGCGCGAGCCGGGTTTACAGTTCGTGGCTCCGATGGCAGGCGAGCGGCAGCGTGCTTATTTCGAGCAATTAGTGGAGCAGACCGGTAGTGGCGACCTTGGGATTCAGATTGTCAGCGGCCAGTCGCACACCGTCATGGAGGCGGCCGATGCGGTGCTGGTAGCATCAGGGACAGCATCGCTGGAAGTTGCCTTGTACAAGAAGCCGATGGTGATTGCCTACAAGATGATGCGGGCTTCCTACGCCATCATGCGTCACATGAACTATCAACCATGGGTTGGCTTACCGAATATTCTGGCACGCGAATTTGTGGTGCCGGAGCTGCTGCAAGACGCCGCTACGCCGCAAGCACTGGCAGACGCCTTGTGGCGTCAGCTCGACGATGTCACCTATCAAGCCAATTTACGTCAGCGGTTTACCGATATGCATTACGCGCTCTTGCGGGATACCGCCAATGCCAGTGCAGAAGCGGTCTACAATCTGTTGCAGCGACAACAGAATCGGCATGCCTGAAAGGCGAAGACAGATTTTATGGCACGCAAAATCGATACCAATTTATCCCTGTTCGCAGCGCAAGACTATGCGGGTGAAGTCATCTGTGGTGTAGACGAGGCAGGCCGTGGGCCGCTGGCCGGTCCCGTGTTTGCGGCAGCCGTTATTCTTGATCCGGCGCATCCGATTGTGGGGCTGCGTGACTCCAAGAAACTCAGTGAGGCCAGTCGGGATGCCCTTGCACTGGAAATCAAGGCGCATGCATTGGCATGGGCAATTGCACAATGTTCGGAGCAGGAAATTGATCAGCTTAATATTCTGCAGGCCAGCATGCTGGCGATGCGACGTGCGGTAGAGGCGCTGACGACCTTACCGACACTGGCCCTGATTGATGGTAATCGTTGTCCGGTGATGGCGGTCAGGTCCGAGGCCATCGTCAAGGGGGATGACAAGGTTCCAGCAATATCGGCAGCCTCGATCCTCGCCAAGACTGCGCGTGATGCTGCTTTGCATGTGCTGCATGCCCAGTACCCACAATATGCTTTCGATCAGCACAAAGGTTACCCTACGGCACTGCATCTGGAGCGCTTGCGCACACACGGTGTTTCGCCGGTACATCGCAAGTCGTATTCGCCGGTACGTGCCTTGCTGACGTCGTAACGGAGAGATCAATGAAAGTCATTTCTTCTCGCGATAATTCACTCTACAAGGAGCTTAAGCAACTTGCAGGTAGTGCGCAGTCACGACGCAAGGCTGGACGCAGTTTGCTTGATGGTGTGCATCTGGCACAGGCATTTCTACAGCAAGGTGGACATGCCGAAGTATGCGTTGTTGCCGACAGTGCGCAATATCATGCCGAGGTCGCTCCATTAGTGGCGCAATGTGAGGTCGCCGGGAGCCAGTGTGTCGTGCTGCCGGACGCCTTGTATCAAGCGCTGAGCCAGGTTGAAAACGGTATCGGCTTGTTGCTGGTGATCGCTACGCCGCAACCAGCGGTGCCTCGTCAATTGACTGCTGCTGCGGTCCTGCTCGATGGCTTGCAGGATCCGGGCAACCTTGGTTCTATTCTGCGCAGTGCAGCAGCGGCGGGAATCCATCAGATATTCTGTTCTCCGGGTACAGTAGCAGCATGGTCACCGAAAGTTTTACGCGCGGGCATGGGAGCGCATTTTCTGCTCCAGATCTATGAAAATGCGGATTTGCCAGCCTTATGTGAACACAGTAGCGTCCCGGTTCTTGCGACCAGCTCTCATGCACAACAGACAATTTATGAGGCGGATTTACATGCTGGAGTGGCATGGCTCTTTGGTCACGAAGGGCAGGGAGTCGGTGAGGCATTGCTCAATACTGCCAGTGCTCAGGTGGTGATTCCGCATCTTGGCGCCATGGAATCGCTCAACGTCGCGGCTGCAGCTGCTGTCTGTTTTTTTGAGCAAGTGCGCCAGCAGCAATCGCGCTGAGGGCGGCATTGCGGAGTACGTCATCTTGAGCAATGTTCTCGCGTCAGACGGCATTGATTTACATGCCTATTTTCTGGGAGCTTGGCAGTTTAATCGGACAATGCATACCAGCGACGGTGTACTGATCGGCTCCGCAGAGGGAATCGCCCACTTCGATGAGCAGGCCAGCGCAGACCACTTGCACTATCATGAAACAGGTAAATTGCTTCTGGCCGCAGATGCCCGTGTGATCAGCTTTTCAAAGCGCTTCGATTATCTGCTGGAGGCACCGCACGCGCTCCATGTGGTCTTTGCAGATGGCCCGCAGGCAGGGGAGTCGTATCAACACTATCGGTTCGATTCGCGGCGTCACGCATTGCTGCCGGTGAACACCCATATTTGCGTTGCTGATCACTACAATGGCAGTTATCAGCTGGTTGATGACGAACACTTCGATCTGCATACCCGCATCGATGGGCCGCACAAGGACTACGTGGTGCTGACCCATTTTTCCAAAGTAGGAGCGGTTATCGCATCTCAGGCTTGATTTCCTGCAGGATGGTCGCGGCGATTTCTTCAATCGATTTGGCGGTCGATGACATCCAGCGAATGCCCTCGCGTCGCATCATCTTCTCCGCTTCGTTGATTTCATAACGGCAATTTTCCAGTGATGCGTACTTGCTACCTGGTCGACGTTCATTGCGCACTTCAGACAGACGTTCAGCGGCGATCGTCAGACCGAAGATCTTTTTCTTGAAACTGATCAGGCCGCTCGGCAGCTTTTCACGGTCGAAGTCATCCGGGATCAGCGGATAGTTAGCAGCCTTGATGCCATATTGCATTGCCAGATAGAGGCTGGTTGGTGTCTTGCCGGAACGCGATACGCCGACCAGAATCACATCCGCAGCTGACAGGTTCTTGTTGGACTGACCGTCGTCATGCGCCAGTGAGAAATTGATTGCCTCAATCCGGTTGCGATACTCCTCCGAATCGGCAGTATTGTGACTGCGACCGATGGTGTGCGTCGACTTCACGCCCAGCTCTTGTTCCAGTGGTTCGACAAAGGTCTGGAACAAGTCGATGTGTTTGGCCTTGGCTTGCCGAATCACGGCGGAAAGATCCGCCTTGACCAAGGTTGAGAAGACAATCGGTGCCTTGCCATCAGTCTCAGCCACTTCATTGATCCGTCGCGTCGCATCATAGGCCTTGTCGAGCGTATCGACAAACGGCAGGCGGACCTGCTTGAAGCGCAATTCAAACTGACTCAGCACAGAATGTCCAAGCGTTTCAGCGGTAATCCCCGTACCGTCAGAAACGAAGAAAACGGTACGGTTGCCGGCTGGCAGTGGAGGAGGGCAGGAAGTCAGTACTTGATCGGGCATGATGTTGTTTAAAATAAACATTAAAAAAAGCTGCGGCGGATGAAAAAAATCTCGGCCAGGCTGTAAAATGCGATGCAACAGATTGAGAAGTTGGCTTAAATGATCCTGACCATGCTGCGCACGTTCACCGAAAGCATTTCCCTGTTTGCTCTGGCGAGCAGCTGTGTATTTGCTGTGCGCCAATTCCACGGCATGCTCAGTCAGATCCTTGCCCCGCTTCTGCCAGTGCCTACTGTATGGCACCCTGCCTCAATTATCTCGCCTTCGTCTCATAAACACCAAGAACAAATGACGAATGGTGACTGCGTGAAGATTTCTTATCATCAAACTAGAGGTTGTCATGTCCAACGTAGTAAACATGGGCTCTGCCCAGGGGGCCGCATACGTAGTCTCCTTTGAACATCTTCGAATGACGGATGTCGAGTCCGTAGGCGGCAAAAATGCGTCACTGGGTGAGATGATCAGCCAGTTGGCCGGTGCTGGTGTGCGTGTGCCTGGTGGTTTTGCGACTACGGCGCAGGCATTTCGTGATTTCCTGGAACACAGTGCAGACGGTGGCGTCACGCTGGCGCAGCGCATTGCTGATCGTCTGGCAACGCTGGATATTGAGGATGTCCGTGCGCTGGCGCAAGCCGGTGCCGAGATTCGTCAATGGATCATCGATACCCCATTCCAGCCACGTCTGGAACAGGAAATCAAATCCTTCTACGAAAAACTGGTCGCTGACTCTACTGCCGAAGTCTCGTTTGCAGTGCGTTCTTCGGCGACTGCAGAGGACTTGCCTGATGCTTCCTTTGCTGGTCAGCAAGAGACCTTCCTGAACGTAGTTGGTCTCGACAATGTGCTCGAAGCCATGAAGCACGTGTTTGCTTCCCTGTACAACGACCGCGCCATTTCCTATCGCGTTCACAAGGGCTTCACGCATGCTGAAGTTGCCTTGTCGGCTGGTGTTCAGCGCATGGTTCGCTCCGACGTCGGTGCTGCTGGCGTGATGTTTACCATCGATACCGAATCGGGGTTCAAGGATGTTGTTTTCATCACTTCCAGCTACGGTCTGGGTGAAACAGTGGTGCAGGGTGCGGTCAATCCTGACGAGTTTTACGTCCACAAGCCAATGCTGGAGCAAGGCAAGTTGCCGATCATCCGTCGCAACATCGGCTCCAAGCTGATCAAGATGGAGTTCACCGGTGAAGCCAAGGCTGGTCGCTCGGTCAAGACTGTTGATGTGCCAGTGGAATTGCGTAACCGTTATTCGCTCAATGATGCTGAAATCGTCGAGCTGGCCAAGTATGCGACCATCATCGAGAAGCACTATCAGCGTCCGATGGATATCGAATGGGGCAAAGATGGCCGCGACGGCAAGTTGTATATTCTGCAAGCCCGTCCGGAAACCGTGAAATCGCAGCAAAAGGCGACTGATGCGCAGCAGCGTTTCAAGCTCAAGGGTTCGAGCAGCGTGCTGGCAACTGGTCGTGCCATCGGTCAGAAAATCGGTGCCGGTCCGGTACGCGTGATTCGTGATGCCTCCGAAATGGAACGTGTGCAACCAGGCGACGTGCTGGTGGCCGACATGACCGATCCAAACTGGGAACCGGTCATGAAGCGTGCCGCCGCTATCGTCACCAATCGTGGCGGCCGTACCTGTCACGCCGCGATTATCGCCCGTGAACTGGGCGTGCCTGCTGTGGTGGGCTGCGGTGATGCGACGGATATCCTCAAGGATGGCAATCTGGTCACGGTTTCCTGCGCTGAAGGCGATGAAGGCAAAATCTATGACGGATTGCTGGAAACGGAAGTCACTGAAGTAGCACGCGGCGAGTTACCTGCACTGCCCTTGAAGATCATGATGAACGTCGGCAATCCGCAACTGGCTTTTGACTTCCAGTCGATTCCGAACGGTGGCGTTGGCCTTGCACGCCTGGAATTCATCATCAATAACAATATCGGTGTGCATCCAAAGGCAATTCTGGAGTACCCGAACATTGATGCCGATCTGAAGAAGGCAGTTGAATCGGTGGCACGTGGACATGCTTCGCCAAAGGCGTTCTATGTCGACAAACTGGCCGAAGGGATTGCCACGATTGCTGCTGCGTTCTGGCCCAAGCCAGTCATTGTGCGTTTGTCCGACTTCAAGTCTAACGAGTACAAGAAGCTGATCGGCGGTTCCCGCTATGAGCCAGACGAAGAAAACCCAATGCTGGGCTTCCGTGGTGCGGCGCGTTATCTTGCAGCAGATTTCGCGGAAGCCTTCGAAATGGAATGTCTTGCCATGAAACGTGTCCGTAACGACATGGGCTTGACCAACGTTGAAATCATGGTGCCGTTCGTGCGTACCCTTGGTCAGGCCGAGAAGGTCATTGGCCTGTTGGGCAAGAATGGATTGAAGCGCGGTGAGAACGGTCTGCGCGTCATCATGATGTGCGAAGTGCCGTCCAATGCCATTTTGGCCGAGCAATTCCTGGAGCATTTTGATGGCTTCTCGATCGGCTCCAATGACCTTACCCAGCTGACACTGGGGCTGGACCGTGATTCAGGTATGGAGTTGCTGGCCGCTGACTTTGATGAGCGTGATCCTGCGGTTCAGGCGTTGCTGTCGAAGGTGATTGCTACCTGCCGTGCCAAGGGTAAATATGTCGGTATCTGCGGTCAGGGTCCATCGGACCATCCTGATTTTGCCGAATGGCTGATGAAAGAAGGTATCGAGTCGATTTCGCTGAATCCCGATTCGGTGATCGATACCTGGCAGAAGCTGGCTGGATCGAAATAAGGCTCTCATGCCAATACAAGCCTGTGTGCTTGTGGCAACTCAAAAAGCGCGGACCAAAGTCCGCGCTTTTTGTTTCTGGCAACGAATTGTGCCAGACTCCTCATCTGTTATTGGTTAAGTAAGAAACTCTCGACCAATGCCGTGATCTATCTGAGACAACGAGGGGAATACAATGACTGCTTGGGCAATCTGGTTTGAATTGGCAGGGCTTGCCGTTGCCGTGGAAATATTTTCTGGTACGTTTTATTTACTGATGATTGCCATTGGCCTTGTTGCAGGTGGTGTCGTCGCTTTATTCGGGGGGACGCTTGAATGGCAGTTGTTGGTCGCAGCACTACTTGGCATCGTTGCCGTCATTTTGTTGCGGCGTAGTCGGTTCGGTCAGCGTAATCGTCTGGAGCCGACATCTAATCCGGATATCAATGCCGACATTGGCCAAACAATTCACATTGCGCACTGGCATCAGAGCGATCAGTTACATGTTGCTCGTGCGCGTTATCGTGGCGCGGAGTGGGATGTCGAACTGGCAGCCGGCAGCCCGGTCCAGCCAGGAAATTTCATTATTCGAGAAGTCCGGGGCAGCCGCCTGATCGTTTCTCATTCTTAAGGAGGATTTATATGTTTGGTAGTGTTGCCATTGTTATCTTTTTTGTTGCGATCATTTTTGTCGTCAATACCGTCAAAGTGGTCCCGCAGCAGCACGCCTGGGTCGTCGAACGGCTTGGGAAATATCATGCCACCCTTGGGCCGGGGCTCAATATTGTGGTGCCGTTTATTGATCGTATTGCCTATAAACATGTACTCAAGGAAATCCCGCTGGACGTTCCACCTCAGGTCTGCATCACCAGAGACAACACGCAATTGCAGGTGGACGGCATCCTGTATTTTCAGATTACCGATCCCAAGCGCGCCTCCTACGGTTCGTCCAATTACATCGCCGCGATTACCCAGCTTGCTCAAACCACTTTGCGCTCCGTAATCGGCAAAATGGAGCTGGACAAGACCTTCGAGGAACGTGATCACATCAACACCACCATTGTCAGTGCCATTGATGAATCAGCCGAGAATTGGGGGGTCAAAGTCTTGCGTTATGAGATCAAGGACCTGACGCCACCCAAGGAAATTTTGCATGCCATGCAGGCACAAATTACTGCCGAGCGTGAGAAACGGGCGCTGATTGCAGCATCCGAGGGCCGCAAGCAGGAGCAGATCAACATTGCTACTGGTGAACGTGAAGCCTCTATCGCTAAATCAGAAGGTGAAAAGCAGGCCTCGATCAACCGCGCAGAAGGGCAGGCAGCAGCGATTCTGGCGATTGCCGAAGCAAGTGCCGAAGCAATTCGCAAGACGGCATCGGCGATTCAGGCGCCGGGTGGTTCTGATGCGGTCAACCTGAAGGTTGCCGAGCAATACGTTGCGGCTTTCGCACAATTGGCCAAGACCAATAATTCCGTGATCGTTCCTGCCAATCTTGGTGATATGAGTTCCCTGATCGCCAGCGCAATGCAGGTCGTGAAATCGCAGGGGAAGTGATGCGTTGATTGTTGATTGTTTACTGCCGAAGCGCCTGAATCAGATTGCCTGGTTCAGGCGTTTTGATTTGAAATCATGCCGCACTCAGCGAGCTGATGTTGCCAGATGTGCTGCAGGGAAGGGCGATGGAAACACACAAGCCCTGATCAGCACGATTGCTGGCCGTGATGGTGCCGCCATGCGCTTCAATGATTCGACGCGCAATCGTCAGGCCAAGGCCATAACCGTTACTCGTTTGTTGTGTACGGCTGCTGCGGAAGAAAGGATCGAATATTGCCAGGAGTTCGTGTTCGGGTACACCTGGACCGCGGTCCGATACGGTGATCAAAAGGCGTTGATGATCGCTTTCAACTCTGGCAATGATCGTGACAGTCGTTTCGCTGGGCGTTTGCTTAATAGCATTCCTGACGACATTCTCGATGGCACTGTGGAGCAGTTCCGCGCGCCCTTGTATCATGGCATCATTGTGAATGTCGCTTTCGAGGTAACGTGCGCAATTCTGCGCCTCGAATTGGGCATCATTGATAATCTCCTGCAAGAGATCTTCCATCCGGATATGTTCATCCATGGTGCCGGTAAAGCCAGCTTCAAGGCGCGACAGGTAGAGTAGGTCTCCGACCAGTTTGTCCATGCGCACACCTTCGCGCTCAATGCGCTCAATAGTGGCCGGAAGTTTATCCGGTTGTACCCGCACCAGACCAATGGCGGCCTGCATGCGAGCAATCGGTGAGCGCAATTCATGCGAGACGTCATGCAGCAGGCGGCGTTGACTTTCTACCAAGGTCTGCAGTTGTTCGGTCATCAGATCGAAATCTCTGCCCAGATCGGCAAGCTCGTCGTTGCGCTTTCCCATTTGCACCGCCAGTCGGGCATTCAGGTTGCCTGATGCAGCACTGGCGAACGCCAGTTTCAGCTTGCGAATCGGTTGTGAAAAATACCAGGCAAGTAACATTGCAAAAAACAGACTGGCGATCGTTCCAGTCAACACCGGAATGACCGGGAAAAAAAAGCCTGAGTTTCCCGGCTCGCCGAATGCAAGAAGCTGCTCATCTTTGCGCGGAGCGCTCAGAAAAACCAGATAACGTTGTCCATCCGGAGCCGTAATTTGATCAACGGAGCGCTGCGTTGTTTCATCTTGTAGGGCAGTTTTTGCTTTTTGAATCAGCCGCGGAGGTACGTCGCGTCCAAGGATGTCGTGAGAGCTGTCATCAACCGCATAAATACGGCGACGACTACCACCGCGAATTATTTCGCTGAGCGCATCGGTACCAGCAACCTTGATGCTTTCCGCAGAAGCCCTGACAAAGAGGGCGGCAGAAGGGCTCAGATCAAGTTCTGTCGTATTGTGGATGCGCTCTCGGCGTTCCAGTGAAAAGATGATGCCCACCGCCACAGCAGCGGTTATCTGGGCCACCAGAATGAAGAAAAAAAATTTCCAGAACAGGCGCCCCAACCATCACTCCTTGATGAATTGATAGCCAAGTCGGTAGACCGTTTGAATACAGGATTTGTCGCTGCCGAGTTGAGCGATCTTTTGGCGGATGCTGCTGAGATGGACGTCGATGTTGCGATCAAAGCGCGCCAGCGGGCGGCCCAGCCCTTGCTCGGACAAATGTTGCTTGCTGACGGGCTTGCCAGCGTTGCGGGCCAGCACTTCGAGCAGGTTGAATTCGCTGCTGGTCAGTTCCAGTGGTTTGCCGGACCAGGTTGCGCGGCGCTGCTCGGGCCACATTGCCAAGGCACCAACAGCAAGTGGTGAGTAGGGGGCGTGCTCAGCGTTGTCATTGACGGTTCTACGCAGAATTGCGCGTAGACGGGCGGTCAGTTCGCGTGGCGTGCAGGGTTTGGGCACATAGTCATCGGCGCCGAGTTCCAGGCCGATGATGCGATCGGTATCATCGCCTTTGGCGGTGAGCATGAGGACCGGTAAATTGCTTTTGGCACGAATGCGTCGCAGGGTTTCAAGTCCATTCAGACGCGGCATCATGACATCAAGCACAACAATGGAATAGTGGTTGCTCAGTGCTTCAGTCACACCCGCTTCGCCGTCATAGGCAACGCGGACTTCAAATTTTTCTTGCTCAAGATACTCCCTGAGCATGTCAACGAGTTCAATGTCGTCGTCTATCAGCAATACTTTGGACATCGTCGTTTATTCGCCTTCGTAAAGTGCAATTGCTCTTAATATGCCGCAATCATATTCGCATTCGTCGTGGGCTTGTTATATTGGTAACCTTTCGTGGCACCATCCTTACATCATTTTACTTTGCTTTTTACAGATGTAAATCACTGATTTCGTTGAAAAATTTCTATTGAGCAAGCTTATTTTTTGCGCTTGCTAGCACATCGGCTGGGCATCGCACGTTTTTTTGCGTGAGTGCAAATCTGCTAACCTAGATTTACGATCCTTGACACAAAGCATCGCGGTTTTGTCATGCTTTTTTCTTGACAATTGCAGGCTAGAGGTAACAGGTTCAGGGTACGTTTTTGCGTTGTGCGCATACATGTAAGTGGCGTGCATTACCTTGCAGCCACGGATATTGCCAAGCACGCACCCTGCTCAGGGAAATGCTTGACCCGGCGGATGCTTGTCGAAGTCCGTTCGAATGAGGAAGGCGTTGTCCACTGACAGCAGCCTGCTGTCAGCATCGTCACTATTACCGTCGATGTTGCTTCATGGCCGCCTGAATTTGGCGCTGGCTGTCGCGGTTTTTTTCTGTTTCACGCTTATCGTGCTGTTTCTTGCCCTTGGCCAGGCCGATCTCGCATTTCACACGGCCGCGGCTATAGTGCAGGTTCAGTGGCATCAGGGTATAACCAGAGCGTTCCACCTTGCCGATCAACTTGGCAATCTCTGCAGCATTGAGCAGCAGTTTACGTGTGCGTGTGGTTTCAGGGTGAACGTGGGTCGACGTACTGGTCAAGGCACTGATGTGCGCACCGAACAGGAAAATCTCGCCATTGCGAATGATCACGTAGGCTTCCTTGATCTGCGCTTTGCCGGCCCGGATTGCCTTGACTTCCCAACCTTGCAGGACGATACCTGCTTCGTAGCGTTCTTCGATGAAGTAATCGAAAAAGGCCTTTTTGTTATCTACAATACTCATCTAGTCGGAAAATCCGTGGTCTCGGTTAAAATTTCAACTTTGCGATTTTATCAAATGGACCACCTTTCATGGCAGTCGTACATAAAACAGTCCTGATCAATTACAGCGCCGAGCAAATGTTCAAGCTCGTTGATGGCGTAGAAGACTACCCCGAATTCCTCCCATGGTGTGGCGGCGTTGAAGTTGCCGAACGAGAAGATAACAAGCTCAAGGCCAAGATCAAGATCAATTACCATGGCCTCAAGCAGTCATTCACCACCGAAAACACCAATACACCGCCCAGCAGTATGGTAATGCGGCTGGTGGAAGGCCCATTCAAGCATTTTGAGGCGCGCTGGAACTTCAAGGTGCTGCGCGAAGATGCCTGCAAGATTGAATTTGACATGCAATACGAGTTTTCCAGTCGTATTCTGGAGTCGGTTATCGGGCCCGTATTCAGCATGATTGCCAACAGTTTTGTCGATTCCTTCTGCAAGCGTGCCGAGATTGTCTATGGCTGAGCCGGTCTTGATCGACGTCGAAATCTGCTATGCGACACCAGCGCTGCAAATCAATCGTGCAGTGCGGGTAGCAGCGGGTAGCACCATCCAGGACGCTATCATGCAAAGTGGCGTGCTGCGCGAGTGTACCGCAATTGATCTCACGGTGAGTCGAGTTGGCATTTACGGCAAGCTCAAAACGCTCGATACCGAAGTTCGTTCGCAGGACCGCATCGAGATCTATCGACCTTTGATTGCAGATCCCAAAGACTCCCGCCGTCGCCGTGTAGCGAAGAAGTCAGCTTGATCGAGCTTCTTTCGCGTTGTGTTGCACTTGCCAGTTCAATACGTCTTCGATGTAAAGATGCGACATCCGCATAGACTAATCTAGCTAAAAATCAAGGGATTTATCTGCTCAACGAAAGATTCTCGTATTTTTCTGTATAATTCGCTTTTGCGCCTATAGGAAATACTATGCGTCTCCTCCAAAAAGCACTCACATTCGATGACGTGCTCCTCGTTCCAGCTTATTCGAACATTCTGCCGAAAGATACTTCGCTTGCGACTCGTCTGACGCGCAACATCCGTCTGAACATCCCGTTGGTATCCGCCGCGATGGATACCGTCACTGAAGCTCGTCTGGCGATTGCCATTGCGCAAGAGGGTGGCATCGGTATTGTGCACAAGAATCTGACTGCCAAGGAGCAGGCGCGCGAAGTCGCGAAGGTCAAGCGTTTTGAGTCCGGTGTGGTGCGGGATCCGATCACGATTCCGCCGTCGATGAAGATCCGCGAAGTGATCGCTTTGTCGGAGCAGCATGGCATTAGTGGTTTCCCGGTGGTCGAAGGCACGAGCCTGGTCGGCGTGATTACTAACCGCGATCTGCGTTTTGAAGAAGATCTCGACGCTGAGGTACGCGCCAAGATGACCCCGCGCGACAAACTGGTCTACGTCAAGGATGGCGCTGATCCGGAAGAAGCCAAGCGCCTCATGAATAAGCACCGTCTGGAACGTGTGATGGTGGTCAACGACAACTTCGAGTTGCGTGGCCTGATCACCGTCAAGGATATCCAGAAGTCGACCGCCCACCCATTTGCCAGCAAGGATAGTCATGGCAAGCTGCGTGTTGGTGCTGCTGTCGGTGTCGGTCCGGACAACGATGAGCGTATCGAACTGCTGGTTGCAGCAGGTGTGGACGTATTGGTGGTTGATACCGCACACGGTCATTCCGCAGGTGTTCTCAATCGCGTCAAATGGGTCAAGACCCGTTATCCACATGTTGAAGTCATTGGCGGCAATATTGCCACTGGTGCGGCTGCCAAGGCATTGGCCGAGCACGGTGCAGACGCGGTCAAGGTCGGTATCGGTCCTGGCTCCATCTGCACCACGCGTATCGTTGCAGGTGTGGGCGTGCCGCAAATTTCGGCGATCGCCAATGTGGCCAAGGCACTCGAAGGTACAGGCGTGCCGGTAATCGCCGATGGTGGTATCCGCTTCTCGGGTGACGTTTCCAAGGCGCTGGCTGCAGGTGCATCCAGTGTCATGATGGGCAGCATGTTCGCCGGCACGGAAGAAGCGCCAGGTGAAGTGATTCTGTTCCAGGGCCGCAGCTACAAATCCTACCGTGGTATGGGTAGTCTTGGTGCGATGTCGGATGGTTCTGCGGATCGCTACTTCCAGGATGGCGAAAACAACGCCGACAAGCTGGTGCCAGAAGGTATTGAAGGTCGTGTGCCTTACAAGGGCAGTGTGCTGGCAATTCTGTATCAACTGGTCGGCGGCGTGCGTTCGTCGATGGGTTATTGCGGTTGCGCCACGATCGATGAATTCCGCGAAAAGGCCGAGTTTGTCGAGATCACCTCGGCTGGTATGCGCGAGTCGCATGTGCATGACGTGCAGATCACCAAGGAAGCTCCTAACTATCGCGCTGAATAAGCGGGACCGAGTGAGTAAAAAAGGCTGCGGGAAGGACCAAACAGTCCTTAACCGCAGCCTTTTGACTTCTTTCTCAATGTCGTTGCCGCATAACATTTTTCAATCTTGTCATTCTCCACAGCCATGCATTCAAAAATTCTGATCATCGATTTCGGTTCCCAGGTCACGCAACTGATCGCACGTCGCGTCCGTGAAGCCGGCGTGTTCTCTGAGGTTTATCCCTATGACGTGAGTGACGAATTCATTCGTAACTACGGCGCCGCTGGCGTAATTCTGTCTGGTGGCCCGAATAGCGTGACCGAAGGCGATACACCACGCGCACCGCAAGCTGTGTTCGAGCTAGGTGTCCCGGTACTGGGTATTTGCTACGGTATGCAAACCATGGCAGCGCAGTTGGGTGGCAAGGTCGAAAACGGCAAGCTGCGCGAATTCGGTTACGCGGAAGTACGCGCGCATGGCCACACCGCCTTGTTAAAGGATATTGCAGACTTCACCACAGCTGAAGGTCATGGCATGCTCAAGGTCTGGATGAGCCATGGCGACAAGGTCAATGACATGCCACCCGGCTTCAAGCTGATGGCATCAACCGGCAATTGCCCGATTGCCGGTATGGCCGACGAAGCACGTCGCTTCTATGCCGTGCAATTCCACCCTGAAGTCACCCATACCGTACAAGGCAAGGCATTGCTGAGTCGTTTTGTGCTGGATATCTGCGGCTGTAAGTCGGACTGGAATATGCCTGACTATATTGCCGAAGCGGTCGCTGCCATTCGTGCCCAGGTAGGCGCCGATGAAGTGATTCTCGGTTTGTCCGGTGGGGTCGACAGCAGTGTTGCTGCCGCCCTGATCCATCGCGCCATTGGTGATCAGCTGACCTGTGTTTTCGTTGATCACGGCTTGCTCCGTTTGGATGAGGGCAAGATGGTGATGGAGATGTTTGGCAAGAATCTGGGTGTCAAGGTGATTCATGTTGATGCCACCGACCAGTTCATGGGGCATCTGGCCGGCGTGACTGATCCTGAAGCCAAGCGTAAGATTATCGGTCGTGAATTTGTCGAAGTGTTCCAGGCCGAATCTGGCAAGCTCAAGAGCGCCAAGTGGCTGGCGCAAGGCACGATTTACCCGGATGTGATCGAAAGCGCCGGTAAAGGCAAGAAGGGTGCTCACACTATCAAGAGCCACCACAACGTTGGTGGCTTGCCTGACACGCTGAATCTGAAATTGCTGGAGCCGTTGCGCGAGCTGTTCAAGGATGAAGTGCGTGAATTGGGTGTCGCATTGGGTCTGCCACACGAGATGGTTTATCGTCATCCATTCCCAGGTCCGGGTCTGGGTGTGCGTATCCTGGGTGAGGTCAAAAAAGAGTTCGCTGATTTGCTGCGTCGCGCAGATGCGATCTTCATCGAAGAGCTGCGCAACACCAAGGAAGCAGATGGCCAGAGCTGGTACGAAAAGACCAGCCAGGCATTTGCGGTATTCCTCCCGGTCAAATCAGTGGGTGTGATGGGAGATGGACGCACTTATGAATACGTAGTGGCCTTGCGTGCGGTACAAACGCAGGACTTCATGACTGCACATTGGGCGCATCTGCCACATGAATTACTTGGCCGCGTCTCCAACCGCATCATCAATGAAGTGCGAGGCATCAATCGGGTGGTGTATGACATCTCGGGCAAGCCGCCAGCGACGATTGAGTGGGAATGATTTTGGGTCCGGCAATGCCAGATAACTGAAAGCATCCAATCACCTTGAAGCCCGCATTATCGCGGGCTTTTTGTTGTGGTTCGGCATCGACAGCAAAATGGACTGCCGATGCCGAAGAGTTGCATCCGTCGTGGCAAGCTTAGCCGGCTTCCAAATTAATCCAGCTTTGGCGCAGCAGGAAAATCCACTGGAATCCTGGTGGTTGAATGCAAGTAGTTGCTCACGGTCTTGTCCCCGATGACGACGATGGCATCCACCAGATTCTCTTTGGTCCAGCCGGCAGCAAAGAATGCTTCGACCAATACTGGATCGACATGGCCGCGGCTTTGCGTGATGCCTTTGGTCAAGCGGGCGAGGGCGTCGAGCTTGACGTCAAAGCTGGCTTGTCCGCGGCGGATATCGAGGATTTGCTCTTCGCTGAAGCCGTTCATCTTCCCGAGCATGGTGTGTGCCGCCAGGCAGTACTCGCACTCATTGACCTGACTGACAACCAGATTGACGACCTCGCGTGCTTTGCCTGAGATGCTGCTCTTGGCGTTTTGTAATGCCAGGTAAGTTGCCAGTGCGGTGTCAGAGTGGGCAAAGGTCGCGTAGAGGTTGGGAACCATTCCAAGCCCTTTTTTGAGGTTGTCAAAAATGGCCTGATTGTTGATGCTGACTTCTTCGCGGGTAGGAACGTTGATGGTGCTCATTGTGATCTCCAGGGGGGAGTCTAAAAAGTAAAACGCAGGTTGATGGGGCTGGGCTATTGCGCTGTTTTATTGGGCTGTGTATCCACCGTCGACCGTAATCGACTGGCCGGTAAGGTAAGCGGCTTTGGTAGACGCGACGAAGACGATGGTTTTAGCAATTTCATCGACCGTGGCAGCGCGTTTGGCAGGAATACCTCCCAGAAAACCTGCTTTGGCGCTTTCGTCGTTTCCAATAAAGCGGTCCAGCATGTTGGTTGCCACCGGACCTGGTGCGATGGCATTAACACGTACCCCGAACTGAGCGCCTTCCAGCGCTGCGCTCTTGGTCAATCCTTCGACTGCGAATTTGCTAGCAACGTAGACCGATGCCCCGGCGAACCCGACTTGCCCGGCAATGGATGAGAGGTTGATGATGGAACCGTGTCCCTGCGCTTGCATCGCACGCATCTCGTGTTTGAGCGACAGCAGGGTGCCTAGCACGTTGGTCGAGAACGTGGCATGGAAGTTATCTGTGCTTTGTTCGGTAATCGGGCCTAGTGTGCCTTCCGTGCCAGCGTTATTAACGGCAATGTCAAGCTTGCCGAACAAACTGACTGTTTGTTCGACAAGTGCACGGACCTCTGCTTCATCGGTGACGTCGGCTTTGATGAACTCAGCCTTGCCTCCCAATGCGCGAAGTTCGGATGCCAATGCGGTGCCGGCCTCTTCGCGGCGCCCGCTAACGACCACGTTGGCACCAGTTCGCGCAAAGGCGAACGCGGTTGCACGGCCGATTCCGGTTAAAGCACCGGTGATGAGAACGTTTGATGGATTCATGTCTGCTCCTGGTTGATGTATCGAGGCCTTCACTTTGACTTATTCCTTGATGTTCGTATAGACTGATTTTGGCGATATCACTTAGTCGTTAATGGAATATATTGAGCAGCCATGGACAAGCTTTCTGCAATGCGTACATTTGTGAGGGTGGTCGAGTCAGGCAGCTTTTCTGCTGTGGCAGATGAGTCGCAGACCACCCAGAGCGCCGTCAGCAAGCAAGTGGCTGCTCTGGAGCGACAGTTGGGGGCAAAGCTGCTGATTCGGACGACGCGCTCGCTGGCATTGACCGAGGAGGGCGCGCGCTATTTCGAGCAGGCGCGAAGGTTGGTCGCCGAAATTGCTGAAGCCGAGTCTGATTTGATCACAGGCGAGAGGCAATTACGGGGATGGATCAGAGTTGCCGCCTCGGTCGGTTTTGGGCGCTTGAAGTTGATGCCGCTGGTGAAGTCGTTCATGCAAGCGCACCCCGACGTCAAGGTTGACCTGCGTCTACATGACGGCTTCATCGACTTGGTGGAACAGGGTATTGATGTGTCGGTTCGGATTGGTGATTTGCCCGATAGTGGGCTTATTGCGCGGCGTGTTGGTGTATCGCAGCGCATGCTGCTGGCCCATCGGGACTATCTGCGAAACCTCCCCGCCGACGTGCGTGCGCCGCGCGATCCGGAAGACTTACCAGCGCACCAGTGTATTGTCTACACGGGACTTGCCAATAGCAATCTATGGACTTTCACAGCCGGTGCTGGTGCATCGGAAACAATGGGAGTGACTAAGAGTGTGCGGGTTCACGGAGGTATTCAAACAAACAGTAGTGAGGTGATACGTTCGGCGGTTATTGGCGCAATGGGTATTGGCTATGCGCCTACCTGGTTATTCGAACCCGAATTAGCAAATGGAGAAGTGGTGCGGCTCATGCCTGACTGGGACTCACCGTTATCACCGATTCATCTGGTGAGTCCCCCTGAGCGGAAACATTCAGCCAAGGTAAAGGCGTTCGTCGAGCATATCTCGCTGGCGTTGCATTGAGTAAAAATGAAAATAAATCCGGTTGGGAAATTCAATTTTCCAAGTCCGATGTCGTGCAGATTGTTCATGATTATTCCTTGAAGACTACGAGGCAACGCACTTCCAAATGAGATGGAAGTCAAGCTAATCAATCGTTACCGCTTTTGAAGGCACTACTGGTCTGTGAAGATCAAAGCGGAAAACGGATATCTCACTTTATTTATACAGCTTGGTTGTATATAATCTGCGATGTTGGTGGACTTATGTTGCCCGCCCGATCGGAGAAAAAATGGACAAATTCTCGCCCAAACAGGTCGTAAAGCGCTTCAACCATGAAGTGATCGAGCAAGGTAATCGTGCATCATTCGATGCACTCGTCGCCTCGGACTTTGTTAATTGGTCCGCGCCAGTCGGCGCACCGAACGATGGTGCGGGTCTGTGGAACACGTTTGAGCACGTGCTGCGACCGGCGCTCTCAGGGCTGAAAGTGCAGATCCACGAGCAACTCAGCGACGGCGATAAAGTGACCACGCGCAAAACAGTGCATGGTGTGCATACCGGCACCTTGCTGGGAGTTCCTGCTACTGGACGGCAGGTCAGTATCGACGTTATTGACATCGTCACGATCCGGGATGGCCGTTATGCCGAGCACTGGGGTGTCAATACACTTGCGGCAGTGCTAACCCAGTTGCGATTCTCATGAGTGCCGCACTCACTTTCAGCCCCACCACCACACATGCATCTGGCGATTCGTTTTCAGCGACGCTATCCGAGGAGTTGCGCGACGCAGTTGGACGCTTCGTTCGAACGGTTCGGACGCGCAGCGGGACGCCTCACGATGCACAGGTCGACGCGTTGGCGGAACTGGATCGCAACGGGCCGATGAGCGCTGCGGCCTTGGCTGAAATCCGCGGCGTGACCCATCAGTCGATGCGGCTGGTGGTGAGTCGGCTGGAGGCTGCTGGATTGGTCGCACGTGAGCCAGACCCCTCTGATGGACGTGGTTGGTTGATGACTTTAACTGATGCCGGGCGGCACGCTGCCGCAGCGCATCGCCAAGCCAGATCACTTTGGCTAGCGCAGGCCATCCATGCAAAGCTTTCAGGGAAAGAGCGCGAAACAATTGCTCAGGCTATCCCGCTGTTGCTTCGCCTAATTGAGCCAGATTGAAGCATCCGTCCTAGTTGATCGTTACTGGTCAGCTACAGCGGTCTCATATTCTTGCCTTATTCAGCGAACGTCTCGTCCCGGCGGGGGATATACGTGCATCGTATCGTCGCTAGGCTTTTCCCAAGCGCAGTTCATGCACCAGACTGATCAGGGCGCGCAGCCGTGCCGGGACAAAACGATGGCCGGAGTAGTACAGCCGCAAACCACCAAACGTAGGGCACCAGGATGGCAGTAAGGGCACGAGGTTCCCTGTTTTCAGCTCATCCAGAATAAGCCACTCGGCGATGAAACCGATGCCCAGTCCATGCAGGATCGCTTGTTTGATGGCGGGCATCTCATTGAGCACGAAGCGTGTCGGCAGATCCATCTGCAGCTTTTGGCCGCCTCTCTCCAGTTCCCACTGATAGATGCCGCCATGCGTCATGCGCATGCCGATGCTCTGATGCATGAGCAGATCGTGTGGCTGCCTGGGCGTGCCGTGGCGTTGCAGATAGTCGGGAGTGGCGACTACGAGCATGCGGATATCGGGCGAGAGCGGTACCGCAATCATGTCTTGCGGTACCGATTCGGCCAGACGGATACCGGCATCGAAGCCTTCGGCCACGATATCGATCAAGCGCGATTCGCTCACGACGTCGATGCGCATCTCCGGGTAGCGCTGTGCGTACTGGCGTAAGAGTGGCTCCATCAGCAAGGTGCCCACGCCTTGCGGTGCATTGATGCGTAGCGTGCCGCTGGGCACGTCGTGGCCACTACCAGCTTCTTCGCTGGCACGCTTGATTTCTGCCAGCGCGGGCGCGATGCGTTCCACATAGCGCTGGCCGATGTCGGTTAGGGCCACGCTACGCGTCGAGCGGTTGAACAGGCGTACTTTCAAGCGTGCTTCGAGACCAGCCACAGCGCTACTGACGGCGGTAGTAGACATACCCAATTCGAGCGCCGCACCGCGAAAACTCTTGCGACGTGCTACCGCCAGCACCACTTCCAATTCGGTCATGCCTGTTCGATGCATTAATTGTCCTGATTTAAAGGATTCTTCATGAACCAAAATGCGGCTTATCAGAATAATAAAACATTCATAGACTGCTATGTTTCCATCATTCAGGAACCTTCCATGCAATGCATCACGCTCTTCCACGAGCCGCGCCCACCATGCGGCGTTTTCAAGCACTCGCACCTTGGCCAGGAGATAGGGAGGTGGGGCATGAGCGCTTGTCTTGAGCCAAAGACCTTGACGGAGCGGCCATGAACATCGCCATTTTTGGAGCCAGCGGTATGGTGGGCCAGGGCGTTCTTCGCGAATGTCTGCAGGATGCAAACCTTCAAAAGGTGCTCATCGTGGGGCGCTCTGCGCTTGATGTGGTGCATCCGAAGCTGGTGCAGCTGGTGACTTCGGATATGTTGGACCTCAATCAGTATCAGGCAGAGCTCACGGGCATCGACGCCTGCTTTTTTTGCCTGGGGGTCTCGTCGGCTGGGATGACTGCAGACCAGTACCGCCATTTGACCTATGCGCTCACGGTATCGGTGGCGTTGAGGCTGTTGCGCTGGAACCCTGGCATGACCTTTGTCTACGTGTCGGGTGCTGGCACCGACAGCAGCGAAAGAGGTCGCAGCATGTGGGCCCGGATCAAGGGCGAGACCGAAAACGCCCTGCTGCGTCTGCCGTTCAAGGCTGCTTACATGTTGCGGCCGGGCATCATTCTTCCGCTTGATGGCATCCAGTCCAAGACGCGCAGCTATCGGCTGTTCTACAAACTGCTTGGGCCGCTTTTACGAGGTCTTCAGCGCCTATGGCCAGGCTCGATGACCACGACTGCCAACGTGGGCCTGGCGATGCTGCAGCTGGCGCGTGAGGGCTGGCCGCAGAGCGTGCTGGACGGCAGCGCGATCAATATGGCAGCGCACCGCCAACGGCGCTGAACAACGACGGCGTTCCCCGCTAACCCGGGGAACTGTCCAAGCAACGACTGTTGACCCTGCGCTTTCTGGGCGGACATATATCGTCCTTGAATTTCATGGCGGAAGATGGGACCATACCCTGCAGAGCATCAAGTCCGCAACGACGCACTTTCATTGCCGGAAAGATTGATACAGATGGGTTTGTTTTCCCTAAACAAATAAAAATGAATGAACGCCGGAATGAACCTCTTTCTTTTGCGCAGCGCTAGCCTGCCAGTCAAGCTTCATCTTGTTGTTGCCTTGGGTGCCTTGTTGCTGGGGGCGATTCAGCTTTTGGGCAAGAAGGGAACATGGACACACAAAGTGCTCGGTCGCCTGTGGGTCATACTGATGCTTGTCATCTGTATAAGCTCTTTCTGGATTCGACAAGTGATGCCCGACAGTAGAGTATTTGGATACTCGCCAATACATCTGCTCAGCATTTTTGTTCTTTTGCAAATGGCCCGTGGTGTTTATTTTGCCAAAGTGGGCAATATCCCCAAGCATCGCCTGGTGATGCAATACAGTTATATGGGCGGGTTGCTGATTGCCGGTGCCTTCACTTTTTATCCTGGACGACTGCTCTACGCTATCTTCTTTGGCGCCAACTGATATTCGTTGACGCTGATAAGGGCGGGCTTGGAAGCGTTATAATTCGTCTCCGGATTGCTTCTCTGTCGTGGCATCCGCTCCATCAGCGCTCCTATTTATCGTGACCTATAGCATTAAAGAAATTTTTTACACCTTGCAAGGCGAGGGTACGCATGCCGGCCGTCCGGCGGTGTTTTGTCGCTTCAGCGGTTGTAATCTCTGGAGTGGCCGCGAAGAAGACCGTAGCACGGCCATTTGCCAGTTCTGCGATACCGATTTCTTTGGCACCGATGGTGAAGGGGGCGGTAAGTTCAAGACCAGCGAAGCCTTGGCTGAAGCAATCAATCGTTTGTGGCCAGAAACCTACAGCGCCAGCAAGTACGTTGTATTCACTGGTGGCGAACCGCTGTTGCAACTGGATGCAGCCCTGATCGCCAGCATGCATGCAGTCGGATTTGAAATTGCTATCGAGACCAACGGCACGATCCCTGTGCCATCCGGGGTCGACTGGATTTGTGTCAGTCCCAAGATGGGCGCTGAACTGAAGGTATTTAAAGGTAACGAGCTCAAAGTCGTAATCCCGCAACTGGGCCAGCGACTGAGCGATTATGAGAAGCTGGATTTTCAGCATTACCTGCTGCAACCGATGGATGGTCCTGACGCTGCCCGCAATACCGCGCTCGCGATCGAGAAGGTCAAAAATAATCCGCGCTGGAAGCTGAGTATCCAGACGCACAAGCTGCTGCAGATACCGTAATTCAGGCTTCGCCTCTTTCGCACGGCCATTGGCATTTGCCAAAACGACAATTCATCTTTTAAACACCCGAGCATTCATGCTGACAATTACCCGTAAACTCGAATTTGATGCCGGTCACCGCATCCCCGACCACAAGAGCCAGTGCCGCAATCTGCACGGTCATCGCTATACACTGGAAATTACCTTGGTCGGGCGTGTGATCGAAGTGGAGGGTAGTTCGGACAATGGCATGATCATGGACTTTTCCGATATAAAAACCCTTGCCAAGCAGCATCTGGTTGACGTGTGGGACCATGCTTTCCTGGTGTACGAGAAGGACAAGCCGGTACGTGACTTCCTGGCCAGCTTGCCGGATCACAAGACAGTGATTATCGATCGCATTCCGACTGTTGAAAATCTGGCACGTACCGCCTTCGATATTCTCAATGCTGCCTACAAGGATGCCTACGGCACCGGCTTGCATCTGCAGAAGCTGGTGCTCCACGAAACGCCTAATTGCTGGGCGGAAGTGACTGCCGATCAATAGTTGAATAACACCCCCTTTGTTGCCGAACCGATGACAACCAGTGATTCTTTCCTGACTTCGCCGCATGCCGGTCATATGCGACTGGCACTGTCTCAGGCGCAGCGTGCATGGGATCTGGGGGAGGTTCCGGTTGGTGCGGTCGTCGTTAAAGACGGCGAAGTGATCGCTACCGGATTCAATCAGCCGATTGCGCATCATGACCCTAGTGCGCATGCCGAGATCATGGCACTGCGCGCTGCTGCGGCTTTTCTTGGTAACTACCGGCTGCCGGGTTGTGAACTTTACGTCACTCTGGAGCCCTGTGCGATGTGCGCTGGCGCCATGTTGCATGCGCGTCTGGCGCGCGTTATCTATGGTGCGGCTGACCCCAAGACCGGTGCTAGCGGTTCCGTGCTCAACCTGTTTGCACAAGCAGAGCTCAATCATCAGACCGAATTGATCGGCGGTGTTCTAGCGCAAGATTGCGGACAGCTTCTCAAAGATTTTTTTGCCCAGCGCCGTGAGCGCCTGAAGCAGGAACGATTGCTGCGGCAGGCAAATACGTATGTCCCATTGATGGATGAAGAAGCCAATGACTGAATCCTTGCCTACCCTTGAGTTTCAGGTGCCTGCGGGCACGTGCGTGGCGATTGTGGCACCTGGTGGTTATGCCCCTGATGAAGCGGCGGTGACCAAGGGGATTGCGGTGCTGGAAGCGCAAGGGTGCAGGGTCAAGAGCTTTTACGACCATGCTGCGCGTCATCAGCGCTTTGGCGCAACCGATGCCGGGCGCGCTGCACAGATTCAGCAAGCGGCGGCTGATCCTGATGTCGACATCGTGATGGCACTACGTGGCGCGTATGGCATGTCACGCATTTTGCCTGCGCTCAATTATCCGGCGCTGGCAGCTAGCGGCAAACTGTTTGTCGGTTATAGCGATATCACGGCACTGCATCTTGCTCTGCTGGCCCAAACTGGCGCTGCCAGCTTTGCTGGTCCCATGTTGTGCGGTGACTTTGGTGCAGAGAGACTCAGCGCGATGACCATGGATAGTTTCTGGCGAACGATGACTGAACCAAGTCAAACGATCACGGTGGCGTCCGAAGGCAATCCTGTGCTGCAGACGGAAGGTGTGTTGTGGGGGGGGAACCTTGCGATGCTGGTGCATCTGCTGGGCACGCCTTACTTTCCGGACATTGATGGCGGCATCCTGTTTGTAGAAGACATCAACGAACATCCCTATCGGGTCGAGCGCATGCTGCTGCAACTGGAGCATGCAGGTGTGCTGGGGCGGCAACATGCGGTTTTGCTGGGTGATTTCTCCAATTATCGTCTGTCGGACTATGACAATGGTTATGATTTCGCGCAGATGCTGTCGTATGCGCGTGCCCATTTGTCCGCGCCGCTATTGACTGGCTTGCCCTTTGGCCACATTGCTGACCGCGTGACGTTACCAGTTGGTGCATGGGCTAAGTTGCAGGCAAACGTCGATGGTTATCGTTTGCAGCTGGATGACTATCCGACGCTCGGCCGAAACGGGATGCGTCTGGTACGCAATGTCAGTGATCGGGCTACAAGGGCTTGATTTCGACCTTCACGCCATTGTCGATGACGGTGATTGCGCCTGGCTCGAAGCGCTTGCCATTCCATTCAAGCTGTTCTGGCTTGAAACTGTAGATCGTATAATTTTTCAGAATCTGTTCTGCAGCCATATTGCCGATTGTATTGAGCTGCGCGGCGAACTGCGCCGGAACACCATTCACCTCTACTTTTTGCACCACCGGTTGATCGAGTCTTACGGATCGTGTGTCGACGTCATATTTCAGGGCGCTGCTGACCGAGAGGGTGCCGTTGACCGGTTTCGGCATGAGTATTTTATTATCAATCTGCAGATCGACTGTGCTCACCAGTCTGTTGCTTTTGGGATCCATGCGTAGTCGGGGATTACTCAGGGTCACATCAAACAGCTGCATGTAGCTTAATGTGCGCGGGAACTGCCGGGCAATGACCGTCTGCAACTCCTGCTGGCCAAATTGGTATTCGCTGGTCCAGACGTTGTAGCCTGCAAGGCAGATGCCAGTCAATGCGAGCAGACTGAGCCCCAATAAAAGCATGCTTGTGATGCGAACGATAACGCCTTGGTGGTCAATTTTGTTGCGAATCTCATTAGGCATGTGGCAAATCCTGTTGTGGTCGTTCAACGATCTGGCTATTTTGGCTAAATAGGTTTGTATTTTCCCAATATTTCCCCTATTTCCAAAAGGCAATGATTTATTGTCTGCAGGCTTGCGGCACTTGGTTCGCGCCGGACTACGGCTGCAATGGTAAAATCACAGGTTTACGTCAGGTTTGACACCAGTATTTCGGCAACTTCTCAATAAAGGCTTTTTCAGTGTTATCGACCGCCAACATTACCATGCAGTTCGGCCCCAAGCCGCTGTTCGAAAATATTTCCGTCAAGTTTGGCGAAGGCAATCGCTACGGCTTGATCGGCGCCAACGGCTGCGGCAAGTCCACCTTCATGAAAATTCTGGGCGGCGATCTTGAACCGTCGGCAGGTAACGTCAGCCTGGATACCAATGAACGACTGGGCAAATTGCGCCAGGATCAATTCGCCTACGAAGAAATGCGCGTACTTGACGTCGTCATGATGGGCCACACGGAAATGTGGGCTGCCATGTCGGAGCGCGATGCGATCTACGCCAATCCAGACGCGACCGATGACGACTACATGCGCGCTGCCGATCTGGAAGCCAAGTTTGCCGAGTACGATGGCTATACCGCAGAAGCCCGTGCCGGTGAGTTGCTGCTGGGTGTTGGTGTGCCGATTGAGCAGCATCAGGGCCCGATGAGCAATGTCGCACCAGGCTGGAAGCTGCGCGTCTTGCTGGCACAGGCGCTGTTCTCCAATCCGGACATTCTGTTGCTCGACGAACCTACCAATAACCTCGACATCAACACCATCCGCTGGCTCGAAGATGTGCTCAATGAGCGCAATTCGACGATGATCATCATTTCCCATGATCGCCACTTTCTGAATCAAGTCTGCACCCATATGGCGGATATGGATTACGGGACTCTGAAAGTGTACCCGGGCAATTACGACGATTACATGCTGGCTTCTTCGCAGGCGCGCGCGCAGCAATTGGCGGTGAATGCCAAGGCTAAGGAAAAGGTCGCCGAACTGCAGGATTTCGTGCGTCGCTTCTCTGCCAATAAATCCAAGGCGCGTCAGGCAACTTCACGCGCCAAGCAGATCGACAAGATCAAGGTGGAAGATATCAAGCCTTCGAGCCGTGCCAATCCTTTTGTCCGTTTCGACGGCGAAAAGAAATTGCATCGACTGGCAGTGGAAACGCAAAGCATCAGCAAAACCTATGATCGTCCGATTTTCAAGAATTTCAGTGTCATGGTTGAGGCTGGTGAAAAGATCGCCATCATCGGTGCCAACGGTGTCGGTAAAACTACACTGTTGCGCAGTATCGGCGGCGATGTTGCCGGTTTGCAGCCAGACAGTGGTCTGGTGAAGTGGGCCGAGAATGCCAACGTTGGCTACATGCCGCAGGATCCGACCGAAGAATTTGCCAAGGGCGAAACCCTCACCGACTGGATGGGGCAGTGGACACAAGAGGGCGATGATGATCAGGCAGTACGCTCCATTCTCGGACGTTTGCTGTTCTCCGGCGATGACGTAAAAAAATCGGTGAATGTTCTCTCCGGTGGCGAAAAAGGTCGCATGATGTACGGCAAGCTGATGCTTGGCCGGCACAACGTGCTGCTCATGGATGAACCGACCAACCATATGGACATGGAGTCGATCGAGTCGCTCAATATCGCCCTTGATAAGTACGCGGGCACCCTGATTTTTGTCTCTCACGATCGCGAGTTTGTATCTTCGCTGGCAACCCGTATCCTGGAAGTGAAAGAAAACGAGATCGTCGACTTCCGTGGCAACTATGAAGATTATCTGGGCAGCCAGGGTATCCAATAAATTTTTAAAACAGTGTGATTGCCATGCAAGCAAGCGCAATAAAAGTGGTCGAGTTCGAGCGGCCACAAATGGAGATCGGCAGTAGCTGCACCGCCAATGCCTGGGCCAAGGTTCCGGAAACCCCGTCACAGCAAGAGCGACAGGCATTGAAGGCGCGTATCAAGCAACTGCTCAAGGAAAAGCAGGCGGTTCTGGTCGCGCATTATTATGTCGATGCGGACCTTCAGGATCTGGCTGAGGAAACCGGTGGCTGTGTTTCAGATTCTCTGGAAATGGCGCGTTTCGGGCGTGACCATGCGGCACAGACACTGGTGGTTGCCGGTGTGCGCTTCATGGGCGAAACGGCCAAAATTCTGAGCCCCGAAAAACGCATCCTGATGCCTGATCTTGATGCCACCTGCTCACTTGATCTGGGTTGTCCCAGTGATGAGTTTGCGGCTTTCTGCGATACCCATCCGGACCGCACGGTGGTGGTGTATGCCAACACCAGTGCCGCTGTCAAAGCGCGCGCTGACTGGATGGTGACCTCGTCGATTGGCCTCGATATCGTCAAGCATTTGCATGCACAGGGTAAAAAAATTCTGTGGGCGCCTGACAAGCATCTGGGTAGCTACATTCAGCAGCAGACTGGCGCTGATATGTTGCTGTGGCAAGGCTCTTGCCTGGTACACGATGAGTTCAAGGGGGTTGAACTGGAACTGCTGCGCAAGGAATACCCGAAGGCCAAGATTCTGGTGCATCCGGAGTCACCTGCCAACGTCGTAGCGCAGGCTGACGTGATCGGTTCCACCTCGCAATTGATCGCGGCAGTCACGCAGCTTGATGCTGAGGAATTCATTGTCGCGACTGACAATGGCATTTTGCACAAGATGCGTACTGCGGCGCCTGGCAAGCGCTTCATTGATGCGCCAACTGCCGGTAACAGTGCGACTTGCAAGAGTTGCGCTCATTGCCCGTGGATGGCAATGAATGGATTGCGCAATTTGTTGCAGGTGCTGGAAACTGGCAGTAATGAAATCCAGGTTGATCCGCTCATTGGCAAGCAGGCGGTGGTCTGTATTGATCGTATGCTGGACTTTGCGGCGCACCAAAAGGCTAACGTTCGGGCTGGTCGCGCCTTGGAAAATGAACAAAAACTGTTTGCGGGAATTGGTCCAGCATGAGCCTGATCGTCAGTAGCACCAGTAATTTACAGAATTCCTTTGCACCGTTCGATACGGCGTTGCAAGCGGCCTTTGACCTCAATGTGAATCAGGCTATTGCCGAAGATGTTGGTCATGGCGACCACACCGGGTTGCTGGTGCCGGAGAATGAATTCGTCAAAGCGCGCGTGGTTGTGCGTGAGTCGGCAGTGTTGTGCGGTGCGCCTTGGTTCGAAGCCATCATGGCGCGACTCGATCCGCGCCTGCGTGTCACCTGGCGTTATGCCGAAGGCGACTTGATGCAGGCCGACAGCGAAGTGTGCCTAATCGAAGGTCCGGCACGTGCTTTGCTCACTGCTGAGCGCGGTGCCCTGAACTTCTTGCAACTGCTCTCTGGCGTGGCAAGTGCGACACGACGCTATGTAGCGTTGATTGCAGGTACCTCGGCACGTATTCTGGACACCCGTAAAACCCTACCGGGTTTGCGACTGGCACAGAAATACGCGGTGCGCGTAGGTGGCGGGCTGAATCAGCGGCTGGCTTTATACGACGGTATCCTGATCAAGGAAAATCACATCGCTGCTGCCGGCGGCATTACGGCAGCGCTACAGGCAGCCAGCAAGCTCAATGCGGGAGTCTCGGTACAGGTTGAGGTGGAAAACCTTGATGAATTGCGAGAAGCTCTGGCGGCTGGCGCAAACTCAATCCTGCTCGATAATTTTTCTCTGGAGCAGATGCGTGAGGCGGTTGCGATTACCGCTGGCGCGGCGGTGCTGGAAGCGTCGGGTGGCATCAATAGGGAAACCGTACGCGGTATCGCTGAAACTGGTGTCGATCGCATTTCCATTGGTAGTCTGACCAAGGATATTCAGGCGGTTGATTTTTCCTTGCGTGTTATCGACTGAATCTGACTGAGCGTTCAGATGCCGACCGGTTCTGACGCGCCAACAATAAACCCGCAGTGCTGCATCAGCCTGCGGGTTTATTGTTGCTTTAGTGGCGGTAGCAGAGAGCTGCGATGCTAAAATTTTGACTTTGGCAGGCGCAACAACAATGCAGGAAAAATCGGCGATTCAGCCATTGGTCATCAGGCTAATTTTAGGAAAATCATCGTGAAGAAAAACAGTTTTGTCGCGCCCCTGCTGTGGGCCATCTTGTATTTTCTGTTTGGCTTTTTGTCGCATGCGCTCAATGGCCCGTTTGTCGCCAGCGGCCATATCTGGTTACCAGCCGGGATCACGGTGGGAGCGTTGCTGTTGACGCCAACCCGGCGCTGGCCGGCGTTGCTGGTGGCGCTCACGATTGCACAGGTGCTATTGGGCTTGACTGAGCAGCGCGACATTTTCCGGATGGTTCTCTTTTCGCTCGACGAGATTGGTGTGGCGGCGATTGCTGTGTGGCTGGTCAGACGCGCGCCATTCCCGATGGAGGGCTTGTATTTTCTGCGCGGCCTGCTGATGATCGGGATCGGCGCAAGCTTGGTCAGTGCGGCATTTGGGGCTGCCTGGTTCGCTTTGACGCAGGACGTCCCTTTCTGGCAAGTCTTGCGTGTCTGGGCGTTCGCAGATCTCGTTGGTATGCTGATCCTGACCCCGGTACTGGCTGGCTGGTCGCAATTTCGAGCCTTGCGCTCCGGCGGTATTGCCAAGACCGAATTCATTCTGGGACTGCTGGCCTTTGCTGCCATGATCGGCTCCACCTACCTCGCATTCGACAGTGAGCTCGATCACCTTGTTCTGGATATCAATTTTTCGGCAACCTATTTGCCGTTGTTCTTTGTCGCGCTGGTCACATTGTTATGGGGTGGTCGCGGTGGAGCACTGGCGGTGGTGGTGCTGTCATTGATGGCTTTTACCTACAATGCGCTCGGTCGTGGACCTTTTGTGGAGCTGGGACGATTCAATGCCAGCAACGATTTGCAGGAGCTGCAGTTGTTTCTGGCTGTGGCCTCTTTGCTGTCGCTGCTGATCAGTGCCCTGAAAAGCACCCGTGAACAATTGTACGAACAAGCCTCTCGCCACATCAATGAGGTCGAGATGGCACTCTCCGGTAGTCGCCAACTCTTTTACTGCATTGATCCGCAACAAGGCTCAGTAGTATGGAATGGAGATGTGGAGAATCTGTTATCCCAGCCGTTGGCAGAGCTACAGTCGCTGCAACAGGTCCTGGCATTGGTCCACCCAGAGGATCGAGAGCAGTTGCGCGCGCGCTGGCTCGGTGAAACCGTCGAGAGCGATACCAATGCGTCGAGTCTGGCATTTCGACTGGTACTCCCTCACGTGTCCGGTGTGATTGAGGTGGTCGATATGAGTCGGCATCTGCTCGATGCTGAAGATCGACTGGCAGTGACTGCTGGAGCTTGGCATTTTCCAGGCATAGGTAACGAGCAGGAGAGGGGCAGAGAATGACGACGCGTGTCGGTGCCCTGTTGATTCATGGGCTGGGCGGGACGCAATACGACCTTGGTGGTCTGCATCGAATTCTGAAAAAAGCCGGTGTCGAAACCCATGGGGTCAATTTGCCGGGGCATGGCGGACAACCGGAGGATCTGGTTCCCATGCACGTAGAACATTGGCTGGACGCTTTGGAGCAGCAGTACCGTGAATTGCAGCCGCAATATGACCAACTGCATGTGGTGGGCATGTGCATGGGTGGCTTGCTTGCCCTGTTGTTGTGTTTAAGGGTGCAGCATGATGCTCAACGCGGCAAACTGGTGTTGCTTGCATCACCCGTGTATATCGATGGTTGGTCTATTCCCTGGTATGCCGGGTTACGCTATCCATGTTATTTGATCCCGGGTTTGCCGGCGCGCATTAAAGTGGATGAAGGCGAGCCGTTTGGCATCAAGAATGCGTTGATACGTGCTGTTGTGAAGGCTAAATTTGAGCGCGGCGATGATTTTCACTATCGCTGGATTCCGCTGGCTTGTGTGCGACAGGTTGATCGTATGCGCAAGATGGTCATCGACCATGCCACTGAGATCCGAACACCAACATTGATCATGCATGCGCGTGAGGATGAACTGACCAGCTTGCGGTCGGCAGATTTTTTGCAAGCGGCCATCCCTGATGCCACTAGCGTCGTCCTCGAGAACAGTTATCACATGATCTGCGTCGACAACGATCGTGATATTGTTGCCAACCGCATGCTTGAGTTTTTTGGCTATGCGCCACGCACGCAACGCTGATTGAAAGAGGCGCAGCGTCAGTTATGAAGGCTGCGTCTGGTCAAAATACGCGTCCCAGCTGAACGTACAGGTTCCAGTTTCCACGCTGACCGAGTGCACCACCAAAATAGAGTGGCCCAATCGGAGTATTGCCGCCAAGAAATAGACTCAGGCTCTTGCGGTAGGGCCCATCGCCGAAGGTTTTTCTGGTCAGCCAGACATTACCAAGTTCAAAGCTGCTCCCAATGACAGGTTTGCGCAGGCCAAACAGATTGTCGTTCTCGAGATCGTGCAAATACGTCACACGGCCATATAGCAGATAGTTACCGGTAAACTTATCGGTGGAGTATGCCGAAAGCCGCTGAAAGCCGCCCAGGGAATAGCCAAAACCGTTGTCATTGCTGGAGAGATCCGCATCGGCTTCGACGGCAAGGTTGATTGTGTTGCTACCGCTGCTCAGGGCCCACAAACCCTTGACCTGAGAGGTGCTGTAGCGATAGTCAGAGACGCCAAAGCCACGTTCCACCTCGCCGTACAAGTAATATCCTTTATGCGGGAACAGCGGATCATCGAGTTGATCAACGGTAACCTGAAGGTGTGCCACAGGCTGGTCTGTCTTGTACGAATCGTACAGCATGGTACCGTCATCAAGCTTGATATTGTATGCCGCTGAATAATTTGTGCTTTGATAGTTTACGCCAGTTCGAATTTCTCCCAGTCGTGCAATCGGAATACCGAGATCAATACCCGTTGTCGTTTTATCGATGCGGTATTGCGTTGCTGGTGTGCCATGCAGACTGTTGCCGTCGTATACATCGACGTAACGGCGGTTGATGTCAACGTAGGGCGCGATATACATCCCGCCATAACCAAAAATTGGCTGTCGCAATTCGGTACGCAAGTCGGCGTAAGTGTCGCCGATAGTCAGATCGTTACGCCATTCCAGCCCACTACTGTTCATCCATGGATAGCGATGTCCCAACTGGATGTTATAGCCGCCCTTGCCATTGAGATAGCTTGAGAAGCCCGCGCCAAAGAGCAGGTACTGCGGTCCCCAGGATTTATCTTCCGCATCGATACGCAGGACAGTCTTGCCGTTTTCGGTAATGATTTCCTGGCGCAATGTGCTGAAATCGCCATGGGTCGATAGTTGCGATAACTGTTGATTCAACTCGGCGCTATCGTAGACATCGCCTTCCTTGACGTTCATCCGGCTACGCACATATTCAGGAGGGATGTTGCCAGAGGTATGAATATCAATGGCATCAATCCGAACCTCCTGGATTGGTTTGATCGCCGCCTGACGCTGCGCAAGATATGCCTTCCACTGATCTTCCGGCAGCGACAGGGGGGCCAGTTTCTTGCTCAGTCGCTGGGCGGCGTCGAGACCCGCCTTGATGGTGTTGTCAGCCTGGTCGGTATCGGTCAGTGCCAGGTCTGGCAAATTTGGTTCGATCAGGACATCTTGTTTGCCAAGTAAGGCTTCCTGTGCTTTCACATTTTGCTGAATCAGGATAGTCAACATTTGTTGCGCTACCGCTGATGGAGACTGAAACTTTGCCGGGTCCTGCAAAGGCGTGGCGATATTGACGGCGATGATGATGTCTGCGCCCATATCGCGCGCCTGCCGGATGGGCAGGTTACTGACAAGGCCGCCATCAACGAGAGTCTGTCCTTTGATCTGGAACGGCGCAAATAGCCCTGGTACTGCCATACTGGCACGCATTGCTTCGGGCAGTGAGCCTTGCTTTAATACCACTTCGTTGCCTTGGCCCAGATCGGTTGCGATGGCATGAAAAGGGATGGGTAGTTTGTCAAAGGAAATGTCGGATGGCAGTTGCTGTGTCAGATTTTGCAGCAATGCCAGCAAATTATTGCCTTGAATTAACCCGGGGGCGAATTTGAGCTTTTTGTCACCGAAGCCGGCATTGATGGAAATGGGATACTGGAAATCGTCTTCGCGTTGCGATTGCGGCAGTTTGGCGCGATCGTTGCGATCGAAGACAAGGTCATTGAGATTGATGGTATCCATCCCATGTTGCAATACGTCGGGTGAAATCCCACTGGCATACAAGCCACCAACGAGTGCACCAATGCTGGTACCGGTGATGTAGTCCACCGGAATATGCATTTTTTCCAGATATTGGAGTACGCCGATGTGTGCATAGCCACGCGCACCACCACCAGAGAGTACCAAGCCGATCCGTGGACGGCTCTTGGCAGGCGCATTGTCTGGCGGATAGTCGGCAGTCACGGTCTGCGCCATCAGTTTGCCAGGTGTCGTCAGTGCAAGCAGCAGTGCCGGAGTAAAGATCCAGCGCTGCAGTAAGCGGAATCGAAAGTGGCCCAATTTAACTGGCATATAGGACGGTGAAGCTGCCACGGTAGCTGGCTGATTTCGTGACGCAGGATGAAAGCCTGGTGCAATTCAGCAATGTCATGTTTTTATCGTAAAACAAGGATTTTTGATGTGAAACGGAGCAGCCTCGACTCTGAAAACAGAGTTCACCGACAGTCGCTATCAAGTGGTGGCAAGATAGCATAGGAACTCGGTATATCAACCTGCAAATACAGGGTGTTTTGATCCTTAAACCTTGGATTCAGCTGATTTACCTCGATTTGCCCGATCATTTATCTTTGCGAAGTAATTACGGTCGGCAAAGCCTTGGGTAAGGTATCAGGATAATCGAGGCTGTAATGCAAGCCACGACTTTCCTTGCGGGCCAATGCGCTGTTGACGATAAGCCCCGCCACCTCTACCAGATTGCGTAATTCCAGCAGATCCCGCGTGATGTGAAAATTGGCGTAGTACTCATCAATTTCTTCCTTCAGCAGGGCGATGCGATGTTGAGCGCGCTGCAGCCGTTTATCGGTACGCACAATGCTGACGTAATTCCACATGAAACGACGTAGTTCATCCCAGTTATGTGCGATGACAACTTCTTCATCGGCATCGGTTACACGACTGTCGTCCCACAACGGTAAATTCGTGAAGTCAGATTGTTCGTGGCTTGCCAGTTCCTGCTCTATGTGTTGCGCCGCAGCCCGTCCCAGTACCAGGCACTCCAGTAGCGAGTTGCTGGCCAAGCGATTGGCGCCATGCAATCCGGTATAGGCGGTTTCGCCGACGGCATACAGTGCTGGTAAATCGGTGCGGCCCGCCATGTCGGTGACGACGCCGCCGCAAGTATAGTGGGCCGCAGGCACTACCGGGATTGGTTGCTTGGTGATGTCGATGCCAAACTCCAGGCAACGTGCCTGAATTGTCGGGAAATGCTCGGCAATGAAAGCAGGGGAGTGATGGCTAATATCGAGATCAACGTGATCCAGACCGCGTTTTTTCATTTCGAAATCGATTGCCCGGGCAACGATATCGCGTGGTGCAAGTTCCTCCCGCTCGTCATGCCACGGCATGAAGCGACTACCCGCTGCAGTACCAGCACTGGCCGGCAGTTTCAATAAAGCACCTTCGCCGCGCAATGCCTCACTAATCAGAAACGATTTGGCGTAGGGGTGATACAGGCAGGTGGGATGGAATTGAATGAATTCCATGTTGGCTACCCGGCATCCCGCACGCGCAGCCATGGCAATGCCATCGCCGGTGGCGGAGTCCGGGTTGGAGGTGTACAGATAGACCTTACCCGCTCCACCGGTTGCCAGCACGGTATGTTTTGCAGCAATGGTGATGACCTGATTGCGTTCGATGTCTTGGACATAGAGACCAACGCAGCGGGCGTTGGCTTTAGGATCCAGTTTCTGCGCGTTGATGACATCAATGGCGCAATGATGTTCCAGCAGGGTGATATTGGGATGGTTGCGTACACGCTGTTCCAGCGTGACCTGTACTGCATGCCCCGTGGCATCTGCTGCGTGGATGATGCGGCGTTGGCTGTGACCGCCTTCGCGCGTCAGGTGGTAACCCAGCTCGGCCTTGTCGTCGCGCGTAAAGGGAACACCTTGTTCGATGAGCCATTCAATGGCCGCGCGGCCATGCTCAACGATGAAGCGGGTAGCGGCCAGATCGCACAGACCAGCGCCAGCAACCAGGGTGTCATCGATATGTTGATCATGGCTGTCGCCTGAGTCCAGTACGGCTGCGATTCCACCTTGCGCCCAGTTACTGGCCCCATCAAGTAGCTCGCCCTTGGAAACGATGACGACTTTTTTCTTTTCGGCAAGATGCAGGGCAACTGACAAACCGGCAAGTCCACTGCCGATGATGGCGACGTCGAATTTCATGAAGGCTCAGCTAAAGTAAATGGGGAGCAATAAAGCGTCCGATTATATCCGTCCGCTCAAAACAATGCCCGGTTGCGCGCAGGTCGCTACCGGGCATGGAATGCCAGTTCTGTCGTTGCGAGCAGATCAGGCGGGGCAATATTAGCTGGTTTTGACAGGTTTTACCTTGGCCGCTGCCTGCTTGGCACGAATCCGCGCATCTTCAACGTTGTCTGCAGCTGCCAGTGCGACTCCCATGCGGCGTCGTTCGAACGATTCGGGCTTGCCGAACAGGCGGATGTCGGTGCCGGCAATGCGCAATGCATCGGCAACGCCTTCAAAGGCGATACCCTTGGCATCGTGCTGGCCATAGATGACGGCGGAAGCACCCGGCGAACGCAACGCCACGTTGATCGGCAAGCCCAGAATGGCCTTGGCATGCAATTCAAATTCGCTCTGCACCTGACTGACCATGGTCACCATGCCTGTGTCATGTGGTCGTGGACTCACTTCCGAGAACCAGACCATGTCGCCTTTGACGAATAATTCGACACCGAACAGGCCCAATCCACCAAGATTGCCGGTGACCTTGCGGGCGATGTCACGGGCTTTTTCAAGTGCGGCTGGAGGCATTGCATGCGGCTGCCATGATTCAACGTAGTCACCCTTTTGCTGAATATGGCCAATGGGCTCGCAGAAGCTGGTCACGATCTCACCGTTTTCGGCCAGCGAGCGTACGGTCAGCAAGGTGATTTCGTAATCGAAATCGATGAATCCCTCCACAATCACGCGACCGGCATCAACCCGGCCACCTGCTGCTGCGTAGTTCCAGGCGGCTTCGACTTCGGCTGCGTTATCGATTTTCGATTGGCCTTTGCCAGATGACGACATAACCGGCTTGATGACACAGGGAAAGCCGATTTGCTGGGTTGCGGTCTTTAATTCTTCGAGGCTGTCGGCAAAGCGATACGGCGAGGTCGCCAAGCCCAGTGTTTCTCCTGCCAGACGGCGAATACCTTCACGGTTCATGGTCAGCCAGGCCGCCCGCGCGGTCGGAATGACACGTGCCTTGCCCGCTTGTTCCAGCTCCATCAGTGTCTCGGTGGCAATCGCCTCGATTTCAGGTACAACCAGATCTGGTTTTTCCTTTTCAATCAATGCTGCCAGAGCTGCGCCATCGGTCATGTTGATCACGTATGCGCGATGTGCCACTTGTTGGCCAGGTGCGTCGGCATAACGATCAACGGCAATCACCTCAACGCCCAGGCGCTGCAGCGCGATAATGACTTCCTTGCCGAGCTCGCCAGAGCCCAGCAACATGACTTTGGTAGCGGAGGGGGAAAGCGGAGTGCCCAGACGGACAGGTACGGAAGTGTTCATTTGGCGAGAAAGAAGAAAAAGAAGAGATGGGGGAAGTCAGACAATTCGCGCGACAATACCAAATCCTGGCGGTTTTGGACAGTCGAAATTGACGGCATGATGGCATTGTTATTGTAGCAATTGCTCACAAGGATTGGTCTGCGGACAGTTACGGTAGACCTTGCATCGCCATCAAGCCTGATTAATGGCAAACAAAAAAGCCAGTCAGGATTACTCCTGACCGGCCTTCATTTTCTTGCTTCTACAGCTTAATCAATCCTGTGCATAAATGTCGTTGTCCTTGGTTTCACGAACGAACAACATGCCGATCACAAAGGTGACCAAGGCAATGACGATTGGATACCAGAGACCGTAGTAAATGTCGCCCTTGAACGCCACCAGTGCGAACGCTGTTGTTGGCAGCAAACCACCGAACCAGCCATTGCCGATGTGATAAGGCATGGACATGGAGGTATAGCGGATACGGGTAGGGAACATTTCCACCAGCGCCGCAGCAATCGGGCCATAGACCATTGTTACGTAAAGTACCAGAATGAACAGCAGCAGCAACACCATTGGTTTGTTCATTTGATCAGGATCGGCTTTGGTCGGATAACCCGCAGCCTTGATTGCGTCTGCCAGTTCTTTTGAGAACGCCTTGTCCTTAGCTGCGGCATCTTCCTTGGACAATCCGGCAGCCTCATACGAGGTCAGCGTGATGTCGCCGATCTTGATCGTCGCTGCTACACCGGGAGCACCTGGTACATTTTCGTAATTCACTGAAGCTGCGGACAGTTTGGCTTTGGCAATGTCGCAGGAGGAGGTGAATTTCTTGGTGCCTGTCGGATTGAACTGGAACTGGCAGCTCGCCGGATCAGCTGTCACGATCACCGGTGCTTTTTGCAACGCTGCTTCCAGTGCCGGATTGGCAAAGTGCGTCAGGCCATGGAAGATCGGGAAATAAGTCAACGCTGCAATCAGGCAACCGCCCAGAATAATTGGCTTGCGACCGATCTTGTCAGCCAGCGAACCGAAGATCACAAAGAATGGTGTTGCCAGCAGCAGCGCCAGTGCGATCAAAATATTGGCCAGTGCACCATCGACCTTGAGCGATTGCGTCAGGAAGAACAGCGCGTAGAACTGACCGGTGTACCAGACCACTGCCTGACCTGCAGTCAGGCCGACGAGGGCAAGGATCACCATTTTCAGGTTTTTCCATTGACCAAAGGCTTCCGACAGTGGTGCCTTGGAGACTTTGCCTTCGGACTTCATCTTCAGGAAGGCTGGTGACTCATGCATCGACAACCGGATCCAGACGGATACACCCAGCAGGATGATCGACACCAGGAAAGGAATACGCCATCCCCAGTCGGCAAAAGCGGCTTCGCCAACAGAGGTGCGCACACCAAGAATGACCAGCAGCGACAGGAACAGGCCCAAAGTCGCAGTGGTTTGAATCCAGGCAGTAAATGCACCGCGCTTGTCATCCGGTGCATGTTCTGCGACATAAGTGGCTGCGCCACCATATTCGCCACCCAGAGCCAGGCCTTGCAGAATACGCAGGCTGATCAGGATGATCGGTGCTGTGATACCGATGGCACTGTAGTTAGGCAGGATACCGACGATGAAGGTCGACGCCCCCATGATCAGGATTGTCATCAGGAAGGTGTACTTGCGACCGATCATGTCCCCCAGACGGCCAAAAACCAGTGCACCAAACGGACGTACGATGAAGCCGGCGGCAAATGCCAGCAGCGCAAAGATGAAACCTGTATTCGGATCTGTGCCTGCAAAGAACTGCTTGGCAATGATCGCGGCGAGCGAGCCGTACAGATAAAAGTCATACCATTCAAAAACGGTACCGAGTGAAGAGGCAAAGATTACTTTGCGTTCTTCCGGGGTAATGCCGCGCCCAGTGGATGCTGTCGCCATGCTTGTCTCCTTGTTAATTATTTATTTAGATGTACAAACCGGCGATCCATGTTACCTGGAGCCCATTTGTGCATGCTTGGAGTGTGCGACGTGAACCTTACGCAAGACTTGCTTGAAACTTACACAAGCTTACAGCGCGGCAAGACCTTTTCAGGCGGCTCTTTGCTGTAAAAAAGCGTCTACCTTGGCTGCCGGCATGCGACCAATGGTGGCCAGCAAGGCAGGATCGATTGCCGTACAACGGTAATGGTGGTGTAGACGTTCACCGAGACGGATCAGCAAGGCAGCCGATACTTCGGCATCCGCCTCGGCACGGTGGGCGTTGCCGCTAAAGCAGATGCCCTGACTGGCAGCGATGTTGCCCAGCCGGTAGCTGTCCAGGCCCGGCAACAGGCGGCGCGACAGCAGTAATGAGCAGACCAGCTCGCTATAGTTGACGCGCAGATCCAGACGTTCGCTCTCAGCTGCCAGGAATTTGGCGTCAAAGCTGGCGTTGTGTGCGGCAAGCGCATCCGTACCGATGAAGTCGAGTAACTCAGGCAATACCTTTTCTACGTCCGGTGCGTTGTCCACCATGGACTGTGAGATGCCGGTCAGTGCGGTAATTTCAGTGGGAATATCGACCCCACAATTGATTAGTGATACGAACCGCTCGACGACCTGACCTTCGACAATACGAAGTGCTGCAACTTCTGTGATGCGAGCACCTTGGGCCGGACTCAGTCCTGTGGTTTCGAAGTCCAGCATGACGATAGGTTGGTTGATCACGGCAGCACGCATTCGGTAAAAATCAAGGCGCCATTGTAAACGCTGCTTCCGTCTGTATGCAGAGAAAATGCAGCGCTTGCCGCGACAGGCCCGGCTGGCTTGGCTTATCATTCTGGTTTTATTGGATGCTGCTGGAGAAAGCTGTGCTAAAACATATCGTCATGTGGAAACTCAAGGAACATGCAGAGGGTGCCGACAAGGCAAGCAATGCGCAGAAGCTGAAAGTCATGCTGGATGCCTGTAGCGCATTGGTGCCAGGGATCCTGAAGTTCGAGGTGGCACTGGCACAGCCGGGACTGGAGGCAACTTATGATGTGATTTTGTACGCTGAATTTGCGTCCCGGGAAGTCCTTGATGCGTATCAGGAGCATCCTGATCACATCAAAATCAAACCTTTCGTGGGAGCGATTCGAGAGGCTCGGCAATGCATGGATTACGAAATCTAAGCGGTTGTCATCATGGCTTATTTGTTATCCGAAGTATTTGCCAACGGCAATCCGTATCTGGAGAGTCTGGGTGTTGAAGTGCTCGAATATGGGGATGGACGTGCCAGCATGGCCCTGCAATTACGTCCTGAATTCATGAACAGTTGGCACGTAGCTCAAGGTGGAATCACCATGACGCTGCTTGATGTCGCAATGGGTCTGGCTGCCCGCACTGCGGTCCCGGATGCCAAGTCCTCAGCGACGGTCGATATGAGTACCAGCTTCCTGCAGCCGGCCGGCAAGACTGGTGACACCATTGTTGCGCGCGGACGTGTCTATCATCGTTCCACGACCATGTGTTTTTGCGACGCCGAGCTGTGGAACGGCACGTTGCTGGTTGCCAAGGCAATGGGAACCTTCAAGGCCATCAAGCGCATCGATATTGCCAGAAAGCTGACGCACGAGCATATGAAGGAGCAGACGCAATGACGATTGAAGCAACGATCACGACGGGCGATTGGATGAGCCTGCGCAGCGACGCCACGTTGATTCGCCTCGAAGTTTTTGTGATCGAACAGCAAGTGCCGTCAGAGCTGGAGCTCGACGAGATGGACGCGCAATGTCTGCATGCAGTCGCTTACGATGCTGCCGGGACACCGATTGCGACCGGTCGTCTGCTGCCCGACGGTCATATTGGGCGTATGGCGGTGCGCAAGAGTGGTCGTGGTTGCGGTGTTGGTGCTCTGGTCTTGCAGACGCTGATGCAAGCGGCTCGGGAACGTGGTGACAGGCAAGTGGCGCTGAACGCCCAGACGCATGCCAGCGCGTTTTACGCTCGTTATGGCTTTGAAGCCGATGGCGATGAATTCATGGAAGCCAATATCCCGCATATCCACATGCGGGCAACGTTGGACTGACGCACAGTGGCGGGTGCGCTGTCATCAGGCGCATTTGGTCCGTTGAAACTGGGTGCGCATATTGCGGTGCGGCATTTTGCTCCTGCTTGCATTGCCCGCAAAACCTTTGCTGGTCTGTATTTTCTCTTCTGTTGGATATCGGCACTACCGCACAGTTTTGTTGTGGTTTCCCACAATATCTAGCGGTATCCTGCTCATGCATACTTGCGCCCGCAGAGCCTTTGGACAGCGATTGCGCTGTTCCTCGGTTCTCCTGCCGCTGCAGGACAAGTTTCTAAAATCTCATAATAATCGGAGAACAGCATGGCCACTAAGCCGCCACTTTATAAATCACTTTACATTCAGGTGCTTGTCGCCATCACCATCGGTGTGCTGGTCGGACATTTCTATCCGCACACTGGTGAAGCGATGAAGCCGCTCGGCGAAGGTTTCATCAAACTGATCAAGATGATCATCGCCCCTGTGATCTTCTGCACCGTGGTACTGGGTATCGCCGGGATGGAAGACATGAAGAAGGTAGGTAAGACAGGTGGACTGGCACTGCTGTACTTTGAAGTGGTCAGTACGCTGGCATTGGTGGTTGGTCTGGTACTGGTCAATGTGCTGCAGCCTGGCGCTGGCATGAATGTGGATGTCTCCACGATCGATACCAAGAATATCGCGGCCTATACCAATCCAGACAAGATGGGTGGCATTACCGATTATCTGATGAATATCATCCCTAACAGCATGGTCGATGCTTTTGCCAAGGGTGATGTGTTGCAGGTATTGCTGATTTCCGTGTTGTTCGGGTTCGCGCTGCACAAGTTCGGTGGCCGCGGCACCTTGATTTTCGACTTCATTGAAAAAATCTCGCACGTTCTGTTCTCTGTGGTTGGTACCATCATGAAGGTCGCACCAATTGGCGCCTTCGGTGCGATGGCCTTTACCATTGGCAAGTATGGTGTTGGTTCGCTGCTGTCGCTCGGCAAGCTGATGGGAACCTTCTATCTGACCTGCCTGATTTTCATCTTCGTGGTGCTGGGAATCATTACCCGCCTGCATGGCTTCAGCGTCTGGAAGTTCGTCAAGTACATCAAGGAAGAACTGCTGATTGTTCTGGGGACCTCCTCCTCGGAGTCGGTGCTGCCACGCATGCTGGTGAAAATGGAAAAGCTGGGCGCCAAGAAGACCGTGGTTGGCCTGGTCATTCCTACTGGTTATTCGTTCAACCTGGACGGTACAGCGATTTATCTGACCATGGCGGCAGTATTTATTGCACAGGCGACCAATACACCGATGACGCTGGTGCAGGAGTTGACCTTGCTGGCGGTGCTGCTGCTGACATCGAAAGGTGCTGCAGGTATTACCGGTAGTGGCTTCATCGTATTGGCGGCGACATTGTCAGCGGTTGGTCATGTTCCAGTCGCCGGTCTCGCACTGATTCTGGGTATCGACCGTTTCATGTCAGAAGCGCGTGCATTGACCAATACGGTCGGTAACGGCGTGGCGACGTTGATTGTTGCGAAGTGGAGCAACGAACTGGATGAGAAGCGCTTGCATGCAGAACTTAACAACGAAGGCACGACCGATCTGGTCGATGATGTTCAGGCTGCAAGTGGTGATGTCAAGGCGCATCACGGTTGATAGCTTGCTGCAGGAAAGCTGGGTAGGTTTGATCGACGTTGCTCAGCAGTGGTGAAAATAGCAAAAAATGAAAACGGCGGCAGGGCTTGAGTCCTGGCGCCGTTTTTGCGTGGTCCGCGCGTTGCTTGATTGCTTGATTCTAGCGGATTGATTTCCAGGGCGATGCTTGTCCTTTGCGCTGCACCATCAGATTTCACGTCAGAAAAATAGGCAAAAAAAAGCCCGCGACCTGAAGGTGCGGGCTTAAATCCAATTCTTTAAGGAGGAAATTGGAGGAGACAGGTATTACTTTACTGCTCCGCATCAAATATGCCTACTTTATTTGTCAAATATCAGATATATCATTTGTTTATATCAGGCGGTGTCAGCTCAGACTTTCCGGCGTTGGCTTGATCTTCAGTTTGCACGGTGAATGTTTTTGCTGCGGTTCGGTCGCTGGTGGTGCCTCGCAAGAGGAAATCGGATCTGCAACCTGTTCGCTTAATACAGGCTCACCGATAATCGGTACACGCACTACTGTCGAGGCGCGGGTACCATAGTCTGGCGCGCAAATGAAGATGGACGAGAGAATCCGCTCCCATTCAATGCTCACGCCGGTACTCGGCAGCCTGCAGTCGTTGGCACGGGTACTGTCAGCCAGCAGTTCAAAAAAGGTTTCTTCGGGTGCGCCCAGGCAGAGCAGGCTGGAAAACTGCGCCTTGGCGCGCGTGACTTTGGGCCATGGCGTATCCAATAAGGCATTGGACAAGCCATAGACACCGTACTCCAGCGGCTTGCCATTCCTTGGATCAGCATCGCCCCGATTGGAATACCACAATAGAGTTTCACGGTCACCGACAAGCAGGTTGAAGCCGTTGTAGTCATTGGCTCTGGGCCGGAGTTGTTCAATATAGTCGGCCGGAGATAAATTTCCAGACAGATACTCGGACACCAGCTTGCCTCTGGTTGGTGCATCAGGGCGCTTCTCGGATGGCGCACGGATATTGGTGATCGCAGCGAACCGGCCCTGTCGTGTTACGCCAAGCCAGGTACCACCACCTTGCAGATCGCGACCGGCGAAGACATCCGGTTGATCTTCCCACCAGCCTGCAGCGCTGGCCGGCCGTAGATAAAATTCATCACGATTGGCGGCAGCGATCAGCGGCATGCCGGGAATCACTTTCCAGGCAAAAATGATCAGGCACATGAGGAAAAGTCCATAAAATGTTCACTATGGCGTTCGCCCTCGATCACATCATCGAGACCGGCGGTGGCGATGGTGTCATTGAGCACGCGTTCAAAGTCGGGCGGAACGTCCCTGTAAATTTCCATCCAGGTATGTTTGCCCTCCAGCTCCTGCGGGCGTCGTTTGAGCTCGGCGCTAACACCGGTGCCTTGTTTCAGCATTGCCTGCAATGCCAGCACCTGTCGCTGCAACAGTGACGCTTTGTTGCTGGGTACGCGGTAATAGATATACAGATCCATTGACATTCCTCGCTGCGCCGACCGGGCATGGTTACTGTGGTTCCGTGAGTGCGTATGGCAGCGCTTGCAATTGCAGGACAGGCCCGTCAGGTGTTCCGAGATGGATGCTGCCGTTTTCTGTCGCCGCAAGCTTGAGCTCCACCAGACATGCCGACTGACCATCATCGGCCGGTTCGGCATTAACAATCATGCCGCAAGGCTGGCCCGGGTCGGCGCTGGAGAAGACCTCGCTACCGGCCTGTGCAGTGGCTGCAACCAGGGCTAGTAGGCTGCGTCGCTTGAGCTTGCCCAGATACTGGCTGCGTGCGACGATTTCCTGACCGGGATAGCAGCCTTTCTTGAAATTGATGCCACCGACCAGTTCAAAGTTGATCATTTGCGGCACAAACTGCTCTTGTGTCGCTTTGGTAATGACAGGGATACCTGCATAAATATCGCTCAGGCGCCAGGCTCGGCCGGGCGCTGCGCGCAATACCGAAGTGACTTGTGCCCAGTAATCCTGCGCTTGATCGGCTGGCAAAATCCATTGGTAACGGGGTGCCTGACGACTGTCTTCAAGGCGGATCAAAGTGCCATGCTGATTGTCGATTTTGGCGTAGGCTTGGGCCGGCAAGTTGGGAAACCACTGCAGCAGGACTTGCGCAGCGGTATCGCCGACCAGGCCGAGAGCGACACGTTGATCACTCTGGTCACTCAGTTTGACTTTGGCGCGCAAGACAAACATCTGCAAGCGCTTCTGAATCGCAGGCAATAGGGTGCGTGGCAACTGAAGCCAGATATGGTCGGCATCCTTCCACATCAAAAAACTGGCCAGCAAACGACCTTTTGGCGTGCAGTAGCCAGCCAGACGGGCAGAGCCAAGGTCGAGCCTTTCCACGTCGTTGGTTAGTTGATTGTGCAGAAAACTGGCGGCATCGTCGCCATGCAGAGCAATCAGGCCGAGCTCGGTCAGCGGCGCGATGAATTGCTTGGGGAATGGGGTGGCAGCGGCTTCAGCGAGCTGGAGAGTTTCGGTACCATTGGTACTGTCAGGGCTAGCAATGGAGGCACCTTGTTGTGTCAGAAAGGATAGCCACGGTGCGCTCACGAGCGATGTTTCAGTCATAAATTAGCTTACTCAGGTCGACAACGATTATCATTGGAACAAGTCTTTACCACGTCCCAGGCTCGATTATAGTGGCGCCATGAAAACGCGTCAGCTTGAGTCAGATTTTGATCCGATGATGAAAAAAATTATTTACTTCCTTTTCCTGCTGTGCGTGGCGCTTGCCTGTGGTGCCTTGTACTGGGTATCGCAGCCGATTCTCGTTCTGGACCAAAAATCTGTTGAATTCACCATCACCCCCGGCAGCGGGGTGTTCGGCGCAGCACAGCAGATTGCCGATGCCGGCGTTCCGGTTAATCCGGTCTTGTTCGCTTTGCTGGCCCGGGCCAGCGGCAAAGGTAACCGTCTGAAGGCCGGTAGTTATGAGCTCAAGCCTGGCAGCACCCCGTTGCGCTTGCTGGAGCAACTGGTGCGCGGCGAATTTGCGCAGGAGTCACTCACGATTATCGAGGGCTGGAGTTTCCGGCAAATGCGCCAGGCAATCGCTACCCACGAGGGCTTGAAGCATGACAGTGTGAACTGGTCTGACAGTGAGTTGATGAGCAAGATCACGCCAGACTTCAAGCAGCCGGAGGGCTTGTTCTTCCCTGATACGTATCTGTTTGCCAAAGGTGTCAGTGATCTGCAGATTTATCGGCAGGCCTTCGGATTGATGAATAAACGTCTGATGGATGCCTGGGCCAAGCGCGATGTCAGTTTGCCTTACCAGACTCCTTACGATGCATTGATCATGGCTTCCATCGTCGAAAAGGAAACCGGCCAGAAATCCGAGCGTGGCATGGTGGCGGCTGTGTTTGTCAATCGTTTACGGGTGGGCATGCCGCTGCAAACAGACCCCACTGTCATCTATGGCATGGGGGATCGCTATCAGGGCGCGATCCATAAAAGTGATCTGCTGACCGATACCCCTTACAATACCTATACCCGTAAGGGTTTGCCGCCAACGCCGATTGCCTTGCCAGGTGCAGCATCGCTGGCGGCAGTGATGAACCCGGATAAAACCGATGCGCTGTACTTCGTGGCACGTGGCGATGGCACAAGTTATTTTTCTAACAATCTGAATGAGCATAATCAGGCTGTGAACAAATACCAGCGCTAATGTCAGGCCATTTTCAGGCCATTTTTTCTGTAATTTTCGTGACTCCTTTTATTCCTTATGACGTTACCAGGAAAATTCATTACCTTTGAAGGCATAGATGGTGCCGGTAAATCGACCCATATTGCCTTCGTCGCCGAGCAGTTGCGCGCACATGGCCTGACTGTCGTAACTACAAGGGAACCCGGTGGTACACCGCTAGGTGAGCGCCTGCGGGAACTGCTGCTGCACCAGAAAATGCACCTTGAAACGGAAGCCCTGCTGATGTTCGCTGCACGTCGTGAGCATGTGGCCGAAGTGATTGAGCCGGCGCTAGCCCGAGGCGACTGGGTGATCTCTGACCGTTTCACCGATGCCAGCTTTGCTTATCAGGGCGGCGGTCGGAAATTGCCATTGCCCAAGCTGGAGCTGCTTGAGCAGTGGGTGCATCCCAATTTGCAGCCGGATTTGACGCTGTTATTTGACGTGCCCTTAGCCATAGCGCGCGCGCGCCTCGATGCTGAACGCAGCCTCGATAAGTTCGAGGAGGAAAAGGCCGATTTCTTTGCCGCTACCCGTGCTGAGTATCTGCGCCGCGCCGCGCAATTTTCACAACGCTTTTGTGTCCTTGATTCCAGTCGTGCCATTGCCGAGATCCAGCAGGATATCCGCCAGGTGCTGGCAGCGCTGGTCGAGCGCGCTGCGGTCTCCGGCGCGACCTCTGCGCCATCCTCATTTTGATTGTTTTCGCATGACTCAATCCGTATTCCCTTGGTTAGAGGAAAGTTGGCAGCAACTACAACAGTTGCGTGCTCGGTTGCCGCACGCGATCCTGTTCTATGGGCCTGAAGGTATCGGCAAGACCGCGTTCGTAGAGTCGTTTGCGCAATCCTTGCTGTGCGAGTCAGTGCAAGCTGATGGTCATGCTTGTGGAGCATGCGCCTCGTGTGGCTGGTTTTCACAATACAACCATCCCGATTATCGACGCGTGCGACCAGAGGTGCTCGATGGCGAGGATGCCATTGATACGGGAGATGGAAGTGAGAGTAGCGAAGATAAAAAGTCTGCCAAAGCCAGCAAGACGCCATCGAAAGAAATCAAGATTGACCAGATTCGCGCGCTATCCGATTTCATGAACGTTTCCACACACCGCTCCGGAATGCGTGTGGTGGTTCTTTATCCGGCCGAGGCACTCAACACCGCGGCCGCCAATTCACTGCTCAAGACTTTGGAAGAGCCGCCACCGCAGACCATGTTCCTGCTGGTGTCGAATCGTCTGGATCGTTTGCTGCCGACCATTCTGTCACGTTGTCGCAAGTTTGCACTGGCATTGCCTTCGCATCAGGCTGGTCTGGCGTGGTTACAGCAGCAGAACATCAAAGATGCTGATGTCTGGTTATCTGAACAGGGTGGCGCGCCGTTGGCTGCTTTGCACGCGGCATCAGGTGACGGGCGCGAGGTCATGGACGAGTTTTTGCGTTGTCTTGGCCAGCCAAGTATTGATGTTGCCTTGAAGACAGCAGAGCGTCTGCAGAAAACTGCTGTCGCTGATCTGGTGGGATGGCTGCAACGCTGGCTCTATGATTTGCTGGCAATGAAGTCGGGCGCTGCACCACGTTACTATCCGCGTTACGCCAGGGAGTTGAATGCCTTGCTGCCAAGGCTGGACACGGTAGCGTTGGCTGGCGCGCTCAAGGCGGCTAATGAGCGCCGTGCGATTGCCGATCATCCGCTGTCAGCGCGCCTGTTTATTGAAGAAATGCTGCTGGAATACCAGCAATTGTTCACCTGATTTTTTGTTGTAATTCATTGTTAGCAATTGCTCTCATTTTATTGCGCTACTTATTTTTAGATTATTTTTCTCATGACTACTCCACTGACTTACACGCATCGTCTGGCTCGCCAGGAAGACCTCCCGGCAATCGTTGCTATCTATAACAGCACCGTGGCCTCACGCGAGGTGACTGCCGATACTGAACCGGTATCCGTTGCTTCGCGTCAGGCCTGGTTCGATGAACACACGCCAGACAAGCGCCCGCTGTGGGTCGCAGAGCGTGATGGAGAAGTGATTGGCTGGTTGTCGTATTCCAACTTCTATGGCCGTCCAGCGTATGCTGGTACTGCCGAACTATCGATCTATTTGCATGAAAAGGCGCGCGGTCTGGGCTTGGGGCGCTATTTCCTGGAGCAGGCCATCGCCTTTGCTCCGAGTATCAAGGTCCATACCTTGCTGGGCTTTGTGTTTGGGCATAATGTGCCAAGCCTGAAGCTGTTTGATGCGTTCGCCTTCGAGCGTTGGGCGAACATGCCGCGCGTTGCCACATTAGACGGTGTCGAGCGTGACCTCGTTATTTTAGGGAAACGGGTAGCCTGATCTACTTGCGCAGGCTCATGTTTGGCCGGATTCCATAAAAGGGCAGATCTTCGGGTCTGCTTTTTTACAGGTGGACTCTGGTAAGCGCCTGACTGCACCAGCTTGTCGTGCAAGGAATATAATCCCTGCATGCCTTTACATTCCTTGTCACGACCATTGCCGCAGCAGCAATTACTGCTACGGGTGTTCTGGATGCGCTGCATTGCGATGCTGGCGCAATTGGCATTGGTCGCTGCTGTGGCTCTTCTGATAGAACTGACGTTGCCATTACAAGAGCTATTTTCCTTGTTTGCAACGATGGCCTTGTTCAATGCTTTCACCTGGTGGCGTTCACAACGTCGGCGGCCAGTGCACGAGACTGAATTGTTGCTGCAGTTATTTGTCGATGTATCTGCCTTATCGCTGGTGTTGTATTTCACTGGTGGAGCAACCAATCCTTTTGTTTCGTTTTATCTGCCCACATTAGCAGTTGCCGCGGCAATTTTGCCGACGTCGTTCGCCTTGCTGCTGGCCCTGTATTCGTTGATTTGCTATTCGCTACTGACGACTTTTTACCAGCCGTTGCACGTGCATGATGCGATGCAGGGTATGCACTATCATCTGATTGGCATGTGGCTTAATTTTCTGGTCTCAGCAGCCTTGATTACCTGGTTCGTTACCCGCATGTCGGCAACGGTTCGCGGGCGCGAGGCACAGCTGGCGCAAGCCCGGGAGCAGCACTTGCTGGATGAGCGCATTGTGGCACTGGGGACGCAGGCAGCCAGTGCCGCCCATGAAATGGGAACGCCGCTGTCGACTGTTGCGCTGATCGCTGGAGAGCTGCACGTCGAAGCCAGTCGTAACGAGGCCTTGCGTCCCTTCCGTGAAGATTTGACGATCATTGAAGAGCAAATTGTATTGTGCAAGACGGCGCTGGACAAAATGAGCATGCATGGCAAGCCCTCGGCGACCGAAGCAGTCCTCAGTTTGACAGATTGGCTCCGCCATTTTTTTAATACCTGGCGTTTGCGTCACCCGGCGGTGGCAGTGCGTCTGTCGCTCGATGAAACCAGTTTCCCCGTAACCCAGCCTCAATTGCTGGCGCAAGTGTTGTCAACCTTGCTCGATAATGCAGCCCAGGCAGTGGGCAATGTCGCTGTCGTTGAGTTGGAATTGCGTATACATGCTGCCAGTATCACTATTTGCGTACGCGATGAAGGCCCCGGAATCGCTGCGGAGTTGCTCACGCGTCTGGGCTATGAGCCGGTGCGCAGCACAACCGGTGGTAAGGGCATTGGCCTGATGTTGGCGTTTGCCATGGCACGACAGTTGGGCGCCAGGCTGGCACTGGCATCCAGGCAGGGACAAGGCACCACAGCCTTGTTGACATTGCCGTTGAGTATGCCCGTCAGCATCGCGGTTTCAACATCCAGACCGGCGGTTGATGCACCCGTGGCACCGCCAATAAAAGATCGGCCATGATCCAGGAATGATCGAATAAATCCACCATGAATAATGCGTTTCTGATTCTTGACGATAACGAAGTCTTTGCCACCACGCTAGCGCGCTCGCTGACGCGCCGCGGTTTCAGCGCGACCATCGCCTCTTGCGGCGAAGCTGCGCTGGCAGCGGCTGCACAAATTCCGTTTGATTACGCAACCATTGATCTGCAACTGAAGCATGATTCTGGCTTGCAGTGGATCGCACCATTACGGCGCCAATTGCCACAGGCACGATTGCTCGTTCTGACGGGCTACGCCAGCATCGCCACGACAGTGCAGGCGATCAAGGCTGGTGCGGACAATTATCTTGCCAAGCCAGCCAATCTCGATTCGATCCTGTCGGCGTTGGCGCAATCTTCCGCCAGTAACGATGATGGTCTGTTCAGCGAGGCGGATGCTGTTACCGAGACCATCAAGCTCGGTGTGACAGCGACTCCGCTGTCGGTAGAGCGGCTCGAATGGGAGCACATTCAGCGTATTCTGACGGAGCATCAGGGAAATATCTCGTCGACGGCGCGTGCCCTGAACATGCACCGTCGCACCTTGCAACGCAAATTGGCCAAGCGACCAGTCGCAAGATAGAAATCAAATGGGGGGTGATGGCGTAAAATAGCAGCCATCATGTATATCGATTCCCATTGCCATATCAATTTCCCCGAACTGGCTGCACGTCTGCCGGAAATTTTCGACAAGATGAACGAGAACAAGGTTAGTCATGCCTTGTGCGTGTCGGTCAACTTACCTGAATTCCCGCAGGTGTTGGCGTTGGCGGAACAGTATCCCAATGTCTACGCATCGGTCGGCGTGCATCCCGATTACGAAGACACACCGGAACCTTCCCTTGAGCAACTGGTGTCATTGGCCGACCATCCACGGATCGTCGCCATCGGTGAAACCGGGCTCGATTATTACCGGCTGCAAGGTGATCTGGAGTGGCAGCGCGAGCGCTTCCGCATCCATATCCGTGCTTCACGTCGGACTGGCAAGCCGCTCATCATTCACACCCGCTCTGCGTCTGAGGATACGATTCGCATCCTGCAAGAAGAGGGCGCCAGTCCTCAAGCTGGTGGTGTGGCAGGGGTGATGCATTGCTTTACCGAGTCACAGGAAGTCGCTGAGGCTGCCATTGCGCTCGGATTTTATATTTCGTTTTCTGGCATTGTTACCTTCAAAAGTGCCAAGGCCTTGCAGGAAGTCGCCCGCACCATACCGCTCGAGCGCATGCTTATCGAGACCGATTCGCCTTATCTTGCTCCCGTGCCTCATCGAGGTAAAACCAATGAGCCAGGACTGGTCAGACATGTGGCAGAATTCATTGCCGATTTGCGTGGTATTCCGGTAGAGCAGGTTGCACGCCAGACCAGTGAGAATTTCTTTCAGTTGTTCAAGATGGCAAAATGAGGTTTTCCATGTTGCAGCGTTTGACTTCGCGTTTTCTTCTCCCACTTCTGGCGCTTGCACTACTGACACCGTTGTCAGCCAGTGCTGGTTCTTACGAGGACTACTTTGATGCGGTCAAACTGGATGCGCCTTATCAGTTTCAGAAAGTGATGCGGCGCGGACTCGGCCCCAATCTGATTGAGCCGGAGCATGGTTACACGCCGCTGCTGCTGGCGATCAGAATGGGATCGCCAAAAATCATCCAGCTCTTGCTTGAGACGCCGGGCGTCGATCTGGAGGCAAAAGCCGTGAATGGTGATACTGCCATCATGCTGGCGGCCTTTTATGGTGACTTGCCACTGGTTAAGACACTGCTGGAGCGGGATGTTCAAGTCAATCGCCCAGGCTGGACGGCGCTTCACTACGCGGCCATCAATGGCAGTTCTTCTATCGTGAAATTGTTATTGGATGCGTCGGCTTATATCGATGCAGAATCGGCTGAGGGGCAGATGACGCCGATCATGCTGGCAGCAATGCGAGGACGTACTTCGGTGGTGCGCTTGCTCAAGGAAGAGGGAGCTGATCTCTCGCTCAAGAATGCGGATGGCATGACGGCACTGGATCTGGCGCGTCACTACGAAAGAACGGATATCGTGGATTTGCTGAGTCAGCCAGAAAAGCCCTGAGTATTGAGGCGCTTGAACAAAAATAAAGCCGGCCAGGAAGTGTCTCTGGTCGGCTTTTTTAATCAGTCGCGGAATATGGTCCGAGCTGAATTAGCGACGGATCAGCAGATCGGGGCCGACATCCTTGATATTCTTGGTGCCGGTCAAGGCCATGCTGACATCGAGTTCCTTGTGCAGGATTTCGAGCATCTTGGTAACACCTTCACCGCCCATGGCGCCCAGGCTGTAGAGGAAAGCACGGCCAATCATGGTGCCCTTGGCGCCTAATGCGGTGGCCTTGAGAATATCCTGACCGGTGCGAATACCACCATCAAACCAGACTTCAATCTGATCGCCAACTGCCTCGGCAATCGCAGGCAGGGCTTCTATCGAAGACATCGCGCCGTCAAGCTGGCGACCACCGTGATTACTTACTACCAGCGCATCGGCACCGGTTTGTGCGGCAATTTTGGCATCCTCAACATCCAGAATGCCTTTGAGAATCAGTTTCCCACCCCATTGCTCCTTGATCCATGCCACGTCATCCCAGTTCAAGGTAGGGTCGAACTGACTCGCAGTCCATTGGCTCAAGGTTTGAATCCCCTTGCCGCCACCAGTGATGTGGCCGGCAAGATTGCCGAAGGTTTTGCGTCCCGACAGCGCACGTAGTGCCCAGCCAGGCTTGGTCGCAAGATCGAGCAAGGTATCCAGCGTCAGTTTCGGTGGCACAGACATGCCATTTTTCAGATCCTTGTGACGTTGTCCCAGAATTTGCAGGTCCAGCGTCAGTACCAGTGCAGAGCACTTGGCCGCCTTGGCGCGCTCGATCATGGATTTGACGAAGCCACGATCGCGCATCACGTACAGCTGAAACCAGAACGGCTTGGTGGTCACGCTGGCGACATCTTCAATCGAGCAGATGCTCATGGTCGATAACGTAAAGGGAATACCGAATTTTTCAGCAGCAATCGCCCCCAGCATTTCGCCATTGGCCCATTGCATGCCGGTCAATCCAGTTGGCGCGATGGCAACCGGCATGGTGACATCGTGACCGATCATGGTGGTGCGGGTAGAGCGTTGGTCGACATTGATCGCCACGCGTTGGCGCAGCTTCAGTGCAGCCAGATCATCGGTGTTGGCGCGGTAGGTGCTCTCGGTGTACGAACCACTGTCGGCATAGTCATAAAATGCCTTCGGCACCCGTTTCTTGGCAAGCAGGCGTAAATCTTCAACACAGGTGATGACAGGCATGATGGGCTCCCAGTGATTTTGTATGAGTTAAATGACTGGGCCATATCCTAGAGCAAACCGTGAGGTTTTGGGATGAAACCCTTTGCGCTCAGGCATGAAAAGTTTCGCAGCGAACGGTTGACGCGCTTTAAAGGCTTTGCGTGATTCGCTGCGCTGCCGCAATACCACTCAGGACAGCCCCTTCCAGGGTGGCTGGGTAGTTGCCGGCAACGTAGTCGCCAGCCAGTGCCAATCCCTGCGGCAGCGAACTGTTATCTGGTCGGCGTAACCCAGGCGTGCAGGAGAAGGTTGCTCTCTTTTCGGAAACGACCTTACTCCATCGTGGCGATTGCAGCTGTGGGTTTTGCAGTTGCTGTGCCAGCTGTGCGGTAATACGGGCAGCCAGCGCAGTGTGCCCCAGTTCGATCGCCAGATCGGCAGCGCTGACAATGACGGCTAGCAGGCCTGCATCGCGTGGGTCATCACTGAGTTGCGCCCGATCAAAGACAAACTGCCCCCAGCAATGCTGTTGGGGATCATCACGCAGTGCATAGAAGGGGGCAGCCAGGCGCAGCGTCGGGTCATATTGCAGATAGCAGGTGCTGATGGCTTCATGCGTCATCTGGCGCAGGAGATCGATATTGCTGCCATCGCCACTTTCGCTGATTTCACCTAGCAATTCTGCGGCTGCTTCCGGCCCGGTTGCCAGTACGATGCCATCAAAGGATTGCGCTGCCTGTGTGTGGCGCAAGCTGAGCTCCCATCCTCTATCGGCTTGTGGACTGTGGCGTAAGGAACGCACTGCATGCGCGGTTTCAACCACGCCACCATTGCGCTGCACAAAAGCAGCGGCCGGTTCAGGAAGCAGGGCGCTCAGATTGACGCGCGGTAGCAACATGTCCGAGGCGGCACGGCGTGCGCCCAGGCTATCGCGCAAGACATTCAGAAATATCTGCGCCGAGGCACGTTCCGGTGGGGTGTTCAGTGCCGCGATGCAGAGTGGATACCACAGCAGACCTTGCAGGCGATCAGTCTGATCGAAGCGGTTCAACAGTTCGGCGACGCTGCAATCGTCATTGAGCTGCCATCCCATCCAGCGTGCGGTGCTTGAGAAGCGGGCCAATGACATCTTGTCCTGGCCGCTAAGTCCACCTGCTCGCAGCAACGCCACCAGCACGTGCCATGGCGCTGGCAGACGTGGTGCTACAAAATCCATACCGTCACATCCTGCCGGGTAGCGCATTTGCAGTGGCAGTCGTAACAGGGCAGTCTTGGTATCGACGCCCACAGTCTTCAGCATCTTTAGCGTGGCTTTATAGGCCCCCAGAAGGATATGTTGACCGTTATCCAAGGTGCGATCATCCAGGCTCACCCGGCGTGCACGTCCGCCCAAGGTACGGGAAGCTTCAAGTAGCGTGACCTGATGTCCGGACTGAACCAGAGTGACGGCCGCCGCGCAGCCTGCCCAGCCAGCACCGATCACTGCAATATGGGCTGGCTTAGCCACGAACGTAGGTTTTCCACGCCAGCCAGAGTTTGCGGATGGGCGTCAGCGAGATGCGTTGGTTCAGCACATGAAATCCATCGCGCTCAATCTCTGTGAGCAGGGTGCGATAGATCGCGGCCATCATCAGTCCGGGGCGTTGTGCGCGACGGTCCTGTTTGGGTAGTAAGGCAAAGGCTTCGTCATAGGTGCGTTGGGCGCGCTCAACCTGAAAGCGCATTAAGCGCTCAAAGTTCTCGCTATGGCGGGCGTTGAGAATATCGGCTGCAGTCACGTTGAATTGCTGCAATTCGTTGACTGGCAGATAAATCCGACCCTTGCGGCTGTCTTCGCCAACGTCACGGATGATGTTGGTCAGTTGAAATGCCAAACCCAATTTTTCAGCGAACTGCAATGTCTGTTCCTGCGTAACGCCGAAGATGCTGGCCGAGAGGATGCCGACAACACTAGCCACATGCCAGCAATAACGCTGCAGACCGATGAAGTCGAGATAGCGGGTCTGATCCAGATCCATCTCCATACCATCGATGATTGCCTGCAAATGCTCGCCCTTGAGTCCATAAGTAGCCATGTGCGGCGCCAGCGCCAGCGTCACTGGATGGCTGGGGTTGCCCTGCAGCATGGCGGCGATTTCCTTGCGCCACCAGATCAGTTTGGTGCGGGCGACGTTGGTATCGCTGATTTCATCAACGGTGTCATCCACTTCCCGACAGAAAGCATACAGTGCAGTAATGGCACGGCGTCGCTCGTTAGGCAGGAACAAAAAGCTGTAATAAAAGCTGGAGCCGCTCTGGGCTGCCTTTTGCTGGCAATAGTCGTCAGGAGACATGAAGTGGAAATAGGGGTCGAGTCATGATGGAGCAATGCGTGACATCTACTCTAAATGGTGGTCTGTAAAATCAGACCCGATGTGCCGGCACAGTTCGCGAAGCCGCTATGCTAGCCGACTAGCTGATGAAGGGCAATCGTCTCGTTTCTGCCTAGGGCGAATGTCCGGTCTTAAGGGGGCGACAAGTACTTTGCTGGCGGTGATATGTTGTTGCAGCAGTAGACGTTGTACATTAAGCTTTGAGCATCCGTTGCAGGTAAGCAGGATACTGATTTGACGCGTAAGTCATGCCGTTTGCATGCGAACTGCTGTGCGATGTTGTTTGATTATTAATAAAGCGCCGGGTGTACACATATCCGGCCCGAGACGACAAGCGAGGAGGGGAATTTTTCATGAACCGACTGGAAGCTTTCAGAACCATCGCGGCGCAGGCGAGCCGTGGTGAGCTGGTCTTTCCGACCAACGTCAATGCATCGATCAAATTGCAGAAGGCACTCAGTGATCCGAACGGTCACCTTGAGACTGCGGCCAAGCTGGTAATGGCGGAGCCGTTGTTGTCTGCGCGGACGGTCGCAATTGCCAATTCAGCCGCCTACAACCGCTCCGGTGGCGAAATCAATAATGTGCGTGCGGCCGTGATGCGGCTCGGTTTCAAGACGCTCGGCGCGATTACCACGGCAGTCATTGTTCGTCAGCTCGGGCGTAATATTTCCGATTCTGAAATGCGCGTCAAGGCGGCGCAGCTTTGGGAACATACCGCTAACGTAGCGGCCTTGTCTTATATCCTCGCAAAAAAAATGACCCGGTTGGATCCCGAAACTGCCATGTTTGCGGGTATCGTGCATGATGTCGGCGGTTTTTATCTGCTGTCGCGTACGGATGAATTCCCTGGTCTGCTTGATGGGGGAACCGAAGATTGGGCTGAATACGGCGAAAAGATCATCGGTCGTGCCGTGTTGCGCAAGCTGGGCATCCCTGATCCCGTCATGACGGCAATTGAATCGCTGTGGCATGGCATTCGCGTGCTGCCTCCGGAAACCCTGGGTGACATTCTTCTGCTGGCCAAGGAGTTGTCGCCAGTGCCGTCGCCGTTCCAGAAATCAGCGGAACAAGGTGGTCTGGGGCATGAGACGATTGTGGATGAGTTTATTGGCGACGTCAGTCTGCACGAGCTGCTTGATGAGTCGGGCGAGGAAATTCGTTCATTGACATCCGCATTGCTGGTCTGAGCTGCTTGTAGAAAGCTGTTCTTCACAAAAAAAGCAGCCGCATGGGGCTGCTTTTTTCATGCCCGGATCACGCGCGGCAGTGTCAGACGGTACGCAGCAGACGCATCTTAAACTGCCGACCTTTGATATTTCCATTGGACAGTTTTGTGCAGGCCTTATCTGCGATCCGATAGTCTAGTGCGACGTAGGTTGAAAATTCGAAGACATTGATTTTGCCAACCTGCTCCTTGCTCAGACCAACGTCACCGGTCAGTGCACCTAGCAGGTCGCCGGGACGCAACTTGTCCTTTTTCCCACCCTGAATACACAAGGTGCGCATAGGTGCGCGCAGCATCGTATCGGCAGCGACCTCCAATGCATCGAGATCGAACCACTGCACCGGGCTGGCCTGATATTGCTCGATCAGCTTGACCCAGCGTTTTTCATTCGGTGTGCACAAGTTTAGTGCCAGTCCCTTGTCCTGACCACGACCGGTGCGTCCGATGCGATGAATATGGACTTCGGTATCACGGGTCACGTCGACGTTGATCACGGCGCTGAGATTGGCGATATCGAGGCCGCGTGCAGCAACATCGGTTGCCACCAGTACCGAGCAGCTCTGATTGGCAAACTGCACCAGAATTTCATCACGTTCGCGTTGTTCCAGGTCTCCGTACAGTGCCAGTGCACTGAAGCCCAGCGCACGTAATTCTTCTGCCAGTTCGCGGCAGTGAATCTTGGTGTTGCAAAAGGCCAGTGTCGATACTGGCTGGTAATGCTGCAACAGCCGGGCTACCGCCATATTGCGCTGCTCCGGTGTGATTTCAAAGAAGCGTTGTTCAATTTTGTCGCCGTCATGCTGGGCTTCGACCTTCACCTCAGCTGGATCACGCAGAAACCGGTCGCTGGCCTTGCGAATATCGTCTGGGTAGGTCGCTGAAAACAGCAGCGTCTGGCGACGCGCCGGACAGGCGCTGACAATCCCTTCGATGTCTTCGTAGAAGCCCATATCTACCATTCGATCAGCTTCATCCAGAACCAGTGTCTGTACTGTCGATAGATTGATGCTGCCGCGCCCGATGTGGTCGCGGATGCGGCCGGGCGTGCCAACCACAATATGGGTGCCATGCTCCAGTGAGGCCATCTGCGGACGCATTGATGTACCGCCGCACAAGGTCAGAATCTTGATGTTCTCGGTGAAGCGGGCAATCCGGCGCAATTCATTGGAAACCTGATCTGCCAGCTCCCGGGTCGGGCAGATGACCAGACCTTGAATTGCAAAATAAGTCGGATTAAGGTGGTGTAGCAGACCAATCCCGAAAGCTGCCGTCTTGCCACTGCCAGTCTTTGCTTGAGCGATCAGATCGCGGCGCTCCAGAATGATGGGTAGACTGGCAGCCTGGATCGAGGTCATTTCATGGTAGCCAAGTTGTTCCAGGTTGCCGAGCATGGCCTCGGTCAGCGCCAGACTGGAAAAGGAAGCAGAAGGCGAGGTAGTGAGCATGATGGGCCCGAATCTGTGCAAAGATGAAAGATGAACGAAGTCTAGCAGAGGCGCGCTGTGGGTTGCGTGCGGCGTGCCGGAGGATTGCGCTGACGCAAAGCAAAAAGGCTTGCACCCTATTTCGTGTGCAAGCCCTTGCGAATATGGTTGCGGGGGCAGGATTTGAACCTACGACCTTCGGGTTATGAGCCCGACGAGCTGCCAGACTGCTCCACCCCGCGTCTGAGGAGGCGAATTATATAGAGCATTAATTTGAATAGCAAGCAGTGATTCGCATTGGTCAGTAAATAAATTATTTCTATCGCTGGACGCTGGAGCAAACTCGCGCGTAAACTGCCGTTCCGCGAAAAACAGGAGGCTGGGATGACTTATGAAGAATACCTGGATGAGGTAACGACCTTGATCACGGAGCTTTACGATGCTACCGATGCAGAAGCCATCAAGTGGGTTGTGCAGGCGCAGGCCAACGAGTTCTTCGTAGCGCATGACGACCATGAAAGCATGCGCACGCAAGAGCGGGCGGCGCAGGATGCGCGGACCATCTTCAAGCAGCGCAAAAAATCGCTGAAAAGATAACTGCTTTACCTAGCGTCCGGTATATGGTGCATTGATAGTGTGGTGTGCGACATGCGCAGTGCGCGCCAGCCGATGATGATCCAGTCGTGCAAGCCTAGTGTGGGACGTTGCTGGAAAATGTCGCCTTGCACTTGCTCTAGTCGCTCCAGGATGCGCAAGCCGCCTTGCACCACCAATCGCAGCTCCCAACCAATTCTGCCTGGCAGGCGTAATGCCAGTGGTGCACCCGAGCAGAGTAATGCGCGTGCACGACTAATTTGGAATTGCATCATCGTATGCCAGCGCGTATCAGCTATTTCCTGAGCAATATGCTCCTCTTTAATACCAAAGTTCTGCAAATCTTCCAGTGGCAGGTAAATGCGTTGCTTGCGCCAGTCAATCGCGATGTCTTGCCAGAAATTAATTAATTGCAAGGCGCTGCAAATGGCATTCGAGTCGCGCAGATTGTCAGGATTTGCCGCTTGATATAAATGCAGCATCAAGGCACCGACCGGATTGGCGGAGCGGCGGCAGTAGTCGAGCAGGGTGTCAAAATTGTGGTAGCGGGTGGTGCTCACGTCTTGTTGGAATGCGGAGAGCAAGTCGCGTAGCGGTGTCAGTGGTAACGCGTATTGCTTCACGATGTTGCTCAGTGTGACAAACAACTGGTTGGTGCTGGCCTGGCCTGTCTCAATCCTGTTCAGCTCCTCCTCGTAGGCGCGCAGTGCGCTCAGCCGTGCTTGATCGGTAGCGTCACCTTCATCGGCAATATCATCTGCGCTGCGGGCGAATGCGTAAATCGCTTTGACTGCCGGGCGCAAGCGTGCGGGTAGTAGTAGCGAGGCAACGGGAAAATTTTCGTAATGATCGACAGCCATGCAGCGTATTCCCGGATTCTGGAAAGAGGAGGTGATTTGTTGCCGGCAATAGTAATGTAAAAGTCAACGTTGTTGACGCTATTGGTGAATGAGAAGCCGACCTCGAATGATCTTTTGCTAGCCCCACCGCTAGCAATTCTGTTACACTCCCGCTCTTGATTGCAGGTATGGCGAAATTGGTAGACGCACCTGGTTTAGGTCCAGACGGTAGCAATGCCGTGTCAGTTCGAGTCTGACTACCTGCACCACCAATAGCAGTTTGATAAAAAACCCTCCCTTGTCGAGGGTTTTTTTATTGCTCTGTTCACGCTCAGGGGCGAACATGATTGTTTGTCTGAGCATGGATCAATCGATGTTCCCGAGACCGAATTTACAGGAGAAGCACTATGCGCAAGCTCAGAAGAATCAAGAATTACCAGGCCACCCACCGTATCATTGTCGAGAAGCTGATCGATGCACTGATGGAAGAGTTGCTGACAGAAATCGGTTCGACCACCGAAGGCGCCGTCGCCTGATCTTGGGTGGCAAGCTGGTAACAATCTGATAACGGAGTTCTCTGTGCTTTACCGACATTACAAGGGCGGCATCTATGAGATTTTGCATGATGCTACTCTGGAATCAGACCTGTCGCCGATGGTGGTTTACCGTGCGCTGCGTAACAATACCGTCTGGATCAGGCCATACCAGGACTTTCATGGTGTGGTTGAGGTCGATGGTCAGAGTCTGCCACGATTTTCTCCATTGCCTGATGCGAGTGTTGAATCTGAGTAATCAATAATTGGATTGCCGGGTGATTGAAATGTCTGTCTGTGCATTGCAGGGCAGGCCGTTTTTGTGCGTCGCAATGTTGGGTTTTGGCGCAACCGCAGTTTTTCCGTATAAAATAGCGGACTTTAGCGCGTCCGGACGCCTTTGAGGCAAGGAAGAAAGCCTTTTTTGGTGGTCGGGATGCACCACGGAATTTATTAATTTTTGGACGATTCACATGGCAACTGCAGTCGAAACTTTGAGCAAACTTGAGCGCCGTATTACTTTGTCTTTCCCGCTGGCAGATGTGCAAGCTGAAGTGGAAAAGCGTCTGAAAGTGCGTGCGCGCACTGCGAAGGCGCCAGGCTTCCGTCCAGGCAAGGTGCCAATGAAGATGGTTGCCGCGCAGTTCGGCTATCAGGTCGAAACTGAAGTTCTCAACGACAAGGTTGGTCGTGCTTTCAACGATGCCGCAGTCGAAAACAACCTGCGCGTAGCTGGCTTCCCGAAGATCGAGCCAAAGACCAGCGAAGGCGTTGCCGAAGGCGCACTGGCATTTGACGCAACCTTTGAAGTTTATCCTGAAGTCGTTGTCGGCGATTTGTCGGCCAGCGAAGTCGAGAAGACCGTTACTTCGGTGTCTGATGTTGAAATCGACAAGACACTGGATATCCTGCGCAAGCAGCGCGTGCATTATCACGTCAAGGGCGAGCAAGGCGCGCATGGTGACGGCGGTGCAGATCAGTCCGCACAAAACGGTGACCGTGCAACAGTTGACTTCGTCGGCAAGATCGATGGCGTGGAATTCCAGGGTGGCAAGGCTGATAGCTTCCCGTTTGTTCTGGGTGAAGGTCGCATGCTGCCAGAATTTGAAGCAGCAACACTGGGCCTGAAGGTTGGTGAGTCCAAGACTTTCCCGCTGGCGTTCCCGGCTGATTATCACGGCAAGGATGTGGCTGGCAAGACTGCTGAATTCACCATCACGCTGACCAAGCTGGAGTGGGCGCACCTGCCAGAAGTTGATGCTGAGTTCGCCAAGTCCCTGGGTATCGAAGATGGTGATCTGAGCAAGATGCGCGCTGACATCAAGCGCAATCTGGAGCGCGAAGTCAATGCTCGTACCAAGGCCAAGACCAAGGACAGCGTCATGGACGCCCTGATCAAGGTCAGCGAGCTGGAAGTGCCGAAGGCATTGATCGAGCAAGATATCGAGCGTCTGATGCAAATGGCGCAGCAAGACATGCAGCAACGTGGTATGGATCCAAAGGGCATGCAACTGCCACGTGAACTGTTCACGGCACAGGCTGAGCGCCGCGTGCGCCTTGGCTTGATCCTGGCTGAAGTCGTCAAGACCAACAAGCTGGAAGCCACTGAAGAACAGGTAAAAGCACAGGTCGATGACTTTGCACAGAGCTACGAAGATCCACAAGAAGTCCTGAAGTACTACTTCAGCGATCGTCGTCGTCTGGCAGAAGTTGAAGCTCTTGTTTTGGAAGAAAACGTCGTCAATTACGTGCTGGGTAAATCAAAGGTTACCGAGAAAGCTGTTGAGTTTGACGCGTTGATGGGCAATCAGCCGCAAGCATAATGCTTTCATCTCGGTTACCATCAGAGAAGTCTTCCACGCATAAGGAATGCACATGACAGGTTTGATTAGACAGTCGGCACTGGATACGGAAATGCTCGGCATGGTGCCAATGGTGATTGAGCAAAGCGGTCGCGGTGAGCGCGCTTACGATATTTACTCGCGTTTGTTGAAAGAGCGCATCATTTTCCTGGTAGGCCCGGTCAATGATGCGTCCGCCAATTTGATCGTGGCGCAGTTGCTGTTCCTGGAGAGTGAAAATCCGGACAAGGATATTTCCCTGTACATCAACTCTCCTGGTGGTTCTGTATCGGCTGGTATGGCGATTTTCGACACGATGCAGTTCATCAAGCCCCAGGTATCTACCTTGTGCACAGGTTTGGCGGCTTCAATGGGCGCCTTCCTGCTCGCAGCTGGTGCCAAGGGTAAGAGGTTTTCTTTGCCTAACTCGCGCATCATGATTCATCAACCTCTGGGTGGTGCACAAGGACAGGCGTCAGACATCGAAATTCAGGCACGTGAAATTCTCTACTTGCGTGAGCGTTTGAACGCCATTCTGGCTGAGAAGACGGGGCGTACCGTCGATCAGATTGGTAAAGACACTGATCGCGACAACTTCATGTCTGCTGATGCCGCCGTAGAGTATGGCTTAATCGATCAGGTGTTGAAGGAACGTGTTTGATCAGCCAGAAAGTCTGAAGAGGTAATCATTGCAGTGTTTTGATTATCTTGTTGTAAGAAACAAAATGCCCGGATTCTCCGGGCATTTTGTTTTGTGTTGCCGCAAAGAGCATTGGCTTGCATGTCTTGGGATGTTTGTTTGCTGATAATGCGCGTCAAATGCATGCATAAATTCTGTTTTAGCTGCAAAATCAACGCGTTTTTGCGTGATATCGCCGATACGATGACCTTGCGATATTTTTACCCCGCCAGAAATACTGTGATCCCGTGACGAATCCTCAAATCGCAGGTATGATCGGGTCGTAACTATCCACATTTGCCTATATGTCCGAGAAAAAATCCTCCAGTGGCGAAAAGCTGCTTTATTGCTCGTTTTGCGGCAAGAGCCAGCACGAAGTCAAAAAATTGATCGCAGGTCCGTCGGTTTTCATTTGCGACGAATGTATTGATTTGTGCAATGACATCATTCGGGACGAAGCTTCCAGTATTGAGTCCGTGTCGGGGGCGAAGTCCGATCTGCCAACGCCGCAAGAGATTTCTGAACTGCTCGATCAGTATGTGATTGGTCAGGCGACTGCCAAGCGTATCCTGTCGGTGGCTGTTTACAATCATTACAAGCGCCTGAAGCATCTCGGCAAGAAGGATGAAGTTGAGCTGGCCAAGAGCAACATTCTGCTTGTTGGCCCTACCGGCTCCGGCAAGACTTTGCTGGCGCAGACACTGGCGCGTATGCTCAATGTGCCGTTCGTGATCGCTGATGCAACGACGCTGACCGAAGCCGGTTATGTGGGTGAGGACGTTGAGAACATCATTCAGAAGCTGCTTCAGAACTGCAATTACGAAGTTGAGAAAGCGCAGAAGGGCATTGTGTATATCGATGAAATCGACAAGATTTCACGTAAATCCGATAACCCATCGATCACGCGCGATGTGTCGGGTGAAGGCGTGCAGCAAGCGCTTCTCAAGCTGATCGAAGGCACTATGGCGTCGGTGCCGCCACAAGGTGGTCGCAAGCATCCCAATCAGGACTTTGTGCAAATCGATACCACTAACATTATGTTCATCTGTGGTGGTGCATTTGATGGGCTGGCGAAGATCATTTCCGAGCGTTCGGAGAAGAGCGGTATTGGTTTTGCAGCGAGCGTCAAGAGTCAGAGCCAGAAGACTGCCAGTGAAGTATTGCTGGGAGCTGAACCGGATGATCTGGTTAAATTTGGTCTGATTCCTGAACTTGTTGGCCGTCTGCCCGTCATTGCAACGCTTAACGAGCTCGATGAAGAAGCATTGATCCAGATTTTGCTGGAACCTAAGAATGCCCTGATCAAGCAATATGCCAAGCTACTGCAGATGGAAGGCGCTGAGCTTGAAATTCGTCCGGCCGCTTTGCAGGCGATTGCAAAAAAAGCGCTGGTGCGAAAGACCGGCGCACGCGGATTGCGTTCCATCCTTGAACATGCATTGCTCGATGTAATGTATGAACTGCCTAGCCAGCAAAATGTGGCCAAGGTTGTGATTGATGAAAATACCATTACCAATGGCGCCAAGCCGCTGCTGATTTATCACGAACAGCCCAAGGTGTCGGGCGCATGACGAGAGTGTGGCCTGCTCGATTTTTGAAAATCTGGCAGGCCGGATTGAGAAACACGAAAAGCGGTAAAATAAACCGCTGAGATCACTACTCCGGCTTCCATCGTAAAGCCACCCGAGGGCGACTTCGTGTGTGGCTTTTTTTATTTGTTGTTGCAGTAATAATAAGTTGTCGTGTTTTTATTCGATTCTGGGCTTGTCTTTTAAGAGCTCGCGCCAACATCACTAACAGTAAATTTGATAAGGCTCGCCATGACGACTTCTACTCTCACAGAACAAACCCAATTGCCGTTATTGCCATTGCGGGACGTTGTTGTCTTCCCGCACATGGTGATCCCTTTATTCGTTGGTCGCCCGAAGTCGATCAAGGCTCTGGAAGCGGCAATGGAACAAGGCAAGAGCATCATGCTTGCAGCGCAGAAAGCTGCTGCCAAAGATGAGCCGTCAGCCGAAGACATCTACGAAATAGGCTGCGTAGCCAATATCCTGCAGATGCTGAAATTGCCGGATGGCACAGTCAAGGTGCTGGTCGAGGGCGCACAACGTGCCCGCATTCACCACATCAGCGAACTCGAAACGCATTTTGTTGCTGATTTGACGCCGGTCGAATCGGAACTGGGCGACGAGGCTGAAGTGGAGGCTATGCGTCGCACCATCGTTCAGCAGTTTGATCAGTACGTGAAACTGAACAAGAAGATTCCCCCTGAGATTCTCAGCTCACTGTCTGGCATTGACGATGCAGGTCGTCTGGCAGATACGATTGCTGCCCATCTGCCGCTGAAGCTGGAACAGAAGCAGGTCATCCTGGAAATATTTAACGTCGCCAAGCGCCATGAGCATCTGCTCGGGCAGCTCGAAGGTGAGCTGGATATTCTGCAAGTGGAAAAGCGCATCCGTGGTCGCGTCAAGCGCCAGATGGAAAAGTCGCAGCGCGAGTATTACCTCAACGAGCAGGTCAAGGCGATCCAGAAGGAGCTCGGAGAAGGCGAGGATGGCGCAGATCTGGAAGAGTTGGAGAAAAAGATTCTGGCCGCCAAGATGCCTAAGGAAGCACTGGAGAAAGCACAGGCTGAGCTCAAGAAGCTAAAACTGATGTCGCCAATGTCTGCAGAGGCAACTGTCGTACGCAATTACATTGATACGCTGGTCGGTTTGCCCTGGAAGAAGAAGTCCAAGGTCAATAACGATTTGCCCAATGCCGAGAAGGTGTTGGAGAGTGAGCATTATGGCCTGGAGAAGGTCAAGGAACGCATTCTTGAGTATCTTGCTGTGCAGCAACGTGTGGATAAACTGAAGGCGCCAATTCTGTGCTTCGTTGGTCCTCCAGGCGTTGGTAAGACCTCGCTTGGTCAATCGATAGCTCGTGCAACCAATCGCAAGTTTGTGCGCATGGCGCTTGGTGGTGTGCGGGATGAGGCTGAAATTCGTGGGCATCGTCGCACATACATCGGCTCCATGCCTGGCAAGATTCTGCAGAGCTTGTCCAAGGTCGGTGTGCGCAATCCATTATTCCTGCTGGATGAAATTGACAAATTGGGTATGGATTTCCGAGGTGATCCATCGTCAGCATTGCTGGAAGTGCTTGATCCTGAACAAAACCATACGTTTTCGGATCATTACATCGAAGTCGATTTCGACTTGTCCGATGTGATGTTTGTAGCGACATCGAATTCCTTCAATATTCCTCCGGCATTGCTGGATCGGATGGAAGTGATTCGCTTGTCTGGTTACACCGAAGATGAAAAGACCAGCATTGCGCAACGATATCTCTTGCCTAAGCAGATCAAGAACAATGGTTTGAAGGAGGGTGAGATTAGTGTTGCCGAGTCAGCGATTCGCGACATCATTCGCTATTACACACGGGAAGCTGGTGTCCGCTCGCTGGAACGCGAAATTTCCAAGATCTGCCGCAAAGTCGTCAAAATGCTTTTGCTGAAGAAGCAGGAGAAGAAGGTCGCGGTGTCTTCGCGCAATCTGGACAAGTTCCTGGGTGTACGTCGCTACGACTTCGGTATTGCGGAGAAGGATAATCAGGTTGGTCAGGTGGTTGGTCTGGCCTGGACCGAGGTTGGCGGTGATCTGCTTACAATTGAGGCTGTAACCATGCCAGGCAAGGGTGGTGTAATACGTACCGGTACTCTCGGTGACGTCATGAAGGAATCAATCGAGGCAGCGCGGACTGTGGTACGTAGTCGTGCCAATAAACTTGGCATCAAAAATGAGGTGTTTGAGAAAAGGGATATCCATATTCACGTCCCTGAGGGAGCAACACCCAAGGATGGTCCTTCGGCGGGTATTGCGATGACGACGGCATTAGTGTCGGTGTTTACTGGAATTCCGGTGCGTGCTGACGTTGCAATGACTGGCGAAATCACGCTGCGCGGTGAAGTGTTACCGATTGGCGGACTTAAGGAAAAGCTGTTGGCGGCACATCGCGGCGGTATTAAAACTGTGTTGATTCCTGAGCAGAACGTCAAGGATCTTACTGAGATTCCTGATAATGTGAAAAACAAGCTCGAAATCGTTCCCGTGCGTTGGATTGACAAGGTTCTGGAGGTAGCACTGGAGCGTCAGCCTGTTGCATTGACGGAAGAGGAGGCTGTGGTCGCTGTCGCAGCTAAAGAGGATCCTGCAGATACAAGCGTCGTGAAGCATTAACTGCCCTGCATCACTTGTTAGACGCCGTTTTGCAGTAATTGGCTAGCACCGAGAAAAGGGTAAGAAGAAGCCTCGACCAGTTAGTCGGGGCTTTTTTATGCGGGATACAAACTTGAATCGAGTGCAGGAGTCATTGATTAAAGTCACGTACGCTACGAGACCTGTCAAAAATGACGGTGGAAAAACAAAACCCACCTTGAAGGTGGGTTTCTCAGTAGTCTCGCTGTAACGAAACTTGCGTGTTCACGAAGGCTTAGCCTGTTTGCATACACATCAGTACACACAAAGCTTTACTAGAAGCACAACGAGGCAGGAGCGCTCCTGCCAGTAATACTATACGCTTGAGGCCGGAATGCTTAAGCAGTAGCCTTGTTCACTTCAGCGTTTTGAACCGGTTCTGCCGGAGTGCCGGTTTTCTTCACATCAGCTGAAGTATTGGCGCTGGCCATCACCTTTGCAAAATCCACGTTAGACTTTGGCTTTGCAGTGGCTGCTTGTTGGGGATGCTGCGTTGTCGAATTAGTCGCTGAAACGTTCGTTACCGCCATGATGGTCACTCCTTATAAAAATCGGACTCGATGTCCAAATAAAGCATCCTTAGTATAGTGAGGAACACTGTCAGATCGTCAATGTCAAACTGAACTTTACATAAATTTACAAAAAAATTACTTGTCTTGTACTGACTTATCCCCCGATTACTTGCCGTCCATGCCGTGCACAATTTACCATCGCGGGCTTGATCGATGAGGAGCGATGGGATGAATGCAAGGATGGGTTGGATGACGGTGCGTAATGTTGCTCAAACGTTTTGCGGACTATTGTGCGTTGTACTGTCGCTTGCGGGATGTCAAGTTCTTCCGCCTGAACAGTCAGGGGCATCTGCGACTTCCATCGGCTCGCTGTCTGCACTGGAATTAAAGGAAATTGATCATCTTCTGGAATTGATCAATCAACGTCTTGCGGTGGCAGAAAAGGTCGCTCAAGCGAAATGGAATTCGGGCGCTCCCATCGATGATCCGCTCCGTGAACGCAAGATTTTAGCTGATCTCGCAGCTGGGATGCATGATGCGCCAGAGGCTGATCGATCATTCGCGTTGCGGTTTTTTCAGGCGCAATTTGATGCCGGCAAAATCATACAGCGCGACATGCATGCACAATGGCAGAAGCAACAGCACTCACCGTTCGCCCAACCACCCGATCTGGCGCGCGACATACGACCTGAGTTGGATCGCTTGACACCCTTGTTGATCGATACCTTGCATCGGGTTCGGCCGCTGTTGATGCAGGCCGAAGTGCGCGATTATCTTGCCGCCCGGTCATTGCAGCTGATTGCTTTGCACGATGGGAATATCGACGCTGCGCGTGACGAGGCGGTGAGCATATTGTTACAGCCTTGAGCGACGCAAGGGGCTGCGTGATGGTCAATGCTAGCGCCGGTTATTGTGCGCACAAGCGTCGCGTCTTGCGATGTTGTCGGCGATCTTGTTTCGTTTGAGGCAAGCGCTATATTGATCTGCGTAGCGCTTGAACACCGCACGTGCCTGAGGTAGTGGTAGTGCCAGCAACTGCTGTATGAAGTCGCGACTCCCGATTTCAAAGTGTTGGTAATCAACCGGCTCGTACCAGTTTCCGCCCCAGACTAAAAATCCATGACGGAAGAAAATATCGATTGCGCTCTCCGCCATGCCTGGTCTTTGCGGTGTACGACTGAGGTAGCTACCGGCGTTGTCGGGCAGGTAAGTGCCATGGCTCAGATAGGGGTTCTGTAGCGGATTGATATCAATCGCCGCACCATAGGCATGTTTGGACCAGGCGCTGCCACCCGTCATGGCGCGCCCATTGAACGAAGAGCTATTGTTCGCCTGCATGGAAGCTTCGTCGTCACCCGTAAATTCTTCCATCGGTCTGGCTTGCTGCAACGGGAAGCGACGCTCCAGCAACTCGTCAAAAATCGCCTGTACCTGTTCTGTTAGTGCATCCATGACGATGATCAGCCCGTTATCGTGTTGCTGACCATCGAAACCGATATAGCTAAACGAGACCTGGGTCAGACGGCGGCAAGGAACAGGATTGTCTGGGGAAATGGTTTTTTTCTGTTCCATCAACTGGCATTGTCGCGATGTCAGAGCGCTGACCGCAGCGTGACTGGTCGAGGCCAAACCAAGTAGTGAAAGGGCAAAGCAGGCTGCAACCCAATAATGACGCGGAATCAGAGGCATGATTGATGCGGGCAGCATAATTGATAACGAGTGTGCCATTTTGCTGCATTTTGCACCGACTGGGAACCAGCAGGTGCCCTCCACGCTGGCGGAAATGTCGGAGAGGATCGGCGATAGTGGGGAGTTAGCGAACTTTATTACTAGCCAACGATCTGAGTTCCCGGTTGAACTGTTCCTTCAACTACCCTTTTGCGAGGGATATTGACCCGTCGGACTTGGTCCGCGGGTCTTTTTTATTTGCAGCGCTATTTTGTGATCTTATGTAGTGGTCGAGTGACTATGTAAAATCAGAATGCCGGAACCAATGAGCCCTTGAACTGGGTTTCGATGAATTTACGGACTTCCTCAGACTGGTAGGCCTTCACCAGCTTCTTTACCCAGGATTTGTCCTTGTCTTCCACGCGTGTGGCGATCAAATTGGCATAGCGCCCCTTGGCATCTTCCACAGCGATGGTGTCGCGTTGCAACGACAGACCAGCTTGCACCGCATAGTCATTGTTGATCGACGCAGCTGCTAGATCGTCGAGCGAACGTGGCAATTGTGCCGCATCCAGTTCGATCAGCTTGAGCTTCTTTGGATTGTCGATCACGTCCAATGGCGTCGCATTGGTACCGTTCTCGCCGACGCCTGACTTCAGCTTGATCAGGCCAGCATGTTGCAGTAGCAGCAGGGCGCGATTGCCGTTGGAGGGATCGTTCTGGATACCAATACGCGCGCCTGGCGGTAATTGATCCACTGACTTGTATTTTCGGGAATAAATGCCCAGGGGAGCGGTAATAGTCAGGCCAACCGGCACGATCTTGTAACCGCGCGATTTAATCTGGCTTTCCATAAACGGCAGATGCTGGAAGGCATTGGCATCGAGATCTCCAGAGGCCAGCGCTTCATTAGGTTGCAGGTAGTCGTTGAAAGTAATGATCTGAATTTCCAGGCCGTCTTTGGCGGCGACTTTCTTGACGACCTCGAAGATTTGCTCAGCACTGCCCCCAGAAATGCCGATCTTGATTTTACTTTTGTCTTGGGCAGAGGCGAGCGGTGATGTGAGCGCAAGTGCGGTGGCGATGATGCCGAAAATGAAGGAATTGGACCAGCGGCGCATTGATTCTCCTGCAGTGTTTGATGTGGGTGAGTAGGAATAGCATTTTTCCGGAGCAATCTTCTATGCTCACACATCAATAAGTTCGGGAGAACGAAGGATTTTGAATGTCTTTATAGCCAATTCGCATACTGCACCGACGTGACCGAACGCCCAATGAATCACACGGCGGTATGTATGAGGATATCGTGATATCTCATGATGTTTCGTGAGCTTATTTGTCGCTGTCTCTGGTGACAGCAATGATGGCACCGAACGCAGGTCCCAGATCGGCTTCCAGTGATGGATAAATACGCGAGATGCTACCGTCCAGGTAGAGCGCATCAACGCACTGCACTTTGTCACGGAGGAACTGTGCGAAGTCATAGAACGTGATTGGGTTTCGTGCCATGGCCAAGACCACCTGACGGTTGCTGTCGATGCAGACTGCGTTGCGTACGACCATATTGATGGAAGCTGGGTCGAAGACGCTGTTGATGATGCCGTTTTGCAGCATGATCGGACCGGACTGCGTCGCGAAACGCGCTGTACCAAGCCATCGATTGCGATCAGCATCCACACTGAGCGTGTCAACAATGCGTGCCTGGCGATCCTCCACGATAAATACGCCGTTCGGCGGCAGATAGAAATTGCCATAGGCATTCTGGCGCGTATTCAACTTGCGCAGCGTTTCTCCATCTTCGATATAGAGCCCTAATGGCCGATGATCCTTGTCGTAAATCCCGGCATTGGTGGCGCAGAAGATGTCTTTGCCCTGTGGCCTGAGCCAGTTGCGTAGATTGGCGAACGTACCTAGCAGATTGCCGTTGTTATCTTTCCAGTACATCCGCAGCGTATCGCGTTGCAGATCGATCTGGCAGGTGCTGATACTGACCTGGTTGTAGCGGTATTGCCGTAGCTCTGCCGCAAGCGCGGCGGGCATGACAAGTGACGCCAGCATCAGCAATAACAGTAGCAAAGTGATGTCACCACGATAAGTGGTACGAGTGAATGGACGCAGCAAAAAGCGCATGGAGAATCAGAAAAAATCAGCTTGGCGGGAACAGGGGGCAGGAACTTGCGTCGAATACCGCTTATTGGACGAGCACCGTACGACCCCGTTAGCGCCATGTGTATAAAAAATGCATTTTAGGTGCCTGCGTTGCAATTGGGAATATTTCCAATCAAATTCATTGTCACTTTGTTCAGTTTTTGTCCCTATTCAAGCTTTTCTGACACATCTTATTAATTGGTTAAATCGTGCATACGAGTAGGTTTTATATGCATATAAAGCAGATTTCGTGCAGATAAGATAAAAATTTCTTTCATTTATTGCGACGATGTTACACTTCAGCCCCTTAATTCTGCTCACTAAAAATTTGTCATTCATACAAATTTATTCTGGAGGAAACTCGATGCAACCCTTGAACCGTCTCACAAAAATCGCCTTCGCTGCCGCATTTGTCTTGTCCTGTACCACCGTGGCGCAGGCCGAAACAGTGAAGATTGCGATCGCCGGCCCGATGACTGGTGCCGTGGCACAGTATGGCGATATGGTCAAAGCGGGAGCATTGACAGCAATTGAGCAAATCAATGCCGCGGGAGGTGCAGGCGGCAACAAGTTTGAAGTGGTTCTGATGGACGACTCCTGTGAGCCTAAACAGGCAGTTGCGGTTGCCAACAAGATTGTCAGTCAAGGTATTAAATTTGTCATTGGTCACGTTTGTTCGGGATCGACCATTCCGGCTTCCGACATCTATGAAAATGAAGGCGTGGTCATGATCACACCTTCCGCAACGGCGCCTCAACTGACAGAAGCCAAGCCGCATCAATTTATTTTCCGCACCATCGGTCGCGATGATCAGCAAGGACCTGCTGCGGCCAAGTACATCATCGAGAAGGTCAAGCCCAAAAAAGTAGCCGTTCTGCACGATAAGCAGTCTTACGGACAAGGCGTGGCCAGCGCGGTCAAGTCATCGCTGGAAGCCGCCAGGGTTCCGGTGGTGGTATTTGAAGGCATCAACGCTGGCGACAGCGATTATTCGGCGGTGATCACCAAGCTCAAATCGCAGGGGGTGGATTTTGTCTATTTCGGTGGCTACCATCCCGAAATGGGGATGCTCATGCGTCAGGCGCGGGAGCAGGGTATCAAGGCCGTATTCATGGGCCCAGAAGGAGTCGGCAACAAGGATATTACTGCCATCGCCGGTCCAGCCTCCGAAGGCATGCTGGTAACCTTGCCAGCCGATTTTGCCGCCGACCCGGCCAATGCGGCACTGGTCAAGGCTTTCGCCTCGAAGAAGCGTGACGCTAACGGTCCCTTCCAGTTGCCCGCTTATTCGGCAGTGAAGGTCATTGCCGATGCCATCGCCGGTGCCAAGTCGACTGATCCTGCCAAAGTGGCCGCCTATATCCATGCCAATTCGTTCAAGACGCCGATTGGCGAGGTTGCTTACGACAAGAAGGGTGATCTCAAATCTTTCAAGTTCGTGGTTTATACCTGGCATAAAGATGCGACCAAATCGGAAGCGAAGTAAGTCAGTTGGTCGCTGCCTCAGCGTTCTCTGAGGTGGCCCGCCCGGTCAATGCCCTGCGCATCAGAAACAGCAAAAGGGCATTGGCATCTCCTCATTTTTCAGGGCTTACGCAAAAGTTCGTTACCGTGCATGGCACCAGCCAGAGTCACCGCCACAGCACAATGCAGGCAGGATGCAGCACGCTGAGCCAGCGGCATTTTGCGTGAGTCCTTTTTGTTATGAACGAACTACTCCCTCAACTGACGCAACAGCTCGTCAATGGTCTGAGTCTGGGAGCGATCTATGCCTTGATCGCAATCGGCTACACCATGGTCTACGGCATTATCGGCATGATCAATTTTGCCCACGGCGAGATTTACATGATCGGTTCCTACGTTGGTCTGGTCACACTGAGCGCGATTGGTGTGCAGGCCGGTTATCCTTTACCCCTTTTGCTGGGGGCAGCGCTGATCGTCTCTGTCGTCGTCACCGGCTTGTATGGCTGGACCGTCGAGCGTGTCGCCTACCGTCCTTTGCGCGGTGGACCGCGACTGGTGCCACTGATCTCGGCTATTGGCATGTCGATTTTCCTGCAGAACTATGTGCAGATCGGGCAGGGCTCGCGTGACATGTCGGTGCCTGTGCTGATTTCCGGAGCACTGGAGTTTCAGATGGGGAGTGATTTTACCGTCACCGTTCCCTATTCGCGGATGATCATTGTTGGCGTTACTTTGCTACTGATGGTGGGGTTGACCCTGTTCATCGCCCGTTCCCGCATGGGACGCGCTTGTCGCGCCTGCGCTGAAGACATGGGGATGGCCAATCTGCTGGGCATCGATACCAATCGCGTCATTTCCTTCACCTTCGTGCTGGGCGCCATGCTGGCTGCTGTGGGTGGAGTACTGATCGCGCTGACCATCGGCAAACTCAATCCCTATATCGGCTTCATCGCCGGTATCAAGGCCTTCACCGCGGCCGTATTGGGAGGTATTGGCAGCATCCCCGGCGCTATGCTGGGCGGTGTTTTGCTGGGGCTGGCCGAGACTTTTGCTGCTGGCTATTTACCGGCTGAGTACAAGGATGTCGTGTCTTTTGCCTTGCTGGTGCTGATTTTGCTGTTCCGTCCGACGGGCTTGTTGGGTAAGCCGGATGTGGAGAAAGTGTGATGACAACGACCGTGAAGAATGCTGTGGCGGCGGCAATCCTGACCGCTATCCTGACGACGCCATTGCTGGGTCTGCAATTACAGCTGGATGGCTATCAGGTGGTGCTCCATGCACACTGGACGCCGGTGCTCATTGCCGTATTGGCGGTATTTGTATTCCAGCTCTGCAAACCGGTTCTCTCGCGCAGCAGTGCGCATATACGTCTGCCAGCGTTGCCCAGGCTGAAGCCTACCCAACAGCGCTATGCGATGCTGGTCTTGCTGGCGGTGGCCTTGATCTGGCCGTTTTTTGGTTCGCGCGGAAATGTGGATATTGCCACCCTGGCATTGATCTACGTGATTCTGGGATTGGGTTTGAATATCGTGGTCGGTTTTGCCGGTCTGCTTGATCTCGGTTATGTCGGTTTTTATGCTGTCGGTGGCTATACCTATGCATTACTCAACCAGAGCTTTGGCTTGAGCTTCTGGGAATGTCTACCGCTGGCTGCGGGCATGTCGGCTTTGTTTGGATTTATCCTTGGCTTCCCGGTACTACGGCTGCGCGGTGATTACCTGGCCATTGTCACGCTCGGCTTTGGTGAAATCATTCGCTTGCTTCTCAATAATCTGACCTGGCTCACCGGCGGTCCGGATGGTGTCTCCAGTATTCCCAAACCGACCGTGTTCGGTATCGAGATGGCGCGCCGTGCCAGCGTCGAGGGCGCGACCACTTTTCACGAACTGATCGGGATACCCTATCAGGGTGGTCACATGGTGATCTTCCTTTATCTGCTGGCGCTGCTGCTGGTGCTGGTGACCTATTTCTTTACCAGTCGCCTGATTCGCATGCCAATGGGGCGCGCCTGGGAAGCCTTGCGCGACGATGAAATCGCCTGCCGTTCGCTGGGGATCAATCCGACCAAGATCAAGTTGTCCGCCTTTACCTTGGGCGCCGCCTTTGCCGGTCTGGCAGGCTGCTTCTTTGCCGCACGTCAGGGACTGGTTAATCCAGAATCGTTCACGTTCATTGAATCAGCATTGATCCTGGCAATTGTCGTACTGGGCGGAATGGGATCGCAGATGGGGGTGATCCTGGCGGCAATCCTGCTCACTGTGTTGCCGGAGGTGGCGCGTAGCTTCGCCGAGTACCGCATGCTGATTTTTGGATTAGTCATGGTGTTGATGATGATGTGGCGTCCTCAAGGACTGTTGCCCGCTTCGCGTCCGCATGTGGAGTTGCCGCAATGAAAATGACCAACAATAATCACAGGGCCGTATTGCTGGAAGTCTCCGGTCTGGCGATGCGCTTCGGCGGACTGCTGGCAGTCGACGGTGTTTCACTGGCGGTGCAGGAGAGGGAAGTGTTTGCCATCATTGGTCCGAACGGTGCCGGCAAGACAACCGTATTCAATTGCATTAGTGGTTTCTACCAGCCCACAGCAGGTGATATCAGCCTGCAGGGACGGGCGATTGCACGTCAGCCCAGTCATATCGTTGCCCAGCAAGGGTTGGTCAGGACCTTTCAGAACATCCGCTTGTTCAAGACCTTGACCGTCGTGGAAAACCTGCTGGTGGCGCAACATAACCAGCTCAACAACAACCTGTTGTCGGGCTTGTTCAAGTTGCCAGGCTTTCGCCGCTCCGAACGGCAGGCGCTCGATCGCGCCGCTTATTGGCTGGAGGAACTCGGTCTGACCGCGCTGGCCAATCGAGAAGCGGGGACCTTGTCCTATGGTTTGCAGCGTCGGGTCGAAATCGCTCGTTGCATGATCACCCGGCCGCGTCTGTTGCTGCTGGACGAGCCGGCTGCCGGCCTGAATCCACAGGAGAAGCAGGAGTTGCAGCAGCTGATCGACAAGCTGCGACAACAGCACGGCGTGGCTGTCCTGCTGATCGAACACGACATGAGCCTGGTCATGGGTATTTCAGATCGGATTCTGGTGATGGAACACGGCAAGCCTATCGTCACTGGCACACCTGAGGAGGTGCGCAATGACGAACGAGTGATCAAGGCTTACCTGGGAGAGGAATAATGCTGCAATTTGAACAGGTACATACCCACTACGGTGCGATCGAGGCATTGCATGGCGTATCGCTGAACGTCAACCAGGGTGAAATCGTGACCCTGATCGGTGCCAACGGCGCCGGCAAAACGACCTTGCTGATGACGCTGTGTGGCAAACCGCGCGCCACCAGCGGCAGGATTGTCTTCGAAGGGCAAGATATTACGCAACGCGCAACCCATGACATCATGCGCTTGGGGATGGCAATTTCACCCGAGGGACGACGTGTATTTCCTAGTCTGACGGTGCTTGAAAACCTCAAGATGGGTGCCTTCTTTGCCAGCAAACACGAGATCGAAGCTGGTATCGCCCATGTGTTTGGGCTGTTTCCACGGCTGGAAGAGCGGGCGCATCAACGGGCCGGAACCATGTCCGGTGGCGAGCAGCAGATGTTGGCCATTGGGCGAGCGCTGATGAGCAAGCCGCGTCTGCTGTTGCTGGACGAGCCAACACTGGGATTGGCACCATTGATCATCGCGCAGATCTTTGACATCATTCGCGCCATTCGTGACCAGGGCGTCACCGTGTTCCTGGTCGAGCAAAATGCCAACAAGGCCTTAGGTGTGGCTGATCGTGGTTACGTGCTGGAGAATGGGCATGTCGTGCTCGCCGATACCGGTGCCAATCTGCTGGCCAATGAGGCAGTGCGCAAAGCCTATCTGGGGAACGCCTGAGATGTTAAACATCCCAGGCATGCCGATACTTGCATTGATGGATCAGATTACGCCACGGCGGATCTGATCCAGTTCGATCGATTCAAACAAGGCCTTGAAATTGCCTTCGCCAAAGCCGTCATTGCCCTTGCGTTGAATGATTTCAAAGAACACCGGACCAATCAGGGTCTGCGTAAAAATTTGCAGTAACAGGCCCTGACCGTCGGTTGGGGCGCCATCAATCAGAATCTTCAGTTCACGCAAGGCGGCCAGATCTTCGCCATGGCCCGGAATTCGCTTTTCGACCAGATCGTAATAGGTGCTGATCGTGTCCTGCAGAGGGACCTTGCGTTGATATAGCGCGCGCACAGTCTGATAAATATCGTCGGTACCCAGCGCAATATGCTGAATTCCTTCGCCGTTGTATTGCTTGATGAATTCCTCGATTTGCGATTTGTCGTCCGCACTCTCATTGATCGGGATGCGGATTTTGCCACAGGGGCTGGTCATCGCGCGCGACTTCAGGCCCGTCATCTTGCCTTCGATATCGAAATACTTGATTTCCCGGAAGTTGAACAAGCGTTCATAGAACGACGACCAGGTATCCATCGCGCCCCGCACCACATTGTGGGTCAGGTGGTCGATATAAGTCAGCCCAACCCCAAGTGGTTCACGTTCGACATTGGGAAAAAATTCAAAGTCAACATCATAGATAGAGCCACGCTCGCCGTAACGATCCACCAGATACAGCAATGAGCCGCCGATACCCTTGATCGCTGGGATATTCAGTTCCATCGGACCGAGCTTGGCAGGAACCCCTTCGGCACCCATTTCCAGCGCACGCTGGTAGACCTTGGCCGCATCCTTGACCCGAAATGCCATGGCATTCACCGATGCCCCATGAACCTGTGCAAACGCGGTGGCATTGCTGCCAGGCTCCGAGTTGACCACAAAATTGATCTGGCCTTGACGGTATAGCATGACCTTCTTGGAGCGATGTCGTGCCACGGCAGAAAATCCCATCGATTCGAGCACATGGGTGATCGCGGCTGGATCGAGGGCCGCATATTCGACGAATTCAAAACCGTCGGTTCCCATTGGATTATCAAACAGATCGGTGCTGTTACGCGTAGTGGATGGCGTGGCGTTGGCTTGGCCCATGGTGGTCTCCTATGTTCGGCACTGGCAAGGCCCCGTACAAGATTGTCTTGTCGGGGATTGTAAATAGTGACAAATACTGACGTCAGCCGCCGTAATGGCGGCCGCGTTGCAGATAAGTTCTCTGGCTAGTTTATTGCAGTGAAATCGCAATATGTGATTGTTATTTGTGATATTTTGCTGCTTAGATGCACAAATAATTCGATAAATAGAGAAAAAACGAGAAGAAGAGAGATAAATGACGGCCATTACCGTAGACCGATTTGATCTGGCATTGCTGACCGAGTTGCAGCGTGACGGCCATATTACCAATAGTGCGCTGGGACAGAAAGTCCATTTGTCGACCTCCCAGATCAGCCGTCGCGTGCAACGACTCGAAGAGGCGAGGGTCATTGATCGTTACACAGCAGTGCTTGATCCGGCGGTGGTCGGTTTAGGCGTGACGGCCTTCACCAATGTGACCCTCGATCGTCAAGGCGAGACCCGTGGTATCCAGTTCGAACAGGCCGTCCAGAACATGCCCGAAATCATGGAATGTTATTCCATTACGGGCGAAGCTGACTACATTCTCCGCATTGTGGCACCGGATCTGGCAGCGTTTTCTGAGTTCATGATGACGCGCTTGCTGCGTTTGCCGGGCGTCACCAATGTCAAATCTAACATCACAATGAAGCCGATCAAACACTCGCATGTACTCCCGCTGGACCATGTTACTCAGCCTGCCCAGAGTCGCCAGCGGATCAAGTTCTCTTCCTGACCAGGCGCATGTCGCCCGTGACCGATTTGAAAGCAAGTCTGCGAGTGCGGGCTGGGAGTGGACTGGCTACACTATGATAACTGACTCAACCAAGTTGCCATCTTGTATTCCCTATTGCCATGCCTGATCTTGCTCCAGCGACATCTGATTTGACCTCCTTGCCACTTGCCGACGCAGCGAGCGTCAATGCTCTGCGCTGGCAGGCGGTTACGCAGCGCGATGCCAAAGCCGATGGCAGTTTTTACTATGCCGTGCGCACTACTGGTGTGGTGTGCCGCCCTTCTTGTCCATCGCGTCATGCGCGTCGTGAGAATGTGCTTTTTTACGATACCTACAACGCTGCGCTGCAAGCGGGCTACCGCCCCTGCAAGCGCTGCAAACCGGATCAGGAAGGTATTGCCGAGCGACAGGGGCAAGCCGTGGCCTACGCTTGTCAGGTGATTGAACACGCCGCAAACTTACCGTCGCTAGAGACGCTGGCAGAACTGGTTGGCATGAGCCGTTACCACTTCCACCGCTTGTTCAAGGCACACATGGGTATCACGCCCAAGGCCTATGCTAGCGCCCACCGTGCGAATAAGTTACGCGTGCAACTGGCGCACGGTGTCACCGTGACAGAGGCAATGTACGATGCTGGTTTTCAATCCAGTGGTGGCTTCTATGCGACTAGCTCGCAATTGCTTGGCATGACACCGGGCGCCTACCGGAGTGGTGGCAGTGGACTTCAGATTCGCTTTGGTGTCGGCCAATGCTGGTTGGGTGCGATTCTGGTTGCCGCTACCGAGCATGGTATTTGCGCCATCACCTTAGGTGACGATCCCGTGCAACTGGTGCGCGAATTACAGGACCGGTTCGCCAAGGCTGAGCTGATTGGTGGCGATGCCCGCTTTGAACAATGGATGGCAACTGTCATCGGTGTGATCGAAGTGCATGAAAATAGTGCGGCAGCGCAGATGTTGCCACTGGATGTGCGAGGTACTGCCTTCCAGCAGCAGGTCTGGCAGGCGCTGCGTGCGATACCGATCGGTGTGCGTATCAGTTACAGCGAACTGGCGCAGCGCATTGGTCAGCCAGCAGCGGTGCGGGCCGTCGCCAGTGCCTGTGCTGCCAACACGATTGCCGTACTGATTCCTTGTCACCGGGTGGTGCGTACCGACGGATCGCTGTCTGGTTATCGTTGGGGTGTGGAGCGAAAAAAAGCGCTGTTGCAGCGAGAAAACACGGCACCAGGAAGCAAAGATGACTGAGGATCTGTTTGCCGACTACGAGCATGCGCGCCGACCGCAGGCGATCGCACTGGCAAATGGCGCAGTGTGGTTGCAGGCTTTTGCCGATAAGCGGGTGAGTGCTTTGCTGGAGGCGATTGATGGCTTGCTGACGCAGGCGCCATTGCGTCAGATGGTGACGCCGGGCGGTTACACGATGTCCGTTGCGATGACCAATTGCGGCGCACTGGGCTGGGTCACTGATCGCCGTGGTTATCGGTATCAGGCTGAAGATCCGGTTTCGGGGCGGCCTTGGCCCGCCATGCCGCTGCTGTTCCATGAGCTTGCCACTGAAGCAGCCACCGCCGCCGGCTATCCCGATTTCGCTCCAGATGCCTGCCTGATCAATCGCTATCTTCCTGGCGCACGGATGTCTTTGCATCAGGATAAAAATGAAATCGATTTGTACCAGCCTATCGTCTCCGTGTCGCTTGGCGTGACTGCGACCTTCCTGTTCGGTGGTGATGCGCGCGGTGATAAAGCGCAGCGTCTGCGTCTGCATAGTGGCGATGTCGTGGTCTGGGGTGGGCCGGCACGGCTACGCTTTCATGGCGTCGATACACTCAGGCAGGAGCAGCATCCGCTGACGGGGAATTGTCGCTTCAATCTCACTTTTCGCAAGGCGCGCTGAAGTCGTGTTTTTCCCCAAACAGGGCGACAAAAGACAAAGCCGTAAAGTCAGTCTAAAATTTTGACTTTACCTTGCCGGAAAATAGAAAAAATGGAGACCACGCTCACTCCCTCGGCGGCGCAACAAAGTGCTGTTGAGACAACCAAGTTCCGTGTGCTGGGGGCAATCAGTTTCTCGCACTTTCTCAATGACATGATCCAGTCGCTGTTGCTGGCGATCTATCCTTTATTGAAGGGTAACTTTCATCTCAGCTTTGCCCAGGTCGGTCTGATCACGCTGACGTTCCAGGTCACCGCTTCGCTATTGCAGCCCCTCGTAGGCTTGTACACGGACAAACATCCCAAACCTTATTCGCTGGCCATTGGTATGGGATCAACCTTGTGTGGACTCCTGCTGTTATCGATGGCGCCGAATTTTGGCGTGTTGCTGGTGGCTGCAGCGCTGGTGGGAACCGGTTCTTCGGTATTCCATCCGGAAGCATCACGGGTGGCACGCATGGCCTCGGGCGGGCGCCATGGTTTGGCGCAGTCACTGTTTCAGGTCGGTGGTAACGCCGGTAGCGCAATGGGGCCGCTGTTGGCAGCCTGGATCATTATCCCGGGTGGTCAGCATAGCATTGCCTGGTTCACACTCGCTGCACTGGTGGCTATTGTGGTTTTACGCCAGATTGGGCACTGGTATGTGCGTCAGCAAGCTGCTGGTCATACCAAGGGCAAGAAGAAGGCGGCGACCCATGTGCAGTTACCGCGCAAAAAGGTGATTCAGGCAGTGAGCGTGTTGTTGCTGCTGATTTTTTCGAAATACTTCTACATGGCCAGTCTGTCGAGTTATTTCACCTTTTATCTGATCAGCAAATTCCAGCTCAGCGTCCAGCAGGCACAGGTGCATCTGTTCATCTTCCTGTTTGCTGTCGCGGTTGGTACCGTACTGGGCGGGCCGATTGGTGACAAGGTCGGGCGCAAGCTGGTGATCTGGGTATCGATTCTGGGTGTGGCACCATTCACGTTGCTGTTGCCCCATGCCGATCTGTTCTGGACGACCGTGCTGACCATCATCATTGGCGTGATTCTGGCATCAGCTTTTTCGGCGATTCTGGTGTTTGCTCAGGAACTGATGCCGGGCAAGGTCGGTACCGTTTCCGGTCTGTTCTTTGGTTTTGCATTTGGTATGGGCGGTATTGGTGCGGCCTTGTTGGGCAAGCTCGCAGATCTGACCGACATTTACTTTGTCTATCAGGTCTGCGCGTTCTTGCCGCTGATCGGCTTGCTGGCCGCCTTGCTGCCCAAACTGGAAAAAGTGTCGACGGCCTGAGTTCTCAAAATGCCCAGCGCAGTGCTGCATGCAGGGCACTGTCGCGCAGACCATTACCGGTCAGACCCGTGTATGAAACGCTAAAACTTGCGTTTTTAGCCACTGGTGCTTCCACCCCTAGTTGAAGTACCGCGGCATCGCTGGCGACCGGAACACCCGCGACGGTAAATGGTGTGGAGCCTGTCAATGTCAGCTGACTGCTTGGTAGCAAGTCGCCATAAGCATGACGCCACCCCAGCATACCGTGCGCGGTCCAGTCGATACCATCAACCATAAATTTGGACGCGGCACGCACGCCCAAGGTCGAGAAACTAGTGTTCATGCTGGCGCTGTCGCTTTGCAAAGCCGCCAGATTGCCGTGTTCGATAAAGCTGTCGCTGCTCTGCCGGATAATGGTCAGATTGACAAATGGCTCGTACTGTACATTGCCTTGATCAATGCGATAGCCCAACTCACCGAAGGCCTGCGTTGTATTGCCGTCGTAGCTGGCATTGAGCTGGTCAGAATAGCCAGGAAAATTCACAGAGCGCTCGGTACTGATGCTATGCCTCGTATAGCTTGCCCCCGCCCTGAGAATCACATCATCCCATTGTTTGCCGCCGTAGATTCCCAGGTAATAGTCATTGCTGTTGGCAGAAGAGGAACGATCATCGACGTCGATGCTGGAGGAACTATAGCCAGTCATCGCGCCCACACGCCATTCATTGCCAATCTCGACATCGGTACCGGCAAACAGGCCGCCGACCGAACGACTGGCTTCTGCCGCATTGCCGTTGCCACCGGTACTGCCCCAGGCACCGAATGCACGTATCCAGGGTTGCGGGGTATGCGGGTTATACGAGGAGAGCGCCATTTGTTGCAATGACGGCTGCTCCTGTGTCGTGTCGTTGGTATTGATATCGGTGTGCGCGCCACCGACCGAGCTGAAGACCTGACGCAGGCGATCAATTGCAGCATCGGTGACGAAGTGGCTCTCTTCCACGAACTGTGAATTAAGCGTGGCGTGCAATTCCCCTGATAACTGGTCGAAGGCATTCTGTGCCTGTGCAGCTGTCTCCAGATTGGCCACGGCTTCTCTGAGGAGATTGCCGGCGGCCAGACCTTGCAGGCTGGTGGCGACGTTGATCTGATTAGGCGTCGCGCCTACGTTGTTGAAGCTTTGATCCTGTTCCACGATCAGATAAACATCATTGGCATCGTAAGTAGCGACGAGGGTGGTAAATTCGGTATTAATATCGCCAGTGAGAGTAAAAGTACCTTCCACGTCACCGCTCGCCTTGAGGACATTGTATTCGTTACCCTGCACATACAATGCCCTATTGCTTCTGGTTACCTGCAACTCTGCACCCGGTTGCAGGATGGCATTGCCATTGACGTTGATCAGGCTGGCATGTGTGCTGGTAGGATCGACTTGAGCGTTGTAGATAGCGCCTGCTTGCTCTGTCAGATTGCCATTGATGGTCAATGTTGTCGTGGGGCTGCCGGTGGCAATCTTGCCGCCGCTGGCAACGGTCGTGGCTCCGACACTGCCACTGCCCTCCAGTTCTGCGCCGTTGAGCACTTGCACCGTCGAGTTATTGAGTGAGCCATTGACTGCCAGCACACCGGCTGCCACGGTGGTCATGCCAGAGACTGCGTTGGTCGCAGTCAGGGTGAGTGTGCCTACGTCTGTTTTGGTCAAACTGCCGGTGCCATTGATGGCGTCGCTGAGACTGGCTGTCCCCGGTTCATCGATCACCAGTGCAGCATTGTCTGTGATGGCACCGCTGCCTAAACTCGCGGTATGCGCTGTCAGTGTGCCGTCGCTGATGATCGTGCCACCGGCATAGTTATTGTTACCGGTGAGCGTCAGATTGTTGGGGCCATCTTTGATGACTTCGCCCGCTCCGCTGATTATGCCGCTAAAGGTGGTATCCGTATTGCTCTTCTCATCCAGCACGGCATTGCCTAGTGCGACGTTACCGGCGCCCCCGAGGTTGTTGGCAATCTGATTGAAATTATTCAAATTCAGTGTGGCACCTTTGGCGACATTGATGACGTTGCTATCCATAAAGGCATTGATGACGCCGGTCTGTAACGTACCATCCATAATGTTGGTGGCGCCAGTATAGGTATTGGCAGCAGCCAGTACCAGCGTGCCAGGACCGTCCTTGGTCAGAGTGTTACCAGTCCATCCTGTCGCGCTATTGCTCTGGTCTGCCAGCGGCACATTGACAGTGAAGCTGTCGCCCGGATTCTTTAGCGTGAACACACCATTGCCCTCGCTGTTTCCAGAGTCCCAAATCAACCCGAAACTGAGGTTGTAGTCCAATCCATTGGACGATTTGCTACCTGCTACGGAGAGAAAATCGACTCCCGTAGCTGCGCCACCAAAGCTGACCGTCGAGAAGTCGTTAGTGATGCCCCCTACAGTGTGAATGACATAGAATTCGGTATCGATCAACGTGCTGGCCAGGGTCGAGCCGATACTGGTTACCTCTAATGTACCTCCCAGGCTGGCCGTATTGGCCGTGATCAACGGTTGGATACCAGCGACCACCACGCCGAGTGTGCTGCCGTTGGCTTGCGTTAATGCACCACCAATCGAAAGAGTGGCATTTGCGCCCAATAACGTGGTGGCGCCGCTGCCAGTGACGTAATCGTTGGTGGTGCTGAAATTGCCGCTCTGGGCGAGGTTCAGCGTGCCGCCAGTGACGTTCACGTTGCCAACCGCAGAGCTGTTGCCACTCAGCGTCAAGGTATTGGTGCCGGTCTTGGTGAGTCCACCGGTACCGCTGATGATGCCTGCGAAATTGGTATCGGCGGTGTTGTTGGCGATGAGCGTGGCGGTGCCGAGGGTGACATTCCCGGCTCCGGTCAGGTTGTTGGCAGTTTGATTGAAGTTGTTCAGGTCCAGGGTAGCGTCGGGGGCGACATTGACTGCGCTGCTGTCGGCAAAGGCATTGGCGATACCGGCCTGCAAGGTACCGGCATTGATTTCAGTAGCCCCGGTGTAGGTGTTGGCGGCGGACAATATCAGCGTACCGGCACCATTCTTGGTCAGGGTATGCCCATCCCATCCGGTGGCACTGGCGGCTTCATTGGTCAGCGCGACATCAACGTTGAAGCTGTCCCCCGGATTGGCTAGGGTAAAGGTACCGTTGCCCAGCGTCGGACCGGCTTGCCAGGTCAGGTCGAAGCCGATGTTGTAGTCCAGTGTATTGGCTGACTTGCCCGCCGTCAGTGTGATGTAGTCGACTGAGCTGGCCGCCCCCCCCAAATCGATGTTCGAGAAGTTGTTGCTGCTGATACCACCGGTGGTGTGAATCAGGGTGTAATGGCTGGCTTCCAGGGCGCTGGCAGTATCTGGCGTACCGCTCAGGCCGGTAATGGTGAGTGTGCCTTCGAGGTCGGCAGTGGCGGCAGTGATCACGGGTTGGGTGACATCAAGGGCGACATCGAGTGTACTGCCCGCTGCCTGGATAAACGCGCCACCGACATTGAGGGTAGCATCGGCAGTCAGTGCGGTAGTGGCGCCATTGGCAGTGGTGTAATTGCCGGTAGTGGCCAAGCTGACTGCTGGTGCAAGGTTCAGTGTACCAGCCGCGACGTTGACGTTGCCGACACTGGAGCTGGCCCCGCTGAGGGTGGTTACGCCCGTACCGGCCTGGATGAGGGTGCCGCTTCCGGTGATGGTACCGGCATAAGTGATGTTGTCTGAACGGTCGAAGCTCAGTGTTGCGTTATCGGTGATGTTGCCGACGATGGCCCCTGAGGTACCGCCATTGCCGATCTGTAAGGTACCGGCACTGATGGTGGTGCCACCGGTATAGGTATTATTGCCGGTCAGCGTCAAGGTATTGGTGCCGGTCTTGGTGAGTCCACCGGTACCGCTGATGATGCCTGCGAAATTGGTATCGGCGGTGTTGTTGGCGATGAGCGTGGCGGTGCCGAGGGTGAC
>NZ_JACHYE010000001.1:0-192253 GCF_014192645.1 Herbaspirillum sp. Sphag64 | reverse complement strand
GCGACATTGACTGCGCTGCTGTCGGCAAAGGCATTGGCGATACCGGCCTGCAAGGTACCGGCATTGATTTCGGTAGCCCCGGTGTAGGTGTTGGCGGCAGATAGTTGTAATGTCCCGCTCTCCTGAACCGTCACTCCACCCGCTCCGACGAGCGTAGCGGTTACATTGAGCGTATTGCCTGGGGCGACATTGCCGATGAGCGCACCTGCTGCCAGGTTGATGTTGCTGGTGGCCGCCAATATGCCATTGCCGCTCAGTTCGGCACCGGAGGCCAGATTGATGGCTGGTGCATCCAGCGTCAACGTACCGCTGACCACATCGACCGTGCCGCCGCTGTCGATTGTGAGGGTTTGGGCGCGCAGGCTGGAACCTGCATCACCGCTGACGGTTGCGCCGTTGGCAACCTCCAATGTACCACTGGTGGTGTCGCCATATTTGGCACCATTGACCAGCGAGAAGGTGCCAGCCTGCACGGTCGTGTTGCCGAGCACATCCGAATCGTACAAGGTATCAACACCATTGTCGCCTTGAAAGACCACGGTGCCAGAGCCAGTTTTGGTGATGGTGCTACCGGCAACAGCATAAATCGGATCATCGAAAATGATCTGTGCGGTGCCGACGGCATTCAAGACAAGCGTGCCGGTAGCGTTATCGATGTAAATCGCATTTGGTACCCCAGTGCCAGCGGTCGGTGTCGTACCGACGAATTGCACTCCCTGGCGATTTCCCTGAAAGAGAATGTTGCTTGTGATTGCATTGAGATTAATAAGGCCAGATGACTCGATAGCACCACCAATGCCGGATGCTGCATTGTTCAAAAATTCAGAACCTGAGACAAAATTGAAGGTTGCTCCGGAATTACGAACGGCTCCGCCATTGCCGCCGTTGCCACCGCTCTTGGTTATTACGTAGTTGTTGCTGAAAATCGCTGCTGCATTGAAATCAAATACGGCATTCCCACCTGCATAAATTGCCCCGCCGAGTGGGTTGCTAGTTCCCGATGCATAATTGCCATTGAATGTTACTGTATTGTTAAAAATGACATTCGTAAATCCTTCATCCAGAGGCAATTCAAATATGCTTCCGCCAGCGCCTTGCCCTGTTTCGCCATCATGAAAATTATTCAAAAACGTAGTTGGCCCATTGAATGTCAGTACTTCGTTGTTTGCCGATTGAATTCGGATTGCGCCACCACGTAAACCATTTAGATTCGTATTTGAATTTCCCTCAAATACAGTGGATCCGTTGAATGTGACGGATCCGGAATTGTTATACATGTAGAGCGCAGCAGCACTATTGACATTGCTATTGTTAGCAAAGGTGATATCGCCGAAGAAATTAATTGTCCCGCCTTGTACCACAACCGCAGCCTGATTAGCCGTTCCTACTCCGACGATGTCGGCTATGGTCAAGCCAGTTGTGCCACCTGCAGTCACGTTTAGTACAGCACCTGTCGCGTTCATGTTGAAGACAGCGCCCAGATCGTTTGCATTGTTGGTGAAATTCTGAATTTGCACATTATTCAGATTTAGATTGGATATAACATCGGCTGTTGTGTATGAAAAGAGTGACGATGAAGTGGTGCTTCCGGTGAGGGTGATATCAGAAAAGTTTGAACTCGCAGGATTTGCCGTCGCTGTTTGTGGCATCAAGCTGCCAGTAAGCGCGGGAATGGATAGCGTATAGCCGTTGCCATCGAGTGTGAATTGCGTGCGCGATGCCGAGAATGCCGGTGTCGTACTACCCCAGCTCGAATTGCCACTGAGAATAAAGTCGTTGACCGTACTGCTCCAATTGCTGTCGAGATAAGCGCCAATATTGGTAGTCGTGGCAATACTTGTCTGGGCCAGGGCATAGCCGTTGACACTCAGCCCTGCGCACAGTGCGGTCAAGGCTAGACAGTAGTGCAGTGCCGAATAGCGGCCCACGGGGGAGGCACCGATGATGCCACTGCCTGCGCTGCGGTTACTGTCGCCACGACCTCTGCCGGTGCGACGCGCATGTTCGGATGCAACTACCAATTTGCCCAGACGGCTATTCCAGATCAGGCTGTAGATCTTGTTCATTGTGGACTCCAGGACAATCAATCGACTCGTGCAGCCAGCGTCCAGCTGCATCAGATCTGACACATTTCTTCGTCGCGTATCCCAGGTGCTGACAAGCTTTCAATGGCGTTTATCAGCCTGCTGATGTGTTGCCGCGCTTGATAGAAATTTATAAGCAAGTACAGTCAGTTCCTCGCCGAGGTCCTATTTAAGATGCTGTGTCTAGTTGGAAAAATTGACGACAAAAAACCTTCCTGCAGAGTTACAGGAGGCGAGCTGTAGTGCTGATGGGAGGTGCTTGTCGTAAGCTTTGGTTCGGAGATCAAGCAGACCTGCAATGAGACTGTGCGGTATGGAATCGGAGAGAAATTTTCAACATTATTGAATGACGAAATCAGGGCAGGGTGAATCCGGAGTGAAGAGTGCAGTGGTGATCCAGGATGTCATTTTTTCACTCTCAGGCAACTGTGTTCCTTGGTCATGGCGCGCTACTGATAAATTGGCCGGCACCGCAAGATATGGTCCAGCCCAATGTTCCGTATCCACTGTTGACGAAAAGATTGGGCACAGTGGTGGCACCGATGACTGGCGTACCATCCGGCGTCATTGGCCGTAGACGGGTCCAGAAGCTGGCCTGGTGTGATTGAGTCGGGCGGTATCGACGCAGCCTAGTTGGGTAAGTTCGCCGATCTGATCGACATTTACTGTGTCTATCAGGTGTGCGTTTTTGCCGTTGATCGATTTGTTGGCAGCCTTGCTGCCCAAACTTGAAAAGTTACCGGCTGCCTGAGTCTTTAAAATTTCCAGCCAAAATTGGCACGCAAGGCGTTATTACGCATCCCGCTACCGACCAGGCCAGTGTAGGCAACACTTAAGGTGCCATTTCTGGCCACCGGTGCTGCCAGTGCAAGCTCAAGTATCGCGGCATTGATGGTTACCGGCAGGCCGGTGACGTTGAATGGTGACGAGCCACTCAAGGTCATCTCGCTGGTCGGGAGTGTGTCACCGAAAGCATGGCGCCATCCTAGTGTGTCTTGCGAGGTCCAGTTGGTGCCGTCCACTTTAAAGGTGGATACTGCACGTACCCCGAGGGTCGAAAAGCTCGTGTTCATGCTCGCGCTGTTGACTTGCAAAGTAGCCAGATTGCCGTTTTCGACAAAGCTCTCGCCTGCCTGCCGGACGATGGCCAGATTGCCGAACGGTTCATACTTCACATTGCCGTAATCAATGTGGTAACCCAACTCGCCGAAGGCCTGGATCGTGCTGCTATCGTAGCTGGCATTGAGCTAGTCGGTATAGCCGGTGAAATTCACCGAGCGCTGTGTCCCGATGCTGTGCCATGTATAGCTGGTGCCGAGTCGGAGAACCAGGTCATCCCATTGGGTACTTCCATAGATGCCCAGATAGTAGTCATCGCTGTTGGCGGAAGAGGACCGGTCGTTAACATCAACACTGGAACGACTGTAGCCGGTCAGCGCGCCGACTCGCCACTGGTCACCGACCTGGACAGCGGTGCCAGCGAACAGACCACTCATGGAACTGTGGGTTTCGGCCGCATTACTGTCTCTGCTGGTACTGCCCCGTGAACCGAACACGCGTATCCAGTGTTGCGGGGTGTGACAATAGTCGTCGACAAATCACACTTACCGCTAGCGCGCACGATGAATGAGGCAAGTCTGGCAGCGTTCAGGCAGGGGGGCAGGTAGTAGTATTCGCGGGCTGCAGGGATACTGAGTGAATCAGTGCGCCACTGACATCTTGATTGATTTTGCGTTGCGATGCGGCGATCAAGGACCCCGGCCAAGCGCTGCTTAGCCAAGGCGATGCCTGTTCATAGAGAATCAGGGTAGATCAATCAGTTGCGTATTCAGGCAGTTGCGACGTGATGCGATGGCGTTTCCCGACGATAGCGCGCCACCGACAGATCTTCTGCTGCAATGGCGGGGCGTTTGCCTGAAATCAGGTCGGCCAGCAACTGGCCGGAGCCGCAGGACATGGTCCAGCCCAGCGTACCGTGGCCGCTGTTGATGAACAGATTGGGCAGAGTGGTGGCACCGACGACTGGAGTTCCATCCGGTGTCATTGGCCGCAGTCCGGTCCAGAAGCTGGCCTGGGCGGTATCACCGGCACCTGGAAACAGGTCATTGACGACCATTTCCAGCGTAGCGCGACGCTTGGCCTTCAGATCACGGTTGAAGCCGACGATCTCTGCCATACCGCCAACGCGGATGCGGTCATCAAAACGGGTCACCGCAATCTTGTAGGTTTCATCCAGCACAGTTGAAACTGGTGCTGCCTCGGCATGACGAATCGGTACTGTGATCGAGTAGCCCTTGAGCGGGTACACCGGGATATCGACGATGCCGCGCAGCAGATTGGTCGAATAGGCACCCATTGCCACGACGTAGCGATCTGCCTTGACCAGTTCCTTGCCACAGACGACACCATCAATTTCACCGCCGGCGATCGCCACTGCGCTGATGTCGACTCCATAGCGGAAACGCACGCCCAGTTCTTCTGCCATCTTGGCCAAGCGGCTGGTGAACAGTTGGCAGTCACCGGTCTCGTCATTGGGCAGCAGCAAGCCGCCGGTCAGTTTGTTACCGGAGGCGGCCAGTGCAGGCTCGGCTTCTGCCAACTGGTCGCGATTGAGGAGACGGAACGGTACGCCGGTCTGCTTCAGCACGGCGATATCCTTGGCCGCGCCATCAAATTGCTCCTGGGTACGGAATAGTTGTAGCGTGCCTTGCTGACGGCCTTCGTATTCGATGCCGGTGGCAGCGCGCAGATGACGCAGACAGTCGCGGCTATATTCTGCAAGGCGCACCATGCGTTCCTTGTTTTCCGCGTAGCGCTCGGCATTGCAGTTACGCAGCATTTGCCACATCCAGCGCAACTGGCCCAGCGTGCCGTCCGGACGGATAGCCAGCGGGGCATGCTCCTCAAACATCCATTTCAGGGCCTTCAACGGAATCCCTGGAGCAGCCCAAGGTGAGGCATAGCCCGGCGAGATCTGGCCGGCATTGGCAAAACTGGTTTCCAATGCGGGACCTTCCTGACGGTCCAGCACAGTTACCTGATGGCCTGCTTTGGCCAGATAGTAAGCAGTGGTGACGCCAATGACGCCACTGCCCAAAATAACAACACGCATGGTCAATTCCCTGAGAGAGCTTTAATTTATTAGGAGATAAAACTATGATATGCAGTTATACCTAGTATATGTTTTCGTTTTAAACGTTTTAGAAAGGAATAAATAATGAGAACGCAGCAAATTTTAGTGCGGACTCTGGATAAGCTGGATCGTCGTATCCTGGCCGCACTGCAAAAGGATGGGCGGATCTCGATGAAGGATCTGGGGGAGCAGGTCGGGCTGTCGATTACGCCCTGTATCGAACGCGTCAAACGTATGGAGCGCGATGGCGTGATCACCGGCTACTATGCGCGCGTGAACCCGGAGGCAATGGGGGCGACCTTGCTGGTATTTGTTGAAATCACGCTTAATCACAAGTCCGGCAACATGTTTGAACAATTCCGGCGCGAGGTCTTGCGGATCCCCGAGGTGCAGGAGTGTCACCTGGTGTCAGGAGACTTTGATTATCTGATCAAGGCACGCATTCGCGGCATGGCGGAATACCGCAAACTGCTCGGCGATATCCTGCTGCAATTGCCCGGCGCGGCGCAGTCCAAGAGTTATGTAGTGATGGAAGAAATCAAGGAAACGCTGGCCTTGTCGCTGGAAGACTAGTATTCACGCCCTGATTGGCTTGCTGTGCTTCAATTTCCCGCATCCGACTGTATCTTCACAAGCGCTGTACTCGGCGTAGACTGCAATGATCCGAAATTGTATGGGTAGACCGATCATGGCAAAGACAGGCAAAGCAAAAATCGAAACCTATAACCAGCCCGCAGGTGGCTGGGGTGCGCTTAAATATGTCGCATTGAATCTGGTACGGGCACATGTGGCCGATGGCAAGGGCTTGCGCACTCTGCTGTCACAGAACCAGCCTGATGGCTTCGATTGCCCAGGTTGTGCTTGGCCCGATCGTGAACATACCTCCACTTTTGAATTCTGCGAAAACGGCGTCAAGGCAGTGGCTGCAGAGGCCACTACCAAGCGTGTCACGCGGGATTTCTTTGCGGCACACACGGTTGCAGAGTTGATGCAACAGTCTGATTTTGAACTGGAAGATCATGGCCGGCTCACTGAGCCGATGGTCTACGATGCTGCCAGTGACAAGTATGTACCGATTGCCTGGTCAGAAGCCTTCGCATTGATTGGTAAGCATCTTAATGCCTTGCCTGACCCCAACATGGCTGACTTCTATGTGTCGGGCCGCGCCAGCAACGAAGCGGCTTTCCTGTTCCAGCTGTTCGTACGCCAGTACGGCACCAATAATTTCCCCGATTGCTCCAACATGTGCCATGAGCCGACCAGTGTCGGCTTGCCGGAAACCGTCGGTATCGGCAAGGGGACCGTGTTGCTGGATGATTTTGACCTGTGCGACACCATGCTGCTGTTCGGACAGAACCCTGCGACCAACCACCCACGGATGATGGGTGAGCTGCGCCATGCTTCCAAGCGTGGTGCCACTATTGTCGCTATCAATCCGCTCAAGGAGCGGGGTCTGGAGCGTTTTGCCGATCCGCAAAGCAAGATGGAAATGCTGACCATGGGCAGCACCCAGATCAGCTCGATGTTCATTCATCCCACGCTGGGTGGCGATCTGGCGCTGATCAAGGGCGTCATCAAGCGCACCATCGAGCTGGATGACGAAGCCCAGCTCAAGGGCACCGAACGTGTCATCGATACGGCCTTCATTGCCGAGCATACTGCAGGTTTTGAGGCCTTTGCAGCCGATGTTCGCGCGGAGAGCTGGGACGACATCATCCAGGAATCCGGCGTCTCGCGGGAAGATATCGAGAGGCTCAGTCAGGTCTACGTCAAGGGCAAGGCCGTGATCGCCACCTGGGGCATGGGACTGACCCAGCACAAGCACGCGGTCGGTGCGATTCAGCTGTTGTCGAACATGATGATGTTGCGCGGCAATATTGGCCGCCCCGGCGCAGGCTTGTGCCCGGTGCGAGGCCATTCGAATGTGCAGGGTGACCGCACCGTCGGTATCGACGAAAAGCCGACCGATGCCTTCCTGGATCGGCTGGAACAGGTCTTTGAATTCAAGGCGCCGCGTGAGCATGGCAACGATACTGTCGGCTCGGTGCAAGCCATGCTGGCTGGTCGTACCAAGGTATTCATCGGCCTTGGCGGTAATTTTGCAATGGCTACACCGGATACACCGCGCACCTTTGATGCGATGCGTTCCTGCAATCTGACGGTCCACATCACGACCAAGCTCAATCGCAGTCATCTGGTGCATGGCAAGGATGCGCTGATTCTGCCGACGCTGGGTCGTACCGAAATCGACATGCAGGCCAGTGGCCCGCAGGGCGTTACCGTGGAAGACTCGATGAGCATGGTGCACGTGTCTTATGGCATCAACAAGCCGGCATCTGCGGACTGCATGTCCGAGACTTCTATCGTGGCGCACATCGCCGCTGCTACCATGAAAGACCGCCAGAACGGCAAGCCAATCGACTGGCTCTGGTATGCCGACGATTACGCACGGATTCGCGACGCCATCGAAAAGGTCTACGACGCCTTCAAGGACTATAACCAGCGCATCACCAACAAAGGTGGTTTTCACCTTGGTGTCGCATCCCGTGATCGGGTCTGGAAGACGGGTAGCGGCAAGGCCAATTTCATCGTTCATGAGATTCCAAAGGACACGCCGATTCACCGCGCCCGTCGGCGTTATGGTGAGCGTCTGATGACACTCATGACAACCCGTTCACATGATCAGTACAACACCACTATTTACGGACTGGATGACCGCTATCGCGGCGTCTTTGGACAACGTCGGGTGGTTTTCATTCACAAGCAGGACCTGGAGCTGCTCGGTTTCAAGGATGGTGAATGGGTCGATCTGGTCAGTGTCTGGGATGATGGTATTGAGCGCCGGGCTGACGGTTTCCTACTGGTTGAATATGACATTCCACGTGGTTGTATCGCCAGCTACTATCCGGAAACCAACCCGCTGGTACCTCTGGAAAGCTTTGCCGACAAGGCGCGCACGCCGACTTCAAAATCGATTCCGGTATTGTTGTCGCGCTCGGCAGTACAGCATGCCAAGGCGGCCTGAGGAGGCGTGTGATGGAGGAGTCGCAGGAACAATTGCCCGACGAGCTGGTGCGCATCCTTGATGTGTTGTTTGCTGACCATCATCAGAACCAGGCACCGCTGTCATTGGCTCGCCTCTCCAAGCGCAGCGATCTGCGCATGAGTACCTTGCGGCGCTTTCTGACAGCACTGGAAGAGGCCGGTATCGTCACCGTTGAGTTGCGCGAGGATGGCACTGGAAGTGCCTGTCTGACGGCCGCCGGCTTGCAGTTGCGTGGTTGAGCTCACGCCGCTTTCCTCGCTTCGATGTCATGCTTCAGAGCAAAGCCGTAACCACCTTGGCAATGGTCCTGAGCGCTTTCTCGATCTCGGCCGTCCACGGATAGCTGTAATTGAGGCGGATGAAATGGCTGTAGCGGTTATTGACTGAAAAAATCCGGCCCGGTGCAATCGTGATGCCCAGCACCAGACAGCGCCGGTACAACTCCATTGCCTCCACCTCCGGTGGCAACTCTACCCACAATACGTAGCCACCAGCCGGCGCAGATACTTTGGTTCCGGCCGGGAAAAAGCGCTGCACAAAATGGCGCATCAGGTCACGCTGTTGCAGCAGGCTACGGCGTACGCGTCGCAGATGCCGTTCATAGCCGCCTTGCGTCAGGTATTCGGCAATCGCGCGCTGCGGAATCGTCGGGCTGGCAAGCGTATTGAGAAATTTGAGTTTTTCGACCTGATCGCGATAGCGTCCCGGCATGGCCCAGCCAACCCGATAGGCCGAAGTCAGGCTCTTGGAAAACGAAGAGCAATGGAGCACCAGACCATCGCGGTCATAAGTTTTGAGCGAGCTGGGATGGGCATTGCCAAAAAACAATTCTCCATAGACCGCATCCTCGATCAGCGGCATGCCATGCTCATGGGCCAGTTCCACCAAACGCTGCTTGTGGCTGTCGGGCATCATGGAGCCGAGCGGATTCTGAAAATTCGGCATCACCATGCAGGCCGCAATTTTCTGTGTGGCCAGCACCGCTTCAAGCGCATCCAGATCAATCCCCGTGACCGGATCGGTCGGGATTTCCACCACCCGCATGCCCATGCGTTCAATCGCATGCAGGATCGCGTAAAAAGTCGGTGTTTCCACCGCAATAGTGTCGCCCGGTTGTGCCACTGCCTGCAGGCAGAGATTGATCGCTTCGGTGGCACCGACGGTGATGATGATGTCGTCCGGGTCAATGATCAGACCGGACTCCAGATAACGTCGAGCGATTTGTCGCAACAATTCCGGATAGCCTGGCGGCAGATCATTGAGCACGCTCAAGCTATCGCTGCTACGCGTGATTCTGCTCACCATCTGGCCGATACGCCGGGCCGGGAACAGGGCAGGATTCGGATAGGGAGAGCCTAATGGTACGGTGCCATCCTGTTGAATTGCCTTGAGCGTGGCCAGGACCAGGCGGCTGACATCGACCTCATGTGGTTCCTGTGCCGCCGGATGGGTGGTAGGCAGGATGCTTGTGGTAGTCGGTGTCGTGGTGACTGGCGCTGTCTTACGCACGAAATAGCCCGATTGCGGATGGCTCTCGATGATGCCACGACTCTCTAGCAACGCGTAGGCACGCACCACGGTCGTCACGCTGAGCCGATGCTGCTGGCTAGCGATACGCACCGAACTGATGCGCTCTCCGGGTTGCAATACGCCGGCGCTGATCGATGCCTCCAGTTCGTCGGCGAAGCGCCGGTAGAGCGGTAGCACTTGCTGGTCGTTATCCGGACGCGATGAGGATGGCATGCTTTTTGATTTCTACTGTTAGAGTAGCGGCATGTTTGATTGATTAACTGACTAAACAAAACTGACTGAACAAAATTAACATGCCGCGGTGCTGTGTTACCGCGCATTCTACAGAAAGGATTGACGATGATCACCGTGCATCACCTGAACAACTCCCGCTCGCAACGTGTGTTGTGGCTGCTGGAAGAGCTGGGCCTGGAATATGAGATCAAGCACTATCAACGAGACCCCAAGACCATGCTGGCGCCGCAAGCGCTGCGTGAGGTGCATCCGCTGGGCAAGTCACCGGTCATCACCGATGGCGAGCAGATCATTGCCGAATCGGGCGCGATTATCGAATACCTGGTCGAACGCTATGGTGAGGGGAAATTCATTCCAGCCGTCGGTACGCCAGAGCGGCTGCGCTATCGCTACTGGTTGCATTATGCGGAAGGCTCGGCGATGCCTTTGCTGGTGATGAAGCTGATCTTCGGTCGTATTCCGGCTGCAGTGCCGGCATTGATTCGGCCGATTGCCCGGATGATCTGTGGCGGCTTTATTGCGCAGCGCTTGAACCCGCAACTCACGGCACACCTGCATTTTCTGGAAGCCGAACTGGCGCGCAGTCGGTGGTTTGCAGGAGATGCCCTTACGGCGGCAGATATCCAGATGAGTTTTCCGCTGGAGGCCGCTCATTCGCGCGGTGGCCTTGATAGCCACTATCCTAACCTGCTGAAATTCCTCGAAGCGATTCATGATCGCCCCGCCTATCAACGTGCACTGGAGCGCGGTGGTCCGTATCAGTTGCTGCGCTGATTACATAGCGGCGCAAAGCCAGCAGTTGCGCTGGCCCTGGGAGGCAGGCGAAAATAGGCCCATAACGATGACTAGAGAGCAAAAAAATGAGTTTTTTCGCCAGTTTTTTGTTGATCCTCTTGCTCGTGCTGATCAGCGCCTTTTTTTCCTGCGCTGAAATTTCTCTGGCGGCTTCGCGCAAGATACGCCTAGAAATGCTGGTCAGAGACGGCGAGCCCAATGCTCAACGTGTACTCGATCTGCAAGCACAGCCTGGCAACTTCTTCACGGTGGTACAGATCGGTCTGAACGCCGTCGCCATTCTCGGCGGCGTTATCGGTGAGCCTGCATTGACGCCACATTTGGTCGATGGTATCGGCAGAATTTATCAGGGACCATGGCTGGATAACCTCAGTTTTTCGATCTCTTTCCTGCTGGTGACTGCATTCTTCATTCTGTTTGCTGATCTGATGCCCAAGCGGCTCGCGATGCTGGCGCCGGAGAGAGCGGCGCTCACGCTGGTGGGCCCGATGCTGATGGTGGAAACCTTGCTCAAGCCCCTGATCCTGCTATTCAACGGCTTGACCAAGATGTTCTTCACCTTGTTTGGCTTGCCTCAAATGCGCCATGACGTGATCACACCCAATGAGATCCATGCAATGGTGGATGCGGGTGCTGAGGCCGGCGCTTTGCTACATCAGGAGCATCATCTGATCGGCAATGTGCTGGAGCTGGAAAACCGTTATGTGCCTTCGGCCATGACGCAGCGCGAGAGCATTGTCTATTTTCTGGTGACTGATACCGAAGAAATCCTGCGCCAGAAAATCATCGGTCATCCGCATTCGCGGTTTCTGGTCTGCGGCAATAATATCGATGATGTACTTGGCTATATCGACAGCAAGGATGTCCTCAAGCGTCTGCTCAAAGGGGAGAATTTTTCCCTGCATGACAAAGCGCTGGTACACGTCCCGCTGTCGATACCAGACAGTCTCAATCTGTGGGAAGTACTGGAACGGATGAAGGCGTTCGACCAGGATCTGGCCGTGGTCGTCAACGAATATGCACTGGTGGTCGGCATCATCAGCATCACCGATGTGACCAACGTACTCATGGGGAATTTGTTGAGTCTGCCAGCCGAAGAGCAGCAAATCGTGCGGCGTGACGAAAACTCCTGGCTCATGGATGGTCTGACGCCGCTGGCCGAAGTGATGAATGCGCTCAGTATTGACGACTATCCCAATCCTCTGGGTTATGAGACGCTGGCTGGATTCATCATGTACATGCTGCGGCGGATTCCCAAGAAGACCGATTTTGTCCTCTTTTCAGACTACAAATTCGAGGTTGTCGATATTGAAGGCAACAAAATCAACCAATTGCTGGTCACACGCTTCAAGTCGGAAAAGAGCGACGTCGAGCCAGTCTGAAGAGCTGTTTCTGATCAGCGCCAGCCGTCAGTAAAGGGGAGGGGTAACCGACCAGGAACCCTCATGTTAGCTGCACGATCAATCATCTCTTACCTTTTTAGTCTTGCTGTCCTGCTGGTATCGCTTCCAGTGATGGCACAGGCACCAGTCATGCTGGCCAATGTCTATCGACCAGGAATCGTGCTCAGCGATTATTGGGTCAGCGAGAAATATGATGGCGTGCGTGCCTATTGGGATGGGCAGCATCTGTATACGCGTGGCGGTGAATTGATTGCGGTACCGGCATGGTTTATCGCGGGCTGGCCGACACAGGCGCTCGATGGTGAATTGTGGGCCGGTCGCGGCAAGTTCGCGATTGCCGTCTCAACGGTACGCACGACGCAACCGAATGATCAGGCCTGGCGCGCAATGCGCTTCATGGTCTTTGATCTGCCGCTGCACGGCGGGAACTTTGACCAGCGCCTGCCAGCATTGCAGGTACTCGTGCCTAGTATCGGTCTGCCCTGGGTCATTGCCGTTTCCCAGCAAAGGATTAGCAGCCACGCTGTCTTGCAGGCTTACATGGAAAAGGTGGTTGCAGAGGGCGGTGAGGGTGTCATGTTGCACCGTGGTAGCTCGCTGTATCGAGCCGAACGCAATGACGACCTGCTCAAGTTCAAGCCGTTCGAGGATAGCGAAGCGATTGTCATTGGCTACACCGCCGGCAAGGGTAAGTACCGTGACATGGTCGGTGCCTTGCTGGTCGAAACGCCTGAAGGATTGCGCTTCAAGCTCGGCAGTGGTTTATCGGATACGCAGCGTCGGCACCCGCCGGCAGTGGGTAGCCGCGTGACCTACCGCTATCGTGGCATCAATGCTAGTGGCATTCCACGCTTTGCGGTATTCATGCGGGTGCGTGAAGACTGAGGGCTACAAGCTTAGAAGGCTATTTTGCGATCACTCAGATTGACTTCCGAGACCTGGGAGTTGAGTGTCCAGAAATCGTACAGCACACCGAGGCCAAGCAAGCCGCCCGTGACCAGATAGAGAAGGCCAGTAAGCCATTTGCCAATATACATGCGGTGTATGCCAAAGATACCGAGGAAGGTCAGCAACACCCATGCAATGGAATAATTGATCGTACCGCTGGTAAAACGGATAGCTGCCTCGCGGTCCATCGTGGGGATCAGGAACAGGTCAACCAGCCAGCCAATGCCAAGCAAGCCGAGCGTAAAAAACCAGATCGTGCCGGTGATTGGTTTGCCGTAATAGAAACGGTGCGCACCGAGGAAACCAAAAAGCCACAGCAAATAGCCGATGACCTTGCTGTGTGTATTCGTGACGTAAGTTGTCATGGCGAGTTCCTGATGACTGAAACAATAATTAATGAAAAGGTGACCGTTCGCATTATGCACTGCTGCGATTATTGCTTGCGAGTATGAGTTCGGAGTGCGCCAGTTTATTTCCCTTCGGCAGGTGTTTTTCAAGTGGTGTAAACTAGAAGGCTTACTGAATCAGCCAACAAAATCTGTCACCCGCCATCATGCCGCGACAGCAAGAATCACCTGCCAGCCCTTCCAGGGGCCCCTTTTTGTCTCCCTCATTGATCGTTCCGCTCATCGTCGGCTGTGCCTTGTTCATGGAAAACATGGATGGCACCGTCATTGCGACTTCCTTGCCAGCATTGGCTCGGGATCTCGGGCAAGACCCGATCACACTCAAGCTGGCACTGACATCCTATGTGGTCAGTCTGGGTGTATTCATCCCGATTTCCGGATGGGTAGCAGACAAGGTTGGCGCACGTACCATTTTTCGCTCAGCGATGGTCACATTCCTGACCGGTTCTATCCTCTGTGCGCTATCGAATTCGCTATTCACCTTCGTCGCAGCGCGCTTATTGCAAGGTATCGGTGGTGCCATGATGGTACCGGTTGGTCGTATCATCATTGCGCGTTCGGTATCCAAATCGGAACTGGTGCGTGCGATCAGTTACCTGACTTTGCCTTCGCTGATGGGGCCGGTGATCGGACCGCCGCTGGGTGGCTTTATCACGACCTATTTTCATTGGCGCTGGATTTTCCTGATCAACGTCCCCGTCTGTCTGCTGGGCTTGTATCTGGCCGGTCGCTTCATCGAAAATTTCCGTGAGCCGGATGCGCCCCCGCTGGATATCCAGGGTTTTATCCTGACCGCCTGTGGTGGTGGTCTCGCGATGCTCGGTTTTTCATTGCTGGGAACGGATTTACTGGCATCCTGGCTGCCGCCGGTGATGTGTGTCGTTGGTGTGCTGGCGCTGCTGCTGTACTTCCGTCATGCGCTGCGCAGCGAGCATCCCTTGCTTGATTTGCGCCTTCTGAAGATCCCGACCCTGCGCGCCAGCGTGCTCGGCGGCTCGTTGTTTCGGGTCGGTCTGGGGGCGGTGCCGTTTCTGCTGCCACTGTATCTGCAAGAGGGACTTGGACTCAATCCGTTTGAGGCCGGTACCGTTACCTGTGCGTCGGCGTTTGGTGCGATGTTCATGAAAGCCTTGGCGTCGACGGTGTTGCGACGCTATGGCTTTCGTAAGGTACTGATGTTCAATGCAGTGCTGGCGGGGATGGCGATTGCGTCTTACGGTCTGTTCACTTCCGGTACGCCGTATCTGATGATGATGGCGGTGGTGTTGCTGGGTGGCTTTTTCCCCTCGCTGCAATTTACTTGTCTCAATTCGATTGCTTATGCCGACATCAGCAGCCGCGATGCCGGTCGCGCTACCAGTTTGGCGAGTGTGGTGCAGCAATTATCACTGGGCATGGGTGTGACCATTGCCGGTCTGGTATTACAAATTTCGAATCATTTGCAGGGCCACCCACACATTGTTGAAGCGGATTTCTGGCCGGCGTTTCTTGTGATCGGATTGTTTTCAGTGGCCTCAGTGCCCGTGACCAGCCGCTTGCCTCGCAATGCTGGTGCGGAACTGGCGCGGGGATAAGTTTTTGAAATTGGTGGCAGGAGACGGCTATTTTGGGGCTGATTCTGGTCGATTTTCTTCGCTTAATTTATAGATTTTATATCTATAATTTCCTATTGGAAATATTGCAAGATCCCCGTATTTTCTGCTTCTGTCGCCAATTTCACTCCTCTTAAGATCGCACGGTTATCAATAGCTAAATTTACATAGCTAGACTTTATTAAGCGACAGGTTTATACTGTTGTCTGTCTCAAAGACAACTTTTTTTCAACTATCAAAGTAATTCCTGACCCGCCTGCGGGTTGTCACGTTTTTCGGCTCGTTGATTTTCGATACGAGTTTGGAATGCAACCATCGTCGATCGCAGTGTCATCGCGTATTGATTTCAATGCCGCCTCGTGCGGTAGCCGGTTCTGTTTTACATCGTCAAGTCCGATGTTGCTCCACGTGAGCAAGCGAACCACTACAAATCGTTCAATTTGCCATTCAGGCTGCGATTTTCTGCGCTGATAGAAATCGTCCCCGATGGCGCAACAGGGAGTAACCATGACGCAATGTTTGCGCAACGTCATTGGTGGCGGAGCCATTTTCGTTCTCGTCATCGCTGGCCTGATTCACTGGATCGGCCTGGATGTGATCACGCACTATCGCAGTGACCTTATCTACTACGCTACTCGCCATCTTGAGCTTGTCCTTTGGTCGATGCTGCTGGCGTTGCTGGTAGGTATTCCGGCGGGTATCGCACTGAGTCGTCCAGCACTGGCGCGGGTCGCGGAGTCGCTGATCCAGATCTTCAACATCGGTAACACTATCCCCTCGATTGCCGTACTGGCACTCGCACTGGCCGCCTTCGGTATCGGTAACTGGCCGTCCATCATCGCGTTATGGCTGGCCTCGCTGCTGCCTATCGTGCGCAATACTTTCGAAGGTTTGCGGGCAGTCCCGGTCTCCCTACGCGAAGCCGCCAAGGGGATTGGCATGAAACCCTATCAAGTGTTGCTGCGCGTTGAGTTGCCGAATGCGTTGCCCATCATCGTGGGGGGCATTCGAACTGCGCTGGTGATCAACGTCGGTACGGCACCGCTGTCGATGCTCATCGGTGGTGAAAGTCTGGGCGGCCTCATTTTCCCCGGCATCTATCTGAACAATCATGGCCAGCTTCTGGTCGGCGCAGCCGCTACGGCACTGCTGGCGCTGGCACTGGATGCGCTGGTGAACTTGCTGAGTAACTGGTATCTGTCGCGCCGTGGTTTGCGCTGATCAAGGAAAGGACCAATATGAAAAAAATACTCTCTTCGCTACTCATGCTGTGTGGGTTAACCGGGCTGTCGATCACACATGCTGTGGCAACGCCGCTAGTCATTGGCGGCAAGAACTTCACCGAACAATTGCTGATCTCGACCATGACGGCACAATATCTGCAGGCGCAGGGCTATGAAGTACAGCTCAAAAATGGACTGGGTTCAACGCTCATGCGTAGCGCACTGGAAAGTCGACAGCTCGATATCGTCTGGGAATATACCGGCACTTCTCTGATCGTCTATAACCACGTTGAAGACAAGCTCGATGCTGCCGAAGCCTATGCCCGCGTCAAAGCACTCGATGCCCGAATCGGCCTGGTCTGGCTCAATGAGTCAGCACTCAACAATACTTATGCCTTCGCCATGCCGCGCAAGGTGGCAAAGGCCAACAACGTCCACACGCTGAGTGATCTGGGACGCTTGATCCGTCAGCGACAGGCTGCGGGGCCATGGCCGGGTGTGGGTGTTGATTTTGAATTCGGCTCGCGTCCAGATGGACTGTTGCCGATGCAGCAGTTGTATGGCTTCAAGCTCAAGCGTAGCGAAATCAAGCAGATGGATCCGGGACTGGTCTATACCGCATTACGTAACCGGCAATTGCTGGCCGGGCTGACTTATTCGTCGGATGGCCGCATCCAGGGTTTTGACTTGACGCTACTGGAAGACGATCTCGGTTACTTCGCTCCTTACAAGGCGACACCGGTCGTGCGTGCCGATGTGCTGGCACAGCATCCGCAACTGGCCGATCAGCTCAATGCCTTGTCGGCGGTTATCGATACCAAAAAAATGAGCGAGCTCAACAAGCGGGTCGACATTGATCAGGAACCGATCAGCCAGGTGGCGCACGATTTTCTGCAGCAACAGGGCTTGTTGTCCGACACCACCGGTAAGCCCGATGCACCAATAGCACCCGCTGAACCAGTTGTGCCGGCAGTGCCTTCCGAGGCAGTCGTTCCGGCACCTGTAGCTGAACCTGCACCTGCACCTGCACCTGCACCTAAAGGTGCACCAGTCATCGGCAATGACAGTAATCAAGCCAATGGGAGTACGCCATGAGTCTGATGCACTATCTGGCTCAGGATTGGCCAAACATTCTTCAACTGACGCTGCAACATCTGAAGCTGGTCGGTATTGCTGTCAGTCTGGCCATTGTAGTGGGTGTTCCGCTGGGAATCCTGATCACCCGCCATCGCTGGCTGGCCACGCCGGTACTGGGTCTGGCAACAGTTGTTCTGACGCTGCCATCGATCGCTTTGTTTGGTCTGATGATTCCGTTGTTTTCGCAATTTGGAGTTGGCATTGGTCCCTTGCCAGCGATCACCGCAGTGTTTCTCTATTCGCTGTTGCCGATTGTGCGTAACACCTATCTGGCACTGGACAACATCGACAGCGGCATTCAGGAGGCTGGCATCGGGATTGGCATGACCTTCTGGCAGCGCTTGCGCATGGTTGATCTGCCGTTGGCGACCCCGGTGATTCTGGGTGGTGTGCGCAGCGCGGTTGTCATGAATATTGGCGTCATGGCGATTGCTGCCGTGATCGGGGCAGGTGGGCTGGGTGTGCTGATTCTGCATGCGATCAGTCAGAGCAACCTGCAAAAACTGGTGGTAGGCGCTGTGCTCATCAGTGTATTGGCGATTGTTGCCGACTTGTCGCTGCAGGCCCTGCAACGACTTTTGACACCGAAAGGACTGCAAAAATGATAGAACTCGATCAACTGAGCAAAACCTATACCCGCAAGAACGACAAGCCCGTCAAGGCAGTCGACAGCGTCAGCCTTAAAGTCGAGCAAGGCCAGATCTGCGTATTTCTTGGGCCTTCCGGCTGCGGCAAAACCACCACGCTGAAGATGATCAACCGTCTCATCACGCCAACGTCCGGGCGGGTTCTGCTCAATGGTGAAGACACAGCGGGCATCGATGAAGTCAGCTTGCGTCGCCACATTGGCTATGTGATTCAGCAGGTCGGCCTGTTTCCCAACATGACCATTGAGGAAAACATCACCATCGTGCCGCGCCTGCTGGGCTGGGACAAAAAGCGCTGCCGCGAACGTGCCACCGAGCTCATGGCCATGGTGGCGCTGGATCCCAAACACTATCTCAAGCGTTATCCGCGTGAATTATCTGGTGGACAGCAGCAGCGAATCGGCGTGATCCGCGCCCTTGCTGCTGATGCACCGGTACTGCTCATGGATGAGCCGTTTGGTGCGGTCGACCCGATCAATCGTGAAGCCATTCAGAATGAGTTCTTCCAGATGCAGCGTCAGCTCAACAAGACCGTCATCATGGTCAGTCATGATATTGATGAGGCCATCAAGCTGGGCGATCAGGTTGCCATCTTCCGTGCTGGCAAGCTGGTACAGCTTGATCATCCAGACGCCTTGCTGGCGCGTCCGCAGGATGAGTTCGTCAGTGCCTTTCTGGGGCAGGATCATACCCTCAAGCGCTTGCTGCTGGTGCGCGCCGGTGATGCCGCCACTACGCCGTTGACGGCCACACCGACACTGTCGTTGCAGCAAGCGATTGGTCTGATGGAAGAGCAGGATGCGCGTTACCTGACTATCACTGATGCAGACAATCGGGCGCTGGGTTACGTCAGCCGCCGCGACCTGCGCGTGCGCAGCAAAGAAAGTGGTCAGGACCAGCAGGTCATCGGTGACGGATTGATTCGCCCGTTCGTCCTCAACGCTGCGCCGGACGAAAATCTACGCGTGGTGCTCTCGCGGATGTATCAGCACAGTACTAGCTGGATGCCGGTGATTGATGCCGAGGGCGGCTATCTCGGCGAAGTCACGCAGGACTCCATTGCCGACTATCTGAGTTCAGGTAAATCGCGTGGCTTGCGGATGGCGGCCTGATTGTCAGGGTAACTCGTTATTTGACGGACACTGTGGCATCCCTGACCTGTACCGCTTTGGGAATCAGTTTGTAGCGCCAGAAGGTGTTGGCAACATCTTGCTGCGCGTCGATGATGGCTGGGGTGAGTGGATAGAATACGCCCCAGGCTTGTCGTCGCAATGCCAATTGCCAGATTTTTTGCGCTACCCGGGTATCTTTTTCAAGGAAGCCAGCAGTCTCATCGATGTGCTCTTTGGCACGTTGTTCTGTGTCGTTGAGTAGTTCTAGCGTGATGCGCAAGAGTGTCGGGTAAGCACTGGCAAATTTTACCGGTGCGACATAAAAACTATATTGCAGCGGTAACTTGCTGGCCGTGATCAGCGGACGTGCACCAATACTTTGTTCGATATCGGCCAGCCTTGGATCAGGCAGGACCCAAGCCGCTACGTCGCCACGTTCAAAGGCTGAGCGAGCTTCACTATATTGGAGATAGGCGACATTGACTTCATCCGTTTTTAAGCCTTCCTGTTCAAACGCCTTGAGCAACAGATACTGGCCGGCTGAGCCTTTGGCCACCGCAATTTTCTTTCCTTGCAGATCCCGCAGACTATGCGCGTTTGAGCCTTGTGGCACAACGATGGCATAGTTGTCCTGATAGGCACCGGTATATCCGACATAGCGGATTTCAGGAGCGCCACCGGCCTGCGCCAGTACGGGAGGGGTCGAGCCGACGTAACCAAAATCAATGTCGCCAGCATTAAGTGCCTCAATCATCGGCGGACCGAACGGGAACTCAAACCATTTCACGTTCACGCCATAGGGTGCCAAGACCTTTTCCAATACACCACTGGCTTTGAGGATGACCAGGCTATTACCTTTCTGGTAGCCGATGCGAAATTCCTTGGGATAAAGAATAGCGGCGTCGGCATTGGTCATGATCAGACATAACGGCAGCAACAATAGTGACAACCGTGGTATCCGTGATACCAGAAACTGCATGGGAAGTTTGAAGAAAGTCAGGAGGGACATGGAAAGGCCAGACAAGAAGGAAGCTGGCCTCAGAAGATAGCATTACGAGATGCAAAAATTAAGGATCATTTCTGCATGTCGATATGCGCTGTTCAGTTGTTACGCGGGTGAAAGCTGGCGATGCATGAACATCGCCTTGCCAGCAGCAGGGTCGAGTTCGTAATCGATAAAGCCGCAAGACTTGTACAGCGAACGTGCCACCTTATTGCCCCCCAGGACTTCCAGCGTGATCTTGCAGCAGTCGAGCTCGCGCGCACAGCCTTCTACCGCTTGCATCAACAGCTTGCCAACACCACGACCGCGGAATGAAGGTGCGACCGCGAAGTCGTGAATATTGAGCAGTGATTTACACGCAAAGCTTGAAAAGCCTTCGATGCAATTGGCAAAGCCCGCAACCTGTTCTCCCTCAAAGGCCAGCAACACATGAATCGTAGGACGCTTGCGCAGTTCCGCGATCAGGTTGTTGCGCACGAAAGGGGAAATGCCCTCACCACCGCCCATCGGGTCGCTGGCATAGGCATCAAGCATGGCAAGGATCGCCGCGCCATGTTGTGGATTATTCAGATCAGCTTTGATAACGTGAATCACGGTTCCCCTTTCGTGTTGGCTTGTAGACGTGATCAAGACGGTAGCTTATCGACCGCGACCACCTGAGCGATGGGTCAGGGCCGATGGGCGCGCAGCTGGGCCACGGCTTTGGCTGGCACCAGCCGGACCTTGTGGGCGGCCAGATCCGCCAGGACCACCTTGGCCACCTTGACGTGGCTTGGCCGATTGTCCTTGCCCCTGACCTTGACCTTGTGTTCCGGCAGGCTTTCTCGGTTGTTGTGCGCGCGGCTGGCCACCGGCGTTGCCACCATTTCCGGCATTGCCGCCGCGCCCACCGCCGCCACCTTGACGCTGACGATTGCCATGACCGCCGCCACCGCTACGTAACTGGATCGGTTGTGGCTTTGCCTTCGGATCGGGTTCAAAACCCTCGATCACTTCCACTGGAATCTCGCGCTTGATGAAGCGTTCGATGTCATGCAGCATGTCGCGCTCGTCGATACACACCAGTGATACAGCGGAGCCGGTTGCTCCGGCACGACCGGTACGGCCGATACGGTGGACATAATCTTCCGGGACGTTCGGCAGATCGTAGTTGACCACGTGTGGCAACTGGTCGATATCGATACCACGTGCGGCGATATCGGTGGCGATCAGGGCGCGCAGCTTGCCATCCTTGAATTCGCTCAGTGCGCGCGTACGTGCGGCCTGGCTCTTGTTGCCGTGGATTGCCATGGCGCTAATGCCATCTTTTTCCAGTTGTTCCACCAGCTTGTTGGCACCGTGCTTGGTACGGGTAAATACCAGGACTTGATGCCAGTCATTGGTTTGCATCAGATGCGCCAGCAATGGATGCTTCTTGTCGCGATCCACCGGGTGGATCTTTTGACCGATGACTTCCACGGTTGAGTTGCGACGGGCAACTTCGATCATCGCAGGGGAATTGAGCAGGCCATCGGCCAGCGCTTTGATCTCATCCGAAAAAGTCGCCGAGAATAACAAGTTCTGGCGTTTCTTTGGCAATACTGCCAATACCTTGCGGATGTCGCGGATAAAGCCCATGTCGAGCATGCGATCAGCTTCGTCCAGCACCAGAATCTGAATATTGCGCAGGTCAACGGTATTTTGCTGCATGTGGTCCAGCAGACGGCCCGGTGTTGCCACCAGAATATCGACACCTTGCTTGAGCAGGCGAATCTGCGGATTGATTCCGACACCACCGAAGATGCAGGCAGAGGTCAGGTTCAGATATTTGCTATAGGCGCGTACGCTTTCTTCGACCTGTGCCGCCAGTTCGCGGGTCGGAGTCAGGATCAGTGCGCGGATAGGCACATGGCCATTGATTTTGACGCGTTCAACGGAAGACAGGCGTTGCAGCAATGGCAACGTAAAGCCAGCAGTTTTACCGGTGCCGGTTTGTGCACCGGCCAGCAGGTCTCCGCCACCGAGAACGGCAGGTACGGCTTGCAGCTGGATAGGAGTAGGAGTGGTATAGCCTTGTTCGGTAACGGCACGAACGATTTCCTCGGAAAGACCGAGAGCAGAGAATGACATAGTGGATTTGAATAATATCGGCCTGTCGCCGCAAAGGGCGCCAGTCGCAGGCAAACGGGATTGAAACGTCGGGAGGACAGCGGACTTTGACTGGAGAATGTGCCGCACGGGGCGCAGTATAGCAGGTGTGGCGGGGCGAATGGCAGATTTTGGTGGCGTAGTGTTTTGTAACACTGCTGGCTGGCATTCAATCCGGGCGCTGTGCCGCCAGAAATTCGAGCACGGGAGGTAATACCAGCTTGCTCTGCATCAGCCCGCCAAAGTGCGTAACCCCGGGTAGGGAGACGAATTGGCCTTGCGCCAATTGTGCGGTCGCGCTTTCTACCGCGGCATGCCGGGCATCGGCATCACCGCAGAACATCAGGCAGGGCATGTCGATTAATGGCAGCACGTCAGCCATGTCTAGCCGTGGTTGTTGAGCTGCTGCGGCCAGTGCTTGCAGGTCGTTGGCGCGGATCAGCATGCGCACTTCTTCGGCAATACGTTCGTTGAGTACGCTTTCAAATGCGGTGATGAAGGCTGCCGGATCACTGCCATCGATGCCTTTGAAGGCATCCCAGCTGTTGTCAGCATAAGGGTGGGCGGCACCCAGAATCAGTGAGCGTAGGCGCTCACGGGCATGTTGTGCCAGACCATATCCTACCCAGCCACCAAGCGAATAACCGCAAAAGTGTACCTTCTCCACCTGCAGATCATCCAACACGGCAACCACATCTGCTGCGCGTTGCTGTTGAGTGTAGGCTGCACTGTCATGCGGTTTGTCGCTCAAACCATGCCCGAGTGCATCGGGCACGATGACGCGGTAATGACGTTGCAATACTTCGGTGAAACCAAAGAAACGCCAGGCCTGCGAGCCGCTGGTGAAGCCATGATGCAGCAGCAGGTCTGGGCCGTCACCGTTGACTTCGTAGTGAATGCGCCGTCCGGCACTGATGGCAAAGGGCATGGCTCGGTTCAGGTTTTCGGTCTGATTGCAGATCAGGCAAACTCCGACAGCAGATTGACCTGCTGCGAGAAGATCTTCGGATTGCCTGCTAGAACATCACCCTTGTAGAGATAATCGGACTCGCCCTTGAAGGAGCCGACAATACCACCGGCTTCGCTCACCAGCAGCGAGCCTGCAGCGATATCCCAAGGCTTCAGACCTTTTTCGAAGAAGCCATCGAGACGACCGGCAGCAACATAGGCCAGATCTAGTGCTGCTGCACCGGGACGACGCAGGCCGGCCGAATTTTCGGTCATGATGCGGAACATCTTCAGGTATTCATCCATACCGGCCATATCACGGAACGGGAAACCAGTACCGATCAGGGCATCAGCGATCTTGTCGCGCTTGCTCACACGAATGCGTTTCTCGTTCAGGTAGGCACCAGCGCCCTTGGAGGCGGTAAACAGGTCATTGCGGGTTGGATCGTAGACGACCGCTTGCGTGATCTGACCGCGTTGTTGTAGGGCGATGGAGACACAGTATTGCGGGAAACCGTGGATGAAATTGGTCGTGCCGTCGAGTGGATCGATGATCCAGACGTTGTCATTTTCGTCGTGCAGATTGGCGGAGGCGCCAGACTCTTCGGCCAGGATCGCGTGGTCAGGATAAGCTGACTTGAGGATCTCGATGATCGCTTCTTCAGCGGCCTGGTCGACTTCGGTGACGAAGTCGTTGTGCTGCTTCTTGGTGACCTTGAGCAAGGACACGTCAAAGGACGCGCGGTTGATGACGGCGGCGGCGCGGCGGGCTGCCTTGATCGCCGTATTGAGCATGGGAGGGATAAGCATCCTGAAGGTTCCGTTAAAATGGCGTCCTCGCGCCGGCTTTTAGGCCGCACGAGAAGTGCACAACAATGAAATTAATGAGCGGTGCAGCGTCTGAAAATACTCTGGCAAGCTTGCCAGGATGCCAAGGTCAGCTTCAACATTGCTGCCTGACAAGGTGTTTCGGGACGTGCGAATCGCGCTATTTTAAATGAACATGCATGAACATGCCAAAAATCGATCATTCTGTTTTCAGACGCCTGCGTTTTGTGTTGGTAGAAACCAGCAGTCCGGGCAATATCGGCGCGGCTGCACGCGCCATCAAAAACATGGGCTTTGGGGAGCTGGTGCTGGTCAATCCGCGCTTTCCCGACGCTTTGCAGGCGGAGGCAGCGATCGCTTTTGCCAGTGGTGCGCAGGATGTCCTGGCAGCAGCACGGATCGTCAGCTCGGTCGACGAGGCATTGCAGGGCTGTAATTTTGCCGCTGCGGTGAGTGCGCGCCTGCGCGAGTTTTCTCCGCCGGTGGTGACACCACGACAACTGGCTACGCAGCTACAGGCCGATGAAGCGCTCCATGCTGCCCTGATTTTTGGCAATGAACGTTTCGGGCTGCCCAATGAGGTGGTGCAACAGTGCAATGTACTGATCAATATTCCGGCCAATCCAGACTACTCATCGCTTAATCTGGCACAAGCGGTTCAGGTGCTGGCCTACGAATGTCGGATGGCGGCGCTGGAGGCGAGCGAAGCGGCTGCTACAGGCGTGGCACGGCAGCCTGAGGGTGTTATTGGTTTTCATGGCGAGATGGCGGCGTTGACGGATATCGAAGGCATGTTTGCGCATCTGGAAGAGGCCTTGATAGCGATTGAGTTTCTCAATCCTGATAGCCCGCGAAAGTTGATGCCGCGTCTGCGTCGGTTGTTTGCGCGCACGCAGCTGGAAACGGAAGAAGTGAATATTCTGCGCGGTATTGCACGCCAGATATTGAGTCCAAAGCAAGAAAAACAATCAGAGAAAAAACAAGAAGGAAAACCGAAGTCATGAGCAAGTTGAGTCTGGATCGTATCCTGCAGTCGCAGGGTTTTGGGTCGCGCAAATATTGTCGTTCCTTGATTGAGGATGGCGAGGTAGCCATCCATGGTGAAGTGGTCGATGATTACCGCGCCGTGATCAATACCGAAGGTCTGGTGTTTACCCTGTTTGAGGAAGAATGGACCTACTACGAGCACGTCTACATCGCCATCAACAAGCCAGCCAATATCGAATGTTCACGCAAGCCCAGTCACCATCCGGGAATCCTGACGATTTTGCCCGAGCAATTCAGCTGGCGTGATGTACAGCCGGTCGGTCGGCTCGACCATGACACGACAGGCTTGCTGCTGATGTCCGATGATGGTGCGTTCATTCATGCACAGTCCTCACCGAAGCGCCACGTACCGAAGGTCTATGCGGCTACGACGCATGAACCAGTCACGGATGCCTTGATCGCGCAATTGCTCGCCGGCGTACAGTTGCATGATGAGACAGCGCCACTGGCTGCCGTGAGCTGCCGCAAGCTGGAAGAGTATGTGCTGGAGATTGTTCTGGAGCAGGGCAAATATCATCAGGTCAAGCGGATGCTGGCAGCGGCCGGCAATCATTGCAGTGCATTGCGCCGCATTGCCATTGGCGGCTTGCAACTGGATGCACTGGCGCTGGAAGAGGGCGAGTGGTGTTACCTGGAAGCTGAGCAACTGGCCTTGCTGGTGCCGCAATCATAAAAATCAGTAGCGGCGCCCAGCAGGCAGGGTCGTCAATCAATGACGGGTATCGGTTTGCGGTACGACGTCAGCGGGGCTGTCGGCAGTAAACAACTGGGCGCAGTCGACGGCATCAAACTCGTAGTGCTGACCGCAGAAGTCGCAATCAATGGCCAGCTTGTCCTGGGCTGACAGCGCTTCGGCGATTTCTTCTTCGCCCAGCATCTTAAGCATGTTGCCGACTTTTTCGCGCGAGCAGGAACAGTGGAACTGCGGTTGCTGCGGTTCAAAAACGCGGATTGTTTCTTCCCAGAACAGGCGATGCATCAACGTATCGATATCGGTGCTGAGCATTTCTTCCGTACGTAGCGTGTTGCCAAGCATGGCAAGCCGGTTCCAGGTGTCCAGCTCCTCTTCGGGGCTGATGTTGGCGATGTCCTTGCCACCGACGTTAGGCAACTTCTGTAGCAGCACGCCGCGTGAGACTTTGTCATCAGCTGCCAGCCATAGTCGGGTATCGAGTTGCTCAGAGCGCAGCATGTAGTTCTCGATCACGCTGGCGACGTTATCACCATCGAGGGGAACAATGCCCTGGTAAGCTTGCTGGCCAGGCAATTTGTCTTGCGGATCCAATGTGATCACGAAGCGTCCCTGACCATTGGCGTTGACCAGTTGGGTCAGCGCGGCATCGTCACTGATGACGGCATCCTCACCGATTTTGGCGGTGGCGCGCAGGCGCAGATCAGAGTCACATTCCACGACCAGCAGTTTGACCGGGCCATCACCATGAATCTGCATGATGATCATGCCATTGAATTTCAGGTTGGCCGATAGCAGCGCCGCGGCCGACATCATTTCGCCCAGCAGGGTCTGGACTGCCTTCGGGTAAGCGCGACGGGCCAGTACATGGCGCCAGGTGTCGGTCAGCTCCACCAGTTCTCCGCGAACCGGTGCGTTTTCCACCATGAATTTTTGCAGCGTATCTTTCATTATGTCTTTCTGTGTGCTGTGCGCCGGATAATACCGGTGCGCAGCAAATTGCCCGTATTTCGATGACGCGTCAGGCGATGCGTTTGAGACTGGTTTTAAACAATTGGGCGCGTTGTACATAGCTGGCGGTGCCTGCCTGCATACGCGCGATATCTTCGTCGGTCAGGGTGCGTGCGACTTTGGCTGGCGCACCGATGATCAGTGAATTGTCAGGGTATTCCTTGCCTTCAGTTACCAGTGCGCCGGCCCCAACCAGACAGTTTTTGCCGATCTTTGCACCGTTGAGCACGACAGCCTTGATCCCGATCAGGCTGCCGTCGCCGATCGTGCAGCCATGCACCATGGCTAGATGACCGATCGTGACATTGTTGCCGATCTGCATGGGGTAGCCGATATCCGTATGCAACACGGCACCTTCCTGGACATTGCTGTTTTCACCGATGTGAATCAATTCGTTGTCGCCCCGAATGCTGACGTTGAACCAGACGCTGGCGTGTTCCTCCAGTTTGACTTTGCCGACCACCACAGCGGACTCCGCAACATAGGCCGTTTCGGCGATTTCAGGGGTGTCTTGCTCAAGTCGGTAAATAGCCATAATAAAATTGTCTCCTCGTTTTTTCGATAGCAGCGTGGCAAGTCAGTATCATCTGACGCGTTACAATCTGCGCTATAAGACAACGTAGCCGTCCATATGGGGACGCACTGCGTGGTGTCAACCTGTGATTTTACCGCTGCTTCCATGAATTCTTCACTGCCCCTTGATTTACCTGCTGGCAATTCTGATCATTTTGGCAATCAAATGTCCCTGTGTGAGCTGCGTCGCGCAGCCTTGCACTGGTTGATTCAAACCGATTGCACAACCAAGGTCGCTGGTGTTACCCAATTGAGGCAATCCTGGCAAGCTGGTCAGGTTGCGCTAGAGATCTCTGCCATTCTGTGTGCCGAAGCTCCGGTTCCCGGTCGTCCGGCACGGCCGGAGCTGGTGGCGCCAGGGCAGGTAACTTCGCGCTCCATGCGCACTGACGAAGGCCGCGCGGCCTTGATCCATGCCTTGGCGCATATTGAATTCAATGCCATTAATCTGGCGCTGGATGCCATCTGGCGCTTTCCCGACATGCCGCGAGCATATTATGCAGACTGGCTACAGGTGGCGGCAGAAGAGGCGTATCACTTTTCATTACTGGATGGCCATCTGCAGACGTTGGGCTTTGTCTATGGTGCATTCCCTGCCCACAATAGCTTGTGGGAAATGGCCGAGAAAACCAGTGGCGATATTCTGGCCCGGATTGCCCTGGTGCCCCGCACGATGGAGGCACGTGGGCTGGACGCTGCACCGCCGGTGCGCAACAAGCTGGCACAGGCCGGTGACCACGCAGCGGCAGCGATTCTTGACATCATCCTGCGTGATGAAATTGGTCATGTTGCCATCGGTAACCGCTGGTATGGCTGGTTGTGCGCGCAGCGCCAGCTCGATCCGATTGTGACCTTTGCAATGCTGACGCAGCAATTCAAGGCGCCAGTCTTGCGTGGACCTTTCAATCTGCCAGCACGTCGCGCGGCTGGATTTACTGAAGCAGAGCTGGCGTTGATGTAGCGGTTGGTGGCACAGGCTGGAATACCTTCTTGCTGGCGCGGTAGATTTCTTCAATCACGCGCACCTGGATGCGCGAATCCAGCGCCAGTGCCACATGACCAATACCGCTGACCGCAACGTTCTCAGCACCCGGAAGGTGCGAGGATATCTGCGGTGAGACGATATTATCGTGATGCGAATACAGCGACAGAATCATGCCACGGGTATCCGCATTCTCGGTGGCCGCAAGTTTTTGCAGCCATTCGCTGCTACTGCCTTCTTCGGCCCGGCCAAGCCAGTTCATTTCTCCGCAGTTGATACCGATCCCGAAGTTGGCAATCGTGGTGCCGTGATGTGGTGTGCCCAGTGTGATGGCGCGGGCGATGTTGGCATGGCCATGGTCGCGCAGATAGGCGCGTGCAGCGAGCCCACCCATGCTGTGGGCGACGATGATGATCTTGTCCTGGCCGCTTTCCAGCAACAGTCGTTGTACTGCCTCGTGCACCAGTGGGGCATAGCCATCAATGCTGCCGAAGACGGGCTCCATATCCACCGCATAATGGGTGATATGTGCTTCATCGAGTGCCTCGCTCATCCAGTGCCAGTAACCGCTGTTGCAGCCATAACCGTGAATCAGCAAGACCGGCAGGGCAGTGGTATCGGTGTGAATGCGCTTGTCGAAACGCTGGAACGGCATGCCCCAGGAGGAGCACAACATGGTGGCGCAGAATTCACCTGCAAATAGTCGAAAAATACCAGGCCAGGTCAGTTCAGGTGTATGGGGGGATTTGGCACGATTGGGCCAGGTCAGCATGAAGCTGTTGGCGGTAATTGAGGCACGCAGCAGGGCTACCAGTAGTAGTCCTGCAATGATGGCGAGCACTACGCCGGTAATGTGCAGTCTGACCAGTGCGACGGCGCAGACAAAGGCAATGCCAAATTGAATCAGCAGCAAGGTTCTGGCAATGCGAGCGATCATGCGTTGGGCCTCTCTGATAGGGGGGGGATTGGTGGCTGCGCAGGTGTTGGTGTCAGCCAGTTAGCCGTTCAACTTAGCAGCCTTGTGTGACCTGCGCATGGCATGGACGCCAAAGCAGGCTTTATTGTTCCCTTTTCCCGCGTTCCAGGTCAACCAGCCGGGTGCCGGCAAGTCGGTCGTGCAGGAACTGGCGCTGTGGATCGGTGAAGGTCAGTGCTGCCCAGACAACGACGTTGGCGAGCGGAATAGTCACCAGCGTCCACCCTTGGGCGTGCAGTGCCCACGCCAATGCCAGTCCGGGCAAGCACCAGAGCCAGCTCAGCAGAAAGCGCAGCAGCGCCCGGCCGGCAGTGACCGGGTTGCCATCCTTGTGTAGCAATCGAATGCGCCAGGTCTTCATAGCCAGCGTCTGGCCGCCATGGCACCAGAACCAGATGAAATACACGCCCAGAATCACAAACAACCAACTCTCAAGTGCATGACGCAGGTAGAGCGCATGGCGTTGCTGCAACAGTGTAGAAAACAGCCAGGCGGCGATGAACAAGACGCCAAATAGCAATGTCGATTCATACACCGTGCTACAAAAGCGACGCATCAATGTAGGCGCTGGCCCCGGGAAAGACTGCACAGACGGCACGTTGTTACTGAGACTGGCAGGAGATGTGCGGGAACTGGTCATGGCGAACTCAACACGCGATGGAGTCAATGGAATGTCGCCGCATGATACCTGATGCATTCGCTGCACAGCGAAGTAAAAACGCTCTGCCGGCAGGTGCGGGCAGAGCGTTGTGGTAAAGGCGTCGGTTGGCAGCTTCCGCTATTTGGTTTCGGTCGGTATTGTCACTGGCGCTGCTGGTGTGCCTGGATTGGTGCTCAGGGGTTGTTCCAGCGCTTCAGGCGGCAATGATGCCTTCAAAGGTGCCTTGGGACGGGCTGTCGGAATGCTCGCCACATGCTTGGGCGGCTTGCTCTCAGCGAGTTTCTTTTTCTGTTCGTCTGAAAGTTGTTGATATTGCAGCCACTGTGCCGATTTTTTCTCGGCATTGAGCTTCTTGGCGCGTGCATAACTTTCGCGAATGGCACGACGCTGTGCTGGCGTCAGCTTGATCCATTCCCGCATGCGTTCTTGCAGGCGAGACTGTTGCTCCGGTGTCATGCTGGCGAATTTATTGCCGATGACCAGCCATTTTTCCTTGCGGCCGGACTCCATCTTGTTCCATTCGTTTGCCAGTGGAGCCAGTGCCTGCTGCTGCGATGGTGTTAGCTCATTCCAGGTTGGCTTGCTCTCCGGCTTTTTTGCCGCTGCTTTGGATGGAGTTGTGGAATGCGCTGACGCTGCGGGTCCTTGCGCCCAGCTAGTGACACTGACAAGTGCAACCAGCATGCTCAGCGTAGCAACGCACAGGCAAACGCTCCGGCGCGAGGCATTGCGCAAAAAAGTCAGGATGAACCCCATTGACTACTCGCCTTGCTGCGCCAGGAAGGCGTCAAAACCGTGGTCCAGATAGGCCGAGAGTGGTAATTCGTCTGACAACACACCTGCATCAATTTCTGCCAGATCGCTGATGCGTTGCTGGTGTTCGTATTGATATAGCCCGGCAAAAAGCAAGACGCCGGCGAGCAATGGGATGGCGACACCCAGGCGACCCAACCACGACCATGGCGCAGGCGACAGCGTACCTCCGGTGTTGCCGGCCAGTACAAAATGCGGTGCGACGGCGCGTATCGGCGTGGTCGGGTTTTTTTTGCGTGCCAAGGCGACCCGACGCGCTTCAGTCAGACTTTGAGTGGTCGATTCAGGCAGATTTTCCAGGTTGGCGTCCAAAGCACGCTTAACCCGGTAGGCAAATTCCAATTCCTTGTTCATAAACTGATTCCTTTCGCTCTGAGCGCTTGCGCCAGAGCATGCGTTGCACGAGAGCAGTGCGTCTTTACGCTGCCTTCGGAGCATCCCATGGCAGCGGCTGTCTCTGCGACATCCATGTCCTGCCAATAACGCATGAGGAAAGCTTCCCGTTGACGGGTCGGCAGTTTTTGTACTTCGGCGTCGATCAGGGCCAGGGTTTGTTCACGTTCTACCTTGTCTGCGCTGGACTCTGCAGCCTCGGATCCAATTTCGGACTCGTAGCTTTCCAGCAAGTCAAAGTCTTCCTGCGAGGAATTGTCGCGTCCCATGCTGGAAAAAAGGCTGACCCAGGTGGTTCTTACCTTTTCCCGACGAAAAAAATCGTGAATTGTATTTTGCAGGATGCGCTGAAACAGAAGTGGCAACTCGTCGGCCGGCTTGTCACCGTATTTCTCGGCCAGCTTGATCATTGCATCTTGAACAATATCGAGCGCAGCCTCATCCTTGCGTACCGCATAGACGGCCTGTTTGAAGGCGCGGCGTTCGACATTTTCGAGAAAATCGGAGAGTTCTTTGTCAGTTGCCATGCAGTACGGCTGTTTGGAGGCGAGCCGGGAATAGATGAATCAAAAGCATTTCCGCAACATCGTGGCGATGTAGGGATTTGTAACAAGAGCGCATGCTAGCAAAAAAGCCAAAGTTTGTGGTGGTGTTTGTCGAAAACTGGCGAGAATAAGGCTTATTTCCTGACGATGTCATGAATTTTGCTTGACCAAAATGACACGACGCATTAACGTGTCAATCCGCTTCATTAACATGAAGTTGCCAAGCTTTCGTTGTTGCCACCCATAATGCGGTAACTGACTGAAAGTGCGCTTTATTTAAAGCTTGTTTGTTCTAACCCGCGCCACAAGCGCGAGAGATTGTTAAGGTTGTCTTGTAGCAAGGCTGAACGAGTCGCGTTGAGCGCCATTTTGATCCTCACTACGGTTGAGGGGCAGAAATGACGTGACCGCACAAGGAAGGGATGCCAGAGCAAGCAAGTCAATCGGGGCAGTTTCGGCAGGAGAGAACATCCGATCAATCTCCAATGGACCTTGAAAGGAAGTAGTAATGAGTGCAGAAATTCTCACCGGCGCGGAGATTCTCGTCCGTTGCCTGGCTGAAGAGGGTGTTGAACACGTCTTCGGCTATCCTGGTGGCGCCGTCTTATATATTTACGACGCTATCTTCAAGCAAGATAAATTCCAACATATTCTGGTCCGTCATGAGCAGGCTGCAGTGCATGCAGCCGATGCGTATTCGCGCAGCTCGGAAAAAGTCGGCGTCTGTATCGTCACCTCCGGCCCTGGTGTTACCAATGCGGTAACCGGTCTGGCCACGGCGTACATGGACTCGATTCCGATGATTGTGATTTCGGGCCAGGTACCGTCGACCGCCATTGGTCAGGACGCTTTCCAGGAATGTGACACCGTCGGTATTACTCGACCATGTGTGAAACACAATTTCCTGGTCAAGGATGTCAAAGACCTGGCCGAGACGATGAAGAAGGCTTTCTACATCGCCACTACCGGCCGTCCAGGCCCAGTACTGGTGGATATTCCCAAAGACATTTCCATGCATACCTGTGCTTTCTCGTATCCGAAAGCCGTGGAAATGCGTTCCTACAAGCCGGTCGACAAGGGCCACTCTGGCCAGATCCGCAAAGCGCTGCAACTGTTGCTGAGTGCAGAGCGTCCGATGATCTATACAGGCGGTGGCATCATTCTGGCCAATGCGGCGCCAGAACTGAACAAGCTGGTTGATCGTCTGGGCTTCCCATGCACCAACACACTGATGGGACTTGGTGGTTACCGTTCCACCAGTGACAAATTTGTCGGCATGCCTGGCATGCATGGTACCTATGAAGCCAATATGGCCATGCAGCACAGTGACGTGCTGATCGCTATCGGTGCCCGTTTCGATGACCGCGTGATTGGTAATCCCAAGCACTTTGCGTCGCATGCGCGCAAGATCATTCACATTGATATCGATCCATCGTCGATTTCCAAGCGCGTCAAGGTCGATATTCCGATCGTCGGCAACGTCAAGGACGTGCTGCAGGAATTACTGGCCCAACTCGATGTGACCGAAACCAAGCCGAACGCCGCTGCGCTAGACAACTGGTGGAAGCAGATCAATCAATGGCGCGAGCGCGACTGCCTGAAGTTTGCGACCTCCGACGAATTCATCAAGCCGCAATCAGTGATCCAGAAGGTCTGGGACATCACCAAGGGCGATGCCTTCATTACTTCTGACGTCGGTCAGCATCAGATGTGGGCTGCACAATACTATGGTTTCGACAAGCCACGGCGCTGGATCAATTCCGGTGGTCTCGGCACCATGGGTGTGGGCTTGCCATACGCGATGGGTGTGCAAAAGGCCAATCCTGATGCCACCGTTGCCTGTATCACAGGCGAAGCATCGATCCAGATGTGCATCCAGGAACTGGCAACTTGCAAACAGTACCACCTGACGCCCAAGATCATTCTGCTCAACAATCGCTTCCTGGGTATGGTGCGTCAATGGCAGCAGATTGATTATGGCTCGCGCTACTCGGAGTCCTATATGGATTCCTTGCCTGACTTCACCAAACTGGCTGAGTCCTTTGGCCACGTTGGCATGAAGATCGAAAAGCCGGGCGATGTTGATGGTGCCTTGCGTGATGCTTTCGGCATGAAAGACAAGCTGGTCTTCATGAACTTCATTACAGATCAAACTGAAAACGTCTGGCCGATGGTCAAGGCGGGTAAGGGTTTGACTGAAATGCTCTTGGGTTCGGAGGATCTGTAATCATGCGCCATATCGTTTCTGTATTGCTGGAAAATGAAGCCGGTGCGCTGTCACGCGTGGTAGGGCTGTTCTCCGCCCGCGGCTACAACATTGAAACACTGACCGTTGCACCGACTGAAGATGCAACCCTGTCACGCATGACCATCGTGACCAGTGGCTCTGATGATGTGATTGAGCAAATCACCAAGCATTTGAATCGCCTCATCGAGGTGGTGAAGGTGGTGGATCTGACCGAAGGCGCTCACATTGAGCGTGAACTGATGTTGATCAAGGTACGTGCCGTTGGCAAGGAGCGTGAAGAGATGAAGCGGACCGCGGATATTTTCCGTGGCCGTATCATTGATGTCACCGAAAAGACCTACACCATCGAATTGACTGGCAACAAGGGCAAGCTGGACGCGTTCATCGATTCGATCGACCGTGCAGCCATTCTTGAAACCGTTCGTACCGGCGGCTCCGGTATTGGTCGCGGCGAACGGATTCTGAAGATCTGACGCGCCATTAGCCATCATTTGCGTTGCTGTTTTGCAATTCAACATTACTCAAAATTATTCAAATTAGGAAAAATCATGAAAGTTTTTTACGATAAAGACGCCGACCTGTCCCTGATCAAGAACAAGAACGTCACCATCATCGGTTACGGTTCGCAAGGTCACGCTCATGCGCTGAACCTGAAAGACTCCGGTTGTAAGGTTACCGTTGGTCTGCGCAAGGATGGCGCATCCTGGAACAAGGCCAAGAACGCCGGTCTGAACGTCGCTGAAGTTAATGACGCCGTCAAGAGCGCTGATGTTGTCATGATTTTGCTGCCAGACGAAAACATCGCTCAGGTCTACGCAGAAAACGTCGCACCATACGCCAAGCAAGGCGCCACACTGGCATTTGCACACGGTTTCAACGTGCACTACGGTCAAGTCATTCCACGTGCTGATCTGGACGTCATCATGATCGCCCCGAAGGCACCTGGTCATACCGTGCGTGCAACGTACACCCAAGGTGGCGGTGTACCGCACCTGATCGCTGTGTACCAAGACAAGTCCGGTACCGCCCGTGATATCGCGCTGTCGTACGCAACCGCAAACGGTGGTGGCCGTGCTGGCATCATCGAAACCAACTTCCGCGAAGAAACTGAAACCGACCTGTTCGGCGAACAAGCTGTTCTGTGCGGTGGTACCGTTGAACTGATCAAAGCTGGTTTCGAAACACTGGTCGAAGCTGGTTACGCGCCTGAAATGGCTTACTTCGAATGCTTGCACGAACTGAAGCTGATCGTTGACCTGATCTATGAAGGCGGTATCGCCAACATGAACTACTCGATCTCGAACAACGCTGAATACGGTGAATATGTCACTGGTCCACGCGTGATCACCGAAGAAACCAAGAAGGTCATGAAGAAGGTGCTGACCGACATTCAGACTGGTGAATACGCCAAGAGCTTCATCCTGGAAAACAAGGCTGGTGCACCAACCCTGCAATCGCGTCGTCGCTTGAACGCCGAACATCAAATTGAAGTTGTGGGCGACAAGCTGCGCGCCATGATGCCATGGATCAAGGCTAACAAGATGGTTGACCAGTCGAAGAACTAAGACCAACTATCTTCGCCATCGGTAGCATCATGACAGGACACGCAAGTATGCGTGCCCTGACTAAAAAGGACGCGTAAGCGTCCTTTTTATTTAGTGCTTGTTACCAGGCAAACGACTCCAATTTCGAACCAAATCTGTCGTCATCGCGTCAAAAATTGCAAACTCGTTAAAGGCTCGCGAGTAGAGGATCCTATTATCTGATGCAATATTTATTTCTGGAGAGTTTCATGACGCCAATTCGTAGTCTTCCTGCCTTCTTGATCAGCTGTGCATTACTCTGTTCCAGCTTCGCTGCCAACGCGCAATCAATCCAGACCAGCGGCGCTCAATTGGTGGTGCCTGCCAACGCTGAAATCACGCTGCCCAACGATCAGGCACATGTCACGCTGACAGTGCAGGAGCAGGATAAGGATCAGGCGACCGCCGCCTCTCGCGTCAATCAGAAAATGAAGCAGGGGATCGATATTGTCAAACGACAAGACCCTCAGGCGCAGTTGAGAACCCGAGGCTACTTTACCTATGCGGTCTACGCTGATGATGCCCAACACAATAACAACAATAGCAATAAGCCACGTGCCATCGTTGGCTGGCGCGTCGGTCAGACGCTCGAAGTTACCACCACCAATCTTCAAGGCTTGCCAAAAACCGTCGCCGCAGCACAGAGTGTGATGGCGCTCAATGGCCTGGATTTTGGGTTGACGCCAGCCAGCAGCAAAAAGCTTGATGATGCTCTCATTGATGCCACTTATCGCAACCTCAATGAGAGGATTGTGTCGATTGCACGCACCATGGGCCGTAATCCCGCCGACATTTCCGTCGATACACTCGATTTTGAAGGTTCCGGCAACTTTGTCGCCGCCCCCAAAGCGATGATGATGCGTGCTGCTGCAGTACCAGAGGCTGTTGCCGAGCCTAGCTTCGAGCCGGGCGAGTCGACTTTGAGCATGCGCCTGGTCGCAAGATTGCGCATCAAGTAAGGGTATGACTTGCGAAGGGGTTCGCGCTAAAATGCTGGCTGGTCAAAAATAAGCTGTTATAAGCTGATTCTCAATAAAACCTGCACTTTCTCGCCTCTGTGTGGAACAAGCGGACCGCCGTTGCCGGCTTGTTCCCTGTCCGGATTCTTGGTCCGCTAAAAGTCCGTTGACGGCAAGCGCCGCACGTTACATTTGTCGGGCGCTCGTCTAGAATATGCACGCTTTAGCCATTTGAATGCAGTTGAAGCCAATTGACCTCAATTGAACCCTTTGCAACCTCTCGTCGACTATCGGAGCAACGTTGAACAATCATTATCCTCATCCCATTATTGCCCGCGAAGGTTGGCCTTTTCTGAGCATCGCTATCGTTGTCGCCATCGTCGTCACACTGATAGGCGGTGCTTGGTCGATTCCTTTCTGGATCATCGCCTTGTTTGTACTGCAGTTTTTCCGTGATCCACCACGTACCATTCCACAAAATCCAAACGCTGTTCTGTCTCCGGCAGATGGTCGCATCGTCGTCGTGGCCAAGGCGCATGATCCCTACACCAATCGTGAAGCGCTCAAGATCAGTGTGTTCATGAACGTATTCAATGTCCACTCTAACCGTGCACCGGTCGACGGCAAGATTGAAACGGTGCAGTATTTTCCCGGCAAATTCGTCAATGCCGATCTCGACAAGGCTTCGCTGGAGAACGAGCGCAATGCATTGGCCATTACCGCTGCCAATGGTCAGAGCGTTACGTGCGTGCAGGTTGCCGGTCTGATTGCGCGCCGTATCCTGTGCTATGTCAAGGCTGGTGATGTGCTGGCGCGTGGTCAGCGTTATGGCTTCATTCGTTTCGGTTCACGCGTGGACGTGTATTTGCCGCTGACCGCAACTCCTAAGGTCAGTGTCGGTGAGAAGGTATCGGCGACAGAAACTATCCTGGCTGAATTCTGAGCACGCCAGCATCACTGAGACGGACTTCCCATGGCAACTTTTCGCAGACGTAAAAACAAGGCAATCGCTTTCCCTAAAACCTTGCGTGGCCCCAAGTCTCCGGCTTATCCGGGGCATCTTGATGAGGTCGATGATATTGACGAGATTGTGGTAGGTCGCCCACGTCGCTCGCGTGGCATTTACCTGCTACCGAACGCGTTTACGACTGCGGCCCTGTTTTGCGGTTTTTACGCCATCGTCATGGCAATGAACCTGAAGTTCGATCACGCCTCCATCGCTATTTTCGTCGCAATGGTGCTGGATAGTCTGGATGGCCGGGTGGCGCGCATGACCAATACGCAGAGTGAATTCGGAGCGCAGTACGACAGCCTGTCCGATATGGTGTCGTTTGGCGCAGCACCGGCGCTGGTGGTCTATGAGTGGTCTCTGCGTGGGATGGGCAAACTGGGCTGGCTGGCAGCATTTGTCTATTGTGCAGGCGGGGCACTGCGGCTGGCGCGTTTCAATACCAATATCGCAGTGGTCGACAAACGATACTTCCAGGGCTTGCCAAGCCCTGCAGCAGCAGCGCTGGTGGCTGGATTTGTGTGGCTCATGGATGATCTGCGCTTTGCTGGTACCGATCTGAGTTGGGCATCCTGGATCATTACCCTGTATGCAGGCGTCACCATGGTGACCAATGTACCGTTCTATAGTTTCAAGGATGTCAACTTCCGCAAGCCGGTGCCTTTTATCGCGGCATTGCTAGTCGTCGTTGCGCTGGTTGCCATCTCCAGCGACCCGTCCAAGGTCCTGTTCGGACTGTTTGTGCTCTATGGCCTCTCCGGCTACATCGTTTATGCCTGGCGTAAGATCAAAGGCAAACCTGTCAGTATTGTGCAAACCGAATACGAAGAAAAATAGTTGCTTGATTAAAACGTTGCTGCGGTGCGATGTGGCTTTCTCGCAGCGGCATATTGTGCGATTTTTTGCTATATTTTCTCTTGTATTGTCTGCGTGAAATGAACTTGTCAGACTGGCATCGGAAATCATCACCGTTGCTGCTAATCTACAAGTCAGGTTCCTCGCTGGTTAGCTTGAAAGGTCCAGGGCTGTCATGGCTATCGGAATCAACAATTCGGTTACTGCCATTGTCCCCGCGGTCAATGGCAATGCGACGCCGGTCGTTGACGTTGGCGATGGCCCAGGCTCGCTTAATGCTCTGGTTGCCTTGTCCGATACCCGCTCGGTGGTGGTCAATCTGACCGGTGAGCCGCGTGGTGGCGTGACTTACAGCGCCTCCGGACTATTGAGCGAGCTGTCTCAGACTGCAGTTCCCAGTGCTTCCCCTGCTGAGAAAGTCCGCTCTGATACTGGCTCGTCGACTACCGCCGCGGTCATACCATTATTGCCAGGTCAGTCCGCTGCACCTGCATTCCCGGGGATGCACATCAGTGATGATTTTTATGACAACACGGGTGCACTGACGCCAAGCCGAAGCGCGCCTGTAGCTATTCCCGAAGAGTTGCAAGTACACTTCAGCGGTGCGGGGGCAGGAACTGGTGGTGCCGTTGCGGTATCGCACGTTACAGCGGGCAGTGGCGTTGGAATTGCCACCAAGGCTTGATACGCTCGCTAATCTGCTCTCACTTCGCGCTGCATAATGACATCGGCGATATGCGCCCGAAGGGCGTCATCGTTTGCGATCCGCTCACTGATACGATGATCGACACCGGGCAGATCCATCACGCGTACGCTACTGGCCCGGCCTGCTGCTTGTGCCAGCAAATCGGCAATCTCAAATGGAATCACACTATCTTCCAGCGCACGGATCAAGGTCAGTGCACCCCGAAAGTGCGCGATCATTTCTAGTGTCTCGGCTGAACGCCAGCTTTGTGGCCGGCGAATCGCTGCCGAAAAATCAGGCCCAAATGGCAGGCTGAATGCATCGCCGGCATAGATGGCCCCCACCATCAATACCAGATGTTGAATTTGTCCCGGGTGGGCATATGCCAGCCGAATGGCAATTTCGCCGCTCATGCTGGTGCCCACAACGGTATGCAACTGTTGTTGATGATTGATATGGTGAAGCACAGCGCTCGCCTGCAGCAGACGTTTTTCCAGCGAACCGGGTGCATTGGCACTGCTTTCACCGTGCCCGGAAAAGTCAAAGGCGGCACTGCTCACACCTTGTTGCAGCAATAATTCCCGCAAGCGCCGCTGGCGCAGCCGGTTCCCTGAGCCGGCGCCATGCAACAGCAAGACCTGTACCGTAGCGCTATCACCGAGCAGGTCGCCGATTAAGGTTTCTTCGCCAACTACCAGCGAAAAGGGCGTTTCACTCATCCCTGCGGCTGGCGACGCTCGTGCGTGGGGATCGCCGCGTAGAAGGCACGTTTGTCTTCATACATCTGCGCATCGGCCAGCTGTACCGCACTTTCCAGGCGCTGCCCCGCGTAGCAGGTAGAGCAACCCATCGACAAGTTTAGTGGTGTTCCAGAGTAATACTGGTTGTTGATATCGATCAGGCTACGGATGTTTTCCATGATGGCAACGGCAACACGCTCATCGGTCGCTGGCAGCAGGATGGCAAATTCGTCACCACCAATACGCGCCGCATGGGCCGGTTTGTCAATCGCCTTGCCGAGCACTTCGCCAACTCTGCGCAGCAAGGCATCGCCAGCGGCATGACCGAGCTGGTCATTGACTTCCTTGAGGCCATTGAGATCGGCCATAATGACGCTGACCGGGAATGGCCCTTTGCGTTCGAGTCGGTTCATTTCATCGACCATGAAAGCGCGGTTATGCAGCTTGGTCAGTTCGTCGTGCTTGCCGAGAAACTCCAGATACGCTTCCGCTTTTTTGCGGGCCGTGATGTCGGTCAGCGCAACCAGCACCAGACTCCAGTCATGCTCGTGGCCGGGAAACACGGAAAACTGCAAATGCACATGCAATTGATCGCCCGACAGAGCGTAGTTGACCACCTCGCGCTGATGGAACAGATTGCCCTGCCACAGTTCACCCAGCTGTGCACTGAAATGCGGACGCATATCGTCACGAAACACTTCCCCCAGCCGTGATAGCAGGTTCTGTTTACTCTCTGCCGCAAACATCGTCAGTGTTTGCTGATTCACATCAATGACGCGAATCTCCTGCATGCAGCGCTCCACAAACTCCGGATGGACGTCGGTAAAGGTGCGGAAGTCGGTAATGCCAATCTTGCGCAGATCGTCGAACAGATTTTTGACGTGGCTGAAATCTTCGACCCATAGCGAGATCGGAGAGTATTCAAACAGGCCGCGTGCATAGTTTTCGCTGGCTTCGAGCTTGCGCAGGGCTGATTCACGGGAAGTGACGTCCTCGATAGTCAGTAACACGCGTGACCAGGTATCCTCGTATCCCGGTAGGATACGGGCATTGAGCTGAATATCGATACGTTTGCCAGACAAGGTGTAATTGACGGTCCTGCTGGAAAACGCCGTGTTGCCGTTCCACATCTGCTGTAGCTCATCGATGTGCTGATCCAGCATGTCATCCCGGAACACCTTGCCAAGATTGGCCTCCAGATGTTCCTGGCTGTCTGCCTCAAACAGTTCGAGTGTCTTTTGGTTGACTTTGATGACACGGATTTCCATGGTGCAAGCATGCACCCGGGCGAGATCTTCCAGCAAAAACGCACGCAAGTCGCTCACACCCTGTGCGCGCCATTGTTCAAGCAATTGCTTCAAACCGCTGTAATCCTCCAGCCACATGGATGCTGGCGCTAATTCAAACATATCGATTCCGAGCAAGTCGGGATTGCGCGTACCGGTTGCGCCTGCGTGGTGGCTTTGATTCTGCATGATCAAGGTTAAAAAGGAGACCCGTAAGTGTAAACCGATTCTGGGTCTCGCTTCCTGTCTGAGCGCCGCGCGCGCCAAATTTGTCGTGATTCCGCTCAGGACTGTCGCATCTGCCAGACGCGCCATGCTCTGCGCAGCGGACCCGCCGCTAGGCGGCCCAGCAGGGCCAGCGACACCATTCCTGCACGGGGTGGCGCATAGTAGAGTAGTTCGCAGTCCTGTTCGGCCGCTATGTGCAGCCAACCGCACTCGATCAGCTGACAATGTTCTTCCGCCTGCAGGGTGGTTTGCCAGATTGGTAGCCAGCTCGGATTCCAGCGCGCAACCGATTGCAGGCGAACGCGCCCGGAAATGACCATGATCATGGCATCACGACCGGTCCACAAGCGATAAGTCTGACCGCTACGGAGCCGGAGTCGGGCGGGAGTCGAAGGGGAGTCAGTGGTTGGGCGCATGAGAGGTTCCCTGTTGTGTTGAGGTAGGGATAGTCTAGGCAGAGCAGGTTGAGCAAAACAGATACAACCATCGTTGATGTGCATCGAAACAGTGGTATTTTTATGAATCTGTTATCGTATAAATTCGTGAATTCTGTATCTGTTTTGCCTATGCCTACTGCGCGAAGATCACTCCATGGAACACTCAACGCCCCCCATCTATACGCCCGCTGACAGCAGTCCGACATCGTTATCGTCATCAGCGCTGGCATTGCCGTCTAGTGAATCATTGATCTATCGCCGTCTGGCCGAGCACTATCTGTCGGCTATTCATGCTGGAACGTTGGCACCTGGCGCGCGTATGCCGTCAGTACGCGAGCTGATGCGACTGCATCAGGTGAGTTTGTCGACTGCCTTGCAAAGTCTGCGTCATCTCGAGACCGGTGGCTGGCTGGAAGCGCGCCCGCGTTCCGGTTACTTCGTGCGCCAGCCCAGACGCGCGAGTCTGCGACCGATGGATGAGCCAAATTTCTCGCGACCACTGGATTCAGCGCAATTCGTCGGTATTCACGAACAGGTTTCTGAATTCATCTCGCGGCGTCAGCAAAAGCCGCCGGCCATTGATCTCAGTGGAATGACCTGCGCCCCCGAGCTGTACGCCGCTGATGCGCTTAAGACTGCTGCCATGCGCGCCTTGCGCGATAATCCCTTGCTGCTCACCAGCGTCATGCCGACCAACGGTAATCCGCAATTCAGGCAGGTCGTCGCCCGTCGTGCGCTGGATAACGGCGTGCGTATCAGTGCTGACGAAGTGGTCGTTACGCATGGTTGTATTGAAGCGCTCAATCTGGCCCTGCGCGCGGTTGCCAATGCCGGGGATACCATCGCGGTCGAGTCACCAACCTATTTTGGCCTGTTGCAGACCCTGGAAAGCCTCGGCATGCGCGCACTGGAAATCCCAACCAGTCCGCAGGCTGGTATTTCCATTGAAGCGCTGCAACTGGCCTTCCAGACCCACGCCAATATCAAGGCGGTGGTGGTGGTACCAACCTTGCAGAATCCACTGGGCTGCATCATGTCGGATGTGCACAAGCAGCGTCTGGTCGAGGTGTGTGAGCAACATCACGTTGCGCTGATCGAGGATGATGCCTACAGCGAACTGACTGATACCGAGGTCCCACCAGCAGCAGCCAAGGCCTGGGACCGAAGCGGCAATGTGATCCATTGTGTGTCGCTCAACAAGGTCTTGGCGCCGGGCATGCGGCTGGGCTGGATCAGCAGTGGCAAGTGGCATGAGCGGGTCAAGATGCTGAAATTTGCCCATATGCGTGCCAGCGAAGAGTGGACCCAGATTACCGCCGCCAATTACATGGCGTCGCCAGCGTACGACCGACATTTGAGGCGACTACGCGCTACCCTCAAGCAGCAACGGGAGCAAATGTCCGAGGCCATTGCCGCTTACTTCCCGCAACAGACTCGTCTCAATCTGCCGCGCGGTGGCATAGGGCTGTGGATCGAGCTTCCTGATGGACTTTGCTCCAAGGCCTTGTTCAAGGCAGCGCTGGAGGAGGGCATCGGCTTGTCGCCCGGGATCATCTTTTCCAATTCGCACCGGTTTGACCATTATGTGCGACTTTCCTGTGGCAAGCCCTTCACGCGCGAGCTGGATCAGGCAATTCGTCGCTTGGGCATGCTGGTGACAAATTTGAAAAAATCCACCTGACGATGTCATGGCACACTGATCAGGATTTCCGGTTGCCAAGAGTCGAGCCGTTTTCATCCGCAAGTGTTACTATCACTTCAATAAATTTCTATTAAATTTAAGACTATTTTCTAATTTTTATTGAAAATAATTTGATGGAAATGGATTTGCGGTGTTCATGCATGCCCTGTTTCGGGTAATGCGAGTCCGCGCGTTTTAACTGGCTGGCCTCTCATTACAACAACAGGAAACTTGCATGCAGTCTTCCCCTTCAGCCGGTGCAGCCGAATCCAATTTTCTCCAGTTACTGGATCGTGCAGTTGGTCTGCACGCCAGTGGCCAGATCGCGCAGGCGATTGATATTTATCGATTGGTCCTGGCGCAAGAGCCGGCCCAGCCCATTGCACTGCACTTTCTTGGCATCGGCCTGCATCAGCAGGGTGACAGCAACGCTGGCATTGCCCATATCCAGCAGTCCTGCGCGCTGCAGCCTGACAATCCGGCCTGGTACAACGATCTGGGCAATGTTTTGTTCTCGCTAGGGCAGTTCGAACAGGCCAGTCAGGCTTATATCGATGCGCTGCAGTTGAATCCGCATGATTCTCAGATCTGGAACAACCTAGGCGCAGCGCAGCTGCAATGTCATGAGCAGGGTGCCGCCATCACCGCATTTGAACAGGCCGTGAAACTGGACCCTGAATTTGCGCCAGCGCTGATCCATCTCGGTAATATTTATGAAGCGCAGGGCGACAAGCTCACCAGTGCCGGTTATCAATGCCGCGCCTTCGTCTTGCCGCCACTGGAAGGAAAATCCAAGGAGATGCTAGGCATTTCCTTTTATTTTCTGGGGCGTCTGCAGGAAGCCGCAGCGATCTACCGGCTGTGGATGGAAGAAGAGCCTGACAATCCAATCGCCACCCACATGTACGCGGCCTGCTCGCAGACCGAGGTCCCCGAGCGCGCTTCCAACTCCTATATCGAACATTACTTTGATCGCTATGCAGAGACCTTCAATGCCACGCTGAACGACAATCTCGGCTATCGCGGTCCGGATCTCATGCGTGAAGGCTTGCGCGCCATTGCGACTGCGGCCAGACAGTACGATATTCTCGATCTGGGTTGTGGAACCGGCCTGTGTGCGCCCAAGGTGGCTGACTATGCACGCTCACTGATTGGCGTTGATCTATCGGCCAAGATGCTGGAGCAGGCACGGGTTCATGGTGGTTACGATCAATTGGTCAAGCAGGAAATCTGCGCCTACATGACCACCAAGTCTGCAGCCTTTGACATCATCCTGGCGGCCGATACCGTGATCTACTTTGGCGATCTACGTGCGGTGGTGGTGGCTGCTAGCAACGCCTTGCGCCCGGGTGGCTATCTGATTTTTACGATCGAAGCCGTCGAATCAGATACTCAGGCAATCGCAGAGGGATTTCACTTGCATGCCAGTGGTCGTTACCGGCATGCCAAAGATTATGTCGCCTCAACACTGGCGCAAGCAGGTCTGGTGGCGGTCAATATCGTCGATACCGTGCTGCGTGAAGAAATTCGCCGACCGGTGGCCGGCATGCTGGTCACTGCGCAGCGTCCACAATAACTCTTGGCAGCACGGTTATCAGGCTGTGCTGCCGGACAGCAGTGCCTGCACCGTTGCTGCATCTGGAACTGGCGCCACCGCACCATAGCCGGTAGTTGATAGTGCGGCTGCCACATTGGCGTAGCGGGCCGCCTCGAAAGGATCTGCCCCGGCAACCAGACGGGCGATAAAGGCACCACCAAAACAGTCTCCGGCGCCAGTCGCATCGATTGCCTCAACCGGGTAGGGAGCCACCAGACGGCGCTCGTTCGGTGTAGCGATATAGCAACCCTCCTGACCGAGTTTGAATGCCACCAGCTTGACACCATACTCGAGCAATTTGTCGATGATCGCATCACGGTCATCGAGCCCGGTCAGGGTGCTGATGTCATCCCAGCTCGGCAGGCAGATATCGCACATTGCAAAGGCTTCCGCCATCTTGATGCGCGCCCGCTCCAGCGGCCACAGACGCAGACGTAAATTGGTATCGAGCGAGGTCAATGTGCCATGTTGCCTGGCGTGCGCCATCGCCGTCAGTGCGCTGTCGCAGGCACTCTCGCTGATGGCCAGGCTGATGCCGGACAGATGCAGCACAGCCGCCTCGGCAATCATGTCCAGTGGTAATTGCGCTGGCGTATAACGACTCGCAGCAGAACCCTGACGCAGATAATTGAAATGATGCCCGGCAGCGTCGTGGGTAACAAAATACACACCCGTCATGTTGCCGGGCTGCACCGTTACTCCATGCGTATCGACACCTTCTGCGACCCACAGTGCCTGTAGTCGCTGGCCGCCAAGATCATCGCCGATGGCAGTAATATAGCCGCTATCGGCACCCTGACGTGCCGCCGCAATCGCAAAGTTGGAGGTGTCGCCACCGAAGCCTTCCAGGTAATAACGTGGATCATCCACACGCTGGTTGAACTCCAGCATGGCTTCGCCAAAGGCGAGGATTTTCTTGTTCTTCATGATGCGTCCGGTCGGTGGTTTAGAAGTAGGTCTGTACCAGATCAATCACATTGAACTGCGTATCGAGCACCGGCAGACAACGCCACTTGTCGAAGGTCAGGCAGGGGTGGGAAATATCGAAAGCGATCATGTCGCCAACCCGTATATCGTCACCGGCAGCAATTTTCAGATAGGCATGCTGATCCATCATGCCTGTGATTTCCCAATGGGCTGGTGTCGGCAACAAGGCCGCATCGCTACCCGGGCGCAGGCGCGCGGCCGGGCTTGGCAGACCGGCATCGAACGCTGCATCGCGCTTGCCGAGTGCAACAATCGCCTTGTCATGCTCCGGGATCGATTGCACATAGGCCCACAGTTGCAATGCCGGCAGCAATTCGCTGCGCATCTTCTGGGCGACCGGATTGCGCGATTGAATCTGTTGTTGGGCGGCGCGGTAAATGCCAACGTCATGCGTCAGATAGCAGCCGGGACGCAGCACCACCTCCAGCGGGGCACCAATCTTGGCACCAGCAAATTCTTCGGCCACCACATCAAACCAAGCCGAACCGGCACCGGTGAGAATTGCCGGGTGCTGTGCATCGCAATGCTGCAGATGGCCTTGCCTCTGTAGCTGCTGCAAACAAGCAACGGCAGTTTGCAGGAACAGACGGATATCGGCCTCTTCCTTGAGTACGCCTTCGTAGACTTCCACACCAGCCAGCGCGACACTGCCGGGCCAGCGTTGCACCGCCTCCAGCACTGCCTGTTGCTGTTCCTGATTACGCACACCGGTGCGGCCACCGGCAGCACCTAGCTCCAGCAATACCTGAATAGTCTGGCCTCGCTGCGCAAAGAAACTGCCCAACTGATCGACCAGATCCGCCGAGTCCACCAGGCAATAAAACGTGAAGTCAGGATCACGCAACAGCTCCGCAATGATCCGCATGTTTTGCTTGCCGACCAGTTGATTGGCCATGATTACGCGGCGCACGCCATGGGCATAGGCTGCCTGTGTCTGATGGGCTGTTGCCAGCGTGATCCCCCATGCGCCGCCTGCCAGTTGCCGGGCAAACAGCTTGGGCGACATCGTGGTTTTGCCATGCGGTGCCAGCTTCACACCATATTCGGTAACAAAGCGCTGCATCCATTGCAGATTATGAGCAAGGCGGTCCTCGTAGAGAACGGCGCTCGGCAGGCTCAGATCCTCACGCAGCAGATTCCAGCCCTGCGCGGCGACTTCGGCAGCGGTGACAGGGTGGGCAAGTTCGCCAATACCCTTGTTGAGGGGGCTGACGAAAGCGTGCAAATCGGTGTTTTGGTAGTTTGTATCAGCCACTTTGATATTTCCTCAAAAATTTGATTTGACGTAATGATAGTGCTGAATTTACTATGTTGGAAGTGTGTTAGTAAGTAACATTGAAATATTTTTTCAGCCGCTCCTCTGATGCTAGATTGCCGTTGGCATCACGTGGGCTTCACTCTGGCAACATCATGGCGCAGGCTTTTGACATCATTTCACGCATCACCGAGCGCAGCGGACAATTACGTCTGGCCGAGCAAAAGGTGGCCGAGTCGATCCTCAGCGATTTATCCTTTGCCGCTAGTGCCAGCATTGGTGAGCTGGCCAGCAAGGCCGGTGTCAGTCTGGCCAGCGTGACCCGCTTTGCCAAAGCCATGGGCTGCCGCGATGTGCGCGAATTCAAATTCATGCTGGCACAGGCAGTTGCTGTCGGGCAGCGCTTCTTTGACGGCGGCAAGATGCCCGCCGCAGCAGCGGTGGAGCGGCCACGCGAGCTGGCCGACGTCATCTATGACGATATTCACGCCGTGCTGGAAGTCAACCGCGCCTTGCTCAATCCCGACGCCTTGCTACAAGCTGCGCAATTACTGCGCGATGCACGCATGATCTACGCGTTTGGGATGGGTGGTGGCTCCACCATGATGTCCGACGAGGCGCGCTACCGGCTGGTGCGACTGGGTCGACCGGTGGCCAGCTATCACGATGCGCTGTTGCAGCGCATGGTAGCTGCTACGCTCGACAAGAACGATGTCTTGCTGGTCTTCTCAACCACAGGCAACGTGCCCGAACTTCTCACCAACTGTGAGGTTGCCCGAGAATACGGCGTCAAAATGATCGCCATCACCGCGCTCGGCTCGCCGCTGGCGGGGATGGTCGATGTGTTGTTGCCGATCAAGTCGCTGGAAACCGATTTTATTTTCAAACCATCCTCATCACGCTACGCAATGATGATGACCCTCGACATGCTGGTACTGGAGCTGGCGCTGCTGCAGAAGGATCGCAGTCAGGAGCAGTTGCGCCGGCTCAAGTACGCACTCGATATGCATCGCGGCGGCGGCGATCGCCAGCCTTTGGGAGACTGACATGAGTACCACCCTCCAAGACCAGACCACCACAGCCCAGCGCTGTGACACCTTGATTCAACACGCCCTGGTGATCGACGGCAGCGGCGCAGAGCCGGTTGCCGCCGATGTTGCTCTGCGCGCTGGTCGCATTGCTGCCATCAGCGCACCGGGCAGCCTGGATGGCTGGCAGGCAGCACAGGTGATTGATGGCACAGGCAAAGTGCTGAGCCCGGGCTTCATCGACGTCCACACGCATGACGACACCAATGTGATTCGCATGCCGGAGATGTTCCCCAAGCTGTCGCAAGGCGTTACCACGGTCGTGGTCGGCAACTGTGGTATCAGTGCTGCGCCGGTCACGCTCAAGGGGGATCCACCCGATCCGATGAATCTGTTGGGGCAATCCAGCGCCTTTCATTACCCTTCATTTGCCAGTTACGTCGCTGCCATCGATGCCGCGCAGCCAGCAGTCAATGTTGCAGCACTGGTTGGCCACACAGCGCTGCGCAGCAATCACATGGATCGTCTTGACCGCGCGGCGACGAGTACCGAAATCGCCGCCATGCGCAGCCAGCTCGAAGAAGCACTCACCCATGGCGCACTGGGGCTGAGCACTGGACTGGCCTACGCCAACGCGATCAATGCGCCCACCGAAGAAGTGCTGGCACTGGCTGAGCCACTGGCAGCGCATGGTGGAATGTATGCGACCCATTTGCGTAGTGAATTTGCCGATATTCTGGACGCCATGGAAGAAGCCTTCCGCATCGGCAAACATGCCCGCGTACCGGTGGTGATCTCACATTTGAAGTGTGCCGGTGTCGACAACTGGGGCCGCAGCAAGGAAGTACTGGCCGCGCTGGAACTGGCCGAGCGCCATCAGCATGTCGGCTGTGACTGCTATCCCTATACCGCCAGCTCCTCCACGCTGGACCCCAAGCAAGTCACCGATGATTACGACATTCAGGTGACCTGGTCCGAGCCACATCCGGAGCAGGGCGGCAAATTGCTGGCCACGATTGCGGCTGACTGGCAAGTCGACATGCACGAGGCAGCGCGTCGCCTGATGCCAGCTGGCGCAGTGTATCACTGCATGGCCGATGACGATGTCAATCGCATTCTTCGCCACCCGGCGACCGTAATTGGCTCGGATGGCTTGCCGAACGATCCGCTGCCACATCCCCGTCTGTGGGGCGCGTTCCCGCGCGTACTCGGCTATTACAGCCGCGAGCAGCAATTGTTCTCACTGGCAGTCGCTGTGCACAAGATGACCGGTTTGTCGGCGCAACGTTTTGGTCTGCACGAGCGCGGGCTGGTACGTCAGGGCTATTGGGCTGATCTGGTCCTGTTTGACCCGGATACTGTGCGCGATGCGGCTACCTTCACCGATCCGATGCAGCCCGCGCATGGTATCGAGGCAGTCTGGGTCAATGGCGTCTGCGCGTATCAGGGCGCACAGAAAAAAGCGACTGGCGAACGTGCTGGCCGCTTCCTGGCGCGGCAACGGCCACCCGTAAATTCGTCATCAAGTTCGTCATCGAATCCGTAATGGATGGTTTTTTAATTTTGTGAGGGAGTCAACAATGAGTATCAAACGTTACGGCGTCGCTGGTGGTACCGGCACCGGTGGTCAGCATCTGCCCTTTGCCCGGGCGGTCGAAGCCGATGGCTGGCTGTATGTCTCAGGACAGGTCGCCATGGTCGATGGCGAAGTGATTGATGGCGGTATCGTCGCGCAATCGCATCAGACCATCAAGAATGTACTGGCGATCCTGGCTGAAGCTGGTTACGGTCCTGAAGACGTTGTCCGCTGTGGTGTCTGGCTCGACGATACGCGCGACTTCCAGTCCTTCAACAAGGTGTTCAAGGAATATTTCGGCGCTAATCCACCTGCACGTGCCTGTGTTCAGTCCAGCATGGTGGTCGATTGCAAGGTCGAAGTCGACTGCGTGGCATTCAAGCGCCGGTAATCGTTAATCGAACAATTCAACGCAAGGGTGGGAGGAGATAAAAATGGAAGTTGTTCAGGGAAGTGCGCTACTGGTCTACGCGCTGGTTGCCGTGATTGCGCTGATCGTCATGATCGCGAAGTTCAAGATTAATCCGTTCATCGTATTGATTCTGGTATCGCTGGTACTGGGCCTGTCGATTGGCATGCCCATGGGCACCATCGTCAAGGCATTTGAAACCGGCGTCGGCAATACACTCGGTCATATTGCGCTGGTGGTCGGCTTGGGAACTATGCTGGGCAAGATGATGGCCGAATCGGGTGGCGCCGAGCGCATCGCCCAGACCATGATTGCCTTCTTCGGTGAAAAGAACGTTCACTGGGCCATGATGACGGTCGCCTTCATCGTCGGTTTGCCGGTGTTCTTCGAAGTCGGTTTCGTGTTGCTGATCCCGATTGCCTTTACTGTCGCTCGCCGTACCGGTACCTCCATGGTGCAGGTTGGTATTCCAATGGTGGCCGGGCTGTCGGTGGTGCATGGTCTGATTCCGCCGCATCCCGCAGCGCTGCTGGCTGTTACCGCTTACAACGCCGACATCGGTCGCACCATCATGTATGCGCTGATCGTCGGTATTCCTACCGCTATCATTGCAGGCCCGGTGTTTGGCAAACTGATCGCCAAGGTCGTGATACCGAATCCGGATAATCCACTGATCGCGCAATTTGTCGATCAGGGCAAAAGCGGCAAGAAGGAATTGCCCGGCTTTGGCATTACCCTGTTCACGATCCTGTTGCCAGTCGCCCTGATGTTGATCGGTAGCTGGGCAGATCTGTTCTTCACACCCAAGACGTTCGCCAATGATTTTCTGCGCCTGATCGGTAACTCCGTGATTGCCTTGCTGATTGCCACGCTGGTGAGCTTTTACACCTTTGGCAAACAGCGCGGCTTTGGTCGTGAAGCCATCCTCAAGTTCACCAATGAGTGCCTGGGACCAACCGCCAACATTACGCTGGTCGTTGGCGCTGGTGCCGGTTTTGGCCGCATCCTGATGGATGGTGGCGTCTCCAAGGTGATCGTCAGCATGGCGTCGGACGCGCATCTGTCGCCGTTGTTGCTGGGTTGGGTCGTGGCAGCGCTGATTCGTGTGGCAACCGGTTCGGCCACTGTCGCCATGACGACCGCCTGCGGTATCGTGGCACCGATTGTTGCCGTGGCCGGTGGCGGCGTGCGCCCGGAACTGATGGTGTTGGCTACCGGCGCTGGTTCACTGGTGTTCTCGCACGTCAATGACGGTGGCTTCTGGCTGGTCAAGGAATATTTCAACATGACCGTACCGCAAACCTTCAAAACCTGGACCGTCTGCGAAACCATTATCTCGGTAGTAGCCTTGTCGCTGACACTGTTACTGTCAACCGTGGTCTGATCGCGTCAGTCGGATGGGCGCAATAAAAAAGCCGCGCAGCCAATGGCCAGCGCGGCTTTTTATCGTGTATCCAGTTGCCTAGAAGCGACGATCACCGTTTTCAAATCGCGGATCAGGTCCGCCCTGCACATTATTGACGATTCCCTGATCATCAAAGTACACGCTCATTTGAGAGTTCCAGACACCGCTTTCCTTGAAGCCATAATTCCAGGCTTCATACGGAATGCGCGCATAACGTTTCACCTCGGTAGGCAGTCCAACGCGACGCAGCACGTCATCCTTGCTGTCCTGACCGATCTTGATTGCCTGAAAATTCTGCAACGTCCAGACTTGCGTATAGGAAATCAGTAAGCCATCCGGGCCGATACGCGCCATATAGGCATATTGCCCAAATGAACCGCCAGGATAATTCAGTAAGTGCGTATTGCCGTCAGGAATGCTGACCGCAGGTTGCCCCAGCCGCGCAATCACAGACTGCTCCGGCTCTCCCGGTGTGACCGGTGGCTTGAACCAGGTGGCACAGCCACCCAAGCCAAGCAGACAGAGCAGGGTGACCATCGTTAAAAGTGAGCGGTGTTGCATGATTGCCATCTCCGAAAGGCTTGGGGGATAGTGAAATTGTAAGACTTTTCTCGTAAGTATTTGAATCCGTTTGGCTTTTGGGCTATACTGCCGCCTCTTGGTCATGTTGGCCAGGATTTATTTTTATTCACGGTCTGTAGGGTAGCCGCACTGGTGTCTCCGCAAACCGCTTGTGAAAGGTATTAGCATGTCGATCGAAAAAGCAGCCAAGGCTGCCATTATCACTGATAACGCTCGTGGTCAAAACGACACCGGCTCCCCAGAAGTTCAAGTTGCGCTGCTCACAGCACGCATCAACGACCTGAACGGTCACTTCAAAGAACACAGCAAGGATCACCACTCACGTCGTGGTCTGATCAAGATGGTTAACCGTCGTAAGAGCCTGTTGTCCTACCTGAAGGGCAAGGACTCCGACCGTTACCGCGCACTGATCGAAAAACTCGGTCTGCGTAAGTAATTTTGTTCCCGCGATCCATTCCGGTTCAGGGTTCATAGCCAAAATGCCTGCGTCAGTTTCTGACGTGGGCATTTTGTTTTTTGTGATTCCGTTTTGTCATTCTGTTTTTGATGCGGTTGTCGATTGCCGTAACGGAACGCAATTGTAGAGGTTGGTAATCGATTCGTAAGATGGCCCCGCAGGCGAGGTTTTTTTCGGCTGCAGCCATCTGTGGTGAGGTGAACGACAGCGCCTGAAAATCTGTCGGCAAAAAAGAGTAATCACAAGGTGATGCCGGGTGAATGCTCAATATAGAAAGGAAATACCGTGTTTAATAAAGTTACTAAAACCTTCCAGTACGGACAGCATCAAGTCACGCTGGAAACTGGCGAAATCGCTCGCCAGGCTTCTGGTGCGGTGGTTGTCTCGATCGAAGACACCGTCGTGTTGGCGACCGTCGTGGCACGTAAGGATGCCAAGCCAGGTCAGGACTTCTTCCCGTTGACGGTCGACTACATCGAGAAGACCTACGCTGCTGGTCGTATCCCAGGCGGCTTCTTCAAACGTGAAGGCAAGCCCTCCGAAAAAGAAACCCTGACATCGCGCCTGATCGATCGTCCGATTCGCCCGCTGTTCCCAGAAGGCTACCTCAACGAAGTGCAAGTCATCGTGCACGTGTTGTCGGTCAATCCTGAGATCGACCCCGACATCGCCGCCATGATCGGTTCCTCGGCTGCACTGTCGATCGCCGGTATCCCTTTCAATGGTCCTGTTGGTGCTGCCCGCGTCGGTTATATCGACGGTCAGTACGTGCTCAACCCGACCACCACCCAACTCAAGTCCTCGCAACTGGACCTGGTCGTTGCCGGTACCGAAACCGCCGTGCTGATGGTCGAATCCGAAGCAAAGCAACTGTCCGAAGAAATCATGCTCGGCGCCGTGGTATTCGGTCACGAACAATCGAAGGCAGTCATCAACGCCATCCACGAACTGGTACGTGACGGCGGCAAGCCAGAAGTCCAATGGACAGCGCCTGCCAAGAACGAGCCACTGATCGCACGCGTCACAGAACTGGCGGATGCCAAGCTGCGCGAAGCCTATCAGACCAAGGACAAGCAAGCCCGTACCGAAAAGCTCAAGACCGTGACTGCCGAAGTCAATGCCGCACTGGCAGCAGACGCAGCAGCAGCCGGCACCTCGGCCGCTGACAGCGCCGAAGTTGGTGGCATCCTGTTTGACCTGGAAGCCAAGATCGTGCGTTCGCAGATCCTCGACGGCGAGCCACGTATCGACGGCCGCGACACCCGTACCGTGCGTCCAATCACCATCCGTACCGGCGTGTTGCCACGTACCCATGGTTCCGCACTGTTTACCCGTGGCGAAACCCAGGCACTGGTCATCGCCACACTGGGCACTGCCCGTGACGAGCAAAAGATCGACGCCCTGATGGGTGAATACTCCGACCGCTTCATGCTCCACTACAACATGCCACCGTTCGCCACTGGCGAAACCGGCCGTGTTGGTACCCCGAAGCGTCGTGAAATCGGTCACGGCCGTCTGGCCAAGCGCGCACTGGTTGCCGCCTTGCCACCAGCCGAAGAGTTCAGCTACTCGGTGCGTCTGGTTTCTGAAATCACTGAATCGAACGGTTCCTCCTCGATGGCATCGGTGTGCGGCGGCTGTCTGGCACTGATGGACGCTGGTGTGCCAATGCAATCGCACGTGGCAGGTATCGCTATGGGCCTGATCAAGGAAGGCAATAAATTTGCCGTCCTGACCGACATCCTCGGCGACGAAGATCACCTCGGCGACATGGACTTCAAGGTGGCCGGTACTGCTAATGGCATTACCGCTCTGCAAATGGATATCAAGATCCAGGGCATCACCAAGGAAATCATGCAGGTCGCGCTGGAGCAAGCCAAGGAAGGCCGCGTCCATATTCTGGCCAAGATGCAGGAAGCCGTGCCAGCAGGCAAGGCAGAACTGTCTGACTTCGCACCACGCCTGATCACCATCAAGATCAACCCAGAGAAGATCCGTGACGTGATCGGCAAGGGCGGTGCTGTCATTCGCGCGCTGACCGAAGAAACCGGCACCCAGATCGACATCAGTGACGAAGGCGTGGTTACTATCGCCTCCGTGGATGCTGCTGCTGGTCAGGAAGCCAAGCGCCGTATCGAAGAACTGACCGCTTCCGTCGAAGTCGGCAAGGTCTACGAAGGTACTGTTCTGAAGTTGCTGGACTTCGGTGCCATCGTTCAGGTATTGCCAGGCAAGGATGGTCTGCTGCACATCAGCCAGATCGCCAACGAGCGCGTCAACGCTGTTGCTGATTACCTGAAGGAAGGTCAGCAAGTCCGCGTCAAGGTTCTGGAAACCGACGACCGCGGCCGTCTGAAACTGTCGATGAAGGCAGCGCAAGCTGACGAAGCGCCAGAAGCAGCTGCACCGCAAGAAGCACAATAAGTTGCAAGGCGGAGCGGCCTGTTAAAGGGCATCTCCACGGCATCTTGAAAATCCCCGCAGGCTCCGGTCTGCGGGGATTTTTTTATGTGTAGCCAGATAAACCGGCACGCGGATTCAGCAAGCCGATTGTTGAAATTTTCAGATCGCGTTACGCTTCTCACGTAGACTTAAACAACGCAGTTCAATCGACGCATCAGAAGGAGAGTCATGCCTCATGTCATTATCATTGGTGGCGGTTTTGGTGGCCTTGCGGCAGCCCGGACCCTCGCCAGCGCGGACGTTCAGGTCACGCTGCTTGATCGCAGTAATCACCACCTGTTTCAGCCGCTGCTGTATCAGGTCGCGACAGCAGGCTTATCCGCACCCGCCATCAGTGCACCGATTCGCAGCATCCTCGCCGACCAGCGCAATCTGACCAGCCTGATGGCCGCAGTGAGCGCCATCGATGTCACCCGCAAAGTGGTCGTGCTGGAAGATGCGACCGAAATCAGCTACGACTATCTCATCGTTGCCGCCGGATCCACGCACAGCTATTTTGGACGCGATGACTGGGCCGCACTGGCCCCCGGCCTGAAGACACTGGAAGATGCTTTCAACATTCGTCGCCGCATCCTGATGGCCTTCGAATATGCCGAGCGCGAAACCGATAAGGCCAAGCGCCTCGAATGGCTGACCTTCACCGTCATCGGTGCTGGCGCCACCGGTGTTGAAATGGCCGGCACTCTGATTGAAATCGCTCGCCACACGCTCAAAGGCGAGTTCCGCCGCATAGACCCGCATGAAGCCCGCGTCGTCTTGCTGGAAGGCTCTGAGCGCGTATTGGGGGCCTATCCACCCGATCTCTCCGCCAAGGCCCAGATTCAGCTCAGCAAACTCGGTGTTGATGTCCGCACTGGCTGCCGGGTAACCGACATTGCTGTTGACGCCGTGCGTTACGTCAATCGTGATGGTGAGCAACGCCTCGCCTCGCGCACTGTGATCTGGTCAGCCGGTGTCGCCGCCTCGCCACTGGGGCGCGCGCTGCAGGTACCGCTAGACAGAGCAGGGCGGGTGATTGTGCAAGGTGATTTATCGATTCCCGACCATCCGGAAGTGTTTGTCATTGGTGATCTTGCCGCGGCCGTATCGGAGGGTAAGCCGGTGCCGGGTGTCTCACCCGCTGCCAAGCAGATGGGGCGCTTGGCAGCGCTCAATATTCTTAGTCGCATTGCAGGTAAGGCCACTGACAGCTTTGTCTACCGCGACTATGGCTCACTGGCCACGATAGGCCGCAAGGCAGCGGTTGCGCAGGTCGGCAAGTTCAAGTTTTCTGGCTACCCGGCATGGTTGTTCTGGTTATTTGTGCACGTTTATTTCCTGATTGGATTTCGCAACCGCTTATTGGTCATGAGCGACTGGGCCTGGGCCTATCTGACCTTCAAGCGCAGTGCGCGGGTGATCTCGGGCAGTGTAGACGGCAAGCTGGCCAAGCCCGATGAGGGCGCACCGTAAATATTTTACAAGTTTTAAAAGAGTGCTTGCCAAGGTGCGTAAAGCTGACTATACTAGCGGTCTTTCGTTGTCGACCAACGAAGACTGTTTGGGTTAAGGTGCGGGTGCTTAGCTCAGTTGGTAGAGCAGCGCCCTTACAAGGCGCGGGTCGGGAGTTCGAGCCTCTCAGCACCCACCAATAATTCAAACGGGACCGATTTTAGGAGTGGTAGTTCAGTTGGTTAGAATACCGGCCTGTCACGCCGGGGGTCGCGGGTTCGAGCCCCGTCCGCTCCGCCAAACACAAACGCCTGCTTAGCAATAAGCGGGCGTTTTTGTTCGTCCTTACTAAATGTCCGAAGGGCATCTCACTGTGGAGTGGAGGGAGCCACCTGCGTGGCTCTCGGCGGGGCTCGAAGGGATTCGCTTGCAAGCGATTCGGCGGCCTGCGCAACGTAGGCAAGGCTCTTCCAATATATTCGTATTATTAATTCTCGGGTAGATGTACAGCGAATTCGAATTTCGCGCCTTATGGCAATAATTGCCGCGTCTCCCTTGACGGTAATCCTAGCCGCTTTCTTATAATCGGATCATCGCCATGATATTGTTTAGCGTCTTCCATTTGAGAAATTTCTTGATCAGAAAATATTTTCATCTCAGGAAATTGGAGTCGATCAGACATGCTTTCTGACATTTTTTCCGGTTGTGTTTCCCTTGCTGTAGCCTCTGTTGACGGCGACGAAGCTGAGGATGGAGGCGAAAAAACGGGTGTGCTTTCTGATGATGGAGATAGTTGGGGTTGTTTTTCTATTTGATCTGAGTGACTTGAGCCTTCTTCAGCCCTTATCGAAGCTGGGGTAGCTGTATCGGCGACTGCATTAGGGGAATGATTATGAGCTACTACAAAAAATAGAATGCCAAAAATAATGGCGGCACCAATGACACCAGATCTAACAAATCCAACCTTAGAACTTTTGCATTTTGGGCAGACCAAAGAAAGATCTTTTCCTCGGGGAAACCAAGTATATCCACATTCACCACATTTATTTTGTGTGCGTAGGGTTTTTTGATTCATCTTGAATCTCTCGGTGTATTAAGTTGATTCGATAATATTTTTTGGTTTTTGCGGCAAAAAAAGCTTCGTCACTTATCAATTTAATGGGTAATTATTAACGTTGCAGAAAAATACTCCATTTTTTCGTAAATTCGATTGATCGTTAGCTATTTAAGTCATTACAAGTTGTGAATTTTCGATCTACCTAATGAACTGTTCGTCAAATTCGAAGATAGCCGGTTGTGGAGATGAGGGTGAGTCGCCAACATTGTCTTACTTGTATCGGTCATGCCTCTTTTGGCGTTGACCTGTCGGATACTTCCAATCAAACCACAGCAGCACTATAAGACTCAGGCCGCCGCGCCAGCAGATCAGACAGCCTTTGAAGGCCCGCCCGTAAGCGTTCACGGTCCTTGATGTTACCCAAAGAAATTCGAATGGCATTCACTGATCCGCTACCGGTGGCGAAAGCCTCCGCGGGCGTAACGGCAATCCCCTCGCTGTCGGCGGCACGCGCAAGCTGCGAGGGGCTCCAATAGGTCGGCAATTCGAGCCAGACATGCAGGCCGTCTCCAGCGCCGCTGTAACGCCCCGCTAAAATATCCCGCGCCATCCAGTGGCGCAGGCGCGCCTCGGTGCGTACGCCTTCCATCAATCTGCCAGCCGAGCCGTCGACGATCCACTGTGTGGCCAGTGCGGCGCTCAGAGGCGCGACCATCAGCGCAAAGGATCGTAGCGCGACCAGGAAACGTTCGCGTTCATCCGGGTCACGTAGCAGCACGAAGGCGACACGCAAGCCGGGCGTCAGGCATTTCGACAAGGTGGCAATGTAGTACACCTGCTCCGGCGCAAACGTGGCAATTGGCGGCGGTGGGGCATCGGCAAGGAGCCAGTAGGGATCGTCCTCGACAATGCGGACATTGTGATGCTTGGCGATGCTGGCGAGCGCCTTGCGCCGGTGTTCCGGCATGGTGATGGAGGTCGGGTTCTGTAATGTCGGATTGAGGTAGATCAGCTTGGGCTTGTGCTGGCGGCACGCTTGCTCAAGCAGTTCCGGCATCATGCCATGCTTGTCCGCTTCTACCGCAACGAGATGTCTGCCGAATTGCGTCGCCGCAGTACGCAAGCCGGGATAACTCATTGGTTCTGTCAGGATGACATCGCCAGGCTCCGTCAGCGCAAGGATTAATGCGGCGATTGCCGCTTGCGCACCTGGGCAGACAACAAGCTGTTGAGAATCCAGATGTCCAAACATTGGTGCCAGCCATTGGGCACCAGCCTGACGGTCGGCGTCACTTCCCCCGGCCAGGTGGTAAGTCATCAGCAATGCATTGTCTGCCCGCATCAATACCTGAGACAAACCTTGTTGCAACATGTCGTCGAAGTCCACGCCCTCTGGCGGCGGTGGGGTGTTCATGCTCAGGTCGAGGAGCGAGGTCAATTCGACTTTCGGTGCCGCAACATAAGTACCCCGCGCGCCGCGGCCCTCCAGCAGGTTGCGGCGTCTGGCTTCATCGTAGGCACGTGTGATCGTCGTCAGGTCGACGTCCAGCTGCGCTGCCAACTCGCGCTGTGGAGGTAGACGGTCACCCGGTTTCAGGGATCCTTCTGCCACTGCTGCCTGCAAGGCCTCCGCAATCTGCAAAAAGCGCGGTCCACCCTGCATGGACAATCGCGGCAACCAGATGGGCACATTTTTATCTTGTATGCGTTTTGACTGGGACATTTTGTCTCAATGTATGGAAATTGCTTTGAAGTAGTATGCGTCAGGACGTGTAGCAATACCATCCTTGCATGGCAGTCTGAGGGGATGGTTTGAGCAAAAAATGCAGCTGCCAGTGCAAGGTGTCAAGGCAGTGCTTCGCACGATAGATTGTGTCAATTAATAGCCTGGAAAACCGCAAAATCATGGATTGGGTCCCGATAGTCTTCGTTATATTCAAGCTTGGTGTGCTTGGCATCGGCATGTTCTTCGCCATCAAGTGGCATTACGATCAAGGGAGAAAGGGCAAGGAGAAGGAGCGCAGCGCGGTGCTACGCGCGACCGGCAAGGCGGCCGTAGCCTTCGTGCTGTTGCTGATCGTGCTGGTGATCGTCACCTTCGGCCTTGCCAGAACACTCGGTATGGAATTGACCTTCTGATGATGGCAACGCATGGGAAGCCGCAGGACGGTTTGTGAATGGCGTGCCCGGACGCTGCAATGAAAAAATAGCATTTCGGCAATATTTCATTGACCCCTGTTTTATCGACCGGTATCCTTAGTCCGTCCTCGAAAAAGAGAGGGCCTGGTTTGACGACCTGATTCTTATCCCCGGCGAAAGGCCGCGTCTTGAAGACGCGTTTTTTTCGTCCTGTCCTTGCACGCCCCTACGGCGGGCCTGGGCAGGGATGCCTTCGGGCATGCCGGTTGTGGGGATAAGGCCGGTTCGTCAACCCTGTCTTGTGCCCGCCACCCTCGTTTGGTGAGGAGCTGGCCGGTACCTTATTTGCGTACCCCACGGAGGCTCCATGACCGACCACGACAGCAGTTTCGCAAGCACTTCCCACACCGATAAAAACAGCACCAGCACCGCACCCACGCATCAGGATTTTCACTGGATCGAAGGGCCGCAGCAGGGCACGCTCTATGGCAATTTTCTGGAAACCGCGCTCGATGTTTCGGCCGGTATCCACGCCTGCCTGCAAATCATTTATGCCAGTGAACTGGAATCCGCCGCCAATGACGACGCCGACGAGGGAGAAGCCGCCGCACCAGCAATCGGCATTGTCTATGCCGACCAGTTGAAGCGACTCTCGATTGCCTCAGCCAGCTTATTGCGCGACGAGGCGCGGCGGCACGTGGAAATGTGTAATGAAGCGGAGTAAGTTTGATTGAACTGGCATTGATATAGAGGAAGTCGATGTCCTGAACCTATCAGACTGATCCCATCAGTCCGATAACGAAGGCATCGCTCCGGGCTCAGTCTGTAGTGCCATCGCCGCTAAAACCACACATTTGATGGGTATTGCCAAATAAGGATATTCAATGCAAAATGCGTACACAATGATTCATAATTGTGGGGTGTAAAAATGGAAACAACAAAGGTAGGCATACGCGAGTTTCGTGCTGATCTGGCCGAGTACATTGCGTCAGGCATGCCTGTCGCGATTACACGTCACGGTCAGACGGTTGGTTATTTCATTCCTGCACAGGGGCAAGTGGAGGCTGATATTGCCGCCCTGAAAAAAGCCAGCAGAACCCTCGATAAGTTGATTGAGGCGCAGGATCTGGATATTGAATCGGTGGTCACTGATTTTAAAACTGCACGCAAAAAGACAGCTGCCGCTAGCAAGAAGTCGAGGGCCAAAGCAGGATGAGGGGTAAGGCAGTTGTCCTTGATGCCAATATTCTGATTCGGGCCGTATTGGGCCGGCGAGTGCGTGACATCATTATGGAATATGCGACGACGGTCCAATTCTTTGCACCTGATGTTGCCTACGCCGATGCCAAAAAATATTTACCGGGATTGCTGCAAAAGCGCGATATTGATCCCTCTGCGGCTATGGCGGTGTTAGATCGTCTTGCCAGCGTCGTTCGTTGCCTTGATATGGAACTCTATGGGGCTATGCGCCAACAGGCATTACAGCGCATTGCAATGCGAGATGTGGATGACTGGCCGGTATTGGCATGCGCGATGACACTTGAGTGTCCAATCTGGACTGAAGATACCGATTTCTTTGGCACTGGCGTTGCTATCTGGACGTCCGATCGTATCGTTCTTTACCTGTCCTGAGTGGCAAATACTGGCAGGCGTCGCCCTCTTTTACAGTCCATCTCCGCATTCATATCCATCGCGAACGCAAGAGCAAATCAATGGGCTTACGGCGAAAACGCATGCCGTGGCACCAGATAACCACCACCTTCGCGTAGCGTCATGGTTTGCGTGGTAATCAGGCTACTGCGCAATTCCCTGGCATCACTGTCTTTGAGTAGTGGGAAGATCGGCTGGCCATGGGCATCCTGGGTCAGCAGGTTGGCTTCTTCGTCGGTGAAGACGATGCGACGCTGATAGAAATCTACCTGATCCATGCGACCTGTAACCCGCGCACTTTGCGCCTGTTTGGCGGCGGCAGCCTTGCTATCCAACACGTCTTGCAGCGCTGGATTGTCAGCCTTGGCGCTCTGGAAGTTTTGCCACGCCTGATACCGGTAGTGCTCATTGGGCGATGGTGGTGCGCTTTGCCATTCCCGCAGCTGCTCGGCTTTCTCTTGGGCAGTCTGGTAACCAGCCAGATAAAAGCCGGCCAGCGAATCGTGGACCTGCTCCTCCAGCAAAGCGATTTCCTCCAGTCTTAGTCGTCCGTTTTGATGTTCAAATTCATGCAGCACCATCATTTCCCAATCATCGGGCGTAGCGCGCAGATCGGAGCGCAGCAACTGCAATTGATTGGCGAGATGTTCATTGCCGACCCTATGCAGCGCCACAATCTGATTATTGTCATCCCGCTGCCACGGGCGACCGCCGTTGGCACGTTCTGTCAATAGCTGCATATCGCCTTTGAATAACCGGTCGTAACTGATCATGTCCTGCTGTTCCTGACGGGTGGCGCGCTGGCAAGCAGGCAGTTGCGCCATGCGACCGATCCAGCGGTAACGGAAGCGGTAATAAAGGCGCATATGCTCGCGAATCTGATCTTCATACGTGCCGGTAAACTCACCTGAATGCATATAGGCATTCCAGTTGGTCGCCAATTCGGGGCTGAGCGCGTAATCCGCCTGCAAATCGGAAGACATCTGTCGATAAGTCACCAACGGCACTCCCGCCAGACGTGCCGCCTTATGCATATGCAATAGCGGCACCTGACAGATCATTTGGTCCATACGCATGCCACGGCCTTGAGTGCCGGGGCAATAACCCCCACCGACATCAGAATGGACACCAGGGTAGGGTACTTCCACCACATTCTGACCCTTCACGCGTGTCACGGGGAAGTTCATGCGTTGCTCATGCGCGGCAATGTAATGCACGGTTTGCTTGACCAATGATGGCAATGGTTTGAGCGTTTCGGCTGCCCAACTGAAGTGACCATCCGCGAAGAATAGAGGCGTGGTTTTTGCTGCAGAGTGGGCGAGACCGACTGAAGCGACGGAGTCAAACAAACCAAGGAAATTGATTTCAATCGGCATGCCAGCCAGGGTGTTCTTGCCACCTAATGCGGCATCCAGCCAATAGCAGAAACTGCGTGCCTGAATTGCACCGCGAGAAAAGCCGAAGACGGCGACACGAATGAGGGGAATGTGCGGTTGCCGGATCAGGTCGCGGGCTGTTTGCAGTCTGTCGTTGAGTTCATCGCGTAGTTGTGTGAACCACTGTTGGCGGCGGACTTGTTCGGGGTAGTCCTTGTCGTAGTTGTGTTCGACGTCGCGGGTGTAGCTTTTTAGTTTGGCGGTGATTTGATCCGGTTCGTAAAGTGGACGATTGTCATTAAACGCACGATGTACAGCGTTATAGACCTGCAAGATGCCGAATAGAATTCGAGCCTGTCCACCTTTACCCATGGCTTTACCATCCTGCGATTCGCTCCATTCCTGATTTTCCGGAAAACGGGTTCCAACGCCGGGAACATAAAAGCAATAAGAATCAATGTCCTTTAGCTTGTTCAAACGTCGGGCATCTTTGTGCGCCTTAAATAATTTAACAATATTGGTATGTCCATTGAGGGGTTCGTCTCTGTCTCGATTGTTATTGGTACCATCAAAGAAAAGGCCAATCTTCACCATCGATTGACACGAAGGCATTCTTTGGCCATTAGGTTTATATATAGGAGGCTCTCTCAGTAAGTCAGCCAATCGTCGCTCTTCCTCTTTCGTTGTTAACATTTCCTGTGAGGCGTTATCAGAAATTGCCAGCGGTGCAGAATAAATTTGTAAACTCATGATTATTCTTCCTCCGGAGGGGGAACAGTAACATTTTCTAGAATTGGATGATTTTTACTTTCTGGATAAGGCAATGCCGAAACAACTCTGACTTGATCATCTTTGAAAAAATGGACGTATAGATCCCCTATCGCGTCGTATCGCATAATGTTGGTCGTCTTTTCTACATAATCCCGCCCATTGGGCTTCCAGCGCACCTTGACTTTCATTCCTGGAAACCAAGCCTTGGGTAAGGCATAGCCAGCCGCGATCAGTCCTCCACAACTTGATCCATGCACCATTCTTCCGCCTAATGGCCCGCTTGCAATTGGTTCTTCAATAGAAAAATCATAAATATAGGAAACGCCTTCATGTTCAATACAAGACATCGATACATATGATTCAGGGACAAAGACATGCGGATTTTTTACGTCGTTCACATCTGATATTGGTGTAGTTGTATTGCAGGCAGTTAAAGTAGCAAAGCTCAAAATCAACAATATTTTTTTAGTTATCATTATTGTTCCTCCGCTGGAGCGGACGTGACATTTGACAAGATAGGATGATGAGGACTTGCGCCGTTGGAATTTGCAGCCACAACTCTGACTTGGTCATGTTCAAAAAAATGGACATAAATATTTCCGACCCTGTCATATTTCATGATGTTCGTCGTTTTCTCTATCCATTCTCTGCTATCCGGCTTCCAGCGCACTCTTACCTTCATGCCGGGAGTCCATTTTTCTGGCAGCGCATAACCAGCTGCGATAATTCCTCCGCAGCTTGCGCCATAAGCGAATTTTCCTCCCAGTGGTCCGCTGGCGATTGGCTCTTCGATAGAGAAGTCGGAAATATAAGGTGCGCCATCGTGCGATACACAGGAAATCGATACATATGTTCGAGGTATGTGTACATACAGCTTTTCTTGAGTGTTCGCGTCTGATATTGCTGTAGTTGTGTTGCAGGCGGTTAAGGTGGTAAAGCTCAAGATCAATAATAATTTTTTGGTCCTGAAATGTATTTCTGCATTAAAAATTGGCACACGCATGATGACGATTCCTCCGTTGATGGCCGTCGTGATGACTTCATTGAAAGCTCGTGATGCTAGAGGTGTTTTCTTGCGCTGTGCGTGGCGAAATTTCAAAAAGCATTCACATTCGAAATAGTCCGAGACAACGCATTCGTTTTTTGATGCCGGGTGCGCGCTATCTCTTTCTCTCGTTATTTTTAGCTCGGTGCTTTTGTTCATCGCCCTCACTCAATTTTCTTCTCAATGGCATAAAAGCCACGCCCGTGAGAGTCTGGATCAAGACTGTTCGTCACACAGATAGCTAACGGCATGCTGTTCTACGTTAGGATGAGGATGTTTGTCTGCCGCCACCAGCGCGACCAATCAACGCGATGCCTATAAACGGTCAATCATGCTCACGCCTGCAATTCCCCTTATCCCTCACATTCCGTCAATCCAGACCTTGCGTGCCTTTGAAGCTGCGGTCCGGCATGCAAGCTATCGTCGGGCGGCAGAAGAACTGGCACTGACGCATGGTGCGATCGTTCAGCATATCGCTCGACTGGAGGAGGATCTGGGGGGGATCAAGCTGTTTGTCCGTGAAGGGCAGCAAATACGACCGACTGAAGCGGCGCAGATATTGGTTGTACAGTTGCGTGCAGGGTTGTTGCAAATCACCGCTGGTTTGCAGCAGGTAAGCGCACTGCCATCAGGCAAGTCCGCACGCAGAACGCTGACCTTAAGCGTGCTCCCAAGCTTTGCCGTGCGCTGGCTGGTGCCGCGACTGCCGGAGTTTCAGGCACTGCACACGGCGCTCGATATTGTGGTGCGGCCTACTTCAACGTTGGCGTCACTGGATAGCCGTGATGGGATCGATATCGCGATTCGCTACGGCGCCGGACATTGGCCGGGGCTGCAGGCGACACTGTTGATGCCGAGTGAGGTTTTTCCTGTAGCTAGCCCGGCGTTTCTGGCTCGCAGCGCGATCACTGGCGCGCCGGAGTTGCTGCAGACAGCCTTGTTAAGGCATGCGAGGCAGCCATGGCGGCCATGGCTCAACGCAGCCGGTCTTGACTGGCCGGAGCCGTTGCAGGGGCCGGTGTATGACGATGACAGCGCCTTGTTGCAGGCTGCGGCAGCCGGTCAGGGTATTGCCTTGGCGCGGGCAGCGCTGGCGTCCGATGATCTGGTAGCCGGGCGGCTGGTACAAATCGGCGAGGTCACCATTGAGGATGATTTCAGCTGGTACCTGGTCTGGCGCGAGCCGGTGCTGTGTGAGCGTGCCGACTTTGATGCATTTCAGGCGTGGCTGACGACAACGCTGCGTGAAGTTGTCAACGCTGCCAGCAGGGGCATTTCACATGAAAATATTGACTCATGCTGAGATGCACATTTACAAGCGATCCAATCCAGCCCGCCATGTCGCTGCCTGTTGCCCGATAGCGGCGCGCTCTTCTTCGGACATTTTCCGCAGCGTCACATAGGCCATGCCGATGCGGGGATTTTTTGCCAGTGTTGCTTCGTTGCGTGCAAAGAAGTCCCAGTACAGTGCATTGTAGGGACAGGCGCGTTCGCCGATGCGTTGTGCCTTGTCGTAATGGCAGCCCTTGCAGTAATCGCTCATGCGATTGATATAGGCCGCGCCGGAGACGTAGGGTTTGGTAGCGAGCATGCCACCATCGGCGAACTGGCTCATGCCGAGCGTGTTGGGTAACTCTACCCATTCAAAGGCATCAATGTAGACGCCCAGATACCAGTGGTGCAGCGCCTGTGGATCTAGTCCGGCAAGCAAGGCAAAATTACCGATCACCATCAGCCGCTGGATGTGATGGGCATGCGCATGGGTGAGTGAGTCGCCGATGGCGTTGGCCATACAGCGCATCTTGGTGCGCCCGGTCCAGAACCACTCAGGCAAGGGGGCATCATGCGCGAAGTGGTTTTGGGTGACGTAGTCCGGCATGCGGTGCCAGTAGACGCCGCGTACATATTCTCTCCAGCCGAGGATCTGGCGAATGTAACCTTCAGCCGCTGCCAGCGGGACATTGCCATGACGCCATGCCTGCTCAACCCGTTGCACGACTTCTTGCGGACTGAGCATTTTAGTGTTCAGCGCAAACGACAGCAGGGAGTGGAACAGGCGCGGCGCCTGTGTGCTCATCGCATCTTGAAAGTCACCGAAGTGTGGCAACGCATAGGTGATGAAATTCTCCAGCTGCTCCAATGCTTCGGTACGATTGAGTGGCCAGCGCAAACGGCTCTCCTGAGGCTGCCCAAAGGTTTTCACGCCAGCGTCGACAATTTCTTGCCAGAGCGCGCTATGGTCGTGCTGCGGGCGTAGGTCGAGCGGTTCGCCGGGCTTGCCGTTCCAGGCTTTGCGGTTGTCCTGATCGTAGTTCCATTGACCACCGGCTGGTTTGCCATCACTGTCCATGAGTACCAGATACTTGACGCGCATCTGGCGATAGAAATGCTCCATCAGCCAGCTTTTGCGCTGCGCAAAAATGCTCGCCGCTTCGTCCCGCTGGGTGTAAAAATGCGCGCTGTCGACCATCATGCCGCTTGCGCCAGTCGCCGCGGCGATGGGGCGCTGCATCTGGTAAAGCTGCTCGTCGAGCCGCCATTCATCCGGTGCCTGATATTGCCAGTGGCGGGCCTGGTAGTGCGTCAGCACAGCCGTCAGATTGGCCTCCAGTGCCAGCTGATTGTGTGGATCGCTGATCCGCAGGTAGTGCACGCGATGGCCTGCTTCGCTGAGCTGGCGTGCCATGTCGCGCATGGCTGCGAAGATGGCAATGACCTTTTGTGCATGATGCAGCACATAGTCAGTCTCTTGCCGGATTTCCATCAGGAGGTAGACAACGTCATCGTCAACGTCGAGGAACCACGGATGCTGCACATTGAGCTGATCGCCCAGAATCAGACGGATTGTATTGGCTGGTGCATGGCTCACGTTGTAGCGCTCCACAGAGATTGGTAGTGGCCTTGCGGATCGTGCTCGCGTGCCTGCTTTTGGGGATAGAAGCGGCGTCCGCCACGTGGATCGGTGCCGCGTCCGGCGATGTAGAGCCAGTTACCGTGATTGCTGTAGACATCGTAATCGACAAGTTGCGCTTCAAACCATGCGGCACCGGCACGCCAGTCACCACCGAGATCGTGAATCCAGTAGCTGGCGACAATCTGGCGTAATCGGTTGGAGAGGTAGCCGGTGGCTGCCAGTTCGCGCATGCCGGCATCGACCAGCGGCTCGCCGGTCTGGCCAGCACACCAACGTGTCAGTGCCTTGATCTGTGTGGCTGGCTTGGGTGCTAATGCGTGCTCGCTGCGCAATCCCTGATAGTGATACAGGCGCTTGCCGTATTGCAGATGAATGAAGCGGAAATAATCGCGCCAGAGCAATTCAAACCAGAGCCAGTAGCTGCCTTCGTTGGCCCCATGCACTTGTTCGAACTGTTGGAGGGCAGCATAGATGGTCCGCGCTGATAGTGCCCCCGTGGCAAGCCAGGGGGAGAATTTACTCGAAAAATCCAGCCCGCTCAAACCATTGCGAGTCTGCTTGTAGCTGTGCGGCAGCTTGCGTTCCAGGTATTGATGCAGATGCTGTAATGCTGTGGTTTCAGTGCCGTCACAGGCCGCTGTGGCATAGGGGAAGGACGAGCGAGGGTCATTGCGGACTTCTGCGACACGTGAAGATGGTAGGTCTTGGCTAGGCAACGATGCCGGTAATGGAGGTAGTTGTTGCAGCGTATCCAGTGGCAGCGGTATCTGCAAGCCACTGCCTTCGATACGTTGACGGAACACAGTAAAGCTGGCCGGTTGGCGCCCCATCAGTTGCGTCAGGTCGGTGTAGTCCAGCAGCGAGGATTGCCATACGGCGTCTACCGTGAGTCCTTGCGCTTGCAGCTGCTGTACCTGTTGCTGCTCTTCGGGGGCTGCAATGTCTTCACAGATCACACCACTGGCACCTACCTCTGCTGCCAGCGCTGGCAGCAGCTCGCTGGCTTCGCCGTCGAGGATCAATAGGTCGCTATGCCGGGCTTGCAACTGTTGTTGCAGCCCCTGCAATGCGCTGGCAGTGAACGTTTGCCGATGCACTCCGCGACGCGCGAAGCCCCATTCGGTGGTGGTTTCAGGTGGGCGGCAGTACACCGGAACCAGCTGGCTGGCCTGTTCACAGGCGCGACCAAACGTCGGATTGTCATGCAGCCGCAGATCGTTGCGAAACCAGTAGAGCAGCGTTGTCATCGCAAGCGCACTCCGATGAGGCCAGCGTGCTTGGCGCAGCTGTGGTCGCCCATCCAACACTGATGCTGACGCTGACCTTGGTCAGGTTTGCTGATAGTCACAATTCTCTCCGCAGGCAATCAATCATGGCCAACCAAACCAGTACCCGCCGTCGCGTTTGAAGTGACGGCGGGTATCGGTTATCTGGCTGCGCAGATTATAGTGCAGACGTGAGAATCAGACTTTCCGTGCGACGCCAAGGGGAGCTGGATCAGAGTCCGCCCATGCACAGGTACTTGATGACCATGTAGTCGTCAATGCCGTAGTGCGACCCCTCGCGTCCCAGCCCGGATTGCTTGACGCCGCCAAATGGTGCCACCTCGTTGGAGATCAGGCCAGTATTGATACCGACCATGCCGCTTTCGAGTGCCTCTGCGACACGCCAGATGCGGCCGATGTCGCGTGAGTAGAAGTAGCTGGCTAGTCCGAACTCGGTATTGTTGGCCATGCTGATGACTTCTTCATCGGTATGGAAGCGGAACAGTGGCGCGAGTGGGCCGAAGGTTTCTTCACGGGCAAACTGCATGTCGCTGGTCACGTCGGTGATGACGGTCGGCTCGAAGAAGGTATGCCCCAGCGCATGGCGTTTACCACCGATTCTTACCTTGCCGCCCTTGGCGGTGGCGTCAGCGATATGTTGCTCGACCTTGGCAACAGCTTTGGCATCGATCAACGGACCGTGAGTGACGCCGGCTTCGAAGCCATTGCCGACCTTGAAGCGGGCGACGGCGGCAACCAGTTTCTCGGCGAAGGCGTCATAGACTTTGTCGTGCACGTAGATGCGGTTGGCGCAGACGCAAGTCTGGCCGACATTGCGGAACTTGGAGGCTAATGCGCCTTCGACTGCGGCATCCAGATCGGCATCGTCAAATACGATAAAAGGCGCGTTGCCACCTAGCTCCAGCGATAGCTTCTTGATGCTGGAGGCACATTGCTCCATCAGCAGCTTGCCCACTGCTGTGGAGCCAGTAAAGGTGAGCTTGCGTACCAATGGGTTGCTGGTCATTTCGCCACCGATTGCTTTAGGCGCACCGGTGACCACGCTGAACACGCCTGCTGGAATACCTGCACGCTCGGCCAGTACCGCCAGCGCCAATGCCGAGAACGGCGTTGCTTCGGCTGGCTTGAGTACCATGGTGCAACCTGCTGCCAAGGCGGGTGCCGCCTTGCGGGTAATCATGGCAGCCGGGAAGTTCCACGGCGTGATGGCGGCGCAGACGCCGATGGGTTCCCGTGTGACCACAATGCGGCTGGTCGGCGAAGGGGAGGGAATGGTGTCGCCATAGGTGCGCTTGGCTTCCTCACCGAACCATTCAATGAAGGAGGCGGCATAGGCAATCTCACCTTTGGCTTCGGGCAGTGGTTTGCCTTGTTCCGCGGTCATGATGGCGGCCAGATCGTCGGCGTTGGCGACCATCAGTTCATACCATTTACGCAGCACCAGACTGCGCTCTTTGGCCGTCTTCTTGCGCCAGCCGGCCCAGGCTGTATTGGCGGCAGCAATCGCACGGCGTGTTTCGGTTACGCCCATTTCTGGCACAGTACCGAGGACCTCGTCTGTGGCGGGATTGGTGACAGTGAGGGTGGCAGCGTTGTCGGCATCGCACCAGCGGCCGTCGATATAGGCTTGTTGACGCAGCAGGCTGGGATCGTTGAGTTGCAACATGTTGAAATCCTGTCTCGATACGGAGGATGAATAATTGAAATGACCTAAAATTTTGCCGCAGCCTTGTTACGACCGCGCAACCACTCCAGTACCAGCAGCAGGCTGGTCGAGAAAATGATCAGGATGGTCGCCAGTGCAGCGATGGTCGGGCTGATGTTGTCTTTGATGCCGGCAAACATCTGGCGCGGCAAGGTAGCTTGATTAGGACCGGCGACAAACAGGGTCAATACCACCTCGTCAAACGACGTCGTGAAGGCGAACAGCGCGCCCGAGATCAGGCCCGGTGCAATCAGCGGTAAGGTGATGCGGAAGAAGGTCGACAACGGGCTGGCGCCCAGGCTAAGGCTGGCGCGTACCACGTTGTGGTTGAAGTTCTGTAATGTCGCCAGTACGGTGGTAACCACAAATGGTGCACCCAGCGCGGCATGCGCGAGGATCAGGCCAAGATAGCTGTCGGAGAGGCCGATCTGGGCAAAGAACAGATATACACCCACACCGACCACCACCACCGGCACGATCATGGGCGAGATCAGCACCGCCATCAGGATTGCTTTGCCACGGAAGTCGGCTTTGTTCAGTCCGACTGCCGCCAGTGTGCCCAGCACAGTAGCGATCAGCGTTGCAGCCGGTGCAACGATGAAGCTGTTGCGGGCGGCACTGATCCATTCGTCGGAGCTGAACAGGTTGTGATACCAGCGCAGCGAAAAGCCCGGGATCGGATACATTAAAAAGCTGCTGTCACTGAAGGACAGGGGAATCATCACCAGAATCGGCAAGATCAGAAACAGCAGTATCAACAGGTTCAGGCTGCGTGAAACAAAGAACCAGAGGCGCTCGATGAGCGACATGTAGGGCGGGAACAGAGGCAGTTTAGTCATGGCGAATTCCGGTCTGGCGTGGTTGCAGTCATCGAATATGAACGGAGCGGGTAGCGTCAGGAGATACCGACATCGGTCTTGGCAAAACGCCGGTAGACCGAATACAGGATCAGTGTTGCCGTGAGCAGCAAGGTCCCCAGTGCGCATGCCATGCCCCAGTTGATGGTGGTATTGATGAAGTAGGCAATGAAGTAACTCACCATTTGCTCATTCGGGCCACCCAGCAGCGCTGGTGTGATGTAGTAGCCACCGGCCATGATGAATACCAGTAGCACGCCGGCGCCAATGCCCGGATAGGTTTGCGGCACATAGACCCGCCAGAATGCCGCAAACGGATGACTGCCCAGCGAAATGGCCGCCTTCAGATAGGTGGGCGGTACTGACTTCATGACGCTATAGAGCGGCAGGATCATGAACGGCAACAGGATATGGGTCATCGAGATATACACGCCGGTGCGGTTGAATACCAGTTCCAGCGGCGAGTGTGTCAGCCCGCTCAGCATCAGTGCCTTGTTGACCAGACCTTCCGATTGCAGCAGCACAATCCAGGCTGCTACGCGCACCAGAATCGAGGTCCAGAACGGAATCAGCACCAGAATCATCAGCAGGTTGGCACGTCGCTCTGACATGCTGGAGAGCCAGTAGGCCAGCGGATAGGCCAATAACAGGGTCAGCAGGGTGACTACCAGACTCATCCACAGCGTGCGGCCAAAGATACTGCGGAAGATCGAGGCATCGGGATCTGCCTGAATAATATTGCCACTGGCGTTTTGCTTCAGATCCATCGACGCCAGCAGGTAATAGGACGAGTACAGGGAACCGTTCTGGGCAATGATCTGCCAGCTTTCGGGTTGCCCCCATTTGTCGTTGAGACCGATCAGGGCTTGTCGCACCGCTGTGCTCGGCAGCAACTTGCCATCGGCATCGCGCAAGGGCAATACACGCGCAGTACCCATGATTAGCGAGCGCGCGCCGGAGAGTTCGGTATTCATGCGTCGGGCCAGCGGACCGAGGGTTTCATTCTTCTTCGCAGCGAGCAGGTCTTCGGTCAGCGAGACATAGGCTTCATCAGGCGGCAGGCCCTTGCGGTCCCATCGGCTCAGGACTTTGACGGTCGCAGGCAGAGCGGTGGCAATTTCCGGGTTTTCAACAGCGCGCTTGAGGAGCATCACAATCGGTGCCACAAAGGTGATCAGCAGGAAGATCGCCAGCGGGGCAATCAGCGCGATGGCCATCAGGCGCTTGCGGGTTTCGGCGGCGCGCAGATCACGTCGGAGCTGCTGCGGCGAGGCGGTGGCAAGCGGTGCTGCATAGCTGTTGCTCGGGCTGGTGGCTAGAGTGGTCATCATCGGTGGTCCGTCTCGTTGTGATTCTTGATGCAGGTACAGCGTGTACGGCTGCCTGCGGATGATCTAACGTAATCCGCAGGCAGCCGGATGGTGCATAACTTACTTAAGTTACTGCCAATTTACTTCGCAATCCAGGCGGCGAAGCGTTGCTCCAGTTCTTCACCGTGGTCAGTCCAGAACTGCTGGCTCAGCTGAACCGCGTCACGTGCATTGGCGGTCGAAGTTGGCAGGTTGCCGAGGGTCTTGGCATCGAGCAGCTTGAGGGTGTTCTTGTTGACCGGACCGTAGGCGATGTTGTTGGCATAGACCTTCTGGTTGTTGGCGTCGGTGGCATAGCTGATGAATTTCTCAGCTTGTGCCTTGTTTGGCGAACCCTTAGGAATGACCCAGTAATCCAGCGTGTAAATACTGCCAGCCCAGACCACCTTGAGGTTCTTGCCTTCACGCTGTGCGGCATCGATACGGCCGTTGTAGGCGGCTGCCATGACAACGTCACCTGCTACCAGATATTGCGCTGGCAAGGCACCGGCATCCCACCACTGGATATTTGGCTTAAGCTGGTCCAGCTTCTTGAACGCGCGATCTACGCCTGCCTTGGTGCTCAGTACCTTGTAGACATCCTTGGTTGGTACGCCATCGGCCATGAGGGCGAATTCGAGCGTGAATTCAGCGCTCTTCTTCATGCCACGCTTGCCAGGATATTTCTTAGTATCCCAGAAGTCGACCCAGTTTTGCGGCGGTGTTTTGAGCTTGTCAGCATCGTAGGCCATGGCAGTGGACCAGACGAAGGCACCCATGCCGCATTCATTGTTGATGGCTTCTGGCAGGTAGTCGTCTTTTTTGATGGTGTTGAGCAGATCGAGCTTTTCGATGAGCCCGTCATCACAGGCGCGGGCAAGATCGCCACCATCGATTTCGACCACATCCCAAATCACTTTCTTGGCTTCAACCATGGCTTTGACCTTGGCCAGTTCACCGTTGAATTCGACCGTGGTGATCTTGTTGCCGGTGGCCTTCTGGAACGGTTCAATGTAGGCGACCTTTTGCGCATTGGCATTGGCACCACCAAAATTGACCACGGTCAGATCAGCTGCATGGCTGATACCGGTGGCGCACAACAGACTCAATGCAATAGGGGACAGCAGCGCGAGAGCATAGGGTTTCATGGTTCCTCTTTGTCGTAATGATGGTGGGTGGAAAAAACGTGTATAGAAAACGGTTACAGAAAAACGCGTAATTGCCGGGCAGTCAATTGCAGGTAGACCTGACTGCCTTCGCTCAGGCTGGCCAGTGCCGGATCACTCAGCGACAGTTTGACGAAGCAGTCTTCCTGATGGCTGACGCTGCATCGCACCCGCACATGGTCGCCAAAGTAGATCAGGCCGGTAACTTTGGCGCTAAGCAGATTGTCTTCCTGTGGTGTGGTCAGCAGACCGATTCGTTCAGGCCGGATACAGGCGGTGACGACCTGTCCTGGCTTGGCATGGTGCACATTGAGACCGATCAGTGCACTGCCATCGGGCAGGCGCAATTGACAGGCATCGCCCTCGACCGACTCGACGCTGGCCTTGAAACGGTTGTTGTCGCCGATGAAGCAGGCAACAAACTGGTTTTGTGGGTATTCGTAGAGTTCTGCGACCGGTGCCAGTTGCTGGATTTCGCCTTGATCAAAGACGGCAACGCGGTCCGACATGGTCAAGGCCTCACCCTGATCGTGCGTGACATAGACAAAGGTCACGCCGAGTCGACGATGCAAGGCCTTGAGCTCAAGCTGCATATGTTCGCGCAACTGCTTGTCGAGCGCTCCCAGTGGTTCATCCATGAGGACCAGTTGCGGATCGAATACCAATGTGCGCGCCAGTGCCACACGTTGTTGCTGTCCGCCCGACAACTGGGTCGGATAGCGGTCGCCAAACTTGCCCATCTGGACCATGTCGAGCGCCTGCTTGACCTTGGCGGCACGGGTGCTGCTATCCATCTTGCGCACGCTCAGGGGGTAGGCCACGTTCTGCGCAATGGTCATGTGCGGGAACAGCGCATAGTTCTGAAACACCATGCCGATATTGCGCTTGTGTGGTGGCACCCGGTTGAGCAACTGTCCATCGAGGCGAATTTCGCCGCTGGTCGGAAATTCAAAACCAGCCAGCATCATTAGACAGGTGGTTTTGCCTGAGCCGGATGGCCCCAGCAGGGTCAGAAATTCACCGCGACGAATCTCCAGATCGAGATGTTTGACGATCAGGTTTTCGCCATCGTAAGTCTTCCTGACGCCGCAGAACTGCACGAGTGTCTGTGCGGCAGCGGCTTGGCCACTGGTCTCCAACTTGCTGGCGGCGTTCATCATCATGCGGATTCTCTTTGTGAAATCAGTTGCGGGTTAATCAGTGTTCAGGCGTTCTGTCCAGCGTTCAGCACAGCCTTGCGCAAGATGTGCAGGGCCTCGTCCATGACTGAGTCCGGGATCGTCAGCGGGAACAGAAAACGGATGACATTGCCATAGCTGCCGCAGGTCAGCAACAGTAGTCCATGTTGCAGTGCGTTGGCTTGCACCCGCTTGGTGAATTCGGCATCGGGATGGTCACTGCCGGGTTGCACGAATTCGACGGCGATCATCGCGCCCAGACCACGGACTTCGCCGATGGCTGGAACCGCGCTTTGCAATTCCTGCAATTGCTCGCGCAGTTTTTGTCCGAGACGTGCACCACGTGTGACCAGGCCTTCTTCGGCAATCACGTCCAGCACTGCCAATGCTGAAGCCACTGCCAACGGGTTACCGGCATAGGTGCCACCGAGACCGCCCGGTGCCGGCGCATCCATCAGGTCGGCGCGACCGCAGACAGCAGCCAGTGGCAAGCCACCGGCCAGACTCTTGGCCATGGTGATGAGGTCAGCCTGTACATCGTAGTGTTCCATAGCAAATAGCTTGCCAGTGCGTGCGAAGCCGCTTTGTACTTCGTCGGCGATCAGCACAATGCCGTGCTCATCACAGAGTTCACGCAAGCCGCGCATCAATTCTGGTGGCGCTGCATAGAAGCCGCCTTCGCCCTGTACTGGCTCGATGATGATGGCGGCAACGCGTTTTGCCTCGACGTCACTCTTGAACAGGCTGTGAATCGCCGCTAGCGAATCCGCAGTGCTGATGCCGTGCAGTGCCGAAGGGAAGGGAACGTGATAGACCTCGCCCGGGAACGGGCCAAAGCCGAGCTTGTAAGGTGCCACTTTGCCGGTGAGTGCCATGCCCATCATGGTACGGCCGTGGAATGCGCCAGAAAACGCGATCACTGCTGAGCGACCAGTGGCTGCACGGGCGATCTTGATGGCGTTTTCCACTGCTTCGGCGCCGGTGGAGAACAGTGCTGTCTTCTTGGCATGAGTACCTGGCGTGACAGCGTTGATGCGCTCTGCGAGTTCGACATAGCTGGCGTAGGGCACGATTTGATAAGCAGTATGCGTAAAGCGATCCAGCTGGGCGCGTACAGCTTCCATCAGGCGTGGATGGCGATGGCCGGTGTTGAGCACGGCAATGCCGGCAGCGAAATCAATGTAGCGGTTACCTTCGACATCCCACAGCTCGGCATTGAGGGCGCGCTCGGCATAGAAGTTGCACATGACACCGACGCCGCGTGGTGTCGCGGCATTCTTGCGTTGTTGCAGTTCGGTGTTCTTGTATTGAATCTTGGTGGGCATGAGGGGCTCCGGTAGCGGCTTCAAAAAAGTGATGTTGGAGTAATACTAAGTCTGTAATGGTCTTGTAATATAGAGCCAGTTTTAATTATTTGATGGTGCCACTTTGAGCGTCGCTTCCCTCTCTGATTTTTTGCTGCAGCGCGTAACCCGTGCTGGGGCCAGTCGTACCGGCAAGCGCGCTGCCAGTTCGTCCAATTTGACGCAACTGCAACAACTGCCGATGAATCGCCAGATTTATCAATTGATCCGCGAGGCGATTCTGGCGCAGACCTTGCCGGTGGGGTTGCAGCTGCCATCGTCGCGCGACCTGGCAACCGAGCTGGGTATGTCGCGTAACACAGTGACCTTCGCCTATGAGCAGTTGCTGGCGGAGGGCTATCTCGAAACCCGTGCCGGTGCCGGTACCTTCGTGGCCGACACCGCACCGGATCAAATCCCGGAAAGCATTGAGCGTAATACGCCATTGACAGATCCCTCTGGCAAATCGGAACTGTCGGCACGGGGTGCCATGCTGGTGCGCAAGGCCGGCGTCAGTGACAAGCAATGGGGGGCCTTTATGCCGGGTGTGCCGGATGTGACGCAATTCCCGCACAAGGTTTGGAGTCGTCTGCAAAACAAATATTGGCGCGGTAACCGCTCCGACATGCTGACGTATGGTCCCGGTGCAGGCTACGCAGCCCTGCGTGAAGAGATTGCCGAATATCTGCGGCTGGCACGCTCGGTTAACTGCAATGCCAGCCAGATTCTGATTACCAACGGTATCCATCAGTCGCTCGATACGGTGGTCAAACTGCTGGGCGAGCATGGTGACTCAGCCTGGGTCGAAGATCCCTGTTACTGGGGAACCCGCAGCGTGTTGAACTCACTGGGCATTGACACGGTACCGATTCCGGTGGATCAGGAGGGGATGCGCATGCGACTGGCCAACCTGCGTCGTCCGCCACGCTTTATCTGCACCACGCCTTCGCATCAATATCCGTTGGGCATGGTGATGAGTCTGTCGCGCCGACGCATGTTGCTGGAGTATGCCGCCACCCATAAGGTGTGGATTATCGAGGACGACTACGATAGCGAGTTCCGTTATGGGGGAAGGCCGCTGGCGTCGCTGCAGGGCATGGATATCCACAACCGTGTGCTCTACATGGGCACGTTTAGCAAGATCATGTTCCCGGGCTTGCGGATTGGTTTTTTGGTGGTGCCAGAGTCTTTGGCGGAGGCTTTCGGTACCGGGTTGGCCGAGTTGTACCGTAGCGGGCAGGTGTTTTTGCAGGCTGCCTTGGCCGATTTCATGGCGGAAGGACATTTTTCGTCGCACATACGCAAGATGCGCGTGCTGTACGCCGAGCGACTACAGATATTGCTCCAGGCAATCGAGCATCATTTCGGGAACAAGTTGACCATCACCGGTGGCGAGGCGGGTTTGCATCTGACCTTGTTGTTGCCACCACACTGCAATGACAAACTGATCTGTGAAGAAGCACGCCAGCGGGGCATTATTGTGCGACCATTGTCAACCTACTACATGAGCCCGAAATCGGCACGTTGTGGTTTGCTACTGGGTTATGCCAGCGTCCCCAGTGACGAGATCGCTACCGCGTTTGGCAAGCTGGCAGGCGTGATCAAGAAACATCTGGATTAAATACTGTTGAGTATGTCGTGATTATCGCAATGATCCTGGTTGATGCTGGCAGATACGACCACGTCGCGGGAGCATCAGGAGCACTATGAGTATTTCCTTACGCGTACTGTTTGTTGAAGACATGGAAGAGGATGTCACCTTGATGCTGCGCGAGCTGGTGCGCGGTGGCTTTGAACCATTCTGGCTGCGCGTCGATACCGAACAGGCGATGCAGCAGGCGTTGCAGGAACAGTGGGACATCGTGATTTCTGACTACGCCATGCCCAGCTTCAGTGGTGTCGAGGCATTGGCATTGTTGCAGCGTCATGATGCCGAGATACCATTCATTATTGTCTCTGGCGCCATCGGTGAGCAGACAGCGGTCGAGGTGATGAAGGCTGGCGCCCAGGATTATTTCCTCAAGAGCAGCATGGCGCGCTTGCCAATTGCTGTCGAGCGTGAATTGCGTGATGCTCAGGTCCGGCGCAGGCAACGCGCCAGTGCGGCAGCGCTGCGCGAAATGCAGGCACGCTTTCATGCGTTCATGAACGCAGCACCGATGCCGGCCTGGATCAAGGATGCCGACTCCCGCTATCTGTACGTCAATCCAGCCCAGTCGGCATTTTTTGGGCTGACCCCGGCGGAAATGATCGGCATGTCCGAGATGGACCTGATGACGAACGGTGCCGCTCAGAATGCACAAACCAATGATAATGAAGTGCGACTCAGCAGGCATGAGATACACACTCAGGAAACCGTTATTGACGCTGCGCATCGCCCACGCATTCTGGACGTCACGCGCTTTCCGCTGATCAGCGATGACAATATTCTGGCAGCGGGTCTGGCCATTGATGTCACCGAGCGGGTGCAGTCACAGAACGAGCTGGAACTGGCGATGCAACGTCAGCAGATTCTTGCCAGTCGCGTCATTGAAGTACAGGAGCGCGAGCGTCAGCATCTGGCGCGTGGCTTGCATGACGATGTCGGGCAGTCACTGACGGCGCTCAAAATCAATCTGGAAACAATCAAGAAGACCGGGTCGCTGGATGGCCCGGCGCTGCAGAACGGGATTGATATCGTCAGTGCAGTGTTGTCGCAGGTACGCAGTCTGTCACTCGATCTGCGGCCGCCACAGCTAGACAATCTGGGACTGATCGCGACCTTGCGCTCCTATGTCGAAAACAAGGCCGGTCTTGCCAATCTGAAGTGCTGGTTCGAAAGCGCACCCTTGCCCATGCCCATGCATCACGACATCGAAAACACCTGTTTCCGGATCGTGCAGGAAGTGGTGACCAATATTCTGCGGCATGCCATGGCCAGCAATATCTGGGTTCAGGTAGTGCAGCACGAGGATCAACTGCACGTCAGCATTCGCGACGACGGCCGCGGTTTTGATCTTGATCTGGCACGCAATAACGCAGTCTCTGGCATCAGTTTTGGCTTGCTCAACATGGAGGAACGTGCGGCGCTCGTCGGGGGCACCATGGAAATGTGTTCCGCGCCCGGTCGCGGTACGGAAATAACGGTTCAATTACCAGTAGCACCTGTGATGCGGAGGAATTGACGATGTTGACGAGAATTTTACTGGCGGACGATCATGCATTGGTACGTAGCGGCATTCGCTCTCTGCTCACCAGCATGCCTGATATCGAAGTGGTCGGAGAGGCCGATGATGGCAATGCTGCCATTGAAATGACGGCGCAGCTGCGGCCTGACGTCGTGGTCATGGATATCGCCATGAAGGGCATGAACGGGCTGGAGGCGGTCCGTCGTCTGCGCGCTGATTATCCGCACATCAAGTTCCTGATGGTGTCGATGTATGGCAGCGAGGAATACGTGATGCAGGCCATTAACGCCGGCGCTAACGGCTACCTGTTTAAAGACTCGGCAGCCTATGAACTGGAAAAGGCTATTGCCGAAGTGATTCGCGGCGAACAGTATCTGGATTCCCATATCTCGCGGGAAGCACTCGAGCTGTATATGAAGAAGGTCGCGCAGGATGGTAGTGCGGTTGAAGTGCTGACGCCGCGACAGCGAGAGATCCTGCAACTGATCGCCGAGGGCAATAACACCAAGGAGATTGCCTACCGTCTCAATATCAGCGCCAAGACCATCGAGACTCATCGCGCGCAGTTGATGGAACGCCTGGAAATTCGCGATGTTCCAGGACTGGTGCGCTATGCGATTCGCACCGGGTTGACCACATCGGAGAAATAGTTAACGCAGAAGTAGCAGTAGCGCATCTCTTTTTACTGTCTTGAAATGGAGCTTGTCACTCTGGCAAAATTAAGGAATATCCTGATTAAATCAACGTGACGCTATGCCATAATGATTCACACTTCTGACTGCGTCGGTCACCTCGGATCGACTCAGTCGCAAGGCGGTTGAATACTCTAGAAAGTGAATCTGACATGGTACAAGTGGACATCCTGCTGGTTGATGACAGCCCGGAAGTTGCCGAGCTGGCCCGCATTGCCCTCGATACCAAGAAGCTCGGCGACCGTATGACCTGGTGTGCCGATGCCGAAACGGCGGTCGAATTCATGTTTCCTTCGCCCGGCGTGCCGATTTCGAGAGACATGCAACCGCGACTGATTCTGCTGGATCTGCATCTTCCGTTGATGAGCGGCCATGATTTCCTGCGCATGCTCAAGACCACCCGCGACACCGCGCATATCCCGGTTGTACTGTTTTCATCTTCGGATGATCAGCGTGACATCGTTGACAGTTATCAACTTGGTGCCAACGGTTATCTGATGAAAGCCGCTGACCCGCGTGAATTCATTGGCACCGTTGCCGATGCTGGCGAGTACTGGGTCAATCGTAACAAGGTAGTGCGCTGAGCCGTTGGTGTTTCTCGCGGTCACTGTTTCACACTCATGGTGCGGGTATGGTCAACGCTTCAATCGCTTGCGACGAGCGGAACATGCTCGTCGCGCTATGTCCGGTGCCCGGGACTTCCAGTAGTTTCCAGTTGAAAGGCCAGCCATGGGCGCTAGCGACTGACTGGGCTTTCCTGAAAGTCTGCTCGCCCCGGTCCAGTCGGGTACTGCCTTGCTCTTGGGCCTCACCACTCTCGTCGAGCTCCTTGGTGCCCTGATCTTCCTGTCCCAACAAAATGACCACCGGCTGTGCCAGATAGTGGCGCAGCAGGCTCTGGGCATCGGGCAGATGATGCAGGCCAAACGGCGGGTCTTCCTCCGTGCTGGGCAAGACATAGGTCGAGGGATTGGCAATTACGATACGTTGCGCCTGATTCGGGATGACAGCCGCGACCCGGCTCAGAAATTGCGCGCCGCCGGAATGACCGATCAGGAAATAGGGCAGTGCGGGATTCCCCTCATTTTGTTGCAGCCACTGTGCCAGTTGGGGGACGATTTGTCCCGTCCAGTGTTCGGCGGGCTCAATCGCGCCTTTGTGGGCCAGACCACCTTTCTGATAACGCCAGGTTGGAAAGCGTTGCAGATCAAACAGCGGCGCGGCAACGATCATGCACAGCCGATCTGCCAGCGGACGCGCCGCATTACGGTAGGTCGACGCATTGCGGGCGACGCCGTGAAACACCAGCAAGAATGCCTTCGGCGTGCAGCCACTGGGACGATAAGTGAACAGCTGTATTGGCGTGCCGGCAATATCGGCAAGCTGTACGCCGGCACCTTCGCCGATTTTTTCTGCGTGGGCGAGATGGATGACGGAGAACAACAGGATGCTGTGGAGCAGTTTTTTGGCAATAGCGGGGACGCTGTGAATTGCTGCTTTCATCATGATGGAGAATTCGCGGAGGATCAAGTGTGAAACTGGCGCAGACCTTCCAGATCGAGAATGGTAATGCTGCCATAGTCCACCCGGAGCAAGCCGGCCTTTTCCAGTACCTGCAAGGCCTGGTTGGCACGTTGCCGCGAGGCACCGGAGAGATTGCCAATTTCTTCCTGGGAAATCTGCAGTTCCAGGCCAATGCCTGGGTTCAGATACGGGTTGAACAGGGCTGCCAGACAGCGCGCTACCCGGGCATCCGGCTCCAGCATGCGATCATATCCCACCAGCGAAATGAACAGGCCGAGCCGTTCGTTGAGCTGGGTCACCAGAAAACGGTTGAAAGGAATACTGTTGTCGAGCAGCCAGAGGTAAGTCGCTTTGGGCATGTACAGCAGTTCGCTATCACGTAGTGCTACCACATCATACTTACGCGGTTCATCCTTGAGCAGCGAGCCTTCGCCCAGCCAGCCACCATTGGCCATACCGGCGAAGGAGACGGTCTTGCCTTCCGGCGAGACGCTGCTCATCTTGAGCAAACCTTCATGTACGCCGATCCAGTGCACCACCGGATCACCCTTGCGGCAGACAAAGCTGCCAGCGGTAATACGACGGCTGGTTACTTCCGCCTGCACACGGGCAAGCTGCTCCTGGGTGAGCGCTTGCGCCCAGAGGGACTTTTCCAGCATCTCCCTGATGGATGTTTCTGTTTTAATCATGCGTGGCCATACTGAATGATGCTGCAATGCGGTATCGAAAGTTTGTCAATTGTCTGCGAAATGACAACCAGGATGTTCTAGTCACTCTACTATCATCGCACAAAACCAGACAGCGTCTGCCGGTCTTGCCCTGCACAGAATGGATGATTTTTCAGTAAGTGCGCCGTAAGGCTTGCGGTTCAGACTGCGAAGACACATGCATATCACCCAACGCGTGCCGACGATCTCGGTACGTCAGATAAAAAGGTGGAACGATGGTGGAGACAAGCGACACAGCCGCCGCGCAGACCTTTGCGCAGCTGTTGCTGACACATGCACGCGTACGCCCGCAGCAGCCGGCTTTTCGCGAGAAATATCTTGGTATCTGGCAAACCACGACCTGGGCCGAAGTCGCCGATGAAGTGCGTGCCTTTGCCTGTGGGCTGGCAGCGTTGGGCTTCAAGCGCGGCATGAGCCTGGCGATTATCGGTAACAACTGTCCGCGTCTGTACTGGGCCATGTCGGCCGCCCAATGCCTGGGTGGTATGCCGGTGCCGCTGTATCAGGATGCGCCGGCTGCGGATATGGCCTATGTGATTGAGGATGCCGAGGTCGATTTTGTGGTTGCCGAGGATCAGGAGCAGGTCGACAAGGTCTTTGATATCAAGCTCAACCTGTCGGCAGAATCAAACCGTCCAAGTCACATCATCTATGACGATGAGCGTGGCATGCGCAATTATGATCAGCCCGAGCTGCAGGCATTCAAACAGGTGCAGGAGCTGGGACGTGCCTATGACCGGGCACATCCCGATTTCTTTACGCAGCAGGTCGCCTCGTTAACTGCGGACGACATTGCCATCATTCTCTATACCTCCGGCACCACCGGTAAGCCCAAGGGCGTCTGCCATTCTCACGCGGCGATGATTGCCACGGCGCGTACGCTGGTCGAGTTCGATCAGCTCAATGCCAATGATGACGTCTTGTGCTACCTGCCATTGGCCTGGGTAGGCGACTTTCTGTATTCCTTTGCGCAGGCCCATGTAGCAGGCTTTTGCCTGAATTGCCCGGAGTCACCCAGTACCGTTGCGACGGATTTGCGCGAGATTGGGCCGACTTACTATTTCGCACCACCACGTGTCTACGAAAACCTGCTCACTCAGGTCATGATCCGTATCGAAGATGCCGGCTGGCTCAAGCGCAAGCTGTTTCATGCAAGCATGAAACTAGCGCGCCGGGTTGGTATGCGTATCCTCGACAACAAGCCCGATGTCTCGCTGGCAGATCGTTGTCTGTATGCGCTGGGCAATCTGCTCATGTATGCACCGCTGAAGAATGTATTAGGTCTCTCACGTATTCGCGTTGCCTATACCGGCGGCGAAGCAATCGGGCCAGACCTGTTCGACTTTTACCGCTCGCTGGGGATCAACCTCAAGCAGCTGTATGGCATGACCGAGACCTGCGTTACGGTGTGCATGCAGCCATCGGGTGACGTCAAGCTCGATAGCGTCGGACGGCCAATGAAAAACGTCGAGGTACACATTGCCGACAACGGTGAAGTACTGGTGCGTTCGCCCGGCCTGATGAAATCCTATTTCAAGCGGCCCGATGCGACGGCCGAAGCAATTGATGCACAGGGCTACTTCCATACCGGCGATGCAGGCTTTTTTGATGCCGATGGCCACCTGAAGATCATTGACCGTGCCAAGGATGTCGGCAAGATGGCAGATGGCACGATGTTCGCGCCTAAGTACATTGAAAACAAGCTGAAGTTCTTCCCTTTCATCAAGGAAGCCGTCACCTTTGGTGACCAGCGTGCGCAATGCATGGCCTTCGTCAATATCGATATGGATGCGGTCGGCAACTGGGCTGAGCGACGTCATATTGCTTACAGCGGCTATACCGATCTGGCCGCGCATGAGAAGGTCTATGCGCTGGTGGCCGAGTGTGTTGAAAAGGTTAATGCCGATCTGGCCCAAGACCCGCTGCTGGCGGGTTCGCAGATTCATCGTTTCCTGATCCTGCACAAGGAGCTCGATCCAGATGATGACGAATTGACCCGTACCCGCAAGGTCCGACGCGCCTTCATTGCGCAGAAATATGCAGTACTGATCGAAGCGCTGTATGCGGGCAAGTCGTCCCAATACATCGAGACCCAGGTGAAGTTCGAAGATGGACGGCAGGGCATGATCGCCGCCGATCTGCGCATCGCCGACGTCAAGACCTTCGCCAACCTTCATCAAGCGGCATAGGCCGGCATGAGCGCCCCCATGAAACGACATATCAGCGCAGAAGTGCTGCCGATGCAGCCGGAGCAGAACGAGTCCGCAGCCGACACAGTTGCCTTCGATCCAAGGGCGAGCCGTATTGGTGAGGTGGTGCTCGATCTGCAGCATATTTCTCTGTCATTCGGAGGCGTCAAGGCGCTCACCGATATCTCCTTTGATGTCCGCGAGCATGAGATCCGCGCCATCATCGGCCCCAACGGCGCCGGTAAAAGCTCGATGATCAATGTCATCAACGGCGTCTACCACCCGCAGCAGGGTGACATCCTGTTCCGTGGCGAGCGACGGGCTGGTGTGGCGCCAAGCCAGATTGCGCGGCAGGGCATTGCCCGCACTTTCCAGAACATTGCGCTATTCAAGGGTATGACGGTGCTCGACAACATCATGACCGGACGCAATACCAAAATGCACAGCAGCTTCCTTGCCAATGCACTGTGGTGGGGCCGCGCCCGTCAGGAAGAAATGCAGCATCGGCACAAGGTGGAGGAAGTCATCGACTTTCTGGAAATCCAGCACATCCGCAAGACGCCGGTCGGGCGCTTGCCTTACGGCCTGCAAAAGCGTGTCGAGCTGGCGCGTGCGCTCGCAGCGGAACCCAGCATGCTGCTGCTCGACGAACCGATGGCCGGGATGAATGTGGAAGAGAAGCAGGACATGTGTCGCTTCATTCTCGACGTCAATGAACAGTTTGGTACCACCATCGTACTCATCGAGCACGATATGGGCGTGGTCATGGATATCTCGGACCGCGTGGTGGTGCTCGACTACGGCAAGAAGATCGGTGACGGCACACCGGCCGAGGTCATGGCCAATCCGGAAGTGATCAAGGCCTATCTCGGCACCTCACACTGACACTGCGTCTCAGAATCGGGAGTTCGTCCATGCAATTCTTTATCGAAGTCACCCTCAGCGGCTTGTTGTCCGGCCTTATGTATTCGCTGGTGGCGCTGGGTTTTGTGCTGATTTACAAAGCGTCAGGCGTGTTCAATTTTGCCCAGGGGGCAATGGTGTATTTCGCTGCGCTGGCGGTGGTGGGGTTGATGGACCACGGCTTTCCGCTGTGGGCTGCGATCATCGGGGCGTTTGTGGTGATGATCATCGTTGGCATCGGCACCGAACGTCTGGTCTTGCGCAAGCTGGTCAATCAGCCACCGATCACACTGTTCATGGCCACCATCGGCCTGGCGTTTTTTCTCGAAGGGCTTGGTCCCTTGCTGTTTGGCAGCGAAGTGCGGGCGATTGATCTTGGCATTGTGGATGAGCCGATCATGGCGATCATGGACAGCGTCGGTCTGGGGATTTCCAAGTTCGATCTGTTTGCCTCGGGCATGGTGATTGCGCTGGTCGCACTGCTGGCGCTGTTTTTCCAGAAAACCCGTGTCGGTCGTGCTTTGCGTGCGGTAGCAGATGACCATCAGGCCGCCTTGTCGCTCGGTATCCCGTTGCAACATATCTGGGCGGTGGTGTGGGGCGTGGCCGGATTTGTGGCGCTGGTAGCAGGCTTGCTCTGGGGCTCGCGCAATGGCGTGCAGTTTGCATTGACCATGACGGCATTGAAGGCATTGCCGGTCTTGATTTTGGGTGGCTTTACTTCGATTCCGGGTGCGATTGTCGGCGGCTTGATCATCGGTGCCTCCGAGAAGCTCGCCGAGATTTATATCCCGCCGGTACTGCAGGACCTGTTTGGCGGCAACTTCGGCGGTATTGAAGGCTGGTTCCCTTACGTGTTTGCGCTGCTGTTCCTGCTGGTACGCCCCGAGGGCTTGTTTGGCGAGCGATATATCGATCGGGTCTGAATACGATTGTTGAAGTTGCAGAAATATCAGGAGAATCAACATGCTTTACCGTGAGGCAGGACAGTTCAAGACGTCGTATATCGCCGATAGCCAGATATTCCCGATCCGGCAAGATCGAATTGGCATGGTGCTGTTACTGGCGCTGGCGTTCGTGGTGATTCCCGCAGTGGGCAGTACCTACTGGTTCTCGGCGATTCTGATTCCGTTTCTGGTGTTCGCATTGGCGGCGCTGGGGCTCAATATTCTGACCGGCTATGCCGGGCAACTGTCGCTGGGTTCGGCCGCCTTCATGGCCGTTGGGGCATATGCCGCTTACAACTTTCAGTTACGTATCGAGGGCATGCCGATTGTGCTGTCGTTCCTGCTGGCTGGAGTTTGCGCGGCATTGGTTGGCGTATTGTTTGGTTTGCCGTCGCTACGGATCAAGGGTTTTTATCTGGCCGTGGCGACGCTGGCGGCGCAATTTTTTGTCGTATGGGTGTTGACCAAGTTTGCCTGGTTTTCCAACGATAGTTCATCGGGTGTCATCAGCACACAGAAAATGGCTGTGTTGGGCATCGACATCGATACGCCAGTCAAGAAATACCTGTTTGTACTCAGTATCGTTTGCGTCATGGCCTTGCTGGCCAAGAACCTGGTGCGTTCTTCTACCGGACGTGCCTGGATGGCAGTGCGCGACATGGATGTTGCCGCTGAGGTAATCGGTATCGATCTGATGAAGACCAAGCTGCTGGCCTTTGCCGTGAGTTCCTTCTTTTGTGGTGTTGCCGGTGCCTTGTATGCGTTCTGCTACCTCGGCTCGGTGGAGCCGGATGGCTTTGCGCTGGATTTGTCGTTCCGGATTCTGTTCATGATCATCATTGGTGGCGTTGGCAGTATTCTAGGGGCCTTCCTCGGATCCGCCTTCATCCTGCTGTTGCCAATTTTTCTCGACAATGTCTTGCCGCCGCTGGCGAGCTTTCTGCACCTGCCGTTCACCAATGCGACGGTGTCGCATATTCAGCTGATGCTGTTTGGCGCATTGATTATTTTCTTCCTGATTGTCGAGCCGCATGGTTTGGCCCGGTTATGGCAGATCACCAAAGAGAAACTACGTCTGTGGCCTTTCCCGCATTGAACCTGTCCGTGAATGCCTGTTGAAACGAACTACAAAGAAAATTACACCAAGGAGACCAGATCATGAAGACACTCAAACGCTTGTTATTCGGTGCCAGTCTGCTAGCCAGCCTGTCGGTCACGGCCGTGCCTGCGATGGCACAGGCGACGGAGCAGTTCATCGCGATTCCCAGTTATCGGGTCGGTCCTTACGGCACCAATGGTCAATCGTATTACGGCGGCTATGTGGATTATCTCAACTACGTCAATCTCAAGGAAGGCGGCATCAACGGTGTCAAGCTGTCCTGGGAAGAGTGTGAGACCGAGTACAACAATGCCAAGGGTGTCGAGTGCTACGAGCGTCTCAAGAACAAGAATCCGGTAACGCACGGTACTGCCATCAATTCCATGGCGACTGGCATCTCCTACGCGCTGATCGATAAGAGCGTCGAAGACAAGGTGCCACTGCTGATGATGGGCTACGGTCGTACCGATGCGGTGGATGGCTCGGTGTTTCCGTATGCGTTTCCGCTTGTGACCACGTATCAGATGCAGGTGTCCGCCATCGTCAAGTTCCTGACCACCAAGAACGGTGGCTCGCTGGCGGGCAAGAAGATCGCATTCCTCTACCATGATTCAGCCTATGGCAAAGAACCCATCGTTGCGCTGGAAGCCGAGGCTACATTGGGTAAGTTCAAGCTGGTGGAAATTCCTGTCGCCCATCCCGGCAATGAGCAGGGTGCGCAATGGCTGCGAATCCGGCAAGAGAACCCGGATTACGTGATCTTCTGGGGCTGGGGCGTGATGAACCAGACCGCACTCAAGGCTGCGCAAAAGGTCGGTTATGCGCGTGACAAGATCATTGGTTCCTGGTGGGCTGGTTCGGAAGAGGACACGATTCCCGCTGGCGAAGCTGCCAAGGGCTACATGTCTGCCACCTGGAATGTGGCAGGCAAGAACGTGCCGCTCATTGCCGATATTGAAAAGGTGGTCTACGGCGCGGGCAAGGGCAACCTGCAGGACAAGGCCAAGATTGGATCGATCCTTTACAACCGTGGCGTTTCCGCTGCAATTGCTACCGTTGAAGCGGTGCGTACGGCACAGACCAAGTTCGGCAAAGGCAAAGTCATGAGTGGCGAGAACGTGCGCTGGGGTCTGGAAAACCTGAACATCAACAATGCCCGGCTGACCCAGCTTGGTGCTACCGGTCTGTTGCCTGAAATTCAGACTTCCTGCGACAACCACGAGGGCTCAGGCAAGGTCAAGATCCAGCAATGGGATGGCAGCAAATGGGTACTGGTATCGGACTGGATCGAGGGTAACAAGAACCTGATCCATCCCTTGTTCAAAGCCTCGGCTGCCAAGTACGCGAAGGAAAAGGGCATCACTCCGGCCTGCATGAAGTAATCGGCGCTATGTCTTCAATCGCTCCCGAAAACCAGCAGGAAAGGTCGCAGCAGATGGGTACTGCACTCAATATCAATAATATCGAAGTCATCTACGACCATGTGATTCTGGTCCTCAAGGGCGTTTCTCTGGCGGTGCCGCAGGGCAAGATTGTGGCTCTGCTGGGCGCCAATGGTGCCGGTAAGAGCACCACTTTGAAGGCGATTTCCAATCTGCTCTCGGCCGAGCGTGGGGATGTCACCAAGGGCAGCATCGAGTTCAATGGCGAGCGGGTGGATCAGCTGACGCCGCATGATCTGGTCAAGCGAGGCGTGATTCAGGTGATGGAAGGGCGGCACTGCTTTGGTCACCTGACGGTGGAAGAGAATCTGCTCACCGGTGCCTACACCCGTGGCATCAGCAATGCCGAGGTCAGGAACGAGCTGGAAAAAATCTACACCTATTTCCCGCGCCTGAAGGTCAGGCGGCAATCGCAGGCTGGCTACACCTCGGGTGGCGAGCAGCAGATGACCGCGATTGGTCGCGCCATGATGGCCAAGCCCTCGATGATTCTGCTTGATGAGCCTTCGATGGGACTGGCACCACAGATTGTGGAAGAGATTTTCGAAATCGTGCGCGATCTCAATACCAAGGAAAAGGTTTCGTTCCTGCTGGCCGAGCAAAACACCATGGTGGCGCTGCGCTATGCCGACTTCGGTTACATCCTCGAAAATGGCCGGGTGGTGATGGAAGGCGCTGCCAATGACCTGGCCAGCAATGAAGATGTCAAGGAATTCTATCTCGGTGTATCCGGAGCAGGACGCAAGAATTTCCGTGACATGAAGTTCTACCGGCGTCGCAAACGCTGGCTGGCCTGAACGGATCGACCACCTTCTTTTTTGATACCCCTGACGGAACTCTCATGGCCGACCACCTCGATTCTTTGGAGCAGCGCTCACCCGAACTGCGCGAGGCCAGTCTGATGGCGGCCTTGCCCGACCTGATCGCGCGCGCGCAAGCTGCAAGCGGCTGGGCCAGCATCTTGCAAGGTGTGGTACCGCAGGCGATTGATCATCGGGCTGCACTGGCGCAATTGCCAGTGACGCGCAAATCCGATTTGCATACCTTGCAGGCAGCGCAGTTACCGTTTGGCGGGATGACTGTCACGCCGCCACGCGCATTGAAGCGCCTGTTTGTCTCGCCCGGGCCGATTTACGATCCGGAAGGCCATGCACCCGACTGGTGGCGCTTCGAGCGACCACTACGGGCGCTCGGCCTGCATGCCGGTCAGGTGATCCAGAACTGCTTTTCCTATCATTTCACGCCAGCCGCATTCATGGTGGAAGGCGCGGCCATCAAACTTGGTTGCGCCGTCATTCCGGCTGGCATCGGGCAAACCGAGTTGCAGGCGCACACCATGGCAGCCTTGCAGCCGGATGCCTATATCGGCACGCCATCGTTCCTTAAGATCATCATCGAGAAGGCCGCTGAACTGGGGCTGGCGACTGATAGTCTGCAACGTGCACTGGTCAGTGGCGAAGCCTTGCCACCGTCGCTGCGTAGCTGGTTTCATGGGCATGGTGTCGGGCAGGTGCTGCAACTGTATGCATCAGCTGATATCGGTAGCATTGCCTATGAGACCCAGACCGATGGCGCGGTCAACCCCGGCATGGTCCTCGACGAAAGTCTGATTCTTGAAATCGTGCGACCCGGAACCGGTGATCCGGTCCAGCCCGGTGAAGTTGGCGAAGTGGTTGTGACTTCGTTCAACCCTGATTACCCGTTGATCCGTTTCGCGACGGGCGATATGTCGGCGGTGCTGGAGGGTATCTCACCCTGCGGCCGGACCAATACGCGGATCAAAGGCTGGCTGGGACGTGCAGATCAAACCACCAAAGTGCGTGGCATGTTTGTCCATCCCTCACAGGTCGCGGATGTTTTGCGCCGGCATCCGGCTATCCGCAAGGCGAGGCTGGTAGTGACAGGCGAGATGGCCAACGACAGCATGACGCTGCTTTGCGAAACCAGCGACCCGCAAGGTGTAGCAGGGCAGAACGCTGCGGTCGCAGACAGCTTGCGTGATGTCACCAAACTGCGCGGTGAAGTCTGCTTTGTCGCATTGGGCAGCTTGCCCAATGATGGCAAGGTGATCGAAGATGCCCGCAGTTATGCCTAGAGGCTGTTGCGAAATGAGCGTGGCGTTGTTGCGGCTCCTTGCCGTACTACTCGTACTGTCTGTGTCACCGCGCTTAGCTATGCTAATTTCGTAACAGCCTCTTAGTTAAGGCGCTTGCTTAATCTGCTTGTTTAATCCGCAGCGGTCTTGACGACGGTCAGCCGCGCGATCAGAAACTCCCCATTGATCACCTTGCGAAATGGCACCCCGGCAGCAGAAAATCCGGGACCGCCTTCGCTGACCCACAACTGCGCAATGGTGTCGAATTCTTCTAGTGACATGCCCAGCATTGGTGCTGAGAGGACGAACTGGGCGCCTTGTTTTTGTTTTTTGAGGATATCTTCGAGCTTGGCCATAGTTAGGGTATTGAGCAAGGTTCTGCGGTGGTCTCAGGAAGCTGGACGGAGCAAGATGATATCAAGTTCGACGTCGGAATGTTAGCAAGCAAGTGTCTGCACGACGATTTTTGCATCGCATTTACCTTGGATGATCGACACTAAGAATTGGTTGCGCCGCGCACATTTTCTGCACGCTAAATTTATGTTGCCGCTGATAAAATCGAGCGACGATCATACTTGGGGAGTAAAGATGTCCGACAGGGGGAACTCAGAACGCGCAGCGTCAAAGCGCAATATCAAACACATGGCGGGGATTGTGGCGCAGGCACCAGTCAAGGTTGCCAGTGAAGTCGTAGGCAAGACCACGCATCTGCTCCAGACGGATGGAGAGATCTTGCCCGGACATGGTCTGGCAAGCGGGGTTCTGGCGTTGACTTTGGCGATCCTGTGCTTTTTGGGTGTGCTGGCCTTCCATTTTCCTCAGTACCTGACCACGCCGGAGTTGCGCGCCAAATATGATGTTGGCGTGATCCGGCAGATCATGCTTGGAGCGTTGCTGATTGCCGGTGGCTGGTCGCTGGCCAATGTCGCGCGCAAGCTCAGTCGCGGCGTCAACGGTGCTGCGCTGTTGCTGGTTCTGGCGACCGTGGCGTTGGGCGGATCACGTGTGCCCGTGGGAGATTTTGCTGATGGGACGCCTTACCTGGGGCTCGATTGGTTGATTCTGGATTTGCTGGGTTCATCGATCATCTTCATCGCGCTTGAAAAGATCTTTCCCCTCTACAAGGGGCAGGCGATCTTCCGTAAGGCGTGGCAAAACGATCTAGTGCATTTTGGCGTGAATCACTTGCTGATTGGCTTCATGCTTCTGGTCGTAAACTATGTGATCCACAACGTGTTTGGATGGATGGCGCGCGACACGCTCCAGGATGTCGTGAGCGGCATCTGGTTCGTGCCGCAATTGTTGCTGTGCGTATTCGTAGCTGATTTCGTCGAATACTGGGTGCACCGTGCCTACCACGAGGTTCCGTACTTGTGGAAATTCCACGCAGTGCATCACTCATCGGAGGTGATGGACTGGATTGCCGGCAGTCGGCTCCATATGTTCGAGATCATCGCGACCCGTGTGCTGATTCTGGGTGCGTTGTATGTCGTCGGCTTTTCAAAGCCGGTGCTGGATGCCTACATTATTGTGGTGGGTTTTCAGGCGGTGTTTAATCACGCGAACGTTCATATCAACTGGGGACCCTTGCGCAAGGTATTCGTGACGCCTGATTTTCACCATTGGCACCATTCCTCGGATGACGAGGCAATCGACAAGAATTACGCAGCACATTTTTCGTTCATCGACTGGATGTTTGGCACTGCGGTCGACTCGGAAAAGCGCTTTCCTCAAAAGTATGGTGTGGTCGGCGATTATGTACCGAATGGCTTTTTGAAGCAGCAAGCGTTTCCGTTCAAGCCGCTTGTATCGGCAAGGCAAGTTGATGGAGACGATAGAAAGCGATAAGGCAGTAACGTATTAACGTAACAAAGCACAGATTCGCTAAAAAGATGCGCCTTTTCACATGCCGGAAGCACTCGCTCCGGCACCAGATCGGTGACGATGCGATGTCGGCTGTGTATAATGACGCGCGGATGTCGCTTTGGACCGTTCAAGCGGGCTTGAAAAGGCTTAATTGGCCTTGAAAAGATTTTGACGTGCTCAAAGCGTGCACCAAAAAGCGGATTCGGTCCGCTGCGCCAGTTGAGTATGCAGGGCGAACGTGAGTTCGCCTTTTTTGTTTCCACGTGCATGTAGACGGTCGCGCTCGCTAATTTGGCAATATGGTTCCTGAGTGTGGCAGTTTGTGTGCGGTAACTGATGTCTTCGTTTGTGATCGGCTGACCATGTTTGAATTTATTCGTAATCATCAGCGCTTGATGCAATTCTTGTTGCTGTTGCTTATTTTTCCGTCGTTTGCGCTGTTCGGCCTGGAAGGCTATAGCCGTCTCAGTGATGGCGACAATGCCGTTGCCAAAGTGGCCGGCCAGACCATTACCCGTCAGGAATGGGATAACGCCCAGCAACAGCAGCTAGAGCGCCTGCGTCAGATGACCGGTGGCCAGATTGACAGCAAGGTCTTTGATACCCCCGAAGCACGCCGTGCGGTGCTGGACAACCTGATTGCCCAACATGCCCTGCAAGCCGAAGTGAGCAAGCAAAATCTGAACGTGTCGGATCTGACGCTGCAACAACGCATCATGCAAATTCCGGGTCTGCTCAAGGCCGACGGTAGCTTTGACAAGGAACAATATCGCGTGCTGCTGGCCGCGCAAGGCCTGACGCCGGCGGGTTTTTCGGCCAGCCTGCGACGTGATCTGACCGTGCAGCAACTGACTGGCGCGATCGAAGGCACTGCCTTTGCACCGAAGACCGTGGCTCAACGCCTGTCGGACCTGAACGATCAGGAACGGTCCGTGCAGGAACTGAGCTTCAAGGCATCTGACTTTGTCTCGCAGGTCAAGGTCACCGACGATATGCTCAAGGCTTACTACGACAAGAACATCAGCAAGTTTGAAGTGCCTGAGCAAGCCAAGATTGAATATGTGGTGCTGGACAATGCTGCTGTGGCATCCCAGGTCACTGTGTCGGATGCAGATGCCAAGTCCTACTACGATCAAAACATCAAGCAATACTCGACCGAAGAACAACGTCGCGCCAGCCATATCCTGCTGACCGTCAAGCCCGATGCATCGGCTGCTGAAAAGGCTGCCGTCAAGGCGCGCGCCGATGAACTGGTGGCGCAGTTGCGCAAGAATCCGGGTGACTTCGCCAAGCTGGCCAAGGCCAATTCGCAAGATCCAGGCTCCAAGGAGCAGGGTGGCGATCTGGGCTTCTTTGCCCGTGGCGCCATGGTGAAGGCATTTGAAGATGTCGCTTTTGGCTTGAAGCAAGGCGAGATCAGTGCACCCGTTGAATCTGAGTTCGGTTATCACATCATTGAACTGACCGGCATCAAGGCTGCGGCTGCCAAGCCGTTTGACGAAGTGAAAGCCGAGATCAGTGCTGACATCAAAAAGCAGCTGGCTGCCAAAAAATATGCCGAAATGGCTGATACCTTCAGCAATACCGTCTACGAACAGGGCGATAGCCTCAAGCCGGTCGCTGACAAGCTGAAATTGACAGTCCAGTCGGCTGCGGGCGTTACCCGTCAGCCTAATCTGGCCATCCCTGCGACAGCGCCGTTCAATAATCCCAAGTTCCTGGCGGCACTGTTTGTGGATGACGCCATCAAGGGCAAGCACAATACTGAAGCCGTACAGGTTGCTCCCAATACGCTCATCTCTGGTCGTATCGTTGAATATAAGCCAGTGACCAAGCGTGCATTTGACGATGTCAAGAGCCAGGTACGTGAGCTGGTCGTACAGCAAGAAGCGCTGGTGTTGGCGCAAAAGGCTGGTGAAGCCAAATTGGCGGCCTTGAAGATCAAGGATGACAGCGCCGGTTTCGGTGCTGAGCGGGTCGCCTCGCGTGCCAAGACCGAGGGCTGGAATCAGGCAGCATTGCTGGCTGTGATGAAGGCTGATGCCACCAAGTTGCCAGCCTTTACCGGTGTGGAGCTGCCAGGGCAGGGCTATAGCGTGTTCCGCATTACCAAGCTGGCTGAGCCTGCCAATCCGGATGTTGCCCGCCGTAAGGCAGAGCAGGACCAGATCGGCAATTCCTTGGCGCAACAGGAAATGCTGGCTTATATCGATTTCCTCCGCGAAAAGGCCAAGACCAAGTTGCTCAAGGGCGCTAACTTGCCTGCGCCAGCTGTTGCTGGTAATGCCGACAAGGCCAATTGAGGAAAACGGATAACGCGGGTAAATCGGGCAAAAAAAGTGGTTTTTATTGAATAAATCACAAATTTTTTGTCCGAATCCGAAAGAAGGTGAGGAATAAGTCACCAAGAAGGCACAAAAAGGTCACGGAAGTGGCCTTTTTTTATGCCCAAAACGGTCAGCTGAACGTACAATTAAAAGCAACAAAGGCTCATCAACCTGCGCAGCACCTCCCTAAAACCTGCTTCGATGTCTGCTCCAATGTCCTCCCAAACGTTTGCGTCAGCACCAACTTCTTCTTCTGGCTCACCTTCTGGCTCCACTTCTGGCTCCACTTCTGCACCGGTTCTCATCATTCACACTGGCGATCCCAATGACGAATTGAAAGATGCCTTTGGTAACTATGCCGTGCAGCTGCAACAGGCGGCAGGGTTGGCTGATCACGAGACGGAAATTGTTTCCGTCTTTCAGGGGCATGCACTGCGTGCGCCAAACCACTATCGTGCCGTGCTGATCACCGGATCGCCGACCATGGTCACCGATCAGGTCGCGTGGAGCGAGCAAACAGCGCAATGGTTACGTGAGGCGGCGGAAACTGGTTTACCAATGTTTGGGGTGTGCTATGGCCATCAGTTGCTGTCCTATGCCTTTGGCGGCAAGGTTGGTTACAACCCGAACGGCAAGGTGGCTGGCACGATGGCGGTTACCAAGCATGCCGCCGCAGCCAATGATGCCTTGCTGCAAGATGCACCTGAGAGCTTCGCAGCGCACATGCTGCATACCCAGGTAGTGCTGGAACCGCCGCCAGGTGCGGTGGTTTTGGGCAGCTCGCCGAAAGATCCGTATCACATGCTCAAGCTGGCTCCGACGATCTATTCAACCCAGTTCCATCCAGAGTTCAGCACTGACTTCGTCAAGGCGCATCTGACCTATTACACCGATACCTATCGGGAAAATGGCATCGACGCTACCCAGTTGTGCCAGTGCGTCAAAGAGACGCCACAGTCGATTGAACTGTTGCGCCGCTTCCTGCGCCTGCACGCCTGAACGGGCTCACTGAGCAGCCTTATTTCACCAACGGTTTGAGATGCGGCCAGACATTGTCCAGCAATGTCGGCTGCGCCTGTTCAATCGGATGTAGGTGATCCGCCTGGAACAGGGCTGGTTTATCGGCCACGTTTTGTAGCAGGAAGGGCACCAGCGCCAGCTTGTTCTGCTGCGCCGCCTGTGGGAACAGATTGGCAAACTGCCGGGTATAGTCAGGGCCGTAATTAGGCGGAATCTGCATGCCGACCAGCAGTACCTTGGCCTTGGCCTGACGTGCCATGTCAATCATTGCTTGCAGATTGGCCTTGGTGTCGCTCAATTGCAGGCCTCGCAGTGCATCGTTGGCGCCTAGTTCGATGATCACCACAGCCGGTGCGTGTTTGCTCAATAGCGCGGGCAGCCGGGTTTTGCCGCCGATGGTGGTTTCGCCGCTGATGCTGGCATTAACGATGGTGACGTCGATCTTTTGCTGTTTGAGACGTTGCTCCAGCAAGGCAACCCAGCCGGTGCCACGGCCCAGCCCATATTCAGCCGAGAGACTATCGCCCAGCACGAGCAAGGTTTTTGGTGCAGAATGAGCAGCCGCTGGCATGATCAGCATGCTCAATAATGCGATCGATACCAAGCATGCCCGTATCCTCATTCCGATTAACCTGACGTCCTCGTATTGCATGCCTGATTCCTTAGTAAGTTCTGCTGCTGCCATTGAAGTCATCCATTTATCCAAGCGCGTTGCCGATGTTTCCGGCACGACCGGTGCTGACCCTGCACACCAGCTGGAGATTTTGCGCGATATCAATTTTAACGTGGCTACCGCAACCACGTTGGCGATCGTCGGCGCGTCCGGTTCGGGCAAGTCGACGTTGCTCGGTTTGTTGGCCGGTCTTGATACGCCGAGCGAAGGGTGCGTCAAGATTGGCGGCGTTGATATTTTTGCCCTTGATGAAGATGGGCGTGCTGCTGTGCGTAAGCAACAGCTGGGCTTTGTGTTCCAGTCGTTTCAATTGCTTGGGCATCTGAATGCGCTTGAAAATGTGATGTTGCCGCTGGAGCTGCGCGGCGACCGCGAGGCGCGGCGTAAGGCTGAGCAGATGCTGGAGCGAGTTGGTCTTGGTAGCCGCCTTAAACACTATCCGCGTTATCTTTCCGGTGGAGAACAACAGCGGGTGGCGTTGGCGCGCGCGTTTGTGACGGAGCCACCGTTGCTGCTGGCCGATGAACCAACAGGTAGTCTGGATGCTGCTACCGGGGCTGCGGTCATCGAGCTGATGTTTGCATTGAATCGTGAACGGGGCTCGACATTGGTGCTGGTGACGCATGATGCTTCGATTGCGGCACGTTGTGCGCAGTCGATTACGATTGCTGCTGGTCGCTTGGTGGAGCAGCGGTAGGCGGTCCATTTCTTCGCTGATTCTGGTTTTTCTTCGGGCCACCCCCGGCTAGGTCGTCCGAAGAAAAACCAGAATCAGCGAAGACATGTAATTGGGAATTGGGCAATAAACGTTGACCATCGTTTTAGCGAACGGTATCCTCAATGCATCCCTAAAAAAGAGAGGGATCAGGTTTGACGACCTGTTGGTTATATCGGCGAAAAGCCGCGTCCTTGTGACGCGTTTTTTTCGTCCTGCTTTTGCTCGTCTCTACGGCGGGTCTTGGCAGGGACACCTTCGGGTGTGCCGGTTTGATATAGCCCCGGTTCGTCAACCCTGTCTTGTGCCCGCCACCCTCAACAGGCGAGGAGCTGGCTGGTACCTTTCAGCGTACCCAACGGAGGCTCCATGATCGACAACGACAGCAGTTCCGCCCGTCATTCCACTAACAACCGCCCCAACCCCAACACTCCCACCCATCAAGATTTTCACTGGATAGAAGGCGAACAGCAAGGCAGTAGCTACGGCAACTTTGTTGAAACCACGCTCGATGTTTCCGCCGGCATTCACGCCTGCCTGCAAATCATTTATTCCAGCGAACTCGAACGCGCCGCCAATGACGATGCCGATGACGGTCAGACAGCCGCACCAGCCGTCGGCATCGTGTATTCGGATCAGTTGAAACGGCTAGCGATTGCCTCCGCCGGGCTCTTACGCGATGAAGCACGGCGGCAAGTGGCGTTCTTCAACGAGATGGACCTCAGCACCGAAGAGGCTGATGCAGAGGAAGCAGCAACCCAGCCGGTTTAGTCCCGTGCGTGCTCGCGAATGATTTGATTGAAGAGTCGGCGAATTGCTGGAATGACTTCGCTGGCAGTCATGCCGACCGGCCCGATTCCTTGTTCGACCAGCACATCGGCAGCCTTGCCATGCATCCAGACCGCCGCCAGCGCGGCTTCTGCCGTGGGCCAGCCTTGTGCCAGCAGAGCACCGCTCAGGCCGGATAACACATCGCCGGTACCGGCCGTAGACAGCGCCGGATTGCCGGTGGGATTGATCACAATGCGGCCATCAGGGAACGCAATCACCGTACCGGCACCTTTGAGAATGGCGATGCACCTGAAATGCTGCGCCAGCAAACGTGCCGCTAGTGGGCGATTACCCTGTACCTTGGCAGTGGTGCTGTCGAGCAGGCGTGCCGCCTCCAGCGGATGCGGCGTAATGATGCTGTTGCAGAGCACATCATCGCCCTCCGGTGCGCGGTTTTGCAGCTTGAATTGCAGACCGGGTTCGGCGGCGATCAGATTGAGGGCATCGGCATCAACGACAATGCGGCCCTGTGCATCGAGCGCACGCGCCAGCACATCATGTGCATGACGCGACGTACCCAGTCCGGGGCCGACCACGACACTGGCGGAACCAAACTCGACCCGGTCAGCCTGGCGCATCATCAACTCGGGATGCACGCTGTCATAGGCGGGCGCATCATCGACGAAGGCAATGAATACTCGGCCGCTGCCGGCATAGGCAGCCATACGCGCAGCCAGTACCGGTGCGCCGCCCATGCCATGCGCACCACCTACCACAATGACGTCGCCGTAACTGCCTTTGTGACTGTTGCCGGGGCGTACCTTGAGCGCGCTGGCGAACAGGTCAAGGTCGTTCAGATGTGCTTGGGCCGGCAGGAACAGGCTGGCAGGAATAGCGAGCGCGTCAACGCTGACCTCGCCGCTGTAATCCTGACCATCGCAGGTGTGCAGGCCAGGCTTGTCGCCGATGAAGCTGAGGGTGTGGGTAGCGCGAATGGCGCTGCCGCCGCTGATGATGCTGCCGGTGTCGGCATTGAGGCCGCTGGCAACGTCAATAGCCAGGATCGGGCAGGTCAGACGATTGACCTGTTCGATGCAGCTGCGCAACTTGCCATCAACCGGCCGCGTCAGGCCGATGCCGAGCAAGCCATCCAGCACCAGCGCCCATGGGTGCGCGGCGAGCAGGTTTGCAGTCGATGGGTCGTTCAGGTCGAGGAAGTGCGGTATTGCCGAACGAGCGCGTTGCAGGGCTTGGCGAGCTTCTTCGGAGCGGGCCTGCTCGTCGCCAGCCAGGGCGATGCTGACTTGCAGTCCCGCCTGAGCGAGGTGGAACGCTGCTTCGAGTGCATCGCCACCATTATTGCCGGGGCCCGCCAGAATCAGAACGTGCAGCTGCGCCGGATCTGCAAGCTTGCCTTCCAGCAGTTGCAAGGTACGCCGGGCACAGGCCTGGCCGGCACGTTGCATGAGGGTGAATGGGGGCAGCGCTGCCTGGGCGGCATGTTCGATCTGGCGAATTTCGGCAACCGAATAAAGCGCATTCATAGGTCACGCAGCCCGGTGAGTTTAATCGTGGTGAATCGTGTGAATCGGACAAAATGCAGGGGATTGGCGCAGAGGACCTGCCGTCGAATCTATTCTATGCCAAGTTGCATTGATCCTGCACGGTCGTATGCGCATGGCAAATCTGTATTATCAGACTTGCCATGCGTGAGGATCTGCTCAGGCACCGGCTTGAGTGGTGAGCAGCCCGGTACTGTCAATCTCCGGTTCACGGCCACTGATGGCGTCGGCCAGCAGTTTGGCCGAGCCGACGGCGGCTGCCCAGCCGTGCGCACCATGTGCAGTATTGAGGTAGATGTTGCCGTGCGTGGTGGCGCCGACCAGTGGCATGCCGTTGGGCTGTAAGGCGACCGTGCTGGCCCAGAAGTTGGCAGTATTGAAGTTGGCCGCGTTCGGATAAAAGTCATTAGCGACCTTGAGCAGGCTAGCGATGGCTTTTGGGTGAGGCTGTTCAGTGGCCGGGACAAAACCGAGCAGGCCGGAGACCCGGATGCGGTTACCCACGCGGGCGATAGCAACCTTATAGGTTTCGTCAAACAGGACCGTGTTGGGGGCTTCGTCGAGGTTCTTGATCGGTGCCATGGCGTTGTAGCTTTGTACGGCGCACAGCGGTAATGTCACACCCAGTGGCTTGAGCAAGGCTTGATTCTGTATGCCTGCGGCGAGCACGACGCCGTCAACGGTCAGACTTTGTTCGCCCAGCTCAATGGCGACGCGGCCGCCAAGTTCGGGGCGCAGCGCAGTGACTGTCTCTGAAAAATGGAACTGCACGCCGATTGACTGCGCAATGGCGCGCAATTGCTTGACGAACAACACGCAATTGCCGGCGCTGTCACGCGGGTAGTACATAGCGTCTACCAGTGGTGTGGGCGACTGGAAGGCGGGTTCAATGCGGACAATTTCTTTGGGATCGATCTGTTTGCGGGGTAATTCGAACTGTTGCAACTCGTCCTGAATCGACGCGCAGCGCGCCGCATCCGCCTGTTGGCGGAACAGATGGAGCAGGCCGACGCTGTTTTCCTGCTCCAGCGCGTAGTGTTCCTGCAGGTGATGCGTGAGCATCTGGCCGTAGGCGGATAAGCGGGTCAGGTTCTGCTTGTTGCTGGCGAAGCTGTCTTCTACGGCGCGTTGTGATTTGCGCGCCCAGCGCAAGCTGCGTGGGCTGAACCCGGATTTAACCAGTATCGGTGGCTCGTTATGGAGCAGATTGGAGAACGCCGACTTGATGATGCCGGGCAGCACCAACGGCTGCACGGCACAGGGCGCGAGCAGCCCGGAGTTGCCAAAGGTGGCTTCTTCGGCCACGTTGGCGCGTCGCTCCAGTACGCTGACCTCGTAACCGGCACGGGCCAGGAAATAGGCGGTTGAGACCCCCGACAGTCCGCCGCCGACAATGGCAATCTGTTTTAGTGTTTTATTGTGCGTCACTATGTATCGTCATTAAATGAAAGCCGGCCGGTGCGTTATCACGGCGCCGGGCCGCTGTTATGCGGCCTGAATGATACCAAATCAACATGGGTTGAGAGCGACGATCCGGGTTTTTTTTCCAAGTACAGGGTGCAATAATGCGGCGCAGATATTCTTGTAACGCAGGGATTCTGAAATCATGGCAATCTTTGCTGGCGGGAACCTCGCGTGCAGAATCTGTTCTTAGCTTGGCAATCCATCGGATGTACAGCACGAGCAAGCGCGATCCGATTGCGTATGATTAACTAACCCCTCGTCCTATGAAAAGGTGACTTTATGACATTTTCCAAACGTTTTGCCGCATTCTTCCTGGCCATGGTTGTGCTGTTTCTCGCTGGTTGCGCTGATACTCCGCAACAACCGAGTACCGGTCAGATCATCGACGACACCGTGGTGACGACCAAGGTCAAGACGGCGATTTTCCAGGAGCCGACGCTGAAGTCGCTCGAAATCAGCGTGACTACCTTCAAGGGAGTCGTGCAACTCAGTGGTTTCGTGGGCTCCAGTTCGATGGCGCTCAGGGCGGCAGAAGTGGCCCGTACTGTTGAGGGGGTCAAGGGTGTCAAAAACAGCCTGATTGTCAAATAGCAGGACCATCCGGCCGTCTGACGCTCATCGCGTGTTGTGCAAGGCCCACAGCGAGAGTGCCTCGCGCTGTGGGCCTTGTTGTTTGGTGGTGAGATGCGGCATCAGCCTGTAACCGTTTCATCCGCACCGTGTAGCTGATCGAAACGCTGCCGCAAGTATTTGAGTAGCGCCCGCACCGTTGGCGATGCGCTGTTGCGGTGGGGGTAGACGGCATTGAGCGGGATCGGCTCTTGCGTGTAACTGTCGAGAACGGTAATCAATCGGCCTGCACGCACATCGCTGCGGACGTCGATCCAGGATTTGTAGGCAATACCTTTGGCAGCGACAGCCCATTCACGGGCGATGGCGGCATCGTCGGTCATGCGGTCGCCTTGTACCTTGATGTCCTGATGCTGACGGCCATCGAAAAATCGCCACTGATTGAATAAGCCCTGCTTGAGGTAAAAGAGCAGGCAGTTATGCGCACGCAGATCGGCCGGCGACTGCGGTGTGCCACGCTTGTCGAGGTAGGAGGGCGCTGCTACCAGCACCCGGCGGCCGATGGCTAATTGTTGGGATACCAGTGACGAGTCCTCCAGCGGCCCCGAGCGGATAGCGACGTCGATGGCATCCCGAAAGAGGTCTGCAATGCGGTCTGAGAATTGCAGCGTCAGGCGCACATCGCGATATTCATCCTGAAACTCGTTCAGCCAGGGCACCAGGACATTACGTCCTATGTCGGACGGCATCGATAGCCTCAAATGGCCGCCAATGGCTGCTTTGCTGCTGCTGAGCAGGTGCTCGCCCTCGGTCAGCAAAGCCAGTGCATCACGACAGTAAGCCAGAAAAATTTCACCGTCCGCAGTCAGTCGCATGCTGCGCGTCGAGCGGGCGAACAGGCGTGTGTTGAGCCGCTGTTCAATCCGCTTGAGGCTGGCGCTGGCGGTGGCCGGCAGGATGCCGAGCAAGCGTGCTGCCTGTGACAGGCTGCCGCTGTCCGCAGTGTGAATCAGGAGTTGCAGGTCGTTGGTTGCCAGCATGAGAAATAGTGAAAGGTATTTTCAAATTAAATTTGTAAGTAATTCAAATTTAACGCTATTTATCTGATTTGGCGATCGTTTCATACTGTGTGCATGCCTGGATGTCCCAGGTCTTGGATAAGGATGAAGCATCATGAGTAGCACGACAGCAAACACGACAGACAATACGACAAACAGCACCATGAAGGCAGTTGCACTGCACCGCTACCTGCCGATTGATCACCCGGAGTCGTTGATCGACGTCACCCTGCCGCGCCCGGAGCCGCAAGGCCGAGACTTGCTGGTCGCCGTCAAGGCAATCGCCGTTAATCCGGTAGACGTCAAGGTCCGCGCCCCCAAGGACAAGCTGGAAGACTCACCACGTGTGCTCGGTTGGGATGCCGCTGGGGTGGTCGAGGCAGTGGGACCGGAGGTCACCGGTTTCAAGCCGGGCGACCGGGTGTATTACGCCGGTGATATCACTCGCCCCGGCAGCAATAGTGAGTATCAACTGGTGGATGAGCGGATTGTCGGCCATGCCCCGGCAAGTCTCAGTCTGGAACAGGCTGCCGCTTTGCCGCTGACCGCCATTACCGCCTGGGAAGCCCTGTTTGAGCGCCTGCATGTGCCGCGGCAGGCACAGCTGTTGGCTGGTCAGCGCCAGCGCAGCATCTTGATGATCGGTGGCGCCGGTGGGGTGGGCTCGATTGCGATTCAGCTGGCAGCGCGGCTGACTTCACTGCACGTGATTGCTACGGCTTCCCGTCCTGAATCGCGTCAGTGGGTGCAAGAGCTTGGTGCGCATGCAGTAATTGATCACTTTGGCGACATCCCGGCGCAACTGGCTGCGTTAGGTCATGCCGAGGTGGATTACGTGCTGATCCTCAACGATACCGACCGCCACTTCCCGACCGCAGCGCAGGTGGTGCGGCCGCAGGGCAGTATCGCGACCATTGTCGAAAATGCAGCACCACTCGATGTTTCTCTCCTGAAAGCAAAAAGTGCCGGTTTTGTCTGGGAATTCATGTTCACCCGGTCCATGTTCCAGACCGCTGACATGGATGAACAGGGCAAGTTACTGGATGCGGTAGCGCAACTGGTGGATCAGGGCGAGATTCGCACTACACTGAACAAGTTGTTGTCACCGATCAACGCTGCCAATCTGCGGAGTGCCCATGCTGAACTGGAGGCCGGGCGCGCGGTTGGCAAGATTGTGCTCAAGGATTTCTAGCGGGAGGTGGGCGGCGTATCTGCGCCGCCGCCCGGATGGCGGTTTCGCTGGGCCGGAACAGGGCGCTCAGGGTATAATGCCGGTTTTCGTGCCAGCCCCGGTTTCTGCAGTTTGTTTCCCGCAGCCATGGCATGAAATGACCCGATGAAACGCCCCGATTTTTCACCGCCATCCTTGACTTCTGCCATGCTGATTCTGCCGGGCTCTAACGCCCTCTCTGCCTTCCGCACCCAACGTCTTTTGTCTCAATTGCAGTCGGTTGACGCCTCCATTACCGGTGTGACCGGACGCTTTGTCCACTTCATTGACGCCCATGGCGCAGTCTCGGAAGAGGACAAGTCCCGCCTGACCGGCTTGCTGACCTATGGCGAACCATTCAACGGCGCTGCAGACGGCGATGAATTCGTCGTCATTCCACGCTTCGGTACGATCTCTCCCTGGGCCAGCAAGGCGACCGATATCGCGCATAACTGCGGCATGGCGCACATCCACCGTATCGAGCGCGGGATTGTGTACCACGTGCAGGTTAAAACCGGCTTGTTGGGTGGTGTCAAGAAGCTGGCCGAAGCCAGTCTGCTGGCCGTGGCAGCGTTGCTGCATGACCGCATGACCGAGATGGTGCTGCGTAGCGCGGAAGAAGCGAGCGGCCTGTTCCGTGAGCTGGAAGCGAAACCGCTGGCCTTTATCGACCTGCTGGCAGGTGGCAAGGGTGCGCTGGAGCAGGCCAACAGTGAGCTGGGACTGGCATTGTCGGATGATGAAATCGATTATCTGGTCGCCGCTTTTACACGCGCCCAGCGTAATCCGACCGACGTTGAGCTGATGATGTTTGCGCAAGCCAACAGCGAACATTGCCGCCACAAGATTTTCAATGCCGACTGGACCATCGACGGCGTCAAGCAGGACAAATCCTTGTTTGGCATGATCCGCAATACCCATGAGCTGCATCCGCAAGGCACCGTGGTCGCTTACAGCGACAACTCGTCGATCATTGAAGGCGCCGAGATTTCGCGCTTTTATCAGCGCGGTGCCGAACAGGGCAATGTCTATGCTGCCAGCGATGAGCTCACCCATATTTTGATGAAAGTCGAAACGCATAACCACCCGACCGCGATTTCGCCATTCCCTGGTGCGTCCACTGGTGCGGGTGGCGAGATTCGCGACGAAGGTGCGACCGGTCGTGGCGCCAAGCCCAAGGCTGGCCTGACGGGCTTTACCGTTTCCAATCTGATGATCACGCATGCCGTGCAACCCTGGGAAAACGCGCGTGACGTGTCTCAGCCGGTGGCACAGCGCGATGCACTGGCACAGTCAGGTATTTATGGCAAACCAGACCGTATTGCTTCACCGTTGCAGATCATGATCGATGGTCCGCTCGGTGGCGCAGCGTTCAACAATGAATTCGGTCGTCCCAATCTGGGTGGCTACTTCCGTACCTACGAGCAAAACGTGGGCGGCAATGTGCAGGGTTATCACAAGCCGATCATGATCGCTGGTGGTATCGGCAACATCTCGGCCAAGCACACCAAAAAGAATGATCTGCCAGTTGGCAGCCTGCTGATCCAGCTGGGTGGCCCGGGCATGCGTATCGGCATGGGTGGTAGTGCAGCGTCGTCGATGGCAACCGGTGCCAACACGGCCGATCTGGACTTTGATTCGGTACAGCGTGGCAATCCTGAAATGGAGCGACGCGCACAAGAAGTCATCAACGCCTGCTGGGCACTGGGTGACGATAATCCGATTCTGTCGATTCACGATGTCGGGGCAGGTGGTCTGTCCAATGCGTTCCCGGAAATCACCAATGATGCCAAGCGCGGCGCGATTTTTGATCTGCGCAAGATCCCGCTCGAAGAAAGTGGTCTGGCACCCAAGGAAATCTGGAGTAACGAATCACAGGAACGTTATGTGCTGGCCATTGCGCCGGAGCAGCTGGCACGCTTCCAATACCTGTGCGAGCGGGAGCGCTGCCTGTTTGCGGTAGTGGGTACTGCTACCGAAGAACGTCAATTGAAGCTGGTTGATCCGGAGCAGGACAACAATCCGGTCGATATGCCAATGGAGGTGCTGCTGGGCAAGCCGCCCAAGATGCACCGCGATGTGCAGCACGTTGCCAATCCGCTGCCACCGATTGATCTGACCGGTATCGATCTGGTCGAGGCCGCACAGCGTGTGTTGCGCCTGCCAACCGTGGCCGATAAGTCGTTCCTGATCACCATTGGTGACCGTAGCGTGGGTGCCATGAGCGTGCGCGATCAGATGGTCGGCCCGTGGCAGGTGCCGGTGGCTGACTGTGCCGTGACCGCAATGGGTCTGGAAGGCTATCTCGGTGAAGCCATGGCGATGGGTGAGCGCACCCCGCTGGCGGTGATTGATGCCGCAGCTTCGGGCCGTATGGCAGTGGGTGAGGCGATTACCAATATCGCTGCGGCAGCGATTGGTCAGATTTCTGATATCAAGCTGTCCGCCAACTGGATGGCGGCCTGTGGTCAGCCCGGTCAGGATGCAGCATTGTTCGACACGGTCAAGGCGATTGGCATGGAACTGTGCCCGGCGCTGGGTGTGTCGATCCCGGTCGGCAAGGATTCGCTGTCCATGCGCACTACCTGGAAGGATGACGGCGTTGCCAAGGCCGTGACATCGCCGGTGTCGTTGATCGTTTCTTCGTTTGCGCCGGTGCAAGATATCCGTCGCACACTGACACCGCAAATCCGCAAGGATCTGGGCGACACCGTCCTGATCTTGATTGATCTCGGTCGTGGCAAGAACCGTATGGGCGCATCGGCGCTGGCGCAGGTGATGCAGCAGATCGGCAATCAGGTGCCGGATGTCGATAGCGCGGAAGACCTGAAGGGCTTCTTGGCGGCGATCCAGCAACTGAATCAACAAGGCCAGGTGCTGGCGTATCACGACCGTTCTGATGGTGGCTTGTTTGCTACCCTGACCGAAATGGCCTTTGCCGGTCGTAGCGGTCTGTCGGTCAATCTGGATATTCTGACCATGGAGGGCGAACATGCCTCCGATTGGGGTGATTCCAAGAACTGGGCTTCGCAAGTCGCTGAGCGCCGCAATGAACTGACGCTGCGCGCATTGTTCAGTGAAGAGCTGGGTGCTGTGATCCAGGTCCGTGCCGAACAGAAGTCCGAAGTCATGAATGTGCTGCGCAGCTTCAATCTGGGAGCGTGCAGCCATATCATCGGCAAGCCGAACAATCGTGACGTGATCGAGTTCATGCGCGATGCCAAGAATATCTACAGCCAGCCACGTAGCGAACTGCACCGGATCTGGAGCGAGACCAGTTGGCGTCTGGCACGTCTGCGTGACAATCCGGCCTGTGCCGATGCCGAATATGACCGCTTGCTCGATCTGACCGATCCTGGCATCACGCCGAAGCTGACGTTCGATCCGCAGGAAGACATCGCCGCACCATTCATCAATACCGGTGCCCGCCCACGGGTGGCGATCCTGCGTGAGCAGGGCGTCAATTCGCATGTGGAAACGGCTTTCGTGATGCACAAATCTGGCTTTGAAGCGGTCGACGTGCATATGAGCGATCTGATTGCCGGTCGTGCCAATCTGAATGATTTCCTCGGCTTGATTGCGGTCGGTGGTTTCTCGTACGGTGACGTGCTCGGTGCTGGCGAAGGCTGGGCCAAGACGATTCTGTTCAATGACAAATTGTCCGGACAGTTTTCACAGTTCTTCCAGCGCGACAATACCTTCTCGCTGGGTATCTGCAACGGCTGCCAGATGATGAGCAACCTGAAATCAATCATCCCCGGTGCCGAAGCGTGGCCGAAATTCACCCGTAACAAGTCGGAGCAGTTTGAGGCTCGCTTTGCCATGGTCGAAGTGCAGGAATCGCCGTCGATCTTCCTGCAAGGCATGGCCGGTACCCAGACCCCGATCGTGGTGGCGCATGGTGAAGGTTTTGCTGACTTCTCGCAAACCGGTGATATCAGCAAGGCACTGGTTGGCCTGCGCTTTGTCGACAACAAGGGCGTAGCCAGCGAAGCCTATCCGTACAATCCAAACGGTTCGCCACAAGGTATTACGGCGGTAACAACACCGGATGGTCGCTTCAACGTCATGATGCCGCATGCTGAACGTGCTTTCCGCAGCGTCATCCATTCCTGGCATCCGGATAGCTGGGGTGAGGATTCGCCCTGGATGCGTATGTTCCGCAATGCACGTAAGTGGGTCGGCTAAGAAAGACAGGCCTGTTTGACAGCATGCAAAAACGCTCCTGCTGGTGACGGCATGGAGCGTTTTTACGCCTTGTTCAGATCAATCGAGTTCAGGTAGGCAGAAAGTCATAGACCAGCATATGTTGCTCCGGCCAGTCAGTGATGTGGCATGTTCGTTCGCTGGTTTCGGAAATGAAAACACTCTCTTCACTAGCATCGGCACGCACATAGTTGGCGCTGGTTGATAGCATGATGTCATCAAGCCAATGCGATGCGGAGATATGGAGCAGGTAGTCATAGCGGTTACCGTGTGTGACTGAGGTAGGCGCATGCATGGAGGACAAGGCGATACGGCGCAAATGGGACATTTGATTAGGGGCAGGATGGATGGCTGTTTCGTTCCCGATGACTAGCAGAAATTTCACGCCGTCGACCATGAATTCATTGTTGTGCAGACTATGAATGTTGCGCACGGCTTTGTCGGTGAGATCGTTGGCGAACAGGGTTTTGAGCGCCTTGGTTTCGTCAGGTAGACGGGTTTTTCCTGTAAAGATGCTTTCTGGATGAATCCTTCCGGTATCGGCAGCCGAGAGTACGGTATCGGAGGCGATCGAGAGTCCCAGATCGGTCATTACCGTGTTCTCGGCGCTGACGGAGCGGCTCATATAATCCCCTTTTCTGCCAATCGTGATCAACTTGCCGCCGCTGAATACAGGCGCAATTTTTGTCGAGAAACTGATGGCAGTATTGATCGATTTGGTCGTATCTCCCAAACGGTAAATTTTGCAATTGTCACGCACACGATCAGGAATGTGAGATGAAATATAGAGGGAGCCAGGAGCGATGATCGCATCCGGATATTTCTTGCTGAGAGGAATGAAGTGGTCTTTTAACCCTTGGTAGATGAGTTCAAAGGGACAATAAACAAATGTGTCCAGCGAACAGTGCGCGATAAAGTCGCTCTCGCCGAGGACCAATGCCTTTCCCTGCGCGCCCTTTTCCTGTCGATCGGCAAGCAGGCTGTCGATGCTGCTGGCACCTTCCTGAATACGTCTGGAGATGGCAATGTACCTGTCGTGATCAGGGGAGCGTATATCCATTCCTCTTCTGAGCGTCATGATATTGGGAATGTTATTGCTGGAGCGACTATTTTCGTACTTCGTCAACGCTCGGGCACTCGCCGTTGCATCAAGAAGTCGCATACTGCGCGGATTGATGCCTGCATCCAAGACCAGTTCGGTACCATCGTAGGAAATTTTGAAGCGTCTGGTTTGCAAGGACGCGGAAGCGATTTGCTCGACACGTAGTTTATCGCTGTTGATCTTGCTCTTGCTTGCCGATTCAACGAATGCATAAATATCCGTCAGTGTGACGACATCGCTTGCGGTGATGACAAGTTCGTCCGTTGCCAAGTGGTCTTGGTATATGAGCCCGGCATCGGTATCAGAAAGTATCTTGGCACCGGCATCTGTGATGTAAATGCCCTGTTTTATCGGTTGCTGGAAATCAGATTTGGTGAGACGTTCGATAACGTGTCTTTCCTGTGCCACCTGTCGGCCAGCCTGCTTGCCCTGTTCGCTGAGCACTCTGGGTAAACTCAGCTTCTTTGGCGGTGCAAGATCAAATTGAGCATCCTGATAACGCACAACGATCTGTATACCGTTAGGTCGACCGAGTAGCGTCTCTTCTCCGCGATGGACTTCAACGAACTTTCCTTTGACCTTCAGGTAGCCGCGATGGTCATGGGTCCATCGTATTCCTTGTTGGTCAGCAGCGGATAATCGAGAGGAGCGTGCAGTGTCATCGAACATGTCTGCTGTGATACTGGACTTCAGCTTTTCAGAGATCTTGGTCGAACTGATCCGTTCAACGGTCCAGGATTTTCCATTCCAGACGATGGTCGGTTTTCGCTTTCTTGGCAGCTTCAAGTCGAACAGGTCGTAGCGAATACCCTGTCCTGGAATCATTTTTCTTCTGACCGGTAGCAGGTATCCCAGGATTTCTACCAGTAGGTAAAGGGGTTGGGTTTTGGATGGGTCGCTGTGTAATAGCCTTGCTTCATATAGTGTGCCCATACCATAGGCAGCCGAGTTATGGTTCATGATTTCCCGATACTGGTTCAGGCGATCAGGCATCACCTGGAGTTGCTGCAAGAGATGGTGCAGGCGTTTTAACAGCAAAGAATCGACGGCGGGGGCCATATGCCATGTCCTTGACAGGGGACTCTGGTAGACCTCCATAAACTTTCCTCCCTCATCTTGGCGCGCAACAAGTTTGCCCTGTTGAATATCCAATTCAACCGTTTGGCCATTAACGCGGATAAAGGCGTTTCCTTCTTCGATGGAAAGTTCTAGTGGCTTGGCGTGTTTATCGTCCGCATAACGCCAGATTTTCTTTTCAGCGTCAAAAATGACATGCTCTGGCGCGCCGTCGGTGGGTGTGCCAGAGGGAGAAACGACGACGAACGTATTGTCGCCCTGGGGGTTGAGAGTGACCTTTTGGGCAGGTTTACCGGAGAGTGGGGAGCTGGCGGTCACTATTAATTCACGTTGTATCTGCGTCTGCTTGTTGTAGCTAAAAAAGGAGGGCTTGCTGGCGGCCTGCGCGGATCGTGCGGGGGCGTTTGAAAGGCTGGACGTAAATAACTTGCCACTCATATCAAGAGAAGAACCAAGATGGGCAATGACAAGCCTTGACTGACGGCTGGAACAAATTTTGTCGTTATTTTCGCGGTGGTGTTTGAGTCGGAGGTAGGATGCCAGTACATTGCCAATCAGGGTAGAGAATCCCATCGACACGACACCGGTGAAGAACTGCAGGCCGGTCGCTAACCTTCGCTGGTTTGCGGATGGCTCACTCGTGCCGGAGTCGTACAGCAGGCGAAATGGATTCTCGGCAACCTGTGCATGAAACAGGAGTATCTTTCCCTTGTCCTTGCCTTCAAGATCAAGAATGATTTCTTCTTCAAAACTGCAGTGCTCGCCAATATGCGCCGCAACATTCTTTTCATGATTGGCAAATGAAATACGTTTACTCCGTGAGTCTTCTTCTTCTGTTATGCTCAATTTGATAGGTTCAGTCGCGGTGCGCAGGCGCCATTCAAATTCCAATCTTTCAGCCTGCTCCGGATTGATTTCTCCATTTTTCACCAGTGCCAGCTTCAAGAGCGAGATAACAAGATTTTTGGATTCATCGGTGCTCAGTGTCACGCTCTCATTGTCGTTGTCCCATGCTACGCCATCGGTTGGCAGGGGCATCGCGGTTGCGCAGGCGAGCGACAACCAGGAGTTTTTAAACGAGGTACAGGGAGCTGGTAAGGTTCGGGCGGCGATCAGTCGTTTGCTCATTTCTCTGGGTAGCATCTCCAGGCACTCTCGAGGAGCAACTGCGCGTGACCAAGCGGTATCGTCCGGGCGGGAACATGCATGATGGGATGCACCTCGCCGCTCGTCATATCTGTGCTCGAACCTCCGGGGACTATTGCTGACCATCTGGACATAGGGCAGCATTAAAGCTGCCAAATACATCATTGCCAAGGGATGACACTTTTGGGCCACATTCTTCGACTGTAGCTCCGCGAGCATGTCTAGTCTTTCCTGCTGATGATGTGGCAGGTCACTCCGGTCATTCTTGTATTGGTGGCGGCCGATGTTGTTGCGCATGCTGACATGATGCATTGGCATGTTCATACTCCCTGGAAGTTGATGGTGCGACAGATGGACTGAGGCCTGCGAAAGCTGAAAATAAGCTTGAAGTGAGCTTGAAATCGAAGTGCACTGGAAACGTATTCCGGTGAAGTCACTCAGGTCGGGCGCTTGCCAAGATGATTGTTATTGGTGGAATTGCTTGGGCTTAGCGATGAAAACTAGAAAGAGTTCGGTCTATTGACTCGAATAAATATGAATATATCCAAAAATTTATTTTTATTATTACTATTTTTATAGATGGGTATCTAGGGCCTGTTAACAGCTGATACAGGGGGCGGCAACGGGTATTTCGCTCGCTGCATCAAGGGCAACTGGCAGCGGCAATAAAAAACGCTCCACATCGTCGCCGATGGGAGCGTTTTTTTAGACCATGACGCTTGCGCTGTCATGGTCAGGTACGTTCAGATTACTGAATCTTGGCTTTCTTGCGCAGTTCGTCCTGGAACGCTTGCAGCTTGCGTTGTTGCAGGGCTTCGGTGATTTGCGGCTTGACTTCGTCCAGGGTCGGGATCTTCGCTGGGCGAGTGTCTTCCAGTTGGATCACGTGGTAACCGAACTGTGTCTTGACCGGCGTATCGGTGATATCACCCTTCTTCAGAGCGACCAGTGCGTCAGCGAATGGCTTGACGAACGAAGCTGGGTTAGCCCAGTCCAGATCGCCACCGTTAGCTGCGGAGCCAGTGTCCTTGGATTGCTTTGCCAGGTCTTCAAACTTGCTGCCAGCCTTGAGCTTGGCGATGATTGCCTTGGCATCTTCTTCCTTGTCCACCAAGATGTGGCGGGCATGGTACTCCTTGTCGCCAGCCTGGGAACGGAATTTTTCGTATTCGGCTTTGATATCCGCATCGGAGACGGCATGCTTCTTCAGATAGTCGCCGATCAATGCACGGATGACGATGGATTGACGTGCCAGTTCCAGCTGATTCTTGACTTCAGCATTGTTGCTGATGCCTTGCTTGTCGGCTTCCTGCATCAGGATTTCGCGATTGATCAGTTCTTCCTTGACGGCGCCTCGCAGTTGCGGGCTGTCAGGCTGACCTTGCGCTGCCATTTGCTTGATCATCACATCAGCACGTGCAGAAGGAATTGCCTTGCCATTGACGACAGCAATGTTTTGCGCCATCACAGGCAGTGCGGCGGTTGCTAACAACAACACCAGCAAACGGGCAGGTTTAAATGTCATTATTGAATCCTAAAAAATGGAAATGGGGTGGTTGGTAGAGTGCGAAAAGAATACAAGAATGGTAGTCAGTGATCAGGCAAGAGCAAGCGTGAACGATGAAAACGGAGAGCAGGGGAGATGATCTGTTGTAATCGGTTTCAATCTATTTCGATTTGTTTCTTGTCAATTTACTATTTCTGAGGGAGCAATCGCGGTAACAGCCAGTGCATGTATCTCTTTATGCATCATATCAGCGAGGCAATCATACACCAGCCGATGCCGAATTAAACGATTTTTACCTTCAAAAACAGCCGAAACCAAACGTACCCGATAATGCCCGCCGCCGCTGGCAGCACCGGCATGTCCGGCGTGCTGGGCGGACTCGTCTTCGACCTCGCAGCTGGCTGGCTGCAGCGCTTTTTGCAGACGGGCGAGGATGGTTTCGACGCGTGGATCGACGCCAGATTCAGTACTGCTCATGGCTCATCTTTCATGTATTTGGACAAAAACAGGCTTTGCACGATGATAAAGACAAACATCAGCCCCATCGATCCAAACAACTTGAAATTGACCCAGACATCGGTCGTGTAGTGGAATGCCACGTAGAGATTAAGCAGACCCATGATGCTAAAGAAGAGGATCCAGGACAGGCTCAGCCTTCCCCAGATCGCATCCGGCAGGACCATCTGTTTTTCCATCATCGTACGGATCAGGTTTTTCTTGAGCAATACCTGACTGACCAGCAGCGTGACCGCAAAGGCCCAATACAGGATGGTCGGTTTCCATTTGACGAACGTATCATTCTGGAAATAAATGGTGGCGCCGCCAAGCACGACGATGATGGTCAGTGAAATCCACAGCATGGCGTCGACCTTGCGGCGGCGTGCCAGCAGGTAAACAATTTGGGCTACCGAGGCGACGATGGCGACGGCAGTGGCCAGCAGAATCGGCACCAGCGTGGCCGACACCGGACCACCCGACATGAAGTTGGACAAGTAGTGCGATACCAGATCTTGCGCAGCACCAGGGTTGCCTTCGGCTAACTTGAAGACGCCAAAAAACAGGATCACTGGCAACAGGTCAAACAAAAACTTCATCGGTTCAGTCTTTTCAAGAATTGATGGGTTCAGCCATCAGGTTGGTGCATCAGCATCCGGCAGGGTTGTCACTTACTCGGATCAAACCGCAGTGACGCCGAATTGATGCAATAACGCAAGCCGGTCGGCGGTGGGCCGTCAGGAAAAACGTGACCCAAGTGGGCGTCGCAGACATTGCAAATAATTTCGGTACGAATCATGCCATAACTTTTATCGATTTTCTCACGGACATTGTCGGCATTGAGAGGTTCAAAATAGCTGGGCCAGCCGCAGCCGGAATCAAATTTGGCATCCGAGGTGAACAGGGGTGTATTGCAGCAGACACAGGTATAGGTGCCAGCTTCGTGGTGATCCCAGTATTTACCGGTAAAGGCGCGCTCGGTGGCAGCGTGGCGGGTCACTTCATATTCCATCGGGTCCAGCTGGGTGCGCCACTGGGCATCTGTTTTCTCGACTTTTGCATTCATGTTGAGTCTCCCTGACAGGTAAGGCTAAATAAGTGATGGCGGTGTGTGCACAGATCAAGAGGAGCAGCTGACTTCCAGATGGCTGGCCCAGTCTGGTGGCAGGCTGGCATATTCCTCATGGTCAGGTTGCTCATCGAAGGGGTGCTGCAAGACTTGCAACAGTGCGGCAATCTCGGAGAAATCCTTGCGTTCAGCTTTCTCGATGGCAACTTGCGCCAGATAGTTGCGCAAGATGTATTTCGGATTGATGGCATCCATGGCAGGTTTGCGTTGGCGATCGTCACTGCCTTCCTGCTGCAGACGGGCGCGGTATTGCACCGCCCAGGCATCAAATGCCGGGCGATCGATGAACAGGTCGCGCACGGGCGCGTCAGCGCTGTTGTCGGCGGCATGCAGATTGCCCAGTTGGCGGAAGAACAGTGTGAAATCGACATGGTTATCTTGCAGGATCGCAAACAGCGCATCCAGCAGTGGCTGATCCTCGGGGGTATCACTCCGCAAGCCCAGCTTGTCATGGAGTAATTGCCGATGACGTGTATCGAATTCCTGCTCGTAATCGGCCAGTGCGGCTTCGGTTTCTTCGACGTTGCCAATCAGTGGCAACATCGCCTGACCCAGCGCGTAGCAGTTCCATTGTCCGATCCGTGGTTGCATTTGGTAGGAGTAGCGACCCTGCTGGTCGGTGTGATTGCAGATATGGCGTGCATCGAAGGCTTCCATGAAGCCGAACGGACCGTAGTCGAGCGTCAGCCCGAGAATGGACATGTTGTCGGTGTTGAGCACGCCGTGCATGAAGCCCACCGCCTGCCATTGGGCAATCAGGTGCGCGGTGCGACGCGTGACTTCCTTCAGGAGCGCGGCATAGGGATTGGTCGCGCTTTGCAAGTGCGGGTAGTAGTGCTTGATCACATGGTCTGCCAATACCTTGAGCTCATCGTGGCGTTGCTGGTAATACCAGTGTTCGAACGAGCCAAAGCGGATGAAACTGGGTGCCATACGGGTCACTACGGCAGTCGATTCCATGCGTTCACGGCGTACTTGCAGATCTGAACCAGTCACGCTGAGCGCACGGGTGGTGGCAATGCCGAGTCCGGCCATGGCTTCCGAGCAGAGAAACTCCCGGATCGACGAGCGCAGCACGGCACGGCCATCGCCCATGCGTGAATAGGGCGTCGGGCCAGCGCCTTTGAGTTGCAGCTCCATGCGGGTGCCATTGGCAGCCGGCACATCCCCCAGCAGAATCGCGCGACCATCGCCCAGTTGCCCGGCCCAGACGCCAAACTGATGACCCGAATAGACGGCAGCCAACGGCATCGAACCTGCCGCAATGGTATTGCCGGTGAGTATCGCAATGACTTCGGGGGTATCGGTCAGTGCAGCATCAAGCTCCACCAGTGTTGCAGCAGATGGACTGACGCTGACCAGATAAGGTTCGGGTAAAGGAGTGGGTGGCAGATGGGTGTAGAACGCTGGTGGCAATTGCGCAAAGGTATTACCGAATGTCAGTCCGGGCAGCGTAGCCGGTGCATGGGCTGCGACCGAGGCAAAAGCAGGATGGAGAGGAGAGTTCATGGCACCAGCGGACAGCGAAAACCCACATTCTGACAGAGAAGTGGGCACCCCGCTCAAGCAGGCCTGGGCTTTCTGAAGCCTGGCCCCTGCGTCAGCAGGAACCAGGCTTGTGCAGCATTTTAAAGCGACTGGATTGTCGCCCGGTTTGTTATCTATTTGTTAACCAGTTTGGCCGGAACCGCCAGTGTCAGCAGGGCTCCCAGCAACATGGAGCCTGCCAGCACATACATGCCGGTATTGGTGCTTTGGGTCGCGTCCTTGAGCCACCCCACGACAAAGGGGCTGACAAAGCCTGCCAGATTGCCCAGTGAGTTGATCAGTGCAATCCCGGCCGCAGCCGCAGCACCGCTAAGAAAGGCGGTAGGCAGGCTCCAGAACAAGGGCAGCGTGCTCAGAATGCCGATTGCCGCCAGTGTCAGCGAGGCCATCGCCAACAGGGTATTGTGATCATAGGCCGTGCTGAAGAGCAGGCCGACAGCGCCCAGCAGAGCAGGAATCACAATATGCCAGCGGCGTTCACGATACATGTCGGCACTGCGCCCCAGCAGAATCATGGCAATCGCTGCTGCGCCGTAGGGAATCATGGTCAGCAGACCAATGTCGAGCGGATCGGTCACGCCGGTCGTCTTGATGATGGTCGGAAGCCAGAAACCGACACCATACAAGCCCATCACAAAGCAAAAGTAGATCAGTGCCCCGAGCCAGATCTTGCCGTCGCGAAACACCTGACCCAGTGCCATGTGTTCCTTGCCGCTTTGTTCGGCCTCTATCTGAGATTCCAGCAGCCGCTTTTCGTCTTCGCTAAGCCAATGAGCATCGCGGATGCGGTCCTTGAGCAGCACGATCACGACCACGCCCAGTACCAGTGAAGGCACTGCTTCCAGAATGAACATCCATTGCCAGCCAGCGTAACCGAAGACGCCCGGCAGCGAGTGCATGATCCAGCCCGACAAGGGGCCACCGATCACACCCGAGATGGCGATACCTGTCATGAACAGCGCCGTGATCTTGCCACGCCGGTGGGATGGATACCAGTAGGTCAGATACAGTATCACGCCGGGGAAGAAGCCAGCCTCAGCCAGCCCCAGCAGGAAGCGCATGACGTAGAACATCTGCGGTGTGGTGACGAACACCATGGCACCCGAAATCAGCCCCCAGGTAATCATGATGCGGGCAATCCACATGCGGGCACCAACCTTGTGCAGGATGATGTTGCTGGGGATTTCAAACAGGAAATAACCAATGAAGAAGATACCGGCGCCAAGGCCGTAGACGGTTTCGCTGAACTTGAGGTCCTGCAACATTTGCAGTTTGGCGAAGCCGACGTTGACACGATCCAGATAGGAGGCGACATAGCACAGGAACAGCAGTGGCATGAGCCGCCATGTGACCTTGCGAAACGTGGATTCTTCAAAGGACAGGTTTTGTTCAGGTGAAGCTGCAATGCTCGTAGAACTTGTATACGACATGTCTCACTCCATACGTATCAGATTGGATGTTCGATTCAGCCTTCTTGTTATGCCTGGCCGGAACGCTGCTCCTGCCAGATGTTGAATGAAAGTGCTGATCGTCTTTTTTATACTCTTTATGCGAAATCCATTATAGGCACAAATAACCATGTGCGAATGCAAAAAAATGCGTCCTTCTGCCAAGGCTGACAAGCCTGCAGCTACAGCTCAGGAGGCTTGTCAGGAGCTTTATCCGTCTTTTTATACGCAGCGACCGCCATCTACCTCAAGGCAGGCACCGGTAATAAAGGACGCTTCATCCGAGCCCAGATACAGGCAGGCGTTGGCAATATCATCGGGAGTTGAAAAACGTCCCAGTGGGATCGTTGCAGTGAAGCGTTTACGATTCTCGGGCGTGTCGGGGACGCCCATGAATTCGGTGAGCAAGCCGGTTGCGGACATCACCGGATTGACGCAGTTGACGCGGATATTGTCGGGTCCCAGTTCGGCTGCCATTGACTTGCTCAGCGTGATGACCGCACCCTTGCTGCCGTTGTACCAAGTCAGCCCTGGGCGTGGGCGAATTCCGGCGGTAGAGGCGATGTTGATGAAGACCCCGGCACCTTGCGTGCGGAAGTAAGGCACAAAGGTCTTGGCACTGAGAAAGATGCTTTTGACGTTGATCGCATAGAGCCGGTCAAATTCGTCTTCTTCGACTTCCAGCATAGGACGGTTGCGGTGGGTGGTGCCGGCGTTGTTGACGACGATATGCACGCCACCAAACGCTGCAAGTGCACTGCTGAGCAAATTGACCATATCGGCACTTTTCGACACATCTGCCCGCACAAATTTTGCCTGGCCACCGGCCTTGAGTATCTCTTCGGTAACCCGTTGGCCGGCATTGTCGTTGATGTCGGCGACCAGTACCCGTGCGCCTTCGCGCGCATAGGTCTTGGCAATGCCTTCGCCAAAGCCAGAACCTGCACCAGTGACGATGGCTACTTTGTCGTTGAGTCGCATGTCTTCTCCTTGTGGTTGTTGTGTGTTTTAGTTCTTGTGGTCAATCATGTTTAATGGCGACGGTTTTGAGGACCGTAAAGCCATAGAGTGCTTCAAATCCCTTTTCTCGCCCGTGGCCGCTGGCCTTGACGCCACCGAAGGGCAGTTCGACGCCGCCGCCTGCGCCGTAATTGTTGATGAAGACCTGACCGCTGCGCAGTGCGCGTGCGAGTCGTAACTGGCGTCCGCCATCGCGGGTCCAGACGCTGGCGACCAAGCCGTAATCGGTCCCATTGGCCAGCGTAATGGCATCAGTTTCCTCCTCAAACGGCATGGCTGCCAACACGGGGCCAAACACCTCTTCCTGCGCCAGCCTGTGTTGCGGTGGTACATCGCGTAACAACACTGGTGCCTGATAAAAACCACCCGCTGGCACGCCATCGGCAATCCGACCTTGTGCCACCACGGCAATCCGGCTGTGTTCTGCGTCTTGCAAGAAACCAGCAACCCGTTCTTGCTGACTCTTGCGGATCAGCGGGCCGCAATCGAGATCCATGGCCGATGAACCCACGCGCAAGCGGGTAAAGGCTTCTCCCACACGCTCCAGCACCTGCTCATAGATGCTGCGCTGTACGAGCAGGCGGCTACCGGCAGAGCAGGTTTGTCCGGCGTTCTGGACGATGGCATTGACGATCACCGGCACCATGGCCTCCATGTCAGCATCTGCAAACACCACCTGCGGTGACTTGCCGCCCAGCTCCAGCGTGACCGGCGTATGGTGTTCCGCCGCGGCACGTACGACCAGCTTGCCCACATTCGGGGAGCCGGTGAAGGAAACATGGTCGACATCAGCATGCTTGACCAGCAAGTCGCCAGCCTCATGACCGTAACCGGTGACGAGATTAATCACCCCTTCCGGAAAGCCTGCTTCGGCTGCCAGCTCGGCGACTCGCAGCAAAGACAGGCAGGCATCTTCCGCTGGTTTGACCACGCAGGTATTGCCTGCTGCCAGTGCACCACCGACACAGCGGCCGAAGATCTGCATCGGATAATTCCATGGCACGATATGCGCAGTCACCCCGTGCGGTTCGCGCAGGGTCAATACCGTGTAACCGTTTTGGTAAGGGATGGTTTCGCCATGCAGCTTGTCGGCTGCACCAGCATAGAATTCAAAGTAGCGAGCAATTGCTGCCGCATCGGCCCGCGCTTGTTTGAGTGGTTTGCCGCAATCGCGGGCTTCCAGTTGTGCCAGCTCTTCCTGATGCGCTTGCAACAACAGCGACAGTTTCATCAACAGACGGCCACGTTCTGCCGCGCTGGTTTTGCGCCAGACCTTGTCATAGGCACGTCGTGCGGCAATTACGGCGGCGTCAATATCGGCAGCATTGCCGCGCGCCAGCGCATCAAACACCTTGCCGTCGGAGGGATCAATGACAGCGATGCTTTCACCCGAGCTGGGTTCGACCCAGAGGTTGTTGATGAAGTGTTGTCTCATGGTTCTGGTGACCTTTCTTGTTGGCTTGGGCTGGTGTAGCAAGAAAACTTACATGGCGATCGACATCCCGCCGTCGACATACAGCACGTGACCGTTGACATAGCTGGCAGCCGACCCGGCGAGGAATACCGCAGCGCCAGCGATTTCCTGCGGCTGCGCCCAGCGACCCAGTGGGGTGCGGGTGGCGAAGTGGGCGTTAATTTTCGGGTCGCTGATGGCGGCAGCGTTGGCGGCAGTTGCCACGCCTCCGGGCGCAATGGCGTTACTGGTGATGCCCAGCGGGCCATATTCGGCAGCCAGCGCCCGCATCATGCCGGTCAATCCGGCTTTGGCGCCGGTATAAACGGCATCGCCCGCACGGGCTACCTTGCCGGCAATCGAGGTCACGGTAATCAGACGTCCGCTGCGTTGCGGCAGCATCAGACGGGCTGCTTCGCGGGATAGGGTGTAGGAGGCGATCAGGTTGGTTGACAGCATGGCCATAATTTCGGCGTCACTGAATTCCAGCAGAGGTTTGCGATTGCGAACGCCGGCATTGTTGACCAGGATGTCGAGCCGTCCATGTTGCTGTGCAATAGTGGCAAAGGCGTGTTTGACGGCGTCGGTATCGGTGACGTCAAAGGCCAGACTCTGCACGGAGCCTCCCATCGACCTTATCTCTGCCGCAGCGGCATCAAGAGTTGTGGCATCGCGTCCGTTGAGGATCACATGCGCACCGCAACCGGCCATGGCACGTGCGATCTCCAGACCAATATCGCGGCTCGCGCCGCTGATCAGGGCGATTTTGCCGGACAAGGAAAATTGTTGCAGATAAGGCAAACTGACGGGCTGTTGCGACATGGTGCGGCTCGGAAAATGAGGACGCTAAAAGATACCACTGTCTTGTATTTCAGTTGCAAGTGCTTGCGGTTTTTCCGGTCCGGCGTGAAGCACCGTACAATGAGCGCTCCTTTTTTCTGAAGACCCACCACGTCCGCATGGAACTGCGCCAACTCAGGTATTTTGTTGCGATCGTTGATCATGGTTCGCTCTCGCGTGCGGCACGGGTGCTGCATATTGCGCAGCCAGCGTTGACCCAGCAGATTCGCCAGCTGGAAGAAGAGCTCGCCGCGCAGTTGCTACACCGCTCGGCGCAAGGGGTGATTGCGACCGATGCCGGCAAGATTTTCTACGAGCATGCGCAGGCGATTCTGAAACAGGTCATGGATGCCAGATCGGCAGTGGCGCAATCGAACGGCAAGCCATCGGGAACCGTCGCGCTGGGCATCCCGCAGAGTGTTTCCGGCGCCTTGGCATTGCCACTGCTGACGGCCATTCGTGCGACTTATCCTGAAATCACCTTGCTGCTGACGGAGGAACTGACCGGTAATCTGATCGTGCAGTTGCGCTCAGGGCGCATCAATCTGGCGGTGCTGTTCGATGATGGTCAGCTATCGGCCTTTGCCGCTACGCCAATGGTGGAAGAGCAGATGATGTATATCACCCGCGCTGATTCTCAGTATGGCGTGGGCCGCAGCAAATCGGTGACCTTGGCCAGGGCGATTCAGGCTCCGTTGATCTTGCCAGGTTTGCAGCACGGTGTGCGGCCACGAATCGAAAACCGCGTACGCGCGCAAGGCATGACGCTGGAGAACGTGATCGAGATCAACTCGGTGGCGATTCTGAAGTCGGCAATTCTGGCCGATATCGGCGCTACCATCTTGCCGGTTGCGCCCTTGCTGGCAGAGATTGAGCGTGGCGACATGGTGGCGCATCCGATGAGCGGCGAGCCGATGTCGCGCACGCTGGCCTTGTGTGCTTCGAAGAACATCCCGCTCACCAATGCTGCTGCTGCCGTTGAACGACTGGTGCTGGATGTGACCGACGACCTGTGTCGCACAGGTCGCTGGTTGCATGCACACGCCTTGATGCGTTCGCAATAGCCTCTTCGCGTAGGTGAAGGTGAAGGTGAAGGTGAAGGTGAAGGTGAAGGTGAAGGTGAAGGTGATTATTGCGTGTCGACAGCTGGATCGGGCAGGGCAGTATTGTCCAGCAAGGCGCTGACCACCCGCTCCCCCAATCCCAGTCCAACACTCATTCCGATGCCGGTATGCATTAACGAGACTGTCGTGTGGTCATCGATACGGGTGACTGAAAATGGTCCCGGTCCCTTGCTGCCGTAGACACCTTGCCAGCGCTCCAGCACGTCCAGCTTTACACCCAGCGTGTGTTCGGTCAGATCGATGAAGATCTGATCGATCTCTTCGTTGTTGAACGGCGGCGCATCGACACCGTAGTAATGCGAGTCGCCGATGATCAATTCCTGATACGGCGTCGGACTGACCAGCAAGTGGATGCCGTGACGTTTGATGGCCGGTGTATTGGCTTCGATCTCCGCGTCCAGCGCTGCCGCACTTGGCAAGTCCGAAAATGCACCATAGTGGGTGCAGGACAGTCCGGTCAGGACCGGATGCGTCAGTGCCAGCGGTTCACGGGTCTTGGCGCGCAGCATTTGCAGGCGGCACACCTTCAGGTTCATGGCGCCCAGTTGTTCGGCAAACAGGGTTTGATAGTCATGGCCAGAGCAGACAATGGTACGCTCAGCGCGGAATTCGCCAGCGGTCGTGGAGAGCTGCCCATCGCCGGCTTCCTTGACCAGCGTATTGAAATAAAATTGCACGCCTTGCGATTGCAGATAGCAGACCAATGCCGGGATCGCTTCACGCGAATAGAGCTGCAAATCCGCAGTGCCGTGCAGCGCTGCCCGATGATGGCGGAAGCGGCCACCATACAGCGCCGCCAACTGTTCCCCTTCCAGCAACGAAACATCGTAGCCATGCTGACGTGCGCGCACGATCATGAATTCTTCCAGCACGGCCTGTTCAGCAGCGCTACGTGCAAACAGCAGGACACCACCTTCACGTACGCTGAAATTGGCGCGTTGTGACAGATGCAACCACAGCTCCCGGCTTTGTTTGGCAAGACCCAGCATGACGCCGGGCGGCTGACCGGTGACCAGCGCCTGGCCGAAATTGCGAATCGATGCGCCGATCGGGGTGCTGGTCCGTTCAAACACGGCCACCCGCAGGCCGCGCTTGAGGGCTGCAAACGCATGCGCCAATCCCAGCATGCCTGCGCCGACGACGGCGACATCAACATGATCCTTGTTGGTAGTGCTCATTCCATACTCCATCTGCATTGGGCGAAAAATACGTTGGCTCAATCCACTGCCAGTGCAGTGCAACTGGGCAAACACATCTTGTATTTATCCCGAAGAAGGGCATCCTGCCGCAGTCGTTCTTGATGGCAGGATGCGATCGAATAATTCAGGCTTTGATCAGGCAGGGTTGCCTGATCATGAAACCATTTACTTTGGCTCAGCCTTGCTTTCGTAACGCTTGCTCCATTCGGTCAGGATGCGATCACGGTTGGTGCTGGCCCAGGTGAAGTCATTCTTCGACAGGTGCTTTTCGTAGTCCGCTGGCAGCAGGGCATCAGGCTTGGCAATGCCAGGAACGGCGACAACTGCAAAGTTCTTCTCGTACTGCTCCATGGCTTCCTTGCTGGCCGAGAAATCGGCCAGACGCTTGGCAGCGTCCAGATTCTTGGTGCCCTTGATGATGGCAGTGGCTTCAACATCCCAGCCCAGACCTTCCGATGGCAGAACGATATCAATCGGTGCGCCATCCTTCTTGGTCTTCACGGCACGGTATTCAAAAGCGATACCAATCGGGAATTCGCCGGTAGCGGCCAGCTTGCATGGCTTGGAACCGGAGTGCGTGTATTGACCAATATTCTTGTGCAGCGCGTCCATGTAGGCCCAGGCCTTGTCTTCACCCATCATTTGAATCCAGGCGCTGACGTCGAGGTAGCCAGTGCCGGAGGAGGCTGGATGTGGCATCACGATCTTGCCGGCGTAGACAGGCTTGGTCAGGTCAGCCCAGGAAGTTGGCTTTGGCAGACCTTGCTTTTGCGCTTCGACGGTGTTGAAGCAGATGGCCGAACCCCAGACATCCATTCCGACCCATGCTGGTGGGTTGGCGGCACTGCGATACTTGGCATCGATATTGCCCAGATTCTTCGGTGCGTAAGGTGTCAGCATGCCTTCCTTGTCGAGAATGGCCAGGCTAGTCGCCGCCAGACCCCAGACCACGTCAGCTTTTGGATTGGCTTTTTCAGCGAGCAGCTTGGCGGTGACCACGCCAGTCGAGTCGCGTACCCACTTGATTTCGATATCGGGATTGGCTTTCTTGAACTCGGTTTCATACGCCTTGATCTGATCGGCTTCGAGCGCAGTGTAGACGGTCAATGTGGTTGCAGCGTGTGCCGACAGCAGCGCACTTGTACCAAGAACGGCAGCCAGCAGGGTACGAACGATTGAAGTTTTCATGGTTGCTTTCTGATGGTTAAGAAAAAAAGAAACGACGTGGTGGAAATCAAATCGGCTATTCAAATCGGTTATTCATGTGCTTCTCTTGCTGGCAGTGCGCCACGCTTGTGCCTTGTTCACCCAGCTACCCAGTCCCCAGTGCAGCAACAGCGAGACGACAATTGAGGTCAGCAGGATCAGGGTCGACATGGCAGCCGCGGGACCAACATCACCGGCATCATCCATGTTCAGCACGGCAATCGCTGCCAGTACGGTGTTGGGGCTATAGAGGAAGATCACTGCCGACACCGTGGTCATGGCCGAGACGAACAGGTAGCGGAAGATCTCCAGCACCGCCGGCAGGCACAAGGGCACGGTGATGCGCAGATAGGTGCGCCACAGTGGCACCTTGAGCGACGCCGAGGCCGCTTCGAACTCCGGATCAATCTGCTTGAGCGCAGTGACTGCCGTCAGGTGAGCACTGGTGTAGAAGTGCATCACCGAGCACAGGATCAGGATCGTCATGCCACCGTAGAGGAAATTCAGTGGATTGTCCGGATGATTAAAGAAAAAGACGAAGCCCAGGCCGAGTACCAGTCCCGGTACCGCCATCGGCAGGAAGGTCAGTAGTCGCAACACAGCGCTCAGGAGGCGGCTGCTGCGGGTTTTTTCCATCAGCCAGGCCCCGGTAAAGATCACGATGGTGCCGACCACGCTGGTTCCCAGCGCCAGCTGCAGGCTGTTCCAGTAAGCCAGCCAGCCACCGCCATCCATGTTGTCGAAGTCGTAGTGCATCAGTGTGAGCTGGAGGTTGTAAGGCCACAGCTTGACCAGTGAAGCACCGATGGCAACCACGATCATCAGTAGCAGGGCCGCACTGATGAGCAGCATGATCACGGTATAGACGCTGTCGCGTCGCCATTGCCGACGTGGTACCAGCAGTTCGGCGCGGCTACTCATCTGGGCCCGTTGCCGACGTTGCAGCCAGCCATCGACGGCAAAGGTCAGCAGTGCCGGGATCAGCAACAACAGGCCGACCAGCGCGCCACGATCAAATTGCTGCTGACCAACTACCGCTTTATAGGCTTCCACTGACAGTACGTTGAATGCGCCGCCGACGATCTTGGGCACACCGAAGTCGGTAATGGTCAGCGTAAACACCAGACAGAAGGCGCCGAAGATACCGTAGCGTGTGGCTGGCAAGGTCACGCTGCGGAATGTCTTCCAGCTGCCGGCACCCATGGCTGCTGCGGCGTCGTACAGACGTGCATCGGCCAGCGATAGGGCGGACAACAGGATCATCAGCGCATGCGGGAAGGTATAGAAGGTTTCGCCCAGCAGGATGCCCCAGAAGCCATAGATGCTACCGTTCATCCATTCCTTGAACAGGCCCTGATTACCAAACAGGTAGATCAGCGCGATCCCCGGCAATAACGACGGTGCCAGCAGCGGCAGCAAGGCAATCGCCCGCCATAGACCTTTAGCTGGGGCCAATGTGCGTTGCAAGCCATACGCGAACAGGTAAGCCAGTGGTACGACCAGCAGTGCAGTTGCTGCCGCGACGCCAATACTACGGCCGACCATCGGTACGAAGTTGGGATTGGCCGTCAGTTTGTGCCACGGAGCCAGACCAGCCCATTGTCCATGATCCAGCAAGGCTTGCCCGAGCATTGCCAGCAGCGGCATGGCGAGCGCCAGAATCAGGAGCAGCAACAGCAGATATTTCAGCGTACCGCTGACGATGGCATCGTTATTGCGATTGCGACGTTGCAGTGGCGATGCGGTCAACCGCTGCGCTGCCTGAGTTGGCGCAGAGGCATCGGCGGTCGATCCCTTCGGTAATGTCGACAGGGAAGTAGGGGAGACAGTAGAACGCATATCAGCTTCAGGAAAACAACTGCAGACTGCGTTGTGGCAGCGAAATCCACAGTGCATCGCTGGCGATATCGGGTAGCTGGCTACGCACTGCATTGGTGATATCGGCCATCAGGCGCTGACCGGGCAATTGCTCCAGTTCCAGCAGCATGCGATAGCGGTCGCCCAGGTAAATCTGATCTACGACGCGGGCGCTGAAGCGGTTACAGGCGTCCGCTGCCGGGAACAGGTCTACTGCCTCAGGTCGGCAGAACAAGCGACCACTGCTGGTATCTGCGCTGCCTTGCTGCACGCTGTGCGCAACCTCAAGCTGCAGCGCGCCGATACGGATGTGTGCGGCGTCAACCCGGTCGTAGGGAAGCCAGTTGGCCTGTCCGACGAAGTCGGCAACAAACGGTGTGGCAGGCTGACGATAGATCCGATCCGGTGTATCAAACTGCTCAATACGGCCATGTTGCATGATGGCGATACGGTCTGCCATGACCATCGCTTCTTCCTGATCGTGAGTCACCATCAGTGTCGTGATATGGAATTGCTTTTGCAGACGGCGGATTTCCAGTTGCAGATGTTCGCGCACCTGCGCATCGAGCGCCGAGAGTGGTTCGTCGAGCAATAGCAAGGAGGGGGACGGTGCCAGAGCACGCGCCAGCGCTACGCGTTGTTGCTGACCACCAGAGAGTTGGCCCGGATACTTCTTGCCGCTGTCGGGCAAGCCAATCATCTCCAGCATTTCTTGCACGCGTTGTTGTTGCTGGCTGCGTGAGAGACGCTTGGCACTTAACCCATAGGCGACATTCTGCGCCACGGTCAGGTTAGGAAACAGGGCATAGGACTGAAACAGAATGCCGTAGTCGCGCGCTTGTGGTGGCAGGAGCGAGATGTCGTCACCGTGAGCAAAAATACTGCCCTGATCATGCCGCTCCAGCCCGGCGATCACGCGCAGCAAAGTGGTCTTGCCGCAGCCGGAGGGTCCCAGCAGGCACACCATCTCTCCTTGCTTCACGTCCAGCGACACCTGATCCAGCGCCGTGAAAGCATCGAAGCGTTTGGCGACGTGACGGATCGACAGAAACGCCTCGTCCTCTGGTTGGAAGCGAGAATCAGCAGGCGTGGACAGCGGGTTGGACATTGCGTTCTTTCACTCAATCTGTAGTGGGCTAGGCCAGAAAGTGAGCGGATATTACGGCGCAATTGTTACCGCTGGATGACAGTTGCTCTGTTATCTATGAAGCTGATTTTTACTATAGATTTACTCTATATATGAGCTAAAAAAATGCCGTGGCGAGGTGTCGCTACCTACTAAAAAAGGAGGTTTGGAAGCCGGTTTTGAATGACGGCGCTGAGTGGCAATCAGCGATAGCGGTGGCTGTGATGAAGGACTTGCAGGAGAACGACAAATGGGCGCAGCTTGCAGCGTGCGCCCGGGGGGCGGTGATTACACCTTTTCCATGATCGAGATCACCGCCAGCGACACCAGCCCGGCAGTCACGGCGACGACCAGTAAATGGTGATGTGGGATGAATCTGGCTACCAGCGGCAGCAGAAAATACAGGATGACGGCAATAAGGATGCTGGTAATGACGCGTTTCATGACTCGTTGATGGTTGGTGAAGTTTCTCTAACCTTGCTTTCGCTGGGTTTTACACGATGTTGTCGTGTTGCTTGAGTAGGTGACCGTCGCAAGCACGAACCAAGCCATGCCGCAGGCTACTGATGTTAACACCGATTAGTCCGTATCGGGAGAGGGTAGTCAGCCATATCTGGTTGCTGTGCAGGGCTATATTTAAAACTTATACCCCTATCCATAATCGGTATTTCCATCCATTTCTCCTATCGGCTTAGACTTCAGTCACAGCAGTTGGCAATGACCAGCTGAAGTGAAGACCGTTACCACGGTCCCTCGTCTCTCGGTCGCGCATCCTACCCGGTGCGGTAACGACAGACGATATCTGAATCAACATTTTGGAGACTTCGATGCATCCCCGTACAGCAGCCCCGTCTGCTGGATCGGCTGTCCTGCCAGACGTGGCAGGAGAGACGATCCGGTTGCCCGCCAGCCTGAGCCCTCACGCCGCTTCCTCTGACTTACCTCCTGCAACCCCACTGGCCGCTGTCAGTCTGGATGACAAATACAGCGCGACGTCGGGCAGTATCTATTTATCCGGCATTCAGGCATTGGTCCGTCTGCCGATGTTACAAAAGCTGCGTGATCAGCAGGCCGGGCTCAATACCGCTGGCTTTGTCTCCGGTTATCGTGGTTCGCCGCTAGGTGGACTGGACGAGGCACTCTGGAAGGCGCAACCGCAGCTGCAGGCACACCAGATTACTTTCGTCCCCGGCACCAATGAAGACATGGCCGCAACCGCCGTCTGGGGGACGCAGCAGGTCGATCTGATCGGCCCAGCCAAGGTTGAGGGCGTGTTTGCCATGTGGTACGGCAAGGGGCCGGGCGTGGATCGCTGCGGCGACGTGCTCAAGCATATGAACCATGCCGGCACTTCCGCCAAAGGCGGCGTGCTGCTGGTCGCCGGCGATGATCATGGCGCTTATTCGTCGACCTTGCCGCACCAGTCGGATCATATTTTCTCCGCTTCGATGATTCCGATGCTGTATCCCTGCAATGTGCAGGAATACCTCGATCTTGGTCTGCATGGCTGGGCCATGTCGCGCTTTTCTGGCTGTGTGGTTGGCTTCAAGGCACTGGCCGATACGGTCGAGTCAAGTGCGTCGGTCGATGCCAATCCTGATCGTGTGCAGATTCGTCTGCCAGCCGACTTCGTGATGCCGCCGGGTGGACTCAACGCCCGCCTGTCCACCGATACGCTGGGCGTGCAGGCGCGCAAGCAGGAAGCGTTGATGCAGGATTACAAGATTTACGCGGCGCTGGCCTATGCCCGGGCCAACCAGCTCAATCGCGTGATGATCGATAGCCCCAAGGCACGGCTGGGTATTATTGCCTCGGGCAAATCCTATATGGATGTGCTGGAAGCGCTCAGTGAGCTGGGGATTGACGAAGACTTTGCTGCCGAACTGGGTTTGCGTCTATTCAAGGTTGCCATGCCGTGGCCGCTGGAGCCGGAAGGCGTACGTGCCTTTGCGCAAGGTCTGGATGAAATTCTGGTGGTGGAAGAAAAGCGCCAGATGGTCGAATACCAGCTCAAGGAGCAGCTCTACAACTGGCGCGACGATGTGCGCCCCCGGATCATCGGCAAGTTTGATGAAAAGGGGGAATGGGTTGCGCCGCGCGGTGAATGGCTGTTGACTTCCAAGGCTGACTTTTCGGTGGCACAGATTGCACGGGTCATCGCGGCACGGATCGCACGATTTCACACGAGCGACCTGATCAAGGCAAGGCTGGCCTTCCTCGATGCCAAGGATGCGGTACTGAGCAAGGCGGTCAGCACGCCACCACGGCCCGCCTATTATTGCTCCGGTTGCCCGCACAATACCTCCACCAAGGTACCGGAAGGTAGTCTGGCGCTGGCCGGTATTGGCTGCCACGTGATGGCCACCGCGATCTACCCTGAATACAACAAACTGACGACGCACATGGGCGGTGAGGGCGCACCCTGGATTGGTCAGGCACCGTTCTCGCAGTTGCCGCATGTGTTCGCCAATCTTGGTGATGGCACTTATTTCCACTCTGGCTATCTGGCGATTCGGGCGGCGGTGTCGGCCAAGGTCAATATGACCTACAAGATTCTCTACAACGATGCTGTGGCGATGACGGGCGGCCAACCGGTTGACGGTATCACCTCGGTACCGATGATTGCGCAGCAGATGGCGGCCGAAGGTGTGCAGCGCATTGCGCTAGTGACCGAAGATCTGGAACGTTATGCCGATCGCAGCCAGTTGCCTGCGGCGGTGACGTTGCATGACCGGCAAGAGATGGATGCCGTACAGCGTGAACTGCGTGTTGTGCCAGGCGTCAGCGTGATCATCTACGATCAGACCTGCGCCGCAGAAAAGCGTCGACGTCGCAAAAAGGGTGCGTATCCCGATCCCAATCAGCGGCTGTTTATCAACGAAGCGGTCTGTGAAGGTTGCGGCGACTGCGGCGTGCAATCGAACTGCACCTCTATCCTGCCGCTGGAAACGGAATTTGGTCGTAAGCGGGTGATTGATCAGTCGTCCTGCAACAAGGATTATTCCTGCGTCAAAGGTTTTTGCCCCAGCTTTGTCACCGTGTCCGGTGGTTCGCTGCGCAAGAGTCTCACCGGTAAAACTGCCAGGGAAGAGGAGTTCGGTGCCTTGCCTGAGCCGGTGATTCCGGATTGCGATACTCCCTTCAACATCCTCATCAATGGCATCGGCGGTACCGGTGTGATCACCATCGGCGCGCTTATGGGGATGGCGGCGCATCTGGAAGGCAAGGGGGTCTCGGTGCTGGACATGACCGGGATGTCGCAAAAGAATGGTTCGGTCACTTCGCATGTGCGCATTGCCCGTCACCCGCAGGCTATCCGCGCACAGCGTATCGCCACCGGTGAGGCCGATCTGATCCTGGGCTGCGACATGTTGACTGCCGGGGCACATGAGGCGATTGCCAAGATGCGTCCCGGACGCACCCGTGCCGTGGTCAACCTGCATCAGCAGCCACCGGGCCAGTTCACTAAAAATCCGGACTGGCAATTTCCGCTGGAGGAAGTCAAGACATTGATTCTGGAAGCGGTTGATCAGCAGGCTGAGTTCATCGACGCCACCCGACTGGCAACCGCGCTCATGGGCGATGCCATCGCCACCAATCTGTTCATGCTGGGCTATGCGTTTCAGCGCGGTGCCTTACCACTGAGCGAGGCCGCCTTGCTGCGTGCCATCGAGATGAATGGGGTTGCGGTTGCCAGCAATCAGCGCAGCTTCCTCTGGGGCCGCCGTGCCGCCGTCGATCTGCAGAAGGTCGAGCGCATTGCGGTGCCAGCCCAGCCAGTGCTGTTGCAGATGCCGCAGACACTGGATGGCTTGCTCAAGCGCCGGGTGGCTTTTCTGACCGATTATCAGGATGCGGCTTACGCGACGCAATTTGCGGACTTTGTGGAGCATGTCAGGGCAAAAGAGCAGGCACTGGGGCTGGGTAACAAGCTGACGCTGGCGGTGGCCCGTAACCTGTCCAAGCTGATGGCTTACAAGGATGAATATGAAGTGGCACGGCTGTACACCGATGCCCGCTTCCTGCAATCGCTGCAACAGCAGTTTGAGGGCGACTACACCATCAGTTTCCATCTGGCACCGCCGCTGTTTGCTAAAAAGGATGCGCAGGGGGTGTTGCAGAAGCGTCGTTATGGTCGCTGGGTCATGCCGTTACTGAAGGTGTTGGCAAGCGGCAGGCACTTGCGCGGCAGCAAGCTCGATATCTTCGGCTATCAGGCTGAACGGCGGGGCGAACGGGCCTTGATCGCCAGCTACCGGGAGACGGTGAAACTGCTGCTACAGGGCCTGAGCGCGGAGAAGCTGGTACTGGCCATCGAGATTGCCAGCCTGCCAGAGCAATTGCGGGGCTATGGGCATGTCAAGCAGGCCGCATTGATGCGGATGCAGCAACGCCAGCAGGCGTTGTTAAGCCGTTATCAGTTGCCGCAATCGGTGCAGGCAAAGATGGTGGCCGCATAAGGTGCGCAAGCGTATGTTGGCAGGTAGGGGACTGTCGCCGCGGCGACATCCCATCTCGTGCTTTTGCGCTAAGCTATTCCTCAAATACCATCGGCCTGAGAGGTCGGTGATAAAAAACACATAAAGAACGACAACGGAGACAAACATGGATTTCGAACTGAATCAGGATCAGTTGGCATTTCAGGACACCGCGCGTGCGTTTGCTGCAGGTGAAATGGCACCGCACGCAGCACGCTGGGATGAAGAATCGCACTTTCCGCTGGATGTCATCGCCAAGGCGGGCGAACTCGGCTTCTGCGGTCTGTATACGCCGGAAGAGCATGGCGGGCTGGGCTTGTCACGGCTGGATGCGACTGTGGTGTTCGAGGAACTGGCGGTTGCCTGTCCGTCTACCGCTGCCTATCTGACCATCCACAATATGGTCAGCTGGATGATTGCCAGCTGGGGCACCGCCGAGCTTAAGGCGCACTGGTGTGAAGACCTCGCCGCCGGGCGCAAGATCGGTTCCTATTGCCTGACTGAGCCCGGTTCCGGCTCTGACGCAGCGTCCCTCAAGACCAGTGCGCGGCTGGAGCAGGGGCATTATGTGCTCAATGGTTCCAAAGCTTTTATCTCGGGTGCAGGTGCCACCGATGTGCTGGTGGTCATGGCGCGTACCGGCGGTGAGGGTGCCAAGGGGGTTTCAGCCATTGTGGTGCCGGCCAATACGCCTGGCATCAGCTATGGTAAGAAAGAAGTCAAGATGGGCTGGAACAGCCAGCCGACCCGTACCATCAGCTTCGACAACGTCAAGGTTCCCGCCAGTCATTTGCTCGGTGCGGAAGGCGAAGGTTTTAAGTTCGCCATGAAGGGACTGGACGGGGGGCGCATCAATATCGCGACCTGCTCAGTTGGGGCTGCCCAGGCCGCACTCAATATTGCGCATGCTTACATGAAGGAGCGTCGTCAGTTCAATCGCCCGATTGCCGATTTTCAGGCATTGCAGTTCAAGCTGGCCGACATGCAGACCGAGCTGGTGGCAGCCCGTCAGATGGTCCGCTTGGCGGCGTGCAAGCTGGATGCCGGTTCACCCAACGCCACCACCTATTGCGCCATGGCCAAACGGCTGGCGACCGATCTTGGCTTCAAGATCTGCAATGAAGCGCTGCAACTGCATGGCGGTTACGGCTATATCCGCGACTATCCGCTGGAGCGCTACTTCCGCGATGTGCGGGTGCATCAGATTCTGGAAGGCACCAATGAAATCATGCGCGTGATCATTGCGCGTCATCTGCTGGCAAACGATTCAAATGAGGATATTCGATGAGCAACGGTTCCCACTATCACAATCTCAAACTCGCAGTGCAGGGCAATGTGGCTGTGCTGACCTTGTCCAATCCACCCGCCAATACCTGGACCGCAGAGAGTCTGGCGGACCTCAAGCGGCTGGTCAGTGATCTCAACCACAACCGCGAGATTTACAGTCTGGTCGTCACGGGCGAAGGACAGAAATTTTTCTCGGCAGGTGCGGACCTGAAGCTCTTTGCCAATGGTGACAAGGCGCTTGCGCGCGCGATGGCGCGCCTGTTTGGTGAGGCATTTGAAACACTGAGCGGATTCCGTGGCGTGTCGATTGCCGCCATCAATGGTTATGCGATGGGTGGCGGGCTGGAATGCGCGCTGGCCTGCGATATCCGCATCGTGGAGACGCAGGCGCAAATGGCCTTGCCGGAAGCAGCGGTTGGCCTGCTGCCGTGTGCTGGTGGTACCCAATTGCTGCCCTGGCTGGTCGGTGAGGGTTGGGCCAAGCGCATGATCCTCTGTGGTGAACGTGTCACAGCCGAGACCGCCTTGCGGATCGGGCTGGTAGAAGAAGTGGTGGAGCCGGGGCAGGCACTGGCGCGTGCCGTGGCGCTGGCTGAGCAGGTAGGTCGACAAAGCCCTTCCAGCGTGGCGGCCTGCAAAAAACTGATTCAGGGCGCACGACATCAAAGCCCGGCATCGAACCTGCCGGTCGAGCGGGAACTGTTCATTGATCTGTTTGACACCCAAGACCAGCAGGAAGGGGTCAAGGCCTTCCTCGAAAAACGCAGTCCGGTCTGGAAAAACGCCTGATTCTCCTATCTGGTATCTCGTATACTGCAGGCTCAGTAACCAGGGCCTGCAGGTGCAGGACGATGCAGTGGAACCAGCAGAGCAATCAGCGCAACAAGAAAAACAAGAACGAGCAGAACAGCCGGAAGCGCCGGGCCAATGGCGTGACGGCTTCATCCTGACCCGACACTGGCGCGACACTGCAGCCGGTACCGAGGTCGATTTCTGGCTGGCCACCGATGACGGGCCACAATGGATTCGCTTGCCACTGCAACCATCCGTCGCCTTTATCCCCCTGGAGCAACGCACACAAACCGAGGCCTTGCTTGGCAAGGAACGAGACGTCGAGTTGCGCGCGCTGGCGCTCAAGGATTTTCAGCAACGCCCGGTGCTGGGGCTGTATTGCCGTCAGCATCGGCAACTGATGAAGCTGGAAAAACGCCTCAAACAACACGGTATCACCGTCTATGAGGGGGATATCCGACCGCCGGAGCGCTTCATGATGGAGCGCTTCATCACCGCCCCGGTGCGCTTTGGAACACTTCTGTCTGCGCCCGCAGCAAAATCTGGTACCGCGTTGCTGGAGACCCAGCTGAAGCCGGCGCCGACTTATCGTCCGACCCTCAGGCTGGTATCGCTGGATATCGAAACCACCGAGCAGGGAGAACTCTATTCGATTGCGCTGGAGGGGTGCGAACAGCGCCAGGTGTATATGCTGGGTCCAGCCAATGGGGTGTCGACGGAGCTTGATTTCACACTCACTTACTGCGATACCCGGGCCGAAATGTTGCATCGTCTCAATGAATGGATGGCGACCCATGATCCGGATGCCATCATCGGCTGGAATCTGGTGCAGTTCGATTTACGCATCCTGCAGCAGCATGCAGAGCGGCTCAATGTGCCTTTGCGATTCGGGCGTGATGGTAGTGCGCTTGAGTGGCGTGAGCATGGTTACACTGAAGACCATTATTTTGCCTCCGCTGCTGGCAGGCTGATCATTGATGGCATCGAAGCCTTGCGTTCGGCGACCTGGAGTTTCCCCTCGTTCAGTCTGGAGTCGGTGGCCCAAACGCTGTTGGGCGAGGGTAAGGCGATCGATAATCCTTACGACCGCATGGCGGAAATCAATCGGCGCTTTGCCGAAGACAAGCCCGCGCTGGCACGCTACAACCTCAAGGATTGCGAGCTGGTAACACGCATCTTTGCCAAGACCGAGCTGCTCAGCTTTCTGCTTGAGCGGGCGACGGTCACCGGTTTGCCGGCTGACCGCAGTGGCGGTTCCGTCGCCGCGTTCAGTCACTTGTATCTGCCGCATATGCATCGCCTCGGTTATGTGGCCCCCAATCTTGGGGATACCGCCGGTGAGCCTAGTCCGGGTGGTTTTGTGATGGATTCACAAGCTGGCTTGTACGACTCGGTTGTGGTGCTCGATTACAAGAGCCTGTATCCCTCGATCATCCGTACCTTTCTGATTGACCCGGTAGGCCTGGTCGAAGGCTTGGCGCATCCTGACGATGCGGATTCGATTCCCGGGTTTCGTGGAGCCCGTTTCTCGCGTCGGCAGCACCGCCTGCCAGCGATCGTTGAACAGATCTGGCAAGGTCGTGAAGCCGCCAAGCGAGCGCGTAACCAGCCGTTGTCGCAAGCCCTGAAAATCATCATGAATGCGCTCTATGGCGTATTGGGCTCAACTGGATGCCGCTTCTTTGATCCGCGCCTGGCATCATCAATCACCATGCGTGGTCACGAGATCATGCACCGTACCCGCGAACTGATTGAGCAACAGGGGTATCAGGTCATTTACGGCGACACCGACTCGACCTTCGTTTGGCTGCGTCATGCCCATGACGAGGTCAGCGCGCAGGAAATCGGGCAGCGGCTGGTGCAGCATGTCAATGACTGGTGGCGCGCCCATCTGACCAGCGAATTCGGGCTCGACAATGCCTTGGAGCTGGAATACGACACCCACTACCGCCGTTTCCTGATGCCCAATGTGCGGGGTGCCGAGGTTGGCAGCAAGAAACGCTACGCCGGTCTGGTGAGCCAGCCCGATGGCCGCGAGGAGATGGTCTACAAAGGACTGGAAAGTGTCCGCACTGACTGGACTCCACTGGCACAGCAATTTCAGCAGGAGCTGTACCGTCGCATCTTCCGTGGCGAGCCGTATCGGGAGTACGTGCGTGATTACGTCGCGCGTACCCTACGCGGTGAGCTAGATCAGCAACTGGTCTATCGCAAGCGCCTGCGACGCCCCTTGCAGGCGTATGAGCGCAATGTACCACCGCATGTCAGGGCTGCACGACGCGCCGATGAATTCAATCGGGAACGGGGACGGCCACTGCAATATCAGCACGGTGGCTGGATCAGTTACGTGATGACCACAAATGGACCAGAACCACTGGAAACCCTGTCACAGCAGCCGGCCATGATTGACTACGAACACTATGTGACGCGCCAGTTGCAACCGGTAGCCGATGCCATTCTGCCGTTTTTACAGGATGATTTTGCGCAGCTGGTGACCTTGCAGCAGACGCTGTTTTAGGCGGTACGCGTTCAGGCGCAGGGGGCCGTACCGAGCGCGATGGAACGCAGTGCTGGCATGTCCAGCAATTCCAGCTCGCGATGCTGAACATCAATGAGGCCAGTCTTCTTGAAGCTGGTCAGCAGACGGCTGACACTTTCAATCGCCAGACCTAGGTAGTTGCCAATTTCTTCGCGCGTCATGCGCAACTGGAAGCGGCTCGCCGAGTAGCCGCGTGCCGCATAGCGCGACGACAGGTTGATCAGAAACGCCGCCAGCTTCTGCTGTGCGCTCATGCTGTTGAGCGATAGCATGACGCCTTGCTCACGCGAAATTTCCTTGCTCATGATGCGGTGGAACTGACGCAGCAGCTGGGGCATATCCTGGAACAGCTCTTCCAGCTGAGCAAAGGGGATTTCACATACTTCGCTGTCTTCCAGCGCAATCGCTTCACATTGGTGCTGGCCGGTGCCGATGGCATCCATCCCCAGCAATTCGCCAGCCATCTGGAAGCCTGTAATTTGCTGGCTGCCATTACTGTTGATCTGGAAGGTCTTGAAGTGACCCAGACGAATCGCATAGAGCGTGGTGAACGGCGAGTTGACCCGATACAGGCTTTGATCACGCTTGATTTTGCGACGCCGCCCGATAATCTGGTCCAGCCGCTGCATATCGCTATCATCCAGCCCCATTGGCAGACATAGCTGATGCATGCTGCAGGCAGCGCAACCAGCCTGCAAGGCTTGTACCGTCAATGGAATAGGGCTGCTTGCTAGATTCGACATGAGAACGTCAGTCTCCGTAATTTACGATGAGGGACTAGGGTAATTGCTTTTTGGCAAACTAACTAATTTCTAGTCAATTGCGCATTATTTTCGATCATCGAGATGCGTAGTCTACTTGATTCCGGGCCGCCTTCGGAAGCGTATGTGCGCATTATCGAACGATCGTGCAAATGGCGGGAATTGGCAGGAATTGACAGTTTTGTGTCATTGACCGTATTTTGCCCAAAATCCGAAAATGGCGGCACACCATCGAGGTGGATAAAAACGTGATCAGGAGCACGCCATGCTTGTATTGAGACCCAATTGTGAATGCTGCGACAAGGATTTGCCGGCCGAATCACAGGAAGCCAGAATTTGTACCTTTGAATGTACGTTTTGCGCAGACTGTGTCCGCGACAGGTTAAGCGGTGTGTGTCCCAACTGTGGCGGTGAGCTGTTGCAGCGACCACGACGGCCAGCAGATCGTCTGCTTAACAATCCGGCGTCCACTGAGCGCGTGCATCACCGTGTGCCATGCGCAGCATGATGGGGAGCAGCTCCTTGTCCAATCCTGCTTTGCCGACAGGCACGCCACAGCAGGCACGCATTCTGGCCGTGTGTCAGGGTTTGTATACTTGTGCCATTTCGATTGATCTGACCCTGACCGCACTGACGGGCTGGCAGCTGGCACCCAACAAGGCGTTGGCCACCTTGCCGTTTGCGCTGATCACGGTTGCCGGTGCATTGGTGACCTGGTTTGCGGCGTTCCTGATCCAGCGCTGGGGGCGACGCCTAAGCTTCATGCTGGGGGCACTGACGTGTGCCATCGGTGGCGTGATTTCGGTCTGGTCGGTGTTCCACGGGCAGTTCTGGAGTTTCTGTCTCGGCACCGCCTGTGTCGGCGTGTTTCAGGCTTTTGCCCAGTATTACCGGCTGGCGGCAGCCGATCTGGCAGCGCCGGCGGCGAAGAGTCGTGCGGTCTCTGCCGTCATGACCGGTGGCGTTATTGCCGCCGTCCTGGGACCGGCGCTGGCCGCCTGGAGCAAGGATCTGTTTCCCGCAGCGTTATTTGCCGGGGCTTATCTGATGGTGGCTTTACTGGGGCTGGCTTCGGTGCTGGTGCTGGCACTGTTTTATCGGGAGCAAACACCGCTGTCCGCGGCAATGGAAACACCAGCAATGGCCGAGTTAATGCCAGCCCGGTCGACAATGGAGATCGTGCGACAACCGATTTTTCTGGCGGCGCTGGCCAACAATGTCGTTGGTTCCATGGTGATGATGCTACTGATGACGGCTGCACCGCTGGCGGCCGTCGGATGCCAGCACAGCATCAATGATGGTGCCAATATCATTCAGTGGCATCTGGTGGGAATGTATGCGCCGTCCTTTTTTGCAGCACGCCTGATGCAACGCTTCGGAATCGGGAAAATGGTGCTGGCGGGGATTGGGTTAACCCTTGCTTGTGTCGTGATCGCGACGCTGTCGACCTCACTGCCAGGCTTTTACGCTGCATTATTGTGTCTGGGCATTGGCTGGAATTTCATGTTCGTCGGTGGTACGAGCTTGCTGGCACAATCCTACCGCCCCTCGGAGCGCGCCAGAACGCAAGGCTTGTCCGAGTTTTTGCGCTATGCTGCGACGGCACTGGCCACGCTGGGAGCGGGTCCGTTGCTGGCCGTCTATGGCTGGTCGGTGCTGAATCTGGCGGTGTTACCGCTGTTGCTGGTGGCAACCTTGCTGAGTCTTTACTGGATGCGCGCAGAGGTGCTCAGCGGCGCGGCGTTGGTGTCGTGAATTCTGTTCAAGGAGGGAGTGGTTGGTGATGCCGGTTGCGAAAACAGTTGGTGGGAAACCGCTGCAGATTGCCTTGCTGGCTTATCCCGGCATGAATCTGATTGATCTCAGCGGGCCAGTGCAGGCCTTTGCTACGGCGTGCCGGGTCGCGGCGCCAGTGCTGCCTGCTCATCCGCGTTATCAGGTGCGCGTCTTTTCCAGCGTGGGCGGGCCCTTGCTGACCGGTGCCGGTCTGACGGTGATGACCGAGCCGTTGTCTGCACTGGAGACGCAGCAGATCGATACCTTGATTGCTCCCGGCGGCAGTGTGGATGATACCTTTCAGACCGATCCGCAACTGGTGCACGCGATTCAGCGTCATGCCGGGCGTGCAAGGCGCGTCTGTTCGGTGTGCACTGGTGCCTTTCTCCTGGCGGCGGCAGGACTGCTGGACGGCAAGCGTGTGACCACGCATTGGGACTGGGCAGTGCGGCTTCAGCAGCAACATCCGCAGATTGAAGTCGATCCCGAGCCGATCTTTATTCGCGCTGGCAACATCTGGACTTCGGCGGGTGTCACTGCCGGGATTGATCTCACCTTGGCGTTGATTGAGCAAGACTATGGGCATGCCGTGGCAATTGCGGTGGCGCGTCAGATGGTGATGTTCATCAAACGCCCCGGCGGTCAGTCGCAATTCAGCGTGCTGCTGGTATCACAATCGTCCGAGCAGGCCCGCTTTGATGAACTGCATGCCTGGATTGCCGCCAATCTCCAGCAGGATCTACGGGTCGAAGCACTGGCCAGCCGCGTCAACATGACGGCGCGGACCTTTGCCCGGACTTATGTCGCCGAGCTGGGACGCACGCCTGCCAAGACGGTCGAGGCCATGCGTCTGGAAGCGGCCTGTCGGGCGCTGGAAGAAACCGATCTGCCGATCAAGCGGATTGCCGACGATACCGGCCATGGCGAAGAGCAAAACTTGCGGCGAGTGTTTCAGCGCCAGCTGGGCATTAGTCCCGCGCAATATCGCAGCCGCTTTTCTGCGCACTGATCAATGTGCTGATCATCACGACTGCGGCAAGGTATTCATCTCACCATCCAGCGTAGTCAATGCCGTCAAGGCATCAAGCCACCAGCCGAGCGCCGGACCGGCACGCTGATCCGGGCGGTACACGCACTGGATCGGTAATGCCATGCCGGTCGGCGGATGCTGGCTGGTACTGACCCGCACCAGCTTACCGCTGCGTAAATCATCGCGCACCAGATGTTCCGGCATATACCCCCAGCCCATGCCTGCCAGCAGCAATGCGTGCTTGGTACTGAGGTCGCTCATGCGCCAGGTCAGTCGTGAATGGACCGAATAATCCTGGCGCGCCGTCAGTTCACTACGGTCGCTCAGCACCAGCTGGGTTTGCTGCGCCAGTAGTTGGTCTGGTATGCGGCCCTCGATTGCGGCCAGCGGATGATCCGGCGCTACCACACCAACCAGCAAGATCGTGGGCAGGCTCATCCGCAGCAAGTTCGGCGGTGTGGTGGGCAAGGTACCCAAAATCGCCAGCATCGCACGGCCATCAATGACACGTTCTGCCACGGCACCCAATGCTTCCATTTCGAGCCGCACCGTCACGGCTGGAAACGCATCCCGGAAACGGCGCAACAAGTCGACCAGACAGGATGTCGGGAAAAACACATCCACCGCCAGCGTGACCTCCAGCTCCTGACCATTGGCAAAGGCATTGGCGCGTACCTGCAGGCTATCAACCTGATCGAGTACCTGTCTGGCGTCGCGCAGCAGGGCGCCACCCGCCTCGGTGAGTTGCGGGCGATAGCCGCTGCGGTCAAACAGCGGCACGTTGAGCTGACTTTCCAGCGCACCAATGGCATAGCTGACGGCCGACTGCGCGCGCGCCAGTGCCCGTGCCGCGCCCAGAAAACTGCCGCTATCGACCACCTGGGCAAATACGCGTAACTGGTCGAGCGAGAACCGTTCTATGTTCATGATGTCAACAATATCTAATAAATAGATATTGATTATAGAAAAATAATCAATTTCATGTGCATAAATGGCGCGCTATTCTCTCATCACGCTTTGATTCAAAGCCCTTCCCGCTGACGCGACAGGCTGTTCTTCAAGGCAATGCTGTCTTTATTGCATTACGTTAATTCATTCACTGTATGTCGTTCAATTGTCGAGGAGTCTGATCATGACCATTTCCAAACCTGTATTCGTCATGGGCCGCGCACTGCTGGCTTCCCTGTTCGTTATCTCGGGCATTTTCAAGATCATTGGTTTTGCTGGTACCGTGCAGTACATGGCCAGCCTTGGCTTGCCGGTGCCTACCTTCACCGTTTGCCTGACGATCCTGGTTGAAGTCGGTGGTGGTTTGCTGTTGCTGACGGGTAGTCGTTTTGCGCGTCCTGCAGCGTTGCTCATTGCCTTGTTCACGGTTGGTGCCACCTTGTCGGCACATCGCTTCTGGGCGGTTGATCCGGCGCAGGCACAGGCCCAAATGGTCAACTTTCTGAAGAACATTTCCATCATCGGCGGCCTGTTGCTAGTGTGGGCAGTCAAGCCAGAGCAGAACTAAAACCATCAACGGGCGAGCAAGTCGGGGCAACGATGTCCCGGCTTGCTTGTTCATCACTGGAGAAAAAACATGAGCAATACTTTTACCCGCCAGCTGGAACGTCTGGTCACCGGCATGGCAACCCAAGATGGGGCTGGTGTCAGCCTGACACGCGTGTTAACCCACGATTTGCAACGTCGGCTGGATCCGTTTCTGATGCTGGACCATTTCCATTCGGACCAACCTGAGGATTACCTGGCTGGTTTTCCTGATCACCCGCATCGCGGCTTTGAAACCGTCACCTACATGTTGCAGGGCCGTATGCGCCATCGCGACAATGCGGGCAATGAAGGCTTGCTGGAGCCGGGTGGCATGCAGTGGATGACTGCCGGACGTGGGCTGGTGCATTCTGAGTTGCCGGAGCAGGAAGATGGCCTGATGAGCGGTTTTCAGCTGTGGGTTAATCTGGCTGGTAAAGACAAGATGATCGATCCGGCCTACAGCGATATTCCGGCCGCTGGCATTCCCGAGATCAGCCCGCAGGATGGGGTACAGGTAAGAGTGCTCGCGGGTGAGGCTTTTGGTGTGCAGGGCGCGATTAGCCGTCCCACCACGGCACCACTGTATCTGGATCTGCATGTACAGGCAGGGCAAGATCTGGCGCTGCCGATTCCGGCAACGCATAATGCTTTCCTGTATGTGTACGAAGGGCAGTTGCAGATCGGTCCTGATGCCGCGCAGGCCCGTAAGGCGCCAGCTGGTCGTATGGCGATTCTGAGCAATACACCAGCGGCCGAAGGTGTTGCTCTGCATGCGGACGTGGAAACGCGCTTCCTGCTGATCGCTGGTGCGCCATTGAACGAGCCGATTGCGCAATGGGGACCGTTTGTAATGAATACCCGTGAGCAGGTGGAACAGGCGATTGACGATTTTCGTCAAGGCCGGCTCTAAAACTGAATCAATCTGAATAATCTGAAAGGGACTCCCATGAGCAGTATTCGTCATCTGATCCACGGTCTCACGCGTGACATTGGTTTCCCGGTACGGCGTTTGTTACCGGCAGCCGCCGCCCGCACCGTAGGCCCATTTGTGTTCTTCGATCATATGGGTCCGGTCGAGTTTGACAGCCATACCACTGAAGGCGACGTCCGTCCGCATCCGCATATTGGTCTGGCGACCGTCACTTACCTGTTTTCTGGTGCAATGGTCCATCGCGACAGCCTGGGTGTGGTGCAGCGGATTACGCCGGGAGCCGTCAACTGGATGTCGGCCGGGCGTGGCATCGTCCATTCGGAGCGGGTTCCTGAGGATATCCGTGACGCCAAAACACCGGTACATGGCTTGCAGATGTGGGTCGCATTGCCGCAGGAGCAAGAGCAGGGCGATCCCAGCTTTGTACACTATCCGGCCGAGGTCATGCCAACCATTACGCTGGCTGGTGCCAGTCTGCATTTGCTGGTGGGATCGGCCTTTGGTCATACCTCGCCGGTCAAAGCCTCCAGCGCCACACTGTATCTGTGTGGACAGCTCAAGGCCGGTGCTGGTATCAGCATCCCGGCTGACTATAGCGAGCGCGCACTGTATGTCGTCAGAGGTAGTGTCAGTATCGATGGCGACGCACTGGAAGCTGGCGTACTGGCGGTGCTGGAGCAGGGCGTGGAAGTGCGTCTGGAAGCGCAGGAAGACACGCTGTTCATGCTGCTGGGCGGAGAGCCGATGGACGCTCCACGCTTTGTGTCATGGAATTTTGTAGCCAGTACCAAAGAGTTGATTGATGCCGCACGACTCGCTTGGCGTGCACAGGATCACGGGAAATTCCCGCTCGTGCCGGGTGAGGTCGAATGGATTCCTCTGCCCGAGAAGTAATCATCAAGAGGCGCTAAGCCGCAGCCAACAAAAAGCCAGTAAAAAGCCCAGCAAATCAATTGCTGGGCTTTTTGTTTTTGCCTTCCGTCAGATCATCCGATCTGGCAGAAGACTAAGCAATTACCTGTCAGCGCATTAAACCGCAGCGCTCAGTGCCTGATGCGCCTGGCTAAGCGCTTCCTTGGTCTTTTCTTCGCCCATCGCGACGCCTTCGGCCAGAATCACTTCGACATCGGTAATGCCGATGAAGCCAAGGACGGTTTTGATGTAACCAGCCTGGAAGTCATAGGCCTTGGCTGGGCCTTCCGAATACACGCCGCCACGGGTCAGGAAGACCACAGCGCGCTTGCCCGACAGCAGGCCAACCGGACCGTTTTCGGTGTACTTGAAAGTACGGCCAGCGCGGCAGATGTGATCGATCCAGGCCTTGAATGCCGATGGCGCTGCAAAGTTGTACATCGGGATGCCGATGACGAGGGTATCTGCTGCGATCACTTCATCGACCAGCTTGTCTGACACCGCGATGGTTGCCTGTTGCTCGGCGCTGCGCTGATCGGCAGGAGTGAAGTAAGCACCCAGCATGGATTCGCTCAGGTGCGGTAACGGTTCTGCAGCAACATCACGGGTAATGACGCGGCCGCCAGGATTTTTGGCTTGCCATTGTGCAACGAAAGCACCGCTGAGTTCGCGTGTGAGGGAGCCGCTGAAGCGGGCGCTGGAGTCGATATGCAAGAGTGTGCTCATCATGGACCTTTAATCGGTTGGATTGGATCGGATCGGTTGTTCGGACTGATCACTCGGTAGTGACCAGCGGGTAAAACGGATGAACAGAGCATAATCACTTTTCATTACTATAAATAGATGGGAGAATTGGGTTTCACTAGTCCATTTATGGAATGAATCATGTTGGATCTCAACGATATTGCGGTATTTGTGCACGTCGTGCGTGCCGGCAGCTTTGCGGGAGCCGGGCGTCGGCTTGGCATGCCGCCCAATACGGTGAGCCGTCGTGTGCAACTGCTTGAGGAGAGTCTGGGAGTGCGATTGCTCCAGCGGTCAACCCGGCAGCTCAATACCACGGCCGCCGGACGGGATTTTTTTGAACGCTGCGCCGCCGGGATTGAAGACATCCAGCAGGCGGGTTCTCATCTGGCCGAACGAAATGGCGAACCGCATGGTCAGTTGCGGGTGGCGGCACCGGCTGATTTTTTCGATAACTTCGGGGTCGAGCTGGTCACGCAATTCATGCAAACCTATCCCAAGGTTATTCTGGAGTTTCAGCTCGGCGACGATTATATCGATCTGATCGCCAACGCGATTGACGTTGCGTTCCGCGGCGGGCAATTGCCCGATTCCAGTCTGGTGGCGCGCAAGCTGGGAGATAGTTACCGTTGCCTGCTGGCCAGTCCAGATTATCTGGCGCGACGCGGTGTACCGGAGTCACTTGAGCAACTGGCGCAGGAGCATGATTGCCTGACAGCATCGAGTAGCGCTGCGCAGACCTTGTGGCGGCTCGAAGGGCCGCAGGGGATGGAGTCGATCAGGGTGACGCCGCGCCTGTGCGCGAACTCGGCGCAAGCACTGTTGCGCGCCACGCGTGCTGGATTGGGAATATCGCTGCTGCCGATGCTGGTGGCCGCTGAGGATGTTCGTCGCGGCGATCTGGTGACGGTGTTGCCGCAATACCTGCGCGACCTGAGCGGGTTTTATGCAGTCTATCCGCATCGACGGCATGTATCACTGGCGGTTACCGCCTTGATTGATTTTGTCGGCGAGAGGCTGCGCCACAATCCATTTGTCGCGTTGCAGGAAGACCAGTCCGGCTTGCCACAGGAGTAGACGCAATCAAACCAGTAGCAAAGACTGACTAGCCCCGTTCGCGCAGGATCCGGGCGACGCTGTTGATGGTGCGGATGCCGCGCATGGTACGCGCCAGATGCACGCGGTCTTCCACCAGCAAGGTAAAGCGCAGATGTTTCATGGATTGATCACCTTCATCATCCATGGTGACCGAGACGATATGCGCATCGGCCTCGCCAATGGCAGAGGCAATGCGTGCCAGCGTGCCTTTCTGATTGTGAATCAGAATCTTGATGCGTGCTTCAAAGCGGCGGTCGACTTCATTGGCCCAGGTCACTTCAATCCAGCGATCGGGTTCTTTTTCACGATAGCGCTTGGCGGTCTCGCAATCTTCCACGTGGATGATCAGTGCCTGATCATGCTTGAGGTTACCAAGCAGCTTGTCGCCAGGGATCGGCAGGCAACAGGATGCCAGCTGAACGGTTGCGCCTTCGTTACCGGTAATGACGACCGGGTCCGGCTTGGACGGCAGCATCTGGCCTTCTACATCGAGCTGAGGTACAGCTGTATTGCCTTCCACCATGCCCATGATATGCCGTGCTACCAGCGGTGCCATGCGGGTGCCGATGCCGATGTCGGCATACAGTTCATCCATGGTTTTGGCGCTAGATTCGTTGAGCAGACGTTCGATGATGGTGCTTGGGAGGTCTGAGTCCAGCCCCAGTGTATTGAGCGCGTTGGCCAGCAAACGTTTGCCCATGGCCTGTGATTCATTCAGATTGGCGGTACGCAGCCGATGCCGGATCGCCGAGCGCGCCTTGCCGGTGCGCACATAACCGAGCCAGTTGGGACTGGGGCGCGAGGACGGTGAGGTAATGATTTCAACGATGTCACCGTTGTGCAACTCTGTGCGTAATGGTGCCGGCTCATGATTGATCACCGCAGAGGTGGTCTGGTCGCCCACATCAGTATGAATGTTGTAGGCAAAGTCGAGCGCTGTAGCACCGCGTGGCAAGGCGATGATCTTTGATTTAGGGGTAAATACATAAACCGAATCAGGGAACAGGTCGACCTTGACGTGCTCCAGGAATTCGGCAGAGTCACCAGTCTGCTTCTGGATATCCAGCAGCGATTGCAGCCAGGCATGCGTGCGTTGCTGCAGATCGGTCAGTCCGCCTTCGTCATCCTTGTAGAGCCAGTGCGCAGCCACACCGGATTCGGCGACGCGGTGCATTTCCTGGGTGCGGATCTGGAACTCGACCGGCGTTCCATAGGGACCGATCAGCGTGGTGTGCAGCGATTGATAGCCATTGAGCTTGGGAATGGCAATGTAATCCTTGAACTTGCCGGGCATCGGCTTGAACAGTGAATGCAGTGTGCCAAGTGCCACATAACAGTTGGCAAAGCTGTCGACCACGATACGGAAACCATACACGTCAAGCACTTGCGAAAACGACAGGTGCTTGTTGCGCATCTTGCGGTAAATCCCGTAGAGCGTTTTTTCTCGGCCATCGATTTGCGCGGGAATGCCAGCGGCAATCAGCGTGCTGGTAACCGATTCGAGAATCTTGGTGACGACTTCGCGACGGTTGCCACGGGCGGCCTTGACCGCCTTGTGCAGTGTGCGGTGACGCAGCGGATACAGGTGCGCGAAGGACAGCTCTTGCAGCTCGCGATAGATGTTGTTGAGCCCGAGCCGGTGTGCAATCGGCACATACACTTCCATGGTCTCGCGCGAGATGCGACGCTTCTTGTCGGGCGGCATGGAGCCCAGCGTCCGCATGTTGTGCAGGCGATCTGCCAGCTTCACCAGAATCACGCGCACATCGCGCGCCATAGCCAGCAGCATCTTGCGGAAGTTCTCAGCCTGCGCTTCGATCTGGCTCTGGAACTCGATCTTGTCGAGCTTCGACAGTCCATCGACCAGTGACGCTACCTGGGAACCGAAGCGTTCGATCAGTTCTTCCTTCTTGACGCCCTGATCTTCCATCACATCGTGCAGCAGCGCAGCCATCATGGCTTGCGCATCAAGCTTCCAGTCGGCACAGATTTCGGCCACGGCAAGCGGATGCGAGATATAAGGTTCGCCCGACTTGCGCATCTGGCCCAGATGCATTTCATCTGAGAAACGATAGGCTTCCTTGACCTTTTTGAGATCAGAAGGCGTCAGATACTCTTCGAGCTTGAGGGTCAGGTGGGTGAAGGTGGCAACGCCGCTATGTAAGGCTGGAGCTGTGACTGGAGGCGCGTTATTCGGGTTGGCCGAAGATGCAGTCGTCGAACTGCCATTGCCAGAATGACTTGAGGCCGTTGGCGTGTTTGCAGGATGAGGAGTATTTGAAGCGCTCGCAGGCATTGGTGAGGCATTGACTGCGATTTTCGTACCCGAGCGGCCAGTTGGCGCTCGGGTAGGAATACTACTGGGCGGTACTGATAACGGTGAACCGGCAGGTGATTCTTGAGGTGTCAGGCTCATAGATTCGGGTTATCAGCAGCATGGATGTTGGACAGATCAGACGGGCACTTTTTTCAACATTTCGATACCCACCTTGCCAGCGGCGATTTCACGCAGCGCGGTCACAGTCGGTTTGTCCTTGGCATCTACCTTTGGGGTGTGGCCTTGCAGCAACTGACGTGCACGATAGGTAGCAGCCAGTGTCAACTGAAAGCGGTTAGGGATTTGCTTGAGACAATCTTCGATGGTGATACGGGCCATAAAAACTCCTGTGACATATTTCCTGATTCAACCAGGATCCGACCGGGGATCCTGCGCAAGTCCGATGTTGCCGGTTTCAAGTGCTGGCATGTATGCCAAGTTGTGTGAATAAGAATGAATTGCGGGCAGCCTGTTGCGGGAACCGGCAACGAGCCGCTTTGACAATCGCGGTCAATTCTGACAAAGCGACGGCAAACTCTTGATTAATAATAACATATTCGAACTCGGGCGAGTGCGCGATTTCTCCGCCGGCGGCCAGGATACGGCGTGTAATGACGTGCGGCTCGTCTTGTCCGCGCTTGTGCAGGCGTTCTTCCAGCGCGGCAATCGACGGCGGCAGGATGAAAATGCCAATTGCATTCGGGAATTGCTTCTTCACCTGTTGCGCGCCTTGCCAGTCAATTTCCAGCAGTACATCGATGCCATCGGTGATCTGGTCGGCAATCAACAGGCGCGAGGTGCCGTAATAGTTGCCATGCACTTCCGCCCATTCCAGGAATTCGCCCTCAGCCTGACGCTTGAGAAAGTCTTCGGCCGTGGTGAAGTAATATTCGCGCCCATGTTGCTCACCCGGACGCGGTGGCCGGGTAGTGTAAGAGATCGACAGTTTGATGTCGGGCTCCTGCTTGAGCAGGGCATTGACCAGCGTCGACTTGCCGGCGCCGGAAGGGGCGACCACCATGAACAGACTGCCGGAGGTTGGTTTTTTGTGGGGCATTTGTGGTCCTCTTGGGCCAGATTGTTCGTCAGATAGGCGGGGTTGACAGAGCAGTCAATCCAGCCCGGATATTTTAGCAAAACAGCGCTGTCGCAGTTTATTCCAGATTTTGTACCTGCTCGCGCATCTGGTCGATCAGCAGCTTCAATTCCATGGAAGCATCGGCTAATTCCTTCATGGCCGCCTTGGAGCCGACCGTATTGGCTTCGCGATTGAGCTCCTGCATCATGAAGTCCAGACGTTTGCCGACCTGACCACCTTTTTTCAGAATGTGGCGGGTTTCGGTCAGATGCGCCGACAGTCGCGCCAGCTCTTCGGCGATATCGATACGAATGCCATAGAGCGTCACTTCCTGACGGATCCGTTCCAGAATCTCATCGCGAGACACCGCGGCAATAGTGCCATCCTTGCTGGTCAGGCCCAGCGCTTCGAGCATGCGCTCGGTTGCCTTTTGCTGAAATTGCGCCACCAGTTGCGGGACCAAGGGCGTGATTCGCGCCACGATCGCTTCCATGGCGTCGATGCGCGACTCCAGCACAGCCTGCAAGGCAGCGCCTTCACGTGCGCGGCTGTCGATAAAGGCCGTCATTGTCTCTTGCAAGGTCGCCAGCACGTCTGCCTGCAGTGTGTCCTGACCGATTTCAGCTTCTTCGATTACCCCCGGCCAGCGCAGCAATTCGTTCACTGACAGTGGCGCGGCATCGATAAATTGCTGACGCAACTGGGTTTGCAATCCGGTCAATGTGTCCAGCAGTTTCTGGTTCAGCGCCTGGCTGCTACCTTGATCGCTCTTGCGACCAAAGCTCAGGCGACATTCCACCTTGCCGCGCGCCAGCTTGTTGATAATCACCTCGCGCAAGGCTGGCTCGACCGCACGTAGATCATCATTAATGCGAAATTGCAAATCCAGAAAGCGCGAATTCACGCTCTTAAGTTCCAGCGTGATCGTGCCGGCGGCATTTTCGCGTTTGGTGACGGCATAGCCAGTCATGCTGTAGATGGTCAAATCGATTCTCCGCTAGGGCCTCGGGCGAGGCCCGATGTTTTCTTTACAAACCAGCAGTTTATCAAGACAATGCCGGTAAAAATACGAGGGAGGGTGATTGTAGTCGGGTTTGCGGTTCCGATTCAAACAACTTTATTCCTGAACTTTATCCCTGTTGTCGGGGGGCAGAGGCTTTTCCCTCTTTTAATTTCTCACTATTCTCTGTTTCATCCTCCATGAAGGAAATCGCATGACCCAGTTCCAACGCCCCAGCGGACGCGCTACCACTGACCTGCGCCCAGTGCGACTGACGCGCCATTACACCAAGCACGCCGAGGGCTCGGTTCTGGTCGAGTTTGGTGATACCCGCGTGCTGTGTACTGCCAGCATCGAAGAAAAGGTACCCGGCTTTCTCAAGGGCAAGGGACAAGGCTGGTTGACTGCCGAATATGGCATGTTGCCGCGCTCCACGCACACACGCATGGATCGTGAAGCCGCCAAGGGCAAGCAATCCGGACGCACTCAGGAAATCCAGCGGCTGATCGGCCGCGCCTTGCGTGCAGCATTCGATCTGGAGGCGTTCGGTGAGCGCACCCTGCATCTGGACTGCGATGTCCTGCAGGCCGATGGCGGCACCCGTACCGCTGCAATCACTGGTGCCATGGTGGCAGCATTTGACGCGTTCTCGGTGTTGCTGCAGCGCCAAGCCATCACTGCGATTCCGCTCAAGCATTTTGTGGCCGCCATTTCGGTCGGGGTCTATCAAGGCGTGCCGGTACTTGATCTGGATTATCTTGAAGACTCCGGCTGTGACACTGATATGAATGTGGTCATGACCGATGCGGGTCATTTTGTTGAGGTGCAAGGGACAGCCGAAGGTGCCGCGTTTGACCGTGCCACTCTTAACAGTCTGCTGGACCTCGCGCAAAGCGGTATTAGCGATCTGATTGCCTTGCAGAAACAGACGCTCGGGCTGCCAGAGTAAAAATGGTGCCGGTTCGGCAGGGCTGGCAGAATCACTTTACAATCGCGCCAATCAACAACGTCTAGCCATGTCTGCAGCACGCCGGCATGGCATTTTTGCTTTTTGCCATGACTCAAAAAATCGTTCTCGCTTCCAACAACGCCGGAAAACTGCGTGAATTCGCCAGTCTGCTCAGCACGATCGGCCGTGAAGTGCATGCCCAGGGTGAGTTCAATGTCCCTGAAGCCGACGAACCATTTGCTACCTTCGTGGAAAACGCGCTGACCAAGGCACGTCATGCCTCCCGTCTGACCGGCTTGCCGGCATTGGCAGATGACTCCGGGGTTTGCGTCAATGCGCTGGGTGGTGCGCCCGGTGTCTGGTCGGCGCGCTATGCCGGCGAGCCGAAGTCGGATGCCGCCAATAACGCCAAATTGATCGCCGATCTGGCCCCACATGCTGACAAGTCGGCCTATTATTATTGTGTGCTGGTGTATGTACGTCATGCCGATGATCCCCAACCGGTCATCGCCGACGGCGTATGGCAGGGTGAAATCATTGGCGAGGCGCGTGGGCAGGGCGGTTTTGGCTACGATCCCTATTTTCTGCTGCCAGCGCTTGGCAAAACAGCTGCCGAGCTCAGCCCGGAAGAAAAGAATGCCTGCTCGCACCGTGGTCAGGCCTTGCGTGCGCTGGTAGAAAAATTACGATGATTCCAATCAAGCCCATTCCCGTTGATAGCCCGGATTCTGGTGCTGCCGGGCCATCCTCACAAAGCGGTCCGCAGCAGGCGGCTCAGGCTGCGCTGAACTTTCTCAAACCGGGTAGCCTGCAATTGACTGCCTTGCCGCCTTTGGCACTGTATGTGCACTTTCCGTGGTGTGTGAAGAAATGCCCCTATTGCGATTTCAATTCACACGAAGTCAAAGATAGTTTCCCCGAAGAAGCCTATCTCAATGCCCTGCGCAGTGATCTCGAATCTGCCTTGCCGCTGATCTGGGGGCGCAAGGTCTATTCCATTTTCATCGGTGGTGGCACGCCCAGTCTGCTGTCAGCGGCGGGGCTGGATCGCCTGCTGTCCGATATCCGCACTTTGCTGCCGCTGGATCTGGACATCGAAGTGACCATGGAGGCCAATCCCGGGACCTTCGAAGCGGACAAGTTCAAGTCCTACCGGGCCAGCGGCATCAATCGTCTGTCGATCGGCATCCAGAGTTTTGACAGCGGACATCTGGCGGCACTGGGGCGTATTCATGATGGCGATCAGGCACGTCGGGCGATTGAGATTGCCCAGGACAATTTCGACAATTTCAACCTTGATCTGATGTACGCGCTGCCCTCGCAGACGCTGGCTCAGGCGCGACGCGATATTGAAACGGCGATTGCCTATGCGCCGCCGCATCTGTCGCTGTATCACCTGACGCTGGAACCCAACACTCTGTTCGCCAAGTATCCGCCGCCGGTACCTGACGACGATACCAGTGCCGACATGCAGGACATGATCGCCGAACTCACTGGTGCCGCTGGTTATGGGCATTACGAAGTGTCGGCCTATGCCAAAGCGCAACGTCAGGCGCGCCATAATCTGAATTATTGGCAATTTGGTGATTACCTCGGGATTGGCGCCGGTGCACATTCTAAATTATCGTTCCCGCATCGGATCGTGAGGCAAATGCGCTACAAACATCCGACCACGTATCTGGAAAAGAGTGGACAAAATATTGCTGTGCAGGAAGAATCTGAAATTACGCGAGAAGCATTGGGTTTTGAATTCATGCTCAACGCATTGCGATTAACAGAGGGGTTCCCTGTGAATCTGTTTGCCGAACGCACCGGCATGGGCCTCAATACGATCGAAGCCGCGCTCAATGAGGCTGAGGTCAAAGGCTTGCTGCACAGGGACCACAGGCAGATTCGGCCGAGCGAGCTAGGTCGACGATTCCTCAATGACCTGCAGGAAATGTTTTTAAAGTGATCACTTAGGCAGTTTGAGATTTATCGGGTATATTAGCGTAGAAAATATTTGAATTTAGATAAGTATTCTTTTGGGAAACTATTGAATTTAAATCTCATAAGCTATTGATTAATGACATTTTTTACCTTGCCTACATTGCTTAACCTACCTATGCCGCAGCTGTTTGCCGGAGTGTTGAAATAACATGTCTGTCCAGGATAAAAGCATTCCTTCTTTTCCCCTCGTGTTTTTGCAACCAGTGGCGGATGTTCATTATTTGTGGACGGCGCTGTCGTTGCATGTATCTCCTCTGAATGATGACGAATGTGCATTCATTGGACGTTTACTCCATGATTTTGGATTGTCGGAAGCGCTGGGCAAGTTGTCCTGCATTGTCCCGGTGCGCAATCCTGCGCGTTTTGCCGGTGATTTTGGTGCGCCGCCAGCCGGTGTCGACCTGGTTTTGCGTATTCCTGTCGAATATTGCGTTGATCCCGCGCGTTTGCCAGTGTTGGAGCGTCTCTCCAAGATGGGTTACCGACTGATCGCTGATGGTCTGCCGGGCCCGAAAGTATCCCTGCTGCAATTCCCCAGTTTCATTGAGTCGCTGTCGCTCGACTGCAGCGCTGGTATTGCACCGCAGGCATCGACCTGGCTGATTGGCATGCGCGGACCGCATATCGCCGAAAATGTTGCCGACCCAGTGTTGTTTGATGCTTGCCGGGTACAGGGCTTCCGCTGGTTCAGCGGTGACTATCCCTTGTTGCCATCGTCGACTGGCGTCCAAAAAGACGCGATTTCGCGCGGTCGTTTACTGAAACTGCTGGAACTGGTGTCACACGATGCCGACGTGCCCGAACTGGAAGCCTTGCTCAAGCAGGATCCGGCGCTGTCCTACCAGCTCTTCAAGCTGGTCAGTTCGGCCGCTTTCGGCTTCTCGGCACATATCACTAATTTCACCCAAGCCATCAATCTACTGGGGCGGCGCCAGTTACAGCGCTGGTTGCAACTGTTGCTGTACGCACGTTTCCCGGGCGACGAATCGGCCAATCCCTTATTGCCCCGCGCCGCTGCACGGGCGGCCATGATGGAAAACATGTGCGAGCAGCTCGATGGCGATCGTGACGAGCAAGACCGCGCCTTCATTGTCGGCATGTTCTCGCTGCTCGATACGCTGCTGGCAATGCCGCTAAAAATGATCATAGAACCCTTGCGGCTGCCACGCGATATCGTCGATGCGTTGATGCAGCGCACCGGCCGTCTGGGGTATCTGCTGGATGTCGTCGAGCGTGCCGAATACGGCCGCATCCCACTGCGTCATAGCGACCTGGAGCAGGCCGGGATCAGTGCGGAGGGCTATTGCCGTGCACTGATACAGGCCTACCGCTGGGCCAGCAAAGTGAGCCAAGAGGCCTGAGACCAATGATCGCGACTCTGTGCGGTGACGATCTGGGGTGTTGTGCTGCCTTGCTCGAAGCAATATTGAATCTGGACGGTATCCACTTGCAGGAAACGCTGGGCTCTATTGCATCGACGCTTCTGGGTAAGCCCGGTGCCAGCTATCTCGCTGCCGACCAGACACCCGAAACCGACGCTCTGGTCGAAGCCGTCACTCATGCAGGGCATGTCTATGGCTTCTATTTGTTTTTAGAAAAGCCCTGCATGTTCAGCGAGTCCGAGCTCAGTCGCCTGAAGTCCTTTGCCGGGTTGACCGGCAGGCTGTTGCAAACACGTGCCGAGACCGATAAGCGCGGTCGTTCGCTGGACCAGATTGAGGCCAAGCTCGAGCAACAGGCACAAATCCTCAACCAGATGCAGGAATCGGTGATCACGATGGATCAGACTGGTTTTATCACCAGCTGGAACCGTGGTGCCGAGCAACTGTTCGGTTATTCCGCTGCTGAAGCTATTGGTCGTAACGTCCTGTTCCTCTACGAGAGCGAAGACGAGGATGACTCCTGGCTGAACGACGTGTTTTTGTCGCACGGTGGGCGCGAAATGGAAGTGCGTCGTCGCAAGAAATCCGGCGAAGCCTTCTGGGCCAGTCTGTCCTTGTCCGTCATGCGCGACCAGTATGGTCAGCCCAGTGGCCTGATCGGCTACATCAACGACATTACCGAGCGCAAGAATGCCGAAAAACTGATTCACCATCTGGCCTATTACGACTCGCTGACCGGATTGCCGAACCGTACCTTGCTGACCCGCACCGTCGATCAGGCGCTCGAAACGGCGCAGCAGGACAATCTCTACGGCTGCATCATGTTTCTGGATCTGAACCGCTTCAAGCCCATCAACGATACGCTTGGTCATGTGGCAGGCGATATGTTGCTGGTCGAAGTCGCCATGCGGCTGCGTAAGGCCGTGCGCGACGAAGACATCGTGGCTCGTCTGGGCGCTGACGAATTTGCGGTAGCGCTGTTTGATATTGACAAGGATTACCACGCCGGTTTTGTGGCACAAAAGCTGATTGCGCTGTTTGATGAACCGTTCTTCATTGACGGCCATGAATTACGGGTTGGTGCCAGCATCGGTATCAGCATGTATCCGCAAGATGCCAGCGATACCGAAACCCTGCTGCGACTGGCTGACATTGCCATGTACCGGGCCAAGCAGGGCGGTGAAAACAACGAGGGCGGTTACGCTTATTACAGCGAAGAAATGAACCGCAACATGCTCGATTCGCTGCGCATCGAAACTGGCCTGCTGCATGCCTTCGAGTACAACCAGCTGCTGCTGTATTACCAGCCCAAGATCGATATGGTAGGCGGCCAGATTACCGGTGCCGAAGCATTGGTGCGCTGGCTCCATCCAGAGCGTGGCTTGTTGCTGCCAGGAGATTTCATCCCGATTGCGGAAGAAACCGGTCTCATCGTGCAATTGAGTGACTGGGTGCTCGAAGCGGTGTGCGCGCAGGCGCGGCGCTGGAAGGATGCAGGGCAGGCACCGGTCCGTATCGCCATTAACGTCACGGCGCGTGAATTTACCCGTTCCTTGCCTGACCGTATTCGCGCTGCCTTGCATCGGCACCAGCTCACCGGCGACTGGCTGGAACTGGAAATTACCGAGAGCATGCTCATGCACAGTACTGATCGCGTGATTGCGATCATGGAAAAAATCTGCCTGTTGGGTGTCAGTATTGCGCTCGATGATTTTGGTACCGGTTATTCCAGTCTGTCCTATCTGAAACGTTTCCCGATCAATACACTCAAGATTGATCGCTCCTTTACCACTGGTATCCCAGAAGACACCAACGACTGTGCCATCGCCAGCGCGATCATCGGTATCGCCAAGCAACTGCGTCACAAGGTGATCGCCGAAGGTGTAGAAAATATGGCGCAGTTCGACTTCCTCAAGGCGGCCGGTTGCGACGAATTGCAGGGCTATCTGTTCTCGCGTCCGGTACCCGTCGACAGCTTCGAGCGCATGCTCATTGATGGCCGCACCTTCCCCGTCTCCAACTGAGTTTCTCCTCATCTACCCGGACCATCTTGCTGGCGTGCACCAGCGAACAGACTCAGGAAAAATCTACGGCTAGTATCAAGATTTCCTGACATACAAGCAGAACCTGAATTGCTATGATCCTTGCGCTAATTCGGGTTTTCGTGCACGCCAGCATGGCGTGACAGTCAGCCATTGATTCAATTGCGGCGTACCGGGGTGGTCAGTGACGGCCATGTCGGCTGCGTTGTAGGTGCCACGTATGTGGTACTTCAGGCGAACAACGGTGTCACCAAGATGAAGAACAATAACGACAATATTCTGTACAGCCCGGCTCTTTACGTACCGACTTGCGACTGTTTGTATAACGGACGACAGCTGCCAGGTCGATACTGCGCCAATTGATATTGCTGGCGCGTGGCAAGACGACGGGGAATTGGCTTGCAAGGAATCAAACCAGGATCATTCAAAAGGACGGCTCCATTGGAATTGACACCTGACCAACTGAAGCTGGCAGTAAGTATTTCAAATATCGGTTTGTGGCAGTGCGATCTTCTTACCGGACGTATCAGCCTCTCGCAAGAGTGGCATGCCCAGCTTGGGTATTCTGATGCACACGGTATCGAGAGCATCAACGACTGGATTGCGCAATTGCATGTGCAGGATCAAGCTCGCTTCAATGATGCGTTGAATCAATATCTTGCAACCCCTGAAGGGTTGTTCGAGGTTGACTATTGTATGCAACATCACGATGGCCGGCTGCGTTGGTTTATGTCGCGCGCCACCGCAGTTATCGACGACAATGGCAAGCCCAGTGTGCTGCAAGGTGCGCAGATCGATATTACCGAGAGTAAACAGGCGGAACAAAGTCTGCTGGATCTGACTGAAGAGCTCAGGGCCATCTCGCGTGCTTTGGCGACGGTGGAAGAAGCCGAGCGACGTCGAATTGCCCGTGAACTACATGACACAATCGGCTCTGCATTAACCGCATTAAGCATCAACATGAGCATCATGTCTACTCAGGTTATCACCAGCGAAATCCCGGGTCTCGATAGCATGGCGCACCGCCTGAAGGATTCCATGGCCTTGCTCGAAGATACGACCGAGGTAGTCCGTCGTCTGATGGCTGAGTTACGACCACCTGTACTCGACGATTATGGTCTGCTGGCAGCGTTGCGCTGGCAGTGCGAATTATTTGCGCAGCGTTGCGGCTTTCATTTCGAGATTGAGGTGAGTGGTTTGTCGGGACGGCTCGATGCCGAGCTTGAGATCGCCTTGTTTCGCATCGCTCAGGGGGCGCTGACAAATATCGCCAAATACGCACAAGCCAACACGGTGACGCTCATGCTGGATGTAAAGACCGCGTCGGTGATGTTTAGTATCAGTGATGACGGGGTAGGATTTCAGACGGACAAACTCTATAGCGATAAGCGTCGACCTACCTGGGGGCTGGCCTCCATGCGTGAACGTGCACAGGCACTGGGTGGCACACTCAGGATTATTGCCGCGCCCGGACAGGGATGCCGCATTGAAGTGGTGGTTGCCCGATGAGTATTCGGATCTATATCGCTGATGATCATAGTATTCTTCGCGACGGTCTGGCGGCGATTCTGCAGACACAGGAAGATGTTGAAATCGTCGGTGGTGGCGACAATGGACGCCAGGTCGTCAAAGAAGTGGTGCGCCTGCAACCTGATCTGGTGATCATGGATATTGCGATGCCCAACCTCAACGGTATCGAGGCCAGTATGTTGCTGCGGCATTCTGCTCCGGAATCCAAAGTCATCATGCTCTCCATGTACGGTACCAGAGAACATATCTTCCGTGCATTGCAGGCGGGTGCCAAAGGCTACCTGCTCAAGAGTTCCGCCGGTGCCGAGTTGCTCAATGCGATACGCACTGTTCATGCGGGGCAGCGCTATCTGAGCCAGAAGATCTCCGGCGCGGTCGTCGACGACTACCTGCAGGGTTTACGGACTGCCAGTCCGCTCGAGGCGCTCAGTGCTCGCGAGCGTGAGGTGCTGCAACTGGTAGCGGAAGGACATTCCAGTTCGCAGGTTGCAAGCATGCTTTCGCTCTCACCCAAATCCATCGACACCTATCGCAGTCGACTGATGCAAAAGATTGGCGTCAGTGATTTTCCCGGGCTGATTAAATTCTCCATTCTGCATGGACTGATCTCGCTCGAGTAGCACCCGGATCGCACAGGTTCATCAAGTCCATGCAGAACCTGATGAACCGCATGCGTAGCAGCATTGAGCGAGAGTCAACGTTATCCCATTTGTCTAGCTTTTCCTCTTGCAGCACCCTCTGCTTGTGACTACCATGGGGTGCCCAACCTGTACTCCAGATGTGCGGGTTCATCCTTGGTCCAAGGAGCTATCGATGCGATTGCGAATCCCTTTTTTTGCATTGTCTGTCGTTGCCATGCTGATGATTCTGGTCAGTGCCTGTGAGCGCCGTCCGCATATGCAGCGTGCTATGGATCATGCCCGCGAACAGGCAAAGATCAATGCCGCTGATTTTGAGCGTAATCGTGAACGGCGATTGGCAACCCAGCAGCAATTGCGTCGTCAGGCCGAGGAGCGTGCCACGATCGAACTAGCCGAGGAAGACGAACCTTAAGGTTTGCTTGTCTGCCGCGGAGTTACCCAGAGGCCAGCGCAGCGTGTACAGGCGTATTGACTTCACGGTGTTGAGATTCCACTAGCAATTTCTTGATCTCCGGCACGCAGGAGCCACAATTGCCACCTGCCTTCACACAGGCAGTGACTTCCTTGACGCTCTGCAAGCCTTTGCTGGTAATGGCGTCGCAAATGGTGTTGCGGCCGACACCGAAGCAGGAGCAGACAGTCGGGCCGGTATCGGCACCTTTTTCAATCGCTTGGCCCAGAAGAAGGCCAACCCGGTCAGCTTCTTCCAGCTGTTGTTTGTCGAACAGGCTGGCCAGCCAGGCGCGTGACGGCAGGTCCGGACGTGGCGACAGGAACAGGCAGCTGACAATGCGCTCCTCCTCGATATGCACCGCCCGATAGACGCCTGCAGTACGGTCAGCATAGTCGAGCCAGTCTGCCTGCATATCGTTCACTTCCAGCAGGGTGCGTGCCCAGCTGTTGTAGTCGGTGACTTTTTGCCGCCCAGCCAGTTCATAACGTGCAAAATCGCGGCCCTGAATACGGGTCCAGTGGGTGATCTGGTCCAGCTGCAGGGTGCGCCGGGTCAGCAGAAAACCATACCAGTGCACTCCGAATTCCTCGATGCTGACCGGCGTATGTTTGAACTCTGGTTCGCCTGACACCGGGTCCACCACTGGATTAACCAGTGCACCCACGCGCGCATCGGATGCACTTTGGGCGTTCCAGTGAATCGGCACAAACACGTTGCCACGCGCAATGCCACCGCTGTGCTGCACGCGTGCCACCATCGCACCCCAGCGCGAGCTGATACGCGCCAGACTGCCTTCGCGCACGCCGTAGAGCAATGCATCTTGCGGATGCATATCGATAAAGGACTCCGGCACATGGTCTGCCAGTCTGGCAGACTTGCCGGTGCGGGTCATGGTATGCCACTGATCGCGTACACGGCCGGTATTGAGCACCAGCGGATACGCTTCATCGGTCGCATGCATCGGGCTGCGTGCTGTTGTGGCAATGAATCTGGCACGACCATCGGGATGGCTGTAGCGGGGTGTTTCAAACAAGCGTTCGGTGCCGCTGAAGCTGCCATCGGTCTGGCGTTGTACAGGCCATTGAATGGGGGGCAGTTGGGCATATTGCTCGGCACTGAGGCCGCTTAGTCCTTCCAGATTGAACTGGCGCAGACTATGGCCCGCCAAGCCTGGTTCACCATTGCGAAAACTGCTCAGCCGGGCATGTTCGTCAAAGATTGCCTGTACCGTCTCAAACGCAAAACCGGAATAGCCCATGCGCTGCGCGACCGCACAGAGGATTTGCCAGTCCGCACGTGCAGCGCCGGGCGCGGGAAGAAAAGGGCGCTGACGCGAAATACGCCGCTCCGAGTTCGTGACCGTGCCATCTTTTTCACCCCAGGCCAATGCCGGCAGCAACAGATGCGCGAAGGCATTGGTGTCGGTGTTCTGCACCACATCGCTGGCGACGACCAACTCACAGTTTTCGAGCGCACGCTGTACCAGATCCGCATCCGGCAGGCTCACCATCGGGTTAGTCGCGATGATCCAGACCGCCTTGACACGACCCGCTTCCACTGCGCGGAACAGATCCAGTGCCTTGAGTCCTGCTTGCTGCGGTAACTGTGGTGCGTCCCAGAAAGTCTGTACGGTTTCCCGGTGCAGTGGATTGTCCAGATCCATGTGCGCTGCCAGCATGTTTGCCAGGCCACCGACTTCGCGTCCACCCATTGCATTGGGTTGTCCGGTAATCGAAAACGGCCCCATCCCCGGCTTGCCGATACGGCCACTCAACAGATGACAATTGATGATGCTGTTGACCTTGTCAGTCCCTGCCGAGGATTGATTCACACCCATCGAGAATGCGGTGATGGTTTTATCGGTTGCCGCAAACAGTTCGTAGAACGCCAGCAACTGTTGCAGATCAATCTTGCAATGTCGCGCTACCTGCTCGGGGTCAAGCTCCTCCTGTGCTGCTGCCAGTGCAGCTTCCAGTCCATTGGTATGCTGCGTGACAAAGTCGGTATCCTGTTTGCCATGCTGCGCCAGGTAGTGCAGTAAGCCATTGAACAGCCAGACATCGGTACCCGCTTTGATCGGTAAATGCAGATCCGCCAGTTCACAGGTGGCGGTGCGGCGTGGGTCAATGACGACCAGCTTCATTTCCGGACGCTGTTCGCGCGCGCGGGCAATCCGCTGGAACAGGATAGGGTGACACCAGGCTGTATTGGAACCGACCAGTACCACCAGATCGGCCAGTTCCAGATCGTCGTAACACAAGGGCACCAGATCTTCGCCAAAGGCGCGCTTATAACCCGCCACTGCCGATGACATGCACAGGCGTGAATTGGTATCGATGTTGGCGCTGCCGATAAAGCCCTTCATCAGCTTGTTGGCGATGTAATAGTCTTCGGTCAGTAATTGCCCAGAGACGTACAAGGCGACCGCATCCGGGCCATGCGTATCGATGATCCGGCGCAGTCCACCCGCGACCTGATCGATGGCCTGATCCCAGCTGATCTGTTGCAGGCTGCCATCGGCCTGACGTTGTTGTGGATGCAGGAGCCGTCCCTGCAGATCAACCGTCTCGCCCAGCGCGGAGCCCTTGACGCACAGACGGCCGCGGTTGGCCGGATGATCAGGATCGCCGCGCACGATCACGACGGGTTGCTCAGTAGTGCTGCGTTGCGTATCGACGCTGACCCGCACACCACAGCCAACGCCACAATACGGGCAGGTGCTGGCGGTTTCGGCTGCCGTAGCAGTGATGGCTGTGGTCATCGTGGTGTTACTCCCTCAGGCAGCGGCAGGCATGCACAACGCCTGTCCGAAGACCAGTTTATGTCGGATCGCAGCGATATCGGTGCGCTGCTGGATCAATTCAAAATACCATGGACCATCTTTGACGTCGCCATACAGCACTGCGCCGATCAGCTGACTGCCCTTGAGAATCAGCCGCTTGTAGACACCCCGGCGTGGATCGCGCAACACCAGATCTTCGCTCTCGGCGTCTCCTATGAAGTCACCGGCGGAATACAGGTCAACGCCAGTGACCTTGAGCTTGGTCGCCGTTGCCTGCTGCACATAGCGACGGTGACCCGCACCGGCCAGATGCGCTGCTGCCACGCGCGCCTGCTCCCAGATCGGCGCTACCAGGCCAAAGGTGGCGCGCCGATGCTGCACGCATTCACCCACGGCATACACCCGTGGATCATAGGTCTGCAAGGTATCGTCGACCACGATCGCACGCTCGCAGTGCAGCCCGGCAGACTGTGCCAGCTGAATGTTGGGACGGACACCGGCAGTCATCACCACCAAATCGGCTGGAATGCTGCTGCCATCCTTGAAATGCACCGCTTGTACGCGCGCTTCACCGCTGATGGCAGCCGTCTCGGCATTGAGCAGAAAGCGCAATCCACGTGCCTCCAGTGCCTGCTTCAGCAGTGCAGCTGCTGGTTGATCCAGTTGCTGGTTCATCAGACTGCCCGCTACATGCACGACCGTGACCTGCATCCCCTGACGTAACAAACCATTGGCCGCTTCCAGCCCAAGCAGGCCGCCGCCGATGACGACCGCATGGCGATGTTGACGGGCTGCTTCCAGCATCTGGTGGACGTCCTGAATATCACGGAAGGCAATCACGCCCGGTAAATCATGACCTGGTACTGGAATGATGAAGGGCTTGGAGCCGGTTGCCAGCAGCAACCGGTCATACGGCACGCAGATACCACTGCGGGCGCGCACCACACGCTGCTTGCGATCAATCGCCTCGACCGGATCACCAGCATGCAAGGTGATCCCATGCCGGGTATACCACTGCGGTGTATTGAGCATGATGTCATCGATGCTCTTGTCACCGGCCAGTACCGGTGACAGCAGGATACGGTTGTAATTGCCATGCGGCTCTGCACCGAACACCGTGATGTCATACAGCTCAGGTGCCAGCTTGAGCAGTTCTTCGACTGTGCGCATGGCGGCCATGCCATTGCCGACCACCACCAGTGATGGCCGGGCACTGGCACTGGTGTTGGCAGCGGCGTGCGGTGTGCTCATGCGGCAACCCAGACACGACCATTTGTTACCCGTGTCGGATAGGCAGCAACCGAGTGTTGCGGTACTTCCAGGCACTCGCCGGTGTGCAGGTCGAAATGCTGCTTGTACATTGGCGATGCCACCACGATGCGCTCGCCCAGACTGCCGATCAGACCACGTGAGAGCACTGCTGCTTCGGCGTTGGGATCATAGTTGTTGATCGCCAGTACGTGGCTCTCCTGCTGGCGGCTGTCGAACACATGAAAGACCGCCACCTGCTGGTCGCCAATCAAGGCGCACACGCCGGTGTTGGGCACGATGTCCGCAAGTGCGCAGACCTCGGTCCATTGCGCTGTTAAGTCTTCAGTCAAATGATCACGATGCATGATGGATTCCTCGTTCAATCGGGTAGGTGCAGGTGCTCGTCTGCCTGTTATGCGACGGTTTCCGGTATCAGCGGAATCACCTTCGGATGACGTTCGGCCACCGTGGCAGGGCGAATCTGGCCGCGCTCCGGTACAAACTGCACATGCTCGTCGGCGGCGTTGCTGTTGACGAAGTGACGGAAGCGCTTGCGCGTTTCGGGGTCAGAAACCGCCTTTTTCCATTCACATTCATAGGTATCCACCACATGCTGCATCTCGGCTTCCAGCGCAGCGCCGAGCTGAAGCTTGTCGTCCACCACGACCTGCTTGAGGTAGTCCAGTCCACCCTCCAGATTGTCACGCCAAATGCTGGTACGTTGCAGCCGGTCGGCGGTGCGTACATAGAACATGAGGAAGCGGTCGATCATACGGATCAGGGTGTCACGGTCAAGGTCCGCGGCCAGCAGTTCGGCATGCCGTGGTTTCATGCCGCCATTGCCGCAGACATACAGGTTCCAGCCTTTTTCGGTGGCGATGATGCCAACATCCTTACCTTGTGCCTCGGCACATTCGCGGGTGCAACCGGAAACGCCAAACTTGATCTTGTGTGGTGAGCGCAGCCCCTTGTAGCGGTTTTCCAGTGCAATCGCCAGGCCCACACTATCGTCCACACCATAGCGGCACCAGGTCGAGCCAACGCAGGATTTGACGGTGCGCAGCGACTTGCCATAGGCATGCCCGGTCTCAAATCCGGCGGCAATCAGTTCTTCCCAGATCGCTGGCAGCTGCTCTAGACGGGCACCAAACAGATCGACCCGCTGACCACCGGTAATCTTGGTATAAAGGCCGTATTTCTTGGCCACCTGACCGACCGCAATCAAACCATCCGGGGTCACTTCGCCACCGGCCATGCGCGGTACCACCGAGTAACTGCCATCCTTCTGGATATTGCCGAGGAAGTAGTCGTTCGAGTCTTGCAGGCTGGCGTGCTCTGGCTTGAGCACAAAGTCGTTCCAGCACGACGCCAGCAGGCTGGCAGTCAACGGCTTGCAGATATCGCAGCCCAGGCCTTTACCATGCTGCGCCAGCAAGGCGTCAAAGGTCTTGATCTCGCCGACCCGGATCAGATGCAGCAACTCTTGCCGGGAATACGCAAAATGTTCACAGACATGATTGTTGACGGCCAGACCCTGCTTCTTCATTTCGGCCTTCATGATCTGCGTCACCAGTGGCACGCAACCGCCGCAGGAGGCACCTGCTTTGGTGCAGCTCTTGAGTGCGCCGATTGAGGTGGCACCGTCGGCCACCGCACTGCACAGTGCACCCTTGGTGACGTTGTTGCAGGAGCAGATGGTGGCGCTGTCGGGCAGGGCATCGACACCGAGACCGACCTTGGTCTGACCATCGGCCTGCGGCAGGATCAGGAACTCCGGTGCTGGTGGCAGTTCGATGCGGTTGAGCATCATTTGCAGCAGGGTGCCATATTCCGCGGCATCGCCAACCATGACCGCGCCCAGTAAATGCTTGCCGGATGCCGAGACGATGATCTTCTTGTAGATCTGTTTGACTTCATCGGTGAACTGATAGGCGCGGCTGCCGGCTTCCTTGCCATGCGGGTCGCCGATACTGGCGACATCCACGCCCATGAGCTTGAGTTTGGTGCTCATGTCGGCACCGTTGAACTGCGCCAGTGTCGTCGCGAGGGCAGGGGCGGCGTCGCTTGACTCCCGATGGGCCAGCACATGTGCGGCAGCAATCCTGGCCATGTCGTAGCCGGGTGCCACCAGGCCAAAGATACGGCCATTCCAGAGTGCACATTCACCGATGGCGTACACATGTGCATCCGAAGTGAGGCAATGGTTATCGATCACAATACCGCCACGCTCACCGACCTGCAGACCCATTTCGCGGGCCAGTTCATCCCGTGGACGAATACCGGCGGAAAACACGATCATGTCGGTTTCCAGATGGCTGCCATCTTCAAAGTTCATCCGGTGCGTCGCGTGCTTGCCGTCGACGATTTCCACCGTATTTTTTTGCGTATGCGCCGTCACGCCCAGCGCTTCGATCTTTTGCCGCAGGATGCGACCACCACTCTCATCAACCTGCACCGCCATCAGGCGTGGCGCAAATTCAACGACATGGGTCTCCAGCTTCAGATCGCGCAGGGCCTTGGCGCATTCCAGACCGAGCAGACCGCCACCGATGACGACCCCAGTCCTGGCGCGGTTACCGCATTCCAGCATGGCTTCCAGATCTTCGATGGTGCGGTAGACAAAGCAATCCTTGCGCTGATTGCCCGGCACCGTTGGTACAAACGGGTAAGAACCGGTGGCCAGTACCAGCTTGTCGTAAGACAGTGTCTCTACTTGCCCGGCAACGTTGGCAGTCACCGTTTTGGCGGCCAGATCGACTGCCTGTGCCTTGGCATTGAGACGCAGATCAAACTGCACATCGCTGTTGCCTGGTGCAAAGAAGCCCGGTGCCACCAGTGACAGATCTTCCGCAGTCTTGCCGGCGAAGAATTCAGACAGGTGAACCCGATCATAGGCAGGGCGTGGTTCTTCGCACAGGATGGTCACCTGCAGGTCGGTGGCACCGCTGTCTGCCAGCGTTTCCAGAAATTTATGGCCCACCATGCCGTGGCCGATGACGATAAGCTTCATGATCTATCGCTCCTCAGGCAGTGGCTGTAGCTGCGGCTGCGGCTGCGCTCACAGGCTCGTTATGTTCTGCCATGTGGTTGGCAGCGAAACGCACTGCAATCGCGCACAGTGCTGACAAGGTCACCAGCAGGCCCAGCATGGTCAGCGTCTGTTGCATATCACCCAAGCCCTTGAACAGGAAGCCCGCCAGTACTGCACCTACATTGCCGCCGGCGCCGATGATACCGGCGACGCCACCGAGCGCACGTCGGTCAATGAACGGCACCAGCGCATAAGTTGCACCGCAAGCCATGTGCGTGAACAGGCCAAAGCTGAGCATCGCCACAATCGCCAGCGTGGCACTACCGGCATGGGCAAACCACAGCAGGCCCAGGCCTTCACCGAGCATCATCACGAACAGCACCAGTGCACGCCGGTTGAGGCCGCCAAAGCGCGCTGCCCGGTCCGACAGGATGCCACCCAAAGCGCGTGCAAACAGCGCCAGCAAACCAAAGCTGGCCGCTGCCATACCAGCGCCCTTGAGTGACAGGCCAAAGTGGTCGACGTAATAGATCGCAGCAATATTGTGGATGAAAATTTCCACACCAAAGCAGGCACCGTAAGTGACAAACAGCATCCAGACCCGATAGTTGACGCTGGCCAGACGGAAGCTGGCCCAGCCACCACCTTTGCCGCTAGATACGGTGATGCCTTCGCGGCGCAGGTCACTGAAATTACCTTGCGGGCAATCCTGTGTATAGCGCCAGTAGAGCGCAGCCATTACCAGCATCAGCACGCCCGGTACCAGCAATGCCACACGCCAGCCCATACTGTCACCGACACCCAGCATCAGCACAGCCGCCAGCAACAGTGGCATCACCCCTTGCGCGACACCACCGCCGGCATTGCCCCAGCCCGCTGTGGTGGCATTGGCCGTACCCACGATCTTGGGCGCGAACATGACCGAGGTGTGATATTGCGTGATCACGAAGCTGGCACCGACCGCGCCGATACCAAGGCGGAACAGCAGAAAGCTCTCGTAACTCTGTGACAGCGATACGCCCAGCACCGGAATAGCACCCAGCAACAGCAGGCCGGTGTAGGTCTTGCGAGGGCCGAAACGATCGCACAGCGGGCCTACCAATAGGCGTACCAAAATCGTCACCGCCACCGCTGCGATATTGATATTGGCGATCTGCGCCGGTGTCAGACCCAACTGGCCCTTGATAACAGGCATCAGTGGCGCACAGGCAAACCAGGCAAAGAAGCAGACGAAGAACGCCATCCAGGTCAGATGGAACGCACGCATCTGTACCGAGCCGAAGGAAAAGAGCCGAATTGATTCGGCTTTGCTGATCGAAGAAGAGGTAGAGGCCATTTTTTATCCCTGAAAAATAAAAAAGCGTCCACGCAACCCGGCAACAATGCCAGGTTGGGTGGACGCCGTTGTCCTGCAGATCCGTCGTTAGATCAGCAATAAAAAGAGGTGGATCGTCGTTGATCCGTATCCGACTACAAGCAAAGCCTGTGCCAGCGCTAGTCGAGTGGTGCCGGATTGCTATGCAAAGCCAGGATAGTAGGCGCTCTCGATAAGAAAAGGTGGTTGCGATGGCAATCCATTTGCCAGGGTTGAACGACCCCAGGTTGACGTCTTTCGGTGCGGTGCGCGCATAAATGGTGCGCTGCGACGCGTACCTGGCCTGCCATTTTTGCCCGCAATCCGGCAGTGATTGATCGACATCAAGCCGATCGAAACCGCACAGACCAATCCTTCCAAAGCTGATATAGATCAAAGGAAATGTTCCTTCGACTCGACATAATCAGTGCCCGTAAAGACGCGCTGCGACTGGCTTTGCAAGCATCGTAAAGACCTTTGATTTGCGAACGACACGTGCTTTTTTCACTCCTTCTTTTGGAATTCGCCATGACTGACAATGTTGCACCGGAAACAGCTTTCAGTAGTACGGCAGTGCTCGATCAGCAGTTTCATGCTGCACTTGCAAAAATGACGTCCTCGCTGTCGATTGGCTCAGCTGCACTGGCTGGTGTGGATTGGGGAATTCATCTTGCGGTTTCGCCGGGCAAGCGAATCGAGCTGGCGATGCTGGCAATGCGGCAAAGTGCGCAATTGCTGCGCTATGTAATGCAGTCTCCCTGGCATCGCTTTGGTGCGCCTGACGACAACGGGCAGGTGCTGCCATTACCGGTGACCGACCGGCGCTTTGCCGATCCTGCCTGGCAGCAATGGCCGTTCAATTTGCTGCATCAGTCGTTCTTGCTCAATGAACAATGGTGGAGCGAAGCAACCTCGAACGTCTGGGGCGTAGAGCGCCATCATGCCGATGTGGTCGGCTTTGCCGCACGTCAGTGGCTGGATATTTTTTCGCCCGGTAACCAGCTCGCAACCAACCCGGAAGTACTGCACAAGACCATCGAAGAGCGCGGTGCCAATCTCTTGCGCGGCCTGCACAACGAGCTCGACAACACTGCGCGTCTGCTCAGCGGGACGCCGGCAGCCGGACTGGAAAACTTTACCGTCGGTCAGCAACTCGCGGTCACACCTGGCAAGGTCGTGCTTAAAAATCAGCTCATCGAGCTGATGCAATACACGCCAACCACCAGCAAGGTCCATCCGGAACCAATTTTCATTGTGCCGGCCTGGATCATGAAGTATTACATCCTCGACTTGTCGCCGCACAATTCGATGATCAAATATCTGGTTGATCAAGGTCATACCGTGTTTTGTCTCTCCTGGAAGAATCCCGGTCCCGACGAGCGCAATCTCGGCATGGACGACTATCTGCAACAAGGGATCGTCGCTGCGCTGGGTGCCATCGGTGACATCGTGCCCAAGCAGGCAGTGCACGCAGTCGGTTACTGTCTCGGCGGCACCTTGCTCTCGATTGCCGCCGCCGCCATGGCGCGCGATGGGGATACGCGTCTGGCTTCCATGACCTTGCTGGCAGCCCAGACCGATTTTGCTGAACCCGGTGAGCTCGGACTATTCATTGATGACAGTCAGGTCAGCCTGCTAGAAGCACAGATGCAGGAGGCCGGCAGCCTCAGTGCAGGGCAGATGGCCGGTGCATTCCAGATGCTGCGTTCCTACGATCTGCTGTGGTCACAACTGATTAAGCAAGCGCTCATGGGCGAACGTGATCAGATGAATGACCTGATGGCCTGGAATGCCGATGCCACCCGCATGCCGGCCCGCATGCATTCCGAATATCTGCGCCGGCTGTTTTTACACGACGATCTGAGTCAGGGGCGCTATCCGGTGGCAGGACGGCCGATTGCCTTGAGCGACATTGATTTGCCGCTGTTTATGGTCGGTACCGTCACCGATCACGTCGCACCGTGGCGCTCGGTGCACAAGATGCACTATCTCAGCCCGGCCGAAATCACCTTTGTGCTCACCAGTGGAGGTCACAACGCCGGGATCGTCAGCGAGCCCGGTCATCCGCACCGCCATTACCAGATGTTGACCCGTGCGGCCGGTGGCAACTATGTCGCACCGGACCAGTGGCAAGCCGAGGCACCCAGCTTTGAAGGTTCCTGGTGGACTGCGTGGCAGCAATGGCTGGCACAACGCTCATCACCACCGCACAAGCCGCCGCAACTCGGCAGCAAACGCTATCCCGCCAGTGCTGATGCGCCCGGCAGTTATGTATTGGAGAAATAAGATGACGCCATCACTGGCAGGAAAAAAAGGGCTGGTCATTGGTATCGCCAACGAGCACAGCATTGCCTGGGGTGCCGCTCAGGCGTTTCGCGCCGCCGGAGCCGAGCTGGCAGTCACCTGGCTCAACGACAAGGCGCGTCCGTATGTCGAACCGCTGGCGCAGCAACTCGATGCCAGTATTCAGCTGCCGCTGGATGTCGAGCAGGAGGGCGCAATGGAAGCGGTTTTTGCTGCCATCACGGCGCAATGGGGCAAGCTTGATTTTGTGCTGCACTCGATTGCTTTCGCACGCAAGGAAGATTTGCACGGGCGCGTCGTCGATACCTCCCGCGCGGGTTTCGCACAAGCCATGGATGTGTCATGTCACTCCTTCGTGCGGGCTGCGCGTCTGGCCGAGCCACTGATGAAGCAGGGCGGCTGTCTGCTCACCATGAGCTATCTGGGTGCGGAAGAAGTGGTTGCCAACTACGGCCTGATGGGGCCAGTCAAGGCGGCGCTTGAGTCATCGGTACGCTATCTGGCAACCGAACTGGGGCCGCAAGGCATTCGTGTCAGCGCCGTGTCGCCGGGGCCATTGGCAACACGTGCGGCCTCCGGCATTGCCGACTTCCAGCATCTGCTTAACGATGCGGCTACCCGTGCGCCCTTGCGACGCCTGACCACCATTGAAGAGGTCGGTGCTCTGTGCGCCTTTCTGGTCAGCGATGCTGCCGCTTCCATCACAGGCGATACCTTGTATGTCGACGCCGGCTACCACATTCTTGGATAAGCTCACCATGCGAAGTCGTTCCCCGCTCGCCGTGGCACTCAGTGCGGTGCTGCTGCTGCTGACTGCCTGCCAATCGATGGCACCTGCCTATCAACGTCCCGCGGCACCGGTCGCTGCGCAGTATCCGGGGCAGGGCGCGACACAGGAAGGATCTGCGGCAGCCACTGCCTTGCCAGCATGGCCCGACTATTTCCGCGACCCGCAACTGCAACAGCTGATCCGTCAGGCGCTGACCAATAATCGTGATCTGCGGGTGGCCGTTCTGCATGTGGCTGAGGCACGTGCCGCCTATGGCATCAGCCGTGCTGACCTGTTCCCGACGATCGGTGCGCAGGCCAGTGATGACCGCTCACGTACACCTGCTGATCTGAGCCTGACCACCAAGCCGTTGCTTGGTAGTGCCTATCAGGTTGGTCTCGGGCTGAGCAGCTGGGAGATTGATTTCTGGGGGCGCGTGCGCAGCCTCAGCGATGTTGCCCTGGCGACTTACCTCGCCACTGATGCCGCCAGCCGCGCCACCCGACTCAGCCTGATCACGCAGGTTGCAGAAGCCTATCTGGAGCTGGCCGAGACCGATGAGCGCATCGCCATCGCCCAGCAGACTATCGCCAGCCGGCAGGAGAGCTTCCGCATTTTTTCACGGCGGGTGGCGGTCGGCTCGACCTCGCGCCTGAATCTGACCCAGATCGAAACCCTGCTCACCCAGGCGCAGGCGCTCGGTGTGCAACTGGAACAGCAGCGCGAGCAGCAACGCAATGCGCTCACATTACTGGTCGGCGGGCAGGTAGCGTGGATGCCCGAGCAGGACCGCCAGATACTCAATACTGCCTTACCTGCACTGCAGCCGGGCTTGCCGTCCTCCTTGCTGAATGCGCGCCCCGATGTGCTGGCGGCCGAGCAGCAATTGCTGGCTGCCAATGCTAATATTGGTGCCGCACGGGCAGCGTTTTTCCCCAACATTTCACTGACGGCAAGTTACGGTTCAGCCAGTGCCGAGCTCAGTGGCTTGTTCCGTGATGGCAGTCAGGCATGGACCTTCGTGCCCAGCATCTCGCTGCCGCTGTTCAACGCCGGACGCTTGCGCAATAACCTCAATCTGGCCGAAGTCCGCCGCGATATCGCCGTTGCCAGCTACGAAAAAACCGTCCAAAGCGCCTTCCGTGACGTTGCTGATGCACTCGCCGCACGACGCTGGCTGGCCCAGCAACTGGAGATTGCCCAAACCACCGTACGCGTCCAGCGCGAACGTGCTCGTCTGTCGCAGCTGCGATATGACAACGGTGCCTCACCGTTTCTGGATGTACTCGATGCCCAGCGCGATCTGTTGACCGCCGAGCAGCAACTGGTACAGACCCGACGCGCCTTGCTGTCCTCCTCAGTGAGTCTGTATGCCGCACTGGGTGGCGACAGTGGCACGGCGGTGACAACTTCTTCTACGCATTCACCTTCCCAGGACGAGTGATCATGACTATCACCAACGATAACAATAAATTGCAGAAACGCCTCCTGCCCGCCGCAATTGTCGCCGTTGTACTGGCCGGTGCCGGCGTATTTGCCTGGACCCAACTGGTGCCGCATGGCCCCGGGCCCGGCTTCGCCGGCGCCAATGGCCGCATTGAAGCGACCGAGATCGATGTCTCCAGCAAGTTGCCGGGCCGGTTGCAGGAGATTCTGGTCAACGAGGGCGACTTTGTCACCGCTGGTCAGCCGCTGGCACGTATGCAGGTGCAATCGCTGCAGGCCCAGCATGACGAAGCAGTCGCCCGGCAGCAGCAAGCGGTCTCCGAAGTGGCCAGTGCCGAGGCGCAAGTCGCGGTGCGCGAGAGTGATTACCACGCCGCACAGGCCCAGACTGCCCAGCGCGATAGCGAACTCGACGCCGCCCGTCGGCGTTTGTCGCGCTCCGAGGTACTGGAGCGCGAAGGCGCGGCATCGGCGCAGGATCTGGATGATGATCGCGCCCGTGTGCTCGGTGCCCAGGCGGCACTGGCGGCTTCACAGGCGCAGGTGGCGGCCGCGCAGGCCGCAGTGCAGGCTGCCCGTACTCAGGTGACCGGTGCCCACTCCACGGTGTCGGCCGCCAATGCCACGGTGCAGCGGGTCAAGGTGGATATCGATGACAGTACGCTCGTCGCGCCACGTGCCGGTCGCGTGCAATATCGCGTGGCCGAAGCCGGCGAAGTGCTCGGCGCTGGTGGCAAGGTGCTCAATCTGGTCGATCTCGGCGATGTCTATATGACCTTCTTCGTGCCCGAAGAAGTTGCCGGCAAGCTGGCGCTGGGCGGCGAGGTGCACCTGATTCTGGACGCTGCCCCGCAATATGTGATCCCAGCCCACATTAGCTTTGTAGCCAGCACTGCCCAGTTCACACCCAAGACCGTTGAAACAGCCAGCGAACGCCAAAAGCTGATGTTTCGCGTCAAGGCGCAGATTGATCGCGCACTGCTGCAAAAGTACCTGACACGGGTCAAAACCGGTTTGCCCGGGGTTGCCTGGGTCAAGACCGATAGCGCGGCAGTCTGGCCGACCCAGCTGGCGGTCAAGGTTCCGGGATGAGCGACGTGCAGTCCGCCGACCAGTCCGCTAACCTGTCCACCATTGCCAGCTTGCAGCAGGTATCGCTGCACTACGGCAAGCAGACTGCCTTGGACAATCTCACGCTGGCGATTCCCGCTGGGCAAATGGTTGGCCTGATCGGGCCTGACGGTGTTGGCAAATCGAGCCTGCTGTCCTTGCTGGCAGGGGCCCGTGCCTTGCAGACGGGCGAGGTCATGGTGCTGGGCGGTGACATGCGCCAGTCCCGGCACCGGCAACGGGTCTGCCCGCGCATTGCCTATATGCCGCAGGGACTGGGCAAGAACCTTTATCCCACCTTGTCGGTAGAAGAAAACCTGCAATTCTTCGGTCGTCTGTTTGGCCATGATGCGCAAGAGCGCCGTCGCCGTATCGATGCGTTGACCCGCAGTACCGGCCTTGAAAAATTTCTGGCGCGTCCAGCCGGCAAGCTGTCCGGCGGCATGAAGCAAAAGCTGGGCTTGTGCTGCGCACTGATCCACGATCCCGATCTGCTCATTCTCGACGAGCCGACCACGGGCGTTGATCCCTTGTCACGCGCCCAGTTTTGGGACCTGATCGGCCGTATCCGTGAGGAGCGCGGCGGTATGAGCGTCATCGTTGCCACCGCCTACATGGAAGAAGCTGACCGCTTCGACTGGCTGGTTGCCATGGATGACGGCAAGATACTCGCCACCGGCGCGCCTGCTGAACTGCAGCAGAAGACGGCGACCAGTACCCTGGAAGCCGCCTTTATCGCTTTGCTGCCCGAGGTCAAACGCCGCGCCCATCGAGATGTGATCGTGCCACCGCTGGTCGCAAGTGCCGACGACGAGATCGCCATCGAAGCACAAGGGCTGACGATGCGTTTTGGTGATTTTGTGGCGGTTGATCATGTTGATTTTCGGATACGCAAGGGTGAGATTTTTGGCTTTCTTGGCTCCAATGGCTGCGGCAAATCCACCACCATGAAAATGCTGACGGGCCTCTTGCCAGCCAGTGAGGGCCGGGCCAGCCTGTTTGGCAAGGAAGTAGATCCCAATGACATAGCAACCCGCGCACGGGTAGGTTATATGTCGCAGGCGTTCTCGCTCTATGGCGAATTGACGGTACGCCAGAATCTGGTCCTGCATGCCCGTCTGTATCGCGTACCCGAGCCCGAAATTGCAGCACGCACGCAGGAAATGGCCAGCCGTTTCAACTTGCTGGAGGTGCTCGATCAACTGCCCGAGAGTCTGCCGCTGGGCATCCGTCAGCGCCTGTCACTGGCGGTCGCCATGGTGCACAAACCAGAGCTGCTGATCCTTGATGAACCGACTTCCGGCGTGGACCCGGTGGCGCGTGACATGTTCTGGCAATTGATGGTTGATCTGGCGCGCAATGACCACGTGACCATCTTCATCTCTACCCACTTCATGAACGAAGCACAGCGTTGCGACCGTATTTCGCTCATGCATGCAGGGCGGGTACTGGTCAGCGCCAGTCCGGACGACCTGGTGCGCCAGCGCGGTTGCCAGACGCTGGAGCAGGCATTTATCGCTTATCTGGAAGAAGCTGCCGGAGCATCGGTATCGCCATCATCGCCATCACCGGTAAAGGCTGTGAAGGCTATCAAGGCTATCAAGGCCATCAACGTCATCAAGCCAGCGCGCATGCAGCAAAAGCGTTGGCGTGACGCCTTCACTCGCGCGCTCAGTTTCAGCCAGCGCGAAAGCCTGGAACTGCGGCGCGATCCAGTCCGTGCCACCTTGGCACTGCTCGGAACAGTGATCCTGCTGTTCATCATCGGTTACGGCATCAACCTCGACGTTGACCATCTCAGCTATGCCGTTCTCGACCATGATCAAACCATCCTGAGCCAGAACTACGCCCTCAACCTGTCGGGTTCTCGCTACTTCATCGAACATGCACCGCTGACCGATTACAACGATCTGGATCGTCGTATGCGCAACGGTGAGCTATCACTGGCAATTGAAATTCCACCGGACTTCGGTCGCAATCTGGAGCGCGGCAAACAGGTCGAGATCGCCGCCTGGGTCGATGGTGCCATGCCGAGCCGGGCCGAAACCATTCGCGGCTATGTGCAATCAATGCATCAACTCTGGCTGGCTGACATGATGGTGCACCGGCTCGGACAATCACCGGGCGCGACATTCGACATTGCCACCCGCTATCGCTACAACCCCGACGTCAAGAGTCTGCCAGCCATGGTCCCAGCCATCATCCCCATGTTGCTGATGATGATTCCGGCGATGCTCACCGCGCTGTCGGTGGTGCGGGAGAAAGAGCTGGGTTCCATCATCAACCTGTATGTCACACCGGTGACGCGCACGGAATTCCTGCTGGGCAAGCAATTGCCGTATGTGCTGCTGGGGTTGCTCAACTTCCTGATGCTGGTGGCCTTGGCGGTCACCGTGTTCGGCGTACCGCTCAAGGGTAGCTTTCTGACCCTGTCGCTGGCAGCCTTTCTGTTCGTGATCTGTTCGACCGGATTTGGGCTGTTGGCCTCGACCTTCACCCAGAGCCAGATTGCAGCGCTGTTTGTGACCATGATCGGCACCATCATCCCCTGCGTGCAGTTTGCTGGCCTGCTCAATCCGGTGTCGTCACTGGAGGGCGCGGGCGCGGTCATCGGTGCGCTCTATCCGGCCACGCATTTCCTCACCATCAGTCGTGGTGTGTTCAACAAGGCATTGAGTGCGGCGGATCTGGGTTCCTCATTCTGGCCCTTGGCAGCGGCGATTCCGGTGATCCTGTCGCTTGCCGTGATATTGCTCAGAAAGCAGGAGCGCTGATATGCCGACACGGTCTCAACGACGCAATCACCTGGCCAATATCTATCGGCTGGGGATCAAGGAACTGTGGAGTCTGCTGCGCGACCCGGCGATGCTGGTGCTGATTGCCTACACCTTCTCCTTGTCGATCTACGTCGCTTCCACCGCCATGCCGGAGAGCCTCCACAATGCCGCCATCGCGATCATCGACAACGACAGTTCGCCCCTGTCGGCAACCATTGCCGCCAGTTTCTATGCGCCGCACTTCAAGACCCCCGAACTGGTCACCAGCGTCCGCGCCGATGCCGGTATGGACGACGGCGACTATACCTTTGTGCTCGATATCCCCGCCAACTTCCAGCGGGATGTATTAGCCGGACGGGCGCCGGTGATCCAGCTCAATGTGGATGCCACCCGCATGAGTCAGGCCTTCACCGGCAACGGCTATATTGAGCAGATCATCAACGACGAAGTCAGCCAGTTTGTGCAACGGCAGCAGGGCGGGGCAGCCGCACCGGTCGGGCTGGCATTGCGCATGCGCTTCAATCCAAATCTGGAGCAATCCTGGTTTGGTTCGCTGATGGAGATTATTAATAACGTCACCATGCTCTCCATCATCCTGACCGGTGCCGCGTTGATCCGTGAGCGTGAGCACGGCACCATCGAGCACTTGCTGGTGATGCCGGTAACCCCGGCCCAGATCATGTTGGCCAAGGTCTGGTCGATGGCCGCGGTCGTCACGCTGGCGGCGCTGCTGGCCTTGTTGCTGATCGTCAAAGGGGCATTGCATGTGCCGATTCAGGGGTCGATTGCCTTGTTCATGCTGGTCACCATGATGTATCTGTTTGCCACCACCTCGATGGGTATTTTCATGGCTACGCTGGCGCGCTCGATGCCGCAGTTTGGCATGTTGCTGGTGCTGGTACTGCTGCCGCTGGAGCTGCTCTCAGGTGGCTCGACACCGCGTGAGAGCATGCCGCAACTAGTACAGGACATCATGCTGGCCGCGCCGACGACACACTTTGTCGCCGCTGGTCAGGCTATTCTGTATCGCGGTGCCGGGCTCGATGTTGTGTGGCCGCAGCTATTGGCAATCTTTGGCATTGGCGCGGTGCTGTTTATGGCGGCGCTACGACGTTTCAGAAAAACCATCAGCCAGATGGCCTGATGACATCAATCTGCCTTGATCCACTTTCACTTTTCGAACGCACAGGAGTCACCATGCAAACGCAAGACAACGCCTCACTCGCCGTCATCCGCAATCGCGTCTTCGATGAACTGGCAATCGGCGACGCGGACAGCATCGAACGCACATTGACTGCCAGCGATATTCAATTGTTTGCCGCCATCTCGGGCGATGTGAATCCGCAGCATCTGGACGCTGACTATGCCGCGCATACCCGCTTTCACGGCGTGATTGCGCATGGCATGTTTGGCGGGGCACTGATCTCGGCGGTGCTGGGCACACGCTTGCCGGGGCCGGGCACGATCTATCTCGGGCAGACGCTGAAATTTCTGGCACCGGTCCACATCGGCGACACCTTGCGTACCACCGTCACCGTCAGCGCCCGCAATCCTGAAAAGAAGCGTCTGACACTGGCTTGCACCTGCGTCAATCAAGATGATGTCACCGTCATCAGTGGTGAGGCCGACGTCATTGCTCCGACCGAATCCATCGTGCGTCCACGCGCCACCTTGCCCGATATCCGCATCACCCCCGGTAGCGGTAGCCTCACGCAGCTGCTGAACCACGCCGCAGGTCTTGGTGCAGCGACGGTCGCGGTAGTGCACCCTTGCGATGCGCTGAGTTTGTCGGCAGTGCTCGATGCCCAAGCCGCCGGGTTGATCAAGCCGATCCTGATTGCACCCAAAGACAAGCTGCTGGCGGTAGCCGCCGCAGCCGGGATCGACATCGGTGGTGTGCCGATTGAGGACGTTGCCCATAGCCACGCTGCCGCAGCGCGCGCAGTGGAGCTGGCTGCAAATGGCACAGTTGAATTGTTAATGAAAGGCAGCCTGCATACCGACGAACTCATGGCCGCCGTGGTCGCCAGCCCGGCCTTACGCACCAAACGCCGCATCAGTCATTGCTACGTGATGCAGACGCCGGCCTATCCACGCCCGTTCATCCTGACCGATGCCGCCATTAACATTGCGCCTACTCTGGAAGAGAAAGCCGACATCTTGCGCAATGCAATCGACCTGGCGCACACCATTGGGGTAGCGACGCCACGCGCAGCGATTCTGGCCGCGGTAGAAACCATCAACCCGCATATGCCTGCCACGCTGGACGCTGCTGCACTGTGCAAGATGGCAGACCGGGGACAGATCAGCGGTGCGCTGGTCGATGGTCCGCTGGCCTTTGACAATGCCGTTTCACCAGCAGCAGTCAGGATCAAGGGTATTGTTTCAGAGGTTGCTGGTCAGGCCGATATTCTGCTGGTACCCGATCTGGAGAGCGGCAACATGGTCGCCAAGCAGCTCGAATTCCTCGGCGGTGCAGCCAGTGCCGGGGTCGTGATGGGAGCACGTTTGCCGATCGTTCTCACCAGTCGGGCCGACTCCCGCGAGACCCGGCTGGCCTCCTGCGCCATTGCCTTGTTGCTGGCGCACCGTTACCGGAGCGAACGGCCATGAGTGAGCATGTACTCGTCCTCAATTGCGGCTCCTCCAGCATCAAGTTCGCGTTGTATCAACGCGACCGCATTCCCAGTCAGCGCACACCCGACTGGGGCGGGCAGGTCAGTGCCATCGGTACGCCGCAGGCGGCATTAACGGTCAAGGGGGGCATCCGTGTCGCGCTAGCCCTTTCGTGTGAGCAACCTGGTCATGCAGCCTTGCTGGCGGTGCTGGAGCAGGTCTGGGCCTATCTCGGCGACGCATCATTGGTCGCGGTCGTGCATCGTGTGGTGCATGGCGGGGTCAAGTATTTTGATCCGGTGCGGGTTGATGCCAGCGTACTTGAAGACTTACGCTCCTATATACCGCTGGCACCGTTGCATCAACCGTTTGCACTGGATGCGATTGAAGCCTTGCTGGCGGACCATCCACAGCTGGTACAGATTGCCTGCTTCGATACTGGCTTCCACCGTGACATCGCACCGGTTGAGCAGATGCTGGCCTTGCCCTATGCCGCGTGGGAACGAGGAATTCGGCGTTATGGCTTCCACGGCTTGTCATATCAGTACTTGTCGATGGCGGTACCGGAGCGCATCGGGCCATTGGCGCGGCAACGCATGCTGGCGGCGCATCTTGGCAGTGGTGCGAGTCTGTGTGCGATGAAAGACTTGAAAAGTTACGCCACGACGATGGGCTTTTCGGCACTCGATGGTTTGATGATGGGGACCCGTTGCGGCGCAATCGATCCGGGTGCGGTGATTTATCTGATGGAGATCGAGAAGCTCACGCTGCAGCAGGTGGCGCATTTGCTGTATTACGAATCAGGCTTGCTGGGGGTGTCTGGCGTATCGGCGGACCCTTCAGTCCTGTTACCTTTGGAGGACCGCTCGGATGCTGTGGGCGAGCGGGTGAGGGCGGCACTGGCCTTGTACGTGCATCGGATTGTGCGGGAGGCGGGGGCCTTGATTGCGTTATTGGGTGGTGTGGATGTGCTGGTTTTTACGGCGGGCATCGGTGAGCATAGCGCGCCGTTGCGAGCACGGGTGTGTGCGGCGCTGGGGTGGTTGGATGTGGAGATTGATGCTGAATTGAATGCACAGAATGCGGCGGTTATTTCAACGCCGGGGAGTGCGGTGCTGGTGGTGGTGGAGCCGACCAATGAGGAGTGGGTTGCAGCTTTGCAGGCGCATGAGATGTTGTGAGCTTGTTGTGACGTTTTGCAGGGGTGAACGGTTGAGCGGTTGAGCGATTGAATGGGTAGATGGTTTATAGGGTGAGGGTGTGATGAATCTGCAGAATCCGACGATATTGATTCCGGTGATCAGTGTCTTGTTGCTATTGGTGGGTTATGCGTTGCGTGCGCAGCGGTGGGCGCCTTATGTGATGCTGGTGGGCGCGTTCGGGACGATGGGGTCGTTGGTTTATCACGTGGCGCGGGCGATTGGGTGAGTTCGCCATTCTTGTTCTTCTTGGCTTGCTTATCGATTGTGATTTCTTGATCTTGTGAGCGAATTGCGGGAACGGCACTGTTGCGTGTGCTGTCTCAGGAAGCCCTGTCAACTTTCGTTGGCGGGCTTTTTTTTGTTCAGGAGGAATGTAGATGATCAGGCGTTATAAAAGACTTGGTTTGGACTATAATGTAAATACATTTGTACATACGGGTGCGTAATGTACTTCGAATGGGACGAAAATAAAAATCGCGCCAATATTCGTAAACATGGCATCGACTTCAATGATGCCATTGATATCTTCAATCATCCTGTGCTGACTATGGCTGACGCACGGGAGGATTATGGCGAGGAGCGCTGGTTAGCGCTCGGGTGGCTCAAGTCAATCGTGGGCGTGGTGGTGTATGTTGAGCGAGCCGATGATGCAGTACGCATTATCTCTGCCCGTAAGGCAACCAAGAGTGAGGTTAAACGTTATGAGCAAAGTATCCAAGACTGACTGGAAGCGTCTTGCGGCGATGTCCGACAAGGAGATCGATAAGAGTGATATTCCTGAGTTGAGTGATGATTTTTTTGCGCGGGCTGAGTTGCGTACGCCGCCCAAGCAAACCGTGACAATCCGGCTGGATTCGGATGTGTTGGCGTGGTTTAAGGAGCAAGGGCAGGGTTATCAGACGCGGATCAATCAGTTGTTGCGCGTGTATATGGAAACGACGCGTCATAAATCGCGGTAGGCGCTTGCTGATGATCACCAATGTCGACTTGCACGCGTCGTATTTGATTTATTGAGGCGTTGCGTGCAAGTGGTTTTTTATTTATTCATCCCAGAATTTGTTGAGTTGGTCGATGTGTTCCTGTGAGATGTGTTGTAGCAGGGTGGCAGCGGCGATGGAGAGCCGCAGGAGGTTGGCGGCATCGGTTTTGCCGATAGCGGGGTGGGCGCTGTCTTCGGGGTCGTTGTCGAGGTTGATTTCGCGGGCGAGGTCGCTGGCGTAGCTGATTTGCAGGCTGCTGCGGATGCCTGCGCTGACGTCTCGGGTGAGTTCGATGAAGTCGGCGAAGCGGACGTCTTTGCCGGGACCGGTAATCCAGCGGAAGTCTTCGTGGGTTGGGGGGATGGGTTTTGAATCAGATGTGTCGATGCTAGGCATATGAACCTCCTTCTTAAGCGTGAACGCCGCCCACTTCGCTGCAAAACGAGGTGGGCGACAAGTGACAAGGTTTGCAGACCGGCAAGAAGGTAACCGGCAGGCCGAAGCCTCCTCACCACTGCCGCCCGTAAAGGGTGCAACATGGTGCGGACGAATAACGCCGGTAGGCGGATGTCCGCCTTCTTGGTCGAGCTGCAAAACTCGGCTCCTTCTTTTTCAGGAGCCTGCGAAGTATCAACTTTCTAAGTGCGGTGCGTCAAGTCCTTGCTGATTCCTTTTGTTCTTCGGACGAGCAAGCCGGGGGCGGCCCGGCAGCCGCTCACTTTTCTTGCTTCGCTGTATAGACCGGAGACATGGGTAACACCTGTGCCGGGCCACCCCCGGCTAGGTCGTCCGAAGAGCAACACGTATCAGCGAAGAAAGAACGACACCAGCAACACCAGCAACACCAGCAACAGCTGACATCTCCCTAAGCAAGCACTACACTATAGCCCTCAGCAAGAGAGACCAAAAGAAAGCAAAAAAGGAGCAAAGCAATGACGATTGATTGGGCCGCATTCACCCCCTGGAGTGCATCAGCGGGAGGAATACTGATCGGCCTGTCGGCAGCGATATTCATCCTGTTCAACGGTCGCATTGCTGGCATCAGCGGCATCATCGGCGGCTTGATACCGCCTCAAAGAGAAGACACCAGCTGGCGAATCGCATTCCTGGCAGGACTCATCGGCGCACCGCTGCTCTACCGCACAATCACACAGCTACCAACCACCCACATTCTCGCCGATACGCCAAGCCTCATTGTTGCCGGATTACTCGTCGGACTGGGTACCCGTTACGGCGCCGGCTGCACCAGCGGCCACGGCGTCTGCGGCCTGTCACGCATGTCAACACGCTCCCTGGTCGCCACCGCCACCTTTATGCTCGCCGGCTTCGTCACCGTCGCACTGGCACGCCACGGCCTGCAACTGCTCGGATAAGGATACCCATGCAACGACTGAGCAGCCTCATCACCGCCTTGATCGCCGGCCTCATCTTCGGCTTTGGTTTGATCCTCTCCGGCATGACCGATCCCGCCAAAGTACTCGGCTTTCTCGACCTCGCCGGCCAATGGGATCCCTCACTCATCCTCGTCATGGGCGGTGCAATTGCCGTGGCGACACCTGCATTCCTGATCGCCAAACGACGTGCCGCCAAACAACAGCAAAGCCTGCTTGGCGAACCCTTACGCCTGCCCACCAGCCGCAACATAGAAGGCACTCTGGTACTCGGCGCGTTGTGCTTCGGCGTTGGCTGGGGCATTGCAGGCTACTGCCCCGGACCGGCATTGGCATCGCTCGCCAGTGGTAGTGCACCAGCGCTGATATTCAGTGTCGCCATGCTTGCCGGCATGGCGCTGTTTGCACTCATCCAACGCTACCGTTATCGCTCATAAAGGTCGCAATCATCATGTTCAACAAGGCTTGGTGCAAAACAATCCTCTTGCTCGGCGGCTGCAGCATCGCTGTGATGGCGCAGGCCATGGACTTCGCGGTGCACGTTCCCTATCTGGTCATGTCCGGCGGTGTCGTGGGAAATGAAGCACGGATTTTGGCGGCAGCACTCAAAGACAACCCGGGAATCACTACCATCATCCTCAAGGACTCCCATGGTGGATTTGCACCCACTGGTTATGACGTCGGGCAGATGATTCGCGAGCGTGGGCTCAATACCGCTTTGTCCGGCTATTGCTTGTCATCGTGCTCGCGGATGTTCCTCGGCGGGAACCAGCGTCAATATTCCGACGACCAGCCGCTCGAAATGACCACCGTCGGTTTTCACGGTAATTACTCGGATCAAGGACAACTGCTGCCGTCGAGTACCGCTATCCTCAAACCATGGATTGACAAATACAGCGATGGCAAAGCCAACCCTGCGCTGGTTGATCAATGGGTACATATTCAAACCAATCACGGTATGGCCTTTTTCTATCACAAGGATGCGCAGGTTAAATTTGACAGCCCCGAAAAAGTCTTGCTCTGCCTCGGTACCGAAGACCGCCATGCACGTGCCGAACAATGCCAAAAGCCGCATCTCGGTAATGCACTCGACAATGGCATCGTCACCACCTGGGACATACTGAAAGTCAGGGATGTCATCAATGCACCCACAACCGGCAAGTGACAAGCCACTGTGATAGTTATCAATAATTTAACTTTATTTACCTTGCTAAACAATTAAGTCAATTCGCTACCGTGTTACAGTCGCGAGTCATTTTTGATGCTACGCTGCTGAGCTTTGCCAGCTGGGACAATCATGCGTAGACAAATACGAACGGGCAGGTTTGTCGTTGCAAAAATGACGAATTAATTAAATCAAATAAAACAAATTACTCATTTAGTGAATTTATTTGTTAAAATTGTTTTTGGGGTTGGATTAAAAGGGGGCGCAAGCAAATGTGAAGCGCTGGTATTGGAGGCCCCCCCATAAATTGGCTGATAGTGTGCAGAATCGGCGTCGGAAAAAGTCGTCACAGCGTTCCACCGAGGAACAATAAGGTATTCTGAACAAGCATCGGCAAGACCTGCAGCAGTAAGTACCGAAGGCCTAATTTCCATCTTTAGCGAGACGACAAATGGATGCATTTCAAAAAGAGATCGACGAACGCACAAATTTGACCAGCAGCAACAAATTTGAATTATTGCTGTTCCGGCTCGGGAGCAACGATGGCAGTATCGGTGAATTGTTCGGCATTAATGTGTTCAAGATTCGCGAAATCGTGCCCATGATGCAGATCACCAAGGCAGCCGGCGTCAAGCCACCGCTGATGGGGATGATCAACATGCGCGGACAGGTGATTCAGGTCATCGACTTGCCAGCAGTGGCTGGCTGCACGCCAAAAACCGGTCTCAATATTTTGCTCATCACCGAGTTTGCCCGTCATACGCAGGCGTTCGCGGTAGAGTCGGTCGAAGAAATCGTTCGTCTGGACTGGAGCCAGGTCTTGTCGGCAGAGTCACGTGCTGGTGGCGAAGTGGTCAATAGTATCGCCCGTCTGGGACGCGGCGATGAGCCCGGCAATCTGGTGCAGGTCCTGGACGTCGAGCAGATTCTGGAAATGGTCTCGCCCACACCGAAACCTGCGGAAAAGCCGAAGGAAGATACCTTGCAGTCGCTGCTCAAGCCGGGTGCTGTCATCCTCGCTGCGGATGACTCGAAGGTGGCGCGGGCCTTGATCGAAAACGGTTTGGCTTCGCTCGGCCTGCCTTTCATCATGACCAAGACCGGTAAGGAAGCCTGGGAAAAACTATTGGCCATGACGGCTGAGGCGCAACAGACAGGCGGACGCATTGGTGACAAGATTGCGCTGGTGCTGACTGACCTGGAAATGCCTGAAATGGACGGCTTTACGCTGACCCGTAATATCAAGACCGATCAGCGTCTGAAGGATATTCCGGTCGTGATTCATTCTTCCTTGTCCGGTTCGGCCAACGAAGATCACGTCAGAAGCGTTGGTGCTGATGGATATGTGGCCAAATTCTCGGTTGAGGATTTGTCAACGACGATCAAGGCCGCGTTGATCAAGCGCAAAAACGCTGGTGCCTGATGACAGGTAACTCAGTGCGGGCCGATAGCGTTGCTGTCGGTCCGTTGTGCGGCTCGATGGCTGCGCAACCGTTATATCACCGGGCTTTGCCACTATCACCAAGAGTCGCCCATGGCCATAGATAATCGAGAACAACTGGCAACCCGGATTTATTTTGATCGCAGCTTCAATTGCGACAGCGCCAAAATTCTCCCGGGCGAATATTATTTCACCAACAAGGAAATGATGATCGTCACGGTCCTCGGTTCCTGTGTCTCTGCTTGCATTCGCGATCGTGTCAGTGGTATTGGCGGCATGAACCATTTCATGTTACCCGACGGCGGTGGTGAGTCGGATTCGCCGGTGTCGGCATCAATGCGCTATGGCACCTATGCCATGGAAGTGCTGATCAATGAGCTGCTCAAGGCTGGCGCACGTCGCGAAAATCTGGAAGCCAAGGTATTCGGTGGCGGAGCGGTGATCAAAGGTATGACCGCCATGAACGTGGGAGAACGCAATGCCCGCTTCGTAAAGACGTATCTGGCCACGGAAAAAATCCTCATCACAGCGGAAGACCTCAATGATGTCTGGCCACGCCGCGTGCATTATTTCCCCAGGACCGGCAAGGTCATGGTCAAGAAGCTGCGCGAACAGGACAACACGCTTATTTCCTACGAAAAGGAATACGCCGGCAAGCTCTCCGCCAAGCCAGTTACGGGCGAAATCGATCTGTTTTAGTGTGGATTTTCGGTTGAGAAGACGACTGCTCAGCGGGGCTTCTTCTCGGCCCGTCTGACCAGTTTTTGCACACTCGGACGAATGATCAGGAAGCCGCGATAAGACCACTCCATGATCGTCAGCATCCCCGGCAAACTCGCCAGTCTGGCCAGCCAGCGCCAGCCGGGAAGCTGCTTCCAGACATGTACAAATCCCGCGGCGCCACTCAATAGTTTTCCCTCCGGCGTGACGACGTGGAAGCGCCGCATCAAGGTTTCTTTGCTTAGTCCTGATGGTGCTGCATAGGTACAGGCTGAAATATCGACCCACTGCATCTCGCCATCGGCTTTCAGATCTTTATAGAGTGCGATTTCTCGTCGACACAAGGGGCAGGAGCCATCGAACAGCACCTGTGTTGGTGCTGCTTCAGAGGGGCAATTAGGTGTAGTCGATGGCGTGTTGTCGAGCTGATTCATGGCGGCTTCTTTCGGCGAGGATCCGAGTATGCACCGTTCGCCAGAATCTTGCTGTGCTGTTGGCGAACTCGCCATGTTGCTTACCAGCGCAGCAGGCGCGGTCCGAGAATCGCACCGGCAATCGCTGGAATCAGCATCCCTAGCAGATACCAGATACCCCAGAAAGCGGCACTCATTTCCGGACAATGCAGGCAGTACGCCATGGTCGCAATCGAACTCGCCAGCAAGCCTGCTGCTGCACCGGCCAAGCGCAGCCGGGTCGGTGCCATCTGTCGCACAGCGCGGGTAATGGTTACGCACAGCGGCAGCGATAGCAGCACAATGCACAGCGGGCACACACGCCATGTGAGTCCCATGATGAGCTGCCAGCGCAGCTCGGCAGGTGCATTGATCAGCAAGACCAGTGCGCCCAGCCAGACCGCCAGAATCGGCAACCCTGGCGCCAGTACCAGCCAGCTTGCCTGGCGTGGCATACCTGGACGGCTTGCGCGCAGCAGCAGGCGTAGCGACAGAACTGCCAACGCCGCCGGGAACGCCATCTTGATCCAGAACAGCGGGGTGACCAGCATGATGCGGATATCGTGGCGCAGGCCAAACAGCACAATGGTCATGAGTACCGCAGCGGCTGCACCGACCAGGATGGCCATGCTGAAGCTTTTGCGTTGTGCATGACGATCAACGGGAGTGACCCCGGTAGCGAGCATGGAAATAAAATCGTCTGTTTTCATGAAATTAACCGCATTCTGGCTGCCAGCGCCTTGAGACCGCGGTGTATACCAACCTTGACGGCAGACTCTGACAGACCTGTCAGTTGTGCCGTTTCGGCGACTGACAATCCTTCTAGTTTAACGTGAACAATCGGTAGCCGTTGTTTGTCAGGCAATTGCTCCAGCAAAACGTCGATATCGCGCTTGGCATCATTGGCGGGCGTTTCATCGGCGCTGGCAAACAGTTCTACGTAGTCATCCAGGGGTTCATTGAAGGCGTCATGCCGCGAGCGCATCCGCAGGAAATCCATCAGCTTGTAGCGCGCAATTGCATACACCCAGGCCGTCAGCGGCTCAGAGGCGCGGTAGGTATGGCGGGCGTTATGGATCGCCAACAGGGTCTCTTGCACAATATCCTCAACGTCATCATGGAGATGGAACAGACGCTTGCGCACGTAGGCGCGCAGGCGCGTACTGAGCGCATCGAGAAACTGCCGGTAGGCACGTTCGTCGCCGTCCAGTCCGGCCAGTAACAGCGCCTTGAGTCGCGCTTCGACAGCGAGCTCCGGTTGATGTTGTTTTGGTTCTGGTTCTGTTAGTCGCATCGTGTGGCGGCCAGCTTACGGAGCAAAGTTGAGTCAGGTATGTGGTCAGTGCATCAGCATCAAGGGCATCAGTCCCGCCTGCCTTTACGTCTATTAATGAGATTTTTCTTGCCCAGCGAGTTCCATCGGCGCTTATTGTAAAGCAACGGCGTGTTTTGGCAGCGTAATCAATGCAAGTGATTGCGTTTGGCAACAACATGGCTGGTACAGGTGTTTTCATCAAATTCTCCTTCTGTATTTCCCCTTTTTACGCGGCCAGTCCTGACCGTCGTCAAGGTAAGACAGATACTTGTCTTGATGTTCGTATATGGAATCAATTCGGTTACACTCCGAACAAAATAAAAATAAGTTTCAAAAAGTTTTAAAATTTTTTCGATTGAGTGTAACCAGACCTTGATTTGCCACGAACTACCGTACAGATCATTTGCACTGGCTCTCAGTGGTGCAAATATCTAATCCAATTTGCTTCTCCATTTCTCTTTAAGGAGTACCACATGAACACCGTCAAATTCGCTACTGCTGCCTTCACCCTCGCTGCCCTGACCTCGGGAATTGCCATGGCACAAAACATGCCAGCCGCCAAGACTGCCGTCGAGAAGTGCTACGGCGTTTCGATGGCTGGTCAAAACGATTGCAAGGCAGGTGAAGGTACGACCTGCGCTGGTACTTCCAAGATGGACTATCAGGCCAACTCCTGGAAAAACGTGCCTGCTGGCACATGTACCAGCATCAAGACACCTAAGGGTCACGGTACCTTGGCGCCAATGTAATTGCTGTCTGGCACGGTCCTGATATGCAAACGAACCTGGGTGCAGGGTTGAGCCTGAAGCCACAGCATTTTGGCGAAGCCGTGCAATATCGTGCCGGTCAGATGTGGTTTGAGGTCCATCCCGAAAACTATCTCATGGCAGGTGGGCCACGACTGGCGTGGCTGGAGGCGGTACGCAACCAGCATCAGCTGTCTTTGCATGGGGTCTCGCTATCGCTGGCGGGGGCTGCGGCTCCCGATCAGCAGCATTTGCAGCGACTGGCTAACCTGATTGATCGGGTGCAGCCAGCGCTGATTTCTGAACATCTGGCGTGGTCAACGCTGGATGGGCATTATTTTCCTGATCTATTGCCGATGCCACGTACGAATGCGGTGTTGGACCGCGTTGCCGCCAATATTGCGCAGACGCAGGACACGCTCAAACGCCGTATTGCGATCGAAAACCCATCCCATTATCTGCAGATGGCGCAGCACGACTGGAGCGAAACCGATTTTCTGACCGAGCTGACACGGCGTACTGGTTGCGGCCTGTTGCTTGATGTTAATAACGTGTACGTCAGTGCTCACAACCTGGGCTATGACGCTGTAGCTTATCTGGATGCGCTGCCGGCAACAGCGATTGATGAAATTCATCTGGCCGGGCATAGCGAAGATCACGATGCCGATGCCCGACTGCTGATCGACTCGCATGATGCTGCCGTGGCGCCTGCGGTGTGGCAGCTTTATCGTCATCTGATCGGGCGGATCGGCCCGCGGCCGACGCTCATTGAGCGAGATGACAAGATTCCTGCTTTCGGCGAGTTGCTGGCCGAACGCGAGCAGGCGCAGCAGATACTCACTGCATCGGGAGCTGAGCAATGTCTGGCGTAAATACGGCATTTGATCAGGAACAGTTTCAACGTGCCTTCCTGGCAGCGATCTATCAAGCCGAGCAGGCGCACACTGGCAGTGGCGTAGAGCTGGTGCAGCAACTACGTGCGCAGCCGGGTTTCAAGGTGTATCGCAATACCGTACTCAAGGCCAGTGTTGATGCACTGGCCGCCAATTATCCGAGCGTTGTGCAATTGGTCGGGCTGGACTGGTTCCGGGCGGTAGCCTTGATCCATGTCAGCCAGACGCCGCCGGAGAATGTCTGCCTGATCGAATACGGTGAGCAGTTTGCCGATTTTCTGCGGCACTTTGAAGGTGCTGCCGAATTGCCGTATTTGGCGGATGTAGCAGCGCTCGACCGTGACTGGACGGAGTGCCATATCGCCGCCGACACCATCGCGCTGGATGCCGCGCAATTGGCAGCACTGGCACCGCAAGACTTGCTCGCACGCGTGTTGCAGCCTGCTGCCGCAGTGCGCTGGCACTGGTCACCGACACAACCGGCCTATTCGATCTGGCAGGCGCAGCGCGGTGGTGCTGCGGTGCAGGATGATCTGGTCTGGCAAGGTGAGGGCGCCTTGCTTAGCCGCGTGGAGGGGCAGGTGATCTGGCAGCCGGCATCGCTGGGAATGTGCCACTTCCTTGATGCCTGTGTCGCAGGTGACGATTTACAGTCAGCAGCGGCCCGTGCAATGGGCGTAGAACCGGCTCTGGATGTGGCACAACTATTAAGTAGCCTGATTCAGGCGCAGGTATTTGCCGGCTGAACAGCACAGTCACCCTTGTAGCCTCACTCCCGATTTTTGAATCACCTAACCCCCATGGAGCGCAGCATGCCTGAACTATCCAACACCAGCACATCCGCAGCGACATCGGCACCAGCTGCGGTACGTCTCTATAACCGTATCGCGGAACTGGTCACGGGCGCTATCGGCGAAAGTGTGCTGACCCTGATTGCCCGGGTGGCGATTGCAGCCGTTTTCTTTCTGTCGGGGCGTACCAAGGTCACTGGCTTTCTGACAATCAAGGACAGCACTTATACGTTGTTTGAGCAAGAGTACAAGTTGCCCCTGGTCCCGCCTGAGATTGCGGCCCATATGGCAGCCTATGCGGAGCATTTCTTCCCGTTGCTGCTGATACTGGGCCTGTTCACCCGTGGCGCTGCACTTGGTTTGCTGGGCATGACAACGGTGATTGAGATCTTTGTCTATCCGGATGCCTGGCCAACCCATCTGACCTGGGCCGGGCTGTTATTGCTGATCGTGGCGCGCGGTGCAGGCGTCATCTCGCTGGATCGTTTGTTCGGGATCAAATAGGCGTTATCAATACAATATAAGAAAGGGGTTCGCCATGTTTGCGAAACTTAAAATCCGCACCAGCCTGCTATTTGTGCTGAGCATTTTTTCGCTCGCCTTGTGGACTGCGGTTTTTATTGCCTGGACCGACGCACGCTTGTCAGCGCGCGCGATGCAGGATCTGATTGCCTTGTCGGATCAGCAGATTCAACCACTGCATGAGGTGGAGCGGCTGTTTCAGTCGACCCTGATCAATATGGATAACGCTTACATCAACCTCGTCAAGGGCGATGAGATCAAGGCAAACGACTATACCCGCAAGGCTTCGGCGGCATTGATGGCGTCAAAAAAGGCATTTGATGTCTATCGGGCCGGAGACAAAATGGCGAGCGGACTTGCAGAACGCTCGCAACAGGTCACCAGTGCCTATGATGCCTACACCAAAGTACTCAATGGTCGTGAAGTGGCACTCTATGATGTGTCGCTGGACGCTTACGCCGCCGCGACCACGAGTGCGGAAGAGGCAGATCGTCAATTCGCCGGTACCTTGCGCAAGGTGATCAGCGATGCAGAGACCGTCCGCATCCAGCTCATTGCTGCTTCCGAGCAGCGTTATACGGTAGCCGCTTACCTGGCGGCGGGACTGTTTGCATTCTCGCTGTTGCTGGTCGGCTTTTACTGGGTATTGTTTGCCCGGGTATTACTGCAACCACTGGCAACCACTGGTCACTATTTTGATCGGATTGCTGGCGGTGATCTGACTACCCGCATCGAGGGCGCGTCCAACAATGAAATCGGTATCCTGCTGGGTGCCTTGCAACGCATGCAAACGGGACTGGTTGGCACTGTGGCGGCAATTCGTCACAGTACAGAGGAAGTCAATCGTAGTGCGCGTGACATTGCTGGTGGCAATCTTGAGTTGTCTTCTCGCACCGATCAGCAGGCTTCTTCCCTCGAAGAAACGGCGGCGACACTGGAGCAGCTCTCGGCTGCTGTCAAACAAAACGCTGAAAATACCCGGCATACCAATACGCTGGCGGCCACTGCTGCCGGTGATGCGGTCAAGGGTGGCGAGCTGATGTCGCGCATCGTGGGAACGATGGATCAGGTCTCTGCCAGTGCCAGCAAGATTTCAGAAATCGTTAGTGTGATTGATGGCATCGCTTTTCAAACCAATATCCTGGCGCTGAACGCGGCTGTCGAGGCAGCACGGGCGGGTACCCAAGGACGTGGCTTTGCGGTCGTTGCCAGCGAAGTCCGCTCTCTGGCCTTGCGTAGCGCAGAAGCGGCCAAGGAAGTGAAGGTCTTGATTGGTGAGTCGGCCGCCTGTATTGATCTGGCTTCGGAGCAGGTGGTCGAAACCGGACGCGCGATGGCACAAATCGTGAGTTCGGTGAATACGGTCATGAATACCATGAACGAGATTTCGATTGCCACGCAGGAGCAGGCCGATGGACTGGAGCAAGTCAGCAGAGTAGTGGTGGAAATGGATAAATCGACGCAAGACAATGCCACACTGGTTGAACATACTGCCAATGCTGCAAATGGCTTGACCCGGCAGGCGGGAACATTATTGGATGCGGTCTCGGTATTTCATGTCGATAATACGTTGGCACCAGCCACCTTTTCTGAACCCGGCTCAGAAGTGGCTTTGACTTTGGCGTGATAGTCGGATATCAGACCTTATCGTGCGCGAAGATATTGCACCCGAAATGTGCGCGCCAATAAAAAAAACCCTTTGCTGAACCGCACCCCAAAAGTTGGACACCAATCCAACCTTTGGGGTGTTTTTCATGGCGAAGTACGAAACGAAATTCAAGCATGAGGTAGTGCAACG